>NZ_CP032694.1:177500-2577500 GCF_003627755.1 Rhizobium jaguaris | reverse complement strand
ATCGCGCTGTCGCTGGAGAGTGCCGATCTCGATCCCTATTTCGTCATGAATGGTATTGGCGTGCCGCAGATGGGGACGGGCTTGCCAGTCAAATTTCAGGCGAACGCTGCGCTCGATCCCGACAAGATTGTGCTATCGGATATGAAGGGCCAGCTCGCCGACAACAATGTTTCGGGTGCGCTGACCTTCGATCGCAAGGCACCGAATGTCAAAGCGACCGGCCAACTGGCGCTCGACAAGGCCGATCTCGGCTGGTTCGGCGAGGCGATCTACGGGCCGATGATGGACGCGGCAACGGGCAACCTTACCAAAGCCAAGCTTGGGCTGCCGATGTTCAGCGGGCTCGATCTCAACATCAAGCTTTCGGCCAAACAGTTGTGGCCGGGCATCTTCGGTCCGATCTCGAATTTCAGCACGAATGCTGCCTATAAGGGCGAGGAGCTGCGACTGAACGACATCGCCGGCGCCTGGAATGGCGGCACGCTTGGCGGCAGTCTGATGTTTGCGAATTCCGACGGCACGGGCCTGATGCAGACGAAGCTCGATATCGCCAACGGCGACCTCACCGCCGTCGCATGGCAGCGCGATGGTGCGCCGCTTGCCAATGGCCGCTTCGGTTTGGGGCTGAGCATGGAGGCCAGCGGCAAGAGCCTGGGGGAACTGGCCGCCAATGCCAGCGGTTCGGGTGAGATCAAGCTTGGCGACATACATGTGCGCGGCCTCAATCTCGCTGTGTTGCCGCCGCTGTTGTCGGCCACGGACCAGATCCAGGGTGACATCACGGCCGACAAGGTGCTGCCGATCGTACAGACGTTGGTCAACAACGGCGAGGCGGCGCTGCCGGCGATGAGCATACCTTTCAACATATCGACGGGCGTCATCCGCGCCACCAATATCAATGCCGGCAACGATCTGGCCAGGCTTTCGGGCAATGCTGAGATCAGCCTGCCGGATCAGCGCATGCGCGGCTCGCTCGGCATCGATTTCAACGCCGGCAACGAGGCGCTGAACGGTGCCGAACCAGCTCTGCGCCTCAATTTCGCCGGTCCCTTGGCGACGCCGGGCCGGACGATGGATGTCACCGACATTACCAGCTTCCTGTCGTTGCGCGCCTTCGAACGCGAGCGCCGGCGTGTCGAGCGGCTCCAGTCCAGCGTGTTGGAAAAACAGCGGTTGCGGCGCGAGGTGGCGCTTTACAAATATACCGCCGCTGCACGCGAGGTCCAGCGTCAGCGCGATGCCGCAATCGAGCAGCAGCGCAGTACTGAAGAGAAGCGCCTGAGGGAACTCGCACGTCAGGCGGAAGCGGAAAGGCAGGCGGAAGCCGCCGCCAGGGCGAAGGCTGACGCGGACGCCCGCGCGAAGGCGGAAGCGCAGCAGGTGCCATTGCTCAACGGACAGGCGCCGCAGACGGGAGCACCGCTGAACTTCAATAGTCTGCCTGGCATCGCCCGGTAGAGTCCGTCCCCCGGCGATGCAGGAACCACCCTCCGTTTTCAGATGGAATTGTCGAAGCGGGAGGGGCTCTTTAGTGAAAGAATAAAAGATCGATCGCGTTCGTTCCGACGCGGCCGCTTAGCCGCGATCCTTCAGCCATTTCAGCACATAGAGCCGGAGCGCCGAGGAAAGGTTGCTTGCCGGATCGCGCCCGTCGTCGATTTCGGAGATCAATGCAGCAAGCGATGTGCCGCGGGCATTGGCGATCGCCTTCAGTTCGGTCCAGAAGGCGTCTTCAAGGGAAAAGCTCGTGCGATGGCCATGGAGCGTCGCGGAATGTTTGCGGATCATCGGCGGATCGATCAAAAGTTTGGAAAACAGGAGAGGTAATTCTAAGAATGATTCAAAATGCTGTGATAAGTGGCTGATTTCGGAAGGACTTCGATCTTCATTCGGCAATTAATCGTCGGTCTTGGACGGTTCGATGTGGCCTGCCTCGTGCGCTTTCGCGGCCTTGTCGTTGAGCGCCTTGGTCAAGTGCTTCTCCGTCTTACTGCGACCGAAGGTAATACGATTCTGTTCCGCCTGCTTTTCTTTTTCGGCGCGGGCCTGCTTTTTGCGGAACTGGCGTAGATTGACGACTTCGGCGCTCATCGATGTCTCCCCACTGTCGATGCGAAAGGGGAAGCTTACGCTTCCCGCATGCTACTGCTTCTTGCGGAATGCATCGAGGGAGACGACCGATCCTGGCTTCTTCTCCTCGCCGTCCTTGGCGGGCGCGGGCTCTTCGCCGTTCTCCGCCGATACCGGATAGGCGGTGATCTCGCCGGAGGGCATTTCCTCATCGTCGGCGAGCGGTACATCGAATTCGAGCTCGAAATTCACCGACGGATCGTAGAAGCCCCGGATCGCGTTGAACGGGATGACCAGCTTTTCCGGAACGTCGGAAAAGGAAAGGCCGATCTCGAACTGGCTCTCGGTGACCTTCAGATCCCAGAATTGATGCTGGATGACGATGGTCATCTGCTCCGGATATTTCGACTTCAGGTGCTGGGAAATGCGCACGCCGGCGGCACCCGTCAGAAAGGTGATGAAGAAATGATGGTCACCGGGCAGACGGCCGGTGGCGCCGACTTCGGTCAACACCTTGCGGATGACCCCACGCAGAGCGTCCTGTGCCAAAATGTCGTAGCGGATATGATCCTGCCCCATACTTTCCTGTCTTTCGTTGGCCATGTTTTTTCTAAGGCTTATGCCACGGCGAGCGCCGACGGGAAACCCCCGCGCGCGAGTCATGACCCGATCATACATAATATCGAAGAGAGGGAGAAGGTGAAGGCTTCTGTTGCCAGGTGCCTTCGAACCCCGCCTAAGAGTGCGACCCCTTAGGACTTTATTTGAAGTGCCACACTGCGATTAAGCAGCGAGACGAGCTTCCGCATAGTTGTCGTTTGCAACTACAATTTTAGCCCGATAACGGTGGTACAATGCCGAGCAAAAAGTCGATCTTTACACCCTTGTCGATCCTGTTTCGCCCCCATCAAAAGCCGGTCTGAAGCCAATCTGACCCGGCCGGTTTTTGGTGGAGGCGCCGGGTACCGCCCCCGGGTCCAATAGGTTTATTACACCGCTCGTTTATCGCCATAGCCGGCCCGAAGACCGGCAAGGCTGATATAGTGTTTTCCTCAGGCGAAGGGAAGGGGATTTGTCACAAATGCTTCGCCGAAACATCGCTTTGCGTCGGCGCGGGTGAGATTTGTCTGAATTACGTTCGGCCGTGGTTGGTTTCGCCTCGGCTTGTCACTAAAATCGTAAGAAAGGAATCGGCCCGGCGGCAACTGGCCGCTGATGGCGTCCGTGCCTACTTAAGATTCAAGCGATTTCGGAGCGGAAGATGGCTCGTCACCCGGAGTATCAGTATCTCGACCTGATGGAGCACCTGCTCGAGCATGGTGATCGCCGGATCGACCGCACGGGCGTAGGCACCTTGAGCGGCCTCGGCGCGATGATGCGCTTTGATCTTTCGAAAGGGCAGATTCCGATCTTCACGACGAAGCGCGTCTATTGGAAGCTGGCCATCAAGGAAATGCTCTGGTTCCTGACCGGCGACACCAATATCCGCAATCTCCTCAAGGAGAATGTGCGGATCTGGACCGACTGGCCGCTGGCGAAATATCGGAAAGCCACCGGCGAGAACATCGATCAGCTCGGCTTTGAGAAGCGGATTATCGAGGATGAAGCCTTTGCTCTGCAATGGGGCGATCTCGGTCCGGTCTATGGCAAGCAGTGGCGGCAATGGCGCGATGCGGAAGGTCGGGTGCATGACCAGGTCGCTTCGGTTATCCAGGAGCTGAAGGCCAATCCCAGCAGCCGCCGCATGATTTTCCATGCATGGAATGTCGGCGAGCTTGCCGATATGGCGCTACATCCGTGCCACATGGTTTATCAATTCCACGTATCGAATATCTCGGCTGAGGGCGGCAAGCGGCCGCGCCTTAGCCTGATGGTCTTCCAGCGCTCATGCGACCTGTTCTTGGGCAATCCCTTCAACATCTGCCAGCAGGCGGCTTTGCTGGCCATGGTCGCGCAGCAGGTCGACATGGATGTGGGCGAGTTGGTCTGGTCGGGTGGCGACGTTCACCTCTATCTCAACCATTTGGATGCGATCCGGGAGCAGCTCAGCCGTGAGCCGAAGCCATTCCCGACCTTGCGCCTCCTGCGCCGGCCCGACGGCATCGATGGTTATCGAATCGAGGATTTCGAGGTCACGGATTATGAGCCGCATGCCGCGATTGCGGCCGAGGTTGCTGTCTAGGCGTTTCGTCCGGCGATGAGAACGGCTCCGCTAACAAGCAGCAATGCTCCGACAAGCTGCCATATGCTGAAACCGGCCAGTTTCTGTCCGGAGATGGCGGCGTCGAAGGCCAGGCCGGCCAATAATTGGCTGGCGACGAGGACGGCGATGGTGGGTGCCGCGCCGAGACGCTGATATCCCAGGATGCCGGCAAAAACGAAGAACGAGCCGAGCAGGCCCGGAAGCAGGGCCCATGACCTGATGGCTCCGGCCGTTTCCGCAAGGCCGGCGAAGCCGTTGCGCGAAATCAGGATCACAAGCAGCGCCGTCAGCCCGACCGAGGAGTTGATCACGAGGGCGATGAGCACGGTCGATACCGACTGGGTGATCCGCACCATCAATGCGTTCTGCAGAACCAGCGATATGCCGGCGAGAATCAGCGTTGCCACCGTTGTGATCGGCATGGTGCTTACGCCCTCAGGTCGCCGGCTTGGAGTCGGGATCGGTACGCTCATCGAGCAGGAGTTGCAGGAACGCCAGATCGAGCCAGCGCCCGAACTTGGTGCCAACCTGCGGGAGAAGGCCGACCTGCTGGAAGCCGAGCTTTTCGTGCAGCCGGATCGAGGCCTCGTTGCCGGCTTCGATGCCCGCGATCATCGCATGCTTGCCGATCGCCCGGGCGCGCTCGATCAACTCGATCATGAGTGCCTTGCCGATGCCGCCACGATATTGATCGTTGCGGACGTAGACGGAGTGCTCGACCGTGTGGCGATAGCCGTCGAAGGCGCGCCAGTCGCCAAACGAAGCATAGCCGATCACGTCGCTGCGATCGTTGGTTGCCACCAGCACCGGATAACCCAGCTTGTGCCGATCCTGCAGCCATTGCCTGCGGTTGGTGATATCGACTTGCGTCTCGTTCCAGATCGCGGTGGTATTGGCGACGGCGTCATTGTAGATCGCGGTTATTCCCGCGAGATCCTCGTCTCTCGCATCGCGAATTTGCATCGGCGGCTCCGTGGGCTATCCACTAAATTGGATGATCGTGTAGTTCATGTTGTCATACACCGATTTCGATATCTGTCTACTATATTATTACGAAAATCTCGCAATCGACTAAGTTCGATAGATTGTGGCTTGGACGAAATTGGTGACGCCTCAGTAGCTGATCAGAACTTCCTGACGGATGTTTAGCTGCGTTTTTGGCAATCGATGACGTTGCGCAGGCCGCGAGCTGAAGGGCTGCGCATGGCGATTGTCATCACCATGAAAGTCCAATATAGTAAAACGCATGTCCCAGCTTGATGATATCGACAGGCGCATCGGCGCTCGCATTCGCATCGAACGAGAAAGCCGCGGCTGGTCGTTGACGGAGCTGGCGGAGCGTTCGACCGTGTCCCGCGCCATGATCCACAAGATCGAGCGCGGCGAGAGCAGCCCGACGGCGACGCTGCTCGGCAAGCTCTCCGGCGCCTTCAGCTTGAGTATGTCGACCTTGATGGCGCGTGCGGAGATGCAGCAGGGACGATTTCTTCGCAAGGGAGAGCAGCCCGTCTGGGTCGATCCGCAAACGGGGTACGAGCGGCGGCATGTCTCGCCGAAGTCGGACCTGCCGCTGGATCTCGTCCGCATCGAGTTGCCCGCAGGTGCAGAAGTTCCCATGCCCGGATCGGCTTTCGCCTTCATCCGGCAGCTTATCTGGGTGCTGGAGGGGCGGCTTATCTTTGTCGAGGGAGATGCGACGCATTCGATGGCGGCAGGCGATTGCCTCGAGCTTGGGCCGCCGACGGATTGCGTCTTCAAGAATGAAAGCGGCGAGCCCTGCACCTATGCCGTTCTCGTGCTCCGCAACGCGTGAGCGGGACCCTAAACTTAGCGTTACCGCACGGCATTGCGCTCGTCCGGCTGGGCAATAGACGATATGCTACCGTCTGCCTATGCGGAGAAGGAGAATGTTCGTGGAGATCGCAGTCATCGGAGCCGGTGCGATGGGCAGCGCCATTGCCCGGCGTTTGGTCGAAAATGGGGCGAGGGTCGTCACCTATCTCGAGGGCCGCTCGCCTTCGACCGTCGAGCGGGCGAAGGCAGTCGGCATGGAGCCTGTCGGCCTGGACGCTCTCGCTGCGTCACCTCTCATTCTTTCCATCGTTCCGCCTGCTGAGGCCATTGCCGTCGCCAAACAAATTGCCGGCGAGCTGCGCCGGCGTGGCAGCAAGACGACATTCATGGACTGCAATGCGATTTCACCGAGGACCATGGCCGAAGTCGCCGCGATCTTCGGCAGCGACTGCGGCGTGGTTCTCGATGGCTCCATTATCGGCGGACCGCCGAAGCCCGGCCAGAAGGGACCGAGGCTCTATGTCAGCGGCGATGCAACCAACAATAGCGGCGTGCTTGCGGATCATGGGCTTCAGGTCCGCCGCATCGATGGCGCGATCGGCGCGGCTTCGGCTTTGAAGATGTGTTATGCCGGCATCAACAAGGGCGTGACCGGCCTCGGCACCGCCATGCTGCTTGCGGCGATCCGTTCCGGCGCAGATGCCGCCCTGAAACGCGAAATGCAGGAGAGCCTGCCGGACCTCGACGCAAAGCTGGTTCACGGCATTCCGGACATGTATCCCAAGGCCTATCGCTGGGTCGCTGAGATGGAGGAGATTTCGGATTTCCTCGGCGAGGACGATCCCGCCGCCTTGATATTCAAGGGCATGGCCGGGCTCTACCGAAAGATGGCTGAGGATCGGGAAGGCGGAGGTCTTCTGGCCGGCCAGCTCGACAAACTGAATAATGATGTCTGAGACAGGATCGCGAGGTGTCTTCCATCTCCCGCCGGCGCCATCCTGATATAAAGTCATCGCGCCGACTCGCGTTGGTGTCGGTAACATGGACTGAGGGAAACGCATGACACAGCCGATCAAGACTATTCTCGTTGCCGTCTCGCGCAACGGCATCATCGGCCGTGACGGAGATATGCCGTGGCGGCTGTCGTCCGATCTCAAGCGGTTCAAAGCCATGACGCTCGGCAAGCCCGTCATCATGGGGCGCAAGACGTTTCAATCCATTGGCAAGCCGCTCCCAGGCCGCCCGAACATAGTGATCAGCCGCGATCCCGGTTATTCCGCCGAAGGCGTCAGGATGGCGCATTCACTCGGCGAAGCCATCGATGTTGCGACCGGTCTTGCGGCGGAGAGCGGTGTCGGCGAAATCTGCATCCTCGGCGGTGGCGAGATCTATCGGCAGGCGATCGGCCTTGCCGATCGGCTGTTGATCACGCATGTCGAAGCCGAGGTGGATGGCGACACATCCTTTCCGGCGATCGATCCGGCCCTATGGCAGGTTGAAAGCGAACTTGCCGTTCCGGCAGGCGAAAAGGACAGTTATCCGACGCGTTTCGTCAGCTATTTCAGGCGAAAAGCATAAAAGCTGCGCCCAAAAATCAACTATTTTCCAATAAATCCGACGAACTTCCTGAAGTTGCGTTGAAAGCAGATGCGCCGATACCTATAACGGGAGACAATCGCCGCCGCCTGCGAATTTCAAAGTCTGCGCGATACTGGGAGTCCATAAACAAAGAGGTTTTGATGCCCTGGAGCAATCAGAATGGCGGCGGCGGCCCATGGGGCGGCGGTGGCGGCGGAAATAATCAGGGGCCTTGGGGGCAGGGACCGAACCGGTCGCGGGGAAGCGGCAGCGGTGGACCGCCGGATCTTGAGGATATCATTCGCCGCGGTCAGGATCGGCTGAAGAGGCTTGTTCCCGGCGGCTTCAATGGCGGCGCCTTTGTAATCATCGCGGCGGTCATCGGTATTTTCTGGCTTATCCAGTGTCTCTATACGGTTCAGCCGGACGAACGCGGCGTCGAGTCGCGTTTTGGCCAGCCGCGCGCCGAAGTCTCCATGCCCGGCCTGCATTTCCATTTCTGGCCGATGGATCGCGTCGAGTTCGTCAAGGTTACCGAACAGCAGCGCAATATTGGCGGCCGTTCGAGCTCGAGTTCGAACGCCGGCCTGATGCTGACGGGCGACCAGAACATCGTCAATGTGCAGTTCTCGGTGCTCTACACGATCACCAATCCGCAAGCTTATCTCTTCAACCTTGAAACTCCCGACGAGACGCTGCAGCAGGTTGCTGAGAGCGCCATGCGCGAAGTTGTCGGCCGCCGTCCGGCGCAGGATATCTATCGCGACAATCGCCAGGAAATCGCTGTCGAGGTCAGGAACATCATTCAGGATACGATGGACCGCTATGGTTCGGGCATATCCATCAATGCCGTGCCGATCGAGGATGTGTCACCGCCCCGCGAAGTGGCCGATGCGTTCGACGAGGTACAGCGCGCCGAGCAGAACGAAGACCAGCAGGTGCAGGAGGCCAATCAATACGCCAACCAGAAGCTGGGTCAGGCGCGTGGCCGTGCAGCGCAAATCCGTGAAGACGCGGCTGCCTACAAGGACCGTGTCGTCAAGGAGGCCCAAGGCGAGGCGCAGCGCTTCATCTCGATCTTTGACGAATACGTCAAGGCGCCGGAAGTGACCCGCAAGCGGCTGTTCCTCGAAACCATGGAGTCCGTTATCGGCAATTCGAATAGCATCATCATCGACAACAAGCAGGGCGTCGTCCCGTATCTGCCGTTGAATGATCTCGGCAAGCAGTCCACGACCCAGACTGGCGGCCAGTCCGACAAGCCTGCGACCGCACTTCAGCCGGAGGCCAAATAATGACGTCCAGCCGTTTGCCAGCCATTCTCATCGCGCTCGCGGTGCTGCTGCTGATCGTTTATTCCTCGGTGTTCGTGGTCAACGCCCGCGAACAGGCGATCGTTCTGCGCTTCGGCCAGATCCGCGCCGTCAAGACCGAGCCCGGCCTTTACTTCAAGCTGCCCTTTGCCTTCATGGATGCCGATCGGGTGCAATATATCCAGGATCAGGCGCTACGCTTCGATCTGGATAATATCCGCGTTCAGGTTTCGGGCGGCAAGTTCTACGAGGTCGATGCTTTCGTCGTCTACAGGATCACCGATGCGCGGAAATTCCGCGAGACCGTATCGGGCGATCGCGATTCAGCGGAAGCGCGCCTCAGGACCCGCCTCGATGCATCGCTGCGTCGCGTTTACGGCCTGCGAGGCTTCGAAGCCGCGCTGTCTAACGAGCGCGCCTCGATGATGACGGAGGTGCGCGACGATCTGCATCGCGATGCCGAGTCCCTTGGCCTCAATATCGAGGATGTCCGCATTCGTCGTACCGATCTCACCCAGGAAGTGTCGCAGCAGACTTACGATCGCATGAAGGCCGAGCGTCTGGCGGAAGCCGAGCTGATCCGCGCCAGAGGCAACGAAGAAGGCCAGCGCCGCCGCGCCATTGCCGATCGTCAGGTGGTCGAGATCGTGGCCGACGCACAGAAGGACTCGGAAATCCTGCGCGGTCAGGGCGAGGCCGAGCGCAACCGCATCTTCGCCGATGCATCCTCGCGCGATCCGAACTTCTACGAATTCTATCGCTCGATGGCCGCCTACCGTGCGTCGCTCGCCTCGGGCGGCAAGACGCTGGTCCTGCCGCCGAACCAGTCGGACTTCTTCAAATATTTCGAGAGTCCCGTGGGCGCGGCTCCGGCGCTGGGTACACCGGCGCCGGCTGCGCCATCGACTACGCCGCCCGCGAAATAACGCGCGGCAACCTGCTGAAATCCAAGGGGCTGCCCATCGGCGGCCTCTTGTTTTATACCCATAAATAAACCTCCACCTATGGTGGAGGACTGGACGAGTTCTACACGGTAGTTGAGAGACCTCCTGCTTGAACCGCTGGCGCGGCCCAGACTTCGAACAAGGAGGTTCTATGGATGAGCAAACGCTCTCGCATGCGACGTGGGACTGCAAGTATCACGTTGTTTTTGGCAGCAAATACCGAACGAAAAGACTCTACGGGGACGTACGGCGTGAGTTGGGAGAACTCTTACGTCGGCTGGCACAGCAGAAAGGCTGCCAGATCGAAGAGGGTCATTTGATGCCCGACCATGTGCATATGTTGATATCGATCCCGCCGAAATACTCGGTTGCGCATATTGTCGGCTTTTTGAAGGGCAAGACAGCCCTTTACGTTGCCAACAAATATGCGCGCAAGCGCCGCTACAAGGGTTATCACTTTTGGGCGCGCGGGTATTTCGTATCGACGACGGGCTACAACGAGCAGGTCGTCAGACAATATATCCGTAATCAGGAAAAGGCCGACAAAGCTTCCGACTTTGCCGACCTCTTCAATCGTAGCTACTAAGCGCTAACAAAACCGCTTCTAGCGGTTCAAGCGCAGCGTTTCAAACCTCCACCTTTGGTGGAGGTTATGACTTTATGATGCCTCGCGTCATTTTCGATGTAGTCCCGAAGGCTGGCCAGACGCGCGGGGATTTCGCAAAAAGGTGATTTCGCGCTTCATCATTCCGCCTTATGTTGATGCTTATACAAGACTTACTTTCTCGATGAGGATGCCTGATGGCCTCGACCAATCGCCTGCCTTTCAGACGTTCGTTCGCTCTTCTGGCCAGTGTGGCGCTGATTGCCGGTCCAACGCTGGGCGGTATCGACCGGGCGTATGCGCAGACGGCACAGACGCCCGCCACTGGCGCGCCGGTGGCGAATGGCGGTGCAACGACAGGCACGCAACTTCCGGCTAATTCGAATACCGCGACGGACGTGCCCGCGACCGGCTCGGCCGCCACACCGGCGCCAGCGGCCGGCTCGACCGCCGCGCCGAGCGGCGAAGCGGCGACAGGGACACAGGCGCCCGCCACCTCCGGAACAACAGCGCCTGCAGCGGCCGGCGAAACGGGTCAAGCTCCTGCAGCGAGCTCGACGAGTGCACCCAACGGCAATGCCGCGTCAGGCACACCTGCGCCTGCAGCATCCAACAGCCAGACCCCAGCCACAGCGACCAATCCGGCCCAGGCTCCGCTGGGCGGCACGCTTACAGCGCCGAGCGAGAATCCGGCCGTGGTGCCCAACACGCTGCCGCCGGTCACAGGCAACCCGGCAATGAATGCCGGTCCGGCCTCGGTTGCCGATCTCGCATCCGGTTTGCTGGACGCGGTGGTCAACATTTCCACCTCCCAAAAGGTCAAGGATGAAGGCGATGGCCCGGCGACCCCCAAGGTCCCGGACAATTCGCCATTCCAGGAGTTCTTCAACGACTTCTTCAAGAACCGGAACAGCGACAACAGCAACCGCAAGGTCAGCTCGCTTGGCTCTGGCTTCGTCATCGATCCATCCGGTTATATCGTCACCAACAATCACGTCATCGAAGGTGCTGACGATATCGAGGCGATCTTCCCGAACGGCACCAAGCTGAAGGCAAGGTTGATCGGCACCGACACCAAGACCGACCTTTCCGTGCTCAAGGTGGAGCCGAAGCATCCGTTGATAGCGGTGAAATTTGGCGATTCCTCCAGAATGCGAATTGGCGACTGGGTCATGGCGATCGGCAATCCCTTCGGCCTGGGCGGCTCGGTGACTGTCGGCATCGTCTCGGCCCGTGGCCGCAACATCAATGCCGGTCCGTATGACAATTTCATCCAGACCGACGCGGCGATCAACAAAGGCAATTCCGGCGGGCCGCTCTTCAATATGAAGGGCGAGGTGATCGGCATTAACACGGCCATCATATCGCCGAGCGGCGGCTCCATCGGCATTGGCTTCGCGGTGCCTTCTGAACTGGCCGAAGGTGTCGTCAAGCAGCTCATGGACTTCGGCGAGACCCGTCGCGGCTGGCTCGGCGTCCGCATCCAGCCGGTAACCGACGACGTTGCCAACAGCCTCGGCCTCGACAGCGCCAAAGGCGCGCTGGTGGCCGGCGTCATCAAGGGCGGGCCGGTGGATAACGGTTCGATCAAGGCCGGCGATGTCATCTTGAAATTCGATGGCAAGGACGTTGACGAGATGCGCGACCTGCCGCGCGTCGTGGCCGAGAGCCCTGTCGGCAAGGAAGTCGACGTCGTGATCATGCGCGACGGCAAGCAGCAGACGGTCAAGGTCACGCTCGGTCGACTCGAGGATAGCGATCAGGCTGCCGCCGTAGCAAGCGGCGGCGACAGCAATCAGGGCGATAAGGGCGGCGGCGACAAAGATAAGCCGCCGCAGCTCGCGCCCCACGACCATAACAACGACGGCGGCAACAATGGCGGACGCGACGGCGTCATCAATCCCGATGAGGGAGATGGTAACGATGATGGAGCGGATGGGCAGGAACCGGACGACGGTCAGCAACAGCAAGCGCCGCAGCCGCAGGCCAGCCAGGACGTGCTCGGTATGAAACTCGCGACGCTGAACGCCGAAAACCGCAAGAGCTTCGGCATTGCCGATAGCGTCGACGGTGTGGTGATCACGCAAGTCTCACCTGGTTCGGCCGCGGCGGACAAGGGACTGAAGCCCGGTGAAGTCGTCGTCGAAGTGGCGCAGGAATTCGTGCAGACGCCGACCGCAGCCGCGGAAAAGGTTGCATCGCTGAAGCGGGAAGGCCGCCGCAATGCGCAGATGATGATCGCCTCTCCGAATGGCGATCTGCGTTTCATCGCCGTGGCGCTGGAGTAAGCTGCTTCAACTCTTTGCCGCTTGCATCTGTTGCCGGCGCCATTCTGCGGCGCTCAGGCGATAGAGCAAATGGCGCCTTAGCTGCGGATGGGTGGCGGGAATATCCGGATGATCGAAATCGCCGGCTGGATCCGGGCGCATGCCGATCCTTTGCATGACAGCAAAAGCACGATGGTTGTTGTATACGGCAAGGGACACGATTTCGTCGAGTTCCAGCCTCTCGAAACCATGGCGCAACAAGGCGGCACCGGCCTCGCTCGCATAGCCCTGACGCCAATGGCGGGCTGAAAGTCGCCAGCCGATTTCGACAGCATTTTGGGGCAGGAACGGTGCGAGCTTCGGCTTCGAAAGTCCGGAGAAACCGATCGGCTCACCGCTCTGTTTCAGCACCAGCACAAGAAGATCGAAACCGTTTTCCGGCATGAGTCTGATGATGATGTCGAAGACGGCATCGGCGTCTTCACGGCTACGGCTAAAAGGAAAGAATTCGAGGACGACAGGGTCGGAACTGAGTTCACAGAAGAGATCGCGATCGCTCTCCTCGCATGGGCGCAGGATTAGCCGCTGTGTCTCGATGATCGTCATTGACGGGCGGCGCGCCACGCGGCCGCCGTTAGACGATAGAGCACGTGGCGCTGCAGGTGAGGGTAGGTATCGGGGACACCCGGATGATCGAAATCCCCGCCGTCCACCCTATGCATGCCGATCCGCTCCATCACCGACGTCGACCTGACATTGTTATGAACTGCGAAGGAAACGATCTGGTCAAGATCGAGCGTTTCGAAACCGTAGGCAAGGAGTGCTCGCGCCGCCTCGCTGACCAGCCCCTTGCCCCAGTGCCGCGTCGCCAGCCGCCATCCGATTTCGACGGTGCCTGCCGGTACGAACGGCTCCAGATGATCCGTCCGCGCCAGCCCGCAAAAGCCGATCGCCTCGCCGCTGCCTCTGAGTTCCAACGCATAGAAGCCAAGCCCGGTCTCGGCGATCATGGCTTGGACCCGATCGAAAAACGCATCCGCTTCCGCCCGACTGCGGCGAAAGGGAAAGAACTTCATAACTGCATCGTCGGAATTGATCTCGAAGACCAGATCACGATCCGCATCGCGCCAGTTGCGGATGATTAGACGTTCGGTTTCGGCAATGATCATCGATGACATCCAATCGTCTGCGTTTTGCGGTTGATACTACGCTCTGATGAAATCCGTCTTGCGATAGCCCTGGATGTAAAGCAGCGCAGTCAGGTCGCCATGGTCGATGCGCATTTTTGCCTGAGCGGACACGGTTGGTTTGGCATGCAGGGCGACTCCGGAGCCAGCGAGTTGAAGCATGCCAAGATCGTTGGCGCCATCGCCAACGGCAATCGCGTCATCGGTGGAAATGCCGAGCTTTTCCGCAATGTCGGTGAGCGCATCGACCTTGGCTTGCATGCCGAGAATGGGTTCAGCAACAAGGCCGGTCAGGATGCCGTTGTCTTCCAGCAGGATGTTGGCGCGGTTCTCGTCGAAATCCAGTGTGGCCGCGATGCGGCTCGTAAAGACGGTGAAACCGCCGGAGACGAGGGCGGTGTAGTAGCCCTTGGCTTTCATGGTGGCGATCAGTTCCGGCCCGCCGGGGGTCAGGGTGATGCGTTTGGCGATGACGTCATCGACAACGGCGATCGGCAAGCCCTTCAACAGCGCCACGCGCTCGCGCAAGGCGGGCTCGAAAGAGATCTCACCGTTCATGGCGCGGGCGGTGATGTCGGCGACCTTTTCCTTCAGTCCGACCTCGGCCGCCAGTTCGTCGATGCATTCCTGGCCGATCATCGTGGAATCCATGTCGGCGATCAGCAATTTCTTTCGGCGTGTCTCCGCTTCCTGGATGACCAGATCGATCGGAGCGCCGGCAATGATGGCGAGAATGTTGGCTTCTGCCGCCTGCAGGTCGGTGCCGTCGCGCAGCGCAATATCGCAGGCGATGCCGTCGGCCAGCCAATAGAGTCCCGCCGCCTTGACGACATCAGCCGCTTGCTCGGCGATTGCCGGAACGAGAACAGGGTTTGACGGATTGGCAATAAGCGTGGCAACGAAGGCCATGATCGGAAATCCTATAAGCGACATCGACGCGATCCTGATAACCGGGCCGACCGCCAGCGGCAAGTCCGGGCTTGCGGTAGAATTGGCGCGCGCGCATGGCGGTGTGGTCGTCAACGCCGACAGCATGCAGGTCTACGACACGCTGCGCGTGCTGACGGCTCGGCCATCCGAAGAGGATATGCAGGGCATCCCACATCATCTTTACGGTCATGTGCCGGCGAGGCAAGCCTATTCCACCGGCGCATGGCTGCGCGAGGCAGCAGCGTTGGCGGCGCAATTGGGCAGTGAAGGACGAATGCCCGTTTTTGTCGGGGGAACCGGGCTCTATTTCAAGGCTCTAACCGGCGGACTTTCCGACATGCCTGATATTCCCACGGAGATCCGTAACCGTTTGCGGGGGCGGCTGCTCACGGAGGGCGCGGAGGCACTGCACCGGGACCTGGTCATTCGCGATCCCGCCGTGGCGGAAAGCCTCAATCCTCAGGACGGCCAGCGTACCGTGCGTGCGCTCGAAGTGATCGAAGCGACGGGGCAGTCCATAGCCGCTTTTCAGGGCAGGAACGGGCCTGTCATCGTCGATGCCGATCGCGCGCGAAAGATCGTCGTGCTGCCCGATCGCGCCGTTTTGCATCAGCGCATCAACGGCCGTTTCGAGAAGATGCTCGCCATGGGCGCTGAAGATGAAGTGCGGGCTCTGCTGGCATTGAAACTGCCGGAAGCGATGCCGGTCATGAAGGCGATTGGAGTATCGCAAATTGCCGCGATGCTGCGGGGCGAAATGACGCGCGAGGAGGTTCTCGAAACCGGTGCAGCCGCGACGCGGCAATATGCCAAACGGCAGATGACCTGGTTTCGCAACCAGATGGACGAAAGCTGGGAGCGCATCAGCCCATAGCCAGCGTCAGTCCTTGTTGTAGAGGCTGCTCAGCGGTTTCTTCAGGATGCTGTCGCGCAAGGAGAGGCCGGCTTCGCGCCGCGCAGACGGCTCCTTCGTCATTGGGGATTGACTGCTTGCGTCGTCGCCGCCTCGGAACTCGCGACGCAGCTCGGCAAGCCGGCTATCGATCGACGTCTGGGGCGCTGCGCCAAAAGCTGAAGCCGCCGTCGCGCGCGGCAGCATGTCGGGCCGATAAGGCTCTATCGGCGGCGCGTCCATTCGCGCCGGTTGCGGCTCGGATATTGAGCCAGGCTGATCGATATCGTCATCGCCGATATCTTCGTCGAAAGCTTTCGCCGCATCGCTCAAAGCCGCGTAGCTCTGTTGGAAGGCGGAGATATCGGGACCGGAGACCGAGCGCATGCGGCTGACGATGGTGCGCAGATCAACGGTATCGGGCGAATCCTCGCTGGTTCTTGCGATGCTGCCGCTGGCCTTCGGCAGCAGGTGTTCTTCGACGCGGGAAAAGCGCATGCGCATGGGGACTGCGATGGCTTCACCGAAAGCAATGGCTTCGCCGTTGCCGATCGACGACAGGAAGCTCGTCGTCGAAATCGAGGAATTCGGGATTGCCGAACGGATGATCTCCTGGTCGCGGTCGTTGGCAAGGCGCATGGCAAATAGCGTCGAGCATTGCGACAGGATTGTCTGGTCGAGTTCGCCCGGACGCTGCGTGATGATGCCAAGCGACACGCCGTATTTGCGGCCCTCCTTGGCGATTCGGGCAATCGCCTGCCGGGTCGGGAAGAAGCCGAGGGTCGAGTCGGCGGGGATATAACGGTGCGCCTCCTCGCAGACGACAAGCATATGGATCGCGCCCTCGCTCCAGAGCGCCAGTTCAAAGGCCATGCGACAAAGGACGGAGGCGACGGAATTGACGACTTCGGAAGGGATGCCGGCAAGCTGGAAGGTGCAGATCGGTTTGTCGTCGCCCGGAATACGGAAGATCTGCGCGATTGTCTCCATGATCGTGTCGCTGATCGTGTTGTTGGAGAACATGAAATGATAACGCGGATCGTTGATTGCCGAGATGACGCGCATTTTGAGCGAACGCAGATGCGGCTTTTCCTGCCGCCCTTCGAGCCGGCCGATGCGCTCGTCGATCAGGGCCAACAGATCGGCCATGCGGTAGGGAACCGGCGTATCTGCAGTCACCGAGCTCTTTTCCGTCTGGCGGCGCATCAGCGGCGAGTCGCTGCCGCGAAAAGCCCGTTTCGCCTCGGGAATAATGTCGCGTAGCATGTCCAGTTCGTCGGGGATCGGCGTCCGACCGCGGAAGATGACTTCGGCGAATTCGTCGAGGCGCATCAACCAGAAGGGCAGGTCGAGCGTATCGGTATCGACGACGACTGAATGTTTGGGAAAGGCGGCGGCGAACTCATTATGCGGATCGAGGATCAGCACGCGCAGCTTGGGATCGGAGACGATCGCCTTGTGCAGTAGCAACGAGACGGCGGTGGATTTGCCGACGCCGGTGGAGCCGACCACGGCGAAATGCTTCGCCAGCATCGAAGGGATATGAATGGCGGCGTCGATGCTCTCATCCTGCGTCAGCTTGCCGATGACGCAGCTACTGTCCTTGCCCGCATCGAAAATGCGCATCAGGTCGGTGGCGCGGATGCGGTGAGCGATGGCGCCCAGATAGGGATAGGTGGAGATGCCGCTCGAAAATTCCTCGCGGCCGTTTGGTCCGACGCGGACTTCGCCCAGCAATTCCACCTCGATGCGGAAAAGATTGTCCTGCCCTTCGCCCCAGCCGGTGTTGCCTGTGTTCATGGCGTAGACGAGGGCGGCAACGCGATTGGTGCCGACGCTGATCGAGATCAATTTGCCGACGGACCAAAGCTCCGTCAGATCGGTGCCGCCGTCCTCGGCGACCGCAGCGATGGTTGCCCGGGAACCGCCGCACGCAACAACGCGGCCGAGGAAGCGATTTCCCGGCTTCAGATTGTCACGACGATCAAGGTCCCCAGCTTTGCTGGACGTCTGCAAATCATTGTTGAGCAAACGGCTACTCCCAGCGTTAGGAGGTGGAGCATAGGGAGGGCGCCTTAACAAAACCCTTTCGAGACCCTCAACATTTTAAGAGGATCGAGAAAGGCCGCGATTTTTTATTGCGGAATGCGTTGACGCTTTAAAATTTTCTGTCTATCACTTCGCCCCATGAAAAAATCGATGGTTCTTATCGTGGTGGGACGGCGCATGGGCAGGATGGTGTAACCATCCGGCGATAGCCACCCATGCGCTAGACGACAGGCTCCCAGGGAGCCTTTTTTTATGCCCGAAATCGAGATTTCATCTTTCCAAACCCTCAGCAGATAGCGGAACAAACGTATGACCGGCACAGACAATCAGGCGAGCAGCAATCAGATGACAGGCGCGGAGATCGTGCTGCAGGCGCTCAGGGACAATGGCGTCGAGCACATTTTCGGTTATCCGGGCGGCGCGGTTTTGCCGATCTATGACGAAATTTTCCAGCAGGACGACATCCAGCACATCCTCGTGCGCCACGAACAGGGCGCCGGCCATGCGGCGGAAGGCTACGCCCGCTCGACCGGCAAGGTCGGCGTCATGCTGGTCACCTCCGGTCCGGGCGCAACCAATGCCGTTACGCCGCTGCAGGATGCGCTGATGGATTCGATCCCGCTGGTCTGCTTGAGCGGCCAGGTTCCGACGACGCTGATCGGCTCGGACGCATTCCAGGAATGCGATACGGTCGGCATCACGCGGCCCTGCACCAAACACAATTGGCTGGTCAAGGACGTCAACAAACTTGCCGCGGTCATTCATGAGGCCTTCCGCATCGCCCAGTCTGGTCGTCCGGGTCCCGTCGTCGTCGATATTCCGAAGGATGTTCAGTTCGCCACCGGCACCTATACGCCGCCGGAAGCGCACGATGTCCAGAAGAGCTACCAGCCGAAGGTTCAGGGTGATCTCAACAGGATCAAACAGGCTATCGAACTGATGGCCAGCGCGCAGCGGCCGATCATCTATTCCGGTGGCGGCGTCGTCAACTCCGGTCCGGAAGCCTCGAAACTGCTGCGTGAGCTCGTCGAGCTGACGAGCTTCCCGATCACCTCGACGCTGATGGGTCTCGGCGCCTATCCCGCATCCGGCAAGAACTGGCTCGGCATGCTCGGCATGCACGGTTCCTACGAAGCCAATATGGCCATGCATGATTGCGACGTCATGGTCTGCATCGGCGCGCGCTTCGACGATCGCATTACCGGCCGCCTGAATGCTTTTTCGCCGAATTCGAAGAAGATCCACATCGACATCGATCCGTCCTCTATCAACAAGAACGTTCACGTCGATATCGGCATCCTCGGTGATGTCGGCAATGTTCTCGAAGACATGGTTCGCCTGTGGCGGGCCCTGCCGCACAAGCCGGCGGCGGATCGTCTTGGCGATTGGTGGACGAATATCGCCCATTGGCGTGCACGCAATTCCTTCGCCTACAGGCCGCATGACGATGTCATCATGCCGCAATATGCGATCCAGCGTCTCTACGAGCTGACCAAGGACCGCGACACCTACATCACCACCGAAGTCGGTCAGCACCAGATGTGGGCGGCGCAGTTCTACGGCTTCGAGCAACCGAACCGCTGGATGACCTCGGGCGGCCTCGGCACCATGGGTTACGGCCTGCCGGCTGCTCTCGGCGTACAGATCGCCCATCCGGAAAGCCTGGTCATCGACATTGCCGGCGATGCCTCGATCCAGATGTGCATTCAGGAAATGTCGGCGGCGATCCAGCACAATGCGCCGATCAAGATTTTCATCCTGAATAACCAATATATGGGCATGGTGCGCCAATGGCAGCAGTTGCTGCACGGCAACCGCCTGTCGCACTCCTATACCGAGGCAATGCCTGATTTCGTCAAGCTGGCGGAAGCCTATGGCGCCGTCGGCCTGCGTTGTGAAAAGCCTGGCAATCTCGATGCCGCGATCCAGGAAATGATCGACGTGAAGAAGCCCGTCATTTTCGATTGCCGCGTTGCCAATCTCGCCAACTGCTTCCCGATGATCCCCTCGGGCAAGGCGCATAACGAGATGCTGCTGCCGGACGAAGCCACCGACGAAGCCGTCGCCAACGCCATCGACGCCAAGGGCCGGCAGCTCGTTTGATCGGGACGCCGGGACACGGTAGGCTTGCCGTGTCCCGGGCCGCTGGACCAATCACCATTCAAATCAGGATCGCGCTGGCATCCTGAGCATAAGAACCGAGGAAACGGAACAAGGACAATGACCGCACACCTTCAACCCACGGGCTCCGCCTATTTCATTTCGCCGGAAACCGCAGCAGCCGAGAGCCATACGCTTTCGGTGCTGGTCGACAACGAGCCCGGCGTTCTCGCCCGCGTCATCGGCCTCTTTTCAGGTCGGGGCTATAATATCGAAAGTCTGACCGTTTCCGAGACTGAGCATCAGGCGCATCTCTCGCGCATTACGATCGTCACGCGCGGCACGCCGCAGGTGTTGGAGCAGATCAAGGCGCAGCTTGAGCGCATCGTGCCGGTTCATCGCGTCGTCGACCTGACGGTGCGCGCCCGCGATCTCGGCCAGGAGCGGCCGATCGAGCGCGAAGTGGCGCTGCTGAAGGTTGCCGGAAGCGGCGAGACCCGCGCCGAAACACTGCGGCTGGCCGATGCCTTCCATGCCAAAGTGGTCGATGCGACCGTCGAGCATTTCATTCTCGAGATCACCGGGAAGTCATCGAAGATCGATCAGTTCATCGCCATCATCAAGCCGCTCGGCCTGATCGAAGTCTGCCGCACCGGCATCGCCGCGATGAACCGCGGCCCGCAGGGGATGTGACGAACCTCCTCCGTTGACCGGTTTTCGGGCCTCGCGTAGGTTCGCGGCGCTAGAGCATCCCGCTTCAGGTGGAGCCACCTGAAGCGGATAAGATGCTCTAGATTCAAAAGACTAGAGCGACCTTTGTGCGTTCAAATGAACGCACGGCGCTCTCGGGGAACGCGCAGGGCGCACCCCGTTTCACGCAGGGTGGCAAATTGGGGTTTTCGACCGGAGAGGCTGCGACTGATATCGGCGGGAAGAGCTGGCATCCTCCCGCAGGAATGCGTCTCGGCGCTACGTTTTATGTTCGCAATGCCTTTCCCTGGCTTGGCCAACATTTCGGCGGGCAGAAGATTGCATCTACGCTGTCGCCCGGCATCGGCGGCGTGCTTTCCTGGGGTGGCCGCATGCCCGCAAAGACGGCTGCGGCGATCTCGCGGTTGCGTGGATTGCCGCGCTGGAATCTCGAAGACGGTTTTCTGCGTTCGGTCGGCCTCGGGAAGGCCGGCGCCGTCCCTCTTTCCATCGTGGTCGACGATCTGGGCCTGCCCGTGGATGCAAGCCGGCCCTCGCGCCTCGAACGCCTGATCGCCGGCGCGGAGGATGCCGGAGATCTGGGCAAGGCCATCCGCGAACAGATCGTGCGCAATCGGCTCTCCAAGTACAATCACCTGCCGCATAGGGCGCCCGTGATCGAGCGGACGACGAAGCGCCGCATCCTGCTGGTCGATCAGGTTGTCGGTGATGTCTCCGTCGGCAAGGCGCTCGGCTCGCACGCCTCGTTTGAGCGGATGCTAAGCGACGCGTTGGCGAGCGGCGCGCAATGTGTGATCCGGACACATCCGGATGTCATGGCCGGCCACCGGAAGGGATATTTGACCAAGGAAATTGCCGGTAAGAGCGACGTCATATTCCTCAACGATGCGATATCAGTAGCATCGGTTCTTGATGTCGTGGATGAGGTCTGGACCGTCTCCAGCCAGTTCGGCTTCGATGCACTGCTGCGCGGCATTCCTGTCCGTTGTTATGCTGCGCCTTTCTATGCCGGCTGGGGTGTGACGGAAGATCAATTCGGTGTCTATGCAAAGGCCTCGCTCGCCGGGCGTCGAACGAAGCGGCGGACTGTCGATCAAATTGCGGCCGCTGCCTTGTCGCTTTATCCGACCTATCGCGATCCGGCGGGCTGGCGGCAAATCGATATCTTCCGAGCGATCGAACTTATCGTTGCGCAGCAGCGCGCGGAGACCCGCAGTTAGAGCATCTCCAGCGGCTTTTCTCGAGCGGGCGGTGGAAATGCGGCATCGAGGGTGGCCCAATCCTCATCGGTGATGTCGAGTGAGACGGCGTCGCGATTTTCAGCGACACGTTGCAGATTGGAGGTCTTAGGAATAGCGATCACGCCATCGCGTTCCAGCAGAAAGGCAAGCGCCACCTGCGCCGGCGTTGCCTGATAGGTCTTGGCGATGTGGATCAGCTCCGGATGATGCGCCAGCTGGCCCTGCTCGATCGGCGAATAGGCCATGATCGGGATATTGCGTTCCTGGCACCAAGGCAGCAAATCATATTCGATGCCGCGCCGGCCGAGATTGTAAAGCACCTGGTTGGCGGCCACCTTTCCCCCGTCGGGAACGGCGAGCAGTTCCTCCATGTCGTCCAGATCGAAATTCGAAACACCCCAAGCGCCGATCTTGCCTGCGGCTTTCAGGGCTTCGAAGGCAGCCACCGTTTCCGCCAGCGGATATTCTCCGCGCCAGTGCAGCAGATAGAGGTCGATGCAGTCGATTTTCAGCCGTTTCAGGCTGCGGTCGCAGGCCTCGATCGCGCCCTTGCTGCTTGCGTTATGAGGATAGACCTTGCTGACGAGGAACACCTCGTCGCGCCGTCCCGCGATCGCCTTGCCGACGATTTCCTCCGCACCGCCTTCACCGTACATTTCGGCGGTGTCAATCAGCGTCATGCCGAGATCGAGCCCGGCCTTCAGGCTGGCGATCTCTTCCTTGGCGCGGGTGGCCTTTTCGCCCATGTTCCATGTACCTTGGCCGAGCGCGGGAACCGTGATGCCGGAGGGAAGAGTGACGGTCGGAATGGGGTCGTGCATGGCCTGTCCTCGCTGCTGGAGAGGCGAAGGATAAGTGCATTCATGGCGATTTCAATCGACGCCTTTCATGTCACCGTGACAATCATGTTATGGCACTAAAATCTAAGGCGAATTAGGGTTGTGTTACACCGGTGCCGCTTCAAGAGATGCGCGTCACGAGGAATAGACGCCTGCGTTCTCTCAAAGAACGGCGTCCGGAGAGATTTTATGGCGCTGAATACATTCCTGGCTCTATTATTATTTGCGTTCACGACATCGATCACGCCGGGGCCTAACAATATGATGCTGTTCGCATCTGGCGTGAATTTCGGTTTCCGCCGCACGATCCCGCATATGTTCGGCATTGGCGCCGGTTTTCTGTCGTTGTTGCTCGGCGTCGGCCTAGGGCTTGGCGCGCTGCTGCATACTGTGCCGCTGCTCTACACTGCGCTGAAGTTCGCTGGTGGGGCCTATCTTGTCTGGATCGCCTGGAAGATCGCCACCTCCCGCAGTCTCAGCGAGAAAGAAAGCGGCGTGGAGCCGATGAGTTTCCTGAGCGCTGCGGCCTTTCAATGGGTCAATCCCAAGGCCTGGGTCATGGCGGTCACCGCCATGGCGACCTACACCAATCCGCAGCTGTATCTGGTCAGCGTGCTGTTGGTCGGCCTTGCCTTTGCGGCGGTCAACATTCCCAGCGTTTCGACCTGGGCGGGCTTCGGCTCGGCCCTGCGCGACTGGCTTTCCGATCCCGTTCGCCTCAAATGGTTCAACATCACCATGGCCGTTCTGCTGGTGCTCAGCCTCTGGCCGATGTTAAAATAGCGGTATGGATGGCTTGTTGAGCATCAGCCAGAGGATGCCGATCACCGCGAAAAAAGCGGGGAATCCGCAAGCAAACCAGATGCGATAGAGATGGTGGTAGGCTGCCGGCAGCGGCGCTTCGGTCTCGGATGCTATGCGGGCGAGATCGCGCAGGCGGAGTTGTATCCAGACGACCGGCAGCCAGAAAACACCGGTCAACACATAGAGCAGCAAGGACAGAGCGATCCATCCTTCATCAAGCGACCAGCCGATCGATCGTGCGAGCAGATAGCCGGTGACCGGCTGTAGGATGACGGCCGTTGCCGTAAAGATCGTATCGGCGATGACGACCGTGCCGGCAACATGTGCGATCAGCTTGGGATCACCCGTGCGATGCGCCATGACCATGAAGAAAGCGATGCCTGCGCCGGTACCGAAAAGCACCGTGGCGCCGATAACATGAACGAGGCGAAGAAACTCCTCTGTTAGCATCAGCGTTCCTCCAACACCGCGAGCGCGGCAAGTGTCAACAGCATCGACGGCAGCACTTTGACGAGCGGCCCGAGAGGATCGAGCCAAAGCGATGGTTCGAGCAACGTGCCACCGACAAGATAAGCGAGGGTGACTGCGAGCATTCCGAACAATGCCGACCGCGCAAAAGGCCGCACAACAACGAAGGCGCCAAGGGCTATGTCAAGGAAACAGGTGGTCAGGGTCAAAGCCATTGCCATACCGCCGGACATAAAAGGCAGGAAGTGCCGGCTTGCGGCCATTGGAGCCAGCATCGGGATGATGCCCGACAGCATCCAGAAGAGCGCCAGCCCGCCGATCATCAAGGGCTTTAACAAGTAGAGGCGGGCAAACCACAGATCCTGAACACCGGAAGGGTTGGCACCCAGCGTTTCGACGGCCGTTGCCAAGCATTCGCCTCGGAGGTATTGCGCATCCCTTCGGCTGAGAACGCCTTCGGACATCACGGCCATCGCAGTCGACCGGAGCGGCGAACGCCATCCGAGCCTGCCGGCGATATCCGCGGCCCATGTCACCGGCTTTGCCAAGCCGGCCGGCATCGGCACGACCCGCGCCGGCGGGAGGCCGAGCCAACTTCGATGAAGTATCACCAGTTCCCGGAGTGTCAGTATCTCGCTCGCGGCAAGATCGATGTCGGTGCCGGATTGGAGTTCGCCGGCAACTGCCGCCGAAACGATCGAAGCGACATCATCGACCGAGACAGTTTCGACAGGGCTTTGCGCATGGATGAGAGGCAGGAGATAAGGTAAGGCGGCGAGCGCACGCAACAATGCCGTACCGCCATGCGCGTTGCGGCCAAGGACGAGCGCCGGCCTCAGGATGATATGGTTGAGACCGCTTGCCACCAGTGCCTTGTCAGCATGACGCTTTGTTGCCAGGAACGGCTGATCTTGGCCCGCACCTTTCGTGCGCGCGGAAATCTGCACGACGAACTCGATTGCCGACTGCGCGGCTGCGGCATAGAGCGCCAGCATCGCTTTTTCCTGTATTGCGGCAAGATCGTCGGAAAGTCCGTCTTGAAGGGCACCAGCACAGTTGATGACGATCTGATAGCCGCTTAGCACCGCATCCCAGTTTGATGGATGGGTCATTTCGGCTAGATCCGCTTTGATCCAGTGAATCGAAAGGTGTTTTACGCGCACCCGATCAGGATTGCGGGCAAGGCCGGTGACCATGTGCCCGTCTTTGCATAGTCGCGCCGCGATCACAGAGCCAATGAAACCAGTTGCGCCGAGAATCAAAATCTTCATGCTGGGCAGACTACCCAAAAGCGCTAAGAATGGCAGGGGGTTGCAGCATCTGATCGGGTTGCAACCGTTGAAGAAGGCACTTGGCTGCAATATGGCAAAAGCTTAGATTTGAGGCTTGTCCGGCGGGGAGATACATTATGGACGATCATGACGACCATCATCACCATGATCCAGACAACCACTATTCCGATATGCAGGCTCGCGTGAAAGCGCTGGAAACGCTGCTGACGGAAAAGGGCCTGATCGATCCGGCGGCGATCGATGTCATTGTCGAGACTTATGAGACGAAAGTCGGGCCGCGCAACGGCGCGCAAGTGGTGGCGAAAGCCTGGAGCGATCCGGAATTTGCCGAATGGTTGAAGCGTGATGCGACTGCGGCGATTGCCAGCCTCGGCTTCACCGGGCGGCAAGGCGAACATATGCGGGCGGTATTCAATACGCCGGAGACGCATAATCTGATCGTTTGCACGCTCTGCTCCTGCTATCCTTGGTCGGTGCTCGGCCTGCCGCCGGTCTGGTACAAGGCGCCGGCCTATCGTTCCCGTGCCGTCATCGATCCACGCGGCGTGCTAGCCGAGTTCGGCCTGACGCTGCCTGAGGAGAAGAAGATTCGCGTCTGGGATTCGACGGCGGAGCTGCGCTATCTCGTCATCCCAGAACGTCCGGTTGGCACGGAAGGCATGAATGAGACGGCTCTTGCCGATCTCGTCAGCCGTGACGCTATGATCGGCACCGCGATCGCCAGGGCTCCGGAGGAGGCGATATGAATGGGCCGCACGATCTCGGCGGGCAGATGGGCTTTGGGCCGGTGGCGCCGGAACCGAACGAACCGGTCTTTCATGCAGAATGGGAAAAGCGGGCGCTCGGCATCACGCTCTCCTGCGGCGCGTTCGGCGCCTGGAGCATCGATGAGAGCCGGCATGCGCGCGAAAACATCGCCCCGGCCGACTACCTTGCCGCCAGCTACTATGAGATCTGGACGCGCGGGCTCGAGATGCTGCTGGAACGGCATGGTTTTGCGACGGACGAGGAGCTGCGATCCGGCCATTCGCTACAGCAAGGATCCGTGCCGAAGCGGGTCCTGAAGGCCGATATGGTTGCCGGCGCTCTCGCCAAGGGCGGCCCCTGTGATCGGCCGGTCGATGCTGCGCCGCTTTTTGCCGTCGGCGATTGGGTGCGCACGAAGAATATCAATCCGACCGGACATACCCGTCTGCCACGCTACGCGCGAGCCAAGACGGGCGTGGTGGAAGCCGTGCAGGGCTCGTTCGTCTTCCCGGACGACAATGCCCATGGCAAGGGCGAGAACCCGCAATGGATCTATACGGTCGTCTTCGGCGCACCGGAGATCTGGGGCGAGGGCGCCGATTCGGCGCTGACCGTCTCTATCGATGCCTGGGAGAGCTATCTTGAGCGCGTCTGAGATGGTATCGCCGCTGGCGCAATCGCCGCAACTGCCAAGATCCGCCGATGGCGAACCGGTCTTCCCCGAACCTTGGGCGGCGGAGGCTTTCGCCATGACTGTGCATTTGCACGAGAAGGGCTTGTTCAGCTGGGGCGAATGGGCGGAGCAGCTTTCTGTCGAATTGCACAGGCCCGGCCGGGCTGAAGACGGCAGCGATTATTTTGACTGCTGGGTGGCGGCATTGTCCGGCCTGCTGATCAGCCGCGGCATCGCCGATGCCGGTGCGATCCTCGACGTGCAAAGAAGCTGGCAGCGCGCGGCGGAAGCGACGCCGCACGGCAAGCCGATCTTGCTGGAGAACGATCCGGAACGCTGAGGGGGTTAGGACGAAAACTGCTTGTAGCATTCGTCTGCCACCTGCCTCAGCATGTCGCGTGAGATTTCGCCGGTGACGGCATAGCCCAGGCGGCCGTCGATCCAGTAGAAGGTCTCGACCGAACCGGTGCTGGCGAAACGGAAGCTCGTCGTGGTGTTTTCCTTGTTGCTGCCGACGAGCACCGTCAGGCGTTGGCCGGCCGCATTCTCATACATGAAGAGTGCCCCAGGTGTGCCGTTGATCGGTAGCAGCCGGCCGCCGACGAGATGGAAACCGAGCGTCTGCAAGCTCGGCACCTTTAGATCGGCGACATTCATGCGCTTGCCGAGCCAGGTTGCGAGATGCCCCTCCTGGTCCGCGCCGACCTCGACGGGGTGGCGGACGTCGCTGGCGTAGACGACGAAGGCCGATTGCGCCTGTCGCGGCAGGGCTTCGATGCCGGTCAGGCGAAGATCGGGCGGCGTCAAAAGCGGCGGGCCGAAATGGCCGACGGCAGCGCCGACCAGAAAGATAGCCACAGAGGCCGCGGCCGTCGACAGCCAGCGAAGCCGACGTGGCGTTGCCGCCGGAGCAGACGTAGATATGGGCAATACCAGTTCGCGGTCGCCTTCATTCGAGGTTTCGTATGGCGCAAACAGTGCCTTGATGCCGGCGTTTTGCGCTTGCCAGGCGGCGATCATCTCCGCTTGTTCGGGATTCTCGGCGAGCCAGGCCTCCACCCGGACGCGCTCGTCCGGCGGCAGCAGCCCGTCTGCAAAGGCGTGGAGATCCGCTTCGGTCACGGTCGGGTTACGTTCATTCATTTTGGTCTCCGAAGCGTAATGACATTATCGGCATTCATCAGGCTGGTCATTTTCCGGCGCGCTCGCGACAGGCGCGACATCACGGTGCCGACAGGGATATCCAGCGTGGTAGCGACATCCTGATAGCTGTAGCCTTCGACCACGACCAACATCAGTACAGCGCGGTAGTCCTCCCCAAGACTGTTCAGTGCCGCTTCCAATTGGGAGCGTTCCAAAGGATCGCTGTTGGCCTCCGCTGCCGGTAGATCGATGCTGTCGTCCAGATCGACGAAGTGGCGGCCGCCTTGC
Source organism: Rhizobium jaguaris (assembly GCF_003627755.1). NCBI lineage: Bacteria > Pseudomonadati > Pseudomonadota > Alphaproteobacteria > Hyphomicrobiales > Rhizobiaceae > Martinezella > Martinezella jaguaris. The sequence goes on along the minus strand of NZ_CP032694.1, from coordinate 2,549,363 downwards.
TGGCGCCGACCGTTTCGGTAGAGATTGGTCATGATGGTCAGCACCCAGCCACGCAGGTTCAGTCCGCGCCACTGGCTGCGCCGTGCCAGCACCTTTTCCACGCAATCGTGAAGAAGGTCTTCGCCATCGGCGTCGGAACGCGTGAGGCTGCGCGAATAGCGCCTCAGCGAGGGAAGGAGCGCCAGCACCTCGGCCTCGAAGCTGTCGGACGCGGCGGAGGTTCCCCCCGCGTCCTGGTTGGTCCGATCAGGGCCGTGCGGCATCCCACACGCCCTTAAAGCCGTCGCCGGCAACATCGCCGGCCTTGGCATCCTTGACAAAGAAATAGAGCGGCATGCCGTCCTTCGCCCACTGCTTCTTCCCGTCTTTGCGGGTGATGATCGAATATGCGCCTTCCGCCTTGGCATTGCTATCGGCCATCAGCGGCGGCCAAGCCTTCGCGCAATCGTCATTGCAATTGGAGACATCTTTCTTGTCGTTCTTGAAGGTGTAGAGCGTCATGCCGTTCTCGCCGGTGAGAACCTTGCCCTTGGCGCTTTCGGCGGTCTTTATCGGGGCGGCGGCAAAGGCCGATGTCGCAGCAGCCGATGCCATGATCAGGATTGGCAAGAATTTCGCGGCTTTCATGATTTTTCTCCTCGGAATGGTGGACACGAATGGTCCAGGCCCCACGTTTTTGCGTTGCCGGACATGAGACACGAAATGCCTCGATTTTATTCCCGATAAATCACGTTTTTTTACTGCTTGCTTCTGCCGGCCGAATCCTGCCAAGTCGGCCCCATGCAATTCGCGCCGCAACAAGACGAAGCGCTCAAGGCCGTTGCCAACTGGTTGAGAGAGGGACGCTCGCCGCTGTTCCGCCTGTTCGGCTATGCCGGGACGGGCAAGACGACGCTTGCGCGGCATTTTGCGGAGCATGTCGACGGTGATGTGCTGTTTGCCGCCTTCACAGGCAAGGCGGCGCAGGTGCTGCGCTCGCGAGGCGCCAGCAACGCCAAGACAATCCATTCGCTGATCTATCGTCCGCGCGGTGAGGAGGCCGTTGAGGACGAGGAGACCGGTAAGACATCGATTGCGCCGATGTTCACCATTAATAGGCAGAGCCCTGTCGCCAAGGCGGCGCTGATCATCGTCGACGAATGTTCGATGGTGGATGAAGCGCTCGGCAAGGATCTGATGAGCTTCGGTACGCCGATCCTCGTGCTCGGTGACCCCGGTCAGTTGCCGCCGGTCTCGGGCGGCGGTTTCTTCACCAATGAGGAGCCGGACTATCTGCTGACGGACATTCATCGCCAGGCACGAGACAATCCGATCATTCAGCTCGCGATGCACGTGCGCGAGGGCAAGGAGATCATGCACGGCGATTACGGCACGGCGCAGGTGATTTCGAAGAACGAGGTCACGCAGCCACTGGTGCTGGAGGCCGATCAGGTGCTGGTCGGCACCAACCGCACCCGCCGGCGTTACAATCAGCGTCTGCGCGAGCTCAAGGGTTTTACGGCTGAATATCCGCAATCCGGCGACAAGCTGGTCTGCCTGCGCAACGATCCCGCCAAGGGCTTGCTCAACGGATCGCTCTGGCAGGTGATGACGTCTTCCAGGGAAACGACCAAGCCCGGCATCAATCTGCTTGTGCGGCCGGAGGACGACGACATGGATCGGGGTGCTGCGAAGATCAAACTGCTGAAGCAGGCTTTCGAGGACGTCGAAGGCGAAATCCCCTGGTCGACACGCAAGCGCTACGACGAATTCGATTACGGCTATGCGCTGACCGTGCATAAGGCGCAGGGTTCGCAGTGGAACAATGTGGTGCTGTTCGATGAAAGCTGGGCGTTCCGCGATACGCGCGAGCGCTGGCTCTACACGGCGATCACGCGCGCCGCCGAGAGGCTGACGATTGTCCGCTAAAGCCGCCTTCTTTATCTTTGCGTCGTCGATGGGGATGGACGGTACGCCGTGCAATCGGCGGTGTGCTTGTCGAGATCAAAGATCATTGCCGTGGGTATCCGGGGGCTCCGCGGTATTGGCATAGTCGAGGAGATCGGCAACTTTCTGCATCTGCCGGTTCAAGGCCGACATTTCAGCGATGAGTTCGCGTTTGCGGTGGTTGAGGGCTGCGCGGAAAATGATCTCGGTGTGGTTAGGCGTTTCCGCATCATCGAGCTTTTCCATGACGTCCTGGATGACGGCGATCGACATGCCGGTTTCGCGACAAACGGTGATGACGGCCATCCGCAGCACATCGTCGGTGCCGTAGATTCGCATCAGCCCATGGCGATCCGCCGAGATCAGCCGCTTTTCCTCGTAGAAATGCAGTGTCCTGTGGGTGACGCCGAAAGCGCTGGCCATATCCGCAATGGCGACCGCCCCTTCCGGTAGGTTGGAAGGAAGTGCTGACTCCGGCAGGAACCGGTACTTGGCGTGCGCCTCCGATACGAGATTGGCGGCAGCAAACGGACGTTTGGAACCGTCAGACATGAGTCCCTCCATAATTCTGTCCATCCCCTTTTTGTCCCGGCGCCCCACGCCGTGATTGAGTGTTTATTCTTTTGTTCGGTTGACGGAGGAGGCCGCTGCTACGCCCAACTCGTTTTCACAAATGACGCGACCAACAAACGCAGATGTCGCCGATGAAAATTCTTAGGTTTCATAAGGACAAATTTACTGTGGGTGAGCTTGAGCTCCCTCGTTCCCCCGGGGATGACCGTAATCGGCGCCCGATACAACGACGCTAACCGGTTTCGGCGAAATTATAAGTTGCCCGAAGGGCGTATCGTCGGTGGGATGGGGCGTTAAAAGAGGGGAAGACCATCAATCTTTTGCATGAGTCGATGTTCGAATCTCGTTGGTCTTGCGGCGTGCAATCGCATAAAACGGAGGGTATTATCCTCTTTAAAAATCATGGATTTCGATCATGCCCGCCAAGCTCTCCGTGAACCTCAACGCCATCGCCATGCTGCGTAACCGGCGCGACCTTCCCTGGCCAAGTGTAACCGGGCTCGGACGGATCGCTCTTGCCGCCGGTGCCAGCGGCTTGACGGTGCATCCGAGGCCCGATCAGCGGCACGTCCGCTTCTCTGATCTGCCCGATATCCGGGCGCTGATCGATGATGAGTTTCCGGAGGCGGAGTTCAATATCGAGGGCTATCCGACCGATGAGTTCTTCGATCTTTGCGCCAGCGTCGAGCCGGAGCAGGTGACGTTGGTGCCCGACGATCCGTCGCAGGCGACCTCGGATCACGGCTGGGATTTCCGCAAGAACCGCGAGCTGCTGGTCGACGTCGTCGCCCAATACAAAAAGATCGGCTGCCGCGTTTCGCTGTTTGCCGATGGCGACGGCGATGCCGATGCCGTGAAGATCGCCAAGGATGTGGGCGCCGATCGCATCGAGCTTTACACTGGTCCCTATGGTGGCTGCTACGATGCGCCGGAACGCGCCGCGGTCATTCTGGAGGCTTTGGGCAAGACGGCCGATGCCGCGTTCGCCAACGGACTGGCCGTGAATGCCGGTCACGACCTGACGGTCGCCAACCTTCCGCCGCTCCTCAAGCGCATTCCGAAGCTTGCCGAAGCATCGATCGGTCACGGGCTGACTGCCGATGCGCTGGAATACGGCATGGCCGAAACGGTTCGGCGCTTCTGCAGGGCATGCGGGCAGGTGGTTTAAGGGGCAGGTTTTGGGCTGGTCAGGCGAGGACGCCGTTGGCGCGCTGTCGTGCCTGGCCCCTCATCCTAGCCTTCTCCCCGCGTTGCGGGGAGAAGGGACGACGGAGCAAAAGGTGGTTGGCCGACACCCGGTTAGGACCTGCGCATAGCGCATGAAAACTTCCTCTCCCCGCATGCGAGGAGAGGGCTGGGGTGGCCAGGCGCAGAAGTGCCGCAATAGCGGCCAGCCTGACCATCCCGTAAACCTAGCCCACCAACGCGGCCTTGTGTTCCTCGACGAAGCTACGCAGCGTTTGCGGCTCCTTGCCGGTCAGCTTGTTGAAGTCATTCGTGAGGATGCTGAAATTGCCGGCGCGGGTGTTGGCGTCAGCGGAAACGAGCATGTCGACGACGAATTTCGGCAGGCCAGCGCCGGTGAGGCCAGCCGCAAACTGTTCGTCATTGACCTGCACGACGTCCAGCGGACGACCGGTGATCCTGCTGACGACGCTCGCGACGTCCTCGATGGTGACGGCGGTCGAACCCGTCAGCGTGTAGGTGGCGTTTTCCGTCGTGTCGGAAGCCAGAGCGGCAGCAATGGCAAGAGCGCAATCTTCGCGGCTGATGTTGCTGATACGGCCGCCACCGGTCGCGGTGTACCACTTACCGACCTCGAGGCTGTGCGGCAGACCCATCAGATAGTTGTCGAAATACCAAGCGTCGCGCAGAATTGTATAGCCGATGCCGCTTGCCTTGATGGCGTTTTCCGTGCCGAGATGATCAGGTGCGAAGGTGACCACGGAATTATCCGGGGCTGGCATCGAGGTGTAGAGGATATGCTTGACGCCGGCCTGCCTGGCAGCCTCGACGGCAGCGGTGTGCTGCTTCAGGCGCAGACCGGGGACGGCAAGCGCGTCGGTACTGATGATCAGCAGGCGATCGACGCCGGCGAAAGCTGTGGGCAGGGTGGCGACATCATCGAAATCGGCCTTGCGGGTCACGACACCTTTGGCGGCGAGGCCTGCCAGCTTCTCCGGGTTGCGGGTGGCAGCAATGATGCGGCCGGGCGCGACCTTGTATGTCTCCAGCAAGTGATGAATGACGCGTTGGCCGAGTTGGCCCGCGGCGCCGGTGACGAGAAGGGTGCTGCTCATGTTTTTATCCTTGTTTTACCGCCGCGGGTTTGCAGAGGTTTGTTGCTCTCAAAAAGAGACTAACACTAGAATAGGAATTGACTTCGGCCTGTAAAGGAGGCAGTTTTTTGGCTCTACGTTACCAAAAGGGAACCGACCCGATATGAGCACCCGCACGGTCGTCAATCTGCGCAGTACAGAGGCTCCGACGCGCGTCGTCGATATCAGCAAACTCGATTTCACGAATTGCCCAGTGCGGGACCTGATCTCACAGATCGGCGGTAAGTGGTCAGTGTTGCTACTGGAAGCGCTGGTGCAGCGCCCTTATCGTTTTGGCGAGCTCCGGCGCATGGTGCCAGATATTTCCCAGCGCATGTTGACTCAGACGCTGCGCGACCTCCAGCGCGACGGTTATATCGACCGCGAGGTGTTTCCGACCAAACCGCCAAGTGTCGAATATCGAATGACCGATCTGGGCCGTTCGCTCTATGGACCGCTGGCACAGCTTTTGAACTGGGCTGAGGCCAACCACGACGCCGTGCGCGCCGCGCGCGCTCGTTTCGATCAATCGCAGAACTGAGCATAGCTTCGGTCGGTTTCAGCAAATGCGACTGGCTGCGGAGTGTTGTCCGCAGCCGTCCTGATCACTTCTGCCGCTCGGTCAAGAAGACGAGCAGCGCTACGACCGGGAAGCAGACGCCGATCCATGAGGCGAGATTCCAGCCGCCGGTGGCATAGGCCCAGCCGCCAATTGCCGAGCCGAGCGCGCCGCCGGCGAAGAATGTCGCCATGTAGAGACCGTTCAGACGGCTGCGATGTTCAGCGCTCAGCGCAAAGATGGCGCGCTGGCCGAGCACGAGATTGGTCTGCACGCCGAAATCGAGCAGGATGCCGGAGAGTGTCAATGTCGCGAGCGCCAGCAGCGAGCCGCTGCCGGAGGCATGGCCGATGAGGAGAGCGAGGATGGCGAGTCCCATGGCGAAAGCGGTGGCAAGCTTCGTCCAGCCGCGATCGGCGACACGGCCGGCAATCGGCGAAGCCACCGCGCCTGCCGCACCAGCCAGCGCGAAGAGGGCAATGCCGTTCTGCGTCAGGCCGAAAGCCGGGCTTGCGAGCAGCAACGGCGTCGTCGTCCAAAACAGGCTGAAGGCGCCGAACATGCAGGCCTGATAGAGGGCACGGCGCTGTAGCACCGGCGTGCGCAGTGCGAGATGGCCCATTGACGAAAGCAGTTGGCCATAATGCAGCTTGGTGTGAGGAATGCGGGTCGGCAGGACGGCGCGGAGGATAACGGCAAGCCCGACCATGACACCGGCGGAGAGGATGTAGACCATATGCCAGGAGGAAAGCTCCGACAGGAAGCTCGCCGCTGGCCTGGCCAGCATGATGCCGCAAAGCAGGCCGCTCATGACATTGCCGACAACCGCGCCGCGGCTAGCATCCGGCGCCATATGGGCAGCAAACGGCACCAGCACTTGTACTGCAACGGAAGCAATGCCGATACAGAGCGAGGCAAGCAGGAAAAGCGATGGTGACCAGGCGAAAGCTGCGCCTATGAGCGCCACGGCCGAAAGGCCGATCAGCGTCAGCACCAACCTGCGGTTTTCCAGGAGATCGCCGAGCGGAACGATCAGCAGCAGGCCAAGACCGTAGCCGATCTGAGTCAGAGTGACGATCAGACCGGTTGCCGCCGGCGTGAAGCCGAGCGCCTGGCTGATCGGGCCGGCCAGCGGCTGGCCATAATAGAGATTGGCAGCCACCAGCCCGCAAGCGGCGGCGAACATGAAGGTCATCAGCGGCGAAATGGTCTTTTCGGGGAGCGGAGTGCTCTCCCGTCTGGCGGCAACGGTTGCGGGCATGTCTTGATCCTTGATGCGTGCAGGGGAGGCGATCCCCCAAAATTCTCGTGAAAAATTAGTTCAGTAGTTTCATGGCCGCCTCGGCGACGGCAAGCATATGTTCGGTTTTGCGGCCGGTCTTTCCGATCACGCGCATGCCTTTCGTAAGGCAGAGCAGCGTGCGAGCTGTGCCTTCCACATCGAGCCTGTCCGATACCGAGCCATCCTCCTGTCCGAGGCGGATCAGATCGATGAGCAACTGCTCGTCGACGTCGAAGGCGAAGGCAATGCGGCCGGCGACTTCCGCGTCAAAGAGAGCGAGCTCGGTAGCACTGCCGACAACAAGGCAACCCTGGCGACCAATCTCGTCGCTGGACGATTCTGCAAAGATGATCAGGAATGTGCGCAGCTTTTCGAAAGCGTTGGCCGCGGCGGCAAGGCGTTCGTCCCTGAGCCTGCATCGCACATCCCGGTAGCGATCAAAGGCGGCAAGGAACACGCCGCGCTTATCTTTGAACGCCTTATAGACGCTACCAGCGGTCAGCCCCATGGCCTCGGTCAGTTCAGTGATCGAAGCGGCATAATAGCCGCGCTCGGAAAAGACCCGCAACGCCTCGTCGAGCGCTGCGTCCATATCGAATTCCCGCGGGCGACCGCGAAGCTTCGGGGAAATATCCAGTGTGTCTATCGTCATGCTGCTTGTTTAGGAAATGATCGTTTCCAAATCAAGCGGAATTTTGCGACGCAACATAATTGTGATGTTTGAATATTCGTCGCCACCTGCTTCGCGGGTTACCTTGAGGCGCGTAGGCCGAAAGGCCGGAGCCTCGAAAGGCGAGGTGGCCCGGAGGCGAGCGACTACAGATCCAGCACCCAAGTCTGGCCATTCAATTCCGGGCCGAACATGCGGTGCTTTTCCTCGGAGACAAGCCGGAACCCAGCCTGAACATAGATGCCTCTGGCGGTGTCGAGGATGTCGTTGGTCCATAGCGAAAGCTGACGGTAACCGGCGTTGCGGGCGAAGCGGATGCATTCGCCGACCAGCAGCTTGCCGAGGCCGAGACCGCGTGCTGTCTTGTCGACGTAAAGCAGCCGGAGCTTTGCGATCCTGTCGCCGCCGTCGGCAACCATGACGGAGCCGACATTCAGTCCACCCCGCTCGGCGATCCAGCATCGATCCTTCTGCGGATCGAAGTTGGAGAGGAATTTGCCGGCGACCTCGGCGACCAGCCCTTCGAAACGCATATCCCAACCGAATTCTTCGCAATAGAACCGCGCCTGACTCTGCACAATCCAGCCGATATCGCCGGGACGATGGGCACGGATGATGGCGGCGGGCATGGCATTGGCGCTTGAGTTGAGTACGGCCTGAATCGTTTGCATCGCCCCAACAACGCGTTCCGGCTCACCGATCGCCAGCGCATCGAAATGCCCGGCGACCTCAGCGCGGGAGCGGCGGACGAATTCATGGAACTGTCCTTGTCCCTTGTCGGTGACCGTGATGATCTGGCTGCGCAGATCGTCGGGATCGGGCTTGGTTTCGATCAAGCCGTCTTCGCGAAAGCGTTTCAGAATGCGACTGAGATAGGCGGGATCGAGATGCAGCTCACGCGTCAGCGTTGAGGCGGCGACGCCGCCACGGGAACCGATTTCGAACAGCACGCGGACATCGGTCAGGGCGTAAGGGCTGTCCAGATAGGCTTTGTTCAGGACGCCGAGGAAATTGGCATAAAAGCGATTAAAGTCGCGGACCGCGTCGATCGTCGCGAATTGCGTAGCATCAAACATGGACATCATCTCCCGACAATATGAGAGACGATGTCCATTATTTATTGGACTCGGTCAAGTAAATTTGACTTGATTTAAGCGGCCTGGCTAGCGTTCGCCTTTTCCTCGCCAAGGGCGAAATCGACGGCGCTCCGTGCGTGGATCGCCGTCGTGTCGAAGCCCGGCAGGATCAGCGCGTTCGGGTCGAGGATCAGGCAGATCTCGGTGCAGCCGAGGATGACACTGTCGGCCCCTTCAGCTTTGGCTCGCTCGATGATCGCCATCAGTTTCCGCCGCGACTCGTCCTTGACGACGCCGGCGCAGAGTTCGTTGAAGATGATGTCGTGGGTCACGGTTCGGTCTTCAGCGCCCGGCACCATGACGGAGACGCCATTGCGGGCCATGCGATCGGTGTAGAAGCCGTGCTCCATCGTGTAACGCGTGGCAAGCAGCAGCGGCTTGACGCGACCGGCGGCCTTCAGCGCGGCGGCTGTCTCGTCGATGATGTGGATCAACGGGATGGAGACACGTGCGGCAACTTCCGGAGCGATCAGGTGCATGGTGTTGGTGCAGATCAGCACGCATTCGGCGCCGGCGGTTTGCAGGCGGTGCGCGGCATCGCCGAGACGGGCAGCGGCATCGTCCCAGCGTCCGGCCTTCTGGAGGGCGACGATCTCTTCGAAATTGACGGAATACATCAGCACTTCGGCCGAGGCGAGGCCGTCCAGCCTGTCACGAACCATCTCATTGATAAGGCGATAATAAACCGCCGAGCTCTCGAAACTCATGCCGCCGATCAGGCCAATAGTGCGCATGCTGCTGCTCTCCATTCTTGATTAGGAATAGCAGAATATTGAGACATTTCACCCGCTTCGTGTTTGCAATCTTTGTCTTTCTTTGAGTTCATGTTGCAAATTTTTGCGCTTATATGTGATGATACGCAAAATTTCCGCGTGATTATGGAGGTAGGCGCTCATGCTTGACGAACGCGACCGAAAGATTCTCGATCTTTTGCAGACCGATGCCGGTATTTCGGTAACGGACCTCGCCGACCGGGTGGCGCTTTCGGTTTCGGCTTGCTCACGGCGTATCCAACGGCTGGAGGATAGCGGCCATATAGCCAAGCGCATCGTCGTGCTGGACCGCGAAAAGATGGGCGTGCCGACCACGCTCTATGCGCTGATCAAGACCGCCCATCATGCCGACGAATGGATTGAAACTTTTCGGAAGGCAATCAGCGACATTCCCGAGATCGTCGAGGCGCATCGGCTGACGGGCAATCACGATTACATCCTGAAAATCGTGTTGCCGCGTGTCGAGCACTACGACGTCATCTACAAGAAGATCGTGCGCCGAGTGGAGCTCTTCGACGTTTCGGCGTCTATCTCGATGGAAGTGTTGAAAAGCGGCGTGACGATCCCAGTCGGCTATGCCGAATAGTGAGGCGATGTTGTTTGCGGAACAATGTAACAAGTGCCACCAAGTCTTCCGAAGCCTCACTGACGGCAACTTTGCGCTAGGAGCGGCCATCGCCGTGAACAATTTCGCTGAGATCAATACCCTTGCTACCAAGCGTTGCTACGTCTCGCACGGCGCCACAACAATATGCATTCGAAGGATCGATTACCCGTATCATACAGTAAGATCTGTCTGAACTTGCGGTCGCAACAAGCTCTTTGTGGCGTTTGTTGATGCCAGCGGCTAGCGTGAGGCAGGATCCTCCAGATTTCCTGCTCAACCGAACTGACACAGACCGATGGAGACTAGATTGCGTCGTTTAGCTTGGGCTGTTCTGGCTGTCCTACTAGCAATCATCGTAGCCTTGGCCGTCACATGGGCCTCGCTTGCATTGTGGTATCGCCTTCCCGTTCCGGAATTCGCCAGAGGCTTTGCTGCCGGGCTATTCGCTCTTTTTGGGGTTTTCACGATCACTGCTTTGTTTGGCCCCTGGCGTTTCAAAGCCATCCTCACATTCGCAGCGGCGTTCGCACTTGTCCTGGTTTGGTGGAACACGATCAAGCCCGTCGAGGACGCCTCGTGGGCACCCGATGTCGCACGACAGGTCACAGGCGAATTCAACGGCGACCTGTTGACACTGACCAATGTCCGGGACTTCGAGTGGCATAGCAGCACAGACTTCATCGAGCGATGGACGACGCGTACCTACGACATGAGCAAGGTCCGGACGGTCGACCTGTTCATGTCTTATTGGGCGGGGCCGGAGATTGCCCACGTGATTTTCAGCTTCGGTTTCGAAGGCGGTGAGCAGCTTCCGTGGTCGATCGAAGTGCGGCGCCGGACTGGAGGTGCGTTCTCGCCGCTCGCCGATTTATTCAAGAGCAATCCTCTGGTGATCATCGCCGCAGACGAACGGGATGTGGTGGGCGTCCGTTCGAACTTCCGTGGCGAAGATGTCCAGATCTACCGCCTGAAAGCGTCCCCGGAGCAGGCACGAGCACTCCTGCGCGAGTATGTTGCAGACGCCAACGCCCTTGCCGCAACGCCGGTATTCTACAACTCGCTCACGAGCAACTGCACGACGACGGTCGTCAAGATGATACGCGTGGCTGGAGACAGGATTCCCTTCGACTGGCGCCTCATCGTCAATGGCTATCTCCCTGACTACGCTTATGATCGCGGGGCGTTGGATACGTCCGTGTCGCTCGCTGAGCTCAGAACTGTCGCTCATATCGACCAGCGGGCTCGGGACGACGGATTGTCGCCGAACTTCTCGAAGTCGATACGCGTCGGCGTACCTTCGCCAGCGCCAGAAGATCCGCGATAAATAGAAGGAGACGCCCCTATCTTGATCGTACGTGGAAGGGCTCGCGTGCCCGCGTAGGTGCCATGCATAAAAGGCGGTTGTTGGCCGTCGTCTTCAACCCTACGTTCGCGAAGATAAAACAGATGCGGGGTGTCGTCATGCAGGATCATCACGTTGTCGTCGTCGGGGGTGGGTTTGGCGGTTTGCAGCTCGTCAACGATCTCAAGGGAGCTCCGGTCCGCATCACGCTGATTGATCGGCGCAACCATCACCTGTTCCAGCCGCTGCTCTATCAAGTCGCCACCACCTTGCTCGCCACGTCCGAGATCGCCTGGCCGATCCGAAGCTTTTTCCGGGATCGGCCGGAGGTGACGACACTGCTGGCGGAAGTCGTCGGTGTCGACAGCCAGGCACATAGGCTGACGCTGAAAGGCGGCGAGACGATAGCATATGACACGCTTGTGCTGGCGACAGGCGCGACCCATGCCTATTTCGGACATGACGAATGGGAACCGGTGGCGCCGGGGCTGAAGACGCTCGAAGACGCAACGACGATCCGCCGGCGCGTTCTGCTGGCCTTCGAGCAGGCCGAGTTGGAAAGCGATCCCGCCATCCGCGATGCTTTGTTGACCTTCACCATCGTCGGCGCCGGACCGACTGGCGTAGAGCTGGCCGGCATCATCTCCGAGCTGGCCAGGACGACCCTCCCGAAGGAGTTCCGCAATATCGATACCACCAAGGCCAGGATTATTCTTGTCGAAGCCGGGCCGCGCGTTCTCGCAAGCTTTGACGAGGGGCTGTCCGCCTATGCTCACAAGGCGCTGGAAAAGCTGGGCGTCGAAGTCCGCACCGGCAAGCCCGTTACATCCTGCACCGAGGAGGGCGTAACGATCGGGGAGACTTTCGTGCCAAGCCGCACGATCGTCTGGGCCGCCGGCGTACAGGCTTCGCCGGCAGGTGAATGGCTGGGCGCTCCCGCCGATCGCGCGGGCCGCGTCGTGGTCGACAAGGAATTGAGGGCGCCTGGCAAGCCGGATATCTTTGTCATCGGTGACACGGCGGCGGTGATGCGCGACGATGGCACTCCCGTGCCGGGCATCGCGCCGGCTGCCAAGCAGCAGGGCGCTTACGTCGCCAAGGTGACAAGGGCAAAGCTATTGGGCCAGCCGGCGCCGGGGCCTTTTCACTATCATCATCAGGGAAGTCTTGCGACGATCGGCAAAAGTGCCGCGATCATCGATTTCGGCTGGATCAAGCTCAGGGGTTGGATCGCCTGGTGGGTCTGGGGCCTCGCCCATATCTACTTCCTGATCGGCACGCGCTGGCGCTTCGCCGTCGCCTGGAGCTGGCTGTGGATCTATATCAGCCGTCAGCACAGCGCTCGGCTGATCACGCAGAGGGAAACCATGCGTGAGGAGTGAAAAAGGGCAGCCACCGTGGCTGCCCTTTTCTGTGAGTCTTGTGCCGTAGCGCTTACGCCAGCGATGCGATGTCAATGACGAAGCGGTAGCGGACGTCGCTCTTCAGAACGCGCTCATAGGCTTCGTCGACCTGATCGATATTGATCACCTCTATCTCCGAGGCAATGTTGTGCCTGCCGCAGAAATCGAGCATTTCCTGGGTTTCCTTGATCGAGCCGATCATGGAACCGGAAAGGCTGCGTCGGCCGGGAATCAGCGAGAAGGCATGGACCGGGACCGCGTGCTCGGGGGCACCGACGACGACCATGCTACCATCGACCTTCAGCAGGCCGAGATAGGCGTTCCAGTCGACGGCGATACCAACGGTCATAATGAGGAGGTCGAATGTGCCAGCGAGCGTCTTGAATGTTTCGGCGTCGCTCGTCGCGTAGTAGTGATCAGCGCCGAGGCGCAGACCGTCTTCCTTCTTCGACAGGGTCTGGCTGAGAACGGTAACGTCTGCGCCCATGGCATGGGCGATCTTGACGCCCATATGGCCGAGGCCACCCATGCCGACGATGGCGACCTTTTTGCCGGGGCCGGCCTTCCAGTGGTGCAGCGGCGAGTAAAGCGTGATGCCGGCGCAGAGTAGCGGGGCTGCTGCGTCGAGCGGAAGATTTTCGGGGATCGAGAGGACGTAGCCTTCCTTGACGACGATCGAATCCGAATAGCCGCCATAAGTAGGCGTCGTGCCATCGGCTTCGAAGTCGTTGTAGGTCTGGACCACGCCAGGCATATAATGTTCAAGGTCGAGATCGCGGGTGGCGCAAGTAGTGCACGAATTGACGAAGCAGCCGACCCCGACGCGGTCGCCGACCTTGAATTTGGTCACTTTCGAGCCGACTGCGCTGACGATGCCGGCGATCTCATGACCCGGTACCATCGGATATTTTGCGTTGCCCCATTCGTTGCGAGCCTGATGAATGTCGGAATGGCAGATGCCGGAGAATTTGATCGCGATGACGACATCATCCTCGTTCGGATCACGGCGTTCGAAGGTGAACGGCGTGAGCGGTTTGGATGCGTCGGTTGCTGCATAACCCTTTGCGATAGGCATGGGAGGTTCCTTATCCTTGGGATGGGTTGGGAGTGGAATTGAGACGCTGGACTATGCATCGGGACGAGGCCTAAGCGTTAGAGCGATCCTGCAAGCTTTATGTACGATCCTGCGAATCTAAATTGGCAGCGGCTCTTTTGCAGACGGATGAGGTCACCTAGATAAGCCTCGACACGCTCTCAAAACAATCGGTTGCGCATGACTCTGGCTTTCAATCCCAATCAGGAACTCGCCTCCATCGTTGCACGTTTCGCCGCGGGGGATGGAGAACATCGCACACCGATTGACGGTCTCAATCTATACCGCCAGTCGGCAGTGACCGTGTGGCAGCACGGGGCTTATCGACCCTCCTATGCCGTTGTGGTTCAGGGGCGTAAGAGCCTTACGGTCGGCGCCGATACGTACCATTACGGTGTCGGCGAGTATATTCTGACCGCCCTCGACCTGCCTGTATCGACGCAAGTCACCAATGTCCGCAATGAAACTCCCTATCTTTGCTTCGGTATGGCGCTCGACAGTGAACGTCTGAATGAGCTGTTGTCGCGCGTCGATATCCCGCGCCACGCGATCACGGCGGAACCTATGCGTGGGCTCGCGGTCAATGCAGCATCGCCGGAACTGCTCGATGCCTCATTACGGCTGCTCAGACTGCTAGATCGCCCGGAGGATATTCCGGCCATGGCGCCATTGATTGAGCAGGAGATCCTTTATCGCCTGCTGACCGGTCCGAACGGTCCTCGGCTGTTGCAGGTCGCGATGGCGGAGAGCCAGAGCAACAGAGTGGCGCGCGCCGTCACCTGGCTGCGCAACAACTTCACCCAGCCGCTGCGCATCGAAGAGCTGGCGGAGCGGGTCGGCATGAGCGTTTCGTCGCTGCATCATCATTTCAAAGCCGTGACTGCGATGTCGCCGATGCAATATCAGAAGCAGCTTCGTCTCCATGAAGCGCGGCGATTGATGATCGTGGAGCAGCTAGATGTCGGGTCCGCCGGCCATCGTGTCGGTTATCAGAGCCCATCGCAGTTCAGCCGCGAATACAGCCGCCTCTACGGCCTGCCGCCCTTGAGGGATGTCGAGGGCATGCGGAGTTCGGCTGCCGCAGAATAATCCATTCGCCTTATTGACGCGGTGCAGCAACGAATTCCGCTTGACGCTCGCCTCGCCCTCAGTCATAACCTGCTGCGAACCGTACCGTACGGTACGCATTTGGGAGTGGCCATCGTGCTCAGCGAAGCAGGACAGTCGAGCGAGTTTTCGCCGCGCCAGAACGCCGTTCTGGAGCAGGCGCTGCGGCTGCTTGTCGATGGCGGCGAAAAGGCGCTGACGACCTCGGGCGTCGCGCGCGCCGCCAATTGCTCCAAGGAAAGTCTCTATAAATGGTTCGGCGATCGCGACGGCCTGCTGTCGGCGATGATTGCCTATCAGGCCAGCAAGGTGCGCACATTCGAGCGCAACGGTGAGCGGCTGACGGCGGCGAGCCTGCACGACCATCTCGTCATTTTTGCCCGCGATCTTCTGGAAGTCCTGGCCGGCGACGTATCGCTGGCGTTGAACCGTCTGGCGATCGGTCAATCCAACCGCGACGGCTCCAAGCTCGGCAAGCTTCTGCTCGAGCGCGGCCGCCGGCAGATCGACCGCCGTGCCATGGCGCTGATCGACGCCGGCAAGCGGGCAGGGCTGCTGCGCTTCATGAATGCCGACGAGGCTTATCATACTCTTTATGGGCTCATTGTTTCCGATCTGCACGTTCGCATGCTGCTCGGCGAGCCTGGTTTGAAGGATACGAGCCGTCAGGCGGAGAAGGCGGTCAGTGCCTTCCTCACCCTTTACGGCACGGAAAAGGTATTGGCGGAAGCGGCAGCGACCGTCTGAAAATTCGAAATCTGTACCCAGACAAGCAAAGGGAAGGACAAACAATGCGCGTCTATTACGATCGTGATGCCGATCTCAACCTCATCAAGTCGAAGAAGGTCGCCGTTATCGGTTATGGTTCGCAGGGCCGCGCCCATGCACTGAACCTGAAGGACAGCGGTGCGCAGAACGTTGCGATCGCGCTGAAGGCCGGTTCGGCTACTGCCAAGAAGGCCGAAGCCGATGGCTTCAAGGTCATGACCGTTGCCGAAGCTGCTGCCTGGGCCGACCTGATGATGATGGCGACCCCGGACGAACTGCAGGCCGACATCTACAAGGCCGAAATCGCTCCGAATATCCGTGACGGCGCTGCGATCGCTTTCGCGCACGGCCTCAACGTTCACTTCGGCCTCATCGAGCCGAAGGCTTCGGTCGATGTCGTCATGATCGCTCCGAAGGGTCCGGGCCATACGGTTCGCGGCGAATATCAGAAGGGCGGCGGCGTTCCCTGCCTCGTTGCCGTTCACCAGAACGCTTCCGGTAACGCCCTTGAACTCGCTCTCTCCTACGCTTGCGGCGTCGGCGGCGGCCGTTCGGGCATCATCGAAACCAACTTCCGCGAAGAATGCGAAACCGATCTCTTCGGCGAGCAGGTCGTTCTCTGCGGCGGTCTCGTCGAGCTGATCCGCGCTGGCTTCGAAACCCTCGTCGAAGCCGGTTATGCACCGGAAATGGCCTATTTCGAATGCCTGCACGAAGTAAAGCTGATTGTCGACCTGATCTATGAAGGCGGCATCGCCAACATGAATTACTCGATCTCCAACACGGCCGAATGGGGCGAATACGTCTCCGGCCCGCGCATCATCACGGCTGAGACGAAGGCTGAGATGAAGCGTGTCCTGAAGGACATCCAGACCGGCAAGTTCACCTCGGAATGGATGCAGGAATATCGCTCGGGTGCCGCCCGCTTCAAGGGCATCCGCCGTAACAATGACAGCCATCAGATCGAAGAAGTCGGCTCAAAGCTGCGCGGCATGATGCCCTGGATCGGCAAGAACAAGCTGGTCGACAAGAGCGTCAACTAAGCTTTTTCGGGTCTATACCGCAATGAGAAGGGCCGGGGAGGGAGACTTCCCGGGCCCTGAACGTTTCAAGATGTTTACGGCTCAAGTAGCCGATGAAATGCTTTTGCTGGCTCTCATCCGCAGCCATTTCGTCGGCTTGCCATCATAGCCGCTACCGTCGGTTTCGTTGAGTGAAATCTCTTCCCAGCCAGTCGAGATCAGCAGATCGTTCAGCCAGTCGGCCGAAAGGTAGTTGTAGTACCGGCCGAAGCTGTCGTAACCCTCGGCGTGAAATATGCCGTCGTTCTTCAGGGCTTTGTGGACACGGTTGAATATCTCCGGAAGATCCGATCGTTGCACATGCAGCAGGGATGCTTCGGCCCAAATACCGTCATAGGCTTGGTCATCCTCCAGCTCTTCGAACCTGCGAACGATCACCGGCTTTCCGAGCAACTTTTCCGCCTGCCTGGCCATTTCCGCCGAACCATCCATGGGCGTGACGTTGAAGCCCTGCGCGACCATATAGGCTGCGTCCTGACCGCCGCCGCAACCAAGCTCGAGAATCGACGCGCCGGCGGGGAGGGCATTCAGAAAGGCATCGAGCCGACGCTGCGGCAGGCTGCGGTCGCGCACCGCATAGGTGGCAGCGTTTTCGTCGTAAAAAGAGGATGTGTGGTCGTCGGTCGTCATAGGGATTTCAGCTCGGTTGAGGGCATACTAATCGCAGTTCTATCTCGAATACTGCTGCCCTTTGCGCTCGCATCAAGGCCCAATTGTTAGAATAGCAGGATTGTACGCGAAATTAGAGCTTGAACGGGCTATAAAAGTAACTAGTCTTAAAACTAGTCAGAGGGAGCGTGTTATGCGGCAATGGCCAGTTCAAGACGCGAAAGCGAAATTCAGTGAGATGCTCGATGCCTCTTTGGAAGAGGGACCGCAGCTCGTTTCGAAAAGAGGCGAACCCAAAGCGGTGCTTATTTCCGTTTCTGAATGGGAGGCATTGAACAGGCGCGCAAAGCCATCAGCCAAAGAAGTCCTCCTAGCGCCTGAACCGAGATTCGAACTCGATATCCCGTCGCGCAAGGAATGGGTATGGCGAGATATCAATCTGAGCGAGGGTTGATAGTTGTACTTGCTCGATACGAACGTGGTCTCCGAACTACGCAGGATGAAACCTCATGGTGCGGTACTTGCTTGGATAGGCACCGTTGGGGATGGCGATCTTGCAATTTCAGCCATTACTATCGGTGAGATCCAGCGCGGCATTGAACTGACTAGGGAAACCGATCCGCAGAAAGCAAGTGAACTCACGCGTTGGCTGGATAGTCTAAAGCTTGGAATTCGAGTCATTTCCTTAGACGCGGAATGCATGATCCGATGGGCGCAATTCATGCATTGCAAATCGCCGACGCTGATTGCCGATGCAATGATCGCGGCGACCGCATCGGTTCATAATCTCACTATCGTTTCACGGGATGTCGTCGATTTCTCGACCTTTCCCGTCACTGTTCTCAACCCTTTCGACTATAAATCTTCTTGAGAGCGCACAAAATAGGTCAGCATTATTGACTTATCGTTTGTTGCGTGATCTTGTGGCGGAAAGACTAAAAATTACGAGGAATCCCCGTGTTGAATTGGGAAAATATCTTTGCGACGCGCTCGAGCCGTATGCGTGCCTCCGAAATCCGCGAATTGCTGAAACTGCTGGAGCGTCCGGACATCATCTCGTTCGCCGGCGGCATTCCCGATCCGGCTCTGTTTCCGGACCAGGAATTCAAGCAGGCTTATGCGGACATCTTTTCCGGTCCGGCCGTCAATGCGGCGCTGCAATATTCGGTCAGTGAGGGCTACAAGCCGCTGCGCGAATGGCTGGTCAGCCAGATGGTGGCGCTTGGTGTTCCCTGCGAACTCGAAAACGTCTTCATCGTTTCCGGTTCGCAACAGGGTCTCGATTATCTCGGTAAGCTTTTCCTGTCGCCGAAGGACACGGCACTCGTCACCGCGCCGACCTATCTCGGCGCGTTGCAGGCCTTCAATGCCTATGAGCCGACCTATGATCAGCTCACCCCGAACGGCAACCGCACGCCGGCCTCCTACCGCGCGGCGGCCGAGCAGGCGGGCGGCAAGGTGAAATTCGCCTATCTCTCCGCCGATTTCGCCAATCCGACCGGTGAGACTGTCGATCTCGCTTCTCGCGAAAAGCTGATCGATCTCGCCGACGAGCTGGATATCGCCATCATCGAAGACGCCGCCTATCAGTCGCTACGTTATGACGGTGAGGCGATCCCGCCGATCCTGGCGCTGGAAATTGCCCGCAAGGGCAATATCAACGATACACGGACGATCTATTGCGGCAGCTTTTCCAAGACTTTGGCGCCGGGTCTTCGTGTTGGTTTCGTCGTTGCCAATGCACCGGTCATTCGCAAATTGGTGCTGATGAAGCAGGCGGCCGACCTGCATTCCTCGACCATCAACCAGATTGCCATCCATCAGGTCGCCGAACGCGGCTTCGATGCGCAGGTCGCCAAGATCCGCAAGACCTACAGCCATCGCCGCGATTGTATGCTGGCCGCGCTTGCGAAATATATGCCTGAAGGTACGAGCTGGACGAAGCCCGAGGGCGGCATGTTCGTCTGGATCACCCTGCCGAAGGGCATGGACGGGGCAAAACTGCTGGCAAAATCGCTGGAGACGGCGAAGGTGGCCTTCGTGCCTGGCCAGGCTTTCTTCGCCGACGGCTCTGGCCCCAACACCTTCCGCGTCAGCTTCTCCTGCGCCAATGATCAGATGATCGATCAGGGGATCTCGCGGCTCGGCAAGTTGATCGCGAGCGAAATCGGGGCGATGGCGGCTTAGTTTTCCTTCAATTTTTACCTTCTCCCCAGCGGGGAGAAGGTCGAGCGAAGCTCGGGCTGAGGGGGCGTTGCACCGTAAGGATTGCCTTGCGCTTGCCGCGATGCGAGGTGTCCCCCTCATCCGCCCTTCGGGCACCTTCTCCCCGAGGGGAGAAGGAGTTTCTCACTTTGCCAAATGCGGCGCGATGAGCGACAGGTCGGCCTCGCCGAGCCGGTCGCTCGCGGTATTGCGCTGGTGCCAGTAGGGATAAAGCAGCGGCGGCAGGCTCACGTCGTCGAGGCGCTTGCGCTCTTCTTCCGTCAGCTTCAGCTCGGCGCTGGCGAGATTGTCCTTGAATTGCGCGTCCGTGCGGCCGCCGATGATAACTGAGGTTACGCCCTTGCGGCCGATCAGCCAGGCGAGTGCCACTTGCGCGGCCGAGACGCCACGGCCATCGGCAATCTCCACCAGCGTATCGACGATGTTCCACAGGCGGTTCTCATCGCGGATCGGCGGTTCCGTCCAGCCCGCGAACTGGCGGGTGCCTTCCGGCGTCGCCTGGTTGCGGCGATGCTTGCCGGAGAGAAGGCCGCCGGCGATCGGGCTCCAGACGA
The DNA here is from genome assembly GCF_003627755.1 of Rhizobium jaguaris. Lineage (NCBI taxonomy): Bacteria > Pseudomonadati > Pseudomonadota > Alphaproteobacteria > Hyphomicrobiales > Rhizobiaceae > Martinezella > Martinezella jaguaris. The sequence continues at coordinate 2,529,335 of NZ_CP032694.1, read as the reverse complement.
GGACGCCGAGCCCTTGATCGATGCTGACCGGCAGCAGCTCGTATTCGGCGTCACGCGCTTCGAGCGTGTAGTGGATCTGTTGGCTGACGAAGCGTTCGCGCTTGTCGCGCTCGCTGACGCCGAGCGCCTTCATGATGTGCCAGCCGGAAAAATTCGAGCAGCCGATATAACGCACTTTGCCCTGACGGACGAGCGTGTCGAGTGCCTCCATCGTTTCTTCGAGCGGCGTCTGGCCGTCCCATTCATGCAACTGATAAAGATCGATAACATCGGTCTTCATGCGCTTCAGGCTGGCTTCGCAGGCCTGGATCAGGTGCTGGCGAGAGGAGCCGGCATCGTTGACGCCCTGGCCCATCGAGAAGCGAGCCTTGGTGGCAATCAGCACGCCATTCTTGCGGCGGCCGCCGATGATCTCGCCGAGGATTTCTTCTGAGGCCCCTTGCGAGTAGACATCGGCAGTGTCGATCAGGTTGACGCCGGCATCGAGGCACATGTCGACGAGTCGTTTCGCCTCGCTGACGCCAAGATCGCCGACGGTCTTCGCCCAGCCGACGCCGCCGAAGGTCATGGTGCCCATGGTGATGGTCGAAACTTTGAGGCCGGAGCGGCCAAGCAGACGATATTCCATAGATTTACCCTCCAAAATCAGGCCTGAAATTCGTGCGCTAGGAAATAGAGCGGGGCATCGGCGGTCAAGGTCGAATGATAGTATGAACGGTTCGGTCCACAGTTGCGAATTGTCACAATCATGTTAACCGGCCCGGCTAAGGAACCCGTCAGATAACCCGTCGAGGACGCTTCATGAAAACGTTTGTTTCTGCTTTAGCCGGCCTGCTGGCCGTCGCCCTTTTCTCCGGCTCGGCCGTTGCCGCCGATCTCGTGCTCTACACCAGCCAGCCGAACGAGGATGCGCAGGCAACCGTGGATGGTTTCATGGCTGCCAATCCCGGCATCAAGGTCGATTGGGTTCGCGACGGCACCCCGCAGATCATTGCCAAGCTGCAGGCTGAAATGCAGGCTGGCGCTCCGGTGGCCGACGTGCTCCTGATCGCCGACACGGTGACGCTGGAGCGCTTGAAGGAAGCCGGCAAACTGATGGCCTACAAATCGCCGGAAGCCGCGAATTACGACCCGGCTCTCTATGACGCCGACGGCTATTACTACTCCACCAAGCTGATCACCACCGGCATCGTCTACAACACGGCCGCTTCGATGAAGCCGACGAGCTGGCAGGATCTGACCAAGCCGGAAGCCAAGGGTCTCGTTGCCATGCCGAGCCCGCTTGCTTCGGGTGCTGCTCTCATTCACGCACAGACGCTTGCCGGCGTCGGCAGCCTCGGCTGGGACTTCTACAAGAACCTTGCCGCCAACGGTGCAATCGCTTCCGGTGGCAATGGCGCGGTGCTGAAGGCCGTCGCTTCCGGCGAGAAGGCTTACGGCATGATCGTCGACTACATGCCGATTCGCGAAAAGGCCAAGGGCGCGCCGCTGGAATTCGTTTTCCCGACCGAAGGTGTTTCGGCCGTGACCGAGCCGGTCGGTATCCTCGCCAGTGCCAAGCATGTCGACGCCGCCAAGAAGTTCGTCGACTATGCTCTGTCCGAAAAAGGCCAGCAGGGTTTCCTGAAGCTCGGCTATATTCCGGCCCGCAACGGCATGCAGTTGCCCGCAGGTTTCCCGGCGCGTGACAGCATCAAGGTTTTGCCGTTGAATGCGGCCGAAGCTCTGAAGAATACCGACCAGGATCTGAAGACCTTCTCTTCCTACTACGGATCGAAGTGATCCAATCTGGACGGTCGATGTACGGATATGTGCGTAGGGGAAACAGCCAGCCAGCCTGGCTGTTTCCTTTTGTCGTTACCATCGTGATGCTGCTGAGCGTGCTGCCACTGGCGCGGCTGGCGCAGGCTGGGATCGAGGCGCTGCTGCGTGGCGGTGCCTACGAACTGATCTCCGATCCCGCCCTCTGGCGCGCAGCCTGGTACACGGTCGAGACAGCCGTGTTAGGTACGGTCATTTCCGTGCTGCTCGGCTGCCTTTTCGCTTTCCTCCTAACCTTGACCGATATTCCGGGCAGCGGGCCGCTTGGCTTTCTCTTCGTCCTGCCGATGATGATCCCGCCGCAGGTAACTGCGCTCGCCTGGGTACAGATGTCGGGTCCATCCAGCCCTCTGTTGAAGGCGCTGCACATCGCCCCGCCGCTCGGCTCGCCGCAGCCGCTTTATTCCGTCGGCGGTATAGCGCTGCTCTATGGTGTGCAGCACGCGCCGCTGGTCTACCTGGCGCTCCGGGCTGGCCTGATGGCATTGCCGCGCGATGGCGTCGAGGCGGCCAGGCTGTCCGGCGCTTCGGGATTTCGTGTGTTTCGCGACATTATCCTGCCGCTGTCACTGCCCGGTGTCATTGCTGGTGCCGCCATTGCCTTCGTCTCGTCGATCGGCAATTTCGGCATCCCCGCCATTCTCGGCATCCCAGCTTCGATCTTCACCTTGTCGACGCTGATCTTCACGAAATTCTCGAGCTTTGGCCCGCGCACCTTCGGTGACATCGCCGTGCTGTCGGCGATGATCGCGGTGATTTCGGTTGCGGGCCTGGCGGTACAGGGCAAGGCCCTGAAGGGGCGGGATTATCGCGTCATCGGCCTCTCCGGCGCTTCCGCCGCATTCGCGCTCGGCCGCTGGCGTCTTGCCGTCATGCCGCTGCTTTGGGCGATCCTGTTCATCATGCTGGTCGCGCCGTTCTTCGCGCTGGTCGCCGGCGCGCTGGTGCCGGCCTATGGTGTGCCGCTGACCTTCAAGACGGCATCCTTGCATGCCTTTACTGAAATCCTCTTTCGGCAGGCAGTGACGCGCGTCGCCTTTTCCAATTCCTTGTTCCTCGCCGGGATGACGGCACTTGGTCTCCTGGCAGTGACTGTCCTGGCCGCCTACTGTCTGACGCGACGCAAGGATATGCTGAGCCGGATCGTCGGCGGATTGATCGAGATTCCCTATTCGCTGCCGGGGATCATCGTCGCCGTCTGTTTCATCCTGGTTTTCGCAGCACCGTTGCCCGTCCTCAACATCACGCTCTACGGCACTATCTGGATCATTCTGCTCGCCTATTTCTCGGCCTATTTCGCCGTCAGCCTCAAGCCGGTAATGAGCGCCTTTCTGCAGCTCGATCCAGCATTGGAGGAGGCTGCGCGCCTCTCGGGCGCCGGCTTCTTCCGCCGCCTGGCCGATATCATCGTACCGCTGATCGCACCGGCGGCGGGCGCGTCGGTAATTCTGGTCTTCCTCATCGCCTGCAACGAGCTGACCGTTTCCGCCTTGCTCTGGTCGGCGGGCACGCAGACGCTCGGCGTGGTCATCTACAACCTCGACGATGGCGGCAGCGCTGATCTTGCCTCCGCCATGTCGGTCATCGTCATCGCCATGGTCGTCACCATGATGCTGCTCTTGGAAATCCTGGCCAAGCGCCTGCCGAAAGGAGTGGTGCCGTGGCGAAGCTGATCCTCAATCACGTCAGCAAGGATTTCGGCACGGGCGGTCGCCCGGCTGTCAAGGCGCTGTCGCTGGAGGTTCGCGAAGGCGGTTTCCTGGCACTGCTCGGGCCGTCCGGTTGCGGCAAGACCACAGTGCTGAGAATGATCGCCGGATTCGAGCAGCCGACGGATGGTTCGATCCATCTCGGTGAACGCCTGCTGGCAGATGCCGCCAAGATGTTACCGCCGGAGCGGCGCAACATGGCGATGGTATTCCAATCCTACGCGCTCTGGCCGCATATGAACGTTGCAGACAATGTGGGTTACCCCCTCAAAGTGCGCGGCATTTCCGGCGAGCGCTATCGCCAGAAGGTGCGTGAGGCGCTGTCGACCGTACGGCTGGAAGACTATGCCGAATGGCGGCCTGCGGATCTTTCTGGCGGACAGCGTCAGCGCGTAGCACTGGCACGCTGCCTGGTGACGTCGCCCGACGTCGTGCTGTTGGACGAGCCTCTCGCCAATCTCGACCGCCACCTGAAGAAGGAAATGGAAGAGACCTTCCGCGAATTCCATCAGCGCTCCGGCGCCACCATGGTCTATGTCACGCATGATCAGAGCGAGGCCATGGCTCTGGCGACCGATGTCGCCGTCATGTCCGAGGGACGGCTGCTGCAGGTCGCGGCGCCGGCGGAGATCTATGCCCGGCCGGAGGGCCGGCTGGTCGGCGGATTGGTGGGGCAGGGTGCGATCCTGTCGCTTGGCGTCCCGGACGGTAAGCCGCGGCTTATCGATTGGACGACGCTGAAGATGATCTGGAGAGAGCAGGGGGGCAAGGCGGTGCATGCGGACATCCTCGTACGGCCCGAAGACGTTGTTGCCGATGCCGATGGCATTTCCTGCAAGGTGGACGCCGTTCTTTACGAGGGCGAACGCTACGCGCTGCGGCTGTCGCTGCCGGATGGTCAGATGCTGAGGGCCTATAGCCGCGAAGCGGTGAAACCAGGCGATGTCTATGCGGTCGCAATTCGGTCGGCATGGCGACTGTGATCGGCGTAGTGGGCGGAGAGATAAGACGGTTGTTCGCAGCTTGCACCTGTGCTTGAGTTGCCCAATGTCACGAATGGGAGTCGCGCCATGTTCGATCAGAGCTTCCCGATTTTCGATCTCGGCGCTTTCGAGGCGGCCGACGATGAAGGGAAGAAGCGGCTTGGCGCTGAGGTCGACGAAATCTGCCGTTCGACCGGCTTTCTGGCGATTGCCAATCATGGTGTCGATGAGGCTGTGATCGAGGCCGTGTGGGCAAAGACTCACGCATTTTTTGATCGGGCCGCCGACGTCAAGCAACGGGCGAAGGCGCCTTATCCCGGATACCCCTATGGCTATCTCGGCCCCGGTACCGAAGCATTGGCGAAATCGCGTAACGTCGACACGCCGCCCGATCTCAAGGAGAGTTTCAACGGTGGACCGCTTGCTGTGCCGGCCGGCATGACCGACCCGGAAGCGCTCGGCTTCTGCTATGCCGCCACCATCTGGCCGGATGGCCCGGAAGGATTTGCGGATGCATGGAAGGCCTATTACCGTTCGATGGAGGATCTGGCGGCGCGCATCATGCGGGTCTTTGCCACCGCACTTGGTCTCGACGAGCATTTCTTCGACAGTTATGTCGATGCGCCGATCAGCGCGCTCCGGGCGCTGAATTATCCGGAGCAGCGTGTCGCACCGCAGCCGGGCCAATTGCGCGCCGGCGCGCATACCGACTATGGCAGCCTGACGATCCTGCTGCCGCAGCCGGGGTCCAAGGGACTGGAGATCGTCGCGCCGGACGGCCAGTGGACGCCGGTGCCTCCGGTACCCGGCGCTTTCGTCATCAATATCGGTGACCTGATGGCGCTTTGGACCAATGATCGCTGGGTCTCGACGGTGCATCGCGTCGTCAATCCGCCGCCGGACGAGGGCGGCATGCAACGGCGACAGTCGCTGGCGTTTTTCCATCAGCCGAACTGGTTTGCCGAGATCGCCTGCCTGCTGTCCTGCCTTCCGTCGGGCGAGGAACCGAAATATCCCCCTGTTCTTTCCGGCCCCTATCTCATGGGCAAGTTCAAATCGACCGTCACTGCCAAGACCAACTGATTTGGGCGGGCCGGCTCATTTCTCCACAAACCGGAATGCTAGATGTCGCTCCGCCTCGCCACCTTCAATGTCGAAAATCTGTTGACGCGTTTCGATTACACCGGTTTCCGCAATCAGTTGCGCCAGGACCGCGTGCTGAAGCTGTTTGATGTGCAGAACGAAGCCATCTACCAGCAGCTCGAAGCGGCGCGCGTGGTGGCGGCCACCGACGACACGAGGCAGATGACGGCGCTTGCGATCGCCGATGCGGATGCCGACATTGTTTGCCTGCAGGAAGTCGATAACATGGCGGCGCTGCAGGCCTTCGAATACGGCTATCTCTACCGCATGGTCGGCAACGGCTACCGGCAGAAATTCCTGATCGAAGGCAATGACGCCAGAGGTATCGATGTGGCCGTGATGATGCGCGAGGGGACCCGCGACGGCCAGCCGATCGTGCTGAAGGACATCAAAAGTCACGCCATGGTGACATATCGCGATTTCGATCTTTTCAACGACGAACTCGGTGCGCTTGGCCTTCATCAGGACGATAAGATCTTCAAGCGTGATTGCCTCGAGCTGGATTTGACCATCGGTGGCGTACCGCTTTCCTTGTATGTCGTGCATCTGAAGTCGATGGGACCGATGCGGGAAGGCCTGGATGGGCGCCATTCGACCATGCCCATTCGCCGCGCCGAGACGCGGGCCGTGCGCCGCATCATCGAGAACCGTTTTGGCGCCGGTCATACGGCGAGGAAGAATTTCGCCATTTGCGGCGATATGAACGACTATCAGGAGCGCGTCGACGTCATCGGCACGCGCCATACCGGCTATCGCTTCAAGCATCAGGATGAAAAGAGCAGCGCGCTCGATGTCTTTAGTGAAGATGGCTTCGCTGAAAACATCATGCGCCGCCGCGATGTGTTGGACCGCTGGACGCTCTATCACGCCCGCGGGCCGCAGGAGCAGTGGCTCTGCCAGCTCGACTACATCTGGCTGTCTCCGGCCCTGGCGCAGGCCAACGCCACGCGCGTGCCTGACATCGTTCGTTCCGGGCAGCCCTTTCGCACCATATTTCCGCCCGGACAAGAGGTAGAACGTTATCCGCGCACCGGCTGGGACAGGCCGAAGGCTTCCGATCATTGCCCCGTCGTCATGACATTGGATCTATTATGACCACCGCTTTCAAACTGCTAAACGACAAGGCCGATTGGCCGCCGGAAAACACAGTATTCCCGGTCGCCCGCATCGATCTCACCGTGATTGCCGGCGATCACCCCTTTCATCTCAGCGAGGCCGAGGCGGCGCAGGAGAATTGGAAGAGGGAGATCGCTGCCAATCCCGCACTTTACGATGGCCGCATGATCTTTCAGCATCGTCTATCGGTCAGCGAGGAGGCGGTGGAAGGCGAAGCATATATTACGCCGTTTTCCACATTCCTCTGGTGGCGCAAACAAAGGGAACGGCAGGGCGGTTTCCATGTCTTCGCCTTTCCGGTCGCCGTTTCCTCCGATGGCGCGATCATCGCCATCCGCATGGCTCAGCACACCGCCAATCCCGGCCAAGTCTATTGCGCAGCGGGTTCGATGGATGAAAACGATATCGTCGACGGGCGCTGCGATATCGAGGGCAATATGCGCCGCGAAGTGTTGGAGGAAACCGGCCTCGATCTTCATGACGCGACTGCCGAGCCGGGCTATTACGCCACGCATACGAACCTCTCCCTCACCCTGTTCCGCGTCTTCCGCTTTCCCTGGACAGCGGAGGAGATGCTGGAGCGGATCAGGGCGCATATGCTGGTGGACGAGGAAAAGGAGATCGACGGCGCGGTTGCCATCCATTCGGCCGATCCTGCCGCGCATCATTACAGTTCGGCGATGCCGCCCATCCTAGCGTGGTTCTTCGATCGCCCTGAGTAGCTTTAGCTTGCGCGCAAATGCGTTGCGATTATGAATGGTTGAGCAGGGTTGTGCAGTCCAGAGTCATGTAACGGAGGCAGGAGTGGCTCGTAGCTTCAGTGTCTATGATGTATTCACCGACAGCAAGCTCGCGGGCAACCCGCTGGCCGTTATCTTCGACGCCGAGGGCCTGAGCGACGAGGCGATGCAAGATATCGCCAAGGAGATGAATCTCTCCGAAACAGTGTTCGTCCTGCCGCCGCAGAATCCGGCTCATACAGCGAGCCTGCGCATCTTCACGCCCGGTCGCGAGTTGCCCTTTGCCGGCCATCCGACTGTCGGTACGGCGATCGCGCTGGCTGAAAGGGCGCATGCCAGCCATGGCGGTGATGTTGACCTGGTTTCGGTGCTGGACGAGCGGGTAGGGCCGGTGCGTTGCGCCGTTCGACTCCGGCAGGAAAAGGCGAGCTTTGCCGAATTCGACCTGCCGCGGAAATCGCAGCAAATAATGCTGCCGCTCGACCGGGCCGATATTGCCAATGCGCTCAGTTTGAAGATCACCGACATCGGCTTCGAGAATCACGTACCGTCGATCTGGAGCGCAGGCGTACCGTTCCTGCTGGTGCCGGTGCATGATGTCGGGGCGGCCGAGCGGATGGAGTTCGATCCGCAGCTCTGGGAGAAGACCGTGCCTTTCGTCGACGGTGCACTCGCTTCCGCTTTCATCTATTGCCGCGGTGCGGTGAATCACACCGCCAAGTTCCATGCCCGGATGTTCCCGGTGGGCATGGGTATCGTCGAGGATCCCGCGACGGGCTCGGCGGTGGCCGCGCTTTCCGGCGCCATCAATCACTTCGACCGGCTGCCAGATGGTCATCATCCGGTCATCGTCGAGCAGGGAGTCGAGATGGGGCGGCCATCCTTCATCCATCTCCATATCGACATCGATGGTGGCGACATCGTCAATGCTCGTATTGGCGGTCAGGCGGTACGCGTCGCGACGGGAATTCTTGAGCTTTGATTTTGTAAGGTTTTTGTCGTTCTTCAAAATTTTTTGACGAATAGCCAAAGAAAATTCATCTGGCCACTGGACAATCAAACCGATCCTATTTATACGCCCGGTCACACCGCGAGCGAGCGGTTACGGGTGATTAGCTCAGTTGGTAGAGCAGCTGACTCTTAATCAGCGGGTCGTAGGTTCGAGCCCTACATCACCCACCAAATTTCCTAGAATTACATTGAGATAGCGGCTTCCGGCTTCCTTGGGAGCCGGGCGGCGGCGATGCGGTTCCCTACCACAGGCCGTCAAAGCCACAAGTTGTGGGTGCTATCCGTTCGGGGATAAAATGATCAACCACCCGCTAATTAGGAGTCAGCGGCTCTGTTCATGGACACGGTCTGTGGATCGCCTTTATCGAAGCAGGACGAACCATAAAATTTGCGGGGGAAAAACGTGCTGGGCGGCGATGATTCGCGCAAAACTTTCAACTCATCATCGTTGTCTTCCAAAATGCATTCCGCCACGTGAGTCGGCGCCTGTCTAATGCTTTTTATGCCCGCCGCCTTCCATGATGCTGAAGACGAAAATGGCTGCGAGAACCAGGATCAGCGTGTAGTCGAAGGGGGTTAGCAGATGCAGCAGTTCCATGTTGTTTCTCCTCCCAGAGAACATGAACCAGAACAATTTTTAGTATGTGCTTTTGTTCGATACATGCCAAGATTTTTGCATCCTGCGGTGCAATAACACTGTTGTGCGCGGCACAAAACAAGTCCTTGTTCGCAAAGGCGATATCGGCTTGAATGGCGACGCTTGGTTTCCGGGAACCATCCGGCAGTCGTGCGCATTCTATTGTCAATAAAATTTATAGAGTATATTGCTGCGCCGTTAGGACATGCACGATTGAGGGGGCGGGCTATTCCGCATAATCGATCGGAAGGATTTGGCGATGACGACACATTCTCAAGATCAATCAGGTGATCGGCCAGTCATCGCAATCATTGGGGGCGGCGTCTCGGGAACGGCGGTTGCCTTTCACCTGCTGCAATATCAACCGCTGCAGACCGGTCAGCTCTTCATTTTCGAGCCGCGCGCAAGGCTGGGAAAAGGGCTTGCCTATGATACCCAGGATCCAGCGCACCGCATCAATGTGCCAGCGGCGAAGATGAGCCTGCTGCCCGATGATATCGAGCATTTCCAGCGCTGGCTTCAAGAAGGCAATGTGCTGGCGGGTGACGAAATGGCTGCCGCGGCGAATGGCGGCCTGTTTCCGCGACGTGCGGTTTTTGGTCACTACATCAACACCATGGTGCAGCCTTTCGTCGATAGCGGCACCGTCACCCACATCGCCGAGAGAGCCGAGGATGTCCGGCGTTCGGACGGACGCTGGGTGATCACGGGCGAGGCGGGGCGGCGCGTGGAGGCGGATATCCTCGTCATTGCCACAAGTCATCCGTCGCCCCAGCCGCCCCAGCCGCTTCAAAATGCACTTGCCGGCCATCCGCGTTTTGTCGCCGATCCTACGCGGCCGGATGCGCTCGATGCCATCCGCGCCGACGACAAGGTGCTTGTGGTCGGCAATGGCCTAACCTCGGCCGACGTCATCGCCTCCCTCAATCTGCGCGGTCACAAGGGACCAATCACCGCTATTTCCCGACGTGGTCTGCGCTCTCGGGGGCATGCGCCGGTCAAGCAGGAATTGTTCGGCGATTTCGTCAGCCAGCCGTCACGGACGGCGCTCGACCTTCTGCGGCACGTGCGCGCCGCCATTCGCGAAGCGGAAGGCGAGGGGTGGACCTGGCATGCGGTCATCGATCAGGTACGCACGCAGGGGCAGGATCTTTGGTGGGCGATGCCGGTCAACGAGCGCCGGCGCGTGGTACGGCATTTGCGGCCTTTCTGGGATGTACACCGCTTCCGCGTTGCGCCGCAGGTGGAGGCCGTCAGCGAAGAAGCTATTAGCGCCGGCAGGCTGGCGGTGCTCGCGGCTTCCGTCGCCTCGGTAGAGGTCAAGGACGGGATGATCGGCTGCATCCTTCACCTCAGTCGCTCGGGCAAGAGCCTCGATCGGCAATTCGATGCCGTGGTGGTGACGACCGGGCCGGGCCATCGCGGCATTTTGAAGTCGCAAAGCTGGATCAGCGCGCTTGCAGATGCAGGCTATCTTGCCATCGATGCAACAGGGCTCGGCCTTGCCTGCAACACGGCATCACTGGCGCTCGGAGCCGACGGTAAGGCGGCACCATCATTGTTCATTTCCGGGCCCTTGGCGCGTGGCACGTTCGGCGAACTCATGGGCTTGCCGGAAGTGGTTGAGCATGCAGTCTTCGTCGCAGAGCAGGTGGCTTCGGCAGTAGCCGATTACGCCAAGCGCGAGCACGACATGCCGAAACTCAACAGCAGCATGGCGTAAAGGCACAAAAAACCGCAAAATCGTTGCTTAGGCGATACATTGCCTAAATTTACTCATATAAACTATACAATTTGTGAGTTATTGTCTTGTTCGTACAAGGCGACGGCGTTACGTCCGTGGTCAATGACGAACAGGATCGGCGGCTCGAGTCTCGATCGAACCATGCCGGGCTCCCAACAACAGACCTTGCAGTAAAGCGGATAGCGATGCTCACGAAAAAAGGAAAATACGGGTTGAAAGCGCTGGTGGATTTGGCACGCCTCGGGCCGGGCCAGACTGCGTTTATCAACGACATTGCGTCACGCAACAATATCCCGAAGAAATTCCTCGACACCATCCTCCTGGAACTGCGCAATGCCGGCGTGTTGCGCTCGAAGAAGGGACCAGGCGGCGGCTATTCACTGTCGCGTCCCGCCTCCGAGATCCGCATCGGCCATGTCATCCGCACGCTCGACGGTCCGCTCGCGCCGATCCGCTGCGCCAGCCGCACGGCCTATGAAGCCTGCGACGATTGTGCCGATCCAGAGCACTGTCAGGTGCGCCGCTCTATGACGGAGGTTCGAGACGCGATCGCGGCCATTCTCGACAATATGACGCTGGAGCAGTTCGTCGCCGGCGGCGGACCGGAATTAGAGATCGAAGAACAGGAAGACTATCGGGCGTCGAATATCGGCTGACCAGCCAGGTATCCAGACAAGCTTATTGTTCGCCATCTCCAGCTTTTGAGAACCAAAGGTCCTTGTAGATCGCGGCGGCAGATTCATCGGGCGAGCGATCCTCGGTTAGCCAGACCTTCTGGATCGACCAGGCGTCGTCAACGCTCGGAAACTTGCTGCATTGGGCTAGATCTGACGCGCCGACGCAGGGAATGAACCACGACGGCATCAAAGGCCGTGCAGCGTAACCTGTTTCCGTGCGGGTGATCAGGACAGCAATCCCGGCCTTCTTGCTGGCTTGCCACGGAAAGATGATACGGCCTCCCGGCCGCAATGCTTTAAGCCATGATGTCGGCGGGGCGATTACTCCGGCATTTACGTAGATGAGATCGGCATTGGGCAGCGCCAGAGTGGTCGCATCCCCCTCTACGAGGGAAATTCCCTCGAATGGCTCCAGATTTCCGCGCGCCCGGTTAGCCAGGTCTGCTTCAATTTCGAATGCATGAACATGGCCATTTGGCAGCACCAGCATCGACAGGAGTGCGGTATAGTATCCTGTTCCTGCGCCAATATGGATTACCGTGTCGCCGGACTTGGGAGCGGCATGGCCGATCCAGGCCGCATGCAGGAACGGTTCCCCACTATTAATGCCTTTTGTCCTGTCCAAAGCCACGAGCGCATTCTGATAAAGAAAGGAAGGATCGGCACCGGGCGTTTCAATGTATCGCCGATTGACCTTTAGCTGCCAAGGCCCGGGACCCAGGAACGCTTCGCGCGGTACGAGCTCGAAAACCCGCTCAAGCCTTTCGTCAAGGGAATTGCTGGCGGCAGCCATCATCTTCGCGTGGAAAGCTCGGATCTCTTCCAAACTGGCACGGCGATTTGTCGTCACGGTCTCTTCCTACCTTCCTGATAGAAAATTCCTCAGAGCGTCCAATTCTTCGGCGGCGCGATGCCGTTGAGATGGTAGTTGCCGACGATATGGTATTTCCAGCGTACCGGGTCATGCAGCGTATGGGTGCGGGCGTTGCGCCAGTGACGGTCGAGATTGAGGCCGATGCGTGTGGAGGAGGTGCCGGCGAGCTCGAACAGCGTATTCGAGGCTTCGATGGCTATTTCCGTCGTCAAAGTCTTTGCGGCCGCCACGGCAATCGTGGCTTCGATTACATGGTCTTCCGTCGGGCTGACCTGGGCGACATCGATCTTCTTGCCGGCGCGTTCGAGCATCGCGGCGGCTGCCTCGATGCGGATGGCGATCTGGCCGATCCTGGCGATGGTCAGCGGGTCATCCGCCGCGCGTTCGACGCCGCTATCCATCCAGGGGCGGGCATTGGTCTTCACAAATTCCACGGTCTCGGCGAAGGCGGCTCGGGCAATGCCGAGATCGATGCCGGCATGGATGATTTGACCGACGGAACCGATGGTCGTCGCCCTCTCAAAGCCTTTGTGATGCGACACGACGGCGTCGGCGTTGACGTAGACATTGTGCAGGATGGTCGTGCCGCTGCCGGATGTGCGCTGACCGAAACCGTCCCAATCATCGATGACCTGGATGCCTTCCGTGCCGTGTGGCACAAGAGACATGGTGAGTTCGTCCCGTGCGTTGAGCGCGAAAATGGCGATCCAGTCGGCGAAAAGTACGCCGGTTGAATAGAATTTGCGGCCATTGATGCGATGGCCAAGTCCGTCCGGCGTCAGGCGGGTATCGTATTGACCGGCGGTTTTGGTGCCGATCTCGGAGAATGCATTGCCGAAACGGTCGCCGGCCAGCGCCCTGGCGAAGAAGAAATTCTTCTGCTCTTCGCTGCCATCGATGCGCAGTGCTTCGAGAATGTAGAAATGGCTCTGCGGCATCTGGCCGATCGAAGGGTCCGCTTCGGCAAGGATTGCAACGACCTCGGCGAGAACGGAATTGGAGATATCAAGGCCGTCATATTCGGCTGGAGTGGTGATACCAAGCAGTCCGGATTGCGACAGGGCCTCCAGCTCGTCGTAGGGCAACACGCGGTTGATGTCCCGATCGCTCGCCTTCTGCGCGAAATTGGCGGCGAGCGATCGTGCGATCTCCAGCGCTTCCTCGTCGCTTTGAATGCGGTGTGCGAGCGGCCTGGTGCGCTCGTGCAACTGTGAAACAGTTCCCATCCATCACTCCGTCAGCCGATGGCATATCAGTGACTTAGCTGTACAAAACCGATAGGCGCGTAATTTCTATAGATGTACTATACATTAGATTTTCTTTGCTTATCCAGAGAGATTACATCCCGGCGCCATCGATTTCGGCGTAATGCCCTCAAGAACTCTGCCGTTTCCGAGCCTTGTCGTTGGCAGCCGCGACGATCCCTATATGGATTTCGCCGAGCTTCGCCAGCGTGCGGCACGATGGGACAGCGACCTTCATGATCTCGGCCATGCCGGCCACATCAATATCGCTGGCGGCTTTGGTCGGTGGGAGCAGGGCTACCAGTTGTTTTCGGCGTTCGCCAAGAGGGTCGAGAATAAGCAGACCAGGCCGGTGAGGCCGCAGTTGCACAACATTTTGTGCGCGGCGATGCCGTAAACATCATCTGCCGTCAAAATGTCGGTCGCAAGAAAGCGCTTGCTCCCGGCGCATTTTCGCGCTTTCATATACGACTAAATAAGTAGACAATAGCAACAACTGCACTCTTTCACGTCGCCGAGAGGCTGGAAGCATGCAGTTGGTCAAAGGAATAGCGTTCCGCACTCGTGTGCGGACCTGTCGGGAGCATCCCGCTTTCAGGTGGAATACCGCAACGGAAGCGATGCTCTTGGTTCAAAGAACCAGAGCGGCCCTTGTGCGTTTACGAACGTGCGGCGCTCTAGCGGCCAGGTGTTCGGTGGCCGCACTGCGTGCGGTTCACAGTATCAGTATGCCCTTAGAAAAGCATGATCAGCCACCTCTTGCCCCAGGAGTTGATATGACGGTTCAGGGACTTTTTTCCGCCAAGGCAAGTGCGTCGGCACAGGCCTATGCGATGCCGCGCATCGCCGTCATCGGCCGCGGCTTTTCCGGCATGATGATGGCTATCGCCTTGATGAAGACGGTGCGGACGCCTTTTCATCTGCAGCTTTTCGATCCGAATTCCAGCGTTAGCGGCGGTCAGGCTCTGGCTTCCGGCCATAGTAGCGAGATCCTAAACAGCCGTGTACGCGATCTCTCGGTTTCCGCCGGAGATCCCGACGATTTCAATGATTGGCTCTGTAGCAATGCAACGTTCCGCAGTGCGGTGCCGGCGGCAATACCTGGCTTCCTGCAGATATTCGTGCCGAAGCGCATTTTCAGCGATTATGTCTATCAGCGCTTTTCCGAGGCATTGTCCTCACGGCGGGATATCACAGTACAAGTCAGCGCCGAGACGGTCGTCGGCCTTCGCCGCAGCCATGGCGACCGCTTTCTGGTGGAGAGTGCCGGCGCTTCCAATCCGCTGTTCGACACGGTGATCCTGGCGACCGGTTACGGCATTTCCGATCGCGAGCCGCAGAGCGGTGAATCCGTGGCGACGCCGACGGCTGTCCGCGCCCGGCGCCTGGTGTCGCGCCCGCATACGGTATTGCTCGGCAGCGGTCTGCGTGTCGTCGACCGGCTGCTGCAGATGCGCGACAATGGTTATGGCGGGCAGATCACCATTATCTCGAAACACGGCTTCTTGCCGCAAGGCCACACGCGCAGCAATGCCGATCCGGTTTTTCCCGCGGAAGCCATGCCCGGCAGTCTCAGCGAGATCGTACGTTTTATCCGACGGGCTTGCGAGAATGCCGAGGCGAGCGGGCAAAGCTGGCAGTCCGTCATGAACGGCCTACGCAAACATGCCCGTTCGCTTTGGCGCTCGCTGCCGGCAGGACAGAAACAGCAATTCAATCGCCATTTGCGGGCTCTTTACGACAGCCACCGCAATCGCCTGCCGGAAGCGCTGCATGTTCGGCTGAAACAGGAACTGGCGGAGGGCAATACGCTGCTGCGTCGCGGACAATTCCTGCGGCGCACGCCGACAGGATTGACGCTGAAGCCCGCCGGTCGGCGTGGCGCGGAGCAGATCTATG
Organism: Rhizobium jaguaris; assembly: GCF_003627755.1. NCBI lineage: Bacteria > Pseudomonadati > Pseudomonadota > Alphaproteobacteria > Hyphomicrobiales > Rhizobiaceae > Martinezella > Martinezella jaguaris. The sequence continues at coordinate 2,513,737 of NZ_CP032694.1, read as the reverse complement.
CCGATGAGGTGATCGATTGCCGCTGCCAGGAGCCTGATCTCGACACGACATTGATGCGGAGCCTGATCAACGCGAGCCTCGCCACACCGGACGAACTCGGTCTTGGTTTGGCTGTGGAAGCAACCGGCGCGCTTTCCGTGGATGGACAAGTGACGGAGGGACTTTTTGCCATCGGCCCGCTGGGACTTGGGAGCTTGCCGGATATCGATCTTGTGCCGGAGATCGTGACGCAGGCCTATGCGGCCGCCGAAGGCGTAGCGACGCGGTTTTATCCACAGTGTAAGGCGGTGTGACGGGAGCTTGTCGCGCTCGTTAAGGGGCGGGATGGCGCTCCGTATTCACCTTGGTTCCGGCAGACGCGGTTTTCCATCCGTGGCCGACGTTCAATTTCCTGATTGAAATACGTAACGTAATAACGTAACAAATTTGCTGGTTGTGGTAAGTTAGGACTCGGGGACAAGTGCAGACATTGATGACACCGCCATTGCCCGTTGCGATTTTCTGTGAGAAGAACGATGCCGATGGTGCTGCCGCCGGGATCATCCGGAGGGCGGCTGAAAAGGGAACACGGTGCGGATTACCCATCAGGGGCCAAAACCGTGGCTGCCCCCGCAACTGTAAGCGGAGAGCGCGTTCGCGACATGCCACTGGCTTCATGCCGGGAAGGTGCGAACGGGCTGTGACCCGCGAGCCAGGAGACCTGCCATCGACAACGTCAACCGCAACGGACGGGGTGTTCCGATGGAAATTCAGTGGTTGGGCGACGGCGCCATTGTGCCCGCAGGCCCTATCTTGACTTTGCCTCCGGCGAGATCTCCGGGAGGCTTTTCATGGACAAAGCAAAAGAGCAGACGCATCGGATCACCGTATGCACGGATTGCCGCCACACCGGCGCACCGTGCCGGCCGGGTTTTGATCTGCTGAAGCGCCTTCAGGCCGCAATTGCTCAGGCAGGCACGGTGCTTTCCGAGGATTTCAGCCTGCAAGGCAGCGTTTGTATGGCCGGCTGTGAGCGACCGTGCACGGTCGCCTTCCAGGCAACGGCAAAGGCGACTTACCTCTTCGGCGATATAAAGGGCGAAGCCGATATCTCCGCGCTCGTCTCCTTTGCGCAGCTCTATCGCGACCGGCCCGACGGCTTGACGCGCAAGGGCGAACGCCAAAGAGCGCTAGGCGGCAAGACATTGGCGCGCATTCCAGCCGCCATTGTCGCGGTCGAGCGCCTGCCGGCGCTTTTGCAATAGGAGCGGCCCATGCAGGAGAAATGCGTGCGGCTGGAGGCCGATGGCATCACCTGGGGGCCGCACCAGGGCAAGCCGATCATCCGCGACATCAGCCTGTCGGTTGCCGCCGGTGACCGGCTGGCAATTATCGGCCCGAACGGGGCAGGAAAATCGACCCTGCTGCGGTGCCTCTATCGTGGTGTCCGGCCGCAACGGGGTTTGGTGCGTCTCGACGGCATCGATCTCTGGTCGATCGGCCCGCGCGAGGCGGCGCAACGCATTGCCGTCGTCCTGCAGGAGACGCCGGGCGATTTTCCTTTCAGCGTTCGCGACGTGGTGATGATGGGCCGCATTCCCCATCGCAGAGGCATGGCGCGCTGGAGCGAGGAGGATCATGCGGTAACGGCGACGGTACTTCTCCGCCTGGAACTCAAACATCTGGCGCTCCGGCAATTCGCGTCGCTTTCGGGCGGCGAGAAACAGCGGGTGTTGGTCGCCCGAGCGCTGGCGCAGGAACCGGAGCTCATCATCCTCGACGAGCCGACCAATCATCTCGATATCCGCCATCAGCTCGAGATACTGGACCTGTTGAAAGGCCTCGGCCGGACGATCATCACCACCTTGCACGACATCAATCTCGCCGCCGATTTCGCGACGCATGTTGCGGTGCTCGATTCCGGCCGTCTGACCGGCCATGGCCTGCCAACCGACGTCCTGACCCCCGAGCGCATCTCATCCGCCTTCCGTGTCGAAGCAAGCCACCAGGTCGTCGGCGACGCATCCCACCGCCTCACTTTTTCTCTTCGCTGATTGGAATCATCTATGTCTTTCCGCATGTCTCTGTCCGCTACCGCCTTTATCTTCGGCACGCTGTTTACCGGCGTTGCCTTCGCCGAACCCGTCACCGTGCGTAGCTGCAATCGCGACGTTACCTTCGACAAGGCGCCGGAGCACGCCGTTTCCAACGATGTAAACCTCACCGAAATGATGCTGGCGCTGAAGCTGCAGGACCGCATGGTCGGCTACACCGGCGTTTCCGGTTGGAAGACGCTGGATGAAAAGCTGCGCAACGGCATCAAGGAACTGCCGGAATTGTCGCCGAAATATCCGACCAAGGAAGTGTTGCTCGGCGCCAATGCCGACTTTTATTTCGGCGGCTGGAATTACGGCATGAAAGTGGGCGGGGAAGTGACGCCGGAGACTTTGGCGCCCTTCGGCATCAAGGTCTATGAGCTCACCGAATCCTGCATCTTTGTTATGCAGAAGAACAAGCCGACCATGGACGACATGTTCGTCGACCTGCTGAACCTCGGCAGGATTTTCCGTGTCGAGGACCGGGCCGAAGCCTTGGTTGCGGGCTATCGCAGGCAGCTCGGCGATATCGAGTCGAAGATCAGCCATGTTGACAAGCCGACCCGCGTCTTCGTCTATGATTCCGGCGAGGAGAAACCCTTTACGTCGGGTCGTTATGGCATCCCGACAGCGATGATCGAAGCGGCCGGCGGCACCAACATCATGGACGATGTCGCAAAGAGCTGGACGGAGGTCTCCTGGGAGCCGGTGATCGAGAAGAACCCGGAAGTCATTGTCATCGTCGACTACGGCGAAGTCACCGCCGCCCAGAAGATTGCATTTCTGAAGAACAATCCGGCCTTCAAGCATATCGACGCAGTGAAGAACGACCGCTTCGTCGTGCTTCCCTACGTTGAGGCCACGCCGGGACCGCGCAATATCGAGGCCATCGCCACGCTGGCGAAGGCGTTCCATCCGGAAGCGATGTAACGAACGACTATGCCTATCCGTCCAGTCGATCACTGGACGGATCGCTTCTTGGATTTTCGCATGCGCCTCGGCCTTCCCACTCTGATCCTTCTCCTTGCTGCGTTCCTCGCCCTGTCCATCACGGCTGGCGTTTCCTTCGGCGCAGCGCCAATCCCATTTGCGACCGTCTGGTCGATCGTCGCCGACAAGCTGTACGCGGGGTTGTTTCCCATCACATGGTCCGGCGGGCAGGAAAGCATCGTTTGGGACGTGCGTTTCCCGCGCGTCATTTTGGCCTTGCTGGTGGGGGCCGGGCTTGCGGTCACCGGAGCGGTGCTGCAGGCCTTGACGCGAAACCCGCTGGCTGACCCGCATCTTCTCGGCGTTTCCTCGGGTGCCGCTTTCGGCGCTATTCTGGCCCTGCTGCACACAGGGCTCGTCCTCGGGCTGTTGACCGTGCCGTTATTCTCCTTCGCCGGCGCGCTGCTCGCGACGGCGGCCGTGGCGCTGGTGACCCGGCTGACGCGCGCGCGTTCAGCCGACCGGCTGGTGCTGTCAGGCGTCGCCGTCGCCTTTGTCTTCACGGCGCTCGGGAACCTCCTGATTTTCCTCGGCGACCCCAGAGCGGCGAATACCGTCGTCTTCTGGATGCTCGGCGGCTTGGGACTGGCGCAATGGCAGCATCTGATCTACCCGGCAGGTGTGCTCCTTGTCTGCCTCGCCGTGCTGATGTTGAAATCGCGAGAGCTGAATGCGCTTGCCATGGGTGACGAGACGGCAGCGACGCTCGGCATTGCCGTATCGCAATTCCGTTTCCTGCTGTTTGTTGTCACGGCGTTGCTGACAGGCGTCATGGTCGCTTTTTCGGGAGCGATCGGTTTTATCGGACTGATGGTGCCGCATTTCGTCCGGCTGTTTGTTGGCGGCGATAACGTCCGCGTTGTGCCGCTGAGCGCCGCCTTCGGAGCGCTGACATTAATCTGGGCCGATATCGCCGCGCGATTGATCATGGCGCCGGAGGACATGCCGATCGGCATCGTCACCGGTCTGGTCGGGGGCATCGCCTTCATTCTGATTCTGCGGGAAAGCTGAGCAACGGGCGGCCTTCGCCATTGCCGTTCGTCGCCGATGGACCTATCTCCCGACGGACATCCGGGAGGGAAGGAATGGTCGCAAATCCGATTGTTTGTACGCCAGAGGAAGTGTTGAGCTTCTGGTTCGAAGAGTGCACGAGCGAGGATTGGTTCCGCTCGACCGTTACTCTCGATGAAGAGATGTGCCGCCGGTTTCGAGACACGCATCTGGCATTGGTCGCTGGGGTGCCCGATCTTTGGCGGACAACGCCCGAAAGACGGCTGGCAGCGGTTATCGTCCTCGATCAGTTCGCCCGCAACATCTACCGCGGCACACCGCTTGCTTTTGCGACGGATGGTTTGGCATTGCAGGAGGCGAAAGAGGCGTTGGAGGTTGGTGCGGATCAGGGGATGCCGGCGGAACGGCGGATATTCCTCTACATGCCGTTCGAGCATGCCGAGGACCTTGCCGAACAAGATCGGGCCGTCGCTCTTTTCCGCTCGCTCGGTCTCGAAGAGCAGATCGACTATGCGCTCCGGCATCATACCGTTATAGCTGCCTATGGCCGCTTTCCGCATCGCAACGCTATTCTTGGACGCGTGTCAACAGAGGCTGAGAAAGACTACCTTGCCAAGCCCGGAGCAGGATTCTGAGGTGATAAAGGTGGCGAATGCCTTCGTGTCGCCTTTCTTTGCATTACAAGGCGTACGCGTAGGGAATGTGAAATTCGCAATCACAGTATGGGAAGACCCCGTTCTTCCATTTTTTCGTGCGGCGAATCCGTTTAATCAGCCGCCGGCGATTTTATCTGCGACGAGGAGCTTTGCTTGCGCCTGCTGAAACACCGTCTCCGTTTTTTGCCCGTGCTGCTTTTGGGATTGGGCGCCGCTGTGGCGGCAGGTCCTTTGGTGGGCGAGCACGCCTTTGCGCAGTCTCAGCAGCAGGCACAGCCCGCTCAACAAACGCAACAACAGTCTTCAGGCCAGGCGCCGCAGTCGGCACAGCTTGCCAACGGTTTGCTGGACGCCGCCGTTGCCGATCTCGCCAAGGCCAAGAAGGACTTTGCCTCGATCGAGGACGAGTCCAAGAAAGAAGGAGCTGATGACAGCGCGTTGGTTGCGCTTTCCGGTCGGGTGGATGAGCTCAGTCGTTCCGTAGCGGCAATTTCCACGCGGTTGAAGCCGCGCTCCGCTGAGATCGATGCGCGCCTGACGCAACTCGGCCCGCCGCCCAAGGAGGGCCAGCCACCGGAAGCGGCAATCGTCACTCAAGAGCGTGACCGCCTCAATGCGGAACGTTCGCAAATCAGCGCTGTCAACGTTGATTCCGATAATCTGGTGGCTGCGGCCAACCGGATTGCGATGCAGCTCATCGAGGTGCGTCGTAAGCTGTTTGCCGAGACGCTGTTCAAGCGCACGGGGATCTCAGCTGGCACCTTCGAGGACGCGGGCGCCGCGCTCGGTAACGAGGGCATAGAATTCCGCGATGCCGTGACAAGCTGGATCGGCTTCGTTCTGAAGGCTAAGCTCGGCTCGTTCCTGACGGCAGTCTTCCTGTCGCTCGGTGCAGGGTTGATTTTCCTGTCCGGGGGCTACCGGCTCTTCGGCAGATATTATGTGCGGGACGAAAATATCGAAAATCCGCCCTATATCAGCCGCCTCTCGGTCGCCTTCTGGTCGACGCTGATCCGCACGCTGTCGTTGGTGGCATTCCTTGTTACATCCTTTTTCCTTCTGTCGAATTTCAACGTGCTGCGGCCGGATATCGCGCCGATACTGGCTGCCTTTTTCGGCTTCATCGGACTGGTTTATTTCGTCGGCCGTCTGACCAATGCCGTTTTCGCGCCTTTCAGGCCGCATTGGCGCCTCGTCAAACTGTCCAACAAGGGGGCCCGTTCTCTCACTTGGTGCATGCAGGCCATGGCCGTCGTCAATGGTCTTGACTACGTTTTCGACCGCATTAGCGAATCCATGGGCTCTCCGGTTGTCGTCACTGTGGCGAAGAGCTTCTTTGCGGCTCTGCTGATCGGTCTGATCCTGATTGCTGCTTCCTTCGGATCGCCGGTCCTCGCAAAGAACGGAGATCCCGATGCTCCCGGTCGTCACTGGCCCCATGGCATGGCGATTATCCTGCGGGTGCTTGGCATATTGCTGATCTTCACGGCTGTGATCGGCTATGTCGGTCTGGCGCGCTTCATCGCAACGCAGTTGATCGTCACCAGCGCCGTTCTGGTGACCATGTATATCGGCTTCCAGCTCGGCAAGTCGGTGTCGCGGCAGGGAGTTTTTGCCGAGACGACTGTCGGGCGTTTCCTCGAAAACCGCTTCGCGCTCGGTGACGTTGCGCTCGATCAGGCCGGTCTTGCGGCTGGCCTTGCGACCTATGCCGTCGCGCTTCTGACCGGTATTCCGCTGATCCTGCTGTCCTGGGGTTCCATATTCAGGATCTGGAGCTACTTGCCTATCGCCTGTTCACAGAAATCCGCATCGGCAGCATGTCGATTTCGCTGGTCGGGATCTTCGCGGGCATCCTGCTCTTTGCCGGCGGTTATCTGGTCACGCGCTGGTTCCAGCGCTGGCTGGACAGCAATGTCATGGCGCGCGGTCAGGTGGACTTGGGCGTCCGCAATTCGGTCAAGACCGGCATCGGCTATCTCGGCGTCGCCGTGGCGGCGATCATCGGCATTTCGGCTGCTGGCATCGACCTGTCGAGCCTGGCGCTCGTTGCCAGCGCGCTCTCGGTCGGTATCGGTTTCGGCCTGCAGAATATCGTGTCGAACTTCGTCTCGGGCCTGATCCTTTTGGTCGAGCGGCCGTTCAAGGTCGGCGACTGGATCGTCTCGGGTACCTCGGAAGGCATCGTCAAGCGCATCTCGGTGCGTGCGACGGAGATTGAAACCTTCCGCAAGCAGTCGATCATCGTGCCGAATTCCGAGCTTATCAACGGCTCGGTCGGTAACTGGACGCACCGCAACCGGCTGGCACGCTCGGAAATCCCGGTTTCCGTCAGTTTCGACGCCGATCCGCAGAAGGTGATGGATATTCTGCTGGAGCTCGTACGCGGCATCCCAAAGGTGCTCAGAAATCCGGAGCCGCATGTCGAATTCCTGCGCATCGGTCCGTCCTCGCTCGATTTCGAGATGCGGTTCTATCTCTCCGATCTCTCCGACGGCATGGATATCCGCAACAATCTGCGCATCGATATTCTGAAGCGTTTTCGCGAGGAGGGGATTGTCATTCCCTATCCTCATCAGGAGCTGCACATCGTTCGCGACAGCAAGCGAGGCAGACAGACCGATCTGTTGGCGAGCACCAATCTCGCCGACTCCGCGGATGGACCGGAAGTCGTGCATGAAGATGTCGTGACAGACATCGCTCCGCGGGTCGAAGAGGAACTGCCGCAGCCGCAAGAGGCCAAGAGCGTTGGCCGCCGTCGTGGTAGGGCGTCTGCCCAGTGACGTGATCGCGACAATTCCATGGCGCGGCTCGGGCGAGGGTGGTGAACCATCCTCGCCTGAGCCGTATGAAAATGCGGAAAAAAGCGATTTCCCGCTTGTCTATTCACACATCGTCGCGGCAAGCTTTCCCCATGTCGTAATCAGGCATTTGGCGCGCCGACCGGAATTGCATAGTCCATCGCAATGGTGATTTCTCCCGGATAGGAGCCGGGGTCGCTCAATCCTAAAGAGGTAGCTTTTCCATGAAAACACATGCACGGGCCGTCGTTATCGGGGGTGGTGTCGTCGGTGTCTCGACGCTGTATCACCTGGCGAAGAAGGGCTGGGACGATGTCGTCCTGCTGGAGCGGAAGGAGCTGACTTCCGGTTCGACCTGGCATGCAGCCGGTCTGCTGCCGCTGTTCAACATGAGCTACTCGGTCGGCCAGATCCACAAATATTCCGTGAAGTTCTATCAGGAACTGCAGCAGGAGACCGGCATGAATGTCGGCTTCAGCCAGGTCTCCAATATTCGTCTCGCCCGCACCAAGGACCGCTGGGACGAATATATGTACTATGCCGGGATTGCCGAGACGATCGACGTCAAGGTCAACATTCTGACCCCCGAGCAGGTCAAGGAAATCTGGCCGCTCTGCGAGACGGACGGCCTGCTCGGCGCGATCCAGCATCCGGACGATGGCTATATCCAGCCGGCCGATCTGACGCAGGCGCTCGCCAAGGGCGCACGTGACCGGGGTGCTACGATCTATCGCAACACCACGGTAACGGCGATCGAGCAACTGCCCGACGGGCTGTGGAAGGTGACGACGGACAAGGGCGAAATCACCGCAGAACATATCGTCTCCTGCACCGGCAATTTCGCCCGCAAGACCGGTGAGATGGTCGGCATCAACATTCCCGTTATCCCGGTCGAACATCAATATATCGTCACCGAGCCGCATCCGGCGATCCTGGAGCGTAAGGCCAAGGGCCTGCCGGAAATGGGCGTGCTGCGCGAATCCGACAGCGCCTGGTACATGCGTGAGGAAAATGGCGGTCTGCTGCTCGGCCCCTATGAGCATGGCGCACCGGCCTGCTATGTTGACGGGCCGTCCGATGACAGCGAATACGAGCTCTTCCAGGAAGAACTCGACCGCCTGATGCCACATATCGAGACTGCAATCGCCCGCGTTCCGGCCTTCGGTGAAGTCGGCATCAAGAAGGTCTATAACGGCGCTATTGCCTACACCCCGGATGGCAATCCGATCGTCGGCCCGGCGCCAGGCCTGAAGAATTTCTGGCTCAATGAAGGCCATTCCTTTGGTATCACTGCCGCCGGCGGCGCCGGCTGGCAGCTCGCCGAATGGATCGTCGACGGCGAACCGACCGTCGACATGATGGGCGTCGATCCCCGCCGCTTCGGCCCCTATGCGAATGAAGGCTATCTCATCGCCAAGAACGAAGAGGCCTACGCCAACGTCTTCACCATGCACTATCCGGACGAAGAACGTGCTGCCGCGCGTCCGCTGAAGACGACGCCGGTCTATGATCGCCTGAAGGCGATGGGCGCCGTCTTCGGCTCCGTCTATGGCTGGGAACGCGCCAACTGGTTTGCCCCGGAAGGCTACGAAGTGCCGAAGGATCAGCTCGGCGTTGGCGCCGATGTCCTGACCAACCACAATCACGCGCCGGCCACCGAAGATGGCCGCATCGTGGAGCGCTGGTCGTTCCGCCGCTCCAACTATTTCGAGCATGTCGGCAACGAAGTGCTGAACGTCAGCAAGAAGGTCGGCGTTCTTGACATGTCTGCCTTCGCCAAGATGGAAGTGTCCGGCCCGGGCGCTCATGCCTGGCTGGAATCGATCTTTGCCAATGCCATTCCGAAGAAGCGCGGCCGCATCGCGCTCTGCCACCTCCTGACGGTGCAGGGCGGCGTGCGTGCCGAATTCACGGTCTATGAGTGGGCTCCGGGCCGCTTCTACCTGGTCTCGGCCGGTGCCTATGAGGCGCACGATCACGACTATCTGCGCAGGCTGGCGCCGACGGACGGTTCCGTTCGCCTGCAGCAGATCACCCAGCGCCTTGGCGTTCTCGTGCTTGCTGGCCCGCGGTCGCGCGATGTCCTGAAGAAGCTCACCCGCGCCAGCCTAGAGAACAAGGATTTCCCTTGGCTTTCCGGCAAGGAGATCTCGGTCGGCGCCGCAACGGCCCATGCGCTGCGCGTCAATTTCGTCGGCGAGCTCGGATGGGAACTGCATCATCCGATCGAAATGCAGAACTATATCTTCGACAAACTAATGGAAGCCGGCGCTGAATTCGGAATCAAGCCTTTTGGCATTCGTGCCATGCTCTCCATGTCGGTTGAAAAATCCTACCGGTTGATCCCGCGTGAAATGTCGATCGAATACAATGCTTATGAATCGGCGCTCGATCGCTTCATCAAACCGGAGAAGGAATTCCTCGGCCGCGAAGGGCTGCTCGCCTACAAGGACAAGGGCCTGAAGTGGAATTTCGCGACGCTGGTGGTCGAGACTGGCAATAATGTCGATGCTCGCGGTTCGGAAGCGATCTACAATGAAGCGGGCGAACTTGTCGGTCGCGCGACCAACGGTACCTATGGTTTCCGCATCGGCAAGTCACTCGCGCTCGCCATGCTGAAGCCGGGCTATGCGGTGGAAGGCACCAAGCTCAAGATCAAGATATTGGGAACGATCTATACCGCCACTGTTGTTGGCGAGAGCCCGTTCGATCCGGACAATGCGGCGCTGCGTGCCTGATATCTGAACTTCCAGAGTATAGTTTTGAGGAGGCGACCCAGCGGTCGCCTTTTTCATTTATGGGAAACCAGTCCACTTAACAAATACTCAAGCGCTTTGCTGTAGAAAAATGGGACGGGGCCGATTTTCTATTAGCAGGTTTTATCATGCCATTTTTGGGTATTTCGGGAATGCAGTATTCCGGCGGCTCGCTTGCTGGGGCGCGCATACTTCTCGCTGAGGATTCGAATGTCTTTACGTCGATGATCAGCGCGAAGCTGAAGGAACTCTTCGACATTGACATCGAAATCTGCAGGAACTTCGAAGAGTTGCAGCTTGCCTATGACAAATCGTCGGAGCCGATCCGGCTGGCGATCTCCAATATCAATCTGCCAGGAGCGGAAAAGGGCGAGGCGCTGGAATATCTGATCGATCTCAGCATTCCGACGATCGTCTTCACCGGCACGTTCCAGGAAGGCATGCGCGATGAGCTGATTGCGAAGGACATTGTCGACTATATCCTTAAGGACAATATCTTTGCCGTCGATCTGCTAGCGGAGTCGATTTGTCGCTTCCTTACCAATCATCGTCATCATGTACTGATCGTCGACGACAGCGCGACGGCACGTGCGCTGCTGTCCAGCCGCTTGAAGCGCTATAATTTCCGCGTCAGCGTTGCCGAGAACGGCACCAAGGCGCTGGAGATCCTGAAGGCCAATCGCGACATCGGTCTGATGGTCACCGATTACAACATGCCTGATATCGACGGCTTCGAATTGACGCGCCGTATCCGTGCAAACGTCGGCTCGCATGAGTTGCGCATCATCGGTGTCTCGTCTTCCACGAACCGGCTGTTGTCGGCACGCTTTCTCAAGGCTGGTGGCAATGATTTCATCCTGCGTCCGTTTATCGACGAAGAATTCTACTGCCGCGTGAACCAAAACCTCGACACGTTGCTGCAGATTCAGTCGATGCGGCAGGTGAGGCTGAGCGCCTGACAGGCCGGGAGGGGGGATCGATCGATATTCAGAAATACAAAATATGAGGATAATTCATCTTTTGTGCAAGATTTCTGCAATCTGTGGTTCCAATTTCTTCACGAATCCTGTTCACGATGGAACTGAGGGGCGATGCTGTTTCGCTCATAACGTGCAACGCCGATCGGTGCGTGCCGTGTGGTCTGGGAGGACGTAAAGGGAATGGTGTTCCGCGCGGATTTCCTCAGCGATGGCCATAGCCATCGCCGCGGCAGCCAGAAGATACTTCTGGTGGAGGATTCGCGTATGTTTTCTTCCGTGCTGTCTCATCGGTTCCAAACTGAACTCGGGCTGAGCGTCACCCACTGCGCCTCGCTGAAGCAGCTGAATGAGGCGCTGGCGGTAGACGAGCATGGCTTCACCATGGCGGTGGTCGATCTCAATTTACCGGATTCACCGCACGGCGAGGCGTTGGATGTTGCCATCGCCCACCATATTCCCACCATCGTTTTCACCGCGTCTTTCGACATGGATATGCGCAACCGCATCATGGAGCGCAGCATTGTCGACTATGTCCTGAAGGACAACGAGTTCGCGCTCGACAATCTCGTTTCCACCGTGCGGCGCGCCATCTCCAATCGCAGCACACGCGTGCTGGTGGTGGATGACCTGCCGTCGGCACGGCGTGTGCTGGTGGAGCTTCTGGAGGCGCAGCAGTTTAAGGTCGCCGAAGCGGGTACCGGCGTCGAAGCCCTGGCGGTGCTTGACGAATATGGCGACATCGAAGTGGTCGTGACCGACCATCATATGCCCGACATGGATGGCTACGAACTGACCCGGCGCATTCGCCATCGCTATGGTTCGGATCGGATGCGCGTCATCGGCATATCCTCTTCGACCGACCGTCTGCTCTCGGCGACGTTTCTGAAGGCCGGCGCCAGTGATTTCATCTATCGTCCGTTCGTGGCCGAAGAGCTGCAATGCCGTATCGCGCTCAATGTCGAAACGCTGATGCAGCTCAAGCAATTGCGCGCCGCCGCGGCAAGCGACTATCTGACCGGGCTCTATAATAGACGTTATTTCTACGATCACGGCCCGCGGATCGTGAATGAATGCCTGCGCCATCACCGGCCGACCTCGGTTGCGATCCTCGACATCGATCATTTCAAGCATCTGAACGACACCTATGGCCACGAGATCGGCGATCAGGTGCTGAAGGCCGTGGCCGGCCGGCTTCACTCCTTGTTCGAAGGCAGTGAAAACCTGCTGTCCCGGCTCGGCGGCGAGGAGTTCGCTATTCTGTTTACCGAGATGGATTCACGCGCTGCGACTGCGGTTTGCGACGAGGTCCGCGTCAATCTTTCCAATTTGAAGGTGATTGCGGACGACGAGGAACTCTCGGTGACCGTGTCGATCGGTGTCGCCGAGATTGCGGGCTATGAGGCGTTTGAAAACTATTTGAACGCCGCCGATCAGTTTCTCTACATGGCCAAGCACAAGGGCCGCAATCAGGTCTATTCCGACATCAAGATGACCGATGAAGCGGCGGAATAACCGCTTCCATCGGCCAGTGTCAGACGACGACGCCCGTACGGTTGGACGACATGGTGAGCTTGCGTTCAGCACGCTCCTGCTGCGGCGAACGATTGTAGAGCTCGCGATAACACTTCGAGAAATGCGAAGCGGAAACAAAGCCGCAGGCAACAGCCACTTCCACGACCGGCATGGAGGACTGCACCAGCAGGTGACGCGCGCGGTCGAGGCGGATTTCAAGGTAGTAGCGGGCGGGTGAGCGGCCCATTTCCTGTCGGAACAGGCGCTCGATCTGGCGGCGCGACAGGCCGGCATCGTCGGCAATCTCGAGCAGCGACAGTGGCTCGGCGAGATTGCTTTCCATGAGCTCGATGATCGACAGCACCTTGGCGTTCTGGACGCCGAGACGGGCGCGCAGGGGCAGGCGCTGGCGGTCATGCGGGCTACGGACGCGGTCGGTCAGCTGCTGCTCGCAGACGCGGTTGACAAGGTTTTCGCCGAAATCCTGGCCGATCAGATTGAGCATCATGTCGAGTGAAGCGGTGCCGCCGGCGCAGGTGTAGAGATTGCTGTCGACTTCGTAGAGATCGGCATAAACTTCAGCCTGCGGAAAGGTCTCGGCGAAGCCCGGGAGGTTTTCCCAGTGAATGGCACAGCGCTTGCCGTTCAGGAGGCCGGCTTGCGCCAGCACATGCGCGCCCGTACAGAGGCTGCCGACGGCAACCCCGCGATTGTAGGTCTCGCGCAGCCATGCATTGACCGACTTGTTGTGGAACTCCTCGACATAGATGCCGGAACAGACGAGTACCATGTTCGGCCGGTTTTCACCGCCGAGATTCCTCCGTTCGTCGGCTAGCGACGTGTTGACCTCAAGGCCGATGCCGCTGGAGGAATAGACCTTCTGACCATCGGTCGAGGCAAGCCGCCAAGTGTAGGCGGGATAACCAAGCATGCGGTTTGCAATCCGCAGCGTTTCGACCGCAGCGGAAAACGGCAGCATGGTAAAATGGGGAACGAGGAAGAAAACCAGGGAACGCGTCTTAATCGGAGTCTTGCTCATATCAGGAAAATCCATCCTCCACGGCCATCCCGTAACCTTGCGTCAAACGCGTCGGCTCGATGGTCTAATAGCGACATTGGCATGGATAATAGCGGCCGCAAAGGGATATTTGTGCAAGCTCACTAAAATTGTCGCTATAAAGAAAGCAGGCGTGGCGGGTAAGCAATTTCCAGAAGCAACCAAATATATATGCGGGCAGTAATCAAAATAAAACCGAATACGCACTCAGATGGATAAATGTTCGAAAGGCGACACTCGTTATGATTGAGCGTCGCCTTCAGAATTTATGGGATATCGCAATCATCGGGTAGCCCTGGGATTCTTGGTTTCGTCAACGGCCGGCCAGCCCAAGTCCTTGCGCATGTCGTCTGAAAGAGATTCGAGCTCGCGCTCGGAGCGCCATTGCTGCCAGCGATCGGCAATCCGCGTGACGAACTGCACAAAACCGCTGCCCGACGGAAGCGTGCTCCGCGTTCTGCCGGTATCTCTGTAGGTAATCGTCGTCATTTCCAGGTTCCTTTCGGTTCTTAGACGCCCGAAAGGTCGCGACCTTTACGAGCTAATATGGGTGTGGTTCACGTATCAATCAAGCGAATAGATCTTATAGCTGCCATTAGTATTCTTGAACGATCGCACATTGGCGGGCTTTCGTTCGTGGGCAGAGAGCACACGATCCGGCGGCAGGCCGCGAGCGTTGACGTCATCGATCAGATGCGCCGGAAAGCGCGTTGCAATTTCGTCAAGCGTGTGCTGCGCCGTACGCTGAATTTCGCGGGCGCGCATGAGATTGAATAAGCGAGATGCCTCTCGAAGTGCTGTGCCAGCCATGGTCATTGCTCCTTTCGGCTGTCGGTATCAATTTCGTTAGGACTAATATGGTGCTTCGTTGACATTCAGACAAATGAAATGATATGGTGCTTAAAATCAGAAAAATTGAAGGACACCGTTATGACCGTACCGTTCCGCCGGCCCATACCGCTGCTCGACAATGAAGTTCTGCGCACCTTTGTCGCCATCGCCGAAACCGGTAATTTCTCGACTGCTGCCGATGCGGTTTACCGGACGCCGTCTGCCGTCTCGATGCAGATCAAGAAGCTCGAAGAGCAGTTGGGTGTGACGTTGTTCCTGCGCGACGCGCGCTCGGTCAGCCTGACGCAGCATGGCGAGATGCTGCTCTCCTATGCCCGCAACATCTTGGCGCTCTCCAATGAGGCCGTGTCGCGCTTCATCATGCCCGAGCTTAGCGGCGTTGTGCGGCTTGGCGCCCCCGATGATATCGGCGAGCGCCTTTTGCCGAGCATTCTGAAGAGTTTTTCAGAGAGTTATCCGGGCATCATGGTCGATGTGACCGTCGACATGAGTCTTCAGTTGAAGAAGCGTATCGAGGAGCAGCGGCTGGATCTGGCGCTGATCAACTGCGCGACGCGGCCTTTTCCGACCGAAGGCGAGGTCATCTACACCGAGCGCTTGGTCTGGGCCGGTGCAAAGTGCGGTACGGCCTATCGCCGCGATCCGCTGCCGATTTCGATTTGGGAAGATGGCTGTATCTGGCGATCGGAGGCTTTGGCGCAGCTCGAGCGGCAGAAGCGGCCTTACCGTGTTTCCTATCTTAGCGCCCATACGATGGCACAGCGCGCCGCCGTCGTCTCGGACCTGGCGATTGCTCCCTTTCCGCGCTCCTACGTGACCGATGACATGACTGTCCTCGGCCCGAACGAAGGGCTGCCGGAGCTCACCGCTTTCGACATCCGCCTGCTGACGGCATCGCAGATGACCGGCCCGATGAAGGCCGTGGCGGACAGTATCCGCAATGCATTCGTGGAGATTGCACGCGCCGCAGCCTAAAGCGCACCGCGATCTCTGGAACTCGCTCTTTGCGCTTTCGTTTCTTAGGCCGTAAACCCATAAATTCGAACGGCTGAGATGAGGTGGCGAGCGGGCCGGTAGCTCGCCGGTCACGCTAAAAGCAAAGCTGCCATATCGTGCTGATAGCCTGCAGGTCGAGGCGTCAGATTCCAACCGGGATTCGAGCGATCGCTTTGATCTCGAAGTCGAAGCCGGCGAGCCAGTTGACACCGATCGCGGTCCAGTTCGGATAAGGCGGCTGCGAGAAGACCTCGCTCTTCACCGCCATGATCGTTTCGAACTGATTTTCGGGATCGGTATGGAAAGTCGTCACGTCGACGATGTCATCAAAGGTGCAACCGCCCGCAGCCAGCGTTGCTTCCAGATTGGAAAAGGCCAGCCGGACCTGCTCGGCGAAGTCCGGTTCCGGCGAGCCATCGGCGCGGCTTCCCACTTGACCGGAAACGAACAGAAGATCGCCGGACGCGATGGCAGCTGAATAGCCGTGGGCCTCGTAGAGGGCGTGACGGTTCATCGGAAAAACAGCATTGCGTTTAGTCATGGTATCAACCTTCCTGGAAACTGAGTTGCCTGGATGATGGCGGGTCATTGCGGCATCGGCCGGGGCTTCTCGCATGCGGCGCATTTTGATATACGCTACGTATGTGAATAGCTGACATACGTAGCGTATGTCAAACGAAATACGCTTCGTATGTGAAAGGAGAGGCACCTCGTGACCCCACAACGACGCATTGAAACCATGGAAGAGAACCGTGCCAAATTGGTCTCGGCGGCTCGCCGGGCCTTTGCCGCCAAAGGTTTTGCCGCGGCCTCAATGGACGAACTCACTGCGGATGTCGGCCTCACACGCGGAGCGCTTTACCACAATTTCGGTGATAAGAAGGGACTGCTGGCTGCCGTAGTCGCTCAAGTCGACGGCGAAATGGCCCGGCGGGCGCAAGAGGTGGGGGCAGCCGCGCCGAACGATTGGGAAGGTCTGCTTGCGGAAGGATCGGCCTATATCGAAATGGCGCTCGATTCGGAGGTGCGTCGGATCGTCTTGCTGGACGGGCCGGCATTCCTCGGGGACCCTTCACGATGGCCAAGCCAGAATGCTTGTCTGGAAATGACGAAGCAAGCCGTTGGCCGGCTGATCGCGAACGGGATCGTGAAGCCAGTCGATGTCGAGGCGGCGGCGCGGCTTCTCAACGGCGCGGCGCTGAATGCTGCTTTGTGGGTGGCGGCAAGCGATGAGCCAAGCCTGGTTCTTCCCAGAGCCACTGAGGCGTTCCGCATAATGGCGACAGGCTTGTTGACCGAGCAGAATCCGGCCACCGGCGTTTAGAACGCGTGTCCGCTTCCGGTCGCGACAAATGTCTCTTATGAGGTCGTTTGTCGACTAGCTGCTTTCACATCGCGCCGGATTCCGATTCAGGGCTCATCCCGCCGAAGAGCAACCGACGCTGGAAGCCTTGCTTCAGCAAGCGCCTCTACCGCCAGCGCAACCTCATTGCGCGCTTCTTCTCCAAGCTGAAGCACTTCTACCGCGTCGCCGCCCGATATGACAAGCTCGCCGCCAACTTCCTCGCTATGGTTCAGCTTGCCTCAATGCGGCTTTGGCTTCGCGCTTATGAAGCTACGGCCTAGTCACCTGGAACAGAAGTTCATTACATTGTACGCTTGGCCTCTTCATGGGAGGTTGAGCAATGGCAAATGCGACTGGCCGACCGACGGCACCCCTGATTTTGAGCGAGGCGGAGCGGGAATATCTAGAGCGACAGGTTCGTAAACATCGCGTTGCTCGTTCCATGTCTGAGCGGTGCCGGATCATTCTTCGCTGCGCCGACGGGATTGCGAGCAAGACCGTTGCGAGCGAACTTGGCGTACATGAACATACGGTTGGCAAATGGCGACGGCGCTTTCTTAAAGATCGGCTCGATGGCCTGCTCGACGAAGTTCGCCCTGGCCGGCCCCGAACGATCGACGATGATCAGATTGCTGCTGTGATCGAGCGCACGCTGCGTTCTACGCCAAGCGATGCGACCCACTGGTCGATCCGCTCGATGGCAGGAGTCGCCGGCTTTTCGCACACGACGATCCGCCGGATATGGAACGCCTTCGGCCTGCAGCCGCATCGCACTGAGACGTTCAAGCTGTCCAGCGATCCCCTGTTCGTCGATAAGGTCCGCGACATCGTCGGTCTTTATCTGTCGCCTCCCAATCGGGCGCTGGTTCTCAGTGTGGACGAGAAGAGCCAAATCCAGGCACTCGATCGCGAGCAGCCAGTCCTGCCGATGATGCCTGGCGTGCCTGAACGGCGTACCCATTCTTATGTTCGCCACGGCACAACGACGTTGTTTGCAGCTCTGGATGTCGCCTCCGGCTTTGTCATCGGCAAATGCTACAAGCGGCATCGGGCCACCGAGTTCCTCGACTTCCTGAAGCAGATCGATGCGAATGTGCCGCCCGATTTGGACGTGCATATCGTGATGGACAACTATGCAACGCACAAAACTGCATCGATCAAGAACTGGCTGCTGCGGCGGCCACGCTACCACGTGCACTTCACCCCAACCTCGGCTTCATGGATCAACCAAGTCGAACGCTGGTTTGCGGAATTAACCCGCAAGCAATTACGTCGTGGCGTCCATACTTCGACAGCTCAACTCGAAGCCGACATCAAAAGCTTCATCGAGCGCCACAACGAAAATCCCAAGCCGTATCGGTGGACCAAATCGGCAGACGACATTCTCGCCGCCGTCAAACGCTTCTGTCAGAAGGTCGACAACAGCTTATGACACGAATTTCCGATTCAGCTGACTAGTTTTCGTTATCGCAAAACCACTCCGCACTTTTGCGCGACATGCTTGAGGCTGCGCGCTGGCAACTACTCGCGGCTGCGGCGACGTCTGCGGCCACCGCCTTCGCCGCTCGCGTCGTCGGCAAGCTGCTTGCGCTCCGGCAATGTCACGACCTTCGACAGTTGAGGGAAAGCATCGACCTTGTTCGGGAGCGCCATGGCGTAGACGAAATGCTCCTGAAACTTTGATTCAAGAGCCGTCTCTATCTTCTCGATCTTGCTGACGGTTTCCTCGATTTCGCGGCGATGGCCACGATTGAGAAGCGCCATGCGCGCGCCGGTGCCGGCCGCATTGCCGACAGCCTTCACCTTGTCGAGGGCGCAGTCCGGTATCAGGCCAAGCACCATTGCGTATTTCGGATCGATGAAAGTGCCGAAGGCACCGGCAAGGCCGATGCGATCGACATGGCCGATGCCTTGCTTGTCCATCAGCAGCTTGACGCCGGCATAAAGGGCGGCCTTGGCGAGCTGAATGGCGCGCACGTCGTTTTGCGTCACCGTAATGCGCGGCTGGCCATCGCGCAGCAGGTAGGAGAAGGTCCGGCCGTTCTGGAGGATGCGCGGCGAGCGCGCCATCATGCTGCCGTCGACGACGCCGTCTTCGGAGATGATGCCGGTGAGGAACATCTCGGCGACCACCTCGATGATGGCTGAACCACAAATGCCGGTGACGCCGACGGTTGCCGCTGCTTCTTCGAAGCCCGGCTCGTCCGACCAGGGCTCGATGCCGATGACGCGGTAGCGCGGTTCCAGCGTCAGGGGATCTATGCGTACGCGCTCGATGGCACCGGGGGCGGCGCGCTGGCCGCTGGAAATCTCCGCACCCTCGAAGGCGGGGCCGGTCGGCGAGGACGCCGCCACGACGCGGTTGCGGTTGCCGAGCACGATTTCGGCATTGGTGCCGATATCGACCAGCAGCATCATTTCATCCTGGCGGTGTGGCCCTTCGGCCAGCGTCGCGGCTGCCGCGTCGGCGCCGACATGGCCGGCGATGCAGGGCAGCATGTAGACGCGCGTGCCGGCATTCATCGACAGGCCGATTTCAGCCGCGGTCAGATGCACGGCGCCTGAAACGGCCAACGCGAAAGGCGCGCCGCCGAGTTCGGTCGGTCGATGCCGAGGAAGAGATGATGCATGATCGGATTGCCGACGAAGACGGTGTCCAGAATGTCCTGGCGCGACACGCCGCCATCGGCGCAGACCTTGTCGATCAGTCCGCTCAGTGCCTCGCGGACGGCGTTGGTCATGGCGCCGCGGCCGTCCGGGTTCATCATGACATAGGAGACGCGGCTCATCAGGTCTTCGCCGAAGCGAATCTGCGGATTGGATGCGCCTGCCGATGCCACCGTGCGGCCTGATAGCAGCGAAGAGAGATGCATGGCGATCGTCGTCGAGCCGATGTCGCAGGCGATGCCATAGGCTTCGTTCTTCAGGCCCGGATAAAGCGCAATCAAGCGCGGACGGTCGCTCTCATGATCCCGGTGGATCGCGGCCGTGACCTTCCACTCGCCCTTGCGCAGGATCAATTGCACCTGCGGAATGATGTGAAAATCGACTTCGAGATTGTCGTATTTCCAGTCGGCGGCTAGTGCCGCTTTCAGCCGGTCGAGATCGCCTGATGGCTTGTGCATATCCGGCTCTTCGACCTCGACGTAGCACATATGCACGGCCGTATCGCGGGCGATGACGCGCTCATCGGCGGCCTTGCGCACCACCTGTGCATTGATCACCGTATCCTGCGGCACGTCGATGACGAGATCTCCCTGGATAAGCGCCGAGCAGGAGAGGCGTCGTCCCTCGGGAAGATCGCGCACCTCGGCGTAGCGCCTTTCTTTCGGACCGATCGGTGAGAGATGGTCGTTGGCGGAGACGATCTTGTGCTTGGCGAAATTGCCTTCCTGCACCGAGACTTGGCAGCGCCCGCAGGTCGCGCGGCCGCCGCAGACGCTCTCGACATAGACGCCAAGCTGCCGCGCTGCTTCCAATACCGGTGTGCCGGTCGCAAAACGGCCACGCTTGCCGGAGGGCATGAAGAGGACGAGGGGGTTCGTGCTGTCGCTGGCTTCGGCCACGGATCAGCCTTTCTGCCTGGTGAGGCGGCGCACGTTCGATCGGACGCGCTTGCTGTAGGGCTTGACGGTGGCCCGGGCGACCGCGTCGGCCGCGCGGCGTGACGAAGTGCCGCCGCCCGTTACCATCGCCGTCATTGCTGTGATGTTCTGTTGGGTCATGGCTATATTGGCAGCGACGGCACTTTCCGCTGCAGCCATCATCTTTTCCGAGACCATCCGGTTGATTTCCGCGGCATTCGCGGTGCCGCCGGTCATCGCCGCCATCCACATTTGCTGCGTGCGCATCGCGATCACCATCGGCGCCTGAAACCAGAGCGTCGCGAGATCGTTGGAAAGACGGCGGCTCGGATGCATCGTTATTCCCTCGCAGCTCCCGCACCCGCACGCGCAGCACGACCGCCGCGACGGCCGCCGCCAGCGGCGGGAGCAGCCGATGCTGGCGCCGCTGCGCCGCCTTCGGCAGGCTTGTAGTCGCGATAGGTCATGATCCAGTTGGTGCAATTCGCGTCGGTGCCGTTCAGCACGTTGGCGGCGCGCACCGCTTCCATTTCCTGCGGGCGGCAGGGGTTCATGATCGCCGAGGTCATGCCGGCACCGATCACCATCGGGATGAAGCCGGCATTGATGCCATGGCGATGCGGCAGGCCGAAGGAAATGTTGGAGAGGCCGCAGGTGGTGTTGACCTTCAGTTCGTTGCGCAGGCGGTGCAGCAGCGCGAAGACCTGACGGCCGGCGTCGCCGAGCGCGCCGATCGGCATGACGAGCGGATCGACGACGATGTCATGCGGCTTGATGCCGTGGTCCATGGCGCGTTCGACGATCTTCTTGGCGACGGCGAACCGAACGTCGGGGTCCATGGAAATGCCGGTCTCGTCGTTGGAGATGGCGACGACGGGCACATCGTATTTCTTCACCAGCGGCAGGATGGCTTCGAGCTTTTCCTCCTCGCCGGTCACGGAATTGACCAGCGGCCGGCCCTTGGCGACTTTCAGCGCCGCTTCGATGGCAGCCGTCACCGAGCTGTCGATCGACAGCGGCACGTCGACGAGGCCCTGAACGATTTCCAGCGTCTGCACCAGCAGGCCCGGTTCGGTCTCGTTCGGATTGACCGAAGTGACGCCGGCGTTGACATCCAGCATGGTCGCGCCGGCGGCTACCTGTTCCAGCGCGTCCTTGATGACGGTGTCGAAATTGCCCTCGATCATCTCGGCGGCCAGCTTCTTGCGCCCGGTCGGGTTGATGCGTTCGCCAATCACGCAAAAAGGCTGGTCGAAACCGATGATGATTTCGCGAGTGGCTGAAGCAACGATGGTGCGCGTCATGTCTGATCCTCTGGTCAGTTGGCCCGATAGAGGTGGTCTATCGTGCGATGATTTGGGTTACAAGCCAGGCCTGCCCTCTGCGGGCCTGTTGCCAACATTCTGGTTCAATGCGTCTGGTGCGGCGGATGATGAGCGGCCGCTTCGGCCATCTGCTGCTGGTTCTCCTCCATCCCCCCGCGGATGTGTTCCAGACGCTCGGCAACGAGCACGTCGGTTCGGTTCGCCTCGTGCTTCCATGGCTGGCGGCCTTTCAGCACGCCCGATTCATGCACCATCTCTGCGACATATTCTTCCTGGCGGTAGGCCATGACGTGGATGCCGGAAACGCCCTCGATCTCCTTCACCTCGTTGATGATGTCGATGCAGAGCTGCTTGCCTTCCTTTTTCTGATCCTCGGCGCCTTCGATGCGCTTGATGATCTCATCGGGAATATGAACACCCGGCACGTTCGAGCGCATCCAGCGCGCGGTTCTGGCGGAAGCCAGCGGTCCGACACCGACGAGGATGAAGCACTTCTCATGCAGGCCGAGATCGCGGACCTTTTTCATGTAGTCGCGGAACATAGGCACATCGTAGCAATATTGGCTTTGGACGAACTGCGCGCCGGCTTCGATCTTCTTCGCCAGGCGATAGGGCCTGAAGTCATAAGGCGGCGCAAACGGGTTGATGGCAGCGCCGAGAAAGACTTTCGGCGGTGACGTCAGCTTGCGGCCGGAAAGAAACTTGGCGTTGTCGCGCATGATGCGCACGGTTTCGAGCAGCGACATGCAGTCGAGATCGAATACCGGTTTGGCACCTGGCTGGTCACCCGCCTGCACGCCGTCGCCGGTCAGGCACATGATGTTACAAACGCCCATGGCGGCAGCGCCGAGCACGTCGCCCTGAATGGCGATGCGGTTCTTGTCGCGGCAGGCGATCTGCATGATTGGGGCATAACCCATGCGCGTCAGCAGCGCACAGATGCCGACCGAGGACATGTGGCAATTGGCGCCGGAGGCATCGACCGCATTGATGCCGTCCACCCAGCCATCGAAGATCGAGGCGCGTTCGTAGACGTCTTCGGCGTTGGCGCTATCGGGCGGGTTCAGCTCGGCGGTGACGGCGAATTCGCCGCGACGCAGCACGCGCTCCAGCCGCCCGAGCGAGGAATGGCCGGGCAGGGGATCGAGCGGCAGATGCGCGCCAAGCGGATTTTCATCGATATGTGCCATCGATCACGCTTCCTTCTTCGCCGCTTCACGCGCGGCCGCGGCCTCCGCCGTCACGCGCAGCCAGGAGGATGTTTCGCGCAGTGACTGGTTCACCGGCTTCTGCACCTTCAAGATCGCATCGCCATTGACCATATTGCGCGAGCCGTTCCAGGCCTGCACCCAGACGCAGGGCATGTCGGGCTCGACTTCGCAATTGCCATTGGCGCGCACGCCGCCGCAAGGGCCGTTGCGCAACTGCTTCGGACAGTTCATCGGACAGGACATGCCGGTCGACGACAAAGCGCATTGGCCGCACATACGGCAATCGAAGAGAAACCCTTTCACATTGCGCTCGACAAAGGTGATCGGTCGTTCGACGCGCTCATAGCCGATCGATTTCCAGAGTGGATGCAAAAGCAGGAAGGCATCGGCGAAGCGGTGATAAAACCACTCGAGGAAACGCGAATTGCGCACGGCCCAGAGGCGGACGGTGTATTTGCGGCGTGCTCGACGGCTCGGCGAAACGCCGGCGGGCGTATAGGCGCCGCTGGCCGCCTTCGCGCCCGCTGCTGCATTGCCCGGTTTCTGGACGGCGTCAGCCATTGTCGCGGCCCCCGGCCTTTACCAGCGCCACCAGGCGCTCTCGGTCATAGGCCGCTTCGAGTTCGTTTGCGGCCTTGTCGGCCTCTGTCTCGAGATCGTCTGAGACGGCCACAGGATCGGCTTTGCGCCATTCAGCCAGATAGTCATCCGTCTCCGCGGCACCCGTGCGCATGGCGCACATGTCGATTGCCTCGGTGAAACGGAGCGACAGTTCGCGCTTCGCCGTCTGCCGTCCCTTCTTGATAATGACCTGGGCGGGAATGTCCCGCCAATAGACGACAATGCGATCCGCCATGCAAATTCTCCTCTTTGATCAAGAATGCACGTCTGCCGATCCGGGGACTGCGCTTGCGGCGACGCGGCCCATGCCAAAAAACGACGCGGTGTCGAAACCGTCTGCGCAACCGTTACCTCTAGTCACCTATAAGTGACATCGTCTTGTTTTTCGCTGGGATTCTGGGCTTTCAACATAGCCAGCATGACCGTGTCCCGTGGTCGTCGCAATTGGGGTGGCCGAAGACAATGTCGTAATCAGACGGCCAGCAATTCGCGGGCGAGATCGCCGTAGCCGGTGAAGCGGTATTCGTAGTCGAGACCGAGATAGGCTGCCGCCGCTTTTGCCTTTTCTTGCAGCGCCGGGTCTTCTTCCTGCGAGAGATAGACGACCTTGCGGTAGTTGCCGAAATACATTTCCTTCAACTCCGGATGCCGGTCGAGGCCGAGCGGTACGATGACGAAGGATTCGAACTGGCGGGCGAGGAAATCAGTGAGGAAGAACGAGGTGACGTCGTCTTCGCGAGCAGCGAAGGCCTCGTTGCCGCTGAAGAAAGAATAACAGTGCGGGCCGGAGAGGCGTTCGACGCCTTCGCGCTCGCAGATCTTGTCGATATCGCCTCCGGTGCCGCAGTCAGCATAGCCGATGAAAATCTTCTCGAAGCCGCGCGAGCGCGCGCCCGCGATAGCCTCCTCGAGGGAGGGCGCGATCTTCTGTGGATAGGAGTGATAGATGGCGGGAAGACAGTGCAGGTCGATATGATCGAGGCTATTGATTCGGGCGATCGCCAGTATCTCGCGCGCGATTGCACCGCACGCGATCACATGAACTTTTTGCGCGATTATGCGTTCATCTCGCGGAGTTGCTGTCTCCGCCTCTTGCCGATCAATATCCATTCAGAGAAGGCTCCAATCATGTCTGCACCGACACTCACCAAAATCGCTGCTGCCTGCGCAATGCTCATGGTGCTCGCTTCATGCGCCAACACAATTCGCGGCATGGGCAGGGACACAGCCAATGCCGTCAACGCGACCGAGAGTGCCGGTCACAGCGTAAAAAGGGCGGTCGTCAACTGATTTGGGGTGCCGATCAGCCGGCGGCAACCCTTATAGGTGCCGCCGGCTTGGTATTGATCGTGATCAGGCGCTGGCCGCGTGGCTGTTGT
Organism: Rhizobium jaguaris; assembly: GCF_003627755.1. Lineage (NCBI taxonomy): Bacteria > Pseudomonadati > Pseudomonadota > Alphaproteobacteria > Hyphomicrobiales > Rhizobiaceae > Martinezella > Martinezella jaguaris. The sequence goes on along the minus strand of NZ_CP032694.1, from coordinate 2,488,586 downwards.
GCTTGCGCTTCATGAAGTCCTTGGCGGTTTCCACGGCAACGGCCGCATCGCGGCAATAGGCATCGGCACCGACTGCCTTGCCGAACTCTTCGTTGAGCGGCGCGCCCCCGACGAGAACCACATAATCGTCCCGCATGCCTTTTTCCTTCAGCGTGTCGATGACGACCTTCATGTAGGGCATGGTGGTCGTGAGTAGCGCCGACATGCCGAGAATATCGGGCTGTTCGCGCTCGATGGCGTCGAGATAGTTTTCGACCGGATTGTTGATGCCGAGGTCGATGACGTCGAAGCCGGCGCCCTCCATCATCATGCCGACGAGGTTCTTGCCGATGTCGTGGATATCGCCCTTGACGGTGCCGATCACCATCTTGCCGAGCTTTGGTGCGCCGGTCTCAGCCAGCAGCGGGCGAAGGATCGACATGCCGGCCTTCATCGCATTGGCGGAAAGCAGTACTTCGGGAACGAAGAGAATGCCGTCGCGAAAGTCGATGCCGACGATGCGCATGCCTTCGACAAGCGCTTGGGTCAGGATATCGTAGGGCGTCCAGCCGCGTTCGAGGAGGATATTGGTCGCTTCCTCGATTTCCTCCTTCAGTCCGTCATAGAGGTCATCATGCATCTGCTGCACGAGTTCCTCGTCTGAAAGTTCCGCGAGAATGATTTCGTCGTCAGACATGCGCTCCATCCCGTTTTCGTGCGATGCATCAGAGGCTTGTATAAAACACTGCTGCCTTTACCGATAGACCCGAAGCCTGACAAAACCCTTTTCGAAAGCGACGTAGCGCAGATAAATCGCGACGCCAGGAAATGAAGCAATTTCGCCTTGACCATGTCTGTCCTATGCTAGTCGCTGGCGCATAAAGAAACGTCCGTGCGACGGAATCGGGTAGCATGGGGCAATGACAGACGCATTTATGCGCAGGAGTGAGGAAGCATCATGGACGATAACATTGAGCAACCGGCCGCTGGCGGTGATGGTGGCGGACGGCGTTCGCGCGGGGAGGGAAGGGGTGCGGCCGCACGGCGCGCATCGCGCAGCGGCGGCGGGCCAGGCCCGTCGCTTCCCTATATCGTCCGAAAGATCGGTGTTTATGAAGTGCTGGACGAGGAAGGCCTGCAGCTCATCGAGCGTAATGCCGATACCGTGCTCGAGGAAATCGGCATCGAGTTTCGCGACGACGCGGAAGCGCTGGCGCTCTGGAAGGAAGCCGGCGCCGACGTTAAGGGGCAGCGGGTGCATTTCCCGAAGGGGCTCTGCCGCGAACTTTTGAAGACCGCGCCGAAGGAATTCACCTGGCATGCGCGCAACAGCGCCCGCAACGCCCATGTCGGCGGCAAGGCGACGATCTTCGCGCCGGTTTACGGCCCGCCCTTCGTCCGCGACCTCGAAGGCAATCGCCGTTATGCGACGATCGAGGATTTCCGCAATTTCGTGAAGCTCGCCTATATGGCGCCGTCGATGCATTCGTCCGGCGGCACGGTTTGCGAGCCCGTAGACATCCCCGTCAACAAACGCCACCTCGATATGGTCTACAGCCATATCAAATATTCCGACAAGCCGTTCATGGGCTCGGTCACCGCGCCGGAACGCGCCGAAGATACGATCGCCATGGCGAAGATCGTTTTCGGCGACGATTTCGTCGAAAATAATTGCGTCACGCTGAACCTGATCAACGCCAACTCGCCGATGGTGTTCGACGAGACCATGCTCGGCGCATTGAAGGTCTATGCGCGGCATAACCAGGCCTCCGTCGTCTCCCCCTTCATCCTATCCGGCGCAATGAGCCCGGTAACGGTTGCGGGCACGCTGGCGCAGATTCTGGCCGAAGTGCTGGCCGGCGCTTCCTTCACGCAGCTGATCCGCAAGGGATCGCCGGTGCTCTACGGCACCTTTGCAGCCTCCATCTCGATGCAGTCGGGCGCACCGACCTTCGGCACGCCGGAGCCGTCGTTGGTTTCCTACGGTTCAGCCCAGCTTGCCCGGCGTCTCGGCCTGCCGTTCCGTACCGGCGGCTCGCTCTGCGCCTCCAAGGTGCCGGATGCGCAGGCGGCGCATGAATCGGCTAATACGCTGAACATGACGCTGCTTGCCGGCACGAATTTCGTGCTGCATGCGGCCGGCTGGCTGGAAGGCGGCCTCGTCTCCTCCTACGAGAAGTTCATGATCGATCAGGATCAGCTCGGTATGATGCAGAAGATGGCCGAGGGCGTCGATCTTTCGGAAAACGGTCAGGCGCTGGATGCGATTCGCGAAGTCGGCCCCGGCAGCCACTACCTCGGCTGCGGCCATACGCAGGCCAATTTCCAGACGGCGTTCTACCGCTCGGCGCTGGCCGATAACAACTCCTTCGAGCAGTGGGAGATCGAGGGCCAGAAGCGCATCGAGGAACGCGCCAATGCGCTTTGCCGCTCCTGGCTCGATCACTATGAGGCGCCGCCGCTCGACCCCGCGATCGACGAGGCGCTGCTGGCCTATATCCAGAAGCGCAAGGATTCGATGCCGGACGCTTTCACCTGAAGAGAGCCCGAGGCCGCCAGGGAGCAAGGCGGTGCGGTACGCGTCGCCGATCTGATTCAGAAAGAGGTCTGGCGGCCGCACTATCAATATAAGGGGCCGCGATGAGCAGCGGTTCCGTCATTGTCAGCGAACTCCGTGCGGCGCTTGCTCCGCACGGAGTTTTCGTTCGCGGGATCGTTTCCTTCGGCGAACGCGAGGGACCGTCATTGGCCGATGGGATGCCGGCACGGAGCGTGATCCTGCTCGGCAATATAGGCGGTTCGATTTGGCAGCCGTTCTCCCGGTGGCGGCAGTCACCAGAAAATATCGGCCGCAGCGATCCGCTTGACGACTGGTCGAAGGCGATCATAGGGCCTCTAGCGGCGGCATTCGGGGCGACGGCCTATTTTCCCTCCGATCCGCCGTGGCAGCCGTTTCAGCGGTGGGCCATGCGGGCGGAGGGTTTGAAGGCATCGCCGCTCGGTATCCTGATTCATCCGGATTATGGCCTATGGCACGGCTATCGGGGCGCGCTTGGGTTTGCCGACTTGATCGAAGAGGACCGGGCAGGGACTGTCATCGCGCATCCCTGCGACTATTGCGCCGAAAAACCCTGCCTGACCACCTGTCCCGTCGATGCCGTCACGTGCGCGGATTTCGATGTTGCCGCATGTCGGTCGCATCTGCGCACGAATGCAGGGAAAATCGGCTGCATGGCCGCCGGCTGCCTGGCGCGCAATGCCTGTCCGGTGGGATCAGCTTATCGCTATTCGACGGCGCAGCTTGCCTTTCACATGGCGGCACTTCAATCTTGAAAAGGCGAGGGATTTCCTTCTTTCGCCGCATTTCCATTGCGCCTTGAAGCTTGCGAAATTCGCTGCGGAGTTGTGGGTTTGATCCGGTTGCTGACCATGCTAGCCATTTTCGTCTGCGGGACCACGGCGTTTGCCGATGAGGCTTGCCGCAAAGTCTTACATCTTGGCGACAGCTATACGGTCTGTACCTTCGATCCCGCCAAAGACGGTATTCGGCTCTATGAGAACGACCGCAGCGGCAAGCCTTATGGCTCGTTCCGGGCGCTGGAAAACGATCTCCGGCAGGACCGCATCTACGTCCGATTTGCCATGAACGGCGGCATGTACAGGGATGACCAGTCGCCGCTCGGCCTCTATATCGAAGAAGGCAAGCAACAAAGGGCGATCAATACCAACAAGGGATGGGGCAATTTCCATCTGCTGCCGAACGGCGTCTTCTATATTGAGCAGGGTCACGCCGGCATCATGGAGAGCAAAGCCTTCGAGGCTTCCGGCATCAAACCATTTTACGCGACGCAATCCGGCCCGATGCTGGTGATCGACGGCAAGCTGCATCCGTCGTTCCTCGCCGACAGCACAAGCTTCAAGACACGCAACGGCGTTGGCATCTCCTCAGACGGCAAGGTGGTCTTCGCCGTGTCCGACGGCGCGGTCCGCTTCCACGATTTTGCGACCTTGTTCCGCGATGATCTCGGCTGTGCCAATGCACTCTTCCTCGATGGCAGCATCTCCAGCCTCGATATACCGGAATGGCAGAGGCGGGATGAACTGTTCCCGCTCGGCCCGATCATCGCGGTGACGGAGCTGCTGCCGGGCTGAAGGCTTCAAACGAACTGTTCGATATAGGTGAGAATGTCGAACAACCCGTCCTTCGGACCGGGATTGGGCGGGAAGTTCTGGGTGAAGCGAAGGAAAGCCCTTGGCTTGTCGGACCTGTCGAATTGCGGAGCTTCCCGGCTCAAACGTTCCCGGATCGATGGTGACAGAAGATTGATCGTTGCGTCGTCGACGATCGGCTCGACAATGACGGGTTCGCCGTTGAATGCGATCGCTTCCGTTGCGGCGGTTGCGATGCCGGCGAGTTTGCGGATCTGATCGTAGGATTCCGGCGGCAGCGGCGACGGGTGATAGGCCGCCATGCGATGATACATAATGTAGGCTTCGACCCAGTTCTGCGCGTTGACATGCAGACGCATCGCTACGGCCTGGCGCTGGAGCATGAATTGCGTGATACGGTGCATCAGAGACGCCCGGTAATCGGCGGGAAGCCGGCCGTCGCGAAGGGCTTGCGAGGCAAGATATTCCAGGCCGCCTCTGTAGCTATCCCACTGGAACATGCACTCCTTGTTGCCCTGCTGCAGCCGAGGGTCATCCGAAACCGCGGTCACACGCGCGAAGGGCTCGGGCATGAAAAGAATGTCGGCCTTGTCGAGCGCACGGGTCGTATAGAGAAATGCCCAGAAGATGAAGGGTGTCGGGCTGGAAATGGCCTTGGCAAGGACGTCGCGCCTGATGATCATGAATTCTGGAAAGACGTGCCGTTCCAGAATAAATTCCAGCATCGAATGGAAGTCGCCCTTCGCATGACGTACGGGATAGGACAGGTGATAAAACGGCTGCATGTCACCGCCGCCCGGGCGTCCATCAACCAGCATCCACGGCGCCTGCACCATGCCGATCTGTTTGTCGTCCATCATCAGGCGGATGTATTCGATGACTTTTTCCGGAATGAGCAAATCGTCGTCGCCGAGGAAGACGGCATATTGACCGCGTGCGCGCTGCATGGCGAAGGCATAGTTGCTGAGAAAGCCGGCATTGCTTGCACGCCGGTAGGCATTGATTTCCGGGTGATGCGAGATGGACTGGATATAGGCTGCAGTATTGTCCGTCGAGCAATCATCGACGATCACGATCTCAAAGGGAATGCCGAGCCGACGAAAGGCCTCCAGATGGAAGCTTACATTGCGCTCGAGCATGAACTGGCGATTGTAGGTCGGAACGCAAATCGAAAGGACAGGGGTTCAATAGGGGACATCGACTTCTCCAGGGCACGGCGCGATTCTGAGCGCAAGCTTTGCCGTTCCATAGGAGAGATTGCTTTCGCGGGGCTGGAGAGTTCACGCTCACACCAAGCGTGATACCGCTCCAGCCCGGTGCAAGCTTTGGTTTCTATTCCTCTGTCAAAGCGGTTCGCCGAACTTGATACCGCATGATCGGCAGCGTGGGCGGTTAATCGAGGCGCATTCATCCATGCCGTCGCCCGGCGGCTGCTTGTGCCTGGAGATGTCATATGAACTCAATTGTTATCGCCCGTCACAACGAGTCTCTCGATTGGGTCGTGAATATCCCTGCCGATTTCGAGATCTACATCTACAATAAGGGTGAACTGATCAGCGATCCGCGCATCATCGACAGGGCTCAGCACATCATTGATAGGCCTGATGTCGGGCGGGAGTCCGAGACATATATCCACCATATGCTCACGACGCCGCGGGACGACAGTTCGTTCACGGTCTTCACTCGGGGCGATCCGTTCGCCTGTAGCCCGGATTTCCTGCCTCTGCTGCAAAACTGGCGGCAATGGGACAGCCTGCAGCCCCTTTCCTGGCAATGGAATCCCGATCAGAATATTCCGCCGGCGTTCTTGCTCGCCGAATATGAGCGGCGCCTCGGCGGACGTCTGCGCATTCGTCCGGAGCGTTTTTCGCTGTCTAGCTGGGGTCCGCGGGATTTCGTCGACGAAGGTGCCATCGCCACCAGCCGTGATTATTGTGCGATCTACGGCAATCCACCGGAAGGCGCGAACGTCGCCAGCGATTTCCTTCGGAAATGCGGGCTCGATGCGTTGGCGGACAAAGCGGCGGCGCATTCTTTTGGTGTGTTCTCCTACGGTGCGATCTTTGCCGTTCGCAACGATCTCATCGCCAAGTGGCCCCGCAAGAGCCTCGAAATCACATATCAAGCAACGCTGGGCCGGGCGGTCTACGGATATCTGCTGGAGCGCTTGTGGCTGCATATCTTCGGCGCCGAATTCGATACGCCGGTCGCTTTGGCAGTTCCGCCGGAGCAGTCATCGCCGGATCAGGCTGGCCTAGGGCTCGAACACTCCGAAGCGGCGGCGCCAACGGATGTCGAGCCGGATGACGACATCGTTTCGGCCCAGGTCGAAGAGCTTCGCAATACGGCCGAGACGCTGCGGCTCGAGGTTTCGCAACTCAGAGAAGCTCTGAAAACGCAGGCAGCTCTCGACCAGCGCGCCATTCACGACGTTGCCTTGGCAATAAAGAATATTCCCGGCGTTGTCCGCCCCAAGCGCCTGTTCATTTCGACTGGCTATTTTGCGACGGCGGTCGCAGCAACGCTCGCATCGCAGCAGGGTTCGGGAACTGACGATTACCTTCTTATTACGATAGATAGACAAGGCGCCGAAGGTAACACGCGGTGGGCCTATCAGATGTACGACAGATGGGCGTCCGTCCGCACTGTCGGCCATGATGCGTATTACGAGAACAACGCCGGATTCTCGAACCCATTCAATTGCAGTTTCGACGAAGTCTATTCCTCTCATTTCCACATGGCCGGCTTCGTGGGCCAGAAATTTCCGGCCTCGCGATACGCGTTTTTTGAAGAAGGTTTAACGACGTACTCTCAGGCATTGAGCGTGCGCGTTCAGGACAACAACACGAGATTCTACGCGCTTTCGCCTAAGCTCGCGCGCGACGCATCGATCGTTTCGCAGCCTGTCGACGTCAAGCTGCTGACCCAACTGCTTGAAAAGAGCATAAACTGCTACAGCATACCGATCTTTGAGAATCCTCATAACATCGTCATGTTGGCGATGGGCTTTCCACCACACGTTCCAAACAGCCGTTCTCTGTCCTTCGAAGCTTGTGAGCCTGCCGCCAAGATGCTTCGCGCCGCCGGCTTCGATGTCTGGCTCAAGCCGCATCCTCGCGCGCCGATCGATGACCTGTTCGGCAAATCGAGCTTAGCGGCGGCCGGCGTTCGCCTGCTGGAGACCGATGCTCCTTTGATCGAGCCTGTCATCCTAGCCAATCGTCCGACGATTTCAGCAGTTGTGTCCGTATATTCGAGTTTTCTTGTTCATTCCTATCCATTATTCGGCATACCGGCATTTACAATTCGCAGTCCTGTTATCGACAGGTTGCAGGCTGCCTGGAAGTCCCTTCAAGATTCCTCGGTGCCCGATGTCGACATGTTGCTGGGCGCCACGCCCGACAGCATCCCATCGATTGCCAGGTCTTTTCATAACGCTTCGGTAAATCACGCCGGCAAACTCAACCGTCTGGGGTAGGCGTGCGTTCGGGTGGTGAGGGTATTTCCTGCAGCCGGTACAATTCAAGGAATTGACGATGCAGCATCGCTCAGCGGAACTGACGATCACGGATCGTTTCCGCCATTTCGTTGCGGCAGCGACGCTGTCGACGCCGATTGTGGCGATGCCGGGCAACACGGCCAAGACCAACGCCGTAGCTGCCATGCTGGGTGCTCCGTCTCCCCTGGCGCCGACATCACACAATGCTCAGGATGCGCTGAGTGAAAGAATATCAAAGCCGTTTCGAACGTCGTCGGCCCAAATGCAGTCAATATTGGCAGGCGCCCTGGTCAATTTCGATTTCTGACGGCGCGATTTCGGGAGGCGGCCGCTAAGGCTGGGACCTCCGCAAGTTTCGCAAAAGGAACGGCTGACACTGTGTCCATCAAGCTAGTTCGATTGTGAGTTTCGAGGCTGATGGCGTCTTGCAGTGTCATTTCCCGAACGGTCGTTCCAGGTCCAGGAATAGGGGGCTGTCTATGACGTCTTTTGCAGCGAGCAATCTGCAAACTCTCACGCGTGCGGAGCGCGTGGCAATTGCGGAACAATGGTCCGAGGCTCCGCTTCTGGACGCAGAGACGCTCTCCGGAACATTTTGGCAATTGAGCGATCTGAACGGGCGGCAGTTGGCGCCGTTCCTTGTGCTTGCGCCCGAAGGACTGATCGGCAATGTCTTCCACGGATCGCTCGATCACTGGTATGTAGCCAATGGAAATCTCTGCATCCTCGACAGCCAAGGTGTGCCGACGATCGTATTCACCGCGGCCCGCGTCGTGAATTCGGCGGTCGTGGCACTTGCCGGTCACGCCATCCTTGCCGGTGTCGAGGCCGTCTACATTCTAACCCTGGTCGACCATCCACCCCATCCGGTATCCCCGACGCCGTCCCACATGGAACGCCGAGCCAGATTTATCAAGCAGCCGCCAGCGGAGGCGCGCCGAGCAAATCTCGTCGTCGTTCGCGCCAACGGGTCGTCGTTGCATCCGCGCTGGTTCGATGGGCTCGACGACAAGACGCGCACCTGGGATCTCTGCGTAAGCTGGTACGGCAGCGAAATTCCCGACGCATCGGTGTCGCCGGAATATCTCACCCATGCCCCGAACCAGCGGAAGTTCAAGCCGATCTTCGATCTGTTTTATGACGATAGCCCGCTTTGGAACTACGATCGCATCTGGTTGCCTGACGACGATCTGCTGTGCAGCGGATCGGATTTGAACAGAATGTTCCATCTGTCACGCAAATACGGGCTCGATCTGGCGCAGCCATCGCTTCGTCAGGAAGCTGGCTGCCACATCAATCATCCGATAACGGCCCAGCGCCAAGGCGGCGACGTGCGCTTCGAACCTTTCGTCGAGATCATGTGCCCGCTCTTTTCGCGCCGCGCTCTCCGCATCTGCATTGCCAGCATCAAGGATGCCGTCTCCGGTTACGGTCTGGACCATTTGTGGCCTTCATTCCTCGGCCGGCCCGCGACGCGTATGGGCATTATTGACGCGGTTGGGATAGTTCATACGAGGCCGATCGGCGCGAGCTATGACGTGCGGTCCGCAATTGCCGAGCAAGCAGGGCTTTGGCAATCTTACGGGTTTCAGTATCGCCCTATACCCGGGGTAAATTGATAATGTTGGCAACCGTCGCCATAAGCGAGAACGTATTGGATACTGCTGCCGAGATCCGAAATATTATCCTGCAGCGACAATGGGCACTGTTGAGACCGAATGGTGATATTCGCACGCCCTATATGTGTTTCGAGCAAGACGGCAGTATCGTTGGTTACCAACATGTCAACGAAACGAGTTGGGATGTCGAAGGGAAAGAATTGCTTTTCCGGCACTCTTCCGGTGCGGTAACAGCGCGATCTGGAGTCATAAAATCCGAAGCAGATGGCTCTCATCTGATTGTAATGATGCGCGAGGAAGATGCATCTGCATGTGCTCATATACTGGTGGAGCGTTCTGAAATATGGGATTTGCTGCGAAGTAAGTCGTCCTCGGATCTCTGGTTAAAAGTCCAGGGGCATCCGGCTTTTAAGGATAATTGTCGCATCGATACGAGCGGCTTTTCCCTGCCGGCAATCAATGATCTAGAAATCATCGAAGTTACTCCGGCCACGCAAGGGCGCCTTGCCGATCTCGGCATCAATATTCTCGGGCCGTTCGGAATACGCAATTTAATCGTAATTGATCGGAGGATGAAACGCGTCAATCTCGCCATTCATTTTCACGGTCGCAGCTTTAATGCGGTTATTCTCGATCAGCAAAGCAGTATTCGCGGTGTATTCGACTTTGAGGGAGACGAGAACATCGCGGTGATTGGTGCCTCTGCCGTCGAGAGAGAAATTCAAAGCTCGGCCGTATTCCGTTACAACTCGGCAGGCCTCTTTTTAGGTAGGGGCAGTTCAGCCGGTCAAGTGAACTTCTGGATCGAAGGCCCCAGAAACTCGGTGCAGGTTGGGGATGACTTTATGTCATCATGGGGTGTCTGGGTCCGGACCGCGGACTCCCATGGATTGATTGACCTCGATAGAGGCGAAATTATCAACTCTCCGAAGAGCGTCGTTATCGGATCACATGTCTGGCTTGGGCAGGATGCCATTATTATGCCGGGCACGACGATCGGTGGCGGAACGGTAGTCGGCGCACGATCCATCGTTACCAAATCGTTGCCGGCTTGCTGCGTTGCAGCAGGCGCGCCAGCGAAAGTCGTGCGCGAACGCGCGTCATGGACTCGAAAGGCACATCCCGCTGCAGATGAAATCGTGGATCTCCAACGATATGCCTCGGCGGAAATATTAAATCACAACATTGTCAGACGGATGTAATGGGCGTCGACAACACCCAGGGTTGCGAGTGCAGCCGCCACCAAGATTTCCCGGTAACGAAAGTTTGAGAGCATGATCGATTTTTCCAACGTTGACCTGCTTATCGTCGGCGCAGGTTTCTATGGTGCGACGATTGCCGAGCGGGTTGCGAACCAACTGCAAAAGAATGTCCTTCTCATCGATCGCCGCAGCCACATCGGTGGCAATGCCTATAGCGAATTCGACAGCGAGACCGGGATTGAGGTCCACCGTTATGGCGCACATCTTTTCCATACGCCGAACGAAACGGTGTGGACCTATCTGAACAGGTTCACGGGATTTACCGATTATAAGCACCGGGTTTATTCGACCTATAGGGACCAGGTCTATTCGATGCCGATCAATCTCGGCACCATCTCTCAGTTTTTCAACCGACGCCTTTCTCCAGATCAGGCGCGGGCGCTGATTGCAGATCAGGCCGCCGAGATGGCCGGGCGCAATCCAGCCAATCTGGAAGAAAAGGCGATTTCCCTGATCGGCCGGCCTTTATACGAGGCGTTTATCCGCGGCTATACCGCCAAGCAATGGCAGACCGACCCTCGCGATCTGCCGGAGCATATCATTACGCGGCTGCCCGTCCGCTACACGTTCGATAACAGATATTTCAACGACAAATACGAGGGCCTGCCGATCGACGGATACACTGCAATCTTCGAAAGAATGCTGAAGCATCCCAAGATCGATATCGCGCTTGGCGTCGATTTCTTTTCGCTGAAATCCTCTCTGCCGCCGGATCTGCCTGTTGTCTATACAGGCCCCATCGATCGGTATTTCGACTATTCGGAAGGGGAACTGGGCTGGCGTACAATCGATTTTGAAAAAGAGACCCTCAACACCGGCGATTTTCAGGGCATGGCGGTCATGAATTATGCCGATGAGACCGTGCCCTATACGCGTATCCTGGAGTTTCGCCATTTCAATCCCGAGCGCAGCTACCAGAATGAGAAGACTGTCGTGGTGCGGGAATATTCACGCTCGGCGAAGCGCGCGGATGAGCCCTACTATCCGATCGACACGCGGCAAGACAAAGAGGTCTTTCTGCGATATCGCGAACGGGCGGAGGCAGAGACGAATGTCCATTTCGGCGGGCGGCTTGGAACCTATCGCTATCTCGACATGCATCAGGCAATCGGCGCGGCCTTGAAGGCGTTCGAGAGCCGCATTGTTCCGCATTTCACCGAGGGGCGTACCGTTGGCGGCGAGAAATAGGCTGACGGCCTGAGTTTGGACGATGCCGCCATCCGTCAAGTTGTGGAGCGGGCTGACCTTTCAAAGGACATCCCGCTCGATTATTTTTATCCGCGCCGACGGCGCTCGCGTGCGGGCGCGGCTCCGCCTTCATTGGCGGTCTTGTTACGCAGCGGGCCGATCCGCTCGATGATCGTTTCCAGGGTCGGGCGCGGGCCGGGCGTGTAGCTGTCGAGCGCCTGGCGCATGGCGGCGAGATGGCCGCACGAGGTGCCGCAGCAGCCGCCGATGATCTTGGCGCCAGCGTCGCGGGCAAGGCGCGCATAATCGGCCATCAGCGGTGGCGTGCCGGAATAGTAGATCTCGGCGCCGCGATATTCCGGAACGCCGCAATTGCCCTTGACGATGACCGTTGCAGCCGGATCGGCATCGGTCATGTCGAGGAGGCTCGAGAGGATATCCGATGCTCCGACACCGCAATTGGCGCCAACGGCGAGCGGACCTTCGCCGACATTCTTGGCAACGCCGTGGATGTCCTTCGGATGCAGACCCATCATCGTCTTGCCGGCGGTGTCGAAGGAACCGGTATAGGTGTAGGGCAGGCCGACCTTGATGGCGGCTTCCGCAGCGGCGCGGATTTCCTCCGGTGACGACATGGTTTCGATCCAGGCGACATCGACGCCGCCGGCTTTCAGACCCTCGATCTGTTCAGCGAAGGCAGCGACGGCGTCCTCATAGGTAAGTGCGCCAAGCGGCATCAATAGCTCGCCGGTCGGGCCGACGGAACCGGCGACGATGACTTTGCGGCCCGCCTTGTCGGCGACGGCGCGGGCGATCTCCGCTGCCTTCTTGTTCAAGCTGTGAACGCGGTCCTGCGCATGGTGCAGCTTCAGTCGATGGCGCGTACCGCCGAAGGTGTTGGTGAGGATGATATCGGCGCCGGCATCGACGAAATCCTGGTGCAGCTTGGTGATCCGTTCGGGATGCTGTTCGTTCCAGAGCTCCGGCGCTTCGCCGGCCTCCAGACCCATGGCGAAAAGATTGGTGCCCGTCGCGCCATCTGCGAGCAGCACGCCCTTTTCGGCAAGAAGATCGGTCAAGGGATTGGCTGTGACGGTCATGGCGTCTCCTCGAATACATCAGATAAATCGGAATGAAATGCAGATATAAACATTTCTTTATATGAGCACAATGCCGGGATAAAGGCAGAGGTTGCTCGATAACAGGTTGGACAAGAAAAAAGTGCCTACTGCATAATTCCTTAAATCGGAATCGATTTAAGGATAAAATTATGCAGCAGATTTAAAGTGCTACAGCGCCGCATGTCACATGTGACACGCGGCGCTGTAGGGGCAGGGCGCTTTCCGTTTTAAGATGATGATGCGTTTAGGCTGCCGCCATCTGTGTCTTTTCATGGGTCGTCGGCGTCACCATGGCGGCAATGATGCCTTGCAGATCGATCATGCCGATTGGCTTGCCACCGGCATCGGTGACGACGGCTGCGGTGTGTCCACCGTCAGTCATCTGTTTAGCCGCCACTTCCAGCGTCATGTCGCCGGATAGGCGGACCCCATGCGCTTCGCCGGCAACAGGTTTCATGATCGTCTGGGCTTGGATGACGCGGCCGCGATTCACTTCCTTGACGAAGGCGGTGATGTAATCGTCTGCGGGTCTCAGCACGATTTCCTGGCCGCTGCCCTGCTGCACGACCTTGCCGTCGCGTAGGATGGCGATCTTGTCGCCAAGCCGCAGCGCCTCGTCGAGGTCGTGGGTGATGAAGACGACGGTCTTCTTCAGTTCCTTCTGCAGGTCGAGAAGCACGCTCTGCATGTCGACGCGGATGAGTGGGTCGAGTGCGGAGTAGGCCTCGTCCATCAGCAGGATGTCGGCATCGTTGGTCAGTGCACGAGCAAGTCCGACGCGCTGCTGCATGCCGCCGGAAAGCTGATTTGGATAGTGATTCTCGAATCCCTTCAGGCCGACGCGCTCAATCCAGTAGTGACCCTTCTTCTCGCTTTCTGCCCGGGCTACGCCTTGAATGTGCAGGCCGTAGATGGTGTTTTCGATCACCGTGCGGTGCGGCAGCAGGGCAAATTTCTGGAACACCATCGCCGTCTTGTGGCGGCGAAATTCACGAAGAGCATTCTCGCTCATCTTGCAGACGTCGACGCCATCATAGAGCACTTCGCCGACGGTCGGCTCGATCAACCTGTTGATATGCCGGATCAGCGTGGATTTGCCGGAGCCCGAAAGACCCATGACGACCGTGATAGCGCCGGCCGGCATGTCGATGCTGATATCCTGCAGGCCAAGCACATGACCATGCGTCTCGTTGAGCTCGGCCTTACCGATCCCGTTTTTTACCGCTTCCACATAGTCGCGTCCGCGAGGGCCGAAGATCTTGTAAAGATTTTTGATCTGGATCGCGTGACTAGCCATGGATGACCTCGGAGTGCTTCTGGAGCCGTCTGCCATAGGCTTGGCTCGTTCGGTCGAAAATGATGGCGATCGCGACGAGGGCGAAGCCGTTGAGGAAGCCGACGGTGAAGAACTGATTATTGATCGCCTGTAGCGTGTTCTTGCCAAGCCCGCCGACGCCGACCATCGAGGCCACAACGACCATGGCGAGCGACATCATGATGGTCTGATTGATGCCGGCCATGATGGTGGGCAAGGCAAGCGGAATCTGCACGTTGAACAGTTTCTGCCCGTGAGACGAGCCGAAGGCGTCGGCCGCTTCCAGCACTTCCTTGTCGACGAGGCGGATGCCGAGATTGGTCAGTCGGATCATCGGCGGAACGGCGTAGATGACCACGGCGATCAGGCCGGGGACTTTACCGATACCAAAGATCACGACGACGGGGATGAGATAGACGAAACTCGGCATCGTCTGCATCACGTCGAGGATCGGGTTGATGATCGATTGCAGCCGGTCGGAACGGGCCATCAATATGCCGATGGGCAGGCCAATGACGATGGCGATGAGTGTGCAGACGGTCACCATGGCAAGTGTCACCATCGTGTCGCCCCACAGGCCGCAGACGCCGATCAGAATCATGGAGATGGCGGTGCCCGCGACGATCTTGAGATTGCGGCTGGCAGCATAGACGACGGCCATCATGACAAGCAGAACTACGAACCAGGGTGTACTGGTGAAAAGCCATTCCAAGTAGTTCAAAAACCATTGCAGCGGCTGAACCACGGCGTCGATGACGTTGCCGTAGGCGCGTACCAATCCCCTGAAGCCGTCATCGATGTTCTTGCGTGCAGCGCGAATGAGAGTGTCGTCGATCGCCGGGAAATTACACAGAACATCCGGCAAAAAACTGCATTGAATAGCCATGAATTTCCCCTTCTTGTCCGGTTCTTGCCCAGCCTGTGCGTGTGGCCTTCACGCGCGGATGGTAGGCAGCACTGCGACCGGTTCTTCAGGCTGCTTCACTTCTTCTACACCATTCGCAGGCGCCATTCTGCACTTGTTGCGACTTGGGGCCGCGCCGGTCTGTCGGTGTGAGTGTCACCGCAGCGGCTGCGAATGCGGAATTGGCGACCGGCAGAGTGCCAGCCGCCAGTCCGGTGTTTCATATCAAAGCGAAGCCTTGACCTTTGTAGCCACGTCGGGAGAAACCCACTTGGTCCACATGTCGGGATAAGTCTTCAGGAAGTATTTTGCACCGTCTTCGTTCGTGCCTTGATTGTCCGTCATCCAGGCGAGAACCTTGCCGACCGTGCCGTTGTCCCATTTGCGGGTCTTGACGTAGTCCATGGCAATGCCAGCCTTCGAGGCAAAGGCCTTGGTCACGACGGTGTAGACGTCGGAAACCGGATAGGAGTTCACCTTCGGATTGGCGCAATCCTGGATCGCGGTGCAGGCGTCCCATTCCTTCTTGTCGTGCGGCACGTTGAAGCTCAGGCGCACCATGTCGTATTTGCCGAGGATGGCGGTCGGTGCCCAGTAGTAGCCGAGCCAGCCGGTCTTCTTTTCGAAGGCGTTGGCGATCGAGCCGTCAAGGCCCGCAGCCGAACCGGTGTCTACCAGCGTGAAGCCGAGCTTTTCGGCGCCAAGCGCCTTATAGAGATTGGCCGTGGAAATCTGGCAGTTCCAGCCCGACGGGCAATTGTAAATGGCGGCCTTCGAGGAATCTTCCGGAGCGGGGAAGAGTTCCGGATGCTTCAGCGCGTCCTGGACGGTCTTGATGTCCGGATGGGCATCGGCGAGGAACTTCGGAATCCACCAGCCTTCGACGCCACCGTCGCTGAGAAGGGGCGCTGCCTCGATCAGGCGGCCTTCGGAAACGGCTTTGTCGAGTGCGGTGCGCACTGCATTGACCCAGAGTTCGGGCGCGACGTCAGGCTCAGCCTTTTCGTCCATGGAAGTGAAGGTCGGCTGTGTGTCGCCCGTGACGAGCGTCACGTTGCAGCCATAGCCGTTCTGCAGGATGATCTTGTCGACCTGCGCGGCGACGCCGGCAGATGCCCAGTTCATTTCTGCGATGGATACGTCGCCGCATTCCGCAGCATGTGCCGAGCCAGCCAAAGCATAGGCACCGAGTGCGAAGATGGCGGAAGCGATAAGCTTCTTCATTGGATAATGTCTCCCAGTTCTCGTTAGGTTACGGGAATCGACTCCAGCAGACATGATGCCTGCCGATCCCCCGTCAGCGTGGACACACCATAACCGTTCACCCGCCGCTGACGACGTCTGCCCGGTCCCCTGTTTGCGGTCGTGCGCTTGCTTTTTATGCGGCTGCGAACCATGTCGCAGCCGTGCTCTTTTTGCATCGACTGCGTGCAGCCTAAGGATTTGAGTGAAGAAATCAACCGGTCGTCGGCCGAACGGACTTACTGCGGCTTGTCGAAAAGCTTATATAAGCGCTTGAATTAGCCCATTTTCTGCTATTCGTGGCTGTAAAATGGGCATCCAAGGCGCAGGCCCACGCTCTCCGAGTGGGGTGAGATTAATGATTGCTAAAATATCGCGTCCGACAAAGACTTTTTATATTCCATTCGCGGCGTTTTCCGCTGGCAAGATAAACCGGAAAAATTTTCGAAAAATTTTCGGATTCATCCTTATTTAAGGCCTTAATAACCCTCCGGTAACGATGTCCGGCTATCTATCGGGGCGTGGCGGGGGACACCGCTGCCTCTCCGGATTAGGTTGTGCGTACCGGAGAAGCGAGCCTTGCAGTGTGAGATGCAAGCGAGCCGGCGTTTTTGGCAAACCGTGTCGATCCTCGGATCGCGCGGTTTTCGCGTTTTGGGGCTTGCCCTAACGGCCTCATCGAGAATCGATATAAGATGTTAGCTAGGTGCACAGGTGGCGCGATGCCTGGGCGTATCTGAATGGCGGAATCAGCAAAGCCGCTGATGCGGTCGCATGGCGGCTTGCGGTGCGGCAGGCTGACAGCTTGACGGTCAATCAACCGACGCTATAGGTGCGGATGAAGCCGATCGGGCCAAAGCGGGTATCGAGCTGCTGCAGACGGCTCTCGGGGCGGCGCGACGGCAGTTTCGAATTCCAGGCGATCTGGATGGAATTCTTGTTGTTGAAGATGAAGAGCATCGGGGTTTCCTCGGGCCGGATCGACCGGCTTTCGTTGTTTGATTTGGTGACGGAGATAATCCTCTTCAACGTGGCGAACAATGGATGAAGTCGTCATCGGATGTCGCAAATAGAGCATATAAGAAAGTGATGCTTTTTTGCCTCGGAGATCACGTTTTTTGGTGTTAATCATCGCGGCGGAATCAAGGCAGAATCCAGGGTTTTCGGTAGTAATGCCATATCGGAGCGATAACGGATGACGAAGGCGATCATGCTGCAGGGGACCGGCTCCGATGTCGGAAAAACGGTATTGGTCGCCGGGCTCTGCCGCCTTTTCGCCAATAGAGGCGTTCGGGTGCGCCCGTTCAAGCCGCAGAACATGTCGAACAATGCAGCGGTCGCCGAGGACGGCGGCGAAATCGGCCGGGCGCAATGGCTGCAATCGCTTGCTGCGCGGGTACCGTCGTCGGTGCATATGAACCCCGTGCTGCTGAAGCCGCAATCGGAGACCGGCAGCCAGATCATCGTGCAAGGAAAGGTCTGGGGGCAGGCAAAGGGCAGGGACTATCAGGCGCTGAAGCCGCAACTGCTCGGCGCCGTCCTGCAAAGCTTTGCGACCATGCGCGCGGGAACCGACCTGGTGATCGTCGAGGGCGCGGGTTCGCCAGCCGAGATCAACCTCAGGCAGGGTGACATCGCCAATATGGGTTTTGCTACCCGCGCCAATGTCCCCGTCGTGCTGGTCGGCGATATAGACCGCGGGGGCGTGATCGCCTCGTTGGTCGGCACGCATCATATCCTGCCGGACGAAGACCGGCGGATGATCCGCGGTTATCTGATCAACAAATTCCGCGGTGATATCTCGCTCTTCGGCGAAGGTGTCGACGCCATCGGGGGCTTCACTGGCTGGCCATGTCACGGAGTCGTGCCCTGGCTGAAGGCGGCAAGCCGGTTGCCGGCTGAGGATTCTGTGGTGCTGGAACGGCTGGCGCGCGGCTCGGACGGCGCGCTGAAGATCGCCGTGCCCGTCCTTCCGCGCATCGCCAATTTCGACGATCTGGATCCGTTGCGCGCCGAACCAGATGTCGATCTCGTCTTCGTTCGTGCCGGCGAGCGGATGCCCGCGGATGCGGGGCTCGTGGTCCTGCCGGGCTCGAAGTCGACCATCGGCGATCTCATAGATCTGCGGGCACAGGGGTGGGATCAGGATATAGCGGCTCACGCCCGCCGCGGCGGGCGTGTCATTGGTATTTGCGGCGGTTACCAGATGCTCGGCCAGATGGTGCATGATCCGCTTGGCATTGAGGGTTCTGTGACGGAGATGCCTGGGCTCGGCTTGCTCGAAGTCGAGACCGAGATGGCGCCGGAAAAGACCGTACGCAACAGCCTGGCTTTTTCCAGGGAGTACAATGTGCCGCTTTCTGGCTATGAGATCCATCTCGGTGAGACGCGCGGCGCCGATTGCGACCGGCCCTCGACCATGATCGACGGTCGGCCGGATGGCGCGCTCTCTGGCGACGGCTTTATCATGGGCACCTATCTGCACGGGCTTTTCACCAGCGATGCCTACCGGGCAAAACTGCTGGCAAGTTTCGGCCTAACCGGGGAGCGGGTGGATTATCGCGCTGGCGTCGAGGCGGCACTGGACGAGATTGCGGCAGAGCTGGAAGCGGTGCTCGATCCGGCCTGGCTCGATAGTCTGATGCTCTAGCACTACTTTGGCAGATTTTTAGACGCGGGTTGATTTTGAGGATTCCCAAGAGGGGAGTTCGGTGATTCATAGGAGGTCGGCTTTTGGAGGTGCCGGCCATGGACGAGACCTGGCAAGCTGATTTGGAGCGTTGGCTAGCGCCGTTTGTTGTGGCGCTTCGGCACAAGACGAGGGCACGGATGTGCCCTGCGTATGTCGCGGGATTGATCGGTCCCGGCGATCGCAAGAGCGTTCAACCGATGGCGGCGCGTTCTAGCACTGTCAGCTACGACCAACTGCACCATTTCGTTGCGAGTGGCGTCTGGGACGCCGCGCCGTTGGAAGCGGCGCTGCTGGCCGAGGCCGACAGACAAGTTGGCGGGAACGATGCGTGGCTGATCGTTGATGACACCGCGCTACCTAAGAAGGGAGGCCACTCGGTTGGCGTGGCGCCGCAATATGCTTCGGCGCTTGGCAAGAACGCCAACTGCCAGACGCTCGTGTCGCTGACGCTGGCTTCTGGCGAAGTGCCGGTCATGGTAGGGTTGCGGCTGTTTTTGCCCGAGAGCTGGACCTCCAACCCCGCCCGGCTCGATCGTGCCGGTGTGCCTGATGACCATCGTGCCTACAGGACCAAGCCGGAGATCGCGCTGGCCGAGATCGACCGGGTTCGCACGGCCGGCGTGCGCTTCGGCTGCGTGCTTGCCGATGCCGGATATGGCTTGAGTGCGCCGTTCCGGCAGGCGCTCACCGCGCGCGGCCTTGCCTGGGCCGTCGGTATCCCGTTCAAGCAGAAGGTCTATCCCGCCGACGTGGCGATGATCTTTCCCGTTGCCGGACACGGCCGCCCGCGAAAACGGCATATCCCCGATGCGAAGTCGATCACTGCGCAGGCTATGCTGGAGACAGCCCGATGGAGGACGGTCAGTTGGCGGCGTGGTACCAAGGGTCGTCTCTCAGCACGCTTCGCCGCTGTCCGTGTTCGGGTTGCCGACGGTCCACCCCAGCGCATCCGCGACATGGGTGCCCAACACTTGCCTGGTGAGGAAGTCTGGGTCATCGGCGAGCATCGCTCCACCGGCGAGCGCAAATATTATCTCTCCAATCTTCCCGCCAACACCCCGCTCAAGCAGCTCGCAGGCGCTATCAAGGCGCGCTGGGTATGCGAACAGGCGCATCAGCAACTCAAGGAAGAACTCGGCCTTGATCATTTCGAAGGGCGCTCCTGGATCGGCCTTCACCGGCACGCGCTGATGACGATGATCGCCTACGCCTTCCTGCAATCTCGCCGCCTCACACAAGCGGCAGGGGGAAAAAAGAATCCCAGGCCCCCCGCCACAGCCAAGCCTTCCAGCCGTCCGGCAGGCAATCCTAAGCGCGCTCGAACAACCTCCGCCAAATTTCTGCACGCACTGCAGAACGGCCTTCTTCGCTAAAAATCTGCCAAAGTAGTGCTAGGTCACATACCCATAAAATGGCTTTGTATTTTAAGGGTTTACCACGTCACCCGCGGCTGCAGCTACACGCCCGACTGAAACTGAAATTTTCTGTCCCTCCGACCTTGGCTCAAGAGAGAGATTTGACTCAGTCCAAACGAAATACCGATGGCTGCAGGTTGGCTCGGGCCGAATAGTGGGGCTGTCCGGTCAAATGAAACGAGATGAGTACCGATGCAATAATGGCGCATGTCAGGATTGCAATCGCGGCGGATGGGAATTTTGCGTCGTTGCTAAAAGCTTTTCGCGCTGGGAGCTGATCGTCGACGGTTAAGCGGGGTCTTTTATCCAACCGCGTCGCTGTCGGAGGCGAGGGGAAGGCCAACTCCTCTTCGAGCTTCGCGCAATCGAGACGATTGTCTGTATTCTTGGATCTGAACTGCAGGACAATACCCATTTCCGTACCTTCTCAGCCCCACCAAGCAACATTCTAAACCTGATCCGCCAATCTTTAAATACGTGGTTAGGCGGCGGGCGGTTTAAGGGAGCAGGCCACCCTACATGTTTGAATGTCCGGTTATTCCTTGGTCTCATCCACATCGTCGTCGGAGAACTGCACCCGCACAACTACCTTTTCGGGGCGATCACCGTCACGCGGAACAAGCACTGTTACAGTGCAACGGTCCGCGTGCGGTCTCATAGAGAGAAGGCGGCCTTTTGTCTTCAAGAGGACCCGCTCGACGATGTCGCTGCAATCGGGAAACCGTCCCGCGATAAACCTCGGTTCAGGACGATGAGAGGAAACATAAGGCGCCAGTGCGACGCCAAGCACCATTAACGAAATCACCATCGGATCCATCAACCCCCTAGAGTGCCATTACTCTAGCGAATGTCCTTGACACTAGGAACCCCGTGGTCACTGGCTTGCGGCTCGCAAAGAGCTCAAATGACGATCAGCACCATTGGTGACGACAGCATCATGCCCATTGTCAACTCGCCGGCTTGAAGCAGCAGGTCGCCGAGTTGGGCATCCGGACACTTGAAAAAGCGCAACGAAAACGTGGGGCCGGCCATAATTCAAATGTTATCTATCTGATCTCTAAGAATTACCCAGCCCACACCTCGGCACGTCATATAAGCATGTTGCGTGCGTCTACTGCATAATCAGCATTATTATTCCGCCGATAAGCAAGCCGACGGATGCTCCGAGTATTTTATTACCAATCGTTCAATTCGAATATGTCGATCAGGCAAGATCGACAGCAAAGACTCGCTTGCGGTGGCTGCCAAGATACATAGCAATGCAATGATTCGACGGTCGGTGGGATAGGCCACCACGAACAACAAGCCCATTAAGCCAAAGAGAATAATGCTCTCGATGTTCGCCGCCGCGACGACACGTTGCTTCGTGCCGATAGGAACGACTGTGCCGAGCAGTATCAAGCCGAGTGTAGTCCAGGCCAGGATTTGAGCAACGAGGGTGAATTCCATGCAAAATCATACCAACAGGTAACAAGTTTTCAAGTGTGCACGGCAGCACCATACTGTGGTACGAACAACAACTACTGGTAAGGCGTCCCTCGGAATGTCTGTACAGCCCAACATGCTGTTCGGATTGCTATGGGTAGCGCGCTAAAGCTCGCCCGAGACCTCGCGGCGCCGGCGGTCGAGCTCTTCGCTGTAGCGGCGCAGCGTGTAACTTTCGGTGAGCAGACCGATCACCTTGCGCTCGATCAGGTCGTTGATCACCACCAAAGCTTCGCTTTCGGTCTGGTCAAACAGGGCTGCCGCCTGCTTGGCGTTCATCTTTGGCTGCAGGAAGTCGTTGCGATGGCGGATGAAGTCGGCAAGGCCGTGCTCCTCATCGTCCTTCTCGACCGGGCTCGCATAAATGTCTGGCATCAGCACCATGCCGGCATATTTCTCATCCCTGTCGATGAGAATGACACGCTGCGCTGAGCCAATCGGAAAACGCTGGCGAAACTCCTCGATGCTCATGTCCACGTTCGCCGTGTGCACATCGGGTCGCATCATGCGGGCAACCGTTAGGTTGCGGATCCAGCCGACGTCGTGGGCGCTGCGGATGCTTTCGCCGCGCAGATGGAAGCGCCAGGTGGCGAAGGAGTAGCCGAAGGTGGTGCGCACAACCAGCGACGAGGTGATAACGGCAGCGAGCACCAACACGGTGATCGGAAAATCGCCGGTGATTTCGAGCGCCAAAAAGGTCATGGTCAACGGTCCGCCGATGATGGCGACGGCAAGCGAGCTCATGCCAACCACGGCATAGACGGCCGGCGTCAGCGTGGCATGATCGAAATAGGGGCCGCAATAGGCGAAGATCTTACCGAGCAGCGCGCCCATGAACAGCGACGCAAAGAACAGGCCGCCCCTGAAGCCCGACCCGATCGACACCGCAGAGGCCAGTGATTTCAGGATGAAGAGTCCGGCCAATGCACCCAGAGTCGTATTTGTCGACAGGTTGAGATGCAGTGCGCCGTGGCCGGCTGACAGAACTTGTGGCGAGATTAGCGCCAGGAGGCCGACAACGATGCCGCCGAGCGCGGGGCGGAAGGACGGTGCGATGGAACTCTTGCGCGCAAACTCTTCGACCCAGGCGACGCCTTGCATGATCAGAATGCCTATACCGGCGCAGAAAGCTCCGAGCAGGACAGCCGGAAGATAGTCGGCAGGGACGATGGCGCCGAAATGATCGATGTCGATGGCAAAGTCGTCACCGGCAAGCAGTCTTGCGATCATAGTCGATATCAGCGCTGAGACGACGACAGGCGTCAGGGTGAGGATGGAATAGCTGCCTATGATCAGCTCGAAGGCGTAGAAGGCGCCGGTCAGCGGCGCATTGAAGGCGGCGGCTATGGCGCCGGCAGCGCCGCAACCGACGAGCATGCGGAGGTCCGCACGGCGCATCTGCATGTTATGCCCGAATTTCGAGGCAATGCCGGCGGCAAGCTGTGTGTAACCTGCTTCAAGCCCGACCGAAGCGCCGAAACCGTTCGAGATCAGGTTCTGCACCGCGACGAGGATACTGTCGGTGAGCGACATACGGCCGCCGTGCAGCGCATTGGCTTCAATCGGGTCGACCATCGGCTTCTTGCGCGTGCGCGACAATATATAGAGCAGGACGCCGAGGATGATGCCGCCGGCTATGGGCGCGATCAGCACTACCGACCTGTCAGGTATCGCCACCGCTGCCGAACTAAGGCGCTCGTAGTCGGTTATGCCATAGATGATACTGTGAAGCTTGCGTGAGATGAAGCTCATCGCTGTCACGGCGCAGCCGGAGGCTATGCCCACCAGCGCGCCGGCGAAAACAAGTCCCAATTCGCCACGACGCAACAACGCCCTGAACCGACCAAGATCGAATAGGGCCGAGAAAACGCCGAGGCGGCGCGGTTGGAATTTCTGCAACATGGGGAACGGACGACTGTTTTGTACTTAAAGCTAGGTGCTTAGCTTCTATAAACTCCTAACATCAAAGAAATACGGCAAAAAAAGAGCACGTACGGTGCGACTTTTATGCATATTTCGCCTTTGGAACGGCCGATGTCGCAGTCGCCGCCTTGATTGACTTGCAGCGGTCGAACGCCTAATCATTGCGGCATAACGAATGGTTCCTGAGCGACGATCTGTCGCATGGGATGAAAAGGGAATGTGAAGGAGCGGACCCAACTCGGGCGTTCTCATCACAGCCGACCCCGCGACTGTAGAGCGGTCAGGGTCTTCCATCCGGCTTTGAAGATGTTTCGCTGATGGTCCGCGTGGTGCGGGCGGGTGAAAGCAGCTTCGGGACGGAAAAGCCACTGGCGTGGCATCATGATCAACCGGGGCTGGACGCCTCTATTTCTACGAATCGTCCGCCTTTTCATGATGTTTGCCGGGAAGGCGAGGTGGACCCGCTGGTGCAGGGTTCGGGGGCGACCGGTTTCCGTGCGCCCCCGCTCGCTGCGCCTCATCCGCGAGCCAGGAGACCTGCCATACGTGCCGGGCACAAGGCCCACCCCAGGGACGGACGTCCCGCTGCCAGCACGGAGGTTGTCATGGCACGAAATGAGTTTTTGGCGTGCAAGCGCCTACTTTTCGGCTTCAGCCGCATCGCACCGGCCTTCGCCCTCGTACGGGAGCGAAAATAGCCGATGCCAACCTCGCCCTCCCGCGCCGTCTTTGTTCTCGGTGGTGCACGCTCCGGCAAATCCCGATTCGCCGAATCGCTGATCTCGGACACCGGCCTCGATCGTCACTATGTGGCGACGGGTCAGGCCTGGGACGACGAAATGCGCGATCGTATTGCGCAGCATCGCGCCGATCGGGGCGATCTCCTGTGGACGACGCATGAGGAGCCGCTCGATCTTACTGCCCGGCTCGCGGCAGTCGACGGCGAGGGCCGCGCCGTTCTCGTTGATTGCCTGACGCTTTGGGTCACCAACCTGATGATGGCCGAGCGCAATATCGCGGCAGAATTTGCCGCTCTCACCGAATTCCTACCAGGGGCAAAGTCGCGTGTCGTCCTCGTTTCCAACGAGGTCGGGCTCGGCATCGTGCCCGAAAACCGTATGGCGCGCGAGTTCCGCGATCATGCCGGCCGATTGCACCAGATGATCGCGGCGGCGAGCGCCGAAGTCTATTTTATCGCGGCGGGGCTGCCGCTGAAAATGAAGGGTTGATCCGCATGAACCAGGAAAAAATTCCCGCCACCGTCATCACCGGCTTCCTCGGCGCCGGCAAAACGACGATGATCCGCAACCTGTTGCAGAACACCGGCGGTAAGAAGATCGCCCTCATCATCAATGAATTCGGCGATCTCGGCGTTGACGGCGATGTGCTGAAGGGCTGCGGCGCGGAGAACTGCACCGAGGACGATATCATCGAGCTGACCAATGGTTGCATCTGCTGCACCGTCGCCGACGATTTTATTCCAACGATGACCAAGCTCTTGGAGCGTGATGCGCGTCCCGACCATATCGTCATCGAGACCTCCGGCCTCGCTCTGCCGCAGCCGCTCGTCGCCGCCTTCAACTGGCCGGATATTCGCACCCAGGTCACCGTTGACGGCGTCATAACCGTGGTCGACAGCGCCGCCGTCGCCGCCGGCCGTTTCGCCGATGATCACGATGCTGTCGAAGCCCGTCGCGTAGAAGACGAATCGCTCGATCACGAAAGCCCGATCGAGGAACTGTTCGAGGATCAGTTGACCTGCGCGGATCTCATCGTCCTCAACAAGACCGATCTGATCGATGTTGCGGGACTCGGCCGTGTCCGTACCGAAGTTGCCTCCCGCACCGCCCGCAAACCGACGATCATCGAAGCGAAAAATGGCGAGGTTTCGGCCGCCATCCTTCTCGGCCTCGGCATCGGGACGGAGGGCGATATTGCCAACCGGAAATCGCATCACGAGCTGGAGCACGAGGACGGCGCATCGCATGATCACGATGAATTCGACAGCTTCGTCGTCGACCTCGGTCCGATCGCGGAGCCGATCGTCTTTATCGGGAAGCTGAAGGGCGTGATTGCCGAACATGATGTCCTGCGCCTCAAGGGCTTCGTCGATGTGCCCGGCAAGCCGATGCGCCTGCAAATCCAAGCCGTCGGCAGCCGTATCGATCACTATTTCGACCGGGCTTGGGCGCCGGGCGAAGAGCGCCAGACGCGGCTTGTGGTGATTGGGCTGCATGAGATGGATGAGGGGATCGTGCGCAAGGCGATCGAGTCGTTGGTCTAAGGCGAAGCGATGCATCTCCTCCTAGCCCAAAAAGGAACGATCAGCGATGGCGAGGAGGCGATTGATCTTGGCCAGTCGCCGGGCGATATCCTGTTTCTGTCGGCGGCCGATACCGAGCTTGCGGCGATAGCCGCCGCCTATGGGCAGGGGGACGCCGTTCATTCGTGGCGGCTCGCAAGCCTGATGAGCCTCAAGCATCCCATGTCCATCGACACCTATGTAGAACGGACAGCGCGCCATGCGAAGCTGATCATCGTCCGAGCACTCGGCGGCGCCAGCTATTTTCACTATGCGCTTGAGGCGCTGCATGCCTGTGCGGACCGTAGCGGCGCTCTCATTGCGGTACTGCCGGGGGATTCGAAACCTGATCCGGGGCTGACGCCGTTTTCCAATGTCGGGCTCCAGGACCTCAATGCGCTCTGGTCCTATCTGATCGAAGGCGGCGATGCCAATTCGCGGGCATTTCTCGGTTATGCCGGGGCGATGCTATCGGGCGCCGAAAAACCGGCGCTGGCCGCTCCGTTGATGAAAGCGGGCATCTGGTGGCCGGGCAGGGGTGTGATTGGGGTCGAAGAGTGGAGGAGGCTTGAAACCGAATGGCGAGTTCGCCCCTCACCCCGGCCCTCTCCCCGTAGTGACGGGGAGAGGGAGCATATCGAGCTCGCGGCTTCTCCTTCGCCCCGCCTGCGGGGAGAAGGTGCCCGAAGGGCGGATGAGGGGCGGAACTCTCCTCTGGAAGAGTCGTCGGAAGCTTCCACCGATATGGAGCGGATAGCGGAACACGACCCCCCGACCGTCGCTATTTCCTTCTACCGCGCCCTTGTCCAGAGCGGCGAAACCAAGCCCGTCGAAGCCATGATCGAGGCTCTCATTGCAGAGGGCATGCGGCCATTGCCGGTGTTTGCCTACAGTCTCAAGGATCCTATCTCGGTCGGTATCCTAGAAAGCGTTTTCGCCGAACTGAAGCCGGATGTCGTCATCAACACAACCGGCTTTGCCGTTTCGGCGCCTGGGGCCGATCGCCAGCCGACCGTGCTGGAAGCGAGTGACGCCGTGGTGTTGCAGGCGATCTTTTCGGCTTCCTCGATGAAGGCCTGGGAAGCTTCCTCGCAGGGGTTATCGGCGCGCGATCTCGGCATGAATGTCGCCCTGCCGGAGGTGGATGGGCGTGTGCTTGCCCGTGCCGTCTCCTTCAAGGCGGCGGCCCGTTATGATGATCGCGTCGAGGCCAATATTGTTGCGAGCGAGCCGGCTGAGGACCGCATGCGCTATACCGCACGATTGGCGGCCAATTGGGCACGGTTGCGCAAAACGCCGCCGGAAGATCGGCGCGTGGCGCTGGTCATGGCCAATTATCCAAACCGCGACGGGAGGCTCGGCAACGGCGTCGGGCTTGATACGCCGGCGGGCACGATCGAAGTGCTGAAGGCGATGCAGGCGGCGGGTTATCCGGTCGCCGATCTGCCGGTAGATGGCGACGCACTGATGCGTCATTTGATGGATGGGCCGACCAATTCCGGCCGCGATGGCAGGATCGTTCGCGAGACGCTTTCCATAAGGGAATACAAATATTTCCTATCGTCTCTTCCCATTCGGGCTCAGGAAGAGATTGCCGCTCGTTGGGGTGATGTCGAGAGCGATCCCTATGTTCGCGGCGGCGGCTTCGCACTGCCTTTCACCCGTTTCGGCGACGTGCTGCTCGGAATTCAACCGGCTCGCGGCTACAATATCGATCCGAAAGAAAGCTACCATTCTCCGGACCTCGTGCCGCCGCATGGCTATCTCGCTTTCTACGCGTTCCTGCGTCGATCCTTCGGCGCACATGCCGTGATCCACATGGGCAAGCACGGCAATCTCGAATGGCTGCCGGGCAAGGCCTTGGCACTGTCGGAGACCTGCTATCCGGAAGCGATCCTCGGGCCATTGCCGCATCTCTACCCCTTTATCGTCAACGATCCCGGCGAGGGCACGCAGGCCAAGCGCCGCACGAGCGCAGTGATCATCGACCATCTGACCCCGCCTTTGACCCGCGCCGAGAGCTATGGCCCGCTCAAGGACCTGGAAGCGCTGGTGGACGAATATTACGAGGCTTCCGGCGGCGACCCCCGCCGCATTCGTCTGCTGCGCAAGCAGATACTCGATCTGGTCGCCGACATCGGCCTCGATCAGGATGCCGGGATAGCCAAGGGCGAAGGCGAGGACGAGGCGTTGAAGAAACTCGACGCCTATCTCTGCGATCTCAAGGAACTGCAGATCCGTGACGGGCTGCATGTCTTCGGCGTCTCGCCGTCCGGCAGGCTGCTGACGGATTTGACGGTGGCCCTGGCGCGCGTGCCGCGGGGATTGGGCGAGGGTGGCGATCAGAGTCTGCAGCGGGCCATTGCGCGGGATGCGTTGGGACAGCTCGCGTCGTTCGATCCGTTGGACTGCGATATGGCGGCCGCATGGACTGGCTCGCGCCCCGATATTCTCGCGACCATTTCGGACGCTCCCTGGCGCACCCAAGGCGATACGGTGGAGCGCATCGAACTCCTAGCCGCTAGATTCGTTACTGGCGAAATCGCCTGTCCCGGGGACTGGCGGCAAACCAGCGCCGTTCTTGCCGAAATCGAATCCCGCCTGAAACCTTCTATTCTTGCCTGCGGCGATGCTGAAATCTCCGCCTTGATGGAAGGACTCGACGGCAGGTTCGTGCCACCAGGCCCTTCTGGTGCGCCGACGCGCGGCAGGCCGGATGTTTTGCCGACGGGTCGGAATTTCTATTCAGTCGACAGCCGCGCGGTCCCGACGCCGGCCGCCTATGAGCTTGGCAAGAAGTCGGCCGAGCTGCTGATCCGCCGCTATGTACAGGATCATGGCGAGTGGCCGATTTCTTTCGGGCTGACGGCCTGGGGCACGTCGAATATGCGCACCGGCGGTGACGATATTGCCCAGGCGCTGGCCCTGATCGGCGTCAAGCCGGTCTGGGACATGACTTCGCGGCGGGTCACCGGCTATGAAATCTCTCCACCGGCCAAGCTCGGCCGGCCGCGCGTCGATGTGACGCTGCGGATTTCCGGCTTCTTCCGGGATGCCTTTCCAGAGCAGATCGCGCTTTTCGACAAAGCGATCCGCGCGGTTGGGGCGTTGGACGAGGATGCCGTGGATAATCCCATCGCGGCGCGCATGCGTGGCGAGGTTGCGCGCCTGGAAGCTGCAGGGCTGGACGAAGTTTCGGCGAGCCAGCGAGCCGGTTACCGCATATTTAGCTCCAAGCCCGGTGCTTACGGAGCCGGCCTGCAGGCGCTGATCGACGAAAAGGGTTGGGAGCGGCGCGCCGATCTGGCGGAGGCTTATCTCGTCTGGGGCAGTTATGCCTATGGCGCCGGCGAGGAGGGCCGGGCTGAGCGCGGCGTGTTCGAGGAGCGGCTGCGTTCGATCCAGGCGGTGGTCCAGAACCAGGACAATCGGGAGCACGACCTGCTGGACAGTGACGATTACTACCAATTTGAAGGTGGCATGGCTGCTGCGGCGGAGCAGCTTGCGGGCGCGCGCCCATCGATCTATCACAACGACCATTCCCGTCCGGAAAAACCGGTCATCCGCTCGCTGGAAGAGGAGATCGGCCGCGTCGTGCGCGGCCGCGTCGTCAATCCGAAGTGGATCGATGGCGTCATGCGCCACGGCTATAAAGGAGCCTTGGAAATATCAGCCACGGTCGATTATCTCTTCGCTTTTGCTGCGACAACAGGTGCCGTGCGCAACCATCATTTCGAGGCGGTCTATCAGGCTTTTGTGGCCGATCCCTTGGTGCGTGATTTCATGGCGGAGAAGAACCCGGCGGCTTTGGAGGAGATGAAAGAGCGTTTGCTGGAAGCAATCGATCGACAGCTATGGACGCCACGCAGCAATTCGGCACAATTCGATCTCCAAGCTTTGACCGGGGATAGGGAGATCCTGGCGTGAGTGTGATCGATGATCTTCTGCAGGCTTTCCACCGCTACATCGCTTCTCGCAGCGACCCCATACTGAGGCGTTTCGTTGACGGCTTCGATTGGCATATGGATGGGCGGACGCTTGCGGCTCACAGTCTGCCCGTTGTGGACTATGTGACGAGGCTGCACCCGCCTGCCGACGCGGCGGAGGGCGAACTGTTTTCCAGTCTATTGGGCGCTGCCAGCGCATTGCACTGGGCTCAAACCTATAGTATCGCCGATTTCGGCGCCGATTTTCTGCAGAAATACGGCTGGGTCGAGCTTTTTGGCACGCGCGGCCACTTTGTCAGCGACGAAATTGCTGGCGGATTCCTGTTACTCGGTCCGGATGTGCACTATCCGGATCATCATCACATCGCCGAGGAAATCTATCTTCCGCTGACTGATGGGTCGCTGTGGAGCAAGGACAGTCAAGCCTTCCTGCCGCGCTGGACAGGCGAGATCATTCATCACCCCTCCAATATTCGTCATGCGATGCGAACCGAGAGGACGCCGTTGGTGGCGCTTTATCTCTGGCGTGGAGGACCGCTGGCACAGAAATCGATAATTCCAGGGAGAAAAGAATGAGCGAAGAAATCGTCGAATCGGGCGCCGACGCACCGAAGAATGACGACGCCCGCCACGCCGACAAGATGGCCAAGAAGAAGGCCGCACGCGACAAGATCATGGCGACGAAGACGGACGAAAAGGGGTTGATCATCGTCCACACCGGCAAGGGCAAGGGCAAGTCGTCGGCCGCCTTCGGCATGATTTTCCGCCATATCGCTCATGGGAAGCCGTGTGCGGTCGTGCAGTTCATCAAGGGCGCGATGTGGACCGGTGAGCGGGATCTGATCGAAAAGCACTTCTCCGATATCTGCCAGTTCCACACCATGGGTGAGGGGTTCACCTGGGAGACGCAGGATCGTGCCCGCGATGTGGCAGCCGCAGCTGCTGCCTGGGAGAAGGCCAAGGAACTGATCCGCGATGAGCGGAATTCGATGGTTCTGCTCGACGAAATCAACATCGCGCTTCGCTATGATTATCTCGATATCAACGATGTCCTCAACTTCCTGAAAACAGAGAAGCCGCACATGACGCATGTCGTCCTGACCGGCCGCAATGCCAAGGAAGAATTGATCGAGATTGCCGACCTCGTCACCGAGATGGAGCTGATCAAGCATCCGTTCCGCTCCGGCATCAAGGGACAGCCGGGCGTCGAATTCTGATTAGAGAGACGATGCGTTTCTGTCGGCGGAGGCAATGTAAATCTTCGGATCGCCGACGCGAAACGTTGTCGGCTGGAGTTCGGCCGCGCGAATGCGGTCGACGCGGAAGGTTCTGATGTCGTCACGCAGGTGGTCCCAGGTGATGAGATACCAGACGGGTGCATTCAAATAGAGGAACTGCGGCTCGATCCGGCGGCTGGTGACAACGCCGTCGCCGGCCTCGTAGTCGATGATCACCTGCCGCTGCTCGAAGAAGGCTTGGGATATCAGCGCAAGGTTGGCTCGGCTTGGCGGAACATAGCTGTTGACAACGTTAAGCGTTGCCGGCGCGCCGACGATGATGCGGCGCCGCAGGTCGCGAATGCGGCCTTGGTAGCCTTCGGCAAAAGTGGCGGAGACCTTGCGCTTGATCGATGTGAGATGCTGCAACAGCAAAGGCGAACCGACTTTTTCGGCGATGGTGATGCTGAGCAGTAGGTCGATTGTTTCGAGATGATCAAGATGCAGCCGGCCGAGCGACCAGCTGCGATGCAATTGCATGCCGCCGCCACGGCCGCGGTCGGCATCGATCGGCAGGCCGCTTTGGCGCAATAACGCTATATCGCGATTGAGGGTGCGCAGGCTGACGCCCATCTCGGCCGCGAGCTCGGCGGCGGTCGCGTGTTCGCGCTCGCGAAGCAGCCCTTTCAGCTCTTCCAGCCTGTTCAGCCTTGTTCCATCTGCCGTGCGTGCCATAGCTGAAATATGTCGTTATCTGTCCTATTAGGCAATAGACCACGCCCATCCAACTCAACCCGAGGAAAAGATGATGACGGGAAAAGTTATGGAATGGGCGCCGTTCAGGCTTCGCGCCAATGTATCCGAAGGCGCACTTCTGGAAGCGGCTGCGAGAATGCAGGATCTTTTTCTGAAACGGCAGCCCGGCTATCTCAATCGCGAATTGGTGCGCGGTAACGATGGCACCTATGTCGATGTCATCTGGTGGCGCTCTCATGCGGACGCGGCGGCCGCTATGCCGAAGGTGCATGCGAGCAAGGATTGCCTCGACTATTTCGATCATATGCAGATCGATGCCGCCAACGCCGGCACGAGCGTGCTGCATTTCGAACAACTGCGGAGCTTTTGAGGGGTAGGATGGCTGAACGCCTGAAGGATCGCTTCGGCGCTGAAGTGCCGGCCCGCATCGCCGATATGATCGGGGAGGTGCATCCGGCATTCGACCGGAAAGGTTTCATCGCTGCGACATTGGACGGATATGAGCAGCTGGAGCTGATGGACCGCGGGCGTGCGATTGCGCGCGCCCTTAAGATGTTCTTGCCCGCAGATTATCCGGAGGCGGTCGACATTCTCATTCGCTCGCTGGGGCCGGAAATGGATGGCAGCGACAATTTCGGCATGACGCCGTTTCTCTATCTGCCGCACACGATCTTCGTCGCCGACAATGGCATCGATCATTTCGAGCCGTCCATGCGGGCGCAATATGAGCTGACCAAGCGTTTTACCGCCGAATTCTCCATCCGCACCTTTCTCAACAAGCGTCAGGAGGAGACATTGGATCGGCTGCGCGTATGGGTCGGCGACGCCAACGTGCATGTCAGGCGACTGGTGTCGGAGGGCACTCGGCCACGCCTTCCATGGGCACAGCGGCTTCGCGCATTCCAGGCCGATCCGGTGCCGGTGCTTGATCTGCTGGAATTGCTGAAGGATGATCCAGAGCTTTATGTTCGCCGTTCCGTTGCCAACAATCTCAACGATATCGGTAAGGATCATCC
Source organism: Rhizobium jaguaris (assembly GCF_003627755.1). NCBI lineage: Bacteria > Pseudomonadati > Pseudomonadota > Alphaproteobacteria > Hyphomicrobiales > Rhizobiaceae > Martinezella > Martinezella jaguaris. The sequence goes on along the minus strand of NZ_CP032694.1, from coordinate 2,455,534 downwards.
CGGCATTCTGATAGACACGGTGCGGCGCTGGAGCGTGGATGCGCCTGAAGAGCGCCAGCGCCTGATCCGTCATGCGCTGCGCTCCGCCGTCAAGCGTGGCGAGGCCGATGCGATCGGTGCCATGGGTTATTCCGCCGCCGAGGGCATTCGTGTCGGCAGCGTGGCGATAGCGCCTGCGAGGGCGCAGATGGGCGATATCGTCCGTATCGGCTTTTCCCTCGTCAACGACGGAGAAGCCGCACAGTCTCTGCTGGTCGATTTTGCCGTTCACTTCGTCAAGGCCAACGGTTTGGCCAGGCCAAAGGTCTTCAAGCTGACATCGGTTTCATTGGCGCCCGGCGAAACGGCGCAATTCTCCAAGGCATTGCGCCTAGATGACCTGACGACGCGTAAGCACTATCCAGGTCTCCATCGGATCGATGCAATGGTGAATGGCGTGGCGATGGAAGTCGGGGAATTCGTGTTGGATTAGCGGCTACGCCTGGCCTAACGGTTTCAGCTCGTCTGTACGACTGCCGCCATCTCTTTCAACACCTTGGCTGTCGCCTGATCCGCCGGAAAAAGTGATTCGATCGCCAGTTCCGCAAGGGTGATATCGACGGGTGTGCCGAAGATAGTGGTCGTCGAAATGAACGAGAGGCGTCCAGCATCGGTGACGAGCTCTAAGGGCACGGCGATACCGGCATAATCGCGGTCGGGCGAGCTTGGCCTTTGCCCTGTCGGTGCGGGATAGGCCGAGAGTTCCTTCAGCAAATCGGAGAGCACAGGGTCGCCAGTTGCAACGATCTGCTGGCGCAGCCTCTCCAGCAGATGCGCGCGCCATTCGGAGAGATTGAAGATACGTGGTGCAAGGCCGTGCGGATGCAGGCTGAGCCGCAGGACATTCACCGGCGGTTTGAGTAGCGTAATGTCGGCGACGCCGGAGAGCAGGGGCGCGACCGCGTCGTTCGCGGCGACCAAGGTCCAATGCCTATCGATCGCAAGGGCGGGAAAGGGTTCATGGCCCTTTAGTATGACGTCGACGGCACGGCGTGCGGGAGCCAAAGCCGGATCTTCCAGCGAGCGTTCCGGGAAAACCGGTGCGAAGCCGGCGGCCAGCAGCATCGGATTGCGGTCCCGCAGCGGCACGCCCAGTCGCTCTGCAAGATGGATCAGCATCTCGCGGCTGGGAAGTGCGCGTCCGCTCTCGATGAAGCTGAGATGGCGTTGCGATATATCAGCTTCGAGGGCGAATTCGAGCTGGCTCAAATGGCGGCGCTGCCGCCATTCGCGCAGGTAATCGCCAAGAGAGCGGGCGGGCATCATCATAGGGCCGCCGGGGCCTGGTCGAGAAAGCCGTGAACCGCTTTCAGCCGCTCGTCGTCGAGGATGGCGAAGTCCGTGCCCTTGATCAGAGGCTCGTCGCCTTCCGTGCCAAGGCTCCAGGAGAAACGGAGGTTGTCACCATAGCGATCGGCCGGACCGGCGAGCTTGAAGCGGAAGCCGGGGAGACGGGTGTGCACGGCGGCCACCAGCGCATCGATCTGCTCATGGCCTTCGCCGCGCATCAGTGGATCGACATAGGTGCCGGATTCCGTCCAGGCCTCGGTGATGAGGGCGCGGCGGCGTTCGGCGTCGGTTTCGTTCCAGACGGCGAGATAGCGTTCGGCAATGGTTGTCGCATCGGTCATCGGGTCAACTCCTTTGGATCGCCTGAACCGTTCAGGCAAGACGATCATGGGTGAGCCCTTCAGCACTATCAATTACGTGGCAGGTAATCAAAGCCGCCTGTTCAGAACCCCAGCCAGACGCGAACGGGATTGGTCGGGTCGGCCAGCAGCTTGATGGCGAAGGCGATGCAGACGATGACCAGCAGCGGCTTGATCAGCTTTGCACCAATGAGCATGGCGAGTCGCGAACCGGCCTGGGCACCAAGGAACTGCCCAAGCCCCATGGTGAGGCCGACCTTCCAGAGGATGACGCCGGAAAAGATGAAGACGATTAAACCACCGAGGTTCGAGCCGAAATTCAATAGCTTCGTGTGAGCGGTCGCTTTCAGCAGACCAAAACCGGCCAGCGTGACGAAGGCGAGCATCAGGAACGAGCCGGTGCCGGGGCCGAAGGCGCCGTCATAGAAGCCGATCAGCGGTACCAAGGTGAAACCGAAGAGGGGCGCACTCATGCGGCCGTGTTTTTCGATATCGCCGAGATTGGGCTTGAAGCCGAAATAAAGCGCAATGGCGATCAATAGGAATGGCAGGACGATGCGCAGGACATCGCCTGGCATGATCGTCGCCAGCGTCGCGCCCAGCATGCCGCCAATAACCGCCATCAGGGCCATCGGCAATTGCGTGCGAAGCCGCACATGGCCTTGACGGGCGTAGGCGATCGTCGCGGAGGCGGCGCCGCAGATCGATTGCACCTTGTTGGTGCCGAGCGTCTGCAATGGCGGAATGCCGGCCAGCAGCATGGCAGGCACGGTGATCAGTCCGCCGCCACCGGCGATCGAATCGACAAAACCGGCGAAGAAGGCGGCGGCGAAAAGCAGAAGCAGTAGATGTAGGGTGATGTCTTGCAAGGCGGGGGAACTCGAAGGCGATGATTTCGCGGGCTTTCTTGCACTCGATTGGCGCTGCCGCAATTGCAGTTTGGACACAGTCGGTGAAATTGACGGGCAGGGGGATCGTTGAATAGATGGTGTTTGTCAGGTGATTGCATGTGTGCCGCGCCCTTGTGCCTGACTATAATTGCCGCCGCTGGGGTTTCCATATGACAACACATCCTGAAGCTATCGCCCGCCGCTATATTCTAGGCCTCGGCTGCGAGCGCGGTACGGACTGGAACGATGTGCGTCTGCTTGCCGAACGGGCGTTACGGGAGAGCGGGATAGAGACCGATCAGATCCTTGCGATCGCCTCCATCAATATGCGCAGCAACGAGCCCGCGATCGTGGACGTGGCCGCTTATCTTGGACTGCCGCTGCGTTTTTTTGATGCTGCCACGCTGGAGCGCGAGACGCCGCGTTTGAAGAATCCGTCCGAGCTCGTTTTTGCTCGCGTTGGCTGCCACGGTGTTGCTGAGGCCGCTGCGCTGGCTGACGCCGGACCCAGTGCAGAACTTGTCCTACCGAAAATCAAATCTCGCTTTTCCACTGCGGCAATTGCGAAAATCGGCTGAATTGTTGGTTCGCCGGCATCGTTTTGTCGCAATCTGTGGCGAATTCACGCGAGATTGCATCCGATATTGCAGAAATGGCGGCTGTGACTATGGTGGCCGCTTCGCCGATCGCGGTTCTCGCGTGTCCCGGCGACCTCACAAACATGACCCCAAAAAGTGCGGCGCGGTTTTTGGATAAGGTCAAGCTTAATCAAAAGGGTAACAAGGAAAAATCATGCACAAGGTCATTTACGACACGGACCCTGGCGTCGACGACGCCATGGCGCTGCTCTTCTTGCACCGTCATCCGGAAATCGATCTTCTCGGTGTCACCACCGTGTTCGGTAATGCTTCCGTCGAGACGACGACGCGCAATGCGCTGTTCCTGAAGCGTGAATGGAACATTCGGTGCCCTGTCGCTCGCGGGGCCAGCGTCACGTTCGACCCGTCACGGAAGGAGCGGGCATGGCCTACCTTTGTACATGGTCACAATGGTCTCGGCGATATCGAAGTACCGGCAACGATCGATCTGCCGACCGACCCGCGTCCGGCCCATCAGTTCATCATCGATGCTGTCCGCGCCAATCCGGGCGAGGTGACGCTTGTAGCCGTCGGTCGTATGACCAACCTGGCGCTGGCCCTGAAGCATGATCCCGAGATCGCCAAGCTAGTGAAAGACGTCGTCATCATGGGCGGCAATTTCTATGTGCCGGGCAATGTCACACCGGTGGCGGAAGCCAATATCCACGGCGATCCGGAAGCCGCCGATGTCGTGATGACCGCAGCCTGGAAAGTTGTGGTCGTCGGTCTCGACGTCACCGCGGTCACGACGATGAGCCGCAGTTACCTTGCCGACATGGCGAAAGCCGGCGGTCCGTCCGTGCAGCTGCTGTCGGACCTGTCGCAATCCTATATCGATTTCTACAGTCATGCGGTGGACGACGGCATGATGGTGCATGACAGCTGCGCCTGCGTCTATGTCGTGGCGCCGGAGCTGTTCGATACGATCGAGGGTTCGGTCCGCGTCGTTTGCGGCGGCATTGCCGACGGCCAGACGATCGTCAAGCAGAACGGCAAGCACTTCCCGCCGAATGAATGGGACAATCTGCCGAGCCAGATCGTCTGCACCGGCATTCGCTCGCAAGCGGTTATCGACCTGATCCGCGATGTGATTCTCGGCAAGGTAAACCACTGAGATCCGTTCGGAGAGGGTGGTTGTGCTGCCCTCTCTGAACGACATTTGTTCGCAATATTGTTTATTTATAATATTATCAATTTGTTGCATCGGCCTTCTGACAATTCGAATCAAAGACTTCACGCGATGTGTTGGCCCTTCCTTCCGCCGTCTTCGTCGTCTTGGGGAAAGCGAATAGCGCAGCGCCGCTGCTGCTGAGACCCTGTCTGTCCTATCATCCGCGGATGGAAATGGGAGTCGAGCCGAAGCCGCCTTATCCCATTCTCAAGATTGCAATTTTGCCCATCCGGGCATAGGACAGGTGGGATGAACGATACCGCATTTTCCAATCTGCCGGCGCTGGAGCCGGGCTCCGTCTGGCTTGTCGGCGCCGGGCCGGGGGATCCCGGGCTGTTGACCTTGCTCGCGGCAAAAGGACTGGCGGAGGCGGATATCATCGTGCACGACGCGCTCGTCAACGAGGATTGCCTGAAACTCGCCCATCCCGGTGCGATGCTGGAATATGCGGGCAAGCGCGGCGGTAAGCCGTCGGCCAGGCAGCGGGACATTTCGCTGCGTCTTGTCGAGCTGGCGCGCGCGGGCAAGCGTGTGCTGCGGCTGAAGGGCGGCGACCCCTTTGTCTTTGGGCGTGGCGGCGAAGAGGCGATGATGCTGGTCGAACACGGCATTCCCTTCCGCATCGTGCCGGGAATTACCGCCGGTATCGGCGGTCTCGCCTATGCCGGCATTCCCGTCACTCACCGCGACGTCAATCATGCCGTGACATTCCTGACGGGCCATGATTCCTCCGGCGTTATTCCGGATGCGATCAATTGGGAGGCGATCGGCAAGGGTTCGCCCGTCATCGTCATGTATATGGCGATGAAGCATATTGCTCAGATCAGCGCCAACCTCATCGCCGCCGGCCGTTCGGCCGACGAACCGGTCGCTTTCGTCTGCAATGCCGCCACGCCGGCGCAGCAGGTGCTGGAGACGACGCTCGGACAGGCTGAGACCGATGTTACCGCGTCCGGCCTTGAACCACCAGCGATCGTGGTGGTCGGCGATGTCGTAAGGTTGCGGCCTTCCCTCGATTGGCTGGGAGCTCTATCCGGCCGCAAGCTCCTGCCGGAGACGGAGGTGCGGGCGGGTGCGGCTCATAAGGTGTCGGCATGAGCGGCCTGCTGATCGCCGCGCCGGCCTCGGGCTCGGGCAAGACCACGGTCACGCTCGGCCTCTTGCGGGCGTTGCGGAAAAGAGGAATCGCGGTGGCGCCGGGCAAGGCCGGTCCTGACTATATCGACCCCGCCTTCCTCGCCGCTGCCAGCGGTTCGTCCTGCCTTAATTTCGATCCCTGGGCCATGCGCTCCGAATTAATCTCCGCCAATTCGGCACTGCATCGTGCCGGCGGGCGGATGCTGGTCATCGAAGCCATGATGGGATTGTTCGACGGCGCAGCGGACGGTTCCGGCACACCGGCTGATCTCGCCGCCTTCCTTGGCCTTTCCGTCGTGTTCGTGGTCGATGCCTCGCGGATGTCGCAGTCGATTGCCGCGCTCGTCAGCGGCTTTGCCAATTTTCGCGCCGATGTCCGCATTGCCGGTGTCGTTCTCAACCGCGTTGGCAGCGACCGGCACGAGGCGATGCTGCGCCGGGCACTTGAGGCGGTGCGTATTCCCGTGGCCGCCGTCATTCGCGCCGACAAGGGACTCACACTGCCGGAGCGGCATCTCGGGCTGGTGCAGGCCGGGGAACACGCCGCGCTGGAGCAGTTCATCGAACAAGCGGCGGAGACGTTGTCCAAGGCATGTGATTTCGGACTGCTATTACGCGCCGCACACCAGAATATCGTCCGGCCATCGGCCGCCAACATTGCCCGGCTGATGCCGTTCGGACAGCGCATTGCCGTGGCCCGTGATATCGCTTTCGCCTTCTGCTACGAGCATATGCTGCTCGGCTGGCGCCGGCGCGGCGCGGAGATTTCGTTTTTCTCGCCGCTTGCCGATGAGGCTCCGGCTGATGATGCCGACGCCATCTATCTGCCCGGGGGTTACCCGGAATTGCATGCGGGCAAGCTTGCGACCGCATCCCGTTTTCAGGCGGCAATGAAAGCAGCCGCCACGCGAGGTGTGCGAATCTATGGCGAATGCGGTGGCTATATGGTGCTTGGCGAGGGTTTGGTGGATGCCACCGGCATGCGTCATGAAATGCTTGGCCTGCTGCCGGTCGTCACCAGCTATGAGAAGCGGCAGCGCCATCTCGGCTACCGGCGCGTGGTGCCGCTTGCCGGTTCCTTCTTCGAGCGGCCGATGACGGCGCATGAATTTCACTACTCGACCATTGTCTCCGAAGGCGCGGCGGATCGGCTGTTTACGGCTAAAGACGCGTTGGGGGACGACCTCGGTATGGCCGGACTGCAGCGCGGCAATGTCGCCGGTTCCTACATGCACCTGATCGACCTTGCCGGTGACGCCGCATGACGAACAGGATCGTGCATGGCGGCGGCATCACGGCGGCGGCTAGCCTTTACGGCGGGCGATCGGAGGACTGGCTCGATCTGTCGACCGGCATCAACCCCAATCCCATTGTCTTGCCGGACATCTCCATTTCGGCCTGGCATCGGCTGCCGGATCAGCATCTGGTGGAACGGGCGAGGGAGGCCGCCAGGGCCCATTATCGCAGCGGCGATATCCTGCCGCTGCCTGTTCCGGGCACGCAATCGGTGATTCAGCTTCTGCCGCGGCTTGGATCAGCAAGCGGCGTGGCCATCCTGTCGCCGACCTATGGGGAATATGCCCGCGCCTTCGCACTGGCGGGTCTGCCCGTCCGCAAGATTGCGGGAATCGGTGATCTCGATTCCGAACAGAAGCTGGTCGTCGCCGTCAATCCCAATAATCCGGATGGCCGAGCGCTGCCTATCGAGCAGCTGCGGGAATTGCATGACCGGCTGCGACAGCGCGGCGGTATGCTGGTGGTCGACGAAGCGTTCGGGGATATGGAGCCGGAAAACAGCGTGGCGCCGTATGCCTCCTCCATGCCGAACCTCATCATTTTCCGCTCCTTCGGCAAATTTTTCGGGTTGGCCGGTCTGCGCCTCGGCTTCGTCATCGCGCAAGCCTCGATCTTGGAGCGTTTCGAGGATTGGCTTGGCCCGTGGGCAGTTTCCGGGCCGGCACTTTCATTGGCCGCCTCCTTGATGGCGGGCGATACAACCAGCATTCGCAACCGCATTTTCGACCGCAGGTCGGCGCTGGATGCGGTACTTCGCCAAGCCAAGCTTGAGGTGGTCGGCGGTACGGGACTGTTCGCGCTTGTTGCCGATGACCGTGCTAGCGACATATATTCGCATCTCTGCCGCCATCACATTCTCGTCCGCAAGTTCGACTATGCGCCGAATTGGCTGCGTTTTGGCCTTGCACCGGACGAGGAAGCCGATCACAGGCTTGCCGGGGTGCTCGAGGATTATTCGATATGATGACCGATTTACATTTGCTCATCCTCATTCTGGCATTGCTATTGGACCGCCTCATCGGCGATCCCGATTGGCTGTGGCAGCGGGTGCCGCATCCCGTCGTACTGTTCGGCAGGGCGATTTCCTTCTTCGACCAACATTTCAACACCAAAGATCTGCCGGGCCTGACGCGCCGTCGCAACGGCGTGATGTCGATCGTCGCGCTGCTTTTCGGGGCGGTTATCGCCGGCTGGGCTGTTCATGGGTTGCTCGCCTTTTTCGGTTGGGTCGGCATCCTGGTCGAGGCTGGGCTGGTCGCGATCTTTTTGGCGCAGAAGAGCTTGGCCGATCATGTCGGCGAGGTATCGAAGGCGTTACGCAGCGAGGGATTGGAGGGTGGACGCCGTGCCGTATCGCGCATTGTCGGCCGTGATCCTGAAACGCTGGATGAACCCGGCGTTTGCCGTGCTGCGATCGAGAGCCTTGCCGAGAATTTTTCCGACGGCGTCGTGGCGCCAGCGCTCTGGTACGCCGTTTTCGGGCTGCCGGGCCTGTTCGTCTACAAGATGCTGAATACAGCCGATTCGATGATCGGTCATAAATCCGAGACCTATATCGATTTCGGCTGGGCGGCTGCCCGGCTGGACGACGTTGCCAACTGGCCGGCCGCGCGGCTGTCGATCCTGTTGATTGCCGCCGGGGCACTTGCCAAGAAGGGGATTTCGGCACTCGGCAATACGATCCGCGTTGCGGTCCGTGACGGTGGGCTGCACCGTTCACCAAATTCGGGCCGACCGGAGGCGGCGATGGCGGGCGCCTTGGATATCCAGCTTGCCGGGCCGCGCGTCTACGGTGGTGAGGTCGTGCGCGAACCGATGATCAACGGTTCCGGCCGCGACACCGCCACCGTCAGCGATGTCGAGGCCGGCATCTCGATCTTCCATTCGGCATGCACGATGCTGACGCTCGTAGCCTTCATCGTCTTCCTATTACTGCTGTGAGGGGCTGGCCCGTCTTAACGAATTGCTCACTATCTGTATTAATTTAGTATAATCAGAGAGCTGGTAGTTTTTCCTTTCATCGGAATTGTTTCGAAAAGAAGCAAACGATGGAAGGGGACGAGATGAAACGAATACTGGCAGCCGCTGCCGCATGTCTATGCTTGCAGTTTCATGTCTCTTCAGCGCAGGCTGGAACTGTTCTTGCCAATATTGATCTTCGATCACAGACGATGACCGTTTCCGAGGATGGCGTTTTAAAGTATCGCTGGAAGGTGTCGACGGCGCGCAGGGGCTATCGGACCCCGACGGGCTCCTATACGGCGAAATGGTTGTCACGCGATCATCGCTCGAAGAAATACGACAATGCGCCGATGCCTTACGCAGTGTTCTTCGACGGCGGCTATGCAGTGCACGGCACCTATGAGCTGAGGCATCTCGGCCGGCCTGCTTCTCATGGCTGCGTCCGTCTCGAACCGCGAAACGCCGCGACGTTTTTCTCGATGGCGTCGGAGGCGGGCTTGAGGAATACCCGCATCGTCATCAGCCAATGATCGTCGTTTGCTCACCGCTCCGCGATTGGTCCGGAATTTGTCCTGCACAACCGCTAAGCCGTAATACTGCCGCATCTTGCTCGCATGTCGGCCGTTATTCCGGCGATTATGCACCGGAAGTATCTTTGCTGTTTAGGCAACAGTGCTTCGCCAAATTACTGGGGTCTCGGGTGGAAACCATTGGCTTTTGGAATGGATTTCCCTATGAGGAGGGTTGAATTATCATTTCAAGAGGTATGGGCGTGACTGCTACATTCGACAAAGTTGCCGACATCATCGCTGAGACAAGCGAAATCGACCGTGAAACGATCACCCCAGAGAGCCACACGATCGACGACCTCGGCATCGACAGCCTCGATTTCCTGGACATTGTCTTCGCCATCGACAAGGAATTCGGCATCAAGATTCCGCTGGAACAATGGACGCAGGAAGTCAACGAAGGCAAAGTTTCGACGGAGGAATACTTCGTCCTCAAGAATCTCTGCGCCAAGATTGACGAATTGCGCGCCGCCAAGGGCTGAGCAACGTCTTTGCTTTTTTTGACGCCCAGCCGCCCCTGAATATGGCGGCCGGGCGGTTTTGTTCCTAACTATCGTATCCTGCCCGGGCCATAGCGCGTCACCGGATCGGATCGGAGGCGTTGATGCTGCTGGAATATTTCCAGATGATTGACCGGGTCGAGTCGGTCGATCTGTCCAAGGGCGTTTTGAAGGCGCATTCGGTTGTCCCGGCAAAGAGTCCTGTTTTCGAAGGCCATTTTCCCGGCATGCCGCTCGTTCCCGGTGTCCTTCTGATCGAAACCATGGCACAGGCGTCGGGTATGCTCGTGCTTGCGGCGACGAAATTTGCCTATATGCCGTTCCTGATGTCGGTCGACGGCGCCAAGATGCGCACTTTCGTGGAGCCGGAAGCCGAACTCGACATCGTCGCGGAACTGGAGCATGACGGCTCTGGCTTTGCTGTAACGAAGGCGCGGATCACCATAGCCGGCAAGAAGATCTGCGATGCGCAGTTGAAGCTGCGCACCATGCCGTTTAATGAGGTGCCACTCGCCGATATCGTGCGCAAACGGGCAGGCGAGGTCGGGCTTCTCGACGCCATCGCCGCCAATCGCTGACGTTTCAAGCTTGCATGGCGCCGCATTCTAAGAGGATTGATGAATGAGCAAGGCTCAGAATGATGTGGTGATCACGGGTATCGGCATTGTCACCTGTCAGGGTGTCGGCAAGGATGCGCATGTCGCCCTGCTGACATCGAACCAGACGCCGCCGACTGTCGTCGAAACCGAAAAATTCAAGCCCTATCCCGTGCATCCGCTTCCGGAGATCGACTGGTCGCAGCAGATCCCGAAGCGTGGCGACCAGCGGCAGATGGAAAACTGGCAGCGCATCGGCGTCTTTACAGCCGGCCTGGCGCTGGACGACGCTGGATTCAAGGACGATCTCGACGCTTGCGGGAGCATGGACATGATCGTTGCGGCCGGCGGCGGTGAGCGCGACATCAACGTCGATACGCTAATTGTCAACGAAAGCTTGAAGCGCAATGATCGCGAACTGCTTCTGAACGAGAAGCTGACGACCGAGCTTCGTCCGACGCTATTCCTGGCACAGCTTTCCAATCTGCTCGCCGGCAATATCTCGATCGTCCACAAAGTCACGGGTTCGTCGAGGACGTTCATGGGCGAGGAGGCTTCAGGCATATCGGCCATCGAGACCGCTTTCCATCGAATCAAGTCGGGCGAATCGAGCCACGCATTGGTCGGCGGCGCATTTTCTGCAGAGCGCTTGGACATGGTGCTGCTGATCGAATCGGTGAACGCGCATGCGATCGGCGATTGGCATCCGCTTTGGTCCCGCAAGCCGGAAAATGGCGGCGGCATGATCCTAGGTTCGCTCAGCGCCTTCCTAGTGCTTGAGTCGCGCGCCCATGCCGAAGGCCGCGGTGCACGCATCTACGCAACGATCGACGCCATCGAAGGCGATCGCGGCAGCCGCGACGGCGGCAAGCTCGAGGCGCGGCTGGAGCGCTTGCTTGCGCCTGCCAAGGGCGCTGAGAGCGACAGCACCGTCATCTTCTGCGGAACGACGGCAATTCCTGATCTCGCGACGCGCGAGAAGTCGGTGCTGGAGGTGCTGTTGCCGGCATCGGCCATTCGAGGCTATGCCGGCGTCTCCGGCCACGGGCTTGAAGGCCAGTTTCCGCTCGGGCTTGCCTTGGCGGCGCTCGCGGTCGCCCACAAGGCCAAGGTACCGCCTTTTGACGTCACGCATGAAAAGCCGATGATTGCCGGCGCGCAGAAAGCCGTCGTGACCACCGTTGGTCATGCGCGCGGTGAAGGTGTCGCCGTACTTTCCGCCGAAGCGTGAGGAGTTAAGATCATGACCGCATCCGCCTACAAGGATCATCTTGGCCGCCCGATCGTCGCCGTTACCGGCATGGGCATCATCACCTCGCTCGGCCAGGGGCTGCAGGATAATTGGAACGCGCTTTCTTCGGGTACGTCGGGCATCCACGCCATCACGCGTTTCCCGACCGACGGACTTTCGACGCGCATTGCCGGTACGGTGGATTTCATCGATATCCCGGTGCCGAACGCCGTCGAGCGCTCCTATGCCTTCGCCCGCGAGACGACGATCGAGGCGCTCGCTCAGGCCGGTATTTCCGGCGATTTCAACGCACCGCTTTTCCTTGCCGCGCCGCCGATCGAACCGGAATGGAACGCACGTTTCGAACTGGCCGACCGTTCGCCGCCGGCCGATCATCCCGGCGACGCTTATGAGCGCTTCCTCGTGGCAATGCGTGAGCGTCCCGATCCGGCTTTCCACGAGGCAGCCTTGTTCGGCGCCATTTCAGAGCGTCTTGCCGATCGTTTCGGCACACGCGGCCTGCCCGTGACCTTGTCCACCGCCTGTGCATCGGGCGTGACGGCGATCCAGCTTGGCATCGAGGCAATCCGACAGGGCCGTACGACGCGGGCGCTGACGGTCGCGACCGATGGTTCGCTCAGTGCCGAAGCGCTGATCCGCTTTTCGCTGCTGTCGGCGCTGTCGACGCAGAACGACCCGCCGGCCAAGGCATCCAAACCGTTCAGCAAGGACCGCGACGGTTTCGTCATTGCGGAAGGTGCCGCAACGCTGGTGTTGGAATCACTGGAATCAGCTCTTGGCCGCGGCGTGAAAATCCTCGGCATCATGAAGGGTGCCGGCGACAAGGCCGATTCCTTCCATCGTACCCGCTCGTCGCCGGACGGCGGCCCAGCGATCGCAACGATCCGTGCGGCTCTCGCCGACGCTGGGATGGCTGAGACCGATATCGGTTATATCAATGCGCACGGCACGTCGACGCCAGAAAACGACAAGATGGAATACGGTGCGATGTCCGCCGTCTTCGGCGAGCGGCTGCCCGCGATTCCCGTATCGTCCAACAAGTCGATGATCGGCCATACGCTGACGGCGGCCGGCGCGGTCGAAGCAGTGTTCTCGCTCCAGACGATGCTCACCGGCACGCTGCCGCCGACCATCAACTACAACAATCCCGACCCGTCGATCATTCTCGATGTCGTGCCGAACAAGAAGCGCGAAAAGCAGGTGGGCGCCATCCTTTCGAACTCCTTCGGGTTCGGCGGGCAGAACGCCAGCCTTGTAATGGCGCTTGAACCGGCTTAATCGGACTTCTGAAAAACAGGATATAACTGCGCCCGAGGGGCGAGGGACTTTGCCATGCGTGCTTTGCAACTGATCGACGACCGCAAACTTGAGATCACCGATCTGCCGGAGCCGGAGGCCCCGGGCGCAGGGGAGGTGACACTGCGTGTCAAAGCGGTCGCCCTCAATCATATCGATGTCTGGGGTTGGCGCGGGATGGCATTCGCCAAGCGCAAGATGCCGCTCGTCATCGGTGCTGAGGCCGCCGGTGTCGTCGAAGCTATAGGACCGGGCGTCGCCAATGTGCTGCCGGGCCAGCTCGTGTCGATCTATGGTGCGCGCACTTGCGGGCTCTGCCGCCATTGCCGCGAAGGCCGCGACAATCTCTGCGAACATGTCGGCGGCGTACACGGTTTCCATCTTGATGGCTTCGCACAGGAGAAGGTCAATCTGCCGGCGCGCCTGCTGGTTCCGGCTCCTCCCGGTGTCGACGCGATCGGTGCGGCACTGGCGCCGGTCACTTTCGGCACGGTCGAGCATATGCTGTTCGACAACGCCAAGCTGGAGCCGGGTGAGACGATCCTCGTCCATGCCGGCGGTTCCGGCATCGGCACGGCCGCCATTCAGCTTGCCAAGAAGATCGGCTGCACCGTGATCACCACCGTCGGCTCCGACGACAAGATCGAGAAGGCCAAGGCGCTCGGCGCCGATCACGTCATCAACTATCGCACCGACCGCTTCGAGGGCGTCGTACGAAAACTGACCAAGAAGAAGGGCGTCGACGTCGTCTTCGAACATGTCGGCAAGGATACCTGGGCCGGGTCGATGCTGTGCATGAAGCGCGGCGGGCGTCTCGTCACCTGCGGCTCGACCTCGGGCGTTTCGACCGACATGAACCTGATGATGCTGTTCCAGCAGCAGTTGAAGCTGCTCGGCTCCTTCGGCTGCCGCATGGAAAATATGGCGAATGCCATGCAGAAGATGGCGCGCGGGCTGGTGCATCCGGTGATCGACACCGAAGTGAGCTTCGGCGATATCGACCGGGCGCTGGAACGGATGGAATCGCGCCAGATCTTCGGCAAGATCATTCTCAAGATGGACTGATCCGCGTGAAACTCTTCATTACCCGGATCGTGCTTGCGCTGAGGAATTTCCAGCAGTGGCTGGTGGCGCAGGTCATCTTCGGATTCCTGAATTTCCTGAAGCTGTTTCCGGCCGATGGCGGTATCAACTTCGCAGACTGGCTGACCCGCAAGATCGGGCCGCGCATGCGTCGCCACAAGCTGATGTTGACGAACCTGCGCAACGCTTTTCCCGAGAAGAGCGATGCGGAGATCGAGGAAATCGCGGTGGCGAGCTGGGGCAACATGGGGAGGCTGGCGGCGGAGTATGTCTTCCTTGATCGGCTGTTCGATTTCGATCCATACAGCGAGAAGCCCGGCCGCATCGAGGTATCCGGTATTCCGATCTTTGTCGACCTCATGGAAAATCCGAGGCCGTTTATCGTCTTTACCGGACATACGGGCAATTTCGAACTGCTGCCGGTTGCAGGTGCGGCTTTCGGGCTGAAGGTTACCGTGCTCTTTCGCCCCCCGAACAACCCCTATGTGGCACAGAAGGTTTTCGACTTTCGCGCCAAGCGCATGGGCAACCTCGTGCCCTCGCATGCGGGATCGTCTTTCACTCTCGCCCGGCAATTGGAGGCCGGCAGCGGCGTCGGCGTGCTGGTCGACCAGAAGTTTCGCAAGGGGCTGAAGACGCTGTTCTTCGGTTGCGATGTCAAGACCAATCCGCTGTTGCCGAAACTGGTCCGTCAGTTTGATTGCGAGGTTTATCCGGCTCGCTGTATTCGGTTGCCGGGTAATCGCTACCGGCTGGAAATCGAGCCGAAACTGGAGATGCCCCGCGACGAGCGCGGTAATCTCAATCTGCCCGCGACGGCGCAGTTGCTGAACGACAAGGTTGAGAGCTGGGTGAGAGAACATCCCGAGCAATGGCTGTGGTATCACGACCGCTGGAATATCAAAAAGTCTGTCTTTTAAAGGTCTTACTTAAATAAAGTGGTTCGTAGCAGAATGAGCCAATTTAAGCCCGACGAGCTTCCATTTTTGACCTTGGGTAAGCCTAGCCTTTCGAAAAACTCGCCTTTCCCGAGAACTTCAATCTATCAGGATTGAATGTGAGGGTAAGTCATGTTATTTCAACCTCAAGAAAGTTTGGCGAGATAGCGGACGCCAGACTGAAAATCCTTGGTCATTGTAGTGTCGGGGTCGAGGCCCGAGGCTGAACTATGGGCAAGGGCAGGAGGGCAATTTGCTGGCACTCTTTCATGCCTTCTCCATGAAATGCACTCAGATTCAACGGGCGATCAAACTGGGTGATGACGAGCTGGTTGGTTCACTCGATCGCGAATTGGAGCCGCTCGTTGCAGCGATCCTGGCCTATAAAGCCAACAGTCTCCTCGAAATGTATATGCAGCTGCAATTCATGAGCAATCTCATTCGTGAGGAATCGGATGATCGCTCACGGGTGGTGCGCAATTCCGCATCGCTGTCGTCACTGATCGATCGCTATTTCGGCGGTGCCAGCGAGGCCGCGGCCGAAGTGCTGATGGCGTTTTCCACAAAGAAAAACGAGCATGTGCGTGAGGTCGCGGGTTTCGACGATGACAACGTTTTGAACGATGTCATTCTCGACAGCCTGCCGGACCGCGTCGCTGTCATCACGCGCGATTATCGCTATCTCTACAGCAATGCGGCCAATTCCGAATTCCTGGAGTCGAAACCGATCGAGCTGGTGGGCCGGCATCTTTCCGAATTCATCGGTCACGAGCGGTTTGAAAACAGCGTCAAGACGAAGCTCGACGCGTGTTTTGCCGGTCAGACGGTTGATTGCCTCTATCCGTCCTATCACCCGGCAGAGGCCAATAAGACCCTCCATTGCCGAATGACGCCGCTGCGGGCCACCAAGTCCAAGGGCGAAGTGATCGGCGCTCTGCTGGTCGTACATGAAGTCGGCGTTGTTCCGGCGAACATGTTGGTGGCCTGATCGGTCTGTTTCAGCATCCGGACAACAAACGTTTCTTAGCGCCCGCAAAGTGCAGGCGTCATTCGATTGTCTTTCCCGCCAGTCGTCGAAAGACGTGAAGGCCCGCAATGGCTCGCTTTCTTCGGCGATATACTGTCTGTCTCAGGAGAGGCAGGTCTTCAGCGAATTGGCGATGCCGCGCATCAGGTTGAAATAGAGATCAGGCCCTTGCGGTAGCGTGGCCGCTTCCGGATCGAGCACGCCCGATTTGGCGGATGTGCCCTCGATGACGACATTGACCAGTTTCGGCTCGAATTGCGGCTCGGCGAAAACGCAAGTTGCGCCGAGATCGGCGACCTTGCCGTGGATTTCCGCTACTCGTTGCGCGCCGGGGATGCTTTCCGGGCTTACCGTGATCGAGCCTGCCACATGCACGCCGTAGCGGCGCTCGAAATATTGATAGGCATCGTGGAAGACGATGAAGGGCTTGTTCTTGACCGGCGCGATGGTCGACGCGATTTCAGTGTCGAGCGCGTCCAGCTTGTCGTCCAGCGCCTTCTGATTCGCTTCATAGGTCAGCGCATTGACCGGATCGGCTGCGACCAAAGTGGTGGTGATTTCGGCCGCCATCGCCTTGGCATTGTGTGGATCGAGCCAGAGATGCGTGTCGAACGCTCCATGATCGTGCGAATCGCCTACGTCTGCCACCGGTTCGTCGCCATCGTTATCCGCTTCGAAAGCGCCGCCCTGACGGAATTTCAGTTTGGCGATGCCCGGCGCCTTATCGAGTTCCGCCACGAGCGCGTTCGAGCCGAGAGCAGAGAGCGGCTTTTCCAGGAAGGCTTCCATGCCAGGGCCAACCCAGAAGACCACCTTGGCACTTTCCAGAGCCCGCGCATTCGACGGCTTCAGTGCATAGGTATGCGGCGAGGCCGCGCCGTCGACGATCAAATCCGGTGTGCCGACGCCTTGCATGATCGCGGCGACGAGGGAGTGGACGGGCTTGATCGAAACCACCACTTCGGGCGGATCGGCGATTGCCGGGGCAGCGAAAAGCCCCAAAAGCAACAAGGAAGCGGTGAGGGGAAGGATGGCCTTTGCCAGGGTCATGCGATACTGACCTTGAATGGGTTCTGTTATGTTATTACATCAATTGCGTTATGCTATAACGTGTGCGATAGCAAGGCGCAACAGCACAAATGGAAATTTCATGCTTTCTTCCGTGGACAATAAGAGCCAGCCGCTAGTGTCGCTGCATGACGTCGGCGTCCGCCGCGGCGGTCGCTGGCTGGTGCGCGGCGTCGATTTTTCGGTGAGCCGCGGCGAGATCGTCACCCTGATCGGCCCGAACGGCTCCGGCAAATCCACGAGCGCAAAGACTGCGATCGGCGTGTTGAAGCCGACTGAAGGCAGTGTAGAGCGTATTGCCGGCCTCAAGGTTGGTTATGTGCCGCAGAAACTCGCCATCGACTGGACTCTGCCGCTGAGCGTGCACCGTTTGATGACGTTGACCGGACCCTTGCCCGAAGCGGAGTTGAAGGCGGCTTTGGAGGCGGTGGGCATCGCCCATCTCGCCAAGGCGGAGGTGCAGCACCTCTCCGGCGGCGAGTTCCAGCGGGCATTGCTGGCGCGCGCCATTGCCCGCAAGCCGGACCTGCTGGTGCTGGATGAACCAGTACAGGGGGTCGATTTCAGCGGCGAGATCGCGCTTTACGATCTCATCAAATCGATCCGCAATTCCGAAGGCTGCGGCATTCTGCTGATCTCACATGATCTGCATGTCGTCATGGCCGCGACCGACACCGTTGTCTGCCTCAATGGTCATGTCTGCTGCCGCGGTACGCCGCAGGCGGTCACCCAGAGCCCCGAATATGTGAAGCTGTTCGGCACACGGGCGGCACAATCGCTGGCGATCTATAGCCATCATCACGACCACACGCACCTGCCTGACGGCCGCGTCCAGCATGCCGACGGCTCGATCACCGATGATTGCCGCGCCGATGACGGTCATCACAGCCATGATCATGATCATGAGCACGGGAACGCCCATCATGACCATGATCATCATGCCGCGGGAGAACGCCATGTTTGACGATTTCTTCCTGCGCGCCGTCGTCGCGGGCGTCGGGCTGGCGCTGACCACGGGGCCGCTCGGCTGCTTCATCATCTGGCGGCGCATGGCCTATTTCGGCGATACGATCTCGCATTCGGCATTGCTCGGCGTGGCGCTGTCGCTGCTCTTCCAGCTCAATCTGACGCTCTCCGTCTTCGCGGTCGCTGCGGCCGTGTCGATCCTGCTGCTGTTTCTGCAGCGCCGGCAGGCGCTGTCGGCGGATGCGTTGCTCGGCATTCTGTCGCATGCGACGCTGGCGATCGGCCTTGTCATCGTCGCTTTCATGAGCTGGGTAAGGATCGATCTCATCGCTTTCCTGTTCGGCGACATTCTCGCGGTCAGCAGCTCGGATATCGCTCTGATCTGGGGCGGCGGCATTCTGGTGCTGGCGGCGATCGCCTGGCTTTGGCGGCCACTGCTCGCGTCCACCGTCAATCCGGAGCTGGCCGAGGCAGAGGGACTAGAGCCGGAGCGGGCGAAGCTGTTTTTCATGCTGTTGATGGCGGTCGTTATCGCCATCGCGATGAAGATCGTCGGTATACTGCTGATCACCGCGCTGCTGATCATCCCCGCCGCCACCGCACGCCGCTTTGCCGCGACGCCGGAGATGATGGCCGTCTTTGCTTCGCTGGTCGGCGCCGTCGCCGTCATCGGCGGACTGTTCGGTTCGTTGCGTTACGATACGCCCTCCGGCCCATCGATCGTGGTGGCGGCACTCGTTTTGTTTATCTTCAGTCTGCTGCCCCTTGCCCGCAGGGCCGGCGCGCCGGCGGCGCATCAGGGAGGACAGGAATCATGACCACTCCGACACTCACCAAGAACCAGTCGCTCGTTTTCGATGTCCTGACCAAGGCGGAAGCGCCGCTCAGCGCCTATACTATCCTCGACAAGCTGCGCGACCATGGCTTCCGCGCACCGCTACAGGTCTACAGGGCGCTGGACAAGCTGCTGGAATACGGCGTCGTCCATCGCCTCGAGAGCATCAATTCCTTCGTCGCCTGCGCTCATCCGGATGAGAATTGCCATAGCCACGGCCTCGTCGCTTTCGCCATCTGCGAAAGTTGCGGCCAGGTGATCGAATTCCACGACCATGGAGTGGATGATCGGCTGATGGATTGGCTGAAGTCGCACAAATTCAAGGCCGAGAAATCGACCATAGAAATTCGCGGCCACTGTGTGAGCTGTGCCGCCTGAATGTCGGCGCGGGGCTATTCCAAAGCCCCGCGCACTTTTGGAAGTACGGCTAATCCAGTCTCTTGAGGTCGCGGGCAAAGCGCTGCCAATTGGTGACATAGTTGCGCGCCGAGCGGCGCAGGCCTTCGATTGCAGTCTCGTCCAGCGTGCGGATCGCCTTGGCTGGAGCGCCGACGATCAACGAGCCATCCGGAAATTCCTTGCCTTCGGTCACCAGTGCATTGGCACCGACGAGGCAATTGCTGCCGATCTTCGCGCCATTCAGGATCGTGGCGCCCATGCCGATCAGCGAATTGTCGCCGATCGTGCAGCCATGGATGATCGCATGGTGACCGATGGTACAGCCTTCGCCGATCGTTGTCGGGAAGGCGGGGTCGGTGTGCACCATCGTTCCTTCCTGGATGTTGGTGCCTTTGCCGATGACAATAGGCTCATTGTCACCGCGCAGAACCGCGCCGAACCAGATGCCGACATCTTCGCCGAGCTCGACCTTGCCGATCACACTTGCGTCAGGTGCGATCCAGTAGCGGCCGGGATCGGGCGTCTTCGGCACGAGGCCGGCAAGGGCATAAAGCGGCATCTCGTTTCTCCTCGATCAAACGACGTTCAGCACCAGCGATGCGACGCCATCGACGGCGCAGGTGATCTTGTCGCCGCGCGCGACAGGGCCGACGCCGGCCGGCGTGCCGGTCATGATGACATCGCCGGGCGCCAGCGTGAACAGTTTCGAAAGCTCGGCGATGATCTCCGGCACCTTCCAGATCATTTGCGAGAGGTCGCCCCTCTGTGCCGACTCGCCGTTACGCATCAGCCAGATGCCGCCTTTATCGGGATGGCCGACGCGCGTTGCCGGGACGATGGCGGAAACAGGGCCGGAGTGTTCGAAGGCCTTGCCGACTTCCCAGGGGCGGCCGAGCTTCTTGGCTTCGCCCTGTAAGTCGCGGCGGGTGAAATCGATGCCGACGGCATAGCCGTAAATGTAATCCAGCGCTCTCTCGGCTGGAATGTCGGCGCCGCCGCTTTTCAGCGCGATCACCAGCTCGACCTCATGATGCACATCTGACGACAACGGCGGATAGGGGAAATCACTGTTCGGCAACAGGTTGTCTGGGTTTTTCTGAAAGAAGAAGGGCGGTTCGCGGCTGGGGTCGTGGCCCATCTCGATCGCGTGGTCGGCATAGTTGCGGCCGACACAATAGACGCGGCGCACGGGGAAGGATGCGGTTTCGCCTTCGATCGGCAGTAGGACGGGTGCGGGCAGGGGGATGACGGTGGCAAACTGTTCGGTCATGACAATCTCTTCAAATAGTTCGTCTGCTGCCAGAAGATCCATGCCTTCCGACTCCGACGGCAACCTAGCACCAATGAAGCGGAGGGGAAAACCAACCTTCGGAAAGGTTTTGGTTCAAGCGTGGGGGTAGAAGGGCTTTTCTTTGCACGCTGACACGCTGAGGAACGATGGCAGGGTATTTGCCGTGGCGCCTGCAGACTCTACACATCTGTGCAGATGAGCGAAACTGTGGCATAGCTAAACCATGGCGATAAATGTCTTGGGGGTCCACACCGATCACACTGGGACGGAACAGGCGACGGGCAACTCGCTTGCGGTCGCCTATTCTGTGTCGGTCCTCTGCTGGCTTCTGTCAGCCGGCGTCTATATCGCCGCGAAATGGGTCTCTCATGAAATGCCGCCCTGGGCGCTCTGCTTCTGGCGTGTGCTGATCGCCTGGGCCATTCTGCTGCCGATCGTGCACCGGCATTTTGGCGCCATGGTTGCGCTTGTGCGGGCTCGTCCTCTGGAACTCCTCTGCATCGGCGGCATCGGGCTTGCGATATGCCAGGGCCTGCTCTTCACTGGCCTCCAACATGCGGATGCCACGACGGCCGGCATTATCATGGCTCTGATTCCCATTATCACCATGGTCCTTGCCCGCCTCATTCTGGGCGAGCCGATGGGAACCTGGCAGGTGACGGGATCGATCCTCGCCTTTCTGGGCATCGTCGTCATCGTCATCAAGGGCAGCCCGGCCGTATTGATGCGCCTCGATATCAATCCGGGAGAGCTGTGGATCGTCGCCGGCTCTTTCTGCTTCAGTCTGTACACCGTCCTGCTCCGCCGCGCGAAGTTCGACATAGAGCGGCTTCCGCTCCTGGTGCTGCTTCTGGGCGCTGCAGTGCTGACGGCGCTGCCGTTCTACCTCTGGGAGCTTGTGTCCGACGAGCGCTCGGCGCTCAACGGCAACGGGCTGATCGCGCTCGCTTATGTCGCGATCCCTGGTGGGGCCATCACCTACTACCTCTTCAATCGGAGCGTCGAGGCGCTCGGTGCGGCCCGGGCCGGCCTGATGCTCTACCTCCAGACAATCTTTACCGCCATACTCGCCTACCTGCTTCTCGGCGAGCAGTTGCAGTCCTACCACCTCGAAGGCGCAGCGATCATCGTCGTCGGCCTGCTGCTTGTCACCCTACTGAAGCCGAAGACCGAACTCGCGGCGGCAAAGCCCTGATGTTCGGAGTGGCGTTGCTGCTCGTCTTAGCGCGACGCCTCGCCGGACGAAGATTTGCGGCTTGGTTTGAACTTTGACGCCATCTCGCTTTATTCCTATCTGTGTTGTATATCGCCTCACGAAATCGTGCCCATCTTGTTGCCATGCGCCTTTTAAGGTCGCTTCGACACGGCAACAGACGCTTCGAGCGGGCCAGAACAAAGTTTATGCGAGCAGACAAGACATGACAAAATCGGCAGAAAAGTCCGGAGTGCCGGCGGATAGCCTCTATAGCCGCAAGCCCGTTTTCGCCGTCGCTCCCATGATCGACTGGACGGACCGGCATTGTCGTTTTTTGCACCGGCAGATCAGCCGCCATGCGCTGCTCTATACCGAGATGGTGGTGGCCGATGCGATCATCCATGGACCGCGCGACCGGCTGTTGGGGCATGATGCCTCCGAGCATCCCGTGGCGCTGCAGCTCGGCGGCTCCGATCCGGCCAAGCTTGCGGAAGCCGTGCGGATCGCCGAGGCCCATAATTATGATGAGATCAATCTCAATGTCGGCTGTCCATCGGATCGTGTGCAGTCCGGCATCTTCGGCGCCTGCCTGATGCTGACGCCGGAGACGGTGGCGGCTTGCATCGCAGCGATGAAGAGGGTGTCCAAGGCGCCGGTGACGGTGAAATGCCGCATCGGTGTCGATGAGCAGGAGCCGGAACAGGCGCTGCCCGAGCTGATCACCCGCGTGCTCGATGCCGGCGCCGATGCGATCTGGATCCATGCCCGCAAGGCCTGGCTGAAGGGCCTGTCGCCCAAGGAAAATCGCGAGATCCCGCCGCTGGACTACGACATCGTCTACCGGATGAAAGAGCGCTGGCCGGATGTCTTCATCGGCATCAACGGCGGCATCCAGACGCTGGATCAGGCCGAAGCGCATCTTGCCCATGTCGACGGCGTCATGCTCGGCCGCGCCGCGTATCAGAATGCTACCATCCTCGCCGATGTCGACCATCGCTTCTATGGCGAAGCGTCCGTTGAGCCGGATTGGGCGGACCTGCGCGACAGAATGATGGCCTATACGGAGCGTCATATCGCTCATGGCGGCCGCCTGCAGCATGTCGCCCGCCACATGGTCGGCCTGTTCACTGGCCTGCCGGGCTCGCGCCGCTACCGCCAGATCCTCTCCACGGACGCCAACAAGCCGGGGGCGGGGCCGGAGGTGATCGCTGCGGCCTTTGCGGCGGTGGATTTTGCCGGCGAGAGCGAGCGGGTGAGTGCTTAGCACTGCAAGAGCGGGGGTAGGCGTGGACGCACCGAAGCTTCCGCTTATCAACGCAAGAAAAGAGACCCCCGCTCTTGCAATTTCAATGGCTTAGAAATTGCGCTAAGCCCTTGAATGTGTAGAGCCCGCCGTGTCGCAATTCCTAAGCCAGTGAAATTGCTTTCTCGCCCGCCAAGGGCGAGATAGGGCCCCGCATTTGCCGCGCCTCATCCACTCTTCGGGCGCCTTCTCCCCGGCGGGGAGAAGGGATTCTGCAGTACAAACGCAAAAACGGCGCGGTTTTTACCGCACCGTTTGAAACCTTAGCCAGGTATCAACTAAGACTTAGGAAGCCTTGATGTTGACAGCCTTCGGGCCCTTGCCCATGCGATCCGGCTCGGTGTCGAAGGTAACCTGCTGGCCTTCGCGGAGCGACTGGATGCCGGAAGCCTGGAGAGCGGAAATATGGACGAATACGTCCTTAGCGCCGCCGTCCGGGGTGATGAAACCAAAACCCTTGTCCTGGTTGAAGAATTTTACGATGCCCTTGGTGGCCATTGGGATAGTCCTTTTCCCTACAGTCTGATGTCTGCCCGGGCTGCCCCGAGCGGTTTAGCCTTTGCCCTACGCAAAGACCAGTCGAGAAGTCACGTACGGGGAAAGAACGTCTACGCAGAGGATAAACCTCTGAGGCTGCCTCGCGCAGTCGGCATTGCCAAATCAGTCCAGTCACCGGCATGCAAATGCCCGAGCGGGTGTATGGGTGACAGGATTTGCGACAAAAGGCAAGGGGCAATATTGGGGCAAAGCGAGAACAGCGCGAGATAGGGCGGGAATTTCAAGGGGTTGGAAAGCAGCGCACAGCCTGGCAATGATCATCCTTGTTTCGTTTTGGTACCACATTGCAGCAGGAGTCGCGCAGGCGCCGATCGACGGCACAGTCATGATGACAATTTGTTTGCGATGAGTTCAATAACGGCAAAGGTTATCGCTGCGCAATAATCCGTTCGCTTCACACCAGAAGTCGTCGTTGGGCTTTCAGCTCTCGGTGGATGGTTTCGGCCGGTGATAGAGATGCCCGGGAAGCTTTCTTGAGCCGCGTAATGGTGCGTGCGTCGCAAGCTTCTCTTTCAACGCAGGCTTGCCCAAGTCTTCCGGGAACCCTAACGGGTGGACTTCAATTTCTATCCCGGGATAGCGTCGCTTCAGTCGAGGTCGCGTTCCCTTTCGGTAGTGAGCGCCGGTTCTCCAAAAGGCGCGAAACCAGGTTCCGTCGTCGCTTGCGCGGGACAAGATCAATGTCGCTGACAAGCTTGGCGACGCCCTCGCGTCGCTCCAATGTGACCTTGCGGCTATGGAAGGCTTCCAGCTCGGCGCGATGCGCTACGCTTATGATGGTGACCCTCGGCAATTCCCGGATCACCATCTCCATCATCTTGTCCTGGCTCTTTTCATCGAGCGCTGACGTTGCTTCGTCCAGCACGATGATATCGGGATTGTGTAGCAGGAGACGCGCAAAGGCGAGCCGCTGCTTTTCTCCACCCGACAACGTCTGATCCCATGGCGCGTCTTCCTCGATCTTGTCGTTCAGATAATCGAGTCCCACCTTGTCGAGGGCCGCTTCGATCTCATCCAGCGTCCAGTCATCGGCGGCGCGAGGATAGGCGACGGCACGGCGAAGCGTGCCGGAAGGGATGTAAGGCCCCTGCGGCAACATGAACAATTGTCTGTCGGCATGGAAGTTGACGCTGCCGCCACCCCACGGCCAAAGACCGGCGATAGCCCGCACCAGCGTGCTTTTACCCGTCCCGGATTCTCCGGCCACCAGCACCCGCTCGCCTGGTTCGACCACGACCTGGGTTTCCTTGACCACGGCGGTACCGTCGTCGAGCGACACGGAGAGATCATTCAGGCTGAGCATCGTATCGCCTTCAGTTTCACCGTGCTTGATGCGTCCCAAGGCGTTGCTCTTTTCTGCGCGCTCGAGCCCGTCGAGCGACATCATCAGCGAAGCGATGCGCCGTGCACAGGCGTTCCAATCGGCGAGACGGGGGTAGTTGTCGACCAGCCATCCGAACGCGCTCTGAACGATTGCGAAGGCGGAGGCAGCCTGCATGACTTGTCCAAGCGTCATGCTGCCTTCGAGAAATTTTGGAGCGCAAAGCAAAATCGGCACGACTGGCGCGAACAGGCTCGACCCCTGCGACACAAGCGTTGTGCGCATGTGCTGGTGTGCAAGGAGCGCCCATTGCCTCAGCACATTGGCGAAGGTCTTGTCGAGGTCGCTGCGCTCCTCCTCTTCACCGCCGAGCAATGCGATGCTCTCGCCGTTTTCCCGCACATGCGTCAAGGTGTAGCGAAATTCGGCTTCCGCCTGATTTTTGACCTCGGAGACGTGGACGAAATGGCGGCCGATGACCGCCATCGAGCTGGACGTGATCGCGGCATAGAGTACCGCCGTGATGACGAGGAAGCCAGGAATGGTGACGGTCAAACCTGCGGCCGTCAGGGTGAGCGCCCCGCCGATCGTCCAGAGCACGACGATGAAGGTCGAGGCTGACAGAAATGCGGAAATGACACCAGCGATGAAATCGACGGGTGATTCGGTGGCGATGCGCAAATCCTCCGCGATGCGCGCTTCGGGGTTCTTGTGGTCGCCGCCGATGAGGTTCAATTGATAGTAACGGCCGTTTGCGAGCCAGCGCGCGATGACTGCGGCAGTAACCCAGGAACGCCAGCGTCGCTGGATCATCATGCGAATGTAGACTTGGATAGTGACAAGGGCCACGCTTCCAAACACGAGCGGCAGGAATACGGCGCTTAGAAAATAGACGCTGCCGGCATTGTGTTGCTCTATGGCGTCAAAAATTGCGCGATTCCAGATATTGATTCCATACAGGAAACCGACATTGGTGCCGATCAGGATCAATAGGCCGATTGAGCACGGCCAGGCGAGCCCGTCGCCGCCACGGCCCCAGTAACCGCGCGCGCTGATCCAGAAACGCCTGAGCAAATACCGCTTGCGCGCCTGCTCGGCCTCCTCAGGCGTCAGTTCTGGATCGGGTTCGATGACATCTTGCGGCGGCGCGGCCTCGACAGTCGATGCCTTGTCCGCGTGCGACTGTTCAGAACCGTCCGGGTTGGTGCCCCCGACCGATTTCGGATTCAATTTATCGTCGGTCATAGCGCGACAACGGCTTAAAAATCGAAAGGTTTCATGATGCCGATGTCGAACATGGTGCCGGAGGGCTTGTCGAGAAAATGAGGCGGTCGCCGCGCGAATTCGCAGGGCTTGGCCGGCTCCGGCAGTGCCTCTGCGAAGTCTAATTGGGCATCACGCGGTACACGCATGCGGTTCCCTCGACGCCCCGAAGAGGAGCCTCGAAGGCTACCAAATTGTGGCCGGCGAGGAGTTGGCTGACGCCCGGCGCGGAAAACAGCGCTTCGGAAATGCAAATCTCTCCCGCATCAGCCAGCGACTGTACGCGCGCGGCGACATTGACGGTCTGGCCGAAATAATCGAGGTTTTCGTTCAGGCTCACGGCGATCGAGGGGCCGCAATGGGCTCCGATCTTCAGGATAAGGCTGGGGTCGCCATGGGCGGCATTGTAGCGCGCGATGACCCCCAGGATGTGCAGCGCGGCCGAAACCGCATCCGCCGGGCGAAAGAAAGCAGCCATCACGGCGTCGCCGATTGTCTTGACGATCGCGCCCGAATGCTCCTGCACCGTCGCGCCGAGCAATGCGAAGTGCTCGCGAACCAGGGCATAGGCATTGAGATCGCCAAGCCGCTCATACATGGCGGTCGACCCCTTGAGGTCCGTGAACAGCAGGGTCACCTGGCGGATACCTAGACCTTCCTTCTCGTCGACGTTTTCCGAGCGGAACAGGCGCCGAAACGTCTGTCGGGCAAGCAGCATCCCGCCCGACATGTAAGGATCGAAGTCGAGAGCCGGCTTGGTCGTCTGCGCCAGGATTTCGGGTGGCCAATTGATCAGCAGCAGCGAGCCGCGCACGGCACCGGAGTTCTGCACGTCGATGATGACAGGGCCGGGCGGCACCGCCGGCAGCGAAGCGGAAAAACGCTGCCCGTCATATCTGATCCACAGGTGCGTCGGCACTGTTACGGGCTCGCCCGCGACTGGCAAGGCGAAACTCGCCTGCGTCTGGACATTGATGCCTGCCAGGGCGCCGGGACCGAGCTCTGCCCTTAACGTCGTGACCGAGCCCGACGGCAGGAAAGAGAGGCCGCGAACCAGTCCCTGCAGGACGTCGAGAAACCGGATCTGTTGGCCGGGCAATCGCGCGTCGCTCAGGAACCGCGCCTTCCAGTGAAAATCCTCGACCGACAGCGAGCCGGGATCATGAAACAGCAGCCGGCGGAGGTGTGGCGACACCGTGAAGGTCACCTCGATGAAGTCGTCGAGGTTGGTTTCGCCGCTGACATCGCAGAGGCCGCAGACATAATGGGTCTTCAATGTTCGCAAGGCGCCGAAACTGTCGAGCACCATGCCGGATTGGGGACACACCACGTCCCAGCTCATCTCGAACAAGCCGCCTCGGGTCGCATGGAGAAACAGATCGATGCTCTCCGCCTCAGCGATGACCCGGTCACGAGCGAAGGCGAGGGGATTGACGCGGTAAAGGGACAAGTCGTCGCCGCTGCGGATCAGTGTTTCGAATTTGGAGATGACCCGCGGACTCCAGGACCGGGCCTGCTCGATCTCGGCGATCTTGCTTTCAAGGAGCCGTTCCTGAAGGTCATTCATGTGGCACCTGCGCTTCAGCTATCGATCAGGTTTTGGCTGTGTCTTGGGAGGTGTCTTGGCTGTTGGAGATTATAGCAAAGAATTGGACGCGCGTCCGCTGAGGGTGAATGGAGGAGAACTCAGCCTTGCTGTCGAAAATGAGGCCTGACGGCATCGACAGCCAGCACGGCAGGAAGCTGCACGCGTTCAGACAAGGCGTTTGCCCTGGGCATCGAGAACCTGCTCGCCGTCTTCCTTGGTGAAGGGGCCTTTGTGGGTGTCGGGCAGGATATCCAGAACGACTTCCGAAGGACGGGCGAGCCGTGTACCCATCGTCGTGATGACAAATGGGCGGTTGATCAGGATCGGGTCCTTCAACATGGCGTCCAGCAACTGGTCGTCGGTCAGGCCAGGATTGTCGAGGCCGAGTTCGGCGTAGGGCGTGCCCTTCTCGCGAATTGCCTCGCGGATGCTCAAACCTGCATCCGCAATCATCCTGACGAGCTGTTCGCGGCTCGGCGGATTTTTCAGATATTCGATGATAGTCGGTTCGATACTCGTATTGCGGATCATTGCCAGTGTGTTGCGCGACGTCCCGCATTCGGGGTTGTGGTAGATCGTGACGTCCATGGTCATGGGGCTGGCTCCGTTTCGGCGAGAATTTGAGAATCGCGGGGTTTCGTCAGCAGCCAGCTTGCGACCATCAGCGCCAGCAATGCGCCGAAAACTTCCGAGACGATAAAACCCGGCAGGTCGACGGGGCGGATGCCGGCAAATGTGTTCGTCAGCGAGCGGGCGATAGCGACAGCCGGATTGGCGAATGACGTGGAAGCGGTGAACCAATAGGCGGCTGTGATGTAGAGGCCGACCAGCCAAGGCACGGCTTCGGACCGAAAACGCAGGCCAGCGAGGATGACGAAGACGAGGCCGAATGTGGCCGTTACTTCGGCGAGCCATTGCGCGCCGCCGGTACGGATGGTGGTCGAGGCCTGAAGCAAGGGCAGTTCAAACATGGCATGGGCAAGGATCGTTCCGGCAATGCCGCCGAGGATTTGCACGGCGATATAGGCCAGAGTCGACCTTGCGGTCAGCCCGCGGCGGAGCGCGAAGGCCAGTGATACGACGGGGTTGAAGTGCGCACCCGAAACCGGCCCGAGCACGGAAATCAGCACGACAAGGATCGCACCCGTCGCAAGCGTATTGGCGAGCAATGCGAGAGCCGTATCCGCCGTCAGCCTGTCCGCCATAATGCCCGAACCGACGACGGTCGCAACCAGAAGCGCTGTGCCGAGGGCCTCAGAAACGAGGCGGCGCGAAAACGAAAAAGAAGTCATGGCTTCAGGCCACCAACCAAATCAGGACATTCATCGAATTTTTCCTTCCGCGGGCGCGCAGCAGGCGGCAACCTCCGCCGCTGGCGTACAGATCTCGGGATGGCCTGCACAGCAGTCTTCCATCAGGAAGCGTACGAGGCCGCTCAACGCATCGTAGTTAGCGGTGTAGATGATGGAGCGAGCTTCCCGCTGCTGCCTGACGAGGCCGGCTCGATCCAGCTCCTTCAGATGGAACGAGATGTTCGAGGGCGATACATCGAGCTTTTCCGCAACTGTTCCTGCCGACATGCCGTCGGGACCGGCAACGACGAGCATGCGGACGATCTGCAGTCGTGTCTCCTGAGAGAGCGCACCGAACGACGCGAGGGCTTGACGTTCATCCATAATTCAATAATCCTTGAAATATTGAAATGATGGGTACCTCAAATGAACGCAATCGACAAGACCCCTTCGTCGGATATCAGCCTTGGCCTTCTGCTCGAGCCCTTAACCGGTTCTGGCGATTTGCCTCTTGTGTTTCGCTATGACGGTCGGCCGGTAAAGCCTGGCTACCACGTCACCGAAGTCAAGGCCGGGCAGTTTTCGGCGCTGGACTGCGGGGCCAATCCGGAAGCATGGGCAGAGATTTTCATACAGCTCTGGGATGTCGAGGAGGGTGGTCGCACCCATATGCTTGCAGGGAAGTTTGCTGCCATCATTCGCAAGGTTTCCGAGCATGTTCAGCTTGATGGCTCGGCGAAGCTGACCTTTGAGGTAAGCGATGGTGTGCAGCCGATGCAGCTCTATTGCGCATCGACTCCTGTCATCAGCGATGCCGTGGTACATATCGAACTCGTTCCCCGCGCCGCGAGCTGCAAACCGCGTGACCGTTGGCTGGCTGAACAAGCTCATGCGGCAGGCTGTTGCGGATCGGCAAATTCTGCCAAATGCTGCGGGTAGTCCGTGGCATGAGCGCAATGAGCCATAAGCTGCCGCTGGAAAACTGAAGACCGCCTACCGCCCAGGCCGCCCCGTCTTCCCCTTCGTCCTGCCCTTGCGTTGCTTCTCATCCACCGCATCCTCATAGGACCCGATGCCAGGCTTCGCCCGGATGATCGGCTTGTCCGGCACTTTGCCGAGCACCGGCTTCTCCGTCCTGCCGACGGTCATCTCGTCCAAGGTGTTCCTTCGGAAGAGCGGCGTGCCGGCTTCGCTGCCGGGACGCATTTCGTCGAGGTTAGGCTTGGCGAAATAGCCCTTCGAGGGTCGCTGTGCTCCCTCCTCAGGATGAGGGCTACCTCCTGCCGAGGCGCCAGCTCCGTCCTCATCCTGAGGTGCCGAGCCCGAAGGGCGAAGCCTCGAAGAATTTGGGCGGCCACTTTTGCCGCTTTCGATGCTCCGTGCCTCTTCGCGGGCCATCGGGTCATCCATGACGGCGAGTTCGGCGGCCTTGAGGCGTTTGATTTCGTCGCGCAGTCGCGCGGCTTTTTCGAAGTCGAGGTCGGCGGCGGCGTCGCGCATGGCTTTTTCCAGCGCGTTGAGATGGGTCTGCAGGTTGTTGCCGACGAGATGGCCGCCATCCGCAAAGCCCTTGCCGGAGGCGCCGCCGATGTCGGCGCGGACATGGTCCTTCTCGTAGACGCTGTCGAGAATGTCGGAAATCTTCGCCTTCACCGATTCCGGCGTGATGCCGTTTTCTTCGTTGTAGGCCATCTGCTTTTCGCGGCGGCGGCTGGTTTCCTCCATTGCCCGCTGCATCGAGCCGGTGACGTTGTCGGCATAGAGGATGACCTTGCCGTCGACGTTACGCGCTGCACGGCCGATCGTCTGGATCAGCGAGGTTTCCGAGCGCAGGAAGCCTTCCTTGTCGGCATCGAGGATGGCGACGAAGCCGCATTCGGGAATGTCGAGGCCTTCGCGCAAGAGGTTGATGCCGACGAGTACGTCGAAAGCACCCAGGCGAAGATCGCGAATGATCTCGATGCGCTCCAGCGTGTCGATGTCGGAGTGCATGTAGCGGACGCGCACGCCCTGTTCATGCAGATATTCGGTCAGGTCCTCGGCCATGCGCTTGGTCAGCACCGTGCAGAGGGTGCGGTAGCCCTTGGCGGCGGTCTCGCGGATTTCGCCGAGCACATCGTCGACCTGGGTGCGGGCGGAGCGGACTTCGACCGGCGGGTCGATCAGGCCAGTCGGGCGGATGACCTGCTCGGCAAAGACCCCACCGGATTGCTCCATCTCCCAGCCGCCGGGCGTCGCCGACACCGCGACGGTGTCCGGGCGCATGGCGTCCCATTCTTCGAAGCGCAGCGGGCGGTTGTCCATGCAGGAGGGCAGGCGGAAGCCGTATTCGGCCAGCGTCGCCTTGCGCCGGAAGTCGCCGCGATACATGCCGCCGATCTGCGGCACGGTGACGTGGCTTTCATCGATGAAGATGATGGCGTTGTCGGGGATATATTCGAACAGCGTCGGCGGCGGCTCGCCGGGGTTGCGGCCGGTGAGATAGCGCGAATAGTTCTCGATGCCCTGGCAGGAGCCGGTGGCCTCCAGCATTTCGACGTCGTAGCGGGTGCGCTGTTCCAGGCGCTGCGCTTCCAGCAGGCGGCCGGCCTTTTCCAACTCGGCGAGGCGGAGCTTCAGCTCCTCCTTGATCGACTTGATGGCGCCGTTCAGCGTCGGGCGCGGGGTGACATAGTGCGAATTGGCGTAGATCTTTACCGATTTCAGGTCGCCGGTCTTCTGGCCGGTCAGCGGATCGAATTCGGTGATGGCGTCGATCTCATCGCCGAACATGGAGATGCGCCAGGCGCCATCCTCCAAGTGGGCCGGGAAGATTTCGATGGTGTCGCCGCGGACGCGGAAGGAGCCGCGGATGAAATCCATGTCGCGGCGCTTGTATTGCTGCGCCACGAGGTCGGCCAAGAGCTGGCGCTGGTCCAGCCGGTCGCCGACATTCATCTGGAAGGTCATGGCCGTATAGGTCTCGACCGAGCCGATACCGTAGATGCAGGAGACCGAGGCGACGATGATACAGTCATCGCGCTCCAGCAGCGAACGCGTCGCCGAGTGGCGCATGCGGTCGATCTGCTCGTTGATGGAAGATTCCTTCTCGATATAGGTATCCGAGCGCGGCACATAGGCTTCCGGCTGGTAATAATCGTAGTAAGAGACGAAATATTCGACCGCATTGGCGGGGAAGAAGTTCTTGAACTCGGAATAGAGCTGCGCCGCCAGCGTCTTGTTCGGCGCCAGGATGACGGCGGGGCGTTGCGTCGCTTCGATCACCTTGGCCATGGTGAAGGTCTTGCCGGAGCCGGTGACGCCGAGCAGTACCTGGCTGCGGTCGCCGTTTTCCAGGCCTTCCACGAGGTCGCGGATCGCCGTCGGCTGGTCACCGGCGGGCTGGTATTCCGAAGCCATGCGGATGCTGATGCCGCCTTCGGATTTCTCCGGTCGGGCAGGGCGGTGCGGCGTCCAGATCTTGCCGTTCTTGTGCAGCGGATTGCCGCTTTCGATCAGCGCCGAAAGCGCCTCGACCGTGGCGGTGACGGCCGTGCCGGCATTGACGGCGTCTTCCAGCGTCGTATCCATGCCGGCCACCGGATTGAGCCCGGCGGCGGCTCGTGTTTTGGGGTCGGTGGAACCGCCCATGGAGGTGCCGCGCGCCGATTTCGAGGCCGCGATCTCCACCTTCTTCCGATGCTTGCCCGCCTTGGAGGCGATCTCGCGCTGGCTTTCGACGCTGGTGGCCTCGGCCTCCGCTTCGAGCTGCTTGACCCAATCGGTAACGCTGCCGCTGAGCGGCGCGCCTTCAAACGGTGCCTGCGGCGCCTCTTCGAAACCAGTCGGGGCGGGGGATTTTTTCGGTGATTTTGCCATTGGCGGAATATGGAGGGAGTCAGCGCCGATGTGAAGGGGGAAAGAGTACAAAAGGGAAACAGACGGTAGATTTTTCCGCTTCCTATCACGCGAAACGTATCACGTTAAATGTGATGGAACAGGCACAAGATAGATGCGTTGGGGAAGGCTGCCCGAGACATCCGCCACACTCCTTTTGCGCGTATCGGAGCGGAAGCCCGCCGCAGCGTCGAACCAGCCCGGTCCTAGTGCCGGCTCCCCCCTTGCTTCGACGGCATCCGGAATTGCCCGCCTCGCCGCCGCCATCCGGTCGGAGGACCATGATGTCAGCATTGGATAGTTTGCGCTCTTTATCTCCACAACAACGCCACACCGTCCTCGCCGCCTATCTCGGCTGGACGTTGGATGCTTTCGATTTCTTCATATTGGTCTTCGTTCTCAAATATATAGCAGAGGAGTTTCACACCGACGTTCCGGCGGTGTCGGTGGCGATCTTCCTGACGCTTGCCATGCGGGCGGTCGGAGCGCTGATCTTCGGGCTTGCCGCCGATCGTTACGGCCGGCGGGTAACGCTGATGGCGAATGTGCTGCTTTATTCGCTGTTCGAGTTCCTCACCGGCTTTTCGACCGGGCTGACAATGTTCCTGGTACTCAGGGCGCTCTTCGGTATCGCGATGGGCGGCGAATGGGGTGTCGGTGCGTCGCTGACCATGGAAACCGTGTCCGCGGAGTCGCGCGGCATCGTGTCCGGCATTCTGCAGGCGGGCTATCCCTCCGGCTATCTGCTGGCTTCGATCCTGTTCTTCCTGCTGTTCCCGATCATCGGCTGGCGCGGCATGTTCATGGTCGGTGCCTTGCCGGCGCTGCTGGTGTTCTACATCCGCCGTAACGTGCAGGAATCGCCGGCCTTTGTTCAGCGGCAGGCGACGCCGCAAAGGTCTTTCCTCACCGTGCTGCGCGAGAACATCCCGCTATTCTTGTGGGCGGTGGTGCTGATGACCGCATTCAATTTCTTCAGTCACGGCACGCAGGATCTCTACCCGACCTTCCTCCAGGTGCAGCGGCAGTACAACAGCTACACCGTCGGCGCCATTGCCATCGTCTATAATATCGGCGCGATGATCGGCGGCCTGTTCTTCGGGGCCTTGTCGCAGCGTATCGGCCGGCGACGGGCGATCGTCATCGCTTCAGTGCTGGCGATCCCGGTTGCGCCGCTGTGGGTCTATGGACAGGGGCCGGTGTTGCTCGCTGTCGGCGCTTTCCTGATGCAGTTCTTCGTGCAGGGCGCCTGGGGCATCGTGCCGGTGCATCTCAACGAATTGTCACCCGACGAGGTGCGCGGGACGTTCCCCGGTTTTGCTTATCAGCTCGGCAACCTGCTGGCCTCCGGCAATGCTACGATCCAGGCGGGTCTGGCGGCGCATTGGAACGGCGACTATGCCTTTGCGCTGTTGATCGTGCTGGTCATCGTCGCCGTCGTCGTGGCGCTGTTTTCCGGTTTCGGTTTCGAGAAGAAGGACATCCGTTTCGGCGGGAAGGGGACGGAAGACTCCCAAGGCGCGATGCCGATCTGATCGTCGCCCTCGTCGAAGCATGGCCGGCGGCGAGGAGCCGCCGGCCTCCAGCCTTATTTGCCGCAGATCTCGGAAATCTTCGCCTGTGCAAAGCTGCGGGCCAGTTCCTGTATTCCACCCACTTGGGAAATAAGATCGCCGATCGGTCCGCTGACGGCGACATGGGAATCGGTAATCTTGCAAGCGCCGGCATCGACGGTCACCGAGGCCTCGAGCTGCCCTTTGACGGTCGCCTGGACAATACCGTGCGATTTGCAGGCGAGATCGGCGCGGGCGTTGATCTGCACACCACCGCCGGCGCTGCAGACATCGAGCGATTTGACCTCGAATTTCTCCTTGTGGTCCAGTCCCGGCAGCTTCTTGCAGGGGTCGGCCTCGTTCACCGATTTCTCGATCTGCGGACCAAACTTGCTCTGCAGCAGCGACCAGCAAGGGCCGGGAGCGGCCTGAGCCTGTGCGGACGCCGTAGGCAGGGGCGAAAGCGGCAGGGCGAAGGTAACGGCCAGCAATCCCATGCGTAGCGACGGAAAGAGCGAAGAGGGCAATATGAGGGATGTTTTGATCACGACTGTCTATCCTTGGCGGCTAAAATCCTTGGCGGATAAATTAGGAAGCTATTTGCTGTACTCTTCCATGTCTCCGGCTGATGTAGCAATCCCGCGTCTGCGACAAAGATGAGGCGTGATGCTTTAGCTCCTCGTACCTTTGCAATTGGTCGGGCCAGACGATGCGGGGATATATCTACGGGACACGGCAAAAGCGAAGAAAGTCGCTAGGCAGCGATATCCATTCATCTTATGATTCAGATGACACCAGTCCAGCCTTTGAGGAGAGGTCACTGGTGAGTGACACATTCCGGGAGGGCTGAGATGTCGGGTTTGTTGGGTTCTGTGCTGGATGAAGCGGCGTCCAGGCTGGCGCCGCTTGAGGCTGACGGCAAGATCCTATCGATGGCGCAAAACCGTTTCGGCTATCTCGAACCCCCGATGCCGCGACTGATATGGGGACGCTTCGCGAGCAATATCAGGAGCATGGCTATCTCTGGCTCAAGGGATTTCTGAAGCGGCAGGATGTGCTCGAATTCCGCGCCTGGGTGTTCGCGCATTTGATGGACACCGGGCTTCTTCAACCTGGCTCCGACCCTGTGACCGGCCTGGCCGCCAAGGGAGAAGCCGACAAAGCGTTCACCGACCGGCGGCTAATGGCGCTGGTCCGTTCGGTGACCTATGAGGGTTTCTGCTCTCAGCCGCGGCTGGCTTCCTTCATGGACGAATTCCTGCAGGGCATCTCCTATCTGCACAAGCGCAAGATCATGCGCTTTACCCGGCCGAATACCGGCGTCGTCACCCCCGCGCACTATGATCTGGTCTATCTGCGCGGCGGCACGAGCCGCATCGTCACGGCCTGGATCCCGATCGGCGATATCCCGGTCGACATGGGCGGCCTTGTCTATCTCGAGGGATCGCACCGGATCGGGGCCGATATGGAGAAGGAATTCGCGATCAAGGGTGCGTCGCTCAGGCCGGAGGAGCGCATCAGCGCCTTCAACAAGAACATGACTGAAGGCGGCTGGGTTTCCAAGGATCTGCCCGACATGGCGGAGCGCTTCAATACGCGCTGGCTCGCTGCCGATTATGAAGCCGGCGATGTGATGCTGCACAGTCCCTACATGATCCACGCGTCCACGACCAATCGCGACTCGCTCGGCCGCCTGCGCCTCTCGACCGATATCCGCTACCAGAATGTCGAGGACGAAATCGACGCCCGCTGGAGCAATCATTGGAGCCTGGGGGATATGCTCTAAGCCGTAGTGTTCCCGCTCAATTCATGTGATCGAGAATGGTTTGCGCCGGCTGATAGCCTTGGTCGGCGGCTTTCCGGAACCAGCTTATCGCCACATTGCGGTCTCTGGCGACGCCGTCGCCGCGCAGATAGGCGTAGCCAAGGTGGAATTGCGCCTTGGGCAGACCTTGGTGAGCGGCCTTGGCAAACCATGTGATGGCCTGGGCATAATCCTGCGGGACGCCTTTTCCGAGTGCATAAAGGCTGCCGAGACCATCCTGCGACGCCGCGTCGCCTTTGTCTGCCAAAGGCTGCCAATGGGCGAGCGCGCTGGCATAATCGCCTTTGTCATAGGCGGTTTGCCCGTCATCGGCGTGTGCCTGGAAGGCGACCGAGAGTGCCAGCGCCAGTCCGAGGCCTATCTGTCTGAGCCGCATCCGGCGATCTCCCATCCGTGATTCCTGTTCAGCCAAGAACTAAGCATAGCAGACTGTCGACGCAAGGCTGGGAGCAGCTTCGTCATCCGGTCATCTCAAATCCGAATGCTCTTCCTCTGTGGCGGCCCGTCCTTATCGTCATCGGGTTCATTATCGTTGCGGCCCATGGCCTTGGCCTTACGGAACCATTCGAAGGATTTTGCCCAATCCACCGGCACGCCGTCGCCATCGCGGTACATGACGCCGAGGTTGACGGCAGCATCGACATAGTTCTGAGCGGCCGCCTTCTCGAACCAGTCGACCGCCTCGGGGCCGTTCTTGGCAACGCCTTCGCCGTCGCGATACATGACGCCGAGATTGTATTCCGCTTCGACATCGTTTTGATCCGCGGCCTTATGGAACCAGACAACGGCCTCAGCATCGTCTTCGGCAATTCCATCGCCATCGGCATACATGGTGCCGAGATTATATTGCGCATCGGCGTCACCTTGATCGGCTGCCTTGCGGAACCATGAGGCGGCTTGATTGCCGTCCTTGAGCACGCCTTCGCCGTCGCGATACATGATGGCGAGATTGTATTCCGCTTCGATTTTGCCCTGGTCGGCGGCCTTCTGGTACCAGGCGATAGCCTGGGCATCGTCCCGAGGAACGCCGTCGCCTTCGTCGTACATGATGGCGAGATTGTATTGCGCATCGGCATTGCCCTGGTCGGCGGATTTGCGATACCAGGCGATGGCCTTGATCTTATCCTGGATCACGCCTTCGCCGTTGTCGTACATGTCTGCGACATTGAACTGCGCATCAGCGTCACCTTGGTCGGCTGCCTTGCTGTACCAACCGAAGGCTTGCGCCTTGTCCTGGGGCACGCCTTCGCCATTGTCGTACATCAAAGCGAGGTTGTATTGCGCGTCGCCATAGCCTTGTTCAGCGGCCTTGCGGTACCAGATGACGGCCTCAGCGTTGTCGGTGGCGACGCCGTCACCTTCGTCATACATGGTGCCGACGTTGAATTGCGCCTCGGCATTGCCCTGATCGGCCGCCTTGCGGTACCAGTTGAGCGCTTGCGTGAGATCCTTCTCGACGCCGTCGCCTTCCTCGTACATTTCGCCGAGTTTCAGCTGTGCCGCAGCGTCCCCCTTGTTCGCGAGTGGGCGCCAATAATCCAGCGCCGCCTTGTAGTCGCCCCGGTCGTAGGCATCCTGTCCGAGATCGGCACGTGCAATGCCGATGGATGCCAGAGTAAAAATCAATCCGATGGCCACTCTTTTGAAACGCACGATCCACCCCTCAACTCGTGATCTCTTTATATGTGAATACTAAATAATGCAGTGGGCGAGGGCGCAAGACGTCTCTACATGCATAAGTTATCGGCTTATGGCAGTAGCGTCGTCAGCAATTGGAGAATGACCCAGCCCGGCGCCTCGCCCTGGCCGTTCGTCTTGATGGGATCTTCATCTTCGGGGCCGATGTCCTTGATCGGACCGTCGCCGTTGGCCGCCATATAAGTCAGGCCATATTGCGCCTCCGACAATCCCTGGTCCGCTGCTCTGTGGAACCAATCGGAAGCTTGCTTCCTATCCTTCGGCACGCCGTAACCATTGTAGTACATGTATCCCAGGCCGTATTCACCGCGGGCATCACCCTGTTCGGCGGCTTTGCGAAAAAGGTCGGCGGCCTGGCTGTAGTCCTTGGGAACGCCCTCGCCGCTGTAATAGAGATAGCCGAGGGAACATTGGCCCTCCGAATTGCCCTGGTCGGCGGATTTGCGATACCAAGCAGCCGCTTCAGCCTTATCCGGCGACGTACCCTGGCCTTTCTCATACATGGAGCCAAGCGCATGTTGCGCATCCGAGCGGCCCTGATCGGCCGATTTGCGATACCATTCCAGCGCCTTGCCGAAATCCTTGGGAAGGCCGCGGCCGCCGGCATACATGAAGGCGAGGGCATATTCGCCTAGTGCGTCTTCTTGATCGGCAGCCTTACGATACCATTCGACCGCGACGTCATCATTGACCGGAACGCCTCGGCCATTGGCATAGACGTAGCCGACGGCATATTGGGCATCGGCGCGGCCCTGGTCAGCCGCTTTGCGATACCATTGCAACGCCTGCTTGTCGTCTCGGGGAACGCCGAGGCCGCCGGCGAAGCTGTTACCGAGCGCGTATTGCGCGTCGGCACGACCTTGTTGTGCGGACTTCTTGTACCAGGAATAGGCCTGAGCATCATCGTGATCGACGCCGCGACCGTTGGCATAGGCATAACCAAGAGCGTATTCGCCCTGAGCGTCACCATGGTCGGCCGATTTCTGATACCATTCTAAGGCCTGGCTTTGGTCTGCGGCTGTGCCGAGGCCGTTTTCATACATGTAGCCGAGCATATATTGCGCGTCGCTACGGCCCTGATCGGCCGACTTGCGATACCAGCCGAGCGCGATTGTATCGTCCTCGCGCACGCCGAGGCCATGCGAATACATGTAACCAAGGGCATTCTGCGCCTGCGGTTGGCCGTGGGCAGCGGATTTCTGATACCAGCTGACCGCCTGCTCATTGTCGACATCCATGCCGTGGCCATTGGCATAGGAATAGCCGATGGCATATTGCGCATCGGCATTATCTTGTTCGGCGGCCTTGCGGTACCAGGCATTGGCTTCTCTCTGGTCCTTATCGATACCGCGACCGTTGGAATACATATAGGCGAGGGCGTATTCGGCCTGGCCGTTCCCCTGTGCTGCCGCCTTCTGATACCATTCGAACGCCTGCGCATCGTCATGCTCGACGCCCTGGCCGTTGGCGTAGCGATAGCCGAGGCCATATTGGGCGGCCGCATTCCCCTCTTTTGCGAACTGCACCCAATATTTCAGGGCGATCGAAGTATCACCCGGACCCGGCGCGGGGTCATCGGCATAAGCAAACGGAATGAACGAAAGAGTAAGCGCCAATCCAAATGCAAAGCTGTTGAACTTCAAAGACACGTCCTCCCGCCTGCAAGCTGATATTCGAGGGTTGTAGAACATGGAGATGGCAGCAGTTTTACCGACATCATCGGGCTCGGTACCGTTCCTTGCGTGACCGGCTGCCTATCAACCTGAAAGCACGTCATAGAGGCGGAAGATCCAGGTAATCTGGTAGATCAGCCCAATCGTTACAAATGCCGCCTGGAAACGGCGATTGGCGGTGATGGCGGCGACGATGCAGAGGACGATGTAAACAACGTTGCGGATCGGGTATTCCCAGCCGAGCGACCGGAAATAAGTCTCGCCCTTCAGCAGCGTATCGATGAGATCGACGGCGTAGGTTACGGCGAGGAGCCCGAAGAACCAGCGACGGCGGGAGATGAAATATTCCTCGAAGCCGCCATAATCCTCGATGGAGGGAGGGTTCAGCAGCACGCAGAGGAAATAGAACAGGCAGCAGAAGCAGATGAGGAAAAGATATACGCCAAAACCGATTTCTGCCACGGACTGCAGCCGATATTCCCACCACCAGAAATGGATGATGAACAGGAACATCGACGCTATCCAGCCGAGATGGACGAGATAGACGCGGTGCTTGCCGGGCGATTGCACGAAGCCGGCGAGGCGCATCAGGAGCTGGGCGAGCGAAAGCCCGATGACCATGCTCATGACCGTTCTGATATAGACGTAGACCTCGGGCGTACGTGCGGCTTCCATCCTGTCAGCCTTCAGCGGGAACAGGCTTTGGCGTGCCGTTCTCGTCGAGTGCGACCATGATGAAGGTGCCGGCAGTGACCTTCTCCAACTTGTTGTAGCGCGATCGGTGCGCCCAAGCTTCGACGTTGAGCGTGATCGAGGTGCGACCGACACGTTCGATATGGGTATAAACACTCAGCGTATCGCCGATCTTCACCGGCAGCTCGAAAGCCATTTCCTTAACGGCAGCGGTGACAACGCGGCCACGGGCCTGCTCGGCAGCGCGAATGCCGCTTGCCAAGTCCATCTGCGCCATGACCCAACCGCCGAAGATGTCGCCGGCTGGATTGGCGTCGGCAGGCATGGCCAGCGTGCGCAAAGTCAACTCGCCTTTCGGCTTGACGCTGTCGTTCATTCACTCGCTCCTATCGGCAAAGCCCTTGATTCCAGCGCTCAGCCTACGCAATCGAGGCGGCGTGGGGAAGGCTTCGTTCACGTTCGACAACAGCTCTCTTGATTGAAGACGATCTTTTTCGAAACGCTTCGCGCCCCTCGGGACTGCCCGCGCCGTCCACCTTCCATTGGGCGGTAAGTATTCATTCACCGTTTTTATTTAAGATTTGTAATCGTTGCCGACCGTGGCTGGGGCAGCAGGAGCGGATCAAGAGTATGGCGTATTTGTCCTTTCTGCGGCGGGCTGCATTGCCGTTGCTGGTGTCGTCGACACTGGTCGCATGTACGGCCGACAGCCTCGTACCGCCTTCGAATATCGACAGCAGCACCCGTGTCGGCTCAATCAAGCCACACCGCAGCGTGGCGCCGAGCCAGTTCACCTATCAAGGCGACCAAGCCCCCGTTAATTCCGCTTCCGCCAACTACGCCAACAGCTACAATCTTTCCGGCAACCGGCAGAGCGCCGCGTCGATGCCTACCTCAGCCGCCGCCAAACAGGGCCGCTTGCCGATGGGCGGCGGCGATGAGGCCGTGACCACAACAGACGTGCAGCAGGGCTTGGCGCAGCAGTCGGACGTGCCCTCCCAAGGCGTCAACATGGACGCCGAACTCGGCGTCGGGCCAAGTGAAGAAGCACAATCCGGGCAGGTCGTCGGATTGGCGCAGGAGGAAGAGCAGAATATTGCCGAAGGCGAGACCGACCAACCCGTCGTTGACGGTATCGGCTCCGACACGCCGGTACCGGCCAACCGCTCCGTCATCCAACGCCCGGCCGCGCAGGCCGAACTCAATCAGTCGCCAATTCGGCGTCAGCCTGGCACCCAAGTCGCGATGCTGCCACGCGTCGACAATCCCATGCCGCGGATCGAACAGCGGGAGGAGGCACCGCAATCATTGCCCGGCGGCGCAATGCCTGCATCGGAGATCGCCTGCCGACAGGAATTGCAGCGGATGGGTGTCGTCTATGATGACAAGCCGCCGATTTCCAATGGCCCGGCCTGCCAGGTTCCTTACCCGGTTTCCCTGAGCGGGCTTTCCGGCAATATCGCCGTCAAGCCGGCAGTGACGCTGAACTGTCAGGTGACGCTTGCCTTTGCCAAATGGGTGAAGAACGAATTGGCGCCGGCGGCCCGCACGCGGTATTGGACGGGCATCGGCACCATCGTGCCGCTCGGCGGCTATTCCTGCCGTCGGATGAACAATAGCCACCAGCGCTACAATCCGATGTCGGAGCACGCCCATGGCAATGCCATCGACGTCGGCACCTTTATCCTGAAGAACGGCCATGTGATCGATGTCCGCAGGAAGGGACTGTTTTCCTTCCGTGAAGGTGCGCTGCTGAAGGCGGTGCGCAGCGACAGTTGCAAATATTTCGACACCGTGCTCGGCCCGGGCAGCAATCCAGAGCACTGGAACCATTTCCACTTCGATCTCAGGGATCGCAGAGGCGGGCGGCGCTACTGCAGCATGTAACCAGGTCTTTCGTCGCAGACCTACTGGGAGCGCAACCTGGTTTACCTGCGGACGGAATCGCAGTTAACTGTGGCTACCGAGACGGGAGGCCTACTGCATGGTAGAGACACCGAGAAAGAAGAGAGGTCTAGGGAAGGCGCTGATTGCCGCTCTCGTGGCGATCGTTCTCGTGATCGGCGGGCGCTGGTATGCCTATGTCGCCTATGCAGACAATCCGTTCGATGAAGTCGGCATCGGTCTCAACACGATGATGCCAGGCCAGATCCGCGACAAAGGCTGCGCGATGCTGAAGGCGCGCTTTGAAAACAAGACGCTGCCGCCGGCAGGTTGTGGCGTCAACGGCAATTGGTAAATTGCCGAAGCAACTGGCAATTTCATATCGGTAGCCGGCAAAAAGAAAAGCCGGCGCTAGGCCGGCTGGAGTGGCGCACAGCAACGACAGGGGATCTTTGCTGGCTCCGGAAAAGAATTTCATGTTGCAATGACGTGTGCAATATGGATGCGAAGGCAATCAATATGGAAGTATCTGAGGTGCCAACGCTGGCGCCAAGAGGCGTTGGGCGGAGTGCGGCAGTCGTTGCTCACCTAAGGAAAGATATGCCCGACTAAGGTCACGATTTGATGACAGGTTTCGGGCTGTTTCTTTTCCTTAAGCGAACGCACTGTTCCATTCCGGCGGGGTGGTAAAAGCCGCCTAGCGGCGATATAGCGGGCAAACGCCGCAAAACTAATCAGAAAAGCCGGACTTCGCCTGCATCATGGCCCCGATCATTTCCATCCGTAACCTCACCAAAACCTATTCCAACGGG
The DNA here is from genome assembly GCF_003627755.1 of Rhizobium jaguaris. Taxonomy (NCBI): domain Bacteria; kingdom Pseudomonadati; phylum Pseudomonadota; class Alphaproteobacteria; order Hyphomicrobiales; family Rhizobiaceae; genus Martinezella; species Martinezella jaguaris. Next base: position 2,412,398 of record NZ_CP032694.1, on the reverse strand, counting down.
TTTCAGGCCCTGAAGGGCATTGATCTCGATGTCGAGAAGGGCGAGATTCTGGCATTGCTCGGGCCGAACGGCGCCGGCAAGACGACGATGATCTCCATCGTTTGCGGGATCACGAATCCGAGTACCGGCACAGTGACCGTTGGCGGCCATGATGTGGTCAGGGAGTTTCGCGCAACGCGCACGATGATCGGCCTGGTGCCGCAGGAGCTGACGACCGACCAATTCGAGACGGTGTGGAACACGGTGAGTTTTTCACGTGGTTTGCATGGTAAAAAGCCGAATCCGGCGCACATCGAGCGTGTGCTGCGCGACCTGTCGCTCTGGGACAAGAGAGACAATATGCTGCGCCAGCTCTCTGGAGGCATGAAACGGCGCGTCCTCATCGCAAAAGCCCTGTCGCACGAGCCGGAAATCCTCTTTCTGGATGAGCCCACGGCGGGCGTCGACGTGACGCTGCGCAAAGATATGTGGCATGTGGTCGAACGTCTGCGGGCTTCCGGCGTTACCATCATCCTGACGACGCATTACATCGAGGAAGCCGAAGAGATCGCCGACCGCGTCGGCGTCATCAATGACGGCAAGCTGCTGCTCGTGGAAGAGAAAAAGACGCTGATGGCCAAGCTCGGCCGCAAACAGCTGATCCTCGACCTGATGGAGCCGCTGGACGCCGTTCCGCATTGTCTGGACGGCAACGGCTTGTCGCTGGGGCCGAATGGCATGACGTTGGTTTACGATTACGACGCCGAGCACGAGCAATCGAGCATTGCGGCGCTGCTGTCGCGCCTGGCGGCCGAAGGCATTCATTTCAAGGACCTGTCGACGAGGCAAAGCTCGCTCGAAGACATCTTCGTATCGCTGGTGGGAGAAGACAAGTGAACTTCGAGGCGATCAAATCCATCTATGCCTTCGAGATGGCGCGCACGCGCCGTACGCTGCTGCAAAGCGTCGTCTCGCCGGTCATTTCCACCTCGCTCTACTTCATCGTCTTCGGTGCTGCGATCGGCTCGCGAATACAGTTGGTGGAAGGTGTCTCTTACGGCGCTTTCATCACGCCGGGCCTGATCATGCTGACGCTGCTTGGCCAGTGCATCAGCAACGGTTCCTTCGGCATCTATTTTCCGAAGTTCACCGGCACGATCTATGAGGTTCTTTCCGCACCGGTCGCCATGGTGGAAATCATCCTCGGCTATGTCGGCGCCGCGGCGACCAAAGGCATGCTGATCGGGCTGATCATCCTGCTGACGGCGAACTTTTTCGTGCATATCACCATCCAACATCCCTTCATGATGATACTGTTTTTCGTACTGACGGCGGTGACCTTCAGCCTGTTCGGCTTCATGATCGGCATCTGGGCCGGGAATTTCGAGCAGCTCAACCTCATTCCCATGCTGGTCGTGCCGCCGCTCACCTTCCTCGGCGGCAGCTTCTATTCCATCAACATGCTGCCGCCCTTCTGGCAGGCTGTCAGTCACCTGAACCCGGTCCTCTATCTTGTCAGTGGTTTCCGCTGGAGCTTCTTTGGCATCGCCGACGTCAATCCGGTGCTGAGCCTTGGCATGATCACGTTTTTCCTCGTCATCTGCCTCGCGACTTTGGGGTGGATTTTCAAGACGGGCTATCGGTTGCGGAGCTAATGGCGGAACGGGCGGACATTCGGACACGACCGGCCACCGTCGCTGATGCAACGGCAATTGCCGAGCTGCATGTCGCAGTTTGGCGTGACACTTATCGCGAGCTTGCGCCGATAGAAGCGTTTCGCGCTCTCGATGCGGCCCGTCGACAGGCGAGATGGACAGCCGCATTGGCCGAGCCCGGCCATCACCAGTTGGTGCTTGTTGCCGAACAGGGCGATCGGTTGGTTGGCATTGGCGCGGTCGGCGCGCCGTCTCAGGCCGCCTTTGAAGGGCGAGGGGAGATCCGGTCACTCTACGTCGATCCTGCCATAAAGCGCCAAGGGCTCGGCCGTCGTCTGATGGCGAAACTGGCGGAGCATCTTGCCGGCCTGCACTATCCCGGCGCCGCGCTGGGCGTCGTCGTCGGCAATGATCCTGCGATCGCATTCTATCAGTCGCTGGGCGGACGGATGATTGGGCGCTATACCGATCCCGGGCCAATCTGGCGATCGGACAACATTATCATCGCGTGGGATGATTTGTCGTTACTGATGTAGCGCCTCCCTTTTCTATCCTCTCACGGCCTTCTTTCGCGATGTCATCGTCATGGCCATCACCCCGACGATGACGCAGACGAGACCGATGCCGGCTGTGGGAGTTACAGGCTCGCCGAGGAAGACGACACCAATGGTGACGCCGATCGGGACGCGCAGATAGCCCTGCGCGGTAGTGCCGATCGGTCCAAGGGTCTGAATCAGCCGGAAATAGATCGAGAAAGCAAGTGCGGTCGATAGGACCGCAAGGGCCAGGAGAGCGATGATCGACGGGAAGGCGGGCGTGAGTGTCCAAGGCCGATCGACAAGGAGGCTGACCGGGATGAGCATGACGGCGCCGCAGAGAAGAGAACCGACTGCAGGCATCATCGGATCTAGGTGTTTGAAATTGCGGCCGAACAAGGCAGCGCCGGCATAGCAGATCGATGCCGCCACGACCGCAAGCTGCGCCGGCAATTGCTGGCCGAAACCGTTCAAGGCGTCGAAGCCGATAATGAAGCAGATGCCCGTCAGTCCCATCGCAATGCCGAACAGCTTGCGTGCAGTGACGAGTTCGTTGCGAAACAAGATCGCAGCCAGCAGGAAGGTGAAAATCGGCGTGGTCGAATTCAAAATGGTCGCCAGACCGGCATCCACGGTGCGTTCCGCCCAGGCAATGAGAGTAAAAGGAATAACGCTGTTGAGGCAGGCCTGAATGAGAAAACGACGCCATATTGCCGGGTCGCGCGGCAGTGCCAGCCCGCGCCAGCGGACGACCGCAAACAATATGCTGCCGGCGATAAGCGTGCGTGCAGTGATCAGGGTGATCGGCGGGATGGTCGCCACGCCGATCCTGATGAAAGTATAGGAGGCGCCCCAGAAGGTCGCGAGCATGAGCAGGAGCATAAGCTCCGTCGTCGTATGGGTTTTGGTCGGTGACATGAAGGGTGAGCTTTCGAGATCGATAATGGACTATGCATCACCGTCTCTAGCGTCTGATTGGTACATGATGCTTCGGGTATGATCGAAGTATGATGCTCAGACTTTCAATGTCGTCTTCAATCCCTCAACCGCAGCTCATCCGTCTGCATCTGCATCGACCCCAATGTTTCGAGGAAGCTCATGCCGAGCAGGCTTTGGTCGAGCTTGCCGTCTTCTGCGACGGTCGCTTTGACATCGTGGCGCTGAATTGGGCCTATGGCGACGGACCCAAGTTCAACGGGTGCAGCCCTGGCCCTGCCGTTGGCAGTGACGACCGTCATGGAATAAGTGAGGTTTTCCGGGATGATACCGACGCGCGCGGCATCTCTCTGCGACAAGGCAACCGTGCTGGCGCCAGTATCGACGAGCATGTCGATCGGCTGGCCGTTGATCATCACCTGCGCCTCGAAATGGCCGTTCATCAACTTGTGCAGGATTACTTCCTGGCCTCCTTCGCTGGTCGTGACGACGACGGCGTGGCCAGGCACAAGGCCTGCAAACAGCCGGTCGCCGACCTGCTGGGCATCGCGACGGTAAATATAAGCCGTCGCCACAGCCATGATGATGACCAGCCAGATCAGCAGATTGCGCAGGGACTTGCTAGCCGTATGGCGGCTGGCCCAGACGCCAGCGCCGATGACCAGGGCAAGCGGTACCAGATAGACGACGCCGGCGAAGGCGTTATTGTCCATGCCCAAGGTCGTACCGCTGCTATTGTTGAACACGAGGAGCGCGAGGCCGATACCAATGACAGCAAGCGCGATGTTCAGGCGGTTCATATGGTGCTGCGCTCCCGCGCCAGCCGCTGACGACGGGTCTCGCGGCGCGGCTTGCGTTCGACGGTGGCGAGGCGCTCCGGCAAAACATCCATGATTTCCCGCCGCTCGTCGTCGCTGTAGGTCATCCATGCGCCGATTTCTTCGCGCGTGCGCCCACAGCCGAAGCAATAGCCGGTGTTGGTGTCGATGGAGCAAACGAGGATGCAGGGTGTTAGCATAAGGGCATATATATCGATGCTTCAAACGCACATGGCAAGGGTACAGAGGACGGCGATCTCGCAAATCTGCTGTGTTGCACCGACGGTGTCACCGGTGTGACCGGAAAGCCTTTGGCGTATTCGCCGGGTAAAAAGAAAAGCCGCAGCCGCCGTGACAAAAAGGCACAGGATAAAGCCAGGAAGCCTGAGGCTCGGCCAGAGCAGAAAAGCTGAAAGCACCAGCGCGGTAATGAGCGCCATTTGCATTGCGCCGTAATCCGGCTTGCCGGCCGAGGCGGCAACTCCGTCCGGCTTGGCGGCAGGCAGAACATACCAATGCCAGACCATGGCGCCGCGGCTGAGAACGGCCGCAGCCAGCAAAGCAAGGGCTGCGGCGAAGGGTGCAAGGTAGCTGGCGATGGCGGCAAGCGCTGCGGCGCGCAGCCCGAAAGAGAGGATCAACGCGATCGCGCCGTAGGTGCCGATGCGGCTATCCTTCATGATCGTGAGCGCCCTATCGCGATCCTTGCCACCGCCAACGCCGTCGGCGGTGTCGCTGAGACCGTCCTCGTGTAATGCGCCGGTCGTCATCGTCTGGACGGCCAGCGCCAGCAGCGACGCCATCAGCGGGTCGGCCTGGAAGGCAAGCAGCAGGGCGAAGACGATCGCGGCGGGCAAGGCGATCAGCAAGCCGGCGAGGGGGAAGGTACGGGAGACACGGGCGAGCCTGCCGTCATAGCCTTCGAAGAAAGAAGACGGCACTGGAATACGGCTCAAGAAGGCGACGGCGCGCGCGATATCGCTTGTGTATTCCGAAATATTCATCCGCTCCCCGTCATTCCTGCGACAGCATCGGGCGTTTTTGGAGTTGTTCGCATCAGTGCTGGCGACTAATAGAGTGGCACGCAAAGAACCTGATTTGAGATCAAAAGACAAGGAACGGCATTCATGAGCGTTACCGGCCTGCCATTCGACGATTTCCGCACGCTGCTGCGCGACCTTCCTGGCCCGGACTCCCGAGCGCTGGTGGCGGCGCGCGAGCGTGACGCGCAGCTCACCAAACCACCGGGCGCTCTCGGTCGCCTGGAAGAGATTGCCTTCTGGCTCGCCGCCTGGACCGGCCGGCCGCCCGCGGTCAACCGCCCGCTGGTGGCGATCTTTGCCGGCAATCACGGCGTTACCAAGCAGGGCATCACGCCGTTTCCGCCCGCGGTAACGCAGCAGATGGTGGAGAATTTCGCGGCCGGCGGCGCTGCGATCAACCAGATCTGCGTCGCCTATGATCTCGGCCTGAAGGTGTTCGACCTGGCGCTGGATTTCCCGACCGCCGACATTACCGAAGAGCCGGCACTCAGCGAACGTGATTGCGCCGCAACCATGGCCTTCGGCATGGAGGCCATTGCAGGCGGTACGGATCTGCTCTGCGTCGGCGAAATGGGGATCGGCAACACCACGATCGCCGCCGCCATCCACTATGCGCTCTATGGCGGCACGGCGGCGGAGTGGGTTGGTCCCGGAACCGGTTCAGAAGGCGAGATGCTGAAGCGCAAGATCGCCGCCGTGGAAAAGGCCGTGGCGCTGCATCGCGACCATCTTTCCGATCCGCTGGAAGTGCTGCGCCGCCTCGGCGGCCGTGAGATCGCGGCCATGGCCGGCGCCATCCTCGCCGCCCGCATGGAGCGTATCCCTGTTATTATCGACGGTTACGTCGCGACCGCCGCTGCCTCGATCCTGAAAGCCGCCAATCCGTCTGCGCTCGACCATTGCCTCATCGGTCACGTTTCGGCTGAGCCGGGGCATCTCAAAGCCATCGACAAGCTCGGCAAGACGCCGTTGCTGGCGCTCGGCATGCGGCTTGGAGAAGGCACGGGTGCGGCGCTCGCCGCCGGTATCGTCAAGGCCGCCGCCGCCTGCCATTCCGGCATGGCGACGTTTGAGAGTGCCGGGGTAGCGAACAAACATTAATGGACGAAACGGCGGGGTGCTGCCATTCAGCGCCCCGCCTCCCAAATTCCGACCGACTTTTGATTTATGTCATAAATCTGTAATGATTTCTTTGGTCGACTCAGTCATCGGCTTGCTTGGAAAATGACAAGACGGTATTCGCAAGGCTGCTAGATTGCGGGTTAGAACGTTGCAAGCGGGGCGGGAATGGCCGAGTTTTCAAAATCAGCAGTAAACAAGGAAACCGGAATCCGGCATTTCCTCGCGGCCGCCGGTTATTCCTGGGGCGGCTTTCAGCGCCTGCTGCAGGAATCGGCTTTCCGGCAGGAGCTTTTGTTCGCAGCCGCTGGATTGATCCTGCTCGTCGTCGTCGGGGCAACGCTTGCGGAAATCATGATTGCCGTCGTGCTGTTTCTCGGCGTTTTTGCTGTCGAGGCGATGAATACCGCGGTCGAGGAAGTCATCGATCGGATTTCGCCCGAGATATCGAACGTCGGCAAGCATGCCAAGGATCTCGGCTCTTTCGCAGTTCTCTGCATGCTGGTCGCCGCCGGCCTCTATCTGCTTTACACCATCACCAGCCACCTGTTTTTCCGCTAAAGCTCGTCGCGATCTTTCAGATTCGCTCCCACGCTTTAGCTTCTTGTTTTTGCATGTCGTTTTCGCAAAACCGCCGCACACTTTTGCGCGACATGCATTGCGCTTTGTAGCCTGAACGTCAGGCAAAGCTCTTTTTGCGGCGCTCGACCAAAGGCGCGTCCTCGATGGCGGGCAGGCTTTGCAGTACGCGCTTGGCTGGCAGGATGGCGATGACTTCCGTGCCCTCTCGTAGCTTGGATTTCAGCATGAACTGGCCGTCATGTTTGGCAAGAATCGCCTGAACGATCGGCAGGCCGAGGCCGGTACCCTGTTCGGCGCTCTTGATGGCGATCGAACCCTGGCCGAAGGCGGACAGGACTACCGGTATTTCCTCCTCGGGAATGCCGGGACCATTGTCCTTGATGGCGACATATTGCCCGCCGCCGGCGGTCCAGCCGACCTTGACGGTGATCTCTCCGCCTTGCGGCGTGAATTTCACCGCATTCGAGAGAAGATTCAGGATCACCTGGCGCATGGACTTCTCATCAGCCCAGACCGAAGGGAGCTCAGGCTCGAACTGCGGCGAGATGGAGATGTTCTTGCCACGCGCGCGCAATTGCACCATGCCGATGCAATCCTCCGCTATATCAAGTAGCGAGATTGCCTCCTCGTTCAGCTCATATTTACCGGCCTCGATGCGCGATAGGTCTAGAATCTCGTTGATCAGGTTGAGCAGATGCTGCCCCGAACGATGGATGTCGGTGGTGTATTCGCGGTAGGTGGCGTTGTTCAGCGGTCCCATCACCTCCGCCGACATGACCTCGGAAAAGCCGAGGATGGCGTTGAGCGGCGTTCTGAGCTCGTGCGACATCGAGGCCAGGAAGCGTGACTTGGCGAGGTTCGCCTCTTCGGCTCGGCGGCGTGCTTCATCCGACATGGATTTCGCGACTTCCAGCTCGGCGATCAGATCGTCCTTTTCCGACTGGAACGAGAGGATCTTCAGGTTCGATTGAAACATCCTGTTGGTAATGAAGGTGAAGAAGATGACGGCAACGGCGACGGCGGCGGTCAGGGCGATGTCGAGCGGATTGCGCGTCAGCGCCGCTTTGACGGCGAGCGCGACGGTTGCTGGCGCAAACGAGAACGGCACGGCACGCGGAAGCATGAAATTTGCCATGGCAGTGACGCAAATCGCCACCAGCAGCGTTGCGCTCTTATAGAGCACGAAGCTGTCGCCGCCGCAGGTCGAACAGTTCTGCATGGCGAAGAACGCCCAGCAAAAGCCGATGAGCAGCTGGCCAAGCAACAAGATCTGGCGCCATTTCCGGGTGCGCTCGGCCGTCATCTCGCGCTTCTTCGCGCGGCGTCCGAGCAGCATGTTGATGGCGTGTGCCGAGAGCGTCGGGATGGCCCAAATGAAAATCTGCGCGTCGCGTGTTAGATAGGCGCCGAGCGCTGCGACGATGATGACGAAGATCGGCATAACCGAGGCACCCTGTAGGAGGGTGTCGACATGCATCATCATGATTTCGGGATCGAAGCTCCGGCTGTGGCCGGATTGCAGGCGCTCACGCGTCTGCCGCACCGCTTTCGACACAGCCCGGTTACGGTGACTGCGCGATCGGTCGACGATGATCTTATCTGTCGATGTGCTGACGCCGGTGCTCATGGATACGTTGAAACTTGGCCTGCCTAGGGCTACAGACTACCGGCCAAACCTTAAGAAGATGCTGCTCAGAAATGATTTGTTTGCCATCTTTGCCAAGGGTTTGTTCTTTAAGGAGGCAAAAGCGTGACGCGGTTCGGCCGCCTGTTTCGTGACGGCGTAACCACATTCGCGCTGCTGGGGCTGATCGCCTTGCTGGCGTTGAAGATGAACAATCGCCCAGAACTCATTCAAACTGGCAGTTTTTATGTCGTTGACGGCGATACGCTCGCCCAGGACGGTGACCGTCTGCGGCTGCTCGGCATCGATGCGCCGGAATATCGGCAGCAATGTCAGCGCGATCATGTTGGATGGGCCTGCGGCGAAGAGGCGCGCAAAGCACTTGATAAATTAATGAAGACGGCTCCGGCGGAATGTCGGGGGAGCGAACATGACCGCTACGGCCGGCTGTTGGTGACCTGCAAAGCTGGCGACGTCGACATCAATAGCGCGATGGTGCGCAGCGGCATGGCCGTGTCTTATGGCGGCTACGCCGCGGAGGAGGCTGCGGCGCGGCAGGCGAGGGCCGGGCTTTGGGCCGGCGATTTCGAGCGGCCGCGCGACTATCGGCGGGAAGAGCAGGCGGAACGCGCCCGGAGCGGCGATCCGTTAGCCGGGTTGGGAGACTATTTGCGACGGTTTGTCGGATGGGATCGGTGATGGCGCAGGAAGAAGAATTGCAGGCGCTGCGCAAAGCCATCGCGGTTTGCCGTGTCTGCCGCGACGCGCCGATACGCGGGGAGGCGGATCGGCTGCCGCATGAGCCGAGACCGGTCGCCGTGTTGTCGGCGACGGCGCGCATCCTGATCGCCGGGCAGGCGCCGGGGCTGCGGGTACATGAAAGCGGCCTGCCGTTCAACGACGCATCCGGCGACCGGCTGCGGCAATGGTTGGGCGTCGAGCGCGACAGCTTTTACAACGTCGAGCATTTCGCCATCATGGGAATGGGTTTCTGCTTCCCTGGCTATGACGCTGCTGGTGGTGATTTGCCACCCCGCAGGGAATGCGCACCGCTTTGGCGGCAGAGAGCCATGGATGCCATGCCGCAAATCGAACTCGTCCTGACCATCGGTCAATATGCTCAGGCTTGGCATCTCGGCCCGAGACGAATGGCATCGATGACAGAAACCGTTTCGGAATGGCGGCGGTACCTCTTTACCAACCAATCGCCCGCCGTCTTGCCGTTACCGCATCCGAGCTGGCGCAACAGCGGCTGGTTGAAACGCAATCCCTGGTTTGAGACGGAATTGCTGCCAGTATTGCGGGAGCGTGTGAAAATCCTTGTTTCTTGAAACAAGTTTCTTTTCCTCCGGTAAAAATGCGCTATAGAGAGAATATAATTCGAAAGGGCAATCGAAATGGACCGTCTTGACCGCAAAATCCTGCGTCTGCTGCAGGAGGATTCCACTCTGGCCGTGGCCGATCTTGCAAAGAAGGTCGGGCTGTCGACGACACCATGCTGGCGCCGTATCCAGAAGATGGAAGAGGATGGCGTCATTCGCCGTCGCGTGGCGCTGCTCGATCCCGAAAAGGTCAATACCAAGGTCACCGTTTTCGTCTCGATCCGCACCAACAGCCACTCGATCGAATGGCTGAAGCGCTTTTCCGAAGTGATCGCCGATTTCCCGGAAGTGGTGGAATTCTATCGCATGAGCGGCGACGTCGACTACCTCCTGCGCGTCGTCGTCCCGGATATTGCGGCCTATGACGCTTTCTACAAGCGTATGATCGCCAAGATCGAAATCCGCGATGTCTCCTCGGCCTTCGCAATGGAGCAGATCAAGTATTCGACGGAGCTGCCGCTGGATTACATGATGCTGGAGAATGCAAAATCGAGCGACGATTGAGCGCCATTTTTAACAATAGCGCTCTGTAAAGAACCGTCTTTGGACGGATTGCTTTGCGTTATTTCTTATCCAGTCTTGCCAGCAGTGACGACGTGTCCCAGCGATTGCCGCCCATGGCCTGCACGTCGCCGTAAAACTGATCGACGAGGGCGGTCAGCGGCAGTTTGGCCTCGTTGCGGCGGGCTTCGGACAAGACGATGTCGAGATCCTTGCGCATCCAGTCGACGGCAAAGCCGAAGTCGTATTTACCGACATTCATGGTCTTGTGGCGGTTTTCCATCTGCCAGGAACCAGCCGCACCCTTGGAGATGACTTCCACTACCTTTTCGATGTCGAGGCCGGCCTGCTTGCCGAAATGGATGCCTTCGGCAAGGCCCTGGACGACGCCGGCGATGCAGATTTGGTTGATCATCTTGGTGAGTTGCCCTGCGCCGGCGGCGCCCATCAGGCCGACCATGCGGGCATAGGCATCGATCACCGGCTTTGCTTTTTCGAACACCGCCTCATCGCCGCCGCACATGACGGTCAAGACGCCGTTTTCTGCGCCGGCCTGGCCGCCGGAGACAGGGGCGTCGATGAAGTCCACGCCTTTTTCCTTGGCTGCGGCATAGAGCTCGCGAGCGACCTCGGCGCTTGCTGTGGTGTTGTCGATCAGGATTGCGCCCGCCTTCATGCCGGAGAGTACGCCATCCTTGCCAGTCGTTACCGAACGCAGGTCTTCGTCATTGCCGACGCAGGTGAAGACGAAATCGGCGCCTTCGGCCGCAGCGGCAGGGGTGGGGGCAAACTTGCCGTCAAATTGTTTCGCCCAAGCCTCTCCCTTGGCGACAGTGCGGTTATAGACGGTGACGTCATGACCGCCCTTGACCTTCAGATGCCCTGCCATGGGATAGCCCATGACGCCCATGCCAATGAATGCGACCCTTGCCATTCGCGAGACTCCTTCCAAAAATTTTGCCTGAAGGCTTAGCGGAAAGGCGAGAGGGACGGAAGACCGATTTGTCGGCAAACTTGTCGCGGTCTCACAAGTCTTGGAAGATAATTCCGTGTTTTCGTCTCTCACCGAAATCGAATTTCGCCTTAATTGCAGAAATTCACAATATCAATTGTCGATATAATCTATGGATTTGCAATTCTTAGACATTGACAATAGAGCCGGCGATCGCAGGAAACATCCCGGCCCGGTTGGGGAAAGGGACTTTCGATGATCTCGCGCAGACAGACACTTAGCCTTCTCGGCGCCACGGCAGCGGCCTTAGTGCTGCCGTCCTTCCGGCCGGCACGCGCCGCGACGGCAACGACCTTCCGCATAGGCTGGCAAAAAAATGGCGTGCTGGCGCTCGCCAATCGCAAGGGCTCGCTGGAAAAGCGGCTTTCCGATCGCGGTATCTCCGTCGAGTGGTCCGAGTTCACCTCTGGCCCGCCGCTTCTGGAAGCGCTCGGCGCCGGTGCGCTCGATTTCGGTGCCACGGGCGATGTACCGCCGCTTTTCGCACAGGCCGCCAATGGCAATCTGCTCTATGTCGGGCAATACAAGGGAAGCCCGGAGGGCTCGGCCATCCTGGTGCGCAAGGATTCGCCGATAGAGACGCTTTCCGACCTCAAGGGCAAGAAAGTTGCGTTCAAGCGCGGGTCGAGCGCTCATAATGTCACGGTGAAAGCACTGCGCAAGGGCGGTCTGACGGTGGATGACATCCAGGCGCTTGATCTCGCGCCACCGGATGCTTCCGCTGCTTTCAAGACCGGTGCGATCGACGCCTGGTCGATCTGGGATCCCTATCTCGCCATCGCCGAGGCTGATCCCGATACTCGCATCCTGGCGACGGCGCGGGGCATCGTCGATTCCTTCAGCTATTTCTTGGCAAACGGAGATTTCACCAAGGACAATCCGCAGGTCATTGTGGATGTGATCGATGAACTCGCCAAGGTCGGTGCTGATGCACAGGCTCATCTCGATGATACCGTCGCAGCGCTCGCCGCGATCACCGGTGTACCTGCCGACGTGACCCGGGTGACCTTGACGCGCCCCGATTTCAATCTTGGCGGTGTTTCGACCATCAGTGACGACGCAATCGCCTATCAGCAGGGGTTAGCGGACGAGTTTTATGGGTCGGGCATCGTGCCGAAAAAGCTTGCTGTCGCCGATATCGTGTGGAGGCCGAAGGCGAGTTGAACAGCTGGGACTTATCCGACACAGCCGATGTCCACTGCGCTTGAAACACAGTGGGCACGGGGCACAGCGGGGAAAAATATTCCGCTACACCGGCAACAATAGAAAATCTGTATTGTCGATATAATAAGTAGTCTATGTCACTATCGCGATAGAGGCCCTGAGAAGCGGGCTCCCGATCAAGCGTGTCCAGGAGACAGGAAACATCATGACCGAGACTGCCAAACCCATCGACTTCCTGTGGTTTATTCCGACCTCCGGCGACGGCACCTATCTTGGCTCGACCGATCTCAATCGCGGGCCGGAAATAGGTTATCTCACGCAGATCGCGCAGGCCGTCGATCGGCTTGGCTATTCCGGCGTGCTGCTGCCGACAGGCGTCTCCTGCGAGGAGTCGTTTGTCACCGCCGCGGCGCTCTCAGCGCAGACGCAGAAGCTGAAATTCCTGGTCGCGATCCGTCCCGGTACGGCATCGCCGGCCTATTATGCTCGTCTCGCCTCGACACTCGATCGTGTCTCGAATGGTCGTGTGTTGCTGAACATCGTGGTTGGCGGCAGCCCTGCCGAACTGGCGGGCGACGGCATTCATCTCGCTCATGACGAACGCTATGCCCATGCCGACGAGTTTTTTACCGTCTGGGAAGAGCTGCTGGAGAAGGGCACCTCGACGTTCGACGGCAAATACATCAAGGCGACGGGTGCCAAGCTCGGGTTGCCGCCGGTGCAGGCGCCGCGCCCGCCGCTATATTTTGGCGGATCGTCGGATGCCGGCATCGAATTTTCGGTCGGCCGTGTCGACAAATATCTGACATGGGGCGAGCCGCCGGCGCAGGTGGCCGAGAAGATCGAGAAGGTGCGAGCGGCCGCTGCTCGCAAGGGCCGCAAAATCAGCTTCGGCATCCGCCTGCATTTCATCGTCCGCGAGACGGATGAGGAAGCATGGGCCGCCGCCGACCGGCTGATCTCCAAGCTTGACGACGAGACGATCCGCGAAGCGCAGGAGCAGTTCGTCAATCAATCCGACTCTGTCGGTCAGAAGCGCATGGCGGCCCTTCATGGCGGCCGCCGCGACAGGCTGGAAGTTTCGCCGAACCTCTGGGCAGGCGTTGGCCTCGTGCGTGCTGGTGCCGGTACGGCGCTGGTCGGGTCGTCGAAGACGGTGGCGGCAAGGCTGCGTGAATATCAGGACATCGGCATCGAAACGGTGATCGGCTCCGGCTATCCGCATCTGGAAGAGGCCTATCGCGTCGCGGAACTGCTGTTCCCCGAACTTGGGCTGAACCGAGAGCAGCAGCGAGCTGGCTTCCGCAACGAATTCGGCGCAAAACAGATTTTTGCCGGCGGCAGCCATGGCGGCAATCTGAAAGTCGTTTCCGGCTCTTAACGAGATCGTTCCAGGGAGATCCCAATGTCGGCATTCGATACACCCTTCGTACGCGCCGCCGCCGAGAGCCGGGTTCACCCGGTCAAGCCGGCGCGGCCGGCTGTCTCCCTGGAGCGGTTCTTGCCTTTTCTGCTACCTATTGCCGTCGTGGCGATCTGGCAGCTCGGCTCATCGGTCGGGTGGATATCCACGCGCATCATGCCGTCGCCGGCCGCTGTCGTCGTGGCATTCTGGCAAACGACGATCTCCGGGCAGTTGCCGCATAATATTCTGGTCAGCGCCGGCCGGGCCTTTGCAGGCCTGCTCGTTGGCGGCTCGATCGGCTTCCTGCTCGGCATTGCCAACGGTATATCGAGGCTTTCGGAACAGCTGACCGATACGACGCTGCAGATGCTGCGCACCATCCCGCATCTGGCGATGGTGCCGCTGGTCATCCTCTGGTTCGGGATCGGGGAAGAATCGAAGCTGTTTCTGACGGCGCTCGGCGTGCTCTTCCCGATTTATCTCAACACTTATCACGGCGTTCGCAATGTCGACCGTGGATTGATCGAGATGGGGCAGGTCTATGGTATGAGCGGCTGGACCCTGTTCAAGAAAGTGATCTTCCCCGGTGCCTTGCCGTCGATCCTTGTCGGGCTGCGCTTCGCGCTCGGCATCATGTGGTTGACGCTGATCGTGGCGGAATCGATCGCCGCGTCATCGGGCATCGGCTACATGGCCAACAATGCCCGCGAGTTCGGCATGACCGATGTCGTAGTGCTGACGTTGGTCATCTATGCCGTGCTCGGAAAGCTCGCCGATGTCGTTGCCCGTGCGCTGGAACGCAGGGCGCTGCGCTGGAATCCGGCCTATCAGAATTGAGGAGCATCCCATGACCGCTATCGCATTGGAACGCGTTCAATCGGACCCCTCCGAGGACACTCAGCCCAAGACAGGCGCTGCCGCCATCTGCATCAAGGGCCTGGAAAAGAGTTTTGGAAATAATCGTGTGCTGCGTGGCATCGATCTCGACATTCCCGCCGGCCAATTCGTCGCCGTCATTGGCAAAAGCGGTTGCGGCAAGAGCACCTTATTGCGCATCCTGATGGGGCTCGATGAGCCGACCGCAGGCCACCTGCGATTTGAGACTGCCGATGGAAGTGACGCGGCGCCGAATGCCCGCATCGTTTTTCAGGAGCCGCGGTTGCTGCCTTGGCTCTCGGTTGCCGACAATGTCGCCGTCGGTCTCGGGGAGGGTGTCCCGTGGCAGGTGGCGCAGTCCGAAACTGCGGCGGTGCTTTCGGAAGTGCAGCTTGCGGAAAAGTCCGGAGAATGGCCGTCGCGGCTCTCCGGTGGCCAGCGGCAGCGCGTGGCACTTGCCCGCGCATTGGTCAGCAAACCGGGCATCCTGGCGCTGGATGAACCGCTTGGCGCATTGGATGCGCTGACCCGTATCAGCATGCAGGAGCTGTTGAACCGCGTCTGGCGCGAACTCGGTTTTACCGCGGTGCTTGTCACGCATGATGTCAGCGAGGCTGTGCATCTGGCGGATCGGGTCGTCGTGCTGGACGAGGGGCGGATCGTACTCGATCTCGCCGTTCCCGATCCGCATCCCCGCCGCCACGGCAATCCGGCGCTGGCCGAACTCGAAGGTCAGTTGCTGGCCGCTATCCTTGGTGATGTGCGAGCAGCCTAATTTGGCCTGGTTTCGTTGCCGTCGACATAGAGCCGCAGATTGTCGAAGCCTATTTCCGTGCCCATCAGCCTCGAGCCATTGTCACCGTAACCGTCCAGGAAAACCACCTGCTCGGTAAAGATCATCGCCGTGCCGGCCGGTTCCGGCGCGAAGGTGACGGTGGCCAATGACACCGAGATGCGCTTATCGTCGAGCATCATGTCAAAAGCATAGATGATGCGCTCGTTCGGCACGATGTCGATATAGCGGGCCTGATAGGCGTGCACCACGCCGTCCGTCGAGGCGACCCGGTTGCTCTCGCTGCCGCCGGGACGAAAGTCGAGCTGGAAGTCCAGCGGCGTCCAATCCCCGTGGCAGGCGAACCATTGGCGCTTGTTCTCGGCCACAGCCCAGGCGCCGAAGACGCGCGGCAAGGGCGCCTTGAAATGGCGCTCGATGGTGAGTGTTGTATGTTCCGTCGATTTCTCAATCATTTTACAACTGTCTCCTCGGAATTCTCGGCCAGAAACTGGTCCAGCCGGTCGAAGGTGCTGTTCCAGCCCGCCTTGCGCTCGGCGATCCAGCGCTCGACCGATGCCAGCGCTTCCTTTCGCAGGTGATAGGTTCGCACCCGGCCGGTCTTTTCCGAAAGCACCAGACCGCTGGTCTCCAACACGTGCAGATGTTTCATCACGGTCGGCAGCGCCATAGCGAGCGGCTGCGCCAATTCTGTCACCGAGGCGGGACCGCGGCCAAGGCGATCGATCATGCCGCGTCGACTTTGATCCGACAACGCCTGGAACATCCGGTCGAGTGCCAGGGGTTCCTCAAGCATGCGAGCGTTCCGGCCGGAACTGAGCGGGCAGTTTTTCATGATAGGGATAGAAGTGGAAGTAAGGCATGGCCTCCCTGAGAACCCGCGCGAAGGACGGACGATCGAGCAGGCGCTGATAATATTGCTTCAGCCGGACGTGCTGTTCGTCGAACGGTACAAGCGTTTCGGCGTAGAACAATGCCGGCGCTGCGGCGCAATCCGCCATGGTCAGAGCGTCGCCGGCAATCCAGAGTTTTTCGCCCAGTTGTTTTTCGATCATGCCGTAGGCGGTGCGCAATAGTGTCTGCGCTTGAGCGACGCTTTGAGGATCATGGGTACCTTCGGGGCGGCGCTTGTCGGCAACGATCGCCTGCATCGGTTCCTGGACGTATAGATCGAAGAAGCGATCCCAGAGGCGGACGCAGAGCGCATCCGTCGGATCGAGCGGCAGCAACGGCGTCGAGCCAGAATAATGCCGGTCGAGATATTCGATGATGATGCTGCTCTCGGGAACTGTGCTGTCGAGCGCCTCATCGCGCAGGACAGGGAATTTCCCGATCGGCCAAAGCCGTAGCAGGGAGGCGCGCGACCCTTCGTTGCCGAGATCGATGACGCGACTTTCGAACGGCGTGCCATTCTCATAAAGCGCCATCAGGACCTTGTGACAGAAGGAGGCAAGGGGGTGCTGGTAGAGAATAAGGGACATGCAAAGACCTTTCCCATATCGAGGCTTCGTGCTGAAACTTATCTGAATGGCTAAGTAACAGATCGAAGGCCATCAAGCAAGGAATAGTTATCCAATTGGATAACTATCTCAGGCATCCTGCATAGGACGTTTTATTCCGCGGCGAGACGCGCGATGACCAGATGGCCGGGCGTCGGCTGGCCGTCTTCCATACGGACATTGATGTCGGTAATTTCGATCAGCTCGAAGCCAGTCGCGATCAGACGTTCGCGCACGTAGCTTTCCGCATGAGCGAAGCGCTGGTGCGGACCGACCATGTAAGGGCGGCCGGCAAGCGCGTTTTCGGGCAGGGTTTCAGAGGAAAAGATGAAGAGACCGCCCGGCGTCATGTTATCGGCGGCGCCAAAGAACAGCGGCTCCAGTGCTCCGAGATAGGGCAGCACATCGGTGGCGGTGATCAGGTCGAATGGCTCTTCATCATTGTCGTCGAGAAAGTCCTCGACCTCGGCGACGAACAGCGTCTCATAGAGATCCTTCTCATGGGCGACTTCGACCATGTTTTCGGAAATGTCGATGCCAGTGATGTCCTCGACGATATCGCGCAGCGTGCCGCCGGTCAGGCCCGTGCCGCAGCCGAGATCGAGCATGCGCTTGAAGGGACCGAGGCCGAGCGCTTGCAGCCGCTGACGCACGAGAACCGGAACGTGATAGCCGAGTTGCTCGACAAGCACGTCCTCGAAGACTTCGGCATGCTGGTCGAACAAGGTCTCGACATAGGCGTCCGGTGCCTTAACCGGCGTTTCGCCGCGACCCATCGAGGCGATGCGTACGGCTGCGCCGCCATGGTCCTCGGGATCGATCGCCAGCACGTCCTGATAGGCTTTGACCGCAGCGTCGATATCGCCGGCTTTTTCCAGCGCAAGGGCGCGGTTATAGGCTTCTGCCAGCGCGTCTTCGTCGATCTTTTTCTTCGCCATGAGTATCAGCCCTTCCATTCGTCAACGAGGCCTTAAGACGCTTGAATGGCTTTTGCAATGGTTGCGTTGAAGGAGCAAAATATTCGTCCGCAGCAGCGGCGGGCCATAAAGCCGTTGCGCGAAAGAAGAAATGGGAGGAAAGAACAATGGCCACCGAGCTCACCACATCCCATCTCATGGATAGCACTGCGGACATCAAACGGCCGCCGCTACCCCAGACCACGGGGGAAATCACCAACACGCTGAACCATTATTACCGCGGCGAGCTCGCGCGGATGACCAGTTGGCGCGACCGCATCGATCGGACGTCGAACTGGGCAATCACCGTAGTGGCGGCGCTGCTTTCGGTATCGCTGTCGACGCCGTCGTCGCATCATGGCGTGTTGCTGTTCGGCATGATGCTGATCACATTGCTGCTGATGATTGAGGCGCGACGCTATCGCTTCTTTGATGTCTACCGAGCGCGCGTGCGGCAACTGGAGCGCAGCTATTTTGCGCAGATCCTGGCGCCCGAAGCCGAGCTCAATCCCGATTGGGCGCTATCGATTGCCAAGAGCCTGCGTGCACCGCGGGTTCTGCTCGGCTATTTTGAGGCAATACAGCGGCGGCTGCGGCGGAACTACTGCTGGATGTATGTGATCCTGCTGCTGGCGTGGATCTTGAAAATCTCGACGCCGAAGCTGCAAACGGAAGGCGCGCCGCAAGAGCTGGCGCATTCGTGGAGCTATATCGTCGATAACGCAGCCCTCGGACCGGTGCCCGGCTGGCTGGTGATCGCTATGGTGGTTTTGTTCTACGCCTCCATCCTCTATGGCACATTACACCGTGGGCCGGACGACGGCGATTTCGCCCATGGCGAAGCACATGTCTGATCGCTTGGCAAAGCCAGGCTAGTGCAGAATGAACTCTCCCTTCACCGCCTGCCATTCGGTAGCCGAGATCAGCCGGCGGTGTACATAACGCACCGAATGCAGAGGCCCGTCGAGCTTCTCCTGCCAGAATTTCAGGAAGCTGCGCATCTCCGGGAAATTCGGGGCGAGATCGTAGTCCTGCCAGATATAGGTCTGCAGAAATTGCGGATGATCGGGCAGGCGATAGAGGATCTGCGCCGTCGTGAGCCCATAGCCTTGCAACTGCTTTTGCATGTCATTGTGCATGAGGTCTCTCTTTCTGCTCCCATTTGTTCTTCGCGGCTCTGAAGTCGCGGAAAAATGGAAACACCTCATGGTAAACCCAAGCTTCATAAAAGTGTTGCACAAAAAGATTTTTTTCTAAAAAATCAATATGATAGCAGCGTTGTAACGCGAGTGCTGCTAGCGGCGTGGACGGCGCCAAAACATGCCGCCCGCTACCAAGGTCAACGCTTCAAGTGGCGTGTAAGATGTGCCTCGATCCAAGCCCAGCGATTGCGCATCAGTTCGACGATGGAAAGGTAGAAAATCGCCGCCCAGAGATAGGTTTGGTAATCGTAGGTCTGCGAGAAGGCATAGCGTGTCTCGCCCATCAGATCATAGACGGTGATGATCGAAACGGTCGCCGAGCTCTTGATCAAGAGGATGATCTCGTTGCCGTAGGGGCGCAAAGCCACGATCAACGCCTGCGGCAGGATGACCTTGTAGAAGGTGACGAGCTTGTGAAGGCCGAGCGACGCCGCAGCCTCGCTTTGGCCATGAGGAACGCTCTGGATGGCGCCACGCACAATCTCGGTCTGATAGGCGGCCGTGTTCAACGTAATGGCAAACAGACCGCAGTAGAAAGGATCGCGAAAAAACCACCAGAGACCGATGGTCTCAAAGAAGCCGCGCGCCTGTGGAAAGCCGTAATAGACCATGAATATCTGCGCCAGCAGAGGCGTGCCGCGGAAGAGATAGACATAGCAATAGGTCAGGGTCTTCAGGATCCTGTTCTTCGACATCCTGGCGAAAGCGAGCGGAATCGAGAGTATTGCCCCGAGAATGAAGGAAAGTCCGACCAGCTTCACCGTGATCCAGAGACCATGCAAAAGGCGGGGGCCGAACCGGAAGAATTTTTCGTTATCCCAATTGGTGATCATCATCGCGATTAGCGCGATGCCGAGCAGCGCCCAGAGTGCCAGGAAGAAATAACCGGCAATGCGCGCTTTGGAGACACCTTTCATCGCCTCTGGCGGTGCCGGTTGCGCTGGGATCAAAGCTTCAGCATAGCTCATCGGCGAAACTCCGCACGTTTGGCCCAGCGATCAAGGTAAGACAAACCAGCCGAGGAAATGATGGCGAGCACCAGATAGAGAGCGCAGGCAACCAGATAGAAGCGGAACGGGTCCTTGGTCGCTCGCACGGCTAGACCCGTCTGGCGGATGATATCGGCAAGCCCGATGACGGAAACGTAGGACGTGTCCTTTAACAGGTTCATCCAGAGATTCCCGAGATTGGGGAGCGAAATGCGGATTAACTGGGGCAGGATAATCAGGCGCATGGTGCGGGCGCGGTGAAAACCAAGAGCATCGCCCGCTTCATATTGCCCCTTCGGGATCGCCCTGAAGGCTGACAGCAAAACTTCCGAACAATAGGCGGAAAATACGATCGAGAGGGCGACCATGCCGGCGACAAAGGCATTGATCTCGACCTGTCCGGTATAGCCCACATAGGCAAGGGCTGTCTGCAGCAGGATCTGTATGCCGTAATAGATGATGAATAGGGTCAGGAGCTCCGGTAGGCCGCGAAAGATGGTGGTGAACACGCCGGCCGCAAGCCGTAGGGAGTTCTCTTCCGATTGCTGCGCCAGCGCCACCAGAAAACCGATGACCAACCCGACCGGCAAGGTCAGGACGGCTATTGTGATCGTGATTTTCAGCCCGCCGGCAATCTCGTCGCCCCAGCCGGTATCGCCGCAGGCCATAACGGTGTTTTGCGCAAACAGCGTGAAGAGCCCGACCGGGCCGCACAATGGATCGAAGACAGTCTCGAGCCAGACCCAAAAGGAACCAATCGCGGAAAACAATCCGCCCATACCATATTTCCCCTCGCGACTTTTGCCGCGCTTCTCTTATTCTTACATTGTTTGTCAAACAAAAACGGCGGAAGAGCAAGCTTCCGCCGTCGTATTTTCTAAAGAATCGACAAGCGATCACTCGCCATAGACGTCGAAGTCGAAATACTTGTCCTGGATCTTCTTATAGGTGCCGTCCGCACGGATCGCAGCGATTGCAGCGTTGAACTTGTCCTTGAGCGCGGTGTCACCCTTGCGAAGGCCAATGCCGGCGCCGACGCCGTTGATTTCCGGATCGATCTTCAGCGTGCCGAGCATCTTGCAGCAATTGCCGGCATCGGACTTGACCCATTCGGAGAGAACCACAACGTCGTCGATAACAGCGTCGATACGGCCGTTGGCGAGGTCGAGCTTATATTCGTCCGGCGACGGATAGAGCTTCAGCTCAGCGTCTTTCAGATGAGCGCTGGCATAGTTGGCGTGCGTGGTCGAGGACTGAGCGCCGATGGTCTTGCCCTTAAGGCCAGCATCGGTTGCTTCGGTCACGGTCGAATCCTTCGGCACGGCGATGGCCGGCGGGGTGTTGTAGTATTTGTTGGTGAAGTCGATGGTCTTTTCACGCTCCGGCGTGATCGACATGGACGAGACGATGGCGTCGAACTTCTTGGCTTGCAGGGCCGGAATGATGCCATCGAAATCCTGGTTCACGAAGGTGCATTTGACCTTCATCTGATCGCAAAGCGCATTGGCTATATCGATGTCGAAGCCAATGAACTTGCCGGCGGCGTCGAGCGATTCGAACGGCGGATAGGTGGCGTCGGTGCCGATGACGATCGTATCGCCGTCAGCGAGCGCGGCGCCGGCGAAAAGCGACATCGCTGCAAGCGACGCAGCAGCGAAAAGGCGAGTGGAGATGCGCATTTTGATCCTCTCTGTTGGCGGCCGGCAGCTGTTTTTCTTTATTGGCGGTCGGCCAGAATGGAGCGGGCGAGTAGCCCGCCTGCTTGCGATAATCGTACTTTTTTTCCGTAAATTGCAACTGGAATTGCAAAGACGTTTTTGCACCGCACGCGGTTTGCCAAAGCGCTTGCATTATTCTCAAACCTGAATGGCAACCGTCCGACGCGTTCAGGCAGGGTTAATTCAGCCTGTTTAATCCTTTCGGAACATATCACTGCTTGCCGCGATTCAGCCCTAAGGGCAACGAAAATCGGCCGGGATCATGCGGCATCAGCTCCGAGGGCTGATATCCGTGATTTGGCGGATAAGGATAAGAAAAGGAGACCCTATTTATGGGAAAGCGATCCAGACTATTTGCCAGCGCAGCATTTCCACTGCTGTCCTTATCGCTGGCATTCGAGCCGGCCGCTGCCACAGCGCTGCGCGAGCAGGCCGTCGCACCATTGAGCAGTGATGCCGCCAAATCAGTCGCCGTCAACGGCAATGCAAGTTTCGAAGTTGCGCAGGAGCAGGCGGCTCCGGATGGGCAGTCCGAAGAGGAACTGAAAAAGCGCAAGAAGCCAGGTGGTGCAGAACAGGGTGAGCCGCAGGGCCAGAAGCATGAGGCCGCACCAGCGCAGCAGGGCGGAGGCGAGCCGCAGCGCAAGATGAAGGAGGCCCAGCAGGCCGTCGAGCCGCAGGTGGCGCCTGAAACCCAGCCGCAGGGTCAACCCGAACTAAAGAAACACCAGAGGCAGCCGAGCGAATCGGCGGCACCGGCGCAGCAGCCGGCTGAACAGCAGCCTGCACCTGCCCAGAAACAGGCGCCGGCCGCGCAACAGTCTCAGAGCCAGCAGGCTCAGCCGGAGGCCCCAGCCCAACCCGAGCTGAAGAAACACCAGAAGCAGCAGAGCCAACCGGCAGCACCGGCGCAGCAACCGGCGGAACAGCAGACTGCACCTGCTCAGAAACAGGCGCCAGCCGTGCAACAGTCTCAGACCCAACAGGCTCAGCCGGAGGCTCCAGCCCAGCCCGAGCTGAAGAAACACCAGAAGCAGCAGAGCGAACCAGCAGTACCGGCGCAGCAACCGGCTGAACAGCAGCCTGTACCCGCCCAGAAACAAGCGCCGGCCGCACAGCAGTCTCAGAGCCAGCAGGCGCAGCCGGGGACTCCAGCCCAGCCCGAGCTGAAGAAACACCAGCAGCCACAGGGCCAACCGGCAGCACCGGCACAGCAACCCGCAGAGCAGCAGGCAGCGCCTGCTCAACAACAACCTTCGACCCAGCAGGCCGAGCCTGGCAAGCAGCAGAAACCCAAGCTGTTGCCGAATGAACAGCAGGGCGGGCAGCAGCCCGCGGCCAATACCGCGCAGCAGCCGGTCCAGAAAAGCGAGCCTCAGGCTCAGCCGCAGAACCAGGCGGCTCCGCAGATCGGCAAACAACAGCAGCCGAATGTAGGAACCGCCGCTCCTGCCCAGGGCAATGCGACACAGGCGCCCGCCAATGGGGCTGTGCAGCAGGGTGCCCAAACAGCCGCTCCCGCCGGCGGGCAGGTTTCGCCGCAGGAATTGGAGCGCCGAAAGAAAGTCGCCGAAAATCCCGCTGCCAGCAACGAGACCGTTATTCTGCCGGTGCAGAACGGCGCTGCCGTGCTGGATAGCGACAAGGACGCAGCGCGGCGCGGCTTTCGTCAGGGCGGGCAGGCTGCCGGCGGCCAAGGGGGCCAGGCCCAGACTGGCCAAGCTCCGACCGCGCAAGGACAGAACGTTCAGGTACAACAGCAGCCGGCTTATACAAAGCCGCCGACGTCCGATGCCGAAGCGCAACGCGCGGTCAGCGGCCAGCAGCAACAGCCCGTGAGGATGGAAGCCATAACCAGCGAGCAGGGCCGTCGGCTCGACCGCCGACCGGATTTCGCGCCGCCGGAAGGCGTTGCGGTCCAGCCGAACAGCAATCAAGGCGGCCGTGTCATCCTGAATATCGACAACACCTACGTTGTCCGTCATGACGACAGCGAACGCTTCGTTCGCGACGGCGAACGTCCGATCTACGAGCAGCTTCCGCGCGACCGCTACCGCGAAACCATCGATCGTCCGGATGGCGATCGCATCGTCACCGTGCGTAACCGTTATGGCGACGTTATTCAGCGCTCGCGCATCGATGCGCGCGGCCGCGAATATGTGCTGTTCTATTCGCCGGAATTGGAGGATCAGCCGGACCGTGACGACTATTTCCGCGATCCCGGCGACGACTTGCCGCCGATGCGCCTGCGCATTCCGGTGAACCAGTACATCATCGACACCGGCACGGATCGTGAGGCGAATTACTACGACTTCCTGCGTGAACCGCCGGTCGAACCTGTGGAGCGGGTCTATTCACTGAACGAAGTGCGTTACTCCGCCCGCATCCGCGACAAAGTGCGCCGTATCGATCTCGATACGATCACTTTTGCGACGGGCAGTGCGGAAATCCCGATGTCGCAGGCGAGTACGCTGCGCGGCGTTGCCGACGCCATGAATAAGATCATCAAGAAAGACCCGACTGAGACCTTCCTGATCGAAGGCCATACGGATGCCGTCGGCACTCCGCAAAGCAATCTGGTTCTATCCGATCAGCGTGCCGAATCCGTCGCGAACGTGCTCACCGATGTTTACGGCATTCCACCGGAAAACCTGGCGACACAGGGGTACGGCGAGCAGTATCTCAAGGTGAATACGCAGGGGCCTGAGCAGGAGAACCGTCGCGTTACCATCCGCCGCGTCACGGCATTGGTGCGTCCGGTCGCTTCGACCCAGTAAGCTCTGCTTGTCGTAAATACGAAAGGCCGTCGGGAAACCGGCGGCCTTTGTCATTTTGCCGCTACGCCAAGTCCAACCGTCGCAGCGATGAAATCGGCGATCGCGAGGGTGTCGTCGAGATCGAAGACGGGCAGCGCGCCGGCATCTTCTACCGGATGGTCGGCGGCGATGGCGACGATGTGCGGGTCTTGCGGCGCCAAAGGCTCGCGGTTGGCAGCCTCCAAGCGGCGGGCTTCGATCTTCGGGATCTGTTCGCGCTTATAGCCTTCGATCAGGATGAGGTCGCAAGGCGTGAGCCGTGCCAGGATTTCCTCGAAGCTCGGTTCCGGCTCGTCGCGCAGCTCGTGCATGATGGCGTAGCGCGTGCTGGAGACAATGGTGACTTCATGCGCTCCGGCTTCGCGGTGGCGAAAACTGTCGGCGCCGACCTTGTCGATGTCGAAGTCATGATGTGCATGCTTGATGGTCGAAATCCTGTAGCCGCGCCGGGTGAATTCGGTAACGAGCCGCACCGTAAGCCCGGTCTTGCCGGAATTCTTCCAGCCGGCGATGCCGAAGATTTTGGGTCGTTTCGTCGTCATGGTGTCTGCTCCAACGCCGCGAGCCATCTCTCTGCGGCAATCAGGTCGTCTGGCGTGTTGATGTTGAAGAAGGGATCAAGGGGGCCGATCAGCGTTTGGATCGTGGCAAAATCGACCGTACGGACAGTATGGCGTGCGAGAAAATCCCTGACGCGTCGCTTGTCATCCTTGAGAAGCCAGATTTCGAGATCGTCGGCGATGGAGACAGGCCAGAGGCCGAACACCGGATGATCGCGGCTGAGCGATGCGGCAATGGCGATTTCGTCTCGGCTTACGATCGCTTGAGCCAGTCGGCCGACCAGATCGGAAGGAAAAAACGGACTGTCGATCGGCACGGTGACGATATGGGATGCATGCGGGTGCTTCACCGTCGCATCGCGTATGGCGGTGAGCACGCCTGCAAGCGGACCGAGCTTGCCGGGGATGATGTCGGGAACTAGCCGCAGCCCTACCGTATCCGGCCAGTCGCTATCCGCATTCAGCGCGACCGGTATTTTCTGCTGTTGTCCGATGCGAGCTGCAATGCGCGTCAGGAGCCTTTCTCCGCCGAGCAGCGCAAACGCTTTGTTCGCGCCCATGCGGCTGGAACGGCCCCCGGCGAGCAGATAGGGCGGGATGTCGGCGGGATCGATGATGAAGCCGGGCATGCTGGCGACCTTAGGCGGGCACACGCGGCTCTGATTCCTGGGCGACGCGCTCGGCCGCTTGCCGTTTGCTCTCGCGGTAGAATGTATAGAGACCGGAGGCGATGACAATGGCGGAGCCGATCATGGTCCAGGCATCCGGCATCTCGCCGAAGAATAGCAGGCCGAGCAATGCTGACCAGATGAGGCTTAGATAGCGAAACGGTGCGACGAAGGAGATCTCGCCCGTACGCATCGCCTGGATCACCGATTGATAGCCGACCAGCACCAGGATCGATGCGAGCAGGATGTGCGAGAAAGAGGCAAGGCTGACCGGCGACCAGCCGCCGAGCGGAACGATCGACAGGGCGCCGAAAATGGAGATGGAGATCGCGGTGCATACCGTCACCATAAGCGACGGCACATCCTTGCTGACGCAGCGCGTCGCCAGATCCCGGGCGGCGGTGGCGAACATGCTGGCGACCACGAGTAGGGCAGCCGTCGTGAAGCCATCGGGGCCGGGGCGGATGATGATGAGCACCCCGACAAAACCGACGACGATCGCCGTCCAGCGTCGCCAGCCGACCGGCTCTTTCAGGAACAAGGCCGCGCCGAGAGTGACGGCGAGCGGTAATGCCTGCAGGATGGCGGAGGCGTTGGCGATCGGCATCATGCCGAGCGCGGTGATGTAGGTTGCCGCCGCGATCGCCTCGCAGACGACGCGCAGCGCGATCATCGGCTGCAGGATGACTTTCCAGGAGCGCAGGGCGTCCATATTTCGGGCAAGCAGATAGACGAAGATGCTGGTAAGGAGTCCGCGGAGAAATATGATCTCGCCGGCATTCATCACGGCGATGACCGACTTGGACAGTGCATCGCTGCAGGAAAAACCGGCCATTGCTGCGGCCATGTAGAGTGCGCCTTGCGTATTCTTCGTCCGCGGCATAAAGCGATTCCTTAGAAATATCAGCTCGACTTACTGCGCTTTTCCGCAAATTGGAATCATTGGCGGTGCAACGGCGGTCAAATTCGATTGTGCCTTGCAACGAATTTGTGAGCTGACTGCGGGAATACTCGCGCTGAAATCGCAAAATCGCGAGCGGATTGCTGATTTTTCGAAGGTGGTACAACCTTTTGTGTCTGCGATTAATCCTTATTCAATCTTATTTCCCGACGCTCGCCTGCAGTTTTGCATGAGGCAGAAGCATATACCGCAGCGCAGCAGGAATGACTGTCCCGCCTTCGCCGGATACCAATTTGATTGGGGCGTGGCATGTTCTTCATTGATCGTCTTCTGCAAAGTCGCCGGATAGTGACCAAGGTTCTCATCTTCGTCGTGCCGCTGGTGGTGCTGATCGCTGGTGTCGGCCTGGTAGGCTATCACACGGCCAATATCCTCAACGGCCATATGACCGTCACGCGGGCGACGATCGAAAACATCAGCGATTTCGAGAATTTGCAGGCTGCTCTGCAGGAGTTCACCACGTCGCCATCCGAAGAGACGCGCGACGCGCTGGCCCGCAAGATTGATGCACAGGCCGCCGGCGTCCAGCGTTTGAGCGGCCTGCTCAGCAACGATCAGCGCGCCAAAATCGCTGCCGTCAGCGATCTGGCCGGCAAGATGCACGCTCAGACCACCACCCTCTGGAATATAAAGCAGAAGCAGGACAGCGATGTCGATGCGATCCAGAAGGCGGTGCTGGCCATTGAAGCCGGCAGCAAGGCGGCCGGCAAGCAGATCGACATCATTCGCAAGGACTTCAGCGACAAGGAGACCTTCGCCAAGGAACTACTTTATGATGCTGCGGCCTATAAGGGCCTGTCGGAGAAGATGAGCAACCTGCGCATCCAGGTGCAGATGGCTGCCGATTCCGATGAGGAGATCTCCGATGCACGGACCTACACCGATGCCATTCTGAAACAGGTCGCCACGTCGAAAGCCCTGGTCTCCAAGCGTGGCGCCGGGCTGGTCAACAGCGCGGCCGATGCGGCCAATAAGCTTGATGCGGTCCTGAAGGGCAGCGGCACGTCCGACCAGAAGGTCGAGGCCATGGGGCCGATCCTGCAGAGCTTCGTGAAGATCGAAGGGGATATGACCCTGCAATCGGCCAAGAATAGCGACACTGCCGCCGATCGCTTTGTCAGCCTCGACAAGATCATCGACGGCCAGAAAGAGCTATTGGATCACGTCGACGAAGCGCTCGGCATCACCGATCGCCTGACGCTGCACGCGGCACGTATGGAGAATGTTCGTGACGCTGCCTCGCGCGATGCGGTGATCGTGGATTTGAAGGACCTGCAGGGCGTCGGTGCTAAGATTTCGGCGCTCGGTCAGACCAATGCCACCATGCGTGACTTTGCCGCCCATACTCAGCCTTTGATCGACACCCTGACCAAGGGCTCGGCGGATCTGCTGCAGACTGCGGCCGACTGGAAAAAAACGCGTGTCGATTCCAATAGCCTGCTTGCGGATGCGATGACATCGCTGCGCAGCTTCGTTGCGCAGGCGCAGGAGATCGGCAAGGAAGACAGTGAGCGCTCCGCCAATGTCTCTGTCATTGCCATGATCCTCGGCACGTTGCTTGCCATTGTCGGCGGCCTGATGCTGGTGGAAACGCTGCGCGGTCCGCTGAAGCGGGTTACCGAGATCATGACGCGGCTCGCAAGCGGCGATCTGGAAGTGGCGATCGATGGCCGCAATCGCGGCGACGAGATCGGCGACATGGTGCGCTCAGTCACCGTCTTCCGTGATGCTGCCTTGGAGAACGTCCGGCTGGAGCGTGAGGCCGAGAGTGCCCGCGCTTTGTCGGCCGAGGAGGCTGCACGGCGTGCCGCTGACCGCGCCCGTATCGAAGCCGAGCAGAAGCAGGCACTGAATGCGCTGGCAGATGTTCTCTCCAAGCTTGCGGACGGAAATCTGGAAGAGGGCATGCGCGAAGACCTCTCCGCCGATTTCGTCGAGATGGCATTCACCTACAATCACGCTGTCGAAGCCCTGCGCGAGACCCTGACGGATGTCCGCCACACGGCCGAGGAGATCAAGGGCGGTACCGGCAATCTCGCCACATCCGCCGACGATCTGGCGCGCCGCACGGAGCAGCAGGCGGCGGCCCTCGAGGAAAGTTCACGGGCGCTGCATCGCTTGAGCGATGTTGTGCGTTCGACCGCCGATCGTGCCAAGCAGACGGCTGTCTCGGTCAACGAGACCCAGGCCTATGCGACCCAATCCGGCGAAGTCGTGGCCAAGGCTGTCGGCGCCATGAGTGAAATCAACCGCTCGTCGGAAAAGATCGCCACCATCATCGGCGTTATCGACGAGATCGCCTTCCAGACCAACTTGCTGGCGCTGAATGCCGGCGTCGAAGCGGCCCGAGCCGGGGAGGCCGGTCGTGGCTTTGCCGTCGTTGCGCAGGAGGTACGCGAACTGGCGCAGCGCTGCGCCAATGCGGCAAAGGAGATCAAGGGCCTGATTTCAGCAAGCTCAGCGCAGGTGCAGAACGGTGTCTATCTGGTCGAGCAGACCGGAGCGGCGCTGACCGAGATTATCGGGCACGTGACCGGTGTCCACAAGCTCGTTGCCGATATTTCCGCCGCAACCGCCGAGCAGTCGACTGGTATCGAAGAGGTGACGCGGGCCGTCGGTGAAGTCGAGCTGATTACGCAAAGGAATGCGGCGATGGTCGAAGAAAACAACGCCGAAATCCATGGTCTGCGCCAACGCGTCGACATGCTCTCCGATAAGATCGACCGTTTCCGCACGGGCGATGGCGACGAGACATACCAAGGCTACGACAATGGCGTGGACCGGTATCGCGCCGCCTGAGGCGTTACTTTAGGCAATAACGATAAAATATTGAAACGCCGGGCTTGTTGCCTGGCGTTTTTGTCTTGATATCGGCCGAAATCAGCCGCCCGTGACGCTCATATGTCGAGCAACAGCTGGTCTGTTATGGGTGCGGTCGATGATGAAATCATGACCCTTCGGCTTGCGGGTAATGGCCTCGTCGATGGCGGCGTAGACAAGCGTATCATCTTCGCTGGCCCGGAGCGCCGTGCGTAGGTCGGCGGCGTCGTTCTGCCCGAGACACATATAAAGCGTGCCTGTACAGGTCAGACGGACACGATTGCAGCTCTCGCAGAAATTATGGGTGAGCGGCGTGATGAAGCCGAGGCGGCCGCCGGTTTCGGCGACTTCGACATAACGGGCCGGGCCGCCGGTCTTGTAGGGGATGTCGGTGAGCGTGAATTGCCGCTCGAGATCTGCGCGCAACTTGGAGAGCGGCAGGTACCGATCGGTGCGATCTTCCTCGACCTCGCCCATCGGCATCGTCTCGATGACGGTCAAATCCATGCCGCGGCCATGGGCGAAGCGCAGCAGTTCGGGAATTTCCGCCTCGTTGAAATCCTTGAGCGCGACGGCATTGAGCTTGATCTTCAGACCGGCCTTCTGCGCAGCGTCGATACCCTCCATCACCTTGGAAAAATCGCCCCAGCGGGTGATGGCCTGGAATTTAGCGGGATCGAGCGTGTCGAGCGAAACGTTGATGCGGCGCACGCCGCAATCATAGAGTTCTTCGGCATAACGGGAGAGCTGCGAGCCATTGGTGGTCAGCGTGAGCTCGTCAAGGTCGCCGTTTTGAACCCGCTTGCCGAGTTCCCGTACCAGAAACATGATGTTCTTTCGCACCAGCGGCTCGCCGCCGGTCAGCCGAATCTTACGGACGCCTTTGGCAATGAAGGCGGAACAGATCCGGTTCAGCTCTTCCAGCGTCAGCAGATCCTTCTTCGGCAGGAACGTCATATGTTCCGCCATGCAATAGGTGCAGCGGAAATCGCAGCGATCGGTCACGGAGACGCGCAAATAGGTGACCGCCCGCCCGAAAGGGTCGATCATCGGTGATGCATCCGCCACCAGCGGCGATCCGTTGTCTATCGTGCCAACAATGCTGTTCACGAAAACCTCCGTTGTCATGTTAATGTGTGCATAGGCGATTGTTGCGTCAAGGGAAATGCATTTTCGAATGCTCTTGCGCGTGAAAGGGTCGCGGCCTACTTCTCCGGATACGCATTGAAACGCATAGGGAAATCGATGAGCGACGTCTGGCCCACGGAATTGAGAGTATCGAAGGACCGCCATCGTCTGGTGGTGAGCTTTAACGACGGCACGAGCTTCGACCTGTCTGCGGAAATGTTGCGCGTCCTTTCGCCATCAGCCGAGGTGCAGGGCCATGGACCGGGGCAGAAGATCACCGTGCCGGGCAAACGAAATGTCGGGATCATGTCGATGACGCCGACCGGCAACTACGCGGTGCGCATCGGCTTTGACGACATGCACGATACCGGCATTTTCACCTGGGCCTATCTACGTGAACTCGGCGAAAAGGGCCCGGAGCTTTTCGCGGCCTATGAGGCTGAACTGAAAGAAAAAGGCTTGAGCCGCGACGTGGCCGGCAAACCGCATTAGCGTTAGCGTAAGGGGGTAGGCATGGCAGGTGGCGATCCGGGAAGCTGGCTGCGCGCCAAAGGCAGCAAAAGCGAAAGCAGGGTGTCTTTCGTCGAATTGTTTTTCGACCTCGTTTTCGTCTTCTCGATCTCGCAGCTTTCGCATGCGCTCGGCGATCATTTCACGCCTCTCGGCGCGCTCGAAGCCGGCATGCTGATTTTCGCCGTCTGGTGGGTCTGGATTTTCACTGCCTGGGTAACGAACTGGCTCGATCCCGACCGCATGCCGGTGCGCATCATGCTCTTCGTCCTGATGTTTGCCGGACTCGTTCTCTCGGCATCGATTCCGGATGCGTTTGCTGAGAAAGCCATTTTCTTTGCCGGCGCCTATGTGTTCATGCAGGTTGGGCGTTCGCTGTTCACAGTCTATGCTCTCAAGGATGTTAGCCCTGCCAATCATCGCAATTTCATTCGCATCACTTGCTGGCTGATATTGTCCGGCGTCTTCTGGGTCGCCGGCGTCTTGATGGAAGGCGAGACACGCGTGGCGCTATGGCTGGCCGCGCTGGCGATCGAATATGCCGCGCCTGCCTTCGGCTTCGCGGTTCCCGGGCTTGGCAAGTCGCGCACGTCGGATTGGGATGTTTCCGGCGCGCATCTTGCCGAGCGCTGCGCGCTCTTCATCATCATCTGCCTTGGCGAGTCGATCCTGCAGGCCGGCAAGATATTTGCCGAACTGCCGCTTTCACCGCTGATCGTCACGGTATTCATTACGGTCTTCGTTGGTACGGTCGCCATGTGGTGGATCTATTTCCAGTTCGGCCATGAACGTGCGGCCCATCGCATCGAACAGGACGAAACACCCGGCAGTTTGGCGCGGCAGGCTTTCACGTATGCACATATCCCGATTCTTGCCGGCATCATCCTGAGCGTCGTCGGCAATGAGTTCCTATTCTCCCATCCGCATGACCAAGCCGACATGCGTGCGGGCGCGGCGATCCTTGGCGGGCCGGCGGTGTTCCTCATTGGCAATCTCTGGTTCAAAGGGGCGACAACAGGACGGCCGCCGCTGTCGCATTTTGTGGGCCTTGCGGGGCTGGCACTACTGGTTCTCGCGGTCTCTCAGGTCGATGTCTACCAGCTCGGTATCCTTGCCACGGCCGTACTTATCGTCGTGGCGATATGGGAGTTCGCCTCGCTGACCCGTGCGGTGCCGTTGGCCCGGCCGCCGAGCAATCACTGATCGCCGACTGCTTCCGCAGGCTCACGCTCTTCCCGCAGCAACAGGCTGACGATGCGTTCCATATGCGCCGTCATGATGTCACATTCATCGAGTGGTGCGTCAGAGAGCATACGGTCGATGAGATCGGTCTGAATGGCCATGGCCTCTTCCGTCACGCGCCGGCCTTCCAAGGTCAAATAGAGCCGCAATACACGCTTGTCGTGCTTGTCCCCCCGGCGTTCGATCAGACCGCGTTTTTCCATTTGCGGCAACAGCATGCTCATGTTGGAGCGACCGACCAGCAGCTTGCGGGCCAACTCCTGCTGCGAAATGCCCTCGAAACGGAAGAGATTGACGAGAATGTCGAGATGCGGCGGCTTGATGTCGAGATGGACGAGCGCCCGGCCGAGCGACTGTTGCATGAGTTGGCAGGCGCGGGCAACGGCGATCCAGCTGCGAAAACGCGGATGGTCCCAGGGCAGGGATTGATTTTTGTTCATCGTTGTACTTTATTGTTCATGATTGAACATTATTGGATTCCCACTATGCCATCCTTTGCGCTTAAGGTCACCCGGCTGGGCTTGTCCAGTCTCAGCCGGATTTCGCCGCGACTTGCCGGCAAGGCTGCCTTCAAACTTTTCTGTCTGACACCGTCGCGGCGGCCTCGGGGCGCCAAGGCGGAGGCCGCGTATGCGGAGGGCAGGGCGCGTCTGAGTTCCGCCGAGGAGGTCATGCTGCCCTTTCAGGGCGGACGGGCGATGGCATATCGCTTCAACGGCGGCGCCAAGGGCCGGCGCAAGCGCTTTCTTGTCGTGCATGGCTGGGGCTCCAGCAGTGAATATGTGTCCGAGCTCACCGCCTTTCTCGCTAGTGCCGGTGCCGAGGTAATCTCGCTCGATCTGCCGGGCCATGGCCGCTCGCTGGGGCGCTTTCTCAATGTGCGCCTCGCCGTTTCGGCGATAGCTGCCGCGGCGGAGCGATTCGGCGCATTCGATGCCACCGTCGGCCATTCGTTCGGCGGCGCTTCCATCGCAATTGCCGCGGCTGGTTTTCTGCCCGGTATCGAGCCGGTCCTGCCCGGCCGCCTGGTGTTGATCGGTGCGCCGAGTGCGATGGCTTGGTTGTTTGCCGATTTCGGCAGGCTGATGGAGCTTGATCCCGCGACACAGGCAGTACTTGAGGCGGAGGTTGGTCATGTCACCGGTAGAAGACTCGAGGACTACAATGCCGGGCGTGGCGTTCGCGACCTCGCCAAGCCAGTGCTTGTCATTCACGCCGAGGACGACAAGGAAGTCAGCGCCGATCATGCCCGCACCTATGCTGCCGCCGGCGACCATGTTCGCCTCCTCTGGGCGAACGGCTTCGGCCATCGCCGCATCGTCAGCGCCGCCCCCGTGCTGGAGGCGATCGGCGAATTCCTGGCGGAAACACCGGCGTCCGCGGGGCGAGAAAATGCGCTCGAAACTGACGGTGAAACGGTGATATCGTTTCTTCGGACGCCGGCGCGGCGCGTGTCATAGCAACGTCACGCCTTGCGTCTAACCCGGCAGTATCTGGATCAAAAAGACGTGAGGCAGCATGCGGATCATCACTTCTGTTGAAGAATTGAATGAACTTTACGGGGGCGCCGGCGAGGCATCGATTGCCAAGGTGACAAATATGCTGACCCCGCTCTATCGCCAGATGATCGAGGCATCGCCCTTCATGGCGCTAGCGACGGTCGGCCCGGAAGGCCTGGATTGCTCACCGCGCGGCGATATCGGCGGCGTGGTGCGCGTACAAGACGACAAGACGCTGCTGCTTCCCGATTGGCGCGGCAACAATCGCGTCGATTCGCTGGCCAATATCGTCAGGGATCCCCGCATTGCGCTGATGTTCCTGATCCCGGGCTCGAACACCACCATGCGCCTCAATGGCCGTGCGGTCGTCTCCATCGAGGAAAGCCTGCTGGCGAGTTTCGAGATGGAGGGCAAGCATCCGCGCAGTGTCGTGGTGATCACCATCGACGAGGTCTATTTTCAATGCGCGCGGGCGGTGATGCGTGCCGAACTCTGGAAGGCGGAGACATTGGTCGATCCGGCAAGCCTGCCGACGCCCGGCATGCTGCTGAAGGCGGCGAAGGGCGATTTCGATCAGGAGACCTATGACCGCGAATGGCCGGCGCGAGCGGCCAAGACCATGTGGTGACAAAAATCCGCCGGCGCGCCTAAGGAAGGCCGCGCCGGCGGATTGGCATTCGCTCTGGTTTTAGCTTTTGTAGATCAGCCAGCTCTTGGTGAAATCTTTTTGCATGCCGTCCTGGTAGGCATAGCTGCAGTTGCGGCCGGCATTCTTGGCACAATAGAGCGCGATGTCGGTCTTGCTGTAGAGTTCACCGGGATCTGCAGCTTCCGAGGCCATGCAGATGCCGAGAGAGATAGTGATCGGCCCGTAATTGACCTTGGTGCGGGAGTTCTTGAACGGTGTTGCTTCCAGCGCACGGCGGATGCGCTCGCAGATCGCCATGACCTCCTCCTGCGTATTGCCTTCTAGGATCAGCGCGAATTCCTCGCCGCCGGTGCGAGCGACGAAGGCCTCGCGGCGGACATTGGCGCGGATGAGGGAGGCGACGGTGGCGAGGATCTTGTCGCCGACCGGATGGCCGTATGTGTCGTTGATCTTCTTGAAATGGTCGATATCGGCTAGCACCAGCGCCGTCACTGGGCGGGCCATCTGATTGTCGAAGATAGCGGCCAGGCGATCATCGAAGGCGCGGCGATTGGAGAGCCGCGTCAGAGAGTCGGTATTGGCGATGCGCTTGTATTCGTCCAGTTCCTTGCGCACCTGGTCCATTTCCTGGCTGCGCTGGGTGACGTTCTCCACGGTTTTTTCACCGTGCGCCATGGTGTCGCCGGTTGCTTCCGCCAGGAAGTCGATGGCGCTGCGCAGCAGATCGGCGCTGTTGTTGTTCTTGGACGTGATGCGTTCACAGGTTTCGCCGAGCAGCCGGTTGTAGCTTTCCAGCGAGGTTTGTTCCTGCCGCAGCGTGCGCAGCACGCCGTCGAGTTCAGTGATCAGGCGGGCGTGGGCGTCATCGAAAACGCGGCCTGCATGGTGGGCGAAATGCTGAGCACCGAGTGCGTCCAGTTCCTCTTGCGTAGCATTGCTGCCGAGTGCGGCAAGTTCGCGCGTCAGGGCGGGGTTAGAACCAATATAGGCTTCGTAGAAAAGTTCATAATTGCGCGGAATCGGGGCGACCCCCATGGATCGCATGGCATAGGTAATCTGTCCTGCCACGTCGGGAACTTGCGCCTTGGGCGCAACTACCGTACTCATCGGCGAACTCCATAAAATGATTTAGTAAAAGCACTATTTGTAGTTAGCCTAAGATCCTTTGAAAAAGATTAAGGCAATGAACCTAAAATCTTATATGTAAGTTGGTCTGAGAATTAATTTCATTATAATATAGAGACACTTACAGAAAAGGCGCCGGGACGGCGCCTTCCTTTTGTCTGTTCCGGTGACGAAGTTCAGCCGAGATTGAGCTCCTGGAAGAAGTCGTTGCCCTTATTGTCAATGACGATGAAGGCGGGGAAGTCTTCGACCTCGATTTTCCAGACCGCTTCCATGCCGAGTTCCGGATATTCCAGCACCTCAACCTTTTTGATGCAGTCCTGAGCGAGGCGCGCGGCCGGGCCGCCGATCGAGCCTAGATAGAAGCCGCCATGTGCCTTGCAGGCTTCGCGCACGGCGCGCGAGCGGTTGCCCTTGGCGAGCATCACCATCGAGCCGCCGAAGGACTGGAACTGGTCGACATAGCTGTCCATGCGTCCGGCCGTCGTCGGGCCGAATGAACCGGAGGCGTAGCCCGCCGGCGTTTTGGCTGGGCCGGCATAGTAGACGGGGTGGTTTTTCAGGTAGTCCGGCATGTCCTGACCTTTTTCCAGGCGCTCGCGGATTTTCGCGTGCGCCAGGTCGCGGGCGACGATGATGGTGCCGGTCAGCGACAGCCGGGTCTTGACCGGATGCCGGGACAGCTCCGCCAGGATGTC
Organism: Rhizobium jaguaris; assembly: GCF_003627755.1. Lineage (NCBI taxonomy): Bacteria > Pseudomonadati > Pseudomonadota > Alphaproteobacteria > Hyphomicrobiales > Rhizobiaceae > Martinezella > Martinezella jaguaris. The sequence continues at coordinate 2,375,933 of NZ_CP032694.1, read as the reverse complement.
GGCCATCGGCCGGTTGAGGTCGACGCGGACCACCGATGCGGAAAGCTTGGCCTCGTCGATTTCGGGCATATATTTCGACGGATTGGTTTCAAGCTGCTCGATGAAGATACCGTCGCGAGTGATCTTGCCTTTGGCCTGACGATCGGCGGAACAGGAGACGCCGAGGCCGATCGGCAGTGAAGCGCCATGGCGGGGCAGGCGGATGACGCGGACATCATGGCAGAAATATTTACCGCCGAACTGCGCACCGACGCCGAGGCTCTGGGTCAGTTTATGGATTTCCTTTTCCATTTCGATATCCCGGAAGGCATGCCCGCTTTCGGAGCCCTCCGTCGGAAGACAGTCCAGATACTTTGTCGAGGCGAGCTTGACCGTCTTGAGGTTCATCTCGGCCGAAGTGCCGCCGATGACGATTGCCAGGTGGTAGGGAGGACAGGCTGCCGTGCCGAGCGTCAGGATCTTCTCCTTGAGGAAATCCAACATGCGGTCGTGGGTGAGCAGCGACGGCGTGCCCTGATAGAGGAACGTCTTGTTGGCCGAACCGCCGCCCTTGGCGACGAAGAGGAATTCGTAGGCATCGGTACCTTCCTCATAGATATCGATCTGGGCGGGAAGGTTGTTCTTGGTATTCTTTTCCTCGAACATCTTGATGGGCGCGAGCTGCGAATAGCGCAGGTTCTTCTTCTCGTAGGCGTCGAGAACGCCCTTCGCCAGAGCAGCGCTATCGCCGCCTTCGGTCCAGACGCGACGGCCTTTTTTCCCCATGATGATCGCGGTGCCGGTGTCCTGGCACATGGGTAGCACACCGCCTGCGGCGATATTGGCGTTCTTCAGCAGGTCGTAGGCGACGAAGCGGTCGTTATCGGTCGCTTCGGGGTCTTCGAGGATGGAAGCAAGCTGCTGCAGGTGACCAGGGCGAAGCAGGTGGTTGATATCGGCGAAGGCCGTTTCGGCAAGCAGTCGGATACCCTCGGGATCGACTGTCAGGATGTCCTGACCCTTGAACGTATCGACGGAGACATAGTCGCCGGAAATTTTGCGGTAGGGGGTGGCGTCGTCGCCGAGGGGAAAGAGATCATCAGCCATGCGGGGGACCTTTCAATGCCGTGATGTGGCGGAAGAGACGTTTGCGAACGGTCTAAATCCGGCAAGGTCCAAATGCAATTGGCTGGATGCCGCAACTGAATTTCGGAAGATGTGATTGTCAATGTCCCGTAGACAATTGGTGCTCAAATCGCGCTCTTGAGAGAACGGTCAGCAAGGAGCACATTTTGTGTGAAAGGGCCGGGCGAAGTGCCTGAACAGGCCTGAAATAAGGGTCGAGATCATGGATATCTCCCACAATCATCACCACCACATTTCACCGCTGGCGGTTGCCGCCGCGGTTGTCGGGGTAAGCATGCTGGCGCTCACTCACAACGGCTATTTGCAGCATGCCTTTCACAAGGAAATCATGGCGTCGATCAACCCGGCCGATGTCCTGACCCCCGCTGACATGATCCCGGAACAGCCGGGCGACGGCACACCTGTCCACTACAGGCCGATCACCGCGTCGGTGCATTAATCATCGCAGAGGGCGCGCTTCCGGCAAAAACACCGGAAGCGTCTTCAAACTTCGCAGAATTCACTTTGGCCCGATCATCGTCTCCGGCCGGACGATCGCGTCATAATCTTCCGCCGAAACCAGCCCACTCGCCAAAGCCTCTTCCTTCAACGTCGTACCGTTCTTATGCGCCGTCTTGGCGATTTTGGCGGCGTTGTCGTAGCCTATCTTCGGCGCCAGCGCCGTCACCAGCATCAGTGAACGCTCCAGGCCAGCCTTGATATTGTCCTCGCGCGCTTCGATGCCGACGACACAATTGTCGGTGAAGGAGACGGCGGCGTCGCCCAGCAATTGGACCGACTGCAGGAAGTTATAAGCCATCATCGGATTGTAGACGTTCAGTTCGAAATGACCCTGGCTGTCGGCGAATGTCAGCGCGGCATTGTTGCCGAAGATGTGGGCGCAAACCTGCGTTATAGCTTCGCATTGTGTCGGATTGACCTTCCCCGGCATGATCGACGAACCCGGTTCGTTTTCCGGCAAAGCCAGCTCACCGAGGCCGGAGCGAGGACCGGAGCCGAGCAAGCGGATATCATTGGCAATCTTGAAGAGAGCTGCGGCTGCGGCATTGATGGCACCGTGGCTGAAGACCATGGAGTCATGAGCGGCCAGCGCCTCGAACTTGTTCGGCGCGGTGACGAAGGGCAGGCCGGTGATCTCTGCGATCTCGTCCGCCACCTTTTCCGCAAAACCGATCGGCGCGTTGAGGCCGGTTCCGACGGCCGTGCCGCCCTGGGCGAGTTCGCAAAGGCCCGGCAGCGTCAGTTCGATGCGCTTGATAGCCGAGGCGACCTGCGCGGCGTAGCCGGAAAACTCCTGGCCGAGGGTCAACGGCGTGGCGTCCTGCGTATGGGTGCGGCCGATTTTGATGATATTAGCGAAGTCGGCGACCTTCTTTTCCAGCGCCGCATGCAGATGTTTAAGGCCTGGCAGCAAGTGATGAACAATCTGCTCGGCGCAGGCGATGTGCATCGCCGTCGGATAAGTGTCGTTCGACGACTGGCTCATATTGACGTGGTCGTTCGGATGCACCGGCTTCTTGGAGCCCATGACGCCGCCCAGCATTTCGATCGCGCGGTTGGAGATCACCTCATTGGCATTCATATTCGACTGCGTGCCGGAGCCCGTCTGCCAGACGACCAGCGGAAAATGCTCATTGAGCTTGCCGTCGATGACTTCCTGAGCCGCTTCGACGATCACTTTTCCGAGAGCGGGGTCCAACTGGCCAAGCTCCATGTTCGCACGTGCGGCGGCCTGCTTGACGATGCCGAGGGCGCGTACGATCGACAGCGGCTGTTTCTCCCATCCGATCTTGAAGTTGCCGAGCGAGCGCTGGGCCTGTGCACCCCAATAGCGGTCGCTTGCCACTTCGATCGGGCCAAAAGTGTCGGTTTCAGTGCGGGTGGCGGTCATTATGTCTGATCCTGCTTTTCCGTTGAAATGGATGGTTGTCATATAGGTCCGAACGATGCTCAAGAAAACAGCGAACGAGGGATTTCATGAGCATCGATGTCATGTTTTCCGGACGGTAAGGAAGGCCGTGTTCTTTTTAACACGCTCGATAGATATTCTTCAGAGCGTCTTTATTGCCACTCAAAAACCGCGCGAAAATTCAATAAAAAATTAACTAATAATTTCATAATTTTGTGTCGACTAAACCTCAAATGATGCTTCGGCTTTGTCACACAAAGTTGAGGCATTGAACGAAAGGCGGGGTCTGGCCGTTTTAATTCTAATGGTTAAACGATGTTTCGAACATCGTGGCCGAGTTGAACTGAAAACAGCGCCGTCTGTCTCGAGGCTACCGCATGATACGGGGACTGATTAGAGAATGAAACTTGTCACTAAAGCCGCAGCATCCGTTCTGGCGCTTTCCTGCTGCATCTCCGCCGTGGGCGCGACATCCGCGAACGCCATGACCCTCATGGACTTTATTCGCGGCGGCCAGGCGCGCCAGGAGAGCACGCGAGTCTCCGCACCGCTCACCACCAGTCGCGGTCAGCCGGGCCTTGGCGCCGACGCGCCGGCGCAGACGAAAGAGCCGCTCCCCACGGTCAGCGCGCCCAAATATTATACCTACAAGCCTGAGCCCATGCGTCTCGTGGCATCCAATCGTTTCACCGATCCGGTGGTGACCGGGGCTGTCGCGGATGCGTCGACGACGCCGGTTGCCGTCGATACCAGCGCTTCGCAGCGTCGTTTCTTGACCGACGCTCGTGTGATGGCGACCAATGACATCGCCAAGGCGCTCGAGGCCTATTACGCCGACCAGAGTAAGCCGCTCGTCTGGGTGGCCGACAATGTCATCAATGACAAGGCGAAGGCCGCCATGGCTGTTCTGGCAGATGCCGGCTCGGTTGGCCTCGACCCGGCCGACTATGCCGTCCAGGCGCCCAGCTTCGATCCGGCAAGCGTCGATCCGACGATGCGCGACCGCGCCTTGATGCAATTCGAGCTTGCACTTTCCGGCAAGGTATTGATGTTCGTTCAGGATACGGTCCGCGGCCGTCTCGACCCGAACAAGATCTCCGGCTATCACGATTTCAAACGCAAGGACGTCGATCTGACGCCGGTTCTGGGCCTGCTGCAAGCAAGCTCGGACGCTGCTGCCTATCTCAATAGCCGCAGCCCTTCGAACCAGGAGTTCATGGAGCTGAAGGCAGAGCTTGCCAAGCTTCGCGGCGAAAGCGGCAACGATGCCCATATCTCCATCTCATTGAACGGCATCCTGAAGCCCGGCGGCAGCTCGCCGGAGATGGCCAACATCGTCAAAGCCATCCAGCAACGCGGTTCGGATGCGCTGAAGGTCAAGAACGCCGTCACGCTTGCTGCCTACAGCGGCACGCCGGACTATACGCCGGACCTCGTCTCGCTGGTCGAAGACTTTCAGAAGGAAAAAGGCCTGACGTCCAACGGCGTCATCGGCCAGTCTTCGGTGCGCGCCATGGTCGGCGAAAATAACGACGCGAAGATCCAGAAGCTGGTCATCGCGATGGAGCAGTTGCGCTGGCTGCCGGACGAGCTCGGCCCGCGCTACGTCTTCATCAACCAGCCGGCCTTCATGGTCTACTATCACAACAATAATCAGGAACAACTGTCGATGCGTGTTGTCGTGGGCGGCAAGCAGCATCAGACGTTCTTCTTTGAGAACCAGATCCAGACCGTTGAGTTCAACCCGTTCTGGGGTGTTCCGCAGTCGATTATCATCAACGAAATGCTGCCGAAGCTGCGTGCCGATCCGAACTATCTCGACCGCATGGGCTATCAGGTCGAAGTCGGCGGCCGTGCCGTCGCGTCGTCCAGCGTCGACTGGTATGGCTCGACCAAGAATGTCTCCGTTCGCCAGCCTCCAAGCAGCGACAATGCGCTGGGTGAACTGAAGATTCTCTTCCCGAATTCGCATGCGATCTACATGCATGACACGCCGGAAAAGAGCTTCTTCAAGAAGGATATGCGTGCGCTCAGCCACGGTTGCGTACGCCTTGCCGAACCCCGCGCCATGGCCGCTGCCGTGCTGAACACGACGGAAGACGAAATCGCAAAGCAGATCGCCACCGGCCAGAACCATGCCGTGCCGGTGCCGCAGAAGTTCCCGATCTACATCGCGTACTTCACTGCCTGGCCGAACAAGGACGGCGTCGTGCAGTATTTCAACGACGTCTACGATCGCGATGCTGCGACGCAGAAGGCGCTCGACGCGACGACCAAGGCGCGCGCCGCACAGATTTGATTTAGGGTGAGACCAAGAATGGCGAGAGGCGGTCCATTGGGCCGCCTTTTTGTCATTTAAGCACAGCCCAAGCGCGATGGAGGTTGAGCGTCGCGATTGGCGTCGACAAATAAATGGCTGGCCTACCGTTAGCCGGCGCTATTCCTTCGTCTCGATCCGCCATTCTTAAGCGCCACAAGGGACGTCAAAGCGGGATAGCAATGAGCTGCCAAGCAATCCGTCGATAGCACCGACAAGTGCCATTGCCGCCGCTAGAGTCCGGTTCTATGCAGCCAGCAAGCCGCGGACGAGCGCGGGCGTAAGCTCGTCATAATGGGCGATGACCCGGTTCGGACCGAGGGTATCGACGCTGACGTCCGAATAGCCGAAGGGGACAGCAATGGAAGGGACGCCGGCATTACGGGCAACCAGAATGTCGTTGATGCTGTCGCCGATCATCACGGTGCGGCGAAGGTCACCGCCAGCGCGTTCCACCGTGCCGATCAGGTGCTCTGCATTCGGTTTGCGAACGGTGAAGGTATCGCCGCCGGTGATAGCCTCGAAGTAATGGGTGAGCCCGAGCCGCTCCAGAAGGGTGCGTGCGAGTGACTCCATCTTGTTCGTGCAGATGGCGAACTTGCAGCCTTGCGCCTTCAAAGCATCCAATGCCGCAAGCAGACCCGGGTAGGGTTGCGTCAGGCCAGGCATCGTCTCGGTATAGTGCGCGATGAATCGCTGCAACAGTGTCGGCAGTTCTTCTGACTTCAGGATATAGCCTTGCAGCTTGCAGGCGCGTTCGATCATGACCTGGGCGCCGTTGCCGACGAGGTAAGTCAGGTCGCTGTAGCTGACGGGCGCCAGTTCCAATGCGGCAATCGTATGGTTTAGGCTTTCGACGAGATCCGCATGGGTATCGAGCAGCGTGCCGTCGAGATCGAATACGACAAGGGGAGATTTCACGAGGAATCGACCTTTGGGTAAGAAGAACAAGCAGGTCTTCCGAGTTAGAAGATCAGGCAGGCAATTGCAACCGAAGGCTCCGCAAGCTTGTCCGAATATGGCCGCTGATTTCTATGCGGAGCCGTTATTTTGGCTTTCGTTTGCCAGGAGAGCCGTGTAAACAGCACACCAACGTAACAATCGGGAGCAGGTGGCGCATGGACGCCCGCCAAATGAAGATCGAGGCTGCAAGGGCGGCTCTGACCTATGTCGAGAGCGGCATGCGGCTCGGGATCGGCACGGGCAGCACGGCGGAAGAGTTCGTTCGGTTGCTCGCCGAGAGAGTTGCGGCAGGCCTTACGATCGAGGGCGTTCCGACCTCCGAGCGTACGGCTAGGCTCTGTGTCGAACTCGGCGTGCCATTGAAATCGCTCGATGAACTTCCCGAGCTTGATCTCACCATCGACGGTGCCGACGAGGTGGACGGTGCCCTGCGGCTGATCAAAGGCGGTGGTGGCGCGTTGCTGCGCGAAAAAATCGTCGCAGCTTCGTCGGCGCGGATGATCGTCATTGCCGATGAGAGCAAGATTGTCGAGACGCTTGGCGCGTTTCCGCTGCCGATCGAGGTCAATCCGTTTGGCCTCGTTTCCACACGCATCCTGATCGAGAAGGCGGCATCGGGTCTTGGTCTTTCCGGCGCACTCAACCTGCGCCAGTCGGGTGATGGCAACTTCATGACCGACGGTGGGCATTTCATAATTGACGCATCTTTTGGCCGCATTCCTGATGCAGAGGCGCTGTCGATTGAGCTGAATTCGATTCCCGGTGTTGTCGAACACGGGCTCTTCATCAACATGGCGACACTTGCGGTTATAGCCGGTCCAGCCGGCGCGCGCACGTTGCAGGCGAACAATACATAGGAGCACTGAACTCATGATCAAAATAGCGGGTCTTGGCCGTTTTGCCGCTGCGACCATCGTTCTTTCAGGCATCGCGCTCGGTTCCGCCAGCGCTCAAGAAGTCTCGGAAGAGCAGATCAAGGCCGCGCGGGCGGCGATCAACGCGCTTGGCGTCACGAACCAGTTCGATAACATCCTGCCGAATCTCTCCGAACAGTTGAAGAGCACGATGATCCAGGCCAATCCGAACTTCGGTGACGCTATCAATTCGTCCGTCGACGCAACCGCACTTGCTCTAGCGCCGCGCCGGGCCGACCTGGAGCGTGAAGCTGCAGTAACATATTCAAAGGCGTTTACGACTGACGAGCTCAACGCCATTACCGCATTCTTTACCTCGCCAACCGGCAAGAAATTCTTGCAGGATAATCCTGTTGCTTTGCGCGAGCTTTACAAAGCGGCCGACATCTGGGGCCAGGGCATCTCGCGCGATCTTGCCAACCAAAGCAGCGACGCGCTGCAGAAGGTGGTGAAGGCCCCGATCGCTCCCCCGCCGACGGACGCCACCAACAACGCTCAGCCGGCACCGGCACCGGCCGCGCCGGCACAGAAACCGGCAAAGAAGTAAGCTTGATCCTGTCCATGATTTGACCCGAAAATCGGTTCATATTTTTCGGACCATGGATTAGGCCTTCGAATTCCAAAGCCCGGATATCGTTCCGGGCTTTTCTTTTTACGCTTCGAAATCCTATATCAGTGCCGACCCTTTTTCGGCGCGTCTGCGCAGCTTCATTTCCGTAGGAGTATCCGATGCCTTCCTTTGATTTCGATCTTTTCGTCATTGGCGGCGGTTCGGGGGGCGTGCGCAGCGCGCGCGTCGCTGCATCGCTCGGCAAGAAGGTCGGCATCGCCGAGGAGTATCGTTATGGCGGCACCTGCGTCATCCGCGGCTGTGTTCCGAAGAAGCTCTTCGTCTATGCCTCGCAATACAGCGAGCATTTTGAGGATGCAGCCGGCTTCGGCTGGACGGTCGGCGAAAGCACATTCGACTGGAAGAAGCTGATCGAGGCGAAGGACAAAGAAATCGCACGCCTGGAAGGGCTCTATCGCAAGGGGCTCGACAACGCCAAGGCCGAAATCTTCGACACACGCGCCGAGCTGCTCGATGCTCATACGATCCGCCTGTTGAAGACCGGCAGAACAGTGACCGCCGAAACGATCGTCGTGGCCACCGGCGGTACGCCGAACCTGCATCCGGCGCTGCCTGGCCACGAGCTTTGCATTTCTTCCAACGAAGCGTTCCATCTGGAAGAACTGCCAAGATCGATCCTGATTGCGGGCGGCGGCTATATTGCCGTGGAATTCGCCAACATCTTCCACGGCCTCGGTGTCGAGACGACGTTGATCTATCGTGGTGCCGAGATCCTGTCGCGCTTCGACCAGGACTTGCGCAAGGGCCTGCATGAGGCAATGGAGGCCAAAGGCATCCGCATCCTCTGCCATGACATCATCGAGAGCGTGACAAAGACGGAAAATGGCCTGAGCGTTCTGACGAAGAACGACAAGCGGCTGGTGGTGGACACGGTGATGCTGGCGCTCGGCCGCACGCCGAACACCAAGAACATCGGGCTCGAGGCTGCCGGCGTAGCGGTCAACGAACTTGGTGCCATCGTCGTCGACGAATATTCGCGGACCTCGGTGCCGAACATCTATGCGCTCGGCGATGTCACGGACCGGGTACAGTTGACGCCGGTGGCGATCCACGAGGCCATGTGCTTCATCGAAACCGTCTACAAGAACAATCCGACCCGTCCGGATCACGAACTGATCCCGACCGCCGTCTTCTCGCAGCCGGAGATCGGCACGGTAGGCTTGACGGAAGAGGACGCCGCCAAGCGTTATCCGGAACTCGAAGTCTATCGCGCCCAGTTCCGACCGATGAAGGCGACGCTATCCGGCCGTAACGAGAAGATGATCATGAAGCTGATCGTCAATGCCGCTGATCGCAAGGTGATCGGCGCGCATATTCTCGGCCATGATGCCGGCGAGATGGCGCAATTGCTTGGCATTCCTGTGAAGGCCGGCTGCACCAAGGAAGATTTCGACCGCACCATGGCGGTTCACCCCACGGCCTCCGAGGAGCTGGTGACGATGTATACGCCAAGCTATCGCATCCGCAACGGCGAGCGGGTATAAGGAATAGGCTAGTAATTCCACCGCGTATAAAAGACCTTCCGAACAGATGGTCCGCCTTTGCAAGCGGCGGGCAAAGGTTTATAAGCGCGCGTTATTTGTGATGGCGGGGCACTTGGCGAAGACCGGGTGCGGAAACAGGTGAGTAAGATGGCAGAAAATTGGACACCGAGCAGTTGGCGGCAAAAACCGATCCAGCAGGTGCCGGAATATCCGGATCAGGCAGCGCTGGCGGCCACGGAAGCGCAGCTCGCAAGCTATCCGCCGCTCGTTTTTGCCGGTGAAGCTCGTCGCCTGAAAGCGCATCTTGCCAATGTTGCCGAAGGCAATGGTTTCCTGTTGCAGGGCGGCGACTGCGCCGAAAGCTTTGCCGAGCATGGCGCCGACACGATACGCGATTTCTTCCGCGCGTTCCTGCAGATGGCCGTCGTCCTGACGTTCGGTGCTCAACTGCCTGTCGTAAAGGTCGGCCGCATTGCCGGTCAGTTCGCCAAGCCGCGCTCTTCGGCCATCGAAACCCAAAACGGCGTGACGTTGCCGAGCTACCGCGGCGACATCATCAACGGCATCGAGTTCACTCAGGAAGCGCGTATCCCCAATCCGGAGCGCCAGCTGATGGCTTATCGCCAGTCGGCCGCGACGCTCAACCTGCTGCGCGCGTTCGCCATGGGCGGCTATGCCAACCTCGAGAACGTGCACAAGTGGATGCTCGGTTTCGTTAAGGATAGCCCGCAGGGCGAGCGCTACCGCAAGCTCGCGGACCGCATCAGCGAGACCATGGATTTCATGAAGGCGATCGGCATCACCGCCGAAAACAATCCGAGCCTGCGCGAGACCGATTTCTTCACCAGCCATGAAGCGCTGCTGCTCGGCTATGAGGAAGCGTTCACGCGCGTCGACTCCACTTCGGGCGACTGGTACGCCACCTCCGGTCACATGATCTGGATCGGCGACCGCACGCGCCAGGCCGACCATGCGCATGTGGAGTATTTCCGCGGCATCAAAAATCCGCTCGGTCTGAAGTGTGGTCCTTCACTGCAGGCTGACGATTTGCTGAACCTCATCGACATCCTGAACCCGACCAACGAAGCCGGCCGCCTGACGCTGATCTGCCGTTTCGGCCACGACAAGGTCGCCGACAATCTGCCGCGCCTCATTCGTGCGGTCGAGCGCGAAGGCCGCAAAGTCGTCTGGTCCTGCGATCCGATGCATGGCAACACGATCACGCTCAACAACTACAAGACCCGGCCGTTCGAGCGCGTCCTGTCGGAAGTAGAAAGCTTCTTCCAGATTCACCGCGCCGAGGGCACGCATCCAGGCGGCATCCATATCGAGATGACCGGCAAGGACGTGACGGAATGCACGGGCGGCGCCCGTGCCGTCACGGCCGACGACCTGCAGGATCGCTACCATACGCATTGTGACCCGCGCCTCAATGCCGATCAGGCCTTGGAACTTGCCTTCCTGCTCGCCGAACGCATGAAGGGCGGTCGGGACGAGAAGCGCTTGCGCGCACTCGGCTGATAGCGGACCACGGTAAAACATCATTTGCGAACGGGCCGGCTCATACCGGCCCGTTTTGTTTGTGCTTTCGCAATCAATCTCGCTGAAGCCTGCTTCATTTCTTTGCATTTGACGCAGGCGGTTTCGTCGTCTCTCTTGTCATAAAAAGAAAGGGGTCAGCATATGAATGGCGAACACACCGGCGCTTGCCTTTGCGGCAGCGTGCGTTTCAAGACACGTGGCGCTTTGCGGGAGGTTGTCGCTTGTCATTGCTCGCAGTGCCGCAAGCAGACCGGGCTTTACTACGCCGCGACCAACGTTCCACGCAGCAATATCACGATCGAAGGCGAGGAGGCGATCACATGGTATCGTGCCAGCTCCTTTGCCCGTCGCGGCTTCTGCCGAATTTGTGGTTCCGCGCTTTTCTGGGTGGCTGATAGCGCGGAGGAAATCTCGATCATGGCAGGTCTCTTCGACGGGCCGAGCGACCTGAAGCTTGCCTACCATATCTATTGTGCCGACAAGGGCGATTTCTACGAAATCACAGATGAGCTGCCGCAGTACCAACAGGGTCGTCCGGGACTGCTGACAGCCGGGCCTTCGGATTAGATTCCTGCCGATAAGTGCATCTAGATAATCGGGCTCTCGCCGCTCCTGTCTTCGATCCTCCCGCTCAGCCGTGCGATTTCCTCGCGCAGGGCCGAAAGCTCCGTCAGCACGCGTAGGTCGATCTTCTGGTGCAGTGAGAGCACTTCCAATTCAGCCTTGAGATTGACTTCGTAGTCCTTTGCGGCCTCGAAGCGGTCGCGTTCGGCCTGGCGATTCTGCGACATCATGATGATCGGGGCCTGGATCGCGGCGAGCATGGAGAGGACGAGATTGAGGAAGATGAAGGGATAGGGGTCGAAGGCGCGCGTGACGAGGACGATGGTGTTGACGACGCACCAGACGACGAGAAAAGCAAGGAACGCAAGTATGAAAGACCAGGAGCCGCCGATGCGGGCAATGTTGTCGGCGAGGCGCTCGCCGGTGGATGCCTCGGCCGAGAAGGCGGCGTTGATGTCAGTGGAAACGATTTTCCGCTCATGCGCCTTTCTCAGCACGCGCTTTTCGATATCGCCGAGCTCGTCGGCCGTCTTGTCGAAATGCTGATGAACGAAATTGGGCAAATTATACATGGGAATACTCCGAAGACTTGATCGCTTTCGGCGCAAGTATTCGATTGCCCGGTGGAAATGCAATGCGAAAAGGGCCGCTGCCTAACTGTTCTCGCCGACGAGCCAGGCATGTGACGGGAAGAAGCGATCGAGACCATATTCCCGTCCGAACATCGCGTCATGCTGCAGATAGCGATAGTCGCGCACCAGCGGATCGAGATTTTGCTCCTTGCGAGACCAATCCGGAAAGGCCTGACCGTCGCGCGCTACCAACTGGTAACGATCGACGATGGTGTATTTCTTCTGCACCCGGCCGAGAAAGCCGGTGTAGAAAGGGTGCTCGTAGCCGGCGGTCTTGAGGATGTGATAGGGCAGTTGTGACGGGCTGATCGTGCCGACATCCCTGCGCACGCCGCTCTTGCTCGACCAGATGACCAGCGGCGTTTCATGCTCCTGTTTCATGACGTCAAGCGGCGCTTTTCGAGTCGCCACTTGTTCGGGCATATAGCCCATATCAGGGTAGACCGTGCCAAGCGGCGGCAGATGATCGCCCCAGAGGACGATGATCGTTTCGCGCTCGCGCTTTGAAGCCCAAGCCATCAGCATTTTCAAGCTCTGGTCGGCTTCCCGAACGCCCTGAGTATAAGTCGCCAGCGTGTCGCGATCGGCGTCGCTCAGATCGCCCTCGATGTCGACGGTATTCTCAGCGTAGCGATGCGGTTCATAGGGACCGTGGCCCTGCAATGTAACGGCGAAGAAGAAAAACGGCCGGTCCATGGCGTCGCCCTCGCGCATGATCTCCTTCATCAGCGAGTCGTCGGCGGCAAAAAGACCACGCTTCTCCATTGGCGGCATGGTCTCTTCGGTGTGGAATTCCTCGAAGCCGAAGGCTTTATAGACTTCGTTGCGATTCCAGAACCAGCCGCTGAATGGGTGGATGGAACGCGCCGCATAGCCTTCGCCGCGGAAGAAGGTGGCAAGCGACGGCATCGGCCGGCGGACATATTGCTGGTAGGGAATACTGCCGTAGGGCAGGAAGGCGTTGGAGAAGCCGGTCAGCGCCTCGAACTCGACATTGGCGGTCATGCCGCCGAATTCGGGGGAGAATACATGGCCCGATTGCGCCGCTCGGATATTCGGCATGGGATCGGGGGTGAAGGTGAGCGTGGAAAGTCTGGTTGGGTCCCAGAACGACTCGCTCATCAGCATGATGACGTCGGGCTTTTCGCGTGGGCTGGAAAGATAGCCGTAGTTGCGGGCGGGTATGGCATCGATCGCATTTTGGCCATAACCCACCGGCGCTTTGACATCCGCCATCGGCACGTTCAGCAGGAAGGCGATGATGAAGCCGTTGTAGCCGTAATTTTCCTTCTGATCCCAGACGATGGGGATGATGCGCAGCTTTTCCCGGATGAACGAATTTTGCGTTGGATCCATCTGCGAGGCAAAGGCGGCCATGAGCGGCAGGCAGATGGACAGTCGTGCGATCCTTGCGTTGCGCGAAAGCGTTGCGGCATGTTGCCAAGCATAACGCCAGAGAAAGGTGAGGGCGGCGATCGAGGCAACCATGCTGATAGCGACCGCAACCGCGGTCCATGGCCGCTCGCGGACGATCACCGGCATCAGCTCCATGATCTGGTGGGCAAAAAGGAAATCCGAAGGATAAAGCGGATCGGAAAGATAATGCTGTTTCTGATTGGAAATGAAGGCCGGAATCAGGAGCAGGGGCACAACCACTAATACCGATTGATGCGCGCGGCCGAAGATGGCGTCGAGCACCAGCATCAATAGCATGACGATACCGACCGTGGTGAAGCCGGGATGGATGGGTGAAATGAAATAGCGTGCGATATCCGTCAGTTCGCCGCGAGCAACCCACTCGATGGCGATTACGGTCAGGAGCGCAAACAGGAAAGTCAGGATAAGGCTGAGAGACTGACGTAAAGCCGTCGATTGTTGTCTCGCTGTGGCAAGCTTTTGCAGAATGGCGAGCCTGCCTGCCGACGCAGAACTTGGTACTAGGGCAACCAACGGCCTCATTCACATAACTGTCACACCTTTGTCATGAATGCCGGATGAATTGCAAGGATGGCTTAGTATTTTTGACAGGAAAATACCGCCTATGCGGGTACGGCGATCTTTGGAACGCGAAGACAGCCGAAGGCTGTTGCGGAACGGGGTTGCGCTCGCTAAATATATGGCATGACAGAACAAAGCCCCATCACCCAGACCATCCACATCGCCGTCGCTCAGCTCAATCCGACGGTCGGCGATGTCGCCGGCAACCTTGCCAAGGCGCGGGAAGCGCGGGCTGAGGCGGCGCGCGAAGGCGCGCAGCTCCTGTTGTTGACGGAGCTGTTCATCTCCGGTTACCCTCCGGAGGATCTGGTGCTGAAACCGGCCTTTATCCGCGCCTGCTGGAAGGCTGTGGAAAAGTTGGCGGCGGATACTGCCGATGGTGGACCGGGCGTGGTCGTCGGCTTTCCGCGCCAGGATGAGACAGGCCGCTATAACTCGGTAGCGGTGCTCGACGGCGGCAAGGTCCTCTTCATCAGGGACAAGGTCGATCTGCCAAACTATGGCGAGTTCGACGAGAAGCGGGTCTTCGACGAGGGTACTATCGCGGGGCCGGTAAACTTTCGGGGTGTTCGGATCGGTATCCCTATTTGCGAGGAGATCTGGAACGATCTCGGCATCTGCGAAACGCTCGCTGAAGCCGGGGCGGAAATTCTTCTGGTTCCGAACGGCTCGCCTTATTATCGCGGCAAGGTCGACGTCCGCCATCAGGTTGCGCTCCGCCAAGTGATCGAGTCGGGCCTGCCGCTCATCTTTGCGGCCCAGGTTGGTGGGCAGGATGAGCTGGTTTTTGATGGCGCAAGCTTCGGCTTCAACGCCGACAAGACGCTGGCGTTTCAGATGAGCCAGTTCGAGACCGCATTGGCGGTGACGACCTGGAAGAAGAACAGCAGTGGCTGGCACTGCACCGAAGGGCCGATGGCGCATATCCCGGAAGGCGAGGAGGCTGATTACCGTGCCTGCCTGCTGGGATTCCGCGACTATGTGAATAAGAACGGCTTCAAATCGGTCGTGCTCGGACTTTCCGGCGGCATCGACTCGGCAATTTGCGCGGCGATTGCGGTCGATGCGCTCGGCGAAGAGCGGGTGCGCACTGTCATGCTGCCCTACCGTTATACCTCCGAGGATTCGCTGAAGGATGCAGCCGATTGCGCCAAGGCGCTCGGCTGCCGCTACGACATCGTGCCGATCGAGGAGCCGGTGACCGGTTTCTCCTCGGCGCTTTCGGACCTGTTCGAAGGCACCGACAGCGGTATCACCGAGGAAAACTTGCAGAGCCGTGCGCGCGGCACCATCCTGATGGCGATCTCCAACAAGTTCGGCTCGATGGTGGTGACGACCGGCAACAAGTCGGAAATGTCGGTCGGCTATGCGACGCTCTATGGCGACATGAATGGCGGCTTCAATCCGATCAAGGACCTCTACAAGATGCAGGTCTATGCGCTGTCGCGCTGGCGTAATCTGCATGTGCCGCCGGGTGCGCTTGGCCCATCGGGCGAAGTGATCCCCGCCAACATCATCGACAAGGCGCCGTCGGCCGAGCTGCGGCCGAACCAGACGGACCAGGATTCGCTGCCGCCCTATCCGGTGCTCGACGATATCCTTGAGTGCCTGGTGGAAAAGGAAATGGCCGTCGAGGAGATCGTTGCGCGTGGCCACGATGTCGCGACCGTCCATCGCGTCGAACATCTGCTTTATCTGGCCGAATACAAGCGCCGCCAGTCGGCGCCGGGCGTAAAGATCACCAAGAAGAATTTCGGTCGTGATCGGCGCTATCCGATCACCAACCGGTTCCGCGATCGTTGATCGTGGCGCCGTATGGCGAGTGGAGAAGCAATGCGCAGTTCGGTCGAGATCTACAATATCCGCACCGGTGAGAACCGCGTCGTCTGGCAGACCGAGCGGCTGGTCGAGGCGCCGAATTTTTCGCCGAATGGGCGTTATCTGCTGTTGAACGACGACGGCCTGCTTTATCGGCTTCAGCTCGACGGCAAGGCCGAGGCCGCTCAGGTCGATACCGGCTTTGCGGCGCGATGCAACAACGACCATGGCATATCGCCCGACGGTACGCTGATCGCCATTTCGGACAAGACCGAACATGGCAAGTCCTGCATTTATGTTCTACCCGCCGAGGGCGGGACGCCAAGGCAAGTGACACGCAATCTGCCGTCCTATTGGCATGGATGGTCGCCGGATGGCCGGCGTTTCTCCTATTGCGGTATCCGCGATGATGTCTTCGATATCTACACGATTTCGATCGATGGCGGCGAAGAGACACGGTTGACGCATGGCGAGGGCCGCAATGACGGGCCTGACTATTCCGCAGATGGGCAATGGATCTATTTCAACTCCAGCCGCACTGGCCTGATGCAGATCTGGCGCATCCATCCCGATGGCACCGGGTTGCAGCAGGTGACGCATGACAATTGCGGCAATTGGTTCGCCCATCCCTCCCCGAAGAACGACAAGGTCGTGCTGATCTCCTACGACCCGGATGTTTTCGACCATCCGCGCGATCTGAATGTGCGGATGCGGCTGATGGATATGGATGGCGGCAATCTGACCACGCTGTTCGAGCTTTTCGGCGGGCAGGGCACGATCAATGTGCCGAACTGGGCGCCCAATGGCGACGAATTCGCCTATGTCCGCTACGAGCCGGCCTGATCTCTCTGGACAGTCCAGACAGCTCGCTATAAATTCCGCATCGTTCGCAGGGCGCATCCGATCCGCGGGAAGGGCAAAGCCCACCTGATGCATAGAACGTAAGACTGCCACACCTCTTTTCAGTCTGTGGGCGCGGATACCGGACGTGAATGAAAGGAGGTCTTTCGTGACCACGCGCTCTCTGGCGGGCAATGCCACCGTCGATTCCCTCAAAAAGCAGGCCAAGGCCTTTCTAAAGGCCGTCAGATCGGGCGATGCGTCGGCATGCAGCCGCGTCGCACCGTATTTTGCCGATGTCACCGATGTCGGGCTTCAGGGCGTGCAGCTTGTCCTTGCCCGCGAATACGGCTTCTCAAGCTGGACGAAACTCAAGTCGCATCTGGAAAGCGCCAACCACAGGCAAACTCCGTTAGATCAGCTTACCAACCAATTTCTGTCGTTGGTGACGGTTTCCTATTTCTCCCATACTCCGGCCGATCCGACACGCTTCGACGAGGCGTTACAGTTGCTGGAGGCCAATCCTGAAATCGTCGGGGATAGTATCCACATTGCCGCGGCGCTTGGCGATGCTGCCGGAGTGACGCGCTGGCTCGATCGCCAACCAAAGCTCCTTGATCGGAAAGGCGGACCTTACGATTGGTCTCCCTTGCTTTACGCTGCTTATGCCCGCCTGCCTAGCCGTTCCAGTTTGCCCGCGGCAAGAGTTTTGATCGAGCGCGGGGCCGATCCGAATGCCTTCTTCCTCGACGGCGGTCAGTATCGGTTTACCGCGTTGACCGGCGTTTTCGGAGAGGGCGAAGCGGGCAAGGTCCGGCAGCCGCCGCATCCCGACTGCGAGGCTTTTGCGCGTCTGTTGCTCGGCGTCGGCGCCGAGGTCAACGACAGCCAGGCTCTTTATAACAGGATGTTCGAACCTGATAATTCCTGCCTGGAATTGCTGTTGGAATACGGTCTCTCTGCCGCCGATAAGAACAATTGGCTGGTGCGCGAAGACGGCCGGCTAGTGGCGAATTCGCAGACTGTGTTTGATTATCAGCTGGCTTGGGCCTGCGAGAAGCGAATGGGAGAGCGGGTCAGGCTGCTGGTCGAGCATGGAGCCGATGTGTTGAAGTCGGTCAATGGTAGAACGCCATTCGAATGGGCGCGGATAGGCGGCGACAAGGAATTGGCGATGTATCTCGTAAGAAAAGGTGCGGCTGCCGTCCGGCTCAAGCCGGAGGATTGGATCTACATACAAATCATGACCGACGATATGCCAGTTGATCAAATAAAAGCCATCGCGCAAGTAAACGCGACGACGCCTGAGTTCGACATTCCCGAGGCGATGCGGCGAGCCCACCCTGTGATGCTGCACGAAGCTGCGGGTGAGGATGCTTTCGAGCCTGCCCGCCGTATGCTGGCCCTGGGTCTCGACGTCAACGCGATGACCAGCCGCACGCCGTTGCATGAGGCTGCTCTGCATGGCCATGTCGATATGGCGAAGCTGCTGATCGAGCATGGCGCGGACGCCACTATCCGCGATCCCTGCCACTATTCAACGCCGATCGGTTGGGCGGAGTATAATGGCAAACAGGAGATGGTCGAATTTCTGAAAACGCAGCCGCTCGATATCTTTGCCGCTGCTGCTTATGGCCAGGTTGAGCAGTTGGCCGCGCATCTGGATTCGCATCCTGATCAGATGAATATCCGGTTCGGCGATTTCCGCCCGCGCGGGCAGGCGAACCCGGAACGCGACTGGTTGACGCCACTCGGCTTTGCGATCCTCAATGGTCGTATTGATGCGGTGCGCCTTCTGCTGGAGCTCGGCGCCGACCGCTCGGTGAGAGATGCATCCGGCCGCTCATATAGCGATCTAGCGCAGGAGACCGGCGATGAGGCAATCGTCTCGTTGCTCAGCGCGGCGCCTGTTGTTCCGGCTGCGGCCCGCCTGCCTTCGGATGTTTGAGATCGATTTTGCCCTGGTCGGTCGCGAGGAATTGCGGTCCGACCTGGCGCACCTTGTTCGCCGTGGGATCATAGGGCCGATCCGGCGGGACCTGTTTTGGCTGAACCTGAGTAATCGACGGCGCCGAGGTCACTGGTGTCTGCTGTGGCGGTAACGTCGCGTCAGTTTGGGGCCGCGCCGTTTCGATTGTCGTTATCGAGCTTTCCGGCTGCGTCAGCGACTGCTGTTCAGGCGCATAAGCCTCGGGCTTCAATCTGGTATTGATGACGGTGTCGGGCTCAGCGGAAGCCGGAATGGAGCAGCCATTCCGTTGCATGGCAGCCAGCAATTGCCGGCGCTGCGCGCCTTCGGCGTCGACGCGGGTCAAACTCAGCTCACGCTCATCCATCAATGAACCAAGATCCTGCTGCATCCGGTCGAGCGACGTCTGCATCTGATCGCAGGCGCCGCTATCGCCAGAGCCGAAGACCACCACGCTGCCGTCGGAAGCGCAGCCCTGATAGCGCATATCGCTCTTCAGTTGCCGGATCATGACATTTTGTTGGACGATGACACGCGAAAGCTGACGAGTCTCAGCGCTGGCACCGATGACTTCGGTGACATTGGCAAATCGGCCGCGCAATTCGTCGCAAATGGTATTCGTCTGCGCAAAGGCCGGTGCCGTCACCAGCAGGGACAGCAAAAAACAGGAGGAAAAATTTCTGCCGCGGTTCACAATTTTGCTCTTCGAAAGCGGTTCGACCTAGGAAACAATACAGCGTGGAGCTTAACAACGTCCCTATCAGAAATGTGCTTAGGTGCAATTTCTGCAAACTGACCGAAGATGGAGCGTGATCCAGAGTCGCTCTGCGCCATCTCCCGGTTGGGCTTCGCCGACTCAACAGAAATTTCGCCAACCGACTGGTCGCCACGGCTTCACGACCGCCCCTGAGGGCGGCCGTCCGAAGCGGGTGTTTACTCAATTCGGCTGAGAGGCCTCGACCACCGCAAGGGCAGCCATGTTGACGACGCCGCGCGACGTGACGGAGGGCGACAGGATGTGGGCAGGAAGCGCCGTGCCGAGCAGGATTGGACCGACATGCAGGCCGTCGGTCATGGTCTTGACTACGCCGAGGGTGATGTTGGCAGCATCGAGATTCGGGAAGACGAGCAGGTTGGCTTCGCCCGAAAGCGTGCTGTCCGGCATGACGTGACGGCGCAGGTTCTCGGAGATGGCGCTGTCGCCGTGCATTTCGCCGTCGACTTCCAGCTCCGGTGCCATCTCGCGGACAAGCGCTAGGGCATTGCGCATCTTGGTTGCGCTTTCAGATTCCCGTGAGCCGAAGTTTGAATGCGAGACGAGGGCGACCCGTGGCGAGATGCCGAAGCGTTTGATCTCTTCCGCTGCCAAAACCGCCGACTCGGCGATCTCCTCGGCATTCGGATTAAAGGTGACATAGGTGTCGGTGTAGAAGGTCGCGCCACGCTGCGAGATCAGGAGGCTGAGCGCCGAGAAGTCGCGGACATCGGGGCGCTTGCCGATGATCTGGCGGACGACGCGCAAATGGCGCTCATAACGGCCTTCGAGACCGCAGATCAGCGCGTCGGCCTCGCCGCGCTTCAGCGCCAGGGCGCCGATGACGGTGGCATTGGTGCGCACGATCGTTCGCGCCGCTTCCGGGATGACGCCGCTGCGGCCGACCATCGAGAAATAGAGATCGACATATTCGCGGAAACGCGGATCGTCTTCCGGATTGATGACGGCAAAATCCGTATTTGGCCGAATCTTCAGGCCATAACGCTTGAGACGCGTCTCGATGACGGAGGGGCGGCCGATCAGGATCGGAACAGCGGTGCCTTCCTCAAGAAGAACCTGGGCGGCGCGCAGCACGCGCTCATCTTCGCCTTCGGAGAAGACGACGCGCTTGCGTTCCGCAATCTTCGCCGCCGCGAAGATCGGCTTCATGATGAAGCCGGAGCGGAAGACGAAGCGGTTGAGCTCGTCCATGTAGGCGTCGAAATCGGGGATCGGGCGGAGTGCCACGCCGCTATCGGCAGCAGCCTTTGCCACGGCCGGCGCGATGCGCAGGATGAGACGCGGATCGAAGGGCGAAGGGATCAGGTAGTTAGGCCCGAAGACCGGCGTTTCACCGGTATAGGCGCGGGCGGCGACATCGGAAGGTTCTTCGCGGGCGAGGGCGGCGATGGCCCGCACGGCGGCCATCTTCATCTCCTCGTTAATCGTCTTGGCGCCGCAATCGAGCGCACCGCGGAAAATGTAGGGGAAGCAGAGGACGTTGTTGACCTGGTTCGGGAAATCCGAACGGCCGGTACATATCATGGCGTCCGGACGGGCAGCGCGAGCGAGATCCGGCATGATTTCCGGCGTCGGGTTGGCGAGTGCCATGATCAGCGGCTTTTCCGCCATCTGCTCCAAGAGTTCGGGCTTCAGCACGCCGGCGGCGGACAGGCCGAGGAAGACATCGGCGCCCGGAATGGATTCGGCAAGCACGCGCTTGTCGCTGTCCTGGGCATAGACCGACTTCCATTCGTCCATCAGGACGTTGCGGTCCTTGTAGACCAGGCCCTCGATATCGTGGACCCAGATATTCTCGCGCCGGGCCCCGAGCGTGACCAGCAGGTTGAGACAGGCGAGTGCCGCAGCACCGGCGCCCGAAGCGACGATCTTGACGTCCTCGATCTTCTTTCCGGCCAATTCCAGCCCGTTCAGGATGGCGGCGGCAACGATGATGGCGGTGCCATGCTGGTCGTCATGGAAGACCGGGATCTCCATTTTTTCGCGCAGACGGCGCTCGACGTCGAAGCATTCCGGCGCCTTGATGTCTTCCAGATTGATACCGCCGAACGTCGGTTCCAGCGCAGAAATCGAGCTGACCATCTCATCGACGGTGGGTGCGGCGACTTCGATATCGAAGACATCGATGCCGGCGAACTTCTTGAACAGGACGGCCTTGCCTTCCATGACCGGCTTGGAGGCAAGCGGGCCGATATTGCCAAGACCGAGCACGGCCGAACCGTTGGAGATGACCGCAACAAGATTGCCGCGAGACGTGTAGTCGAAGGCCGTTTCCGGATTGTCGCGAATGGCTAGGCAAGGTGCTGCAACGCCGGGAGAATAGGCAAGCGCCAAGTCACGCTGGTTGCCGAGCGGCTTCGTCGCCTGAATTTCAAGTTTGCCCGGACGGGGATAACGATGAAAGAAGAGAGCCTGTTCGTCGAGATTGCCGCTCGCCATGTTCTTGGCTGTCTTCGATGTATCCTGCGTATCCATTACGCTCCTCCGTTCCTGCTTACACTCACATTCGAGTCCCCTGCATACATCAATCCCTCAGGGTGCACAGTATGCAATTGGCGCCGAGGAAAGGTTTTTTGCGGCGGCTTTTTCACAATTGTTTTTCCTGTCCGGAAACTGTGACTTTTCGACCCGATGGTAAGCGAAGGCCGAGTGCGTCACACGGGGTTCACGGCGCGAGCCTATGAGAGCGGCAAACAAAGGAATCCCCATGACCCTCATCGCTTCCCATCGCGGCGGCACGCATCTCTGGCCCGAAAACACCCGGCTTGCCTTTTCCGAAACCGCCAAGCTTGATGTCGATCTGGTCGAATTCGACGTGCACCAGACGCGGGACAACAAGCTCGTCGTCCATCACGATGCGCTGATCGACCGCATGACGGACGGCAAGGGAGCGATCGCCGATTTCAGCTACGACGAACTGATGCGGTACGTCGTCATCGGCAGTGGCGGGGAGACAATCCCGACGCTTGCCGAAACCATCGAGATCTTCGGACCGTCTGCGGTCGACCTCCGGCTGGAGATCAAGACGAGGGTGGACGGCGAGCCCTACGAGGGCTTGGAAAGCCGTATAGCGGACGAATTGCTGGCAACCGACATGCTGAAGCGGACGATGGTGACAAGTTTTGCGCTCTCGCGCCTGGAAGCTTTCGGCGTCGCACTGGATGAGCGCGGCCTGAATGTCGGCGAACTTCTCGGTTTCATTTTTCTCTGTTCGCCGCTGACGGTCGCGCAAATCGGCTGGAGAGGGATTATTGCCGCGCTCGGCCAGTCTGGCATTCGCGAGATTGCCTTGCGTGCCGACTCCATCAATGCCGATGTGATGGAGCTGTTCCGGAAAGAGGGTGTGACGGTGCATGGCTGGGCGGCTCATACGAGCGAAGCGGCGAAGGCGATGTTCCGCTTGGACGTCGCAAGTTTTACAACCGATCGGCCCGATCTCGCTATAGCTGCAAAGCGCAGCTGATCTTCCACGGTAAGCTCCTCCACACAGAATTTGTCATCATCCTGAAACACGAGTCTGATTTTGGAATAGCCAACGTAGGTAGGGCACGGACATAAAGTTCGTGAATGAAAACATGGATGTCAGGCGATTTCGAACGCTGTTCATTTCTGACGTGCACCTCGGCTCGAAAGCGGCCAAGGCGGACTATCTCCTCGATTTTCTGCGCTATCATGAAGCCGACACCATGTTCCTTGTCGGCGATATTGTCGACGGCTGGCGGCTGAAGCGCAATTGGTACTGGCCACAGGATTGCAACGACGTCGTGCAGAAACTGCTGCGCAAGGCGCGCAAGGGAACGCGTATCGTCTATATCCCCGGCAATCACGACGAATTCCTGCGCGATTTTCCCGGCATGCACTTCGGCGGTATCGAGGTCGCCGAGCGGGCGATCCATGAGACCGCTGACGGGAAGAAATATCTCGTCCTGCATGGTGATGAATTCGACGTCGTCGTCCGCAACGCGCGCCTGCTCGCCTATCTCGGCGATTGGGCTTACGATATGGCGATCCTCATCAATATCGGTCTTGCCGCGGTTCGCCGCCGCCTGAACATGCCTTATTGGTCGTTCTCGGCCTGGGCGAAGCTTCAGGTCAAGCATGCTGTCAACTTCATCGGCGAGTTCCAGCGCGTCGTGGCTGAAGAGGCCAGGCGCAACGATGCCGACGGCGTCATCTGCGGCCACATCCATCATGCGGTCATCGAGGATCTCGACGGTATCCGCTATATCAATACCGGTGATTGGGTCGAAAGCTGCACAGCGATCGCCGAACACGAGGATGGTACTTTCGAGCTGATCACCTGGCAGTCGATGGTAGAAGCTCAGCCCGCTGGCGTAACCGTCGAGGATCTGCCGAAGGCGCTTGGGGCGCAGGCGGCGTAATTATTGCGCCGCTTCACAGATCCAATAACGGTTCGTCACAATTCTTGATCGTTGCAACCTGACTACAGTCTAATATTTTCTCCGCAACGTTTCAGTAGGGCTATTTCTCGCCATAGTCGTAATCACGATAGGGTGATAGGGAAAAATCAGTTTCCCTTCAGGTCTGTCATGATTCCCGCGACAAAATCTTTGCAGGGCGAGGGTGCGCCTCCATATTTTCGCTCGCGCAGCGCCTTGTCCTATTGTGCTCCGTTGCTCGTCAACGGGATTGCTCTGCCGTTTTTCCCCGTCTGGCTGGCTGGATTGAATTTCGGCGATCGCGAGATCGGTCTTGTTCTCGCCATCCCGATGGTGGTGCGCGTTCTCGTCGTACCCATTGTCGGCATACTTGCCGATCGCGTGGACGAACGTGCGAATGTGCTGTTCTGGTCTGGCGCGCTGTCGCTGCTGACAGCGATCGCTCTTTACTGGACGAGCGATTTCTGGCCGGTGTTGTTGGTCTACAGCATTCAGGGGGCGACATATGCACCCTACGTACCTATCGTGGAATCGATCGCCGTTTCCGGTGTGCGGCGTTGGGGTTTCGATTACGGCTCGATGCGTGTCTGGGGATCGATCGCTTTCATCTTCTCGACTCTGATCGGCGGTCAGATGATCGGCAAGTGGGGCGGCGCCATGGTTTTGCCCACCATGATCGGGGGCTTCGTCCTGACAACGATGATGGCCTTCTTCTGTCCGCGCATCGGGCCGACACGCCGGCGCAACCAGCCTATCAACCTGCAGGCGCCGACCGGCAGCGGGCTGCGCTCACCGCAACTGTTGATCAGCATGATCGGTGTATCGGTGCAGCAGTCGAGCCATGCCATGATGTATACATTCGCATCGATCTATTGGCGGGATCTCGGTTTTTCCGGCACGCAGATCGCCGTCCTCTGGAGCATAGGAGTAACGGCGGAGGTCATGGTTTTCTTCATGTCGAGAATGCTGAACCGCCGTTTCAGTGCCTGGATGCTGATCTTTTTCGGCTCGAGCATGTGCGTCCTGCGCTGGATCCTGTTTCCGATCAATCTCGGTTTCTTCGGCTATTTCGTGCTGCAATGTTTCCATTCCTGCACTTATGCCTGCGTCCATACCGGCATTCAGCGCCGCATTGTAGCTTCGGTACAGGAAACCCAGGAGGCGTCGGCTCAGGGTGCCTATTTCTTTTATAACGGCATGTTTCTCGGGCTTATGACCCTGGCGTCAGGCTATCTCTATGCGTGGCTCGGCCTTTCCAGCTACTATATAATGGCGGGTGTCGCCGCTTTCGGCCTCGCGATGGTGATCTTCGCCCGCAATCTTCAGCCCAGCGGTTCCGCATTTGGCGGAAGAGCCAGCGAGGCATCCTGAGGCGTGAAACGAATTCATTTGGATATCAAGATTCTATAGCATATTTTGACATCGGTGCGGCATAGAAATCGCCTATGCACGCGGTGTATTAACCATTAGCGTTGAGCTGGGATTTCCCGAGTCGGCGATTGTGCCGCAAGACCTGAAAGACGCATGAGTTTGAAAGCAGCTGAACAGACAACCGATGCACCGAGGATCGATGACGAGCCCGATGGCAGCGGGCGTCGCTATCGGCTGGAAGGCAATTGGCGCAGCGCGAATGTGCATGGCGTGCTGCGGCAGGTCGACCAGTTGATGAAACAACGCAGCGACGGTCAGGTGGTGATCGATCTTTCCGATCTCTCTGACATCGATACTGCCGGCGCGCTGCTGATCCGTCGCCTGAAGGAGAGCCGGGAAGGGCACGGCGCCAGCGTCAGGATCGAAGGTTCCAATCCCCATATCGACGAGCTGCTTACCGCGTTTACCCAGGACCCGAACCAAGAGGCAGCGGAGCCCAGGCCAAAGAAATCGCTGGCGGAACGGATTTTCGCGCCGATCGGCGAAAGCGTTTACGACATCTGGGGTAACCTCATCGCGGCCATGTATATTCTCGGTTCGGCGGTGCGGGGCGCGCAGCTGAAGTTCGGGCGCGGCAGCGGTGTTTCGCCGGCTTCAATCGTCAATCAGATCGACCATATGGCCGTGCGCGCCGTGCCGATCATCTTGCTGATGTCCTTTCTGATCGGCGCGATCATCGCGCAGCAGGGCGCATTCCAGCTTCGCTATTTCGGTGCCGAAATCTTCGTCGTCGACCTCGTCGGTATTCTGCAATTGCGTGAAATCGGTGTGCTGTTGACCGCCATCATGATTGCCGGCCGTTCGGGCAGTGCCATTACCGCCGAAATCGGCTCGATGAAGATGCGCGAAGAGGTCGACGCTCTGAAGGTCATGGGTCTGAACCCGGTCGGCGTTCTGATCTTCCCCAGGCTGGTGGCATTGACCGTCGCGTTGCCACTGTTGACCATCCTTGCGAATTTCGCTTCGCTTGGCGGCGCGGCTGTGGTCGCCTGGGCCTATTCCGGCATCACCTTCGCCACCTTCATTTCGCGCCTGCACGAAGCGGTCAGTCTCTCCACCGTTATCGCGGGCATGATCAAGGCGCCATTCATGGCGCTGGTTATCGGCATTGTTGCTGCGGTCGAAGGGCTGAAAGTTGGTGGCAGCGCCGAATCGCTCGGCCAGCATGTGACGCAGTCCGTTGTGAAATCGATTTTCGTCGTGATCCTGATGGACGGGCTGTTTGCCGTGTTCTACGCAGCGATCGATTTCTGAGGGCTGGCAAGAATGAGCGCGCTTCACTCGGAAATCCCATTGGATAAGGATGAGCAGGGCAGAGATATCGTACTCTCCGCGCAGGACGTCACCGTCGCTTTCGGATCGAAGGTGGTGCTCGACAAATTGAACCTCAATATCTATCGCGGCGAAATCCTGGGTTTCGTCGGCGCTTCCGGCGCAGGCAAGTCGGTGCTGTTGCGCACGGTGCTGCGGCTGCTGCCGCGCCGTTCCGGCAAGATCGAGATCCTCGGCGAAGACTATGACAAGCTCTCCGAGCCGGAGCGCAACAGGCTCGATATGCGCCTGGGCGTGCTGTTCCAGCAGGGCGCGCTATTTTCCTCGCTGACGGTGAAGGAGAACATCCAGGTACCGATGCGGGAATATCTCGATCTGCCGCAGGCCCTGATGGACGAGTTGGCACATCTGAAGATCCGGATGGTTGGCCTAGCCGCCGATGCTGCCGACAAATATCCGTCCGAGCTCTCCGGCGGCATGATCAAACGCGCCGCCCTTGCCAGGGCCCTGGCCCTCGACCCCGATCTCGTTTTCCTGGACGAGCCGACATCCGGCCTTGATCCGATCGGTGCAGCGGAATTCGACGAGCTGATTGCCAAGCTGCGCGACACGCTCGGCCTGACCGTCTATATGGTGACTCACGACCTCGACAGCCTGTTTTCCGTCTGCGACCGTATTGCCGTTCTCGGACAGAAGCGGGTATTGGTGGAGGGAACGGTTGAAGACATGCTGGCCTGCGACGACCCTTGGGTGCAGTCCTATTTCCGGGGCAAACGTGCGCGATCAATCGTGCCGCGGGAGGGCATCGGGAATCGCAACGACGACAATGGCGCTGGCGCCAACAGCCGCAAGAAGTAACTGGAACAATGGAAACCAAAGCCAACTACACGATCGTCGGGTTCTTTACACTGCTGGTCATCGCGGCCGCCTTCGGCTTCGTCTACTGGATGGCGGAATATGGCCGCGGCGGTCCGATGGCCGAGCTGGTTGTTCGCATTCCAGGCTCGGCAAACGGCCTGAGCGTCGGTTCGCCCGTTCGGTTCAATGGTATTCAGGTCGGCTCGGTGCAGGGGCTTTCGATCGATGCCGATGATCCGAACTATTCGCTGGCCTTCACCGAGGTTCGCGCCGATGCGCCGGTCTATACGTCCACCAGGGCGGCTCTGGAAATCCAGGGCTTGACCGGTGCGGCCTATATCGAGCTTTCCGGCGGCCGTAACGGTGATGAGAACATTCTCAAGCGGTCGATCGAAACCGGTAAGCGAGCGGTGCTTCTCGCCGACCAGTCGAGTGTGACAAATCTGCTCAACACCGCCGACAAGATCCTGAACCGTGCCAACGACACGATCGGCGATATACAGGGCTTCATCTCCGATTCCCGCGGTCCGCTGACCGATACCGTGCGCAACGCCCAGAAGTTCTCCAAGGCGCTGGCTGATAATTCCGACAATATCGACAAGTTCCTCGCCAGCGTCGGACAGCTCTCCGATACCATCAAGAGCGTGTCGCCTCGCGTCGAATCGACCCTGGATGCAATCGAAAAGCTCGTGCGGGCCGTCGATGCCAACAAGATCAACGATGTCGTCAACAATGCCGACAAGATCACGGCGAACGTCGCTGATGCGACGACCGATCTGAAGGCGACCATTGCAAGCTTCAAGCAGACCGCCGATACCTACACCGCCTTCGGCCAGAAGGCGCAGAAGACCCTGGACCGTGTCGACGCGATCGTTGCGCAGATCGATCCCAACAAGGTGAAGGGTTCGATGGATGATATCGCCGAGGTGACCAAGGATGCCAGGACGGCCGTCATGTCGATCCGCGATGTTGCCAGTACGGTTGCTGCCCGCAAACAGGATATCGATCAGACGATCGCCAATGCCAGGGATATTTCCAACAAGCTGAACTCCGCTTCCAGCAAGGTCGACAGCGTTCTTACCAAGGTAGACCAATTACTCGGCTCTGGTGACACGCAGTCGCTGTTTGCGGAAGCCAGGGACACGCTCCAATCCTTCAAGACGATGGCGGACAATCTCAATGCCCGGATCGGGCCGATCGCCGACAATCTGCAGAGATTTTCGAGTGGCGGTCTGCGCGACGTACAGACTCTCGTTAATGACATGAGAGGCACAGTTAATAATCTCAACAACACTATCACTAACTTCGACCGCAATCCGCAGCGCCTGATTTTCGGCGGCGATACCGTCAAGCAATATGACGGTCGGGCGAGGCATTGATGAAAAATAATTTTTGGGCTGCAAGGGATAGGCGGACTATGGTTGGCTGCGTTTCGGGTGGGCGTTATCAGGCGTATCGAAAGGCAGCGATCGTTCTGCCACTGTTTGCAGCCTTGCTTAGCGGCTGCGGTTCAGCCGCCGTCAACGACACATATGATCTCTCCGCCTCGGTCAAGGCGAGCGGTCCGTCGGTGAAGCGCCGGCAAATCCTCATCCCGCAGCCGACTGCGCTGCAGCCGCTCGACGGCAACCAGATCGTCATCCGCGTTTCGCCCCGGGAGATTCAATATCTCAGCAAGTCGCAGTGGAGCGACAAGCTGAGCCGGATAGTGCAATCGAAGCTGGTCGAGGCGTTTGAAAATACCGGCAAGCTTGGCGGTGTCGGCGTACCGGGGCAGGGGCTTGCGATCGACTATCAGATCGTCACCGAAATCCGAGCCTTTGAGATCAATGCGGTGGCAGGGCAGAGGTCCGCCACCGTTGAAATTGCGGTGAAAATCCTTAATGACCGCGCGGGCACGATCAAGGCGCAGAGCGTCTTTCGCAAGGTTGCGCCGGTCAGCGGCGGCACTAACGTCGATTTCGTCAAGGGGCTCGATACGGCCTTTGCCGGCGTGACGGCAGAAATCGTCGATTGGACGCTGCGCTCGCTTTAACGATCCCTATCGCTCCATCAGGGATTTCAATGTGCTGAGATCCTTCAGCACATGCGCCGCATCTGCGGCAAATTGCGTGTCGGTCATGTCAGGCAGCTTCAGCAGTGTGAACATGACCTCGCAGCCATCACCATTCGGTACGACCCGCAGCGCGTTATGGGCCTTGAAGCCGGATTCGATTGTTACCGTATGGTCGATGACGCCGAATTCGTTGCGAGGCGAAAAGCTGACGCGGACGGTACCGAGAATGCCTTTGGCAACCCAATCCTCGCCATCCTGCTCCAATCCGGACGCGAGACCGGAGGCCCAGAGCGGCATGTTTTCCGGACGGCCGGCAAAGCCGTAGACTTCCTTCCAATGGCGATCGATGGAGATATGAACGATCTTTGCGGTCATGGTCGACATGGATTCCTCCTCCTGTATATTCGTGTTTGATGAAACGCCGGGTGGGTCATCGCTGGACCGAACCGAAAAGCTGAGTTCTTGAAAGATGCTGCGGTATTCTTGCACGGTCCTGCAATGGAGACGATTCGAGGCTGTCAAAGGCTTGCCGTTTCACGCCCGGAGTGCAACAACATCGGTCTAACACATAACCCGAAAATCGGAGTCGATTTTCGGGTTATGTGTCATTTCAAAGTGTTACTGCGTTCTTGGTCCGTCCCGGGGGACGCGCGGCGCAGTAAGCGGTTCATTGGAGGATTGTCGTGGAAAAGGCAGAAATCGGACTGATCGGTCTCGCTGTCATGGGATCGAATCTGGCGCTCAACATTGCCGAAAAGGGCAACAAAATCGCGGTGTTCAACCGTACGCCGCAGGTGACGGATGAATTTTACGCGAACGCAGGTGCGCTGAAAGACAAGATCATACCCTGCAAGACGATCGAGGAGTTCGTCGAAGCCATCCGTCCGCCGCGGCCGATCATCATCATGATCAAGGCCGGCGATCCGGTCGATCAGCAGATGGCGGCGTTGCAGCCGCATCTCGACAAGGGCGACATCATGATCGACGCCGGCAATGCCAATTTCCGCGATACGATCTCGCGCTTCGATCGCCTCAAGGATACTGGCCTGACCTTCATCGGCATGGGCGTCTCCGGCGGCGAGGAAGGTGCGCGCCACGGCCCGTCGATCATGGTCGGCGGCACCGAAGAGTCCTACAAGCGCGTCGAGAAAGTGCTGACGTCGATTGCTGCCAAATACAAGGACGATCCGTGCGTCGCCTGGCTTGGCAACGACGGAGCCGGTCATTTCGTCAAGACCATCCATAACGGCATCGAATATGCCGACATGCAGATGATCGCCGAGATCTACGGCATCCTGCGCGACGGCCTCGGCAAGAACGCGGCCGAAATCAGCGGCATTTTCGGTGAATGGAACAAGGGCCGGCTGAACTCCTACCTGATCGAGATCACCGAGAAGGTTCTGGCTGCCAAGGACCCGGCAACGGGCAGCGCCATGCCTGACGTCATCCTCGACAAGGCCGGCCAGAAGGGCACCGGCAAGTGGTCGGCGATCGAAGCGCAGAACATGGGCATTCCGGCAACCGCGATCGAAGCGGCCGTCGCTGCCCGCAGCCTGTCGGCCATCAAGGGCCAGCGCGAAGCCGCCGAAAAGATTTTTGGCACACCGGATTACAAATTCCCGATCGGCTTCGGTCCCGAGCTCTTGAAGGATCTGGAGCTGGCGCTGTTCGCCGCCAAGATCGGTGCCTATGCACAGGGCTTTGCTGTCATGGCCGAAGCTTCGAAGGAGTTCAACTGGTCGCTGCCGATGCCGGTCATCGCCAAGATCTGGCGCGCAGGCTGCATCATCCGCTCGCAGTTTCTCGATGAGATCACCAGCGCCTTCACCAAGACTCCGG
The DNA here is from genome assembly GCF_003627755.1 of Rhizobium jaguaris. Lineage (NCBI taxonomy): Bacteria > Pseudomonadati > Pseudomonadota > Alphaproteobacteria > Hyphomicrobiales > Rhizobiaceae > Martinezella > Martinezella jaguaris. The sequence goes on along the minus strand of NZ_CP032694.1, from coordinate 2,344,596 downwards.
ATGCCGCCAACCTGATTGTGACGCCGGCATTCGCCGATATGGTCAAGGAATCGATCCCGTCATTGCGGCGCATCGTTTCGGCCGCCACGGCTTCTGGCCTGCCGGTTCCAGCTCTAGCTTCGGCGCTGACCTATTTCGACGCCTACCGTCAGGCTCGCGGCACTGCGAACCTGATTCAGGCCCAGCGCGATTTCTTTGGTGCTCACGGCTTCGATCGCGTCGATGGCAAAGATATCCACCACGGCCCCTGGGGTAGCAGCGCGAATGGCTGATTGTAGCACTATTTGGAATGACTAGGCTGAAGGCCCGCCGGGATGTCCGGCGGGCTTTTTTCTTGGAGGTCAGCTCTTTGGCCAGACGGGGGGGCTGATACTTTGAAGCAATTCAGGTTCCACGCCGTCGATGCGCGCGATGACCGCCTTGCCCAGTTCCCGACCGGCATGGCGAAAGTCCTCGAAGATCGTGATGATTTCCGGGCGTATCCAGCTCAGCACATCCGTCGATTGCTTAGCGACCATATCGATATCGTGGCCGAGACGGAAACCCGCGGCTTCGAGGCCGGCATTCACGGCGATGGCGCCGGCGCTGCTAGAGCAGACGAAGCCGTCGGGCGCATGTGAGGAACGCATCAATTCTTCGACAGTATCCTTGATTTCGGCAAGCGTCGTGTCGGTGCTGGCCCTCAATGGAACCTCCTGGGCATGGCATTCGCGCAGTCCCGTTTGAAAGCCGAGCTGGGTGTGGAGGTAATAGGTGAGTTTGCCTGGCGGCTGCAAAAGCGCGATCCGCCGCCGTCCTTTGGCGACCAGGGCGCGCACCGCTTCGCGTGCGAAAGCTTCGTTGTCGAAGTCGTGAAAAGGATGGGAGATTCCCATATTCGTGCGCCCATGCGTGGCGAAAGGCATCCCACGCTCATGCATGAGCTCCACGCGCGGATCGTCCGGTTCCGTGCGCGATATGATGACGCCATCGGCCGAGCCGGTGTCTAGAATATAGCGCACGGGGACCAGCGGATCCTTGCTGTGCGAGTGCGGCGTAATGACGAGATGATATTGCGTACCGGCCAGTACCTCGGAAATGCCGAAGACCATCTGGCTGGTGAAGCCCATGATTTCTTCGTCAATGCTGAGCACCAGGGCGATAACGTTGGTCTTTCCGGTTCTCAAACGCACGCCGGCCCGATTGGGCTGATAACCCAATTGACGGGCGACCATGCGCACCCGCTCCTTGGTCTCGGCACCGATATCCGGGGCGTCTTTCAAGGCTCGTGAGACGGTGGTTATTCCGAGCCCCGTCATGAAGGCAATCGTCTTGAGCGTCGGTCGCTCGTGTGCGGATTGCGTAGTGCCGCCGCCGGAAATCTTCTTGCTGTCCATGTCGTACAATGCTGCCTCCCGGCCGCCTCCCGCGATCACTCCGCTTATATTGCCTGCAGCGGTGCCGCAAGCATATGCGCAATCTGATCATTCCTCCCTCGTCTCGAAAATCTGTAACGATACAGTAAAAAAGTCGAGCGTTTTTTCTGATGTCAGGGAGGTCTGCATATCCAGCGGTTGAATCCACAGGGTTCAGAAAAATCTTTTGCAGATGCGAAATGAGATTAAGGCATTCGCTGGCAGTTTACACAAATAACATTTATTTATCAGCATATTAATAATTGTAGCGACTGCGAGGCGATATGAGGAATCGCCGGGCAAATTGACATATTGGAAACGAGAAATGTAATCAGGAGTCACATATTTGAACTTTTAGAAAAATTTTACGAGCAGGCGGTTGCGCGTCGAAAATGATTAGACTAGGTTTTTCCGGCAACGTTTCAGTGAGGGAGGAAAGCTCATGAATATTCGTTTGGTGGCTGCTGCGCTGGCTGCTTCCGTCGTGCTGCCGCTTGGTGTGGCCAAGGCGACTGACCTTGAGGTAACCCATTGGTGGACGTCCGGTGGCGAAGCTGCCGCCGTTGCCGAATTGGCAAAGGCGTTCGACGCGACCGGCAATCACTGGGTCGATGGTGCGATTGCCGGTTCGGGCGGTACTGCGCGTCCTATCATGATCAGCCGCATCACCGGCGGTGATCCGATGGGTGCCACACAGTTCAACCATGGACGTCAGGCCGAAGAGCTTGTGCAGGCCGGCCTCATGCGCGATCTGACCGATGTCGCGACGCAGGAGCATTGGAAGGACATCATCCGTCCGTCGAGCCTGCTCGATTCATGCACGATCGACGGCAAGATCTACTGCGCACCGGTCAATATTCACTCCTGGCAGTGGCTTTGGCTTTCGAATGCCGCCTTCAAGAAGGCCGGCGTTCCGGTTCCGAAGAATTGGGATGAATTTGTCGCCGCGGCTCCCGCGCTGGAGAAGGCGGGCATCGTTCCGCTCGCCGTGGGTGGTCAGCCCTGGCAGGCTACCGGTGCCTTCGACGTGCTGATGGTCGCCATCGCCGGCAAAGACAACTACCAGAAAGTATTCGGCGACAGGGATGCCAAGGTCGCGGCCGGCCCGGAAATCGCGAAGGTCTTCAAGGCCGCCGACGACGCTCGCAAGATGTCCAAGGGCTCTAACGTTCAGGATTGGAACCAGGCCACGAACATGGTCATTACCGGCAAGGCCGGTGGCCAGATCATGGGCGATTGGGCGCAGGGCGAATTTGCCCTCGCAGGTCAAAAAGCCGGTACGGACTATACCTGCCTTCCGGGTCTTGGCGTTAACGAAGTCATCTCGACGGGCGGCGACGCATTCTACTTCCCGCTGCTGAAGGATGAAGCAAAGTCGAAGGCCCAGGAAGCTCTCGCCAAGACGCTGCTCGATCCGAAGACCCAGGTTGCCTTCAATCTCAAGAAGGGCTCGCTGCCCGTGCGTGGCGACGTCGATCTCGCAACGGCTAACGACTGCATGAAGAAGGGCCTGGAGATCCTGAAGAAGGGTAACGTGATCCAGGGTACGGACCAGCTTCTCTCTGCCGACACGCAGAAGCAGAAAGAAGACTTGTTTTCCGAGTTCTTCGCCAATCCTTCCATGACGCCGGAAGCGGCGCAGAAGCGCTTCGTCGAGATCATCTCTGCGGCTGATTGATCTCAATCCTCTCGCTGTAGTGATACCGGCCCCCGTTACGGGTCGGTATCACGGCCAGACACATCTTATTGTCCGGCTAATTACAGCGCCCCTTATTAGCGGCCGACCCGTGACGGTTGGCTGCGGATGAAGAGGGAGCGGCAGGAGCTGCGGTCATTGACCCTGTTCCTGATCACCGAAGCAGTCGCGCTTCAGAAGGAGGTACAATGACGGGTCACGCGAAAGCCGGCCGGCCAAATCAATTCCTGCGCAATCTGAATTCGAAGATTGCATCCATTCCGATGATCCTTACGGCTGTCGTCATCTTCTTGGGCGGCACGATCTGGACAGTAGTTTATTCCTTCACCAATTCGAAGCTGCTGCCACGTCTCAGCTTTGTTGGACTGGATCAATACTACCGCTTGTGGGCGGCGCCTCGGTGGATCGTATCCATTGAAAATCTCGCCATTTACGGCATCTTTTCGATGATCTTCAGCCTCGTAATCGGCTTTGTGCTGGCTGCGCTGATGGACCAGAAGATCCGGTTCGAAAATACCTTCCGCACGATTTTCCTTTATCCTTTCGCACTCTCTTTCATCGTCACCGGCCTCGTATGGCAGTGGCTGCTCAACCCCGAATTCGGCATCCAATCGGTGGTGCGTTCGCTGGGTTGGACGACCTTTAACTTCGATCCGCTCTATACGCCAAGCATCGTGATTTACGGTGTGCTGATCGCCGCACTCTGGCAGGGAACAGGCCTTGTGATGTGCTTGATGCTCGCCGGCTTGCGAGGCATCGATGAAGACATCTGGAAAGCGGCGCGCGTGGATGGGATCCCCATGTGGAAGACCTATCTGTTCGTTGTCATTCCGATGATGCGCCCGGTCTTCATCACCACGCTAGTCATCATCGCCAGCGGTATCGTCAAGGTCTATGACCTCGTCGTCGCGCAAACGAGCGGTGGACCTGGCATCGCTTCGGAAGTCCCGGCGAAATACGTCTACGACTACATGTTCCAGGCGCAGAACCTCGGTCAGGGATTTGCAGCATCGACCATGATGCTGGTCACCGTTGCTATCGTCGTCATCCCTTGGGCCTATCTGGAATTTGGCGGAGGCCGCAACCGTGTCTGATACCATCACTCTCAAAAATGCCAACGGCAGCGGTGCCGCCGTGATCGACAAGACGCTCTCGGAACCGCACGGTGCAAAGCCGCGTCGCGTGATTTCCGGCCGTAACATCATGCTCTACGGCACGCTCTTCGTTGCCGCCACTTACTATCTTTTGCCGCTATATGTGATGGTTGTGACCTCACTGAAGGGGATGCCGGAAATCCGGCTTGGGAACATCTTCGCGCCGCCACTGGAGATCACATTCGAACCATGGGTGAAAGCCTGGGCAACGGCTTGCACCGGCCTCAATTGCGACGGTCTTTCCCGCGGGTTCTGGAATTCCGTGCGCATTACCGTTCCGTCCACGATCTTCTCGATCGCAGTCGCTTCAGTCAATGGCTATGCGCTCGCCAACTGGCGGTTCAAGGGTGCTGATTTCTTCTTCGCGATCCTTATCATCGGCGCGTTCATCCCCTATCAGGTGATGATCTATCCCATCGTCATCGTCCTGCGCGATATCGGGATCTACGGCACGCTCACCGGACTGATCCTGGTGCACTGCATTTTCGGCATGCCGATCCTGACCTTGCTGTTCCGCAATTATTTTGCATCGTTGCCGGTGGAGCTTTTCAAGGCTGCACGCATCGACGGTGCGGGTTTCTGGCAGATTTTCCTGCGCATCATGCTGCCCATGTCGCTGCCGATCTTCGTCGTTGCCATGATCCTGCAGATTACGGGTATCTGGAACGACTTCCTGTTCGGTGTCGTGTTCACCAGACCGGAATATTACCCGATGACTGTGCAGCTCAACAATATCGTCAATTCCGTCCAGGGCGTGAAGGAATACAACGTCAACATGGCTGCAACGATCCTCACGGGTCTTGTTCCGTTGGTCGTCTATTTCGTCTCCGGACGGCTTTTCGTTCGGGGCATCGCCGCCGGCGCAGTGAAGGGGTGATCCATGACCAGCAGCGTTTCCATCAAAGACCTGTCGCTCGATTTCGGCGCGGTCACCGTTCTGAAGAACCTCAACCTCGAAATCAACGACGGCGAATTCCTCGTGCTGCTCGGCTCGTCCGGCTGCGGCAAGTCGACATTGCTCAATTGCATCGCCGGCCTGCTCGACATCACTGAGGGGAAGATCTTCATCAAGGGCAAGAACGTCACCTGGGAAGAGCCGAAGGACCGCGGCATCGGCATGGTGTTTCAGTCCTATGCGCTCTATCCGCAGATGACGGTCGAAAAGAACCTGTCCTTCGGGCTGCGCGTCGCCAAGGTGCCGCAGGCGGAGATCGACAAGCGCATTGCCCGCGCCGCCGAAATCCTGCAGATCCAGCCATTGCTCAAGCGCAAGCCCGCCGAGCTTTCCGGCGGCCAGCGCCAGCGCGTGGCGATCGGCCGTGCCCTGGTGCGCGATGTCGACGTGTTCCTGTTCGACGAGCCGCTGTCGAATCTCGACGCCAAGCTGCGGTCGGAGCTGCGCGTCGAAATCAAGCGGCTGCACCAGTCGCTGAAGAACACGATGATCTACGTCACCCACGATCAGATCGAAGCGCTGACGCTCGCCGACCGCATCGCTATCATGAAGAACGGCATCATCCAGCAGCTCGATGATCCGACGACGATCTACAATGCGCCGCGCAATCTCTTCGTTGCCGGCTTCATCGGCTCGCCGTCGATGAATTTCCTTCATGGAGAACTCGTGAACCGCGAAGGCAAGATCGCGTTTGCTGCCAACGATGTGATTTTCTCGCTCGACGGCTATAATACCGGGGAGACGCCGGCAGCCGGCCGCAAGGTCATCCTCGGAGTCCGGCCCGAGCACATCAAGGTGAACGAGGATCTCGCTCCCGGTGCCGAAGTGCACAATGCGACGGTCGATATCGAAGAGCCGATGGGTGCCGACAACCTGTTATGGCTCAAGCACGCCGGTCACACCATGTCGGTGCGCATCAACGGGGCGCGGCGTTTCAGCGCGGGCACGCCCGTGAAGCTCGGTTTCGATATGACGCTCGCTTCGCTCTTTGACGCACAGACAGAACTCAGAATATGATCATATGAATGGAGGTGACTCTGTCGCCTCCATTTTGCAGCGGTTCGGGAGGTCCGATGTCGTCTTCATTCAATGGCAATTTTACAGTCGATCTGGCTGGTCAGTGGCGGCTTACTTCGCCAGACAGTGATCATTCTCTTTCCATGCCCGTGCCGGGCGATGTCCACACCGCACTTCATGCTGCAGAGGTCATTCCGGACCCTTATTTCGGCCGAAACGAAGAGGTCGTGCAATGGGTTGCGAAGCAGGATTGGCAAGTTGAGCGCAGCTTCAATCTCGATGACGCAGGAGGCGACTGGTATCTCGACATCGAATATCTGGACACGGTGGCGAGTGTCTATGTCAACGACACGCTCGTGCTCGAAGGCAACAACTGCTTTCAACGTTATCGGCCGGATGTCTCCAAGACGTTGAAGGCAGGTGAGAATACCATCCGCATCGTGCTGCATTCCAGCGTCAAGGCTGGCGCTGAACTGCAGGCAAAGCAGCCATTCTATATTCCCTACAGCACCGCCAATTCGCCGATCCCGAACGGCAACATGCTGCGCAAGCCGCAGTGCCATTTCGGCTGGGACTGGAACATCGCCGTGGCACCACTCGGTCTCTACGGCACGATTGCACTGAAAAAGCTCGAAACCGCCCGCATCGAGAATGTGGTCACGCGGCAGGTTCACAATGCCGACGGCTCGGTCGACCTCCAGGTGACTGTTGCGCTGTATGCGAGGGGCGTCGGCGTTGCTCAAGTTTATTTCCAGCTCGACGACGAGCGCCTGCGGCTGGATGTCGGCGTCAACGCCGGCGAGACCTTGGTGACGCATGTCTTTCATGTCGACAAACCGAAGCTCTGGTGGCCGGCCGGCAGTGGCGAGCAGGCGCTCTATGCGCTCTCCGTCGAAACCAATTCCGAGACGGTGACGCGGCAGATCGGTCTGCGCACCGTCGAGCTGACCACTGATGAGGATGAAGCGGGCAGCCGTTTCGCACTCAAGGTCAACGGACGCGAGATATTCGCCCGCGGCGCCAATTGGATCCCGGCGGATGCGCTGTTTTCACGTTCAAGCCCCGCCTTGACCGAGGACCTGCTGCAGTCGGCCGCAGCGGCGAACATGAACATCATCCGTATCTGGGGCGGCGGCTTTTACGAGCATGATTGGTTCTATGACATCTGTGACCGCTTGGGCCTGATGATCTGGCAGGACTTCATGTTCGCCTGCAACCTCTATCCCTCGACCGGCGATTTTCTCGAGAATGTCGAGGCCGAAGCCGACTATCAGGTTCGGCGGCTGGCAACACATCCTTCGATCGTGCTCTGGTGCGGCGACAACGAGCTGGTGGGGGCGCTCACCTGGTTCGAAGAATCCCGCAAAGACCGCGATCGCTATCTCGTTTCCTACGATCGCCTCAACCGGACGATCGAACAGGCGATGAAGAAGGCTGCACCGGATGCAATTTGGTGGCCGTCGAGCCCGGCATCCGGCTATCTCAACTTCGGCGACGCTTGGCATGCTGATGGCTCAGGTGATATGCACTATTGGTCGGTTTGGCACGAGAACAAGTCCTTCGACAATTATCGTTCGGTGCGCCCGCGCTTCTGCTCGGAGTTCGGCTTCCAGTCCTATACGTCGCTTCCCGTCATCAAGACCTATGCCGATGCCAAGGACATGAATATTGCGTCGCCGGTGATGGAACTGCATCAGAAGAACGCTGGCGGCAACGAGCGCATTGCCGGCACGATGTTCCGCTATTTCCGCTTCCCGAAGGATTTCCCGAACTTCGTCTATCTGAGCCAGGTGCAGCAGGGGCTCGCCATCAAGACGGCGGTCGAATATTGGCGGTCGCTCAAGCCGCATTGCATGGGCACAATCTATTGGCAGCTCAACGACACCTGGCCGGTGGCCTCCTGGTCGAGCCTCGATTACGGCGGACGCTGGAAGGCGATGCACTATCTCGTGCGCCGCTTTTTCCAGCCGGTTTCGGTGGCAGCCATTCCGTCCGAGGACAACAAAACCATCCGATTCTCGCTCGTCAACGACACCAACGAGGACGTCACCGTCGACGTCGCCGTTTCGCTGCTGAAGCTCGATGGCGAGCGCGTGCCGCTGACGACTGCTCATGCCGTCTGCACTCCGGATGCGGCCTGTACGGCGCCGTCGATCGACGCGTCTCAGGTGCCGGCCGATTGTCTGCTGGCGTGGCATTTCACCGCATCAAACGGAATGGGCGGCGAAGGGCACTATGTCCACGGCACCTATAAGGCCTTGGAGCTTCAGCCCGCAGGCCTTACGGTGCAGAGGGAGAAGATCGAGGAGGACGGTACGGTGGCACTCACCGTGACCGCAAAGGGATTGGCGCTGTTTGTGATGATCGAGAGCGAGACGGAAGGGCGTTATTCCGACAACGCCTTCGACCTCGCCGCCGGCGAAAGCCGCCGTATCGTCTTCACACCGGCCAAGCCGTTTGCCGGGAGCATCCCGGACTTCCGTTTCTACGACTTGCAGTCCAGCCAATCGGTGGACTGAGGGTATCCGGCCGCCTTTCGGTGGCGATTTACGGGCCGCAGGCCCATGACAGGAGGCCGCAAGGCCATTGGAGGAAATATCGATGACGAAACTTGGATTCCAGCTTTATAGCGCCCGCAATTTTCAGCCTTATTCGGATATTTTCGTGAAACTCGGCAAGGCCGGCTATGCGGAAGTCGAAGGTTTTGGCGGTATTTATGCCGATCTGGACGAGGCTGGCCTGAAGAACCTGCGCGCTGAGCTGGACAAGAACGGCCTGACGATGGCGAGCGGCCATTTCAGCCCTGATTTCCTCGACGGTCAGGTCGAGAAGTCGCTGACGATCGGAAAAATCCTCGGCATGGATTCGATCTATGCGCCGCATCTTGCCGCCGATCAGCGTCCGACCGATGCCGCCGGCTGGCTCGCTTTCGGTAAGCGCCTGCATGAGATGGCAAAGCCGTACAAGGACGCCGGCTTCGAGTTCGGCTGGCATAACCACGACTTCGAATTCGTCAAGCAGGCCGATGGCTCGCTGCCGATCGAGCAGATCTTCGAGGGCGCTCCGGATATTTCCTGGGAAGCTGATATCGCCTGGGTCATCCGCGGCGGCGCCGATCCCTTCGCCTGGATCGAGAAGCTCGGCCCGCGCATCACGGCCGTTCACGTCAAGGACATTGCGCCAGCTGGCGAGAACAAGAATGAAGACGGCTGGGCCGATGTCGGTCATGGCACGGTTCCGTGGCCGAAGCTGATCAAGGCGCTGGCCGGCACCAAGGTCAAGCACTTCGTCGTCGAACATGACAATCCGAGCGACGTCGATCGCTTGATCACCCGTTCCATCGCATCCTTCAAGACCTACTGAGGCATTCCACATGGCTAAGGAACTTGGCGTCGGCATCATCGGATGCGGCAACATCTCAACCACCTATTTCAAGCTTTCTCCGCTCTTCAAGGGCCTGAAGGTGCTCGCTTGCGCTGATATCAATATGGACGCGGCGCGCTTGCGCGCCGAGGAGTATCAGGTCAAGGCTCAGACGATCGACGAACTGCTCGCCAATGACGAGCTCGATGTCATCGTCAACCTGACGATCCCGGACGCGCATTTTCCGGTCTCCAAGCGCATCCTGGAGGCCGGAAAGCATGTCTATTCCGAAAAGCCTCTCGTGCTGTCGCTGGAGCAGGGCGAAGAGCTGCGTCGCATCGCCAAGGAGAAGGGGCTTGCCGTCGGCTGCGCTCCCGACACCTTCCTCGGCGGCGCCCACCAGCTTGCCCGTAAGTTCGTCGACGAGGGCGGCATCGGCCGTGTCACTTCGGGCGCTTGCTACGTCATGAGCCCAGGCATGGAAATGTGGCATCCGAATCCGGATTTTTTCTTCCTGCCGGGTGGCGGACCGGTCCTCGATCTCGGCCCTTACTACATCGCCAATCTCATCAACCTCATCGGTCCGGTCAGGCGCGTCGGCGCCATGACCTCGATGGCGTCGGAAACCCGCACCATCACCAGCCAGCCGCGCAGCGGCGAGGTCATCCCGGTGAAGACACCGACGACGATCCAGGCGCTCCTGGAATTCGTCAGCGGCGCGACCGTGACGTTGACCGCGAGCTGGGATGTCTGGTCGCACCGCCACGCCAATATGGAGCTATACGGCACCGAAGGCTCGCTCTATGTGCCTGATCCGAACTTCTTCGGCGGCACGGTCGAGGCAAGCGGCCGTGACAAAGACATCAAGCCGCTCGGCGAATGGGCGCATCCCTTCGGCATTTCCAATCAGGAAAGCCCGAACGGCCCGCGCGCCAATTATCGCACGGCCGGTCTTGCCGACATGGCGGCATCGCTGATCGATGGCCGGGATGCCCGCTGCTCGCTCGACCGCACGCTGCATGGCGTCGACGTCATGACCTCGATCCTGAAATCGGGTGCTGAGAAGCGCTTCGTCGATCTGACCACGACTTGCACGCAGCCGGCCGCGCTCGGCATCGAAGAGGCCCAAGCGCTCTTGAAGTAAGCGTACAAAAAGCTAGTTTGCGCGCGGGCGGATAGCCCGCGCGCTTTTCATATCAGAGGAACTGGAACTATGGCTTGGCAACCGGCATCCGATCGCTATGCGAACATGAAGTACAACAGGACCGGGCGCTCCGGTCTGAAGCTGCCGGCGGTTTCGCTGGGGCTCTGGCATAATTTCGGTGGTGACACGCCGCATGATCGCAAGGTCGATATGTGCCGCACCGCTTTCGATCTCGGCATCACGCACTTCGATCTCGCCAACAATTACGGCCCGCCTCCCGGCAGCGCAGAGACCGCTTTCGGAGAGATTCTGCGGACCGATTTCGCCGGCCTGCGCGATGAGCTGATCATCTCCTCCAAGGCCGGCTATGACATGTGGCCGGGTCCCTATGGCGAATGGGGCAGCCGCAAATATTTGATTGCGTCCTGTGATCAGAGCCTGAAACGCATGGGTCTCGATTATGTCGACATCTTCTATTCGCACCGCTTCGATCCGGACACGCCACTGGAAGAGACCTGCGGTGCGCTCGACCATATCGTTCGTTCGGGCAGGGCGCTTTATGTCGGCATCTCCTCCTACAACTCACAACGCACGCGCGAAGCGGCAGCCATTCTGAAGGACCTCGGCACGCCGTGCCTTATCCATCAGCCCAGCTATTCCATGCTCAATCGTTGGGTCGAGGATGACGGCCTGGTCGATACGCTGGAAGACCTTGACATCGGCTCGATCGTCTTCTCGCCACTCGCCCAGGGCATGCTGACGACAAAATATCTAGGCGGCATTCCCGAGGACAGCCGCGCCGCACAAAACCACTTCCTGAAGCGGGACTTCATTCGCCCGTCGATCATCGACAATATCCGCAAGCTCAACGAGATTGCTGAAAAGCGTGGTCAGACCCTGGCGCAGATGGCGATTGCGTGGGTGCTTCGCGGCGGCCGCATTACCTCGGCGCTGATTGGGGCTAGCCGTTCGTCGCAGATCGTCGACTGCGTCAAGGCGCTCGACAATCTCGAATTCACCGCGGACGAGCTCAAGGAAATCGATATCTACGCCCGTGAGGCCGATATCAATCTCTGGGCCAAGTCGGCCGAGCTTGAATAGTCATTCAAAGACGCCCGGAGCCTGGTTCCGGGCGTTTTGCTTTGTCCCCGTCTGACCGGCAGGCATTGTCGGCACGGTATCCATTGCTGCGCGAACGGCGCATATTGATGTGTTCTCTGGAGGAGATGGTCCCATGATCCGCAACCCGATTTTGCCGGGCTTCAACCCCGATCCTTCTATCTGCCGCGTCAGCGAGGACTATTACATCGCCACCTCGACCTTCGAATGGTATCCGGGCGTGCAGATTCATCATTCGCGCGACCTGGTGAACTGGACCCTGGTTCGCCGCCCACTGGAGCGGGCCTCCCAGCTCGACATGCGCGGCGAGCCGGATAGCTGCGGTATCTGGGCGCCATGCCTCTCCTATGCCGATGGCCTCTTCTGGCTGGTCTACACCGACGTCAAGCGTTACGACGGCAATTTCAAGGATGCGCATAACTACATCGTGACGTCGCCGACGATCGAAGGCGAGTGGTCCGATCCTTCCTATGTCAACTCCTCAGGCTTCGATCCCTCGCTCTTCCATGATGACGACGGCCGCAAATGGTTCGTCAACATGCAATGGAACCATCGCACCGAAAGCTATGGGGGCTCGCCGAAGACGCCGGCCTTCGACGGCATTTTGCTGCAGGAATGGGATCCGGTGACGAGATCGCTGAAGGGGCCGATCAAGAATATCTTTGGCGGCACCGAGCTTGGTTTGGTCGAAGGACCGCATCTCTTCAAGCGCAACGGCTACTATTATCTGACGACTGCCGAGGGCGGCACCGGTTACGACCACGCCGTCACCATGGCGCGCTCGCGCAATATCGACGGACCTTACGAGCTGCATCCGAACAAGCATCTCATCACCTCGAAGGACCATCCGGAAGCGGTGCTGCAGCGGGCAGGGCATGGTCAATACGTCGAAACGGCCGATGGGCAGTTTTACCACACGCATCTCTCCGGCCGGCCGTTGCCCCCGCATCGCCGCTGTACGCTCGGCCGCGAGACCAGCCTGCAGAAATGCGTCTGGAAGGAAGACGGCTGGCTCTATCTCGAAAACGGCACGGTGGTTCCCGATGTCGAAGTGCAGGGCCCGCGCCAAGCTCTGCCGATCGAAAAGCCGCGTCGCAGTGGCTACAATTTCGACGGCGGCAAGCTGCCGATGGACTTTCAGTGGCTGCGCACGTCGCAGCCGGAACGCATTTTCAGCCTGACGGAACGGCCCGGCCATCTGCGTCTGTTCGCGCGGGAAAGCATCGGCTCCTGGTTCGAGCAAGCACTCGTCGCCCGTCGGCAGCAGCATCATAGCTTCCGGGCCGAGACGGTCGTCGAATTTCAACCCGATACCTATCAGCAGGTTGCCGGTTTGACCCATTATTACAATCGCTTCAAACTGCATGCGATAGCGGTCACCCTGCATGAGAAGCTCGGGCGCTGCGTGACCATCATGACCTGCGCCGGCGATTATCCGAACGGCCGGCTGAGTTTCCCGATCGAAGGCGGCGTCTCCGTTCCAGATGGTCGCATTCAGCTGGCGATGGAGGTCCGTGACAATGACCTGCAGTTCTTCTGGCAGGCCGAGGGTATGGGGGCGTGGCAGGCTATCGGTCCGGTCCTGGACGCCGGTGTCATCTCCGACGAAGGCGGTCGTGGCGAACACGGCTCCTTTACCGGCGCCTTCGCCGGGATGTTCGCCTTCGATACGTCGGGTCGGGCAAAGACGGCAGATTTCGACTGGTTCAATTACGACCAGCTTTGATTTGCCCGACTACTATCGGTCGTCCGCCCGTCTTTGGTTGAAAGACGGGCGGGACTTTTACAGGCCGTTGGTTGCTGGCAACATCGTATACTCATTCCATTAGAAAATCCCTGCAACCATGTAATTTCTATTACAAAACCTTAATATGATTTTCAGATTCGGTTTATCCTTTGCGCGATAAATTCGCAGGCACAAACAACGAATTGAGGAAACATTCCAATGAAGAAGCTCTTTTCCATCCTTCTTGCCGCTTCCGTACTGGCAGCGCCGTTGGCGATGGCCGTCGAAGCCAATGCAGCGCCGGTCCACAACAAAGAGGTCGTCGTTGAGAAGAAGAAGGTCGTCGTTCACAAGGGGCACTGGGTCAAGGGCCGTCGTTTGTCGACTGCTGATCGCCATCGCGCCAAGAGCATCGACTATCGCCGTTATCGCCTGAAGGCTCCGCCGCGCGGCTATCACTGGGTTCGGATCGACAACAATTTCCTGCTCGTCGGCATCACGAGCGGCCTGATCTCCAAAGTTGAGATCGCTCACTGAGTTTGATCTGATTTTCGAAATGAGAATGAGCGGTCCGATGGGCCGCTTTTTATGTGGGAAATTTCCACTACTGCGGCTTGAATCAAAAATCCCCGGCGCGACGGCCGGGGATTTTCGTTTGCGCACTATCCTGCGTAATCAGCTCAAACGGCCTGCGGCATGGGCCAGCATGGTGTAGACCTTGCCGGTGTCGGAGGTGAGGTAGGATTGCGTGACGCTACGGTCGCGGTCGGTGCGGGCGACGTCCGAAAGCAGCTTTTCGAAATCGGCGATATAGCGGTCGACTGCGGTGCGGAATTCCGGCTCGCGGTCGTATTTGCGCTTGATATCGTCGAAGGTCTGCTGGCCCTTCAGCGTGTAGAGGCGGCGGGTGAAGACATCCCGTTCGCCGCGCTGATAGCGGCGCCACAGATCGACCGAAGCATCGTGGTCGATGGCGCGGGCGATATCGACCGAAAGCGAGTTCAGTGATTCAACCACGTGCCGCGGATTACGCGCTGCCGGCGCTGCTTCCGTTTGTGCGCGAGGCGCAGTCTGACGAGCTGGCTGCTGCAGGTCGGCATGTTCGTCGCGCGATGCGCCGCGCAGAAGATCGCTGATCCAGCCGCCGCCTGCAGCCGGCTCCTGGCGGGCGGGAGCTGGCGTCTCGGCCGGACGCGGCTGCGGTGCAACCGGACGATCGGCGAGGGTGCCACGCAAGCCCAAAGCCTCGATCGGCGGCTGTTGCTGCGGCTGCGGAGCCGGCGGTTGCGGCGCGGGTTGCTGTACTGCCTGCTGAACGGGCGGTTGCGGCGCGGCTTGCTGAGGCCGTGGAGCACCTGCAGTAGGCGCCGGCGCAGAGGGGGCAGGCGCTGCCGGACGGAGCCGCTGAGCCGGCTGCGCATCGGCCAACGCACGGGCTGACGGTTCGGAGATTTCCAACTGCTGCGTCGAGCGGCCGACGATCTGCGAAATATCCTGCAGCGCCTTGATCTGCTCAGCGACGGCACGACGCATGGCGGCAGCACTCTCCTTGGCCTCTTCCGGCAGGTCGAAGGCGCCGCGCTTCAGCTCGCTGCGGGTCAGGTCGAGTTCCCTACGGATGTCGCCTGCCGAGCGGCGGATCTCATCGGTCGCACCCGAGAAGCGGCCAACAGCATCGTCAACAGCGACACGCAATGTCTCGCGCAACTGCTGGGCTGCACCGTCCGAGGTCTTGCTGGCTTCCGTCAGCATCTGCTCGATGTCGGAGATCGAAGCGGAGAGGCCGCCGCGGAGGCGGTTCGTCAGTTCGCCCGAGCGACGTTCCGCGTTGGCGAAAGTGCTGTCGATGGTCTGGTTGGCTTCCTCGCCCGCCTTCTGAAGCGTACCACGCATGGTTTCCGCTGCCTGTTCGGCGCGGGCTTCCGCATCGGAAAGCACACGGCCGATATCGGCAAAGGAGGACTGCACGCCCTGACGCAGATTGCCGGTGACCTGGTTGGAACGCTGTTCGGCGCGGTCGAAGGCGCTTTCCACCATGCTGCCGAGGGCCCGCATGGTATTTTCGATCTCTTCCGAACGCTGGACCAGGCCAATGGACAGGTTCTGTAGCGCCGTTTCGCGCTCTTCCAGCGTCGAGACGAGGTTCGATTGCGCGGCGCCCAGAAGCTGCGAGGCCTGCGACAGAACCTTGGAATGCTCGTCGAAGCGGCCGATGATGCCGCCGACCTGCGACAGCGTCTTGCCGGAAATATCCGAGAGCTTGTCGACCTTGCCCTCGAGAAGCCGCGTCGAGGCGGAAACCATTTCTCCCGCCTTCGATGCAGAGTCGGCAAACCGGGCTGATGTCGCGTTGAGGCGGCCGTCGATGGTGGCGAACTCCTCGGCAGCACTGTTCAGCATGCCGGCGATCGCCGAGTTGTTCTCTGCCAGCCGCTCGATAATGCCGTTGACGCTGGCAAGCAGATTGTTCTCTAGCGCGCTCACTGCGTTGGCGGCATGTTCAGTGCGAGCCGAGATCGCTGCCAGCGTGTCGTTGGTGCGCGATGCGATGGCGTTGATCAGTGCGGCATTTTCAGCGCGCAGGCGATCAGTGCTTTCCTGAGCCACGGCCGAGATCAGTGCCGCCGCTTCCTGGCCGGTTGCCGCGTAACGGTCGACGATCGGGCGGGCCTTTTCGTCGATCAGGCGCGACAGCTCGCTGGAGCGGCCGGCGAGCATGGAATTGAGTTCGCGCGTACGCTCGTCGAGCGAAGAGCGGATTGACGAGCCACGGGCTTCCAGAGCCTTGTCGACATCAGCAAGCGTCGCGTTGATCTCGCGAGCCCGATCTTCCAGGCTGGTGCGGATCGCATTACCGCGTTCGTCCAGCGCGCGCTCGACCTGTGCCATCGTCGAGGTGATCTGTTCGCTGCCGCCGGCAAGCGTATTTCGGATAGCGGCGCCACGGGCCTCAAGAGATTGCTCGGCGGAGGACAGCGCCTGGGAGATGGCGTTGACCTGATTGCCCACAAGGCCCTCGGCCTCGGCGACCTTGTTGACGATCGCGTTGCCGGCTTCCGAGAAAGTTTGGGCGACGGCGGCAGCCTGGCTCGCCAGGCGGTTATGCGTTTCCGAGACGCGCGTGACGATCTCTTCGGAACGCTCGTTCATGGCGCGGGTGAAGGCGTCGCTGCGGTTACCGAGGTCGTCAGCGAATTGCTGGCCGGTGCGGGCAAGCAGATCGGCCGTGCGCGTTGCCTCGCTGTCCATGCCCTGAGCGGCATCGGCGACGGCGGTACGCAGCGTCGTGGCGAGATTAGTGGCCTTGCCTTCGATGGTGCGGTTGACGGCTTCGAGGCCGACATTGAGGGCGCGGTCCATGGTCGACAGGCGCTCCTCAATGTGGGCGCTGCCGCTTTCGAGCGCCTGGCTCAGGTTGGCCGTGCGGCTGTCGATCGCATCCGCCATGGTTGCCAGACGATTGTCGAGCGCAGCGGCGATGCGGGCCGCAGCGTCGTCGCCGCTGCGGTCGATTTGGGTGATGCCGCTCGAAAGCGTATCGGACAGTCGGTTGCCAGCGGCATCAACCTGCGCGGCAACGCCGCCGACACCATCATGGATGCGGTTTTCGAGGGCGGACAGGCTGGCCTCGACGCGCGAGCCGGTCTCGGCAAAGCGGCTGGTCATGCCTTCGATCGACTGGTTGAGGTTGGTCGAGAATGTCTCGGCCGAGCGCGTGATGTCGCCGGCTGCCTGCTGAATGCGGCCGGCAATATCGCCGGCGCCGCCGTGCAGGCGTTCTTCGAGAGATCTTGCGCTGGCATCGATGGTCTGGCGCAGCGAAGCTTCGCGATCTTCGAGCGACATTTCCAGCATGCTGGCGCTGGTGGCGATCGACGTGCCGATAGCGGTCGCCTGTTCGGCCAACGTATTGTCGATCTGTGCATGGGCGTCGCGGAGCGTCAGGCTGATAGCGTTACTGCGATCCTCCAAAGTGGTGCGCATGCGCTCATAGGCAGAGGCAAGGTTTTCGTCCATCTGCGACAGGCCGACACCCAGTGTATTTTCGAGCTGGCGCGTGGTGGTGTTGAGCGCGTTTTCGATACGCTCGGCCGAGCCGCCAACGACGGTTTCGAGGCGGTCGCTGCTGCTACCGAGCAGGCCGGAGAGTGCTTCGGTATGGGCGCTGAGCGAGCGGTCAAGACGATCCTGGTTTTCGGTATAGGCGGCGCGAATGGCATCGGCCTTGTCGCCAAAAGCGCCGGCGACGCGGGACTCCGCACCGGCTACGCTGTCGAGCAGGGCGTTGGCACGGGATTCCAAGGCACTTTCGAAGCGGTTCTGATTTTCGGCAAGTGTGATAGCGAATGACATGCTCTTGTCGTCGAGCGTGTCGGTCAGTGCTGCGTGGCCGCTATTGACGGCATGGGCGATCGCCTCGGCGCTGTTTGCCAAGGTTTCCTCGATCCGGGCCTGGTTGTCCGACAGCGCGATGGCCAGCGCCAGCGTCTTGTCGTCGAGGCTGTTGACGATCTTGTCGTGTGTGCCGGCGACCGTATCGGAGAGTGCGTCCAAACGGCTGGACAGAGCATCCTCGAGCCGCGATTGCGTGTCGGAGAGCGAGATAGCCAGAGCCATCGCCTTTTCGTCCAGCGCGTCGGCAAGGGCATTGTGGCTGCCCGTGAAAGCGTTGGTGATCGCTTCAGCGCGATTGGAAAGCGTTTCCTCGAGGCGCGACTGGCCGTTGCTAAAGGCTGCGGCGAGGGCCTTGGTCTTGCCGTCTAACGTATCCGCAACGCGATCCGCATGGCCGGAGAGTGTATCCTCCAGATGCGCCTGACCCGCCGAGAGAGCAACGGCCAGCGCCATCGTCTTATCATCGAGCGTCTCAGCCAACTTGCTGTGCGTATCGGCAATCGCATTGGTCAGGCCTTCGACGCGACCGGAGAGGGTGTCTTCCAGGCGTTCCTGGCTCGCCGAGAGAGCAACGGCGAGCGCCATCGTCTTGTCGTCGAGCGTATCGGCCAATTTGGTATGTGTATCGGCAATCGCGTTGGTCAGGCCTTCGACGCGACCGGAGAGGGTATCCTCCAGGCGTTCCTGGCTCGCAGAGAGCGCGACGGCGAGCGCCATCGTCTTGTCGTCGAGCGTGTCGGCCAATTTGGTATGCGTGTCGGCAATCGCGTTGGTCAGACCTTCGACACGGCCGGACAACGTCTCTTCCAGGCGGGACTGGCTGCTGGCGAGTGCTACTGCCAACGCCTTGGTCTTGTCGTCCAAGGTGCTCGCCAGTGCGTTGTGCGTATCGGCAATGGCGCCGGCGAAGCCCTCGACGCGGCCGGACAAAGTGTCTTCCAGGCGCGCCTGGCTATCGGAGAGAGCGATGGCGAGGGCCATCGTCTTGTCGTCAAGCGTGTCGGCGAGCTTGTTGTGCGTATCGGCGAGCGCGCTGGTCAGGCTCTCAGCGCGGCCGGTCAAAGTATCTTCGATGCGCGCCTGGCCGTCTGATAGCGCGATGGCGAGCGCCATGACCTTGTCGTCCAAGGTGTCGGCCAGCTTGCTGTGCGTTTCGGCAACGTTGCTGGCGATCGCATCGGCGCGGCTTGCCAGTGTGTTCTCAAGACGAAGCTGGTTTTCGGCAAGCGAGATCGCCAGCATCGAGGTGCGCTCGTCAAGGGCAGCGGTCAGATGCTCATGGCTGCCGCTGACCGCATTGATGATACCTTCGGAGCGCTCGGCCAACGTCTGCTCGAAGCGCGACTGGTTGTCGGAAAGCGCGCCGAACAGCGCGCTGCTGCGCTCGGCCATCACCGCGTCGATGCGCTCATGTGCCGAACCCAGCGCCTGGGTGATCTCGCCAGTGCGGGCGGAAAGCGTATTGTTGATCTCGTTGGCGCGGCCGAGGAAAGTGTTGGTCAGCTCACTCGTGCCCTTGTTCAGCGCAGAGGAGATATCCGACGTTGCCGTCTGCAGAGCCTTGCTGAATTCGCCGGAATGCGCGGCAAGCGAATCGGAGAGTTCGCTAGAGCGGCCGGCAAAGGCGGAGGTGAGTTCCTCGGTGCCGCTCTGCAGGGCGGTGGAGACGTCGCGCGCTACACCTTGGACGGCGGACGTGAAGCTGCCAGCATGCGAGGCGAGGGTGGAGTGCAGTTCGCTGGTACCGGAGGTCAGGGCCGCGGTAATCCCGCTCGTTGCCCCCTCGAGAGCGGAAGCGATCTCGCCGGCCTTGGAGCCGATGGCGCTTTCCATTACTTCCTGGCTGGTGGCAAGTGTCGTCGCCAGGGCAAAAGACTGGTCGGTCAGCGAAGAGCCGATGCGCTCGATGCTGGAATTCAGAATACCGTCAATAGCATCCGAGCCGCCGCTGAGCGTTTCGTTGATCCGTGTCAGGCTTTCCGACAGCTTGCTGTCCAGCGAACCGGCGCGCTTGTCGAAGGCCGAGGTGAATTCCGAGACCCGCTCGTCGAAGGCAGTCGAAATCTGCGCCACGGTCGACTGCATGCGTTCCTCGAAGAAGCCGGTGCGCAGGTCGATATCCATAATGGTGTCGTCTGCGGTCGACTGCAGGCTCTGCCGGAAGCTCGCACCTTTTTCGTCGAGGGCGGTGTTGAGCTTGGAGAGTACGTCATCGAGCGTGCCGGTGATCGAGCGTTCGCTGCCGGTGAGGCTTTCGCTGATTTCCCGGGTGCGAGCGACCAACGTCTCATTCAACTGACGAGCACGATCATTGAGGGCGGTGTTCAGCTTCTCGGTGTTGGCATCGAGCGTTGAGGCACGGGTTTCGAACTGGCTCAATAGCTCATTGCCGCGCTCAGCGAGCGTCGAAGACAGAGATTCGAGACGCGTGTCGAATTCCTGGCTTAGCGCGACGCCGGAAGCATTGACGTTCTGCAAGAGGCTGTCGGTCTTGGCGGCGAGTAGGGTGCCAAGTGCCTCCAAGGCAGAATCGGACTTCTCCATCAGCGTCGCGGCGCGCGTATCGATCATCGAGGCGAAAGCTTCGCCCGAGGTCGACAGGCGCACGGCAATTTCTTCGGTCGCGAGCGACAGATCTTCCTTGATCTGGTCGTGCACGCCGACGATCGAGGAGCGGATGCGTTCGGCATGGTTGACGATGGCGTCGCGCTCGGAGCCGAGTTCATGCACGAGACCGCGCACGCGCAGCTCGTTGTCGGCATAGCTGCGCTCCAGCGCATTGACTTCGGTATGTACCAACGTCTCGAGCTCGGTGGCACGGGCGATCGTCCGCTCGATGCCTTCGTTCATGGCTGAGACTTCGCGGCGCACGGCCTGACCGACCGTCATGATGCGCTCGGAGGCAACCGTTTCTGGTTCGGCGAGGCGCAGCGCCACTTCCGCCATGGAGCGGGCGGCGTTGCGCATATCCTGGGCGCGCGAAATCATCACGCCGAAAGCATAGAACAGCAGGACGGGAACGATGATACCGATGATGCACGCGATGACGCCGGGAAGGGCGGCGAGATCGGCGACCGTCCGAATATTCAGGAGCTGCGGTCCGTAAAGCAGGAAGGCGAGGCCGATGCCGCCGACGATCCAGAACAGCGAAAAAATCGTCGCGTTGCGTACGGCGTGGCTTTGAGAGGCGCCATCAAGCGATTTCAGGATGCTGGCCGGGCTGACGCGGTTGGCGTCGTTGGCTGGAGCAAAGATGGGGCTCTTCGGCACTTCAGCCGGTCGGGCCGCCGCGGCGGCAGCGGTGGCGCTGCGCGCTGCGGCCGCTTTGCGTGCGGCTTCATCCTGAGTCTGTTTTGAAGGCGATGGCTCAGACACTCTTGTCTCCGGGGCGTCAGGCGTTGAACCGCTGCGAGGCTCCAAGTTCTCGTCACTGAAATCGATCTGCAAAGCTTCGTCCAGGGCCTGAAAGGCCTTGTCTTCGATCGACTCGATGTACTTTTTGTTCGCCATGCGGTTACGCCTCGTTACAACTCGGTCGGGCCTGCCGTGCCTTTTCCGGAAATCCGCCAACGTCCAGAAAAGACGAACCCTGCCTCCCGTAGGGTTACCCGCCCCTGACTGATGTCGGAGATGGATTTCCCGTTACATTTCAGAGTGGATAACCGCTTTTTCAAACGGATGGTATTAAAACATTACCACTATCCACCTCTTGGGCAAAGGCATACGCCATGAACCCAATTTATCAGTACCGTAGTGACACATTCCCCCAAGCGTGACAATTAATTCCACAGTCGACGACGTGCCGCATTAAGCCATTGTTAACACTTTTCGTCGTCGCAACTTGCTGAAAACCTAATAATTTAGCCATGTTTAACGCGCGTTAACCATGTCCCGAGATTTCCGCCCCGAATGTGCCAAAATTTAACTCGATGGCCATCGGCAGGCCGCAAGCATGCGGCAAATCCCAGAGACAGTTATAGATATAAGACGGGAGATTTGGCACATGGCAGCATTAAATATCGCGTTCGAAGCGCCGGACAATTCGCGCGGCGCGGCGCCATCGCGGGAGCGGGCGATCGACCTGGTTCACCTCGCGAAGCAGACGATGGGCGACAAGGCCCTGGAAGTGGAAGTGCTTCAGATGTTTGCCCGGCAGGCGCGGTCCTGCCTGCAGGAAATCGGCAGCGGCGATCGCAAGCGCGCCGTGGCCGCTTCGCACCGGTTGAAGGGTGCGGCAAGCGCCGTTGGCGCATTCAAGGTGGCCGATGCCGCCAATGCGCTCGAAAGCGATATCGGCGACCCAACTCGCATGGCGACGGTCACGGCCTGCGTCGTTGAAGCGGAGAACTTCATTCTGAGACTGTCGCGTTGAGCTAAGGCCACCCGAAATTGTCAGTGTCTACCTGCGCCACCAGATGGTTTCAGCCGTTTCGGTGGCGCAATTGTTGACTGCCCTCGGGAATTGTTGGAAGAAAAATTCCGGATCTACCCCTTCACTCACGAATACCGGAATTCACTCATATGACCAAACTGACCATCGTCGCTTTCGACGGTACCCGTTTTGACCTCGATGCCGAGGATGGCTCCACCGTAATGGAAAATGCCGTGCGCAATTCCGTGCCTGGCATCGAGGCGGAATGTGGCGGCGCTTGTGCCTGCGCCACCTGTCATGTCTATGTCGATGAGGAATGGGTGGAGAAGGTCGGCAGCCCGGAGCCGATGGAAGAGGACATGCTGGATTTCGCTTTCGACGTCCGCCCGAATTCGCGCCTGTCCTGTCAGATCAAGGTGGCCAAAGAGCTTGACGGCCTCGTCGTGCATGTTCCGGAGCGCCAAGCCTAACGTCTGCCGCTCACTTTATAACGCATGTCATCGGAGACGTCCCCGAATTGGGGCCGGTATCGGGATGTCTGGACAAAAAGAAGCCTCGCTCAGCTTGTCGCAGCGAGCGAGGCAAGGCGGGCGCATCACCGACAGGTAAGGGAGGAAACACCTGCGGCTTCAGGACGCGCCAGGAGAACTGAACACACGCGTCAAGCACTAAACAGCGCGGAGGAACGAGCCACCGGCGCAAGAACTCTGATAGATCTTTTGCGAAAACCCCTCTGGTTTCCGAATCATAATCCGCCGGAGCGGATCGACGCCACTTGCGATAGGAAAAACCTATTTCAGATTCTCGTAAAGTTCAAAAAGTAGAAGTAGTGGACGATTCACAGGTATAGTGACAGTTTTCACACAGATTGCGGTGATCGGCATGCAATTTTGGCAAAAAAGAGGCCTAAAACGGTAATTATTCGCCACTCTGCTGGCTGCGATAGGTCATCAGCCGCTGGATGCGGCTCTGGAAATTGATCGCTTCGATTTTGTCGAATCGGGCCTGATCCTCATCATGTAGCTGTGTTTGCTGCATGGTGACAGCGTTTGCCTTGTCCTGAAGCGTATCGCAATCCTTGGCCGAAGGCAGGGCGAGGATCGCTTTTTCCATTTGTCGCGCGTGGTCGCGCGCGATTTCCGCATGCCGGTCCTCGTGGCGGCGGATGTCTTCCGAAAGCGTATCCCAGATCATCGACAGTTGCCGGCTCGCATGCCGCCGATCGCGCCAGCGTGGCAGAATGATTTCGGTATCGACCGTGATTTTGACCTCAGTGATATAGCAGCGGCCGTTCCGCTCCGTATATGTCGCACTACCGCTGAAGTGAATCTTCGTTGCGCCTGGGTGGCGGCTGCTAGAACCCATCGTAACCGGTCCGCGTGCGTTCAGCGACGCATCGAGTGCATCGGCGCTGTCGCCCTTGATATCGAAATAGGAGACCGATTTGCGGGCGATCACCTCAGCGTCGGCAACGCTGGAAATGCCGCACAGCAATAGGATAAGCGAGACACGGATGTGTTGAGACGCAAACGGCATTCGTGCTGCTACCAGGTTGAACTTCGTTGAAGCTTGCGGCATAGCCACCGCAAGCGCAATATCCGGGGCGGAGTTTTTTCATTTTCAATGGGATGGACGGTTCGTGATAGAGCTTCGCAGCCATAGCTGGCATGTCGCGCATGGGCGCAGCATCGATGTCGGCGAACAGAGTGTCATCATGGCGATCGTCAACGTGACACCGGATTCTTTTTCCGATGGCGGCGATTACGAGGCTGTCGATACGGCGGTCGCGCACGCACTTGCCTGCGCCAAGGAGGGGGCCGCGATCATCGATATCGGCGGGGAATCGACCAAGCCCGACGCCGAGGCAGTCAGCGCCACGGAGGAGCAGGGGCGGGTGCTGCCTGTGATAGAGGCGCTGCGCGGCAAGACGGATGCGTTGATTTCCATCGATACCTATCGCGCCGACACGGCAAGGCTGGCGATCAGCGCCGGCGCTCACATCGTCAATGATGTCTTCGGCCTGCAACGCGAGCCGGAAATCGCGGCGTTGGCGGCGCAGACGGGCGCAGGGCTCTGCATCATGCATACCGGGCGCGAACGGCCAAAGCTTCCTGATGTCATCGACGATCAGGTGTTGTTTCTAAGCCGATCGCTCGACATCGCGGCTGCCGCCGGCGTGAACAGGCAGAATATCGTACTCGATCCCGGCTTCGGCTTCGCTAAGGATACTGAAGAGAATCTCGAGCTGATGGCACGCTTTACCGCACTGCTCCGCTTCGAATTGCCTTTGCTGGCGGGCACGTCACGGAAGCGATTCGTCGGTGCCGTTACCGGGCGCGATGCGCCGGATCGGGATGTGGGAACGGCCGCCAGCAGTGCTATATTGCGTTTGCAGGGCGCGGCAATTTTCCGGGTTCATAATGTCGCAATCAACAGGGATGCGCTGGCGGTTGCGGATGCTATCCTCAGGACACGGGCAAAATTAGGCGGCAGGACGCCATGAGCGATATGATTTACACCATCACCCTTCAGAACTGCGCATTCTTCGCTCGCCATGGCGTGCACGACGAGGAGGAATTCCTCGGCCAGCGCTTCTTCGTCGATGCCGAGCTCGATGTCGAAGCCGGCGATGCGCTGGAGCGGGATTCGATCGATGACACCGTGAACTACGGCATCGCCTTCAGCGTCATCGAGGAAATCGTCACCGGGCGCCGACGCTATCTAATCGAGGCGCTGGCTCTCGATGTCGCAAAGGAACTTTGCCGGCGTTTTCCGACTATTCGCCGGGCGAAGATCTCGGTGCGCAAACCCAATGCGCCGGTCCCGGGGGTTCTTGATTATGTGCAGGTGAGCGTTGAGCATTTTGCCTGACACGAGTCTTGTCTCCGGTTCGACACGCGCTACCCTCGGCCTCGGCGGCAACATTGACAATCCCGTTCGAGCCATGGCGCTTGCCTTGCGGACATTAGACGGGCGCGCGGACTGCCGCATTGCCGGGGTTTCTCGTCTTTACCGCACGCCGCCCTGGGGCAAGACTGACCAGTCTTTCTTCTATAATTCCTGTGCAGCCGTCGATACCACGCTGTCGCCGGAGGCGCTGCTCGATGTGTGCCTCGGTATCGAGCGTGAGATGAAGCGGGTGCGCATCGAACGCTGGGGGCCGCGGACGCTCGATATCGATATCCTGACCTATGGCGATATCGAACGGGCCGAGCCGCTATTGACGATCCCGCATCCGCGCATGACCGAGCGTGGGTTCGTGCTGATGCCGCTTGCGGATTTCGACGCCGATCTCGTGATCAAGGGCCGCAAGGTGGCGGAGTGGTTGAGCGAGGCGGATGTGCGGGGAATAGATGTTGCGGATGAAAATCGCAATTGGTGGAAGGTGGCGTAGTGCCGGTCTCGACTGAGATCGCAATCAGCTACATTCAGATCGGCAACTAAAAAAACGCCTCCGGCCTGATCGCAAAGGCCGGAGGCGTCTTTTGCCGTCGGTTCATAAGCTCTACTGGATTGATCCCACAGCCATTTGATCGACATCGGCGCGCTGGAGCGTCACACCGATAACGGGCACCATCTGGTCGTTGACCTTGACGGAAATCGTTACATTCATCGTTTTATTGTCCGCTACGCGGGCAATCATGGCGCCATTCAGCTTCTGGCGGTTCAGGCCGAGCACCACGGTGCCGTCATTGACGGTACCCGATGTGACATCCAGACCCTTGCCGGCTGCACCATCGAGAAATTTTCCTGAGTAGCTGCCACCCTTCTGGGTGATTTCAGCCGTCATTGGCTGCTGGAAGACGCCGACGCGGCAGGTGCCGTCGAGTTTGACGCCTGCGTCGCTGCCGTCGACCGCGTGTCCTGTCAGGTTGCAGGTGAACTTCGTGCCCTTGTACTTGCCGGCGACGATCTCGCCCGGGCCGCGCCACGAACCGGCAACGGACTGGAAGAAGGCCTTGTCACGGGATGCCGCATCGGCTGAATGCACCCAGGCACCTGCGGAGAGGGCCGCGGCGGCAAAGCCGCAAACAAGAAGAAATTGGCGCGAAAACATGGACATTCCCTAGCGAAGAGGAACCGAAAACTGGTATCCATTTTTGCCTTAGAATGGTTAATGCTTGGTTTCTTATGGAGGCAAAAGCCGCGTTCGTGGGCGTTTACGACACTCAGCGGCCGCTGATGTTCGGCGCGAGGTCGCCCGCGAAGTCACTGATCCCCGGCCGCTTCAACGCCTTGAACGACAGGGGCCTACAGAGGTCCATTGCTGCGATGCCGATGCGCGCCGTCATCATGCCGTTGACGACGCCTTCACCCAGACGAGCCGAAAGTTTCGAGGCTAAACCGTGGCCGATCAACTGCTGCACGATGCTGTCGCCGACGGCGATGGAGCCGGTAACGGCGAGGTGCGCGAGTACGTCCCGCATCAATCGGATCATGCCGAGCGTGCCGGGCCTGCCGCCGTAGAGCTCCGCCATCGCGCGCACCAGCTTGGCCGCTTCATAAAGCACGTAGAGAATGTCCACCAGCGCACGCGGGCTAACGGCCGTGACGACCGACACTCTTTTAGAAGCGCCGAGAATCAGCCCTCGGGCGCGGCGGTCCAGCGGGCCGAGCAGTTCGCGTTCGGCAAGGTCGATCAACTGCGGCGCGTCAATGATATCGTCCTCTGCCGCCTTCAGCGTGGCGCGGCCTCTTGCCGTTTCCGGATTGGCCTCCAAAAGCGTGCATAGGCGCTGGACCAGGGCTTTTGCGCGCGCCGGACGCGTCTCGGCAATGGCAGCTTCCGCCTCGGCTTTGATCGTCTGAACGGCGGCAAGCCGCATCATGCCCGCGGTCTCGCGAATGACAATGGCGAGGACAGCGAGAGTGCCGATGCCGAGCACCGCAAGGGCGGTATAGCCCAACCAGTCGGCACGATCGAAGAGATCGCGAATCAGTCGATCGGTCCAGAGACCGAAGGCAAGCGACAAAAGAATGCCGAAGGCGCCGGCGGCGATCTTGCCGAAGGAAAGACCTCTGCGGCGCGGCGCGGCAATTGCGGCTTCGTCAGCCGAGGCGGCGAGGGCGGGACTGAGGAACGGATCTTCCTCATCCGGCGTCAGAACGACTTCTGTATCGAAACTCCGTGGCTCGCGGCGCGGCGCTTCGGCCGCCGTTTTGGCGGGCGCAACTTCTTTCGATGCCTCCGGCCCCAGCGAAAAGGCGGCGGGACGGCGGGAAAGGCCTCTGGGATCGTCTGGGGGCGGCTTCGTCATGCTAGACGGTCTCCGAACAGGAACTGCATGGCGCGGTCGAGGCGGATATGCGGCACGGAGAGCTTGATGCCGCCAACGGACTCGTCCAACTCCGGCGGACGGAAGCGGACGACATTAACCTCGGGCAAATGTACGTTTGCTGCATCCCCTTCCAGCGCATCGAACAGCCACTGCGGATTTTCCGGCAAGTCCCCTGGGAAGATCGCCGTCTTGCGGTTGCCGTCGAAGCTCTCGCCGCCGATCGTCTCCCGGTCCATTGGCGTGCCGACGATGACGGGGAGGGTATGGCCGTCGCGCTTTACCGTTGCCTCGCGGGTGGCACGGACAGAGGCGATCGCCATGACCTCGATGCCGGCACCGGCCATGCCGATACGTTCTATGGCGCGTTCCACCAGGCGGCGGGTCAACGCCTCCAACCGGTCGTGGCTTTCGTGATGAAGATGATCGGCCTTGGTCGCGGCAACCAGCACCCGGTCGATGCGACGGCCAAGCAATGAGGAGAAAAAAGAATTGGCGCCTGGGCGGAAGCAGGCAAGCACGTCCGTCAGCGCCCGCTCCAGGTCCTGCACCGCTTCCGGGCCTCGGTTGATGGCCTGCAGTGCGTCCACGAGGACGATCTGTCGGTCGAGGCGGGCGAAATGTTCACGGAAGAACGGTTTTACCACGACCGATTTGTAGGCCTCGTAGCGGCGCTCCATCATCGCCCACAACGAGCCCTTCTGCGCCTTGCCTTCTACCGGAGGCACCAGCGGCGCGAAAGTCAGCGCCGGCGAACCGTCGAGATCGCCCGGCAGCAGGAAGCGGCCTGGCGGCAAGGTCGACAGCGAACGTTCGTCGGATTTGCAGGCCTTGAGATAGTTGGCGAAGGCGGTGGCGAGTTCGCGTGCGGTCGTCTCATCAGCGGCTGTGGCAGCATCGGTCGCTTGCGTCATCGCGAGCCAAGCACGCGACAGCTCCGCGCGAATGCCGGTCTTGGCAAGCGTCAGCGTCTCCTCGCTGAAGGCCCGGAAATCCTTGGCGAGCAATGGCAGATCGAGCAGCCATTCGCCGGGATAGTCGACAATGTCTATGGAAAGGCGACCGGGTGAAAACAGCCGATTCCACCCGCTGGCGCTTTGATAGTCCAGCGTGATGCGGAGCTCGGAGATAGCCCGGGTCGAATCCGGCCAGATGCGCTCCTTCACCAACGCACGGATGTGATCCTCGTATTGGAAGCGCGGTACGGCATCGTCGGGCTGAGGCTCGAGACGAACGGCGGAGACGCGGCCGGATTGCACCGGCTCGAACAGCGGCAGGCGACCACCGTTCAGCAGATTATGAACCAGGGAGGAAATGAAGACGGTCTTGCCCGAACGCGAAAGACCGGTGACGCCGAGGCGGATCGTCGGATTGACGAGACCCGTCGTGCGGTCGATGAGATTATCGAAGGCGATCAGGGCGTCGTCTGTGAAGGAGGTCAGGCTTGGCGGCAAGGCGGGATCCCTGGATGACAGCGTGATCGTCAATATAGGAAGCGATGCGAGAGCCGAAAAGATGACCGGCCTTTTCAGGGGCAAGCCCACTCAATCGTCGCTGCGCCTGATCTTTGCTGCCGAACCTATCTGGTGACGAAATCCGTCAGAACCCAGCCCGACGGCGTCGAGTCGACGACGGCAAGTCCGGCGGTCGGAAAGCCATCGGGAATCGCGGAGACCAAGGCGTCATGGCCAATTAGCGCTTCCAGCGTCCGTTCTATGGTCGGGTTATGGCCGACCAGCATGACGGAGTCATTGGTCGCCTGCGATGAGATGATTTCGAGATAGATGTCCGTTGTGGCGTCGTATAGCGCATCGACGTAACGAAACTCTGTAGAAGGGCTCATGGCGCGGCGAATGGCGTCGGCGGTTTGGCGACAGCGCAACGCCGTCGAAGAGATGACGAGATCCGGCTTGTAGTCCTTTTCGACGGCTTTTTCGGCAACGATTTCGGCTGCGGCATAGCCTTTGTCGCTGAGCGCGCGGTCGAAATCCTTCTGGCCGGACGCGGGTCGCTGAGCCTTGGCATGACGCAACAGATAAATCCGGGAAGGCGGCGGCGTGATGCGGGTCATGGCGGAATTCCCGTGCTGGATTTGTCGTTTGACGTACCGCCTCATCCCATGCGCCGTCAACAGCGGAACCATCGGCGATGCACGAGTTTGGCGGTCGTTCACGCGAAGGTTATGGTTCTACCACATTTTTAGTATCGCGAATATATGATGAAAAAATAGACCTTTAGCCGAATTTTATGACAAATTTAAAAAACCGTTTACCACGTCTATTTGGCTTGAATCGATACTATCGGTTGGGATATACAGCGCGCCATATGAGATGTTCTTCAGGAGAATCGCGTTGAGTGAGAAGATCGATCTTAGCAGTTATGTACCCTCTGAGGATGAGGAGTTCATGAATGGAAACCAGCGTGCCTATTTTCGTGCAAAGCTAGTCGCCTGGAAAAATGACATCTTAAGGGAAGCGCGCGAAACCCTCGATCATCTGGCCGAAGAAAGCGCAAACCATCCGGATCTCGCTGATAGGGCTTCTTCTGAAACTGACAGAGCCATCGAGCTTCGGGCTCGCGACCGTCAGCGCAAGCTTATCTCAAAAATTGACGCCGCTCTGCAGCGGATCGAGGACGGGACCTACGGTTACTGCGAGGAAACCGGCGAACCGATCGGTCTCAAGCGCCTGGACGCCCGCCCGATTGCCACCTTGTCGATCGAAGCGCAGGAACGCCACGAGCGCCGCGAAAAAGTCTATCGCGACGAATAAGCGTCTGATCGAGCCGCTTGGAGCGCAAAAAAATTAAGGCACGGCGGAAATTTCCGTCGTGCCTTTTTCATACCGTTTCGAAGACGGCTAAAGCGCATCGCGATCTCTGGGATTCGCTCCCTGCGCTTTAGCTTCCTGATTTTGCGCATGTCGTTATCGCAAAACCGCGGCGCACTTTTGCGCGACATGCTTGAGCGCTCCACCTTATTTGTCGCGGTTGACGCTCATTTCACCGAAGATACGTGCAACCTCCTTCTGAAGCGCGGCATCCGACCCGGCCATCGGAGCGAGTTCCGGATCTCGGCGTTGCTGTGGGGAAACTGCGGGCTGCTGCTGTATTTGCCGTTGTGCCTGCGCATTCGGGATGATCCGCTCGGCAGTCAGATTGTTGGACATTTCCGCTTCCAATATGCGCTGGAATTCGGTGCCGGGTTCGCGCACCGGCGGAGGCGCAACCACCGGTGCTGCTGCGACGACGGAGGGGCGAATGGGCTGTGCGGCCGGAGCGACACGCGCTGGCTCTTGCGGCAATACGTGCTGACGTGCTGCATCGAGAATTTCGGCCACTTCCGCCTCGCCCAGCATGGCAGCCGACTGCTGCGCGCGCTGCTGAGACGCGGGGGCGGGCTGCTCGACCGCGGGCGTGACACGACGCGGGGGCGGCTCAAAGCCAGCCTGAGGCTCAGGCCGCATAGGAGATTCGAGTGAGACTTCCTCCGGCATAGACGGTTGTAAACCTGCCGCCGACTGATGATCGACGCGCGGCGCTTCCTGCGCTGGCTCCAAGCGCTGTTCGAAGGCCAAGGGCGTTCCGACCGGCCCCGGCATGCCTGCCTTGGCCGCATCCGAAATGCCGGACTCAATGACGATATCGGTCGGGCCGCCGATCATGATAAGATGCTCGATGCCATCGCGCCGTACCAACACGAGACGGCGGCGAGCGTCGACGGCAGCAGCATCAAGCACCTGCAGGCGAGGCTGGCGGTTTTTGCCGCCGCGCACGAAAGGCGAGGGCGCTCGGTTGCGGAAGATCCAGAGGATGCAGATCAGCAGAAGAAGGGCAATGCCGACCCCACCGGCTGCGAGGAAGAAGCGACTGCCGTAAGCCCCGGCGATTTCGTCCCACATTTCGAGATACTCCGTAATTGTCCCCGATGTCGTGACCTTGCCGTAACGTAACGACCGGCCTACGTCTTCACCTTTGTCTTGATATGAGGCGATCATATGGACAGGTCTGCCCCGGAAACAAGATAGGATCGTTGTTTGTCCAGCGCTCTTCCTTGTGAATACAGGCCTTTCTAGCCCCGCAAAGCTTTTTGCTGATGCTGCAAATTGGTAAAGAAGATTCGAAAAGATCCGAATCCAGCGATCCGTCAAGCACGTGACGTGACAAGGAAGAGGATGGAGACGAGGGGTTTATGACGAAGCAGCGTCAGTCCGACGAGTATAGCGTGCCGCTGGTGGATCGCGGGGTTCGGTCGGGCACCGCATTGCGCATCATCCTGCTTGCCCTGGTGCTGGTGGCCGCCGCCGTGGCTTTTGTGGTCTTCAAGGACCAGCTTGACAATGAAACGGTGCTTGGCGGGCTCGGCATTCTTGCTATGGTCGGCATCTTCTTCCTTGTCTCCTCCATCATCGGCTTCGTCGAGGTCATGCCGCAGACGCAGTCCGACAGCCTGGCGCGTTCGTTCCTGAACAGCCATCCGGACGGCACGCTGATTACGGACGAAAAGGGCCGTATCATCTACGCCAATGCCGCCTACGGTCGGTTGACGGGCGCAGCCAAGGCTACCGAAGTGCAATCGCTGGAAACGCTGCTATCCCGCAATCGCGAATCCAACGAGGCGCTATACCGTCTCGCCAACGGTTTGCGCGATGGCAAGGAAGGTTCGGAGGAATTTCGGCTCCTAAAGCCGCTCGGCCCAGAGGAAGGCAATGGCAACGGCGCACATTGGTATCGCTTGAAGGCGCGTGTACTGCCGCCAGAGCAGGGGAGCGGCAAAGCACTGCATATCTGGCAGGTCACCGACATTACCTCGGAGCGGGACGATCAGGAGCGTTTCTTCAAGGAACTGCAGAACGCCATCGACTATCTCGATCATGCGCCGGCGGGCTTCTTTTCGGCCGGCCGCAAGGGCGAGATATTCTATCTGAATGCGACACTTGCCGAATGGCTCGGCTTCGATCTCACCAAATTCACGCCGGGCTCGATGACCATCGGCGATCTCGTCGCCGGCGAGGGCTTGGCTCTGATCCAGTCCGTGCAGGCCGAGCCCGGGCTGAAAAAGACGGTGTCACTCGATCTCGACCTGCGCCGCGCCAATGGCCAGAGCTTGCCGGTGCAGATTGTCCACAGCGTCACGTCGATGCGCGACGGCGCGCCGGGCGAAAGCCGCACCATCGTGCTGACGCGACAGAATGGCGGCGACAACGATCAATCCGCGTCTGTTGCGGCGATGCGCTTCAGCCGCTTCTTCAACAATACGCCGATGGCGATTGCCTCAGTCGACGGTGCAGGGCGCATTCTGCGCACCAACGCACCTTTCCTGAAACTCTTCTCCGATCTCGTATCGCGTGACGATATCGAGCGTGGTGCTGCTCTCGAGACCATCGTTTATGAAGCTGACCGGCCGCGGCTCGAACAGGCGCTTGCCGCCGCCAAGGACCGGCAAGGTGATATCCCGCCGATCGACTCCCGCAACCCGAACGATGACACGCGGCATTTCCGCTTCTATGTCAATGCCGTCATCGACCAGACT
Source organism: Rhizobium jaguaris (assembly GCF_003627755.1). Lineage (NCBI taxonomy): Bacteria > Pseudomonadati > Pseudomonadota > Alphaproteobacteria > Hyphomicrobiales > Rhizobiaceae > Martinezella > Martinezella jaguaris. The sequence goes on along the minus strand of NZ_CP032694.1, from coordinate 2,311,455 downwards.
GACGAAGCGCCTGAGGAAGCGGCCATCGTCTATGCCGTCGAAGTGACCGAGCAGAAGGCGCTGGAAACGCAAATGGCGCAGACGCAGAAGCTGAATGCGGTCGGCACGCTCGCCGGCGGCATCGCGCATGATTTCAACAACGTGCTGACGGCGATCTTGCTGTCTTCGGACCATCTGTTGCTGCAGGCGCGGCCATCCGACGCGAGCTTTGCCGACTTGATGGAGATCAAGCGCAACGCCAACCGTGCCGCTGTGCTGGTGCGGCAATTGCTGGCCTTCTCGCGCAAACAGACGATGCGGCCGACGATCCTCAATCTGACTGACGTGATCGGCGACCTGCGTATGCTGGTGGACCGGCTGCTTTCGGGCACGCACGTCAAACTGGATGTCGACTATGGTCGCGATCTCTGGCCGGTGAAGACCGACCTGTCGCAGTTCGAGCAGGTGCTGATCAATCTCTGCGTCAACGCCCGCGACGCCATGCCGGGCGGCGGCACCTTGACGCTGCGCACCCGCAATTTGTCGGCAACAGATGTGGCCTCTTTCAACTACGCCTATCTGCCGCATGAGGAAATGGTGCTGGTCGAGGTCAGCGACACGGGTACGGGCATCGCGCCCGATATCATGGATAAGATCTTCGAGCCCTTCTTCACGACGAAGGAAGTGGGCAAAGGCACCGGGCTTGGGCTCGCCATGGTCTACGGCATCATCAAGCAATCGGGCGGCTATATCCATCCAGAATCCGAAGTCGGCAAGGGCACGACCTTCCGCATCTTCCTGCCGCGCCACATCGTTGAGATCCCCACGATTATCGAAGGGCAGGTCTCCGAGAGCCGCGATATCTCGGCGATGGATCAGAGCGTCGCCGCCATCGTCCCCCCGCCGGACGAGCCTGCCGACCTCACCGGGAAGTCGGCCGTCGTTCTCCTGGTCGAGGACGAGGAGGCTGTGCGCCGTGGCGGCAAGCGCATGCTCGAGACGCGCGGCTATACAGTCTACGAGGCAGGGTCCGGCGTCGAGGCGCTCGACATCATGGATGAGCTGGACGGGCAGGTGGATGTCGTCGTCTCCGACGTTGTCATGCCGGAGATGGACGGGCCTTCGCTGTTGCGCGAATTGCGTAAAAAATATCCCGACATGAAATTCATCTTCGTGTCCGGCTATGCTGAAGATGCCTTTGCCCGCAATTTGCCGGCCGACGCCAAATTCGGTTTCCTGCCCAAGCCCTTCTCTCTGAAGCAGCTTGCCGTCGTCGTTAGAGAGACGCTGGATCGATAGACGAGAAAAGCTGTGTAAGGCGCTGTTCCAATGTGCTTTACCGGTCAGCGATCTGGAGAGGCGTGGGGCATGGAGGCGGCGGAGGTGACAGGCGCTGACATTTCCGGTTGCCATACCTATCCGATCCATGGCATCAAGCCGGCATGATCGACCTTGCAAACCTCAGTCTGCGGATGTGGTGGCGCTCCCTCTAGGAGCGGCAGTCGTCATTTCTTGAAATCGACCCTTGCCGCCGTGATTCGGCAGGTATGGTCATTTCCCGACATTTCCTCGATCGCGGCGGCTCCTTTGCGGAGCAACCAATGTCTTCACCTATCGATAACAGACCGGTCATTCTTACCGGCGACCGCACCACCGGTCCTCTCCATCTCGGTCATTATGTCGGGTCCCTCAGGAACCGCGTTGCCCTTCAGCATAGCCACCGGCAATTCCTGCTTCTCGCGGATACGCAGGCCCTGACCGACAACGCCCATGATCCGGACAGGATTCGCCGCAACGTGCTGGAAGTGGCCTTCGACTATCTCGCAGTCGGGATCGATCCGGCCGCAACAACGATCTGCGTGCAGTCCGCCTTGCCGGCGCTGGCGGAGTTGACGCTGCTCTATCTGAACTTCGTGACTGTCGGACGGCTGGAGCGCAACCCGACGATCAAGACGGAAATCCAGCTTCGCGGTTTCGAGCGCGATATTCCGGTAGGATTTCTTTGCTATCCCGTCGCTCAGGCGGCTGACATCACCGCCTTCAAGGCGACGCTCGTTCCGGTGGGCGAAGATCAGGCCCCATTGATCGAGCAAACCAACGAAATCGTACGTCGTCTCAACCGGCAGGTCGGCCGCGACGTTCTCCCGGAGGCCGAAGCGATGATACCGATGGTGGGCCGCCTGCCGGGCATCGACGGCAAGGCTAAGATGAGCAAGTCGCAGGGCAATGCCATCCCGCTATCCGCCTCGCCCGATGATATTCGGCAAGCCGTGCGCGGAATGTTCACCGATCCCGACCATCTGCGCGCCGTCGATCCGGGAAAGGTCGAAGGCAATGTCGTCTTCACCTATCTCGATGCATTTGCCGAGGACAAGGATTTCGTCGAGGAGCTGAAGGCGCGCTATCGAAAGGGCGGCCTTGGCGACATGGTCGTGAAACGACAGCTCGAAAATATTCTGCAAGCTCTGCTCGCTCCGATCCGCGAGCGCCGTAAGCGCTTCGCCGGTGATCCCGGCTATGTTCTGGACATGCTGCGGCAAGGCACGCTCAGGGCTAAAGAGCGGACGGAGGCAACCTTTGCAGAACTGCGCGCCGCTTTAGGTCTATTCACCTTCACCTAAAGCGGCCACAGGGCCGACATCCGTAACGGGACGTCGTACTTATTCGGCCAGAGCAACCGCGATCTCAGCGGCAAGGCGAGCATTGTTTTCGACGAGCGAGATATTGGTCTTGAGGCTGCGGCCGTCGGTGATATCGAAGATGGTGCTGAGCAGGTAGGGGGTAACCGCCTTGCCGGCGATCTCGTCGCGCTCGGCGCTGTCCAGGGCGCGCTCGATGTAAATCTCCATTTCCTCGCGCGGGATTTCATCGGCTTCCGGCACGGGATTGGCGATCAGCATGCCGCCGTCGATCCCGAGCTGTTCACGCGTTGTCTGGAAGTTGGCGATCGCGGCCGGGCTATTCAGCGTGAGCGGGCTCGGCAGGCCGGAAGAACGCGACCAGAAGGCGGGGAATTCGGCGCTGTCATAGGTGACGACAGGGACGCCGCGGGTTTCCAGCACTTCGAGTGTTTTCGGGATATCGAGGATGGCCTTGGCGCCGGCGCAAACGACGATGACGTCGGTGCGGGCGAGCTCTTCCAGGTCGGCCGAGATATCGAAGCTTTCCTCAGCGCCGCGATGTACGCCGCCAATGCCGCCGGTCGCGAAGACCTTGATGCCGGCCCGCGCCGCGGCAATCATCGTTGCGGCAACGGTGGTGGCGCCTGTGCGGCGCTCGGCAATCGCGAAGGCGAGATCGGCGCGCGACACCTTCATCGCGCCGCTGGTCTTGGCAAGCGCTTCCAGCTCTGCCGGCTCCAGGCCAATATGCAGCACGCCGTGAATGACGGCGATCGTCGCCGGAACGGCGCCTTCCTGCCGGATGATCGCCTCGACGCTGCGTGCCATCTCGATATTGCCTGGATAGGGCATGCCGTGGGTTATGATGGTCGATTCCAGCGCCACCAACGGCGCGCCGCGCAGCTTGGCGGCAGCAACCTCCTTCGAATAGGAGATCGGCAGCGAGGGTGAAATGGGCTTGGTCATGGTTGAGTCCAGTTGGCTGAGATGGGAAATGCGTAATACGCGCGCTTCAAGATAGAATAGCGGCTTCGGGAACAAGAGCCAGCGTTGCCTTCAGAAGCTCGGGCGAAAGATTTTCCGCGGTGGCGAAAGGTGACTGCACGGTGATCGCCGCCGCCGCCGCTCCATAGCGCACGGCTTCGCCGAGATCGTGGCCGGCAAGCAGTGCGGCAAGAACACCGGCGGCGAGCGAGTCGCCTGCCCCGGTAACATCGGCCACCTCATCGACGATGGGGGGCTGCAGGCTGATCGCGTTATCGCCGGAGAAGGCGATCAACTCGCGCTTTCCGCGGGTGATCACACCACCTTTGAGGCCGAGTGAGCGCAATCCCGCAACCCAATGGCGCGGGTCGTCGGGGCGGCTTTCGGTCAATGCCACGGCTTCCGCTTCGTTCAGAAAAAGATGGTCGATACCGGCAAGGCTTGGTTTCAGGCGCACCACCTTGGCCGGCGAAATTGCGATCGCGGCCAACGGCTTGCCGCAATCGGCGGCACGCGTTGCGATAGCCGCCAGCGTTTCGGCCGGAAGGTTGGCATCGCAGAGGATCAGGTCGGTAGCCGCGAAGGCGTCGCGAATAGCGCGGATTGCCAGCCGGCGCGGCACAAACAGTTTGTAGAGCTCCATATCGGCAAGCGCGATCACCAAATTGCCGTCGTGTTCCAGGATTGCGGTATAGCTCGGCGTCTTGCGATCGAGGAAAACGAAGGGCTTGTCATCGACCCCGGCATTGCGCGCGGCGTCCGCCACCATCTCGCCGGCTGCGTCGCCGCCGCGCGGCGAGATCAGCCGCACATCGAAGCCGAGGCGAGCCAGATTGCGCGCCGCGTTGAAGCCGCCGCCGCCCGGCTCTTCAAACCATGCGCCCGGGTTGCTGGCCCCCGGCGCCGTCTCGCCGAAGATGCGGCCGCGCCGATCGATATGGGCACCACCCAGCACCAGAATCTTCTTCGCCATATCGATCTCCTCAGCGGTCCCAAAGGCGAATCGAGCCGGCTGATTTTTCGCGCAAAAAGCCGGGCGAGGGCATGTAAGTCCTTGCTATGAAAGAAGAAAACAAATGTAGAACGGAATTCATTTTACCTTTTTCTTTCAATCGCTTGTTGTGCTCTTGCGGCATGAGAACAAATGGAGTACACAATTCTCATCAGCGGCGACATTGCTTGAGCGGCTTCAATAACCTAAAGGTGGATCGGATGTCTCAGAATTCTTTGCGGCTTGTAGAGGACAAATCGGTGGATAAAAGCAAGGCACTTGAAGCGGCACTCTCTCAAATTGAGCGGTCGTTCGGCAAGGGCTCGATCATGAAGCTCGGTTCGAACGAGAATGTGGTCGAAATCGAAACAGTTTCCACCGGCTCCCTGAGCCTCGATATCGCCCTCGGCATTGGTGGCTTGCCGAAGGGGCGTATCATCGAGATCTACGGACCGGAAAGCTCTGGTAAAACAACGCTGGCGCTGCAGACGATCGCAGAATCTCAGAAGAAGGGTGGCATTTGCGCCTTCGTCGACGCCGAACACGCGCTTGATCCGGTCTATGCCCGCAAGCTCGGCGTCGACCTGCAGAACCTTCTGATTTCGCAGCCGGACACCGGCGAACAGGCGCTTGAAATTACCGATACGCTGGTGCGCTCCGGCGCCATCGATGTTCTCGTCGTCGATTCCGTTGCGGCTCTGACGCCGCGCGCCGAAATCGAAGGCGAAATGGGCGACAGCCTGCCGGGCTTGCAGGCGCGTCTGATGAGCCAGGCGTTGCGCAAGCTGACCGCTTCGATCTCGAAGTCCAATTGCATGGTGATCTTCATCAACCAGATCCGCATGAAGATCGGCGTCATGTTCGGTTCGCCGGAAACGACGACCGGCGGTAACGCGCTGAAATTCTACGCCTCCGTTCGTCTCGACATCCGCCGTATCGGGGCGGTCAAGGAGCGCGAAGAGGTGGTCGGCAACCAGACGCGCGTGAAGGTCGTCAAGAACAAGATGGCGCCCCCCTTCAAGCAGGTCGAGTTCGACATCATGTATGGCGAAGGCGTTTCCAAGACCGGCGAATTGGTCGATCTGGGTGTCAAGGCTGGGATCGTCGAGAAGTCCGGTGCCTGGTTCTCCTATAACAGCCAGCGTCTGGGTCAGGGTCGCGAGAATGCAAAGCTCTTCCTGCGCGACAATCCGGATCTCGCCCGCGAGATCGAACTGTCGCTGCGCCAGAATGCTGGCCTGATCGCCGATCGCTTCCTGCAGAATGGCGGACCTGACGCTGATGACGGCGACGCCGCGGACGCGTAATTTCCGCGATCGAGCCAAGGACTAACCAAGACTAAAATTCGAAACCGGCCGTATTGTCTAAGGGATGTACGGCCGGTTTTGTTTGTGCGGCTGGACAGGGCCGGGAGCGGACGATAAAAGCCACTGGATTTACTAAATATTGCCAGAGCGTGATCCCCAAAGTGCGAAGCGGTTTTTGCATAAGATCAAGCTAAACGAAGGAACATGAGCGAGACGAAATCTCGCTTGAGGCAAGGACTGAAGGGCCCAATATGAGCGGTGTGAATGAAATCCGGTCGACCTTTCTCGACTATTTTAAGAAAAACGGCCACGAGATCGTGCCGTCGAGCCCGCTTGTGCCGCGCAACGACCCGACGCTGATGTTCACCAATGCCGGCATGGTGCAGTTCAAGAACGTCTTCACCGGTCTGGAGCAGCGCGCTTACAAGACTGCGTCGACGGCGCAGAAATGCGTGCGTGCCGGCGGCAAGCATAACGACCTCGACAATGTCGGTTACACCGCCCGTCACCACACCTTCTTCGAGATGCTCGGCAATTTCTCGTTCGGCGACTATTTCAAGGAGCGCGCCATCGAGCTTGCCTGGAACCTGATCACCAAGGAATTCGGCCTCGACGCCAAGCGCCTGCTGGTGACGGTCTACCATACGGACGACGCAGCCTATGATCTCTGGAAGAAGATCGCCGGTCTTTCGGACGACAAGATCATCCGTATCGCCACCAGCGATAATTTCTGGGCGATGGGCGACACCGGTCCCTGCGGCCCATGCTCCGAAATCTTCTATGATCATGGCGACCATATCTGGGGCGGCCCTCCCGGCTCGCCGGAAGAGGATGGCGATCGCTTCATCGAGATCTGGAATCTCGTTTTCATGCAGTTCGAGCAGATCACCAAGGAACAGCGGGTCGACCTGCCGCGCCCGTCGATCGATACCGGCATGGGTCTCGAACGTGTTGCCGCCGTGCTGCAGGGCAAACATGACAATTACGATATCGACCTGTTCCGCGCGCTGATCGAAGCTTCGGAAGAGGCGACCGGCGTCAAGGCCGAGGGCGAGCATCGCGCCAGCCATCGCGTCATCGCCGACCATCTGCGCTCATCTGCCTTCCTGGTTGCTGACGGCGTGCTGCCGTCGAACGAAGGCCGCGGCTATGTGCTTCGCCGCATCATGCGCCGTGCCATGCGCCATGCGCAGCTGCTCGGCGCCAAGGAGCCGCTGGTCTGGAAGCTGTTGCCGACGCTGGTGCAGCAGATGGGCCGCGCCTATCCCGAGCTCGTACGCGCCGAAGCGTTGATCTCCGAGACGCTGAAGCTGGAAGAGACCCGTTTCCGCAAGACGCTGGAACGCGGCCTGTCTCTTCTCGCGGATGCAACCTCGACCCTTCACAAGGGCGACAGCCTTGATGGCGAAACCGCTTTCAAGCTTTACGACACCTACGGATTCCCGCTCGACCTGACGCAGGACGCATTGCGCGCTCGCGGCATCGGCGTCGATATCTCGAGCTTCACCGATGCGATGGAACGGCAAAAGGCCGAGGCCCGCTCGCATTGGGCCGGCTCAGGTGACAAGGCAACCGAGACCATTTGGTTCGAGCTCAAGGAGAAGTTCGGCGCGACCGAATTCCTCGGCTACGACACGGAATCGGCTGAAGGCGTGATCCAGGCAATCGTCAAGGATGGCGTAGCCGTCGACAGCGCCTCGGCCGGCGACAAGGTGCAGATCGTTGTCAACCAGACGCCGTTCTACGGCGAATCCGGCGGCCAGATGGGCGATACCGGCGTCATCTCCAGCGACCACGGCAAGCTTTCGGTCAGCGATACCCAGAAGAAGGGTGAGGGCCTGTTCGTGCATACTGCCACCGTTTCGGAAGGCACGATCAAAGCCGGCGATGCCGTCGCTTTGACGGTCGATCACAACAGACGCTCGCGCCTGCGCGCCAATCATTCGGCGACCCACCTGCTGCATGAAGCGCTGCGCGAGGTTCTCGGCACGCATGTCGCGCAGAAGGGCTCCCTGGTGGCGCCCGAGCGCCTGCGCTTCGACGTCTCGCATCCGAAGCCGATGTCGGCCGAGGAGCTGAAGGTCGTCGAGGACATGGCGAACGAAATCGTGCTGCAGAACTCGCCCGTGACGACCCGGCTGATGAGCGTCGATGACGCGATTGCCGAGGGCGCAATGGCGCTGTTCGGCGAGAAGTATGGCGATGAAGTACGCGTCGTATCCATGGGGCAGGGCGTGCGCGGTGCCAAGACCGGCAAGCCCTATTCCGTCGAACTGTGTGGCGGCACACATGTTTCGGCCACCGGTCAGATCGGCCTTGTTCGCATTCTCGGCGAAAGCGCCGTCGGTGCTGGCGTGCGCCGTATCGAAGCCGTGACTGGTGAATCAGCACGCGACTATCTTGCCGAGCAGGATGAGCGCGTGAAGACGCTAGCCTCGACCTTGAAGGTGCAGCCGGGCGATGTCGTGTCGCGCGTCGAGGCGTTGATGGATGAGCGCCGTAAGCTGGAGCGCGAATTGGCCGACGCTAAGCGCAAGCTCGCCATGGGCGGCGGTCAGGGCGGCTCGGCGGATGCCGTGCGCGAAATCAGCGGCGTCAAGTTCCTTGGCAAGGCCATTTCCGGCGTCGATCCGAAGGACCTCAAGGGGCTGGCCGATGATGGCAAGACCAGCCTCGGCTCTGGCGTCGTGGCACTGATCGGCGTCTCCGACGATGGCAAGGCCAGCGCCGTTGTGGCGGTGACGGACGATTTGACCGGCCGCCTCAGCGCCGTCGATCTCGTCCGCATCGCCTCCGCCGCTCTTGGCGGCAAGGGTGGTGGTGGTCGTCCGGACATGGCGCAGGCCGGCGGCCCGGATGGCGCCAAGGCGGATGAAGCGATCGAGGCTGTTGCTGCGGCTCTCGCCGGCTAACGGCAAGATCTTATTCCAAATACCAGAAGCGGCGGGAGCCAATGGCCTCCGCCGCTTTTCGTTTATGCCCTGAAGTCAGCAGGATTTGTCAAATCGAGATATGGTTCTTTGAGACCGATCGATTTGCAAGGGGCTGACATGAACGGCGAAACGGCATGGGCGCTTTATGAAACCCGTCTGCGGCGGGTCTCTGCTTATATCCACGAGCATCTGGATGAAGAGCTCGATATGGAAAAGCTTGCCGAGATCGCATGCATGTCGAGCTATCATTGGCACAGGATCTATCGGGCGATCTATGGCGAGACGGCGGCGGCCACCGTCAAGCGGCTGCGGCTGCATCGTGCAGCCGGCAATCTCGTCAACACCCGTATATCTGTCAACGACATCGCAAAGCGGTCGGGCTATCCCAATCTCCAGTCGTTCAACCGCATCTTCAAATCCGTCTACGGCATGCCGCCGGCGCGATATCGGAATGAGGGAAGCCACACGATCTTCGAACCCAGTACCCAAGCAAGGATCACGGTCATGTTCGACGTTACGCTTCGCACCATCTCCCCGATCTCGCTTATCGGCGTTGCCCATCGCGGCTCCTACATGCAGATCGGCCAGGCTTTCGAAACACTCTTCGGCACCATCTATGCCCGCGGCCTCGCCAGGCCTGACATGCGCATGATTGGCGTCTATCTCGACGATCCCGATCTCGTTTCCGCCGACCAGCTACGCTCTTATGCTTGCGTCAATGCCGACGACCAGATTCCTGCAGATGCGCCGTTGGAGCGATGGAATATCGATGGCGGGGAATATGCTGTGCTACGGCACAAAGGCCCATATTCCGACATGTATAAGGCGTACCAATGGCTCTATGCCGAATGGCTACCGGCTTCTGGCCGGCAACTGCGCGATGCCGTGATGTTCGAAGAATATCTCAACAATCCTCGCGATGTGCCGCCGACGGAATTACTGACGGAAATTCACATGCCGCTGCAATAGCGGCTGATATTTCACTGGATGTTTTGTCTATAACCGGTTGTCTTATCAGGAGTTCGGTTGCTTGGGCATTGCGGCATTGTCCAGTTCGTTGCCGCGGCGATATGCATCGCGGTCGCTGACGCGGCCCCAATAATCGATGAAAGCCTGGCGCTTCTCGATGGTGCCGAAATTCAGGCCCCAGCCGACGTGCGAACCGACATAAACGTCGGCGGCCGTGAAACGGTCGCCGGCGATGAACGGCGAGGCGCTAACGGCCTGTTCCAAAGTGTCGAAGACATGGGCCAGACTGCCGCAGCCGGCCATGCGCAGGCGTTCGGGAGGGATTTCAAAGCCCAAGGCGTGGTTGACAACAGCCATTTCCATCGGTCCGGCAGCAAAGAACATCCAGCGGAAATAGTTGCCGCGTTCTGCTGCCGTCGGCGCCAGACCGGCCTGCGGAAATGTTTCGGCCATATAGGCGCAGATGGCGGCACATTCGGTGACGATTGTGTCGCCATGCCTGATCGCCGGAACCTTGCCCATGGGGTTCACTGAGAGGTATTCGGGCGCCTTCATCGTCGTGCCGAAGTCGAGATATTCAGTGCGATAGGGCTCACCGATCTCCTCCAGCATCCAGCGGGCGATGCGTCCGCGCGACATAGGGTTGGTGTAGAAAACGAGTTCCTCGGTCATATGCTCCTCCTCATTTCTCGCGATATTTTTGCCACCAGCAACGTGTAACCGCAAGATTTTCTCGGCAAAAGAAAACCCGGCAACGAAGCCGGGTTTCCTTGAAGCTTGATGGAGCCTGGACTTAGGCTGCCATGGCCTTTTTCAGATTCTCGTCGATCTTGTCGAGGAAAGCGGCGGTGGAGAGCCACGGCTGATCGGGACCGATTAGTAGCGCCAGGTCCTTGGTCATGTAGCCGGCTTCGACGGTATCGACGCAGACCTTTTCGAGCGTGGAAGCGAACTTGGCGAGTTCGGCATTGTCGTCGAGCTTGGCGCGATGAGCGAGGCCGCGGGTCCATGCGAAGATCGAAGCGATTGAGTTCGTCGAGGTTTCCTGGCCCTTCTGGTGCTGACGATAGTGGCGGGTGACCGTACCGTGAGCGGCCTCGGCTTCGACCGTCTTGCCGTCCGGGGTCAGCAGAACCGAGGTCATCAGTCCGAGCGAGCCGAAGCCCTGGGCAACTGTATCGGACTGGACGTCGCCGTCGTAGTTCTTGCAGGCCCAGACGTAGCCGCCGGACCACTTCAGGGCGGAAGCGACCATGTCGTCGATCAGGCGGTGCTCGTAGGTGATGCCGGCTTCGTCGAACTGCGCCTTGAACTCGTTCTGGTAGACTTCTTCGAAGATGTCCTTGAAGCGGCCGTCATAGGCCTTGAGGATGGTGTTCTTGGTCGAGAGATAGACCGGCCACTTGCGCATCAGGCCATACATCATCGAAGCCCGGGCGAATTCGCGGATCGATTCGTCGAGGTTGTACATCGCCATGGCAACGCCGGCGCCCGGAGCGTTGAAGACTTCCTTTTCGATGACCTGGCCGTCTTCACCGACGAACTTGATGGTGAGCTTGCCCTTGCCGGGGAATTTGAAGTCGGTGGCGCGATACTGGTCGCCGAAAGCGTGACGGCCGACGACGATCGGCTGCGTCCAGCCCGGAACCAGGCGCGGAACGTTCTTGCAGATGATCGGCTCGCGGAAAATGACGCCGCCGAGGATGTTGCGGATCGTGCCGTTCGGGCTCTTCCACATTTCCTTGAGGTTGAATTCCTTCACGCGGGCCTCATCCGGCGTGATCGTGGCGCACTTAATGCCGACGCCGTATTTCTTGATGGCGTTGGCGGCATCGACGGTGACCTGGTCGTTGGTGGCATCGCGGTTTTCGACGGAGAGGTCGTAATAATCGATATCGATATCGAGGTAGGGGAAGATCAGTTTTTCTTTGATGAGCTGCCAGATGATGCGAGTCATTTCGTCGCCATCGAGATCGGCAACGGGGTTTGCGACCTTGATCTTCTTCATGCTTCTGCCTCATTTAAGCTGATGGGACCGGATGTCCCTGTGAGTGATGTGAAGTCCCGAGGGCTATAGCACCGCAAGTCCCGAACGCAAAGCCGATAGCGGCGACGAAACGGCGTTTTTGCTCGTCACGTCGGCCTCATCGCGACGCACGCTTTTCAAGATCGGCCCATTGCCAAAGCGATGGATGCGGCTAATGTCGCGCGCATGCTTCGCCGATCATCACGGATTTTTATCATGCAGAAAATTGCCGCTGCCGCGCTTCTCGCCGTTTTCCTTCCACTCTCGCTTAGCGCGAATTCAGCCGCGGCAGCCGACGCGGCGGCGCCAGTCAAGACGGTGATGGATGCTACTGTTTCCAATTGGGCGGGCGGTGACAGCGACTGGCAGGATATTTTCGACGACAGCAAGCTGAAGAACCTCTACAGCAAGGATTTTGTTGCGAAATACCAGGCGGCGGCACAGTTCCCGGCCGCCGATGAAGACGGCATTTCGCCCTTCGATTACGATGTCATTGTCGGCGGCCAGGATGCGTGTCCGCTGCAGGAGGTGAACATTGTCCCGCAAGCACCGAAGGGTGACACGACGGAGGTCGTTGCAACCTTCAAGAAGTCGACTTGCATGGGCGCGGACGCTGATTATCAGGGAACGACCACGGTGCGCTTCGAAGTCATCCAGGAAGCCGGCAAGCCGGTCATCGACGACATCATCACGGTCGACGATGCTGGTCAGACCAATTCGCTAAAGTCGGTCATGCAGGACATCGTCAAGCAGCAGCAACAGCTGCCATCGGATCAGACGCCGCAGCAGGATCAGCCGCAGCAGCAACAGCAGTAATCAAGTGACGATTGGTGGACGCTCTGCTTTGCAGACATCCGTCGCATCACTGGCCACCGCTTCAGCTTGTTAGATCGGCAGCGATAGCCGACTTCGCCCTTGCCGATTGCAGCCGGCGCCGCTATTTCGGCCCTTATTTGCGCGGTATGCTTACCGCATAGGGATTTGAGTTCATGGCAGGCACCAATAGCGAGCGTCAACTTCTGGCCGAAGGGCCGGCCATCATTTTGGTCGAGCCGCAGATGGGCGAGAATATCGGCATGGTGGCGCGCGCGATGGCAAATTTCGGTTTGGCGGAACTGCGCCTCGTCAATCCGCGCGACGGCTGGCCGAATGAGAGGGCGCAGGCGACTGCCTCGAAGGCTGATCACATCATTGAAGCGACCAAAGTCTACGACACGTTGGAGCAGGCGATCGCCGATCTCAATTTCGTTTATGCGACGACTGCGCGGGAACGCGACGGCTATAAGCCGGTGCGCTCACCGGTCGCTGCCGCCGAAACCCTGCGGGCGAAATTCAAGGCCGGCGAGGGGACCGGCATTCTCTTCGGCCGCGAGCGCTGGGGGCTGACCAACGAAGAAGTGGCGCTCGCCGACGAGATCGTGACCTTTCCCGTCAATCCTGCCTTCGCCTCTTTGAACATCGCGCAAGCAGTGTTGCTGATGTCCTATGAATGGATGAAATCCGGCATGGAGGATCTCGCCACCGTGCCCTTCCAGGCGATAGGGCAACGGCCTTCCACCAAGGAACAGCTCTTCGGTCTGTTTGATCAACTGGAAGAAGCATTGGATGCACGCAACTATTTCCATCCTGCCGGGAAAAAGCCGAAAATGGTCGACAATCTGCGCGCCGTCCTCTCGCGCCAGGCGTTTACGGAACAGGAAATCAGCGTCCTGCGCGGTGTGATCTCGTCCCTCGACCGCTTCTCGCGGAAGTCTCCGCGCGGCAGCGGCTCGCATCCCAGATCCCCTGCAGTACCGAAGGATATCAAGCGCGATGACAGCAACGGCGAATGAGCAGAAACCCATTCTGGTCTTCGACTCGGGCATTGGCGGGCTGACCGTGCTGCGCGAGGCACGGGTACTGATGCCGGAGCGCGGTTTCATCTATGTCGCCGACGATGCCGGCTTTCCCTATGGCGGCTGGGAGGAACAGGCTTTGCGGGAGCGCATCATCGGCCTCTTCGCCAAGCTGCTCATGGAACACAATCCCGAAGTCTGCATCATCGCCTGCAATACGGCGTTCACGCTCGCCGGCGCCGATCTGCGTGCGGCCTTTCCGCAAATGACCTTCGTGGGCACCGTGCCGGCGATCAAACCGGCGGCGGAGCGGACGCGCTCGGGGCTGGTTTCGGTGCTGGCGACGCCAGGCACCGTCAAACGTGCCTATACGCGCGATCTCATCCAATCCTTTGCGACACAATGCCATGTGCGTCTGGTCGGCTCGGAAAATCTGGCGCGCATGGCAGAGGCTTATATTCGTGGCGATGCCGTTTCGGACGACGCCGTTCGCTCCGAAATCGATCAGTGTTTTGTCGAGAAGGAAGGGCGCAAAACCGATATCGTTGTGCTGGCCTGCACGCATTATCCCTTCATGGCCAATATTTTCCGCCGGCTCGCGCCATGGCCGGTCGATTGGCTCGATCCAGCCGAGGCGATTGCAAGGCGTGCCCGCAGCCTGCTGCCGCAGGCGGTCGATGCCATTCATCCGGACAATTTCGACTTCGCGGTCTTCACCTCAGGTGCGCCGGATTTTCCCACCCGCCGGCTGATGCAGGGCTTTGGGCTTAAGGCTTGATGATGACTGGCAAAATTTCGTTGCGCAAACTCGATCTCGCGGACATGCCGGCGGCCGCGACCGTCCATCGCGCTTCGTTCAACGAAAGGCTGCCGACGCTTGCCGGACTTCATACGCCGGAAGAAGACGTCGGCTTCTGGAGCGCCGTGGTTTTCAAGGATTGCCAGATCTGGGGCGCGGAAGAGGGCGGTCGTCATTGCTTTCTTCGAAGATTGGATCGACCAGCTCTACGTTCTGCCGGAGGCGCAGGGCCGCGGCGTCGGCAGCCGTCTGCTTGATATCGCCAAGTCGGCCTATCCGGTTCTTTCCCTATGGACATTTCAACGAAATGCGCCGGCTCGCCGCTTTTACGAGAAGCACGGCTTCTTCGTTGTTGACGAGTCGGATGGGGCAGGCAATGAGGAAAGGGAGCCGGACATGCTCTACAAATGGGAAGCCCGGCTGCATCGGATGTAATATACGATTGCTGCATGCATCGATACGCGCTACATTTACTGACGATTATATCATTCAGAAACAAATGCTAGGCGCTTTTTTCCGTGACCAGGGTCCTCCCGTCAGGAAGAAGGTGACTAGGATCAGGATACAAATGCAAACAATTTTCCTATAATAAAAAATGTTCTACATTAGTATCTTAACGGACCGTCTTAAATCAATCAGCGAAGTAAGCCATGCGCCTGGGTGACTGCCACAATTTCCATGACTTCAGGACTCTCGCCAAACGTCGGCTGCCGGGACCTATCTTCAACTATATCGACGGCGCCGCCGACGACGAAGTGACACTTCGCCGGAACACGGAAAGCTTCGAATGCTGCGATCTGGTCCCCAATGTCCTTCGTGGCGTCAGCAGCGTGGACATGTCGGTTACAGTCATGGGGCAGAAGCTGGCAACGCCGTTTTATTGCTCGCCGACAGCCTTACAGCGGCTGTTTCATCACCAGGGCGAGAACGCTGTCGCGGCGGCTGCCTCTTCGCTCGGCACGATGTTCGGCGTCTCATCGCTCGGCACAGTTAGCCTCGAGGAGATACGGAAGAAGTATCCGGGTCCGCAGGTCTACCAATTCTATTTCCATAGGGATCGTGGGCTGAACCGGGCCATGATGGAGCGGGCGAAGGATGCCGGCGTCAACGTGATGATGCTGACGGTCGATAGCATTACCGGCGGCAATCGCGAGCGTGATCTTCGCACCGGATTTTCCATTCCGTTCAAGCTCAATCTGGCGGGTATCACCCAGTTCGCCATCAAGCCCACCTGGGCCTTGAACTATCTGACGCACGAGAAATTCCGCCTGCCGCAGCTCGATGAGCATGTGGACATGAGCGGTGGCGCCATGTCGATCGGCAAATATTTCACCGAGATGCTCGATCCGTCGATGAACTGGAACGATGTCGCCGAAATGGTGAAGCACTGGAACGGGCAATTCTGCCTGAAGGGCATCATGTCGGTCGAGGATGCCAAGCGTGCTGTCGATATCGGATGCACAGGCATCGTGCTTTCGAACCATGGCGGCAGGCAATTGGACGGCTCGCGCTCCGCATTCGATCAACTGGCAGAGATCGCCGATGCGGTCGGAGATCGGATTGATGTGATGATGGACGGCGGCATCCAGCGCGGCACACACGTGCTGAAGGCCCTGTCGCTCGGCGCCAAGGCTGTCGGTATCGGCCGTTTCTATCTCTATCCGCTGGCGGCTGCCGGTCAGCCAGGTGTGGAGCGGGCATTGAGGCATTTGCGCACCGAGATCGAGCGCGACATGAAGCTGATGGGATGCACCTCGGTCAGCGAATTGTCGCGGGCCAATCTGCGGTTCCGCTGACGTCATAATCGCCTGTGGGTTTTTTCAATCCACGGGCGCGAAGCTTGGAAATCTTTGATAGACGAAGGCGCCCCGCTTCTGAAAGATGGGCACCTTCACATCTGAGTCTTGTCAAAGGGGTAGTGCATTGCAGGTCGGCATCGACATGGGAACGGCGTCCGGCGGGACCAGCGCCCAACTCGATATCGAGGAACTGCTGGCAACGCGTCTCCTCGTGCAGGGCAATTCTGGTTCCGGAAAATCGCATCTGTTGCGCCGCTTGCTGGAGCAGTCGGCGCAGTGGGTACAGCAGGTTATCATCGATCCCGAAGGCGATTTCGTCACGTTGGCAGACAAGTTCGGCCATGTGGTGGTGGACGGCGAGCGCACGGAGGCGGAGCTTGCCGGCATTGCCAATCGCATCCGCCAGCATCGCGTCTCCTGCGTGCTGACGCTCGAAGGCCTCGATATCGAGCAGCAGATGCGCGCTGCGGCCGCCTTCCTTAACGGCATGTTCGATGCCGATCGCGAATATTGGTATCCGGTGCTTGTCGTCGTCGATGAGGCGCAGATGTTTGCCCCGTCCGTCGGCGGCGACGTTTCCGAAGACGCACGTAAAATGTCGCTTGGCGCCATGACCAACCTGATGTGCCGTGGCCGCAAGCGCGGGCTTGCCGGCGTCATCGCCACGCAGCGCCTGGCCAAGCTCGCCAAGAACGTTGCCGCCGAAGCTTCGAATTTCCTGATGGGCCGCACCTTTCTCGATATCGACATGGCCCGCGCAGCCGACCTGCTCGGCATGGACCGGCGACAGGCAGAAATGTTCCGCGACTTGAAGCGCGGCAATTTCGTAGCACTCGGACCGGCACTGTCGCGCCGGCCTCTGCCGATCACCATCGGCACAGTCGAAACCTCGGCGCGCTCCTCCAGCCCTAAGCTGATGCCGCTGCCGGATGCACCACAAGACGTCGAAGATCTGATTTTTACGCCGGATCCCGAGGAGTTCTCGCGACCGGTCGTTCGCCGCGCCGCACCTCCACCGCGTCCGACGACGGATATTTTGGCGGAGCTCTCCCGTTCCACACCCGCCGCCAGCGCGACGCCGGCTGAACCAAAGGCCAGCCAGCCCGACCTGTCGACCGAGGACCGGGAGGCGCGGGTGAGTGCCGTGCTCTCGGAAATCCTCGATGATCCGGCTTCGGCCTTCCGCACCGATTCGGTGCTCTATCAGGAATTCCTCGTGCGGCTGCGCATGCGTCGCGTGCCGGGCGCACCGATATCGCTGCCGGAATTCCGCCGCCGTGTGGCAATCGTACGCTCCGGCGCCGATGAGGCTGTCATGGCGACGGACGCCTGGGCAACGGCGCTGTCGCTCTCTTCTGGCGTCACTGACGATCTGCAGGGTGTTTTCCTGATGCTCGCCAAAGCGGCCGTCTGCGGCGAGCCATGCCCTTCCGATGCCCGGATCGCTCGCGCTTACGGCACCCACTCCGCCCGCCGCGCCCGGCGCTTGCTTGGCTATTTTGAGGAACAGGGCAGCGTCGTCGTCCACACGGATTTTTCCGGCAAGCGCATCGTGGCGTTTCCGGATATGGGCTGCCAGACCGCGCCGGGTGACGCCAATGCGCCTGACACCGATGCCGGGGAGCAGGCAGCGGCGGAATAGCAGGGAATACGGCACGGTTGAACCGTATCCGGGATACGCCTATATTCGTTTCCATAGGAGATGGCGAATGGCTGTGCGTGAGAGAATACAGCGATATAGAGAAAGTGGAGGGGCTTCCGACCTGGTGAGGGTGGAAGTTCTGGTTCCGGCTGCGCGTCGCAACGATATCCTGTCGCAAGCTGCCGAGATGCGCGCTGAACACCGGCAAAGAAAAGAACGTCTTCAGCAGAATCTCGATGAAGCGCTTGCCCGGTACAGCGTTCGCTTGTTGGACAACATCGACTTAACCCGACTTCCAGACCTCGCCCAAAAAGCGAAAGTGGTGGCCAAGGCCTTAATGGAGCGCGGTGATGCGCGTGCTTTTGTTATGGGACGGCGCATGCTTAACGAGATCGGCCAATAGACGATGGCGCTCACGAAGCTGCAAAAGGCAATTATGGCATCCATCGCAAAGAACCGCTCGGAAACCAGCTATGTAGCCGGCGGGCTAGTTCTGAATATGAACTGGCCTCGTCTTTCTGATGACATTGACATTTTTCAAGACACCGATGAGGAAATTGGTCCGACTGCCGACCGAGATATAGAAACACTCAGGAGTGACGGTTTTCGCGTTTATATTGAGGTAAATGTCTACGGCTGCGTCGAAGCTGAAGTTTCCCAGGCGCTTGAAAATACACTCATCCAATGGATGAGCGAATCGCGAATCCGCTTTTTTCCACTCATTCGAGATGAGGAGTGGGGAGCGAGGCTCCATCCTGCGGATCTCGCTGTGAACAAAGTGCTGGCGGCATCAACAAGAACGAAGCCGCGCGATTTCGTCGACTTGCTAATGATCGACGAAAGGCTGTCGCCCCTCGGCGCACTCATAATGGCTGCATCGGGAAAACCGCCGCACTATTCCCCTATCAAGATCGTCGATGAAATTCGGCGAAGGGGACTTTCGGTTTCGACTGATGAGTATAATTCCGTGAAAGGCCTTCCGGACGACTTCACGGCTACTGTCATCCGCGAACGACTCGTTGAGGCACTGGATCGAGCCGAGGATTATGCTCGATTGGCGCCTGCGGATATCGTCGGTCTGCTTGTGATCGATAGCAATGGTATACCCGTTCAGATATCGGTTTTGAACGAAGCGGGCGTGCAGTTTCGAAAAGCGACATCCGAGCCAGATGTGATGCCCTCGTTGCCGGACGTGCCGGAAAGCTGGCGCAGAATAGATAACGCCGATTGAAACCATGCTTCTCGCCATCCCGCTGTTGACATTTTCATGACGACCCCTTACAGACCGCGCCAACGCCGGGCAGAAATGTCCGGTGTTTCATTTGACATGTCCCGTGGCTTCGTCCGTTCGCTAACGTGAGAAGCCTGTCAGAGCTCGAAAACGGAGTTCAGAGGAGGGCGTGTTTCCTTCGCGGTTCGGCAACGGGCCGCTATAACACTTTGAAAGGAAATGCGATGAGCAAGCGCGAATCGTCCAAGTACAAAATTGACCGCCGTATGGGCGAAAACATCTGGGGCCGTCCGAAGTCCCCGGTCAACCGCCGCGAATACGGCCCGGGCCAGCACGGCCAGCGCCGCAAGGGCAAGCTCTCCGACTTCGGCGTGCAGCTGCGCGCCAAGCAGAAGCTGAAGGGCTACTACGGCGACCTGCGTGAAAAGCAGTTCCGCGCCATCTTCGACGAAGCCAACCGCCGCAAGGGCGACACCTCGGAAAACCTGATCGGCCTGCTGGAATCGCGCCTCGACGCGATCGTCTACCGCGCCAAGTTCGTTCCGACCGTCTTTGCTGCCCGTCAGTTCGTCAACCATGGCCACGTCACCGTGAACGGCGTTCGCGTCAATATCGGTTCTTTCCGCTGCAAGGCTGGGGACGTTATCGAAGTTCGCGAAAAGTCCAAGCAGCTCGTCACCGTTCTGGAATCGGTTGCTCTGGCTGAACGCGACGTTCCGGAGTACGTCGAAGTCGACCACAACAAGATGGTTGCGACCTTCGCCCGCGTTCCGGCTCTCGGCGACGTACCGTACCCGGTCGTCATGGAACCGCATCTGGTCGTCGAATTCTATTCGCGTTAACAGGCGGATATCTTTCTTACGAATGGAAAAGCCGCTCCCTTCGAGCGGCTTTTTTGTCTTTGGAGCGTCCGATGACCGATCTGCAGGCAATTCTCGACAGCATTCATGCAGAGCTTTTGCCGCGCCTCGGCGAAGGCAAGGTGGCTGACTACATTCCGGAGCTTGCCAAGGTTGATCCAAAGCAGTTCGGCATGGCGATCGCTACGGTGGACGGCAATGTCCGCAGTGTCGGCGATGCCGATATTCCTTTTTCCATCCAGAGCATTTCCAAGGTCTTCATGCTGACCTTGGCGCTTGGCAAGGTGGGCGAAGGCCTATGGAAGCGGGTCGGGCGCGAGCCTTCGGGAACAGCCTTCAACTCCATCGTCCAGCTCGAACGCGAAGAAGGAATTCCGCGCAATCCCTTCATCAATGCCGGCGCGATCGCCATCAGCGATGTCGTGCTCTCCGGCCATGCACCGCGCGAAGCGATTGGCGAGTTGTTGCGTTTCGTGCGCTATGTCGCCGACGACGAGTCAATCACCATCGACGACAAGGTGGCACGCTCGGAGACGCAGACCGGTTTTCGCAACATCGCGCTCGCCAATTTCATGCGCGCCTACGGCAATCTCGATCATCCCGTCGAGCACGTCCTCGGCGTCTATTTCCATCAGTGCGCGCTGTCGATGAGTTGCGAGCAACTGGCCAGAGCGGGGCTCTATCTCGCGGCTCGCGGCACCAACCCGATCACCGGCCACTCGGTCGTTTCGCCGAAGCGGGCGCGACGTATCAATGCGCTGATGCTGACCTGTGGCCACTATGACGGTTCCGGCGATTTCGCCTATCATGTCGGCTTGCCCGGCAAGAGCGGCGTCGGCGGCGGCATTCTGGCCGTCGCTCCGGGTATTGGCTCGATCGCGGTCTGGTCGCCGGGGCTGAACAAGGTCGGCAATTCGCAGCTCGGCGCGGTGGCTCTGGAAATGCTGGCCGCGCGTACCGGATGGTCGGTCTTCGGCGATTGATAAGGTGTCTTGCGGCCGCGCTTTCTGCTATCAGCGTGGCGAAGCCTGAAGGATGACAAGATGAATATCGCAACGACAGTGGCGGACGAACTCGATTTCGAAGCCGAGGATGGCGGCGGCAGCGCCCATCCGTTGTTTGCCGATGCACCGCGGTCGGTCTCCTTCAACAAGCTGCGCAAACGCCTGTTGCGCCAGGCGCGCCAGGCCCTCGACGATTTCCAGATGTTGAAGGGCCAGAAGCGTTGGCTCGTCGGTCTGTCCGGCGGCAAGGATTCCTACGGCTTGTTGTCGATCCTGCTCGATCTCAAATGGCGCGGTCTGCTGCCGGTCGAGCTGATCGCCTGCAATCTCGACCAGGGACAGCCGAATTTTCCGAAGCATGTCCTGCCGGAGTATCTCACGAAGATCGGTGTCGAACACCGGATTGAATATCGCGATACCTATTCGATCGTGAAGGAAAAGGTGCCGGAGGGCGCCACCTATTGCTCACTCTGTTCGCGCCTGCGCCGCGGCAATCTTTATCGCATCGCCCGTGAAGAGGGCTGCGACGCCCTGGTGCTCGGCCATCATCGTGAGGATATCCTCGAAACCTTCTTTATGAATTTCTTCCACGGCGGCCGGCTTGCTTCGATGCCGGCAAAGCTCTTGAACGATGAGGGCGACCTGATGGTGCTGCGTCCGCTCGCCTATGCCGCCGAGGATGATCTCGCCAAGTTTGCAGTCGCCATGCAGTTTCCGATCATTCCCTGCGATCTCTGCGGTTCGCAGGATGGTCTGCAGCGCAATGCGATGAAGGATATGCTGGCCGATATCGAACGCCGCATGCCCGGCCGCAAGGATACGATGTTGCGGGCACTGGCGCACGTGAACCCGTCGCATCTGCTCGACCCCAAGCTGTTTGATTTTGCCGGGTTGATGACGCAAAACCCCTGAGCTTCCGATCGTCGGAATCAATCGCTTTTGCCACATCGGCGTCATCGAATCGGGCATAAGAGGAGCTCCCTCTTCAGACAAAGGCCACCGATGACGCTCTCTGATTTAGACTTCGAATATCTGATGGCAACAGTAGCCGAGGCTGCGGCGCAGGAAATCCTGCCGCGCTTCCGCAATCTGGGCGTTGGTGGTATTTCCGAGAAGACCTCGGCCATTGATGTGGTGACGCAAGCTGATCTGTTGGCGGAAAAGCATATCACGGCGGCGCTGAAAGCGCGCTTTCCCGACGCGCTCATCGTGGGGGAGGAAGCCTACGAGGCCGATAAGTCGGTCTTGCCGGCGTTGGCGGACGCGGAACTCGCCTTTGTTATCGATCCGGTTGACGGCACCTTCAATTTTGCATCCGGTTCGCCTCTTTTCGGAACCATCCTTGCCGTTGTCGCCAAGGGCGAGACGATTGCCGGTATCATCCATGATTCAGTGCTTGGGGATACCGTCACCGCCATACGCGGTTCCGGCGCCTATTTGCGGCGACGAGGAGGACAGGTGAGCCGGCTGGCGGTTGCCCCGGCCGTACCCTTGAGCCAGATGGCTGGCTTGATATCCTGGCTCTATTTGGACGAGCCGGATCGTTCGCGCATCAGCACCAATATGGCGAAGATACGCATGCCATTTTCGCTGAATTGTTCGGCCTATGAATATTGGTTGATCGCATCGGGCAGAATCCACTTCATTGGCCACGCGAGGCTGATGCCCTGGGATCATCTCGCTGGCGTGCTTATTCATCAGGAGGCCGGCGGCTTTGCCGCAAAATTCGACGGCACGCCTTATCTCCCCGCTGAAACGACGGGCGGCATTATTTTGGCACCGGATGAGGAAAGCTGGCGGATGATCCGCTGCGAGATCATTGGTTGATTGGAAAGGATTGCTTCATGACATCGCCCGTTGACGTTACGACCCTGGCCGAGCTTTTGCGCCGTGCAGCGCAGGCGGAAATTCTGCCACGCTTCCGCAGACTCGGCACTGACGATGTCCGTGCCAAGAGCGAGGCGACCGATCTCGTGACTGAAGCGGATGAGCAGGCCGAGCGGATGATCAAGGCGGAGGCCAAACAGCTTTGGCCGGGCGCGCTTTTCATCGGCGAGGAGTCGGTCGCGGCCGAACCGGCGCTGCTCGACAAGCTATCCAGTGCGGAGCTGGCCATCATCGTCGATCCCGTGGACGGCACCTTCAATTTTGCATCCGGCGTTCCCGCGTTCGGTGTCATGGCTTCGGTGGTTTCCAAGGGTGAGACGGTGGCAGGCATCATCTTCGATCCGATGGGTGACGATTGGGTGATGGCGGAAAAGGGTGGTGGGGCTTGGCTCCGGCGGCCGGATGGCGAGGCACAGCGCCTCTCAGTGGCAACGCCGGTTGCCCTGGAAGAAATGGTCGGGATGGCCTCTACCGGCTACCTACCGAACGGGAAACGCGCCGAAATCATGGGCAATCTCGCCAAAGTGCGCTTTCTTACCAACTACCGCTGTGCCGCCCATGAATACCGCACCTTCGCCGGCGGGCATGTCCATTATCTCATGTACAACAAGCTGATGCCTTGGGATCACTTGGCCGGCACTCTGATTTCGGAGGAGGCGGGCGCCTACGCCAGGCGCTTCGACGGTTCGCCCTATCTGCCGCATCATATCGATGGTGGGCTACTGATTACGCCGGACAAGGCATCATGGGAATTGCTGCGGCGCGAGGTCTTCACCATCTGAAACGGCGGCGACTGCACAGTCAGGCAGATCTTGCGAAACCGCTTATGCGGGTGTTTTCACTTGGAAAGCCGTGAGCGAAACGTTATCGTCGCTCACGCGCTATACCCGCCTTTCAGCGGGATTTTCCGGCTGGGATAAGATCGATGTCCGAAACGAGCCGCAAGCTGACCACCATCTTCTCCGCCGACGTTCAAGACTATACGCGCTTGATGCGGAAAGACGAGGAAGGCACGCTCGCAACACTGAAGCGATATCGTGATGCCATGGCGCGCCTGATCGAAGCGCATGGCGGTCGGGTGATCAACACCTGGGGCGATGGGGTCTTCGCCGAATTCCCCAGCGTTGTGGAGGCCTTGCGCGCAGCAATCGACGTTCAGAACGAACTTGCCGGCTATAATGCCAACAGCGACCCCAACACACAGATGCTCTTTCGCATCGGCCTCAACCTTGGAGACGTCATCGCCGAGGGCAACGACATCTATGGCGACGGCGTCAACATCGCCGCCCGGCTTCAGGCATGTGCGGTCGCTGGCGGCATCGTGATTTCCAATACGGTCTACGATCAGGTCCGCAACAAGGTGGCTGTCGGCTTCGATTTTCTTGGCCAACTCGAGGTCAAGAATATCGACGGCGGCGTGCCGAGTTATGCGGTGCGGATAGGAGCAGCACAGACGGCCACGACATCGACAAATCCTGAGAGTCTCCGCGAACAAGTACCCAGTGCGGCCACGAGTTTCGTAGAAGCCGCCACACAAGGCGAACGGAGTTATGGCGTACTTGCAGTCATCGCTGTGGGCTTGGTGGTGCTTAACATTCTCACATGGCACGGTGACTTTTGGGCGAGATGGCCCGTGCTCGTTATCGCCATGGCGGCGGGGCTTCGTTGGGCGCGAAGGAACACTCAAATCGATCGCCGTCTCGCCATTTTCGCGGTGGTCGGCGCCGGCCTTGTCGGGATCAACCTTCTGTCGTGGCACGGGACGCCCTGGGCGATATGGCCACTGCTGGTTCTGGCGGTTCTTGCAGGGATCCGCTGGGTCACTCGCCAACGCAGCGATATCTAATCGCTGCGCCGCGGGGCTGCCAATCAAACATGGCCCATGCCCGGCTCAAGCTGCGGGCTGTCGCCTGGATGGGTGAAGAGCTTTCCCTTTTCCGCCCATAAGGTTGCAGCGATCGTCAAGGCACCGAAAATCGTGAAGCCGGCAATCAAAGGCTGAGGGGTTCCATCGAACATCTGCCCGACGATGCCGCCGAGCAATACGCCGCCGGTGGTGGAGATGGAGCTCGTAATTGCGGCGGCAGTGCCTGCCAGGTGCCCCATCGGTTCAAGGCTGATGGCCATGAAATTGGTGGTGATGACTGCAAACATCATCAGCATCACGGAGATCAGCACATAGGTGAACAGGAAACTCGGCAGACCAGCGGAGCCCGCGACATAGCCGAAAGCGCCGAGAACGGTGAAGATGATCATTGCCACATGCGAGATGCGCCGCATGCCGAAGCTGCGAACGAAATAGCCATTGGCGAACTGCGCAACCGCAGTGCCGGCCGCCGTCGCTGCAAAGGCCGTAGGGAACCATTCGCCAAGGCCATAGACCTCGCCGAACACCTGCTGGACCGAAACGATGTAGGCACAAATAACGCCGGTGAAGAGTGTCAAACCAATCATGTAGCCGCAGGTGACGCGGTTGGTCAGCACAGTCTTGAAGCCGGATATTACCGAACTGACGGAGAGCGGCAGGCGCTCATTGTCAGTCAACGTCTCCTTCATGCGAAGATACGCGATAAGAAGGAGAGCGGCACTTGCGATACCCAGTGCGATGAAGATCCATTGCCAGTTCGAATGAGCGACGATCACTTGACCGACGAAAGGTGCAACCATCGGCATGATCATGAAAACGATGGTGACATAGGACATCACCCGCGCCATTTCACGACCGCCGAAGCAATCGCGCACGATCGCCAAGGTGGTGATACGAACGGCGGCGGCGCCGACGCCCTGGATGAAGCGCAATACGAGCAGCGCGGTGAGGCTGCCGCTCCAGGCCGCAGCGAAAAGAGTCACAGTGTAAAAGGCGAGTCCGCCGAGCAGGATATTCCGCCGGCCGTAGGCATCGGACAGGCTGCCGAAAAAGAGTTGGCAGATACCGAAGCCAAGGAAATAGACACCAATGACCAATTGCGTGTCATTGGGATTGGCGACTGCCAGCGACTGGCCGATATTCGGCAGGGCCGGCAGCATGCTGTCGATGCCCATCGAGATGCTCGCCGTCATCAGCGCGATGATTATGATGAATTCGACGATGCCGAGGCCGATGCGGGCGGAGCCGGATTGCACCGGCGTGTGTGCTTGAGGCGGGGTCATATGGATTTGCCTGTCAATGCAAAGCGAGGGATTGATCGGCCGGTGGTGGCGCATTGTGCGGGCGGAAGAGGCGACCCTTTTCGGCAATCAGCACGAACATCAACCCGAACAGGGAGACGGTGAAGTAACCGATGACCATCGGTGTTGCCGTGCCGTTGAAATATTGGCCGATACCGGCACCGATCGATGCCCCGCCAACCGTGCTCATGAAACCGAGCACCGAGGAGGCTGTGCCTGCAACATGACCGAGCGGCTCCATGGCGAGCGAGTTGAAGTTGGAGCCGATCCAGCCGAACTGAAACATCGCCAGCGCGAAGAAGAGCATGAATAACGGGAAGGGCATCGGCGCAGGACCGTAAAGCTGCACTATCAGCCAGACGAAGGTAACGAGGGAAAAGCCGAGCAGGGCCGCGTGCGACAGCCGCCGCATGCCGAAACGGCCAACGAGCTGCGAATTGATGAAGGATGACAGCGCCATGAACAGCGCCACACCGCCAAAGGCGACGGGCGTGTAGACGCCAAGTCCGTAAATGCCGCTGTAGATCTGCTGAGCCGAGTTGATGAAGCCGAACAGCGCCCCGAACAGGAACGTGCTGGCAAGGGTGTAACAGAGCGCCACGCGGTTCGTCAGGACTATGCGGAAACCGGCCGCTACGGATTTGACCGTCAGGGGGCGGACATTTTCCGGCTTCAGCGTTTCGGGAAGCCGGAAGTACATCCAAATGCCCACGAGCGTTGCCATGGTGCCGATGAAGACGAAGATCATGTGCCAGGTGCTGACCAGCATGATGATCTGGCCGCTTCCAGGCGCGATGACCGGCACGATCATGAAGACCATCATGATCAGCGACATGACCTCGGCCATCAGACGGCCGCCGAAGACATCGCGGACGATGGAAATGGTGATGACGCGAGTGGCCGCCGAGCCCAGGCCCTGAATGAAGCGCAGGGCGAGCAAGCTTGCAAAGGAGGGTATCAGCGCAATACCGAAGGCGGATATGATGTAAACAGCGAGGCCGATCAGCAGGGGTATGCGACGGCCGAAGCGATCCGACAATGGACCGTAGAAAAGCTGCGCCGAGCCGAAGCCGATCAGATAGGCGGTCACCACATATTGCCGGTGGTTCTCGTTTTCAACGCCGAGGCTGGAGCCGATCTGCTGAAGAGCGGGGAGCATGATGTCGATCGCCAGTGAGTTGATCGCCATCAAGAAGGCCGCGAGTGCTATGAACTCGCGTTTGCCCATGGGCAATTGCCCACTGGACATAGCCTGAGATGTAGTCGTCACGGTTTTATTCCCATAAACATGTCAAGGCGCTGCCCGATAGCAGCGCCTTTCAAATCAATTGGACTATGGAAACCGGACGAAAGAGCCCGGTGACCGATCAGGCGGCGCCGCGAATGGCGATACCGTGTTCCTGGAAGTGCTGCTGCAATTCGCCCGCCTGGAACATTTCACGCACGATGTCACAACCGCCGATGAATTCGCCCTTCACGTAGAGCTGGGGGATGGTGGGCCAATTGGAATAGTCCTTGATGCCCTGGCGAATTTCCGAATCAGCCAGAACATTGATGCCCTTATAATCGACGCCGATGTAGTCGAGGATCTGGACTACCTGGCCCGAGAAACCACACTGCGGAAACTGCGGAGTGCCCTTCATGAAGAGAACGACGTCGTTGTTCTTCACTTCATTGTCGATGAATTCGTTGATGCCGCTCATATTTCGTCCTTTCACATGCGGGTTCAAGGTCCGCAGCTTCAAATCTCATCCTTAAATAGCAAGGTGATGGTTCGATTTCCAGCCGCATAATGCACCCGAGGTGTTTTTCATCGCATGAATGGGCTTTCGCGCAACATTGGTTCCGAATGATGGCGGAACATTGGAATTAGCAACTTTTCTTGAACAGTGCGTTTTGAAATTGCTTCTTCAACGCGGAAGCTGAATAACACACATAGGCAAGAAGCAAGGGACGCTTAGTATCGTGCCACTAGGGTTATTTTGACCGGTGGCGGGAGTTGTTGGGGTATGCCGGCGGAAGCGGCATAGCGAGTACCAGTCCCTTTGTGAACATTGCTTTTTAAGGGAGTGGCACCATGAGCCATCATCACTATTCCGACGGCCAGGTCGGCGAGGAGCGCGAATTCTACGGGGCTAGCGAGACGAGTGAAGGCGAACGGGAATATTATGAACATGTCCGTACCCCACGAGCATCGATGCTGAACAGCGCCATCACGGTCAGCGTCATCGTTTTGATTCTCAGCATCGCTTTCGGCTATCGCAGTACGACGCCGCCGGTGGCACAGGCTCAGGCAGCGCAGGCTCAGGCCGCGCCTGTCGATAGAATCATGACCGATCCGCCGATCGATTCCTGTTCCGATCTTTCGCCCTATGCCGGCCGCGATTGCTGACGTCAGAGATTCCTTAACGCTATCGTGGGGGTCTCGCGCATATTTTTCGCATTATGCCTGCCATGAAAAAGCCGGCAGATCATGGTGTTGGCAGTATCCTATGTCTATGTGACGCTGCCAATGCGCCGGGAATTAAGAGCATTATGAATAGCATAAAAAAAAGGGTAGTCCTTCATTTCCCGGGCTTTGAACCATTGGAGGCCACGGCCCATAGGGCCCGTTATGAGCGATCAGCAAAACAAAGCGCGGCTGTCTGGGATTTTTCGGTGGCGGTTGATACGCTTCGAAATTTCGGCAGAGCCCCATATTTCGATGTAAACGCCAAGGGAACGGACTGGGAAACCCATAGCCGAATCCACATACTCGACCATGATGATCTGGTCGCCAAACTGAATGGCAGGCCTTTTTCTCAGCGGCTGGGGCAAGGTTATCTCGCCGCCGCCAAGGTTGCGTTCTCCGGCGGTCTGACAGGCTATTTCCGGCATGCCTGGCGGTTCGGCTTGTTCTTCATCTTTCCGTTCCTGCTGGTGCTGGTTGGGTTGCTGCTCAGCCTGTTCATCGCCTTTTCACCCTTTGTCTTCGGGCTCCCGTCGTGGAGCCATATCGGCAGCATCGCCTTGGCGGTGGCCTTTTTCAGCTATGTCTTCCTGCCACAGGCCGAGCGGCTGCATACGCTGCACCTCTTTTCCGACTGGGAAATGGCCGTGGCCATGGCGGGCTTGAACGGGATCGGTGCCGAGCAGTGGATCGAAGCCTGCGCCATCAGTGCCCGCCAGGCGCTTGACGAGCCAGCCGACGAATATGTCATCTCGTCCCACAGCATGGGCTCAAGCGTAGCCGCCCATGTGATCGGGCTGCTGCTCGAACGGGAGCCGGAATTGTTCCAAGGCAAGCGCGTCGTTTTCGCGACGCTCGGCAGCGCTATCCTGCAATGCGCATTATTGCGGCCCGCCGCTGTGTTGCGCTCACGCGTCGGCCTGATAGCCCGCTGTCAGGAGATTTTTTGGCTGGACGTCCACTGCCTGACCGATGCGATCCATTTCTACAAAGCGAAGGTGGCTGCTGTTTGCGGACATCCGGACATGACGCAGCCGACGATCATACTCGTTCGCTTCAAGAAGATGTTGACGTCACAGCACTACGCCAAGATCAAGCGCGATTTCCTGCGCGTGCATAGGCAATATGTGCTCGGACCGGATGTCCGAGCCCCATTCGATTTCACGCTCTTGACGGCCAGCCCGCTGCCAGCTTCCAGCTTTGCAACATTCACCCAGGCCACCAAGCCGGACCTGACTTTCGGCGCCGGCAATGACGGTGAAAAAGCCCGACTTTCCTCAGTCGGGCGCTGAGGTCTGCAGCGCCAGGGCGTGCAGCACGCCGCCCATATTTCCCTTCAGCGCGTCATAGACCATTTGGTGTTGCTGCACGCGGCTCTTGCCGCGGAAGGCTTCGGCCACGACTTCGGCCGCATAGTGGTCGCCATCCCCGGCCAGGTCGCGAATTGTCACCTTGGCGCCGGGAATGCCGGCCTTGATCATGTCTTCAATATCGCCGGGATTCATTGGCATCAGCGATTTACCTCACTTTATTCGGCAGCGGCGAGTGCACTGCCATCCATGAAGGCAGGAAACCACGATTCATGCGCCTCGCGCAACTGTCGAACGGAAACGGACAGCAGCCCGTCGATGGCAAGCACATCGCCGCCGACCGTGCCGAGGCGACGGAAGGGCACGCCGGCGCTTTCGGCATTGATGCAGACGAATTCCGCGACATCGGCGGGTACCGCAACAACGTAACGTGCCTGATCCTCGCCGAAGAGTATGGCATGGGGCAGACCCTTGGATTCGGCGAGATCGATACGAAGACCCTTGCCCGATGCCATCGCCATTTCAGCCAGTGCCAGCACAAGACCGCCGGAGGAAATGTCGTGGCAGGCAGTGACCTGACCATTGCGGATCGCCGAACGGACGAAATCACCGTTGCGACGTTCGGCGAAGAGGTCGACCTCTGGAGCCGGGCCGTCCGCAATGCCAAGAACATCGCGCAGATAGGCCGAGGAGCCGAGATGGCTGCCGTCGACACCGAACATGATAATCTGATCGCCTTCCGAGGCCGTGCCGATGCGCGCCATCGCCTTCCAGTCGGGCAGAAGCCCGACACCGGCAATCGTCGGCGTCGGCAGGATCGCGATGCCGTTGGTCTCGTTGTAAAGCGAGACATTGCCCGAGACGATCGGGAAATCGAGGGCTCGGCAGGCTTCGCCGATGCCCTTGATGGCGCCGACGAACTGGCCCATGATCTCGGGTTTTTCCGGATTGCCGAAATTCAGGTTGTCGGTCGCTGCCAGCGGCTCGGCGCCCGTTGCGGTGATGTTGCGCCAGCATTCGGCGACGGCCTGCTTGCCGCCTTCGAACGGATCGGCCTCGACATAGCGCGGCGTAACGTCGGAGGAGAAGGCGAGCGCCTTGGTGGGATGGCCCTCGACGCGGACGACGCCGGCGTCACCGCCTGGAATCTGCAGGGAATTGCCCTGAATGAGCGTGTCGTATTGCTCGTAAACCCAGCGACGGCTGGATTGATTGGGCGAACCGACGAGCGTCAGCAGCGCCTGACCATAATCCTCAGGAGCGGCGACGAGATTGGCGGGCAGGTCGGCGCGCTTGTCGGACTCGCGCCACGGCCGGTCATATTCCGGCGCCTGGTCGCCCAGATCCTTGATCGGCAGATTGGCGACTTCCTCACCCTGGTGGATGACACGGAAGCGCAGATCATCCGTGGTCTTGCCGACGATCGCGAAATCCAGGCCCCATTTGACGAAGATCGCCTTGGCGATCGCTTCCTTTTCCGGCTGCAGCACCATGAGCATGCGCTCCTGGCTTTCGGACAGCATCATCTCATAGGCCGTCATCCGCTCTTCGCGCACCGGCACCTTGTCGAGATCGAGCTCGATGCCGAGGTCGCCCTTGGCGCCCATTTCGACGGCGGAGCAAGTGAGGCCGGCGGCGCCCATGTCCTGAATAGCAATGACCGCGCCAGTCTGCATCAGCTCAAGGCAGGCCTCCAGCAGGCACTTTTCCGTGAAGGGGTCGCCGACCTGGACGGTCGGACGCTTCTCTTCTATCGATTCATCGAATTCGGCCGAGGCCATGGTTGCGCCGCCGACACCATCACGGCCGGTCTTGGCGCCGAGATAGACGACAGGCAGGCCGACGCCCTTGGCTTCGGACAGGAAGATGGCGTTGGACTTGGCGAGACCCGCGGCAAAGGCATTGACGAGGATGTTGCCGTTGTAGCGCGCGTCGAATTCGACTTCGCCGCCAACGGTCGGCACACCGAATGAATTGCCGTAGCCGCCGACGCCGGCTACGACGCCGGACACGAGATGGCGGGTCTTCGGATGATCTGGCTCCCCGAAGCGCAGGGCGTTCATCGCTGCAATCGGACGCGCGCCCATCGTGAAGACATCGCGCAGGATGCCGCCGACGCCGGTCGCAGCGCCCTGGTAGGGTTCGATATAGGAGGGGTGATTGTGGCTCTCCATCTTGAACACGACGCAATCGCCGTCATCGATGTCGACCACGCCGGCATTTTCGCCGGGACCCTGAATGACGCGCGGCCCCTTGGTCGGCAAGGTGCGAAGCCATTTCTTCGAGGATTTATACGAGCAGTGCTCGTTCCACATGGCCGAGAAAATGCCGAGCTCGGTAAAGGAAGGCTCGCGGCCGATCAGATCCAGAATGCGCTGATACTCGTCCGGCTTCAGGCCGTGGGCGGCAATGAGTTCCGGGGTGATCTGGATCGTATTCGAAAGGGTCATGGGCGCTCGATGGTCCTTGCCTGTAAAGGGTTTGAAGGCCGGTCAGGGGATCGGGGTCTCTTTAGCGCATGTGAACCTGTCGTGCGACAGGAAAATAACCGCGTTCACAACACGCCGTTATTTACGACGGGGCGTCGGCTGGAACTGTTCCTGCTGGTCGCACAGGAAAGCGTCTCCTCGCCGATGTGCGGATACATAGTCTACAAATCGGCTCAATAAAGGAGTTGCTTGTTTTTCGTGCCAGCAAAGGCCGATAGGCCAGCTTGACTCCACGCCGGAGAGAGGTTGCTGATGAGTGCGACCGGATAAAGCATTGACGCCGCGCCATGGTAAAAATGCCGCTCCTAGCCCGGCGGCCACCACCGCATGCACGGTCAGAATATCTTCAGCGTGTTGAACGATACGCGGCTTGAAGCCGTTCGCCGCACACCAGCGGCTGACCTGCCCATCCAACCCCGGCCCACTGGACGGCGAGAGCGCTACGAAACCAAGGCGGTTCAACGTCGACATTCGATCTGGAGCAGGGAACTCCACCTCGCGAGGGAGCACCAGTGCCAACTGCTCCTCGACGAGCGGCATGAAAGACAACTCGCCGTCTTCCTCAGGCGCTCGGCAAAAGCCGACGTCGAGCCGGCCGGTCATCAAACGCTGATGCTGTTCACGTGACGGTAAATCATTGAGCGTGATCTGGCTGTCCGGTGTCGCCGCGCGAAATCCGGCGATCAGTTCGGGTGCGACGATGAGCGTCGAAACGCCGAATCCAATGTCCAACTGCCCTGTCAGCCCGGCATTGGCTCGACGCATCTTGACATCGATATCCTCGCTGAGGCGCAGGAGCGACCACGCTTCCCGCTTTAGCAGCATCCCCAATGGCGTCAGTATCGCGCCATGCCGCCCGCGCTCGAACAGTGCTCCTCCAACAGTTTCTTCCAGTGCCTGTATTTGCTTGGATAGCGTCGATTGCGTGATGAACAGCTTCGCTGCGGTCTTGCCGTAGTGACCCGCATCGGCCAGTTCGATGAAAGATCGTAGCAGTTTAATTTCCATTCCATTTCCGAATATTTTTGATCGAAAGTTTCATTTTACAAAAGGGTGCCGGCACGGTCAAATCATCACGAAGCATTCCATCGCCACAGGTCATCAGGGACATCGGTCATGACGTTCAAGGTTTCTTCCGTGCAGTTTCAGCACAAAGCCAGCGACAAAGCCTACAACCTGGCGCGGATCACGCATTTCACGAACGAGGCAATTCTCGCAGGCAGCCAGTTCATCGCGTTCCCGGAGATGTGCATCACCGGATACTGGCATGTCCCCAAATTGGATAGCGCTGGTCTACACGCGCTTGCCGAACCGCTTTCAGGCCCGTCGATTTCCTATGTCGCTGCCTTGGCACGCGAGAAAGGGATTGCGATCGGCGCGGGATTCCTGGAGTTGGCCGACGATCAATCTCTGTACAACAGTTATGCCGTCTGCATGCCGGATGGGCAAATTCATTGCCATCGTAAACTCCATGCCTGGGAGCATCGCCTCATTTCCAGCGGCGATGCATTTACCGTCTTCGATACGCCTTGGGGAGTGCGCGCGGGCATTCTGATTTGCTGGGACAACAATCTTATCGAAAACGCGCGAGCAACCGCCTTGCTTGGCGCAGAAATCCTGATCGCGCCTCACCAGGCGGGCGGGGGCTATTCCGTCAGTCCGCATGGAATGAAGCGGATTCCGGTCGAGAAGTGGACCCGACGTCATGAAGACCCTGAAGCGATCGAAGCCGAAATTCGTGGTCCCAATGGTCGTGAGTGGTTTATGCGTTGGTTGCCGTCTCGCGCGCATGACAACGGGATGTTTCTGGTGTTCAGCAATGGCGTCGGCCAAGACGAGGACGAAGTGCGCACCGGCAACGCCATGATTCTCGATCCATATGGCCGGATTTTGGTCGAGACCTGGCAGGCCGCCGACGCGATTGTGACCACCGAAATAGATCTCTCTTTGCTCGATAAATGCACGGGGCAGCGCTGGATTCGCGGCCGTCGTCCGGAACTTTACGGCGTTCTGACGCAGCCTGATCCACAGGGCCTTTCGCCGATGGACGCTAGGTTCTCCGATACCTCGACCCGCAAGCACACACGTGCAGACGAGACGTTGTGAGGGTCATTGCGCAAGCTGCCCCGAGAGAGTGCGAGAGGGGGAAGCGATCATCCTTGCTGGCGATATGGGGGACACGAAGGTGCGTCATGCGCTCCACGATCTCGTCGATGGCAGGCTGAAACTTTTGTCAGACAAACGGCTATTTGCGGCCGCTCTCAGATCATCAGAATTTGTAGCCCACCAGCAGCCCGGCGCGCGTCATGCCGGCATTCGGCCCATCGCAGAGATTGGCGTGCGAGGAATGCGCCACTTGCGCCATGAGGCTCCAATGTTTGTCGAAATTGTAGCCGACCCCGGCATATTCGTGGAAGAGCAGACGACAGCCGAGCATCGGGCCGCGTTCGGTCCAGTCGTCAAGATTTCCTGTGTGCACAGTGCCGCCGAAGCCGACTTCGGTGAAGATGCCGTTGCTGTGGGTGAGTGTCCAAGACAGGCCGGTAAAGACCTGAGTCGCCGCTGAATCAGAAGTGCCGATCGAGGTGCCCAGGTGAATGCGCGGGCGCAAAAGCTGATCTTTCCAACCGTCTGTCGGATTGTAGCCGAAAGGATTGAACAGCACCTCGACCTCCGGAAAAACGCCGGCTTCATGGTCATGCCCGGTCTGGATGGAGCCGCTGGCGCCGAAGCGAAGTTCGTCGAATATTTTGGTGTTCGGGGCCATTTGGGCATCTGCCGCGGCAGCGGATTCCTCGGCGATAAAAACTGACCCAATCGTTACAATAGCTGTGATCACATATTTCCAAAAACGGCCGCAAGAAATTGCGTCAACAGCCATGCACCAACCCCCAAATGCCAAGCGATTCGCGATTCGTTAACCAAACGGTAGCATCGCCGAGGTCGGGGTAAAGTGGGCGTGATTATATGACAGTGCATATCGCCAAAACTGCAGCGAAGCTGCAACAGCGCTGTCACAAACGGCTATCGACAGCCCTCATATATGGCTGTCGTAACCCGTCGAGCCATTATCCAGAAGGTGACGTAATATCATGAATCCGCTCGCGACATCGTCGCGCCGCTGCGGTGAGGAAAAGGCGACGCGTACGCGATGATAGGCCCTGTCCGTGCGGGCGGCTTTGAACTCGTCCTCATCGTCGACGAGCACGCCTTCGGCTAAGGCGGCATTCTTGAAGGTGCCGGAAAGCCAGGGTTCGGGCAGTTTCAGCCAAAGGAAGGGGACGTGCGGATGCGAGGCGAATTCAAAGCCCGACAACGCTTCCCGCGCCAGCTGCTCGCGAGCGCGGATTTCCTTGACCGCCTGACGACGCAGCGCCAGCGCATGACCTTCGAGCACGAGCCGAGCACAGGTTTCAGCCAGGATGAAGGGGAGACCGCCGGTCGTCATCTTGTGGGTGACCTTGATGCGCTGGGCGAAATGCTGCGGGCAGGCGACCCAGCCGCCGCGCACGCCGGCAGTCACCGATTTTGACAGGCCGCTGACCAGGAAGGTACGTTCCGGCGCAATAGCTGCCATCAGCGGATTCTGATCTTCGGTCATACCTCCGTAGAGATCGTCTTCGATCAGCCAGACGCTGTGGCGGCGCGCTATGGCGGCGATGGCCCGGCGGCGCGCCTCCGGCATGGTCATCAGTGTCGGATTGTGCGCCGTCGGCATCAGGAAAGCCAGGCGCGGATGCTGCTGCTGGCACAGGCGTTCGAAATCGTCGGGGATGATGCCGTGTTCATCGGAATCCACCAGCACGGAACGGCGGCCGAGAAGACGGGTGGCGCGGCTGATCTGCGTATAGGTCAGGTTCTCGAAAACGATTTTGTCACCGGGGGAGGTGACGGCGGAGATAACGGCGATGGCGGCGGCATGGGCGCCGAGCGTCGGCACGACCGTTTCGATCGCCGGCTGCCAGCCGTTACGGGCGAGCCAAACCTGGCCGGCACGAAACCAGTTTGCGGGAAAGCTTCGCGAATAAGAGGAAATCTCCGTCCGATGTTCGCGGCTGATATCGGCAAAGAGCTGGCCGATAATCTCGCCCTGCCCAATGTCGGGTGCTGCTGTCGTATCGAAACGAATCTTGTCGCCCGGGATATCGAGACCCCGGGTGCCGGCGAGCGCCTGCGTAATTGGGTCCACGGGCTCGATCTGCTTGCCGTTGGCGCGCTCGAGTACATAGGTGCCGCGGCCGACTTCTCCGGCAACGAGGCCGCGCTCATGCACGAGCGCGTAGGCGCGGCTGACCGTGCCGATCGTCACCCCGATATCATAGGCGAGATTGCGCTGCGGCGGCAGCTTCGTGCCCGGCGGCAGCACGCCATGAGTGATCGCGTTCTCGATGCTGTCGGCAACGCGGATGTAAACCGGTCCGGTCCCGCTGGATATGTCAGGCAGCCAATTTGTCATAATGACAATTTCTTAGATTGCTTCACCAATGGAGTCAATATTAAGAGTCAATTTGTGTCGTTTGGCTCGATACGCCCCGATTGTCACGATCAAACGAGCAGAGAAATGGATACAATAGATACAATTCATCCTAACAGAAGTACAGTGGCTGACGAGGGGACGCCGCGTATCTTCGGGCGGATTTCGCGCTTGGCACGTCGTGCTCTCGACGCTTTTGCAGTCTGGATGCAGAAGCGAGAAAGCCGTTGGACTTTGCGATATCTGACGGACGACGAGCTGCGCGACATCGGCCTGACCCGGCATGAATCAATGGCCGAGGCGAGCAAATCGTTTTTCTGGGATTGACGAGGTGGCGACGGGCTACTGCGCCAGAATCAAACTGAATGGCGGTTACCGCCATTCAACGTGGAAAGCACGAAGTCCGCGCGCTCCTCGACAGGCACTTTCGGCAGGATGTGGACCTGATAGCCCAGCGAAGGATAAACCACACACAGCCTGTCATATTCCGCGATGGCTGCCGAAAGGTCGTGCTTTCGTTCGCGGTCCGCGACGTATATTTCCGGCCATGGCGGCGTCAGGAACACATGCCTGTTATAACGATGAGACTTGCTCAATGCGGCCAAAGTGTCTTCGCCGGTCAGGTGCTGCAGCGCAGCCGCGGCATCGATCAAGCCTCTGTCGAAGAATACGAGGTCGGCGGTGGAGGCCGCCGAAGAACGATCGGCGATGGACATCTCCGTAGCCCGGCGGGCAAAGGCGGGAGCATCGGCCCAAGGCAAGGCCGAACCGCCACGATCCAATTCCTCGATGACGATCCGACGTCCGGGTTCCTCCACGACTTGGTGGCCACGCCGCCTAAGCTCTTCAAGCAGCGTCGATTTGCCTCCGCCCGAACATCCGGAAATGACAACAAATCGATCCAAGAGAGGAACCCCGAAATTGCGGGCCGGTCGTGCTATTCCGGCAACGCGCGATGCCCGCGCTTGATCACGATGCAGGCTGCGCCTTAGCAGCCCTTCGTGCCCGCAGCCCAGCGGTTGACATCGCCCGTGATGCGGCCACCGGAGGCGCCATTCATCATCGGGCCAAAAGCCTGCAACTGCGCCGGGTTGCCTTCGGCTTGGACCACGAGAGATGGCCGGCCGGTCGGATGTTTCTTGTCAACCACGAGAATGCGCGGACGGCCAGTGTAGGAATTGAGCTCGGGGGCGAGCTGGTAGCCTGCAAAGGCCGGATCGGCCGACTTGAACCAGCAGGCATTGGCATTGAGCATGACGCGCTCCATCGTCGGCAAAGCGCTATGCTCAGTGGTGCTCACGCTCGGGGTGCGTGTCGCGCAGGACGTAAAGAGCAGGCCAAATGCTGCGAGCGCGGCGGCAGAGTACAATCCGGTAACGAGGCGAGGGCGCATCAATCTCTCTTCCAAAAAATCGGTTAGGGCAGCTCTTAGCTTGTGATGGTGTGAATCGAAACCTTTCCGACGCCTTGTTCAGGACAAAACGTCGTCCGGTATGGCAATCCTGCTGCTGCGGATTTACCGCCTCAGGCGGCGATCACGTCGAGGGCGGAGGCAAAGAGGCCGCGACCGTCGGAGCCGCCGTGGGCCGCTTCGATCAGGTTCTCCGGATGCGGCATCATGCCAAGTACATTGCCCTTGGCGTTGATGACTGCGGCGATATCGTTGATGGAGCCGTTCGGATTGGTGTCTTCGGCATAGCGGAACACCACCTGGCCATTGCCTTCGATTGCCGCCAGCGTTTCCGCGTCGGCAAAATAGTTGCCGTCGTGGTGAGCGACCGGGCAGCGGATGACCTGACCCCTGGCATAGGCGCGGGTAAAATCCGTTTCGGCGTTGACGACCTCGAGCTTGATTTCGCGGCAGACGAATTTCAGCGAGGCATTGCGCATCAGCGCACCGGGCAACATGCCGGCTTCCAACAGGATCTGGAAGCCGTTGCAGACGCCGAGAACCTTGACACCCTTGTCAGCCTTCTCCTTGATCGCCTGCATGACCGGCATGCGTGCTGCGATCGCGCCGCAGCGCAGATAATCGCCATAGGAAAAGCCTCCGGGAATGACGATCAGGTCGACATCGGGGATCTCGGTTTCGGTCTGCCAGACCGTGATGGGCGCCTTGCCGGAAATCTTGGTCAGCGCCGCGATCATGTCACGATCGCGATTGAGGCCGGGAAGTTGGACGACTGCTGATTTCATGAGTGCGGCTCATACCTTGTTTGTGCTGCTTCTGCGAGTTCGCGCAGTTCAAGACGATTTTCGATGCGGTCAAGGCGCTGTTCATGCCTGATCAGGGTCGTGTGAATGTTGAGAAGGTCTTGATGCACTGCGACCAAACTGCCCCTAAAGGCATTCATTTCAGCCTGGATCTCGCGCTGACCATCCTTAACAGACGCGATCTCCGCATGAAGACGTTTGAACAGCTCATACATCAGTTCTTGCGTCACCTCAGCCATCGCATGCTCCACAATCCTTAGTCGAGAGCGATACTATAATTCTCGATCACCGTGTTGGCGAGGAGCTTTTCGCACATCGCTTTCAGATCCGCCTCGGCCTTGCTTTTGTCGGCGCCTTCGAGCTCGAGGTCGAAGACCTTGCCCTGGCGAACCTGGTGGACGCCGTCAAAGCCGAGAGCGCCGAGCGCGCCTTCGATTGCCTTGCCCTGCGGATCGAGAACGCCGTTCTTCAGCGTGACGGTTACACGAGCCTTGATCACGATTGTCCTTCCTGCGCTTACTTGACGAGAACCGGGCCCGTGCCGCGCACGGGTTCGTTTTCATTGATGATGCCGAGACGGCGGGCAACTTCGGAATAGGCCTCCAGCAGGCCGCCCATGTCGCGGCGAAAGCGGTCCTTGTCCATCTTTTCGTGGGTTTCGATGTCCCAGAGGCGGCAGGAGTCTGGCGAAATCTCGTCGGCAAGAATGATACGCATCATGTCGCCTTCGAACAGGCGGCCGCATTCGATCTTGAAATCGACGAGCTGGATGCCGACACCGAGGAAGAGGCCGGTCATGAAATCGTTGACGCGAATGGCGAGCGCCATGATGTCGTCAAGCTCGGCCGGATTGGCCCAGCCAAAGGCTGTGATGTGTTCTTCGGAGACCATCGGGTCTTCGAGCGCGTCGGACTTGTAATAGAATTCGATGATCGAGCGCGGCAGTACGACGCCTTCTTCGATGCCGAGGCGCTTGGCGAGCGAGCCGGCGGCAACATTGCGCACGACGATCTCGAGCGGAATCATCTCCACTTCCTTGATCAGCTGCTCGCGCATGTTCAGACGGCGTATGAAGTGCGTGGGAATGCCGATCTTATTCAGGTGGCTGAAAATGTATTCGCAGATACGATTATTCAGAACGCCTTTGCCATCAATGACTTCGTGTTTTTTCTTATTGAAGGCGGTGGCATCATCCTTGAAAAACTGGATCAGCGTGCCCGGCTCAGGCCCTTCGTAAAGGATCTTGGCCTTGCCCTCGTAAATACGGCGGCGACGGTTCATTGGTATTGTTCTCTGTCGTTAGCGCTCTCAGATAGCGCAAGTGGATCGATCTTTGGGCGTCCCCATAACGGATAAGAAGCGAATTCACAATCCGCCTGCGCCTCCTTCCTTGGGATTCCGGCTTTGGTTCTATACCAATGCGAGAATCGGGATCCTGTCCTCTCATGTTCTACAGGCTTTTATTTGACGATGGAATGAAGCCGCCCCTGTACTACACAAGCTAGTGGGCTGGCTTACTACGCCATTATATCATGCTCGGCCGCAATCATGGCTTGAGGTGACTGAGAAACTTGGCGAAGACCATCGTGCCTTCCGGCCAGGGACCATGGCCCGAATCGGCGTTGATATGGCCGGACTCGCCGGCATCGATCAGGAGTGAACCCCAGCTTCCAGCTATATCGTCGGCGTGCTCGTAGCTGCCGAAGGGATCGTTGCGGCTGGCGATGGTGATCGACGGAAACGGCAGGGGATCACGCGGGTAGGGACCGAACGTCATCAGATGCTTCGGCCTGATCTTCGGATTGGCGACGTCGGGCGGGGCGACAAAGAACGCACCGGCGACCTTGTTGCGGAAATGCGGGATCGCGTGGATCACCGAGGGCACGCCAAGCGAATGCGCCACCAGCACCGCCGGCCGGCTCGACGCATTCACTTCTGCGGCAATGCGGGCAACCCAGTCCTGGCGCACGGGCTTCGACCATTCGGCCTGCTCCACTCGTCGCGCCGTCGAGAGTTTCTGTTCCCAGCGTGTCTGCCAGTGTTCCGGACCTGAGTTGGTGTATCCGGGAATGATGAGAATATCTGCGTCGGAAGCTTTCATAGTGGCGCCGATGTGGAAAGGGAGGAATTGCGCCGATGTGGAAAGGGACGACGCTGCTGTCAAGGGAAAAGGCGACAATTGTGGCAAAATTTGCTAGCATTGCGGCTGCCGGTAGCGATTGAATGATGTCGGCACCTCTTTTGTCCGACATTTTCGTGCCGCCAGCAGGATACACCTAGGCTGATGAGGAGGAGGAATACTATGACGGCATTTCATGTCATGGCTGGTGCGAACAACAGCTTTACGCGTCCGGCCATCCGCAAGATCGGCGTTGTCGATCTCGTCGACGCCCTGAAACTGGGGCTGGACGATTTCGGCGAAAAACCATCGCATTACGTATTCCTGTGTCTCATGTATCCAATCGCGGGCATAGCGCTGGTGGTCTGGAGTTCCGGTGAAAATCTGCTGCCGTTGCTCTTTCCGCTGATGTCCGGTTTCGCGCTGCTTGGACCATTGGCGGCGATCGGCCTCTATGAGATCAGCCGACGGCGGGAGATGGGGCTGGACACGTCTTGGCGCCATGCTTTCGACGTGCGCTTTTCGCCGGCGCTGCCGTCTATCATTGCGGTGGGCCTGTTGCTGTTTGGCTTCTTCATCGTCTGGCTGGTCGTGGCGCAGACCATCTACACCGCCTATTTCGGCGACAGCGTGCCGGCTACACTGGCATCCTTCGTGACGAACGTGCTGAGCACGCCCGAGGGCAAGGGGATGATCCTCTGGGGTAATCTCATCGGCTTCGTTTTTGCGCTCGTCGTGCTCGCAACAACGGTCATCACCTTCCCGCTGCTGCTCGATCGCGATATCGGCGCCGTAGCGGCGATCGATGCCAGCATCCGCGCAACGTTGATCAATCCGGTGCCAGTGGCGATTTGGGGTCTCATCGTGGCCGCGCTTCTTGTCGTCGGTACGATCCCCATCTTTGCGGGGCTCGCTGTGATCATGCCTATTCTCGGGCATGCTACATGGCATCTCTATCGCAAACTCGTGGCGCCGCCCGTTGGGAACTAAATCCGCCTTGGTATTGGTCCACTCGGATCGAGTGGAACCGCCAATGACCTTGTAACGTTGATCCGCATCATCTCGCGCGCATCCTCCGAATCCCAAGGAATTCGGGAGTTGCGTGCGAGGTTCGGCTTTCCGTTGACCTCTGCATGCCCAAGGACGAAGCCGCTCGCGCGGCATTGGCGCCCGTGGTGACGGTGCAGCAACGATCTGAACGCCGTGCATTTTGTGGGTTTGCCGTCCTGGCTGAGGATTGGGGTCTTCTCAATCACCAGACAGGAGGTTCCCATGACGGAGGAGAAGACGACCCCGCTGCGCGAACGGATGATCGAAGACATGCGCATCCGCGGGATGGGCGACAAAGTCCGGCAAGCCCATATTCGGGCGATCAAGGATTTCGCCGGGTTTCTGAAGCGATCTCCGGATACCGCGACACCCGACGACCTGCGCGCCTACCAATTGCACATGACCAATGCGGGCGTCACGCCGCCGACCTTCAACGCCCGCATCGTCGCGCTGAGGTTCTTTTTCGGCATCACCTGCGACCGCGAAGAGATGAAGCGGCATATGCAGTTCCGTCGGCAACCGCAGAAGTTGCCCGTTGTCTTGAGCGTTGAGGAGGTTTCCGACCTGCTTGTGGCGGCCCAGGGGCCGGGCCTGAAGTATCGAGCGGCGCTCAGCATCTCCTATGGCGCCGGACTGCGGGCCTCCGAAGTCTGCAACCTCAAGATCAGCGACATCGACAGCGATCGGATGCTGATCCATGTCGAACAGGGCAAGGGACAGAAGGACCGCAAGGTGATGCTGTCGCCCCTGCTGCTGGAACTCTTGCGCGACTATTGGCGCGAGTCACGGCCGCAGGGCTGGCTTTTTCCTGGCAAACCGAAGATCAACCCGATCTCGCCGCGGCAGCTCAACCGCGCCTTCACCGCCGCCAAAAAACTGGCCGGGATCGCCAAGCCAGCGACGCTGCACACCCTGCGGCACAGTTTTGCCACCCACCTGCTGGAAGCGAACACGGATGTGCGGGTGATCCAGGTCCTTCTGGGACACGCCAAGCTGACGACCACCGCCCGTTATATGCATGTCGCCACGAAGACGATCCGCGACACGATCAGCCCGTTCGAGACCCTGAAGAAGCTGCAGGACCAAACGCTCCGACGCGAACTGGAGTAGCGCCCGTCCGGTGATCCGGCCAAAACTGGAGATCGCCGACATCTTCCGTGCCTATGGCCCGGCGTGGCGGCGGG
This sequence comes from Rhizobium jaguaris, assembly GCF_003627755.1. Classification (NCBI taxonomy): domain Bacteria; kingdom Pseudomonadati; phylum Pseudomonadota; class Alphaproteobacteria; order Hyphomicrobiales; family Rhizobiaceae; genus Martinezella; species Martinezella jaguaris. The sequence goes on along the minus strand of NZ_CP032694.1, from coordinate 2,268,131 downwards.
CCAATGCCGGGCATGTTAGCCTGACCCAGCTCAAGGTCATGGCGGCGATCGAGGCCTGCCGAACCGAGGCGCTCGGCGGGCATGTGGCAGCCTGTGCCAAATGCGGCCACCATCACATCGCCTACAATTCCTGCAAGAATCGGCACTGCCCGAAGTGCCAGGGACCCGCGGCGCGGGACTGGATGGCCGCCCGTGCCGAAGACCTGCTGCCGGTCGAGTATTTCCATGTTGTCTTCACCATCCCCGCCGAGATCGCGCAGATCGCCTATTGGAATAAGAAGACGGTCTATGATCTTCTATTCCGGGCATCGGCGGAGACGTTGACCACCATCGCCGCCGATCCCCGGCACCTTGGCGCAAACATCGGCATGACCAGCGTGCTGCACACCTGGGGGTCGGCGCTGACCCATCACCCGCATGTGCACATCGTCGTGCCCGGCGGTGGACTGTCGCCGGATGGCACGCGCTGGATTGGCTGTCGCCCGGGGTTCCTTCTGCCCATAAAGGTTCTGTCTCGTCTGTTTCGGCGGCTGTTTCTCGAAGGACTGATGGCACTCAGTCAATCCGGGGTGCTCTGCTTCTTCGGCGATCTAGCCCGGCTTGCAGAGGCGGATGCCTTCGCTGCCTGGCTTGCCCCCTTCCGCAAATCCGACTGGGTCGTCTACACCAAGCCCCCATTCGGCGGCCCCGAGGCCGTGCTGGCCTATCTCAGCCGCTACACGCACCGCGTGGCGATCTCGAACAGCCGCCTGATCAGCGCGAATGCCGAGGCGGTCACCTTCCGCTGGAAGGACTACCGCATCAAGACCGGTGACCGTCACAAGGTCATGCGGCTGGCCACCGACGAGTTCATCCGCCGCTTCCTAATCCACGTGCTGCCCGACGGATTCCACCGCATCCGCCACTACGGCCTGCTGGCCGGAGCAGGCCGCAAGGCCAATGTCGCAAAGATAAGGAAACTGCTCGGGACGGAAGCGCCATCACAGGACGACACGCCAAGCGCCGAGAGCATCCCGCTCACCCTGAGGCAGCCATGCCCAGATTGCGGCGGCCCGATGCGCATCGTCGAGATATTCCGCCGTGGCCAGCGACCCAAATCCCGTGCGCCACCCCGAAAGGACGCCGCATGACGAAACGCCTGTCACATCAGCCAAGGCCGGCCCGGATCTGCGATGCATTCCGGGGTGGCGCCGATTTGCGCCAGGCAACGCCGCACACTGCAAAACCGCCGATGCGAGGCCTACGAAAGAGGAGCACCCCAACCCCGATCGCGTCATTGCAAGCCTTCGGGGCAACCCGCTTGCACCCGACGCTCCCACCGATAGCCACCTCAGAAAACCGCAGCCGCACGCTTTCCCCATAGGCGCTCCACCCAGCCCCCGCAGGCCTCCTCCTTGGAAGGTTTTTCAACGCGGGCCGACACACGCCCAGCCGCCACCGTCACACCGCGGCCCGCATCGAAAAACCTTCACCATTCCGGACATGCGGCTCAGCCGGAGATGCGGATTATGGCAAGGCTCACGCATATCTTCACCCGTTTCGCAGTCGTGGTTTCGGAGTGGACCGGCAAGCCGACCATCTTCGTCCTTGCCCTGTTGTCCGTCGTCGTCTGGGGCGGCACCGGACCGATCTTCAACTATTCGGACACATGGCAACTCGTTATCAATACCAGCACAACGATCGTCACCTTCCTTATGGTTTTCCTGCTCCAGAACGCGCAGACGCGCGACACGCGGGCTATTCAGGCGAAGCTCAACGAGCTGATCCTGACCAGTGCGGCCGAGAACCGCTTCGTCGGTATAGAAAACCTCGATGAAGAGGATCTCAAGCACCTGGACCGGCTTGTCGAGAAGGCGGCAAAGCGCCATCAAAATCGGCTTGAGGACGAAGTGAATGAAGTCGCCGCGGATAATCCTCCAGTCAATGGCAAGTCCGCGGCTAAAAAGAAAAGGCGGCGCGTCCGCCGCACCGCCTCCAGTCGCAATCGATCTAAGACGGCTGGCTCTAGCCAAACACGCGCTTGAAGATCGTGTCGACGTGTTTGGTGTGATAGCCCAAATCGAACTTTTCGCGGATATCCTCCTCGGACAGTGCTGCGCGGACTTCCTGGTCGGCGAGCAGTTCCTCGAGGAAATCCTTGCCCTGTTCCCAAACCTTCATGGCATTACGCTGGACGAGACGATAGGCGTCTTCGCGGGAAACGCCGGCTTGGGTCAGTGCCAGCAATACGCGCTGCGAATGAACAAGTCCGCGGAACTTGTTCAGATTCTTCATCATATTTTCCGGATACACCAAGAGCTTGTCGACGACGCTGGTGAGCCGAGCGAGTGCGAAATCGAGCGTTACCGTCGCATCCGGGCCAATCATGCGCTCGACAGACGAGTGGGAAATATCGCGCTCATGCCACAGTGCCACGTTCTCCATCGCCGGCATGGCATAGGAGCGGACCATGCGGGCAAGGCCAGTCAGGTTTTCGGTCAACACCGGATTGCGCTTATGCGGCATGGCCGAGGAGCCCTTCTGGCCGGGGGAGAAATATTCCTCGGCCTCCAGCACTTCGGTGCGCTGCAGATGGCGGATTTCGACGGAGAGACGTTCGATCGAAGAGGCGACGACGCCGAGCGTGGCGAAGAACATGGCATGACGGTCGCGCGGAATGACCTGAGTCGACACCGGCTCGGGCTTCAGACCCAGCGCTGCCGCGACGTGTTCTTCGACACGTGGGTCGATATTGGCGAAGGTGCCGACGGCGCCGGATATGGCGCAGGTAGCGACTTCCTCGCGCGCGGCGATCAGGCGCTGCTTGCAGCGCTCGAATTCGGCATAGGCGAGCGCCAGCTTGACGCCGAAAGTGGTCGGCTCGGCATGGATGCCGTGCGAGCGGCCGATGGTGATGGTATCCTTGTGCTCGAATGCGCGGCGCTTCAGCGCTTCCAGCAACTTGTCGACATCAGCGAGCAGGATATCGGTGGCACGCACCAGCTGGATGTTGAAGCAGGTGTCTAACACGTCGGAGGAGGTCATGCCTTGGTGCACGAAACGAGCGTCGGGACCGACAATTTCGGCAAGATGCGTCAGGAAGGCGATGACGTCATGTTTGGTGACGGCTTCGATCTCATCGATGCGGGCAACGTCGAAAGTTGCCTTGCCGCCCTTTTCCCAGATGGTTTCCGCCGCGGATTTCGGAATGACGCCAAGTTCAGCCAGCGCGTCGCAAGCATGGGCCTCGATCTCGAACCAGATACGGAACTTGGTTTCGGGCGACCAGATGGCGACCATTTCCGGTCGGGAGTAGCGCGGGATCATGGGCTCAAAGCTTTCTTGGGTAGCGGGAAACGTATCCTCGGCGCCCCCATAACAAAGACGGGAGGCAATCTCAATGTTTCTTGGCTCAATCTTTCGTTCGATTCAACGCATATGTCTGGCGAGATAAAGACTAACCGCCGCCAGAAAGATGAAGCCGAACGGCAGAAACAGACCAAGACCGAGGATGGCAAACTGGTAGACAGCGCTGGCGCTGGTGAAGACAAACTGAAATGCCCAGACGAGCGTGCCGAAGGGGTCATGCCAGCGCGCATAGAACCAGCGATAGTCCATCGCGAAGAGAAAGGCGGTCATGGCAACGGTGCCCAGCGACAGCGTCAGGAAGAAAGCTGCAAAACGCGCTTCGATTGGCCGGCGATGCGCAAGCAGCCGTGCCAGCGGCAGCATGAGCGGCCAGGCAAGCGCGCCGCCGAGGGCATAGACCATCACAAGAGCGGACAGGTGGCTCGTCAGAAGACCGTTGCGCAGATAGAGTGCCGATAGCGCGGAGGTTGCCATCGCTGCGCCCCAACAGAGCGCCCCGAACAGCAGCTGTCGAGATGACGGGACGGCCGCCCTCAGCCGCCCGGTCGTCGCTACAGCGCTGGCCGGATTAATTTGATCCAACGCGGCCTCGTTCTGCCGCGGCGCGCAGATCGGAAATCGTCTGCCGGTAGGCTTCGACGGATTCGCCCTTGAAGATCGCCGAGCCGGCGACGAGGACATTGGCGCCGGCGGCTGTGACGATCGGCGCCGTATCGACGGTGACGCCGCCATCGACCTCGAGTTCGATCGGGCGGTCGCCGATCAGCAACCGCGCATTCCGGATCTTGTCGGCCATGGCGGGAATGAATTTCTGGCCGCCGAAGCCAGGATTGACCGACATGATGAGGATCAGATCGATATCATCCAGCACATTTTCCAGAACGGAAAGCGGCGTTGCCGGATTGAGAGTTACGCCGACTTTCTTGCCGAGATGGCGGATGGTCTGCAGCGAGCGATGCAGATGCGGGCCGGATTCGGCATGGATGGTGATCCGATCGCAGCCGGCCTTGGCGAACGCTTCAAGATAGGGATCGGCGGGCGAGATCATCAGGTGGCAGTCGAAGGTCGCATCGGTATAGGAGCGCAACGACTTGATGACATCGGGGCCGAAGGAAATATTCGGCACGAAATGTCCGTCCATGACGTCGAGATGAATCCAGTCAGCTCCGGCGTCGGTCACATCCCGTACTTCCTGCCCAAGCTTGGCGAAATCGGCCGCGAGGATGGAGGGAGCAATGCGAATCGGCAAGGTCATGAGATAGCTGAACTCCGTCTGATTTTTCGCGCTTGGCTTATCACCGGTTCGGCAGGCAAACAACCTAATCTACTGGGCTTGCACGAAACCTATCAGTTCGACGCGGATGTCAGCGGCACAAAAGCATTGCCACGCCATTCCAACAGCCGGAAGGGATTCTCCGTCAATTCATGGTTATGATCGAAGGTAATGGGGCCAATCGGCGTTTGAAAAGCCGTGCCGATCAGTTTATCGGCAATCGGCTTGTTCGCCGCTTTGGCGCTTTCCGCTGCCTGGCTGGCAATCAGCGCGGCAGCCGCGGCCGGCAGAATATAACCGTCAGGCTCGGTACCATTCGTACGCATCGCCTGGGCTGTCGCCTGGGCAGTGGGCAAGCTGGCGTAATCGGGGAGAGCAACAGCGAGTACGCCGTCCGTCAGGGGCACCGGCTGGTTGGCGGCGCGCATCGCGTCACCGCCCATCAGCGTCAACGGGATGTTCTCGCTGCGAGCATCACGGGCGATGACCGCAACGTCGCTGCGGTCGCCGCCGATGAATACGTGGGTGGCGCCGGCCTTCTTCAACCGGCGGACAAGGGCGATCTGCTGTTCCTGGCCGGGGCGATAGGTGTCGGTAAAGACCGGTTTCAAACCTTTCTCTTCCAGAGCATTACGCACCGCTTCTACCAGTTCGCGACCATGGATCGTCCCGTCTTCGATGAGAGCCATCGGTTCAGCGGCCCAATGCTTCAGAATGGCGTCGACCACCATGGCTGCCTCGGCGTTGTCAACCGGAGCGAGACGGAAAAACGGCCAACCGTTCTTCAGCGCATCCTCCATCGCGATATGGGAACGGACGGAAACGGTGATGACGGGAATGCCCGCATCCTTCAGCCGCGGCAGCGCGCCTGCCAAGGTCTCGCTGCAGAGAAAGCCGATGGCGACCTGCGCCTTGGCACTGATCAGCGCCTCGGCCACCGCGTGGCCACCATCCTCCGTGCAGGGTTCGTCTACGACGGTGGCGGAGTCCCTCTGCGCCTGCAACTGGAAATTGGCGCCTGTGGTAATTTGTGCGCCGAGCGCTGCAAAATTTCCATCCTGGGGCGCGACGATGCCAATATTGACGCCTGCGGCATGGCTGCTGCCGGCTGCCAGAAGCAGCGAAATCAGGAGCGATGTGCGACGTAGAACGTTCATAGATTAGGTATCCCGGACAATTCTTCTGCTCTTTTATCCACCTGGAAGTTACCGTCAAAGAAAAAGCGGCGAAATCGCTCCGATTTCAATAGTCCTATTGTAGAAAAGCTAACGTCTGCCCGCCATATTGAGCGAAAATGAGAAATGACAAAAACGAGGAAAGCAACCGTGCTAGACAAGCAGCGTATGGATCCGGCGCACTATCGCGAGGCCATGAGCCGCTATGCGGGGCATGTCCAGCTAGTGACCACGGTGCTCGGCAACGAACGGCGCGGCGTGACCATCACGGCGGCTTGTTCGGTCTCGGATGACCCCGCTACGATCCTGATCTGCCTCAACAACAGCAATGCGAGGAATGCAATCTTCTTCAACAGCGGCATCTTCGCGCTGAACGCGCTTGGTGCCCACCACCAAGCGCTCGCCGACGCCTTTTCCGGCAAAACGAATTTGACCAATGAGGAGCGCTTCGCCACCGGCACATTCGATACGCTGGTGACCGGCGCGCCTGTGCTCACCGATGCGCTGGCCGCATTCGATTGCCGCGTCACCGAGATCAAACGGGCCTCGACGCATAACATCATCTTCGGCGAAGTCGTGGCGGTGCATTTCAGTGAAACAAAGCAGGCGCTGCTCTATATGAACCGGGACTATCACACGCTATAACCTCCCTAGCGCACAACCGCTTAGATCGGGATCGATCTAAGGAAAGGACTAAGCGCCAGTCTGAAGTGTTACTGCCTTCTTAGCGCGTCCGATGGGACGCGGCGCAGTAATGGGAGAGATTATGCCTCATCAACATCACGCACCTTCGCTACCGGGCTCGATCGACGAAACGATTGCCTTGCTCGGCACTCACGATTATCTCGCCGGGCGTGCACTCGGAACGGTGTTGTTTCTGGCGCTGAAAATGAAACGGCCGCTCTTTCTCGAGGGCGAGGCAGGCGTCGGCAAGACGGAGATCGCCAAGGTGCTGTCGAAGGCGCTCGACAGGCCGCTGATCCGCCTGCAATGCTACGAAGGTCTCGACGTTTCCTCCGCCGTCTATGAGTGGAACTATCCGGCGCAGATGCTGGAAATTCGCCTTGCGGAAGCGTCAGGATTGACCGACCGCGACCGCATCGAGGCCGATATCTTTTCGGAGCGCTATCTCATCCGGCGGCCCGTGCTGCAGGCGCTGTCGAGCGCGGGAGGCCGTGCGCCGGTATTCCTGATCGACGAACTGGACCGCACCGATGAAGCGTTCGAAGCGTTTCTGCTTGAAGTCCTCTCCGATTTTCAGGTGACCGTCCCCGAACTCGGTACAATCCGCGCTGCGGAACCGCCTATCGTCATCATCACCACCAACCGCACCCGCGAGGTGCACGACGCTCTGAAGCGGCGCTGTCTTTACCATTGGGTCGATTACCCCGAAGCGGCACAGGAGCTTGAGATCATCCGCCGCAAGGTGCCCGGCTGCAACGAGGCGCTGTCGCGCCAGATTGTCGCCTATGTGCAGAAGCTGCGCACGCTCGACCTTTTCAAGAATCCCGGCGTCGCCGAAACCATCGACTGGGCGATGGCGCTCACCGAACTCGACCGGCTGGCGCTCGATCCCGAGACGATTTCCGATACGCTGGGCACTCTGTTGAAATACCAGGACGATATCGCCCGCATCCAAGGTGGCGAGGGCAGCCGCGTGCTGGATGAGGTGAAATCGGAACTGCTGGCGACGGGATGAGGCCATGGAACCAGCAATGCAAGACGGCGTCACGGAGATGCGGTCATCGCCTGGTGACGGCCGGTTGGCCGACAATATCGTTTTCTTCGCCCGCGCGCTTCGCAAGGCCGGCTTGAAGATCGGGCCGGCAGCCATTGCCGCCGCTATCGAGGCCGTCGAGATGATCGGCATCGGCTCGCGCGACGAGTTTCATGCGGCCCTGTCTTCCATCTTCGTCAAGCGGCATGAGGACCTCGCAGTTTTCGACGAAGCTTTCCGGCTGTTCTGGCGCTCACGCGATCTCGTGCAGAAGATGATCGCGATGATGTCGCCGGTCGCGACCGATAATCGTGAAAAGGAAAAGCCGAGGCCCGGTGAAACTCGCGCCAGCGACGCCCTGCTTGGTGAGCGCGACGACCGCCGGCCGCAGCGCGAGGCCCTGGATGTCGAGATCGACGCCCGCTTTACGGCATCGGGAAGCGAACTGCTGCGCCGCATGGATTTCGCGCAGATGTCGGCCGCGGAGATCGCCGTTGCGAAGAAGGAGTTGGCTAGGCTGGAATTGCCGCTCGACCGGGTCCGCACGCGCCGTTTTATGGCGTCGCACGTGTCCGCCAAGATCGACCCGCGTGCGACGATGCGGGTGGCGCTTCGCACTGGAGGCACACTGATCCTGCCGCGCCATCGCGAGGCCAAGGAGGTGCAGCCGCCTTTGGTCGTGCTCGCCGACATTTCCGGCTCGATGAGCCAATACACCCGCATCTTTCTGCATTTCCTGCATGTGCTGACCGAGAAGCGCAGGCGCGTCCACACATTTCTGTTCGGCACGCGGCTGACCAATGTTAGCAGGCAAATGCGCCACAAGGACCCGGACGAGGCGCTCGACGAATGCGCCACTGCCGTCCACGACTGGTCAGGCGGCACGCGCATCGGCGAAACGCTGAAGGAATTCAACCGGCTCTGGGCGCGCCGCGTTCTCGGGCAGGGCGCGATCGTGCTCTTCATCACCGATGGACTTGAACGGGAGGGGGTAGAACTTCTCAAAATCGAGATGGACAGGCTGCATCGCTCCTGTCGGCGATTGATCTGGCTCAATCCGCTCTTGCGCTTCGAGGGCTTTGAACCACGTGCTCGCGGCGTTCGCGCCATGCTGCCGCATGTTGACGAATTCCGTCCGGTTCACAATCTATTATCTCTAGCCGACCTCGTATCGGCCCTTAGTGCCGGCCGCGCCGGCGCCTATGATCCACGCCGTTTTCTCGCCAAGCTGTGAGGCACCTCCGGAGGCACCATGACAAATATACCTGAAAGCCTGGATCCGCTTGTCATCGCGGAGGAATGGTCGTCGGCCGGCCGCACCGTGGCGCTGGCGACCGTCGTCGACACCTGGGGTTCCGCGCCGCGACCCACCGGCAGCCACCTCGTCATCGACGGTGAGGGCAATTTCCACGGCTCGGTCTCGGGTGGCTGTGTGGAAGGCGCCGTGATCACCGAGGCGCTAGACGTTATCGAAAGCGGCAAGGCCCGCATGCTGGAGTTCGGCGTGGCGGATGAAACCGCTTGGCGCGTCGGCCTGTCCTGCGGCGGCCGTATTCGTGTCTATGTCGAGAGGCTTAACTGATGGACCGTCAGATTCTGACGAAACTGAATGCGCTGCGGCGCGCGCGGCAGGCGGCGATCCTGGCCACCGACCTCTCCGGAGGACCGGACCGGCTGATCATCGAGGGTGACGCGGTCGAGAGCCCGCTTGCTGATGCCGTCGCTTCCGTCTTCCGCTCGGGAAAATCCTCGGCGGTGGAGATCGGCGGGCAAAGCCTCTTCCTCAATGTTCATCTGCCGCCGCCGCATATCGTCATTATCGGCGCCGTGCATATCAGCCAGGTTTTGGCGCAGATGGCGGGGCTTGCCGGTTTCGACATCCGCATCATCGATCCGCGCACCGCTTTTGCGACACCGGAGCGTTTCGATGGTGTCGACCTGATTGCCGACTGGCCAGTGGATGTCCTGAAGGAACGGCCGCTCGATGCCTATACGGCGCTGGTCGCCGTCACCCACGATCCGAAGATCGATGATTTCCCGATTGCCGAAGCGCTGAAGGTCGGGTGTTTTTATGTCGGGGCGCTCGGCAGTCGCAAGACGCATGCGAGCCGGCTGGAGCGATTGAAGCACGAGGGCCTGACAGACGCCGATCTCGCGCGGATTCACGCCCCAATAGGCCTTCCCATCGGCGCATCGAGCCCGGCGGAAATCGCCGTCGCCATTCTGGCCGAGATCATCGCGGCGCTGCGCGGTCGTGACGTATCATCACCGAAGGGTGACAAGCGATGATCTTCGGTGATTTCACGACGGCGGAGGCGGAAGGTGCGGTGCTCGCGCATTCCATCCGATTGTCCGATGGCAACCTTCCCAAGGGACATGTGCTTGACCGCAGTGATCTCGATCGCCTCGCGGCCGCCAATATCGGCCGCGTTACAGCCGCAAGAATCGAACCTGATGACCTTATGGAAAACGAAGCCGCGGAGCGGCTGGCCCGGGCAATCGCGGCGGATCATCTGACCTTCTCAGAATCGGCCACCGGGCGCGTCAATGTTCATAGCGCTGTCGACGGCCTGTTCGTCGCAAATCGCGTTGCCGTCGACCGGCTGAATGGCGTCGATCCGGCTATCACACTTGCCTGTCTTGCCGATCATGTGCCGGTGCGTCGCGGCGATATGGTGGCGACCTTCAAGATCATTCCACTGGCAGTTTCGGGTGAAAAGGTGGCCGCTGGCGTCGACATCCTGCGGCAGACGACTGTCTTTGAGGTCAAGCCGTTTCAGCCGCATGCGGCGTCGCTGATCGCCACCGAATTGCCGCCGCTGAAAACCTCCGTGATGGACAAGACTGCCCGCATCCTTTCGCAACGGCTGCAGCTTGCCGGCAGCATCCTGGAACGGGAAGAGCGGGTGGCGCATCGCGCGCCTCCGGTCGCCGAAGCGATCGGCAACGCATTGCGGGCGGCCGATCAATTGCCAAAGCTCGTCATCGTCTTTGGTGCGTCCGCTGTCATCGACGCCGGTGACGTCATCCCCGAAGCCATCCGGCTTGCGGGCGGCGACGTCATCCAGGTCGGCATGCCGGTCGATCCCGGCAATCTGCTGGTGCTCGGCAAGGTCGGCGATGTCTATGTCGTCGGCGCGCCCGGCTGCGCCCGCAGTCCGAAGGAAAATGGTTTCGACTGGGTGCTGGATCGAATCCTCGCCGGCGAGAAGCCGACGCCGCAGGAGATCAGCGGCATGGGCGTCGGGGGGCTTCTCATGGAAATACAGTCGCGGCCAAGACCGCGCGATATCGCCGGCAAGCCGGAAGCCCAAATTTCCGTTGTGGTCGTGCTTCTTGCGGCCGGCAAAGCACGCCGCATGGGCGAGGGTGGACCACATAAGCTCTTGGCGGAATTCGATGGGGTTCCCCTGGTGCGCCGCTCCGCTGCCACGGCCTTGGCAAGCGCAGCCGCCGCCGTCGTCGCGGTCACTGGCCATCGCCACGAGGAGATCGAGCAGGCACTTGCCGGTCTGCCGGTCGAGCGGGTGCACAATCCGGACTATGCATCCGGCATGGCAAGCTCGCTGGTCGCTGGCGTCAGCGCGCCGGTCACGCAGCGCGCCGACGGCGTATTGGTCATGCTGGCCGATATGCCGGGTGTTACCAGCGACGATCTGAGGACGCTGATTGCGGCGTTCCGCAAAGCAAATGGTCAGGCGATCGCACGTGCTGTGTCGCGCGGCAAGCGCGGGAATCCCGTCATCCTGCCGCGCAGTGTGTTCGACGCCGTGATGCGGCTCGAAGGTGATGTCGGCGCCCGGCACATCATCGAAACCGCCGGACTCTCGGTCGTCGACGTCAATATCGGCGACGCCGCGCATCTTGATGTCGACACGCCCGAGGCCGTACTGGCCGCCGGCGGCATTTTGAAGGGGTAGGGCATGGACAATATCGAGATCGAAGAGATGTTCCAGGCCCTCGGGCCGGTAACGATCAGGCGCATGTTCGGCGGCAAGGGCGTTTATCACATGGGCCGTATCGTCGCCGTCGAAGTGAGCGGCGAGATACTGCTGAAGGCCGACGACGTCAGCGCTCCCGAATTCGAGGCGGCAGGCGCCAGGCGCTGGGCCTACGAAGGCAGGAAGGACAAGCCCGTCAGCATGCCCTATTGGTCTATTCCCGACGATGCCTTCGACGACCCGGATATCATGGCGCGCTGGGCGAGGCTTGCTTACGAGGCGGCGGTCAGGGCAGAGAAATAGGTTTCAGCGGAAATCGTTTTCGCTTAGGTGCGCGATCGCCGCTTCGGCAAAAGCTGAGAGCGGCTGTGGCAACTCATTGCGGCCGAACCAGCCGAAATCGGAGAGCTTGTCAGGTTCGACCAGGCGAGCGTCCCCGGCAAAGTCCTGGGTGACGTAGATCAAAGAAATCCAGTGCTGGCGATCGGCTTCAACGATAACTTCGGTCGTGCAAAGAAGGTCGACACGGCCGATGGAGAGGCCGCTTTCTTCTTCCGCCTCGCGGATAGCTGCATCCTCGGCCGGCTCCATATGATCGACCTTGCCGCCGACGATGCTCCAGAAGCCGGCTTCAGGTGCCTTGAGGCGCCTGTAGAGCAACAACTTCCCATCCCGCAAAATTGCGAGACCGGTTCCTAGTCCTGGGAAGTCGATGCCGGGTTTCCCCACGCCCTTGGCCCCATCAGCCCTTGGAGTTGGCGACGATCAGCATGAAAGCAGGAATATCGTCACCAAAGCCGACCGGGGTCGGGCCGTCGTCCTGATCGCGGTAGCGATTGCGGCGCTCGCGATTGTCGTCGTTGGCAGCGGGGAATGGCCGGTGGTTGTTACGAGAACCGTTGTGGGACTTGCTGTTGTTCTCAGACTTGCGCTCGTTTCTCACGCTTTCGGCCTTTGCTGGTGCTGCTTCGATCACGTCGACATCATTATCCTCGACGTCGATATCAGATTTATGACTCGAGGCGTTCCGGCCTCCGCGGCTGCGATCTCGGTCGCGGCCTTTGTTTTTGGAGTCGCGCCGACGCGAAGAACGGTCATCGTCCCGGCTTTCTTCAGCCGGCGGCAGCGACGACAGGTCGCCATTCAGCCACTCGACATCTTCGCCGATCAGCTTTTCGATCGCATCGGCGTGCTTGACGTCGCGCTTCGTCACGATGGTGAAGGCAGCGCCCGAGCGACCAGCGCGGCCAGTGCGGCCGATGCGGTGGACATAATCTTCCGAGTGGATCGGAACATCGAAATTGAAGACGTGGCCGACATCGGGAAGATCGAGGCCGCGTGCCGCAACGTCGGAAGCGACGAGAAGCTGGATATTGCCGTCTCGGAAATTCTGCAGCATCGTCGTGCGCGAACGCTGATCCATATCGCCGTGCAGCGCGCCGACAGAGAAACCGTGGCGTTCCAGCGAACGGAAAAGGTCTGCAACATCCTTCTTGCGATTGCAGAAGATGATGGCGTTCTTCAGATCGGTCTGCGCGCGGATGAGATCGCGCAACGTGGCGCGCTTCTCGTAATCCTTGCCATGCGAGGCGACGAAACGCTGCGTGACGGTCTTTGCCGTCGAAGCAGGCTTGGCGACTTCGACACGCTCCGGATTTTGCAGGAAGCGATCCGCCAGCTTCTGGATTTCGCCCGGCATCGTGGCCGAGAAGAACAGCGTCTGACGGGTGAAGGGGATAAGCTTTGCGATGCGCTCGATATCCGGGATGAAGCCCATGTCGAGCATGCGGTCGGCTTCGTCGATGACGAAGATTTCGACAGCGCTCATCAACAGCTTGCCGCGTTCGAAATGGTCGAGCAGCCGGCCGGGCGTGCAGATCAGCACGTCGGCGCCGCGCTCCAGCTTGCGGTCCTGATCTTCGAAGGAGACGCCGCCGATCAGCAAAGCGATGTTCAGGCGATGGTTCTTGCCGTATTTCTCAAAATTCTCGGCAACCTGTGCCGCGAGTTCGCGCGTCGGCTCGAGGATCAGAGTGCGTGGCATGCGCGCTCGGGCGCGCCCCTTTTCGAGTAGCGTCAGCATCGGCAAAACGAAGGAGGCGGTCTTGCCGGTACCCGTCTGGGCGATGCCGCAGATATCGCGGCGCTGCAGCGCAAAAGGAATTGCGCCGGCCTGGATCGGAGTCGGTGTGGTGTAGCCCGCGTCAGTAACCGCGGATAGGACTTTTTGGCTCAAGCCAAGGTCAGCAAATGTTGTCAAAGGGAAAACTATTTCCGTTCCGGTTCGGTCGAACACTCGTGAGTCGACACGCTCAAGCATGCCGCGATGCAGCGCGACATAAAACCAAATACCCGCCAAGTCAAGGAAAGCGGGCGCTTCAGAAAGCTTCAGAGCAATAGATAACGCAATTTTTAGATTAGCGCCAGATTTGTTGCTCGTTTGTCACAATTCTCGCGGCGAAATTGTACTCAGACCGTTGATGTAACTTGCGAGCTTCGAGCCTGCATTGATGAAATACATCGGGTCGATCGGGCGGCCGTTCTCGCGGACTTCGTAGTGAAGATGCGTCCCGGTCGAGCGTCCCGTGCTGCCAGCAAGGCCGATGGAGTCGCCGGTTTTGACCGTATCGCCGACTTTGACCAGAATTTCCGCCATATGGCCGTAACGCGTGGAGATGCCATCGCCATGGTCTATCTCGACCATGTTGCCATAACCGCCGGCCCAGCCCGCGGAGACGACTCTGCCGGGGGCTGTAGCCTTCACCTTCTCACCGGGGCCGAAATGGAAATCGGTGCCGGTATGCAGCGCCAGCTTGCCGAAGAAAGGATCCTTGCGATTGCCGAAGGGGCTGGTGATCAGCTTACCCGGGGCGGGATTACGGAAGGGCAGGCTTTCGGCGGCACCGCGTACGGTCTCAAGGCGCGTCAAAGCCGTGTCGAGATCAGCCATGGACTGATCAAATTGATCGACATTCTCCGGAGCGACATAAGGACCGCCAACGCCTCCATCGTCGCTCGCCGGATCATTGCCCTTGATGTCAGCGCTAGCCATCACCGTCGGAACCTTGACGCCGACATTCTGCATGATCGACTGAATATCATCGGCGGTCTCGGAGGCGCCGGTGGTCAGATGCTGCACACGGGTCAGTTGATCCTGTTCGATGTGTTTCAGCGACAACGTCACCCGGGAGAACACCCGGTCGGCGCGATCGGCAACGGTTTCGGGGGCTGGAACATAGGCGAGGGTGGAATTGTCGGGTGTCGCATCGGCAGGCCTGCCGCTCGACAGAAGCTTCTCGATCGATTTTAGCCCTCCCGTCAGTTCCGCATGATCGCCCTTATCTGCGTGATCGCCCTTGGCTGCCGCCGCACTTGCGCCAGGAGGTGCATCCTTGTTCATCAGGCCGGAATTTTCGGCGCGGTCGAGCAGTGCATCGAGCTTACCGTGGCGCGAGGACAAGGCCTGCTGCTGCTCCATCAGCTTATCGACTTTTTCTTCGACCACCTGCTGATCAAGAAGCTGCCGCGACGTGACGCGATCGACCTGCGCGCGCAAAGCGGCAATGCGGTCCTCGTAATCATATTGCATGCGCGCCTGCCGGGCCATGGTGGCGCCAATCAGATCGTCGCGCAGCACGAGATAGGAGGTGGCAAGCAGATAGCCGATCGAAAAGACACCGACGATGCATACGGCAAGCGCCGTCATCCACGGGCGCACGGTCATGTGACGCACAGTGTCACCGCTCGCCACAATGATGGTGTGTTGCCGTTTCTGTTTGCCGAAAACCCGGTTCTGAGGCTTGGCTGTCACCGAGAATCTCCCCATCGATACCTCTTGGCATCTATTAAGGAACTACACGGAATTATGGTTAACGATTGCTTTCCGCTCCACCCCTAGAAAACAAAAAAACTCTTATAGTTTAGTATGTTAGGCATTGCTTGTGGACGTAAGCGCGCGGTAGAAGGAGGGGGTTAGGCCGGCTTCGGCGCGGGCGATGTCGTTGAACGGGGCCTTCAACGAACCACGGAAATTGGCGCGCACCAGGTCCTGGAACGTACGTGCCGGATCGCGTCGCTCGCGAGCACAGAGAAAGCGGAACCATTTGGCTCCGACGGCGACATGACCCTTCTCATCATTGTAGATAACATCGAGGACGGCAGCGCTCTCCATGTCGCCCGTCTCACGCATTTTTGCCTGCAGCGCCGGCGTCACATCGAGACCGCGGGCCTCGAGAATCAGCGGCACGACAGCCAGGCGAGCGGTGAGATCGTTGCGGGTTGCGTGCGCTGCCTGCCACAGGCCGTCATGGGCAGGGAGATCGCCATAGTCGGCGCCAAGATCGCGTAGACGTGTGCGCACCATACGAAAATGCTTGGCTTCCTCGAAAGCAACCTGCATCCAGCCATCAAAAAAGGAATTCGGCACCGGCTCGGTGGCGAAGCGCGCAACGATATCGAGCGCCAGATCGACAGCGTTGAGTTCGATATGGGCGATGGCATGCAGCAGCGCGATACGGCCTTTGACCGTATGCAGAGAGCGCTTCTCCATATGCTTCGGCGGAACCAGTTCTGGTTTTTCCGGCCGACCGGGTCGAACGGGCAATGCCGGGTCGAGTGGCGAGCGCAGCGATAGGGTGCGCGCAAACCAGCGGTTTGCCGATTCCTGAGCAAGCGCCGTCTTGCGGTCGAGATTGGCCGAGCGGATGGCGGCAATCGCGCCGCCCCGCAGCGAGGTGATGGCCTCGATTTCCATCGGCATGCTCACAGGCATTAAAGCTCCTTGACAGCGGCCAGGACGGCTTCCGCATGGCCTGCCACTTTGACCTTGTCCCAGATCCTTACGATCTTGCCGTCCGCTCCAATCAGGAAGGTCGAGCGCACGACGCCCATGAAAGTCCTGCCATACATGCTCTTTTCCCGCCAGACGCCATAGGATTCGGCCGCAGTCTTCTCCTCATCGGAGGCGAGGGAGACGGACAGGGCGTGCTTCTTCACGAACTTGTCATGGCTCTTGACCGAATCCGGCGACATGCCGAGGACGGCGGCGCCGGCTTTTTCGAAGTCAGCCGCGAGCGCGGTGAAGGACACCGATTCGGCGGTGCAGGCGGTCGTATCATCCTTCGGATAGAAGAACAGCACCAATGGTTTGCCAGCAAAATCAGTAAGGCTCACACGGCCGCCGCCGTCACGCGGAAGATCGAAATAGGGGGCTTCGTCGCCAATGCCCAACTCAACCATGCGGATTTCGGTCACGGGAAAACCTTTCTTTTGCCGGGATTTTGGATGACACTAAGTTGCAGCCATATATACTGCACAGGTATGCCGTCCACATCGGACGCAGCGTCACCAACAAAATTGCAAAAAACGAAAGGGACGCACGGGAGTGATCCGAGGCGAAAAGGTTACATTCCGCAAAAAGGATCTCGTCTCGCTCGACCACCTGCCTTCGGCTCAGGTCGACGACCCTTTGATCGTCCATGTCCCCGAGCCTGCCCGTCGCAGTCGCTCGCATGTTTGGCATGTCTGCCGCATTACCCTGGTCTTCATAGCCTTTCTTGCCGTGATCCTGGGCGTCGTCATCGCCACGATTGAGGGCGGCGTTTTCGACCAACCCCTGTCGCAGAAGGCGCAGCTTGCGCTCGATCGGGCGATCGGCCCGCGCTACAAGGCGGAAGTCGGTTCGACCGTGGTGCGTTTCACGCCGACGCTACGGCTCGCGCTAGAAGCCCGCGACGTCAATGTGGTGGACCAGGAAAGCGGCAAGCATTTGTCGACTATGTCGGCGGTGAGCATGGTGCTCGATCCGCTGGCTCTTGTCGAAGGCCGTGTCGAAGTAGCCTCCGTGGCGGCGGAAGGCATTGCGCTCGATACATCGTTATTGCCCCAGGGCGATCCCGTCGACCTGACCGCGCTGCGCGTCGATTCACTGCCGCAGGCGTTGGATTCAGCTTTCGACAATCTCGATTTCCTGCAACGCTTCGTCGAACGCGGCGGCACAAACTCGGTGCGTATTTCCGGTTTTACCGTCAAGCTGGCGCGCCGGGAGGGCGATCCTATCTCGCTCGTGGTCGACAGTCTTACCTTCGAACGCAGCGGGCCGACGTCGCTGCGTCTTTATGGGCAGGTGGCGGTTAACGGCTCCGTCGCGACACTGGATGTGCGCGCCGATCAGCAGGAGGCGGGCCGCAGCTCATCGCTGACCGCCAAGCTCACCAATCTCGACCTGAAGCCGCTGACGATGGCCTACGATCAGAACGGCACGCCACGCCAGGGCATCATGAGTTTCGCCGGCATGACGGTGACTGCCGTTCGCGGCGGTGCCGGCATCGATCCGAAGGTCAACGCCTCCATCGATGTTCAGCCCGGCACGCTTTACATGGACCGCGACCAGCAAGAGCTGACGCAGGCCAACATCAATTTCACCTACAACTTCGATCGTCAAACGCTGGAGGTCGCTCCGTCGAAAGCCCAATTCGTCGGCACTATGGTACCGTTCTCCGGCGCGCTGATCGATCTGGACCGCATCGACGCCAATGCTGGCAAAGGTTTTGGGATCGACTTCCTGATCCGGGGAGCCAGAGCGGCATCCTCCATTTCCAGCGAACAGCCGGTCAGCTTCGACGGGCAGGCGACCGGACGTTTCCTGGCCGCGACCAAGGAACTGCAATTCGAGAATCTCGCTATCTCGACGCCGCTTGGTGCGCTGTTCGGCTCGCTACATATGAAACTTGGCGATAGCTCCCCGGAGATCAGCTTCGGCGGCCGTGCCGAAAAGCTCGATACGACCGCGATCAAGCAGCTCTGGCCGTTCTGGATGGCTTCGAAACCTAGGGCCTGGGTGGAGAACAATCTGTTCGGTGGTACCGCGACCAATGCGGCCATCTCGGTCTTCATCCCGGCCGGACGCCTGGCGGTGGCAGCGCAGACCGGCAAGCTGCAACTCGGAAAGAACGAGCTGCACATCGCTTTCGATATCGACGACGCGCGCCTCAACGTGCCCGGTGAGATCCCGCCGATCCGGGACATGAAGGCGCATTTCGATCTGACCGGCCCGACGATGAGCATCGATATCGCGCATGGCACCTCCTATTTCCCGACAGGTCGTTCGGTAACGCTGAGCGATAGCAATTTCTCGATCCCCTCGACTTATGACAAGCCGTTGATGGCCGCACTAAAGCTGGAAATATCAGGCAGCGGCGATTCCATCGGCGAGTTATTGACTTACAAGCCCTTGCAGGTACTGCAGCGAACCGAGTTCAAGCCGGAGAATTTCAACGGCAAGATCGTCGCCAAGGTCGATGCGACGATCGGCCTGATCAGCGACCAGAAGCCGCCGCCGCCAGTCTGGACGGCGAACTTGCAGCTCAACGATGTCGATCTGCTGAAGCCTATGAACAATCGTAAGATTTCCAATCTTACCGGTGAGATCGACGCCGATCCTCAGTCCGTGCATCTGAATGCCCAGGCACAGATCGATGGCATTCCCGCGCAGATTGATATGGTCGAACCGACGGACGATAAATCGTCGACGAAACGCAGCCGTGTGATCACCGCCACGCTGACGGACGCCCAGCGCAACGCGGTCCTGCCGGGCCTCAACGATATTGTCGACGGTCCCGTCAAGATAGAGCTCACGCGCATCGATGACGATCGCCAGGGTGTCAAGGTCGACCTCGGGAAGGCGGCTCTGACGGTGCCGTGGGTCGGTTGGTCGAAGGGCAGCGGTATCCCCGCCAGCGCCCAGTTCGAGGCTTCCGGGCCGGACAGTCAGACGGCGCTGAAAAATTTCGTCCTCAAAGGCGATGGTTTCGGGGTCAGCGGCGATCTTGTCGTCAGCAAGGGCGGCCTGTCGTCGGCAAGTTTCGATAGCGTCAAGCTCTCCGCTCTCGACGATTTCGCACTGTCGATCAAACGCGGCAAAAGCGGCGGCTACGACATATCCGTTGCTGGCAATTCTGCCGATCTACGGCCGGTGCTGGCGCGGCTGAAGACATCGTCTGGTGGCAATGGCGACGGCAAAGACGATTCGTCCGGCGCAATAATCCACGCCAATCTCGACAGGGTTATCGGCTTCAACGATGAATCGATCAGCAATCTCAAAGGCGTTTATTCTATCGTTGGCGGCCGTACCATAGCTGCGGATTTCTCCGGCCTCACGCGCAGCGGCGAGGCTGTTGTCAGCCAGATGAGCAAGGGCGGAAACAGTGGCACTATCCGCATCACAAGCGGCGATGCCGGCGCGGTGGCGCGTTTTGCCGACCTCTACAAGCATCTGAAGGGCGGCTTGCTGAACCTGTCGCTGCGTTCCACCGGGCCGGATGCCTGGGACGGATCGCTCGATATCCGCAACTTTGCCATCATCGACGAAAAGAAGCTCTCGACCATCGTCTCAACGCCGAGCGGCAGGAACGGCCAGAGCCTGAATTCCGCTGTCAAACAAAATATCGACACGCGCTCGCAGAGTTTCGAGCGGGGCTTTGCGCGACTGGTGCTGCGCAAGGGGGCGCTTGCGGTGGAAAACGGCGTGGTCCGCGGTGTGCAGGTGGGCGCGACTTTCCAGGGTACAGTCAAAGACGCGAACGGCAATATGGACCTGACCGGTACCTTCATGCCCGCCTACGGCCTCAACCGGCTGTTCGCGGAAGTGCCAATCGTCGGCTTCATCCTCGGCAACGGCAGCGACCGCGGCCTGATCGGCATCACGTTCAGACTTACCGGCAATTTCGATAAACCGAACCTGCAGATCAACCCGCTATCGATCATCGCGCCGGGTGTGTTCCGCCAGATCTTCGAATTTTGAGTTAGCGCCGGAGTATTGGTCGCGATCTGCTTGATCGCGGCCGCGCCGCTCTCGGTTCAATTTCCACCAATATGCCGCCATCTTATAGTCACTGCGGAGAGCGGATCATTTTTCACCCGCCAACCGCTCGCGTATGCGTTCTGGCCCACCGATCATGCGTCGGGCGAATGGCCGATCAGGATCCACCACTCGCCAAAACGGCGCTGTTCCGTCTTGACTGATCTGCACCAAGTGTCGCTGGACGGTGACAGGACAGCAGGCATCTGCCCCGTATTCCCTGGCCAGCGCGCGTCTTATTTCCGCAACATCGGACAATTCACCTGGAGGTGCCGCCCTTAGCGCCTCAGCGACCATTTTCTCGCTTGGAATCAGCATGCTTTGCGTAAGGCTTCTGCCTTTGCGCCTCGTTTTGATCACCGGCAGTTCGTCCATAACTCACCTCCAGAATTGATCCTCACAGAAGACGAACGAGAAGGTCGCGGCCCGACATGACCGCACATCAAATTGCTTGCGGCGTCGTCACTTCGTCAATGTGGCCCACCAGATGGCCGCTGAGATCGCTGAAAATGCAAGAAGCCGGCGGGGTGCGCCGGCTTCTTGCGTCTTGGTCCGGTGTGTCCGCTCAAGCCTCAGGGCGGATCAGGATGTGCTTTTTCTTGCCGAGCGATAGCTTGATGACGCCGTCAGAGGTAACTTCGCCGCTGCCGATCACCTTGCGTTCGTCGCTGATCGCCTGGTCATTGATGCGCACGGCGCCGCCCTGGACATGGCGGCGAGCTTCGCCGTTCGAGGCGGCCAGGCCGGCGCGGACGATCAGCGACAGCAACCCGATACCGGCGTCGAGCTCGGAAGCGGGAACATCGACGGACGGCAGGTTTTCGGAAAGGCCACCTTCCTCAAAGGTCTTGCGCGCCGTTTCGGCCGCGAGTTCGGCAGCCTGACGACCGTGCAGGATGGCCGTGACTTCCGTCGCGAGGATCTTCTTGACCTCGTTGATTTCCGAACCCGCAAGCGCGGAAAGGCGGGCGATCTCATCCATCGACAGTGTGGTGTAGAGCTTCAGGAAGCGAGAGACGTCCGCGTCCTCGGTGTTTCGCCAGTATTGCCAGAAATCATAGGCCGAGAGCAGGTCGGCGTTTAGCCAGACGGCACCGGAGGCCGACTTGCCCATCTTGGCGCCGGAGGAAGTGGTCAACAGCGGCGAGGTCAGGGCGAAGAGCTGCGGCGTACCCATGCGGTGGCCGAGATCGATGCCGTTGACGATATTGCCCCATTGATCCGAACCGCCCATCTGCAGGCGGCAGTCGTAGCGCTTGGCCAGTTCGACGAAGTCATAGGCCTGCAGGATCATGTAGTTGAATTCGAGGAAGGACAGCGACTGCTCGCGGTCCAGGCGCATCTTGACGCTATCGAAGGATAGCATGCGGTTGACGGAGAAGTGCCGACCGACATCGCGCAGGAATTCGAGGTAGTTGAGCGAACGCAGCCACTCTGCGTTGTTGATCATCATCGCGTCTTTGGAGCCTTCGCCATATGTCAGGTAGTTGGAGAAGACGCGCTTGATCGAAGCGATGTTGCTTTCGATCATGTCGATCGTCATCAACTGGCGCGATTCCTCCTTGAAGGAGGGATCGCCGACCATGCCGGTACCGCCGCCCATCAGCGACACGGCGCGATGGCCGGTCGCCTGCAGCCAATGCAGCATCATGATCTGGATCAGCGAGCCGGCATGCAGGCTCGGCGCCGTCGGATCGAAACCGATATAGGCCGTCACGGTTTCCTTGGCGAAGAGAGCGTCGAGGCCAGCTTCATCGGAAATCTGGTGGATGAAGCCGCGCTCTTGCAGGGTGCGCAGGAAATCGGATTTGAACTCAGCCATGATCTTGGTCTCTCGGGGCACCGCATCGGTGAAGGACGCGGCGAAGTCGCTGTTGTTGGATGTCGCCGGGCGCGTTTAGCACTGATTTTCCAGCGCGTCATCATTTTGGTGGGACGGATAGCAAGTTTCGGCAGGGGCGGGATCTGCAAACAGGCGCTTGTGATCGTGAATAGACCGTAACATTGCCCCGAAGCCGCCGGGGACGTGCCGCGCATTCGCCTAAATCGAATCCTAATATTTTATTCTGGGGTCGTGTGTGCCAAGTATTGCGTGAGAGAAACAGGTATGTCACCTCTGCTGTCGATGATGGGATCGTTATTCAGAAAGACGATCCGGGCATTCTTTGCCATGATGTTGGTTTTGGCTGGTATCGCTGTCGCAAGCGCGGCCCAAGCCCAAGGTTCCCCCGAAAAGAGAATAGCGCTTGTTGTGGGCAACGCTGCCTACCAAGCCGGCGCCTTGCCGACGACGGCCAATGATGCCGGTCTGATTGCGCAAACGCTGCAGGCCGCCGGCTTCGATGTGATCGGCGCACGCGACCTCGACCAGAACGGATTGCGCGATGCGATGAGGGACTTCCTGACAAAAGCGAATGCGTCAGGTCCCAATACCGTCGTTTTCGTCTATCTAGCGGGCTACGGGGTGCAGTATCAGGGCGATAATTATTTCGTGCCTGTGGACGCTCAAATCGCCAATGCCACGGATGTTCCGGTCCAGGCTCTACGGACTTCCGATTTCACCAAATCGCTGGCCGCCATCAACAATCGTGGCAGCATCGTCGTGCTCGATGCGGCGAGGGCCAATCCATTCGTGCAGTCCAATCAACCGCTGGCCGGCGGCCTGGCGCTAGTCGATCCAGACGCCAATCAACTGATCGCCTTTAATGCCGCGCCCGGTACGGTCGCGCCGCAGGAGGCCGGCCCTTATGGTTCCTATGCGCATGCGCTGGCGGAGATGATCCGAGTCGGCGGTCTGTCGCTCGGCGACGTGTTCGATCGGACACGGCTGCGGGTCAGCGATCTGACCAAGGGCGCGCAGATCTCGTGGGATGCCTCCAAATTCAACAACGACTTCACCTTCTTCGATCGCGGCCCCAATGCGCCAGCCGCCCAGGTGTCCAGCTACGACAATGCTGCAATCCGGACGAAGGCGATCCGCGATTTCAACGAGCGGGATGCCTATTTCGCCGCGCTCGATCGCGACACGATGCAGGGCTATGAGGATTTCCTAGCGGCCTATCCGCACGACGCTATGGCCAGGCGGGTGCGCGCCATCATTGCCGCCCGTCGCGAAGCGATCACCTGGCGCGAAACCTGGAATGCGGACACGCCAGAGGCCTACTGGTCCTATCTGAGACGCTATCCGCGTGGTCCCCATGTCTGGGATGCCCGCCGCCGTCTGGAACATTTCGAGGCGGCACTCGAGCCGCCGCCGTCGTTTGCTGTGATTGAATATGACGTGCCGCCGCCGCCACCGCCGGAAATCGTCTACATCGACCGGCCTCTGCTGTTTTTCGATGATACCGACTTTGGCTATCCGCCGCCGCCGCCCGTCGTCTTCCTGGCACCCCCGCCATCGGATTTCGTCGTGCTTGAGCCGCCGGAGCCTTCGGTCGATCTCTACGTATTGCCGGCGCCGGTCTTCGTTCCGGTTCCGGATTGGGTCGACCCACCACGCGATGTAGCACCGCCCGAAAACAACATCTACTTCAACAACATCCACAATACGGTCGTGAACAACACGACGGTCAACAACACGACCGTCAACCAGAACGGGGCTGCACCTGCCGCGCCGGGTCTGACGACCGGACAGAAGCTCGGCGCCGCGGCCGTCATTGCCGGCGCAGGCGCAGCGGCAATGCACGTTGCCTTGCCACCCTCGGTGCAGAAGAAGGCTGCTGTTCTGCAGAAACAGAATCCGGCCCCAGCGGCCAAAGCAGCGCCCGCAACCGGTCCGGCCGCAGCGCCTGCGGTTCAGCCACAGGGCGGAAACGCCGCTCACGCGCTTCCCGGCGCCAGCGGACAGCCCCTGCTGCCGGCCGGCAAGTTGCCGACCAATCAGGCAGCGCCTCAGGCGAAGCAGGCTCAGCCGCCTCAGGCTGCACCCAATGCCGTGCAGAAACCGGCTGTCGCTGCTCAACCTGCCCAACCGGGCGCAAATCCCGCTGCGCATGCGCTTCCCGGTTCGAAGGGGCGGCCGCTGCCACCTGCTGGCAACACGCCGGCCGTGAAAGGTCAAAATCAGATTGCAAAGACCCCGGCACCTCAGGCGGCTCCAGGCGTCCAGCCGAATGCCGCTGCCGCAGCGCCGAAACCCAACGTTCGTAACCAGACCGTGAAGCCAGCGACACCTCCCGTTGTCGCCAAGGTTCCCCCGAAACCCAAGGCGGTTCAGCCGCAGGTCAGCAGCCAGCCTCCTGTCGCAGCAGCGCCGCCACGACATGTCAATCCGCCGCCGGCCGCTCAACCAAAGCCTGCGCCTCGCGTGGCCGCACAGCCGAAGGCGCCCGCTCCGAAGCCGCAGGCTCAACCCAGGCCGCAGCCTCAGATACAGGCTCAGCCTAGACCGCAACCCCGCATACAGGCCCAGCCAAGGCCACAGCCGCAGGCTCAACCAAAGCCGCAGCCTCAGCCCCAGCCAAAGGTCATGCAGCAGAGACCTCCACCGGCGCCGCAGAAAGCACCGCCCGCGCCGCAGAAGCCTCCGGAAAAGAAGAAGTGCGGTGCTCCGGGCCTGCCTGCATGCCAATGACCGATAATATCTCGCGATAATCTGAAGGCCCGCTCCAGCGGGCCTTCGCTATCAAGATTGCCGCCTGATCGCGCTTGTTGAAATCCTGCCGTGCGTTTAGCACTTGTCGACCGGTCCATAATCGGCACGGTCGTATGCGTACCGCAGGCTTCAGATCTATCACGAAAGCAGGCAGGCAATGAGTGACACCATCATACTCGAAACCCCGCGCCTCGTTCTGACGATGTGGAACAAGAGCGATGCCGAAATGATTCGGCAGTTGCATTCGACGATCGAAACGACCCGCTATCTTTCGGGTGCCGCCCCATGGACCCTGGGGAAGGCCGAGGACCGTCTGAAGACCTGGTTCGGCGAACAGGCGCGCGATGGCGTGACCAAATACAAAATGCTTAGACGGGATGACGGCCGTTTCATCGGCCGGGCCGGCTTCTCCCGGTTTCAGGAGGAACGCGACCGAGGCGAATTCGAGCTCGGCTATTCCATCCGCCAGGATGCCTGGGGAAACGGCTATGCGACCGAGATTGCGGGCGCGCTGGCGGATTGGTTTTTCCAACGCGGTTTCGCCAGCCAGTTCATCGCCTTCACGCATCCGGAAAACGCCGCGTCGCAGCGTGTTCTCCGCAAAATCGGTATGCAATACCGTTCGCCGATCGTCATCGATGGCGTTTCAGGTCTTTGTTTTAAGATGTCGCGGTAACTCATACCTTCACCCAACGGGGAGAAGGTCGAGCGAAGCTCGGGTTGAGGGGGTGTATTGGGAGGTGAGGGCTCTCTTGATGGTATCTCAAACCGCGTGCCGCGATGCGACAAGCCCTCATCCGCCCTTCGGGCACCTTCTCCCCGAGGCGAGAAGATAAATCACCTGATCCGCTTGGCTGCCGGTTCCGGCACCAATTCGCCGTTCAGACGACGATCGAGGTAGTCTTCGCATTCGCCGAGCAATGTGTCGACCTGGCCGTTGAAGAAGTGGTTGGCGCCGGGGACGATCCTGTGGGTGATGAGGATGCCCTTTTGCGTCTTCAGTTTTTCGACAAGGCCGTTGACGTCCTTTTCCGGGGCGACCTTGTCGGAATCACCGTTGATGATCAGGCCGGACGACGGGCAGGGCGCCAGAAACGAGAAATCGTAGATGTTCGGCTGCGGCGCGATCGACATGAAGCCTTCGATTTCCGGACGGCGCATCAGAAGCTGCATGCCGATCCAGGCGCCGAAGGAATAGCCGGCGACCCAGCAGCTTTTCGAATCCGGATGCAGGCTCTGCACCCAGTCAAGTGCCGAGGCAGCGTCCGACAACTCACCAGCGCCGTGGTCGAATTCGCCCTGGCTGCGGCCAATGCCGCGGAAATTGAAGCGCAGCGTCGTAAAGCCGCGCTTCTGGAACATGTAGAAGAGTTGGTAGACGACCTGATTGTTCATCGTGCCGCCAAACTGCGGATGCGGGTGCAGGATGATCGCGATCGGGGCGCTCTTTTCCTTGGAGGGCTGATAGCGGCCTTCAAGGCGGCCTGCGGGGCCGTTGAAAATAACTTCGGGCATCGATACTCCGGCTCTTCTTTTTCTGCGTTCAAACCATGTGGGAAGCAGTAAGTTGACTTGACTATTGCGCTCATCTTTTCTAGAACGCAGTTTAGAACAGTTCGAAACTTGGCGCGAACTTCCACGTGTTGTTTGTTCGACGGTTTGTGGAACGTGTCATAAGGCATGCCCGGCTGAAATTTCAAGGAAAATGAGCCGGGCGGAATAATGCTTCGTCAGGCAGGAAGAAGATTATGGCGGCAACGCGCCTTTATCTCGACTGGAATGCCACCGCACCGCTTCATCCGGCGGCGCGCGATGCAATGTTGCATGCCTTGGACCTCTATGGAAACCCCAATTCCGTTCATGGCGAAGGCCGCGCCACACGGGCGGCGATCGAGGCCGCGCGCCGGCAAGTCGCAAGTCTGACGGGCGCCGAGCCGGCCCATGTCGTCTTCACCAGCGGCGCGACGGAAGCTGCCAACATGGTGCTGACGCCGGAATTCCGCATGGGCCGTACGCCGCTTGTAATCGACCATCTCTATATATCGGCCATCGAGCATCCCGCCGTGCTGGAAGGCGGCCGGTTTCCAAAGGAAAAGATCAGCGAAATTCCAGTTACTTCGAACGGCGTCGTCGATCTTGCTGCGCTGGAAGCGATGCTTTCGACGCACGACAAGGCAAGCGGGCTGCCGATGGTGGCGATCATGCTCGCCAACAATGAAACCGGTATTCTCCAGCCCGTATACGAAGCGGCAAAGATCGTTCAGGCATTCGGCGGCGTGTTTGTCGTCGATGCCGTGCAGGCAGCCGGCCGGGTTCTGCTCGACATCAAAGCGATCGGCGCGGATTTCCTCATCGTCTCGTCGCACAAGATCGGCGGACCGAAAGGGGCGGGCGCGCTCGTGTCGCGCGGCGAAATGTTGATGCCGAAGCCGCTGATTCATGGCGGCGGGCAGGAAAAGGGACATCGCTCCGGCACGGAGAATGCGCTGGCTGTCATGGGCTTTGGCGCCGCCGCTGCCGCCGCCGTCGCCGAGTTCGACGGTCGCAATGCGGCAGTTGAAAAACTCCGTGACCGGCTGGAAGAGGGCATGCTGCTTGCCGCACCCGATGTCATCATTCATGGCAAGGACGGTCCACGCGTGCCCAATACCAGTTTCTTCACCCTGCCGGGGCTGAAGTCCGAAACCGGACAGATCGCCTTCGATCTCGAAGGGCTGGCGATTTCGGCAGGCTCGGCCTGCTCCTCCGGCAAGGTGGGTGAAAGCCATGTGCTCGTGGCAATGGGCTGCGATCCCAAGCTCGGGGCGCTGCGTATTTCGCTCGGTTTTACGACGACCGAAGAGGATGTCGATCGGGCAATTGCCGCCTTTGCCAGAATTGCGGGACGGCGTAAAGCTGCCGGCGCTGCGGCCTAATGGCCACAAATTTGCGGAAACACAAATTTCCGCTTGCCAAGCGGGCTGAAAAGTCCCTTTTGGCCGACTACATACATGGTAGACATTTCAGTCTGCCGCAACGTTGACAAGCTGCCGGACCTTGGATCCGGCGAGATTGGAGAACGACATGCCTGCAGTCCAGGAAACAGTCGATCAGGTTCGCCAGATCGACGTGGACCAGTATAAATACGGTTTTGAAACCACGATCGAAATGGACAAGGCTCCCAAGGGCTTGTCCGAGGATATCATCCGCTTGATTTCGGCCAAGAAGCGGGAGCCGGAATGGATGCTGGAATGGCGTCTCGGGGCTTACCGCCGCTGGCTGACGCTGGAAGAGCCGACTTGGGCCCGCGTCGAGTATCCGAAGATCGACTTCAACGACATCCACTATTACGCTGCGCCGAAGAGCACCTCCGGCCCGACGTCGCTCGACGAGGTCGATCCGGAACTGCTGAAGGTCTATGAGAAGCTCGGCATCCCCTTGCGTGAGCAGGAGATCCTCGCCGGCGTCAAGCAGTCGAAGATCGCCGTCGACGCTGTGTTCGATTCGGTCTCGGTGGTTACGACCTTCAAGGAAGAGCTGAAGAAGGTCGGCGTGATCTTCATGTCGATATCGGAAGCCATCCGCGAACACCCTGAACTCGTGCGCAAATATCTCGGCTCCGTCGTGCCGACGACCGATAATTTCTATGCGACGCTGAATTCGGCTGTCTTCACCGACGGCTCCTTCGTCTTCGTGCCGAAGGGCGTGCGGTGCCCGATGGAGCTCTCCACCTATTTCCGCATCAACGAAAAGAACACCGGCCAGTTCGAGCGCACGCTGATCATCGCCGAAGAGGGAGCCTATGTCTCTTATCTCGAAGGCTGCACCGCGCCGCAGCGTGATGAAAACCAGCTGCATGCGGCTGTGGTCGAGCTGATTGCCCTGGACGACGCCGAAATCAAGTATTCGACCGTCCAGAACTGGTATCCGGGCGACAAGCACGGCAAGGGCGGCATCTACAACTTCGTCACCAAGCGCGGCGATTGCCGCGGCGATCGTTCGAAGATCTCCTGGACGCAGGTCGAGACCGGTTCGGCAATCACCTGGAAATACCCGTCCTGCATCCTGCGCGGCGACGACAGCCGCGGCGAGTTCTACTCGATCGCAGTATCCAACGGCCATCAGCAGGTCGACAGCGGCACCAAGATGCTCCATCTCGGCAAGAACACATCGAGCCGCATCATCTCCAAGGGCATCGCCGCCGGCGTCTCGCAGAACACCTATCGCGGCCAGGTCTCGGCCCACCGCCGCGCTTCGAATGCCCGCAACTTCACACAGTGCGATTCGCTGCTAATCGGCGACAAGTGTGGTGCACATACGGTGCCCTATATCGAGGCGAAGAACTCGACCGCGCAGTTCGAGCACGAAGCCACCACGTCGAAGATCTCCGAAGATCAGTTGTTCTACTGCCTGCAGCGTGGCATTCCCGAAGAAGCGGCGATCGCGTTGATCGTCAACGGCTTCGTCAAGGAAGTCCTGCAGGAACTGCCGATGGAGTTCGCCGTCGAGGCACAGAAGCTGATCGGCATCTCGCTGGAAGGCAGCGTCGGCTAAAGCCTTCGATAAGAGACATGCTTCAGGCGCGCAAGCGGCGCGCCGCACCTTCATTCCTTCGATAGGATTCTACTATGCTTGAAATCAAGAACCTGCACGCCCGTATCGCCGAAGACGGCACCGAGATCATCCGCGGCCTGGACCTTACGGTGAAGGCAGGCGAAGTGGCTGCCATCATGGGGCCGAACGGCTCCGGCAAGTCGACGCTCTCCTATATTCTTTCCGGCCGCGAAGATTACGAAGTCACCGAGGGTGACATCCTCTACAACGGCGAAAGCATTCTGGAACTCGACGCTGCCGAGCGCGCCGCCAAGGGCATCTTCCTGGCCTTCCAGTATCCGGTCGAGATCCCCGGCGTTGCCACCATGCAATTCCTGAAGGTGGCGATGAACGAGCAGCGCAAGGCGCGCGGCGAAGCCGAACTGACGACACCGGATTTCATGCGCCGCGTCAAGGACGCCGCCGGCAAGCTGCACATCAACACCGAGATGCTGAAGCGCCCGCTGAACGTCGGCTTCTCCGGCGGCGAGAAGAAGCGCGCCGAAATCCTGCAGATGGCGCTCCTGGAGCCGCAGCTTTGCGTGCTGGACGAAACCGACTCCGGTCTCGATATCGATGCGCTGAAGATCGTCGCCGACGGCGTCAACTCGCTGCGTTCGCCTGACCGCGCCGTGATCGTCATCACCCACTACCAGCGCCTGCTTGACTATATCATCCCCGACACCGTTCACGTGCTCTACAAGGGACAGGTGATCAAGTCGGGCGACAAGACGCTGGCGCATGAGCTTGAAGCCAACGGCTATGCCGACATCATCGGGGCTGCGGCCTGATCGGGGCGGAAAGGAGACGTCGATGAACATTCAGACGACGAGCCGCCTGACCGCCGCGGAGACGGCGCTGATCGAGGCGTATAACGACCAATTGGGCGATTTGCCGGGAGATGGCGACGTGCTCGCCGTCCGCGACCGCCTGCTGGACGATCTCAAGACCGCCGGCCTGCCGACGCGTCGTTTCGAGTCCTGGCACTATACCGATTTCAAGAGCCTGCTGCGATCGGTTCCGACCGACCTCGGCTCCGGCAATGTCGAACCCTTGTCGCCGACCGTCCCCGGTTCGGCTGTGCTGCCGGTTCTGCAGGGCAGCGTGACCGGCAAGACTTCCGTCGATGGCCTGGTTGTCAGCCGCTATGCCGATAGTTTGGCGGATGGTACCGCAGCCGCCGGCCTGACCGCGCTTGGCAGGGACGACGCCATCGGCCGTATCAACGGCAGCTTCGTACGGGACGGCTATGTCATCGAATTTCCCGATGGCACCGAACTCGATGCGCCGCTGGAGATTCAGTTCGTCCACGCGGGCGGCCAAATTCACAGCCGCCTGCCAGTCTCGTTCGGCGCCAATGTCAAGGCGACCGTAATCGAGCGCCACGAGGCCGTGCCCGGTGCCGCGGCACTGGTCTCCTCGGTCAGCGACGTCAAGATCGGCAAAGGTGCCGAAGTGACCTGGATCATCCTGCAAGAGCAGGGAACTGAGGATACGCATCTCGGCCAGATCCGCGTCGATCTTGGCGCGGATGCCAAGCTGAAGTTGTTCGTCATCAACGCCGGCGGCAAGCTGGTTCGTCAGGAGCTGCATGTGAAGGTCACGGGCGAGGGCTCCGACCTCGTGCTGCGTGGCATCAATCTGCTCGGCGGGGACACGCATACGGATGTGACGCTGGCGCTTGGCCACAACGTGCCGCACACGGGATCGACGGAGATCGTGCGCAATGTGGTGTTCGACCGCGCCCGCGGCGTCTTCCAGGGCATGATCCGCGTGGCACCGGATGCGCAGAAGACCGATGCCCGCATGGCCTGCAATACGCTGCTGATGTCCGATGACGCCGAGTTCTCCGTCAAGCCGGAGCTCGAAATCTTTGCCGACGACGTGCAGTGCGGCCATGGCGCCACTGTCGCCGATATCGACGCCAACCATCTGTACTACATGATGGCGCGCGGCGTTCCGAAGAACAAGGCTCGTGCCATGCTGGTCAACGCCTTCGTGGCCGAGATCGTCGAAGAGCTGGAAGACGAAACCCTGGTCGAGGCGCTGGAAGGCGTCATCTCGGCCTGGCTCGAAAAGCATGCCTGATTGGAGCAACGCTCGTGGACAAGATCGTACCAGCCACCGCCTATGACGTCGAAGCGATCCGCCGGGATTTTCCGATCCTGTCGACGACCGTCCATGGCAAACCGCTGGTCTATCTCGACAATGGTGCATCAGCACAGAAGCCGCAGGTCGTGATCGACGCGGTGTCGCACGCCTATTCCCGCGAATATGCCAACGTGCACCGCGGGCTGCACTTTCTCTCCAATGCCGCCACCGAGGCTTATGAGGCTGCGCGCGAAAAGGTGCGCCGCTTTCTGAATGCGCCGTCAGTGGATGATATCGTCTTCACCAAGAACTCGACCGAGGCGATCAATACCGTCGCCTATGGCTGGGGCATGCCCAAGCTCAGCGAAGGCGACGAGATCGTGCTTTCGATCATGGAGCATCATTCCAACGTCGTGCCCTGGCATTTCATCCGCGAGCGGCAGGGCGCCAAACTGGTCTGGGTGCCGGTCGACGATGACGGCGCTTTCCACATTGAGGACTTCGAAAAGAGCCTGACGGAACGCACCAAGCTCGTCGCCATCACCCATATGTCGAATGCGCTCGGCACCGTCGTTCCGGTCAAGGAAATCTGCCGGATCGCCCATGAGCGCGGTATTCCCGTGTTGATCGATGGATCGCAGGGCGCCGTGCACCTGCCCCTCGATGTACAGGACATCGATTGCGACTGGTACGTCATGACCGGCCACAAGCTCTACGGCCCTTCGGGGATCGGTATGCTTTACGGCAAGAAGGACAGGCTTCGCGAGATGCGGCCCTTCCAGGGCGGCGGTGAGATGATCTTCGACGTCACCGAAGATAAGGTCACCTATAACGATCCGCCGCACCGTTTCGAGGCGGGTACACCGCCCATCGTGCAGGCGATCGGGCTTGGCGTCGCGCTCGATTACATGGAGAGCGTCGGCCGCGAGGCAATCGCCCGGCACGAGGCCGATCTCGCGGTCTACGCAGCGGAACGGCTGCGGGAGATCAATTCCTTACGCATTTTCGGCACGGCACCTGGCAAAGGCGGTATCTTCTCCTTCGAACTTGCGGGTATTCATTCCCACGACGTCTCGATGGTGATCGACCGTCAGGGCGTCGCCGTGCGCGCGGGCACCCATTGTGCCCAGCCGCTCTTGAAACGCTTCGGCGTCACCTCCACATGCCGTGCATCATTCGGCATGTATAATACCCGTGCCGAGGTGGATGCCCTGGCCGATGCGCTGGAATATGCGCGTAAATTCTTTGCCTGAGGAGGCAAGCGATGTCACTCGATGAAAGCGAACAGAAGATCGACGTGCGCGAGGGCATCGTGCATTCCAGCATTCCCGAGGCCGA
Organism: Rhizobium jaguaris; assembly: GCF_003627755.1. NCBI lineage: Bacteria > Pseudomonadati > Pseudomonadota > Alphaproteobacteria > Hyphomicrobiales > Rhizobiaceae > Martinezella > Martinezella jaguaris. The sequence goes on along the minus strand of NZ_CP032694.1, from coordinate 2,235,225 downwards.
GCTGGCTCGCCTCAGCGATGACGTCATCTCCGCGCTGAAAACGGTCTATGACCCTGAAATTCCCGCCGATATCTTCGAACTCGGTCTGGTCTACAAGATCGATATCGAAGATGATCGCATGGTGAAGATCGTCATGACGCTGACCGCGCCGGGTTGCCCGGTCGCCGGCGAAATGCCCGGATGGGTCGAAAATGCGGTCGGCGCCGTCGAAGGCGTCTCCGGCGTCGAGGTTGCCATGACCTTCGACCCGCCGTGGACACCGGATCGCATGTCGGAAGAGGCGCAGGTAGCGGTAGGCTGGTATTGAAGGTTTAAGCCGCCCGCTTTACATTATGACTCGAAGCACCGGATCTTGAACCCGGTTGTGGAAGGAGAATAAGCCCATGGGCTTTGCAGTGATGAGCATGACGGATGACGCGGCAGCGCGCGTCAAGGCGATCGTCGAGAATTCCGGCCCTGATGCCAAGGGCGTTCGCGTCGGCATCAAGAAGGGCGGCTGCGCCGGGATGGAATATACCATCGACCTGGTGACCGAGCCGAATGCCAAGGACGACCTCATCGAGCGCAATGGCGCCAAGGTATGGGTCGAGCCGTCGGCAGTGCTTTATCTGCTTGGCACCGAGATGGGTTTCGAGACCACGACGCTGCGCTCTGGCTTCACCTTCACCAATCCGAACCAGACGTCGGCTTGCGGCTGCGGCGAATCCGTAGAACTGAAGCCTGCCGACCTCGCTGCTTTGGCAGCGCAACGTCAGGCCGCTCCCGCCGTCTGACGGATGCCGATGGCCGCTGAGATCAGGCGGCGTCGGATTCGTGCTCGACCGCCAGTACGGGGGTCAGTTTCAGGCCGAGCGCCTTGACGACCTTCAAGATGGTCGCAAATTCCGGATTTCCGTCACCACTCAGCGCCCGATAAAGAGCCGAACGGTTCATGCCGACATCCTTGGCAAGCTTGCTCATGTTGCGCGTCCGCGCCACTTCGCCGAGCGCCTTGGCAATGGAGGACGGATCGTCGGTTTCGAAGGCCGCCGCGATATAGCCGTCGACGGCGTCCACGCTGACGGGCGTTTCCCGGGCCATATTATATGCCTTTCTGTATGAGCCAATCGCGGATGAGGCCTGCTTCGCTCTCGTGCAAGCAGTGGCCCGTCGGCAGCACGTAGCCGCTGACGTCCGCGTGACAGTTTTCGAATTGAGTTTTTACAAGAGCCGAATCGTCCGGATGCCGCCGTTCATCATTTTCACCTGCGGTGATCAGGACAGGCAGATCTGGAATCGACGGGAAAGCTTCTCCCGGCGCGGGCGACAACGGCCGTAACAGGATAGCGCCCGATGCCAAGTCAGGCCGGGTGTGCATAATCGATGCGGCCATGATCGCACCGTTGGAAAAGCCGAGCAAAATGGGAGACTGTCTTAACAGGCGCTGTTCGATAGTACTGTCCAGGAACCGGCAGAGCAGAGCCGTCTGCTCGCGGAGATCGTCATAGTCGAGGCTCCGGTCGGGATTGCGACGGAAAAAGGCAAAGCCATCGTCCCATTCCACGCCGCCGCGCAAAGACATATAGGGCCGTTGTGGCGCAACCTCATCTGCAAGCGGAATAAGTTCCGCTTCGCTTCTTCCGCTGCCATGCAACAGAAGGAGCGGCGGAGAGGAGAAACATTCCCGCCCCGCAACGAAGTAAAATCCTGATAAATTTGGCATGATGTATGACTTCCAGCGCCGTGTTTCGCCGCGCTATAAAAATGCAGCGTATCCCATCGGACGCGCGGCGCAGTCATAGAGTTTTTTCGCGATAGATTTATGTCGGGAGAGAGTGAAGCGGCTGAACCGCTTCACTTTTTTTGAAAAGCACTTATTCCGCAGCTTCGGCGTAAGCCTCAACCGGCGGGCAGGTGCAGATGAGATTCCGGTCGCCATAGACGTTGTCGACGCGATTGACAGGCGACCAATATTTGTCGACCCGGAAAGCGCCTGGCGGGAAGCAGGCCTGTTCGCGGGAATAAGGCCGGTTCCACTCTCCAACCAGGTCTTCAACCGTATGCGGCGCGTTTTTCAACGGATTGTTGGTCTTGTCCATCCGGCCTTCTTCGATGGCGCGGGCTTCCTCGCGGATCGCCAGCATCGCTTCGCAGAAGCGATCAAGCTCCGCTTTGGTTTCCGATTCGGTCGGCTCGATCATCAGCGTGCCGGCAACCGGCCAGCTCATGGTCGGCGCATGGAAGCCGCAATCGATCAGGCGCTTGGCGACGTCATCGACGGTGACGCCGGCGCTGTCGACCAGCGGACGCGTGTCGATGATGCATTCGTGCGCCACGCGGCCGGCCTTCGACTTGTAGAGCACATCGTAAGCGCCCTTCAGCCGGGCTGCGATATAGTTGGCGTTGAGGATCGCGACCTTCGTCGCCTGCGTCAGTCCTTCGCCGCCCATCATCAGGCAATAGCTCCAGGAGATCGGCAGAATCGAAGCCGAGCCAAAGGCTGCCGCAGACACCGCGCCCCCTTTGTCGTGATAGGTGGGGCCGTCTGTTTCCGGGTGGCCGGGCAGATGCGCCGCCAGGTGCGCCTTGACGCCGATGGGACCCATGCCGGGACCGCCGCCGCCATGCGGAATGCAGAAGGTCTTGTGTAGGTTCAGGTGGCTGACGTCGGAACCGATATCGCCTGGGCGGGAAAGGCCGACCATGGCGTTCATGTTGGCGCCATCAAGGTAGACCTGGCCGCCGTGCATATGCACGATATCGCAAATCTCCTTGACCGTCTCTTCGAAGACGCCGTGCGTCGACGGATAGGTGATCATGCAGCAGGAGAGGGTATCCGCATATTGCTCCGCCTTGGCGCGGAAATCGGCCATATCGATGTCGCCGTCATCGCTAACCTTGACGACGACCACCTTCATGCCGGCCATCTGGGCCGAGGCCGGGTTGGTACCGTGCGCAGAGGTCGGGATCAGGCAGACGTCACGATGGCCGTGACCGTTGGCGATGTGGTAGTTGCGGATGGTCAGAAGGCCCGCATATTCGCCCTGCGCGCCTGAGTTCGGTTGCATAGAGAAAGCATCGTAGCCCGTGACCGCGCAGAGCTTTTCCGTCAGGTCGTCGATCATCTCGCGATAGCCGAGCGCCTGGTCGGCCGGAACGAACGGATGGATGTCGGAAAACTCCGGCCAGGTGATCGGCAACATTTCCGCCGTCGCGTTCAGCTTCATCGTGCAGGAGCCGAGCGGGATCATGGCGCGGTCAAGCGCCAGGTCGCGGTCGGAGAGCCGGCGGATGTAGCGGGTCATCTCGCTTTCGGCGCGGTTCATGTGGAAGATCGGATGCGTCAGATATTCGCTGGTGCGCAACAGGTTCTTCGGAAGGCGATAGCCGGGCTCGAAGTCGGCCAGAGCGAAGTTACCGCCGAACGCGCGCCAGACGGCTTCCAGCGTCGCTGGACGTGTGCGCTCGTCGAGGCTCATGCCGATCTTGGTTTCTCCGACCTTGCGCAGATTGACACCTTCGGCGACGGCCGCGCCCAGGATCAGGCCCTGCATATGGCCGACCTCGACGGTGATCGTGTCGAAGAAGGTCTCCGGTTCGATCTTATAGCCGAGCTTTTCCAACCCCTTGGCCATCAATACGGCCTTCTGATGCACCTGTTGGGCAATGGCCTTGATGCCCTGCGGCCCGTGGAAGACGGCATACATGGAGGCCATGACGGCGAGCAGCACCTGCGCGGTGCAGATATTCGACGTCGCTTTTTCACGACGGATGTGCTGTTCGCGGGTCTGCAGCGACAGGCGATAGGCGCGGTTGCCGCGAGCGTCGACCGAGACGCCGACAAGGCGACCGGGCATGGAACGCTTATAGGCATCCTTGACGGCCATGTAGGCGGCATGCGGACCGCCGTAGCCAACCGGCACGCCGAAGCGCTGCGACGAGCCGACGGCAATGTCGGCACCCATTTCACCGGGCGACTTCAGCAGCGTCAACGCCAGCGGGTCGGCCGCGACAACGGCGATGGCGCCGGTCTGATGCAGTCTTGAGATCAGGCCGGTGAAGTCGTTGATGTGACCATGCGTGCCTGGATACTGGAAGATGGCGCCGAAGACATCGACCGGATCGAGTTCGGTGAAAGGATTACCGACGATGACAGTCCAGCCCAGCGGTTCCGCACGGGTCTTGATCAATGCGATGGTCTGCGGGTGGCAATCCGCGTCGACGAAGAAAGCCTTGGCCTTCGATTTCGCCACGCGTTCGGCCATCGCCATGCCTTCGGCGGCAGCAGTCGCTTCATCGAGAAGCGAGGCGTTGGCAACGTCGAGACCCGTCAGGTCGCAGATCATCGTCTGGTAGTTCAGCAATGCCTCGAGGCGACCCTGGCTGATTTCCGGCTGATACGGTGTATAGGCCGTGTACCAGGCCGGATTTTCCAGGATATTGCGCTGGATGACCGGTGGCGTGATCGTGCCGTAATAGCCCTGGCCAATCAGCGAGACGAGAACCTTGTTCTTGTTGGCGGTCTCGCGCAGCTTGTCGAGCGCCTCGCGCTCCGTCATCGGCGCGCCCCAGATGAGCGGCGCCTTCTGGCGGATGGAGGGCGGCAGCGTCGCATCGATCAGTCCGTCGAGGCTGCCATAGCCGATCACCTTCAGCATGTCGGCCATTTCAGACGGAGACGGGCCGATATGGCGGCGATTGGCGAAATCGTAGGGCTGGTAGTCCGTAAACGTGAATTCCGTAGGCGTATTCATTACGCGATGAGCTCCTTATAGCCGGCTTCATCCAGCAAACCACTGGCATCGGCGGCATTCTTAAGCTTCAACTTGAAGAACCAGCCAGCGCCCATCGGGTCGGAATTGACGAGTGCCGGATCCGCGGTAATGGCTTCGTTGATCTCGGTGATCTCGCCATCGAGCGGACAATAGACCTCTGACGCCGCCTTGACGGATTCGACGGTTGCCGCATCGTCGCCTTTGGAGAAGCTGGCGCCGACTTCGGGCAGTTCGACGAAAACGAGATCGCCGAGCTGTTCTGCGGCATGCGCCGTGATCCCGACGATCGCAACATCGCCTTCAATGTTCAGCCACTCATGTTCTTCGGTGAATTTCAGCATGGACGATCCTCTCTGGAATATGATGTTCAGCGTTTGTAGGTCGGGGTGATGAAGGGCAGGGTAGAAACGGCGACCGGCAGGTATTTGCCGCGCACCTCGGCATAGACCGGCGTGCCAGGCGCGGCGAAGCTGACTGGCACGTAGCCCATAGCAACGGGACCTTCGACACTCGGGCCAAAGCCACCGGAGGTGACTTCACCGATCTCGGTCTTGCCTTCAGCGTCCGCATAAAGCTTGGCGTGGCCGCGGACCGGCGCCTTGCCTTCCGGCTTCAGGCCGACACGGCGGCGCAAGGCGCCGTTGTCAAGTTCAGCAAGGATGCGGCTCGCACCGGGAAATCCGCCAGCGCGGGCGCCGCTGGTTTTGCGGGCTTTCTGCATTGCCCATTCGAGTGCGGCTTCCACCGGCGTCGTCGTCTGGTCGATGTCGTTGCCATAAAGGCAAAGCCCGGCTTCGAGACGCAGGGAATCGCGGGCGCCGAGGCCGATCGGCTGAACGTCGGGGTGCTCCAGCAGCCGCTTGGCAATGTCTTCAGCCTTGTCGGCCGGTACGGAAATCTCAAAACCGTCTTCGCCGCTATAGCCGGAGCGGGAGACAAGACAGGAAACGTCATGCAGGCGGCAATGGCGAACGTCCATGAACTTCATATGGGCGAGATCCGCCCAGAGCTCGGCGAGGACCGAAACGGCGCGCGGTCCCTGCAGCGCGATCAGGGCGCGATCAAGTAAAGTAACTTCGCAGATATCGCCGATATGGTCTTGAAGATGCTTGAAATCGGCATCCTTGCAGGCTGCATTGACGACGACGAAGAGGTAGTCGTCCATGTGCGTGATCATCAGATCGTCGAGAATGCCGCCATTGTCATCGGTGAAGAAACCGTAGCGTTGACGGCCCTCGGCGAGCCCGAAAATATCGACCGGCACGAGGCTCTCGAGTGCCAATGCTGCATCTTCATATTTGCCGGAGCGGGCACGGATCGTGACTTGCCCCATATGCGAGACGTCGAACACACCAGCCGATGCACGAGTCCAGAGATGCTCCTTGAGCACGCCCTGAGGATATTGCACCGGCATGTCATAGCCGGCAAACGGCACCATGCGGGCACCGAGCGACAGATGCAGGGCGTGAAGGGGTGTCTTCTTGAGGGCAGCGGTCTCGTCCAAAATGACGCCTCCGGGGTTTGCGCTCAGCCAAAAGCGCGGGCTCAAAATTCGGGCGCGACTGCGCCTTGCGATGAGCCCCCTCTGTCTGTTTGCCTGAGATTGTTATCCCTTCGGCGAACGCTTGCGCGCTTCTCTCCAGAGTTCCGTCTGCCCCTTGCTGGTCCTTTGGCCTGAGAGTTTCCGGGGCGGTTGCTCCTTCGGCACCGGCTCGCGCCGGATTCTCCCAACAAGGTTGAGTGCCATTATCTGGTAGTCGCGGAGGATGGCAAGGGGCAAATGTCGCGCTGAAACAAATTTTTGTCGTGTCGCGTCTCGAGCATATGTCATGCGCGCGACCAATGGATGCAGGGGACTTTGCAATGATGCTGCGAGAGGCTATCCCATGCGTGAACAGAGGAGCCGGGCAGGAGACAATGATGAACCGCAACTATGCCGCCGCATTGCTGATTTCGGCGATCGCGCTTTCCTTTTCCGCTGCAGCCGTCATGGCCCAGCAGGGTAACGACATGAACAAGATGCCCGGGATGCATATGGATGCGGGCAAGGCGCCGGCGGGTTCGGCGACAGTGAAGCTCGGAGACCTCGACATCAGCGGCGGCTATGTCCGCGCCATGTTGCCCGGCCAGCCGGTTGGTGGCGGCTACATCACCATCCACAATGGCGGCAGCGGCGACGACAGACTGACCTCGGTCACATCTTCGGCGGCCGGCAAGGTCGAGCTGCATGAGATGAAGATGGAAGGTGAGGTCATGAAGATGCGCGAAGTCAAGGAAGGTATCGCCATTCCCGCCGGCGCCACCGTGACGCTTTCGCCGAACAGCCTGCACATGATGTTCAAGCAGGTGAAGACGCCGTTCAAACAGGGCAGCACAGTGCCGGTAATGCTGATGTTCGATAAGGCTGGAATGGTTGATATCAGTTTGCCGGTCGTGGCGCCGAATGCAAGCTGAGGTCTGCGGAGCCACCAACAGGCATTGCTCTCACAAAATTCCCGCCCACAGATAATTCCGGTTTCCACTTTTCCTCGAAATGCTCTAAAGCCACCTCAAAAGGCCGGGATGACCCGGCCCTGGGGCCAGATCGCCCCAGTTCCCTGATTTGGTATGATCTTGTCCGAAAGAGCTTCACGCTTTTCGGGATCATGTCGCGGCGCTTGAAAGAAGAAGAATGGCCGGGATTGAGCATATAAAGGTCGAGCCTGATGAGGCCGGCATGCGCCTCGACCGCTGGTTCAAGGTGCATTTCCCTGGACTTGGCTTTGGACAATTGCAAAAGCTGATGCGCTCCGGCCAGGTGCGTGTCGACGGCGGACGCGTCAAAACGGATGCGCGCGTAGAGGCCGGGCAGATGGTGCGCGTGCCGCCGCTGGATGTCGACGCTAAGGGCACGAAGAACGGCCCCATTGCCGGCAAGGAATTGAAGCATTCCGGCGATGCCGAGCTTCTGGCACGCATGCTGCTGCATGAAGACGACAAGGTCTATGTGCTAAACAAGCCGGCCGGCCTTGCCGTACAGGGCGGCTCCGGCGTCAGCCGCCATATTGATAAGATGCTGGAGGCCTGGACGAGCCAGAAGGGCGAGAAGCCGCGCCTGGTGCATCGCCTCGACCGCGACACGTCCGGCGTCCTCGTCGTCGCCCGCACCCGCGGTGCGGCGCAGAAGCTGACGGCCGCCTTCCGCGAACGCGATACCAAGAAGACCTATTGGTCGCTGGTGAAGGGTGTACCGCGCAAGCACGAGGACAAGATTTCCACCTGGCTAGTGAAGGAAACGACACCGGACGGCGACCGTATGCGCATCGCCAAGCATGGCGAGGAGGGCGCAGATCATGCTGTCTCCTATTACCGCGTCGTGGAAACCGCCGCCCAGCGTCTCGCATGGCTGGAGATGGAACCCTATACCGGCCGCACCCACCAGCTCCGCGTCCATGCACTGCACATCGGCCATCCGATCATCGGCGACCCCAATATTTCGAGGACGATCCGAACTGGGATTTCCCAGGCGGCGTTCAGAAGCGCCTGCATCTGCATGCGCGCCATATCGATATCCCGCATCCGAATGGCGGCCGCCTGCGCGTCACGGCGCCGCTGCCGCCGCATATGGTGCAGACATGGAACCTCCTCGGCTTTGACGAGGCATCGGCAGGGGAGCCGGACGACGAATGAAGCTGGTGCTTTTCGATTGCGACGGGACACTGGTCGACAGCGTCCGGCTGATCCACGAGGTCATGGCGCGCACCTTCGTCGATTTCGGCTACAAGCGCCCTGATGTCGCCTCCACCAAGTCGATCATCGGCCTGACACTGGACATCGCAATTGCCCGCATGCAGGGCAAGCCGCATGTCGATGAGGAGGCAATCGCGATGACGGCGCACTATAAGTCGATCTTCCCCGGCGTGCGCGACGAAGGGGATATGCAGACGCCGCTTTTCGACGGCATCAAACCGTTGATCGAGACGCTGGCCGCCCACGATGAATTGCTGATCGGCGCTGTGACCGGCAAGTCCCGCCGCGGCCTGACGCATATACTTGAAGCGAATGGTTTTGCGCCCTATTTCGTCGTCTCGCGCACCGCGGATGACTGCCCCTCGAAGCCGCATCCCGCCATGGTGACGGAATGCTGCAGCGAGACCGGTATGGATCCGCATGATACAATTGTCATCGGCGATGCCGTCTACGACATGCAGATGGCGAAAGCGGCCGGGGCGACCGCGATCGGCGTTGCTTGGGGCTACGCTTCGGTGGAAGAACTGCTGGCCGCTGGTGCCGACACGATCGCCCATCACCCGAACGACCTGTTGAGCCATATTCTCTGAGGTGACGCCATGCGCGACCTGTTTAACGATCTTTCCGAAGGCCTGAGCCACCCGGATCCTGTCCGCCGGGCACAAATCCAAATGAAGAAGCCGCTGCCGAAGCGCTTCTACAAGGATGTGAGCGTCCGCGAGAGTGAGGACGGCCACCTTATCGAACTCGACGGCAAGGTGGTGAAGACGCCTGCGCGCCAATCGCTCGCAGTGCCGACAGAGGCGCTGGCGAAGTTGGTGGCGGCCGAATGGAGCCGGCAGGTCGAGATTATCGACCCCGCGACCATGCCGGTGACGCGATTGGTCAATACGGCGCTCGACGGTGTGGCGACCGATAGCCAGGCGGTATTCGAGGACATTCTACGCTTTTCCTCAAGCGACCTGCTTTGCTATCGCGCCGATGAGCCGGAGCGCCTGGTGGGGCGGCAGTCGGAGCAGTGGAACCCGTTGATCGACTGGGCCGCAAACGAACTCGGCGCCCGCTTCATCCTCGCCGAGGGCGTCATGCATCAGGAACAGCCGCGGGAGGCGATCGCCGCCTTCGCCGTGACGCTGCGCAAATACGACACGCCACTGGAGCTCGCCAGTCTGCACACGATCACGACACTGACGGGCTCGGCAATCCTGGCGCTGGCTTTCGCCGAGGGCCAACTACCGCTCGCCGAGGTTTGGTCGCTCGCTCATCTCGACGAGGATTGGACGATCGAACATTGGGGCCGCGACGAGGAGGCCGAACGGCGCCGCGCCCAGCGCTTCGAAGAATTCCAGGCTGCCACGGATGTTTTTTCCGCGTTTCACAGTTAATTGTTGTTGATTTGCAGTCCGTTATATCGAAGTCTCTATCTCAAGGATCGGGATATCGGGACGCGAATCATGATGTTGTTGAGGTCGGGCGCCGTATTGGCGCTCGCGGGATGTTTAGCGCTGGCTGCATGTTCGAGTTGGTCGCTCACGCCGAAGCCGTCAACTCCGGCCTATGATGTGCGCAGTGCCACTGTCGTCGCCGATCAGTCGGTGCCGCCTGTTTCGCCGAAGCTGCTTTCTGCCATCAGCGAGCGCGTCAACGCTGCCATCGCCGTGACGACCCGCGATACACCATTGCCGAAGGTGGCGCTCACCATCCGCCTGACGGATGTCCGCAAGGGGCGCAGCTTCAACAAGGATCGCAATGCAGCGAAGATCAATGTCGACGCCGCTGCGCTCGATACTGGTGCAGTGGTTGCCATGGCCTCCTTCGAGACGTCGAACTTCACTCCGGATCCGACCGCGGCCGACGATCTGATGGCTGAGGATATTGCGGCCCGCATCCGCTCCATCTTCGTGCTGAAGGCGCCGCCGCTGGTGAACTGAGCCGGCAGCTTCAAAGTGCTGCCGCGCCATGCTAAGCCGGATAAGCGGAGAAGAGGACCATCATGAAAGAGATCCTGCAGGAATTGGAACGTCGCCGAGAGATCGCAAGGCTCGGAGGCGGGCAGGCGCGTATCGATGCGCAGCATGCACGCGGCAAGCTGACGGCGCGCGAGCGCATCGAAATCTTCCTCGACGAAGGCTCCTTCGAAGAGTTCGACATGTTCGTCGAGCATCGCTCGATTGATTTCGGCATGGACAAAAGCAAGATCGCTGGCGACGGCGTGGTCACCGGCTGGGGCACCGTCAACGGCCGCACGGTCTTTCTCTTTGCCAAGGATTTCACGGTTTTCGGTGGCTCGCTTTCGGAAGCGCATGCCGAGAAGATCATGAAGGTTCAGGACATGGCGCTGAAGAACCGGGCGCCGATTGTCGGCATCTATGATGCCGGCGGCGCACGCATCCAGGAGGGCGTGGCGGCGCTCGGCGGCTATGCCGAGGTGTTTCAGCGCAACGTTCTCTCTTCCGGCGTCATACCGCAGATCTCGATCATCATGGGTCCTTGCGCCGGCGGCGATGTCTATTCGCCGGCTATGACCGATTTCATCTTCATGGTGCGCGATACGTCCTACATGTTCGTCACCGGCCCGGATGTGGTGAAGACCGTCACCAACGAAACGGTGACATCGGAGCAGCTTGGCGGCGCCTCGGTGCATACGACGAAATCTTCGATCGCCGATGCCGCCTACGACAACGACATCGACACGTTGCTGCAGGTTCGCCGGCTCATCGATTTTCTGCCGCAGTCGAATACCGCTGATCTTCCGGAGATCGAGTGCTATCAATCCGTCACCGATCCCGATACATCGCTCGATACGCTGATCCCGGCCAATGCCAACAAGCCCTATGACATCAAGGAGCTGATCCTGAAGGTGGCGGACGAGGGCGATTTCTTCGAGATCCAGGCAAGCTTCGCCAAGAACATCGTTTGTGGTTTCGGCCGTATCGAGGGCGCGACGGTCGGCTTCGTCGCCAATCAGCCGATGGTGCTGGCGGGCGTGCTCGACAGCGACGCCTCGCGCAAGGCGGCGCGTTTCGTGCGCTTCTGCGATTGCTTCAACATCCCGATCGTCACCTTTGTCGACGTACCCGGATTTCTGCCGGGGACCGCGCAGGAATATGGCGGGCTGATCAAGCATGGTGCCAAGCTGCTTTTCGCCTATGCCGAAGCCACCGTGCCGAAACTGACCGTCATCACCCGCAAGGCCTTCGGTGGCGCCTATGACGTCATGGCGTCGAAGCATCTGCGTGGTGATCTCAATTATGCCTGGCCGACGGCGCAGATCGCCGTCATGGGCGCAAAGGGTGCGGTCGAGATCATCTTCCGCAAGGATATCGCCCATCCCGACAAGATCGCGGCGCATACAAAGATGTATGAGGACCGTTTTCTGTCACCCTTCGTTGCCGCCGAGCGCGGCTATATCGACGAAGTGATCATGCCGCACTCAACCCGGCGACGGCTGGCGCACGGGCTGAGAATGCTGCGCAACAAGGATCTGACCAATCCCTGGAAAAAGCATGACAATATTCCGCTTTAAGGATGTGACAACAAGTCACGGATTTTACACGAAGATTTGATTGGGTGTCAGAAGGCGTGTCTTCACCTTCTCACCATCGCGACCTAATTGTTGCTCCAGGAAACGAAACTGGAGTAGAAAATGACGCTTTCCGAACGTCTGAATCAATATCAGCCTTACGCCTTGACTCTGCTGCGCCTCATGACCGGCCTGCAGTTTATGGAGCATGGCACACAGAAGCTTCTCGGCTTCCCGGCCGGCGCTCACGCCGACGGCCCTCTGCCGACACTGCTTTTGGTTCAAGGCATTCTGGAAGCCTTTGGCGGGCTGGCGATTTTCCTCGGCCTGTTCACCCGTCCAGTCGCCTTCATCCTGTGCGGCAACATGGCAGTCGCTTATTTCATGGCGCATATGCCGAAGAACTTCTTCCCTGCCAACAATGGCGGCGACGCAGCCATCCTGTTCTGCTTCGTCTTCCTGCTCCTGATCTTCTCGGGCCCGGGTGTATTGGCTATCGACAATCGCAAGAGCTAATATGCGATCTTGCCGGGCTTGGATTGACATCCGAGCCCGGCGAATAAATTTGCCGTTGGCGTGTTGACTCCGGTGCCAACGGAAAGCGACCATAATCCCTTAGAGATACCGGCCGCTTTCTCAGTTCAAACGGAGAATTTCATGTCGGCTTTCGAGCGCCTGTCGCAGTATCAGCCCGCCGCCCTTGCGGTCCTCAGAATCGTGACGGCAGTGCTGTTTTTCGAGCACGCCACTCAAAAGCTCTTCAATTTTCCCGCAGCACCTTTTGAAGTCACACCGCTGTTTTTCGTTGCCGGCGTGATTGAGCTTATCGGCAGCATCCTGATTTTGCTCGGGCTCTTTACCCGGCCGGTCGCCTTCATCCTCAGCGGTGAAATGGCTTTCGCCTACTTCATGGTGCATATGCAGATCGACTTTTTCCCCGCCAACAATCAGGGTGACGGCCCGATTCTCTTCTGCTTCATCTTCTTGTACCTGGTTTTTGCCGGGCCGGGCCGCTGGGCACTGGACAATCGCCTGCGCTGATAGGCAAGGCAGGCTCAGGCGACGAGCTTGAGCCCGGCGATGCCTGCGACGATCAGGCCGATACAGAACAGGCGAACGAGGGTGGCGGGATCGCCGAGCAGCCAGATGCCGAGTAGAACGGTGCCGACCGTGCCGATGCCGGTCCAGACCGCGTAAGCCGTGCCCATCGGCAAGGTCTTCACCGCCAGGCCGAGCAGCAGGACGCTGGCCACCATGGAGATGAGAGTGAGGCCTGTGGGGATCGGCCGAGTAAAGCCATCGGTATATTTCAGCCCGACGGCCCAACCGATTTCGAACAAACCTGCGAGGAAAAGCAGGAACCAAGCCATGTTACGCTCCTTTTTGAGAGCGAGGCCGTCCCCGCAGTGTCTTACAGCCGGCGTTGGGTACCGGCCGCCGCAGTCGTCTGCGCGAGGGAACATATGCCTCAGCTGAATTGGCTTTTCAAGCTGGGGGCCGCATGGCTGCTATGCCACCCGTTTCATGCCAGCCGTTCGGCATGCCACTTCAGATGATCGTCCATGAAGCTGGAGATGAAGTAGTAGGAGTGATCGTAGCGCTCGTGCATGCGTAGCGTCAGGCCGATGCCGGTGCCCTTGATCGCCTCTTCGAACAACCATGGACGCAGGCCGTTTTCGAGGAAACCGTCGGCTTTGCCCTGGTCGATCAGGAATTCCGGGAAACGCGCTCCGTCATCGACCAGCGCGCAAGCGTCGTATTTCCGCCAGGCAGCCTTGTCGGCCCCAAGATATTTCTCAAGGGCCGGTGCCGACCAGTCCGCCGTCGAGGGCCGCACGATCGGCGCGAAGGCGGAGCAGCTCTTGAAGCGATCCGGATTTTTCAGCGCAATCGTCATCGCACCATGGCCGCCCATGGAATGACCGAAAATGCCTTGCCGCGCCATGTCCATGCGGAAATGCTGGCTGACGAAGGCGGGCAACTCCTCGGTGACGTAGGTGTACATCTGGTAGTTTTCAGCCCACGGCTTCTCGGTGGCGTCGAGATAGAAGCCGGCGCCTTTGCCCATTTGCCAATTGGTCAGTTCGTCAGGAACATCGTTACCGCGCGGGCTGGTGTCGGGGCAGACAATGATCAGGCCGAGCTCTGCCGCCATGCGGCGATATTCGCCTTTTTCCATCACGTTGGCATGGGTGCAGGTGAGGCCGGAGAGATACCAGAGGACCGGGCAGGGCTGTTTGATCGCCTGCGGCGGCACGAAAACCGCGAAGGTCATTTCGCATTGGCAAGCCTCGGACGCATGCGAAAAGACGCCTTGCATGCCGCCGAAAGCGGTGTTCTGGGAAATGATGTTCAAGGCTGACCTCCAGGCGAATTATGAGCTTTAGCTCGCCGGCAGAGCCGGTCAAAGGTTTCGAGGAAGGCGGAGCGGTCGCGTGGCGAGAAAGCGGCGTTATAGCCCTTGCTCTCACCGGTCTCACGCAGATGCGCGCCGAGATCGCGCATGGCGGTGACCATGCCGATATTGGCGACGTCGAAGACGCGGCCGGTAGGCCCGGTCACCAGCGCGCCGGCAGCTACGCAGCGCCCGGCCAACGGTACATCGGCGGTGACGACGATATCGCCAGGACCGGCATGCTCCGCGATCCAGTTGTCGGCAGCGTCAAAAGCGTTGGAGACGATGACGTTCTTCACCATCGGATCGCGCGACGGGCGAAGGCCGGAATTGGCGACAAGCGTCACCTCGATGCCGTGGCGCTCGGCCACTTTCAAAATTTCCGGCTTGACCGGACAGGCATCGGCATCGACGTAAATCATCGGAACAAAAGCTGTTTCATTACAGGGCGCTGCGCATTCGACTGAACGCGCAGCCGTGGTTTAGCGAAGTCCGCCATCAGGGGCCAGACCTATTCTCTTAACGTGCCCGCCTTTTTCGCCACCCAGGTTGCGATGGCATCCATAAGTGGCGGGTTCAGGCAATCATAGGGCTCGAGGCGAAGCTCCTTCAGCCGGCTGCGCACGGAGGCCATGGTGGAGGGCGGCGTTCCGGATTCGATGATCGAGGACACGAAGGCGGCGAATGTAGGTTCAGGCCAGCCGCTTTCCTGAAAACGCTCGGGATGAATGAAATCGAGACCCTTGAAGGCGTGGTCGCGTTCCACCGGCCCGTACATGTGCACGCCGCATTCTTTGCAGGCATGGCGGCGAATCAGGGCGTCCGGATCGACAATGGCAAGCTTGTCGCCGTTTTCGAGAACCTTAACGTTCTCATGAGCAGTCACGGCGACGACCGAGAATGTCGCTCCCTGCGGCTTCCAGCATTTCGTGCAGCCACAGGCGTGATTGTGGGCAATTCCGCCTGTGATGGCGACTTTGACAGGGCGATCGGTGCAGGCGCAGACCAGCGTCCCACCGCTGAAATTCGCCTGTCCCGCCTTCACTCCGCCGTCGAGCGCCGGGTGTATCGATACTTGACTTGGCATGTTCAGCTCCTCCTCCTTGGTTGCCCACAGCCCCAAATCAGGATCGATTTGCCAAAAGGCCGTGCGCTATTCAAAGTCGTGCAGCGTTTTCCCGCGCCGTCGCAGTCTGTGACCGCCTTAGTAAAGCACGACGCTGCGGATGCTTTCCCCCGAATGCATCAGCTCGAAGCCCTTGTTGATGTCTTCGAGCGGCATGGTGTGGGTAATCATCGGATCGATCTGGATTTTGCCTTCCATGTACCAGTCGACGATCTTCGGAACGTCGGTGCGGCCGCGAGCACCGCCGAAGGCCGTGCCCATCCAGGTGCGGCCGGTGACCAGCTGGAAGGGACGCGTGGAAATCTCCTGGCCGGCGCCGGCAACGCCGATGACGACGGACTTGCCCCAGCCGCGATGCGAGGCTTCCAGTGCCTGGCGCATCACCTTGGTGTTGCCGGTGCAGTCGAAGGTGTAGTCGGCCCCGCCGATCTGGTCGGCGCCGCGCTTCGTCATGTTGACGAGATAAGGCACGATGTCGTCGCCGACCTCCTTCGGATTGACGAAATGCGTCATGCCGAAGCGTTCGCCCCAGGCCTTCTTGTCATTGTTGAGGTCGACGCCGATGATCATGTCGGCACCGGCAAGCCTCAGCCCCTGGATGACGTTCAAACCGATGCCGCCGAGGCCGAAGACGATCGCCGTTGCGCCCATCTCCACCTTGGCGGTGTTGATGACCGCGCCGATGCCGGTCGTCACCCCGCAGCCGATATAGCAGATCTTGTCGAAGGGGGCGTCGGGATTGACCTTGGCGACGGCGATCTCCGGCAGCACCGTATAATTGGCGAAGGTCGAGCAGCCCATATAGTGATGGATCTTGTCCTTGCCGATCGAAAAGCGCGAGGTACCATCCGGCATCAGCCCTTGGCCCTGGGTCGAACGGATCGCCGTGCACAGATTGGTCTTGCGCGACAGGCACGACGGGCATTCGCGGCATTCGGGCGTATAAAGCGGAATGACGTGATCGCCCTTCTTGACCGAGGTGACGCCGGAGCCGACGTCGACGACGATGCCGGCGCCTTCATGGCCGAGGATCGCCGGAAACAGGCCTTCCGGATCGGCGCCCGACAGGGTGAAATCGTCGGTGTGGCAGATGCCCGTCGCCTTGACCTCGATCAGCACTTCGCCGGCCTTCGGGCCATCGAGCTGCACAGTCATGACTTCGAGCGGTTTTCCAGCGGCAACGGCTACGGCGGCGCGCACATCCATCGTCTCATCCCTTCCAAAATAATGTTTTGATTAGCGTGAACATTGGCATGGTCGCGCCAGACGGCTCAAGCGAAAAATCAGTGGTTTAGTAGCGAATACGGATTAGGCAAATTCCATGATCACCGCATCGACAGCGAGGCTTTCGCCGGGCTTGGCGTTGATCTTGCCAACAACAAGGTCGCGCTCGGCCCGCAGGACGTTCTCCATCTTCATCGCCTCGACGATTGCCAGCGTCTCGCCGGCCTTAACCTCCTGGCCTTGCGCGACGGCAATAGCGACGACGAGGCCAGGCATGGGGCAGAGCAGCATCTTCGAGGTATCCGGTGGCAGCTTGACCGGCATCAATTTGTCGAGTTCCGCCTGGCGCGGCGTAAAGATCTTGGCCTGGACAGACAGACCTTGCCAGTCGAGGCGCAAGCCGTTCAGAAAGGGACGAATTTGGGCGGTCATCTTCCGCCCGCCGACCGTTCCGGCCCAAACGGCGTTACCCGGGCGCCAATCGGTCGCGACTGCCAGGGTCGCGCCGTTGATCTGCATGTCCATTTCGAATGGAATGGTCACGAGCCCGTCCAGCAGCGTCACGGGAATATAGTGCGGACCGAGCTTGACCATCCACTCCTCGCGCAGCGGCGCCGTCGCCTGCCGCAAACGGTCAGCGTAGCGCTCGCGGCGGTTGGCATCGATAAGGCTGCAGGAAAGAGCAATGGCGGCAAGCGCAGCAGATTCGCCGTCGTCCGGCGTCATCGGCGCAAAACCGTTCGGATATTCCTCCGCGATGAAACCGGTGGAGAGGCGGCCTTCACGCCAGCGCGGATGCTTCATCAGCGCCGACAGGAACGGCATGTTGTGTGCGATGCCGTCGACAAGGAAACCATCCAGCGCTTCGCCCATCGCGTCGACCGCTTCAAGCCGCGTCGGCGCCCAGGTGCAAAGCTTGGCGATCATCGGGTCATAATACATCGAGATTTCAGCGCCCTCGAAGACGCCGGTATCATTGCGAATAATGCTGTTGCCGCCCTTGCCCTCGCGCGGCGGCCGATAGCGCGTGAGCCGCCCGATCGAAGGCAGGAAATTTCGATAGGGATCTTCGGCATAGAGCCGGCTTTCGATCGCCCAGCCGTTCAGCTTGATATCATCCTGCGCAAAAGGCAGCGTTTCGCCGGCAGCGACGCGGATCATCTGTTCGACAAGATCGATACCGGTAACAAGCTCCGTAACGGGATGTTCGACCTGCAGGCGCGTGTTCATCTCAAGGAAATAGAAATTGCGGTCGCGGTCGACGATGAATTCGACCGTTCCGGCGCTCTGATAATCGACCGCCTTGGCGAGCGCGACGGATTGTTCGCCCATGGCCTTGCGTGTGGTTTCGTCGAGGAAAGGCGAGGGCGCCTCTTCGGCGACCTTCTGATTCCGGCGCTGGATGGAGCATTCGCGCTCGCCGAGATAGGTGACATTGCCATGGGCATCCGCCAATACCTGGATTTCGATATGCCGCGGATCGACCACGAATTTCTCGATAAAGACGCGATCGTCACCGAAGGAACTCTTCGCCTCAGAGCGGGCGCGCTCGAAACCGTCGCGCACTTCGGCGTCGCTCCAGGCGATGCGCATGCCTTTGCCGCCGCCACCGGCGGATGCCTTGATCATGACGGGATAGCCGATCTCGGCGGCGATCTTTTCGGCATGATCGGCATCGTCGATAACGCCGAGATAGCCCGGCACGGTGGAGACCTTGGCGGCGTTGGCGAACTTCTTCGATTCGATCTTGTCGCCCATCGCCCTGATGGCCTTCGGCTTCGGACCGATGAAGATGATGCCTTCCTTCTCCAGCGCCTCGCAAAAGGAGGCCCGCTCGGAGAGGAACCCATAGCCTGGGTGCACCGCTTCGGCCCCTGTTTCCTTGCAGGCGGCGATGATCTTTTCGGCAACGAGATAACTTTCGGCCGCGGGGGCTGCACCGATATGCACGGCCTCATCGGCCATTTCGACATGCAGGGCGTCACGATCGGCGTCGGAATAGACCGCCACAGTCAGGATCCCCATCCGGCGCGCAGTCTTGATCACGCGGCAGGCGATCTCGCCCCGGTTGGCGATCAGGATTTTCTTGAACATGAAAACTCCGCCCAATGCATAGCCCTATCAGCGTTTTAGCCATAAATCGCACCAACGGTCCATGCGGAAGATGGGTGTATTCAGGCCGATTTCATCGATCGCGACTGAACGCGCTCACGCCAGATGATGAAAAGGCCAGATCCGACGATGATCAGTATGCCGATCCATTTGGAAAGATTGGGAAAGTCCCCGAACAGCGCATAACCGAGAATGGTTGCCGAGATGATCTCGAAATACTGAAAGGGCGCCAGCAGCGACAGCGGTGCCAGCCGGAATGCGCGGACGACCAGCATATGCGCATAGCCGGAGATCGAGCCGAGAATCAGCAGCAGCACCAGACCGAGCCAGGAGGCGGGCAGGGACGGTGCAAAATCGCCAACGCCAGCGGACGCCCCTATCCAAAGTGCAGCGGCCATGAAGATCGTACCGCCAATGCCGGCCATGGTCTGCATGGTCAAAGGCGAATCCGCCATGCCAACCGCCCGGTTCATAAAGAGATAAAGCGCATAAAGAAAGGCGCAGGCGACCGGCAGCAGGGCCTTCCAACCGAAAATCTCGAAACTCGGCTGAATGACGATCATCGCGCCGCCGAAGCCGACGATGATTGCCAGCCAGCGCCGCCAGCCGACCTTGTCGCCAAGAAACAGCGCCGAAAGCGCTGCCAGCATGAACGGTTCGACGAAATAGATCGCGAAAACATCGGCAAGCGGCATATATTTGACCGCTACGAAGAACAGCAGGCTTGCAGCACCATGCAGCGCGCCGCGCAAAAGGTTCACCCAGGGCCGTTTGGCCGAAAGCGCTGCCCAGCCGAAGGCGGCGAAGAGCAGCGGCAGGGTGCAGACGAGCTGGAAGAAGAATCGGTAGAAGGTCACCTGTCCCGGCGACATCGCCTCGAAGGTCGCCATGTATTTGGCGATCGCATCCATCACCGGCAGAACGATCATGGCGCTGGCCATGATCGCCATGCCTTGCAGCGGATTCTGACGGGTGGAAGAGGCTGATATATCCGACATGACGGGCCATCAAACACAGGAACGTCACCCGATCAAGGCATGGTATCGATGTACCGTTGCCAATTCATCACACCATTTGCCGCGAAACGCCGGACTTTGCCAATTTGGCCAGAACGCGGTGGCGACATGACGCCCCTAGACCTATGTGTGCATGGTAAATCCGCTAAAAAATAAGCGCGCCGCACAGAAATTCACCGGCGTGACCAAAACAAGGATCGCACCGATGTTGAAGACGGAACAAGAAACGACCGTTTTTTCGGATGAAGGCGACGATACTCTGGGTGGACGCCTTTCCATGGCCCGCGACGCCGCCGGCATCAGCCTCGAATCGCTGGCAAGCCAATTGGGGGTAAGGCAGGAGACGATGCTCGCCTGGGAATCGGACCGTGCGGAGCCGCAACCATCCGTTCTGGTCAAAATGGCCGCCATGTTCGGCGTTTCACCGGCTTGGCTGATGACCGGCGCGGGCGACGGCCCGGGCGAGGACAGCGATGAGCGGGCACTGGAAGCCGTCAAGATCGAACTTTCGCGGCTGCGCTCCGCCCACCAGGAAATAGGCCGTCTGATCGAGACGACGACGCGCCAGATCGAGAGGCTGGACCATCAAATCCGGCTGCGCAATGTCAGCAAGGACGTCGCGCATTGAGCCTCATCGAGACTCATTGGCGGTTTCGCCGAATATCTGCTCGAAAGCCTCCCGCAGGCGGATATCCGCATCGGCCATCATCACCGGCAGGCCCAGGTCGACGAGACTAGTGACGCCGTAAGCGGAAATGCCGCAGGGCACGATGCCCGAGAAATGGCCAAGATCGGGGTCGACATTCAGCGACAGACCATGAAACGTCACCCATTTGCGCACGCGGATGCCGAAAGCGGCGATCTTGTCTTCCGCCATGGTTCCATCAGGCAGCAACGGCTTCTCCGGACGCCGCACCCAGACGCCGACACGATCCTCGCGCCGCTCGCCACGGACGTTCATCGAATCGAGGGTCCGGATGATGACTTCTTCCAGTGCGGCCACGAAGGCGCGGATATCCTGGCGTCGGCGCTTCAGATCCAGCATGACATAGGCGACCCGCTGGCCGGGGCCGTGATAGGTATATTCGCCGCCGCGGCCGGTGGCGAAAACCGGAAAACGATCGGGTTCGATGAGGTCAGCCGCATTGGCGCTGGTGCCTGCCGTATATAAGGGGGGATGCTCGACCAACCAGACGAGCTCCGGCGCCAGACCTTCGGAGATCGCGGCCACCTCCGCCTCCATAGTCGCCACAGCTTCGTCATAGGGCACCAGACCATCGGTGATACGCCAACGCACAGGCGGCGAGCCGGCGAGCGGAAACATTTGATGTTGGAGATCGGTGCGTAGCATCAGCAAGTCCTTTGTGCCTGTTCGGCAGACAGCTCACAGAAATTTGGCGCGCCGACGGGTTATCAACATATGGAGCCATTTGGACAAGAATTCAAACATCTACAAGACAGATGCCGTGAATCCGAAGGCGTGCTCCAGGGAGCTGTGTGGGAATGTTAAAAAATCTGACATATCGCTCTTGTGCCCCCCGAATGCTTTTGCTACATGCAGCCGCGCCGGAGCAATCCGGCCCTACCACGATGCGGTCGTGGCGGAATTGGTAGACGCGCAGCGTTGAGGTCGCTGTGGGGCAACCCGTGGAAGTTCGAGTCTTCTCGACCGCACCAAAAACCCGCTTCGGCGGGTTTTTTGCTTTCTGGCGATCGGAGTCGCCATTTCCTTTAAAAGTTGCATCTCAGAGCAAAATGCTCCCTTTGATCGTTATTTCCGTACAGTTACCGTTCATGTTCTTCCCCATATGGTGTCGTTGATCGCTCACGACTCGTGCGTCAATTGACAAGCGAAGGGGCGGGGATGCTTAATAGTTTCGACACTCGTCATAGAGCGGAGGATTTGCCAATGACCAGTCGTGCCATCCTGTTGATGTCTTTTGCGTCTCTTGCAGTTGTGGGCTCGATGGCCCTCTCATCGCCGGCTTCTGCGCTGACGATGAAGGAATGCAGTGCCAAGTATCAGGCCGCCAAGACGGCGGGTACCCTGAACGGTCAGTCGTGGAATGATTTCCGCGCCTCCCAGTGCGCCGCCGATGCAAGCGCTACGACCACCACCGCGCCGACGACCACGGCACCGGCCAAGACCACTACTACCACAGCCAAGACGACAACTGCCGCCAAGGCCAGCACCGGTGAGCCGGATGCAGCCAACCCGCCTGCCAAGGAGCCGCCGAAGGCAACGACCGCAGCGCCGGCCGGCGTAACCTTCCCGAAGGCCATCGATCCCAAATATGCGAGCGAAACGCCCGGCAAGGGCCGCTTCCACACCTGTGTCGATGCCTATAACGACGCCAAGGCCAAGAACACCCTTGCCGGCCTGAAGTGGATCCAGAAGGGCGGCGGCTATTACAGCCTCTGCAACACCAAGCTGAAGGGCTGATCTACGCTTCATGCAGGAAATCAGGCGGGCGCTTCAAGGGCGCCCGCATTTTTATGTGCGGACGCCGAATCAGGCCTTCGCCTTTTCCCATTTCTTCACAAGCCGGTCGCGCTTCAATTTTGAAAGACGCTGCAGCCAGAACAGACCGTCGAGCTGGTCGACCTCATGCTGAATGCAGACGGCAAGAAAACCCTCGGCTTCAGCCTCGTGCACCTGACCGTCCATATCCTGGTAGCGGAAGCGGATCGCCTTCGGCCTGACGATCTCGTCCGTGAAGCCGGGCATGGAGACGCTGCCCTCCATGTGCCGCATCGTCTCTGCGGAAAACCAGATGATCTCCGGATTGACATAGGTGCGTAGGCCGTCCTCACGGCTGAGCTCGATCACGGTAACACGCTGGAGCACGCCGATATGAGCGGCGGTGATTCCGACGCCGGGAGCGGCGCGCATGGTATCCAAGAGATCGGTGGCGAGCCCGCGCAGGCGATCGTCGAAAGCAGTTACGGGCGCGCAGGCTGTTTTCAGCAACGGGTCGGGAAAACGGATGATGGGACGGACTGGCACGGCTCTCTCTGTTGATGGGACGACATGTTCGCGGCTTAAGGATAGGGGCAAGACGAGGCTTGCGCCACTGTCTTACAGACACGACATACAATATCAGCATTTCCGTCTATCCAATTGTTGACAATCAGCTTTTTGCCGTCATTCTCCAAGAGGAAATCTTGGATTTCCGTAAGCAGACGCAGGAAGCGAGGCGGCAAATGACGACGACCGACGAAGGCGAACGCGTTCGCAAGGCCTCCGCAGAAACCCATCCTGATATCTACGACGAGGACGGCGTTGTCCGCTCCGATTTCCTGACTGAAGTCAGTAATGCGATCGAACGGGACGATATTCCATTCCTGCAGCAAAATGTCGTGCGACTGCACGAGTCCGAGCTCGGCGACCTCCTGGAATCGCTGCCTCCCGACGAACGTCTGGCACTAGTGCAATTGCTCGGCGACGACTTCGACATGACGGCGCTGACGCAGGTGGACGAGGCGATCCGCATGGAGATCGTCGACCAACTGCCGAACGACCAGATCGCCGCCGGTATCGGCGAGCTCGATTCAGACGATGCCGTCTACATTCTTGAAGACCTCGATCAGGAAGACCGCGACGAGATCCTGTCGCAACTGCCGTTCACCGAGCGGGTACGACTGCGGCGCGCCCTCGAATACCCCGAACAGTCAGCCGGCCGCCGCATGCAGACGGAATTCATAGCCGTGCCGCCATTCTGGACGGTCGGCCAGACGATCGACTATATGCGCGAAGAGGAGGAACTGCCGGAAGCCTTCACCCAGATCTTCGTCATCGACCCGACCTTCAAGCTGCTCGGCAGCGTCGACCTCGACCGTATCCTGCGCACCAAACGACAGACCAAGGTCGAGAGCATCATGCGAGAGACCTCGCACCCGATTCCGGCAGTGATGGACCAGGAAGAGGCGGCGGAGGTCTTCGAGCAATACGACCTGCTGTCTGCCGCAGTCGTTGACGAGAACGAACGCCTCGTTGGTGTGCTAACCATCGACGACGTGGTCGACGTCATCCATGAGGAGGCTGACGAGGACATCAAGCGCCTTGGCGGCGTCGGCGACGAAGAGCTGTCCGACAACGTCACTTCGATCGTGCGCTCACGCTTTGTCTGGCTGGCGATCAATCTGATCACGGCCATCCTGGCCTCCAGCATTATCAATGTTTTCGACGGCGCGATTGAGAAAATGGTTGCACTTGCCGTACTGATGCCCATCGTCGCGTCGATGGGTGGCAATGCCGGTACGCAGACGATGACGGTCACCGTGCGGGCGCTCGCAACCGGCGACCTCGATATTTACAACGCCTTTCGCGTCATCCGCAGGGAGGCGAGCGTCGGCGTCCTCAATGGCATTCTCTTCGCCATCATCATGGGTGCGATTGCCACTTTCTGGTTCCATGATTTCCAGCTCGGCATCGTCATCGCCGCGGCGATGATCATCAATCTGGTGGCAGCCGCCCTTGGCGGCATTCTTCTGCCGCTTGTGCTGCATCGATTCGGCGCCGACCCGGCGATCGCCTCGTCGGCATTCGTCACGACGGTCACGGATTGTACGGGATATTTCTCATTCCTGGGTCTGGCGACCTGGTGGTTCGCTATTCATTAAGGCCGCTAGTCCATTGAATCCAGGGCATCTTCTGAAGTTCAAAGGCCTATCGCCGCCGTGCGGAAATTGACTATTACGTAAAAGTCAATATTATGAGCTTCGTACGAGAGAGGCGGACTATTTGTTGGACAGGTATTATAGCATAACGGAGCTGACGCGGGAATTCGGGGTCTCCACCCGAACGCTGCGTTTCTACGAGGACGAAGGTCTTATTCATCCGGAACGCAGGGGGCGCACGCGCCTATTCCGGCCAGCCGACCGCCGCCTGATCCAGGAAATCCTGCGCGGCCGCCGCATCGGCTTCACCATTGCCGAAATCCGCGAGATCATCCAGGTCTACAAGGAACCGCCGGGTGAAATCGGCCAGTTGAAACTCCTGATGAAACGCGTCGACGAAAAGCGCGAGGAGCTGCGCCAGAAGCGCAAGGATATCGAAGACACGCTGACCGAACTCGACAATGTCGAAGAGGCCTGCCTCGGCCGCTTGGCTGAGATCGGCGTGGGGACTTGATTACTACCGTCAAAGTACAGGACGCATCGCCGCCGCCACAATCCCAACGAGAATGCTCTGTAGAAGCCGAGCGTTCACAGAGGGTTATGGCGTATGGCGGCAAGATTTAGCTTCGTCTTCGCGATAGGGATCGCACTCGTTCCGTTGAATGTCGGCAACTCCCAAGCGGCCGATAATGAGAATGCCGATATCCCGGTTGCCTATGCCCTTTTACTGGATGGCAAGGATGCGATCTATGGCCAGCTCATTTGCCGATTTCATGTTCGCTGTCAGCTTATCGACAACCAGGACACTCACGTTCAGCTGAGCGTTACCATCGATTCGAATCAATATTTGGCGGGCGAAGTCAACGTCCAGTGCGGCGACCTCGACTGCTCTTTTCTAACCTGGAAAACATCGACCCGGCTGGAAGGGGTTTCTGACAGGGAAAAAGTCCGTGAATTCGATCTTTATGCTGGTGAAAATGATTCGGTCGCGATGGACCTAGTGCAACGCACGAGAACGAAGATTGGTCGGATTTTACTTCTCGTCGAAAGCCGATAAGTAGCGACTAAACGGTTCTGCGGCTTCGTGCAGGCACTCTCTGGTTTCAAAGCCAGCGCCGCGTGTGCTTGCAATAAAACTCGAATTCGCAGCCGAAGCGGGAGAGCAGGTGCATCTCCTCGCAGCGAATGACCAGCAGTGTGGTCAAGGCCGCCGCGACGGCAGCCATAGCGAGGAACCAGACATTGCCGATCATCAAACCGAGGCCCGCCATCAGCAGCGTATAGCCGAGGTAGGTCGGATTGCGGGTAAAGCGGAACGGCCCTTTCGTTACCAGATGCGCCGTACAACGCTGCGTCAGCACGGTCGTTCGGCTATCCATCAATGTCTTCACTGCCCAGACGTTCAGCGTGACCGCAACAATGGTCAAAATGGCGCCGACACCCCAGGCGACGATGGCCCAAAGATGGGGCAAGTACACAGGATAGTCCTTTCTCAGATAAAGCGCCGTTATAACTGCAAGACTATAAACTAAAGGCGGCCATGGAAAACTCAGCGACTTGGAACGATAGGCATTCATAGAATAACCCTGTCATTGCGCTTGCTCCGAACACTGTAACGCGATTCGGTTTACTCGTTCATCGCTATCTGCTTTGATTTCACCGGATTCCAGGGGCGAAAAGAGGTTTTGTGCCTGCAATTTATCGAGCGTGCACTGGCAAAAGCTGCGGCACATGGTTTCGCTGCCGGAGCGTACGCAGGATGCCCGGCATTGCCTCATATAGGTGAGCGTGGGGTCGGGCGGCGGCGCGGGTGCGACCAGCGAAAGCAGATAGACGAGGCCGAAGAGCACCGGCTGGTGGACGAGGTAGAAGATCAGGCTGTGACGGCCCGCTCGCGCGATCAGATTCCGGCCGGGACCGAGTTTTGCCAGTGGCCGAAGCCACCCGAATGATGTGGCCAGTTGCGCCACGCCGAGGCCAAAAAGGAAGGGCGTCAGCCAGGGGAAGACCGGTACGTAGTCATTCGAACGCGGCAGGTTCTCGGACAAGCCGACCCACCAGAGCCAGGGCGCGTCGAAGACAGCGGAATGCAGCGAAAACGGCGCGACGACATTATCGATAAGAATGCCGGCCGCGAGCAGGACAGCTATAAGCAGCGTGGCGAAAGCAGGCAGGCGCAGGAAGAGCAGGCCGATGATGCTAGCCGCGGCGATGCTGTGCAGGATGCCGAAGAATATCCATTCGTCACGCATGCCGATGAAGGTGACGATGGAGATCGCCGCAGCGGCGGCAACAATCATGCCGAGGCGCTTGAAATAGGGGCGCCAGCGGATCTCGGGCGTGTTGGCCAGCACGAGGCTGAAGCCAGCGAGAAACAGGAACGTGCTTGCGATGGCGCGCGCATAGATTTTCAGCCAGCCCGTCTCCGCCGTGCCCGATTCGAGATAGCCGAAGAACTCGAAATCCCAGGTGAAATGATAGCTCGCCATCGCCAGAAGCGCGATGCCGCGGGCCGTGTCCAGAATGCCGATGCGGGGCGATTTCTGCGGCGCATCGGTGCTTTCGGCTATAACGGCCATCGGCGGGTCCTTCCAGGCATGAATTCAAGTCGTCTGTACTGTCTCACAGGAATAGAGGCTCACTGGAGCGGGCGCCGCGATGTCATGGCACATCGATATCCATGATGGCCAGACGCGCATCGGAAAAAAACTGCCGGCGGACCAGAACGATGATGATGAACATCGTCGTGACGATGAATACGTAAGGGCTCAGGAACCAACCGAGATAGCCGATTGAGAGAAAGATGGCTCTTAGCCCAGCATTGAAATTGCGTGCGGCGATGACATTCATGCGGATGACACGTTCGGCGGCGCGTTCCGCCCCCAAGGGGTCGAGTTCGGCATCCTCCCGCATCGGCAAGGAGCCAAAGAGGATGGTGCAATAGTTGAAGAGACGATAGGCCCAGCCGAATTTGAAGAAGGCGTAACCGAATAGGCAGGCGAGACCCGCGACCTTGATCTCGAAGGCGCCGCGGCCGCCGTTGATGATAAAGGGCAGGTCGGAGAAGAAGGCGTTGACCTTGTCGGTGGCGCCGAGCAAGGCGAAGCAGCTACCAATGGCGAAGATCGACGTCGAGGCGAAGAAACTGGTGCCGTTCTGCAGGCCGGACAGAATCTGCGTGTCGATCATCTTCAGGTCGCGGCGAAGCGAGTTGTAGATCCATTCGCGCCGGCGCTCGTTCATGGCCAGCGTCAGGCTGGTGCGGTTGAAGAAGTGGGCGCTACTGATGATCCAGTTGTGCGCGGCCCAGAGGAGAACGAAGAGGGCGAGGGCGACATAGTCGGCGGTCGTCATGAGGGCAGATTCTCCAGGTCCATATGCCCGCCGACTGTAGCGCACGGCCATTCGGGCGCAATGGCCTTATGTTTGCGCGACATCATGCCTATATGTAATGTCGCAGGCATGAAATCCGATGTCGGTCGATCGCCGTAAAGGGTTGCGTTGATGGCGTAGCCTTGGCATCGCGCGATTTGCCGAGGAGGCACCAAAGGTCCATGTTTCTTTCAGTTTTCGATGTTTTCAAGATCGGCGTGGGGCCCTCCAGTTCACACACGATGGGTCCGATGTCGGCCGCGAATCGTTTCCTGGACCTCGTACTATCGAACGAGTGGCCACGGCCGTCCTCCAATGTGCATGTCGCTTCGATCAAGGTCAGCTTGCACGGCTCGCTCGCCCATACCGGCATCGGTCACGGCACGGGCAGGGCGGTGATTCTCGGCCTGATGGGCGAGCGTCCGGACCAGGTCGATCCCGACCGGATGGATGCCGTTATCGAGGAGGTGGAGCGCAGCGGGCGCATTACACCGCCCGGCCATCCTGCCTATCAATTCCAGCCGAAGACCGATCTGATCTTCGACAAGAAGGTGCCGCTGCCGGGCCACGCCAACGGCATGAGCTTTTCCGCCTTCGACAAGGATGAACGCCTGCTCGTCAAGCGCGTCTATTATTCCGTCGGCGGCGGCTTCGTCGTTACCGACACCGAGCTCGACCAGATGCGCGCCGACAAGAAGAAAGCCTCTTCCGGCGAGCGAATTCCGTTCCCCTTCGCGACCGCCAAACAGATGCTGGAGATGGCCGAACGCTCCGGCCTCTCGATCGCGCAGATGAAGCGTGCCAACGAAGAGACGCGCATGAGCAGCGAAGAGCTCGATGCCGGGCTCGATCGCATTTGGGCGGCGATGAATAGCTGCATCGACCGCGGTTTGAAGGTGGAAGGCATCATGCCGGGCGGCCTGAAAGTGCGCCGCCGGGCCCGCGCCATCCACGACAAGCTGCAAGAGGAATGGCGCAGCAACCGCATCAATCCGCTGCTCGCCAATGATTGGCTGAGCGTCTACGCAATGGCCGTCAATGAGGAAAATGCCGCAGGCGGGCGTGTGGTCACCGCGCCGACCAATGGCGCGGCTGGCGTCATTCCAGCGACGATCCGCTATTACCAGCATTTCCACGAGGATTGGGACCAGGACGGCATCCGCAACTATCTGCTGACCGCGGCTGCTGTTGGCGGCATCATCAAGCACAATGCCTCGATCTCCGGCGCCGAAGTCGGCTGTCAGGGCGAGGTGGGCTCGGCGGCTGCGATGGCGGCTGCGGGGCTTGCAGCCGTCATGGGCGCGACACCGGAGCAGATCGAAAACGCCGCTGAGATTGCGCTGGAACACCATCTCGGCATGACCTGCGACCCCGTCGCCGGCCTGGTGCAGGTGCCCTGCATCGAGCGCAACGCGCTTGGCGCCGTCAAGGCAGTGACGGCAGCATCACTGGCCATCAAAGGCGACGGCCAGCATTTTGTGCCCCTCGACGCCTGCATCGAAACTATGCGCCAGACCGGCTATGACATGAGCGAAAAATACAAGGAAACCTCGACCGGCGGCCTTGCCGTCAATGTCGTGGAATGCTGAACTCGCCGGACTCGTCTGATCGCCGGGATTGACGGTCATTCGGTGATCGGCGTGGTCAAAGGCACGCCGATCGTGCGGCTGGCGAGAAGCATGGCCTGCAGCTGCTCGATCTGCTCCCCGCGTGGGCCGTTATCGGAATCGGTTACCCTGTGAACCATGACCGTTCCTATGTCCGGCAAGACCATGATGTATTGGTGGCCCAAGCCTGAAGCCCAGTAAAACTGCTTCTCTTCCTGATGGCGGTGCACCAATGTTGCCGTCGACCGCAATATGTATCGCCCGGTCCACCAGCTATAACCGAAACCGGCACCGCGCCCGAGATCCGTATAGGGCTTGACGCTTCGGCGAACCCATTCCTCCGGAATGAGCTGCACCCCGTCCCATCGTCCCGAATTCATAAAGAGGAGGCCGACGCGGGCGAGATCGCGAGCTGACATTCTAATCTTATAGGCAGGATGCAGGGATTGGGGAATCGTCTTGAAGTAGAAATGCTGCGGCTGAAAATCCTGCATCCGCAATGGCTGAGCGATACGACGCGAAAAATCCTCCGCGATCGGAACGCCGGTCAGACGCTCAAGGATGACGCCAAGAATGTTGAAGCTCCAATTGTTGTAGAACCACTGCTCTCCGGGGCGGTGAATTCCTCGAGGCGGCAACATTGCCGGGTTCTGGTCGGCTGCGGCATGATAGATTCCCGATCTCGACATCAGAAGGTCTGCAACGGTCGCCTGCTTCTCCGCAAGTGTCAGCGCCGGCTCGCAATCATCGATGCCGAGATCAGCCAGGGTCGCGTTCAGATCGATCGTCCCTTCGACTTCATGCGTACCGATCAACGCACTCAGCAGGCTCTTGCGCATCGAGGCAATGCCAGTGACATCGGCGACAGTTCCCCAGGTGCTAACAACCAATCCGTTTTGCACGATCATGATGGCTGAGGACCCGATGGAGGCTGCAAACTCATAAGCATTCGCCAAACCGGCACGAGACCATCCAAGGTCGTCCGGCTCATTCGCCATCGTCCATTCGCTGGTGGGGTAGTAGTTGTCGGCGCACCTCATCGACATCTCCGAGAATCGTTCCATCTATGGACAGGATGATATCGAGTTTGTGGATGTCGCAGTGAAAAGCTTGACGCTGCCGGGCAAAAGGATTTCAACGGTGCCATGGCTTTGCATCTCATCAAACTATGCGTGGGCGCCGACTCACTTGAAGACCTGCGCGAATGGGTTTCCGAACGGGCGATGAGCGCCATTGCCGCGGGTCTGGAGCCGCACACCACCCATACGACCCGGATGGTGCCGAAGCGCATGGAGGAGCTGTTGGACGGCGGCTCGCTTTATTGGGTGATCAAAGGTCAGGTGCAGGCGCGGCAGAAACTGCTCGGCATCGAGACCTTCACCGATGCCGATGGCATTCAGCGCTGCCGGCTCATCCTCGACCCGAGCGTCGTCGAAACCGCCGGCCAGCCGCGTCGGGCATTCCAGGGTTGGCGGTATCTGCCGCAAGAGGATGTGCCGCGCGACCTCGACAGCCTTGGTGGCGTTGCCGAACTCCCGGCGGATTTGAGGCGGGAGCTTTCCGAACTGGGGTTGCTGTAGCCACCCGGGCTAGCATTGCGACGATCGTCGGTAGCGCCGCCGCACCACTATTCTTCACTCAGCGCAGTCGCATCAACACCGGAGCTTGGCCGTTCGGCGAGGTGATGTGCAGATGGATGTGGGCTTCCGGCTGGGAATAACGCCAGGCGCGGGCGCCGTGGCAGAGCAGGATGGTGATCAGGTCTTTCGTCTTGTTGCGCGAACGCGAACGGTTGAGGCCGAGGTCGGCCAACCGCAGCGCTGCCTCATGCAGCGGATGAAGAGCAAAGCTCTTCGCTTTCGTCTTTCCCGCGCCATCGAGCGAGAAGCCTGGAAAGTTCTCGTTCATCGCCATTTTCACATCCCCGTAACACATTACAAACTCAGGGCCGACCCCATAGACATCTGTGGCCGGAAGAACCGGACATTGCATGCAAGATCCGGTAAATCTCTGGATGACGCGGCATGGAAAACCGTGGCCGCGCTCCTATTCCAAGCTTGCCCAGCACTTCACGCCGGCCTTCTTGAGGGCCTTGCAGGCGTTAACAGCCGCATTCTGGTCCTCGAAGCCGCCGAAGCGGGCACGATAGCCGCCGTCAAAGGCAAGCGTATAAGGCTTGGCCGAATGCAACGCCTTGCCGCCCTTGCTCTTGGCAGAGTCGAGCAGATCGCTGGCGCCGTCCTTGCTGGAGGAAATGCCGATCTGGACGACCCAGCCGGTCGGACCATCTTCAGCCTTGCTGGCCTTGGCAACCTTCTCTGGCTTTTCGGCCTTCTCGGTCTTTTCCGCTTTCTCAACCTTCTGGGTCTTGACGACCTTGGTATCCGTCTTCGGGGTCGAGGCCGTCGTAACGGTGTCGACCTCGTCCGTATCACTGTCATCCGCGGGCGCAGATGCCGGCTCGATGGAGGCGACTTCTTCGGCTGCCGCGTGTTGCCTTTGCTTGGTCGCAAGCAGCGGATTGTTCGACTTCGGCGTTATCGCTGCGAAAGCTGCGGCGCTCGACGGCTGACGATCGTCGTCGGCCTCTGCGGTTTCATCATTGCTCATCTTCGCACTGCCGGCAGCCGCCATGCGAGCGCCTGCAGCCTGGACATTGGGCGCTTCTGTCGCTGTCTGCGCGATGACGTTCGAGGCAATATGTTTCGTCGATGCTTGGGGCAGGTAAGCGGCTATCAGCTTGCGCATCTGGTTGTCGCGCGCAGGTGTCGAGGCGCCACCGAGTACGACGCCGACAATCGACCGGCCGTCGACTTTCACCGAAGTCGCAAGATTATATCCGGCGGCGCGGGTATAACCCGTCTTGATGCCGTCAACACCGCGGATCGCGCCGAGCAGGTGGTTATGACCCGGGATCACTCTGTTGCCGAGACGGAAGCTCGTCTGGGAAAAGAAGCCGTAATATGCGGGGAAGTGTTCGCGCAGGGCGACGCCCAGACGGGCCTGGTCGCGCGCCGTCGTCATCTGCGCGGTATTCGGCAGGCCGTTCGGGTTGCGATAGGTCGTGCGCGTCATGCCGAGCGCATGTGCCTTGTTGTTCATCATACGGGCAAAATTGTCTTCAGAACCACCAAGCATTTCGCCAAGCGCCATAGCCGCATCATTGGCAGACTTGGTGACGATGCCAAGGATCGCTTCGCGAACGGTCACCGAGCGGCCCGTACCGATGCCGAGCTTCGTCGGGGCCTGAGAGGCAGCATGCTGCGAAAAGACAACAGGGGTATCGAGTGTGATCCGGCCGGCCTCGAGCGCCTCGAACGTCAGATACAGCGTCATCATCTTGGTAAGCGAAGCGGGGTAGTGAAGCGTATCCGCATTTTCGCTGTAGAGAACATTGCCCGTGTTCGCGTCAATAACGATGCCCGCATATTTCGGGCCGCCGGCTGCATTCGATGCATCGACCGTCACCGTCGCCGTCGCCGTCGTGATTGCTAAACCGAACAACACCCTCGCCAGCAACTTGCCGGAGTGCGATGAGGATACGGAGAAAATTGATCTGGACACTACTTCACTCTCTGCTTGCATTTACGTTCTCAATTATCCGGCCGCCGCCTCCATGAACGCCCGTTGGGGTTTAAGAGTAGGGGCTTAGCGTTACCAATCGGTTTATGATGAACAGGTGGTTTCAAGTTTCCGCGTCATTTTAGTCATCACTTACCGAGATGCCGCCAGCGCCGGGCGCATCGACGAGGCGGGTATTGACGAAGCTCCGGACGGCAGCGTCCATCCTCTGCCAGTCCCCGAGCTGATTGCTGGAAAAGCGATAGAGCACACTGAGATCCTTGCCGACCTTGATATCTCTCTGGCAGTCGCCGCTGGTCGCCCGATCTGGCGAGGAGGGCAAGATGCAGCGCACGACATAATCCGGCTCGCCAACGCGCGGCGCCGTCAGAAGCACCTCGTCGCTATAGCCGGCGTCGGCGCGCAGACGATGTGTCGTCAGCCCATGCGGACCGGCGAAGGCTGCACCGTCCATCAGATGCGAATAGATCGGCTCCAGCCGGCCGGACATGTCCCGCGACATCGTGCCCTGGCTGAGCTGCAGGAATATCAGCGAGGCAGACTGCGAAATATCGTCAAACCGTAGACGGTCGGCATCGCTATAGCCCTGCATTTGCGGCCAAGTGAGGTAAAGATCGATGCGCTCGGCAACGCCGTTTACCCGTTCGCTCGGGAAGCGAATGGTATTGGCGCCAAGGCGCAATGAATCTTCGCCGATCGTCACCGTGATCGGTTTGACACTGTCCGTGTGGCCGGCCAGCGAGATCTTCTCGCCGAGCCAGCGGCCGCCGATGGTGATGGCAACTGTAAGGGCTGCAAGGACGGCAATGCCGGCCGTGAGACGGTAAACCAGGCCGCTCGATATTAGCGGCTGTTCGTCGATCGTGGGGGCGGACGACAGAGGAGGGGTCATGCTCTTGCCTTCGGTTCCATTCCGCCTTGGAAACCATCGTCAATGACGTACCCGCCGCGGCTCAAGACCCCTAACGAGTCTCGCTATCGAATGATTGCCGCCATGATGGTTAACGAGTCGTTAAGAATGCATTGGTGCGCATATTTATTGGCGCATATACCTTTCTGAAAATCGGGGCAGATTTCGGGCCGGCGCGCTTAAGCTTTTCATGGCATCGCAAAATCGCTCTATCTTTTTTGTTTTCCACAATTCCGGGCAAGGAGCCGCCGGGCACTTTTCCTCAGATCATTCCAAGCACGCTCCGGAAACGAAAAGAGCCGTTCCCGGGACAGCGGGAACGGCTCCGAGGCGCCGGTCAGGACAGAAATGCGGGGACAGACCGGAGCCCTTGATCCAGACCGCCAGTGCTAGGTCACCGGCGATCGCGTGGAGAAGTGAGACTTACCTCAAGCTGCCGACCGCGACGGCGCGGCCATCCTGTATCTTGACCCAGCGGGCCGGATCGTCGGCGGACTGGCGCTTCAAGAAAGTATATTCGGTATCCGACCAGAGCTTCACCTTATTGCGCATGTTGTCGAGAATGAAGTCGCCGCGATCGGTGCGTACCGTCAACACGGCATGGCCTTCGCCGTTTGGCTGCAGCACGACGGTCATCAGCAGATCGGAGACAGAAAAGCCGGCGTCGATCAGTTCCTTGCGCTTCCGCAGAGCGTAATCCTCGCAGTCGCCGGCGGTGGTCGCGATTGCCCATTTTTCTTCAACGCCATAGAGTTCCATGTCGGTCATCGGCTTGATCGTCGTGTTGATC
Organism: Rhizobium jaguaris; assembly: GCF_003627755.1. Classification (NCBI taxonomy): domain Bacteria; kingdom Pseudomonadati; phylum Pseudomonadota; class Alphaproteobacteria; order Hyphomicrobiales; family Rhizobiaceae; genus Martinezella; species Martinezella jaguaris. The sequence continues at coordinate 2,200,465 of NZ_CP032694.1, read as the reverse complement.
GTATAATTGATTTTCAGGATGGTCTTCCAGCGGTCTTCGGTCAGGATGGCAGGACCGGCATCGCCGCCGGCATAGGCACATTCCTTCGGATTTTCCTTACAGAACTCGTAATGACCGATCGGCGGCGCAGCATCGCCGGTGAGCGTCATGGTGGCCGGCGTCGCATGGGCGAAGCCGAGACAGCCGAAGGTAAAGAGAGCCATTGCGGCATAGCCGCGAAGAAGGAATTGAAAGCTCATGTCCGTGTCCCTGTTTTATTGGGATCAGAATGACATGCAGGCTTTTACCCGACGCAAAATTACGCAGTTAAATTAAGGACTTAGTTGATTCAAATAAGGATCGAATTGTCGTAAAATGAGAGCAAAGCTTGAATCAAACTTTCGGAGAATTCGATTAAAATTTGAATGTTTTCCCGCGCGGGCCAGCGCATTGAGAATCCTCATATCCTCTTGTTTTCAAAAGATTTTGTTTCCGACCGCAGAAATCGGGGAGGCACAGCATTGGACGATGGCTGAGCCGAAACGGGACGGTCGCCTCGGCTCAGCACGTGGTCGGAAACTTGCCGATAGCCCAGATTCCCATTGCGCTGTGCCATTTTGGGAAAAAGCGTTCAAAAAATTTTTGATTATTTTTTGCCGGCAACGACAATCGTGCGAAATTCGTTTGTTGCTTCGACGATGGCCGCCGCCATCTCCAGTGTCGCCGGCGAATGGGCCGAATTGGGAACAATGACCAATCTGGCCGCCGGCCACGCCCGTGACAGCTCCCACGCTGTGACAACAGGTGCCTCGAGATCGAGCCGGCCCTGGATCATCGTGCAAGGAATACCTGCAAGCCGATCGATGTCCCTCAATATCTGTCCCTCTTCCAGCCAGCCGCGATGGTGAAAGTAATGCGTGATGATACGTGCCCTTGCGGTAAGATACCGAGAATCGAACCAACGGCCCGGCAAAGTCGCACGCGGGTCGACGAGGATCGAAGCCGATTCCCAGTCGTGCCAGTCCTTCGCGGCTTTGACATGGACGGCCGGATCGGGATTGCGGAGGAGGTGACGATATGCGGTAACCAGATCGCCGCCGCGCTCGCTCTCCGGAAGGGCTGCACGGAACCGCTCCCATTCCTCGGGAAAGAAGCGGGCCAGACCGTTATAGAGCCAATCGATCTCGGATTGCCGTGTCATGGTGACGCCAACGACAATGAGGGCCGCAACACGTTCCGGATGGACCTCAGCGTAGACCAACGCCAGAGTGCAGCCCCAGGAGTTGCCATAGACCAACCAGCATTCGATACCGAGGAAAAGCCGAAGCTGCTCGATGTCGCCAACCAGATGCCATGTCGTGTTGGCGGAAAGATCGGCCTCCGGCTCGGACGCATGCGGCAGGCTCCCACCGCAACCGCGTTGGTCGAATTGAATGATGCGATAGTGTTCCGGGTCGAAAAAGCGGCGGGTGCTGGCGGAACTGCCCGACCCCGGACCGCCATGCAGGACGACGACGGGAATGCCGTCCGGATTGCCCGATTGCATCCAGCGGATGCTCTGGGCATCACCAACATCCAGCATGCCCTGATCAAAGGGCTCGATTTCAGGATAGAGCGTCTTCATCGGCCATCACGCAGACAGAGGGGCGAAACGCCGCTATTTCAAGTATCGATGTGACAGCAGAATGAACGGATTAGAGAAATTCGCGCAACGTCTCGCGGGATTGTACCGAGAGAAACTCGATTGCGACGCCTTCCATGAAGTGGCGAACGACGCGACCGCGCATGTTACCGAGACGAACCGGCGTTCCGATCGGTGGGCGTGCCTCGACGTCGACGGCAGCGCCCGAGAGCGACAGATCCATGATGCGGCAGACATAGCGCGTGCCGTCTTCCAGCGCCAGTTCGCTGAGGTTGGTGCGCGGTGTCAGGCGATCGTGGCGACGATCTTCCGGCAGACCGAGTTCATGCTTGTTGGCCAGCCAGGTGAGCTGAGCGGCAAGCTTTTCGCGCTTGCGGTCGGTCGCGTTGATCGACATGCTGAAACCACGGCCGTCGACGGCGACGACATGGCCCTCGACGCGGCCGAGATGGTCGATATAGGCCACGACGCGCTCATTGGTGCGCGGACGGCCCTGGCAAGCCACATACATGTCGCCCGGCGACATGTCGGTAACCAAGCATTCGAATTCTTCGTAATTGGCCAACATCAAGCGGCCCTGCATGTTGATCGGAACCCGCTGAAAGGTCCCCTGATCCCTGCGAGGCGCATTCCCTGCCAATTGGTTTGGCCGCATCGTCTGGGCTGGCTGGAATGAATGCATGAAAAGGCTTCTTGAACCGATTATGTTTCATGCAATCACTAGCCGAAACTTCTTAAGGTAAAGTTGTCTTACCTAAGGGAAAGCTCAGAGACGACGGCCGAATGTGTGTCGCGATGGGTCAGCCGGCTCATGATTGCGTCCGCCAGCCTTCGGATTCAGCATGCGGCGCATCAAGTCACCGAGCCCGACCCCGTCGTGAGGGGACATCAAATTTGCGTGTTCCGCATATGGTGGGAGTTCAACGGGGCGGGCAGGGCGTTCATACAGCAAGCGGCTGCGATCGAGCGCCAGGAACTCGAGACGTTCGCTACCAAGCCATGTTGCATGTGCACCAGGCGTCAGGCAACCGAGCAGCCGATCGCAGACGTCGCCGGCCGAACGCAACGGCATCAGCACCATTTCGAACGCCATGTGGCGACCGCTGATGCTGTAACCGGTCGCGTTGATCAGAGCCGGAACCACATGTGCCATCACGCCGGCGGCGATGCGCACGGGATCATCGGGCTGGCGGCCGGCCCAGAGCGCGGCAAAACTCTCGCCGCGAAGCTCACGCCCCATGAGATTGCAAATCGCTGTCCCGGCCAGCCGAAAACGCGGCGCCTCATGCGGCACGGCCTCCAAAATAAAGAGTTCAGGCAGAATATGACGGACCGCCGAAGGCTGTATCAAATTGCGCAGGGGCGCATCCGCATTGCCGCGAAGCTGCTCCCAAAAGGTAAATATCTCGATGCTGGTTTTCTGCCGCATGATGCGTCCGTGTCCCGTTTCAGTTCAAATGCCGGGGCATTCATTGCCCTCACGAAACACCCTGCTTATTTCGTGCCAACGCCGAGCCATTAAGGTTAACGGAGAGTTTCATTTGCCCGCCGCGGTGATGAGTGAGAGAAATATTCCATCACTTCACGAGGTGACCTTCAGCACAAACTATCTCGGGTGTTGGGACATAAACCAGTGCGGTACATCCCAACGAGGAGCGCCCGAGCAAGCCGTCCACCCGGGTTGGACGGCTTTTTTTTTGATATTCGCTGCTGTATGTCTCGAGTCCCTTCTCAAGAGATCAGAGCAAGACATGGATGATGCAGAGCCACCGCGCCATGAGCCCGACGAAAATCGGCCGCCGCAGCGCGTTCCTGCTTTCAACGTGCCACCCGTCATCCTCGCAAGCCTTGGCCTGCTTATCGTCGTTTTTGCTATTCAGAATCTGCCCTGGTGGTCGGACGAAACGCTGAATTGGCTGTATTTCACCTTCAGCTTCATTCCCGCCCGCTATGCTTTCCCGCTGTCGCAGCAGGGGCTGGAATGGCTGTGGACGCCGGTTACCTATTCGCTCCTGCACGGCAGTATCGAACACATCGCCTTCAATGGACTGTGGCTGATGGTCTTTGCCGCACCCGTAGCGCGTCGCATCGGCGTTGCACGCTACGTGATCTTCTGGATTTTTTCCGCGGCTGCATCCGCATTCCTGCATGCCGTCATCTATTGGGGCGATCAAACCTTGCTGATCGGCGCCTCGGGTGTCGTTTCGGGGCTGATGGGAGCGGCCTGCCGTTTTGCTTTTCCCGCCATGGACACCCGCCGCTTCGGCATACGCCAAGCGCATCTCAATCCTCGGCTCTCGATCGCGGCTTCGCTGCGCAGCCGCACGGTCGTTGCCTATATCGTGATGTGGATCGCCGGCAATGCGCTCGTCGCTTTTGGCATCACGATTGTCGGCGACAGCGCCCAGCCGGTCGCCTGGGATGCACACATCGGCGGCTTCCTTTTCGGCTTCCTCCTGTTTTCGCTGTTCGACCGGCAACCCCGCATTGAAGTCGAAAACTCGGCTCCATCAGCGGAATGAAGCTGTTGCTTTCTCATCCTCACTAGCGCACCATCCAACCTTATCGGCCGTAATGGGAAGAGACCGGCACGGTCGGTAACGGGAGCAACGGTCCGAAACCTTGAGGCGGTTTCGGAACAAATCCGGCGCTCAATTGTTCACTGTGCTTTCGAGATGGGAGGATCGAATGTCAGTTTCCGTAAGAGCCATACTTGATGCCAAAGGTCGCAATGTCGTTACTACCAGTGGTAATACGACCCTCGCTGAAGCCGCCAAAATTCTGAACGAGAACCGCATCGGCGCCATCGTCGTCATGGGAATGGCAGGTAAGATTTCCGGCATCTTCACCGAGCGTGATGTCGTCAACGCAGTTGCCAAGCATGGCCAGGACAGCCTCAGTCAGCCGATTGCCTCGCTGATGACGGCGAAAGTGCACCGCTGCAAAGAAGACACCACCACCGATGAATTGATGGAGCTGATGACGCACCGCCGCTTCCGCCACGTCCCCGTGGAAGACAAAGGCAAGCTAACCGGCATCATCTCGATCGGCGACGTCGTCAAATGGCGTATCCGCGAAATCGAACTCGAGACTGAACAGATCAAAGCCTATATCGCAGGGTGAGGAGCGGTTCGGCAGAGCCGAAGCAATCGACCCGGTGGTCGATTGCAGCGACGAACGCCCTGAGCCTAAAGCGAAGGGCCGGGCGTTACGCCATATGCGAGATCCTATCCCGCCCCTAGTTAAGCAAGCTGGGCTTGGAGCGACCTGCCTCTGCAAAGCTTGTGTCTATTGACGCCTACCGCGCAAAGGCTTCCTGCATGCGCCTGATCTCCGCAAGCCGGGCCGATGCCTCTTCATAGCCGCGTTCGATTGCCTCGCCGGCACGGTGAAATTCCGACAGACCGATGTCGCTGAGGCGCGGGTGCAACGCCAGGTCCGGCGGGTCGCCGGCAAGGCGGGCGCGGGAAATCCGATCCTGGATGATGTTGAAAGCCTGGACCATGACGCCGGTCATGCCAAGCTTGGTATAGGGCGCTTCGTCACGGCGTTGCTGTTCGCCATGCAGCGGACCGGCAGTATGTTTGACGACGGCGGAACGGCCGAATAGGTCATAATGCAGATTGATGGCGACCACGAGCGGCTGCTCGTAGGCGCGGCAGACGGACACGGGCACGGGATTGACCAGAGCGCCGTCGACCAGCGTGCGGCCGTTGGTCCGAACCGGCTCGAAAATGCCGGGCAGGGCATAGGAGGCCCGTAGCGCCGTGATCAGCGAACCATTGGCGATCCAGACCTCATGGCCGGTGTTCAATTCCGAGGCGACGGCAACGAAGGGGCGGTCGAGTTCTTCGATCGAAAAGCCTTCAAGGTGTTCCTGCATGCGCTTCGTGAGCCGCATGCCGCCGAAAAGGCCGCTGCCGCCGATCGTGAGATCGAGGAGGCTGGCGATGCGGCGCATGGTCAGCGAGCGGGCAAAAGCCTCCAACTCGTCGAGTTTGCCCGCGAGATAACAGCCGCCGACCAGTGCTCCGATGGAGGTGCCGGCTATCATGCCGACCTCGATGTCCGCCTCATTCAGGGCGCGTAGCACACCAATATGCGCCCAGCCACGGGCAGCGCCGCCGCCGAGCGCCAGAGCGATCTTTACTTTCTTTGGGGGAGTTGGGGGGGCGGGCGGACCAGGAATGTTGGGCGAGATGGTTGGACCCGAACCCATAGGAACCTGTCCGGCGCTCTGACGAATCAACCCCCAATTCAACATGGTATGCCACCCTCCGAGGCGTATGCGTGCCTCTTGCTAAAATACTGTCCCTTTTTTCTTTCCAATTCGTATATTGGGTTATTGCTTGTTCAGTCGGCGTGCGGGTTCTTAGTGCCCGTAGACCTCGCCTGGATCGAAATGCAGGTGATCGTCCACGACGTTCAGCACCGGCTTCCCGTCCTCCAGCTCGACAGTGCGATAGAAACAGGAACGTCGTCCAGTATGGCACGTTGCATCGTGACCGGCGACCTCAACTTTCAGCCAGATAGCATCCTGATCACAATCGGTACGCATCTCCTTCACCGTCTGCAGATTTCCGGAGGTTTCACCCTTTTTCCATATTTTTCCGCGCGAACGGCTGAAGTAATGCGCCGTTTTTGTCTTTATGGTCAGTGCCAGGGCCTCGGCATTCATATGCGCGACCATCAGCAGTTCACCATCATGAGCGTCGGTAACGATCGCGGTGATCAAGCCGCGGTCATCGAAACGGGGGGTGAAATCTCCCGCATCCTCTAGTTCGGATTTGTCTGCAGAAGGCTCGTTGAATACCAGGTTCATCTCCGGCTCTTTCTTTGAAGCCTTATTAGCGGCTCCGGACCATCGTCATGAAACGGACCTGCTCGGCCGGATCGGCCTTGAAGGCACCGGTGAAAGTCGTCGTCAACGTCGACGAGCCTTGCTTCTGCACACCGCGCATCGCCATGCACATATGCTCTGCTTCGAGCATGACGGCGACGCCGCGTGGGCGCAGCGTTTCGTCGATGGCGTTGGCGATCTGGGCGGTCATCGCCTCCTGTGTTTGCAGGCGGCGGCCAAAGATTTCAACGACACGGGCAATCTTCGACAGGCCGAGAACGCGGCCGCTCGGAAGATAGGCGACGTGCGCCTTGCCGATGATCGGCACCATATGGTGTTCGCAATGCGAGAAGAACGGAATGTCGCGCACGAGGACCATGTCATCGTAGCCCGAAACCTCTTCGAAGGTGCGGCCGAGCACATCCTCGGGGTTCATATCGTAGCCGGCGAAGAGCTCGCGGTACGCCTTGACGACGCGTGTCGGCGTATCGAGCAGGCCTTCGCGCTGCGGATCGTCGCCTGCCCAACGAAGCAGAACGCGAACGGCGTCTTCGGCTTCCTTTTGGGACGGACGGTCCAATTCCGGATTGGATTCAAGTGCCTGCGGAAAGTTCTTTACAATGGCGTCCATTACCTGTGGTCTCCTGATCCGCAACGCGGATCTCATTTTGTCGGACTCGCCACTGGCATTCCCCTGAAACATGGGGAACTATGTACCTTTGGCGGGCTCCGGGGCGTTCTGGCTGGCGGACAAGCCTGCCGTCCTGCACGGTTTCCCATCAAACTTACAGAAGACCATTGCAATTTCGTGGCCTTCGAACGACATACATATAGTATGGCATTGTTCCTGTGAAAGTGTCCTAACGCGACACGCTGTGTTTTTTGTTATGAAACACTGAACGGGTACGTGGGAGCAAGATCGATGATGGACGACATCTACAACAGCAAGATCCTGGAATTCGCCGGCAACATCGAACGAATCGGCAGCCTTTCCGACGCCGATGCAAGCGCCCAGGCCCATTCCAGACTCTGCGGCTCCCGCGTCAAGATCTGGCTGAAAATGGACGGCGATGTCGTTACCGATTTTGCCCACGACGTCAAGGCCTGTGCCCTCGGGCAGGCCTCGTCCTCTATCATGGCCCGCCATGTGGTCGGTGCCACCGCAGCCGAACTGCGCAAGGCACGCGAAGATATGCTTGCGATGCTGAAGGCGGACGGCGAGGGACCTGATGGACGCTTCGAAGACATGCGTTATTTGAAGCCCGTTCGAGATTACAAGGCGCGCCATGCCTCGACGATGCTGACCTTCGACGCCGTCGTTGACGCAGTTGGACAGATCGAAGCGGCGCGCGAGGGCGAAAGCACCAAGACCGCCGAAGCCGTCTGAGCGAGGCGCTGATCTATGTGCCAATTCTGTCTGATGCAGGACGACGATGGAGACGAGGGCGGTGCTGCCCCTCCAAGACATGTGCAGCGCGGTGGATCACCTTCCGCCGACAAGGCGGTCAAATCGCGCAATTATTCCGGCCCCTTCCGCAAGACGCCCGACAGGCTGCTCGGTATGGGCCTCATCCGCCTCTACCAACTGACGCTTTCCGGCTTCATCGGCAATTCCTGCCGTCACATCCCTACCTGCTCGGAATACGGCTACGAATCGATCGCCCGTCATGGCCTGTGGGCTGGCGGCTGGATGACGCTGTTCCGGGTGGCGCGATGCGGGCCAGGCGGTACCAGCGGGCTTGATCCCGCACCGGAAGTGCTGGAAAACCGCTACCATTGGTGGACACCATGGCGCTATTTCCGCCTAGGGCAAAAGGCTGCCTGATCGCATGGCAGTCTACGTGGCGCTTCTGCACAGCATCGTCCTCGGTAGTGGGCGCCGCGTCGTCATGAGCACGTTGCGGGAGATGGCGGAAGGCCTCGGATTTTCCAGTGTTAAAACGCTGGTCGCGACCGGCAATCTCGTCTTCGAGGCCGACGAACAACCAATAGCGGAGATCGAAACTCGGCTTGAAGCTGGCTTCGCACAAACCTTTGGCAGGCCTGTCGATATCATCGTCCGCGATGCAGCGACCTGGCGCAAGCTTGCCGCCGGCAATCCGTTCGATGGCGGCGAGGGCAGCGAGGTCATCGTTCGCGTCATGCGCCAGCCGCTGGCACCGTCGGTGATAGACACGCTCGAGAAGCACAGGAATGGCCCGGAGCGCTTGGCCGTGATCGACGGCGACTTATGGATCGATTTCGGCGGGAAAGCGAGCGAAACGCGTCTGCTGTCCGCGCTCACCACCAAACGCCTCGGCGTCGGCACGTTGCGAAACTGGAACACGGTGCGCGGATTGGCCGAGATGATCGGGCGTTAAAGCCGCTTCTCCTTTACTAAATCGCCAAATATCGCTATCAGGCGACCGCGTTCAAAAACACTGATTGACCGCTTCCATTAAACCACCCGCATTCGTTGGCGGGACTGGACAAGGAGAATTTCGATGTCCCAAGCCGTTTCCCTGACATTTCCCGATGGTTCCGTGCGCAGCTACGATGCCGGCGCAACCGGCCGGGATGTCGCCGAATCCATTTCCAAATCGCTTGCCAAGAAAGCCGTCGCCGTTGCGATCGACGGCACCGTGCGCGACCTCTCCGACCCGGTTACCGAAGGCAAGATCGAGATCATCACCCGCAACGACGACCGCGCGCTGGAACTCATCCGGCATGATGCGGCGCACGTCATGGCGGAAGCGGTGCAGGAACTGTGGCCCGGCACGCAGGTGACCATCGGCCCGGTCATCGAAAACGGCTTCTATTACGACTTCGCCAAGAACGAGCCCTTCACGCCCGACGACCTTCCGGTCATTGAGAAGAAGATGCGCGAGATCATTCAGCGCAATGCGCCGTTCACCAAGCAGATCTGGTCGCGCGAGAAGGCAAAGGAAGTTTTCGCGTCCAAGGGTGAGCGCTACAAGGTCGAACTTGTCGATGCCATTCCGGAAGGGCAGGACCTGAAGATCTATTATCAGGGCGATTGGTTCGACCTTTGCCGCGGGCCGCACATGGCCTCCACCGGCCAGATCGGTTCGGCCTTCAAGCTGATGAAGGTGGCCGGTGCTTATTGGCGCGGCGACAGCAACAATCCGATGCTGACCCGCATCTATGGCACGGCTTTTGCCGAGCAGGCCGATCTCGACAATTATCTGCACATTCTCGCCGAGGCCGAGAAGCGCGATCACCGTCGTCTCGGCCGCGAAATGGACCTGTTCCATTTCCAGGAAGAGGGTCCAGGCGTCGTCTTCTGGCACGGCAAGGGCTGGCGGATGTTCCAGACGCTGGTGTCCTACATGCGCCGGCGGCTTGCTGACGACTATCAGGAAGTCAACGCGCCGCAGGTGCTCGACAAGTCCCTTTGGGAAACCTCCGGTCACTGGGGCTGGTATCGCGACAACATGTTCAAGGTCACTGTCGCCGGCGACGAGACCGACGACGATCGCGTCTTCGCGCTGAAGCCTATGAATTGCCCTGGCCACATTCAGATCTTCAAGCATGGCTTGAAGTCCTACCGCGAACTACCTATCCGGCTTGCGGAATTCGGAGCCGTGCATCGCTACGAGCCCTCGGGCGCGCTGCATGGACTGATGCGCGTGCGCGGCTTCATACAGGACGATGCGCATATCTTCTGTACCGACGAGCAGATGGCTGCCGAATGCCTAAAGATCAATGATCTGATCCTGTCGGTCTATAAGGATTTCGGGTTCGATGAGATCACGATCAAGCTTTCCACTCGTCCGGACAAGCGTGTCGGCTCCGACGATCTATGGGATCGCGCCGAAAGCGTGATGATGAATGTGCTGGATACGATCAAGCAGCAATCGAACAACATCAAGACCGGCATTCTGCCGGGCGAGGGCGCGTTCTACGGGCCGAAGTTCGAATATACGCTGAAGGATGCCATCGGCCGTGAATGGCAATGCGGCACGACGCAGGTCGACTTCAACCTGCCGGAACGCTTCGGCGCCTTCTATATCGACCAGCATTCCGAAAAGACGCAGCCGGTCATGATCCACCGTGCCATCTGCGGCTCGATGGAACGCTTCCTCGGCATCCTGATCGAAAACTTTGCGGGCCATATGCCGCTCTGGGTCTCGCCGCAGCAGGTGGTCATCGCAACCATCACTTCGGAAGCGGATGACTACGGCAACGAAGTAGCGGAAGCGCTGCGCGAGGCCGGGCTCAATGTCGAAACCGATTTCCGCAACGAAAAGATCAACTACAAGATCCGCGAGCATTCGGTGACGAAGGTTCCGGTCATCATCGTCTGCGGCAAGAAGGAAGCCGAGGAGCGCTCGGTTAACATCCGCCGCCTCGGCAGCCAGGCGCAGACGGCAATGGCGCTCGATGAAGCCATCGCTTCGCTTTCGCTCGAAGCTACGCCGCCGGACATCCTGCGCAAGCGCGAAGCCAAGCGGGCCAAAGCCGCTTGACATCAGAAGTTGTCTGACGGCACCTTCATAGAGCCGTCAGATAACTGACATTAAACTTTAATATATACACTGAATCAGAGTGTTGCGTGCCCTGCCTGACATGCGGCCCTATGAGATTTAAGGAGCGGGGAAGCCCGTCGCGGATTTGGATTTCAAAGAACTATCCTACGCCAATGAACGGGATACGCGCATCAAGCGCTGGTTCATCCGCTCCATCGAGGGCCTGTCCGGCCGCGATCGCTATGCCCGGCTCTACGACATCTGGCGCAGCGATATTGTCGGCAAGAGCGAGCGTGTCTTCGGCAAGATGCTCGATCTCATCGATGTGCGCTTGGTTGCCAAGGGCGAGTGGCCGCCGCGCGAGATTCCCGATGCGCCGATCGTCATCGTCGCCAACCATCCCTTCGGCATTGGTGATGGCATCGCAATCCTGGCGCTTGCCGAGCAGCTCGGCAGACCCTTCAAGGTGCTGATCCCAACGAATTGCTGAAAGTGCCTGAGATGGCCGATTATTCGCTGCCTGTCTCTTTTGAGGAGACCAAGGAGGCGATGGCGATGAACATGAAGACGCGCCACGAGGCGGTTCGGTTGCTGAAAGAAGGTACGACGATCATCGTCTTTCCGGCCGGCGGCGTCGCAACCGCCAAGAAGGGCTTCGGACGCGCCGAGGATCTGCCCTGGAAAATCTTTCCCGCCAAGCTCATCCAGGCAGCACGCGCCAGCGTCATTCCGGTCTATTTCGAGGGACAGAACGGCCGGCTGTTCCATCTCGCCAGCCGCGTGTCGCTGACCTTGCGGTTATCCCTTTTGATCCGAGAATTCCGCCGTCTGTCCGGCAGCACCATCACCGCGCATATCGGCGGGCTGATGAGCTGGGAAGCGCTCAGCGAAGGCAACGACCGCAAGGATCTCTTATCCAAGCTCTACAGCGCCGTATTTTCCATGGCGCCGCCGAAGCGGGCGCTGCGAAAAAGAGCCAGCTAGCCCCACGCTGAATGATATGAGTCGGCGCTTGCGGCAGCGTCAATCCATGCTGTCGCCATCTTCCCCGCCGGCCGGTGCCAATTGCTCGTAAGTCGGCAATGGACGCTGCTGGCTCGAAGCGGGCTGCTGCGTCTGCGGCACTTGGTTCCGCTGTACTTCCGGCGGCAGAACGGGAATCTGTTGGGCTGGCCGCTGATCGTTGGCATCCTGCGGCTGCTGTTCCTTCATCAGAACTTCAACATCGGTGTTCGTGCCCGCCGCGACGGTGAAGTCGCGTTGGTAAATCTTGTCCTTGTTGCGGGCAACGGCCGTGTATTGGCCTTCTGCAAGCACCATGGTCGGGAAGGCGCTGAGGCTTTCTCCGACGATATCGCCGGCGGAGGTCAGGATCGACCAGGCCGTATCGGCTATAGCCTCGCCGCCTTTGTCCGACACCAGCTTGAAGGTGATCTTCGCCGCTCTGTGCTGGATCGTGGCTTCGGTCACCTTGCCCGCTTCCACCTGGATATCGGCACGGATGACGGCGTTGACGGCACCATATTCGGAGACGACGTGATAGGTGCCGGCGCTGAGGCCCACCAGGGTGTTCGGTTTGACGTCGGACATGACGAGGCCGCGCTCACCGTCTTCCTTCGCATCGCTGGAATAGATCGAAAAGCTCAATTCGTCCGATGGGATGCGAACGTCGGAACCGGAGACGGCGTTCAGCACCATGCCGCCGGCGTCGAGCACCATGGTCTGCTTCTGCAGCACCCCGCTTTCAGGCACGGTCAACTTCTTGGTGACGCCGGCGCGACCGAAGGAGACGTTGACGAAATAATCGCCGGGCATGAGATGAAAGGACGCCGAGCCGCCTTTCGAGCTTGCGACGAGCGGCAGCTTGCCGTCAGCGCCAGCGAAAGGACTGAAGACGTACCAGGAAAGGCCCTGCAACTGCGGGCCGGTGTCCGGTGCCAGCTTGGCCTCAAGCGAGACGTCGCGCAGTGTTCGGGCGGAAGAATTTTCACTGCCTGGTGCTATGAAGGCGTTGAGCTTCGGCATCTTCACGCTGCCGTCGAGCTGCTTGAACTCCTTGAAGGCATCTTCCGCCGAGGCAACGGTGCTCAGGCTCGCGAAGATCGCGAAACCCGTGACCAAAAGGCGCGCGGATGAAATGCCTGACATGAGTTCCCACCCGATTGACTTCCGGTAAAACACAGGCCACTTCAAGACCAATGCCGTGGCAAATTCAAGACCCACGTTCTCCCGCGCATGAAAATGAAAGCAATCATTCCATGAAAACCGATATCAAGCTGGTCGATTATCTGGCGGTTCGCCGATCCATTCCTGCTTTTCAAATGACCGAACCCGGCCCAGATAAGGCCGAAATCGAAGATATCCTGCGGCTCGCTTCGCGCGTCCCGGATCACGGCAAGCTGGCCCCCTGGCGCTTTATCGTCTATCGCGGCGAGGAGCGGGCGCGGATCGGCGAGGAACTATTGAAGCTGGCGCTGGAAACCAAGCCGGACTTGTCCGAAGAGATGATCCAGGTCGAGCGCACGCGTTTCACCCGCGCTCCGGTCGTCATCGCGGTCGTCAGCAAGGCGGGACCGCATTTCAAGATTCCGGAATGGGAACAGTTGATGTCAGCCGGTGCGCTCTGCCTCAACCTGCTGATCTCGGCCAATGCGCATGGCTGGGTATCGAACTGGCTGACCGAATGGTTCGCTTACGACGAGCGTGCCTATCCGCTGCTTGGCGTCCAACCAGGCGAAAAGGTCGCCGGCTTCATCCATATCGGCTCTTCGACCTTCCCGTCGACGGAACGCCCGCGACCGGAACTGACTGAGACCGTGACCTGGATCGGCGGAGAGGACACGTGATGTTCTACACGACAGATACCAATCAGCACGGCTTGGCCTATGATCCCTTCAAGGCCATCGTTGCGCCACGGCCAATCGGCTGGATCGGCAGCAAGGGCAGGGACGGCTCGCTGAATCTTTCGCCCTACTCCTTCTTCAACGCGGTCAGCGACCGGCCGAAGCTGGTGATGTTTTCGTCGATGGGCCGTAAGGACAGCGTTCGCAATGTCGAAGAAACCAATGTCTTTACCGCCAATCTCGTCAGCCGCAACCTCCTCGAAAAGATGAATCATTCGTCGACCGCCGTACCCTATGGTACCGACGAGTTCTCGCTGGCCGGACTGACCGCGAAACCCGGTCGACTGGTCGACGCTCCCTATGTCGCCGAAGCCTTCGCTGTACTTGAATGCCTGGTGACGGAGGTCATGCGGCCCAAGGGTCTCAGCGGTGAGCCATCGGAAAATATCATGGTCTTTGGCCAGGTTGTGGGCATCCATATCGATGAAACGATCATCCGGGATGGCCGGCTCGACATGGCGCTCGCACGGCCCGTCGCACGCATGGGCTATATGGATTACAGCGAGGGCAGCAATGTCTTCGAACTGCTGCGTCCGAGGACGCCATGATATCGGCGCCGTCTCGCTCGCGCATTAGTGGTTAATAAATAAGGTAAACGACCCGTAAACCTTTCATCATTAACGTATCTGATGTGAGTTTGCGGGTCGGGAATCGTCCCGCCGATATCGGGGCGTTACGTGATCATAGAAGCATTTCTCCGTTGGGCCGAGACCGCCAAGGCAGAGAGCAGGGCGAGGGCGGCCAATGCCCTTGGTCGCGCTTATCTTCAATCGGAAATGCCACGGGAAGAGCGTGCCGCCGCCGAGATGGCGATGACCTATATGCTCGACGATCCGTCGCCGCGCGTGCGCTTGGCACTTGCCGAAGCCGTGGCGCGTTCTCCGGATGCTCCGCGCAACGTCATCCTGTCTCTGGCGGAAGACCAGCCGGAGATCGCCGGATTGATCATTCTATTTTCACCGGTGTTCACCGATGCCGATCTTGTCGATCTTGTGGTACGTGGCAGCAATGTGACGCGTGTCCTGGTCGCCTCGCGCGGGCGAGTGTCACGGTCGGTTTCTGCTGCACTTGCCGAAATCGGCGGCGAAACCGAAACCCTTTGCTTGCTAGAAAACGATGGCGCCTCGTTGTCGCGCGCCTCGTTAAAACGGATTGCCGAGCGCTTTGGCGACAATGCAGAGATCCGCGGCCTGCTTCTTGACCGCGACGCTTTGCCTTCGGATGTTCGCCACCTGCTGATGCGGCATGTCAGCGAGGCATTGGCGGGTTCAAATCTGGTCCAGGCCACGATCGGCGCAGCCAGATTGCAACATGTAAGTCGCGAGGCCAGCCAGGCAGCCACGGTTTCCATGGCCGGGACAGTACAGCACGAGGATATTCCCGATCTGGTCGAGCACCTGCGGGAGGTTGGCTGGTTGACGCCCGCTTTCCTCATGCATGCGCTTTGTTCCGGCAAAGTGGATTTCTTCGCCGGCGCGATTACCAGCCTTTCCACCTGCGACGAGGGGCGCGTCCGCTCCATCCTTTCCACCGGCCGCGTCTTTGCCGTCCGTGCGCTTTATGAGTCTGCGGGCTTGCCGCGCGACATCAGCACCGTCTTTGTCGAGGCGACATTGATCTGGCGTGAGGCGTCGCGCACGCACGGTAGCACTATGCTGGAAAATGTTTCGGCCCGGCTGATGCGTAAATTCCACCTCGCCGAACAATCTCCTGCCGCGGCAATTCAATTGCTCGATATGGTGGAGAAGCTCGCCAATGCCGAGCGACGGCGGACTGCGCGTACATTCGCGGCGCTGGCGGCTCTTGCCGCAGCGTGATATTAATTAGCGATGTGTCTTTTAGGATTTACCTTGCCGCTGACCATCACTGTTGAATCACCGCGCCAAGAGGGTGTTATCCGTCTCCTGGATATGTCGAGTGCTTATGCACAATCGCTCTATCCGCCGGAAAGCAATCACATGCTTGATCTCGAGTCACTGGAGAGGCCGGAAGTGACCTTCTGGGTCGCACGGCTCGATGGCGATATAATTGGCTGCTGCGCGCTGGTCGAGGCGGGTGATGGCACCGCGGAGATCAAACGCATGTTTGTCGACCCGCTGGCTAGGGGGCGCAAGGTCGCACAGATGCTGATGGAAGCGCTGGAGGACACGGCGACGGAAAGAAACCTGACGGCGCTACGGCTCGAAACGGGCATATATCAGCCGGAAGCAATCGGCCTCTATCGCAAGGCCGGCTACACAGAGATCGAACCGTTCGGCAGCTACGAGCCTGATCCACTCAGCCTGTTCATGGAAAAGGCGCTTCCGCGGAGCTGAGCGCAGGTTCAAAAGAGCGGACCGGTCTTTGTGCGTTCAAGTAAATGCGCGGGCATGCTGAAGCAGGTCACCGAAAGCTGCCTGATCAAAACGGATACTCCAGTCAGCCGTCCGAACCATCCCGGATACGCAATTGCAGCTCCGGCTCCTGAGCGTGCTGCTCCTCGCTCAATTCCGCTTCGCGGATCCATTCACGCCAGATGGCGACGATGATGGCCATGAGCACTGGGCCGATGAACAGGCCGAGGAAGCCCATGGTCTTTACGCCGCCGACGAGGCCGAAAAAGGTCGGCAGGAAGGGCAGCTTGATCGGGCCGCCAACGAGCTTCGGCCGCAGCGTCTTGTCGACGACGAAAAGTTCGACGGTGCCCCAAATGAACAGCCCGATACCGGCCCAATGCGAGCCGCTGGCAATCAGATAGATGGAAACCAGCGACATGGAGAGCGGTGCGCCGCCGGGCACCAGCGCCATAACCCCGGTTAGGACGCCGAGGGTGACCGCCGAAGGCGCGCCCGCGATCCAGTAGGCGACGCCTAGCACGACGCCTTCGCCGATAGCGATCAGTGTCATGCCCATGACCGTGGAGCTGATCGTTGCCGGGATCACGCGGGAGATGCGCTCCCAGCGGTTCGGCAGGATGCGTTCACCCAGGAGATCGACCTGACGGACGAAATTCGCTCCGTCACGGTATATGAAGAACAGGGCGATCAGCATGAACAGCAAAGTCAGCACGACATGGAAGGCACCGCCGCCAGCAGCAAGTACGGCCCGGTAAATATTGCCGATATGAGCGCCGCTGACGAGCTGTGCCAATTCTCCAATGGAACCGGGACTGCCGACATATTGAGTCCATTGATCGCCAAGCCACGAGCCGACGATGGGCAGCGCCAGAATCCATTCCGGCGGCGGAGCTCCGTCGCGGTTGACGTGCACAGCCCAGGCAAACCATTCGCGCACCTCGCCCACCATATAGATGGCCGAAAGCACGATCGGCAGCACTAAGAAGGTGACGATGAAGGCGATGGCAATGGTTGCTGCAAGTGTCGTATTGCCGTTGGTGCGGCGCACGAGGTCGCTATAAAGCGGCCAGGTGGCGAAGCCGATCACCGCGGCGGCCAGCACCGGAATAAGGAAACCGTAGAAGAAATAGATGCCGGCGGCCGCAATCAGGATCAGCAGCCAACGCGCCGCCGAAATCGACGGAATAAGGGCCATGCGCGCGGGTGCGCTCGGCCCCAGCCACCGCGGTTCCCTTGGCTTATGACGTTCGAATACACCCACCGGACTTGCTTCACTCTTTTTATTAGATCAACCGGTTATGGGGTATGATCTAGGCTGTTTCAAGGGCCACCACCTGAAAGCCTATATAATCCGTTGCCGTGACAGCCGGACGACTACCGATGCGAGAATAGTCCGCTGATCATTGCGGCCGGCGGATCACCTTGAAGGCAAAAAACTGCGTCTTCTGCGTCGGATTGAAATTGTTGTCGGCAACGAAGATCAGCACATCCGTGCCATCCTTCGCCTTGCCGAAGGTGACACCCTCAATGTTGTCGGGCCTAAGGCCGAGAGCGCGCAGATCCATCACCTGGGTCTTGCGCACCGGCACGATGCGCTGATCAGTCTTGGCCAGGGAAGGAATGTTCGAAACGTCCGTCGCGCCGTCGAGATCGAACATGTTGATGACGACCGAGTTACCGACATCCTGCCCATAGCCGCGTTCGATCGACAACGCGTGCCGGTCGTCCAATGCAACGATCTCCGACATGCCGAAATCACTCCAGCCGCCGGCCTTGGCGGCCGCTTGCGGGATCGGCGAGACCGGATAGACATATTGCGCCTTCTGTTCGCCCGTGGCCGCGTCATAGCGGATGAGGCGGGCGAGCGCACCATTGGTCAGCGTCGTCATCGGTCCGTCCTGATAGAGCGCGGATTCCATACCGACGAGAAGGTCGCCACCCGAAAGGAAGGTCAGGTTCTCGAAAGCAAGGTTGTCGCGGATGCCCGTGCTCTTGTCGGCGGTCGGCGCAAAGCCCGCGGGCAGCGGCAGTTCGCGCACGAAGCTGCCATCACGATTGGTGACGCGGACGAAAGGCGGCAGAAGCGCCTTGCCGTCGCCTTCGCTGCTCCAATAGATGCCGTCCTTGCCAATGCGGATCGACTCCGAATCAACCGTGCGAATGGCGAAAGGCTCGCCATTTTTGTCTTTCAGGGTCACGTGATCGAGAACCGTCACGCCCTTGAGGCCGGCCGCGCTGACATCGATGTCGAGATCGTAGAAGCGCGCCGGCGCTTTTTCGGAGCGGTCGTCGCTGATGGAGATGTAGTGGCCGGTCGAAGGATCGAAGTCGATGCCGGAGAGGCCTCCGACTTCAACACCGTTTTCCATGAAACCTGTCGGAATGTCGTATTCGCCGAGATAGGAGAGGCTGATACCAGCATCGCAATCGCCGAAGGGGCAGGGAACGTCAATCACCCTACCGATATCCGTGGCGCGGGCGGCTGAGCCGACAAGAAGAGCAGCGGCGGCAGTCATCAAAAAGGGCTTCAACATGGCGATATCGTCACATCCGGGTTAACGAGTTGGCGGGGTCACGAGTTGGCGGGTTCGCAGAGATGCCGCATCTATGCATCCGCCCGTGACGCTATCGTTACGGATGTCGGCCAATTCGATAAAAATATCGCGAAGTCGTTGTCGCGTGATCGAGAACCCTGGCTGTCAGATATCCAGATTCTCCGCAAATGCCGCGCGTTCCTGAATGAAGCGGAAACGGGCGTCGGCCTTGGTGCCCATGAGATTATCAACGGCTTCACGCGTGCCTTCGAAATCCACCTCGTCGATCTCGACGCGCAACAGCGTGCGTTTCGACGGGTCCATTGTCGTTTCCTTGAGCTGGGCGGGAAGCATTTCGCCAAGGCCCTTGAAACGACTGATCTCGATCTTGCCTTTTCCCTTGAACTCGCTCTCCATCAGCTCCAGCCGATGGGCGTCGTCGCGGGCATAGATGGATTTCGACCCCTGAGTGATCTTGTAGAGCGGTGGCACGGCCAGAAAGAGATGGCCGCCGCGGATCAGCTCAGGCATTTCCTGATAGAAGAACGTGATCAGCAGCGAGGCGATATGGGCGCCGTCGACGTCGGCATCTGTCATGACGACGATGCGCTGATAGCGAAGATCCTCTTCGCGATATTTCGAGCGCGTGCCGCAACCGAGCGCCTGGACAAGATCGGCGATCTGCTGGTTGGCAGACAGTTTTTCGCGGCCGGCGCTGGCGACGTTGAGGATCTTGCCGCGCAGTGGCAGGATTGCCTGGTTGGTGCGGTTGCGTGCCTGCTTGGCAGAGCCACCGGCCGAATCACCTTCCACCAAGAAGAGTTCGGCGCCTTCGGCGGTATTTTGCGAGCAATCGGCGAGTTTGCCCGGCAGGCGCAGCTTGCGCACTGCCGTCTTGCGATTGACCTCTTTTTCCTTGCGACGGCGCAGGCGCTCCTCGGAGCGCTCGATCACCCATTCGAGCAGCTTTTCGGCCTCGGCCGGATTGTCGGTGAGATAGTGATCGAAGGGATCGCGAAGCGCGTTTTCGACGATGCGCTGCGCCTCGACGGTCGCCAGCCTGTCCTTGGTCTGCCCGACGAATTCCGGCTCGCGGATGAAGATGGAAAGCATGCCGACGCCGGAAATCATCACATCGTCGGTGGTGATGCCGGCCGCACGCTTGTTCTGCGTCATCTCGGCATAGTTTTTCAGACCCTTCGTCAGCGCGATGCGCAGGCCCGCCTCGTGCGTACCGCCTTCGGGGGTTGGGATGGTGTTGCAATAGGAATGGATCTGCGGATCGCCGCCGTACCAGGTGATCGCCCATTCCAATGAGCCATGGCCGCTTGCCTTCTCCGACTTGCCGGCGAAAATCTCGCGCGTGACGGTGAACTCATTGCCCATCGTCGCCTTGAGATAATCCTTCAGGCCGCCTGGGAAATGGAAGACAGCCTTTTCGGGAACATCGCCGCCCGCCGGTACCAATTCGGGATCGCAGCTCCAGCGGATTTCGACGCCGCCGAAAAGGTAGGCCTTAGAGCGCGCCATACGGAAAACGCGGGCCGGATCGAACTTAGCATGCTCGCCGAATATCTGCGGATCGGGGTGAAAACGGACGCGGGTGCCGCGGCGGTTATGGACATCGCCGAGCTCCTCCAGACCGCCTTGCGGCAGACCGCGCGAAAAGCGCTGGCGATAGAGCTTGCGATTGCGCGCTACCTCGACTTCGAGATCATCAGACAGTGCATTGACGACGGAGACGCCGACGCCGTGCAAGCCGCCCGAGGTCTCGTAGGCCTTGCCGTCGAATTTGCCGCCGGCATGCAGCTTGGTCATGATGACTTCGAGCGTCGATTTGCCCGGCACCTGCGGATGGTTTTCAACCGGAATGCCGCGGCCGTTGTCGGTGACGGTCAGATAGCCCCTCTGGTCGAGATACACTTCGATGAAATCGGCATGGCCGGCGACGGCCTCGTCCATGGAATTGTCGATGACTTCGGCGAAGAGATGATGCAACGCCTTCTCGTCCGTACCGCCAATATACATGCCGGGGCGCATGCGCACCGGCTCCAGTCCTTCGAGGACGCGGATCGAATTCGCGCCGTATTCTTCGGCGGGCGAAGTTGTCGGCGCGGCGCGTGGAGCAGGGGTTGCCGCAGGCGTTTCAGCCTTGACGACCGGCTTGTCGGCCGCTTCCGGTTTCGGCGAAAGGGGCAGTCCGGAAAAAAGATCGTTGCTGTTATCCATGGAGCTGTTCAGATTTGTCCTTGACGGGGTCATACCCCAAAATCACCGCATTTGCCGTCAGTTTCGCGAATCATCGTGATTCTGCCAGAAACGGCGCGCGAGCGCGACGGCGCCCCAGCGACGGGGCAAATTCGGAAAAAAGATTTGCGTTGCCGGGCTGCGAATGGCAAGCCCGTGGGCCTATCGAGGGAAGTGTCCGCATGCGAATGTCCACAGCTCATTTGTCGATTTTAGCCGCAATTGCGGCGTTTTTGCCATTGGCGGTCGCGACGGGTGCCGCCGCCGAGGTCCTGAAGCCTTTCAAGGACGATCTGTTTTCCAATCAAACGGTCCTCGAAAGCCATGACAATGGTGCTTTCCAGACGATCGACTATCAGGAAATGCGCGACATCAACGGCCGCGACGAGGTGCCGGAACGGCGCGTCAAGCCGGCCTATGTCGCAACCGGCGTGCGCTGGCAAGCGCAACAGGACGAGACCTTGCCGCTCGGCGACCGCAAGCTTGACGTCACCCGCATCGGCCCGGCATCCAAGCAAGCTTTTACGGTGATCTTCATTCACGGCCGCGGCGGCGATCGCAGGCTGGGGTCGAACGACTATACGTTCGGCGGCAACTTCAACCGGCTGAAGAACCTCGCCTACAACAATGGCGGCACCTACTATGCTCCGAGCGTAAAAAGCTTCGATAGCGACGGCGTCGCGGACATCGCGGCCCTGATCCGCTATTCCTACGAGCAATCCGGCGGCAGACCCGTCATCCTCACCTGCGCCTCGATGGGTAGCTTCATCTGCTGGGGCATCACCCGCGACGCCGAAAGCGTCAAACGTCTGAAAGGAATGGCGATTTTAAGCGGGGTGACGGATCCGGATTTCATCCAGAGCGCTTTCTACAAGGCGAAATTGCCGATCTGGTTTACCCATGGCAGCAAGGATCCGGTCTACGCCGCTACCAACCAGGAGGCTCTGTTCGAAAAGCTTTACAAAACGCATTACCCGGCGCGGTTCACGCTGTTTGCTACAGGCAATCATGGCACGCCGGTGCGTATGACCGACTGGCGACGAGTGCTGAATTGGATCATTGATCCACAGCCGTCATGATTCTTTTCGGAAAAATTTCGAATTATTTTCGGAAAAGCGATTTTTCAAACGATTTGAACTCCTTCCAGCCTCTTTCGACAACTTTTCTTTCCGCTCTAGTTTTGTTAGTGCGGCAGAGAGGTGACGGGGGAAACGCTGAATGGCAACAAAAATACGACCGCTTCTGGCGGGAAACTGGAAGATGAATGGCACACGGGCCAGCCTCGACCAGATCAAGGCGATCGCTGACGGGGTGAAGGCGCCACTATCCGAAAAGATCGACACGCTGCTCTGCCCGCCGGCGAGCTTGCTCTACGTCGCAACGGCACTCTGCGACGATAGTCCGCTGGCGATCGGTGCGCAGGACTGCCATCAGCAAATCAACGGCCCGCATACGGGCGATATTTCCGCCGAGATGATCGCGGACTGCTTCGGCACCCATGTCATCGTCGGTCACTCCGAACGGCGCAGAAACCATGCGGAAAGCGACATGCTGGTGCGCGCCAAGGCGGAAGCGGCTCATGCCTTTGGCCTGACGACTATCATCTGCATCGGTGAAACGGCCTACGAGCGCAACAGCGGTCAGACACTGGACGTCCTGAAGCGCGAACTCGGTGCCTCGGTCCCCGAAAGTTCGACCTCGGAGACGACCGTTATAGCCTACGAACCGGTATGGGCGATCGGCAGCGGCCAAATTCCCACGCGCGCCGATATCGAGGAGGCACACGCCTTCATGCGCGACGAGCTCGTCGAACGCTTCGGCACAGATGGCCGGAACATTCGTCTTCTGTACGGCGGCTCGGTTAACGGCGACAATGCGGCCGAGCTGCTTGCCATCTCCAATGTCAATGGTTTGCTCGTTGGCGGCCACAGCTTGAAAGCCGTCGACTTCCTTGCCATCTATGGCGCATTCGAACGGCAGTTCGCCTGAAGGTTTCACTTGGCCGGATTCCAATCTCAAAAGGACTTGGAATAGGCGAGAGCCTCATGTAAAGAGCCGCGAGCTTTTCTTTTTGATGCCCGCACCCGTGGGCAGGACTGGACCTATGCAAACCGTACTGCTTGTCATCTATCTCATGGTTGTCATCGCCCTTATCGGCGTGGTGCTGATTCAGCGCTCGGAGGGCGGCGGCCTGGGCATCGGCGGCGGATCGGGCTTCATGTCGGCACGCGGCACGGCCAATGCGCTGACCCGCACCACGGCTATACTGGCCGCACTGTTCTTTGCGCTGGCGCTGGGTATGAATGTTTACTCGCGCTTCGAGGGACGTCCGACCGACATTCTGAACCGCATTCCGAGCACTGCGGGTCAGGGCAACGGCATTCTCGATTCGCTTGGCGGCCAGAAGGGCGCTGCACCGGCAGGCGGTCAGTCCCAGCCGGCCAACAATACCGGCGTCCCGAACAGCGGCGTGGTTGCTCCGCAATCCCAGACGACGCCACAGCCCGCCCCGACGACCACCCAGCAGGCACCAGCCGCAACCACGACGCAACCGGCTCCGGCTGCTACCGGTCAGCAGACGGCTCCCGCTACGGGTCAGCAGACGGCGCCCGCGCCGTCGACCACTACGCCGGCCCAGGGCGGCAACGGCGTTCCGACCGGCCAGTAAGCCCGGTCAGCTACTAAAATCCTCCGGCAGGTCTTCGGATCTGCCGGTTTTGTTTTGTCCATATTCCGCGTTCTGTAGCCAAAATTCCGGAAACGAATTTTAGGGCTAGCGGAATCATTTGTGAAAAGGTATCCGGTGACTCCCATGGCGCGATATGTATTCATCACTGGCGGCGTGGTTTCTTCCCTCGGAAAAGGAATTGCGGCCGCGGCTCTCGGAGCGTTGTTGCAGGCCCGTGGTTATCGGGTCCGCCTGCGCAAACTCGACCCCTATCTGAACGTGGACCCGGGCACGATGAGCCCGACCCAGCACGGCGAAGTGTTCGTGACCGACGACGGCGCGGAAACCGACCTCGATCTCGGCCACTACGAACGCTTCACCGGCCGTTCGGCGACCAAGACGGACAACATCACCACGGGTCGTATCTACAAGAACATCATCGACAAGGAGCGCCGCGGCGACTATCTCGGCGCCACCGTTCAAGTCATTCCGCACGTCACCAATGAGATCAAGGATTTCGTGACCGAGGGCAATGACGACTATGATTTCGTCATCTGCGAGATCGGCGGCACGGTCGGCGATATCGAAGCCATGCCTTTCATGGAGGCGATCCGCCAGCTCGGCAACGATCTGCCACGCGGCTCGGCCATCTACGTTCACCTGACGCTGATGCCCTATATTCCGGCCGCCGGCGAATTGAAGACCAAGCCGACGCAGCATTCCGTCAAGGAACTGCAGGCGCTCGGCATTCATCCCGACATCCTGCTGGTGCGCGCCGATCGGGAAATTCCCGAGGCCGAGCGCCGCAAGCTTTCACTGTTCTGCAACGTCCGTCCGTCCGCCGTCATCCAGGCGCTCGACGTCGCCAACATCTACGACGTGCCGATGGCCTACCACAAGGAAGGCCTCGACAATGAGGTGCTGGCCGCTTTCGGCATCGAGCCGGCGCCGAAGCCGCGGCTCGAACAGTGGGAAGAAGTCTGCAACCGCATCCGCACGCCGGAAGGCGAGGTGACCATTGCCATCGTCGGCAAATATACCGGCCTCAAGGATGCGTATAAATCGCTGATCGAAGCGCTGCACCATGGCGGCATCGCCAACCGCGTCAAAGTCAAGCTCGAATGGATCGAGTCGGAGGTCTTCGAAAAGGAAGATCCGGCACCCTATCTCGAAAAGGTACACGGCATTCTCGTGCCCGGCGGCTTTGGCGAACGAGGCTCCGAGGGCAAGATTCATGCGGCCCGCTTCGCCCGCGAGCGCAAGGTGCCTTATTTCGGTATCTGTTTCGGCATGCAGATGGCTGTCATCGAAGCTGCCCGCAATCTCGCCGGCGTCGATCACGCGTCCTCTACCGAATTCGGTCCGACTAAGGAGCCGGTTGTCGGCCTCATGACGGAATGGCTGAAAGGCAACGAACTGCAAAAGCGCACGGAATCCGGCGATCTCGGCGGCACGATGCGTCTTGGCGCCTATAAAGCTGCGCTGAAAAAGGGCACGAAGATCTCCGAAATTTACGGCTCTACCGACATTTCCGAGCGCCATCGCCACCGCTATGAAGTCAACATTGACTACAAGGAACGGCTGGAAGATTGCGGCCTCGTCTTCTCCGGCATGTCGCCGGACGGCGTGCTTCCGGAAACGATCGAATATGCGGATCATCCGTGGTTCATCGGTGTCCAGTATCATCCGGAATTGAAGTCCCGCCCGCTCGAACCGCATCCGCTGTTCTCGAGCTTCATCGAAGCGGCGACGGAGCAGAGCCGACTGGTCTAAGGGCGGCAAATCGCTTGCGATAGTCGCTGGGACTGACCGCAAGCCTCTCCCGAAAATGATGGCGCATGGTGGCGAGTGATCCAAATCCGCTCGCCACCGCTACATCGTCCAGCGAAATGGCGGTCTGCTTTTCGAGCAGGTCTCGGGCACGCCGCAGCCGCTCGCTCAACAGCCATTCGCCCGGCGCCATTCCGGTGGTCGCCTCGAAACGGCGTTGGAAGGTGCGTACGCTCATGCCGGCCCGCGCCGCAAGCGCGGCAATGGGCTGCTCTTCGTGCAATCGCTCGCGCATCCATTCAAGCAACGGACCTAGCCGGGCGCCCTCGCGCTGCCTGAGAACCGGGGTTTCGATATATTGCGCCTGGCCGCCTTCGCGATGAGGCGGCACCACGAGACGGCGGGCAACACTGTTGGCGATATCAGGTCCGAAATCCCGGCGCACGACATGGAGGCAAAGATCAATAGCGGCCGCACTTCCGGCGGCGGTCAGCACGCCATCTTCATCGACATAAAGAACATCGGCATCGACGGTGATGTCCGGGTAGCGCGCAGCAATGGAATCGACATAGCGCCAATGTGTCGTCGCCTTTCGGCCTGCGAGCAATCCTGCCGCAGCGAGGACCGCCACGCCGGAACATAGCGACATGACGCGAACGCCACGGCGGCTGGCCGCCTGCAGCTCGGCGACTAGCGGGGCAGGGACCGGCGTCCCGATGCCACGCCAGCCTGGCACGACGATCAAATCCGCATCCGCAATAGCCTCAAGTCCGTGATCGACCTGCACCGTGAGTCCGCCGGCGGCGCGCAGCGGGCCATCCTCGATCGCGCAAGCGGAAAAGCGGTACCAGTCATCACCCATCTCCGGGCGCGGAAGGCCGAAGATTTCGTAGGCAACGCCGAATTCGAACGTGCACAGTCCGTCATAGACGAGGGTGACGACATGCGGGCCGAGAAGTTTGGGGCTATCAGCGTTTGGCATGATATTGACGCTATATGGCATTTCGGCCAATTTCAACCGCGGGGCCGCTCAGGCATCAATGCATCGAACCAAAGAAGGAGCGTTCCATGTCCCTAGTCAGCGAAATCCCCGCAGCAGCCCCGAACCTCGTCGCCGAACACTATGCCCGGAGGCTTGCCTTCGAAACTGATTGCTCCGACGTGTATCAGGCCATAACATCTGGCAATGCGGATTTCGTACTGCTTGACGTCCGCGGGCCAGCCATGTTCCAGGAGCAGCATATCCCCGGCGCGATCAATCTGCCGCATGGTAAGATGACCGCCCGGAAGATGGCGGAGTGGCCTGAAGACACGCTGTTTGTCGTTTATTGCGCCGGACCACATTGCAATGGCACTGACAAGGCGGCGCTGCGCCTGGGCACACTCGGCAAGCGCGTAAAAGTGATGATCGGCGGCATCACCGGCTGGGCGGATGAGGGCAAGCCGTTCGAAGTAGGCTGACAAATCGACAAGACAAACCCGGCATACGTCGGGTTTTTCTTATACCCATAAATAAACCTCCACCTATGGTGGAGGACTGGACGAGTTCTACACGGTAGTTGAGAGACCTCCTGCTTGAACCGCTGGCGCGGCCCAGACTTCGAACAAGGAGGTTCTATGGATGAGCAAACGCTCTCGCATGCGACGTGGGACTGCAAGTATCACGTTGTTTTTGGCAGCAAATACCGAACGAAAAGACTCTACGGGGACGTACGGCGTGAGTTGGGAGAACTCTTACGTCGGCTGGCACAGCAGAAAGGCTGCCAGATCGAAGAGGGTCATTTGATGCCCGACCATGTGCATATGTTGATATCGATCCCGCCGAAATACTCGGTTGCGCATATTGTCGGCTTTTGAAGGGCAAGACAGCCCTTTACGTTGCCAACAAATATGCGCGCAAGCGCCGCTACAAGGGTTATCACTTTTGGGCGCGCGGGTATTTCGTATCGACGACGGGCTACAACGAGCAGGTCGTCAGACAATATATCCGTAATCAGGAAAAGGCCGACAAAGCTTCCGACTTTGCCGACCTCTTCAATCGTAGCTACTAAGCGCTAACAAAACCGCTTCTAGCGGTTCAAGCGCAGCGTTTCAAACCTCCACCTTTGGTGGAGGTTATGACTTTTTCCACGATACAACGGCTCCGCGACTACGTCATTTAACAGTCGCGCGGTCCCCGTTTCCATGGCACTTTGCCGGTCAGCATAATGGGAACAAACAGATGATGCTCAATCCATTTGACGACCGGATAGAACGGTCGAAGACCAAGATTGCCGTCACCTATATTGTTCTGATTGCGTTCAACATTGCTGCCTGGACTTGGGCATGGACCGCATTTGCCGACAGGCCGTCGCTATTGGGTACCGCGTTTCTCGCCTATATGTTCGGCTTGAGGCACGCATTTGATGCCGACCACATTGCGGCGATCGACAATGTGGTGCGCAAGCTGATGCAGGAGAGGAAGCAGCCCTATTCTGTTGGTTTCTTCTTCTCGTTGGGTCACTCGACCATCGTCGTGCTCGGATCGATCGTGATTGCCGCGACAGCAGCAGCAATGCAAAGCCGGCTCGACACATTCCATGATATCGGAGGTGTGATCGGTACGGCGGTCTCTGCCGCCTTCCTGCTTCTCATCGGCATTGCCAACCTGTTCGTGCTCAAGGGCGTATGGTCAGCCTTCAACCGCGCGCGAAGAGGCAAAAGGCTTGTCGACGAAGACCTCGACGCCTTGCTGGCGGGCGGCGGTTTCCTGGCGCGCGTCTTCCAGCCGATGTTCCGGGTCGTAACGCGGTCCTGGCATATGTATCCGATCGGTTTTCTCTTCGGTCTCGGTTTCGATACGGCGACGGAGATCGGCTTGCTCGGCATTTCGGCAGCCCAGGCAGCGCAAGGCATCTCCTTCTGGACGATCCTCGTCTTCCCGGTGCTCTTCACCGCCGGCATGTCGCTGATGGACACCAGCGACAGTATATTGATGACCGGCGCCTACGGCTGGGCTTTCGTCAAACCGGTGCGCAAGCTCTGGTACAATCTGACAATTACCGCGGCTTCGGTCGTCGTTGCCGTCTTCATCGGCGGTATCGAGGCGCTAGGGCTGATCTCGGACAAGCTCGGCCTCGAAGGCGGCGTCTGGAGCTTCATCGGCGATCTCAATGACAATCTCGCCAATTTCGGCTTTGCCGTTGTCGGTATCTTCCTGCTGAGCTGGCTGGTTTCGACCATCCTCTACAAAGCCAAGGGTTACGACAGCTTGCAGATCAACCGCTCCTGACGCATCATCGTTTTCATAGATTTATATAGCTGCGGCTGGAATTTATCGCCCGTGGCCACAGTTATATTCGATGAGGGGGCACAATCATGATCCAGACTACCGGGTTTCTCGGCGCTGCCGTCGTCGTCGTTCTGTGCGCTGTCGGGGCCGATTCAGCCCTGGCACAGACCACAGGTTGTTCGCTGCGGCCGGCGGTCAGCACTCAGCGCCAGACCCTGAATTGCGAACCGGGCCTCAGTATCACCATTGAACGCGGAGCAAGTTACCAGTTCACGGACCGCAATCGCGATGGCCGCGTGGATGCCATCGTGCTCAATAGTAGGGCGGCGCTGGTCGATGTCGATAGCAGCCACATACGAGGAGGGTTCGAAGTGATAACGCCGCAAGCGATCGCTGCCGTGCGCGGCACGCGATGGGCAGTCGATGCACAACGCGGCAAGACATCAGTGCTGGTGCTGCGAGGCCGTGTCGCCGTCAACAAGATTTCGACCGGGCAGGGCGTTACGCTTGGACAAGGGCAGGGCGTCGACGTTGATCGCGGCCACAGCTCTCTGCATATCACCAATTGGGGACAGCCACGTATAAACGCGTTGATGGGCCGCCTCGGCCAGTGAGATCCTGACTGTCATGCGCAGACCACCGCTGCACACGCTGATTGCGCTCGTCTTGACTGCCGTCTGGGGTGCAGGCCTCGGCATCGCCAATCTGCGGGGCGACATTCCGGTTATCGACGGTGCCGAAGCGACGCTGACCAATCTCAGGAATGTGCTCGTCGGTAGCCGGCAACCACCCGATGTCGTTACCATCGTCGCCGTCGACGATGAGACTTCGCGTCAGGCCGGCCACTATCCTTTGCCGCGCGCCACTCTTGCGAAGATCGTCGATGCTATCGCCGCACAGAAGCCGAAAGCCATCGGGCTCGACATGCTTTTGGTCGATCCCGGCACGGAGGCGGACGACGCGGCGCTGGCGCAATCACTGAAGCGGACCAATGCCGTGCTCGCCGCCGCCGGCGTCTTCCCCGAAAGCCGCCAGCGTGTTGCCGAGGACAGCAACGAGCCTCTTGCGCGCGTACCCAGCGCCCTGCAATTCCTGGAACCACAGCAGCGGTTCGCGGAAGCCGCGACCTATGGCGTCGTCAATGTCCAGACAGACAAGACCGGGACGCCTCGCTTCGTGCCCATGCTGTTTCGAAGTGGCGAGCGGATCGAGCCATCCTTCTCGCTGCGCCTCGTCTCGGTGGCGACAGGTGAACGTACAACCGTCATCTCCGACCATATCAAGCTCGGCGACCGTTCGGTGCATACCGATACCGGTTATCTCATGCCGCTATCGTTCTACGGTCCGCGCGGCACGATCCGCACCATCGGCGCCAATGCGGCGTTGAACGGGCAATTGCCGGAGGAGGCTATCAAGGACCATGTCGTCATCATCGGCGCCACCGTTACCGGCGGTGGCGATGTCTTTCCGACACCCTTCGATCCAGTGTTGCCGGGCGTGGAAGTTATCTCCACATCGATTACCCATTTGATTGCTGGCGACGGGTTGATCCGCGACCACCGCGTGCGCCTCATCGACCTCGGCTTTGCCATAGGCCTGCCGTTCGTTCTCGTTAGCCTGCTTACCTGGCGGCGCAACACCATCGGCCTGATCATGGCGCTCTGCGTCATCCTTGCCTGGCTGTCGATCAACCTCAGCGCCTTCAAACATGGTATCTGGCTGAGTGCCGCCGTGCCGATCGCGGCGGCCATGCCGCCGGCGTTGCTGTTCGGCGCCGCGCAGCTTTGGCTCGGCCGCAAACAGGCCAGCCATTTTGCGCAGCAGAGCGAACTCCTGCAGCGTATCCAGGCGCCGGGTCTTGCCGAATATCTTGCCCGCGATCCCGGCTTTCTGGCAGAGCCGGTGCGGCAGGAGGCGGCTGTTGTCTTCATCGATCTCAACGGCTTCACCGGCCTCAGCGAGGCGATCGGTCCAACGGCGGTACGCGAGCTGCTGAACGGCTTTTATGATCTTGTCGACGAAGAAGTGACAGCCTGTGGCGGCGCCATCACCAGCTTCATGGGTGACGGTGCGATGATTCTCTTCGGCCTGCCGCACCCGAAACGGGACGACCCTGCCAATGCGGCACGCTGTTGCATTCGCCTTGCAGACCGGATGAGAGGGTGGCTTGGAGCGCTGCCGGAAGCGATCGCCTCTCGCATCGGCTTCAAGATCGGCGCGCACTTCGGCACCGTCGTCGCCTCGAGGCTCGGCGGCAGAGGCCGTCAGCAGATCACCGCAACGGGCGACACCGTCAATGTCGCCAGTCGCTTGATGGAGGTGGCCGCCCGCAATAATGCCGAGATCGCCATTAGCAACGACCTGCTGCTATCGGCCGGACCCGACAGCGAGCCATATCTGGAAGGCAGGCTCGATGGTCCGATCGAGGCAAATTTGCGCGGTCGCACCGGTTCGCTGGCCGTCTGGCTGTGGCGCAGCCAGTCATGACTCCGAAAAACAGAACGCATTAACAAAGCGCTTTATCTTCGTTGGCTACTCTCTGTTCCTCCAGGGCGTGCTTCTGCTCAAACACCTCGAACATTTTCTGGAAACGCGGCGAGTCGCGCAGCGAATCCAGATCGGAATCATTGCTGAACCAGAGCACCTGGTAGGCCGAACTCAGCGGCAGCAATCTCTCCAGCAGATCCAACGCCGCGTCGTGATCGCCGAGCACGGCATAGGCGCAGGCAACATTGTATTGGGCACAGATGTCGTCCGGATCGATCGTGAGGGCACGCGCCGCCCATTCCCTGGCACGTGCGGCCTCGCCAAGATGCGCAAGGGCGATAGCGCCGCGATGGGCGGGGCCGGAATTTTCCGGGTTGAGATCTAGCGCCCGCTCGGCACGTTCGATGCCGATTCTCGCCCAGTGCTCCAGCTCTTCCGTCTTCCCGAGCGAGCGGAACGCGCTGATCAAATGCACGGGCGACAAATAGTCGTCGGTGCGAATGGTGGCCGCACGCTCGAAATAGTGCACTGCCTCCTCGAACCGGCCATGCATGAACAGAAAGCGGCCATAGTGGAAATTCGCCTCGTAGAGATTTGGCTGCAGCGCCATGGCTCGGGCGAAGGCGGCGGTTGCTGCTTCGTTCAGGCCGCTCTGATGCAGAGCCAGACCATGCGAAGCATAGGCCTCGGCCAAATCAGGATCGAGTTCCAAAGCCTTGGCGCTCATCGCCATGATGCTTTCCAGCGGGTATTCACGCGGGCTCCAGTCCCTCAACGCCGAGTCGCAATCGGCGATACCGGCATAGGCACGGGCGTAATCCGGATCCAGCTCGACGGCCTTCAGGAACATTCGCCTCGCCAATAGCAAGTAGGACCGCGTCCACGCGTGTGAGAACTGCCGGCCTCGAAGGTAATAGGTATAGGCTTCGATATTGGCGGTCGGCTCGCTCTCGATCGCCTTCTTTTCCTCCGGCTGCAGCTTGATCTTCAGTTGATCGACGATCGCATGGGTGATCTCGTCCTGGATGGTGAAAATATCGGTCAGGTCGCGATCGAAGCGGCCGGCCCAGAGATGCGCGCCGTTGCGGGCGTCGATAAGCTGACCGGTGATGCGCACACGCTGGGCGGCCTTACGGACGCTGCCTTGCAGAACGAAATCCGCGCCGAGCTCCTGTGCAATCTGCTTCACTTTCACCGACTTGCCCTTGTAGGTGAAGACAGTATTGCGGGCGACAACGTTGAGGTCCGAGATCTGCGAGAGATCAGTGATGAGATCCTCGGTAATCCCGTCGGAGAAATACTCCTGCTCTTGGTCGTCGCTCATGTTGACGAAGGGCAGCACGGCCACCAGCCGCTTGCGGCCATCCCGCGCAGGCAGAGCGACGACCGACGAGGTCGTCGGCGCATTGAGAGACACCGTATAGACGCGGACGGTATGGGCGATGTTCTTGAGGGAATGCTCGCCACGATCCTCGAAGGAAACACCGAGACGGGAGCCGACATGATCGCGCACCGAAGCGGATACGGCTATACCACCCGGCTCGGCAATGGCTTCGAGGCGGGCCGCTAGATTGACGCCTTCACCAAAGATATCGCCGTCCTCGACAATGACGTCGCCGAGGTTGATGCCGATGCGCAATTCGATGCGGCGCTCCTGCTGTACATCCTCGTTCCGCGTCAGCATATCGCGCTGGATTTCGGTGGCGCAGGCAACCGCGTTCACCACGCTCGAAAATTCGACCAGCATGCCGTCACCGGTGTGCTTGACGATGCGCCCTTTATGTTCGGTGATCCTCGGGTCCAGAACTTCGGCACGATGCTGCCTCACCGCTGCCAGCGTGCCGGCCTCGTCCGTTCCCATCAAGCGGCTGTAGCCCACGATGTCGACAGCAAGAATGGCAGTCAGTCGGCGCTCCAAGTGCCCCCCGAATACATCCTGTGGTCTAAGGCTACAGTTTACGCCGATATTGTCACAATGTCGTGCGTAGCGTTCCATATTGCACCATGGCAGTTGGAAAACGATTTTGGGCGCGGCAAATAACACCGATTGGGGGTCGGAAGCGAGAGGTCTTTCTGGCTAGTCACTTCGTAGTAAGGGCTATAATTCCACTATTTTCACTAGCCCAAACTGCGCAAAATCCCACACATTATGAGCATTTTCGCCATTTTTGACTTTATCCACGCCACATCGGAACAATGGAAATGATCAGCAGGCAGGCGAGAAAAAAATTGAGTGCGCGCCATTGCCACGCCGTTTTCAGCAGCCGCCCGAGCAATTGCCCAAGGGCGCACCAAATAGCCAGCGAAAATGCGGCGACGAGGCAAAAGGTCAGGCCGAGTAGAATGGCGAGAGTCGCCGGGCCCGTCGCCAAAGCGGCGAACGAGGCGGCTGCGCCGATCGTCATGGCCCAGCCCTTGGGATTGTACCAAAGCATCCAGACACCGGCCGCAAAGCTAGTCGGCTTCGCCATTTCGCCATCCAGACGTGGCGGGCCACTTCGGCCGATGCGTATGGCTAGCCAAGTGAGGTAGAGTGAGCCAAGCACTTTCATCGCGATCTGCAGTGCGGGCAGAGCCATCAGGAGGCTGCCAAGCCCGGCCGCCGCCGCGCAAGCGACGGAACCAAGACCAATGGCGCAGCCAGTGATCACGGGTATCGACCGGCAAAAACCGAAATGTGCACCAGAGGCCGTGGCGAGCGTTGTTGCAGCGCCCGGCGTGATGGTCGAGACGAAAGCAAAAAGGATCAGGGGCAAAAGGGCTTCGATAGTCATGCAGTGCCAGCCTTCATTTTTCCGTGAAGACATAGGCGAATAGCCGCCATCAGAAAAATGAATGTTGAAGGACCGATGCATTAGCGTTTATTATAGAGAAATGGCTCGAAACTTCGATATCGCTCTCATCAGAACTTTTACCGCCGTGGCCGATCACGGCAGCATGACGGTTGCCGCCAATATGCTGCACATGACGCAGAGTGCCGTGAGCCAGCAGATCAAGCGGCTGGAAGACATGCTCGGCTGTACCCTGTTCGAACGGGAAAATCGCGGATTGCGGCTGACGGATGCGGGCGAACGGCTGCTCGGCAATGCCCGCCGGATGTTGATACTCAATGACGACATCTGGGCCGACATGACAGAAACCATTGTCGAAGGCAGCGTGCGGCTCGGCGTGCCCCATGATCTTGTCGGGACGGTTCTGGCGCCGGTTCTAAAGGCCTATGCCGAACGTCATCCGCAGGTTGAGATTTCCCTAGTCTGCGGCTCATCGCCCGAGTTGATGCAGGCGCTCGACAATGGCGCGATCGATCTCGGCATCATCGAGGAGCCGCTCGGCACGTCCAAGGGCGAATGCCTGACTGTCGACCGGCTGGTTTGGGTGGGTGCAAAAGCGGGCAGCGCCTACCGCAAGAGTCCGTTGCCGATTTCGATGGTGGCCGATACCTGCGCCTTCCGGCCATCGGTCTTCGCGGCGCTGCGCGATGACGGGCGGCGCTGGCGCACCGTGTTCGAGAACGGCAATATCGAGGCGACGACGGCGACGGTTCGCACCGACCTCGCGATCACCACCTGGCTTGCCTCCACTGTCCCTGCCGACCTCGACATCCTCGGGGCGGGCGACGGCCTGCCTGACTTGCCCATCTTTTCCGTCAATCTCTATTTGTCGAAAAGCGAAGCGACACCACCGGCAACCGAACTTGCCCGCCATATCCGCGAAGGGCTGATGCGGCCGCGACAGATCGCAGCCGCTTAAAGATCAATCTACCTTGCGACCCGCTTTCACTAGGCGGCCTTTGGCAACGGTCCGACATAGCGCGACTGCGGACGGATCAGGCGGCCATCGAGCATCTGTTCGCGCGCATGCGCAATCCAGCCCACCGTGCGGCCGATCGCGAAGACGCCGGTAAAGGCGTTGCGCGGGAAACCGAGGGCGTCGAGCAGCAGGGCGGTATAATATTCGACATTGGTTTCGAGCGGACGGTCCGGTTTGCGTTCCTTCAACAACGCTAATGCCGCGGCCTCGATCGCTTCGGCAAGCGCGATGCGGCCAGCATCTGCCTGACCGCTCTCGAAGATCGGCCGCAGTGCCATCTTCAGCGCATCGGCACGCGGATCGCGGACGCGATAGATGCGGTGGCCGAAACCCATCAGCCGTTCGCCGTGGTCAAGTGCCTGCGACAGCCACGCGCGCGCATTGGCCGGCTCGCCGACCGCATCCAGCATATCGAGCACTGGGCCGGGCGCACCGCCATGCAGCGGTCCCTTCAAGGCGCTGATCGCCGCCAGTACCGACGAGGTCAGGCCGGCATGGGTTGAGGCGATGACGCGGGAGGCGAAGGTGGACGCATTCAGCCCGTGATCCGAGATCGTCACCAGATAGGCGTCGAGGCCAGCCGTCTGCTGCGGCGTCGGAGCCTTGCCGGTCAGCATGCGCAGGATGTCGGCGGATTGGGAGAGGGAAGCATCCGGCTTGATCGGCTTTTCACCTTTCTGAAGGCGCAACAGGGCAGGCAGGAACACCGCTGGCGCAGCCATCAAACGGATGGCGGTAGCAAAATTCTCGCCGTCTTCGATACGAGCCAAAAGCGCCCGCATGGCCTCCACAGGCGGCAGAGCCAGCAAAACTGCATCTGCCGCTTTGACATGTGTGAACAACTCTACGCGCGCGACACCCAATTGCGCCCTGATGCTTGCGGCATCGGAATGCTCCTCGAACAGGCCGTCCAGCAGCAGCGCGGCGACATCCTCGAAGCGGCTGGTCGCCACCAGATCATCCAGCGACACACCGCGAATGATCAGGCGGCCAGCGGTGCCATCCACGTCGGAAAGCTTGGTTTCGGCAGCAACAATATCTTCGAGACCACTTTTCATCGTCATTCTCCTTTGACTATGCGCTTAGATGAGTCCTATTTTTATTGACGTCAATCTTGATGCAATTGATCAATGTGAGAGACCATGAGCTGGCTGACGGCAGCGCAGGCGCTGAACCTGCTGGGCACCAAATCGCAGACGCTGTACGCCAATGTCAGCCGTGGCCGCATCCGTGCGAAACCCGATCCGACCGATACGCGGCGGAGCCTTTATTTCACCGATGACGTCAAGCGGCTGGCAGCGCGCCATGCGGGACGCCGAAAAACCGAGGCGGTGGCGGCCGATGCCATCCAATGGGGTGATCCGGTGCTACCGTCGGCGCTGTCAACTGTCGCAGCAGGACGGCTGTTTTATCGCGGGCAAGATGCAGTGAAGCTTGCCGACCACGCGACGTTGGAGGAAATCGCGCTGCTCCTGTGGGACATGAAGCGACCGCTGCGGCGGCTGGAAGGGCAGGGCGGCCGCAGCAGGCAACCCGCCCTAACGACGGCATTTTGCGCTTTGGCCGAGCGCGCCACAACCGATCTGCCGTCGCTTGGACGATCGCTGCCAGCGTTGCAAACCGAAGCGGAAAGCGTATTCGGCACTGTCGCCGATGCGCTGGCACCCGGCCTGCCTCATCTACCGCTGCATCAGCGCCTCTCGGCAGCCTGGAACCGGCCAGATGCCGACGATCTCATCCGTCGGTCTCTCGTGCTCTTCGCCGACCACGAGCTGAATGCCTCGACCTTCACGGCACGAATCACCGCATCTGCCGGTGCGACACTGTCAGCCGCAGCGCTTTCCGGCCTTTCGACACTGACCGGGCCACTCCATGGCGGCGCGTGGCAAGGCGTACGCTCGCTGATTGCCCGCGCCGCCACGATCGGGGCGGAGGAGGCCGTACGAAGTTACCTCGCCGAAGGGCGGCCGCTACCGGCGGTCGGCCACCCGCTCTATCCCGACGGCGATGCACGCGCCCAGGCGCTGCTTGCCTGCTTTACGCTGCCGCCCTTGTTCGCGGAGGTCCGCAACGTAGCCGAAGAGCTGGTTGGAGAACGCGTCAACGTTGATTTCGCGCTGACGGCGATGACATCGGCCTACCATCTGCCACAGGACGCGCCGTTGATCATGTTCGCGCTCGCTCGCACAGTCGGGTGGCTGGCGCACGCCATGGAGCAATCCACAAGCGGCCGTCTCATTCGGCCACGCGCGCGCTATGTCGGTCCGCCGGTGGAGTAAACAACGAAAACGGCTTTGCCTGACAAGCTTTGTCGCGAAGATCCCGGAACAAACTCGGGCGCGTGCTCTATCGCTAGATCTAACCTGCCGCCAGTCGGCAGACAGCCTCGATGTTGTGTCCATCGGGATCAAGAACAAAAGCGCCGTAGTAGTCGGGGTGATAGTGAGATCGGATGCCTGGAGGTCCATTATCCAGTCCGCCTGCCGCCAGCGCCGCTTCATAGAACTGGTCAACGACGGCTCTGCTTTGCGTCGCGAAAGCAACGTGGACGCCTGTTTGCGACGCGTCTCGATGTCCTATCCAGAAGAAGGCCCCCGGCCTGATCCCGTATCCGGCAAAAATCGCCCCCTCGCCATATAGACGTTCGATTCCGAGCGGGAGCAAGGCCGCGTCGTAGAAGGCCTTCGACCGTTCCACATCGCTCACTCCAATTGTAACGTGATCCAGCATATCTCCTCCTGAATCTTCCGACACGCAGCAGCAGGTCAACGCTGTCGTACGGCGCCGGTATCCCCGCGTGACAAGTCCGCCCAGCCGATGGTCAGTTTGCGATCGGCAATCAGCCAGATCGTGGCGAGCGCGATCAGCCCAACGGCGATATTGGCGGCAATGAAGAGGATCGGTGCAAGTTGCGCGACCGGACCGGTGTCGCCGCGATCGATCAGACGCAAGGCCGCGGTCGCCAGCGCCGTCGCGCCGAAGGTGAAGGCCCAGTAGGCGAGGCTGAAGCCCTCCTTGCTGATCCACGGCAGCAGACGCAGCATGATCAATGCCTGCAGGATGCCATAGCCGATCATGGCATGCACGAGAAGATCGGGTGGTCCCGGCATGACGCTGATATAGGCGACCGCGCCTACGGCCGGCGGTGCAAGCTGGATGCCGAGCGTTGGGCGCAGCGGCGGCGACAACGCCGGTGCCGTCAAAAGACGGTGCAGCAAAGCGGACTCGATCGCCAGCCAGGCGAAGAATCCGGCGCCGAAGAAAAGCTGGCCCCAATCGGGAAAGCCGAGGGCGGCGGCGACGGTGGCGGTCACGAAACTTCCGGCCACACTTGGCAGATAAAGCACGGCCGTCGTGGCGGCGACATCGCGCTCACCCTGCCAGAGACCGCCGGTTCTCCAGACCGAGAAGGCCAGCGTGTAGATGGCCCCAAGGATGAACAGGGTTTCAGCACCGATGCGGGAGTAGGGCAGCAAGCCTCCGGCCACCAGCATTGTGGCGACGCCGACAAGGCCGACGAAGCAACACTGCACGGGATGAACCACTTCCTTCAGCGCCTCTTCGCGAGCCGCCGCCCATTTCAGGGCGTAGAGCACGATCAGCACCGCCCATACAGCCACGGAGACAAAAGTGATCGTCTCGCCTATCGCCGCAGGTAAATGCCAGACGCGCGTCGCCGCGCGCCAGGTATTGCCGAGACCGGAGAGACCGAGCACCATGCCAAAGAATGCTGCCGGAACGAGCGGCAGTTTCAGGGGAGCGGTCATGGTGCCTCCTTGGAGCAAGTGACGTTAAACGCCTTCAAAGACGAGCTGTGTGAAGAAACGCGGATCGATGACGAACTTACCCCATTTCGCATCGAATTTCGCCGACGGTTTTGCCGCGACGATCTCGTCCAGCGAATGGCCCTTCTTCTTCAGTTTGGCAACATTGTCGCGTACTGCCTTCAGCATATCACGATAGGCGACAAGCTGCTTCTTATCACCTATTGGTCCATGCCCCGGGATGACGATGGTCTTGTTCGTCGTCGCGGCAACATTGGCATCGGCGGCCTTGATCATGCCGTCGATATTCCCGCCGGTCGAATAGTCGATAAAGGGATAGATGCCATTCCAGAAAGTATCGCCGGTATGCAGGATATCGGCTTCCTGGAAATAAACTGAGATGTCGCCGTCCGTATGAGCCGGGTCGTAGTGCTTCAGAGCGATCGTTTCATCGTTCAGCTTGACCGTGCGCTCGTTGTTCATCAGATCGGTCGGCAGAGCGCCCGCGGGCGAGGCAGGAAAATCGAAGTCCCAGTCCTGTACGCGCTGGGCGGCGGAGAGATGCTTCAGCGTGTTGACATGCGCCATGATCGCGGCGCCTTCACCGTGCAGCCATTCATTGCCGTCGGTATGGTCGAAATGCCAATGCGTGTTGATGAGGCGAACGATCGGCTCGTTACCGAGAGCAGTCAAAGCCTCTTCGATGCACGGGCGCGAGGCAGTGATGCCCGCGTCGATCAAAAGCTTGCCGTCACTGCCGTGAGTACAGCGACATTGCCGCCGGAGCCTTCGAGCACGCTGACGTCCTTGCGCAGCCTATGCGTCTTGATCTGGGCCGTCGCGGCTTCACCGCGGATCATTTCGACGATATTGCCGGCCTTGGCGAAAACCTCCGCCGGCGTCAGCCACGCACCGGTGGCGGCAAACGTCGCACCGGCGATGCAGCAGAGGCAGAAGCCGCG
Organism: Rhizobium jaguaris; assembly: GCF_003627755.1. NCBI lineage: Bacteria > Pseudomonadati > Pseudomonadota > Alphaproteobacteria > Hyphomicrobiales > Rhizobiaceae > Martinezella > Martinezella jaguaris. The sequence goes on along the minus strand of NZ_CP032694.1, from coordinate 2,160,783 downwards.
CCGCGTGGGGCCGATATGCTGATTGGTTGTTCCGTCTTTGGTCGTAACGGTCGGCATGATAAAGTCCGTTCCGAAAGTTCAGGTGATCTGAAACATCTGTGATCGAAGGATCGGATTGGCGGCTCTGGAGAAAGAGCCCTGGCGATCGAAGAAGGCAAACAGAGACGCTCGCCGGAAATGCCTCTCCGAACGTGCGGGCGGAATTATGCACTTGGCCGACCGCAATGGATTGTTGAATTTTGATGGCTTTGTTGAAATAGCCGTTTCTGTTCAAGCCGGCGAAGCTAGATTCGTGCTATCAAGGACGGTGTAGATATCCGGCTTGCCGGGCAACTGCGGGGAGACGGTTGCAGGACGAAGCGGGAACGGCGACGGGCAAATATCACAGATGCGTGAGCTCGGTATTTTCTGCCCGATCCTGCGCGCCTGCATAGCTCGCCCGTCATTTGTTCATTGGCAAATGCTGCGAAATGTCTTTATGGACTTTTCAAAACGATTAAACCCCTCCTAGGAGACTGACATATGCAAATCGGAATGATTGGCCTCGGCCGCATGGGCAGCAACATGGTGCAGCGCCTGATGAAGGACGGCCACCGCGCCGTCGTTTTCGATGCGCGTCCGGAAAGCATCTCGGCGCTTGAACAGCTCGGCGCCACCGGTAGCACATCGCTCGAAGATTTCGTATCGAAGCTCTCCCGTCCCCGCGCCGTCTGGCTGATGCTGCCGGCTGCGATCGTCGACAAGGAGCTGGCCAAGATCGTTCCGCTGCTCGAGGACGGCGATATCGTCATCGATGGCGGCAACTCCTATTATCATGACGACATCCGTCGCGCCGAAGAATTGAAGCCAAAGGGCATTCATTATGTCGACGTCGGCACCAGTGGCGGCGTTTTCGGCCTGCAGCGCGGATACTGCCTGATGATCGGCGGTGAAAAGGCCACGGTTCAGCATCTGTCGCCGATCTTCGCGACGCTCGCGCCTGGTGTCGGCGATGTCGAGCCGTCCAAGATGCGGGCCGAAGCGGCCGCAAGCGTCAGCACTGCCGAGCAGGGCTATCTGCATTGCGGCCCGTCCGGCGCCGGCCATTTCGTCAAGATGGTCCATAACGGCATCGAATACGGCCTGATGGCCGCTTACGCCGAAGGCTTCAACGTGCTGCGTCACGCGAATATCGGCCTGCAGAGCACCGAAGCCGACGCCGAAACCGCGCCGCTGTCTCATCCGCAATATTATCAATACGACCTCGACATCGCCGAAATCAGCGAAGTCTGGCGCCGCGGCAGCGTCATCACCTCATGGCTGCTCGACCTCACCGCCGACGCACTGCATGGCGATGCTGCCCTTTCGCAATATGCTGGCCGCGTTTCGGATTCGGGCGAGGGCCGCTGGACCATTTCGGCTGCGATCGACGAAGGTGTCCCGACGCCGGTGCTCAGCGCCGCGCTCTACGGCCGCTTCGCCTCGCGCGGCAATGACGACTATGCCAACAAGGTTCTTTCGGCGATGCGCGCGGGCTTCGGCGGCCACCACGAGAAGCCGGCGAAGTAATTCCTCTTTGGATTCGACGAAATTCACGCCGGGCGGGTAAAACTGCCCGGTTTTTTTCATATCCGGCTTAGCTAAGCAGTTCCGGGCGTAGCAATAGGACCGGGCATACCGAGCCGGCAGCAAGCTCGGGGGCTCGCACCGGGCGAATGATGAGGCAGTCCGAGCGGGAAAAGATCTTCATCATAGAGGAATCCTGCTTGGAAAAAGGCTCGGCCACCCACCCGCCATCTGCGGATTTCGTCAGCGTCGCACGGACGTAGTCCTGACGCTGATCGTTGGCGGCGAGCACTACGGCGGTTCGCGCCGTGCTTTCGCGCGTTACCGGCGGCAGCGAGGCAAGCTTGCGGATCAGCGGCTCCAGGAACAGCAGGCCGCAGACGAGACTGGAGACCGGATTTCCCGGAAGGCCGAGGACATGCGTTTCGCCGAGGCTGCCGACCATCAGCGGCTTGCCCGGACGCATGGCGATACGCCAGAAATCGAGCTGCATGCCAGCTGCGACCATGGTGGCTTGCACCAGATCATGATCGCCGACCGAGGCACCGCCGAGTGTGACGATGACATCGGCCTTCGCCACCTGCGCTCGGCCGATTGCCGCGGTGATTTCCTCTTTGTCGTCAGGCACGATACCGAGATCAAGCACATGAGCGCCAGCGTTGCGGGCCAGCGCCGCGATACCGAATGTATTCGAGGCGATGATCTGCGATGGGCCGGGCTCGCTGCCAGGGGCCACCAACTCGTCACCAGTCGCAAGAATCGCCACCAATGGGCGGCGATAAACGTCAAGTGTCGGTTGATTCATCGCGGCCGCAACCGTCAGCCGCGAAAAATCCATCACCGTGCCTGCGGATAGCACCACTTCGCCTTCAGCAAAGTCCTGTCCGCGCGGACGGATATGCTGTCCTTTGCGCAGGGGATAGGTCGTGCGGATGCGGCCATCCTCCAGCCGCTCAGCATCTTCCTGCAACAGCACACAATCGGCGCCCGCCGGAACCGGCGCGCCGGTGAAAATGCGCACCGCTTCGCCTTTGCCGACCGTGCCTTCGAAAGCGCGGCCCGCGGCGGAAACACCGATCACGGTCAGCAGCGCACCGGGCTCGGCGGCGTCTTCGAAGCGTATCGCATAGCCATCCATCGCCGAGGCATCGAAGGGTGGCTGCGTCAGGCGTGCAGTCAGATCCTTGGCCAGAACCCGGCCTTCAGCCATGTCGAGCGTAACGCTTTCGACGCGATGGAGCGGCGTTGTGCTATTCAGCAGGCGCGCCTGAGCATCGGTAACGGGTAAAAGGCTCATAGGTATCAGACCTCCGGGTGACGGAAATCGCCGGATTTACCGCCGGATTTCTGCAAAAGCCTGATACCGCCGATTTCCATCATCCGGTCGGCGGCCTTGGCCATGTCGTAGATTGTCAGGCATGCGACAGAGACAGCCGTCAGCGCCTCCATCTCGACGCCGGTACGGCCGGTAAGCTTTGCGGTGGCAGTCACGCGCAGGCCAGGCAGGGCCGCATCTTCGGCGATATCGACCGTGACTTTCGTCAGCATCAGCGGGTGACAGAGCGGGATGAGATTGGCAGTCTGCTTGGCGGCCATGATACCGGCGAGCCTGGCCGTGCCGATGACATCGCCCTTTTTGGCATTGCCTTCGCGGATCAGCGCCAGTGTTTCCGGCTTCATTTTCACATGGCCTTCGGCGGTGGCGATGCGGGTGGTCTCGGCCTTGTCGCCGACATCGACCATATGCGCCTCGCCGGAGGCGCCGATATGGGTAAGGCCGGCTTTCTCCGCGCTCATTTCACTCGGCCGCCAGAACGCCGGTTTCGCCCGTGAGCAGCAGGCGCGTTGCAGCCGTCACATCGTCCTTTCGCATCAGGCTCTCGCCGACAAGGAAGGTGGTGATGCCCACGGCTTCAAGACGCTTGCAGTCGGCATGGGTGAAGATACCACTTTCGCCGACCAGCAGCCGGCCTTCCGGAACCATGGTGGACAGGGTTTCGCTGACCGTCAGGCTGACCTCGAAGGTGCGCAGATTGCGATTGTTGATGCCGATGAGCGGTGAGGACAGCTTCAATGCCCGCTCCATCTCCTCGGCGTCGTGCACTTCGACCAGCACATCCATGCCGAGGCCGAAGGCTTCGTCCTGCAGGCGCTCCGCATCGCTGTCGGAGAGCGAAGCCATGATCAGGAGAATGCAATCAGCACCCCAAGCGCGCGCCTGATGCACCTGATAGGTCTCGAACATGAAATCCTTGCGCAATGCCGGCAAAGAACAGGCGGCGCGGGCGGCGGTCAGGAATTCCGGCGCTCCCTGAAAGCTCGGACTATCTGTCAGCACTGAAAGGCACGCAGTACCGCCGGCTTCGTAGGCCTTGGCAAGGGCAGGCGGATCGAAATCGGGACGAATGAGCCCTTTGGACGGGCTCGCTTTCTTGATCTCGGCAATCAGGCCAAAGGCACCGGCGTTCTTCTTGGCAACCAGCGCCTTATGGAAGCCGCGCGGCGCCGACTGGCCGGCCTGCATGGCCTTGAGATCGGCAAGCGAGACCTTGGCCTTGGCGGCGGCGATCTCTTCACGCTTATAGGCTTCGATCTTCTGGAGGATATCGGTCATGATGTCCTGATCCTATCCTTCGTCGTTGGAGACGGCGATCAGTTTTTCCAGCGCAACAGCGGTCGCGCCGCTGTCGAGCGATTGCGTTGCGAGCTTCATGCCATCATGAAGCGTTTCCGCCTTGCCGGCAATCACGAGGGATGCCGCAGCATTGGCGAGCGCGATGTCCCGATAGGCGTTTTTCGCACCGCTCAGCACGGCTCGCAGCGCTGCCGCATTGGCGACACCATCGCCACCCTTGAGGTCAGCAAGATCGGCGTGTGGGAGACCGAAATCGGCAGGTGTCAGCTCGAAAGTGCGGATCTTGCCGTTTTCAAGCGCTGCCACCGAGGTCGTGCCGGTCGTGGTGATTTCGTCCAAACCGTTGCCGTGCACGACCCAAATGCTTTCGGCATTCAAATCCTTCAGCACCTCGGCAAGCGGCACGACCCATTGCGGCGCGAAGACGCCGAGCAGTTGCCGACGCGCGCCGGCTGGGTTCGACAACGGCCCCAACAGATTGAAAATCGTGCGCGTGCCAAGTTCGACGCGCGAAGGGCCGACATGGCGCATGGAGGCATGGTGCAGCTGTGCGAACATGAAGCCGATACCGGCCTCGCGGATGCAACGAGCGATCACCTCTGGACCAATGTCGAGCTTGATGCCCAGCACGGATTGCGTATCGGCCGTGCCGGCCTTGGAGCTTTGAGCGCGGTTGCCGTGCTTTGCGACCGGCACGCCTGCACCCGCCACGATAAATGCGGCGAGCGTCGAGATATTGTAGGTGCCGACACCATCGCCACCAGTGCCCACAATATCGATCGCATCCGCCGGCGCTTCCACGGGCAGCATCTTGGCACGCATCGTCGTGACCGCACCGACAATCTCATCGACCGTCTCGCCGCGCACGCGTAGCGCCATCAGGAAAGCGCCGATCTGCGAAGGTGTGGCTTCCCCCGACATCAGGATATCGAATGCCTGGCGCGCTTCATCACGCGTCAGCGCCTCGCGGTTGGCGACCTTGGCGAGGAAAGGTTTCAATTCAGCCATCGGCTATCGATCCTCCCGACCGGGCCTAGCGAGACATCGCCTGCTCGGCGAGGCTCTGGTTGACCGTGACGCTGTATTTCGACTGCAGGTCGGCGACCATCTGATCGAGAATGTCGTCGCCGGCGGCGTTGGCGATCTGAGCTGCCTGCTGGTCCCCGTTGTTCAGCGCGTCGGTGGTCGGATTGTCATTGACGTCGGTGACCTTCAAGAGGATCTGCGTCGTATCGTCAGCGCCGATAGCATTGGCGACCGTGTCGACGGGGCCGGAGAAAGCTGCGGCGACGCCGCCACGGCCGAGAACCGGGTCGTCCGTCGTGCGGGTAACGTTAGTCTTGCTTTCGACGGCGATGCCAAGGGGCGCGGCGATGTCAGCAAGCGATTTGCCCTTCTGCGCTTCCTGCTTCAGTTCGGCGGCCTTGGCGGCGAGCGCGACTTTCTGCTGCTCGGCGGTCCAGTCGGCGACGGCCTTCTCATGCACCTCGGAGAGCGGGCGATCGCGATCAGCCGTGATGTTCAGCACGTCGTACCAGACGTAGCCGTCATTGCCGATGGTCACGGGCGCGGCATTGCTGCCCTGCTCGGCCTTGAAGACCTCCGCCAGCAATTGCTGCTTGGCAGGCAGGTCCTTGATCTCGTTGCCACTCTTGTCGAGGCCGGTTGCATCGATCGAATCGATGGTCACCATCTTCAGCTTCAGTTGCTGCGCAGCTTCCTGCAGCGAAGCGCCGGAGCCGCGCAGGTCTTCGAACTTGTCGTGGACGTCGGTGATTTCGCTGGCGGCATTGTTCAGCGCAATCTGCTTGCGGATGTCTTCCTTGACATCGTCGAAGTTCTTCGCCGTTTCAGCCTTCACGTTGGTAACGCGCAGAATGACCGGACCGAACGAACCTTCGACGACGGGGGTCGTGCCGCCTTCCTTGGCAACTGCAAAAGCTGCCTCGGCGATGGTCTTATCCGGAACCTGATCCTTGGTGAAGGTGCCGAGCAGTATGTCGGCCGGCTTTTTCCCCTGATCGGTGACCAATTGATCAAACGTCGTTCCGGTCTTCAGCGCATCCGCGGCTGCGTTGGCGAGGTCCTTATTGGCAAAGGTAAGCTGTTCGATCGTGCGCGTTGCCGGCGTCGTGAAGCTATCCTTGCGCTTCTCGAACTCGGCACGAACCGCATCGTCAGTCACGCTTGAGGGATCGGCAACATCCTCGGGCTGCAGTTTCACATAGGCGATCTTGCGGTATTCAGGCGCGCGGTACTTCGACTTGACGCCATCGAACCATTTCGACAGCACGTCCTCGGCCGGCGCCTTGATCGGATCGATATTGGCGTTGGTCAACAGCAGATAATCGATGCTGCGGTTTTCATCATGATATTGCTTGACGGCGTCGACCAGAACCTTCGGCGCGGTAAAGCCATTGGAGACCGCCTCGACGATCTGGCTACGGACCGCAACCTTGCTGCGTTCCTTGATGTAGTCGTCAGGATTGATGCCGCTGTTGCGTAGCAAGCTCTCGAACTTCTGTCGGTCGAAGGCGCCGTTCAGCGCCTTGAATGCCGGATCGTCGCCGATAAGTTGGGCGAGGCGATCCTGGGACAGCCCGAGATTCATATCGCTGGCAAGCTGGTCGAGAGAAGCCCCGGCAACAAGCTGGCCGACCGTCTGCTGTCCGATACCAAAGGCACGCGCCTGCTCCGGCGTGATCTGCATGCGCAGTTGCTGGCTGATGGCCTGAATCTGACGACGATAGGCGAGCCGGAATTCGTTGATACCGATCTGCTGATCGCCGACCGTCACGACGGTACTGCTACCGCTGCCGCCGATGAGCGATCGTTCGACCCCCCATATGCCAAAGGCTGCCGCCAGAATAAGCATCAAGCCCTTGGCAACCCAGGTCTGGGCGATTTTTCTCAACACATCGAACATCAGAAGGCAAACCTCGTCATCAACACCGTCTTCGCCCACGGGCAAAGTAATCGGAGTTCCTTAGAACAATCCGAACCGGAATTGAAGAGCTACCAAGGAAAACACCTTATGGGGCGCTGCGGCGCCGGAACCTTTACCCAGGATTGACGTTCAATGCTGAGATAACTGGAGGAGCCGACGATGGCCGAAACGAAATCCGCTTCCGCCCAATCCGCCTCATCACAGGCACATGCTGAAACCGCCGTCGAAGATCTGACCGCACAGATCGCCGCCCTTCGAGAGGATCTGACGAAACTCTCCCGCAGCATGGCCGCGGTCGGGCAGGGCGCAAAGACCGTCGTCACCGAGGAGGCGCAGGAACTAACCGATCAATTGCGTGAAAGGGTTCGCCAGGAGCCGATCTTCATGATCGCGGCCGCAGCCGGCATCGGTTACCTAGTCGGCCTTCTCAGCCGCCGTTAGGCGCCTGACGTGACCTATCCCTTTGTTTTTACGCAATTCCGGACGGAAAACCGCTTCGCACTTTTCCTGGAGTTGCTCTAAAGCTCGTCATGAAAACTGGGGCTGGCGCGGATGAAGATCCAAAGTGCCTTGCTGATCTCGACAATCTCCTTGATCGAGTTCTCCAGCCTCTCGATTTCGCGAAGATCCAGTTGCTCAACCTTACCGTATTTAACGTGACGGTCGTCCTCCACCAGACGCATGAGCTGCGTGCTGGAGATCTCGCCGTTTTCGTCGAAGGAATAGATGCAGTGGTTGTATTTGTTGCGCATCTTCGATTCCCGCTTCAGGCGGGTCATCAGCGCCAGCACGGCGCGGCTGTCTTCTGCCGGTGTTGATGACAGTTTCGCCAGACGCTCGACCAAATCGATGCGCGCGCGCGTGGTGTTCAGCGTCAGAAAGACGATGATGGCCGCGTCCTTCTCCACCTTCAGCAGATGCGCGATGATGTAAATCAAAAGGCTTTCGGTGTTGGTCCAGACATAGTTCAGGCGGCCGACGCGTAACAAGATATCGGACATTGCAGGCATGGCGCGGTCCTAAGCTCAACTGGTCAGATGTACAAACTCACTCACCGCTCCCTGAAGGCGCGCGACATGCTGTCGACCACCGGCTTGGAGAGATATTCGAAAAAGGTGCGTTCGGAAGTCTGTATCAAAACATCCGCGGGCATGCCGGGTACGGGCTTGAAGCCCGGAATGCGTTTGATCTCCTCACTCGGGATCTGGACGCGAACAACATAGACATCGCGCTGCGTCGAACCGGAATTGTCCTCTATCGAATCGGCCGAAACGTAGAATACCTTGCCGTTCAGAACCGGCGTCGTGCGCCGGTTGAGAGACGACAAGCGGACGGAGGCGGATTCGCCTTCACGCAACTGGTCGATCGAGGTACGCAGGACCTGCGCCTCGATGATCAACGGTACGTTGTTCGGCAATATCTCCATGATCGGCTTGCCCGTCGTGATGACACCGCCGGCGGTATGATAGTAGGAGCGGATGACCGTGCCGCTCACCGGTGAGCGGATGACGGTACGATCAAGCACGCCCGCGGCCTCGCGCACCTGCTCGCGCACGCTGTCCAGATCGGATTCGGCCGTTTCCAATGCATCGAGCGCAGCCTGCTTGTTGGTATTGATGGCAATGATCGATTCCTGGCGGTATTTGGCCACCTGGGCTTCATTCTCGTTCAGCTCTGCGTCGATGCGGGCAAGCTCGCCCATCGCGTCTGCGACTGCGCGCTGTACGGCCAAAAGGTCGGTACGTCTGACGACGCCCTCTTTCGCAAGCTTCTCTTTCGAATCCTGTTCGTCGGTCAAAAGGCCGAGCTGCGTCACGAAGGACTGCCGCTGGCCCTGATATCCCTGCGTGCGAAATTCGAGCGAACGGATGTTCTTTTCAATAAGGTTGAGCTGTTCCTGCAGTTTGGATTGTTTGCTGTGAAAGACGACAACCTGGCTCTGTATCAGGGAGGTCACATCGGGATCGTCGGCCTCCGCCGTAACGATATCAGGGACCTTAAATTCCTCGTTGCCCTCGGCCTCGGCTCTCAATCGGGCAACCACCGTTTCCAGCCTCAGCCGTCTCAGCTTTAGCGCCCGATCATTGGCAAGAGCTGCCGTCGGATCAAGCGTGAGCAGGACATCCCCCTCTTGCACGACCTGTCCTTCGCTCACCATCAGCTCCTTGATGATGCCGCCCTCGAGATGCTGGATGATCTTGTTGTTGCCGGTTGCGACGAAACTGCCTTGGGCAATGACGGCCGAGGCGATCGGCGCGGTCGCGGCCCAGTAGCCGAAACCGCCGAAAGAGGCGAACAGGATTGCGAAACCCGAGACGCTATAAAGCCTGATTGATCGCGGCACCTCGCTGTACCATTCGATCTGCCCGGTTTCATTGTCTTCTTTCTTTTTGCCCTTGTTTGTCCCGAACATGGCGCTCACCCTTCGATCCTTGCCGCCGGCCGATTGCCGATCTCGTTGTTCGACTTGCCACTCAGCGTTCTCAGCACCTCGGTACGCTCGCCGAACAGCGCCACTGACCCATCCTTCAGAACCAGGATCTTGTCGACGCATTGTAGCAGGGCAGGGCGCTGGGTGATCGTCACAGTGGTGATACCCTCCTTCTTGGCGTGGATGAGCGCGCGGGCAAGGGCTGCCTCGCCGGCAGTGTCGAGATTGGAATTCGGCTCATCGAGAACAACAAACTTCGGATTGCCGAAGAAAGCGCGGGCAAGCGCTATGCGCTGCTTCTGGCCGCCCGAAAGCGGCGCACCGTCAGCGGCGACCACCGTCTCATAACCCTGCGGAAAAGTGGCGATCAGTTCGTGCACATCGGCAAGAACGGCCGCCTCGTAGATCAGCCGGTCTTCGACGTCATCGCGCATGCGGCCGATATTGGCCTTGATCGTGCCTGGAAAGAGCTGCACGTCCTGTGGCAGGTAACCGATGCTTTCGCCGAACTGGCGCTGGTCCCAATTGCGCAGATCCATGAGATCGAGCCGGACATTTCCGGAGGTCGGCAGGATCGAACCCACCAGCATTTTGCCGAGCGTCGTCTTGCCGGAACCGGAATTGCCGATGACGGCGAGCGATTCCCCCTTCTTCAACGAAAAGGAAATACCGTTCAAAATCACGCGCTTCTGCGGCGGCGGGACAAACAGAATACGCTCCACATCGAGCCGCCCTTCGGGATTGGGCAGGCGCAGCCGCGGGAAATTCAGCGGCGAATTCAACAGTAGCTGCTTGATGCGGCCATAGGCGGCCCGGGAATGATTGAACTGGTTCCAACCCTCGATCGCGCCTTCCACAGGCGCCAGTGCTCGGCCGGAGATGATGGAAGCGGCAATCACCATGCCGCCCGTCAACTGGCCGGAGAGCGACAGATGCGCGCCCCAGCCGAGCAGAGTGACCTGGGTGATCAAACGGCAAGCCTTGGTGAGACCGGAAAAGACGATATTGCGGTCCTGGGCGGCCACCTGCGACTTCAGCGATCCAGCCGTCTCGCGGCCCCACATCTTCACAGCTTCGGGGATCATCGCCAACGCATTGATGATCTGCGAGTTACGCGCCATGGAATCGAGATGGAAGTTGGCGCGGCTGACGAAGGCATTGGCCTCGGCAAATTGTTTCGCCGTCATCTTCTGATTGAGATAGGCGATACCGAACAGGACGGCGCAGCACGTCATGACGATCATGCCGAGATGTGGATGCACGAGATAGACGACGACGACGAAGAGCGGCATCAACGGGGCATCGAGGAAGGCGAGCAGCGTGCCCGAGGTCAAGAAGGACCGGAGCTGCTGCAGATCGGCGAGCGTCTGGTAGTCCCGACCGTTGCCGTTCAACGATGCGCGGGCGGCCGCGCTCAGGATCGGCGCGCCGAGCTGCACTTCCAGTTCGACGGCCGTGCGCATCAGGATGAAGCGGCGCACGGAGTCCAGGATGACCTGCAGGAGAATGGCACCGACGACGGCGATGGTCAGCATGACCAGAGTATCGATCGAGCGGCTGGTCAGCACCCGATCGGAAATCTGGAAGAGGTAGATCGGGATTGCCAGCACCAGAACATTGATGGCCAAGGTGAAGATCATCACAATCAACAAGTTGTGCTGAACGACGGAAATGCCCTTGTGCAGGCTGGCGGCGAAATTGATCGGCTGGGGGACGCGTTTATGGAAGACGCTGCCGTCGTTGCCTCCTCCGCCGCTTCCTTTGCCGCTTTCACCATCGCCACCATGGCCGCCGGCAGGCCGACGCTCGTTCTCACGAACCGGACCGGGATCGTTGTCGATCGTCCGGGGTAGCGGCTGAGGGTGGCTCACCTTCACTTCAATCTTGGGTATTTCAAGCTTGGGTGCCTCGGGCTTCGGAATTTCGGCTTCCGGCGCTTCGGTCGCGGGAGCCGCCTCTGGCGCTGGATCAATCACAGGGATCGGATCGATGTCCGAAGCGAGCGACACCCGCCGCATATCGAGGTCGGTCACAGATGCGGCAGGGCCGCCGTCGGCCTCCGTCACCAAAGAAATCTCTGCGGGGGCGGTCGTCTTGTCCAGCGTGCCTACGGATTCCACCGTGCTTACAGATGGCGTATCCAATTTCGGCGGATGGGCAGGAAAAGCTTGTGCCGCCACCGTCTTGGGCTCGCGCCGCAGCCGCTTCAGGCTCTCCACGGCATCCTCGATGGTTGCCATGTAGGACGCAGTGTTGCGCGCGACCGCCTGTTCGTCTTCGCCAGAATCCAACGATTTCAGGTGCAATGACCGGCCTTCCGCCAGGCTCAGCTTTGAAATCTGATTCATCGAAAGCACCCTTCAACTGTCTCCGGCTACGTAACAGTCTGCATAACGTCGCCAACGGTGCCGTTGTGCCAAGACATGTCGTGGCCGAGATCAATGGTTCCATCATGCGTAGTTTGCGTCTGCGTGGTTTGCTGATCGTGATTGTCCAGAAAGGCGATCGCTTCGTTGGCCAACGGGTGACTTTGCTGGTTCGCATCAGTCTGGCCATGATCGACCAGCCCGCCTTGGATGAGGACGGTATCGGAATAAAGATTGCCGGCGAGATAGGTCGTATGGCCGGCGCCGGTATAGTCGGTAATATTTGCGATATTGACCAAGGCGTTACTGCCGGTGTCGATGGAGACCGTGGCATTCTGGTTGTTCGCCACCACGTCACTTGCAACCTTATGCACGATGTCGCCGGCACCGACGATGTTGATCTGCTTGATGACGTTGACGTCGAAGAAGTTGCCGGCGACGTAAAGAACATTCAGCGCCTGTTGACCGGCGAAGTTCGGGTCATGGGCAAGCCCGTCCGGTATCTCATTGATGTGATCCTGGATATTCTTGACCGTGTCGTTGACGAAATCGGGCATCGAAGCGAAACGATCGGACAGCCCGACATGATTGATCGAGGCGAGATTCCAGAGCAGGTTGCCGCCGGTCTGAACATGGTCGCCGGGTTGAGTGCCCGTTACGACGTCATTGCCATAGAGCACCGAAATCTGGCTGATCGAATTGATGTTGAACGCGTGGCCGCCCACGATCATCAGATCGTATTGCGTGCCGAGACCAACATAGGAGGCGAGGTTGACCAATGTATTGCCGCCGGTCAGCACCGACGTCTCGGCACCAGTGGTCGTCACCCGCATGGTGTCATTGTCCGAGAGGAAATTATATTGCTCGGTCCAGTGTAGGAACGAGACGTCGCCCTGGATGACGCTGACGTGCCAGAAGCTCGGGAAAACCGAATTGGCGTCGTCGGTGTGATGATCGGGTGTCGACGTCGCCTGAAGCTGGCTTTGTTCGAAACCGGCGATGTTCTTGGCGATCGTCAAGGCGCTCTGCGAGGACTGGTCATTACTGCCCGGGATGCAATCGACTTTGTCGTTGTCGCTGTAAATATAGCTCTGTGAAATCGCATTGATCGAATGATAATCGCCCATGACGGCCATGACGTGTGAAATGACATTCGTATCGATGATGTTGACGAGGTTTGCGACGACATTGCCACCGGCCTCGACATTGAGAGAGTTCGGACCCGATCCCGTCTGATGAACGGGTCCATCCATCGCCTCGACCGGCTTTTGCGCGGCGAGGCCACGAGTGGGCATGGAGTCTTCGAGATTTGGGACGCTGTTGACCTGCACACCGTTGATGAAGATGCCGTCAAGCTGATTGCCGGCAATCGCAAAGTAATGGCTGCCGTCGGGGGATTGAACATCGGCGCCGCCGTTTTCCTCGATGGTTTTGGCAAATGTGTGCAGCTCGTCGCTGATCTTTATCACGCCCTCGGTGCTCTCCGGCTGCCGCAGGGAGGAAAACGGTGAGAGCTCCTCGGCTTTCACGGTCGCTTGCCCGAGCCAGTCGTAGACGTCGGAGAGATCGCGACCGATGTGATGGGAAGAATTCGTCATGTCGAGCACATCGTCGTCGCGCAAGACATTGGCCTGCACCAGATGGGCGGTCTCCGAACCTGGGCCTGGGCCTATTTGAAAGTCGAGTTTACCCGGCAGAGCCGCGGGCTGGAACTCGATGGCGGAGGGGCCGTGGATGACGGCAATCGCCGCCGGAGCGTGACCTTCGCGATCGGTTATGCGCACTTGATGGGCATCGTCGTGCAGACGTGCATAGCCGTAGCGGAACTCATAGGGCGATGCGATGTATTTCACCTCGGGCGCGTAGTCGACCGTCGTCAGCTCGGAAGAGAAGTCGTCCTTTGCTGCGGCCGGCTCTGGCTGTTCCTCCGATCTGTCCTCCGGCAATGTCGCATCGCTATAGGTCAGCCGTAGACGCAAATCCTCGATCTGCGTGTCGAAGAGCCCGATGAAGTGGGCGATGATCTCCGATATTTTTTCTACATGCATGATGCGACCCCCCACTTTTCCGAAACACCTGGCCCATCTGGATCGATGCCGTCGCGGACGGCTCTCATTTCAGGGAAGTCCAGGTTCAAGCCACGGCATGTGCACCGGCCGGTCCTCGGGCCGGTGCACAAAATGCGCGGCTCTCGCTTCGAAATCAGGAGTGGTCGGAGGTGACGTGGTGATCGCCGCCAACGGTGATATCAGCAGTGTTGGTCAGCATATTGGCGCCTTGGACCACTTCCTGATGGAAGCCGGAATTGGAGATGATGGCGGTAGAATCCGCTGTCGCCGTCCCGGTCATGTCGTGGCCCACGCTCGGCACTCCGCTCCAATTGAAGGTGGGATCGAGAGCGAGGCCATCGGCATGGGAATGACCACCTTCGGCGGTCAGGTCGAGGCTGGCACCTTGGTTTTGCATCTGCACACCATAGGCCTGATCCTGATTAGCGAGATTGTTGGCTTGAACCAGACTGAAGCCGGTATCATTGCCTCCGCCGCCGCCCAGCGCATTGTTGAGCACACCATCGATATTGAGATTGAAGGAGTAATCATCTCCCAGATTGAAGTTCAGATCATGGCCGGCGACGCCGAGATTGCCGACATCATGGACATCCTTGATCGTTCCAAAATCGTAGTTAGAATTGGAATGAGTGCTGGAGTCGCTGTAAGAGTAATTGTCGCGGTTGTCACCGTTGTTGTTAGCTTCGGTGTGTATGGCGGTGTCGGTCTTGGTGATCGCCTTGTAATCGTAGCTGTTGTCGCGGTTGTCACCGTTGTTGTTGGCTTCGGTGTCGGTCTTGGTGATTGCGGTGTTGTCGTGGTTCTGATCATAGCTGTTATCGCGATTGTCGCCGTTATTGGTATTGTCGCGATTGTCACCGTTGTTTTTGACGTCGAGGCTGGTATCGGTGGTATTGGTATTGTTGCTGTTGTTGGTATTGGCGACGCCGACAAGACCAGTCGAACCGTCATCGACTTGCGTCGAATTGACGGCACTGGTCGCAAAACCATCCGCCAATGCGCCAGCCTCATCGGCGCTGACGTTGGCGATACCTAAATCAGGAGACATCTTCCTTTTCCTCCAAATGAGGAGGCCGTCCCGGAAGTCCCTCTCATCTAAATGGGATCTGCTCGCGACGGCCCCAACTCTGTTAACGTTGCGGCAGGTCTACGCATTACATGTCTACCGTCAAAACCGGCCTGTTGGTTCAGACCTGGCCCATTGGGATTTGCGGCTACGCGAAACAAAATGCGCAAATCCGCCCCGGCGCTCAGTTTGAGCGTCAGCGCCTTCTGCTCTCGACTGTCTCTAAGAATTTGGGGGGAGGAGGTTGACCGGGAACGCGAAACTAAAGACCGGATTGCCGTTGCCCCAAAATTCCGCGGTTGGTGCGGAACAGTGGGATTTTGATTGAAAACGGCACGAGCTCATAGATACCAATTCGGGCTACCGCTCTGTTTCGGCTCCATAAATGGGATTTCATCGAATGAGTACACAGGACTTAAACCACTGTTGTCACTCGATTTTTCCGGATTTTATGAGCCAGCTGTTGCCCTGTCCGTATCACGCAGCGTATCGCCCGCTCGTGCAGTCTTAATCCGTCCGACTTAAGCGGCCACGAATTGTCGCGATGCACTTAAGTAATATTTTACAATTCTAACTAAGTCCAAAACCGTTGCAAAAATGGATCATGTTCATGAAATTTCAAAATGTAATAAAAAGTATATCGACGCTTACTATGCTTTAGGCCAGTCTTGAGTTTGTAGAGTCGTCTATCGACAAAATGCCTGAGTTCGGACGGGTTGGGCCGCGACCTAGTTGTAGACGAAAACCACCCTGGGTTGGCCAAGTAAACAGAAATGTCCGAAAATGTGCAAATCTAAGCACTAAGACGGCACCCAATTTAGCCAAATTCCCACATTCGTGACAATTTTTAACGCTTTTGCCGCAAAACTAACCCCTTTGGGCAATTTCCAATTACAATCGCATGGATTAATATAGTCTTACTCTAATAAAGAAGACTGCATAAGAAGACTGCATAAACAGTCCTATCAGGGCACGGTGCTCATAAAAAACATTCCGGCAAAAAGCGGGTTAACAAGACATGGCTGCGAGCTTTGGGGGATGCACAAATGTACATCGCAAGCGTAAGAACAGGGGATGCTGAGGACAATCATAATATCATAAACCTGAGAGAGACTATCGTCGTACTGGCGGATGCCGATCTCTTTTCCGAATGCCTGGTGCAGACTTTGGGTACCAGGTTTGCGGCATATGACATCGTTAGCATTTCTGACTCGAAGGCGCTTCAGGGCAAGGTTCTGGAGGGCGTCAAGCTGATCCTGCTTTACCATCTTCAATCCGAGGTAATGCAGGATACTCTACATGCAATAAGGGCAAACTCGCCCGGAATATCGATCGGGCTGGTCGTCGAGACTATCGATCTGCACGATCCATACGTCGCCAGACTTGTCGAGGGGCGAAATATTCACGGCGTTCTGCCGCTCAATCTGCGCCTCGACGTGTTCATGGCAGCGATCGACCTGCTGATGAAAGGTGGCGAACACTTCCCCTCGGCGCTGCTGCGCCGGCTCTCTGGGGACGGGCCACATGTCAGCCAGCCGCTCTATCAGGCACAGACACGTTTTGCGAACGGCCATAGACCCTATGAGGACACTATCGCCATGCGCAGCGGCAGCCTGCAGGCGCTGACCACGCGCGAGGTCCAAATATTGGATCTCATTTGCAAGGGGACACAGAACAAGATCATAGCGGACCAGCTCAGCCTGTCCGAGAATACGGTCAAAGTTCACGTCCGCAACATCTACAAAAAAATGAATGTCCGCAATCGAACGGAAGCGGCCTCACGCTTCTTCAACTCGGACAACGGGCTGGATCGCGATCCGTCACGTCGTTGGCGAAACTGATCCACATATAGGAATTGAGAGGGGACGGCCGTTCGCGACATCGTGGGCGGCCGTTTTCTGTTTGTCCGGTTCGGGCCGGATATCTTGCCGCACCGCATCGCCGGAGATCTGACCGAGGGCGATTGCCTGCCGCGCTATCTCCGCCGCATTTGCGTTAACCCTGCCACGCAGGCCGCTCATGAAAGTGGACTACATTCCCTGCACTAAAAGGCCAATACATCGCCTGAGAAATAGCTATTTAGTATACTTTGCCTAATCATTCATCAAATTTCCGTTGACGTAGCGTAAAGTCGTTTTATCATCAGCTCATAAACCAAGTTAATACCCGATTCGATATTGAGAAAAATTGGAGTTTTACACGAATTATTACTGCAAATAAATTTACGTTACTCTTCTCAATCAATGTATTTTCAGTACAGCAGGCGGCTCCATAAGAACCGTTAGTTGAGTAAGGGCAGGGGAGGTGTTGTGCGTAAATTTATTCCCGTGGATGGCGATCCCTACTCCTCGAAAGGGTTGCCATCCGTCCCTCCGCGTCACTGAAGTGGCTTTTGTCAGCGGTGGAGCACCACCACACTCTCATTTGGTCTGGAGGTGACGCCATGAGCAAGACCCGCGCCGCCAAGGCTGCTGCAATCGGCATCAGCGCCATGCGTCAGCCGTCCGTCAAACCAACCGATATTGGTCCGGCAACGGAGCGGGTATTCGAGGGCAGGGCGCGCTTCGCCAATCTGAGCGGTATAGCCCTCTGGACCGCGGCCATGACCTTCTTCTGGCTTTGGTGGCTCCGCGGCGATCACGTCATCGGCTGGCCATCCTATCTGCTGGTGACGCTGCTCCTGGCCTGGATCACCGGTCTGCCGGCCTATTTCATCTTCATCATCCATGATGCGCGACGGATGCCGCGGGGTGGTGGGCCTTTGCCTTCAGGGCGCATCGCTGTGGTCGTCACCAGAGGATCTCATGACCCCTTCCCGTTGTGCAGGCGACATTGCGGGCGGTGCTCGATCAGATCGGCTGCGACTTCGATGTCTGGTTGACCGACGAGAATCCCGATCTGGAAATGATGAAATGGTGCATGGAGCATGGCGTCTTCACCTCCACGGCGTCCAAAGGCGTCGAGGCTCCATCGCCTTGCAGGGAGGCCATTCTCACGTCTTTCTACGATCGCTTCGGCTACAAGCGATATGATTTCGTCGTGCAACTCGATGCTGGCCAGGTGCCGGACAAAACGTATCTGCGCGAAATGATTCGACCATTCCGGGATCCCAGTATCGGTTATGTCTCGGCGCCGGGCATCCCTGACGCCAATGCCGTGTCGAGCTGGGCGGCAAGGGGCAAGCTTTATGCCGAAGCCGGCGTTCGAGGCTTGCTACAGGCCGGCTATAACAATGGCTGGGCACCGCTCTGCATCGGCACGCATTGCGCCGTGCGCACCGCGGCTTTGAAAGAGACTGGTGGGCCCGGGCCCGAGCTAGCTGACGATCATTCGACATCACTTGCGATGAATGCCGGCGGCTGGCGCGGTGTGCATGCACTGGATGCGATCACCCATGGCGACGGTCCGGCGACTTTCGCCGGGGCCATGGCACAGGAATTCGACCGGTCACGCAGCCAAGCGACGGCCCTGCTGCAATATTCACGGACCGATCTGCAGAAACTGCCCGGATGGTTGAAATTCCAGTTTCTGTTCTCTCAGCTTTGGTATCCGCTATTCTCTTTAAGCCTGGCTGCCATCTTCACGCTGCCGATCATAACGCTCCTGACAGGCCATAGTTTTGTCGATGTCGCCTATCCCGCCTTCCTGCTGCATTTCCTGCCGATCGTCGGCGCGTTGATCGCATTGGCCTTTGTCTGGCGCGCGACCGGTACATTCCGGCCCGCCAACGCCAAGATCGTGAGCTGGGAGAACATAGCGCTTCTGCTGCTGCGCTGGCCCTGGTCGTTGATGGGCTCCGCAGCTGCGATTCGTGATCATGTCAAGCATTCTCCAAGCGATTTCCGCGTGACGCAGACGGAGACGGTGACACGAGCGCTGCCGCTACGCGTCGTTGCGCCTTATATCGTGCTCAGCCTTGCCTCCGCGCTGGCAATGGCCTTCGCCGTGGATCGGAAAGCTGCTCAAGGCCTCTTTATCTTCGCAGCGATCAACGCGGTGATCTACGTGGCGCTGATCGTGCTGATCACCATCCGGCATGCGATGGAAAACACACTTTCCCGTTAGCGCTCCGTGCGTTCACCTGAACACATAACGGTCGCTGGTCTGTGAATTCAGAGCTTGTCCGGTTTATAGGGTGATCTCCACCTTCAAGCCCGCGTCCGGCCACCTCCCGCACATCCCCACGCCACTGCGACATCTTTGCGACACCCCTGCGACATTTTTGACGATCCGCACAAGATCGTCCTTTGGCCTCTTGTATCGCATGCTCACTTACTATACGTGACGGTATTATAAGGTTGCTTATGAATAGCAGGCTTCTTATATCATGAACGCGACACCGACCCTTGGCTTTCTCCTGCATGACGTTGCCCGGCTTCTTCGGAAGCGGTTCGAGCAGCGCGCCAAAGATATGGGGTTGACGCGTTCGCAGTGGCAAACGCTCGCCTATCTCTCGAACAATGAGGGGATCCATCAGGCGGGCCTTGCCGAAATCTTGGAAATCGAGCCGATCACGCTGGTGCGCATCCTCGACAAGCTGGCCGAACGCGGCCTGGTCGAGCGTCGTCAGCATCCGAGCGATCGCCGAAGCTGGCTACTTTATATGCGCGAGGAGGCTCGGCCTTTGCTCGACACCATGCGCAGCATAGGCGACCAAACCCGCAAGGAGGCGTTGAATGGGGTCTCTTCCGAAGATCACGAGCGCCTTTATCAGTTGCTTACCCTTATGAAAACGAACCTGGTCCAGGCCTGCCGCGCGACGGTGGCCGACAAAGAGACAAATCATGGCTGACGCATCCTCTTCGCTTCGCGTACCTGCAAACGCAAATTCCGCCGACGAACAGACCACAATCGAACAGAACCAAGGCGCAGTTGCAGAAGCACCGTCTTCCAACCCTGCGCCTGCGCCCGCCGCGGCCGGTGCCGCCGCTCCGGTGGCAACGCACGAGAAACCGCGCAAGCGCCGCAGCCCGACGCGGCCGGTCCTCTTCGCGCTGCTGCCGGTCGCCCTCGTCATAGGCGGTTATTATTACGTCACCGGCGGGCAGATCATGTCCACGGACAATGCTTATATTCAGGCCGATATGGTCGGCGTTTCGACCGATGTTTCCGGCACGGTGATTTCGGTCGATGTGCATGACAACGAGGTGGTGAAGAAAGGGCAGGTGCTCTTCCGCCTGAAGCCCGATTCGTTCCGCATTGCGCTGGAAGGCGCGCAGGCACAGCTCGGCGCCGCCCGCAACCAAATCCTGAACCTGCAGGCGAGCTATAAGCAGGCGCTCGCCGAAATCGAGCAGGCGCAGGCGGATATTCCCTATTACCAGACCGAATATGACCGTCAGCAAAACCTGATCAACAGCTCGGTCGCCTCCAAGGCTGCCTATGATCAGGCCAAACACAATCTCGAAGCAGCTCAGCAGAAGGTCGCCGTCGCGCAGGCGCAGGCGGCAACGACACTCGCCCAGCTCGGCGGCGATGCCGACCAGCCGGTCGAGCAGAATCCGCTTTATTTGCAGGCCAAGGCAGCCGTCGACAATGCACAGCGCGAACTTGACGATACGATCGTGCGCGCACCGTTCGACGGCATTACCGCCAACGTGCCTTCGCTACAGGTCGGTGCCTATCTGAGCGCCGCGCAACAGGGTTTCTCGCTGGTTTCCACCACCAATATGTGGATCAGCGCCAGCCCGAAAGAAACCGAGCTGACCTATGTCCGCCCTGGCCAGAAGATTTCGATCTCCGTCGATGCCTATCCCGGCGTGACTTGGAAGGGAACGGTCTCGAGCATCGCGCCGGCCTCAGGCGCCAGCTTCTCGCTGCTGCCGGCGCAGAACACCACGGGTAACTGGGTGAAGGTCGTGCAGCGCATTCCGATGAAGATCAGCATCGACGACATGAACGGCAAGCCGCCGCTGCGCATGGGCATGAGTGTCGTCGCCGATGTCGATACCGGTCACGCCCGCGGTCTGCCCGATGCCGTCGCAGGTCTGCTGGGTAAATCCCACGGTCAGGACAATGAGTAACGCTGCCGCAGCTTCATCCACAGGCCCGATCGCCAACCGCGGTGCTATCACCGCCTGCGTCATCCTGGCCGTTATCATGCAGGCGCTGGACACAACCATCGCCAACGTCGCTCTGCCCCATATTCAGGGCGACGTTTCAGCCAGTGCCGACCAGATCAACTGGGTTCTGACATCCTATATCGTCGCTGCTGCGATCATGACGCCGCCGTCGGGCTTTCTGTCGGCCAAGTTCGGCCGCAAGCGCGTGCTGCTGGTTGCGATCGCGGGCTTCGTCGCCGCCTCCGTGCTGTGCGGCCTAGCGCAGTCGTTGAACCAGATCGTCGGGTTCCGTCTGCTGCAGGGCTTGTTCGGCGCAGCGCTCGTGCCGCTGTCGCAAGGCATTCTTCTTGATATCTACAATGTCGAGGAGCGGGGCAAGGCTATGGCGCTGTTCGGCGTCTCGGTCATGGTCGGTCCGGTGCTCGGACCGGTCATCGGCGGCTGGCTGACGGACAACATGACCTGGCGATGGGTGTTCTACATCAACGTGCCGATCGGCGCGCTCGCCTTCGCCGGCATCGTTGTCTATGTGATGGAAACCAAGCGGGATGCGCTCGCCAAGCTCGATCTCTTCGGCTTCGGCATGCTGTCGATCGCCATTGCCGCGCTGCAGCTTTTCCTCGACCGCGGCGAGCAACTGGACTGGTTCTACTCCGGAGAGATCATCATCGAGGCCTTGGTTTGCGCCGCCGCCTTCTATCTCTTCCTGGTCCATACATTCACGGCGGAACGTTCCTTCGTGAATCCGAGATTGTTTCTGGACCAGAATTTCACCGTCAGCATGCTGTTCATCTTCATCGTCGGCGTCACCTATCTGGCCTCGCTGGCGCTGATGACACCCTACCTGCAGACTTTGATGGGCTATCCGGTCGTTACCGCCGGTATCGTCATGGGCCCGCGCGGCGTCGGCACGATGGTGTGCATGTTCTTGGTCGGCCGGCTGATCGGGAAAGTGGACACACGCTGGCTGCTGTTCATCGGGCTCGCCCTGACCGCCTGGGCGATGTACGACATGACCGGCTGGACGCCCGATGTTTCGCAATGGACGCTGGTTTCGGTCGGCTTCGTCCAGGGGGCGGGCCTCGGCTTCCTCTTCGTGCCGCTGACGACGATCGCCTTTGCGACACTGCCGGCGCACATGCGCGGTGAGGGAACCGGCCTCTACAACCTTTCGCGCAACATCGGCTCGAGCGTCGGCATCTCCGTCGTCTCGGCGCTGATCACCGAAAACACCCAGGTCAACCACTCGACGATCGCCGCCTATGTCACGCCGTTCAACCATGCCTTCGACGCGACGGTCGCTCAGACCGTCAGCCCGCTCACGTTGGCAGGCCGCGCCGCGCTCGACGGCATGATTACCACGCAGGCAACCATCATTGCCTACATGGACGATTTCAAACTGCTGATGCTGATGTCGATCTGCGCCATGCCGCTGCTTGTGCTGCTGCGCAAACCCAAGGCGCCGCCGGCTGTCGACCACAGCATCGCGATGGAGTGACCGCGTAGCCTTTCCAGTTTCACTACGCGGTAGCATGACCGCCGGGCACCACCCCGGCGGTTTTTTTGAACAATTCCAGGAAAAGTGCTGCGGTTTTCCGCCCGGAATTGCGTTATGCCCTAAGGAAACCTGCGGCTGGCGAAACGCGAGCCGGCCGCGCCGAAGCGCCATAGCGGCTCGACGTTTTTCGTTATCCCGATCCGCTTGCCGGCAACCACCTGCACAGGCTCGGCCAGGGCAATCTCGAAGGGTGCCGCATCCAGCGCAAGCCCATTCAGGCTGATATCCACGCCTAGGGCCTGCGTCAGCTTTCCCGGCCCATTGCAGAGATCGACGCGGTCGGCAACGCCGCGCCGCCCGATCATGTCCTCGATGCCGCTCTCCGGCTCCAGTGCCCGGATGAGCACGGCGCTGGCGTCCTTGCAGACGAAATTCAGGCACCAGTGAATGCCGTAGGACCGGTAGATGTAGACACGCCCTGCCGGCCCGAACATCGCCGCATTGCGCGCCGTCGGTCCGCGAAAGCTATGGGATGCCTCGTCGTCGGGCCGATAGGCCTCCGTCTCCACGATGCGACCGCCGGCCCCTGAGACGGTGAGGCGGGTGCCGATGAGATCGGACGCAACAGTAACTGCATCGCGGGAAAAGAAGGCGGTGAGGGCAGGGCCGATAAGGGGCGGCGTGCCGATTGATAAGGGCTGGTCATCAGGCGTCATGGGCTAGGGCGGTGTCCTTTTGCATGTTCGATGTCGAATCGCTCAGATGAGGTCGCTACATTCCGGACATCATTTTCCCCGAAGTCACAGTCGGCCTGAGATTTCACCCTACCGATCTCGTATCATTTCTTTATGCGGGTTCAGAAACGAAAAGTTCTCTGATAGGGAAGGGACAATGTGAGACTCGGACTGGAAGAAAATGGCTGCTCGGGATCGATATTCAAGAAAGCTCGAATGTTCTCGTTGTGGCAATAGCGGCTTTGCCGAGGTTTCGGAGGACGACAATCCTCGCCGTCAGAATCCCGGTTTTCTCGTGGACGAAATGCCGGCGGGCTTTTCCGACGAACGCAAATCGAACGATCCGGCGAAATACATGATCCGCTGCCGCTGCGGCAGCGTCTTCCCGTTCAAGCAGAAATCTCACTATGCGCCCGGCGGCGAGCCGAGGGCATAGTCGCCATTACCTGGCTGTGCCAATTCGTTGGACGTGGAGTTCGATCAGGCCGGTTGACGCTCCGGCCCGAATAGCTGTAAAGCCAGCCGACCACATTTACTGAAGCATTGCGCTTCAGCGACAGGAAGAGTGTCCGAGTGGTTTAAGGAACCGGTCTTGAAAACCGGCGTGCGGGAAACCGTACCGTGGGTTCGAATCCCACCTCTTCCGCCATTCTATCGGCCCTAGTTGCCGTATTTCTCAGGCCACTGACTTGATGAGAAAAGCCCCGAGGTTTCTCAATTCTCCGGGAAGCGATAGACGACGTCCGCGAAGGAACCGGTCGGGAAGACGTAGAAGAATTTCAGATTGGCTGATGATTCGTTGCGGATGCCGTGTTCAGCATCGCCAGGGATGAAGACTGCGGTGCCAGCCTTGACTGTCGTCTCCTGACCGTCAATCCGCAAGATGCCGGTTCCCTCAAAGATGAAGTAGACTTCCGACGGGTCATGTCGATGGGGCTTGAGCTCGCCGCCGGGGTCAAGTTCGGCGATGCCCGCGCTCGTGCTGTCGGTGGGGGTGATATCGCTGCTCAAAAGCGTGTGCCAGGATATGGCGCCGTGAACGTGATCGTCCCATCCGTCGCGCGGGCGCTCCTCGGCTGTGGTGATAACTGCTTGCGATCGTTTTGTCATTTCGCCTCAAAAGGTGGGTCAGCAACCATGCGGAACGGTGTCACAACGCCAGCAAATGTCAATCAGACTGATATCAGGTGGCAGCGTGGTCGAATGCATCGCACTCGAAATGCGGCGTACCTGTAAGGGGATCGCAGGTTCAAATCCCACTCGCTCCGCCATCAAGTTCTGTGTGCATATCGAAGACATAGGTAACAGTTTGTACTTAAGACATGGGTGGCAATCTCGTGCCGAACGGATTGTCGATGCCGCTGGCGTCATGTGCCCCTCGCAAATGAATGTCGTTGTTCTGGCTTCTATACGAACCGGAAACTCGAACGGCATTTCGGTATGCTTTGGGTGAATTGCCGGTCACGCGCTTGAAGGCAGTACTGAAAGCGCTCTCAGATGTGTAGCCGAGCGATTGGCCAACAACGGCCACAGAGGTGGTCTCGTCCCGCAAGGCACGTTCGGCAAGGCGCATGCGCCATTCGGTGAGATAGGTCTGCGGCGCGACGCCAGCGACGTCCTGAAATGGAAAGCAAACGTCGTTCGGGACATGGCACATGCCTTGGCAAGTTCGTCGAGATGCCTGGCACGACCGGGATCACCATGCATCAATCGAAGGGCCGGAGCGATGCGTGAGTCGCCCAACGCACGCAGCCACCCGGCAGGCATGGGAACTTGGCCTGCTTCGCGGCTCAAAAGAGGCTGCGTAGGTGGATGAAGCTATGGCGTGCCTTAAGTGATTATGGGGAAGACATGGTGCCCATCTTCATGGTTCCCGGCCCGCTAATATCCTTTCTCAATCTTTTCCATCCGACATGGTCTGGGCATGTCACAATCCCGACCCCTACCTTGTCATCTCCTTCGCAACACCATTTTCGAAGGAGATGACAATGATCCACCAACGTATCGCAATCGTCTATCATAGCGGCTATGGGCATACGGGCCGTCAGGCGGAAGCCGTGAGGGCGGGGATTGAGGAGGTCGATGGCGTGGAGGCTGTGCTGCTGACCGTGGACAAGGTGGAGCGCCACTGGGATGATCTCAATGCGGCGCAAGCGATCATCTTCGGGTCGCCGACCTATATGGGCGCGGTTTCCGCGTCGTTCAAAGCGTTCCAGGAGGCAACGTCGAATGCGGTTCTCGCCAGGGGCTATCTGTGGAAGGACAAAATCGCGGCCGGCTTCACGACCTCGGGGTCACGGTCCGGTGACAAGCTTTCGACATTGATTCAGATGATGATCTTTGCGGCACAGCACGGAATGCATTGGGTCGGCCTCGATCTTCCGCCGGCGAACTGCTCTTCAACCGGCTCCGAAGAGGACATGAACCGTCTCGGTTTCTGGCTTGGCGCCGCCGCGCAGGCGAACACCGATGAGGGCCCGGAGACCGCCCCGCCCGCGTCCGATCTCGCCACAGCGCGCTATCTCGGGCGGCGTGTGGCGCTGACGACGCTGCAGTTCGTTCGTGGCCGCCAAGCCGTACCTCTCCAATACGCTCTTGTCGCCCATGACTGAAACGCCTTCCGACCCGATCTTTGCCGAGCTGCGCCCGCACCTCGTCCGGCTTGCCTACAGGATGCTCGGATCTGTCGCGGACGCGGAGGATATCGTGCAAAATGCTTGGATGCGATGGCTCGGGACCGACCCTGCCTCCGTTCGCGAACCGGCGGCATTCCTTCGGACCATCGTCACCAGACTTTGCCTGAACGAGCTAAAATCGGCGCGCCGTCGCCGGGAGTCCTATGTGGGCTCCTGGTTGCCCGAGCCGATCTTCGATCCAGAGGACGGCGATGCGGTCGATGATATAACCTTGCCCTTGATGCTGGCCTTGGAGCGCCTTTCGCCTCTGGAGCGTGCCGCCTTTCTTCTGCACGACGTGTTCGGCATGGATTTCGATGACGTCTCCTCGACGATCGGTCGCGAAGCTGCAGCTTGCCGCAAGCTTGCAAGCCGGGCGAGGGCACATGTCGCCGAGGCCCGGCCGCGCTTTGCCGTCGGCAAGGAACAGGGGCTCAAGCTTGCCACCGCCTTCTTCACGGCGTCGAGAGCTGGAGACATGGCCTCCCTTCGAGCCTTGCTTTCCGAGGATGTCATTGTCTATGCCGATGGCGGCGGCAAGGTACCGACGTCGCTGCGGCCACATATCGGGCTCGCTGCCGTCATGCTGCTTCATGAGCAGCTGGCGCGCGTTTTCTGCGCGCAGCCTTCGCAGCTGATCCACTATGCCGTCATCGATGGCTTACCAGGTTTCGTAACGGTAGAGGGCGGCGACGTTGTCCAGACGACCGCGCTACACATCGAGCAAGAAAAGGTCGTTGCAATCTATTGCACGCGCAACCCCGATAAACTCCAGCATATTATCGGCGCCATGCCTCGCTGACGGCTGCGCTTGCCGGTCGGCACGGCAACGTAACGAGCACAAAAGCGATCATGGAAGTAGCCGCACTTTAAACATTCATTAACCATAATCTTCAGAAATATCCGTTTCCGCTCAAATCCAATCGCAAATTCGACAACATGCAATCATGATTAAAGTACCGTTAGGTGATTGAAGCGTAGCAGAGTACCGGGTGAGGGATATGCCGGTGCATGCCTCTGCCATAGTAATTTGATTAACGGCGTGGGACAGATGAAATTCGATAATCGTGCGGTGACATACGCAACGGGTATGCGTTGGTTTGCTCTCTCTCTGATGTGCGCCACTGTTACCGCCTGCGGAACCTCGCAGCAGGTTGCCACGAAGCGTCAGCACGGCAAGGAATATTTCTCCGAAAAGGAATACGGCGTTAAGGCGAGCCCGCGGGTTGCCTTCAACGGACCGATCCCGAAGGGCGGCGGCCGATTCATGGTCGGCAATCCCTATGCGGTCAAGGGCAAGTGGTATTATCCCAAGGAAGATTATTCCTATAACAAGGTGGGCATCGCCTCCTGGTACGGCTCGGCCTTTCACGGACGTTTGACCGCAAACGGCGAGGTCTATGACCAGCAGGCGCTCACCGCCGCGCATCCGACGTTTCCGCTGCCGAGCTATGCGCGCGTCACCAATGTCGAAAACGGCTCCTCCATCATCGTGCGCGTCAACGACCGCGGACCTTACCATCCCGGCCGCATCATCGACCTTTCCAACAAGACGGCGCAGATGCTCGATCTTCAAAACAGCGGCACCGGCGACGTGCGCGTGCAGTATGTCGGCCGTGCCCGTATGGACGGTCATGACGACCCCTATCTGATGGCTTCGTACATTCCGAAGGGCTCGCGGCTGCCGAGCATCAATCCTGGCGGCCAGATCGCAACCGGCGTGATGGTCGCTTCGAACGGCCGCATCACCGCCGATCAACTGCCTGATTCGGATAATATCGGCCGGCCGAGCCGCCAGCAGCGCAGCTACAATACCGCGAATACCGCGCCAGCGTTCGCGCCGATCCCGAAGCCATCGCCTTATTCGGCCACCGCCTTTGCCGGTTCAACGCCGACGGCGTCCTACAATGGCACCAAGCGCAACAATCCGCCGCCGATGACCTGGAACGGCGGCGCCATGCCGTCGGTCGATCCCGTCGAGCCGACGCTGGTCGTGTTGCCTGCTATTGGCCCCATTCCCTATGAGCGCCCGGATTTTGCACCCGGCATGGCGAGCCTCGATGCGCCGTCGCTCGCCTCCACGGTTGCCGCCTATCAGGAAGCGCCCGTCAAGACGGTTTATGTCAATCTGGCTTTCGATGCTGTCATGGTGCGTAATGACGGGCTGACACAGGAGTCGATCCTCTCCGCCTATCACCGTCAGCATCAAGGTCAGGCGCAAGTCGATTGAACGGCGTCATTGCCTGAATCTTCACCTCTGACTAAAATGATTTTGGGGGTCGATGGGATTGCGGAGCCGGCATGTTAAGAGGCTTTTTTCTCGCGTTTTCCTTTCTTATCGGGGTTGAATGCCTGCCGGCCGTGGCGCAGCAGGCACCGCCGCCCGCTTTCGATACCAAGGCTGCGCAGGCCTTCATGATTGAAGCCTCCACCGGCACGATCCTGCTTGCCAAGGATGAGAATCAACCGATTTCTCCGGCGTCTCTCGCCAAGCTGATGACCCTGGATGTCGTCTTCGATGCGATCGGGCGAGGGGAGATTTCGCTCGATACCGAATATCCGGTTTCTGAAAATTCGTGGCGCAAGGGCGGTGCACCGTCGCGCACGTCGACCATGTTCGCCGCGCTGAAATCGCGCGTGCGCGTCGGCGACCTGATACAGGGCGTTGCCGTACAGCAGGCCAATGATGGCTGCATGATCCTTGCCGAAGGCATTTCTATCAGTGAAGCGGAATTCGCCCGGCGCATGACGGCGCATGCGCGCGAGATCGGCATGCCCAAAGCGGTTTTCACCAACTCCACCGGCCTTCCGGACCCTGACGATCCCAGTGGCGGCAGCAAAGTCTCCGTGCACGAGCTGGTGACGTTGGCAAAGGACCTGCAGGAAAAGCACGCCGATCTCTACAAATATTTCGGTCAGGCGGATTTCACCTGGAACAGGATCTTCCAGCGCAACCGCAATCCGATGCTTTTGCTGAACATCGGCGTCGATGGCCTTGGTACCGGCTTTGCCGAAGGCGAGGGCTATTCGATCGTCGCCTCCATCCAGCGCGACGGCCGGCGGCTGATTCTGGCGCTCGGCGGCCTGAAATCGGACAAGGAACGCACCGAGGAAACCCGCCGTGTGCTGGAATGGGGCCTCAGTAACTTCAAGAGCCAGCGTATCTTTGCCGATGGCGAAGTGATCGGCAACGTCAGCGTCTATGGCGGGGCGCAGTCCACGGTCGGCGTGCTCGCCAAAGTACCGGTCGATGTCTACGTGCCGCTCAACAATCCCGATCGCCTTTCGGCCCGCATCGTCTATCGCTGGCCGCTGACGGCACCCGTCGCAGCCGGCTACGAAGCGGGAACGCTTCGTGTCTTTTCGGGTGCGCGACTGCTGCGCGAATTGCCGCTCTATACCAAGGAGGCGGTCGCCCAGGGGACGCTTCGCAGCCGCGCCTTCGATGCCTTTCTGGAGCTGACGGAAACGCTGCTGTTCTCCTGGCTCTGGGACACGCCGACGCCAACTTGATTGTTTCCTGCCTCGCGAAATCCCTGTTTACGGCCTATATAGAATGTCAGGCGCGGTTACTTGCGTAGTTTCACCAGCGCCTATCTTGGGTTAAACAGGGCACACGTCACGCTACGGCAGAAAAGCGTAAAACAAGGGCAGGACATGATCATTGGCTGATGCAACCGGATTGTTCGTGAGCTTCGAGGGCGGGGAAGGGGCCGGCAAATCGACCCAGATTCGTCGCCTGGCGGAACGGTTGCGCGGGCTTGGCCATAACGTTTTGGTGACCCGCGAACCCGGCGGCTCGCCGGGGGCGGAAGCCGTGCGGCACGTGTTGCTCTCCGGCGCGGCCGAGATGTTCGGCACGCGGATGGAGGCGATCCTGTTCGCCGCGGCGCGCAACGATCATGTCGAAGAGGTCATCCGCCCGGCGCTGGCACGCGGAACGATCGTACTTTGCGATCGTTTCATGGATTCCTCGCGCGTGTATCAGGGCGTGACCGGCAATCTCGAACCTGATTTCATCGAAGCTCTGCAACGGGTCGCGGTCAACGGCGTGGTGCCGGACTGCACGCTGATCCTCGATATCCCCGCCGAGATCGGCCTTGAGCGCGCACGTAGGCGCGCTTCGGCGACGGCGGCACCGGATCGCTTCGAAAAAGAAGAGATGCAGACCCATGAGAAGCGTCGGGAAGCCTTTCTGGACATCGCAGCGCGCGACCCCGGCCGTTGCCACGTCGTCGACGCGCAGCGCCCGGAAGACGCAATTGCCGATGAAATTGCCGACATCATCGAAGAGCGGTTGACATTGACGGACAATATGCCGGCCTCCAGCCCGGAAGTGGCGCAATGAGCGACGAGCGGCCCGGCGTTCTGGACGGTGCGATTCCGCCTCAGGATAATATCAGACTCTTCGGCCATGAGGAGGCGGAAGCCTTTCTGGCGCAATCCTATCGCTCCGGCAAAGGCCACCATGCCATCCTGATCGAGGGACCGGAGGGCATCGGCAAGGCGACGCTCGCCTTCCGCTTCGCCAATCATGTTCTGTCTCATCCCGATCCGGCTGCCGCGCCGGTGACGATCGGCGATCCGGATCCTAATTCCGCCATCAGCCGACAGATTTCCGGCGGTGCCTCGCACAATCTGCTGCATCTTGCCCGTCCCGTCGACGACAAGACCGGCAAAGTGAAGTCCGCGATTACCGTCGACGAGGTGCGCCGCGCCGGCAAGTTCTTTTCACAGACCTCCGGCACCGGCAACTGGCGTATTGTCGTCATCGACCCGGCCGATGATCTCAATCGCAGCGCCGCCAATGCCATATTGAAAATCCTCGAGGAGCCGCCGAAGCGGGCCTTGTTTCTTGTGCTATCGCACGCGCCGGGCAAGCTGCTGCCAACCATCCGATCGCGCTGCCTGCCGCTGAAGCTGGCGCCGCTGAGCGACGATGCTTTGGGGAACGCGCTTGCGCATCTCGGCATCAGCCTGGCGCAGGGACAGGGCGCGGAGTTGCTGGCGGCGGCCAAGGGCAGCGTCAGCGAGGCGCTGAAACTGCTGAACTATGGCGGCGGCGAAATCGTCGCGGCCTATGAGCAAGTCATCGCGGCGAACGGGCCTGCCGCACGCCGGGCAATGCATCGTCTTGCCGACGCGCTGTCGGCCAAGGAAAGTGACACGATCTTCGGCTTCTTCGTGTCGCATATCGGCGACGACATCATGGCCCGGGCGAGGGCGGCTGCGCTGGAGGGGCATCTTACCGTGGCTGAAAGACTCGCCCGCCTCTATGCTGACGTCACCGAGCGGCTCAACATATCGCAGGCCTACAATCTCGATCGCAAGCAAACGATCATCACCATTCTCGGCGATCTCAAGCAGCAGCTTTCCGCCTAGCCCTGACTTTGCTCTAAGGAAAGAGCAGCTTCCAGGCGACGATCATCAGCGTGACGGCCAGGATCAGCCGCACCAGCCGCTCGTGCAAGCGCGGCGCCAGCAGGCTGCCCGTGACGATGCCGGGAATCGAGCCCAGCAGCAATGCAAACAGCATCGTCCAGTTGATCTCGCCGATGAACCAATACCCCATGCCGCCGATCAATGTCAGTGGCACGGCATGGACGATATCCGAACCGACAATCTCCCGTACATCGAGACGCGGATAGAGCACCAGCAGCACGGTGACGCCAAGCGCGCCGGCGCCGACTGACGTCATGGTGACAAGCGTACCGAGCGTAAGGCCCAGAACGATGGTCAATATAGCGATCGTCCGGGGCTTCAGTGTCCCGCGCTCGCCTCGCCATTTTCGAATGGCATCCAAAATCTGGCCGCGAAAAATCAACATCAGCGACGTTAGAAATAGAAGGCAGCCGAGGGTCAGCGTGATCGTTTGGGCGACCGCCGGGCTCTCACGGTTGACACCGGCCATGATCCACAACATGAGGAGTGCGGACGGTACGCTGCCCGAGGCAAGCAGCCCCACCACTTTCCAGTTCACCCGTCCGTGCATGCCGTGCACCGCAGTGCCGGCCGTCTTGGTGATCGCAGCATAAAGGAGATCGGTGCCGACGGCAGTGGCCGGATGGACGCCGAACAGCAAGACCAGCAAGGGCGTCATCAACGAACCGCCACCAACGCCGGTGATGCCAACCAACATGCCGACAAAAAAACCGGAAAAGGAATACAGGGGTTGGAACGAGGCCGGAAAACTCAAAACCACGGCCCTTTCAAGCCGTTGGACACGCTGCTAAATATGAAAATGAAATTCACGGCGGTCCCTGTCCTGCGCTTTGGTTTTGTGAAGGGGTAAAGCCGAGGTTGGATCGAGTCAAGCGACGACATCCACGGAGCGTGCATTGCTGCGAGCGCGAAACTTGGTGTTTCGCTCCCAGCAAACATGCGCTAAAGCGAGCAGGTGCAAGAATAACAATGACGAAACCGTAAAGCGGACCATTGCCCGATATGACCGATAAGACCGATAAGACCCCGTTCTACATCACCACCGCGATCGCCTATCCCAATGGCAAGCCGCATATCGGCCATGCCTATGAGCTGATTGCCACCGACGCAATGGCGCGCTTCCAGCGGCTGGACGGGCTCGACGTCTTTTTCCTGACCGGCACGGACGAACATGGACAGAAGATGCAGCAGACGGCGCGCGCTGAAGGCCTGACGGCACAGCAGCTCGCCGACCGCAATTCTGGCGAGTTCCAGGCGATGGGCAAGCTGCTCAACGCCTCGAACGACGACTTCATCCGCACGACGCAGGCCCGCCACCACGTGACCTCGCAGAACATCTGGAACCTGATGGCCGACGCCGGCGATATCTACAAGGATTCCTATGCCGGCTGGTATTCGGTGCGTGACGAGGCCTATTACCAGGAAAACGAAACAGAGCTTCGCGCCGATGGCGTCCGCTATGGGCCTCAGGGCACGCCGGTCGAGTGGGTGCAGGAGGAAAGCCATTTCTTCAAGCTCTCGGAATACCAGGACCGCTTGCTGAAGCATTACGAGGAGAACCCGGATTTCATCGGTCCGGCCGAGCGCCGTAACGAGGTGATCTCCTTCGTCAAATCGGGCCTCAAGGACCTGTCGATTTCGCGCACGACGTTCGACTGGGGTATCAAGGTGCCGAACGATCCGGCGCATGTCATGTATGTCTGGGTCGATGCGCTGACGAACTACATCACGGCGACCGGCTATATCGAAGACCGGAACAATCCGCGGGCAAAATACTGGCCGGCCGATGCACACATCATCGGCAAGGACATCATCCGCTTCCACGCCGTATATTGGCCGGCCTTCCTGATGTCGGCGAAGCTGCCCTTGCCGAAGCGCGTCTATGCCCATGGCTTCCTGCTCAACAAGGGCGAGAAGATGTCGAAGTCGCTCGGCAATGTCGTCGATCCGGTCAATCTGGTGAACCACTTCGGCCTGGATCAGGTGCGCTATTTCTTCCTGCGCGAAGTCTCCTTCGGCCAGGACGGCAGCTATAGCGAAGAGGCGATCGGCACGCGCATCAATTCCGATCTTGCCAATGGCATCGGCAACCTCGCCAGCCGCTCGCTGTCGATGATCGTCAAGAATTGCGACGGCAAGATCCCGGAACCGGGTGAGCTGACCGACGAGGACAAGGCGCTGCTGGCGCAGGCCGACGCGCTGCTGGCGTCCACGCGCGAGGACATGGGTAAGCAACTCATCCACCGCGCGCTGGCTTCGATCATAGCCGTCGTCTCCGAAAGCGACCGCTATTTCGCGGCCAAGAACCTTGGGCTTTGAAGAAAACCGATCCGGCGCGTATGGCAACCGTGCTCTACGTCACCGCCGATGTCGTTCGCCAGATCGGCATTCTCCTGCAGCCGTTCATGCCGGACTCTTCGGCGAAGCTGCTCGATCTGATCGCCATTCCCGCTGATAAGCGCGATTTCGCGGCGCTCGGCGAGGCCGGACGGCTCGTTCCCGGAACGCCCTTGGAAGCACCCAAACCGGTCTTCCCGCGCTATGTGGCGCCGGCGGTCGAATAAGGGTCTCTGCTGCCATGCTGATCGATACGCATTGCCATCTGGATTTTGCCGACTTCGCGGAAGAACGCGACGCGATCGTCGCGCGCGCCCATGAGATCGGCGTCAAGCAGATGGTGACCATCTCGACCCGCGTCCGCAAGCTCGATGGGCTGCTGGCGATCACCGAGCAATATCCATCCGTCTTCTGCTCGGTCGGCACGCATCCAAACAATGCCGACGAGGAATTGGATATCCAGATCGAGGATCTGGTGCGGCTCGCCAAGCAGCACGAGAAGGTCGTCGCGATCGGCGAGGCGGGGTTGGATTATTTCTACGACACCGTGAAGCCGGAAGATCAGAAGACCGGCTTCCTGCGCCACATCGCGGCTGCACGCGAAACGCAACTGCCGCTGGTCATTCACAGCCGCAGCGCTGATGAGGACATGGCCGCGATCCTGACCGAGGAAACAGGGAAGGGGGCCTTCCCCTTCATCCTGCATTGTTTCTCTTCCGGCCCGGCCCTCGCCCGCACCGGGGTCGAGCTCGGCGGCTATATTTCCTTCTCCGGCATTCTCACCTTCCCGAAGTCCGAGGAGCTGCGCGAGATCGCTAAGACGATCCCGCATGACCGGCTGCTGGTCGAGACCGATGCGCCGTATCTTGCGCCGAAGCGCTGGCGCGGCAAGCGCAACGAGCCATCCTACGTCGTCAATACGGCCGAGGTGCTGGCGGATACGATCGGCGTCAGCATGGATGAGATCGCCGCAATTACCACTGAGAATGCGTTCCGCTGCTTCTCCCGGATGACGAGGGTCTGACGGCGTGACTCACCGGCGGCGCTTCACCATCTTGGGCTGCTCGTCGTCGCCGGGGGTGCCGCGCATCACCGGCGATTGGGGCGCCTGCGATCCCAAGAATCCGAAAAACCGGCGTACACGCTCCGCCTTCATGATCGAGCAGATCGCGCCGGATGGCGGCATTACCACCGTCGTCATCGACACCGGACCGGATTTCCGCGAGCAGATGATCCGCGCTGGCGTAGGGTCCATCGACGCGGTGCTCTATACGCACGCCCATGCCGACCATATCCACGGCCTCGACGACCTGCGCGGTTTCTTCCACAATTCGCATGAGCTCATTCCGATCTATGCCGACCAGCCGACCATGGACCGCATCCGCGAGGGCTTCGGCTATTGCCTGGAAACGCCGCCGGGCAGCAACTATCCGCCGATCGTGCGGCCGATCATCATCGAAAGCCTGGACAAAAGTTTCACGGTCGAAGGGCCGGGCGGCCCGATCACCTTCTGGCCGCACAAGCAGCAGCATGGCGACATCCACTCGCTTGGTTTTCGCATCGGCGCGCTTGCTTATTGCAGCGATATCAGCGACTTCCCGGCGGAATCTGTCGAGCGAGTTCAAAACCTCGATGTCCTGATCATCGATGCGCTGCAATACCGGCCGCATCCAAGCCATCTCTCGCTGGAGCAATCGCTCGCCTGGATCGAGCGGCTGCAGCCGCGGCACGCGATCCTGACGCATATGCACACACCGCTTGATTATGCGACCGTGCTTGCGGAAACACCCGACAATGTCGAACCGGCCTACGATCAGATGCGGATCGAACTCGATGTAGAGGATGATGATCTATGAGCGAGGACAGCAAGAAGCTTTCAAGCCTGGAGCGCGTCGAGCTGGCGGCCCGTGACCTCGGCCTCGACATCGCTATAAAGCGCATGGAGCAATCGACCCGCACGGCTGAGGAAGCTGCCAATGCGGCTGGGTGCGTCGTCGGCCAGATCGTCAAATCGTTGGTCTTCGTCAACGCGGAAACTCACGGCTTGACGCTGCTTCTCGTTTCCGGCGCCCACAATGCCGATACGGGATATATTTTAGCCACTTACGGGCTTCGTCTAAAGCGCGCCGACATCGATCGCGTCCGCGACGAAACCGGCTTCGCTATCGGCGGCGTCGGTCCCATCGGCCATCGCGTAAAACTGCCGGTTTTCATCGACGAAAGCCTGTTGGGCTATGACCAGGTCTGGTGCGCGGCGGGACGGCCGGATAGCATTTTTGCCTGCGATCCCAAGATTTTGGCGGAGAAGATCGGAGCCAATGTCATTCGTGTAAGGCCGAGCTGAGACAGGTCCTGTGGGCTGCGGCTGCGGCCTCCTAATTTGAGGTCGCAACGATTCAATCATGCACTGACGGACAGTCTGCTAAGCGCAATTCCGTCACTTAGTGATTATGGGACTGCTGGAAGCCAGCCACATCGTACTGCGATACGCTTTTCGGATTCTTGGAGCTCTGCGGCACGTTGCCCGCATAGTGTGTTCCCGCGGTCCCATTTGGGTTGAACGCTGACCCTGGGGAAGAGGCGGCGTTACCCGGCGTGGCACTGCCCGTTTGAACGCTGCCAATATGTTGGCTGGGCTGACCCGTTGTCCCTGTTGCCGTGTGGACATTGGCGGCCAAAGCCAAGCCGGTGGAGCCTATGAGTAAGAATGCGCCACGCATTATCGGCGTGACGAGATGTTTCATGATGTGTTCTCCCAAAGCATTTTACGCTGTGAGGAGTGAACACTTCGGCTCGCGATTTATTCGCCGGCGCTTTCATTCTTTCACCCTCTGCGCACTAAGCGCCAACACTGACACCGCCATTCGTCACTGGAGGTATCGACGTCGAGTTCAGATTGCGCGGCATGTTTTCTAGCGGGCGAAGGGATGCTGCGCTTAACACGAGGCGGAACGCAACACTGCCAAAATGATCGATTAGTTCCATAATCTATCTTATCTGATATTTGCTTGTAGCGGCTATTTAGTAATGCGACAGTTGGGCCAGTTAGAGATGCGACAGTCTCGCCTCTCGACGCACTGGTTAAAGCCAACGTTGGGAGCAAGGATGACGACCCTAAGCCTGGTCGAGACCATGAGCGGTTGGAGACGTCATGTCCTGTTTGATCACCATGTCGCAGAAAGAGTTGCATCGCCTCGAAGTCATCCAGAAGATCCGTGACGAACGCCTGAGCGTCGTGCAGGCTGCCGAACTGCTCGACCTCAGTCGAAGTCAGGTCCATCGGCTACTACAGGCCTATGACCGGGATGGGCCAGCCGGCCTCGTTTCGAAGAAGCGATTGCAGCCGAGCAACCGGCGCCACAGCGAGGAGTTTCGCAACGCGGCGCTGGATCTGATCCGCGAGCGCTATCCGGATTTCGGTCCGACGCTGGCGCGCGAGAAGCTGATCGAGGTGCATCAGATCTCGGTCGCCAAGGAGACGCTGCGGCAATGGATGACCGAGGCCGGCATCTGGGTTTCGCGTCGTGAGCGCAAGAAGCGGGTTTTCCAGCCACGCGGCCGGCGCGACTGCTTTGGCGAACTGGTGCAGATCGATGGCTCGCATCACTGGTGGTTTGAGAATCGCGGCCCCAAATGCGCCCTGCTCGTCTACATCGACGACGCCACCGGCAAGCTGTTGCATCTACGGTTCGCCGGGTCGGAGAACACATTCGACTACCTGCATGCGACGAAGGCGTATTTACAGCAGTGGGGCAAACCGCTCGCTTTCTACAGCGACAAGCACGGTGTCTTTCGTTCAACCCAGGCGTCGGAGAAAGACCGGACGAGCGGGTTGACGCAGTTTGGCCGGGCACTTTATGAGCTGAACATCGACATTATTTGCGCCAACACCCCGCAGGCCAAAGGCCGCGTAGAGCGGGCCAATCAGACGCTGCAGGACCGGTTGGTGAAGGAATTGCGGCTTCGTGGCATTGACACAATCGCGGCAGCCAACGCCTATGCGCCAGAATTCATGGCAGATTTCAATAAGCGGTTCGGCAAGCCGCCACGCAATCCGAAGGATATGCATCGGTCACTGGCCGATCATGAGAACCTTGATGGGGCCATGTGCCGCAAAGAAGTCCGCACGCTGTCGCAGGCCCTGACGCTGCGCTACGACAAGGTGCTGTTCATTCTCGACCCGACAGAGCGCGCAACGGCGCTGGCGGGTAAGAAGGTCATCGTCTGTGACTATCCGGACGGTCGCCTCGAGATCATGCATGAGAGTTATACCCTGCCCTACAGAACCTTCGACAAGCTGCGATCGGTGCATCGCTCGGCAGTCGTTGAGAACAAGCGTTTGGACGACATGCTGTCGATCGTCGCGGAGATGCAGGCTGGACGGGAACAGCAGCGCAGCAAGAGTGGTCCCAGCCGCGCCGGCCAGACGGATCATATGTTTGGAATACCGGATGGCAGCCAAAGCAACGGTTATCAGAAACGTGGCCGCAAGCCCGGTCGGAGGACGGATTTCATGAACGATCCGGCGGTGATTGCGCGGCGAGAGAAAGCGCTATCGAGGCAGCCAGCGGCGGAATAGGGATCGTCAATGCACGCCGATGTCGCTCTGCGTGTCCGATTCCAACTGCAGGCAAGCTGCCCAAAGTGGCGTCTTGTGGAAGGATCCGCCCTGCAGAACCGTGAGCCCCTCTCGGGCCTCATAGAGCAAGCCGAGCCAGCACAAGCGTCGAAAGACGCCATATTGGAGCTCGGATTTCAACTGCCAGGCTTCTAGGGTTATCTCCGTGTCCGACAGAGACGCGAAGTCCGGATAGAGGATCTTTACAACGTCCATTGGCGTGCAACCTTCTCTGGCCTTGATATTGAGAAGATTGAGGAACATGCGCCACCACCTTAATCGCGCCCGGACTTCTTCTTCTCGCTCGGTGGCATGGACATAGGAATAGAGATAATCTGTGGCGACCAGATCGAAGAAGGCTTGTGGGTTCACCAGAAACTCCCGTCCGCGTCTGGTTAGCAGCAGCACATCCTTTTTCCGGCGAAGAAGTTTCAGATGACGTGTCATATCGCGCACGACCCAGAGCGGCGGCATGTCGCTTTCGTTCAGCACCTTGTTCATGCTGTAGAGGTCTTCGGCTGTGAACCCTGGCCAGAGGAAGTGCACAGCGGCCCAATGCACGAACTTGCGGTTCATGGCGCCGGTCGCCGTCAATCCTATGCCACCCTCACCGTCAGCATAGGCAACAGACAAAAGCATACCGCGAAGAAGTGGTGACAGCGCGGTGATATTGACGTCACCCTGCAGTTTGATTTCCGGAAGCATCGTGCCACTTTGATCCCTACCCTGCGCCATGCAGATGCCGGAGAGTATCGAGCGGCAAAAGATCAATTGCCAGTGAGAAAGCTA
The DNA here is from genome assembly GCF_003627755.1 of Rhizobium jaguaris. NCBI lineage: Bacteria > Pseudomonadati > Pseudomonadota > Alphaproteobacteria > Hyphomicrobiales > Rhizobiaceae > Martinezella > Martinezella jaguaris. The sequence goes on along the minus strand of NZ_CP032694.1, from coordinate 2,121,569 downwards.
AAGCCGAAGGGGAATGTTATCACCCCCCCCTCCCTTCCCTTGCAACCGGATGAGCCGGTTCGGTCGGGGGCTGATCGCTAGAGCCAATGTCGCGTTTCTAACCGGCTGACAACGTCGCGCCTCTAATCAGCTTTGACATTGCTTGTAGGAGGGGTACATTCTATTTCCAAGTGCGACATGCCAATGATTTCAATGGTTTCGCTTTGGAGATTTTGGCATTTCCCGAGGCTATCCGCAACTGACCCTCGCCGATCGGCAATGCTTCACTGCCTTGTCGAGCGCAAGTTCCGATCAACGAGACGGCGCTCGAGAAAACTCAGGCGCCATCCGCGTCCGCGAAACATGGTGATCGAGAAGTCCCGGACCCACTGGCGGCCGGAACAGATTGCCGGTGGCCGACGGCGTCAGCCTTCCTAAACGTCGGCGTGATGCACTTGCGTAGCTTCTCGACCGTTCGCGCAACTGCGGGAACGGCAGGTTGGGACTTCGATCGCGTGGCGTTTATGCCTCCAAGGCCATGACGACGATCCAGGCCTGCCATCTGGCGCCCGGGATTTTAAGCAGCAAATTGTCGATCTGCTCGCCGGCCGCCCGGACCGCGGCGCCGAGCGGGCTCCCGCGAAACGGTATGGAAGCGAGCGTGGCGAGCCCGAAGAATTCCAGATCGCACTTCGAGAAATACTTGCGCACGATCGCGAAGTCGGATTTCAAGAGCGGGTGCTCATCGACCGTGCGGGCGTCGGGCGTCCAGTTGCGATAGAGATTGATCACGGGGTTGTGACCGAGCGGCTCGAAGAAGAAGGCCCTGCCGCCGGGTCGCAGCACACGCCGGATCTCGCGAAGCGATTTCTCCAGGACGAGGTGGTGAAGGATACCACTGCCGAAGACGACATCAAAACCCGCCGACGGTAGCTTCATGTCTTCGGCATTGTCGACTTGGAACGTCACGTTGCTGAACCCACGGCGAACTGCCGCATTCGTGGCCTGTTGAATAGCGACATCCGAAATGTCGATACCGGTGATCCGCTTGGCGGAGGGCGCAAGACCAATGCTGCTCATGCCGTTCGAGCACCCGTATTCGAGCACTTCCCGCTCCGGGCAAGCCGCCCTCACCAGCCGCCAATAAGCGTCTACTGCGGGTTTGACGGCGAAATAGAACGAGTCCTCTTTGCGTTCTTCCGGGGCACTGAAGCGTTCGTTGTGAAAGTCACGCTCGCGCACCAGACGTGCATCATGGGTCATGCCGGTCTCCTCCCCGTTTGACCTAATGCGTGGAAATATTTCCAAAATTCCAGAAGGCACCAGGCCAGTCGCGGCCAATGGTGGATCCTTCATTTTCGAAGGGTACCACAAGTGGAACCAAATAGCCCGGCCTAATACGGATTCATTAATCCGTGTTGATCCTACGGCGACAGCACGAGCGCAGCGGATAAACATGTCCCACAAGATGGCTCCTCAGCTCAGCCGTCACCGCTCGACTATCTATTGTGAGATCGCCGTCTCAACGATCGGCTGCGAAAATGCCCCGAATGCAAAGTGCCAGTTGGCGTTTTCAACGCACATTTGCACGAAGAAGCCCAATCCCCTCCCCGTAAGGCAGGCATGATGCGCTTGGGTGGCCGATCGCCAAAGATGTCGGCTTCCCGAAGAGCGCCCGGCCCGGCATCATCGATCCAATCGACCCACGAACCAGAGGCGCCGTTGCTATGAGTGACGATGCCTGATGACCGCAACGTCGATGGTGTCGTCCATTTTCGAGCATGGGCGCAACAAAGCATGCCGCAATTGCTGCCGGGCGAGTACTGCCAGAATCACCAGCCTTTAAATTGTCGCCAGCTGGTGCCCCATTGCGAGATCTACGAGCGGCATCCTTACGGCGCGGCATGTTCCCCGCATGGAAATTAATAACCCTTAACTTGTTGATTTATATAACTGTCACATTCAGAAACACAATGTTGCTACCCAGCAACATTCAGCAACAAACCGCCGCTTTTTGGACATGCGGCTTCGCTTTTTGGCTAGGCAGCGGCTTACGGGAACAGCACCAATAGACTCGGAAAATTTCGTCTTATGAATGCATTTTTTTCGCTAGAAATTACTTATGGAGACGTGCGTGGGCGGCGGCGATTGCAAGTGGACTATTGGCAATGGAAAATTTCTTGCGGGCGTGAGCCTCGCTACACTGGCGCTCTCAAGCTGGCTCCCATCGGCAGCTACCGCGAGGGATTACCCGGTTAGCAACGAAACGCAACTGCGCAATGCCATCACGACCGCGAACGGGGACGGCGACCCAAGTTCTACGATCACCATGACCGGCAATTTCTCCATTTCAACGGCGACAATGCCGATCCCGACGAAATCGATCACGATCGATACCAACGGGTTTGTCCTGTCGAATACCTACGATCCGGCAGCCGGCACCACCAGAGGCACTCTCACAATCCAGCAAGCGACCGGAGCTCTTGTCCCCGTCACCTTCTCCGGCACTCTCACGGCAGCAAACGCCGGTGCCGCCGCCACGACGGCAGGGCAGATCGGCGCCGTCGTTTCTGCCACCAAATTCACCAATGACGGATCGATCCGCGGTGGCGATGGGGGTGGCGGCGGTGGTGCACTCGCATCGGGCGGCGCCGGCGTGCGTGTGCTTTCAGGCTCGTCTCTAACCAATAACGGCACCATCGTTGGTGGCGACAGCACGTCGGTTGGCGGCGGAGCAGGTGTCGCTTACGGCAATGTGATTGGCGGCCCCAACACAATCCTCAACACTGGGACGATCCGCGGAGGAAACGGGCCAGGCAACGGAACTGGAGCTGCAGGTGCGGGCATTTCCGCGCAAGGCGCGACGGCGGGACAGATCGTCAATTCCGGCATGATCGAGGGCGGCACGGGCGCCGTCGCCATCGCGGCCTCGACCGCAACGTTGAGCCTCAACATCGTCAATAGTGGCACGATCCGCGCCGGTGCCGGCCAGGCGAACGCGATCGACCGGTCGGCGGCGACGACGGGCACGCTGACGCTCGAACTGCAGCCGGGTTCGGTGATCCAGGGCAATGTCGTCGCTGGCGCAACACCGACTACAGACGTGCTCCGACTCGGCGGTACCGGCAGCGACAGCTTCGATGTCTCGACAATCGGCCCGCAATACCAGAACTTCGACACGTTCGAAAAGACAGGCAGCAGCACGTGGTCGCTGATCGGCACTGGCACGGCAACGACGAATTGGGATATTCAGAATGGTACACTGGCAATAGGCGACGGCGGCACCTCGGGCAGTGTCGTCGGCAAGATCACCGATAACGGGACGCTGGCCTTCAACCGCTCGGACGTTTTTACCTTCGACAATCTGATTTCCGGCAGTGGCACCATCAGCCAGATTGGCAGCGGCAAGACCATCCTGACGGCCGACAATTCCGCGTTCGCCGGCAATACCATCGTCCAGGCGGGTACGCTGTCGGTGAACGGCATTCTCGGCGGCACGCTCGATGTTTTGGCGGGCGGGCGGCTGCAGGGCAATGGCCAGGTCGGCACGACCAGCAATGCCGGCACCATCGCCCCCGGCAATTCGATCGGAACGCTGACGATCAATGGCGATTATGCCGGCAACGGCGGCACGCTGGAGATCGAAACCGCGCTCGGCAACGACGCATCTCCCACCGATCGTCTCGTCGTCACCGGCAACACGTCCGGCACGACCAATGTCAAAGTGATCAACCTCGGCGGCGCGGGCGCACAGACTGTCGAAGGCATCAAGATCATCGATATCGGCGGCGTCTCGGCCGGCACCTTCTCGCTGCAGGGCGACTATGTTTTCCAGGGCAATCAGGCCGTCGTCGCCGGCGCCTATGCCTATCGGCTTTATCAGAACGGCATCTCTAACCCGGCCGACGGCGATTGGTATCTCCGTTCGGCGCTGCTGTCCAATCCAGCCGATCCTGCCACGCCCGTCGTTCCCGAAGCGCCGCTCTATCAGCCCGGCGTTCCGCTTTATGAAGCTTATCCGCAACTGCTGCTCAGCCTGAACGGGCTTTCCACGCTGCAGCAGCGTCTCGGCGACCGCTACTGGCCCGCCGACGACAAGGTCACGCCAGCCAAGGGGTTGGAGGGCTTCTGGCTGCGCACAGAGGGCATGCATGCCAGAATTGAGCCGGATATCAGCACGAGCGACACCAGCTACGATTACGATCTGTTCAAGCTGGAAGGCGGGCTCGACAGCGAGCTTTATCAGGATCATAACGGCCGGCTGATCGGCGGCTTCAACGTGCATTACGGCACGGTCTCCGGCAATATCAGCTCGGTTTACGGCGACGGCGACATTCACACGAACGGCTATGGCGTCGGCGCGACGCTTACCTGGTACGGCGAGAATGGCTTCTATGTCGACACGCAGAGCCAGGCGACTTGGTATGACAGCAACCTTAAATCGGATCTTTTCGATGGCGACTTGGAGAATGGCAACAACGGCTTCGGCTACGCCCTGAGCCTTGAGACCGGCAAACGCTTTGCTGCCGCAGGACCATGGTCGATCACGCCGCAGGCCCAGCTCGTCTATTCCTCCGTCAATTTCGACAGCTTTAACGACCGGTTCGCAGCGCGCGTTTCCCTCAATAACGGTGACAGCCTGATCGGCCGGCTTGGCGTGGCGCTCGACCGCGAGGAGACCTGGCGGAAAGACAATGGTCAGACGGCACGCGCAAAATTCTACGGCGCCGCCAATCTTTACTCCGAGTTTCTGGACGGTACTTCCGTGGACGTCGCCGGTGTCGGCTTCAAGAACGAAAACGACCGTGTCTGGGCGGGGCTCACCCTCGGCGGCTCCTATGATTGGAACGGTGACCGCTTCTCGCTCTATGGCGAGGTCGCGGCCAAGTCTTCGCTCGAAAACTTCGGCGACAGCTATGCCATCAGCGGAACCGCCGGCCTCCGGGTCAAGTGGTAGAATCGGCTACGGCGCGGGCAGCCGCGCCGACACCTCGGCTATGAGCACCGTAACCATTTGAGGTCATGGAAACCTGGCAAATTCAGCCAACTTCGCCGGTGCCAGGCCTCCGTGCCACGCTGTACTGTTCCCGCCTGTCACGACTGTTTGCGAACCGTACCAACGGTCAGCCGTCCGGTGCTTCCATCCGACAGCTTTACCTTCCCCCAGGCTGACATGAGGTCCGGCGTTCTGGTGACCTCGGCATTGCCAGTGCGACCGTCCGAACATTTGATGGGAAGAGTCACTGTCGGGCGCCGGTCCCTGAGGTCGTAGGTGCCGGCACATTTCACCGAATGGCGCGAGGATTGGACCGAGAAGCGGCCGGTGCCGTGCGACGCTATCGTGGAGCCTTTGAACGTCTCGCCGGAGTCCATTTTTGCGGAAACCGGAAGGACGATGTCACCCTGCCCGCGACCCTGCGACGTCTTTAGGCCCGAGGACGAAGCCGCTCGCGCGGCATTGGCGCCCGTGGTGACGGTGCAGCAACGATCTGAACGCCGTGCATTTTGTGGGTTTGCCGTCCTGGCTGAGGATTGGGGTCTTCTCAATCACCAGACAGGAGGTTCCCATGACGGAGGAGAAGACGACCCCGCTGCGCGAACGGATGATCGAAGACATGCGCATCCGCGGGATGGGCGACAAAGTCCGGCAAGCCCATATTCGGGCGATCAAGGATTTCGCCGGGTTTCTGAAGCGATCTCCGGATACCGCGACACCCGACGACCTGCGCGCCTACCAATTGCACATGACCAATGCGGGCGTCACGCCGCCGACCTTCAACGCCCGCATCGTCGCGCTGAGGTTCTTTTTCGGCATCACCTGCGACCGCGAAGAGATGAAGCGGCATATGCAGTTCCGTCGGCAACCGCAGAAGTTGCCCGTTGTCTTGAGCGTTGAGGAGGTTTCCGACCTGCTTGTGGCGGCCCAGGGGCCGGGCCTGAAGTATCGAGCGGCGCTCAGCATCTCCTATGGCGCCGGACTGCGGGCCTCCGAAGTCTGCAACCTCAAGATCAGCGACATCGACAGCGATCGGATGCTGATCCATGTCGAACAGGGCAAGGGACAGAAGGACCGCAAGGTGATGCTGTCGCCCCTGCTGCTGGAACTCTTGCGCGACTATTGGCGCGAGTCACGGCCGCAGGGCTGGCTTTTTCCTGGCAAACCGAAGATCAACCCGATCTCGCCGCGGCAGCTCAACCGCGCCTTCACCGCCGCCAAAAAACTGGCCGGGATCGCCAAGCCAGCGACGCTGCACACCCTGCGGCACAGTTTTGCCACCCACCTGCTGGAAGCGAACACGGATGTGCGGGTGATCCAGGTCCTTCTGGGACACGCCAAGCTGACGACCACCGCCCGTTATATGCATGTCGCCACGAAGACGATCCGCGACACGATCAGCCCGTTCGAGACCCTGAAGAAGCTGCAGGACCAAACGCTCCGACGCGAACTGGAGTAGCGCCCGTCCGGTGATCCGGCCAAAACTGGAGATCGCCGACATCTTCCGTGCCTATGGCCCGGCGTGGCGGCGGGCCAATGCCGGGCATGTTAGCCTGACCCAGCTCAAGGTCATGGCGGCGATCGAGGCCTGCCGAACCGAGGCGCTCGGCGGGCATGTGGCAGCCTGTGCCAAATGCGGCCACCATCACATCGCCTACAATTCCTGCAAGAATCGGCACTGCCCGAAGTGCCAGGGACCCGCGGCGCGGGACTGGATGGCCGCCCGTGCCGAAGACCTGCTGCCGGTCGAGTATTTCCATGTTGTCTTCACCATCCCCGCCGAGATCGCGCAGATCGCCTATTGGAATAAGAAGACGGTCTATGATCTTCTATTCCGGGCATCGGCGGAGACGTTGACCACCATCGCCGCCGATCCCCGGCACCTTGGCGCAAACATCGGCATGACCAGCGTGCTGCACACCTGGGGGTCGGCGCTGACCCATCACCCGCATGTGCACATCGTCGTGCCCGGCGGTGGACTGTCGCCGGATGGCACGCGCTGGATTGGCTGTCGCCCGGGGTTCCTTCTGCCCATAAAGGTTCTGTCTCGTCTGTTTCGGCGGCTGTTTCTCGAAGGACTGATGGCACTCAGTCAATCCGGGGTGCTCTGCTTCTTCGGCGATCTAGCCCGGCTTGCAGAGGCGGATGCCTTCGCTGCCTGGCTTGCCCCCTTCCGCAAATCCGACTGGGTCGTCTACACCAAGCCCCCATTCGGCGGCCCCGAGGCCGTGCTGGCCTATCTCAGCCGCTACACGCACCGCGTGGCGATCTCGAACAGCCGCCTGATCAGCGCGAATGCCGAGGCGGTCACCTTCCGCTGGAAGGACTACCGCATCAAGACCGGTGACCGTCACAAGGTCATGCGGCTGGCCACCGACGAGTTCATCCGCCGCTTCCTAATCCACGTGCTGCCCGACGGATTCCACCGCATCCGCCACTACGGCCTGCTGGCCGGAGCAGGCCGCAAGGCCAATGTCGCAAAGATAAGGAAACTGCTCGGGACGGAAGCGCCATCACAGGACGACACGCCAAGCGCCGAGAGCATCCCGCTCACCCTGAGGCAGCCATGCCCAGATTGCGGCGGCCCGATGCGCATCGTCGAGATATTCCGCCGTGGCCAGCGACCCAAATCCCGTGCGCCACCCCGAAAGGACGCCGCATGACGAAACGCCTGTCACATCAGCCAAGGCCGGCCCGGATCTGCGATGCATTCCGGGGTGGCGCCGATTTGCGCCAGGCAACGCCGCACACTGCAAAACCGCCGATGCGAGGCCTACGAAAGAGGAGCACCCCAACCCCGATCGCGTCATTGCAAGCCTTCGGGGCAACCCGCTTGCACCCGACGCTCCCACCGATAGCCACCTCAGAAAACCGCAGCCGCACGCTTTCCCCATAGGCGCTCCACCCAGCCCCCGCAGGCCTCCTCCTTGGAAGGTTTTTCAACGCGGGCCGACACACGCCCAGCCGCCACCGTCACACCGCGGCCCGCATCGAAAAACCTTCACCAAGGACGAAGCCGCTCGCGCGGCATTGGCGCCCGTGGTGACGGTGCAGCAACGATCTGAACGCCGTGCATTTTGTGGGTTTGCCGTCCTGGCTGAGGATTGGGGTCTTCTCAATCACCAGACAGGAGGTTCCCATGACGGAGGAGAAGACGACCCCGCTGCGCGAACGGATGATCGAAGACATGCGCATCCGCGGGATGGGCGACAAAGTCCGGCAAGCCCATATTCGGGCGATCAAGGATTTCGCCGGGTTTCTGAAGCGATCTCCGGATACCGCGACACCCGACGACCTGCGCGCCTACCAATTGCACATGACCAATGCGGGCGTCACGCCGCCGACCTTCAACGCCCGCATCGTCGCGCTGAGGTTCTTTTTCGGCATCACCTGCGACCGCGAAGAGATGAAGCGGCATATGCAGTTCCGTCGGCAACCGCAGAAGTTGCCCGTTGTCTTGAGCGTTGAGGAGGTTTCCGACCTGCTTGTGGCGGCCCAGGGGCCGGGCCTGAAGTATCGAGCGGCGCTCAGCATCTCCTATGGCGCCGGACTGCGGGCCTCCGAAGTCTGCAACCTCAAGATCAGCGACATCGACAGCGATCGGATGCTGATCCATGTCGAACAGGGCAAGGGACAGAAGGACCGCAAGGTGATGCTGTCGCCCCTGCTGCTGGAACTCTTGCGCGACTATTGGCGCGAGTCACGGCCGCAGGGCTGGCTTTTTCCTGGCAAACCGAAGATCAACCCGATCTCGCCGCGGCAGCTCAACCGCGCCTTCACCGCCGCCAAAAAACTGGCCGGGATCGCCAAGCCAGCGACGCTGCACACCCTGCGGCACAGTTTTGCCACCCACCTGCTGGAAGCGAACACGGATGTGCGGGTGATCCAGGTCCTTCTGGGACACGCCAAGCTGACGACCACCGCCCGTTATATGCATGTCGCCACGAAGACGATCCGCGACACGATCAGCCCGTTCGAGACCCTGAAGAAGCTGCAGGACCAAACGCTCCGACGCGAACTGGAGTAGCGCCCGTCCGGTGATCCGGCCAAAACTGGAGATCGCCGACATCTTCCGTGCCTATGGCCCGGCGTGGCGGCGGGCCAATGCCGGGCATGTTAGCCTGACCCAGCTCAAGGTCATGGCGGCGATCGAGGCCTGCCGAACCGAGGCGCTCGGCGGGCATGTGGCAGCCTGTGCCAAATGCGGCCACCATCACATCGCCTACAATTCCTGCAAGAATCGGCACTGCCCGAAGTGCCAGGGACCCGCGGCGCGGGACTGGATGGCCGCCCGTGCCGAAGACCTGCTGCCGGTCGAGTATTTCCATGTTGTCTTCACCATCCCCGCCGAGATCGCGCAGATCGCCTATTGGAATAAGAAGACGGTCTATGATCTTCTATTCCGGGCATCGGCGGAGACGTTGACCACCATCGCCGCCGATCCCCGGCACCTTGGCGCAAACATCGGCATGACCAGCGTGCTGCACACCTGGGGGTCGGCGCTGACCCATCACCCGCATGTGCACATCGTCGTGCCCGGCGGTGGACTGTCGCCGGATGGCACGCGCTGGATTGGCTGTCGCCCGGGGTTCCTTCTGCCCATAAAGGTTCTGTCTCGTCTGTTTCGGCGGCTGTTTCTCGAAGGACTGATGGCACTCAGTCAATCCGGGGTGCTCTGCTTCTTCGGCGATCTAGCCCGGCTTGCAGAGGCGGATGCCTTCGCTGCCTGGCTTGCCCCCTTCCGCAAATCCGACTGGGTCGTCTACACCAAGCCCCCATTCGGCGGCCCCGAGGCCGTGCTGGCCTATCTCAGCCGCTACACGCACCGCGTGGCGATCTCGAACAGCCGCCTGATCAGCGCGAATGCCGAGGCGGTCACCTTCCGCTGGAAGGACTACCGCATCAAGACCGGTGACCGTCACAAGGTCATGCGGCTGGCCACCGACGAGTTCATCCGCCGCTTCCTAATCCACGTGCTGCCCGACGGATTCCACCGCATCCGCCACTACGGCCTGCTGGCCGGAGCAGGCCGCAAGGCCAATGTCGCAAAGATAAGGAAACTGCTCGGGACGGAAGCGCCATCACAGGACGACACGCCAAGCGCCGAGAGCATCCCGCTCACCCTGAGGCAGCCATGCCCAGATTGCGGCGGCCCGATGCGCATCGTCGAGATATTCCGCCGTGGCCAGCGACCCAAATCCCGTGCGCCACCCCGAAAGGACGCCGCATGACGAAACGCCTGTCACATCAGCCAAGGCCGGCCCGGATCTGCGATGCATTCCGGGGTGGCGCCGATTTGCGCCAGGCAACGCCGCACACTGCAAAACCGCCGATGCGAGGCCTACGAAAGAGGAGCACCCCAACCCCGATCGCGTCATTGCAAGCCTTCGGGGCAACCCGCTTGCACCCGACGCTCCCACCGATAGCCACCTCAGAAAACCGCAGCCGCACGCTTTCCCCATAGGCGCTCCACCCAGCCCCCGCAGGCCTCCTCCTTGGAAGGTTTTTCAACGCGGGCCGACACACGCCCAGCCGCCACCGTCACACCGCGGCCCGCATCGAAAAACCTTCACCAAGGACGAAGCCGCTCGCGCGGCATTGGCGCCCGTGGTGACGGTGCAGCAACGATCTGAACGCCGTGCATTTTGTGGGTTTGCCGTCCTGGCTGAGGATTGGGGTCTTCTCAATCACCAGACAGGAGGTTCCCATGACGGAGGAGAAGACGACCCCGCTGCGCGAACGGATGATCGAAGACATGCGCATCCGCGGGATGGGCGACAAAGTCCGGCAAGCCCATATTCGGGCGATCAAGGATTTCGCCGGGTTTCTGAAGCGATCTCCGGATACCGCGACACCCGACGACCTGCGCGCCTACCAATTGCACATGACCAATGCGGGCGTCACGCCGCCGACCTTCAACGCCCGCATCGTCGCGCTGAGGTTCTTTTTCGGCATCACCTGCGACCGCGAAGAGATGAAGCGGCATATGCAGTTCCGTCGGCAACCGCAGAAGTTGCCCGTTGTCTTGAGCGTTGAGGAGGTTTCCGACCTGCTTGTGGCGGCCCAGGGGCCGGGCCTGAAGTATCGAGCGGCGCTCAGCATCTCCTATGGCGCCGGACTGCGGGCCTCCGAAGTCTGCAACCTCAAGATCAGCGACATCGACAGCGATCGGATGCTGATCCATGTCGAACAGGGCAAGGGACAGAAGGACCGCAAGGTGATGCTGTCGCCCCTGCTGCTGGAACTCTTGCGCGACTATTGGCGCGAGTCACGGCCGCAGGGCTGGCTTTTTCCTGGCAAACCGAAGATCAACCCGATCTCGCCGCGGCAGCTCAACCGCGCCTTCACCGCCGCCAAAAAACTGGCCGGGATCGCCAAGCCAGCGACGCTGCACACCCTGCGGCACAGTTTTGCCACCCACCTGCTGGAAGCGAACACGGATGTGCGGGTGATCCAGGTCCTTCTGGGACACGCCAAGCTGACGACCACCGCCCGTTATATGCATGTCGCCACGAAGACGATCCGCGACACGATCAGCCCGTTCGAGACCCTGAAGAAGCTGCAGGACCAAACGCTCCGACGCGAACTGGAGTAGCGCCCGTCCGGTGATCCGGCCAAAACTGGAGATCGCCGACATCTTCCGTGCCTATGGCCCGGCGTGGCGGCGGGCCAATGCCGGGCATGTTAGCCTGACCCAGCTCAAGGTCATGGCGGCGATCGAGGCCTGCCGAACCGAGGCGCTCGGCGGGCATGTGGCAGCCTGTGCCAAATGCGGCCACCATCACATCGCCTACAATTCCTGCAAGAATCGGCACTGCCCGAAGTGCCAGGGACCCGCGGCGCGGGACTGGATGGCCGCCCGTGCCGAAGACCTGCTGCCGGTCGAGTATTTCCATGTTGTCTTCACCATCCCCGCCGAGATCGCGCAGATCGCCTATTGGAATAAGAAGACGGTCTATGATCTTCTATTCCGGGCATCGGCGGAGACGTTGACCACCATCGCCGCCGATCCCCGGCACCTTGGCGCAAACATCGGCATGACCAGCGTGCTGCACACCTGGGGGTCGGCGCTGACCCATCACCCGCATGTGCACATCGTCGTGCCCGGCGGTGGACTGTCGCCGGATGGCACGCGCTGGATTGGCTGTCGCCCGGGGTTCCTTCTGCCCATAAAGGTTCTGTCTCGTCTGTTTCGGCGGCTGTTTCTCGAAGGACTGATGGCACTCAGTCAATCCGGGGTGCTCTGCTTCTTCGGCGATCTAGCCCGGCTTGCAGAGGCGGATGCCTTCGCTGCCTGGCTTGCCCCCTTCCGCAAATCCGACTGGGTCGTCTACACCAAGCCCCCATTCGGCGGCCCCGAGGCCGTGCTGGCCTATCTCAGCCGCTACACGCACCGCGTGGCGATCTCGAACAGCCGCCTGATCAGCGCGAATGCCGAGGCGGTCACCTTCCGCTGGAAGGACTACCGCATCAAGACCGGTGACCGTCACAAGGTCATGCGGCTGGCCACCGACGAGTTCATCCGCCGCTTCCTAATCCACGTGCTGCCCGACGGATTCCACCGCATCCGCCACTACGGCCTGCTGGCCGGAGCAGGCCGCAAGGCCAATGTCGCAAAGATAAGGAAACTGCTCGGGACGGAAGCGCCATCACAGGACGACACGCCAAGCGCCGAGAGCATCCCGCTCACCCTGAGGCAGCCATGCCCAGATTGCGGCGGCCCGATGCGCATCGTCGAGATATTCCGCCGTGGCCAGCGACCCAAATCCCGTGCGCCACCCCGAAAGGACGCCGCATGACGAAACGCCTGTCACATCAGCCAAGGCCGGCCCGGATCTGCGATGCATTCCGGGGTGGCGCCGATTTGCGCCAGGCAACGCCGCACACTGCAAAACCGCCGATGCGAGGCCTACGAAAGAGGAGCACCCCAACCCCGATCGCGTCATTGCAAGCCTTCGGGGCAACCCGCTTGCACCCGACGCTCCCACCGATAGCCACCTCAGAAAACCGCAGCCGCACGCTTTCCCCATAGGCGCTCCACCCAGCCCCCGCAGGCCTCCTCCTTGGAAGGTTTTTCAACGCGGGCCGACACACGCCCAGCCGCCACCGTCACACCGCGGCCCGCATCGAAAAACCTTCACCGAACCGGCGATCTTCAAAGCCCTCCAAATGCTCGGAGCCAGAACGTGACTTTTGGCAAACTGAAGGTAGTCCTCATAGGGGATGGCACCCTTCGCGTAAGCCGTGAGGACCCTGCGGCAAAACTCATAGCGGACATTGGCCTCTGAAACGCCCATCAGCTTCGCCAGCTTCTCCTGCACTTCAGATTTGATGGCGCCGTGGCTACATGCGTCGATGTTCCAGTTGAGGGTCGTGGGATCGCTCAAAAGATTTTTGTCGTATTCATACCCGCCTTTGCTCCAGACCGGTTGCGCCTGCGCCGACACAGAAAAGGCCACCGTAGTGATGGCCACCAAAATCATAAGCTTTTTCATTGCGCCCCTTTTTCCCCACATGCGCCTTTGCAATCTGCGCCGTGATTCCTCAGATATTTCGTGTCATGGTAGCAAATAGGATTGCCTCCATCGACACCCAACATCGGTTCTGGGTCTTTTTTCGTAGTGTATGGCGGGATCATGCAATCTCTTGGCGATTATTCCAAACTCTGGCGGCGCTGGATTTCAGCCTCCGACGGGTCCTGCAGCGCAAAAGAGCCGGTCTTGACGTCGCCGGCGGGCTCGTAAGTTGCCATGATGATGCCGCTTGGGAAGGATTGCGAGCGGATGAGTTTCATGGCGGCCGGAGCGGTTCCATCGCCGAAGAGCCTTTTGCCCTTGCCAAGCACCAGGGGGAAGATCAGCAGATTGTATTCGTCGATCAGTCCATGGCGAAGCAGAGTCTGAATAAGATCGCTACTCCCCTGGATCAGGAGATCCGGCCCCTCGCCTTTCTTAAGTTCCGTCAGCGCTGCCGCGACATCGGCGCCAAGCGATTGGCTATTGTTCCAGTCAAGCGTGGCATCCTTGCGGGTCGCAACATATTTGGTGACCTTGTTGAACAGCACGGCGATCGGGTCGTCTTCACCGGCGTAGGGCCAATGGGCGGCAAAGATATCGTAGGTCTTGCGGCCAAGCAGCAGGTCGAATGGCTTGTCGAACATCTGGCCCAGGGCTGCGCCTGTCGCTTCGTCGAAATAATGGAACGTCCAGCCGCCGAACTGGAATCCGCCGGTCGGATCCTCCTGCGGACCGCCTGGCGCCTGCATGACGCCGTCCAGGCTGACGAATGTAGCTGCAATGATCCTGCGCATGATATCCTCCATGAACTCCGGGGTTGTCGATCCTAGGACGTTTCTCTCCAGGTGAAACCGACGGGCGCTTGGAATTTCTGTCCGAGACTTTTCATCACTGCCGGCAGCGCCTGCCGCCACGATGTCCGAACGCAAATTCGTCACACCGTAACACAGTCGAATACGGCCCATCCCCAAACACGCAATCTAACGTCCAGGTAGCACTTGTGACCAATTGACTCTTGAATGACAGGCTGGAATCGGCGACATTCGTCCTACCAATATTTCCTTTGCGATCCGAACCCGATTTCGGGCCCGCCTCGTTCGAAAATGCCTGGATAAAAGCGTGAGCAGCGATTCATCAAGAAGCGCGGCGAAGCCATTGGCTTCGTTGGCGCATGTTAGTGCGGCCGGCTGGGGTCGGGGTCTCTCCACCATCGTGCGGATCACGCATATGACGCTGCGGCACCCCTGGCAAACCAGCTTTGCGATCGGCTCGACATTCGTTGCGGCAACACTGCAGCTGCTGATCCCGCGCCTGCTCGGCCGTGCGGTGGACCAAACACAAACGGCGGTTGCTGGCGGCGCAGCCGGCCAGATCGCTGAAAATGCGCTTTTGACGACCGCCCTGCTCCTGCTCGTCGTCAGTATCATGCGCGGCCTTTTCACGATGGTGCAGAACTATTACAGCGAAGCCGTCGGGCATCATATGGGCTACGAATTGCGGCTCGCCTGCTACGAAAAGATCCAGCAGCTCTCCTTCAGCTTCCACGACACCGTGCATTCCGGCGATCTCATCACCGTCGGCCTGCTCGATCTCGAGGGCGTGCGCATGTATTTTTCAACGGCGCTGGTGCGCATGGTGCTGCTCACCATGCTGATCGGCGTCGGGGCCTATATGCTGCTGTCAACCGATGTCCTGCTCGGGCTTTTGGCGCTGAGCTTCGTGCCCTTCGTTGCCTGGCGCTCTTCAGTGACGCAGCTCAGATTGCGTGCGACCTGGCTCGACCTGCAGGAACGGCTCTCGGTGCTGACGCGCGTGATGGAAGAAAATCTCGGAGGCATTCGTGTCGTGCGCGCCTTCGCGGCGCAAGCCCACGAACTGATGAAGTTCGACAGGGCGTCCCACAATGCGCTTACCCTCGCCCACAAGCGCGTCGGTATCCGCGTCGTCAACACCAGCGCCATGAACTTCTCCTTCTTCGCGGCCATGGGCCTCGTGCTCTGGGTCGGCGGCAACAAGGTGATTGCGGGCGAGATCAGCGTCGGCACTCTCGCCTCGTTCCTGACCTTCATGACCATACTGCAGATGCCGGTGCGCCAGCTCGGCCTGATGGTCAACGCTTTTGCCCGCGCATCGACCTGCGGCTCGCGGCTGTTTGCCCTGCTTGATCTCGACATTGCCATCAAGGATGCACCGGACGCCAAGCCGCTTGCCGTCACGGACGGCGTTCTGCGCTTCGAAAATGTCGGCTTTGCCTATCCCGGCCCGGAAAAACGCCCCATCCTCAGGAACATCAGCTTCGAGGCGCGGCGCGGCGAAACGATCGGCATCGTCGGTCCGCCCGGCAGCGGCAAATCTACCATCGCGCATCTGATTCCGCGCTTCTACGATGTTACATCCGGCCGCATCACGATCGACGGCCAGGACATCCGCAAAGCGACGCTGCAGTCGCTGCGCGAATCCGTTGCCGTCGTGCAGCAGGATTCCTTCCTGTTCACCACCAGCATCGAAAACAATATCGCCTATGGCGATCCCTGGGCGAAGGAGCAGCGCATCGAGCGGGCCGCCGAATCCGCCCAACTGCACAACTATATTCTCGGCCTGCCGGCCGGCTATACCACGGTCGTTGGCGAACGCGGCGTGTCGCTTTCCGGTGGGCAGCGTCAGCGCTTGACGATCGCGCGTACGCTCATGCTGAAGCCGGCGGTGATGGTGTTCGACGATTCCACCGCTGCGATCGACGCAGCCACCGAGCAACGCATCCGCAGCGCCATGAAGCGTTTTGCCCGCGACCGGGTGACCCTCATTGTCGCCCACCGGCTGAGTTCGCTCATGCACGCCGACCGGATCCTGTTCATCGAAGACGGCGAGATCGTCGAGCGCGGAACCCATGAGCAGCTCCTTGCCGCTGGAGGGCGGTATAAGGCGCTGTACGACCTGCAGGTTCGCCCGGATGACGATGTCTCGAAGGTGCCTGACGACAAGGTCTCAGCAGCGAAAAGGGAGGCCTGACAATGTCGGAAACCACTGAAACCGAGCGCAACGATGTGCGCGAGGATGGACGGCGCCCTCCCCGTGCCGTGGTCGGCTCGCATCGCGTTGAGGAAGAGATCTTCGGCAAGGTCTTCGATGGCAAGATCATCCGCCGCATCTGGTCCTTCATCAGTCCCTATCGCCGCCAGATCTACATCGCGGTCGGGGCCGTGCTTCTCTTCACGGGGTCGCAGATCGTCATACCGCTCGTCATCCGCTATGCGATCGACCATGCGATGGCGCCTGGTGCGATCAACTATTCAGCACTTTGGCTGGCCTTGGCGATCTTTGCTGCGGCGATTCTCGTCAACTATGCCGCAAGCTACGTGCAGGAGACGGCTGTCGGCCAGGTCGCGGAAGAAGTGCTCTTCGATATCCGCCGGGCGATGTTCGCGCATCTGCAACGGGTGTCGCTCTCCTTCATGGACAAGACCGAAGTCGGCAGGCTGATGTCGCGCCTTCAGGGCGACGTCAACTCCATGCAGGAATTCCTTGAAACATCCGTGCTTTCCGTCGGTGATATCGCCCTGCTCTTCGGTATCGTCGTCGTCTTGCTGTCGCTCGATTTCCGGCTCGGCCTGCTGACACTATCGGTCATGCCGATCCTCTTCATCGTCCGCCTGTTCTGGCTGCCGAAGGCGCGTGTCGCCTTCATGAACGCGCATGAGACCAACTCCGTCACCAACGGCGCCTTGGCCGAGGCGATCCATGGCGTGCGCGCCGTTCAAGGCATGCACCGGCAAAGCGTCAATTTCGGCCTTTTCGACGACAAGGCATATACCAATCTCAAGGCACATCTGACCGCCGCGAGGTACGCGCAGGTGATGGTGCCGATCGTCGATACGCTAACGGGCATGGCCATGGCCATCGTCATTATCGTTGGCGGTTCGATGGTGCTGAACCACAAGCTCGACGTCGGCGTCATGGTCGCCTTCCTGTTCTACATTCAGCGTTTCTTCGACCCGATCCGCTCGCTCACCATGCAATATTCCGTCATGCAGCGCGCCATGGCCTCCGGCCAGCGGCTGACGGACGTGCTCGACGTGCCGGTCGACATCAAAGATGCGCCCGATGCCAAGGTGCTGTCGTCAGATATGGACGGCTCGGTCGAATTCCGCGATGTCGTTTTCGGCTACAATCCGAAACATCCGGTGCTGAAGAATGTCAGCTTCAAGGTCAATCCCGGCGAGACCGTGGCGCTGATCGGGCCGACCGGCTCGGGCAAGTCGAGCTCCATGGCGCTGATCCATCGCTTCTACGACGTGCAGCAGGGCCAGGTGCTGGTCGGCGGTCACGATGTGCGCTCCCTCACCCAGGATTCGCTTGGCCGGCAGATTGCCATGGTGCTGCAGGAACCTTTCCTGTTCACCGGCACGGTTTTGGAGAACATTCGCTACAACAAGGCCGAGGCGACCCGCGAGGAGATTATCGAAGCTGCGCAGGCGGTCGGCGCACATGAGTTCATCATGCGGCTTGCCGATGGCTACGACACCATGCTTGGCGAACGTGGCGGCGGTCTGTCGCTCGGCCAGCGCCAACTCGTCAGCTTCGCCCGCGCGCTTGTCGCCGATGCGAAGATACTCGTGCTCGACGAGGCAACCGCGAATATCGACAGCTATACCGAAATGCTAATCCAGAAGGCGTTGGTGAAGCTGCTCGAGGGCCGCACCGGCCTTGTGATTGCACACCGCCTTGCCACCATTCGTGAGGCCGACCGCATCATCGTTCTTCAGAACGGCCAGTTGATCGAAAGCGGCAACCACAATCAGCTCATGGCCAATGGCAAGCTCTATTCGAAGCTCTATAACCTCAACTATGCCTCCTTCGACGATATTCCCGAGGACGAAGTGACCTCTTCGGTGCCAGCGGAGTCGCATACGTAAGCCTGGGATTATGCCATCCGCCCCCTTGGCTCGAGGCTCCAGCCCTTCGGCCTTCCGCGCCTCACCATAAGGGCTATTCTCCCGCATCGTTCTGCCTCCCCACCTCATGCTGAGGTGCCTTGACGCGAAGCGGCAAGCCCTCGAAGCACCGAGGTGGCTGTCGCTCCGCACCATCGGTGACTTGCATGATGATAGTTACTCGTGCTATTCGCCTCGGCCATGCAGAGAACAAGCTTCAGCACTTTCAAATGTCCCGCCGCCCGTGCGCTCGAAAGCGTCGGGGACTGGTGGAGCATTCTGATCCTGCGCGATGCGCTCCAGGGACTGACACGCTTCGATGAGTTCCAGAAGAATCTCGGTGTTGCTCCGAATATCCTGACGCGGCGGCTGAGGCATTTGACGGACGAAGGCCTGTTCGAGCGACGCCTATACAGCGAGCGGCCGCCGCGCTACGAATATGTGCTGACCGACAAGGGACGCGATTTCTTCCCCGTTCTCATGGCGCTATTTACCTGGGGTAACCGGCATATGCCGCCGGAGGAAATCTCGATGCGGCTTGCCGACGCGGCGACCGGCGAGGATCGCGATCCCCTGCTCATTGACCGCGTAACGGGCCGCGCTTTTCACCCTGAAGATACGATTCTGGCACCCGGGCCGGCTGCGGATGAGGCCGTCCATGAACGGATAGCGCAGATGAAGGCATGGTTCTTGGGCTTCGACGCCTGATAGAGATAGGAGTATCCCATTATGGATCGCATCGTCGTAACGGGCATGGGCCTGGTTTCACCACTGGGCGTCGGCGTCGCAACCGCCTGGAAGCGGCTGGTCGAGGGCCGCTCTGGCCTCAGGCTCCTGCCTGAAGAGATGGTCGGCGATCTCGCAGCGAAGGTTGGTGGCGTCGTGCCAAGCCTCGAAGAGGACAGCGAGGCCGGTTTCGATGTCGATCGCTACGTGCCGGTCAAAGACCAGAAGAAGATGGATCGCTTCATCCTCTTCGCGATGGCGGCTGCCGAAGAAGCGATCAAACAAGCCGGTTGGCAACCGACCAATCTCGAAGAGCTTGAGCGCACAGCCACGGTCATCGCCTCCGGTATCGGCGGTTTTCCGGCGATCGCCGATGCTGTGCGCACGGCCGAGACGCGCGGCGTGCGGCGGCTGTCGCCCTTCACTGTCCCCTCCTTCCTCGTCAATCTGGCGGCTGGCCAGGTCAGCATCCGCTATGGCTACAAAGGCCCGCTCGGTGCGCCTGTGACGGCCTGCGCGGCCAGTGTCCAGGCGATCGGCGATGCGGCGCGGCTCATCCGTGCCGGCGAAGCCGACGTGGCGATCTGCGGTGGCGCGGAGGCCTGTATCGATAAGGTCAGCCTCGGCGGATTTGCGGCGGCGCGTGCGCTTTCCACCGGCTTCAGTAATCGGCCGGAAGAAGCCTCCCGCCCCTTCGACGCCGGCCGCGATGGTTTCGTCATGGGCGAAGGCGCCGGCATGCTGGTGATCGAGACGCTGGACCACGCTCTTGCCCGCGGTGCCACTCCGCTTGCCGAACTCGTCGGCTACGGCACCGCTGCCGACGCCTATCACATGACCGCAAGCCCCGAGGACGGTGATGGTGCGCGCCGGGCGATGCTGGCGGCTCTTTCCCAGGCCCGCATTTCGCCTCACGAAGTCAAACACCTCAATGCGCACGCTACTTCCACCCCGGTCGGCGATCGGGGCGAGATCGAGGCGATCAAGACCGTGTTCGGCCGCGACGGCGGTATCGCCGTCAGTGGTACTAAAGCGGCGACGGGCCATCTCCTGGGTGCCGCCGGCGGCCTAGAAGCGGTCTTCACGATCATGGCGCTGCGCGATCAGATTGCGCCTCCAACCCGCAATTTGCAGGAGGCGGACTCGGCCGCCGAGGGTATCGATATTGTCGGCGCGACTGCCCGGCCGATGGCAATGGAATATGCCATCTCCAACGGTTTCGGTTTTGGCGGCGTGAATGCCAGCGCTCTGTTCCGCCGCTGGCAATAGCCGGGCTTAGAAAGGCTGATCCGGACGGCCCGCCCGTCGTCCCTTCTGCAAAATCATAAAGCGCGCTATGCTCTCCACGATATTGCCGGAGATCACTGGCATGCGCGCTTTATCTCTCGCCGCCCTCGGCATCACCCTCGCCTTCGCGCCGACCGCACGCGCGGAAGATCCTGTCCAGTCGGCACAGACGCTGATTCAGGAACAGATCGAAGCTTTCCTGCACGATGATGCCGCCACCGCATACTCCTTCGCAGCGCCCGGCATCAAAGCGCTTTTTCCCGACAAGGACACCTTCTTCGCCATGGTCAAGAAGAGCTATCAACCGGTATACCACCCCGGCAACTACGCCTTCGGCAAGAGCCGCGCCATCGACAACGGTGCCGTCGTCTATCAGGAAGTGCTGATCACCGGCAGGGACGACAAGGACTGGACGGCGATCTATGAAATCACACGTCAGCCGGATGGTAACTACAAGATCAATGGCGTGCAGATCCTGCCGAATACGACGAGCGAGGGAATCTGATCGAACTTCCCTCGCCTCCGTTACAGATGCTGTCCGAACGGCTGCTTTGCGTCCGATAACTCCGATCAAAATGTCCATCACGCTTGGACGAGTTTTAGCCGCCCGCCCTGCCGAAACTGACGCGCTGAACCACCCCATCAAACGCAGGCCGAGGTGCCGGAACGGCTATGGCAGACGTTGGCGTTGCGCTGATGCTTGCAGTCGTGGTCGGATCCGGCATCGGAATGGGAATCTGGTCAGCAGTTGGCAACAAAATCGGAGATGGCGCTGTTGTGACCGAGTTCACAGGCACGTAGTTCATTGCAACTTCGTACCCCGGGAGCGGCGCCGGCGTTTCAAGCGCTCCGTCCAGCCCGCGTTTCTCATAGAAGGCGTTTCCGCCCGCCACGGCAACATAGTGCATGTTATTGTAAGGGAACTTCAGGCCTTCGGTGTGGAAGAACATCGCGTCCTTGACGTCCGGATGCCGTTCTCCATCGAGAACCTCCGATGCCGCTTGGTCGAGATCGGGTTCCGCCAGGTCGCTGACCGTCCTCGTCATCACGCCCGGCGCAAATTGCCTTTTTTGCGCGACGACGCCACAGATCGACGAGGAATAGGCGCCAGAGGTGAGCCTGTTCATGACGACTGATCCCACTGCCATGTATCCATCATGGTCCGAGTGCTCGGACTCGAAATACATCGCTCGCTTCAAACAATCGCGATCTTTTGCGGTATAGTTGTAAGTTACCTTCGCCGGTCGAATGGACTTGGAAGAGTTGTTGCTGGCCAAGGGTGCTTTCGCCACCGTCGTACAGCCCGTGGCCGCCAGTCCGACAAACAATAGTCCGGAAAGACAGGTCCCCAATGCGCGTTGCGCCCTCAACGGCAGGTGCCTCCTATTTTATTAGTGAGCCCTTAACGATAAAGTCGAACGCTTTCTGTAGCCGAAGTTCGCAGGAATTTCAAACGTAAAGGACCAAAAATATGACAAATGGACCTTATCAGTGGCTGAGAGCACCGCGTCCGAACCGTTTGCCGACCTCGGTTTGCATCGCAAATCGCCGACTGACAGGGTTGTCGGCCAGTCCGAAATAGGTTTCGGCGAAATGCCTCAGGAGTAAGCCGCAATGGGAAGAAAGCCGTTGTTTCGACATCGGAATCGAGTCGCTCGGCGGCACAGTCTGAGCGTCAGCCGGGTTTTCACGCCGGCTCCAGATCGCCCCTTGCCCAATTCTCCTGCGTCTCGGCCATGAAATCGGCGAAGCGGCCTTCCGCGATCGCCTGACGGATGCCCTGCATCAGTTCCTGGTAGTAGGCAAGATTGTGCCAGGAGAGCAGCATGCCGCCGAGCGCCTCGTTGGCACGGACGAGATGGTGCAGGTAGGCGCGGGAATAGTCGCGCGAGGCCGGGCAAGTCGACTGATCGTCGAGCGGGCGCATGTCCTCGGCGTGGCGGGCATTGCGGATATTGACCTTGCCGCGGCGGGTAAACGCCAGACCGTGGCGGCCAGAGCGCGTCGGCATGACGCAGTCGAACATATCGATACCGCGGGCGACGGATTTCAGAATATCGTCCGGCGTGCCGACGCCCATCAGATAACGCGGCTTGTCGGCCGGCAGTTCAGGCAGGGTGAGCTCCAGCATGCGCAGCATCACATCCTGCGGCTCGCCGACGGCAAGGCCGCCGACGGCATAGCCTTTCAAGTCCATCTGCTTCAAAGCTTGCGCCGAACGGACACGCAGTTCCTGCACATCGCCGCCCTGTACGATGCCGAACATCGCCTTGCCCGGCTGGTCACCGAACGCAACTTTGCAGCGCTCGGCCCAGCGCAGCGACAGCTCCATGGCGCGCTCGATCTCCTTTGGCGTCGCTGGCAGCGCCACGCATTCGTCGAGCTGCATCTGGATGTCGGAACCGAGGAGGCCCTGAATCTCGATCGAACGCTCCGGCGACATATGATGCGTGCTGCCATCGACATGCGACTTGAAGGTGACACCTTTCTCGTCGAGCTTGCGCAGGCCGGAAAGCGACATGACCTGGAAGCCGCCGGAGTCAGTCAGGATCGGGTGCCGCCAGCGGATCAGCTCGTGCAGACCGCCGAGACGGGCGACGCGTTCCGCGGTCGGGCGCAACATCAGATGATAGGTATTGCCAAGGATGATATCGGCGCCGGTCTCGCGCACCTGATCGAGATACATGGCCTTGACGGTACCGACGGTACCAACCGGCATGAAGGCCGGCGTACGGATCGTGCCGCGCGGCATGGATACTTCGCCGAGACGGGCGCCGCCATCGGTCTTCTTCAACTGGAATTGAAAGCTCTCGCTCATCTCGTCTTAGTCTTTCCGGTAGAGCAGGCTGCCGTCGCCATAGGAATAAAAGCGATAGCCCGTCTCAACAGCATGGGTATAGGCCGCGCGCATGGTATCAAGACCGGCAAAGGCCGATACCAGCATGAACAGCGTCGAACGCGGCAAGTGGAAATTGGTCATCAAAAGATCCACCGCCTTGAAGCGATAGCCCGGCGTGATGAAGATGCCGGTCGCGCCCGACCAGGGCTTGATCGTTCCATCGTTGCCGGCGGCACTTTCGATCAGCCGCAGCGAGGTCGTGCCGACGCAGACGATGCGACCGCCCCTCGCCTTCACCGTGTTCAGCTTCGTCGCCGTCATCGCGTCGACATAGCCGATTTCGAAATGCATCTTGTGGTCTTCGGTGTCATCAGCCTTCACTGGCAAAAAGGTGCCGGCGCCGACATGCAGCGTTACGAAATGCCGCTCGACATCCATGGCATCAAGCGCGGCAAACAGTGACGGGGTGAAATGCAGCCCCGCGGTCGGCGCAGCGACGGCCCCCTCTTCGCGGGCGTAAATCGTCTGGTAGTCGGCACGGTCGCGCTCATCCTCAGGGCGCTTGGCAGCGATATAGGGCGGCAGCGGGATATGGCCGACGGCGGCAATAGCCTCATCCAGAGCCGGACCGGAGAGATCGAAGCGCAGCGTTATCTCTCCGCCCTCGCCCTTCTCCTCTACCACCGCATCTAGCGCACCAAGGATGCAGACATTTTCACCATGGCCGAACTGGATGCGATCGCCGATCTTGATGCGCTTACCCGGCTTGGCGAAAGCCTTCCAGCGGTCGGGCGCAGCGCGCATGTGCAGCGTCGCCGATACCTGCTGGCCGGGCGCACCTTCGCGATGACGAATGCCTTCCAACTGAGCCGGGATGACCTTCGTATCGTTGAAGACAACAGCATCGCCCGGGCGCAAGAAAGACGGCAGATCACGGACGCGATAATCACGCAGAGTCGCCTCCGAGTTATTCGGATCGACGACGAGCAGGCGTGCGCTGTCGCGCGGCTCGGCGGGCCTCAGCGCAATGCGCTCGTCCGGCAGGTCGAAATCGAAAAGGTCAACGCGCATTCTGGCAATCTCAACAAAGCGAAACCCGCCCCCACGCCAAGGCGCGAGAGGCGGGCTTCAGGAATAATCACGATCAGACGTCGGCGGCAACCCGCACGGAAACGATCGAGTCCGGATCACGCACCGGCTCGCCACGCTTGATCTTGTCGACATTGTCCATGCCGTCGATTACCTGACCCCAGACCGAATACTGCTTGTTCAGCCACGGCGCATCGGCAAAGCAAATGAAGAACTGCGAGTTGGCCGAGTTCGGGTTCTGCGAGCGGGCCATCGAGCAGGTGCCACGGATGTGCGACGTTGCGGAAAATTCAGCCTTCAGGTCCGGCTTGGAAGAACCGCCCATGCCGGCACGGCCGGGATTGAAGCTCTCGCCGCCCTGCTTGCCGTACTGAACGTCGCCCGTCTGGGCCATGAACCCGTCGATGACGCGGTGGAAAACGACGCCGTCATAGGCCTTCTCGCGGGCAAGTTCCTTGATGCGGGCAACATGCTCCGGAGCGACCTGCGGCAGCAACTGAATGACAACCTGACCCTTGGTGGTTTCCAGGATGAGGGTGTTTTCGGGATCCTTGATCTCAGCCATTTTCGTTTCCTCTTTTCTCTTCTCGAATCTTACTTCTTGCCGACCGTGACCTTGATCATCCGGTCGGGGCTCTTCACTTCGCCGTTCTGGCCTTCGCCGCGCTTGATCTTGTCGACGAATTCCATACCGGAGACGACCTTGCCGACGACCGTATATTGGCCGTTCAGGAAATCGCCGTCAGCGAACATGATGAAAAACTGCGAATTGGCGGAGTTCGGATCCTGGGCGCGCGCCATGCCGACCGTGCCACGCGTGAAAGGAACCTTAGAGAACTCGGCCGGAAGATCGGGCAGATCGGAGCCGCCGGTGCCGGCCTTCTGGGGGTCGAAGCCCTTGGTCATGTTGCCGAACTTCACGTCGCCGGTCTGGGCCATGAAGCCATCGATGACGCGGTGGAAGGCAACATTGTCGTATGCACCCTTCTTCGCTAGCGCTTCGATCTGCGCGACGTGCTTCGGGGCAACGTCGGGCATGAGCTGAATGACGACCGGGCCATCCTTGAGCTGGATCGTCAGAAATTCATCGGCCGCTGCCGAGAAGGCGCTACCTGCGAAGGCGGCAAGGCTGAGAAAGCCTGCCAATGCGAGATGAAAGAGTTTCATGGGTGCTCCGTTCGGAAAATAAATGTCGGCCGGTCTTCTATTTGGCCGAATTTTTCAACTTGTTTGTCAGGGCTTCAAGAACCGCTGATGGCACGAAGGCGCTGACGTCGCCGCCCATGGATGCGATCTGCCGCACCAATGTGGCGGTTATAGGCCGCGATGCCGTGCCAGCAGGCAGAAACAAGGTCTGAATGTCAGGCGCCATCTGACGGTTCATGCCGGCCATCTGCATTTCATAGTCAAGATCGGTGCCGTCGCGCAGACCCCGCACCAAGACGCTCGCGCCGTGCTTGCGCGCCGCATCGACGACCAGATTGTCGAAGGCGACGACGGAAATATCGCCCGCCTTCTGCGGCAGTGCATCGGCGAGCGACCGGGTAATCAGTTCCGCTCGTTCTTCGAAGGAGAAAAGCGGTATCTTGCCGGGATGGATGCCGATGGCGACGATAACCTTGGAGGCGATATTCAGCGCCTGCACAAGGACGTCCAGATGTCCATTGGTCATCGGATCGAAGGATCCGGGATAAAAGGCTATCGTCATACCAGGCCGGCCCATTGTTTCGACGCCTTTTGTCACGGATAGGCTGGTATCGCAAGTCATTTACAACCCCTCGCCCGCCTCTGAACAGCAGATGAATGCGGCGTTCAACCCTGTTTCAGATCAGCAATGTTTTATTCGCATCAACATCGAAACGGGCCGGTTCCATCGGCTCATCGGCTCAAGGAATATCAGGCCATGCTGGTCCTCGCGGTTGCAGTCGCCATTATCGGCTCTTTCTTCGTCGAATACCTCGTTCATCTTTTCGCGGACAATTACGAAATAGAATGGATGCACCAGGCTGACAACACCAATTCTGCTCAAGAAATCGCCATCGCCATGCGCAAAACGCATCGCGAATCTGAACGCCAGATGAACAAGGCATTCAAAGTCGCTTCAGACGGACGTTGGTAAATAGAGCCTCAACATCAGGCGGAACCATTCACCGGCCGCCGCGTTAAAGCCCGAACCTTAGATTTGCTCATTGCGGTAAGAAGGAAACTGAGTATGCCCGACAAGATCACCCTTATTAACGTTGTTTGGATGACGATGATTTCGGGAATGCTTGCAGCGACAATCGCTCTTTACGATCAAAAGCCTGACCAGTCGAAGATCTACGGCCCCTTTGCTTCGGCTCGTCCCTTCGTTACCACAAGCCAATATTAAGGGGCCTGAACGCTAGTTCCACGAGAGGAAGGGAGCGATCATGTTCACGATACTAACGCTGCTTACGCTCTTCATCAGCATCATGTTCGTTGTGTCCGTCGCGTCCACTATCTCGGCGCTCTATCGCGAAAGCGAGGAGAGCAAGAAGCTGAACAAGCGCCATAGAGCGCTCTGAACGACAAGGTTTTCCGATACCTCCCCCATCCCGAGCGCGGCCCTCCAATCGCTCGGGTTAATTCGAACCGGACGCTCCCCCAAGCGTCCGGTTTTTTTATATGCCGTGACGCTTGAGCCACTGACCTCTGCTCCCCGTCGCCATTACGGCAGGGTGCTGGTATTGCATCGAAGAGCATGGCAATCGCGTCAATCGTGCTATGGCTATCCAGTTTCACAGGGGGATCGACATGCGCATAGTCCTTACAGGCAGCTCTGGGCGCCTTGGCCGTGCGATCTTCAACGCCTTGGCGACAAATCACGCGGTTGCAGGGATCGATCGCTCGCCCTTTTCGACAACGCATCTCCTCGGAGATTTTGCGGATGCAGTGCTGTTGCGCGGAGCACTGACGGGTGCGGATGCGATCGTCCATTGCGCGGCTCCGCACGCGCCGCATGTCGGAACGGTCCCCGATGGCGAGTTTTATCGAGTCAATGTCGAAGGAACACGTCTACTGGCCGAGGCGTCCTTGGCCGCTGGCGTGAAGCGCTTGGTGTTTACCAGCACGACGGCGCTTTACGGCCACGCGGTTCTTCCGGGCCGCTGCACATGGGTCGACGAAGACACCGTACCACAACCAAGAAGCATCTATCATCGCACGAAACTGGAAGCCGAGCGGATACTGGAGGATATGGCCGGTCCGGATCTGCACGTGCGCGTTTTGCGCATGTCTCGCAGCTTTCCAGAACCAGCAAATGTGATGGCTGCTTATCGGCTGCATCGCGGCGTCGACATCCGAGATGTCGCGGATGCACATGCCGCGGCGCTGACGAACGGCGGCGATCATTTTCAACGGCATATCATCTCCGCCGGCACGCTGTTCAAAGCGGAAGATTGCGAGGCGCTCGCCGTCGATGTGGCCGCCGTCATCAAATTGCGCGCGCCTGGGCTTGCCGCCAAATTCGCACAGCGAAGCTGGCCTTTGCCGCAAAACATCGATCGCGTCTACGCATCGAAATCTGCAGGCACTGTCCTCGGATGGCACTTTCGCTTCGGCTACGATGAGGTTTTCGCGCAATTGCAGCGAGGAAGCCTGGAAGTTCTTCCGCCCTTTTCCCAAACCAATAAACAATCGGAATAGCCCGGTTTTTATGCGGCGGCGGCACATCGAAAAACGGTGCCATCAACGAAAAACCGGGCAGCCAAGCCACCCGGTCTCTATTTTCACATGTTGAGCGACACGAACCTTATTCTTCGGTCGCGCCTTCGTCACTATTCGAGATTTCGGCATTACCGTTCGAAGCGTCGTCCTCGGCGCCATCGTCGCCCGCCTCATCATCGCCGTCCGGCTCGCTGATGCGCTCGACCGAAACGACTTTTTCATCCTTGGCGGTCGAGAAGATGGTGACGCCCTTGGTGGCGCGGCTGGCAATGCGGATTCCGCCGACCGGAACGCGGATCAGCTGACCGCCGTCCGATACCAGCATGAGCTGATCGCCGTCTTCGACCGGGAAGGCAGCCACAAGCTCGCCGATCTCGCTGGTCTTCGAGGTATCGGTGGCGCGGATACCCTTGCCGCCGCGGCCGGAGATACGGAAATCGTAGGAGGACGAACGCTTGCCGAAGCCCTTTTCCGAGACCGTCAGCACGAATTGTTCCAGCGCCTTCAGCTCTTCATAGCGTTCATCGCTAAGCTGTCCCTCCTCGGTGACTTCCTCGCCCACCAGCGCAATTTCCTCGTCCTCGCCCGTGGTCGAGCGGCGGTCACTTGCGGCGCGCTTGAGATAGGCGGCGCGTTCCCAGGGTTCGGCATCGACGTGATTGACGATGGTCATCGAGATGATGCTGTCGCCAGAGGCCAGCGTAATGCCGCGTACGCCGATGGAATTGCGGCCGGCAAAAACGCGCACGTCCGAAACCGGGAAGCGGATGCACTGACCTAGCGCCGTCGTCAGAAGGACGTCGTCATGTTCGGTGCAGGTCTCCACGGAGAGGATTTCGTCGCCCTCTTCCTCCAGCTTCATGGCGATCTTGCCATTACGGTTGACCTGAACGAAGTCCGACAGCTTGTTGCGGCGCACGGTGCCACGCGTCGTGGAGAACATGACGTCGAGATTGTCCCAGGTGGCCTCGTCCTCGGGCAACGGCATGATCGTGGTAATGCGCTCGCCGGGCTCCAGCGGCAGCATGTTGATCAGCGCCTTGCC
Organism: Rhizobium jaguaris; assembly: GCF_003627755.1. Taxonomy (NCBI): domain Bacteria; kingdom Pseudomonadati; phylum Pseudomonadota; class Alphaproteobacteria; order Hyphomicrobiales; family Rhizobiaceae; genus Martinezella; species Martinezella jaguaris. The sequence goes on along the minus strand of NZ_CP032694.1, from coordinate 2,092,474 downwards.
GCGCGACTGCGGCGTGCCGATCGGCAGGCGCCAGACCTTCTCCTTGTAGACGATGCCATGCGACGAGAAGAACAGAACCGGCGTATGGGTATTCAGAACGAATAGCCGGGTAACGAAATCCTCGTCACGCGTCGTCATTCCGGAGCGACCCTTGCCACCGCGGCGTTGGGCGCGATAGGTGGTTAAAGGCACTCGCTTGATATAGCCGAGATGCGAAACGGTAACGACCATATCCTCGCGGGCGATCAGATCCTCGTCGTCCATCTCCAGGCCACCGTCGACGATTTCGGTCCGGCGCGGCGTGCCGAACTCATCGCGCACGGCAATAAGCTCTTCTTTTACAATGGCTTGGATACGGACGCGCGATGACAGGATCTCGAGATAGTCCTTGATCTCGGCTCCGATCTTGTTGAGTTCGTCGCCGATTTCGTCGCGGCCAAGTGCGGTCAAACGGGCGAGACGCAGCTCGAGAATGGCGCGCGCCTGTTCTTCCGAGAGATTATAGGTTCCGTCGTCGTTAATGCGATGGCGCGGATCGTCGATTAGCCGGATAAGGGATTCGACGTCCTCCGCAGGCCAGCGGCGGGTCATCAGTTCTTCGCGCGCCGATTGCGGGTCGGGTGCCCGCCGGATGACGCGGATCACTTCATCGATATTGGCGACCGCAATCGCCAGGCCGACCAAGACGTGGGCGCGCTCGCGCGCCTTGCGCAACAGATATTTGGTGCGGCGGCTGACCACGTCTTCGCGGAAGGACACGAAGGCTCTCAGCATGTCGAGCAGGGTCAGCTGCTCCGGCTTGCCGCCGTTCAGCGCGACCACGTTGGCGCCGAAAGAGGTCTGCAGCGGGGTATAGCGATAAAGCTGATTGAGGATGACTTCGGCATTAGCATCGCGCTTCAGCTCGATCACCACGCGGTAGCCCTGGCGGTCGGATTCGTCGCGCAGGTCGGAGATGCCTTCGACGCGCTTTTCGCGCACGAGCTCGGCCATCTTCTCGATCATCGACGCCTTATTCACCTGATAGGGGATCTCGGTGATGATGATCTGCTCGCGGTCGCCGCGCATCGGTTCGATCGCTGCGACGCCGCGCATGACGATGGAGCCGCGTCCGGTCTCGTAGGCCGAGCGGATGCCGGCACGGCCGAGGATCTTGGCGCCGGTCGGAAAATCCGGACCCGGGATGATCTGCATGATCTCCGGCAGTTCGATCGCCGGATTGTCGATCAGCGCGATGCAGCCGTCGATCACCTCAGACAGGTTATGCGGCGGAATATTGGTCGCCATGCCGACGGCGATACCGCCGGAACCGTTGACCAGCAGGTTCGGGAACTTTGCCGGCACCACGACGGGTTCGCTCAACGTGCCGTCATAGTTCTCGCGGAAATCGACGGTTTCCTTGTCGAGGTCGTCGAGCAGCGAATGCGCCACTTTCTGCAGGCGGCATTCCGTATAACGTTCGGCCGCCGGCGGATCGCCGTCCACTGAACCAAAATTGCCCTGGCCGTCGATCAGAGGCAGCCGAAGCGACCAAGGCTGCGCCATGCGGGCGAGCGCGTCATAAATCGCCAGATTGCCGTGCGGGTGATATTTACCCATCACGTCACCGGTGACGCGGGCGCATTTCACATATTTCTTGTTCCAATCGATCCCGAGTTCCGACATGCCATACAGGATGCGCCGATGGACGGGCTTGAGACCATCGCGAACATCGGGAAGCGCGCGGCTGACGATCACGCTCATGGCGTAATCGAGATACGACCGCTGCATTTCCTCCATGATGGAAATTGGCTCGATGCCTGGCGGGAGCTTCCCGCCGCCGGGTGGTGTTTGCTCAGTCAAAACAGATCACGATCTCTTTTAGAATCACTGCGGAATTTATAGCCGAAAGGCCCAGTCAGCGCCAATTTTGACCGGTGCTTTTGAACAGGCTTTTGCCCTCTTAACCCGCCAAATCGAACATTTCCGTGGCAGAAGGTCTCAGTAGCGCCGCATTGCGCTTTGCGAAACCACATTCCTCGCATATCAATGGACCAACAACAAATTAGAAACAAGTGCCGGGGATCATATGGCGAGCGCGGACACGCTGATCAATGCCTTCACAACGCTGCTCGTTACCGTCGATCCGCCAGGTCTTGCTCCGCTCTTCATCGGCCTTACAACCGGCATGAACCGAGCTCAACGCCACCAGGTGGCATTGCGTGGTTCGCTGATTGCATTCTTCATCCTGGCGGCCTTTGCCTTGTTCGGTGCCAGCGTGCTCGGCATTCTCGGCATTTCCATCGGCGCCTTCCGCATCGCCGGCGGCCTGCTGCTCTTCTGGATCGCCTTCGAGATGGTGTTCGAGAGACGGCAGGATAGGAAGGAAAAGACGACGGAAGTCGCAATCACCAAGGATCATATCCAGAATATCGCGGTATTTCCCTTGGCTTTGCCGCTGATCGCGGGACCGGGCGCCATTTCGGCAACCATCCTGCTGGCCGGTTCGCTGCAGACCACGTTTGACCGAGCCCAATTGATCCTCGTTATCGCCGTCAATCTCGGACTGGTCTTCGCAGCTTTGGCCGTCTCGGACAGGCTCGATCGCATGCTGGGATCAACCGGCCGCGCCATCCTGACACGCCTGCTCGGCGTCATCCTCGCCGCGCTCGCCGCCCAATTCGTCGTGGATGGGGCGAAAGCGGCACTCAAGCTCGCATAAAATAAGCCCGCCGGGAAAGGCGGGCCATTCAATTCAATCCGGTATGACCTACAGATCAAAGCCGCGCGATCAGAACGGGATATCGTCGTCCAGGTCACGCGAGAAATTGCCGCCGCTGCTGCTTGCGGCACCGCCACGATTACCGCCGGCGCTGCGGCCAGAGGATTGCGACGAAGGCTGACCATAGTCATCACCGCCATAGTCGCCGCCGTAACCACCGCCAAAGTCACCGCCTCCGCGTCCACCGCGGCCGCCTTCGACAGCGCCGCCGCCTTCGCCACGGCCGTCCAGCATGGTCAGCGTCGAATTGAAGCCCTGCAGTACGACCTCGGTCGAATAACGATCCTGGCCGTTCTGATCCTGCCATTTGCGCGTCTGGAGAGCGCCCTCGATATAGACCTTGGCGCCCTTCTTCAGATACTGCTCGGCGACCTTGCAGAGACCTTCGTTGAAGATCACCACGCGGTGCCACTCCGTCTTTTCCCGGCGCTCGCCGGAATTGCGGTCGCGCCAGGTTTCCGACGTCGCGATGTTGAGGTTGGCGATCGGACGGCCGTCCTGCGTGCGGCGGATTTCCGGGTCCGCCCCGAGATTTCCAACCAGAATTACCTTGTTCACACTACCGGCCATGATTACCTACCCTGCTTGCCGCCTATCGACGGCTCTGAAATTCTATCCACGCACCTTAGACCATTGCCGCCATCAGGCGCTATTTAAGCGGCACCATATGCCGCGGTCATCCACAGACATTATACAGCATGCGACCTTGACCCAGAGGCAAATTTGTTCTTTCTTTGTTCTAATTCACCTCTATGATCCTGTCAACCGAATCGAAAACCCGGCGTTGTCCTTCATTTCAGCCTCGACTCACGGGCGGGCATCACTAAATAAGGGCAGACACCAAGGGACCAGCAGACGACGATGAATGAACTGAAGACTATTTCCATACGTGGCGCGCGCGAGCACAATCTCAAGGGGATCGATCTCGATCTTCCGCGCAACAAGCTGATCGTCATGACGGGCCTTTCAGGCTCCGGCAAGTCCTCGCTCGCCTTCGACACGATCTATGCCGAGGGACAGCGCCGCTACGTCGAGAGCCTGTCGGCCTATGCGCGGCAATTCCTGGAAATGATGCAGAAGCCGGACGTCGATCAGATCGACGGCCTGTCGCCAGCGATTTCGATCGAGCAGAAGACCACGTCGCGCAACCCGCGCTCGACGGTCGGCACGGTCACTGAAATCTACGACTATATGCGTCTTCTATTCGCCCGCGTCGGGGTGCCCTATTCGCCGGCCACCGGCCTGCCGATCGAGAGCCAGACGGTCAGCCAGATGGTCGACCGCGTGCTCGCCTTCGGCGAAGGCACCAGGCTTTATATCCTGGCGCCGCTCGTGCGCGGCCGCAAGGGCGAGTACAAGAAGGAACTGGCGGAGCTCATGAAGAAGGGCTTCCAGCGCGTCAAGGTCGACGGCCAGTTTTACGAGATCGCCGATGTCCCGGCGCTCGACAAGAAGTACAAACACGATATCGACGTGGTAGTCGACCGTATCGTCATCAGGCCCGACGTCTCAGCGCGTCTGGCGGACAGCTTCGAAACGTCGTTGCGCCTTGCCGACGGCCTCGCCATCGCGGAATTCGCCGACAAACCGTTGCCGCCGGAAGAAACCGCGGCCGGCGGCTCGGCCAACAAGTCGTTGAACGAGACGCATGAGCGCGTGCTGTTTTCGGAAAAGTTCGCCTGCCCGGTTTCCGGTTTCACCATTCCTGAGATCGAGCCGCGGCTGTTTTCGTTCAACAATCCCTTCGGCGCCTGCCCTTCCTGCGACGGGCTGGGTTCGCTGCAAAAGATCGATCCCGCCCTGATTGTGCCGGAGCCGGAGCGCACGCTGCGCGACGGCGCCATTGCGCCCTGGGCCAAGTCGACCTCGCCTTATTACAATCAGACGCTGGAAGCGCTCGGCAAGCATTACGGTTTCAAGCTTGGCAGCCGCTGGAGCGAGTTGTCCAATACGGCGAAAGACGTCATCCTGAACGGCACCGAGGACAAGATTGAGTTTCATTACGCCGACGGCGCCCGGTCCTACACGACGCATAAGAATTTCGAGGGCATTGTGCCGAACCTCGAACGCCGCTGGAAAGAAACGGATTCCGCCTGGGCGCGCGAGGAAATCGAGCGTTTCATGTCGGCAGCCCCCTGCCCGGCCTGCAATGGCTATCGCCTGAAGCCGGAAGCGCTGGCGGTAAAGATCAACAAGCTGCATATCAGCCAGACCGCAGAAATGTCGATCCGCGTTGCCCGCGACTGGTTCGAAGGACTGCCTGCGACGTTCACCGACAAGCAGAACGAGATCGCCGTGCGTATCCTCAAGGAGATCCGCGACCGCCTGCGTTTCCTCAACGATGTCGGCCTCGAATATCTAAGCCTGTCGCGCAATTCCGGTACGTTGTCCGGCGGCGAAAGCCAGCGCATTCGCCTTGCCTCGCAGATCGGCTCGGGCCTGACGGGCGTGCTCTATGTGCTGGACGAACCGTCGATCGGTCTGCATCAGCGCGACAATGCCCGTCTGCTGGAAACGCTGAAACATCTGCGCGACATCGGCAACACGGTGATCGTCGTCGAACACGACGAGGATGCGATCCTGACGGCGGATGATGTCGTCGATATCGGTCCGGCCGCCGGTGTCCATGGCGGCGAGATCGTGGCACATGGCACGCCGCGGGACGTCATGGCCAATCCGAAGTCGCTGACCGGCAAATATCTCTCCGGCGAGCTTGGCGTTCCCGTTCCCGACGAGCGCCGCAAGGTCAAGAAGGGCAAGGAGATCAAGGTTATCGGCGCAAGAGGCAATAACCTTAAGAACGTCACGGCCTCGATCCCACTCGGCGTCTTCACCGCGGTCACCGGCGTTTCCGGCGGCGGCAAGTCCACGTTCCTGATCGAGACGCTCTACAAGTCTGCCGCCCGCCGCGTCATGGGCGCGCGCGAAATCCCGGCCGATCATGATCGCATCGACGGCTTCGAACATATCGACAAGGTGATAGACATCGACCAGTCGCCGATCGGCCGCACGCCGCGATCGAACCCGGCAACTTATACCGGCGCCTTCACGCCGATCCGCGACTGGTTCGCCGGTCTGCCGGAGGCCAAGGCGCGTGGCTATCAGCCCGGTCGCTTCTCCTTCAACGTCAAGGGCGGCCGCTGCGAAGCCTGCCAGGGCGATGGCGTCATCAAGATCGAAATGCACTTCTTGCCTGACGTTTACGTCACCTGTGACGTCTGCCACGGCAAGCGCTACAACAGAGAAACTCTGGACGTCACCTTCAAGACCAAGTCGATCGCCGATGTGCTCGACATGACAGTCGAAGAGGGCGTCGATTTCTTCGCGGCCGTTCCAGCCGTGCGCGACAAACTGCAGTCGCTGAAAGATGTCGGTCTCGGCTATATCAAGGTCGGCCAACAGGCTAATACGCTTTCGGGTGGCGAGGCGCAGCGCGTCAAGCTAGCCAAGGAACTATCGAAGCGATCGACGGGCCGCACCCTTTATATCCTTGACGAACCAACCACCGGCCTGCATTTCCACGACGTCGCTAAACTCCTGGAAATGCTGCACGAGCTGGTCAATCAGGGCAATTCGGTTGTTGTTATCGAGCATAATCTCGAGGTCATCAAGACCGCCGACTGGATCCTCGACTTCGGTCCCGAAGGCGGCGATGGCGGCGGGGAGATCGTTGCGGTCGGCACACCTGAAGCGATCGTCAAGGAGAAGCGGTCCTATACCGGTCAGTTTCTGAAGGAACTGCTGGAGCGGCGGCCGATGAAGAAGGTGGTTGCCGCAGAGTGAGCTAACCTAGCCGATCAATGGAGGAGAGAATGACCACTGCAGGCACGATCCGAACCGGTATCGGCGGCTGGACCTTTGAGCCTTGGCGCGGGACATTTTATCCCGACACGCTGAAGCAGAAGGACGAGCTCAATTTCGCCAGCCGCAAGCTGAGGGTGATCGAGGTCAACGGCACCTATTACAGCACGCAGAAGCCGGAGGTTTTTGCCAAATGGGCGGCCGATGTGCCTGATGGTTTCATCTTCTCGCTCAAGGCGACGCGTTTCGTCACCAACCGGCGTGTGCTCTCCGAAGCCGGCGAATCGATGCAACGCTTCCTCGACTCCGGTATCAGCGAACTGGGCGCCCATCTCGGGCCGCTACTCTGGCAATTCGCTCCGACCAAGAAGTTCGATCCGGATGATTTCGAGGCATTCCTGAAATTGCTGCCGAGCAAACAGGACGGCTTGGCGCTCAAGCACGTCGTCGAGGTCAGGCATGACTCGTTCAAGGTGCCGGAATTCATTGCTCTGCTCGCCAAATACAATGTCGCGCCGGTTTGCGCCGAACACTTTGAATATCCGATGATCGCCGATGTCACCGCCGATTTCGTCTATGCCCGCCTACAGAAGGGTTCTGACGACATAAAGACCTGTTACGCGCCGAAGGACTTGAAGGCCTGGGCGAAGCGGTTGGAAACGTGGGCCGAGGGCGGGATACCTGATGATCTGCCGCTGATCGATGGAGTTCGCAAGGTCAAGGCTGAGCCACGCGACGTCTTTGCCTTCATGATCCACGAGGGCAAGGTCAATGCGCCGCATGGCGCGATCGCGTTGCAGGAAGAAGTGGTGAAATAGCGGTTGTCAGAAAGGTGTGACGTGAGCGACGAGGTCTTCGGCCGTCAACCCCTTTGCCGCCCTCTGCCCGGCCACGCCATGCAGCCAGACACCAGCCGCCGCAGCTTCGAATGCGGGTGCCCCTTGCGTCATAAGTCCGCCGATGATGCCGGCGAGTACGTCGCCTGAGCCAGCAGTGGCAAGCCATGACGGGGCATTGGCGTTGATCAGCGCCCGGCCGTCGGGTGCGGCAATGACGCTGTCGGCGCCCTTATAGATGATGGCGGCATGGGCGCGTGCCGCCGCCGCCCTCGCCTTCTCGACCTTACTCAACGTATTGTCTGCAGCGATATCGGGGAAAAGGCGGGCGAACTCACCCTCATGTGGCGTCAGCACCAAGCGTGTCGGACCGTCAGCAAAAGCATCAAACAAACGTTGCGGATCATCGCGAAATGACGTGATACCGTCAGCATCGAGCACCAGATGGCGTTCGCTGAGGGCCAGCACAAATTGCCGAGCCTTCTCGCCCGCGCCGAAGCCGGGGCCGAGGACGAAAGTCGAGAGGCGCTGGTCGGCAAGCCAGGCACGCAGGGCGGTTTCGTCGTCGACCACGCGCAGCATGATCGCGGTCAGCAGGCCCGCATTGACGGCCAGCGCCTGTTCCGGCGAGGCGATGGTGACGAGCCCTGCCCCCGCCTTCAGCCCGGCCATAGCCGACATGCGCGCCGCACCCGTCACCGTCGCGCCGCCGGAAAAGACCACCAGATGGCCGCGCTTGTATTTGTGAGTATCCGTCGCGGCCGTAGGCAGGTCCGCCTGCCATTGCGCCGGCGTGTTTTCCGCGATCATGCCGTTCGCCTGCGCGCGGACAATGCGTGCTGGAATGCCGATATCGAAAACCTCCAACACGCCGCAAAGGTCCCGCCCCGGCATCAGCAGATGACCAGGCTTGCGGGTCATGAACGTGACCGTCCGCACAGCGCGGAAGGCGGTGCCGAGCACCTGACCGCTGCGACCGTCAAGGCCGGAGGGCAAATCGACGGCGATGACGGGAAGGCGGGCCTCCGTAATCTCCGCGATGACTGCAGCAACTTCATCAGGGACGGAACGAGAGAGGCCGGCGCCGAAAATGGCATCGATGACGATATCCCCGGGGCGCGGCGAATAGCGCGCCATTGTTTCGCCGACGACCGGACAATCCGCAAAGGCACGGGCAGCATCGCCTTTCAGTTTTTTGGGATCGCCGAGATAGAAGAGCCGCATCACCGCTCCGCTTTGCTGCAAGGCCAGTGCCGCGACATAACCATCGCCGCCGTTGTTGCCGGGACCGCAGAGCACGACATACCGCAAGGCCTCAGGGAAATGCCGAAGGGCGCTCGCGGCCACAGCCTGGCCTGCCTTTTCCATAAGTCCGTAGGAGTCTATGCCTGACGCGGCCGCCGCCCGATCGACGGCAGCCATATCATCGGGCGAAAGAAGCAGATCGGCGAGTTGTGACATCATGATGCTCACTATTGAATGCGAAACCTGCCTGAAAAACAACCGCCATTCCGAGGCACCATTTGCTCATAGAGCATGCATTTGCATGATTTTTATGCAGATGCGCTAAAAATCCTCTCGAAGGACAATTGTGAGAAATACAGCACTTTTTTGCAAAATTTTGCCTCATCTGATGCGTTTCGGTGCGAAATCGCTTTCAATTTTCCGAAAAATCCTCATCAATCCGGGTTCTCGGCGTCAATTCGCCGAGATTTTTACGGCAGGCCTCTGTGAACTGGCATGATACATGCATCAAGTTGGCCAAGCGGGAGTAGTCCTGCTGTAACGGGAGAAGCGGAGAGACATTTTCTCATGAAAAAGATCGAAGCGATCATTAAGCCTTTCAAGCTCGACGAAGTGAAGGAAGCCCTTCAGGAAGTCGGCCTGCAGGGCATCACTGTCACGGAAGCGAAGGGCTTCGGTCGTCAGAAAGGTCACACGGAGCTCTACCGTGGTGCCGAATACGTCGTCGACTTCCTGCCCAAGGTTAAGGTCGAAGTCGTATTGGCCGACGAAAATGCGGAAGCGGTGATCGACGCTATCCGCAAGGCGGCACAGACTGGCCGTATCGGCGACGGCAAGATTTTCGTCTCCAATGTGGAAGAGGTCATTCGAATCCGCACCGGAGAAACGGGTATAGACGCCATTTAATCGGCCCGGCCTTTTCCGGCCGTGGCCCGTAATCGTCATCTAAGTCAAGGGAAGAAATTTTAATGACGACCGCAAGCGAAATTCTCAAACAGATCAAGGATAACGACGTCAAGTTCGTTGACCTGCGGTTCACGGATCCCAAGGGCAAGCTGCAGCATGTCACGATGGACATCGTATGCGTCGACGAAGACATGTTCGCCGATGGCGTCATGTTCGACGGCTCCTCGATTGCGGGTTGGAAGGCCATCAACGAATCCGACATGGTACTGATGCCCGATACCGATACGGTCCACATGGATCCGTTCTTCGCGCAGTCCACCATGGTCATCCTCTGCGACATCCTCGACCCGGTCTCCGGCGAAGCCTATAACCGCGACCCGCGCGGTACCGCCAAGAAGGCTGAAGCCTATCTTAAGGCATCCGGCATCGGCGACACCGCCTTCTTCGGTCCGGAAGCTGAATTCTTCGTCTTCGACGACGTCAAGTACAAGGCCGATCCCTACAATACCGGCTTCAAGCTCGACTCCAGCGAATTGCCGTCCAACGACGACACCGACTACGAAACCGGCAACCTTGGCCACCGTCCGCGTATCAAGGGCGGCTACTTCCCGGTTCCGCCGGTCGATAGCGCCCAGGACATGCGTTCGGAAATGCTGACGGTTCTCGCCGAAATGGGCGTTGTCGTCGAAAAGCATCACCACGAAGTCGCCGCCGCTCAGCACGAACTTGGCATCAAGTTCGACACGCTGGTGCGCAACGCCGACAAGATGCAGATCTACAAGTACGTCGTTCACCAGGTCGCCAATGCCTACGGCAAGACGGCAACCTTCATGCCGAAGCCGATCTTCGGCGACAACGGCTCGGGCATGCACGTTCACCAGTCGATCTGGAAGGGCGGCAAGCCGACCTTCGCGGGCGACGAATATGCAGGCCTTTCCGAAAGCTGCCTCTACTACATCGGCGGCATCATCAAGCATGCCAAGGCCATCAACGCCTTCACCAACCCGTCGACGAACTCCTACAAGCGTCTCGTCCCGGGCTATGAAGCTCCGGTCCTGCTCGCCTACTCGGCTCGCAACCGTTCGGCTTCCTGCCGTATCCCGTTCGGCTCCAACCCGAAGGCAAAGCGCGTCGAGGTCCGCTTCCCGGACCCGGTCGCCAACCCGTATCTCGCCTTCGCCGCCATGCTGATGGCCGGCCTCGACGGCATCAAGAACAAGATCCATCCGGGCAAGGCCATGGATAAGGACCTGTACGATCTGCCGCCGAAGGAGTTGAAGAAGATTCCGACGGTTTGCGGTTCGCTGCGTGAAGCGCTCGAAAGCCTGGACAAGGACCGCAAGTTCCTGACCGCCGGCGGCGTCTTTGATGACGATCAGATCGATGCCTTCATCGAGCTGAAGATGCAGGAGGTCATGCGCTTCGAAATGACCCCGCATCCGGTTGAATACGATATGTACTACTCGGCATAAGAACCGAGGTGAAAGCCCCGGTTTCGCCGGGGCTTTCCCATGCTGGCAAGCGTGAGGCAGACGCATTTTCGGTCACGGCCGCCTTGCTGGATGTCATAATTCGTGTGTCGCGGAATCGAACAAAGTGGGGCGAGCGGCGTTGATCGAATGTGACGGTTAGATGAAGGAATCGGGGCAGAATCCTTGATATCGGTGGTGAAACCCACCACATGATCGCTTGAAAGGAAGTCGCCATGAAACAACGAACTGCAAAATTCAATATCGGCGACGTAGTTCGGCACCGGATGTTTCCCTTCCGTGGTGTCATATTCGACGTCGACCCGGAATTCGCCAATACCGAAGAGTGGTGGAATTCCATTCCGTTGGAAGTGCGGCCCAGCAAGGACCAGCCCTTCTATCACCTTCTCGCCGAAAACGACGAGACTGAATACGTCGCATACGTGTCCGAGCAGAATCTGATTAGCGACGAGAGCGGCGTCCCGCTTCGCAATCCGCAGATCGCTCAGATCTTCGACAAGGGGCCCACAGGCGAGTTCAAGCCCAAGATGAGCTTCGCCCACTAGGCATCAATTTCATGCAAGTTTTCGAAGGGAAGACGCTCCCAACGTCTTCCCTTTCGTGTTTCTGGCCTTCATGTTTTTGGACATACGGCAACAATGAAAAAGCCCGGCGCGAAGCCGGGCTTTTTCATGAAATCTTGAAAGCGTCGCAACTTACTGCTGCTTGGCGGCCTTCTGGGCGTCTTCCAGCTTCTTGCGGGCTTCTTCAGCCTTTTTCTGCATGCTGTCCTGCAGGCTCTTCTGGCTCTCGGCCAGCTTCGAATCGGAGATCGCTGCGCCGTCATAGGCTGCGCCGAAACCGTCGAGCGAGATCTTGATCGGGTTCGGGGCGCGACGGAAGTTGATCGAGGTGAAGGTCACGTCAGTGCCCTTCTTCAGAGCCGCGATCATCGCGTCGGTCAGCGGCACTTCGGCAGTGCACTTGTCCGGCAGGCAGACAGCGTAGTCGATCTTCTGGCCCTTGCCGCCGTCGACCTGCATGGTGATGCCCGGAGCGATCAGACGTGCGGTCGGAACGGAAATCTGCAGGATCTTGCGGTTGACCTTGCCGTCGATGGAGATGAGGCCGACTGCGGTCACCAACTGGCCGTTGTTGGCCATGATCAGGTTCTGAACGATGCAGATATCGGCATCGTCCTGCTTGGTGCAGGTCTTGTACCAGCCGAGGCGCGGCTGAGCGGCGTTGCCACCACCATCAGCAGGAGCTGCGTCTGAGGCATCCTGAGCGAAAGCAGCAGCCGGAAGCGCTGCACCGATCATAAGAGCCAGAGCAGAAAGTCCTGCCCGCATTTTGTTGTCAGTCTTGAACATCATAGCGAAAGCGCCTCCTGAAATCCGATGCGGGACGACAGCCTGCCGCCCCATGCCAATCGGGTCAAACTGCCGTCCACCTGTCGAAAGATTAAGGCAAATGCATGACCCGAGAAACCCGGCACCCCTGTTACATCGCACAGGCGAGGATATCCAGCGTTTCTTTGGTCTTTTCTGTCGAGACCTAAGAATTCCCCTGGTTGCGTGTTGGATTCGGCACTGTCGTGATAAGGTTCCGCAGAATCGTGCCCCCTTACCGGAAAGGATGCCATGCGAGCGCTCCGGATCGCTATTTTCCTGTTCTTCTCAACATTCTGCAGCGCGGCAATTGCTCAGCCGCTCTATGGTATCGCAATGCATGGCGATCCTGCCTTACCGGCGGATTATGCGCATTTCACCTACGTCAATCCCAGCGTCAAAAAGGGCGGACATATCAACTATGGTGTCGTCGGTACCTTCGACAATCTCAATCCTTTCATTCTGAAAAGTATGGGCACCACGGCGCGCGGCATGTGGGACCCGGCCTACGGCAATCTCGTCTACGAGTCGCTGATGCAACGCTCGAGCGACGAGCCCTTTACGCTCTATGGACTGCTGGCGCAGACGGTGGAATGGGACGACAGCCGCAGCTTCATCCAGTTCAACCTCAATCCGAAGGCCAAGTGGTCGGACGGACAACCAGTGACGCCGGAAGATGTGATCTTCACCTTCCAGCTCTTGCGCGACAAGGGTCGCCCAAACCTTTCATCTCCGCTGAAAGGTGTCGGCAAGATGGAGAAGGTCGGCGAGCATGGCGTCTTGATTCATTTCAACGAAAAGGCGAATCGCGAAACGCCGCTGATTATCGCCATGCTGCCGATTCTGCCGAAACACATCATCGATCCCGAGACTTTCGAACGGACCACGCTCGCCATTCCAGTCGGCTCCGGGCCCTACAAGGTCAAGAGCGTCGATCCAGGTCAACGCATCATCTACCAGCGCGATCCTGGTTATTGGGGCAAGGATATTCCCGCGAAAGTCGGCGTCGACAATTACGACGAGATATCGGTCACCTATTTCCTGCAGGAGGCCACGCTGTTCGAGTCGTTCAAGAAGGGCGATATCGACGTCTATCCCGACGGTAGCCCTGGCCATTGGCAGCAGGCCTATGATTTCCCTGCCGTCACCTCCGGCGCCATCGTCAAGGAGGTTTTCACGCCGAGACTGCCGAGCGGCATGTTCGGTTTCGTCTTCAACACGCGCCGGCCGATCTTTTCCGACAAAAAGGTGCGGCAGGGCCTGGCGCTGGCCTTCGATTTCGAATGGGTCAACCGCAATCTCTCGTCGGGCGCCTATACGCGCACGCAGAGTTATTGGCAGAACTCTGATCTTTCCTCGCTCGGGGTGCCCGCGGATGCGCACGAACTTACCATGCTAGGCCCGATCAAAGATCGCATCGATCGTGATGTGCTTGATGGCACCTACAGGCTGCCCGTCAGCGACGGTTCTGGTCGCGACCGCGCTATCCTGCGCAAGGCTGTGGATCTGCTCAAGGAAGGCGGCTACACGATCCGGGGCGAAAAGATGGTCGATAGCGCCGGGCGCCAACTCAGCTTCGAGATCATGACGCAGAATGCCGACCAGGAACGTATCGCCATCGCCTATCGCCGATCCCTGGCGCTCCTTGGCATCGCGGTGACGATCCGCACGGTCGACGATTCGCAATATCAGCTGCGGACGGCAAGCTACGATTACGACATGATCCTGAAAGCCTATCCTTCCTCTCTTTCGCCCGGCACGGAGCAGCTTGGGCGATGGGGATCGGCCGCCGCCAAGGCGCCAGGCAGCTTCAATTACGCCGGCATCGCCGACCCAGATGTCGATACGCTGATCTCGCATTTCCTGACGGCCCATTCGGCCGAGGATTTTCGCGACGCTGTCCGCTCCTTCGACCGCATTCTGATCTCGGGCTATTATCTCGTGCCGCTCTATCATATCGACCAGCAATGGGTGGCGCGGCGCAGCCGCATCGCTCATCCCGATGTTCTGCCGCTTTATGGCTATCAGTTGCCCGTCTGGTGGGATGCATCGGTGCAATAAGGCGCCTCCGCCGTCAAATGTTACCGGTTCCTTTTCGGTAACCGGTTGAAGCGGTCAGCCCAAAGGCCTAGATGGCACCTTGAACCCCAATAGATCGGAAGGATTGAGCCATGGAACGCATCACGATCGATATCGTCTCGGACGTCGTTTGTCCGTGGTGCTATCTCGGCAAAGCCCGACTGGAGCTGGCGATCGCCGAGGTGCAGGATGAAGTGGGCGTCGACATCAACTGGCGGCCCTATCGCCTCAACCCCGACTATCCACCGGAGGGCGTCGACCAGAAGAAGGCGCTTGAGCAGAAGCTTGGCGGCGCGGAGCGTGTCGCGCAGGGGCACAAGATGCTGACCGATCTCGGTCGCGAAGTGGGTATCAACTTCGATTTCGAAGCCATAAAGATCGGCCCGAATACGCTTGACGCACATCGCCTCATCCAATGGGCGGGAACCGAGGACCGTGAGAAGCAGGAAAAGGTGGTGAGCGCCCTGTTCAAGGCCAATTTCGAGGAAGGCCGCAATGTCGGCGATCACGCCGTGCTGCTGGATATTGCCGAAAAGGCCGGGCTTGACCGCTCCGTCGTCGCCACGCTGCTCTCCTCCAATGCCGACCGCGATCTTATCGTCGGCGAAATCGACGCCGCTCAGAAGATCGGCGTCACCGGCGTGCCCTTCTTCATCTTCGACCAGCAATATGCCGTCAGCGGGGCGCAGACGCCGGATGTACTGGCGGGCGCGCTGCGCGACATTGCCAAGATGAAGGCCGAGGCGCGGGCGGGGATGAACTGAGCGCCTGCTTATTTCCGCCGTTGTACAGCCGATGCCACAGGCCATTTCTTGAAAGGATTGGCGACCGTTCAGTGTCGCCGATCCTCAAGGGACCTGCTTAGCCGAGAGCGCTTTGCGCGGCGCAAATCCTATCGACCAGAGCATCGAGTTCACCCTTAGGCGGACGGCTTTTGGCCATGCGCTGCTTGAGGTGCATGATCGGTTCCGCCAGGATTTCATCCAGGCTCTCGGCGCAGGTGAAGTCGCCCGCCACGCTCTTGACCTTCGAATTGTCGAAGATCGCAGTCCAGGCCTTGTCGCCGACTAGGGGACCCACCCAATCCGGATTGTACTTGATCAGGGTGTCCGTCGGTACGTGGACGATCTTGGCCTCCACGCCTAGCATCCTGGCGATCGTCTTTTGAATATCATCCCAGATATGCGCACGATCGGAAGTGATATGGAAAATCTCGCTAAGCGCCGCCTGCTTGCTGAAAAGCCCGACGAAAGGTACTGCGAAGTCGACTGAGCGGGTCAGTGTCCAGGGTGTGCGGCCGTCGCCCGCTACGATGGTGGGCTCGCCGTCCAGCATGCGTCTCGCCATGACGTCGCTGTCGCCCATCATGATGGGCAGGCCCGTGCGAACGGTGTGGCTAGGGCGGACGATTGTCCAGGCTAAATTCTCGGACTTTCTGAGCAACTCTTCGCAGGCAATCTTGGCCTGGCTGTAGGGCCAGTAGGGGTTGATCGCCGGCGTCTGTTCGGTAATGACATAATGGCGCGCCGGCTTTTCATAGACCGAGGCTGAGGAGATGAAGATGTATTGGCCGCAGTGGCCCGCAAACACCTCGATGTCGCGCGCGACCTGGTCGGGCGTGAAAGCGATGAACTGGCAGACAACGTCATAATTGGCCTTGGCGAGATCCGCATAGGCGGCCGAACCAAGCTCGCCGACGATCGAGGTCACCCCCGCATGCAACGGATCGCCTCTCAAGCCGCGGTTGTAGACGCTGACATGATGGCCCCGTGCAACAGCGCGCTCGACGCATGGGTATGAGATTTGACCGGTGCCGCCAATGAAAAGGATTTTCAAAGCCATATGAGGGACCTCAGTGTCTGAAGGGCGAGATCTGTAGTTCACTCTTCATAACGCGAAACAACCTGAGCGTCTCCCGCGAAATCTCGCGCACCCATCATTACATCGTGAGCATGGATGTGTCCGCTTTGAATGCCGTCCTTGCGTGAGCATTAAGCCGACCGGATGTTCGTGGTTCGATGCTCTTAAGCGCCACGCTGGGGGCTGGACGGATTGGCGCGAGCAAGCAACAAAGCTCGCTCTCTGTCATTGCCGGTCAATTCGGCGGCACGAAGGAACTCGGCGCGCGCTTCCGCGGTTCGTCCCAACTTCTCTAAGAGATCGCCGCGCACCGTGGGGAGCAGATGCGACCCGTTCAAGCGCGGTTCGTCTCTCAGCGCGTCGACAATGGCGAGGCCCTGGGCAGGCCCGAACGCCATGCCGACCGCCACTGCCCGGTTGATCTCGACGATCGGCGAAGGCGCCGTCAATGCCAGCGCCTGATAACACGCGGCGATAGCGATCCAGTCGGTATCGGCCGCCGTCACCGCGCGGGCATGGCCGGCCGCGATCATCGCCTGCAACAAATAGGGGCCGGGCGTCGGAGTCAGCGTCATCGCGCGGTTCAAGCCGTCGAGGCCGCGCCGGATCAGCGACCAGTTCCAGCGACTGCGGTCCTGGTCGAGCAGCAGGATCGGATTGCCTGTTTTGTCGGTACGGGCGGCAAAGCGCGAGGCATGCAACTCCATCAGCGCCATCAATCCCTGCACCTCGGATTCCTCCGGCATCAGCGCTGTCAGCGAGCGACCCAGGCGCAGGGCCTCGCCGCAGAGATCGGCGCGCAGCCAGTGCGGCCCCTCCGTTGCCACATAACCCTCATTAAAGACCAGATAGACCACTTCCAGCACGGCGCCGAGGCGTTCCCGCCGCTCTTCACCACGCGGGGTTTCGAACGAAATGGCGGCATCCCGCAAGGTCCGTTTAGCGCGCACGATGCGTTGGGCAATGGTGACTTCAGGCATTAGGAAGGCGCGGGCGATCTCGGATGTGGATAGACCGCCGAGCAGGCGCAAAGCGAGGGCGGCGCGTTGCTCGGCTGGCAGCACTGGATGGCAGGCGGTGAAAATCAGCCGCAACAGGTCGTCGTCGATGTCCTCGTCGAGAGCAGCCTCAATATCGGGTGTCGCACGTTCCAGTTCGTTCAGGTCGATCTTCAGTTCGCGGTGCTTACCGTCGATCAGCGTCGTGCGGCGCAGTCGGTCGAGTGCCCGATTCTTGGCGACTTGGGTCAGCCAGGCCGCCGGGTTGCGCGGAATACCATCCCGCGGCCAGCGTTCCAGGGCCAGCACAAAGGCATCTTGTGTGATCTCTTCGGCCAAGCCGACGTCGCGCAACAATCGAGTTAGCCTGGCGGCGAGCTTCGGCTGCTCGATCCGCCAGACCGCTTCGATGGCACCGGTATCGGTCACCCCTTCAGCTCACTGAAGCCTTCCGCCGCCTTCTGGACGTCCTCGGGGAATTCGCTCATCTCGTGGACGCGGCGAATCTCGATCACGTCATTTTCCGAAGCCGGGCAGCGGCGTGCCCACTCGATAGCCTCGTCGCGCGAGCGGACGTCGATCATCCAATAGCCGCCCAACACTTCCTTGACTTCGGCGAAAGGACCATCGACGACCGTCGGCTTTCCGCCCTTGAAGCTGACCCTGGCACCAGAAGCCGGCGGGTGCAGGCCTTCCAGCGCCAGCAGCACACCGGCCTTCTTCAGCTCCTCATTGTATTTCATCATTGCAGCCACCGCCTCGGCGCTCGGCATGGCATCGGGCGCTGCCGACGCATATCCGCCGGGGATCATGAGCATCATAAAACGCATTGGTCTTTCTCCTTGATTGGGGTTGATGCGATCCACACGACGAATGAGGACTCTCGGAATCGACAGGACTGCGGAAAAAAATTCATGACGGGAGCACGAAGGTCAGCGGCGAGCCGCCTCAAGCTCTCCTAGTGGCATTTGCCACATGATACCGCTTATTTCTACTTAGCAAGTTCCGCAAGCTGCGTCATGACGGCTGCGAGGCCCTGCAACCGCTTTCCGGCGTCGGCATATCGCGAGTCAGGAAAACGTCCTGTTCAAGGCCAATTTCGAGAAAGGCCGGAATGTCGGCGATCACGCGGTGCTGCTGGATATCGCCGAAAAAGCCGGGCTTGACCGCTCCGTCATCGCCACCCTGCTCTCCTCCAATGCCGACCGCGATCTCATCGTCGGCGAAATCGACGCCGCCCAGAAGATCGGCGTCACCGGCGTCCCCTTCTTCATCTTCGACCAGCAATGTGCCGTCAGCGGCGCGCAAACGCCGGACGTGCTGGCGGGGTCGCTGCGCGACATCGCCAAAATGAAGGGCCGAGGCGCGGGCCGGGATGAATTGATAACCGCCTGCGGATTTCCAGCTCTTGCGTAGCGAATGGCAGGCTGCTTCTTGAAAGAGTTGGAGACCGTTTCACCACAAGCGGACATCGCCGGCGTAAAACTAGACCAGCCTCGGTCGAGCGGCTCGCCACACCAGCGGCACCAACACCAAGGCTACCGCAGGCAACACAATCCAGTTGATCGTTTCCCACCCGGAACTGTGTAGGAGCGATCCAGCCGAAAACGACGCGCACGCTACTGTCCCGAAGACCAGGAAGTCATTCGCGCCCTGAACCTTGCTTCGCTCGGCAGGCGTGTGGCAGTCGGCGACCATCGACGTTGCACCGATGAAGCCGAAGTTCCAGCCGACGCCGAGCAGGACGAGCGAAACCCAGAAGTGCGCAACGTCGTATCCTGAAAGGGCGACGGCGGCCGAACTGCCAATAAGAAGGAGGCCGACGGCGGCGACGCGCTCTTTGCCGAAGCGCACCATCAGACGGCCGGTCACGAAGCTCGGCCCGTACATCGCGAGGATGTGCCACTGGATGCCCAGAGCCGCCTGGTCGATCGAGTGACCATGTCCTACCATCGCGATCGGTGAGGCTGTCATGACGAAGGTCATCAGGCCGTAGGAAACGACGCCGGTTGCGATGGCCAGTAGATATCGGCGCGACGTCAGTATCTGCAGCAGCGGCCGTTCCGCTACGTGTTGTCCCTCCATCTTCTGGACCGAGGACGAGCGAAGAAACCACAGGACCGGAAAGGCAAGCGCGCCAAGAGCGGCCTGGCTCAGGAAGCTGCCAGCGAAGGAAATTCCGGGAACCGCATCACGTGTCCAGATGACGAGCTGCGGGCCGATGATCGCGGCGACCAGGCCGCCAACCATGACACGGGCGATCGCCTTTTGTGCCTGAGGTCCCGACGTGTTATCCGCAGCCGCGAAACGGTAGCTCTGGACATAGGACGAATAGAAGCCCGCCGTGCAGGTGCCCAGGCAGAAGACCATAAAGCTCGAAAAGACAATGCCCATCGCGGCGACCAGACCTGCGGCCATTCCGATCATCGTCCCAAGGAGATAGCCGCTCCGGCGACCGAACCTGCGCATGACGAAGACAGCTGGCAGCGTCCCCAGTGCCAGCCCGAGATTGAGCAGGCTGACGGGCAGTGTTATCAGCTCCGGGTCGCGAGAGAGCTGCTGGCCGACGAGGCCGCCGAGGGAGATGACGATCGGGGCATTCGCGCCTCCGAACGACTGCGCAACAGTGAGTATCCACGCGTTGCGCCTGGCAATGCCCGGCTCGGCCGGGACCTCATATGCGATGCTCATAAGATGTCCGTATTGGCAAGTATCTGTTCGGCGGCAATCTTGGCAGCGACCACCGCGCCCGCCAGGTATCCGGGCTCAATTGGGCTGGTCTCGCTGCCGGCCAGAAGAAGACAGCCTTCCCATGGACCCGAAACCCACTGCGGATTTCCAGCTTCCGGATGCGAGCCGTCGGATAGGTCCGTGGCGGTCGCCGTCAGCGGGTCTGCCGCCCAGTCCTTGAGGATCGTGGCACGTGGCCTCAGCGCCTGCTTGCCAAACAACTTCCCCAGCTGTGCAAGGCATGCCTTCTTCAACGCTTCCTCGCCAAGAGCTTTCCGCTGGCCTGCCCCAACACCGAGAAACCCGAACAGGGCGGCCTTGCCGGACGCCGTCGTAGCATCGTGGATCTCGACCATCGGCCCTACCATGCTTTGCGCGGTGCCCGACAAGCCGTTCGTCTTCCAGAAGGCCTCGTCGTAGACTGCGAAGAATTTCGCGTGCGGAGCCATCCAAGTCGGCGTAGCTCGCCATCGGGCGGCCATCGCTGAATCCTGCGGGGGCGAGAACGACACCGTCGCCTCGAGCAGTCTCGGAGGAAGGGCGGCGACAACGCGCCTTGCAAGCAGCGTCTCGGTGTTTCCGTCGGTCCTCTTTAGCGTCAGCTCGACGCCGGCATCGGCGAGGGAGACCGCGGTCACCGTGGTCTGAAGACGGATGGAGCCAGCCGGCAGCCTTTCCGCTAGCGCCCGCACGGTGGCCGAAGTTCCCCTGAAAAGGCGCATCGACTGATGGTTCTCCATCGCCGGAGAATACCGCTGCGGCTGCTCGCGCGACATCTTTTCGAAGATCACGTCGCCCACGCTATTCTGATGGAAGGATTCGAGGCCAAGCTCGGCTACAAGAGCCTCCATGGCAGGCTGCATCTGCGGCCAGTACCAGGACGGACCCAAATCGAATCCATCGTCCGCTGGAAGACCGGCGTCATCGGCCGTCAGGATGCGGCCCCCGATGCGGTCGCGTGCCTCAATGATGAGAACATCGACGTTAGCCGAATGCAGCGCGTGCGCCGTGTACAGTCCCGCCAGCCCCGCTCCGATAACGACAACCTGTCTTGTGCTCATCTGCCTTGCCCCTCCGTCGTGGGTGCATCGAATTGACTTACATCTTCATGCAAAAGGGGCGCGGACTTGTACCAGATGCGCGCGCCAGACGGTCCTGCCTCGGCCCGAAAGGGCTGCTCAGCCGGAAGCCGCAACCAGCTCCAGCGGTCGAGGAAGTCGCCGCTTTCTGTGAAAGCACCTTCGACGACCAGAAGCTCCAGACCGTTCGGATTGGCGACTTCGACGTCGGCATTCGGCTGCCATTCCTCCAGCATCACCAACTCGTTCGAGCCGTCGAAGAGTATCTCCGCCGAGGCGACGCCGGGACGGGCAGCACCCTTCGTACCCTCGCCAGGTCGCCGGACGATACGTTCGCGGTCGTTCGCCTTGAATTGCCATAGCTTCACGAGAATGGTGCACCCTCCATCGCTCTTCGGCGCGTGTCCCGTTCCGGGAGGATTGCGCACGTAGGTGCCAGCCGGGAAGTCACCGCTCCCGTCTTGGAAGACGCCGTCCAGAACAAAAAATTCTTCGCCGCCTGGGTGTTCGTGATGAGAAAAGCTGCTTTCGGGAGCGTAGCGGACTATCGATGTCGCGAGAGCCTTTTCTTCACCGATCCGGAAAAGCATGCGCCGCTCCACGCCCTTCGCTGGACTTGGAACCCAGTCAAGCTTGGCGGCATGGACGATGACGCGCTTGGAGAAATCTTCGTTCAATAGCATGGTCACAGCTCCGATCTGCCGCCGTCGATCACCACCTCGGCGCCGAGCATGTAGCTCGATGCATCGCTGGCGAGGAAGAGGACCGCGGCAGCTATCTCCTCCGGCCGTCCCATGCGGCCCAGCGGCACCTGCGCGCCCACCCGGTCCGCATAAACACGAAACTCTTCCTCGGTCTGGTTGTTTCCCCGATGAATAGGCGTCTCGATGGAACCGGGGCTGACGGCGTTGACCCTGATCTTCCGATCGAGCAGTTCCGCCGACATCGTACGAGCGAACGAGCGGACCGCAGCCTTCGACGCCGACAGGATCGCCCGACCGGGCGTCCCCACCTGGTTCAGCCAGGACGTGTTCAGGATGATCGAGCCTCCCTCGCGCATCAGCGGCAGCACCGTCTGCACCGTGAAGAAGACCCCCTTTACATTCGCGTCCATGATCTTGTTGTAGGTCGCCTCGTCCGCGGTCGCCAAAGGCGTGCCGAGCGCGACGCCGGCGTTGGCGAACAGGATATCCAGCGATCCGAACGACGTCTCGATCTCCGCCTTCATCCGGCCAAGATCGTCGAGAGATGCGACGTCGGTCTCCATGGCAAGCACGTCGCCACCGAGCTCCCCTACGGCTCGGTCGAGCTTCTCCCGCGACCGCCCGGCGATCGCGACGCGGGCTCCGTGGTTACGCAGCGTCCGGGCGGCGGCCAGGCCGATCCCGCTCGAACCACCCGTCACCAAAGCAAACTTTCCTTCCAGAACCATCTCTCACTTTCCTCGTGCCGTCGATCTTCCGAAACTAGCGCGCGGATTTGCAATCGCGAGGAAAACGCGCGATATCGCAAAGAAAGAAAATCTTTGTCGTGAGCGTCATGAGAAACTTGACCAGATTGAAGTCCTTGCAGGCTTTGGAAGCATCGGCGAGACACGGAAGCTTCGTGGGTGCTTCGACGGAACTCGACGTCACGCCCCCGGCGGTAGGGCAGCTCGTCCGGTCGCTCGAAGATTGGGTCGGTTACCCGCTGTTAAAAAGAAGCCGCTCTGGAGCCGAGCGGCTGACGCCAGTCGACGAGACCCAAGATGCGCTAGAGGACATCGCACAAGGGCTCGACCTTCTGGAATCGGGTTTGAGGAAACTGCGCGGCCGGAAGGCGAGATCGGTCGTGCTCGTCACGGCCTCGCAGGCGCTGGTAGCAAACTGGCTCCTGTCCCGACTGGAAGATTTTTCCGCGACCTGCCCGAACATCGACGTCCGGCTCGACGTTTCCGATCGCGTGATCGATCTCGCCCAGGGCGAAGCAGACGTCGGCATCCGGTGCGGTTTGGGTTCATGGAAGGGTGTGCGATCGACATTCCTCATGGGTGAAGAGATTATCGCCGTCTGCCATAACAAGCTCATACCCACCGAGCTAGACGTAACGGCAGGTTGGATCGCGGAGCAGACGCTTATCCACGACGGGACCGCCCATCCGGGCGGCGACTTCCCAACCTGGGCCGAGTGGCTTGCCCGCGCCGGCGCGAACGAGCCGCCTGCGGACGGCGGACTGAAGATTAACTCGACGGCGGCGGTTATTCAGGCTGCGGTGACCGCGAGGGGCGTCGCACTCGTCCGCAAGGCGCTCGTCGCACAGGAACTGGAAGGCGGTCGCCTCGTCCATCTGATGCCCGAGGTGCGGTGGCCCGTGAAATGGGCCTACTATGTGGTGGCGTCGCCGAAGGCCCTACGCCGCTACGAAGTAACCGCGTTTCATGATTGGCTAGCAGCGTTGAATTGTCGCTGATAAGCGCAATGGACCGAAAGCGGTTGCCAATACCACCGGCCTGCTGACCGAGGAATGCCTCCCTACTTCGCCAATTCCGCCAATTGCGTCATCAGCACAGCCGCGCCCTGCAGCCGCTTTTCCGGTGTCGGCAGGTCGCGGGTCAGGAACACGCTCTGGTCGGGGCGGATTTTTGCCATGGTGCCCTGCTTGGCGATATAGCCAACAAGATTGGCTGGGTTCGGGAACTCCTTGTTGCGGAATTGCACGACGACGCCCTTCGGGCCGGCGTCAAGTTTCTCGACGTTGGCTGTGCGGCAGAGCGACTTGATGTAGACGATCTTCAGGAGATGCTGCACCTCGATCGGCATCGGTCCAAACCGATCGATCATTTCGGCGCCGAAACTGTCGATCTCCTTGATTTCCGTGATCTCGCCGAGGCGGCGATAGAGCGCCATGCGCAGATGCAGATCCGGCACGTAATCATCGGGGATCATGACCGGTGTGCCGACGGAAATCTGCGGCGACCAGCCGGTATCCTGGATCTCGTCGACGCCCTTCACCTCTGCGACCGCCTCTTCGAGCATCTGCTGGTAGAGCTCGAAACCCACTTCCTTGATATGCCCGGACTGTTCCTCGCCGAGCAGATTGCCGGCACCGCGGATATCCAGATCGTGGCTTGCGAGCTGGAAACCGGCGCCGAGTGTGTCGAGCGACTGCAGCACCTTGAGGCGGCGCTCCGCGGTCGTCGTCAGCACCTTGTTGACCGGCAGGGTGAACAGGGCGAAGGCGCGCACCTTCGAACGGCCGACGCGGCCGCGCAACTGGTAGAGCTGCGCCAGGCCGAACATATCGGCACGGTGGACGATCAGCGTATTGGCCGTCGGCACGTCGAGACCGGATTCGACGATGGTGGTGGACAGCAGCACGTCGTAGCGGCCTTCGTAGAAGGCGTTCATGATGTCTTCGAGCTCACCCGCCGGCATCTGGCCGTGGGCGACGGCGACCTTCAGCTCCGGCACATCGGACTGCAGGAAAGCATGAATGTCGGCGAGATCGGCAAGGCGCGGGCAGACATAGAAGCTCTGGCCGCCGCGATAATGCTCGCGCATCAGCGTCTCGCGGATGACGAGCGAATCGAAGGGCGAGATGAAGGTGCGCACAGCCATGCGATCGACCGGTGGCGTGGTGATCAGCGACAGTTCGCGCACGCCGGTCATGGCGAGCTGCAGCGTGCGCGGGATCGGCGTCGCCGATAGCGTCAGCACATGCACATCGCTTTTCAGCTCCTTCAGCCGCTCCTTGTGCTTCACGCCGAAATGCTGCTCCTCGTCGATCACGAGCAGGCCGAGATTGGCGAACTGGATGCCGGCGCCGAGCAGCGCATGCGTGCCGACGACGATATCGGTCTTGCCGTCAGCCACTTCCTTCTTGGTCAACGCCAGATCCTTGGAGCCGACAAGGCGCGATGCCTGCTGAATCCGGATCGGCAGGCCACGGAAGCGCTCGGAGAAGGTCTTGAAATGCTGACGGGAAAGCAGCGTCGTCGGCACCACGACGGCGACCTGCACGCCGTTCATGGCGGCCACGAAGGCGGCACGCAGCGCCACCTCCGTCTTGCCGAAGCCAACGTCGCCGCAGACGAGACGATCCATGGGCCGGCCGGCGCCGAGATCGTCGCGCACCGCGTCGATGGCATTCATCTGGTCTTCGGTCTCATCGTAAGGGAAGCGAGCGGCGAACTCGTCGTAAATCCCTTCCGGCGAGGTCAGTACCGGCGCGTGCCGGGTCAGGCGTTCGGCTGCAACGCGGATCAGCGCACCGGCCATATCCAGCAGGCGCTTCTTGAGCTTGGCCTTGCGCATCTGCCAGGCGCCGCCGCCGAGCTTGTCGAGCTGCGCCTCGGTGCCCTCGCCGCCGTAACGCGACAGGAGATCGATGTTTTCGACCGGCAGGAACAGTTTGGCGTCGTCCGCATATTGCAGCTCGAGACAGGCGTGCGGCGCGCCAGCCGCCTCGATGGTCCGGAGGCCGACGAAGCGGCCGATACCGTGTTCGGCATGAACGACGATCGAACCTTCGTCGAGACCGGCCACTTCGGAGATGAAATCGGCGGCGCGCTTGCGGCGCTTGGAGCGGCGCACCATGCGGTCGCCGAGAATGTCCTGCTCGCCGATAACGATGAGATCACCAGCCTCGAAGCCGGCTTCCAGGCTCAGCACGGCCGCCGCCGCCTCGCCCTTTTCCAGCGATCGAATATCCTTGAAGGCCTCGATCGTCTTGACGCGGGCAAGCCCGTGTTCGGCCAGCACCTGCAGCAGGCGATCAAGCGAGCCTTCGGTCCAGGCCGATATCAGGACCTTGCCGCCGGATGCGCGGCGATCAGCGATGTGTTTGACCACAGCGTCAAAGACGTTGACGCGCTCGTTATCAGCGCTATCGGTCGATGATCGGGCCCAGCGCGGCCCTTGGCGGGCATCGACGCTGACCACGCGTCGAGCCTCACCCTCGTGCTCGTTGAAGGGCGAGATACGCATAGCGTTGAAGGCATCGAGCGCCTTGGCGAAGGTGCTGCCATCGAGATAGAGCTGGCCGGGCGTTACCGGCTTGTAGGGCGTGCCCTGCGCCATCTGCCCCTTGGTCGCCTGCCCGGAATTCAGGCGAGCGTCGTAATAGTCGAAAACGAGCTTGGAGCGCTCCTCGGCGGCTTCCCGCACCGTGTGATCGGTGACCAGCCGGAAGCCGCGGAGATAATCGAAAACCGTCTCCAGCTTCTCGTAGAATAGCGGCAGCCAGTGTTCCATACCGGCATAGCGACGGCCTTCCGAGACCGCCACATAGAGCGCGTCGTCGCGCGTGGCGGCGCCGAAAGCGGAAAGATAGTTCTTGCGAAAACGGCTGATCGTATCCGGCGTCAGCGTCACCTCGCTCATCGGGTTGAGGTCGAGGGAGCGGATCTGGCCGGTGGTGCGCTGGCTGGCGGGATCGAAACTGCGGATGCTTTCCAGCGTGTCGCCGAAGAAATCCAGGCGCACGGGTTCTTCCGTACCCGGCACGAAGACATCGAGAATGCCGCCGCGCACGGCATATTCGCCGACTTCGCGCACGGTCGCGACGCGATCGAAGCCATTGCGCTCCAGGCGGCTGGCGATGTCGTCCATGCGCACCTGATTGCCCGGCCGGGCCGAGAACGTCAGGCTCTCGATCACATCCTGCGGCGCCACCTTCTGCAACATGGCATTGACCGTCACCAGGACGATTGCGGCATGCGGCTTGTGATGATGGGCGATCAGACCGGAGAGCGCCGCGAGACGGCGGGCCGAAGTGTCGGAACTCGGCGAAACGCGGTCATAGGGCAGGCAGTCCCAGGCGGGCAGCGTCAATACCGGAATGTCGGGCGCGATGAAGCCGAGCATCTGTTCGACATCAGCCATGTGCTGGCCGTCGGACATGACATAGGCAACCGGCTGGCCGGTCTTAGCCAGCTCGGCCAGCAGGAAAGGCTCCAGGCCGGAGGGAACATGGCCGACCGTCAGCGGCTCGCTTGCCGCGATCAGCTTCTTCGCGTCGAAACCGGGGATCATTTGGTTAGTCCGAACCTTTCGGCGATCTCTTCGAAATCGGGCTTATAGGATGCCAGGCGCTCAAAGAGCGGAGTCTGCAGATGCTGCGGCGTCGGCTGGCTACCAAGGATCCACCTCAGAAGATCATTGTCTTCTTCAGCCATGATGCGCTCGAGCTCGTCGAGTTCGACCTCGGCGAGCCCCGGCAACTCTTTGTCGGCGAACTGGCCGAAAACAAGATCCATCTCGCGGATACCGCGGTGCCAGCAGCGAAACAGGATGCGCCGGCGGCGAGGATCGAGATCGGCACTGCTGAGTGTCAGCCCAGTCATCAAAAACACCTTCATGTTGATGGGTCTCTATAAAACCAGCCTTGAAAGGTGGGAACCGGTTTTTCGGAAAAAAGCACCTGAGATGCAATTTTCCGGGGAGTATGCGCCTCGTAGAAGCCCGCGTGACCCTCAGGCCTTGCCAAGCCACCCTCCCCGTCGCATTTTGCCGGCCATGCGACCCGCCATCCTCGATCCGCTGTTTACCTCCGTCTCTTCGCTGCCCGGCGTCGGGCCGAAGATTGCCGAGCTGCTGGTGAAGCTGCTCGATCGGGAGAGCATCGACGATTGCCGCGTCATCGATCTGCTCTTTCATGCGCCGCATTCCATCGTCGACCGGCGCGAACAGCCGGGCATTGCGCGGGCACCGCAGGGTGCGATCGTCACCATCACGGGCCGCGTCGATCGCCATCAGCCGCCGCCGAACGCGCGCAGCAACGTGCCCTACCGCGTTTTCCTGCACGACGAAACCGGCGAACTCGGCCTGGTGTTCTTCCGGGGCAAGGCGCAATGGCTGGAAAAGCAATTGCCGATCGATGAGGTGGTGACCGTCAGCGGCAAGGTCGACTGGTTCAACGGCCGCCCGTCGATGGTCCACCCGGACTATATCGTGCGCGAGAGCGAGGCGGAGAACCTGCCGCTCGTCGAGCCGGTCTATCCCCTGACCGCCGGTCTCTCGCCGAAATTCCTGCGCAAAACGATCGAAGCGGCGACGACGCGCATGCCGGAGCTACCGGAATGGGACGATGCGGCGCTGACGCAGAAGCAGGGCTTCCCTTCGATCTCTGACAGCTTTCACATGCTGCATGCGCCGCGCGATGCCGCCGATATCGATCCGCAGGCGCCGGCCCGCCGCAGGCTTGCCTATGACGAATTCCTGGCCGGGCAATTGTCGCTGTCGCTCGTGCGTCAACGCTTGCGTAAGGTTGCCGGGCAGCCGGTACATCCCACTGGAGCAATCAGCCGGAAGATATTGGAATCCCTTCCTTTCTCCATGACGAACAGTCAGAGGGATGCCGTGGCCGATATCCTCAAGGACATGGCCGGCACGGAGCGAATGCTGCGGCTGCTGCAGGGCGATGTCGGCGCCGGCAAGACGCTGGTGGCGCTGATGGCGATTGCCGCCGTCATCGAAAGCGGCGGCCAAGCGGTGCTGATGGCGCCGACTGAAATCCTGGCGCGGCAACATCATGCGACGATCTCGAAATTCGCCGCCAGCGCCAATCTTTCCGTCGAAGTGCTGACCGGCCGCACCAAGGGCCGCGAGCGCGACACCATCCTCGAACGCATCGCCTCGGGCGAAGCGCAGATCGTGATCGGCACGCATGCGCTGTTTCAGGACAGCGTGACCTACGCCAATCTCATGCTCGCCGTCGTCGACGAGCAGCACCGCTTCGGCGTCCACCAGCGGCTGCGACTGACCGCAAAGGGCATCTCACCGCACATGCTGGTCATGACGGCTACGCCAATCCCGCGCACGCTAGTGCTTGCCGCCTTCGGTGACATGGATGTCTCCAAGCTCACCGAAAAGCCCGCCGGCCGCAAGCCGATCCAGACGATCACCATTCCGACCGAGCGAACCGGTGATATCGTTTCACGACTGAAGAGCGCTTTATGCGAAGGCAAAAAAGCCTATTGGATATGCCCACTTGTGGAAGAAACCGAAGAATCCGATTTAATGTCGGTGGAGGAGCGGCATGCGACCTTAACCAAGGCGCTCGGGCCCGGCATCGGCCTTATCCATGGCCGCATGAGCGGACCGGAGAAGGACGCTGTGATGATGGCCTTCAAGAACGGCGATATCCGTCTGCTGGTCGCTACGACTGTCGTCGAAGTCGGGGTCGATGTGCCGGACGCTACAATCATGGTGATCGAGCATGCCGAACGTTTCGGTCTGGCGCAGTTGCATCAGTTGCGTGGGCGTGTCGGACGTGGCGACGAGGCATCCACCTGCATCCTGCTCTATAAGGGTCCGTTGGGTGAAACCGGTCATGCGCGCCTGTCGATCATGCGTGACACCGAGGACGGTTTCCGCATTGCCGAGGAAGATCTGAAGCTGCGCGGCGAAGGCGAGTTGCTCGGCACGCGCCAGTCCGGAACGCCGGGCTTCCGCATCGCCAGCCTCGAAGCCCATGCCGATCTCCTGGAAATCGCCCGCAAGGATGCCGCCTATCTGATTGAACGCGATCCGGAGTTGACGGGGGAACGCGGCATGGCGGTGCGTACTCTGCTCTATCTTTTCCGCCGCGATGAGGCGATCCGGTTCCTGAGAGCGGGATAGGTGGATGGACGCGGCAATCGCGTCCATCCATGTCAGGGGCCCGTTACTTGACCGAAAGGCCGGGGATCGTGACCTGGAATACCTGGAACATGGTATCGACATCGGCGCCGCCGTCACCCTTATAGGCGGCGCCAACCTGGAAACCGTCCTGGGTCAGGAAATCGTTGTCGTTGGCGACGAACAGGAAATAATCGTCTGGCAGCTTGGGATCCTGGACGCTGGCGAGCGACATGGCTTCCCACTTTTCCGAGAGGTTGTTGCGATCGTTCGGCGCGCCGTTATGGAGACCGAAGCGGGCGAGGTCGGCGCTGTCGTTGATGTCGATGAAGCGGGTCAAGGTCGCTGGTTTCACGGACGGGTCAACAACGCCCTTCGGCGCAACCGGCTTGTCGGCATCGAATGCGGTGCCATGGATATCGGTGGCAGCAGAGACGTCGACGACATCGATATCGCGATAGAGCGACTTCTCGCCCTTCTGGCCATAGCCATTACCGCTGTCGCGAGCGAGCATCAGGAAGCTCGTCGGCGACAGTGCCACGATTTCGCTTTGGGCGGCGACGATCGTCTTACCCTTGTCGTCCTTGAAGACCGGCAGCGGCACGACATATTCATGCACCAGCTTCAAATGCGCCAGATCGGCGGCATCATAGACCATCGCGCGGGTGTTCTGTCGGGTCGAGCCGGAATCACCGCCGTCCTGACGGGCCGCGGACTGCAGTACGGCGATCAGGAACTTGCCGTCCGGAGTTATAGACATGCCCTCGAGACCTTGGTTGTTCTGGCGGCCGCTGCTCGGATCCTTCGGATCGGGAGCTGTTTCGCCGGGACCGGGATTGTTCGAAGCGAAGTTCACTTTACCCTGACGCATCGGCAGCAGGGCTTCCGGCGGCTGCGTGGCCGACATCATGTGTCCATCGGCCGAGAAGCGGTAGATGTAGGGGCCGTATTCGTCGCTGATGAACATTGTGCCGTCGGGCAGACGGACGATGGCTTCATCGTCGAGCGAGATCTTGCCGTTCGGTGCTTGCGGCAGCAGCGGCATGCCGTCGGCCGGAGCGCGAGTGCCATTAGCGGGATCGAGGCCGGTCGTGTCGGCGCCCTTGTTATCGGTCAGCAGCATGGCGTCAGCAAGCTTCGCATCGACGCCCGACTGTTCCTTGCCGGCCGGCGGCATTGCGCCAGGGGCAACCGGCGTCAACTGGATGTCGACGGTGTTGAGACGCGGACGGTAATCGGTGGTGCCGACAGCGTTATAGCCGCGATCAGGCAGCAGCCACAGCGAACCCTTGTAGGAACCATCGGCATTGCGCACCCAGCTCTTGGTGTCGATCGACATGCCCGAACCGGAACCGAAGGTCTCGCCGAACTTGTCGCGCTGATTGGCAGGAATGCGGCCAATGGCAACGCGACCCTTGTTGACCAGCGTGACTCCACTGACGGTGACGGAATTATCTGCGAGGGCTGCAACCGGGGCAGCGAAAACGAACGTGGCGAGCGCTGCAGACAGCAGCGGCAAAGTCATTGAACGCAAGTTTCTCACGGCAATATCCTTCCTGATGGAAAAGCTCTTTTTGTTGGAACGGCATTCACCCCAAGGCCGGCCGCTGGCCGGCTTCGAACGACCATTATCTGCATCTGTCGATTGCAGATATGCAGTAGGATGCGCCCGACTGTCCTTCCGGCAGACGGTCTAAGACGGCAACATGATAGGGACATGACAACTCGCCCAGAACGCGTGAGCGATACACAGGAGATCGGAAAAAGAGCGGCGGCTCTAGTCAGCTGAATCGGAAATTCGTGTCATAAGCTGTTGTCGACCTTCTGACAGAAGCGTTTGACGGCGGCGAGAATGTCGTCTGCCGATTTGGTCCACCGATACGGCTTGGGATTTTCGTTGTGGCGCTCGATGAAGCTTTTGATGTCGGCTTCGAGTTGAGCTGTCGAAGTATGGACGCCACGACGTAATTGCTTGCGGGTTAATTCCGCAAACCAGCGTTCGACTTGGTTGATCCATGAAGCCGAGGTTGGGGTGAAGTGCACGTGGTAGCGTGGCCGCCGCAGCAGCCAGTTCTTGATCGATGCAGTTTTGTGCGTTGCATAGTTGTCCATCACGATATGCACGTCCAAATCGGGCGGCACATTCGCATCGATCTGCTTCAGGAAGTCGAGGAACTCGGTGGCCCGATGCCGCTTGTAGCATTTGCCGATGACAAAGCCGGAGGCGACATCCAGAGCTGCAAACAACGTCGTTGTGCCGTGGCGAACATAAGAATGGGTACGCCGTTCAGGCACGCCAGGCATCATCGGCAGGACTGGCTGCTCGCGATCGAGTGCCTGGATTTGGCTCTTCTCGTCCACACTGAGAACCAGCGCCCGATTGGGAGGCGACAGATAAAGACCGACGATGTCGCGGACCTTATCGACGAACAGGGGATCGCTGGACAGCTTGAACGTCTCAGTGCGATGCGGCTGCAGGCCGAAGGCGTTCCATATCCGGCGGATCGTCGTGTGCGAAAAGCCGGCGACTCCTGCCATCGAGCGGATCGACCAGTGGGTCGCATCGCTTGGCGTAGAACGCAGCGTGCGCTCGATCACAGCAGCAATCTGATCATCGTCGATCGTTCGGGGCCGGCCAGGGCGAACTTCGTCGAGCAGGCCATCGAGCCGATCTTTAAGAAAGCGCCGTCGCCATTTGCCAACCGTATGTTCATGTACGCCAAGTTCGCTCGCAACGGTCTTGCTCGCAATCCCGTCGGCGCAGCGAAGAATGATCCGGCACCGCTCAGACATGGAACGAGCAACGCGATGTTTACGAACCTGTCGCTCTAGATATTCCCGCTCCGCCTCGCTCAAAATCAGGGGTGCCGTCGGTCGGCCAGTCGCATTTGCCATTGCTCAACCTCCCATGAAGAGGCCAAGCGTACAATGTAATGAACTTCTGTTCCAGGTGACTAGGTCAACGTTTTTACGGGGAGAGGCGCTGGCGGCGGCAGCTCCTTGCCGATCAGCTTTTCCCGATATTCCGGCGAGACCAGGCCGCCTGAGATCAGCAGCTTAGCGCCGTCTTCCGGGCTCATATCCAGAATCGTGATTTTTTCGCGCGGCACGAAAACCAGGAAGCCGGCTGTTGGGACAGGCGTCGGCGGCAGGAAAACGGCCACCATATCATGCCCCATGGCATTGAACTTCGAGGCGATTTCACCCTTGGCATCGGTCGAGATGAATACCATCGACCAAAGGCCGGGGCTCGGATATTCGATCAGCCCAACCTTCTTGAAAGATGTGCCCTGCTCCTTCAGCACGGTTTCGAAAATCTGCTTCACGCTTTTGTAGATGGTCCGCACCAGCGGCACGCGGTGCACGATCGATTCGCCGAAGCGGACGATGCTCTGGCCGATCAGGTTTTTGGCGAGGAAACCAACGATCGTGATGAAGATCATCGCGATCACCAGACCAGTGCCCGGAACGGCGAAATTCAGATAACTCTCGGGATCGTAGCGCGCCGGAATGTAGGGCCGGACCCAGCTATCTGCCCAGTGGACCACCGACCAGGTGAGCCAG
This sequence comes from Rhizobium jaguaris, assembly GCF_003627755.1. Classification (NCBI taxonomy): domain Bacteria; kingdom Pseudomonadati; phylum Pseudomonadota; class Alphaproteobacteria; order Hyphomicrobiales; family Rhizobiaceae; genus Martinezella; species Martinezella jaguaris. The sequence goes on along the minus strand of NZ_CP032694.1, from coordinate 2,059,158 downwards.
AGCGTAATAGCGATCGGCGCGCATATAATCAGGCCCGCCAGGAAATTGTTTCTAATCCGCGTTGCCACAGACATTTTGATGAGTGTTTCGGTCATTCGCCGTTCGAAACTCCGTTCCGTCGCCACCGCTAACCGGCAAATTCTCCCCACCAACTCCCATGTGAAACGTGCCAGAAATCGGCGCGTCGCACAACCCGGCAGTCACGCCAACGGCCCGGATCAGAGCCCGGTTCACGACGACGTTATCCTAGGAAAAAAGCGGGGGAATTCGGCCTATTCCACGGTCACCGACTTGGCGAGATTGCGCGGCTGATCCACATCCGTGCCCATGAAGACAGCGGTGTGGTAGGCGAGCAGTTGGATCGGCAGAGAGAAGATCATCGGCGCGATGATTTCATCGACAACAGGCAGCGTGATCGTCGCCATGGTCGGCAAGGTCGAGGCGGTGGCCCCTGCCTCGTCCGTGATGAAGATAATACGACCGCCACGCGCTGCCACCTCCTGCATATTGGAGACGGTCTTGTCGAAGAAACGGTCGTAAGGCGCGATGACGATAACAGGCATGTTTTCGTCAATCAGCGCGATCGGACCGTGCTTCAGCTCGCCGGCCGCATAGCCTTCGGCGTGGATATAGGAGATCTCCTTGAGCTTCAGCGCGCCTTCCATGGCGAGCGGAAAGCTGGTGCCACGACCGAGATAAAGGACGTCTTTGAACTTGGAGATCTCGCGGGAAAGGCTTTCCATCTGCGGCTGGATGATGTTCAGCACCCGGGCCATGATGCGCGGCATCTCCACGAGGTGGCCCACCATCGCCTGTTCATCCTCGGCGCTGACCGTGCCACGCGCCTTGCCGGCGCAGATTGCCAAAGACGCCAGGACGGCAAGCTGGCAGGTGAAGGCCTTGGTGGAGGCCACGCCGATTTCGGGGCCGGCCATGATCGGGAACACCGCATCGGATTCGCGCGCGATGGTCGATTCCTTGACATTGACGACGGCGCCAATCTTCAGGCCGTGATCCCTGCAGTAACGCAGCGATGCCAGCGTATCGGCCGTCTCGCCGGATTGCGAAATGAACAGCGCGGCCTGCGAGGGCAATAGCGGCATCTCGCGATAGCGGAACTCGGAAGCGACATCGATCTCCACCGGCAAGCGGGCATAACGCTCGAACCAGTATTTGCCGATCAGGCCGGCGAGATAGGCCGTGCCGCAGGCTGAGATCGCCAAGCTGGACACCGTGCTGAAATCGATCGCGGATGCGGATGGGTGCACCCGATGACTGAAGAAATCGACATATTGGCTGAGCGCATGGGAGATCACCTCCGGCTGCTCATAGATTTCCTTTTCCATGAAATGGCGATGATTGCCCTTGTCGACCACGTAGGCAATCGCCTGCGATATCTGCCGAGGGCGGCTGACCTCCTGGCCGCTGAAATCGACGACAGTGGCGCCATCCCGGGTGATGATCGCGCAGTCGCCGTCGACCAGATAGGTGATTTCGTTGGTGAAGGGCGCCAGCGCGATAGCGTCGGAGCCGAGGAACATCTCGCCGTCGCCGAAACCGATGGCAAGTGGCGGGCCAGAGCGGGCCGCCATGAGCGTTTCGGAATCGTCCTGGAACATGACGACCAGTGCATAGGCACCGGTGACCCGATTCAGCATCTTCAGCATCGCCGCACGTGGATCGAGGCCCTGGCGGAGATATTTCGCCAGGAGATGTGCGACGACTTCCGTATCGGTCTGCGTGGCGAAGACCCGGCCTTCGGCCCTCAATTCCTCGCGCAGTTCGGAAAAATTCTCGATGATACCGTTGTGCACGACGGCAACGCCTTCGACGAAATGCGGATGGGCGTTGGTTTCATTCGGAACGCCATGAGTCGCCCAACGGGTGTGAGCAATGCCGGTGACGCCCGGCAGCGGCTCGACGTCCAGCCGCTTTTCAAGATTGAAGAGTTTCCCTTCGGCGCGACGGCGGTCCATTATGCCGTTGTGGATGGTCGCAACACCCGCTGAATCATAGCCGCGATATTCGAGACGCCGCAAAGCATCCACTAATCGTCCTGCCACAGGCTTCGTTCCAACAATCCCCACAATGCCGCACATGCACGTCTCCGTCTGGCCCAAGAAAATTGGAGCAAGTCCTAATGATTCTAGCAGTTTTCTCAATTGCTGCGATGGTCACTTTCGGTTTCCGACCGTTACGCGACCCTACACTTTCGGCTTAGTGGCTGCCCTTCTTCGCCGCTTTTATGGCCAAGGCCCGCTCGCGAAGGAGCTTGGCACGGCCGGGTTTTACCTCCTGGCGGGCACGGCCGAAGGCAAGCGCTTCGGCGGGGACATCCTCGGTGATGACGCTGCCTGAGGCCACATAGGCGTTATCGCCGATGCGTACGGGCGCCACCAGCGACGAGTTCGAGCCGACGAAGCTGTTGGCGCCGATGTGAGTCTCGTGCTTGTTGACCCCATCATAGTTGCAGGTAATCGTGCCCGCACCGATATTGCTGCCGGCCCCGACCGTGGCATCGCCGATATAGGTGAGATGGTTGACCTTCGCGCCCTCGCCGATCTTGCCGTTCTTCACCTCGCAGAAATTGCCGACCTTCGAGCCGCCAGCAAGGTCAGCACCCGGGCGCAGCCGCGCGAACGGGCCGACCGTGGCGCCAGCGCTGACATGGGCGCCTTCGATGTGTGAAAAGGAGTGGATGACGGCGCCGCCGTCGATGATGGCGCCGGGACCGAAGACAACATTCGGCTCGATCACCGCGTCCTGGCCGATCACCGTGTCAAAGGCAAGAAACACGGTTTCCGGCGCGATCATGGTGACGCCCGAAAGCATCAGCTCATGACGCCGCCGCTCCTGCCAGAGCCGTTCGATTACAGCGAGTTCGGCGCGATTGTTGCAGCCCGTCATCTCCACTTCCGGCGCGTCGACGGCGACTGCGTGGCCGCCGAGAGAGCGGGCGATCTCGACGAGATCGGTGAGATAATATTCGCGCTTGGCATTGTCATTGCCGATGCGGTCGAGCAGGTCGAGGGCCTTGCGGCCATTGATCGCCATAAGACCGCTGTTGCACCATGTGACTGCAAGCTCGGCATCGGTCGCATCCTTCGCCTCGCGGATGGCGATCAGCTCGCCATCCTTGACGAGCAGCCGGCCATAAGCGTTTGGATTATCCGTATGAAAGCCGATGACGACGATGTCATTGCCGGCGGCGAGCCCTTCGCGCGCGGCGCAAAGGGGCGCGTCGGTGAGCAGCGGCACATCGCCGTAAGCCACCAGGATATCGTCATAGCCTTCAGCGATCGCCTCGCGAGCGGCGAGGACCGCATGGCCGGTGCCGAGACGCTCCTTCTGCAGATAGGCCTCCACCTTGACGCCATCGATGGCGGCTGCGGCTGTCACCTCCTCCGCATCGCGGCCGACGACCAGTGCGGCAGCGGAAATATCGGCTTTGGCGATCGCTTCCATCACATGCGCGATCATCGGACGAGCGGCGATCGGGTGCAGGACCTTGGAGATCGACGACTTCATACGAGTGCTGTCACCGGCGGCGAGGATGATGGCGAGGCAGGTGCGTTCCATTTCAAGCTCCGAAAGATACGGTCCGACGAGGCCCATGAATAGGCATCGTGTTCTCATAGCAACTAGTTGAGCGGTGAACTACGGCGAAATTAGACGTAGACATCAAGCGTCTGCGAGCGCCGCGAAAGCTTCCTGGACATGCTTGCGGCCGTCGAAGATGACAAATTCCATCGCCTTATATGCAGCCAGTCCGTCACCCGCCGCAATGGCGTCCACAATGGCCATATGCGTATCGGCAATATTTCTGAAGCCATTGCTGGCAGGCGGCGCGCTCATGCGGAACATGCCGACAAGGGCTGCTTCGATCAGGCCGCCGAGCGAGCGCATGAAGGGATTGTGTGAGGCTTCCGTGATCGCCAGGTGAAAATGAAGATCGGCGACGGCGAGACTGTCGGACGTATGCTCCGGCGCGGCCATGGCCATCGCAAGCCGCCGCAGCAACTCGATTTCCTCCGCGCTGGCGCGCTCCGCTACGAGACTGGCGGCAAACGGCTCGAAGGCCAGACGAATGTCATAGAGGTGGAGGAGAAACTCCTCGTTGACGCCGCTTTCAAAGTGCCAAGTCAGCACCGCGCTGTCGAACATGTTCCAATGGATCTTCTCGGTGACCCGAGTGCCAACCCGGGCACGCGGAACGACCAAGCCTTTTGCCGCCAGGGTCTTCATGCTTTCGCGCAGAACCGTTCGCGACACCTTGAACCGTTGCAGAAGTTCGCTGTCGCCGGGAAGGATGCTGCCGACGGGAAAGGCACCCGACACGATTGCTTTTCCAAGATCATCCACGACCTGAGCATGGCTCGTTCGCGATTTTCCTTCGGTTTTCCTGGTTTCAAGCAATCTACTGCGCAAATACTCTGTCCTTCCCTTAGGCGTAACGTCGATTGAAGCGGGAAAGCAGCAGAAGTCCCTTCTGCATCAGAATAAACGCAAAGAGCAGCAGCCCGATCAATATCTTAGTCCACCAACTGGAGAGCGTTCCATCAAAGGTGATATAAGTCTGAATCAAGCCCTGTATGAGAATTCCGATGAGAGTTCCTCCTACGAACCCTGCTCCTCCCGTGAGCAATGTTCCGCCTATCACCACTGCGGCGATAGCGTCGAGCTCGACGCCAACCGTAGCCAGCGAATATCCAGCCGACGTATAGAGCGAAAAAACGATTCCGGATAGACCGGCGAGAAAGCCGGACAGCGCATAGATCTGGATCGTCGTGCGGCCCACTGGAACGCCCATCAACTGAGCCGTCTGCACCCCGCCGCCCAGCGCATAGACGTTGGCTCCGAAGCGGGTGCGGTGCGCCAATAGGATGCCGCCGGCAAAGACGACAAGCATGATGCCGCCGATCAGCGTCAGACGGCCGCCGCCCGGCAGCAACAGGTAAAGATCGCTCAATTGCGAATAGAAATCATGCTCGATCGGGATGCTGTCGATCGACAGGACGAAAGCGATACCGCGCGCAAGAAACATGCCCGCCAGCGTGACGATGAATGGCGGCATGCTGAGGTAGTGGATGATGGCGCCCATGCCTGCACCGAAGATTGTCGTAATCACCAGAACGAGCGCGAAGGCAAACAAAGGATGGATCGAGGTATCCCGCAGAATGATCGCCAGAAAGACGCCGGTAAAGGCAATGACCGAACCGATCGACAGATCGATGCCGCCGGAGAGGATGACGAAGGTCATGCCGACGGCGGCAATTCCAAGAAAAGCGTTGTCCGTCAGCAGATTGCCGACAACCCGCGTCGACAGCATGGTCGGAAACTGCAGCACGCAGCCGGTATAGGCCAGCAGGAAAATGACGATCGTCGCAAGCAGAGGAAGATATTTCGAATTCACTTTGCCTGCTCCTCATGGATCATCTGCGCCGCGCCGCGCCGACGCCAGAAAAACGCCGAGACGGATTGGAGAGCCGGTGACTGGATGACCAGAATGATGATGACGATGACGGCCTTGATCACCAAATTGAATTCCGGAGGGAAGCCGGACAGCAGAATACCTGTATTGACCGACTGGATGATCATCGCGCCGATAAGCGAGCCGACAATGCTGAAGCGGCCGCCAAGAAGGGAATTGCCGCCGACGACAACAGCCAGGATCGCATCAAGTTCGAGCCAAAGGCCAGCATTGTTCGCGTCCGCGCCCTTGATATCGGCGGAGACGATGATGCCGGCGATCGAAGCGCAAAGGCCGCTCAGCGCATAGACGGCGATCAGTAGTACCGGCGTCTGTATGCCCGACAGCGTGCTGGCCCGCCGGTTGATGCCGATCGCCTCGACCAGCATGCCGAGCGCCGTGCGCCTCACCAGAAGAATGACCGCCAATGCCACCAACAACCAGATGACAACCGGCATCGGCAGAGTGGCGAAGGACCCACTTCCCAGGAAGATGAGCCCGTCGTCATTGAAGGTCATGATAACGCCTTCGGTGATCAACTGGGCTATCCCGCGGCCCGCGACCATCAGCACCAGCGTGGCGATGATCGGTTGGATGTCGAGAACCGCGACCAGGAAGCCATTCCATAGCCCGCATGCGAGCCCGACCGCGATGGTCAACATCAGCGTATAAGCGAGCGAATCTCCGGAGACGATTGCGGATGCCGCGACGGCGCCGCAAATTGCGATCACCGCGCCGACCGAGAGATCGATGCCCTTAGTGGCGATGACCAGTGTCATGCCGATGGATAGAAGTGCGACCGGCGCACCGCGATTGAGAACGTCGATGATGCTGCCGTACAATCTGCCATTCTGCAGTTCCAGATGAAAAAACTGCGGGAACATGATGAAATTCAAAAGAAGAATGGCAGCCAGCGCAATGAGCTGGGGAGCCAATCGAAACAATAAGGACTTAATCTGCGAACTCATGCGTCCTCCCGCTTGCTCTCGCCCGTCGCTATGGAGTCGACGATATTGCTGGCGGAAATCTTATCGCCTGTCAGTTCCGCAATATGCTCGCGGTCGCGCAGAACGATAACGCGGGAACTATAGGCCACGAGTTCTTCCAATTCAGAGGAAATCACGACAAGGGACATTCCCTGACCGCAAAGATCTTCGATCAGGCGGATGATCTCGGCATGCGCACCGACATCAATGCCGCGCGTCGGCTCGTCCAGGATCAGGAAGTTGGGATTGGTCGCCAGCCAGCGCGCCAGAATGGCCTTCTGCTGATTGCCGCCGGACAGCAGCTTGATCGGCTTTTCGCGGTCGGTGGTGCGAATATCCAGTGCTTTGATGTAGCGGTCGGCGATTGCGTTCTGCTCGCCACGCGGCAACGGGCGCGCCCAGCCGCGGCGGGCCTGGAGCGCCATGACGATGTTTTCGCGGATAGACAGATCACCGATGATGCCGTCCGTCTTGCGGTCTTCCGGACAAAAGCCGAAGCCGTTCTTGATGGCGGCGCGCGGGCCCGAAAGAGCCACCGTCTTGTCCTCTATCTTTGCCTCGCCACTATCGGCGCGCTCGACGCCGAAAAGCACCTCCGCGGTCTCCGTGCGTCCGGAGCCCAGCAGTCCGGCAATCCCCACCACTTCGCCGATACGAACCTCAAGGTCGAAGCGTTTGATCTTGCCGCGCTTGCCGAAATTGGTGAAGCGGTATCTTACCGGCCCGCTTTCGCTGACCGCCTGTTTCGCGGTCGCCTCGGCCTGCGCAAGTTCGCGGCCGAGCATCATGGCGATGAGGGTCTGCCGCGAAAGGCCTTCCGCATCGCGAGTACCCACCAGCCGACCGTTGCGCAGAACGGTTATGCGGTCGCAGATCTGATAAACTTGTTCAAGAAAATGCGTAATGAAAACAATGCCTAGTCCGCGCTGCTTCAGATTCCGGATAATACCGAAAAGCATGGCGACTTCCTGGGTGTCGAGGCTGGCGGTCGGCTCGTCGAGAATCAGAACCTTGCCAGAGAGATCGACAGCACGCGCGATCGCGATGACTTGCTGAATTGCGACGGAGAAACGGTCAAGCTGGCGGCTGACATCGATTTCTATGCCGTATTGCGACAGCAGGTCTTTCGCCATGCTGTTCATCACGCGGCTGCTGACCATGCCAAAGCGTCTTGGCTGACGGCCGAGAAACAGATTTTCGGCGACGCTCAAATTCGCAAGGAGGTTCACCTCCTGATAGACCGTTCCGATACCGAGCCTCTGCGCTGCAAGCGTATCATGCGGGTCGATCTCGGCACCGTCGAGAACGAGGCTGCCTGCATCGCGGCGGTAGGCACCGGTCATGCACTTGATGAGTGTCGATTTTCCGGCACCATTTTCGCCGAGAAGCGCATGGACTTCCCCCCGCAGCAATGTGAAATCGACATGATCAAGGGCGGTGGAACCGGGAAAATATTTACAGAAGCCGGTAGCGGTCAGAAGGCGCTCGACATCATGAGCCATGGAGTAAGCATTTCCTTGGATTGAGCTGGTATGCAAAAAAGCGCGGAACTTGCCGCTCGCTTAAAGCGCCGTGCGTCCATCCGAACACACAAAGGTCGCTCTAAATCTTTTATATCTAGAGCATCTTGTGCGCTTCGGCAGTTCCGCGCTTGAGAATCCACACCGGCCGTTTGCCAGCCGATGTGGTTCGCTTTTTTTACATCAATAGCCCTGGCCCTTCTTCTCCTCGTAGACCTTCTGCGGGTCGTCAGCCTGCGTATATAGCTTGGACTCGGTCTGGATCCACTTCGGCGGCTCCTTCTTGGTCTTCAGGTAGGCGTCGAGGGCATCGAAGGCGGGGCCGGCCATGTTCGGCGTCAGTTCCACCGTAGCGTTAGCTTCGCCGGCTGCCATGGCCTTGAAGAGGTCCGGAACCGAATCGATGGATACGGTCAGGATATCCTTGCCCGGCTTCAGACCGGCTTCCTTGATCGCCTGGATGGCGCCGACGGCCATGTCGTCGTTGTGAGCGTAAAGCGCGCAGATATCCTTGCCGCCGTTTTCGGCCTTCAGGAAGCTTTCCATGACTTCCTTGCCCTTGGCACGGGTGAAATCACCCGTCTGGCTACGCACGATCTTCAGATTGTCATGGCCCTTGATGGCTTCTTCGAAGCCCTTCTTGCGGGCGATAGCCGGCGAGGAACCGGTGGTTCCCTGAAGCTCGACGATGTTGCACTTCTTGTCGCCAACCGTCTTCACAAGCCAGTCGCCCGCGACCTTGCCTTCGTGAATCTGGTCGGAGGTGACAGCGGTCAGATAGAGATCCTTTGGTGCGTTGATCGTGCGATCAAGCAGAATGACCGGGATCTTGGCTTCCTTTGCTTCCTTCAGGACGGAATCCCATCCCGTTTCGACGACGGGAGCCAGCAGAATCGCATCAACACCCTGTGCGATGAAGGAGCGAATCGCCTTGATCTGATTTTCTTGCTTCTGCTGAGCATCGGCGAATTTGAGATCGATGCCGCGCTTCTCAGCTTGCTGCTTGGTAACCGTCGTTTCCGCCGCGCGCCAGCCGGATTCCGAACCGATTTGCGAAAAGCCAACGACCAAGTCCTTTGCCGACGCAGACGTAAACATGCAAGCAGCGAGAATCGTGGCACTCACCAGTGCAGTCTTCAATTTCATGATGTCCTCCCAATTGGCCGTCTCCTACGGCCACAGGGAAAAAATCATATAGTAATACTTTTGTAAATCGACATTCTGTGATGCAGTGCAACAAAAAAGGGCGCCTTGGGGCGCCCTCTTTCAACCTTCGCGATTTCGAGCATGCTTATTTAGCTGCTGGAAGCTTGTCGTCGACGCCTTCGATATAGAAGTTCATGCCCAGCAGAGTGGCGTCATCGGCCTTTTCGCCGGCCTTCAGCCAGGGCGTGCCATCCTGCTTGTTGATCGGGCCTGTGAAAGGCGCGAGCTCGCCGGACTTGATCTTGGCTTCGGTCTCTTCAGCCATCTTCTTCACGTCGTCAGGCATGTTGGTGTAGGGCGACATCTTCAGGATGCCATCCTTCAGGCCGTCCCAGTTCTGTTCGGCCTTCCAGGTGCCATCCAGCAGCGCATGGACGCGTTTGGAGTAGTAGTTACCCCAGGTGTCGACGACGGCGGTCAATTGCGCATGCGGGCCAGAGGCAAGCATGTCGGTCGCCTGGCCGAAGGCATGGATACCGCGTTCCTCGGCCACCTGCATCGGCGCGGTGGTGTCGGTATGCTGGGTCAGAATGTCGACGCCCTGGTCGATCATGGCCTTGGCGGCGTCGGCTTCCTTGCCCGGGTCGAACCAGGTGTTGACCCAGATGACCTTAAGCTTGAAGTTCGGGTCGACCGAGCGCGCGCCTTGCTCGAAGGAGTTGATGCCCATGACCACTTCCGGAATCGGGAAGGAGGCAATGTAGGCAGCGCCGTGATTCTTCGACATCTTGGCGGCGATCTGCCCCAGGATGTAGCGGCCTTCATAGAAGCGCGAGTTGTAGGTGGCGAGGTTCGGGCCGCTCTTGAAACCGGTCGCATGCTCGAACTTCACCTTCGGGAACTTCGCGGCGACCTTGGCGGTCGCATCCATGAAGCCGAATGAGGTGGAGAAGATCAGCGAGCAGCCGGAGCGTGCGAGACGTTCGATGGCGCGCTCGGCGTCAGGCCCTTCCGGAACGTTTTCGAGATACGGCGTATCGATCTTGTCGCCGAATTCCTTCTGGATCTGCTGACGGCCGAGATCGTGTGCCTGCGAATAGCCGCCGTCCGTATGCGAGCCGACATAGACAAAGCAGATCTTAGTCGGCGCAGCTTCGGCCGCAGCGCTAAAGCCGATAATGGCAGCGGCCGTGGTGGCGAGTGTGAGTGCTAGTTTCTTCATGGTTACCCCTGCTGGTTTGACATAATTTACGAAATCCGTCCGGTTTGTTGTTCTTAGCGCTCCGGAACGAAGGCCTTGCCGAGCGACGCTGGCGTATTGATCAGGGTCGCGCGGCGATTTTGAGAGATGATGACGAGAACCACAATAGTCGATGCATAGGGCAACATCGACAGAAACTGTGACGGAATGCCGACGCCGAAGCCCTGGGCATGAAACTGCAGAATCGTCACCGCGCCGAAGAGATAGCCGCCGGCCAGGACGCGCATCGGCCGCCAGGACGCGAAGACAACGAGCGCCAGCGTCACCCAGCCGCGACCGGCCGACATGTTCTCGACCCATTGCGGCGTGTAGACCAGCGACAACTGCGCCCCGGCAAGTCCCGCACAGGCGCCGCCGAACATGACTGCGAGATAACGCGTGCGGATAACGTCTATCCCGAGGGCATGTGCCGAGCCGTGACTATCCCCGACTGCGCGCAGCTTCAGGCCGACGCGGCTGCGGAAGAGGAACCAGCTGACGCCGATGAGCAGCGCGATCGAGAGATAAAACGTCAAATCCTGCTTGAAGAGCACCGGCCCAACAAGCGGGATGTCTGATAGGAGCGGGAAGACGATTGCGCGCAGCTGCACCCCAGGTACGCTGACATAGCCTTCACCGATCATGCCGGAGAGGCCGAGGCCGAGGATGGTGAGCGCCAGACCCGTCGCCACTTGGTTGGTCACCAGCGTTAGCGTCAGGAATCCGAACAGCAGCGAAAACAGCGCGCCGGCGACAATGCCGGTAATAAGGCCCACATAGGGCGATCCGCTCATCTGGGCGCCGACAAAGGCGGCGACCGCGCCCATGATCATCATGCCTTCGACGCCGAGATTGAGCACACCGGAGCGCTCCACCACCAACTCGCCGAGACCGGCGATGACGAGCGGCGTCGAGGCCGTGATGATCGTCAGGAGGATGGCCTCAAAGACACTCATGCCGCACCTCCCCGTACCCGTGACCAAGTCAGCCGGATCTTGTAGTAGATCAACGTATCGCAAGAGAGCACGAAGAACAGCAACAGTCCCTGAAAGACGCTCGCCGCCTTGGCGGAGATGCCGGGCGACAATTGCGCCGCCTCGCCGCCGAGATAGGTAAGCGCCAGCACGAAGCCGGAGAGGATTGCGCCGAGCGGATTGAGACGCGCCAGGAAAGCCACGATGATGGCGGTAAAGCCGTAGCCCGGCGAAATCGCCGGCTGCAGATGGCCGATCGAGCCAGCAACCTCGGAAATGCCGGCAAGACCCGCGAGCGCGCCGGAGAACAGGAAGCCGAACCAGACCATTTTCCGCGAGGAGAAGCCGGCGAAGCGCCCTGCCCGTTCCGATTGGCCGAGAACGGTTATCTCGAAGCCCTTCAGCGTGTATTTCATCATGAACCAGGCAAGGATCGCCGCGACGATGGCGAAGACTATCCCCCAATGCGCGCGGCCGGAATCCTCCCAGATCGCCGGCAGCGTCGCTTCGGGGGGAAAATCGATGCTCTGCGGGAAATTATGGCCCTGCGGATCGCGCCAAGGCCCGCGTGTCAGCCAATCCAGGTAGAGCTGTGCGATATAGACAAGCATCAGGCTCGTCAGGATCTCATTGGTATTGAAATGCGCCTTCAACAACGCTGGAATGGCGGCATAGAGCGCGCCGCCGATGGCGCCGGCGATCAGCATCAGCGGCAGGACCATCGGCGAATGCCAGTCGGTGAAGACGATCGGAATGTAGGAGCCGGCAACCGCACCGATGGTGAATTGGCCTTCCGCGCCGATGTTCCAGTTGTTGGAGCGGTAGCAGACGCAAAGGCCGACGGCGATAAGGATCAGCGGACCGGCCTTGATCGCCAGTTCGTGCAGCGACCAGATCTCAAGCAGCGGCTCAACGAAGAAAGCGTCCAGCGCCTCCACGGGATCCTTGCCGAGCAGGGCGAACATGATGGTGCCGGCGATCAGCGCCAGCATGAGCGCAAGCAGCGGCGACAGGAAGCCGAACAGTTTCGAGACCTGCAGGCGCCTTTCGAGTTCAATGCGCATGCGAAGGCTCCGAATGGGTCTTGGATTCATGCAGGCCGCCCATCAGCAGGCCAATCTTCTCGCGCGTCAGCTCGCCGATAGTGTAGGAAGGCGACAGCCGCCCCTCCGAGATCACCGCAACATCGGTGGCCACTTCGAATATCTCGTCGAGATCCTGGCTGATGACCAGAACGGCCGATCCATTGCTGGCAAGATCGACGAGCGCCTGGCGGATGCGGCTCGACGCGCCGGCATCCACGCCCCAGGTCGGCTGGTTGACGACAAGGACGGCGGGCTGCCGGTCGAGTTCACGCCCGACAATGAATTTCTGCAGATTGCCGCCCGACAGCGATCCGGCCATCGGGTCGTCGCCGCTCTTGCGCACGTCCATGGCTTCGGAGATACGCTTGGCCGCCTGCCTGACGGCACCGTGCCTGATAACTTTCAGGAAGCCGCCACCGAGGAATGCCTTGCGGTCGGACTGGCTGCGCGCCAGCACGAGATTGTCGGAGAGCTTGAGGCTGGTAACGGCGGCATGGCCATGCCGCTCTTCGGGCACGAAGCCTGCGCCGAGCAGGCGGCGCGCGTTGATGCCCTTGGTGCCGACCGCCTGGCCGCGCACCCGGATCAGATCGTCCGACGCTACAGTATGCTCACCGGAAACGACATCGAACAGCTCTCCCTGCCCATTGCCCGCGACTCCCGCGATCGCCAGAATTTCGCCGGCGCGAACACGCAGCGAAACGTCCTTTAGCGACATGGCAAAAGGCGTGCGCGCCGGCACCGAAAGGCCAGCGACCTCGAGCTGAATATCACCCTTTTTTCCAAGACTTTCATGATGCACGCTCGCAACATCGCTGCCGACCATCATGCGCGCGAGCGAAGCGGGCGTTTCCTGCCGTGGGTCGCAGGCGCCGGTCACCCTGCCGTGACGCAGCACCGTCGCCCGCGAGCAGATGCGTTGCACCTCCTCCAGACGGTGGCTGATATAAAGGACCGAGCGGCCTTCGTCCCGAAGCTGAAACAGCGTTTCAAACATGCGGTCGGCTTCCTGCGGCGTCAGCACCGAGGTCGGCTCGTCGAGAATGATCAGCTTCGGATTCTGCAGCAGCGCGCGGACGATTTCGATGCGCTGGCGCTCGCCGACGGAAAGGTCGGCAACATGCGCATCGGGATCGAGCGGCAGGCCATAGGCTCGGGACAGGGTCGCAGCCTCCTCGGCGATCCTGCCGATCGGGATGCCATCATCGAGGGAAAGGGCGATGTTTTCGGCGACCGTCAGCGCTTCGAACAACGAGAAATGCTGAAACACCATGCCGATGCCGAGCTTGCGCGCTTCACCCGGCGAGCCGATCGAAACAGGCTGGCCTTCCCAGGCAATCTCGCCTTCAGTCGGCTCCAAAACGCCGAATAGCATCTTGACCAGCGTGGATTTGCCTGCACCGTTTTCGCCGAGCAGTGCATGAATCTCGCCCGGTTGGATTTCCAGATCAATTCCATTGCAGGCAGCAAAGCTACCGAACAGCTTCGTCAGTTTGCGAACCGACAATAACGCACCGGTTGCCGGCACATCGGATGACGACACGTTCCCCTCATTTCTTTCCCAACATCCTGCCCTTTTTGGATCTATGGGATCAGCAGCGTAGTTCCACTCGTTTTTCTTGTTTCCAGGTCCGTGTGCGCGCGCCCCGCATCGCTCAACGGATAGGTCTGGTTGATATTGATACGCACTTTGCTGCCTTGCACAACAGCAAATAATGCCTTTGCGCTAGCTCTCAGCTCCTCAGGAGTCGCGATATAGGCGAAAAGGCTTGGCCGTGTGGCGAAAAGTGAACCTTTCTGATTGAGGATCGCAAGGTCAAAATTTTCAATCGGGCCAGAGGATTGACCGAAGGTCACCCACATGCCGCGCGGCCGCAGACAATCGAGGGACTGCGGAAAGGTATCACGGCCGATCGAATCGTAGACAACATCGACACCCTTGCCGCCTGTGATCTCCCGGACGCGGTCCACGAAACTTTCGCGGCTGTAATCAATGACATGGTCGTAGCCATGCGCCAGCGCCATTTTGACCTTGTCCGGCGAACCGGCCGTTCCGATCACCGTGGCGCCGAGCGCCTTTGCCCATTGACCCGCGATCAATCCGACGCCACCGGCCGCGGCATGAAACAGCAGCACGGTTTCGGGTCCGACCTTGAAGGTGCGGTTGAGGAGATATTCGGCCGTCATCCCCTTCAGCATCATCGACGCAGCGGTCTCTAGCTCGATATCATCCGGCACCTTGACCGCATAACGCGTTTCGATGTTGCGCTCGACGCTATAGGCACCATCACCGCCAACATAGGCAACACGATCGCCGACGGCAAAATCGCTCACGCCCGGTCCAACGGCTGAAATCGTGCCGGCCGCTTCCTTGCCGAGCGGCAGCGGGAAATAAGGCGCCTTGTAGAGGCCCGATCGGAAATAGATATCCACGAAATTCAGTCCGATCGCGGCATGGCGGATCTGCACCTCGCCGGCACCTGGTGAAGGCAGATCTACCTCCTCCAGCTTCATGACTTCCGGACCGCCGTTTTGATGGATGCGAATGGCCTGGGTCTTCTTCATGGCTTGTAAATCCTATTGGCGCCCGAGGGACGGGAAAAACTGCAGAACAGCGCCAATGCAATAGAGGTAGATGCCGCTGATGACAAACAAGGCAACAGCCCATTGCGGCATGACGAAGTGCATCAGCAACGAATACATGCCGAGTGCGGACCAGAACAGGAATATACCGAGATTGAGCGGGCGCAGCCGCTTGACCCGCACAGGATGCAGAAAATTGATCGGCAGGAATGTCAAGACCACCGAAACGCCGACGAGGACCAGGGCGGTCGTCGCACTGGCGCCGATGACGAAGAGCGTGAAGATCACCATGTTCCAGACGACCGGGAAACCGGAGAAGAAATATTCGTCCGTTTTCATGCCCGTATCGGCGTAGTAAATGGCACTGGAGACGACGATCATCCCGGCGGCGGCGAAGGACCAGGGCTGGCCGATCATGCCGCTTTCATAAAGCGCGAAGGCGGGTAGAAGCACATAGGTGACATAGTCGATGATATTGTCGAGCGTGTCGCCGGACCAATTCGGCAACACTTCCTTGACGCGGACCTTGCGGGCAATCGGTCCATCGATGCCATCGACAAGCAATGCCAGACCGAGCCACCAGAACATATCGACAAAACGATGTTCCGACGCCGCGACGACGCCGAGGAAGGCAAGAAAAGAGCCGGATGCCGTCAATATATGCACGGAAAAAGCACGAATCTCCGCGTAAGGCACCCGCTTGTAGTTGAAGATTTTCATACGCCCCGTCACTCGCCTGCTTATCTACCTGCCCCGGCAGGCGATTTTTTCTTGCTAATATGCACCCTTTGCACGGCACTGCCAGCGCAAAAACGCTTGCGCCGCCACAGGCTAGCGTGAGTTCCTGTCATTTTCACCCGTTGCGATGTTTCATCCCATGGATTTCAACAGGCTAAGCGTTTATTTTCAGAGCTAAAGACAATGAGGCATCAATATGAAGCAGGTTGAAATAGCTGTTATCGGCGGCGGTCTGGCAGGTATGATCGCGGCGATCGCATTGGCGCGCGGTGGGCGGGCTGTTGCCCTCGTGGCGGCGGCGCATCACAAAGCCGACCGGCGGACGACGGCACTGATGGACCAATCGATTCGCTTCCTGGAGCGGCTGGCGCTGTGGGACAAGATTGCGCCTTCCACCGCAGCGTTGACCACGATGCAGATCATCGACGGCACGACGCGGCTACTGCGTGCGCCGACCGTCGCCTTTCGTGCTTCGGAGATCGGCCTCGACGCCTTCGGCTACAATATCCCGAACGAGTCGCTGCTCAATGCCCTCAGCGAAGCCGTAAAGGCGGAAGGCAACATCGAGCTTATCGAGACCAGCGCGGCAGGGATCGCCGTGCGCGACGATGGCGTTGCCATTACGCTGGAGGATGGCGAGACGGTCGAAGCGGCTTTCGTCGTCGGCGCGGACGGACGCAATTCGATGGTGCGGGAAACCGTCGGGATCAAGGTGAAGCGCTGGTCCTATCCGCAATCGGCCATGGTGCTGAACTTCGCGCATTCACTGCCGCATCAGGACATTTCGACCGAGTTCCACACCGAAAGCGGGCCTTTCACCCAGGTCCCCCTGCCTGGCAATCGCTCGAGCCTCGTTTGGGTGCAGAAGCCGGCGGACGCCGCGGTCAATGCCGAGAAATCGCTGGAAGACCTCGGCCGCGTGATCGAGGATCGGATGCAGTCGATGCTCGGCAAAATCACCGTCGAAGACAGCGTACAGGTCTGGCCGCTCTCCGGCATGACGGCCTACAGCTTCGGCAAGGGGCGCGTCGCGCTGATCGGCGAAGCCGCCCACGTCTTTCCGCCGATCGGCGCTCAGGGGTTGAACCTCAGCCTGCGCGATATCCTGACGCTCGTCGAAATTCTGGCAAGCCCCACCGGCCAGCCGATTTCGGCATCTGCAGGCGACAGTTTCGACCGCCGCCGCCGGCTCGATATCATCAGCCGCACGGCGAGCGTCGACCTGTTGAACCGCTCGCTGCTTACGGATTTCCTGCCTGTCCAGATGCTTCGGGCTGCGGGGCTGCACGTCCTTTCGGCCATTCCCCCGCTGCGCAACTTGGTTATGCGCGAAGGCATCGAGCCGGGCGGCAGCCTGCGCGGCTTTCCCTCTATGCTAAGAGAAAAGCTGCGCAGGTAAGGCACCGGATTTGATCAGGTAAAGCACTAGCGACACCGTCACCACTGAACAGGCGGTGGTGATCAGGATCGTGGCGGAGGCCCGCTCCTGCCAGACACCATATTGCTGGCCGATGACGAATACATTCGTCGCCGTTGGCAAGGCTGCGAGCAGCACCGCCGATTCGATCCAGATCGCGTCGAACCCGCCGACGGCCTGCAGCACGATATAAACCACCAGCGGATGCAGTATGAGCTTGACCGGCACGATATAACCGATCTCGGTCGGGATACGTTTCAGCGGCCGCAGCGCCAATGTCACGCCCATGGCGAACAACGCGCAGGGTGCGGCAGCCTGGGCGAGATAGTCGACGAAACGCTGGAAGGCGACCGGTTGGTGGATCGAAAGGGCGGCGGCGGCAAAGCCGAGGGCGGTCGACAAAATGAAGGGGTGCAGCAGCACCTTTCTCGCAATGTCGCCAGCAAGTCGCCAGGGCGAACGTTTATCACCGCCCTCGATTGCCATCAGCCCCGGCGCGACGATGAAATGCAGCGCATTTTCAAAGCAGATGATCAGGGCGACGGGAACGGCGGCCTTCTCGCCGAGCGCCAGCAGCGCCAGACCGGGACCCATATAGCCGATATTGCCGTAAGCACCAGCAAAGGCCTGGATCGTGCTGTCGGCCAGCGAATTGCGGCGCAGGAAACATCCGATCAGGAACAGCAGCAGGAAGATCAGGTAGGTCGCGGCAATGTCGGTGACGACGAAATCGGCACGCGTCAACTGCTCGATCGGCGTTTGCGAGACGAGCTTGAAGAACAAGGCCGGCAGCGCGGCATAGATGATGAAGGTATTGAGCCAGCCGAGCGCCTCGGTCGGCTGTTTCGTGATGCGCGCGGCGATGTAACCGATCACGATCAGGCCGAAGAACGGCAGCAACAGACCGACAATGTCAGCCATCGGGAATATCCATTTTGGGTGATTGGAAATGAAGGCGGGAGGGGCTTAACCGATTTGCATCAGAATTGGAAAGGTCTGCTGGAACCAGATCGCCATGTCGCTGACATAGCCGAATATGAACGCCAAGCCGGTCAATACGAGCAGCCCGCCCATGACCTTCTCGACAGTACCGAGATGGCGGCGGAAACGGACGAGAAAGCTCATGAAGGCACCGGAAAAGCCAGCGGCAATCCAGAAGGGGATGGCAAGGCCGAGCGAATAGATGGCAAGCAGCCCGGCGCCCGCGCCGATTGTCTCGCGCGAAGCCGCAACGCCGAGGATCGCGCCGAGCACAGGACCGATGCAGGGTGTCCAGCCGAAGGCGAAGGCAAGGCCCATGATATAGGCGCCCGTCAGCGTTGCCGGCTTGCCACCACCTTGAAAACGAGCCTCGCGCGCGAGAAAGCCAAGCCGGAAAACGCCGAGGAAATTCAGGCCCATAATGACGATGATCAGGCCGCCGATTTTGGCAAGGATATCGAGATGCTGACGCAGCAGGATGCCGATCGAGGACGCTCCAGCACCCAGGGCAATGAAGACGGTCGCAAAGCCGAGCGTGAAGAACAGCGCCGAAAACAAGACATTGCCGCGAACGCTTGGCCCCACTGCCACAGCCGCTCCGCCGCCGCGGAATTGCTCGACGGAAATGCCGGCCATATAGCAGAGATAAGGCGGCACCAGCGGCAATACGCAGGGCGAAAGAAACGAAAGCGCTCCGGCGAACAAGGCGCTCAGAAGCGAGATATCTGCAAGCGACACGATAGACTCCGGCTATGTCATTCCATCGTCTTACTAGCGTCATGGCAGCCGGAAGGCCAATCACCTTTTCGCGGGTGGCGCGGGCGACGCCGTGACGTTGGTCAGCGAACAGAAAATCGTTGAGGCACAAAAGAAACCCGCCGAAGCGGGTTCTGTCGTTTCTTAAAAAATCGGTCGGCGAATGCTGGCTTTCCCAGCTCTATTACTGGCACACCAAATAAGCGCTCGGCACGCACGTGCAGGCATATGCCCGGGTCGGGCAGACCATGTCCTGAAGGGTGCGATCGTCGCAGTTACAGGTGATGAAATATGACGACCGGTCCGGCATCTTCAATATATTGACGGTCGCGTATCCGCTGCCGAGGTCCGCACGCCTGTATTGGAAGCTGGAGGCGGGATTGCTGGTATCGGGCTTGCTGGCAGGAGGGGCTGCCTGGGTGGCTGTGGCAAGCTCCGCGAAAATCGTCACTGCCAACCAATTCAATCGATGTCGTCCCATCATCGGGTAATTCCTTTAAAGAACTCGTTCGACCCTACCCCCAATGTCGGTCGCCTACGCTATCCGCAATCCCCAATTGCATATAACCACGCCGCGCAAACTCGCTGCGAGACAGACCGAATATAACTCATGCGCCCCATGCTCAATAGCGACATTTCAAAAACACGTATCTCGATGCCCGAAGCGAGAAGCCGGTCGCAGGGAACTGCCGACGGCCTCTCGCGTTCGTTCTGAGCTATGGGCCGTATAGCGGCGTATACGGATGGCGGAAGCGGCTCACCAATTAGGGCCTTCTTCACATACCGCTAATATCCGAATTTACCTGCTTCAACATGGGCACCATTGTTTCTAATCGTCCAATGACTGCGAGGAGCGTGTTATGGCGCCTGTCGATACAGAGCATTTCGAAGCCTTGAGGGGCGAAAATGGCAACTCCCTTGGCATGATTCCGGCACATGATTCGTCGGCCGATGCGATGAGGCACAAATCCGAAAACGTGTTGCGACTGAAGGCCGAAGGAAAGTCGATGGATTGCATCGCCCGCGAGGCAGGCGTCAGTCGCTCTACCGTGACCCGAATCATGCGCTATGTGGAACGAGCGTCCGCCGGGTAGCGGCGGCGCAGAAACCGTTCGTCCCATCGCAAATAGCTGATTTTTGCGAAGTTTTGGTGAGAGCGATGGGATTCGAACCCATGACCTACTGATTAAAAGTCAGTTGCTCTACCAGCTGAGCTACGCTCTCCCCGTCCGCGGGTGATTTGCACCCCGGCTGGAAGTGCGCGGAACATATGCAGACACCCTATCGCGGTCAACCCAAAATCGTCGTTGCAGCGATGCAAAATGCTTTTCCCCATGTCGAGGTGGTGAAACCTGTCCTTCTCGCCGGCTGAACCGCGAAGATCAGCGGACAGCTGGGGCTTTTGTCACAAGATGCGGTGATCGGTCGTTTTGATGATAAAGCACTGAGCAATTCCGCAATTCTGAGACTAGCTTTGGTTTATCCTTGCCTTTTTGGGAGCTTGCCGCGCAATTTTTGCGTGCCAACTACGCCTTTCTCATTCAAATGAATGACTCGGCGAGCGTTACTTTAGAATGTTACCACAGTTTTAATACGATGATTTGAATGTATACGACGTTGTCGAAGCTTGTTGCTGCATTCTCAGGTCATCTGTTCGGTATCAGGTTTGGTCCGGCACTGGGGGACGCCATGAAGCAGAAACCCGAGCTTTACAAATGGTGCAAAGCACAGGAACAATTTCTGCGTTTTCATTTGCGTTGTCTGAAACAAGGCCGTATCCGGGTGCACGCCGTCGAAAACAACCGCTTCATAGACACGACCGATGAAATCACCGAGGAGCTGGGAAAACAGCTTGCCGATCTCAGAGCTTGCCTTGGTGTGCCGGAACAACCGTAACATTTTCCCTCAATAATCACGATTGCAACGAGTAGCCCGATCGCGAGCCACGCCCATTTGTTTGCGGGCCGAATCGCTTTTGGTGTATATCGACATTTGTTAACAACCCGCCGATTCCCTCAGGAGGTTCTCTATGGAAGACGCACACGTCGGTTGGATCGCAGCAATCATCATCGGCGGCCTTGCTGGCTGGCTCGCCGAGAAGCTCATGGAAAGCAACATGGGCCTCATCATGAACATCATCCTCGGCATTGTCGGGGCAATTGTAGCTAGCTGGCTCCTGGGAATCCTGCACATCGCATTGCCGTTCAACGCGTGGATCAACTATTTGATCACCGGCTTTATCGGTGCCTGCATCCTGATTTTCGTCGGCCGATTGATCAGACGATAGACGCGCGCCGCACGGCAAGAAACCCTTTAGAGCAGGGCCATTCAAAGGGAAGACGAGACAGTTCGTCTTCCCTTTTTATTACGTTTGTGTGACGTCGCGACCTTTTCAACCTCGCCTGCGGCCCTAGCTTCGTTGATAGGACGCAAGAGGAGGTTGGAAGCATGACGGAAAGCGCCAATCAGATGCCGGGCCGGAAGGTGATACGCGGTCGCCCGTATAGCATCGCTGAATTTGCGCGGAAATATCACCTCGACGACAAAGAGGCCAAGCGGCTGTACGACAAATTCGGCCCGTCTTCGACGGAGCTGGATTTGCTGATGGCTGCCAAGCGGAAACCGCCAAGCCTTTCCTCCGCAATCGGCATTTGATCCGATATTGCGGCGATTTGAATCGAACTCTCGCCGCGCCCCCCGCTGTACCAAGATCAGAACTTCGGCAGTTCCCGACGGCTCGCCGGCGTGTTCCTGATGACGGCAACGAGCCTGAGGCAGGCTTCACCGACAGCGGCAGATGGTGCCGTTCGCCAGACGGCTGGCCTGCATCAACTCAGCCCCGGTCGCTCCACGCTGACCTGATATATCACGACAGCTTGCCATCGCGAAAACGACGTGCCAGTATGTGATATATCAGTACTGATCGGAATCAGCCGGGAATGCAGGATTCGCAAAGCCATCTCGCCTATCTCGCCCTTGAGCATCGGATCGTTACGCTGGCGCTGAAACCCGGTGCGCTGGTAACGGAGAAGCAACTGATCGAATTGGCAGGCCACGGACGCACGCCGGTGCGCGAGGCAATCCAGAAGCTGGCATGGCAGGGGCTGATCCATGTGCGGCCCCGCGTCGGGTTGCAGATCGCGGAAATTCGACCGGGAGACCATATACACGTCATGCAGGTCAGACGCGAACTCGAGCCGATGGCAGCATCGCTGGTCGCCAGCCATGCCACCCGGGAACAACGGGAGCAACTACTCGACTGTGCCAGGTTGATGACCGATTGCGCCGCCACAGGCGATCTTTCGGGCTTCTTCGCCGCCGACAAGACATTCGATGAAATCCTCGAGGAGGCCTGCCCGAATGGCTTCATCACGGCCGCACTCGGACCGGTGCAGACCCATTCGCGGCGGCTCTGGTATTCGACCGCAACGCCCGACGGCATGGACCGGTCGATCGCTCTGCACGTGCGGGTCATCAGGGCGATCCATCAGGGCAGTGCCGAAGACGCCCGCAAAGCGATGGCGACACTGATTGATTATCTCAGCGACAAATGAAAAGGGCGGCCTCGGTGCTGAGACCGCCCTTCCCTATTCCGATATTTGAAAAACTCTCAGAGCGGCTCCGCTTTTCACGAAAACGCTGAACCGCTCCATCTTTTGTTTTTCGCAATCCGGGACGGAAAACGGCTTCGCACTTTTCCTGGATTGCTTTAGCCGACGAAAGCACGTTCGATCACGAATTCGGCCGGCTTGCTATTGGCGCCTTCATTGAGGCCCGCCTTTTCAAGCAGGTCCTTGGTGTCCTTCAGCATGGCCGAGGAGCCGCAGATCATGCCGCGGTCGATCGCAGGATCCAACGCGGGAACGCCGAGATCGGCGAAGAGTTTGCCGTTTTCGATAAGATCGGTGATCCGGCCCTTGAAAGGAAACTCTTCGCGGGTGACGGTCGCATAGTGGCGCAGCTTGTCGCCGACGATTTCGCTCAACATTTCATCGTTGCGTATTTCTTCGACGAGATCGAAGCCGTATTTCAGCTCCGCCACATCGCGGGTGGTGTGGGTGAGGATTACTTCCTCGAACTTTTCATAGGTCTCGGGATCGCGGATTAGGCTGGCGAAAGGCGCAATGCCCGTACCCGTCGAGAACATATACAGCCGCTTGCCCGGCGTCAGTGCGTCGAGCACCAACGTACCGGTCGGCTTCTTGCGCATCAGTACCTCGTCGCCCGGCTTGATATTCTGCAGATGCGACGTCAGCGGACCGTCGGGCACCTTGATTGAGAAGAATTCGAGCTCATCCGCCCAGGCGGGGCTCGCGATCGAATAGGCGCGGTAAAGCGGCTTGCCGTCGACCATAAGCCCGATCATCGCAAATTCACCCGAGCGGAAACGGAAGCCCTGCGGCCGGGTCATCGTGAAACGAAAGAGCCGGTCGGTATAATGAGTCACGCTCAGCACCTTCTCGGCGAAAACGCCGGCGGGCACTGCGGAAACAAATTCTTCGGTCTTGGCGGGGGCGTTCATTCGGTATCGGATCCCGTATTCGTCGTCTATGTCGTTCTTGCGGTCTGCTCGTTGCGAGGCTGATATTATAATATAGCCCGCATTTAAAGGCATTCTATTCCATCTCGCGATGCGGGACTGAAATATGCGTATTCCGGTCAAGATTTAACCGACACCAGAATACATATGGTGATCGGCAAGAACATGGCAATCGACCTTGTCAAATTGCCGCGAGTTGCCACCTTCGCGATGGTCAAGCCGATTTAGCCGATAACCGCCGCCAGCTAAAGGCCTGGCCGCCTTCCGCGTGCCTGACGGCCGGCTGATAGTGGTGCGGAATGCCCGGCAGGCGATTTTCCGAAAGCCGCTTGAGCGCCGTTTCGTTGGTGACCGCGAAACTGTCAATGCCGACGCGCAGCATCAACGGAATCTGATCGATCAGCACATCGCCCACGGCGCGCAGCTCATTGGTGTAGCCTAGACGCTGACGGAGCAGTGAAGCGTGGCTGAAGGCACGGCCATCGTTGAAAGCCGGGAACGCGACGGCGACGATCTCCAAGCGATAGAGATAGGGCTCCAGCC
Organism: Rhizobium jaguaris; assembly: GCF_003627755.1. Taxonomy (NCBI): domain Bacteria; kingdom Pseudomonadati; phylum Pseudomonadota; class Alphaproteobacteria; order Hyphomicrobiales; family Rhizobiaceae; genus Martinezella; species Martinezella jaguaris. Next base: position 2,035,179 of record NZ_CP032694.1, on the reverse strand, counting down.
TCGTCACATCGTCGGCCGGCTTGATCAAAACGCCCAGGCCGACATCGTTGCTTTCCTCAGCCCTGGCGATCAATGCGTCGAGGCCGAGCAGCGGCTTCTGCTCTTCGGTCGCCTTGACATCATCGGTCTCGATGACCCAGGGATCGTTTGCGACAAAACCTGTTTCCCGCCAAATCTTCGTCATGATCATCTCCTTATGCCGCTTCGGCCGCATTCGAGGACGAGCCATAAAGCGCGTCCTTGAAGGGCTGCGGTCCGACGCGACGATAGGCGGCGAGGAAGGTTTCGGAGTGTTCCAGGCGCAAGCCGAGATAGGTGTCTACGATCGTCTCGATCGCATCGGTCACCTTGTCCGGCTCGAAGCCGCGGCCGATGATCTCACCGATCGAAGTATGCTCATCGCCGGAGCCGCCAAGCGTGATCTGATAGAGCTCGGCACCCTTCTTCTCGACGCCCAGCAAACCGATATGGCCGACATGGTGATGGCCGCAGGCATTGATGCAGCCCGAAATCTTGATCTTCAGCTCACCGATCTCGGCCTGACGCTCGGCCGACCCAAAGCGCTTGGAGATTTCCTGCGCAACAGGGATCGAACGAGCATTGGCGAGAGCGCAATAATCGAGCCCTGGGCAGGCGATAATGTCGGTGATCAGGCCGGCATTGGCGGTCTCCAGGCCGGCAGCGACCAGGCCGCGATAGACGGCTTCGAGATCGGCGAGCGCCACATGCGGCAGGATCAGGTTCTGCTCATGGCTGACGCGGATTTCGTCGAAAGCATATTCTTCGGCGATATCGGCGACCACGTCCATCTGCGCATCCGAAGCATCGCCCGGAATGCCGCCGATCGGCTTCAGCGAGATCGTCACCATGCCGTAATCGGGGTTCTTGTGCGGCTGCACGTTCTGCTGCACCCAGCGGGCAAAATCGGGATCGGCCTTCTTCCATCGAGCAAGGTTTTCCCAGCCTTCGGCGCGCTCTGGCAAAGCCGGCGGCGCGAAATAGGTCGCGATCGCCTGAACGTCGGCCTCAGGAAGCTTCAGTTCCGTGTCCTTCAGTTTCGCAAACTCGACCTCGACCTGACGAGCCAGTTCCTCGGCGCCGGTTTCGTGCACGAGGATCTTGATGCGGGCCTTGTATTTGTTGTCGCGACGGCCGTGCAGATTGTACACGCGCACGATGGCGGTTGTGTAGGAGAGCAGGTCTTCTTCCGGCAGGAAGTCGCGGATCAGCTTGGCGACCATCGGCGTGCGGCCCTGCCCGCCGCCGACATAGACGGCGAAGCCGATCTCGCCCTTATCGTTTTTCTTCAGATGCAGGCCGATGTCGTGCACCTGGATGGCGGCACGGTCACGTTCGGCGCCGGTGACGGCGATCTTGAACTTGCGCGGCAGGAAGGAGAATTCCGGATGGACGGAAGACCACTGGCGCAGGATTTCCGCATAGGGACGCGGGTCGGCGACTTCGTCGGCGGCGGCACCGGCAAAATGGTCGGCCGTGACGTTGCGAATGCAATTGCCTGACGTCTGAATGGCGTGCATCTCAACGGAGGCAAGCTGGGCAAGCACATCGGGTATATCGGACAGCTTCGGCCAGTTGAACTGCAGGTTCTGGCGGGTGGTGAAATGGCCATAACCACGGTCATAGGTACGGGCGATATGCGCAAGCATGCGCACCTGGCGTGAGCTTAGCGTGCCATAGGGAATAGCGATACGCAGCATGTAGGCATGGAGCTGCAGATAGACGCCATTCATCAGACGCAGCGGCTTGAACGCATCTTCCGAGAGTTCTCCCGAAAGGCGCCGCTGCACCTGATCGCGGAACTGTGCAACCCGTTCCGCGACAAAGGCGTGGTCAAATTCGTCGTAGCGATACATGATTTCCTCAGACTGCAATGAATTCCGGATCGGCCGCGGCGTAGCCCGGCGCGTATTCCATGGTGGGACCTTCGGCACGGATGCGCTCGCGCAGGCGCAGCGGCCAGAGCTTGCCGCCGGTTGCCTGAACTTCGATCAAGGCGACATCGACAACCTTGTTGTCGGCGTAGGCCTGCTTACCGATCGCCTCGAGCGCAGCTTCCGCCTCCGCATGACGAGCGACAAGCGCCTCCTGCAGCGAGGGCACCCACTCACCATTGGCATTCAACCAGACGGCAATGCCATCGGTCAGCCGGTTGGCGGTCAGAACCTTGTCGACCATCGGTCAGCTCCTTGCAAATTCTTGAGCGGCGGTCTCCTGACGGACCAGCGGCTCGGACTGTTCGAAATTGGCGCCGGCGACCGCATCGCCGATGATGACCATGACCGGGCCGTTCAGCTCATCGCGATGCTCCAGGTCAGGCAGATCCTTCAATGTGCCGTGCATCAGGCGGCGATCGCGGCGGCTGGCGTTCTCGATGACGGCGACGGTCGTCTCGGCAGGAAGCCCGGCGTTCATCAAGCGGCCGGCAACGGAAGCGGCGACCGTGCGGCCCATGTAGACGGCAATGGTCGCGCCGGATAAGGCGAGGCTCGCCCAGTCCGGCAGGACGTCGCCGGTCAGGTCGTGACCGGTGGTGAAGACCAGCGATGAGGCGACGCCGCGCAGCGTCAACGGAAGCTCGAAATCGGCAGCCGCGGCAAAGGCGGACGTGATGCCCGGAACGATCTCATAGGTCACGCCGGCGGCACGCAGGGCAGCCATCTCTTCGCCTGCCCTGCCATAAACCAGCGGATCGCCAGACTTCAACCGCACGACGCGTTTACCGTCTTGGCCAAGCTGCACCAGCAGATCGTTGATCTCTTCCTGCGATTTGGTGTGGCAGCCCTTGCGTTTGCCGACAGAAAGACGCTCGGCATCGCGGCGGCCCATGTCGACGATCGCCTGCGGCACGAGCGCGTCATAGACGACGACATCGGCTTCCATCATCACGCGCTGAGCGCGCAACGTCAGCAGATCCTCCGCGCCCGGACCGGCGCCCACCAGCCACACATGGCCTTCAACCTTGTGCATCGAGTGCAGCAAGCTGTCGGCGGCGCGTTCGGCCTGGGGCAAATGACCTGCACTGACGGCGTCGGCGACGGGGCCGGAAAAGAAGCGACGCCAGAAGACGCGGCGAGCGACGCCGCGCGGAACGAGGCGATCGACGGATTTGCGATAGCTCGTCGCCAGCTCCGCGAGTTTGCCGAGCGAGGGCGACAGCAGCTGGTCGATCTGCGCCCGGATCATCTGCGCCAGCACAGGGCCTGCGCCCTCGGTACCGATGGCAACAGCAACGGGGGCGCGGTTGACGAGCGCCGGAGTGTAGAAATCGCAATAGTCCGGCTGATCGACAGCGTTCGCCGGAATTCTTTCGGCGCGAGCAGCATCGACAATGGCGCGGTCGGCTTCGGCATCGCCGGTGGCGGCGAATACCAGAGCAGCGCCCTTGACCTGATCCGGCGAAAAGGCAGCGCGCACGGTTTCGATGCGGTTGGCGATCAGGAAGGAATGATAGTCGGCTTCCGGCGTTTGCGTGTAGGCGACGATCTTCGCCTGCGTGTTCATCAGCAGCCGCGTCTTGGCGAAGGCTTCATCACCATTGCCGAAAACAGCCGCCGTCCGTCCCTCCATACGAAAGAAGGCGGGAAACACCGAAAGCTTGTCAGTCTTGGGAGGCATTATCATTCCACTTCGAGATTGCCCGAATATCACCCTAGCGGCCAAGAGAATGAAGAAACAGAAATTCTAATGCCCCGGCGAGTCCGTATTCTTTTGCTCGACATCTCTCCGATTTGAGCAAAACTCACCAGACACTCAGAATAACATAAATACAGGAAATCCATAGACTTTTGAGACTTCTTGCCATCAAAGACAGTCCTATTCCCTGTGGCAAATGGAGTCCATACGTCATTTGCGCATTCCGCCGCGCCGACAATGCCGTTAAAGTAAACGAAAACGCCCCGGAGTCTACCGTTTGTCTGCCAACACCATCGCCGCTCGCCTCCTCGATGTCATGGAACTCGATGTCCTGCCACTGACACAAAGAGGGGTGGCCGCTGGAAACAAGGTATTCGGCGCAGCGATCCTGCGCAAATCAGACCTGTCGCTGGTCATCGCCGAAACAAACAACGAGCTGGAAAATCCGCTCTGGCATGGCGAGGTCCATGCGCTAAAGCGCTTTTATGAACTCGACGAAAAGCCGGCGACCAAGGATCTGATTTTCCTCTCGACCCATGAGCCCTGCACCATGTGCATGTCAGCCATCACCTGGGCTGGTTTCGATAATTTCTACTATTTCTTCAGTCACGAGGATTCCCGCGACGCCTTTGCAATTCCGCATGACCTGAAAATCCTGAAAGAGGTATTCGGACTGGAACCGGGCGGCTATCGCCGGCAGAATGCTTTCTGGAACAGTTTTGCGGTCGCCGATCTCATCGAAACCGAGGCGGATCCACTGAAAACGACACTTCGGGAACAGACGGCGCGCATCAAGGCCGCCTATGCCGGGCTCTCCGACAGCTATCAGGCGTCCAAGAGCGAAAACGACATTCCACTGAACTGACCAAGACAAGATTGATAGAGGCCCCGATGGAAGCATCGCGAGACATATCCCGCCTGATCGAAATCATGGCGGCGCTGCGCAATCCCGAGACCGGTTGCCCCTGGGACATCGTCCAGACCTTCGAGACCATCAAGCCCTACACGATCGAGGAGGCCTATGAGGTTTCGGACGCGATCGAACGCAAGGACATGGACGACCTCTGCGAGGAGCTTGGCGATCTTCTGCTACAGGTCGTTTTCCACGCCCGTATGGCCGAGGAAGCGGGCGAATTCTCCTTCGGCGACGTGGTGGAAGCCATTACCCGCAAGATGATCCGCAGGCACCCGCATGTCTTCGCCGTCTCCGCCGCAGATACCCCCGATGCAGTGAAGCTGCAATGGGAACAGATCAAGGCAGAAGAGAAGCGCGAGCGCGCCGAGCGCCGGGCAAGGCGGGGTATTTCCGAGGATTTCAAAACCGGTTTCCTCGGTTCGGTGCAGCGCACATTCCCCGCCCTGACCGAGGCGCTGAAATTGCAGGAACGCGCCGGTAAAGTCGGCTTCGACTGGTCAGCGCCCGAACCGATCCTCGACAAGATCGAGGAAGAGATCGACGAATTGCGGGTGGCGCTTGCGAGCGGCGACAAGGCCAAAGTCAGTGACGAGCTGGGTGACCTGATCTTCGCAGTCGTCAATATCGGGCGGCATGTGAAAGCGGATCCCGAGCAGGCGTTGCGCGGCACAAACACGAAATTCCGCCGTCGTTTCAATCACATCGAAACGACACTAGCTGCCGAAGGCGAGACGCTGGACGGTGCCTCACTGGAGCGGATGGAAGATATCTGGCAGGCGGCCAAGGCGATTGAGCGTCAACTCGCTGAATAGAACGCAGCGGGACGCTATTCCCAGTCCTCGCGTTGCGGCTTTGGGCCATGGCCCATGCGCCGCTCCAGCTCCGCCGCTTCCGTCTCGGTCAGGCGTACGTCTAGCGTGACCGTGCCGTCCTCATTGTCTTCGCGACCATCGACGATGGCGTGATTGTAGAGCCAGGGCAGCAACGCCAGCTTGTCGACGGGCAGCGTGATCGTCGTCTCGGTCAGAACACCGGAGAGCCGGCGGCTGATTTCGTTCATCAGGCGATCGACGCCCTCACCGCTTTTTGCCGAGACCGCGATAACGTTTTCGGTGGTCGACGCCTTTTGGACAATGGCGTCGTGCGTCTCCGGTTCCAGTCTGTCGATCTTGTTCCAGACTTCGAGGATGCGTTCCGCTCCTTCCGCCTCGCCGATGCCGAGATCGCCGAGGATTCGCATGACATCGGCGCTCTGCGCCTGATTGTCGTCATCCGAAAGATCGCGGACGTGCAGGATCAGGTCGGCTTCCAAGACCTCTTCCAGCGTGGCGCGGAAAGCGGCCACGAGATGGGTCGGCAGGTCGGAGATGAAGCCAACGGTATCGGACAGGATCACGGTGCGGCCATGCGGCAACTTCATGCGCCGCAGCGTCGGATCGAGCGTCGCGAATAGCATGTCCTCGGCCAAAACGCCGGCGCCAGTGATCCGGTTGAACAGCGTCGACTTGCCGGCATTGGTATAGCCTACCAGCGCCACGATCGGATGCGGCACCTTCCTGCGCTTGGCGCGATGAAGCTGACGGGTGCGCACCACCTGCTCCAGCTCGCGCTCAAGCCGGATGATCCGCTCCTGCAGCAAGCGCCGGTCGGCTTCGATCTGAGTTTCGCCGGGGCCGCCCATGAAGCCCGCACCGCCGCGCTGGCGCTCAAGGTGGGTCCAGCTTCGGACCAATCGGCCCTTCTGATAGTTCAGATGCGCAAGTTCGACCTGTAGCGTGCCTTCCTTGGTGGAGGCGCGACGGCCGAAGATTTCGAGGATGAGGCCCGTGCGGTCGATGACCTTGGCGTTCCATTCCTTTTCGAGATTGCGCTGCTGTACCGGCGTAAGCGGATGATCGACGATCACCAGGCCGGCATTGAATTCATCAAGCAGTGCGCGGATCTCTTCGATCTTGCCGGTGCCGAGAAGCGTTGCCGGACGCGGATCGCTGATCGGCACGATCGAGCCGTTGACGACATCAAGGTCAATCGCCAGTGCGAGACCCTTGGCTTCTTCGAGCCGGCTCTCGGGGGAACGTGAGGTTGTTATCGCACCATCAGCCTGCGCGGAACGCGCCGCGCGCGCCTGCTTCAGAACGGGGACAACAACAACGGCATGCGTGTCATCCCGATGCTTTATCGCTTCCGGGATGATGGAATCATTTTTCGTATCGCGTGTCGTGATAGCGGCAAATCCTAGTTAGGATGCGACTTCTTCGCTCTCGAACATCTGCATCGGCTGGCCAGGCATGATCGTCGAGATCGCATGCTTGTAGACGAGCTGCGAATGGCCATCGCGGCGCAGCAGGACGCAGAAATTGTCGAAGGACGTAACAACGCCCGTAAGCTTTACGCCATTGATCAAAAAGATTGTGAGTGAAATCTTTTGTTTGCGAACTGTATTGAGAAATAGGTCCTGCAAATTCTGAGAACGTTCCGCCATCGCGCCGCTTCTTTCTTTTTTGCCAGCCTAAGCCGGTGAAATATCAAGATATACTGAGACCCCGGATAGGAGATATCCTCATTCTCTCCTCCCCAGCGCATGTTGGTATCAAATCGCAGTCTTTTCCGCAACGTCGAAAAAGGCTTCGCGAATTTTCTGCGAAACGCTTCCAGGATGACCGTTGGCGATGGTCTCGCCATCGATAGCAACCACGGGAAAACAAATGCTTGTGGCTGCCGTGATGAACACTTCGCGCGCCGCCATCATCTCTTCGACGGAGAAGAAGCGCTCGACGATAGGAAGCTCGAGTATCGCGGCCACATCCATCAGCGTCGTGCGCGTGATGCCGCGCAGAATGCCATGCTCGGCGGGACGAGTGACCAGGTTGCCATCGGGATCGACAATCCAGACGTTGGTCGCAGCACCCTCCTTCACCATGCCGTTATGGTCGATATAGATTGCTTCTTGTGCGCCGGCTTCCTTGGCCTGCTGACGAGCCAACGCGTTCGACAAAAGCCCGACCGACTTGATGTCGACCCGATCCCAGCGATTGTCGCGCACGGTAATTGCCTTGATGCCATTGGCATTTTTCTTGACGATGGCGGACTGATCGGTGCTCTTGGCAGTGACAACGATCGAGGATGGCGTGCCGTCGGCCGGGAAGACATGATCACGGCGGGCGACGCCGCGGGTGACCTGCAGATAGAACAGGCCATTGCGGACGTGATTGCGGCGCACGGTTTCGCGAATCACTTGGATCAGCGCGGCGCGACTCATCGGCCAGGCTATGCGCAATTCTCCGAGCGAGCGGTTGAGCCGGTCGAGATGGCGGGTGAGATCAACGATCAAGCCGTGACGGACTTCGCAGACTTCATAGACGCCGTCGGCAAATTGATAGCCGCGATCCTCGATATGAACCATGGCGTCGCTGTGCTTGACGTAACGACCATTGACATAAGCTATTCTCGGCATGGCGGACCCTGATCAGAATTTATAAAAATATGAGAGAGTTGCGTGGCAGATCGAAACTGCCACGCAAACGACTTCAGACGCCGAGCGACTTCAGCTTGCGATGCAGCGCCGAGCGCTCCATGCCGACGAACTCGGCCGTGCGGGAAATATTGCCGCCGAAACGGTTGATCTGCGCGATCAGATAGTCCCGCTCAAACATTTCGCGGGCTTCGCGCAGCGGTAGTGTCATGATGTGATAGTCGTTCTTGGCGGAGACCTTCGGCAGCATGTCGCCGAGGTCGGTCGGCAGCATCTCCGCCGTGATCGGCGTCTCCGGGCCATCAGTGCGCGCCAGGATCATCAGACGTTCGATATTGTTGCGCAGCTGGCGGATATTGCCCGGCCAATCATGCGCCTGCAGCACCGCCATGGCGTCGTCGCCGATCCGGCGCGAGCGGATGCCGGCCTGCTCGGAAATCTGCCGCATCAGTTGGTCGACGAGGAAAGGAATATCCTCGCGTCGTTCGGCCAACGCCGGCACGCGCACAGGCACCACGGCAAGACGGTGGTAGAGATCTTCGCGGAACAGGCTTTCGGCAATCCGGCTTTCGAGATTGTAGGCCGTGGACGATATGATACGCACGTCGACCTTCACCCGCTTCGAGCCGCCAACACGTTCGAACTGCTGATCGACCAGCACGCGCAGGATCTTGTTCTGCGTCTCGCGCGGCATCTCGCCGACCTCGTCGAGATAGAGGATGCCGCGATGCGCCTCTTCCAGCGCGCCGATCTTGCGCGGCTGACCGGGCGAACCCTCGGTGCCGAAGAGGGCAATTTCCATGCGTTCGGGCGTAATCGTCGCGGCATTCAGCGCGACGAAAGGACCATTGGCCCGTGTCGACTTCTTGTGGATCATACGGGCCACGAGCTCCTTGCCGGAACCTGACGGGCCAAAGATCATCACGCGACTATTGGTGGGGGAGACCTTGTCGATGGTCTGGCGAAGCTGCGAGACGGCAACCGACGTGCCGATCAATTCGACGGCATCGCCCGTGCGGCGCTTAAGCTCCGAAACCTCGCGCTTCAGCTTGGAATTTTCCAACGCGCGCTCAGCGATCAGGATCAACCGATCGGCCTTGAACGGTTTCTCGATGAAATCGAAGGCGCCACGCTTAATAGCCGAGACGGCGGTTTCGATATTGCCGTGACCGGAGATCATCACCACCGGCAGTTCCGGATGGCGCGTCTTGATCTCATCCAGCAGCGACAGACCGTCGAGCTTGCTGCCCTGCATCCAAATATCCAGGAAGATCAGCCGCGGCGCTCGATCGGAGATCGCTGCCAGAGCGCTGTCGCTGTCAAACGCGGTGCGAGTCTCATGCCCCTCATCCGAAAGAATTCCCGAAACGATTTCGCGAATGTCTTCCTCATCATCCACCACGAGAATATCAGATGCCATATACACTTTCCTTATCACTTGCTGGCTGGGCGACGGCGGCCTGCTCACGGCGCGGCAAATGCACGCGGATCATGGCGCCCCTGCCCTGGTCGAAATCGGCGGGAGCATCATGCAGCTCGAGCTGCCCGCCATGGTCTTCAATGATCTTCTTGACGATGGCGAGCCCGAGGCCGGTGCCCTTCTCGCGCATCGTCATGTAGGGTTCGAGAATGCTGTGCCGGTTCTCGACCGGCAGGCCGCGGCCGTTGTCGATGACATCGACGGTAAAGCGGTCGCGTTCGGCATCGAGGAACGAGCGTACGAGGACTTTGGGCTCCTCACGGGTCTCGCCGCTCGGCACACCCTCGATCGCCTCAACAGCATTCTTGATGAGATTGCCGAAGGCCTGGCCGAGCATGCGCGTGTCAAACATGCCCTCCAGCCGTTCATCGCCGAGTTCGCGCTCGAATTTGACATGGTTGTTGCCCATTTCGCGCAGGAACACCGCGTCACGCAGGATATCGCGCAAGTCGCTTGGTTCCATTGTCGGTTTCGGCATGCGGGCGAAGGACGAGAATTCATCGACCATGCGGCCGATATCGCCGACTTGGCGGATGATCGTGTCGGTGCATTGATCGAAGACCGGGCGATCGGCTTCGGCGATATTCTTGCCGAAGCGACGGCGAATACGTTCGGCCGAAAGCTGGATCGGCGTCAGCGGGTTCTTGATCTCATGCGCAATGCGGCGGGCGACGTCGGCCCACGCGGTCGAGCGCTGAGCGATGACCAGATCGGTAATGTCGTCGAGCGTGATGACGTAGGATTCGTTCGAGTCGCGCGATTCTTCCCGCGTCACCTGAACGCTTAGCGTCCGCACCGTGCCGCCACGCACCAGGCTGATCTGCTTGCGGAAATCGCTGCGATGCCGCGTCGTGGCCTCGGTAACGACCTGATCGACCTCGGGTGCGATCTCAGCCAGGTTCTTTCCCACCAGCTCATCGCTCTTCAGGGTCAGCAGCTCTTCGGCGGATGTATTGGCGATGGTGATGCGCCGGTCATGTTCGACGCCGATCACGGCTGCGGTAACGCCGGAGAGCACTGCCTCGATGAAGCGGCGGCGATCGTCCACCTCATCCTTGGCTTCGAGGATCTCGTCACGCTGCGTGCGAATCTCCGAGATCATCTTGTTGAAGGTTCGCGACAGGCTGCCAACGTCTCCATCAGCGGCACGCACCGGCACCAGTACATTCATGTTGCCGGACGCGACATTGTCAGCGGCGCTGATCAAAAGCCGGATTGGCCGAACGATGCGATCGGCAACCGCGATTGCGGTCCAGATTGCTGCGAGAAGCACGATCAGCGCAAAGCCGATGTAGAGGACGGCAAAGGCAATCTGAAGGGACATGCGCCCCTCTTCCATCGCCTTGTATTCAGCCGTGTTGTCTTCGACCATGCGCATGGCGTTCATGACACGCGGGTCGACGGCGCGGACCGTGTAGAGGAAGGAGCCGGGAATTTCGTCCAGTTTGATGATGGCGCCGACGAGGTTGGTCACTCCAGGCGGGATGAGGGTCGGCTGGCCGTCGGCGGAGGCTTCGAGCGCATCCTTCGGTATTGCCGGCAGCGGGCGCTCGGTCTTGATGTCGGCCTGAACAATCGCGGTGCCGTCACGGCGCACCAGGAAAGCGCCAAGCAAACCGCGGCCCTTGGCTTGCCGGGTCATCAGATCGGCGAAACCGGTGCGGTCGAGACTGTAGAGCGTACGATTGCGCTCCAGGTCGTTCGCCATGGAAACGGTCTGGCCCTGCAGATAGCTGGCGTTCTCCATCAGATAGGCCTGCGCCACATTCTGCGAGGAGCTGATGATCTGCTGCGTGCGCAGCGCAAACCAGCGATCAAGGCCGACATTCAGCGTCAAGCTGGCAACGATCGCCACGAGGATTGCGGGCGTGATCGCGACGATGGAAAAGAGAACGACGATGCGTATGTGCAGGCGCGCCGCAGCGCGGCCACGGCTGCGCGCTTTCAAAAGGCGCGCAACTTCACGCGCGATCAGGGCAATCAGCCCCAGAACGAACAGGCCGTTGATCACGACCGAGGTGAAGACGACAGATGATGTAGGGGCAATCGGCGTCAGCCCCAGCAGTACCAGCAGCGTGGCAATGGCGCACAACAGTGCGCCGCCGGCCAGGATCAGGCCAGGAAGGGCAAAGGATGCTCGGCGATCCGTCACTTTGACGACCGCCTCGTCGCTCGCTGCCGGCGACACCGCGTCCTGCTTCATTCCCAATATCTCCGGGCACAGGCGACGGTTGACGCCTTGGCCAAATTGCATCAGCACTGTTTTGACGGCAATACGAGCGATCGGCAAAGGCTGGAACTGTCATCCGGTTTTGCGTCGACGCGAAACCCAGGTTTCAAATCATTTAAGCAACGATCTGAAGTTTTTGAACAATTTCCCCTTGCGCATAAGCGCACTCGACGAATCGCTACCGCCAAAACAGCGAACCGGCTGCGTGACCTTTAAGCAACGCATTGTGGCGAAAATGCAACGCATCCGATCACATTGTCAAGCCGTGCGGGAGCTTCGATAGACGGAAACACCCAGTTCTCTGATCTTTTTACGCAGCGTATTGCGGTTAAGGCCAAGCAGATCGGCGGCTTTGATCTGATTGCCGCGGGTCGCGGTCAGCGCGGCAAGGATCAGCGGATATTCCATTTCGGTAAGAACGCGATCATAGAGCCCCGGCGGCGGCAGATTCTCACCAAAGCCGGCGAAATAGGTTCGCATATTCTCCTCGACCGCCTGGGCAATGGTCATGGAGCCCGTGCGAACCGGGCCTTTTTCGATCGGGCTGTCGGGCACATCGGCGCGCAGCTCCGCATCGATGATCTCCTTGGTGATCACGTCCTGCGGATAAAGCGCCATCAGTCGGCGGATCAGGTTCTCCAGCTCGCGCACGTTGCCCGGCCAGGGATAGGCCTTCATCAGTTCCAGCGCTTCCTGATCGAACCGCTTCGAACCGAGCCCTTCCTTTTCCGCCTGCTGCACGAAATGGCGGACGAGATCGGGAATATCTTCGGCGCGGTCGCGCAGCGGCGGCAGGCGTAGCGGCACGACGTTGAGGCGATAATAAAGATCCTCGCGGAAGAGGCCCTGGTTGATCGCCTGCTTCAAATCCTTGTTGGTGGCAGCAACGATCCGGACGTCGGTACGGATCGGCGTGCGGCCGCCAACGGTCGTATATTCACCCTGCTGCAGCACGCGAAGAAGACGGGTCTGAGCATCCATCGGCATGTCGCCGATTTCGTCAAGAAACAGCGTGCCGCCTTCGGCCTGCTCGAAACGGCCCGTCGAACGCGTCTGCGCGCCGGTGAAGGCGCCCTTCTCGTGGCCGAACAATTCGGATTCGATCAGATCGCGCGGGATGGCGGCCATGTTGATGGCAACGAAGGGGCCATTGCGGCGCTTGCCATAATCATGCAGCGCGCGGGCCACCAACTCCTTGCCGGTTCCGGACTCGCCGGTGATCATCAGCGTCAGGTCGGTCTGCATCAGCCGCGCCAGCACGCGGTAGATTTCCTGCATGGCGGCTGAACGACCGACCAGCGGCATGCCGTCCTGCATGTCGTCATCCAGCTTGGCAGGCTTGCGCTTCGGCTCGGACAAGGCCCTGCCGATAATGGCGATCAATTCCGTCAGATCGAAAGGCTTCGGTAGATAATCGTAGGCGCCCTTTTCCGAGGCCTTGATCGCCGTCATGAACGTGTTTTGCGCACTCATGACCAGAACAGGCAGCTCCGGTCGTGCTTTCTTGATGCGCGGCAGCAGATCGAAGGCGTTTTCGTCAGGCATGACGACGTCGGTTACAACGAGGTCGCCTTCACCGGCGGAAACCCAACGCCAGAGCGTGGCGGCATTGGATGTGATGCGCACATCGTAGCCCGCGCGGCTCAAAGCCTGATTGAGCACGGTACGGATGGCCGCATCGTCGTCGGCGACAAGGATCGTAGCTGTCATCGAGTAGTCCCTGTAGAGTTCGGAAGAGGAGCGTCTTCAAGCGTGGTGCCCTTGGAGGCAGGCATCAGGACGCGGAAAGTGGTGCGATGGCTCTGGCTGTCGCATTCGACGATGCCACCATGGTCACCGATGATCTTGGCGACTAGCGCCAGACCGAGGCCGGTACCGTTCGTCTTCGTGGTGATGAACGGATCGAAGAGATGCGGCAAGAGGTCGGCGGGCACGCCTGGACCGTTGTCGATCACACAGAATTCCAGCGGTAACGAGATCTTCTCGCGCGTACCGGCGACGGAAAGGCGGATACCGGGGCGATAGGCGGTCGTCAGCATAATCTCGCCATCCGGCCGCTCGCCGACGGCTTCGGCAGCGTTCTTCACCAGATTGAGAAAAACCTGCACGAGCTGGTCTCTGTTGGCATAGACCGCCGGCAACGACGGGTCATAATTCTCGGTGACCTTGATATTGCGTGCAAAACCCGCCTTCGCGACCGCCTTCACATGATCGAGGACGGAATGGATGTTGACCGGCACGCGGTCGATCGGACGCTCGTCGGAAAAGACCTCCATGCGGTCGACCAGCGAGACGATTCGATCAGTCTCGTCGCAGATGAGACGCGTCAGGCCGCGGTCGTCATCCTCAACCGATTGTTCGAGCAATTGGGCCGCACCGCGGATGCCGGAGAGCGGATTCTTGATCTCATGCGCCAGCATCGAGGCGAGGCCCGTCACCGAACGGGCGGCGGCACGATGCGTCAACTGCCGGTCGATCTTGTCGGCCATGGACCGTTCCTGGAAGACGATCACCACCGAGCCGGGCTCGCTCGAAACGGGCGCGACATAGATGTCCACCAGCTTGTCCTGGCCGAGGCGCGGCGAACTGAGATCGACGCGATATTCATTGACCGGACCGCGGCGTTCGCGCACCTGGTCGATCAGGGCCAGTAGCGGGCTGCCGAAAGGAATGAATGTGGAAATTTCATAGCGCGACAGGTGCGAAGCGCTGGCGCCGAAGAAGGCTTCGGCCTCCCAATTGGCGAATGCGATCAGGCCGGCCTCATTGACCATAACGACCGGGTTCTGGATCGCGTTGAGAACGGCCATGGCCATGCTGCCCATGTGATCCGTCGCTCCGGAATCGGATTTGGAACTCATGCGGCCTCCTGGACGCTTTGGCCGAGATCGGACCCGGTCTGCAGTGCTGCATGGAACAATGCCGCAACCTCCCGGCTGTCTTTCGAAGTCACGATTCCCGCTTTTTCAGCACCTGTTACAATGGGAGCGTAACGGTCGAGATACCAGCCGAGATGCTTGCGGGCATGGCGAATACCCACGGCTTCGCCGTAGAACGCCAGCATCATCTGATAGTGCTCGAGGGCGATATCGGCGATTTCGCTGCGGTCCGGGTGGCGATGACCGGCAAGCACACCTGCGTGCCATGGCCGCCCCTGACAGCCGCGACCGACCATGACGGCATCGGCACCGGAGCGCCGGAGTATCTCTCGCGCGTCCTCAGGCGTGTCGACATCACCATTGGCGACCAGCGGAATGGACACGACATCGCGCACGGCGCGGATAGCATCCCAATCCGCCCTGCCCTCGTAGAATTGCATGCGCGTGCGGCCATGAATGGTCACGAGCTTTATCCCGGCTTCCTCCGCACGGCGGGCGATGTGCGGCGCATTGATGGAATTTTCGTCCCAGCCGAGCCGCATCTTCAGTGTCACGGGAATATCGACCGCCTTGACCGTCGCCTCGATCAGACTCAGCGCATGATCCGGATCGCGCATCAGCGCCGAACCGGAATAGCCGCCGATGACCTTCTTGGCCGGGCAACCCATATTGATGTCGATGATGTCGGCGCCATTATCGGCGGCAATCTTAGCCGCCTCGGCCATCCAATGCGGCTCGCGACCGGCCAGTTGCACCATATGCGGCTTCAGCCCGGCACTTCTTAGCCGCGCCCAGGATTCCGCCGTGTCCTGCACCAATTCGCGGCTGGCGACCATTTCAGTCACGACGAGGCCAGCCCCATAGCGCAAAGCGAGCTGCCGGAAAGGCAAATCCGTCACGCCTGACATCGGCGCGAGGATCACGCGATTGCGAATGGGCACGGGGCCAATGGAAAATGGGGCTGCAAGCTCGGACGGAAACAAATGATTATCTTTCAGGCACACCATATATCTGCACTATTTTTAGACAGTCTTACGAGGCTTGCCAAGGGGTTTCGGAGAATGCCGATATTTTTCGGGCAAATGCTGGAAAATGCCCATTCGAGGCGATAGACCCTGCTAGATAGAGCGAGATCTCGCTTTGGCGATCTGCTTGGCATGATCCTGTCCAAAAACCGCTTTACACTTTTGGAGATCATGCTGGAGCGAAAGCCTTTCATCTCTGGGGGTTTATGACGCAAATGCACTCAATGCAACCGATGTCGGTCGGAATCGTGATCGTTGCTGCCGGGCGTGGCGAGCGGGCGGGATCGCCGGAGGAAGGCCCGAAGCAGTATCGCCCGATCGGCGGCCGGCCGGTTATTGCGCATACGCTTGAAAAATTCGTGACATGGCCGCAAGCGGCAAAGATCGTGATCGTTATCCATCGCGACGACGAGGCGCTGCTGCAGGTTGCGCTGCGACAGGTTGCCGATTCGCCGGAGGTCGGGATTGCCTTCGGCGGCGCTTCCCGCCAGCAATCCGTGCTTGCCGGGCTACGGCAACTGGAAAATACCGGCGTCACGCATGTCCTGATCCATGATGCGGTACGCCCTTTCTTTGATCACGCACTGCTCGATCGCGTCGCGGTGGCTCTGGCCGCCGGCGCGCCTGCCGTGCTGCCCGCCATGCCAGTGACGGATACACTAAAACGCGCTGATGCCGATGCACGGGTAACGGAAACCGTGCCGCGCACAGGGCTCTACGCCGCGCAAACGCCGCAGTCCTTCCGATTCGCCGATATTCTGGCCGCACATGAAAAGGCAGCTGCCGAGAACAAGACGGATTTCACCGACGATGCCGCGATCGCCGAATGGAGCGGTTTGCCGGTGACGCTCGTTGCCGGCAGTTCCGATAATGTCAAATTGACGGTCAAAAGGGATATCGTCATGGCCGATGAAAAGCTTTCCGCCAGCCTCCTGCCGGATGTACGCACCGGCAACGGCTACGATGTCCACCAGCTCGAGCCGGGCGATGGCGTGACGCTCTGTGGCGTCTTCATTCCGCATGACCAGAAGCTGAAGGGCCATTCCGACGCCGATGTGGCGCTGCATGCGCTGACCGACGCCTTGCTCGCCACCTGCGGAGCCGGCGACATAGGTGACCACTTTCCGCCCTCCGATCCACAATGGAAGGGCGCCCCCTCCCGCATCTTCATCGAACATGCGGCAAAGATCGTCCGCGACCATGGCGGCACAATCATGAATGCCGATGTCTCGCTGATTGCCGAAGCTCCGAAGGTCGGGCCGCACCGCGAGGCGATGCGCGCCAAACTCTCGGAATTTTTGGGGATCGACCTCGAACGTTGCTCGGTGAAGGCAACCACGAACGAGAAGATCGGCTTCGTCGGCCGCCGCGAAGGCATTGCGGCCATTGCCACGGCGACCGTCGTTTATCGCGGAGGCAAGGCATGACTCATTTTCCCGACGATATACTGGCACTCGCCAACGGCATCATCACCGATTTCACAGCAAAGGGCTGGATGGTCGCTACCGCGGAATCCTGCACCGGCGGGCTGATCGCGGGCGCTCTGACGGAAATTCCGGGCTCATCGGCAGTCGTCGACCGCGGCTTCGTCACCTATACGAATACGGCGAAGATGGACATGCTCGGCATCCAAGAGCAGACGCTCGCGCAGTTCGGTGCCGTGTCGAAAGAGACGGCACTGCAGATGGTGCATGGCGCCCTTTTCCGCTCTCAGGCTGACTTTGCCGTCGCAGTCACCGGTGTTGCCGGACCCGGTGGCGGCTCTGCGGAAAAGCCCGTGGGGCTGGTCCATCTAGCCGCCAAGGCGCGTAGCGGCGCACTCATCCATCACGAAATGCGCTATGGCGACATCGGCCGCGACAAGGTTCGGCTCGCCACCTTGAAGACCGCATTGGAAATGCTGATCAATCTCGGCAAGTAACGCCGAACTCCCGCTTCAGGCGTAGATCTTTTTCGCGCGTGTCTCGAAGGCATCCGTGAACATACGGAAAGCGCGATCGAACATCGATCCCATCAGGGCGCCAAGGATGCGACTCTTGAACTCATAGTCGATGAAGAAATCAATGCTGCAGCCGCCGCTTTCCGACGGCGTGAAGCGCCAACGGTTGTCGAGATATTTGAACGGCCCGTCGATATATTTCACGTCGATCGCCCGCTCCGCCTTGTTGAGCAGCACCTGCGTCGTAAAAGTCTCGCGGATCGCCTTGTAGCCGACGGTCATGTCGGCGACCAACAATACCTTGCCGTCGCGCTCCTTGCGATTGCGGACAACCAGCGCCTCGCAAAGCGGCAGGAATTCCGGATAGCGCTCGACATCGGCGACGAGGTCGAACATCTGGTCAGGCGTGTGCGGGACGGGGCGGTGCGTTTCAAACTGAGGCATGAGCGGCAATTAAGCAGGACGGCCCAGAAGATCAAGAAGCCTGCGCATTTCGCGGCGGGATTTTAGCTGTAGGACCGGCACGTCGGGGCCGTGTTGAGCGAGGCCGACCAACACTTTAGGCGCAAATTTGCGCTCCCAGTCCCAGATGTAACGCAGGAAATCTGAATCGATGCGCTCGGGACAACCCGGCGCCATGTCCGGGCGGGACCGTCCCAGCCACCGCACGGCTCTCGACAATGCCCCCCACATACACAACCAGCGCGGCATGCGCACCCAAAGAACAAACTCCGTGCGTGGCAACCGCAGATCAAAACTTGATGGTGCCGTTCCATCGATCAGCCAACGCTCCTCGGCAACCTTTGCTGCGATCAGGGCGCGCTCCTCGGCCTTGTCTCTCTTCACCCAGCCCGGCAGCCAGAAAAACTCGCGATCCATCGAGACGTAAGGCAGATCCAAGCACGCGCAGATCTTCTGAGACAAAGTCGATTTACCGCCTCCGGAGCATCCCATCACGAGGATGCGGTCGGCGCTGCGGATACGATCCGCCGCCTGCCTCAGGTCGGTCACCTCGTTACGCAGCTTCATTGCGATCTGATCCACGACGTTTCCTCCGCTCTCACCGGCCAGAGCGCAGACGCGCCAACAGTTCATCACCCTCGCGGTAGGACTTCAGTGTCAGGACCGGCACCTGGCGGCCATGAAGCGCGAGCATTTCCATGAATTGCGGAACTTCTTCCCTCTCGAAAGTCCAGATATAGCGAAGGAAAGTCGAGGTCAGCCGCTCGGGGCATCCGGCCGCCATCTCGGGCCGCGAACGGCCGCGGTAGCGCAGCCATCGCGAAATAACGCCCCTCAACGCCACATGCCGCGGCGGTCTTCGCCATATGACGATGTCGGTGTGTGGCAGCCTCAACGGCAAGGTTCCAGGGCTGTTACCGTCCATGATCCAACGTGGGCCAGCAACCGCCTGCTTGATCAGCGCGATAGCCTCCGGGCGCGGCCGATGCTTCCAACCGGGCAGCCAGAAAATGTCACGGTCCATCGATACGTAAGTCAGCCCACGCAATGACGCGATCGATCGCGCCAACGTGCTTTTGCCGGTGCCGGAGCAACCGATGATGAGGATGCGTTCGGCATTATCGAGGATGGACGCTGCAGTCTCGATGTCGACGGCATAGGGCGGCGCTTGCGGCGCTGATATCTGCTCCACGGGGTCGGCTCCATATACAACCAAGACAGGCGCCGATACCGGTAACAAACGGCGGGGCTGTGTTCCCTAAGCCGCGCAGATGATGATTTGATGACGGCACAAACAAAAACCGCGGCACAATCGCCGCGGTTCGTTCAAAAGGCAAGAGATTGAATTTTATTCAGCCGCCAGCAGAACCTTCTTCTCGCGGGCAGCCCGCAGGCGGGCGAAATCGTCGCCGGCGTGGTGGGACGAGCGGGTGAGCGGGCTGGAGGCGACCATCAGGAAGCCTTTGGTGTAAGCAACCGTCTCGTAGGACTTGAATTCGTCCGGGGTGACGAAGCTCATGACCTGATGATGCTTGCGGGTCGGCTGCAGATACTGGCCGATGGTCAGGAAGTCGACGTCGGCGGTCCTGAGATCATCCATCAACTGCAGCACTTCGTTGCGCTCTTCGCCGAGGCCGACCATGATGCCGGACTTGGTGAACATGGTCGGATCGAGTTCCTTGACCCGCTGCAACAGGCGGATCGAGTGGAAATAGCGGGCACCGGGACGCACCGTCAGATACTTCGACGGCACCGTTTCCAGATTGTGATTGAAAACGTCGGGCTTGGCGGCAACGACACGTTCGAGAGCGCCCGGCTTGCGCAGGAAGTCCGGTGTCAGGATCTCGATCGTCGTTGCCGGCGAAGCGGCGCGGATCGCCCAGATCACCTTTTCGAAGTGCTCGGCACCACCGTCTTCCAGATCGTCGCGGTCAACGGACGTGATGACAACGTGGCTGAGGCCCATTTCCTTGACGGCCTTGGCGACATTTTCAGGCTCCGCCATATCGAGCGCATTCGGCTTGCCGGTCGAGACGTTGCAGAAGGCACAGGCGCGCGTACAAATCTCGCCCATGATCATGAAGGTGGCGTGCTTCTTGTCCCAACACTCGCCGATGTTCGGGCAGCCGGCCTCCTCGCAGACGGTAACGAGCTTGTGCTCCTTCACGATCGAGCGGGTCTCGGCATAGCCCTTCGATGTCGGCGCCTTGACACGGATCCAATCCGGCTTGCGCAGAACTTCCGTATCCGGCCGATGCGCCTTTTCCGGATGCCGTACGCGCTTTGCGTCTGGATTGATCGTGTCGAGAATCGTGACCATGAAACGTCTACTTTCCGCCGCTCACTCACGGCCTTTTCATCGCCGGACGAGTTTGGCGAGAAATATCAGAATGCATGCACCGATGAAACCGGTGACGAAATAACCAAGCCGGCCGCCAGGCACGCCGACATGCAGTTGCACCAGAATGCCCGCGGCAACGACCGAGCCGGCAATGCCAAGAACGATGTTGAGGATGATGCCGTAGCGCACCTCCATCAGCTTGCCCGCGAGCCAGCCCGCAAGGCCGCCGATGATAATCAGACCAAGCCAGCCTACGCCTTCCATCGCGCCTTTACCCCCACGCTATCGCCCTCGCAAGCAGTACCACAATGATCGCGCCGACCGTCGCATGAATGATCTCGACCACGAGCGCATTTTGTATGCCCAGCGAAATTCCAAACGAATTAAATAGGAACCCGCCCACGAAAGCACCAATCACGCCGCTCAACAAGCAACTGATCAAGCCGCCTCCGCCGACGACCAGGCTGGCGAGAAATCCCGCCACCAGACCGATCAGCAGAAAGACGATCCAAGCCTCAGTACCGATAGACATGATGATTTCCTTTGCAATTTTCCACCCTGTGGATAGAGGGCGAAGCAGGAAATTATCAAGCGTTCAGCACGCGGCCGTAAGCGTCCAGCACGGCTTCCTTCATCGTTTCCGAAACGGTCGGATGCGGGAAAATCGTGTGCATCAGTTCCTCTTCCGTCGTCTCCAGATTCATGGCGACGACAAAGCCCTGGATCAATTCGGTAACCTCGGCGCCGACCATATGGGCGCCGAGCAGTTCGCCGGTCTTCTTGTCGAAGATGACCTTGCAAAGCCCCTGGTCCTCGCCGAGAGCGATCGCCTTGCCGTTGGCCGTGAACGGGAAGCGGCCGACGCGGATGTCGCGGCCGAGTTCCTTCGCCTTGGCTTCCGTCAGGCCGACCGAGGCGACCTGCGGCTGGCAGTAGGTGCAGCCCGGCACCTTGCTCTTGTCGGTCGGATGCACGTTCGGCAGGCCAGCGATCTTCTCGATACAGACTACCCCTTCATGCTCGGCCTTGTGCGCCAGCATCGGCGGGCCGGCGACGTCGCCGATCGCATAGATGCCCGGTACGTTGGTCTTGCCGTAGCCGTCGATGACGACGCAGCCGCGATCGGTCTTCACGCCGAGCGCTTCCAAGCCAAGATTCTCGATGTTGCCCTGCACGCCGACGGCAGAGATCATGCGGTCGGCGGTGATCTGCTGCACCTTACCGTCTGCGGTTTCTATGTGTGCGGTGATGCTGTTGGCGCCCTTGTCGACCTTGGTGACCTTCGTGCTGGTGAAGATCTTCAGGCCGCGCTTTTCCAACTGCTTGCGGGCGATACCGGAAATTTCGGCATCCTCGACCGGCATGATGGTCGGCATGATTTCGACGACGGTGACATCGACGCCCAGCGAGCGATAAAAGCTCGCAAATTCAATGCCGATCGCGCCCGAGCCCGTGACCACCAGCGACTTCGGCAGGAAATCCGGCTTCAGCGCCTCGAAATAGGTCCAGATCAGCTTGCCGTCCGGCTCGATGCCGGGAAGTGCGCGCGGGCGGGCGCCAGTGGCGACGATGATGTGCTTGGCAGTGTAGGTACCCTCGCCCTTGACGTTCTTGGGCAACGGATGCTGAGGTTCGACGACAGGTTTGGTCGACTTGCCGACCACGATTTCGCCGGGCTTCGTGATCTTGGCCTCACCCCAGATCACGTCGACCTTGTTCTTTTTCATCAGGAAGCCGACGCCCATGTTGAGGCGAAGAGAAACGCCGCGCGAACGGGCGACGACCGCCTTCACATCCGGCGTAACCTTGCCTTCGAGGACAAGGCCGTAGTCCTTCAGATGATTGGAATGATCGAGGATTTCGGCCGAACGCAACAGCGCCTTGGTCGGAATGCAGCCCCAGTTCAGGCAGATGCCGCCCAGGTGCTCGCGTTCGACGATCGCCGTCTTCAGGCCAAGCTGGCCGGCGCGCACGGCGGCGACATAGCCGCCGGGACCGGAGCCGATAATGATGACGTCGTAATTCTCAGCCATATGTTTCCTGCCTTTGGTTGGCGGCCGGTCGAGGCTCAGCCTGCCTTAATTTTTCCGAAGCACGATGCCGAACCGAAGAACCACAAAGCGAAAGCGGTTTTCGAGTAAGGTCGCACTCAATCAAATCGTTAGAGCCCGAGCATCATGCGCACGATCGGCTCGAGACCACGGCCGAGCGCCCGGGTATTTTCGGCATCGAGATGCACGCCGTCGAGCGGCGTGGTGACGGCAACCGTGCCCGCATCGAAAAAGCCGCAGCCAAGCTCGTCGGCCAGATCGCGATAGAGCGTCGCAAGCTTCGCCGACTCCTTGATCGCGCCGAGATAGTTGGCGGCGAAAGCCGGATTGGCGGTTTCGGTGATGACGGGTGGCGCAACGATCAGAATATCGGGGACTTCGTGACCGAACGCCCATGTATGATTGCGCACGAGCTGAATCAACCGGCTGATGCCCTGCAAGGCGGCAAAGGCCGAACCTGCAAGCACCGGCTTCATGTCATTGGTGCCCAGCATGATAATGACAAGATCGAGCGGCGCGTGCGTCTGCAGGATCGTCGGCAAGACCTTCGCACCATTGCGGTCGCAATCGGCGAGATGGTCGTCGAAAGCGGTGGTGCGGCCGTTCAGCCCTTCCGGAATCATCCGAACCCGATCGCCGAGCGCCTTTTGCAGCACGCTCGGCCATCGATCTTCGAAGGCATGACGACCGATCGTCTCGGCGTTATAGCCCCATGTCAGCGAGTCGCCATAACACAGAACGGTCTTGGTCATTCATGCCTCCGCTTGACGACAAGGCTCAGACGAGCATCCCCATCGGGTTTTCGATGTAGCCCTTGAAGGCTGCCAGAAGTTCCGCGCCAAGCGCACCGTCGACACAGCGATGGTCGGTCGACAGCGTGACGCTCATCATGGTGGCGATGGCCATTTCACCCTTTTTGACGATCACACGCTGCTCACCCGCGCCAACGGCGAGAATGGTCGCATGCGGCGGGTTGATAACAGCGGAGAAGTTCTTGACGCCCATCATGCCCATATTGGACACAGCAGTGGTGCCGCCCTGATATTCCTCGGGCTTCAGCTTGCGCTCCTTGGCGCGCTTGCCGTAGTCCTTCATCTCATTGGAGATGGCCGACAGCGTCTTCAACTCGGCGCTGCGGATGATCGGCGTGATCAGACCGCCCGGAATGGAGACGGCGACGCCGACATCGGCGTGCTTGTGCTTGACCATGTTGTTGTCGGTCCAGGAGACGTTGGCATCCGGCACATCGCGCAGCGCCAGCGCCAGCGCCTTGATGACCATGTCATTGACGGAGAGCTTATAGGCCGGAACGCCATCCTTCGACTTCTGAGCAGCATCGTTGAGCTGCGTGCGCAGCGCCAACAGTGCGTCCAGCTCGCAATCGACGGTGACGTAGAAATGCGGAACGGTCTGCTTGGATTCCTGCAGGCGCTTGGCAATGGTCTTGCGCATGCCGTCATGCGGCACGAGCTCGTAGGAACCGGGCTCGAACAGCTTGAGAACGGCATCTTCCGACATGCCCTTCGGCGCGGCTGCCGCCGGAGCCTGAACAGCGGCGGCCGGCTGCGAAGCGGGGGCAGCCGCCGGAGCGGCCTTTGCAACGCCACCACCGGCAACAGCGGCTTCGATGTCCTTCTTGATCACCCGGCCATGCGGACCGGAGCCGACGAGCGCGGCCAGATCGATGCCGGATTCCTTGGCAAGACGGCGAGCGAGCGGCGAGGCGAAGGTGCGATGACCATCCGTCGAGAGGGCCGCTGGCGCAACTGGCGCGGGCTGTGCAGCCGGCGCGGATTGAGCCGGAGCCGTCTCCGCCTTCGGCGCAGGCGCCGCAGCGGCAGGCGCAGCAGCAGCGGCAGGCGCAGCAGCAGCAGCACCCAAGGCAGCGGCGGAAACGTCCTCGCCTTCCCCGGCCAGAACCGCGATCAGCGCATTGACCTTGACGCCTTCGGTGCCGGCCGGAACGACGATCTTGGCGACGGTGCCCTCGTCGACAGCTTCGACTTCCATCGTTGCCTTGTCGGTCTCGATCTCGGCGATGACGTCGCCGGACTTGATCTTATCGCCTTCCTTGACCAGCCACTTGGCGAGGTTGCCCTCTTCCATGGTCGGCGAGAGGGCAGGCATGGTGATGTTGATAGGCATCGATGAGCCCTCCCCTTATTTGTAGCAAACGGCTTTCACCGCATCGACCACTTCGCCGACATTCGGAAGCGCAAGCTTCTCGAGGTTGTGGGCGTAGGGCATGGGCACATCCTTGCCGGCGATCGTCAGGATCGGCGCATCGAGATAGTCGAAGGCCTGCTGCATCACGCGGGTGGCGATTTCCGTTCCAACGGACGACTGCGGATAGCCTTCCTCGACGGTGACCAGGCGACCGGTCTTCTTGACGGATTCGATGACCGTCGGCAGGTCCATCGGGCGGATGGTGCGAAGGTCGATCAGCTCGACATCGATGCCCTGGGCTTCCAGTTCGGCGACCGCCTTGGTGGCATAGGTCATGCCGATACCGAAGGAGACGACCGTTGCGTCCTTGCCGGGACGGTGGATGCGGGCCTTGCCGATCGGCAGAACGAAATCGTCGAGCTTCGGCACGTCGAAGTGCTGGCCGTAAAGAATTTCGTTTTCAAGGAAGATGACCGGATTCGGATCGCGGATCGCCGCCTTCAGCAGGCCCTTGGCGTCGGCTGCCGTGTAGGGCATGACGACCTTGAGACCCGGAATGTGGCTGTACCAGGCTGCATAGTCCTGGCTGTGCTGGGCAGCAACGCGCGCTGCCGCGCCGTTGGGGCCACGGAAGACCATCGGAGCACCCATCTGGCCGCCCGACATATAGAGCGTCTTGGCGGCGGAGTTGATGATCTGGTCTATCGCCTGCATGGCGAAGTTGAAGGTCATGAACTCGACGATCGGGCGAAGGCCAGCCATCGCGGCACCGACACCGACGCCGGCAAAGCCATGCTCGGTGATCGGGGTGTCGATCACGCGACGCGGACCGAATTCCTGCAGCAAGCCCTGGGTGACCTTGTATGCGCCCTGGTATTCGGCGACTTCTTCGCCCATGACGAACACGTCCGGATTGGCGCGCATTTCTTCGGCCATGGCGTCGCGCAGCGCTTCACGCACTGTCATCGACACCATTTCCGTGCCGGCCGGAATTTCCGGATCGGCAGGAGCGGCAACCTTCGGCTGGGCCGGAACCGGTGCTGCTGCGGGCGCCAGAGCGGCTGCCGGGGCCTCAGTCTTTACGGGCTCGGCAGCGGGTGCCGCTTTGGCGGAAGAAATCGCGTCTGCAGACTCGCCGTCCTGCAAGAGGATCGCGATCTTGGTGTTGACCTTGACGCCTTCGGTGCCGGCGTCGATCAGCAACTTGCCGATCGTGCCTTCATCAACGGCTTCCACTTCCATGGTGGCCTTGTCGGTCTCAATTTCGGCAATGACATCACCGGAAGTGACCTTGTCACCTTCCTTCTTGAGCCATTTCGAAAGGGTGCCCTCTTCCATCGTCGGAGAAAGGGCGGGCATGAGAATATCGATGGGCATGGATCGTCCCTCCCCGATTTAGAGCAGAATGTCGGTATAGAGCTCGGATGCATCCGGCTCCGGATCGGCCTGGGCGAAATCGGCACTGTCGGCGACGATGTCGCGGACATCTTTGTCGATCGCCTTCAGCTCGTCTTCCGACGCCCAACCCTTTTCCAGAAGGCGGGCACGAACCTGCTCGATCGGGTCATGCTCGGAGCGCATCTTCTGCACTTCGTCCTTGGAGCGATACTTGGCCGGGTCCGACATGGAATGGCCGCGGTAGCGATAGGTCAGCATTTCCAGAATGATCGGACCCTTGCCGGAACGGCAATATTCGACAGCTTCATCGGCAGCCGCCTTGACGGCACGAACGTCCATGCCGTCGACCTGGATGCCGGGGATACCGAAAGAGGCGCCGCGCTTGGAGAAGTCCGCCTGCGCGGTTGCGCGCGCCGTGGACGTGCCCATGGCGTAGCGGTTGTTTTCGATCACGTAGATCACCGGCAGCTTCCAGAGCTCCGCCATATTGAAGCTTTCGTAGACCTGGCCCTGGTTGGCAGCGCCGTCGCCGAAATAGGCGACGCTGACATTGTCATTGCCACGATACCAGTTGGCGAAGCCGAGGCCGGTACCGAGCGAGACCTGCGCGCCGACGATGCCATGGCCGCCGTAGAAGTTCTTTTCCTTGGAGAACATGTGCATGGAGCCGCCCTTCCCTCGGGAATAGCCGCCCTGGCGTCCAGTGAGTTCCGCCATGACGCCGCGAGCGCTCATGCCGGTCGCCAGCATGTGGCCGTGGTCGCGGTAGCCAGTAATGACCTGGTCGCCTTCCTTCAGCGCCAGCTGCATGCCGACGACGACGGCCTCCTGGCCGATGTAGAGGTGACAGAAGCCGCCAATGAAGCCCATGCCATAGAGCTGGCCGGCCTTCTCTTCAAAGCGGCGGATCAGGAGCATCTCACGATAGGCCTTGAGCTCCGCATCGCGGTCGAATTCCGCGATCGCGCCACCGTTGGTTTCTTTGACGGGTTTGGATGTTGTCTTGCGGCTGGAAACGGACGCGGATTTTCGCGGCGCCATTCAACCCTCCCTATGTGAGTAGCATCGGTTCTGTAGTGCTGCGTAACATAAGGAAGATTGTTCGCCACAGCAATGCTATAATTGCATGGCTCATATTCTTCACAAGCGATTGATATGCTTATGAAAAAGGCGATTAACCGAAATTAGGTTAATTGTGACTATTTATTGAAAATGACGATTTCGTCGGCTTTGGAATAGGTCAATTGATAGCGCGCATATTGGTCGAGCATATCCTTGTCCAGCGAGCCGTCGCTGAGCAATGCTACTTCCTTTTCAAGGTGTTCGCGCTTGGCGACGAGATCGGCAAGCTCCCTGCTGCGATCGATGCGCTGCTGCTCGAAGACCTCGGTCGCCTTCAGGCCGTAATCGCCATGAATGCAGTGATAGCCGAAATAGCTCACGAAGGCGATCGTGATGGCGGGAAGAATGAAACGGCCGAACTTTCTCTTCTTATGATATTTTGTCCACATACTCGCTTGCTCAAAACGCTCTACCGAGAATGATCCCGAACCTTGGGCACGCACAACGGATGCGAAGCAGTTCCGGATAAGATCACGCTAAATCAAACATCTATGACGACACTAGTCGCGAGAGATTAACCATCCGTTGACTCTGCCATTTTTCCAACAAAAAACCGCGCCCGAAGGCGCGGTCCAAGGCCAGGAAAATATTGGCTTATAAGGCGACTCGGATCGTTATCCGCCGCAAACTAAACCTTTCCGAAAATCCCGTGGATTTTCAGGGGTATGAATTATCAGCCGCGAAGGATGGAACGGCCGGCATATTGTGCCTGAGGGCCGAGCGCTTCTTCGATGCGGATGAGCTGATTGTACTTGGCAAGACGATCGGAGCGCGACAGCGAGCCGGTCTTGATCTGACCGCAGTTGGTAGCAACTGCGAGATCGGCGATGGTCGAATCTTCGGTTTCGCCGGAACGGTGCGACATGACGGCCGTGTAGTTGGCCTTGTGCGCGGTTTCGACGGCGTCGAGCGTTTCCGTCAGCGAGCCGATCTGGTTAACCTTGACGAGGATCGAGTTGGCGACGCCCATGCGGATGCCGTCGCGCAGACGAGCCGAGTTCGTGACGAACAGGTCGTCGCCAACGAGCTGCGTCTTCTTACCGGTCAGATCGGTCAGGATCTTCCAGCCTTCCCAATCGTCTTCGGCCATTCCGTCTTCGATCGAGATGATCGGATACTTGGCGGCGAGCTCGGCAAGATATTCGGCCATGGCGCCGGATTCCAGCGTACGGCCTTCGCCTTCCAGAACGTACTTGCCATCCTTGAAGAATTCCGTCGAAGCGCAGTCAAGGCCGAGAGCGATCTCCTCGCCCGGCTTGTAGCCGGCCTTTTCGATGGACTTCATGATGAAGTCGAGGGCGGCCGGGGCGCTGGAGAGGCCCGGTGCGAAGCCGCCTTCGTCACCGACATTGGTGTTGTGGCCCTGCGAAGCCAGTTCCTTCTTGAGAACGTGGAAAACTTCAGAGCCCATGCGCACGGCGTCGCGGAGGGTATCTGCGCCGATCGGCAGGATCATGAATTCCTGAAAGTCGATCGGATTGTCGGCATGGGCACCGCCGTTGATGATGTTCATCATCGGAACCGGCAGCAGGCGGGCATGGGCGCCGCCGACATAGCGATAGAGCGGCAGGTTGGCGCTCTGGGCGGCAGCCTTGGCGACGGCAAGCGACACGCCGAGAATGGCGTTGGCGCCGAGGCGGGACTTGTTCGGAGTGCCGTCGAGTTCGATCATGATGTTATCGATCTGGATCTGGTTCTCAGCGTCGATTCCACCGATCGCGTCGAAGATCTCGGTATTGACGGCTTCGACGGCCTTCTCGACACCCTTGCCATGATAACGCTTGCCGCCGTCGCGAACTTCGACGGCTTCATGCGCGCCCGTCGAGGCGCCCGACGGAACCGCTGCGCGGCCCATGCTGCCATCTTCGAGGTAGACATCGACTTCGACGGTGGGATTGCCACGGCTGTCGAGAATCTCGCGGGCGATAATGTCGGTGATTGCGGTCATGATAGCTTCCTGCTCGCTGGTTTATAAATCGATTTAAATCGTCTTAATCGAAGACGCGGAAATTACAATGCTGCTCCGCACCTCGATCAAACACTCCTACAGGCCGCGTAGCGCAACTTGATGTCAGCCTGTTGAATGCCTCTTGATTCTCAGGCCTTGGCGATTGCGTCGAAGGCCAGCAACTTTTCCAGAAGCCGCGGCATGTCCTTCAGGTAGACCATATTGGGGCCATCAGATGGGGCATTGTCCGGATCTTCATGTGTCTCGACGAAGACGCCGGCGACGCCGACAGCGACAGCTGCGCGTGCCAGGGTCTCCACGAAACGACGATCACCACCGGTGGAACCACCCTGGCCGCCCGGCTGCTGCACGGAATGAGTCGCATCGAAAATCACCGGTGCGCCCATCGCCGCCATGATCGGCAGCGAGCGCATGTCGGAGACCAAAGTATTGTAACCGAAGGAAGCACCGCGCTCGCAGAGAAGCACATTCGGGTTGCCGCTCTCATTCAACTTCGCCAGCACGTTCTTCATGTCCCAGGGCGCAAGGAACTGACCCTTCTTGACGTTGACGACGCGACCGGTCTTGGCGGCGGCGACAAGAAGGTCGGTCTGTCGGGACAGAAAAGCGGGGATCTGCAGAATATCCACCGTCTTGGCGACAATAGCGCACTGCTCTTCCGTATGGATGTCGGTCAGTACCGGGAAGCCGTATTCCTTCTTCAGATCGGCAAAGACTTCCATGGATTTTTCAAGCCCAATGCCGCGCTTGCCGGAGAGTGACGTGCGGTTCGCCTTGTCGAAGGACGACTTATAGACAAGGCTGATACCGAGCTTGCCGCAGAGTTCCTTCAACACACCGGCGACCATGAAGGCATGATCGCGGCTCTCCATCTGGCAGGGGCCAGCAATCAGCGACAGCCTGGCGGTATTGGAAAACAGAACCTTGGATGCGCCCTCGCCGGCGATCACTTCCGAATTGGTGCTCATGCTATCTCCTCGAAGGCGAACAGCGCGCCCTGTCCAGGGGCGGGCTTTGCCAGAATACGATTGTTTTTACGCGTGTATGTGACGCCGTTAGCAGCCAAATGCGCCGATGTCACGGAAAGATCGCGCGTCTTGAAAAGGATTGCCCGTGCTCGAAGGCCGGGATCGTCCTCAGGCACGGGTAGATCATAAAAGGCTTCCATGCCTTCCGGGGTCAGGACCTCGATCTTGGCATTGGCTGTCTCGATCGTGACGCCGAAGGAATGTGTCGATATCTTCGGTCCATCGGCGACCAGTTCGAAAAAGCCGCGAAACGCTGCCGGCTTCGGCGTCGATACGGCAACCCGTGCAATGCCGGTCACGCCATTGGCATGGCGCTCCAGGGCGCTGCGATTGGCCGGCAATGGATTTATGCGCTGGCAGCAGAAGGTAAAGAAATCCGGCGAACGCAGATCGGCCGCAAATGCAAGGCGGAAACCGGCTGTCACTTCCGAGCCATCCGGCATGCGCATCGGCCGAGTAAAATCCAGCATATTTCCGGCGGAGATGGCGCCGGCCCGGAATCGCTCGTCGTCGGCGACCGCATCGTCAGTACCGAAAACAATGGCCGAAAAGCCTTCTTCGTCGATGCGAAAACGATAGGCCTGGTCGCGGGCGACGAAGACATTGCCCTCCTCGGCGCTCGCCTCGTATTGCTCGCGGGAAGCAACGCCCAAGGGCTCCAGATAGGTCTTGTCGGAAAGGAAAACGCAGGCATTCTCAGTACCGAAAGGATGGCGGGCATCGGCGGCGACGGTAAAGCCGAGCTTGCCCAGCCGTTCTCGCGCCACAGCGATATTGACCGTCGGCAGAACGAGATGATCGAGCGGATGCGGTGATGAGGTCATGGTCTCTTCCTTCAGGTCCGCAGGTTTGCGCTCATCTGCCACTCAATTCAAGACGAAAGCACTGCAGTAGACCGAAGCATGGTTCTCCCCGCAGGAAACTCTTTGGAGCAGCCGGACCAAAACTTTGGTGCTTCCCTCGTAGACTGATAAACCCCTACCGACCTAGCCGAATTACATAGGCTTCGGCATGAAACTCTCCCTTGTGGAAGCACGACAATTCGATCAGTATCCGTGCCATACTGCAATAAAATGACCTGGAATGCAGTCGCAGGTAATTGATGGTGGTGACGATAGCGCCGAAAGCCTCTTTCCCGACAGCAAGACAAAAATACGCATTCTTCCGTTTCGGATGATCCAAAGCCAGCACAGTTCACCATCCGAGCCCGGAAAGATACGAGAGCGATCTGCCGTTACTTCTATTTTCGCGGCAGTACTTAATTTGGTTTATCGGGTGCTTGCGGGGAGACATGCGCTTGATGCTCGTCGAGGGGGCGCCCGCACGCGCGATCTTGTCTCTGCCGGCTCGTTTCTATCTTGCCTTTAGGGAGCATATCCGGGGGACGTGAAGCAGGTTTCTCTCCTCCCCCGTAGCCTGATCCTTTTTGTGTTCACCATTCTTTTCATGGCGCTTTCGCTGCAGCCATGTCGGGCACAATCGCCAGAAACGCCACCTCCCGCGAAGCTGTCGGAACTGCTTCGCTTGATGAACGATCCGGAGCTGCGCCAATGGCTGGAAAAGCGGCAGGCAGCCGAGCCACAGGCACCTGCAATTGCCGAGACCATGATCGAAACCGGAGAAGCCCGGGCTCGCAGCCGATATCAGGCGCTACGATCAGCCATTCCAAACATACCGGCGCAGATTGCCGCTGCAACTAGCAGGGTGCGGGAACAGGCAAGGAATAACGGCTTTGCACCGGTTTTTGTGTTGTTCGCCGCATTGGTCGGTGTCGGCCTCGCGGCGGAATGGTTTTTCAAGAAAACCGTCGTTAAAGCGCGATTCCAGAATCCTCTCATCGCACTCGCGGTCGGCGAATTCGGGCCGTGGGTCACCTTCGCCCTCGTCAGCTCCGCCATCTTCCTTGCCGTAGACTGGCCACCGCTTCTACACGTGGTGATTTTGTTTTATTTGCTGGCGTTCATCATGGCCCGCCTGGCGTTTGCCGTCTGCAAGATATTGGCGGACGCCGGCGCTCTGTCCGCCTTCGGCCATCGCAGGATCCGCCTGTTTATTGCCGTTCTGGCGATAGCAGGCGCCACCACGTCGCTGGCTAGACCGCTCTTCATCGACAGAGACGTCGAAACCATCGTCTCCTATGGCTCCTCCATTCTTCTATTGCTGATCGCAATCGAGGCGGTCTGGCGACGACCGGAAAATGTAACCGCCACCGGACAGCAAACCGTTGTGAACGTCCTCTATTCGCTTTACATGATCTGCATCTGGTTTTTCTGGGCGACCAACTTCCTCGGCCTTTTCTGGGCGGGAATCTATCTCATTGTTCTTCCCAAGCTGTTAGTTGCCGTCGGGCAAACGGCCGAGGCTTTCGCAAAAGGACATTGGCCCAACGACAACAAGAACAGCGCGCGCATGGTGCTGGCCGTTCGGGGCGCGCGGGCGCTTGTCATCGTTGCGGCGGTCGCGTGGATCATATTCATCTGGCAATACAATCCCAACATTCTCGCACGAGAAAATCCGACGGTTGACGCCACGGTCCGCGGTGCGTTGAAGAGCATCGTCATTCTGATTCTAGCCGATCTTTGCTGGCAATTATCGAAGGCTTTCATTGATGCAAGAATGGGTGACGCCAACAACGCCGCATCGTCGCCATCCGCGGAAGCGGCGCGCGCAAGCCGCCTGCGCACCCTGCTACCAATTTTCCGCAACGCGCTTGCGGCCGTCGTCATTGCCGCTGCCGTCCTTACCGTGCTCGCGGAAATGGGCGTACAGATCGGACCGCTGATCGCGGGAGCCGGAATATTCGGCGTGGCGGTAGGCTTCGGCTCGCAAACGCTCGTCAAGGATATTGTCAGCGGTATTTTCTACCTCATGGACGATGCTTTCCGCGTCGGAGAGTACATTCAAAGCGGGAGCTATATGGGAACGGTGGAATCCTTCAGCCTCCGCTCCGTCAGGCTTCGGCATCATCGCGGCCCCGTGTTTACGGTTCCTTTCGGTGAACTCGGCGCGGTTCAGAATATGAGTCGCGACTGGGCGACCGACAAATTCTTGCTGCGGTTTCCCTTCAACACCGATGTCGCCAAGGCGAAAAGAATCATCGAACAGATCGGCGAGCAAATGAAGGCGGATCCGGAAATCGGACCGCAGATCCTTGAGACACTGCAGATGAAGGGGGTCGAGCAGATCGGCGACTTCGGTGTCGAACTCAGCTTTGCCTTTACCGCTCTCCCAGGCCGGCAGACCTACATTCGACGGCAGGCCTATACCATGATCCGCGACGCTTTTATGGAAAATGGCATCGAATTCGCTCAGCCGGGCGTGCACGCGAGCGGAGAAGAGAAATCCGACGCCGCTTTGATGCTGCAAAAGAAGTGGGGTGAACATTTGGCGGGATCGCCATCGCCGCGAACATGAAACGTGTGCGCCGCCGGTCACCGACAGGAGGAGGTCGGGGACTCGGCCTTGACGGAGAAATGCGCGCCAACGACGGTTGCCGTCACTTGTAACCTTCTTTTGCCCGCGTCGTTGACGCAATGACAGCCGCAAGCGCCTGATACCGGATGACATTGGATTTGAAGGAGACCAAACGTGCTGAGCGACCAGCTAACATCCAATGCTGCACACGTCATTCAGATAGCTTTGACGCCGGTCTTTCTGCTTGCAGGCACCGCCGGGTGCCTCAATGTCTTCTCGGCCCGGCTCGCTCGTGTCTCAGATCGGGTCAACAACCTTTTCGAGCGGGTGACTTCAGACGATCCGGATGAAGCACGGCTGCTGCAGCTCTATTATCTGCGACGGCGAACTTTGGCGCTCGAGGTTGCCGTCCTCCTCGGCACGCTATCGGGCGTGTGCACATGCCTAGCAACGCTCGGCCTCATGAGCGGAGCGATTCGCCAGCAGTTTCGCGAACAGATGCTGCTTTGGTTCTTCGGCCTTGCCGTCGTCGCGCTCATGGGCGCTTTTGCGGCCTTTCTCTTCGAGATGTTCCTGGCCGGGCGCAGCATGCTGAAGCAGATAGCCAACGACCGCGCCTTGCTCGAGCGCCGGCGCGAGGGATTGTGAAACATATCTGAAATCCGCCCAGCCTGTTGAATTCGCGCCCGATCTCGTCACGGAAGTACCGATTCCCGCAGTCGCGTCACTCTTAGATTCGGCCCCCTTAGCTTGATCCACCGCCTGCAATTCCGTCATTCGGAGAACATCGTCCTCCAAAGAGCTTATTACGCAAATAGCGTGGCTTTTCATCGCCTTGGAAACACGTGGCTTTCAATCGGAAAAATTCCTTCCATTTCAGATTCCGCTTATATTTCCGATTGTTAGCACACGGATACCCTGAAAAACCGTCGGGCTGGGACCGGTTATGTTCTTATTTCTTTGATGCGGTTACAAAATATTCACCAAAATTTAAGGGCTTGCGGAACACATATGGAACATATAGTGTCCGTTCTGGATTTGTTTCACGACGCTTTTCTCAATTTTGGGGTCCGAAGACGATGTTGACACGCAAGCAGCAGGAACTGCTTCTCTTCATTCACGAACGAATGAAGGAGTCCGGTGTCCCGCCATCTTTCGATGAGATGAAGGATGCGTTGGACCTCGCGTCCAAATCCGGCATTCACCGTCTCATCACTGCTCTGGAAGAGCGTGGCTTCATACGCCGTCTGCCGAACCGGGCTCGCGCGCTGGAGGTCATCAAGCTGCCGGAGGCTTATAGTCCCAGCCTGCAGCCACGCCGCGGCTTTTCGCCGAGCGTCATCGAGGGCAGCCTTGGCAAGCCGCAGCTGGTACCGCCGCCGGCTCCTGCCAGGCCGGTGAATGACGAAAACAACAGTTCCGTTTCCGTACCGGTCATGGGCCGCATTGCTGCCGGTGTACCGATCTCAGCGATCCAGAACAATACCCACGACATCACCGTTCCAGCCGATATGCTTGGCTCGGGCGAACATTATGCGCTTGAAGTCAAAGGCGATTCGATGATCGACGCCGGCATCTTTGACGGCGATACGGTGATTATCCGCAACGCTACGACCGCCAACCCCGGCGATATCGTCGTCGCTCTCGTCGATGATGAAGAGGCAACATTGAAGCGCTTCCGCCGCAAGGGTGCGTCGATCGCGCTTGAAGCGGCTAACCCGGCTTACGAGACCCGCATCTTCGGACCGGATCGCGTCAAAGTGCAGGGCAAGCTCGTCGGCCTCATTCGCCGTTATCACTGACCGGAGACATCGGTGCGATCGGCGCTCCAAAGGTGCCCGATCGCCAATCATAGGCGCGATGCAAATTCCATGGCCGCGTCAAAGTTTGAAACGCGGTTGTTGTTGCCGGTTTGTCGGCGCTGAGGTCCATTTCAATGGAGCCTGTCCGGCGTAGCGTAGCGCCCGTAAAAAGCACTGCGCCGGAGCGGCAGCGATCGAGACGCAGCCGGATGGGAGTCACGACGATATTGGCGGTGTCGCAGGCCGGAGCGAGATAGGCAGCGTTTTCGATGGCGACGAGCATGTCGCCATTATCCAGTATCGCCACGCACCACGCCCCCTTCTGGCAGGCGAAGCCGCCTTCGCCGGTATTGTCCAGCGCCGCATCCATCGCCTTTCGCACGGCAGTCTGCTCGTCGGAACTGAGGCGGCGATGAGCGTCCGATTTGCTGATCTTGGGTAGCTGATTGTCCGGCGGAAGTATCGTCGGCGGATGCTGCTCGGTCATCGCCAGCGCTCGTTGCCACTGCTCGAAGATGAAATCGGGCGGCTTTTCGCGATTGGTCGTCAACGCACCATTCCGCAGCAAGGCGACCAACGTGCCGTCTTCGGAAATTATCAGGTCAGGCTTTCGGACATCAGGGCTGAGTGCGACAATTGCGACCGAACCGATGATCAGAAGCGCACCTGCATGTCGCAGCCACGTCCTCAGCAACGTCATCAGTAAGAAACCGACGATAATCGTTGGGAACAACCAGACTGGCAGTCGCCCGAAGGGAATATTGCCGCCCCAGGCCGCCACCGTTTTGGCAATGACGATGACGATATCAAGTCCCGTGCCGGTGACCTGCCAAAAGGGGGCATCAACACCGAATGGCATCAGCAGCGTCGCCGCCATGCCAAACGGCATCACGATGAAGGAAACGACCGGCATGGCAGCCAAATTGGCGACAAGACCATATGTCGCCAAGCGGTGAAAATGCTCTATCGAGAAGATCGCCGTCGACGCGCCGCCGATAAAGGAGGTCGACAATATGCCGCCGAAGAATCGTGAGACGAAGAGCAGCGGACGCATGATCTGGAAGCGGGAGAGTATGCTTTCCCGATGCCGTCTCCTAGTCCAGAGCGTATAGCCTGACACCAATGCCAGGGTCGCTGCGTAGGACATCTGGAAACTTGGTCCGAGCGCCTGTGACGGCGACAGAATGAGGATGACGATCGCCGACAGCGCCACGTTGCGGAGGCTGAGGGATGGCCGGTCGAAAAGCACGGCGATCAGCATGATCGCCATCATGATGAATGCGCGTTCCGCCGACACACCGAAACCGGAAATAAGATAATAGGCAGTCACCGTGATCAGCGCACCGAAGGCTGCGATCTTCTTCGTTGGCCAGGCCTGTGCCACGCCGAAAAACAGGCTGAGAGCATAACGCAGGCCGACATAGAAAATGCCCGCTGAGAGCGCCATGTTCAGGCCGGAGATGGCGATGATATGCGCAAGGCCGGAGGTCCGTAGCGCTTCCGTCGTATCCTTTGAGATTGCGCGTCTCTCATCGGTGACAAGAGAAGCCGCAAAGGCGCCGGTGTCACCAGGCAGCAGCATTCTGATTCTGTCGCCGATGCTGCTGCGCAAGCCAGCAAGCCAGATATCCGCTTTGTCGAGAATCGATCTTTCGGCAATATCTCCGGCCGGTGACAATAGCGTCGGCGTTCCATACACGAAGCCATTTGCGCCGATGCCGTCGAAATAGGCGCTGAAGGCAAAATCGTTGAGGCCGGGCAAGGCGGGTCCGGCCGGCGGCGTCAGACGCGCCCTGCCTTGGATGCGATCGCCAAGTTCGAAAGGCTGCGGCTGCTTGCGCTCGAAGATGGTGACACGCTCCGGCTGCCGCCGAATTGCTGGTTTTTCCGTTGCCTCGAGAGCGACGACATAACGCCAACGCCCCTTGTCGTCGGCCTCGCGCCGTTCGATCCCCCCGGTGATGGTGGTCGTGACCGCGGAGTCGAGCATTACGGTTGATGCGCGCCAGGTTTCGCATTGTGCCAAAGCCATGCCGGCGCTCAGCAGCATGCCGGCAAACAGCAAGTGCCGCGGCACTCGGCCCACCTCCCGCTTGAGGAAGAAACTGACCGCGAAAATCAGGAGAGCGGCAAAAACGGCCTGCGGCGGCGGATCGGCGCCAGCCGTGAACCAAAAAATCGCGCCGGTGCCGATATAGACCGGAGCAAAAAGCACTGCGCGACCATGCGCCGCCTCTTCTTCGGCCAAATGGTAAATGGTGAGTCTGATACTGGCCGCCGCGAGACGAAGACGCGCAACAAGCGGCACGTGATCCTGCGTCCGCTGCGGTTGGGTCACTTTGGCACGAAGAATAGTGGCGGTCATGCCGCGGTCACGCACGGCAACCGCAGCAATATCCCGGCTATCCGCCGGCTGATCCGGTGCCTCTAAATTAGGCATTCGCCCCCACGCCTACGCAAAACTACAGCTATAACGGGATTTTTGCCGTCACCGTACGGTGAATTCAACCGAAATCGGCCTGATCGTCAAGAAATGACAGCAATCTGCAGATGAACAAGGCAGATCGGCTTATCGCAGTGCCCAAAAGTTGATACTGCAATGCACAAATAGGCGTAAGGATAACTTGGCATTAGGCTCTGGATCATATAGCTAATCGTTAGCCGCTTAACCCTTTGGCGCTTTTTAAGGCGTCAATCCCGCCAAATCTTGGAGGATCAGCATGACGGAACAAAGCGCGAAACTAACTTGGGGCGAAAAGACGGTGGAGCTCCCGGTGAAAACCGGAACCATCGGCCCAAGTGTCATTGATATTGGTGCCCTTTATAAGAACACCTCCACTTTCACTTACGATCCTGGCTTCACTTCGACTGCGTCGTGCGAATCCAGCATCACTTTTATTGATGGCGACGAAGGCGTTCTGCTGCATCGCGGTTATCCGATCGAACAGCTTGCCGAACACGGCGATTTCCTTGAAGTCTGCTACTTGCTGCTCTACGGCGAATTGCCGACCGCAGCTCAGAAGAAGGACTTCGATTATCGCGTCGTGCACCACACCATGGTGCATGAGCAGATGTCCCGCTTCTTCACCGGCTTCCGCCGCGATGCGCATCCGATGGCCGTAATGTGCGGCTGCGTCGGCGCTCTGTCGGCTTTCTATCACGACTCGACCGACATCACCGATCCGCACCAGCGCATGGTTGCGAGCCTACGCATGATCGCCAAGATGCCGACGCTTGCCGCCATGGCCTACAAGTACCATATCGGCCAGCCCTTCGTTTACCCGAAGAACGATCTCGACTACGCGTCGAATTTCTTGCGCATGTGTTTTGCAGTGCCCTGCGAGGAATATGTGGTCAACCCGGTGCTCGCCCGCGCCATGGACCGCATCTTTATCCTGCACGCCGATCACGAGCAGAACGCTTCGACCTCGACGGTTCGCCTCGCCGGCTCCTCGGGCGCCAATCCGTTTGCCTGCATCGCTGCCGGCATCGCCTGCCTCTGGGGTCCTGCCCATGGCGGCGCCAATGAAGCTGCGCTGAACATGCTGACGGAAATCGGCACGGTCGATCGCATCCCGGAATACATCGCCCGCGCCAAGGACAAAAACGATCCGTTCCGCCTGATGGGCTTCGGCCACCGCGTCTACAAGAACTACGATCCGCGCGCCAAGATCATGCAGAAGACGGCGCACGAAGTTCTCGGCGAACTCGGCATCAAAGACGATCCGTTGCTCGACATCGCGATCGAACTCGAGCGTATCGCACTGACCGATGACTATTTCATCGAGAAGAAGCTCTACCCGAATGTCGACTTCTATTCCGGCATTACGCTGAAGGCTCTGGGCTTCCCCACCACCATGTTCACGGTGCTGTTCGCTCTTGCCCGCACCGTCGGCTGGATCGCTCAGTGGAACGAAATGATCGAAGATCCGGATCAGCGTATCGGCCGCCCGCGCCAGCTTTACATCGGCGCAGCGCAGCGCGAATACGTTCCGGTTTCCAAGCGTTAAGCCGAAAAGCAAACAACAAAAAAAACCCGGTCAGAAATGGCCGGGTTTTTTCTTGGACAAGACATCGAGAACGATCGCCGCCGCCTTTTCGCCGGGTGGCTCTTCAGTCTGCATACGCTGCCACACCAGATCATAGCCCTGAAGCATGGCCGCCCGCTCCGTCGTATCGTTGGACAGTCGCTCCATGTAGCGCGCCAGCAGGCCGGGCAGCAGCACGTCGTTGATCAGCTCGGGTAAGACCGCATAATCCGCAATCAGGTTCGGCAAGGCCGCTGTCCAGGTCTTGATGCGCGTCATCACAAACCGGGCGAGCCACTCGGTCTTGTAGGTCGAGACAACGGGGACACCGGCAAGCCCCAGTTCCAGGATCACCGTGCCGGAGGCCGCCATCGCCGCATCCGCTTCCGCAAAAGCGTTCCACTTGGCATCCTGACCGACGAAAACATCCGGCTTGACGCTCCAGTTTTCAAGGAGGGAACGCACCAATGCCTCCTGTCGCGGAACGGTGGGCAGCAGGTAACGAACGCGATCAT
The DNA here is from genome assembly GCF_003627755.1 of Rhizobium jaguaris. Taxonomy (NCBI): domain Bacteria; kingdom Pseudomonadati; phylum Pseudomonadota; class Alphaproteobacteria; order Hyphomicrobiales; family Rhizobiaceae; genus Martinezella; species Martinezella jaguaris. The sequence goes on along the minus strand of NZ_CP032694.1, from coordinate 1,995,288 downwards.
CTCGCCGGCTAAGCTCCAGTACCGCCTGCTCGAAAACCGGCAGAAGCTGGCGGATTTCCGAGGAGCGCGAACCAGGCAACAGCAGGATCGTCTTCTCGCCATCAGGCGCACTCAGAACGCGAAGCTTGCGCCGGCGGCGGGTCTCGAGCAGGCTCGGATCCACTGTCAGGCGATGGCCGACATAGGTCGTCGCCGGCCCCGCCAGCCGCTGCATTGCCGCCGGCTCGAACGGCAGGATTGCCAACACGTGATCGACATAGGCGAGCATTTTCTGCGCGCGGTACTCTTTCCACGCCCAGACGCTCGGACAGACATAATCGACGACCGGCAAATCCGGCAGCGCTGCGCGCACTTTTTTGGCGACGCGATGGGTGAAATCCGGGCTATCAATGATCAGAAGGACATCAGGCTTGGCCGCGATGATGGCGTCCGCCGTCTGACGGATGCGAGCAAGCAGTTTCGGCAAGCGCTTGATAACCTGCGCAAAACCCATGATCGACAGTTCGGAATAATCGAAAAGCGAGCGCAAGCCCTGCGCCTCCAACGCATCGCCGCCGACGCCTATCAGTTCCACAGGACCGTCGAATCGTTGCTTCAGTGCCGCGACGAGATCGCCGCCGAGCAGATCGCCGGAGACCTCACCAGCGACTACAGCCAGCTTCAATGGCACGCCGCTCACATGAAGCCCTCCGCGCTGAGGCCACGGTCGATGCCGCAGACGAAAAGCCCGGTCTCGTCAGCAGCAGCGATGACCGCCTCGCGGTCGAGCACCAGCGCCCTGCCCGCCTCGACGGCAACACCGGCAAGACCAGCCTTCTTGGCGTTGAGCACAGTCGAAACTCCGATCGATGGCAGATCGGCGCGCACATCTTGCTGCGGCTTGCAGAGCTTGACCAGCACGCCGCGGCGACGCGTTGATATGCGCCCCTCAGCCCGCAAACTTGCGACACGCTCGATCATCTTGTCCGTGCCCTCGGCGCCTTCCAGCGCCACGACGCGACCGCCGACGCTGACGGCGCCCTGCCCGACATCCAGCAGCCCCAAGGCATCGGCTGCCTTTGCACCTTGCGCGATATCGCGCAGGTCCTCTTCCGACGGCGAGAGGCGGCCAAGTGGCCCGGTGGTCGCCAGTAGATCCGGTGCGATTTCATGTGCGCCGACGACCCGGACGCCACCGGCCTCGATCAGGCGAATCACCATCTGCAGCACGGCATTGTCGCCGCCGGAAAGAAGGGTGCGGATGGTCGATGGCAGCTCCCTGATCACGCGCCAGGTTGGGCGCACATCGCGCCAGGCGGGGCGGCGCGCAACGCCGCCGGACATCACGACCCGGTCGACGCCATAGCGGCGGAACATGGTCTCGAGGCCGGCAAAATTGCCGACACCGAGATTGGCATGGTCGAAACCGGACCAATCCCGATCCGCTTCATCCGTCAGTGCAATAACAACCGGATTTTCGCCGGCTTGGCGCGCGGCATCGGCAACATAGGCGGGCAAAAAGCCACTACCCGCGATGATCGCCAGCCGGCCTTTATGGTCTTGACCGCTCGCGGCCACCTCAGCTCTTGCCACGATTGGGCGACGACAACGCGCGATCGCTGTCGGCGGCGATGAAATCGAGGATCTCCATCACTTCCTTGCAATCGGCATATTCATCGCGGATCGCGGCCGCATTGTCGCGGATCGAGCCTTCGCCTTCGAAAATGCTTTTATAGGCGCGGCGAACCGTATGGATGATCGAGCGCTCAATTCCCGCGCGGGACATGCCGACTATGTTGAGACCCGAGAGCACACCCGGATTTCCGTTCAGCATGCCATAGGGAATAACGTCATAGCTCGCGGCCGAAAGACCGCCGATGAAGGCTTGCCGACCGATGCGGGTGAATTGATGCACAGCGCAGCCGCCGCCGAGGATAGCGCGGTCTTCGATGGTGACATGCCCGGCCAGCATGACATTGTTCGACATGATGACATTGTTGCCGACACGGCAATCATGGGCGACGTGCGAATTGGCAAGGAACAGATTGTTGTTGCCGACGATGGTCTTACCGCCGTAGTCAGCCGTGCCGGTGTTGATAGTCACGCCTTCGCGGATCGTGCAATTCTCGCCGACGTCCAGCGTCGTCTCTTCGCCGCCGTGATGCACACTCTGCGGATCGCCACCGACGACCGCCATGGGGAATATCTTCGTGCCCTTACCGATCGTCGTCCGGCCGGTCACGATTGCATGCGTCAGCAGCTCGACAGCATCATTCAACACGACCTTGGGACCGACATGGCAGAACGGGCCGACGACGACATTCTCGCCGATGACCGCTCCGTCCTCGACGACCGCGAGCTTATGAATGCGCGCGCTTTTTGCGATGCTGCTCATGCCTGCTCTTGGTCCTTCCGTACGATCATCGCGCCGATATCGGCCTCGGCAACCAGCGAACCATCGACCTTGGCGTCACAGTGGAACTTCCAGATCGTGCCGCGCTGCTTGAGCTTGGCGACGTGAAATTCAACACGGTCGCCAGGCACGACCGGCTTACGGAAACGGGCATTGTCGATTGTCATGAAATAGACGAGGTTGCCGCCGATTCCGTCTTTGCGGGCGCAGATCGCGCCTGCCGTCTGCGCCATGCCTTCGATCAGCAGAACGCCCGGCATGATCGGCGATCCCGGGAAGTGGCCGGTAAACTGCGGCTCATTGGCCGTGATGTTCTTGATACCGATCGCGGAATTATCGCTGTCGATCTCGATGATCTTATCGACCATCAGGAGAGGATAGCGATGCGGCAAAAGCTTCATAATTTCGATGACGTCCGCCGTCGACAGCGACGTCTTGGCTTCTTCAGTCATGCTCCGCACTCCCGTCCTTCTTGTCCCTGGCTCCTGACCGTTTTGCGATCTCCGCCGACTCTCTCAGAAAATCCCACAACGGCCGGGCCGGAAGGCCCGCATAACGCTCACCCGCCGGAATGCTGTTCATCACACCGCTCTTGGCGCCGATCTGAACACCGTCGCCGATATGGATATGACCATTCAGGCCGGCCTGACCGCCGATCTGCACACCGTCGCCAATCGTCGTGCTGCCGGCTATGCCGACCTGGCTGACGATGGCGCAATGGCGGCCGATACGGACGTTATGTCCGATCTGTACCTGATTGTCGATCTTGGTGCCCTCGCCGATGACCGTATCATCCATGGTGCCGCGATCGATCGTGGTGTTGGCGCCGATCTCGACGTTATCCTGAATGATGACGCGGCCGATCTGCACGATCTTCACCATGCCCCGCGGTGCCGGCGCATAGCCAAAACCGTCCTGGCCGATACGCGCGCCATTGTGGATGATCACGCCATTACCGAGATAGGAACAAAGCACACTGGCGCCGCCGCCGATCGTGCAATTGCGCCCGATCTTGACGCCCGGACCGATCATGGCGCCTGCTCCGATGCGTGTTCCCTCGCCGATCTCAGCACCTGCTCCGATGACTGCGCATGGCTCCACGCCGACATCCGCTTCAAGCTTGACAGTCGGATCGATGAAGGCCGCCGGCGAAATCAATGTCGGGGCCGATGTCAACGCAACCGGGCGCATGGCTTGCGGATGCAGCAAAGCACCGGCCAGCGCGAAATCCGTATGTGGCTTTCTGGAAAGGAGAACCGGAATGTGGGCGGGAACGAAAGACTTCAATGCCGGCAGACAAATGATCGCCGAAGCCCGGCAGGTCTCCAGTTCCGCCCGGTTCTTCCGGGAAAGAATATAGCAAACGTCGCCTTCGCCAGCCCGGTAAACGGGAGCGATGGACTTGATGATGACACCGGCAAAGGCCTCATCAACAAGCTCCGCCCCAAGATGCTCGGCCAGCGCACGGAGGCTGACGCCATCATGGGGCGGGAAAAAACCGATATGTTCCATAAGCACCAGCTCCAGAACGGTGTTAAGTCTGCAGTTCTGGGCTGCGGATATCAGAACTGGTTGGCAATGCCAAACCGGAAATTCTCAGTCTTGTCGAAGTCTTGCTTGAGAACCGGCACAGCATAGTCAACACGGATGACGCCGAAGGGCGACGCCCAGATCAGGCCCGCACCCAACGAGGCACGGATCGCGCTGCTGTCGTGCAATACGTCACCGAAGAGATCGGCCTTGTTGCCGTAGAGCGTGCCCGCATCGGCAAAGGCTGCGAGCCGCAGACCGATATCCTGCGGAACGCCGGGCATCGGCATGCTCGCCTCAGCCGAAGCGGTAAAGTAGGTCGTACCGCCAAGCGGGTCGCCATGCGACGTACGCGGACCGATACCAGCATTCTCGAAGCCGCGGACTTCGCGACCACCGAGCGTGAACTGATCGAAGACGTTCAGGTTGCCGTTGGTTGGCAGCACGTAACCAGCACCGACCGTCAGTGAGCCGATAATATCGGCCTCGTCACTGATCATCTTATAGTAACGAGCCTTACCGCTCAGCTTGTAGAAGTCGGAGTCGCCGCCCAGACCCGCATATTCATGCGTGAATTTGGCGATGATACCTTCACGCGGCAGGTTCTGGTCGTCCAGGGTATTGTAAGTGAAGGTCTGCGAAACCGTCGACTGAATCCAGGGGCCATTCTCCACGAGATTTATATAGGGAGCGGACAGGTTATCCTGCCAATCATTCGTTCCGGTGTACTCGAGGCGCTTGTAGTTATAGCGCAGGGTCGTCGCGAAGTTCTCGGTGATCGGCGCGGTAACGCGCAGCGAGAAGCCTTCTTCCGAATAGTCGTAGAAATCGTCGCTCGAGGTCTGGTTCTTGAAGATGTCGAAGCCGGCAGCCAGACGATAGCCGAGGAAGTAGGGCTCGGTGAACGAGATGTTATAGGTACGGCTGCCCTGCGTGCCGGCACCTGCAGCGATACGGATGTACTGGCCACGACCGAGGAAGTTCTTTTCTTCAACCGAAGCTTCCAGCAACAGACCGCCATTGTTGCCGACGGCGTAACCCGCGCCGATACCGAACGAACCAGTCGGCTGGTCTTCGACGTTGACGATAACAACGACGCGATCCGGTGCGCTGCCCTGGGCGGTGGAGATATCGACCTTGGTGAAGTAGCCGAGCGCGTCGAGACGGCGCTTGGCGCGAGTGATCATTTCCTGGTTGAAAGCGTCGCCTTCATTGAGGTCGAACTCGCGGCGAATGACGTAATCACGCGTGCGGGTGTTGCCGCGGATCTCGATGCGCTCGACATAGGCGCGCTCGCCCTGATCGACCAGATATTCGATACCGATCGTGTGGCCGCTCAGATCACGGTTTCCGCGCGGCGTGATGCGAGCAAACGGATAGCCGGCGGACGCAACGCGCTTGGAAATGTTTTCGATCGAGGTCTGGATGTCCTTGGCGCTGTAGACATCGCCCTTGTGGGTGATGACCAGGCTCTTCAGGTCGTCCGCATTGATGCCCTCAACCGTCGAAACGACATTGATGTCGCCATAGGTATAGCGCGGACCTTCATCGACGTTGAAGTTCAGCGTGTATTCGTTGGTTTGCTCGTTCAGCGTCGCATCGGCACTGACGATGCGGAAATCGGCATAACCGTGATTGTAATAGAACTGACGCAGCGCATCCTGGTCCGCCTGCTGGCGCTCGGCGCTGTAGACGTCCTTGCGGGTCAGAAACGACAGGAAATTGCTCTTCTTGGTACTGATGACCGAAGCGAGGCGACCGCTGCTGTAAGCCTGGTTGCCCGAGAAGTTGATCTTGTCGATCTTCGTGCGCTCACCTTCGTTGATGACGAAGGCCACATTGATGCGACCCTCCGCGACCGGAACGGTCTGCGTCGTCACCTGGACGTCGTTACGACCGATCGCGGCGTAGGCGTCCTTGATGGTCTTGATGTCGGCCTGAATCTGGCTTTCGTTGTAGGGGCCGGCAGCATGGGTCTGAACGATGCCTTGCAGCTTGTCGTCCTTGATCTTGTGGTTGCCGTTGAAGACCACCGCGTTGATCAGCTGGTTTTCCTTGACGGAAACGACCAGCGTGCTGCCAGAGACGGTCACGTGCACATCGGAGAAGTATCCGGTGGCATAAAGCTGCTTTACCGAATTATCGATATCAGCAGGCGAGAAGTTCTTGCCAGGCTTGATCGTCATATTGTCGCGAACAGCCTCTGCACCAACGCGCTCAGCTCCCCTGACATCGATCCGTTGTATGACAGCGGCTTCTGCAACGGAGGCAGAAGCAAGGGTGATAACACCAGCGCCCGACGCAACAACACCAGCAGACAGCGCTACCGCCGATACTGCGTTCAAAAATCTTGAACCAGCCTTCATCTTAACTTCTTACCTTTTTATCAGTCGTCCCCAGCCCCGAGCGAACCCGATTCCGGCCACGTGTGTCGTTTTACCCGCTTTTGACATACAAGCAAGGGAGCACGTTAATTTCTGTTTACTTCATTTCAAACCGTGGCTCATTCGCCACTACAGCTTTGAAACAGCGTAAATAAATCGTTATTTCCTCTTTACTGCCCCATCAGCCTATCCTGGAGCTGATGTCGTTCCATGTCGCAAACACCATGAGTGACAGCACCATCGCAAAACCAATTCGGAAAGCGATATCTTGCGCCCGCGCACCCAGCGGTTTCCCCTTACGGCTTCAATCGCATAGAACATCAAGTGCCCGCCATCAAGTACCGGCACCGGCATCAAATTTAATAACCCAATGGAAACAGAAAGTATGGCGGCGAATTGGAGCACCGCCGAAAAACCCAGGGTTGCCATCTGCCCGGAAAGTTGCGCGACCCGGATGGGGCCGCCAAGCTGATCCGCTTTCATGTAACCGCCGATGACGTTGCCGAGGTATTCGAAGGTGCCGGAAACAATGCTACCGGTTTGCTTGACGCCTTCGCTCAGTGCCTGGAGCGGACCATATGTCTCATAGCGGAGTTTGATCGGCTTCTGGCCGTCGGCAATACCGATGCTGCTGATCTCCATCTGGTTGCCGAAGGCATCGGGTTCTTCCGCCTTCTTCGGCACCACCTGGACGTCAAGCGTCTTGCCGCCGCGCTCGACGGACAGCGTCACGGCCTTGTCCGGGCGGGAAGCGACATAACGCTGCACCTCGCCGATGGCATCGATCGTGCGCCCATCCGCGGACAGGATGCGGTCGCCGACGATAATGCCCGCTTCTTCGGCAGGGCTGCCCGGTACAATCGAAGCAACGAGCGGGTCCACCGGCGAAATGCCGATGCTACCGACATCCTTCTTGTTTCCAGAAGCGTCGGTTGCCGTCAGGGTTTCCGGCACCATCGGAAAATCGCGTGTTTGGCCGTTGCGCTCGACGGTCAGGACGAGGCTCTTGCCGGGGCGATCGGCGACATAGCGTGCGATATCGTAGTAGGTCGCAACATTGTTGCCGTCGACGGCGATCAGACGGTCGCCTGCCTGCACTCCCGCCTGGGCGGCCGGTCCACTCGGCGCGACCGCCGTCACCAGCGGATCGACGAGAGCGATGCCGATGCGGCCCATCTCCATTTTGTTGCCGAACTGATCAGTGTCTTCCACGAGTTTCGGCACGATCCCGAATTCTCGCTTCTGACCGTCGCGTTCGACGGTCAGCACAATATTGCGGCCGGGGCGCAGGCCGACATAGCGCTGCACCTCGTCGAAAGTCGTCACCTTCGTGCCGTCGATGGCGACGAGACGGTCGCCGGGTTCAATCCCCGCTTCAGCGGCTGCACCTCCGCGCGTGACCATGGCGACAACCGGATCGGCGACGGTGCGGCCATAGACACTGAAGAGCACGGCGAAGATTGCGATGGCGAGAATAAAATTGGCGATCGGACCGGCCGCGACGGTTGCCGCCCGCTTCCAGAGCTTGGCGCCGGCAAAGGACCGGGCGCGCTCCTCCTCCGTCATGGCTGAGAGTTGGTCGACATCGGTCTTGCTCGATGCGTCCTCGTCGCCGAAGAAACGGACATAGCCGCCAAGGGGGATGATCGACAGCTTCCAGCGGGTGCCGTGGCGATCGGTAAAGCCGGCGATTTCCGGACCAAAACCGAGCGAAAATGCCATGATACGGATGCCGGACCAGCGCCCGACCAAATAATGACCCATCTCATGCACAAAAACGAGCAATGACAGCACGAAAACAAACGTGATGACGTTGTTCGTCAAGAAGCCGATGATGCCTGCCGCGCTACCCATGCAACGATCCTGTTCGCGTTGATTTCAGACACCGAGCAGAACGCCGCCCAATGACATAGTCTCGCCGCTCATTGTCAGCGATATTACGATAGCTAACAAAAACGCCGCAAAACAAGCAAAAATTAGTCCATCGACCCGATCCATGACGCCGCCATGGCCGGGAATCAGGTGACTGGAGTCTTTGACTCCGAAACGGCGCTTGATGAAAGACTCGAATAAATCACCGATCTGACTGCAGATTGACAGCACAAGCGCGAGCGCCGGAATCCATAAATCATCCGCAGAAAAAAAACTCCAGACGACCGCCGTGCCGGCGATAACGGCGGCGATAGCACCACCGATCGCGCCCGACCATGTCTTCCCCGGCGATATGCGCGGGGCAAGCTTCGGTCCTCCGATCGCACGGCCGACGAAATAGGCGAAAATATCCGTCGCCCAAACCGTGGCGAAGATGAACAGCATCAGCACGAAGCCGCGCAGATCGTCGTCGCGGATCTCGGCGAGGGCTATGGCCGTCAATCCCGCATAGAATATTCCGCCGGGCAGCCACCAGCTTTTGTGGCGTATAGTGACCATGATGGCCGTGATCGCAACGAAGACGACCAACACTTCCAGGGAATAGACCGATTCCTCCATCAGCGTCGCGCCGGCTATCAGGACCAGGCCCAACCAGCCGAGTGCATTGCCCTGGGGATCGCGGCCATGCAGATCCGTTATCGTCGACCATTCATAATAGACGAGCAGGCCTATCGCCGCCGCCAGGATGCGAAAGCTCAGGCCGCCATACCACGTGGCAGCCAGAACGACCGCGGCGAGGATGACGCCGGAAATGATGCGCAGCCTGAGCTCACGACTCATCACGACCCCACGGCCGCGGCCTGCTTGGCTGAAAGGCCACCAAACCGCCGGTCGCGCGCGGCGTACTTCTCCAGCGCGGAGAAGAAAAGATCGCGGCTGAAATCCGGCCAGTATTCCGGCATGAACATGAATTCCGAATAGGCGGCCTGCCAGAGTAGAAAGTTCGACAGCCGCTCCTCACCGCTGGTCCTGATGATCAGATCGGGATCGGGTATTCCGGCAGTATCCAGCCGGGCATCGATCAATTCGGGGTGGATATCCTGCGGGCGCAGTCGCCCGGCTTCGACGTCCTTGGCGAGACCGACAACGGCGCGAGCGATCTCGTCGCGTGAGCCATAATTGAAGGCAATGACCAGCGTCAGGGCAGTATTGTCCCTGGTGGTCTCTTCCGCCTCGATCAACAACGGCAGGATATCGCTGCGCAGATTGTAGCGATCTCCAATCACCCGAATGCGGACGTTCTGGCGATGCAATTCCGCAAGGTCCCGTCGGATGAAGGCTTTGAGCAGACCAAGAAGATCGCTCACCTCTGTTTCGGGACGGCGCCAGTTCTCCGAGGAGAATGCAAAGAGCGTCAAGTATTTTACACCGACATCACCGGCGGCTCTCACCGTCTCCCGCACCGCCTCTACGCCCTTACGGTGACCCATGGTGCGCGGCAGACCGCGCGCATTGGCCCAGCGCCCATTGCCATCCATGATGATGGCAACGTGATGGGGTATGGCAGAGAAGGTGGGAGCTGACATATGGATCCGGTTTCGTTCGGCAGGAAATGCTCTAGGCTTATAAATCTAGCGCACCCTCGCCGCTTTCAATGTCTCCTGACCGAAAGCGGGATGCTCTAGCATGCAATCAGACCTGCATGATTTCCTTTTCTTTCTCGGCTAGCAAGCGGTCGATGTCCGAAATCGTATCGTCCGTCATCTTCTGCACACGCTCGGACTGGGCACGGCTTTCGTCCTGACCGATTACACCGTCCTTTTCGGCCTTTTTGAGACCATCCATGCCGTCACGGCGGACATGGCGAATCGCCACCTTCGCCTTCTCGGCATATTCATGGGCGACCTTGACCAGCGAACGACGGCGCTCTTCGTTGAGTTCCGGCAACGGAATGCGCAGATTTTGTCCATCGACGATCGGGTTGAGGCCGAGATTGGATTCGCGGATCGACCGCTCGACGGCGCCCACCATCGCCTTGTCCCAGACGGAGACGGTCAGCATGCGGGGCTCGGGCACGGTGATGTTGGCGACTTGGTTCAGCGGCATGCGCGAACCATAGGCTTCTACCGTGACCGGGTCGAGAATGTTGGCGGATGCGCGCCCCGTGCGCAGCGAGGCGATATCGCTCTTGAATGCCGCAATGGCGCCATCCATGCGGCGCTTCAGTTCCTTGAGGTCGGTGCCTTCACTCATATGTTTAAACTCCCATGTAGTAGGCGGCGCCGGGCGGAGCCGGTGCCACCGGAACGTCAGTTGTCTGATACGATGGTCTTGTGGCCGCCGCCGGTCAAGATTTCCGCGAAGCCGCCTTTTTCATGAATTGAAAAGACGATGATCGGAATTGAATTTTCCCGCGCCAGTGCCACAGCCGCCACATCCATGACGGCGAGCCCCTTTTCCAGCACCTGACTATGGGTCAGATGCTCGAAGCGCTCAGCATCCGGGAACTTCTTCGGATCGGCGGAATAGATGCCATCGACCTGCGTGCCCTTGAAGATTGCCTCGGCGCCCATTTCGGCGGCGCGCAGCGCTGCCGCGGAATCGGTGGTGAAAAAGGGATTGCCGGTGCCACCGGCAAAGATCACCACACGGCCAAGCGAGAGATGATAGAGCGTGGCGCGCTGCGAAAAACTTTCGCAGATTTCCGGCATGGAAATGGCGGAGAGTACCACCGTATCGATGTCCAGCTTGCGCAGCGAGGTGGCCAATGCCAGCGCGTTGATGATGGTCCCGAGCATGCCCATATGGTCGCCGGTCACGCGGTCTCCTCCCTTGGAGGCCACGGCGACGCCGCGGAAAATATTGCCACCGCCGACGACGACGCCGACTTCGACACCCATCTCGCGCGCTTCAGCAATATCGGATGCAATCCGGTCAGCGACGGTAACGTCGATACCGAACCCTTGGCTGCCCATCAGAGCTTCGCCGGAGGCCTTGAGCAATACGCGCTTGTAGATCGGCTGGGACATCGTGGCTCCTTGAAGTGATCGCGGGGGGATTAATTGTGAATGCCGGATACACGAAGGGCACCGCGTTGTCACGCGATGCCCACGGGTTTCCCCTGATATGGTTTCACCTATCTGGGGTATGGTTTCGTTTCGTCAACAGGCGAAATGATTTCGCCTATCAGCCCTTGGCAACAGCGGCGACTTCGGCAGCGAAGTCGGTCTCTTCCTTCTCGATGCCTTCACCGAGAAGCAGACGGGCCATGCCGGTGATTTCGATCGGCGCGCCGGCGGTCTTTTCAGCTTCCTTGATGGCAGCAGCGACGGTCAGGTCCGGGTTGATGACGAAAGCCTGCGAGAGAAGAGCGACTTCCTCGAAGAACTTGCGCATGCGGCCTTCCACCATCTTTTCGATGATGTTGTCCGGCTTGCCGGATTCGCGGGACTGCTCGATGAAGACGTTGCGTTCGCGCTCGGCGACCGCGGCATCGACTTCTTCGGCGCGGATAGCGAGCGGGTTGGTCGCAGCAATGTGCATGGCAACCTGGCGGCCGATCGACGTCAGAACGGCCTTGTCACCGACCGACTTCAGCGCGACCAGAACGCCGAGCTTGCCGATACCGTCGCCTGCAGCGTTGTGGATGTAGGTCGCCACGACGCCGTGCTCGACTTCCAGCTTGGCCGCGCGACGAAGCGTCATGTTCTCGCCGATGGTTGCGATCGCGTCCTTGATGGTGTCTGCGACCGGCTTGCCGGATGCGGGATAGGTCGCAGCCGAAATGGCTTCGACCGTGCCGTCGGTGGACAGCGCAACTTCGGCGATGCCGCGAGCGAGGTCCTGGAAGGCATCGTTACGGGCCACAAAGTCGGTTTCGGAGTTGAGCTCGACGACAACGGCCTTGTGACCGGCGCCGGCAATGGCGACCAAGCCTTCAGCGGCGGTGCGGCCGGACTTCTTGTCGGCCTTGGAGATGCCCTTAGCGCGCAGCCAGTCGATCGCGGCTTCGATATCGCCGTTGGTTTCGGTCAGCGCCTTCTTGCAGTCCATCATGCCTGCGCCAGACTTTTCGCGCAGTTCCTTCACCAGTGCAGCCGTAATCTCGGTCATAAGCTTCCTCTTGTCGGTTCATACGGTGCGGCATGCGGTTTTGAGCCGAAGCGGCACCGATTTGAGGGACGAAATGTACCCGTAAGTATGACAGCGTTATGAAGCTGCGTCATACTGTGGAATTCTCGATTGGAACAAGCCTGGATTTACCGCCCAGGCAAGGCGTTATGTAAAACGCGATAAGGCCGCCCGAACTTCTTGAAGTCGCAAACGGCCTTATCCCGGATTTCAATAGGCCCAGACGGACAAAGGTCTGTCCGCCGCGGGGCGCGATCAGGCTTCGGTGCCGTCCACCAGAGTCTCCTCGATCGGAGCTTCGATGGAAGCGCCGAGGTCGCGGCCGGATGCGCTCTGCTGACGAGCGATGCCGTCGATGGCAGCGCGCGAGATGAGGTCGCAGTAGAGAGCGATAGCACGCGAGGCGTCGTCATTGCCCGGAATCGGATAGTCGATCAGGTCCGGATCGCAGTTCGAATCGATGATTGCGACGACCGGAATGCCAAGGCGCTTGGCTTCGTCGATCGCGATCTTTTCCTTGTTGGTGTCGATGATGAACATCAGGTCCGGGGTGCCGCCCATATCGCGGATACCGCCAAGAGCCTTGTCTAGCTTTTCACGCTCGCGCTCAAGGTTCAGACGTTCCTTCTTGGTGAAGCCCTGGGCTTCGCCGTTGAGGATTTCGTCGAGCTTGCGCAGACGCTGAATAGAATTCGAAATCGTCTTCCAGTTGGTCATCATGCCGCCGAGCCAGCGGGCATTGACGTAGTACTGAGCCGAACGCTTTGCGCTGTCGGCGATCAGTTCGGACGCCTGGCGCTTGGTGCCGACGAACAGAACGCGGCCGCCACGGGCAACGGTGTCGCTGACGACCTGCAGGGCGCGGCTCAGCATCGGAACCGTCTGGGCGAGGTCGATAATGTGAATGTTGTTACGATCGCCGAAGATGTACGGCTTCATCTTCGGGTTCCAGCGATGCGTCTGGTGGCCGAAGTGAACACCAGCTTCCAGAAGCTGACGCATAGAAAAATCAGGCAATGCCATGCCTTTGACTCCTTTTCCGGTTGAACCTCCGCAAGGCGAACAGCATCCTCTTCGAAGATGCCACCGGGCGGAACGATCCGGATTTCTCCCGGACAATCCCATGCCTTACGTGTGGAATGCGGCTGCCCATACATTCGATTTATCAAGAATGCAAGGCTTAGGCGGAAAAAATGCGCGGGTCCCTGCCCTTATGCCGCCAGCTTATCGAGCAGCGCAAGCATGACGCTGGCGTCGGGTATCGGCAGCACGGCGTCGATCTCGGCCGGCAGGAGGCCCGCAATCGCACTATCGGCATTCCCGGTTGCCGTACCCAGCGGCCCGCGGAAGCCGTGCTTGGTCCAGGCAAGTTCCTGCAGCTTCGGGCTTGTCAGCGCATCCATCAGCCGATTGGCGCTCTCGTCGATGACGATAAGGGGATGCGAGGAATAGACCGTGGGGTGCGGGTAAAGCACGACGGGTTTGGCGGTGGAACTCGATTGAACGCGCCTCCATCGCTCGGGGTCCGCGATAATCCATTCGACCAGCTGATTCTCGTAGCCGACGATCATCGGTTCGCCCCCGAGGCCGCCAGCCAGATATTGATCGAAAAGCTTGCCGGAAGAAGGCGACTTGAAGCCCATATTGCGGAAGATAGTCTGCGCCTTGTCGCCGAATTGGTCGAGACCGGCAGTAGTCGCGATATTGCCGGCAAACAGGCTTAAGACCAGTCCGGCAAACATGAAACCGGAATTGGAGCGGTTTGGATCGGTCGAGACGATACGTGCCTGCCCATAAAGCGAGTCGACCCCGAGCTTGGACCAGCTTGTCCCCGCAAGAACGGCGTCGAGCAATGCCTTGAGATCAAGCTGATGCTGACCCGTCGACGTGACGCTGACCAGCCCCGTTTTCATCAATCCATCGACCACCGGCTGCCAGGTGTAGACAACGACCGGAGTGTTCAGCACCACACGGTCATTGCGGATCTTGACCCCGCTCTGCCGGGCAATATCGACCATGATCGAGGACGACGGCCAGAGGAAAGCGGGGGTCTGCGACAGAAGCGCCTGCTCGCGCACCATCTCGACGGAGCCGGCCACGCGGCTGTCTATATCCAGCCCATAGCCATGCAGAGCGCCGACGACGTCATTGTCAGCAAGAAACGCCTCCTTCTCACCGCCGATGAAGCCGAAGAGCTTCGTGCGGTTGCCGAGCAGTCCCTGGAACTCCGGCCTGTCCCTCACGGCGATATAACCGCCGGTGCCGGCGACGCCCGCAGCAAGTAGTCCTACTCCAAAGGCGCGGCGAGAGATGGCCATCAGCGTCCGATATCCTCTTTGAGCGAGGCCTGTATGAGGCGCAGCTCGGTGTCTAGCGTATCGAGCCTGTCGTCGACGAGGCTATCCGAATAGTGCACGAAGGCATCCTCGAGCTTGGCGAGCACGAGATCCACTTCCTGCAACCGTTTTTGGTCGGGTAGACGTTTAGCTTCGAGGGTGGCGAAACCCTCGGCGACTTCGGCAGCGCGCGGCAGGTAATAGCTGAGGAACCGCCTCACCGTACCGGCACTTTCCGGGCTCGCCTCCACTTTGGCGAAGACGTCGGCGGCGATCTCGGCCAGATGCCGCACGCGCTTTGCAGTCTCCTTATTGGTAATATGGTCCGAGGAGGTTTCCAGTCTTTGCGCCGCCGGAGCGGCCGCGGTCAAAAGATCGCGCGCGAAATCGAGCCGCCCTTTGCCGATGGCCTTTGCGTCCAGGCCTTCGAAAAGCCGGCGCGGCGACAGGGCGAAGACAAGGCCCGCAAAGACCAGCAGACCGATAACGGCCCCGATCCACAACGGCATCTTGGCAAAGAAACTCAAGATGGGAACGACGATCGCGGCGGCGAGCCCTGCCACGATCCAATTCCAGTCATTGCCGAACCAGTTTCGCATCGCTGTCCTAGTTGTATCCACGCACGGCGCGGAACGCGCTGACGAGATCATCCCTGCCATCGAACACCCGCGCCGATGTCGCTTTGGCCAGAGCATCGAGCTGCGTCTTGTCGGCATCGCCAAAGGTGATGCCGAAAACCGGCACATGCGGATTGGTAGCCTTCCACTCGTCGAGGAATTCGCGGCTTGCATCGTCAGACTTTCCGTCGGTCATGATGACGATCGCCGGCAGATAGGACGAAAGGTTTGGGGTATCCTTCATGCTGCCAAGCGCCGTGCTTGCGCAGGCATACATATCGGTGCCGCCACCGGCATGCTGCCGCGCCACCTTGTCGACAAGGCTCTTCTGTTGCGCCGGGTCGCCCGTCGCCAAAAGGGTCGTCCGCACGCGGCTGTCGAAAGGAATGACCATGATGCGGTCTGCCGGCGTCCATTGCGCCAGGACCTTGCCGGTTTCATCCGGATTGAACAGGAACTGCATGGCGGCCTGCAATTGACTCTCGCCCTTGCCCCCCATCGAACCGGAGAAATCGAGGCAGAGGGCCGTCAGCGAAGGCTTACGCAATGCGCCTTGATAGAGATCGAGCGCCTGGCGAATCACGGCCGGCTCCGGCATCCGGATCGCCGTCACCAGCCGGGTCGGGTCGAAATTCCAACTCGGGTCCCCTTTGGCTGCAACATCTGCCAATGGAATGCGGCGGCCGGTATCGGCAATGCGCTTCTGTACGGGTGCGGAACGCAGATAGGCGACAAGCTCGTTGAAAAAGGCCTCGACCTCAGGCCCGCGTCCGTGATCGATAAAACCGATCGGCGAATCCGCAATCGCGACGCCATCGGCCGGATAGATCGCGTAAAGCGGCTCCTTGCCCATGCCGATGAGCTTGTCATTGGTCTCCTTCAGCACCGCCTCGTAGTTCCACATGGCATCGTAGAGCGTGCCCTTGCTGGCGGATTCCGTGTAGAGGTCCGCAAGCCAGCCGGACGAACCGGACGAGCGTTCGACCCCGGCAAGCAATGCCCTGACGGTGTCCTGGACGTCCGGCTTGTCGAGATCGCCCGGCTCGATGACGGGCTTGTTGCCGAGCGCGCTTGAAAGCATGGCGAGATAGGCGCTCGCGCCTGAATTGGACTGGGTTGCCGAGGTCATGAGAAACTTCAGCGAGCCGCCCTTAACCGCCGCCAATATGTCTTTCATATAGACCGGCTTGCCGACCCAGCCGAGCGCCTCGGCCTTGGAGCTGCGCACGCCGAGAATGACTGGCATCTGCGCCACCGATGTCAGCGACTTCACGCGACGTTTGGTATCGAAAATATCGACCCAGACACTCGATGCCGGCCAGACGGCGTCCTGTTCGACGCCTTTGTCGCTCTGCAGTGCCAGACCAATATCCAGCGTGCCTTCATAGGTGAAGCTGCAGGTCGCGCTCTTCTGTTTGCAGAATTCCTCGACGATAGGCTGCATAACGGTGTTTTCCGAGCCGGAGACGATCGAGAATTTCGGATCCTTGCCGCCTAAATTGCAGCCTGTGAGGACAAGAGCAGCCGTCAGCGCCAGTCCGGTGAGAAATGTGCGGATCATCATGCCGCTCATCGTGCCTCGATCATTGCTTTCTTGAGTTCGACGGTCATTTTCTCCATTTGCTGCTCGGCTTCTGCCCGCTTCCTGCGGCCCTCCTCCTGCACCTTCAAGACGCCGTTGATGGTATCGATCAGGTCACGATTGGCGGCGGCGAGCGTATCGATATCGACGATGCCGCGCTGCGACTGCTGCTCGATGGCAATCGCCTGGTCCTTCATCATCTCGGATGCCTGGCGGATCATGTCGTTGGTGGCGTCGGTGACGGTCTTCTGCAGCTCAAGCGCCGATTTCTGTCGGGACAACCCCAGCAGAATCACCATCTTCTGCTTCCAGGCCGGCACAGTCAGCGCCGACGTCGCCTGCAGGTTCTCGATCAGCGTCTCGTCGCCGGCCTGAACGATGCGGATCTGCGGCAATTGCTGAATGCCGAGCTGGCGCGCCTGCTGCAGGTAGAATACCCGCTTCTCGAGCCGGTCGAGGGCTTGCACGTTGTCCTGATAAGTCTGCGCCTCCAACATGCCGCCGCCGGGATTGGCAGCGGCCGCGTCGGCGGCACTTTTCAGCTTCGGCAGTTCGACACTGCGAAAATGCTCGGCAAAGGTCTTGCCAGCCTGGACATAGGCGTCGAGCTGCAGGATGGACTGCTTCGTCTCCTCATGGAGATCGTCGAGAAGCGCGATGTCGCGGCGAAGCGTATCCTTGTGCCGATCGAGCTCGAGGCCGATGCGGTCGATCTGGCCGGCCACATCCTCGAACTCCTCCTTGAAGCGTTCCAGCCTCGCCTTGAACGACGAGAATATCTTAGAAAGGAAGCCCTCATCCTTCAGCGATGCAGGGTCAAGCTTCTTCGACTTGATGATGATATCGGTCAGCAGCCTGCCGACTTCGCCAAGATCCCGATTTCGGACCTCGCGGAGAATCTTGTCGGAATAGTCCGAAACGGATTGCTGAGCGCGGTCGCCATAGACGGAAATGCCGGCGCGATCGGTCAGATCGATGGTATCGCCGATACGGGCAATTTCTGCCGGATCGGCGGTGACAGCCGGCAAAGCGTCGGAGGTTGGAGCGAGATCGGTATTGGCCATAGGTCGTGCTTTCTCGTCTATCAACACGGGACCTGTCTGCGGAACACCGGCCGATTATTCCACGATAAGCGACGCGGCCCGCACGGCCCACTACAATTCCAGATAGGCACAACGGGACATGAGACTCACTCACCGCGTGCCGAATGCTTCACAGAATAGTGAAACTTCGGACACGGTTTTATGACGGAGATTTTACTTTGTGGCCTGCGCCCTCACAAAGCCTATTGGCAAGCCTTGGTGTCGAGCACTTCAAGCTTGGAGAGCCTGCCGGTCAATACGAAGTCGCCATAGTCCATCGTGAGGTCACGGGTAATGCCGTTCTCATAGAGCTTGAACGAC
The DNA here is from genome assembly GCF_003627755.1 of Rhizobium jaguaris. Classification (NCBI taxonomy): domain Bacteria; kingdom Pseudomonadati; phylum Pseudomonadota; class Alphaproteobacteria; order Hyphomicrobiales; family Rhizobiaceae; genus Martinezella; species Martinezella jaguaris. Next base: position 1,977,041 of record NZ_CP032694.1, on the reverse strand, counting down.
ATGCGGTAGACCGGCACGGCGTCGCCCTTGGACTTCTCGTCGAAATAAGCCACGGTCACCGGCCAGTACGGCGTCTTCGCGAAGACGCCGGCCTTATCGGCATCGGGGTCGTCGGTGGCGGGCGTCGCCTGTTTGCCGACGACGGTGGTTGCGATCAACGGCTTGTCGCCATCGTCGGAGCCGTCAAAAACCTCGGCCTCAAAGAAATTCCTGCCCAGCTTCGCATTATGGATGATGTCGAGCATATGTTCCGTCGGAAAACGGCTTTGGATGAGCTCGACCTGCTTGGCCTTCGGCTGGGTCAGGCTAACCTTTATGCCCTTCTGATCGTCCGCCGCTGCGCCGCGGACATCCTTGTCGAGCTGATCGTCGGTATAGGACTTGGTTTCGAAGCGGAAAATCCGCTTGGCGAGATCCTCGAACGTGGTCGTCTGCTGGTCGCTGACACGAGTTGAATCGCCCGTGTCGATCTGCGTGACGAAACGGAAATTGGTGGTGAATCCGGTGCAATCAGAGCCGTCAAACTCGTAGACCATACGGCCGAACATGCCGGCGATGCCGGAGCGGTCAGAGGCGTCCTTCAGCTCGAGATCGTAGACGGCGCGATGGGCGATCAGCCCACTCGGACCGGCCGCGTGGGCAGGGGATACGCTGAGAAACGCGACGCCCAAACTCGAAACAACAACGGCGGCAAGACTCGAGCGGAACATTCATTATCTCCTGTTGGACTCGCACGCGATGTTATAAGAACGCTTTCGGCTAAAACGAGGCTGCCGCCCCCCCAATCACGGGAATTTAGCCTTGATGCCGGATTTTTGAAGATTTTACAACAAAACGGGAGATGAAAATGTCCGACGCTATCGAGGGCCGTCTGAAGGAGCTTGGCATCGTCCTGCCTCAGGCTGCCGCGCCGGCCGCCAACTACGTACCCTATGTCATCAGCGGCAATCTTCTTTATCTGTCCGGGCAATTGCCCATGGAAAACGGCAGGCTCGCCATCACCGGTCTCCTCGGCAGGGACGTCGACGTCGCCGGCGGCCAACGCGCTGCCGAGCTTTGCGCCATGAATATTCTTGCCCAGGCGAAGGCTGCCCTGGGTGGCGATCTCGGCCGCATCAAACGTATCATAAAGCTGAACGGCTTTGTCGCCTCAGTGCCCGAATTCGTCGAACAACATCTTGTGATCAACGGCGCCTCCAATCTTCTGGCAAATATACTGGGCGATACCGGCAAGCATGCACGCGCCGCTGTCGGCATGGCGGCGCTGCCGCTGAATGCCGCCGTCGAGATCGATGCCATCATGGAAATTGCATAATGAGCAAGATTGCCTGGCTTACCGAACGTCCTGTCGCTCATCGCGGCTATCACGACATGAACCGGCAGGTTTGGGAAAACACGCTGTCGGCCTTTGCTCGCGCAATCGAGGCGGGCTTTTCCATCGAATGCGATCTGCATTATGCCTCCGACAGCGTCCCTGTCGTTTTTCATGACGACGACCTGCAACGCGTCTGCAATCTTCCTGGCGAGCTTCGTGACCGTACTTCGGCCGAACTCGGTCTACTCTCGGTCGGCGGCACGAAGGACAAGGTTCCGACGCTGAGACAGCTCCTCAAGCTTTGCGACGGCAAGGTGCCGCTGGTGCTGGAACTCAAGGGCCGCGAGGGCGACGATGAAGGCTTTGCGGAATCCGTGCTCGAAGTGCTGGAAGGCTATAAGGGTCACGTGGCCCTGATGAGCTTCGATCACTGGTTGCTCAAGGACCTGAAGGCACTTGATGCACCCTACCCCGTCGGCCTGACAGCCGATGGAAATGAGCCCGAGACGTTTTTTAAGCATGACGAAGCCATGCAGCTTGGGCTAGACTTCATTTCGTATTTTTATGGTCACCTGCCGAATGCGTTCATCACGGCGCAGCGCCAGCGTGGTATTCCGGTCATCACCTGGACTGTGCGCGACGAAGCAGCCCGCCAACAAACATTTGCCAACGCAGACCAGATGACCTTCGAAGGTTTTGATCCCAGAGAGAGCCCTTCCCTCATTTCATGACAGACGAATTATCCATTCGCGTAGAACGTTCCTTCAAGAACATCGCTCCGGAGAGCTGGTGCAAGCTCGCCGGGGCGTCGAGGAGTGCTGCGGTGCTGCCGTATAACCCCTTTGTCTCGCATGCCTTTCTGTCGTCGCTGGAGGAGTCCGGCTCCGCTACCGACAAAACCGGCTGGCTCGGCAATCACCTGCTGCTCGAAACCGATAGCGGCGAATTGATCGGTGCTATCCCCGGCTATCTCAAGAACCACAGCCAGGGCGAATATGTCTTCGATCATGGCTGGGCCGATGCCTTCGAGCGTGCCGGCGGCCATTATTACCCGAAGCTGCAATGTTCCATTCCCTTCACGCCGGCGACCGGTCCGCGCCTGCTTGTTGCCGAGGGTTGGGATCGCCAGATGATTCAGCCCGCACTGGCCGAAAGCCTGAAGGAAGTGACCCGGCAGCTCGGCGTCTCCTCCGCCCACATCACCTTCCTGCCGGATGACGAGATTTGCGTCTTCGAAGGCGACGGCTATCTGCACCGTACCGACCAGCAGTTCCATTTCATCAACGACGGCTATGCCGATCATGACGCCTTCCTGGAAACGCTGGCGTCGCGCAAGCGCAAAGCACTGAAAAAAGAGCGTCGCGCGGCCCTCGAAAACGGCATCAGCATCGACTGGCTGACCGGCAGAGACCTTACCGAGCGCGTCTGGGACCAGTTCTTCACCTTCTATATGGACACCGGCAGCCGCAAATGGGGTCGGCCCTACCTTACCCGCAAATTCTACTCGCTGATCGGCGAACGGATGGCCGACGATGTCCTGCTGGTGATGGCGAAGCGCGAAGGCCGCTATATCGCCGGAGCCATCAACTTCATCGGCGGCGAAGCGCTCTATGGCAGGCATTGGGGCTGCATCGAAGATCACCCCTTCCTGCACTTTGAAGTCTGCTATCATCAGGCGATCGATTTCGCGCTGGCCAAGGGGCTGAAGCGGGTCGAAGCCGGTGCGCAGGGCGAACACAAACTCGCTCGCGGCTACCTGCCGGTCATTACGCATTCGGCGCACTATATCGGCCATCAGGGCTTGCGCCGCGCCGTTGCCGACTACCTCAAGCACGAGCGCGAGCAAGTGGAGGAGATGAGCGAGATCCTGACCGAGCACAGCCCCTTCCGCAAAGGCGAACGGCAAGATATCTAGAGCATCCCACTTTCAGGTGGAATCGACTGCAAGCAGATAAGATGCTCTAGATTCAAAAGACTAGAGCGACCTTTGTGCGTTCAAATGAACGCACGGCGCTCTAGCTGCCCTGGAGAACTATAATCGGAAGACGAGGAGACCCTGGATGACCAGCCCCGCCTATGACGCCAACAATATTTTCGCGAAGATCCTGAAAGGTGAGATCCCGTCCCATCGTGTCTATGAGGATGAGCACACTGTCGCTTTCATGGACGTCATGCCGCAAGCGCCCGGCCATACGCTGGTGCTGCCGAAATCACCTTCGCGCAACATTCTCGATGCGGATCCGAGCGCCCTGCCACATTTGATCACGACGGTCCAGAAAGTCGCGGTCGCGGTCCAGGAGGCTTTCGATGCGGATGGCGTTTATATCGCCCAGTTCAACGAGCCGGCAGCGGGCCAGACGGTATTCCACCTGCATTTCCACATCATCCCACGCCACGAGGGTATCGCGCTGAAACCGCATGCAGGCAGGACGGAAGATGGCGCGGTGTTGGCTGAGAATGCAAAGAAGATTATCGAGCTTCTGCGCTGATCCGAGCAAGCGCTGATCTTCCTAATTCTCTTTATGAGATATGGTTCATAAGCCTATGAAAACGGCTGCATTGTCACCAATGCAGCCGTTTTGTTTTCTCAGGCGATCAGTCGCCGATTATTTGCGCGGCACCTTCGGCACCGTGCTTCCCTTGCGCGGCGACTTGCTTTCCGGCTCGTCGTCGCCGGCAGACGGCGTCTTCGGCGAACGGCGGGCATCGGAAGCGGTGCCTGCCTTGCCGACGCGGCTTCTGGTCTTAACGGTATCACCGTCATCCTCGTCCACCTCAACCACGGCGTCGACCACTTCGGCTTCCGGCTTCGGCCGGATCGGGGCGGTATCCGCGATGGAGTCGAGCAGGATTCCGGTTGTGCCGTCTTCCTTCTTGCCGACGGTAACCTTGACAACGCCGCCCTTCTTCAGCTTACCGAAGAGGATTTCGTTCGCCAGCGGCTTCTTGATGTGTTCCTGGATGACGCGTGCCAACGGGCGGGCACCCATCTTGTCGTCGTAACCCTTCTCGGACAGCCAGGCGATCGCATCCTCGTGCAGATCGAAGGTAACATTCCGTTCGGAAAGCTGAGCCTCAAGCTGCATGATGAACTTCTGCACGACCTTGTGGATGACCGTAGTCGGCAGCGCCGCGAACGGAATGGTCGCATCCAGACGGTTGCGGAATTCCGGGGTGAAGAGCCGGTTGAGAGCCTCTTCGTCCTCGCCCGTACGCTTGGACGAACCGAAGCCGATGGCGGACTTGGCCATTTCCGATGCGCCCGCATTGGTCGTCATGATCAGGATGACGTTGCGGAAGTCGATCTTCTTGCCGTTGTGGTCGGTCAGTGCGCCATGGTCCATGACCTGCAACAGGATATTGAAGATATCCGGATGCGCCTTCTCGATTTCGTCAAGCAGCACAACGCTATGCGGATGCTGATCAACACCATCGGTCAGCAGACCGCCCTGATCGAAGCCGACATAGCCGGGAGGTGCGCCGAGTAGACGGGAAACCGTGTGACGCTCCATATATTCCGACATGTCGAAGCGCAGCAGTTCGACGCCGAGCGAGGAAGCAAGCTGCTTGGCGACTTCCGTCTTGCCAACGCCGGTCGGGCCGGAGAAGACGTAGCAGCCGATCGGCTTGTTCGGTTCGCGCAAGCCGGCACGGGCCAGCTTGATCGAAGTCGACAGAGCTTCGATTGCCGTATCCTGACCGTAAACGACCGAACGCAGCTCCTGCTCGAGATTGGCAAGAACCATCTCGTCGTCCTTGGACACCGTCTTCGGCGGAATGCGCGCCATGGTGGCGATCGTAACCTCGATCTCGCGCTCCGTGATTAGCTTGCGACGCTTCGACGGCGGGAGCAGCATTTGCGCCGCACCGGTTTCGTCGATGACATCGATCGCCTTGTCCGGAAGCTTGCGGTCGGAGATATAACGAGCCGACAGTTCGACCGCCGACTTGATGGCGTCGTTCGAGTAACGCAGGTGATGATACTCTTCGAAATAGGGCTTCAGTCCCTTCATGATTTCGATGGCATCCTCGATGCTCGGCTCGTTGACGTCGATCTTCTGGAAGCGGCGGACGAGCGCCCGGTCCTTCTCGAAGAACTGACGGTATTCCTTATAGGTGGTCGAACCGATGCAACGGATCGCACCCGAGGACAGAGCCGGCTTCAGCAGGTTCGACGCATCCATCGCGCCGCCGGAGGTGGCGCCCGCACCGATAACGGTGTGGATCTCGTCGATGAACAGCACGGCGCCCGGATATTCTTCGAGCTCCTTGACGACCTGCTTCAGGCGTTCTTCGAAATCGCCGCGATAACGGGTGCCGGCCAGCAGCGTGCCCATGTCGAGCGAAAAGATCGTTGCGTCGGCCAAAGCCTCGGGAACCTTGCCCTCGACAATGCGCTTGGCAAGACCTTCGGCGATCGCAGTCTTGCCGACGCCGGGGTCGCCGACATAGAGCGGATTGTTCTTCGAACGGCGGCACAGGACCTGGATGGTGCGGCTGACCTCCGAATGACGGCCAATCAGCGGATCGATCTTGCCGCTCTTGGCCTTCTCGTTGAGGTTGACGCAGTAGGCCTTCAACGCATCCTGCTGCTTCTTGTTGTTGCCCTCTTCCTGCTCGCCGCGGGAGGTCGGCTTGCTTTCGGCTTCACTGTCCTCGGCACCGCGCGGCGTGCGAGTCTGGGAGGAACCCGGACGCTTGCCGATGCCGTGAGAGATGTAGTTGACCGCGTCATAGCGGGTCATTTCCTGCTCCTGCAGGAAAAAGGCCGCATGGCTTTCCCGTTCGGCAAAGATCGCGACGAGAACGTTAGCGCCTGTCACTTCCTCGCGGCCCGAGGATTGGACATGGATGACGGCACGCTGGATGACGCGCTGGAAGCCGGATGTCGGCTTCGAGTCCTCGTCATAACCAGTGATCAAATTTGAAAGTTCATTATCGACGTATTCAGTCAGCGTCTTACGGAGCGCGTCGAGATCAACATTGCACGCGCCCATGACAGCTGCGGCATCGGCGTCGTCAACCAAAGCCAATAGCAGATGTTCCAGCGTGGCATATTCGTGATGCCGCTCGTTCGCGTAGGTCAGTGCCTGATGCAGCGCCTTCTCAAGACTAGGCGAAAATGTTGGCACGTTCAGATCCTCACTTCTTTTCCATAACACATTGCAGCGGATGCTGGTGCTGCCGGGCAAAATCCATCACCTGGCTCACCTTCGTTTCAGCTACTTCATATGTATATATCCCGCATTCGCCGACGCCGTGATTGTGGACATGAAGCATAATGCGGGTGGCACTCTCTCGATCCTTTTGGAAGAAACGCTCCAGGATATGGATCACAAATTCCATGGGCGTGTAGTCGTCGTTCAGAAGCAGCACGCGGTACAGGTTGGGTTTTTTGGTTTTGGGCTTGGTGCGCGTGATCACCGAGGTCCCGCGATTTCCGTTGTCCCCGTTCCTTTCGCTGTCGTTTTGCATCCGGATCGGCTCAGCGATCATTTCATTCATTCCTCAAATCATCCGGCAGAAGCTATCGCATTCCGACTTGGCAAACTGGATTGGGTAACTGACTCTGTCGGGCCGGATATCCGAACCCCTAACTTAGTTCATATTGGTGCGATTTTAAGCCCCCTACCAGACACTGCAATCACAATTCGTTGCCAAAGGGGGCCATCATCAAAAAAGTCGTGGCTGCGATCGGATTGAGATCGGTAATCGGAAACGCAAGAGACCGGCCACGCATCGCGCAGCCGGTCTCCCTGGAATTACTGTTCTTAAGCGAAGCGCTTATGCTGCAGGCGCAACCGAAGCGGCGGCCTTGCTGGCAGCCTTCGTGGCAGCAGCAACCGGAGCTTCATAGGGCTTGTAAGCGGTCTTGGCGAGATCAGCGTACATCTCGCTCATCTTGGTCGCTTCAGCGATGAAGTTTTCGTAGGACGATTTCACGTAGTTGCTCTGCAGTTCGAAAGCGGCCTCAAAGCTCTTGACGCCGGCCAGCGTTTCGAAATGCGCAACGCTGTCCTGGAACGACTTTTTGGAAAAATCGGCAGCTTCAGCGGCAATCGCCTGGAAACCCTTGGTGACATCGGAATAGCTCTTCAGCGCCGTGTCCATGGCTTCCTTGCCCTTCTTGTTTGCCTCATCGAAATTGAACATGTTTCTCCGTCCCTTGCTTGTTGGCCGATGGCCGGTTTACCAGGACGAAATCTAAATGCGACGCACAAATAGTCAAGTAGTCTTGTGCGTCGCAATATCCTCTCAAAATTGTATTTCCGATGACAAAGGAATGACCTCCAGAGAGGCCCGAAGGCATCCTTCTGTTTTTGCTAAAATATATCAACCAGCCTACAACTCTAGGCTTAACGAGAAATATTCGATTTAGATGGAAAAAAACGGAATTTCGATAGTCTATCGGCCAAATTCGATCGCAAATATGAGCATTTGGCCTATATCCGAGCGATTTCTCAAAGAAAAGAGCCGCATTTCGGTGAAATGCGGCTCCTTGATATTAGTCTTATTGGAAACCGAAGACCGACCAGTGGTCGTAGCGCCGGCCAGGTAGTCGAAGTGTCGATCAGATGATCGAAGTGTCGATCAGAGATCGACGTCCAGAATGGCCATGGAAAAGTTGTAGGAACGATCGCCGTCTTCGTCGTCGATGTAGACAACGCCCAGAAACTCTTCGCCGAGATAGACTTCCGCGGAATCATTCTTCCGCGGGCGGGCTTTGACTACCATCTGCGGGTTGAACGTGCGTTTGAAGTAGGTGTCGAGCTTCTTGATTTCGTCAGGCTTCACAATTCATCTCCGTGAAGATTCTCAGGTTGGCCGGTTCTTGCATAGGAAAAGCGGCGGTGTAAAGGCCGGAAGCGCGCCTTCGGCCCTTACCGTCAGCGCAAAACCCTGAAAATCAGGTGGTTTTCCTTAGATTCCTGCGCCCATGATCTGGTCGACGACCACCTGTTCAGCAAGGATCTGATCCATAGAACGGGACGGTTCCGAACAGCCTGCTTCACCGACCACCTTGGCCGGCACGCCGGCCACCGTCGTCTTCGGCGGCACTTCCTTCAGCACCACCGACCCGGCAGCAATGCGCGAGCAATGGCCGATCTGGATATTGCCGAGAATCTTCGCGCCAGCACCGATCAGCACACCATGGGCGATCTTCGGATGGCGGTCGCTGCCTTCCTTGCCGGTGCCGCCGAGAGTGACGCCGTGCAAGATCGAGACGTTGTCACCGATGACGGCCGTTTCGCCGACCACCAAGCCGGTCGCGTGATCAAGGAAGATGCCCTTGCCGATGCGCGCCGCCGGGTTGATATCGGTCTGGAAGACGCTGGAGGAGCGGCTTTGCAGATAGAGCGCGAAATCACGGCGACCGCGATTGAGAAGCCAATGCGCAAGACGATGGGTCTGCAGCGCGTGGAAGCCCTTGAAATAGAGAACCGGCTCCATGAAGCGAAGGCAGGCTGGGTCGCGGTCATAGACCGCCTGGATGTCGACGCGCAGGATCGCGCCCCATTCCGGCCAATCCAACAGCATTTCCTCGAAGGTCTGGCGCAACAGGATGCCTTGCATGTCCGGATGATCGAGGCGCTCGCAAATGCGATAGATGACGCATTCTTCCAACGACCGGTGATTGATGATCGTAGAATAGAGGAAGGCCGCCAGAAGCGGATCCCGCTCGGCAGCCGCGCGGGCTTCCTCACGCACACTGCCCCAGATGGGATCGACAACTTTTACCGAGTTTGGGCCTTCGACCTGGCGAATGTCCGTTGCTGCGACCATTGGCGGTCTCCTGATTTCCTACCGGTGAAACATTATATAGAGTAAAAGTCCCACAACATAAATGGGTCAGGCGCGCATGAGTTTTGAGCATGATTTTGCTAACGGTTTCCTGCGCGCTACCTGTAGCGACGCCATCGGCACACTCACCATCGATAATCCCGGCCGCAAGAACGCCATCACCGCGGCAATGTGGCGCGCCATACCGCAGGCCATCCGCGTCTTGACCGACGAGGCACATGCCCATGTGATCGTCATTCGTGGTGCGGCCCAGGATTTTTCCACCGGCGCCGACATCAGCGAATTCGACAGCCTGCGCAAGGATGCCGAAACAGCGGTCATTTACGAGGCGCTGAACAGCGACGCCTTCACCGCGATCCGCCATTGCCGTGTGCCGACGATCGCGGCGATCCGCGGCATCTGTTACGGAGGCGGTTTCGGAATTGCCGCCGCCTGCGACCTGCGTGTCGCCGAAGAAGGCGCGCGCTTCTCGGTGCCGGCCGTGCGCCTCGGCATCGCCTACCCTGCCGACGCGGTGCAAGACATCGTCAATGCACTTGGGCCGCAGATGGCCAAGGTCACGCTTTTCACAGGCGCACCGATGTCGGCCGATAAGATGGTCGCGGCCGGCTTTCTGCTGGAAGAGATCGCAGCCGATGCGTTCGACGGCGAAGTTTCGGCGCTTGCTCACGCGATTGCCGCCAACGCGCCGATCGCGCTGCATGCCTCGAAGCTGGCGGTTCGCGCCGTAATCGAACAGGATAGCGACCTGCTGCGCGAGGCCGAGGTTATCGGTGCCGAGACCTTCGACAGCGCCGATTATGCCGAAGGCCGTGCAGCTTTCACCGCGCGGCGCAAACCGCATTTCACCGGGAAGTGACCTGGTCTCTATCGATCGGCAAGGCGTTCGTAGAAGTCCAGGACCGCCTGTTTGAATACCTTGTCGCCGACGGCCAGCATGTGGTCGCGGTTCGGGATATCCAGCGCCTCGGCATGCGGCATCAGCGTCGCAAGCTCTTGCGGCGAACCGGCGATATCATCCTTGGTGCCGACGCCGATCAGGGTCGGAGCTTCGATCTTTGCCGCATCCTCCTTGGCGACCAGATCGCGCGAGCCCCGGATACAGGCGGCCAGCGCTAGGCGGTCGCTCTTATTCTGATCGGCGAAAGCGCGAAACATCCGGCCGCGCATATGGGTGACATCGTCGACCGACGGGGCCAGCAATGCATCGGCAATCGGATCCCAATCACCGACACCGTCGACCATGCCAATGCCTAATCCGCCGAATACCAGCGAACGGACGCGATCGGGATGGGCGAGCGCCAGGAAAGCCGAGATACGCGCGCCCATGGAATATCCCATGATATGGGCATTCGGGATGCCGAGATGATCGAGCAGAGCGACCGCATCCTCGGCCATGACCCAAGGATGATAGGCACCGACGTCATAGGCTTTGTCGCTCAAGCCATGGCCTCTGTTGTCGATGGCGATGACGCGGTACCCCGCCTCGCCCAGCGACTTGAGCCACCCTGGATTGATCCAATTGGCAACCGCGGTCGAGGCAAAGCCGTGAATCAGCAGCACAGGCGCGCCATTCGGATCGCCCTCGTCGAAATAGGCCAGTTTCAGCCCGTCATGGACGAAATAGGAAAAGGTGGGACTATTCAAATTCATGGCAAGATCTTCGTGAACATCGTCTCTTTTGCTGCGGACCTTATTTTATCGGCAATATCAGGTGAACCCCGCCTTTGTGAAAATCTGTGCGCCGAGCCGGACTTTCGCACTACACATTCGGCACGAAGGATTATAAAGAGGGGCTATCAAGTCTGGCGCAACATTCATGCCATCTAAGGCAAGACGCATTCGGAGATCATCATGGCCGGCCACAATATTCCCCATTTCCAGAACGACGGCGGACACCGCGTGATCGAGATCGGCGTGAAGGAATTCATGTGCACCGGCGCCTCCGTCCCCTACGACCATCCGCATATCTTCATCGACATGGGCGATGAAAATGAGAAGGTCTGCTCCTACTGCTCGACGCTCTATCGCTACAATCCGTCGCTGAAGGCGGACGAAACCAATCCGGCCGGCTGCGTCTTCCACTTCAAGGCTGCCTGATACCGAGACCGGATCGGACATAACCGAATGCCGATCAAGACCGCCGCAATCATTGGCGCCGGAATAGCTGGTCTCGTCGCGGCGCTGGCGCTGGCAAGACACGGCGTTCGTGCCATAATTTTCGAACAGGCTGAAGCACTGACCGAGGTCGGCGCCGGCCTGCAAGTTTCGCCCAATGCATCTCGCATTCTCGACACGCTCGGCGTGCTCGACGCTCTTCGGCCTATATGGCTCGAGCCAAAAGAGGTGCGCCTGGTCTCCGGTTCTTCCTTGCGGCTGATTGCATCGGTGCCCTGCGGCAACTTCGCCATGGAACGTTGGGGCTCGCCTTACGGCGCCCTTCATCGCGCGACGCTGCAAAAGGCGCTTCTCGATGCCGTGATGGCGAACCCACTCTGCACGTTGCATCTCGGCCGGCCTATCGACGCAACGAACCGACAAACCCTTGATGCGGCCATCGGTGAGGATGCGGATCTGATCATCGGTGCCGATGGCGTCTGGTCGAAGGTGCGCGCGCTGGTACCGGGCGGCCCCTCGCCGCATTTCTCCGGCAATATCGCCTGGCGCTTCACCATTCCGGAGGTGCTGACGCCCGGCGCCCTCGACAGAACAAGCGTTATGGCATTTCTCGGTCCTTCAGCACATCTCGTCAGCTATCCGATCAAGGAAAACGCCGCATTCAATATCGTGGCGATCATTTCCGGCAGCAGTGCGAGCCATGATTGGAATGCCACGGGAACCAAGGCGCAACGCGAGCTTCTCCTGCGGCACTTCGCAGACTGGAACGGCGCCATCACGACAATGCTGGAACAACAGGAGGAAGCCACCTTCTGGCCGCTCTACCAGGCGAGCGCCGGCCGCTGGCACAATGGCAAGGATGTCATATTAATCGGCGATGCGGCCCATGCGATGATGCCCTTTGCGGCGCAGGGTGCAGCCATGGCTATCGAGGATGCCTTCGAACTCGCTGGCATGGTGGCGTCTCGCCCCCTCGTCGAAGCGCTCGATCGCTACGAAAAGCACCGCACACCGCGCATTGCGCGGCTACGCCAGCGCGCCGCCTTCAATCATTTTGCCTATCACGCCCGCGGGCCGGTGCGGCTGGCCCGTGATCTTGTTCTGTCCGTGCGTCCGCCGCAAAGTCTCGCGGCGGATCTGGATTGGGTCTACGGCTACCCCGCCATTGGCTGATCAGGCTTCCTTCGCCGCAGCGAGGCCCTTTTCGATATCGGCCTTGATATCGGCGACGTCTTCCAGTCCGATCTGCAGGCGCAAGACCGGTCCTTCCGTCGGCGCCTTGCTGATGCGGCGGTCTCCGAGATAGACATGCACCGCAAGGCTCTCATAGCCGCCCCAGGAATAGCCGAGGCCGAAAATCCGGAGCGCATCGAGGAAGGCATGCGCCTTTGCCTTGAATTTTTCCGGGCTGCTGACGGCCAGCACGAAGGAGAAAATGCCGCTCGATCCCTTGAAGTCGCGCTTCCAAAGCTCGTGGCTCGGAAAGCTCGGCAGCGCAGGATGCAGCACGCGTGCGACGTCCTCCCGCCCCTCAAGCCATTGCGCGATAGCCAGTGTGCTTTCCTGGTGCCGCTCCAAACGCACTCCCATAGTGCGCAAGCCCCGCAGCACCTGATAGGCATCGTCCGGCGCGCCACAGATCCCGAGCTGAATATTGGCTTCCCTCAACTGGTCCCAATGGGCTGCATTGGCGGACACCGTTCCCATCAAAATATCGGAGTGACCGGCCGGATATTTCGTCGCCGCATGAATGGAGATGTCGACGCCGTGATCCAACGGCTTGAAATAGATCGGCGTCGCCCAGGTGTTGTCCATAGTGACCACGCAGCCATGCCGGTGAGCGACCGTCGAGATCGCGGAAATATCCTGCATTTCAAACGTGTTGGAGCCTGGCGCTTCCGTGTGCACCAGTCTGGTATTCGGCTTGATCAGTTGCTCAATGCCGGCGCCGACCAGCGGGTCGTAATATTCGATCTCAACACCGAGACGCTGCAGCATGGTGTCGCAGAAGATGCGCGTCGGCCCGTAGACCGAATCGACGATCAGCGCATGGTCGCCGGCAGACAGAAAGGCCAGGAACGGCACGGTGATCGCCGCAAGCCCCGATGGCACGAGGATCGTTCCCGCCGATCCTTCCAGCGCGTCGATGGCGTCGCAGAGCGCATCTGTCGTCGGCGTACCGCGCGTGCCGTAGGTATATTTCTGGTCGCGAGTCTCCATCGTCCGCGCGTTCGGGAAAAGCACCGTTGAGGCATGCACGACCGGCGGATTGACGAAACCATGGAAATCTGAGGGCGAGTTACCGATGTGGGACAAACGCGTGTTGATGCCGGCGTTCTGCAGCAAAGTGTCTTTATCTTTCATCTGTGGGTATGCCTTTGGCGCTGTGGGGACTTTGATTTTTGGCTGCCAAGCCGGATGGGGTCAACCCCAAACGTAATACTTCTCTATCTGCTGAAATGACGAAGCAACACTCATTGTCGCGCAGTTTTTTGGCAAAACGCTGCCCAAATAGATGCCACGCGCCCATTTTCAGCTCAAGGTGGCCGAAAATGCCGAATTAATCCTCAATAATTCGGGCGATGTCTTGACCATAAATGCATTTGCGACTGTGATAGAAACGCTCGCACCGGGAGAGTGGGGAACACGGTCCTCCGAGAGCCTGCCTCGGGAGCGATACCCTTTAAGTATAAAACAATAGACAGAGGTTGGGAAAGATGAAAAAGATTGCTCTATCCGTATTCCTTGGAGCGGCCGCGTTGGCATACACCACATCGGGCGCGTCGGCTTCGACGCTGAGCGATGTTAAGGCCAAGGGCTTTATTCAATGCGGCGTGAATACGGGGCTTCTTGGCTTCGCACAGCCCGATGCATCTGGAAACTGGGCCGGTTTCGACGTCGACTTCTGCAAAGCTGTCGCCGGGGCCGTCTTTGGTGACGTAACCAAAGTCAAGTACACCCCCCTCAGCGCGAAGGACCGCTTCACCGCGCTGCAGTCCGGTGAAATCGACCTACTTTCTCGCAATACCACCTGGACGATCAACCGCGATACCGCACTCGGCCTCAAGTTCCGTCCTGTCACCTATTTTGACGGCCAGGGCTTCATGGTTCGCAAGGAACTGAATGTGAAGTCGGCTCTGGAACTCTCCGGCGCCGCCGTTTGCGTTCAATCCGGCACGACGACGGAACTGAACCTCGCGGACTTCTTCAAGACCAACAACCTGCAGTACAATCCGGTCGTCTTCGACAAGCTCGAGGAAGTCAACACGGCCTATGACTCCGGCCGTTGCGACGTTTACACCACCGACCAGTCCGGCCTCTATGCGCTGCGCCTGACGCTGAAGAACCCAGACGATAACGTCGTTCTGCCTGAGATCATCTCCAAGGAGCCGCTTGGCCCGGCCGTTCGCCAGGGTGACGATCAGTGGTTCAACATCGTCAGCTGGACGGCCTATGCACTTGTCAATGCTGAAGAATTCGGCATCACGCAGAAGAACGTCGATGAGATGAAGAACTCGCCGAACCCGGATATCAAGCGCTTCCTCGGCGTAGAACAGGGCTCCACGATCGGCACCGACCTCGGCCTGACCAATGAATGGGCCTACAACATCATCAAGGGTGTCGGTAACTACGGCGAAGTCTTCGATCGCAACATCGGCGCAGGCAGCCCGCTGAAGATCGCCCGCGGCCTCAACGCCCTGTGGAACAAGGGTGGCATCCAGTACGCGCCTCCGGTTCGCTAAGCCGCAGACGGCCAATTTCGAGAAAGGCGGCAGCAAGCCGCCTTCCTCACCTCAAGAAAACAAGCCTGAAACAGGCACATTGGGGAAAAATTTTGCATGGCAATTACTACGAATTCGCCTCATGGCGATAGCGCATCCGTATCTGCGCTGAACAATCCCAAAGTCCGGGGGCTGTTCTATCAGGTTCTCACCGTTCTCGTTCTCGCATTTATCTGCTGGTTCGTCGTCACAAATACAGTTGACAATCTGCGCGCGTTGAACCGCTCCTTTGGCTTTGACTTCCTCGCGGGCCGTGCCGGCTTCAATCTGGGACAGGCCCTCATCCCCTTTACCAGCGATTCTACCAATATCGACGCACTTGTCGTCGGGCTGCTTAATACGATGCTTATTTCAGTGGTCGGCATCGTCGCAGCAACGATCGTCGGCTTTATCGTCGGTATCGGCAGGCTTTCACATAACTGGCTGATCGCGAAGCTATCCCAGACCTATGTCGAAATCTTCCGCAACATTCCGCCATTGCTCGTCATCTTCTTCTGGTACAGCGGCGTTCTGGTGCTGCTGCCGCAGGCGCGGGACGCTGTCCATCTGCCGTTTTCCAGCTATCTCAGCAATCGCGGCCTTGCCTTCCCCAGCCCAATCTTCGGCGCGGGCATGTGGGCCGTCGGTGTTGCGTTCCTCGTCGCCATCGCGGCGGTATATTTCGTCGCGGGATGGGCGCATAGACGTCAGGCAGCGACGGGCCAGCAATTCCATACGATCTGGGTGGCGATCGGCATATTGATCGGTCTGCCGTTGCTGACCTTCCTCGCGACGGGTATGCCCCTGTCATTCGACTATCCCGTCGCCGGCAAGTTCAACCTGACTGGCGGGATGGTCGTGGGACCGGAGTTCATCGCTCTTCTCCTGGCTCTTTCCCTCTATACCGCAACTTATATTGCCGAGATCGTGCGCGCCGGTATTCGCGGCGTGGCAAAGGGTCAGTCGGAGGCAGCCGGCGCCCTCGGCCTTCGCGCGCCGGCCATCAACAGGCTTGTCGTCATACCACAGGCAATGCGCATCATCATTCCGCCGTTGACGAGCCAATATCTCAATCTGATCAAGAACTCCTCGCTCGCCATCGCCATCGGCTACGCCGATCTCGTCGCCGTCGGCGGCGTGATCCTCAATCAGTCCGGCCGAGCGGTCGAGGTCGTCATCATATGGATGGTCATCTATCTCGCCCTGAGCATCGCAACGTCGCTGTTCATGAACTGGTTCAACGCCAAGATGGCTCTGGTGGAGAGATAATATGGCCAACGTTGATCAACACTTCGTCAGCAAGGGGCTTTTGTCGCCGCAGCCGGCACCCGCCAGTGAACGAGGCGCGTGGCATTGGAGCAAGAAGAACCTCTTCGCCACGCCGAACGACGTCGTACTGACGGTTCTCGCCATTGCCTTTCTTGCCTGGGCGATCCCGCATCTCGTCAATTGGCTGTTCATACAGGCAGTCTGGAACGGAACCGATCGCACATTCTGCGCCACGACCGTTCAGGGTGGAACGCAGCCGGACGGCTGGAATGCCGCGTGCTGGGCCTTCGTCCGCTCGAAATTCGTCATCTTCATGTTCGGTCTCTATCCACCGGACGAACGCTGGCGGCCGATACTCGTCGCGATCCTGATGATTATTGGCTTCACGCCGCTGTTGATGCCGTCGGTTCCCAGGAAAGGATTGAACGCGATCCTCGCATTCTTCGTGCTGCCGGTTATTGCGTTCTTCCTGCTCCATGGTGGCTTCGGCCTTGAGACCGTGGAAACGGAAAGATGGGGCGGCCTGTTGGTGACGCTGGTACTTTCCTTCGTCGCGATTGCCGTCTCCTTTCCGTTCGGCATCCTTCTTGCCCTCGGGCGCCGCTCGAAATTGCCCGTCGTTCGCATGCTGTGCGTGATCTTCATCGAAGTGATCCGCGGCGTGCCGTTGATCACGGTGCTGTTCATGGCAAGCTATATGCTGCCGCTGTTCATGCCGCAGGGCTGGACGGTGGATAAGCTGTTGCGTGCAGTCGTCGGCCTTGCGATCTTCACCTCGGCCTATATGGCTGAAGTCATTCGCGGCGGCCTGCAGGCGATACCCAAGGGTCAGTTCGAGGGCGCCGACTCGCTCGGCCTCGGCTATTGGCAGAAAATGCGGCTGATCATCTTGCCGCAGGCGATCAAGCTGGTCATTCCCGGCATCGTCAACACCTATATCGGCATGTTCAAGGACACGTCGCTGGTGGCGATCATCGGCATGTTCGATCTGCTCGGCATCGTTCGCCAGAACTTCTCCGACGCAAACTGGGCGAGCGCCGTGACACCGATTACCGGCCTGGTCTTCGCCGGCTTCATTTTTTGGCTGTTCTGCTTCGGCATGTCGCGCTATTCAGGTTTTGTGGAGCGCCATCTCGACACAGGCCACAAACGATAAGAATTGAGGGAAATAATATGGCTGAAGTCCAACGCAAAAAACTGACTATTTCAGAAACCGAAGTCGCGGTCGAAATGATCAATATGAACAAGTGGTACGGCGATTTCCACGTGCTGCGCGACATCAACCTCAAGGTCATGCGCGGTGAACGCATCGTCATTGCCGGCCCGTCCGGCTCAGGCAAATCAACGATGATCCGCTGCATCAACCGCCTGGAAGAGCACCAGAAGGGCAAGATCGTCGTCGATGGCGTGGAACTCACCAACGACCTGAAGAAGATCGACGAAGTGCGCCGCGAAGTCGGCATGGTGTTCCAGCACTTCAATCTCTTCCCGCATCTGACGATCCTGGAAAACTGCACGCTGGCGCCGATCTGGGTGCGCAAGATGCCGAAGAAGCAGGCGGAAGAAATCGCCATGCACTTCCTGACCCGCGTCAAGATCCCAGAGCAGGCGAAGAAATATCCCGGGCAGCTTTCAGGCGGCCAGCAACAGCGTGTGGCGATCGCCCGTTCGCTCTGCATGAACCCGAAGATCATGCTGTTCGATGAGCCGACCTCGGCGCTCGACCCGGAAATGATCAAGGAAGTGCTCGACACCATGGTAGGCCTGGCCGAGGAGGGCATGACCATGCTCTGCGTCACCCACGAAATGGGCTTCGCCCGTCAGGTCGCCAACCGGGTGATCTTCATGGACCAGGGCCAGATCGTCGAACAGAACTCGCCGAAGGAATTCTTCGAAAACCCGCAGCACGAACGCACCAAGCTGTTCTTGAGCCAGATCCTGCACTAAGCCGGCCGAGCGGCGATCGAGACCCGCCGGCTGTGACCCAGCCGGCGTTTCTACGCACATACAGAAAATACGGTGGCGGTCGTCGTTAACCATATTGACAGCTTGAACGAACCAGAACATTGCGTGAACAAATCAGGGCAAACACAATGGCATCCGGCGAAAAGTTCATTATCCTTCCCTACAAGAAGAATCGGGGAAATCTGGTTCCCGGAGAGATGCGGCAGGCATCAAGCGCTGCCAGTGCCGAGAAGATCGCCTCCTCCATGTCTGCGCGTTTCGTTGGCGTTGCGGCCTATGCGGTCATGGTCGACGAAGAGACCGGCGACATGACCTCCCCTCGCCTCCTGGCACGGCACGGCGAAATCGCGGACCTGAACGCCGGCTGAGGCTCCACATCGCCACGCGAAGCGTCTCGCATTTGGCGCAAAGGCAGTGCGTAGGTCTGTTTGACGATCTGGCTTGGTACGTCCGTCTTGACGTTCTGGATGCCGTTGACCCTCGTGAGATGCGTCGACTGAAATTGCCGATAGTCGTCGAGATCGGAAACAACGACGCGCATTAAGGCGTCGCGTTCTCTGAGCATGATGTAGCACTGCATCACCTGCGGCAATTTCTTCATCGCTTCCATGAAGTGGTCGATGGTCTCGGCATCCTCGGCCGTCAGCCAGACGCGCGCGAACATGAAGAGCGGCAATCCCGCCTTGACCGGATCGAGCACCGCTACATAGCGGTCGATGATGCCGGCCTCTTCGAGAGCTTCCCGTAGCGCTCCACAGCAAACTCGATATACTGCTGCCAACTGCGCAAAACGCAGATTTCACAAGGCGTTGGGGAAGAACTGTGAAGAAACATGATAGGATAATCGCTACGCTTGCGCTGCTGGGCGTGGCAGTCATCGTCATAAAACTGATGGGCGCGATAGCCGGATATGACCTGATCGATATGGCGGTCGACGCCACCCGACCTGCGGACAGGGGCGGATGGCCAGTGGAGACACGTTGAACGTGTCGTTTCAGCAGCGCAATGCTCCCACCGTTGAAACTCAGTGACCCAAAAGCGGAAATTAAATAATAAGAATCAGGTAGTTAGGAAATGCCAGACCTGAGAGATAGGTGACGTTTTGTACCGGAGACATGGGTAACACTTTTTGCTTTTGCGGGAGGTGTTGATGCCGTGGAAAGAGACTTCGGTGATGGAGGAACGTCTACGATTTGTCGCCCGCTTGCTTGAGGGCGAAGGTATGAGCGATGTGTGCCGGGAGTTCGGCATTTCGCGCAAGACCGGCTACAAGATCTTCAACCGCTATAAGGATGAGGGGCTGGAAGCCCTGACGGATCGGTCGCGCCGACCGGTGCGCTACGCCAATCAACTGCCCGAGCCGGTCGAGGCGATGATTGTCTCATGCAAGAAGAACAAGCCGCATTGGGGCGCCAGGAAGATCAGGGAGCTGCTGGTCAGGAAGCTTGCCGGAGACGTACGTGTACCGGCTCAAAGCACGGTACATGCCATTCTCGACCGGCACGGGCTGGTCACGCATGCCCGCAAGCGGCAACGTCACCGCGCCGAGGGAACCGCCTTGTCACAGGCGCTCATGCCGAACGATCTTTGGTGCGCCGACTTCAAGGGCGAGTTCAAGCTCGGCGACGGACGATATTGTTACCCGCTGACGGTCACCGACCAGGCCTCGCGGTTCCTACTCGCTTGCGAAGCCTTCGAATCAACGCGCGAACAAGGCGTCTTCGATGCCTTCCGGCGGCTGTTTGCCGAGCGCGGACTTCCCACCGCCATCCGCTCCGACAATGGCTTGCCGTTTGCCAGTCCCAATGGCCTCTACAATCTCTCGAAGCTGTCGGTATGGTGGCTGAGACTCGGCATCACACTCGAGCGCATCAGGCCAGGCCATCCGCAAGAGAACGGCCGGCATGAGCGCATGCATTTAACGCTCAAGAAAGAGGCGACCCGCCCGCCCGGCAAAAACATCCTGCAGCAACAGGCGCGCTTCGATGCTTTCTTAAGCGAATTCAATACCGAACGGCCGCATGAGGCGCTTGCGATGAAAGCTCCCGCAGACATCTACACCGCATCGTCGCGCCCCTATCGGGGCCTGCCGGAGATCACCTATCCCTTCCACGACAGAGATGCACTCGTGACCAATTGCGGCCGCATCTGCATGCACCGCAAGAAGATCAACATCTCGACCGTGCTGGCAGGACAGAAACTGGGCATCAAAGAAGTCGACGATGGCATTTGGCTCATAAGCTTCATGCACTATGATCTGGGATATATCGACTTGGAGCAGAGGACTTTGCAAACCATCGACAATCCGTTCGGCACGAGATTGTCACCCATGTCTTAGGAACAAGCTGTTACCTATGTCTTCGGGTCGGACAAAAAAGAAGATGGCGACCCCTGCAGGATTCGAACCTGCGACCACCTGCTTAGAAGGCAGGTGCTCTATCCAGCTGAGCTAAGGGGCCTGAAATCCAAGCCGCCGCGAACTTGTGGCGGCCGACAACACATGCCTGAAACTTCCGTCAAACTCAATGGGCGCCGAATTCAATCAGCGCCGCACTCAATGGGTCCAGGGCTGGATGCGATTGAAACGGAAGTTGTCGGTGTAGGAAACCACCTGACGGTTGGCGTCCTTAGGGGGGAGAACGCGATATTCGATGCCATTGCGCTGGGCATAGGCCTCGGCCTGCTCCTGCGTATCGAAGGTCAGCTTGAGCTGCTGGCGCGTGTCCGCCGAAGAAGTATAGCCCATGATCGGATCGATCTTGCGCGGGATCTCCTGGTCGAATTCCAGAACCCACAAATGGGTCTTGGCCTTGCCGGACTGCATGGCGGTTTTTGCGGGACGGTAAATCTTGGCAGGCATCGCTGCAGCGCCTCCGGGTAAGCGGGACAGTCCCGCCTTTTGCTTCTCTTGCCTTCGCCCGGCCGGTAAAGGCAGAGCAACATGGGATTTTGCTTAGCCGCGAATCCGCGTGGTTTCAAGCAAAAATGGTGGCGCCCCGTTACCTTAGCCATTCGATGCCACCCTGCTCGATCCGCACTCACAACTCGCGTCGGCAACAGGCTCTATATCCGCCTCATACGCACCAGCATGAGGACAATAGCCAGCAGGACCAGCGCGACGCTCGAAGGGCCATAGCCGAATCCAAGCGGCGCCATGTAGGGCCAGTACGGCAACGCGCCGAACATGACCACGATCAGGATAACCAGCAGGATCGTGCGCAGCATTCCATCCTCCTCTGTTCAACCGAATAGGTTCCAGCTCGCGCCGAAGCGCCTCGAAAAATACTTCGCTTCGGCGACGAAGGGCGAAGTTTCATGGTCGCGCCGGCATTCGTTTCGCTTTTATGTGCGTTTATTTCTTCGCCGCCATAGCGTCGATTGACTTACAACCAGAATCAGTACTTCGTTTCCCTCTATAGTTTAAAGTCATTCACTCTAAATACTTTGCCGCTAAAAGAGGGTCTTTGGATGCAGAAGCTTTATATTAGTTGTTTCGGACTATTGATGCTGACGTCTTGTACAAGCGACGTCATCCAGAAACCAAATCCACTTCTAAGTCAAACCGCCGCGTCTCAAGCATTAAGACCCGGCGCGTACTCTACCGCACTCGTTTCATCCGACCTTCTTAAGCCAGGCCGGATCTATCATCAGGATTCAGCCGGAAAATTCTATGAGCTTTGTCAGAATGACTTCAAGAAACAAAACGCGCTGAAAGCTCTTTCATTCACATCCGCGAGCTCTGACCCGGACGAAGTTGTACAGGATCAAGTCTATCTTTCAGGAGCTTATTTTGGCGTCGGCGTCACAACCCTGAGAGTACCATATACCAGGGTAAAGGTAACGGGCTTCACGACGTCAACAATGAACACAGATGACGACCCTACGAGGTTCATTACCAATAACATCGCAAAAGCGTGTAGAGAAACAATCCTGCCGCGCAACAAACCGTACTATATCACATCCGCTGTAGCGGTAGCCAAGAAGGCAGACGTTTACAGCCGCCCGCCCTTTGACAAAATAACGATTGGCAACGGCGGCTATGACGGAAGTGCGCAAGAAACCCTCAAATCAACGCGCAAAAACGTCGTGTTCGGTGTCACCGCCGATCAAGTTAAATAACATCGTCCATCAGTTAACGGGCAAACGCAGTGATGGGGGATGGCGCATTCACCGTCCCTCATTTGCGGGATTAGCTTTGAGCCGGCACCACACTGAAGTACTTCGGGAACGTCGCCCACAAGCCGGCGGCGCCGTAATTCCGGTTCTCGATGATCAGGACAACGGCGCACGTTTTGATCGTTGGTGTGGCAAGGACATGAGCGACCTAGCGAAGCTCGATAGCAGCTTCCGCATCGCACGTGTCCAATTTCGCCTCGATGCCATGTCTGCGATGGCGTCTCCCCCAAAATAGAAGTTCGCACCACAGCGAGGAGTTTCGCCCGGTTCATATGAAAACATCATCGTCTTAGAGTGGTAGAGACACCGCCTTTTGTGGCGATGGACTAAACCGCGCCCCCGGCGATCATGGCTTGTTCAACCTGAGGAACAGTCATGTGCAAGGTGTTTGCTATTTTGACGCTGATGTCGTCAGCACTGGCGAGCTGCGCCAGCTTTACGCCTGCGCAAGTCGCGAAGCCGAGTGACATCTCGCTCGACACAGCTTTGAACGATGTTGCGGACTCGCTTCACAGGCTGCAGAAGAAATATGCCGGAAAAGACAAGATCGGCATGATGGTCGATGAGGTTCAGGTGCAGTTCGCTATTGCAGTCACCGCGGGTGACACGGGCAACGTTCAATTGAATGTCGCAGACGTGCCAATTGGCACTGCAGGTGGAACCCTGGGCGCAAGCGCTGGACATGGGGAAAGCTCCAGTGCCAATCGCGGAAACACGATTACCGTTACCTTCAAAAACGTCGCCACTGCCGACCTGAGCAAGGGCAGTTTCTCGTTCATCCCGCCCGCATCTGGAAAGGGTGGCAAAGACAGCGGCGGCAATGCTCCAAAATGGACACCGGAACAACTTGCCGCACTACAGAAGGCCCTTGATCAGCTCAAGCTCTTTGAGAAACAACCACAGAATAATGCAAAATGAGCGGACGATGGACAAGAATGAGCCCCTTTTCGGATGCTCGCCCAAGGTTCATCAAACCTGGCGGGAAATCGAAGCAGGTTGAGAGAGCTTCGATATACGCTTTTCGAGTGAGATATTAGATGACTTCCAGCAGCCGCTCTCTCGAAGCTTGAGGCGCCGGACGCGCCGGCTGGGCTTCAACTCACATTCATTGTGGCGAGAATAGGCCACCTTCCTGCACAAGCAAACCCGCCACTTGATGGTGGCGGGCTGTAGCTGTTGCTATTTCGTAGCGTTTTCGATCAAAAATACGGCGAGCGGCAAACCGCTCTTTCGCCAACCCGTGGTACGAAGGTGTTGTCTGACACGCGATAGGTGCGCCATCTGTTCGTGCACCATTGAACGTGCCGAGGCGGAAGACCGACAACTTGCACAGGCGCATGACGAACCGGCGCCGGACGAGCCGCAGCGGCACCTATCAATGCTCCGGCACCGAAGGCGGCAACGGGATACCACCAGCCATTCGAGCTGCGTCTATAGCCATGCCGGTGGTATCGACTCCCACGGTAGCCATTATACCAGCGATCGGAGCGGCGGGGGCGACGAACCTGGTTACTTCCGCGACGAGGCTGGTCACCCCGGCGGTATTGCACCGGCTGCGCCTTGCTCGAAACTTCCGGAACCGTCAATGTTACGATGGGGAATGCGTAGGCTTCACCCACGCCTGCGAGCGCGGTCGATGCAGCAATAATTGCAACCGCCAGCTTTTTCATCTGCTAACTCCTTCGGTCTGGCCTATGGAAAAACGGATACAACCCGAGAAAAAGTATACCTCTAATTTAGCAATTCAATATCTCCCGATACCTTTGGGCGAAAAATAGTCCGCAAAACAGAGGACATGCCTACGACAAGCGAACATCCGGCCGCATCGCCGTGGCTTCGATAGCCACGAGCCGTTTCCGTCGAAAAATTGAGGTATATGAGGTGTTTGCGCAGGAGCGGTAGGTCGGCGCCATCTCCGTCAAGGCGGGCGTCTCCGAAGGCCACGATGCCGTATGGCTTCGTTTCATTCACCTTGATGTTGAACCAATCCCGAAAGCTTCAAGGGCTTCGATGCATATCTCATTAGAGAGAAATCGCCGCGATTCCGTCATCTGGATCGCTCGGAATGACCGTGGAAGAATTCGAGCGGACCTATACCGCAGAACGGTGTGAACTCCCGGGAAAGGGCAGAAAATGGGTACCAATCCGATCCGGCCGGTTGATTTTAGAAAATTACCGTCGCTCACGAAATTGGAAATTGCGCCATGAATTCAATCATATGGCGATGGTCGGAGTGGAGAGATTCGAACTCCCGACCCTCTGGTCCCAAACCAGATGCGCTACCAGACTGCGCTACACTCCGTGCCCATACGCATAATCCCCTTTAGGGGATCGCGTTGTTCCGCTCTGCAGAACGAGTGCGGAGATACACGGTTCATCTCCATGCTGCAACAGCTAAAATGGCGTCGAGGTGCTGATCCCCGACGAAAAATCTACTTGGCGAGGTTGGCGGAAATCGTGGCGCTGGTCACCTTGTCGCCGACAGCAAGGCCAAGCTTCCTAGCGATACCGCCGTTCAGCTCGATGACGTAAAGCACCGCCCCCTCGGAGCTGATGATCGCTTCCGAATAGGGTACGGCGTTTTCCTGAATGTGCGTGATGACGCCGTTCTTGTCCAGGAAGAGCATGTCGAGCGGCAACACGGTGTTCTTCATCCACATCATGACCGGACGGGGAGCACCGAAATTGAACAGCATGCCGTGATCGGCCGGCATGCTCTTGCGATACATCAGGCCGAACTCGAGCTGCGGCTCGGTCAACGCCAATTCCACAGTGAACTTGTGCGTCACGCCCTTAGCCGTCTGGATCGACAACTGTTCCGAATCGAACGCCATCAATTTCTCGCTGGTCGCTTGTGCTGCAAAGGCGGGTGCGGATGCTCCAACAAGAAAAAGCGCCACGACGGCGCTCTTCAAAACGAAAGAAAACGTAACCCTGCTCATGTCAATGCGGCCGCGTCACCGGGCTTGGCGCATCCGGATGGATTTCCGCAGCCATCAATCCCTTCTCACCCGGCCCGAAGCGGACGAGGACCACCTGCCCTGGCCGCAGCTCCGCCAGACCGAAACGACGCAAGGTTTCCATATGCACGAAAATATCCTCCGTGCCCTCGCCGCGCGTCAGGAAGCCGAATCCCTTGGTGCGGTTGAACCACTTGACCAAGGCGCGCTCCAGGCCGCTGGTTGCCGTCACCTGGACATGCGTGCGCACAGGCGGCATCTGCGACGGGTGCACAGCGGTCGATTGATCCATGGAGAGGATCTTGAAAGCCTGATAGCCACGTTCGCGACGCTGAATCAGGGCAACGATACGCGTTCCCTCGAGAATGGTCTGATAACCATCGCGACGCAGGCAGGTCACATGCAGCAACACATCCTGCATACCGTTGTCAGGAACGATGAAGCCAAAACCCTTGGCGACGTCGAACCATTTGACGACGCCGGAGATTTCGATGAGCTCGACGGCTTCGCCCGACATCTCTCCGAAGTCGACGATTCCCTTCGATGAAATTCTATCACCCATCTTAGCCAGCCCTCGATTACGCGTCACACTGTTACGGTTAACTGATTCCTTGAAATCAAGATTAACATCTTGGTAACGGAAAAGCGCAAGTCCTAGTTTTCGTTTATTCCCATCCGTAGATTATTGCGCCAAGTCTTGCCTGAAGCTGGTGTCTCGTTTCATGATCGTGTCCAGCACAACATTAGAGAGGAAATAGAATGCGTTATCTCCACACAATGGTCCGCGTTACCGATCTCGACGCCTCGCTGCACTTTTATAGCACTCTCTTCGGCCTCACTGAAACCCGTCGCTACGAAAACGAGAAAGGCCGTTTCACACTCGTTTTCCTTGCTGCCAGCGAGGATGTCGACGCGTCGCGAAGCCGCGGCGCTCCCAGTCTGGAGCTTACCTATAACTGGGACCCTGAAGAGTATACCGGAGGACGCAACTTCGGTCACCTCGCCTATGAGGTTGATGATATCTATGCAATCTGCCAGAAACTTATGGACAATGGCATTACAATCAACCGGCCGCCCCGCGACGGTCACATGGCTTTCGTGCGGTCTCCGGATGGCATTTCCATTGAGATCCTGCAGAAGGGCGCCGATCTTGCTCCGGCCGAGCCCTGGGCTTCGATGCCCAACACCGGCGCCTGGTAGGCGCTAGCTTTCGCGAAGCTTACGGCACGCGCGGAGCCATCGGTTTCGCGCTTGCCGGTCATACCCGCTCTCCGGCATGCTTGGACGACTCGAAGCATCATGCATCGGATTTCGTGCGGTCATCGTTCCCAGTCAGCGCCGCACGTTATCATCGTCCCTCGCGAGAGGCCGTTCCGGTGCTAATTTTTAAGCGGGGAACGTCCTTTGTGCGATAGGCCAATTTTATCCGGCAATAAAAAGCTTGCAAGCGCTATTGCCGCCGCCATGTCATTTGTAATGCTCGCCGGCTGCGCGACGACGAGCGACAAGCCGCAACAAACGGCCGAGGTCACGCCGCAGCCGAGCGCCGCAGAACAGCTTGCCGACGCTCTCAACACCAAAGCCGAGGCGAAACGGCAAAAGGGCGAGGTCGCCTATCGCGATCCACTGGTCCACAGCGTGCATGGCGCGCAGCCGCAGATGGTTGCCCAGCAGACGGGCAGTCAAGCCTACTTCCCGGCCGCTCCGGCCGGCGCAACACCTGTTGCCACGGATGCACCAGCGGGCATCGCCGGGCTGGTGACGCAGCCGACGGCGGTCAACGCCAATAGAAGCAGCATCTATTCGACGCCAGCGCCGATTACCGTCAATCCCGACGGAACGCTGGCCAACACGCAGCCGGGTGCCGGACAGCCGCAGGGACCCACCCCGATCATGCGCAGCGTCTACAGCATGCCGCCCGGTGCGCTGCAGAATGTCACGCCACAACAGGGCGATGGCGGTATGCCCGTCGACCAAACGTCCCAGGCGGTAATCCCTCCGCCCGTCATCCGCAACGCCGCCTATACATCGGGAAGCCCGATGAAGCCAACGGCGGACGCCACGCCGTCGAAAATCATGCCTGTCCGCGGCTCCAATGCCCGGAAAATCGACAGCAAGGAAGCATTGATGCTGGCGCATATCGTTGCGTCGAAGGGTCAGGGGCAAGATGGCAAGCCTCTGATCACGCAGGCGCAAAGCGGAGCGGGACTATAAGCCGCCCCTCTCCGCAAATCCATGCAACATCCTGTTAAGGCAGGCTTATTCAAGTTTCGCCGCAGCGTTATGCTTCTGTCATTTTTTCCAAGAAAAAACGAAATAGGCGCTTGCGGTAATGAAATCCCCCCGCTATAAGCGCGCCACACAACAGCACGCGCCCTTCGTCTATCGGTTAGGACGACAGATTTTCATTCTGTAAAGAGGGGTTCGACTCCCCTAGGGCGTGCCACCTTCTTCCGGTTCGTGAATTCCAGAATTTGCGCGATGCGCTCCTTGTGAGCCGCACGAGCAGCCCGGATTTTGTCGGGCGTGTCTACGTTGCCGAAATTCTTTTAGGCCAATTCAAGAGCCCAAAAGGCAGGGACGTTGCCAGGAAACACGGCAGGGAACCAGGGGCACCCAAGTGTTCCCACCGCGCTTGGTCGAGGGACACCGTTGATGAGGGAAAGGGCGAGGTCGACGGCGCCTCTCTCATCGCCCCGTGGGGAGGCGGTTAGCGAGCCTAGAGCCCAACGGCAAACTCGTCGGCGACCGAACTTGCAGCCGTTTCATTTGTTCCGGAAAAAGCGGTGTGAGGCAAGTCGCTTATTTTTAAGTGACCTCGCTAGGCCTCCAGGTCGACGCAGCGACTACTCGGGATAGACCGGGACGTCCTCCGGCTTCGGCTTGTTGAAAAGGATGAATACCAAGGGGTTGCCGGGCTCGGACATTGCATCGCTGCGCTGGCCCGTTATCTCGCCCGCCACGCTGCTTGTATACTCCGCAACCACCTCGCCGAAGCTATTGCGCTGGATGGCAACCTTTTGTCCGGCTCCGACCTTGTCGTTGAGTTTGACCAGATGTTCGACGAGCCCGCCCGCAGTGGCCAGGATCGGGAACGCGCTGTTGCCGACAAAGACAGTCACGTCCTTGCCTGTGCGACCCATTGGCCCGGCAACGATGCCGTGATGCTTGAGGACGTTCATTGTGCCTTCGACGAAGAGCGGGATCATTTCGAGGTCTAAGACGCGTGGAGCGCCGATTTCCGGTGTGAAGGACGGGATGCCCACGTCCATAAACGCGTTGTGCAGGACACCGGGATATACATGATTATCGAAGATCTGGCCGACGGGATACAGCTCCACCATCGCCTTGACTTCGGGCACATCCATACCGCCAATATTGAATGCAGTGACTTCAAATCCGGTTGTCCCGGTGTGGAAGTCGATCGCGAAATCGGCGTTCGGCCGCAGCAGCCGATTGAACAGAAGCCCAGCATGTCGGCTGGGTGCAGTTGCGCCGTTCTCGTTCCCGGGCCACTCCCGATTCATATCGATCAGATCGAGGCCTCTGCCCTGGTTAGGCCATCTGCGCTGCATGCTTTCCAGGGCTGGGCTGGACACATCCGTGACCGCAATCACCGTGCCCGACATCTGCGCCGGGTCGAGCTGGTTCATCACGGCCTGCACCGTGTGTATGGAACTCATCTCGTCGCCATGCACGCCGCTGGTCAGGACACCGCGTTTGCCCGGCTTTGCTCCCTTGGCGACCGTCACAGACACATACCAGTGCTGTCCGGTCGGCATCTCAACACCCTGGAAGTACAAAAGGTGCTTCTTGCCTGGCTCCAGGTCATTGACATCGAGCGCGCTGACGACCTTTTTGCCGTCGATAACATCGCCGGTATAAACCGTTCCCGATGGCGGATTGGCAGATGGTGTCGGGGCGTCCTGAGCATTCGCCGTACCAGCTGCGACGGCGGCCGCCGCTGCGGCGCCGACCGTGGCAATGGACGCCTTTAGCAAATTGCGGCGATCGATGCCTTTTGGAGATTTGTCCGGCATGATGAGGTCCCTTGTGATTGTGAACGACAACATTCGTGCGACGGCGCGGCATGCGCATCGGTCGCAAATTCCCGCGTGAGCTAAAATACGGATATGCTTCTAAAAACGCAAGGTTGTATGATTTCCGCGATAACTATGTCGGGGTTTGCGATCCTGCGGCGTTGTCGGCTGGGTTCAAAGATGGTGCAAAGGAGAACTGCCGCGCGAAAATTGGCGGCGATAACAATTATATACGACTTCGCAGTTTCATCTTGTCCGGCGTACCGCTGTCCTTATTCTTTGACAACAAATGATCCAGCTTCCGCTTGCGGCTGCTTTGCGTTATTCCTATATGGTCGCAAGCGCATCCTGCGCCCTTCGTCTATCGGTTAGGACGACAGATTCTCATTCTGTAAAGAGGGGTTCGACTCCCCTAGGGCGTACCAATCAAACCAGCCGCGAACTTTTCCACAATTGCCGCGAAAAATCCGGCTCTACCCGCAGATTTTTCTCGATTTTCCGCTTGCGGGAACAAAAGGTGCTGACTATAAGGGCGCCACAGCACGCGCCCTTCGTCTATCGGTTAGGACGACAGATTTTCATTCTGTAAAGAGGGGTTCGACTCCCCTAGGGCGTGCCACTGTTCTTCCTGATATTTCAAATGCATCGCTGGCGCGATTTACAAACGCTGCATCAACGTTACTAGGTCGCTGTTGTTCAGCCGTTCTCATGCGTTTGCGTTCATCTTTGTTATAGCACCGAGAATAACGATTTCCTGTTCGCCGCATCGACGTGCTTCTGCATTTCGGTAGTCTTCCAACAACGCGCCAGTCCCATATTGCTGCGGCGGAGTTGCGCTTGTTGGCCATGTAAAGCATCACTGATCTTATGAGCTTTGTAATAATGAAACGTTCCACACACGACGCCTCTTTTGTCCATGCCGCACACCTAATCGGCGACGTCATGGAGCCCGGAATCTGCACCCGTTTTAGGCGAGTCATATAAGCGATTGCAGGCACCAGTAAGGAATATTACGACTTATCGATGTATTCATTCATCAAGCATGAGGTTGAGATGCAGGAGAAGCGGCGTATCCAATCTGTCGCGAAAGTGAATTGGTTTAAACAGCTCAGGCACGACCCTTTAAGGATGATTGAGCTGGGCTTGGTAGTTCTAGGAACAACCGTAGCCGCATTTTCGTCTTTCTTTTCTTGGCAGGCTGCCTCAGCTACCGCGGAGCAAGCGAAATACGCTCACGAAGCACTTTCCGCAGCGGATATGAATGCGAGCTTTCGGACATACATCGCATCCTGGAATAAGCTCTGCAACGCTATTACGCCACCCGAATATGGACTCACAGTCGGTACGCCTTTCTTTGAAGACGAAGGAAAACTTACCGTTATTGTCACAAATTTGGGTTTTGACCGAGCGGCTTTCAATCTTGCTGCATACGTTGATCGAATAGCGGATGCCGAAGATATCGCCAGGGACAACTTAATCGAATTCAAAGCGTTTCTTCCGGAAGACACCTTTGGTCGGACAGAACAAGCTCTCACGATAATCGGCTACTTCTATAGCTTCTCGCCGTCGGCTATCGGGCCAAGGACGAAGCCGCTCGCGCGGCATTGGCGCCCGTGGTGACGGTGCAGCAACGATCTGAACGCCGTGCATTTTGTGGGTTTGCCGTCCTGGCTGAGGATTGGGGTCTTCTCAATCACCAGACAGGAGGTTCCCATGACGGAGGAGAAGACGACCCCGCTGCGCGAACGGATGATCGAAGACATGCGCATCCGCGGGATGGGCGACAAAGTCCGGCAAGCCCATATTCGGGCGATCAAGGATTTCGCCGGGTTTCTGAAGCGATCTCCGGATACCGCGACACCCGACGACCTGCGCGCCTACCAATTGCACATGACCAATGCGGGCGTCACGCCGCCGACCTTCAACGCCCGCATCGTCGCGCTGAGGTTCTTTTTCGGCATCACCTGCGACCGCGAAGAGATGAAGCGGCATATGCAGTTCCGTCGGCAACCGCAGAAGTTGCCCGTTGTCTTGAGCGTTGAGGAGGTTTCCGACCTGCTTGTGGCGGCCCAGGGGCCGGGCCTGAAGTATCGAGCGGCGCTCAGCATCTCCTATGGCGCCGGACTGCGGGCCTCCGAAGTCTGCAACCTCAAGATCAGCGACATCGACAGCGATCGGATGCTGATCCATGTCGAACAGGGCAAGGGACAGAAGGACCGCAAGGTGATGCTGTCGCCCCTGCTGCTGGAACTCTTGCGCGACTATTGGCGCGAGTCACGGCCGCAGGGCTGGCTTTTTCCTGGCAAACCGAAGATCAACCCGATCTCGCCGCGGCAGCTCAACCGCGCCTTCACCGCCGCCAAAAAACTGGCCGGGATCGCCAAGCCAGCGACGCTGCACACCCTGCGGCACAGTTTTGCCACCCACCTGCTGGAAGCGAACACGGATGTGCGGGTGATCCAGGTCCTTCTGGGACACGCCAAGCTGACGACCACCGCCCGTTATATGCATGTCGCCACGAAGACGATCCGCGACACGATCAGCCCGTTCGAGACCCTGAAGAAGCTGCAGGACCAAACGCTCCGACGCGAACTGGAGTAGCGCCCGTCCGGTGATCCGGCCAAAACTGGAGATCGCCGACATCTTCCGTGCCTATGGCCCGGCGTGGCGGCGGGCCAATGCCGGGCATGTTAGCCTGACCCAGCTCAAGGTCATGGCGGCGATCGAGGCCTGCCGAACCGAGGCGCTCGGCGGGCATGTGGCAGCCTGTGCCAAATGCGGCCACCATCACATCGCCTACAATTCCTGCAAGAATCGGCACTGCCCGAAGTGCCAGGGACCCGCGGCGCGGGACTGGATGGCCGCCCGTGCCGAAGACCTGCTGCCGGTCGAGTATTTCCATGTTGTCTTCACCATCCCCGCCGAGATCGCGCAGATCGCCTATTGGAATAAGAAGACGGTCTATGATCTTCTATTCCGGGCATCGGCGGAGACGTTGACCACCATCGCCGCCGATCCCCGGCACCTTGGCGCAAACATCGGCATGACCAGCGTGCTGCACACCTGGGGGTCGGCGCTGACCCATCACCCGCATGTGCACATCGTCGTGCCCGGCGGTGGACTGTCGCCGGATGGCACGCGCTGGATTGGCTGTCGCCCGGGGTTCCTTCTGCCCATAAAGGTTCTGTCTCGTCTGTTTCGGCGGCTGTTTCTCGAAGGACTGATGGCACTCAGTCAATCCGGGGTGCTCTGCTTCTTCGGCGATCTAGCCCGGCTTGCAGAGGCGGATGCCTTCGCTGCCTGGCTTGCCCCCTTCCGCAAATCCGACTGGGTCGTCTACACCAAGCCCCCATTCGGCGGCCCCGAGGCCGTGCTGGCCTATCTCAGCCGCTACACGCACCGCGTGGCGATCTCGAACAGCCGCCTGATCAGCGCGAATGCCGAGGCGGTCACCTTCCGCTGGAAGGACTACCGCATCAAGACCGGTGACCGTCACAAGGTCATGCGGCTGGCCACCGACGAGTTCATCCGCCGCTTCCTAATCCACGTGCTGCCCGACGGATTCCACCGCATCCGCCACTACGGCCTGCTGGCCGGAGCAGGCCGCAAGGCCAATGTCGCAAAGATAAGGAAACTGCTCGGGACGGAAGCGCCATCACAGGACGACACGCCAAGCGCCGAGAGCATCCCGCTCACCCTGAGGCAGCCATGCCCAGATTGCGGCGGCCCGATGCGCATCGTCGAGATATTCCGCCGTGGCCAGCGACCCAAATCCCGTGCGCCACCCCGAAAGGACGCCGCATGACGAAACGCCTGTCACATCAGCCAAGGCCGGCCCGGATCTGCGATGCATTCCGGGGTGGCGCCGATTTGCGCCAGGCAACGCCGCACACTGCAAAACCGCCGATGCGAGGCCTACGAAAGAGGAGCACCCCAACCCCGATCGCGTCATTGCAAGCCTTCGGGGCAACCCGCTTGCACCCGACGCTCCCACCGATAGCCACCTCAGAAAACCGCAGCCGCACGCTTTCCCCATAGGCGCTCCACCCAGCCCCCGCAGGCCTCCTCCTTGGAAGGTTTTTCAACGCGGGCCGACACACGCCCAGCCGCCACCGTCACACCGCGGCCCGCATCGAAAAACCTTCACCAAATGCGATCAAAACTCAGCTGATCAGATCGTCAGCTTTGTGCCACTATTACACTGAAGAACAGCTACGCTGGTTTAAAAATAAAACTCATAAGATTGCGCCAATTATATTTGCATTGGCGGATATGGATATTCAGTACACCAGCGACCTGCCTCCAGCCGCCGGAGCCCGATAAGGCACGATAGCGGCGTCGAACGCTACGGCTCGCTTAGCTTCGAAACGCAGAGTTCTGGCTCGGCTGTTAGACGGCCTTGGCGGCATCCATGACACGCAATTGCACGCGCCTTGCGCCCTGCCAGTGATCGGCACCGAGCGTGCCGGCGATATGGATTTGCGCACCGCGGGAAGACAGCAGCAGTTCGCCGAGGGGCGTTTCAACGGCGCGGAAGGCGATGCCGTCGAGACGGCCGCCGTCCTGGGCCTCCAGGGTGATCTTGATGTGAGACTGGCCGACGAGGCGCGAATCGCGCAGGCGGTGGCTTGGAAGAGCGAAGATCGGCTGCGGATGGCCGGAGCCATAGGGGCCGGCGGTTTCGAGCTGGTCGACCAGTTCCGCCGTCGCGCCGCCGGCGCCGAGCGCGCCGTCGATCTTCAGCGTTTCGTTGGCCACGAGGCCGGCGACCTGCCTCTCCGCCTTCTCTGTAAAGAAGGCGCGCAGTTTGCCGAGATTGGCGCGTTCCACCGTCAGCCCCGCCGCCATGGCATGACCGCCGCCCTTGACGAGCAGGCCGGCATCGACGGCGGCGCGCACCATGCGGCCCATGTCGAAGCCGTTGATCGAGCGCCCGGAGCCAGTGCCCCGCCCCATCGAATCGAAAGCAATAGCAAACGTTGGACGGCGGAACTTATCTTTCAACCTCGAGGCGATCAGGCCGACAATGCCGGGATGCCAGTTCTCCCGCGCCGTGACGATGATAGAAGCCCCCTCGCCGTTGCCGTATTCGGCCAGCGCTTCGGCTTCCGCTTCCTGCAGCATGGCGGCTTCCATCGCCTGGCGCTCGCGATTGAGATCATCCAGCCTCTCGGCGATCGTCTCGGCCTCGGAGGCAACGTCGAGCGTCAGCAGCCGAGCGCCGAGCGCCGCATCACCGATACGCCCGCCCGCATTGATGCGCGGGCCGATCATGAAACCGAAATGATAGGGCGTAACTGGGCCGCCAAGCCCCGCCTTGCGAAACAAGGCGGCAAGACCGGGATTGCCCTGATGGCGGGCGGCGATCAGGCCCTTGACAACATAAGCGCGGTTCAGCCCCTTCAGCGGCACGACATCGCAGACCGTCGCCAGGGCGACGATATCCAGCCAGGCAAGCAGGTCGATGGAGCGGACCCGGGCATCACCCGCCTCGCGCAATTGCCGCAGGGCGGCGACCAGGACTAGGAAGACCACGCCGGCCGCGCAGAGGTGCCCCTGCCCCGACAGATCGTCCTCGCGGTTCGGATTGACCAGCGCGTGGCAATGCGGCAGCTCATGCGCGACCTGGTGATGATCGATGACGACGACGTCGATGTTCCGCGCTTTCGCCGCCTCCAGCGATTCGAAGCTGGTGGAGCCGCAGTCGACGGTGACGATCAGCGTCGCGCCATTGTCGATGAGCTGGTTGATGGCGGCGGGATTCGGGCCGTAGCCTTCGAATATCCGGTCGGGAATATAGATGCTGGCCGGCACGCCGAAATGGCTGAGAAAACGGTACAGCAGTGCCGAGGAGGCCGCACCGTCGACATCGTAGTCACCAAAGATGGCGACGGTCTCACGCGCCTTGATGGTGCGCAGCAGGCGTTGCGCGGCCTTCTCGCAGTCGGTCAGCAGATGCGGATCGGGCATCAGGCTACGAATGGTCGGGTCAAGAAAGGCCATGGCCTCGTCGAGGCCAACGCCGCGGCCGGCAAGAACGCGGGCGATCAGGTCCGGCAGGCCGTGAGTTTGGGCGATGGCAAGCGCTCGGTTCTGGCCGGCTTGGTCGAGCCGGGAAATCCAGCGATTGCCGGAGACGGAGCGCTCGACGCCCAGAAATGCCCGCTGCACAGGATCTGCCGGCTGTTCCACCATCTCTCCCAGAATTGGATGGCCCGTTTCCGATTTGTCGGAACGGGCCTTGGTCGTCAGAACTATTCCTTCGGCCGCTCGATGCGGATGACCTGCGGCTCGCCGACGAGATAACCCTCGGTCTTGATCGCGGCGACCGCCTTGCGCACCGAGTCCTCCATCGTCGCATGGGTGACGAGGATGATCGTCTGATGATGGGCCGGCGCCAGATGCTGCGTCGCGCGCTGCATGATGGATTCCAGCGAGATGTGGTTTTCCGCCATACGAGTAGCAACGCTCGCGAAAACGCCGGTGCGGTCGAGAACGGTCATGCGGATGAAATAGCCGCCCTCGTGGCTCTGCATCTGCGCCTTGCGATAGGGCTCCAGCGCTTTGGCGGGATGGTGGAGGGCCGGCACACGTTGCGCACCGGGCTGGC
This sequence comes from Rhizobium jaguaris, assembly GCF_003627755.1. Lineage (NCBI taxonomy): Bacteria > Pseudomonadati > Pseudomonadota > Alphaproteobacteria > Hyphomicrobiales > Rhizobiaceae > Martinezella > Martinezella jaguaris. The sequence goes on along the minus strand of NZ_CP032694.1, from coordinate 1,941,024 downwards.
TCTTGGCGATATCGGCAATATCACCGAGCACTGACGAAGCCGTTGCATTGCCACCGGCACCGGGACCGACCATCAGCAGTTCGCCGAGAATGTCCGATTCAATCGCAACTGCATTGGTGACACCGTCGACCTGAGCGATGACCGATTCGAGCGGCACCATAGTCGGATGAACGCGCTGTTCGATGCCGGTCTCGGTGCGCTGAGCCACACCGAGCAGCTTGATGCGATAGCCGAGCTCGGCGGCAGCACGGATGTCCTCGATGGAGACATTGGTGATCCCCTCGAGATAGATGTCGTCGGCCGCAATGCGGTTGCCGAAGGCAAGCGTCGTCAGGATAGCGAGCTTATGCGCGGTGTCGTTGCCTTCGATGTCGAAGGCAGGATCGGCTTCGGCGTAACCAAGACGCTGTGCTTCCTTCAGGCAATCGGCAAAGGACAGGCCCTCTTTCTCCATCCGGGTCAAGATGTAGTTGCAGGTGCCGTTCATGATGCCGTAAACGCGCGAGATCGTATTGCCGGTCAGGGATTCACGCAGTGCCTTGATAACGGGAATGCCACCGGCGACCGCCGCTTCGAAGTTGAGCAGCGCGCCCTTCTCCTCGGCGATCTCTGCCAGTTCGACGCCATGATAGGCAAGCAGCGCCTTGTTGGCGGTGACCACATGCAGGCCACGCGCAAGGGCGGCGCGCACGGCGGCGTTGGCCGCCCCCTCTGCACCACCGATCAACTCGACGAAGACGTCGATATCGGCCTTCTGCGCCAGGTCGACCGGGCCGCCGAACCATTCGATGCCGGCAAGATCGATGCCGCGATCCTTGGTACGATCGCGAGCGGTGACTGCGACAATCTGGACGGGGCGGCCGCAGGTAACGGCAAGCTCGTTGGCGCGGCTCTGAATGATGCGGACAAGTGAGGCACCAACCGTGCCCAAGCCCGCAATGCCGATTTTGAGGGCATCTGCCATGAGAAATTCCTGATCAATGTCTTGGGACACGGCAGCCGCGAAAACGGCTGCCGTGAAAAATTACGAGCGATGGGCGTTCAGTGAAATCACATTATGCATGGTCTCATCCGCGGTGGAGAGGAAGCGCTTCAAATTGCGCGCCGCCTGGCGGATGCGATGCTCATTCTCGACAAGCGCAATACGAACATAATCGTCGCCCTGCTCGCCGAAACCGATGCCGGGCGCCACCGCGATATCAGCCTTCTCGACCAAAAGCTTCGAGAACTCCAGCGAACCGAGATGGCGGAATTTTTCCGGGATCTTAGCCCAGGCAAACATGGTCGCTGCCGGCGGCGGCACATCGAAACCAGCCTTGCCGAAGCTTTCGACCAGCACGTCGCGGCGACGCTTATAGATGTTGCGGACTTCCGCGATATCGGAGCCGTCGCCGTTCAGCGCATGCGTCGCCGCCACCTGGATCGGCGTGAAGGCACCGTAATCGAGGTAGGATTTGACACGCGTCAACGCCGCGATCAGGCGCTCGTTGCCAACGGCGAAGCCCATGCGCCAGCCGGGCATGGAGAAGGTCTTCGACATCGAGGTGAACTCGACGGTGACATCCATTGCGCCCGGAATTTCCAGAACGGAGGGCGGCGGGTCATCGTTGAAGTAGATTTCCGAATAGGCGAGATCCGACAGCACGATGATGTCGTGCTTCTTCGCGAAGGCGATAACCTCTTTGTAGAAATCCAGCGTCGCGACATAGGCAGTCGGGTTCGACGGGTAATTCAGAATCAGCGCCAGCGGCTTCGGGATCGAATGGCGCACGGCGCGTTCCAGCGGCGGGAAGAAACTGTCGTCCGGCTCGACCTGCATCGAGCGGATAACGCCGCCCGCCATCAGGAAGCCGAAGGCATGGATCGGATAGGTCGGGTTCGGGCAAAGGATAACGTCGCCCGGCGCCGTGATCGCCTGCGCCATATTGGCGAAGCCTTCCTTGGAGCCGAGGGTGGCGACCACCTGCGTATCCGGATTGAGCTTGACGCCGAAGCGGCGAGCGTAATAGGCCGCCTGCGCACGGCGCAGACCAGGAATGCCCTTGGAAGAGGAATAACGATGCGTGCGCGGGTCCTGGACCACTTCGCACAGCTTGTCGACGATTGCCTTGGGGTCGGAAGGTCCGGATTGCCCATGCCGAGGTCGATAATGTCCGCCCCGCCCGCTCGCGCGCTCGCTTTCAAACGATTGACCTGTTCGAAAACGTAGGGCGGCAAACGCCGGACTTTATGAAACTCTTCCATTTCTTTCCCCATGGGACAGCGGCCCTCACAACCGCAATGAAGTTCGTCGATCTCCCGGTCAGCCGCGATACGAACTCCGGAATCGCGGCGCCGCAACTATAGTGACGCGAAGGATACGGTGAATCTTTGACGGTGACAGACGCAAAGCGTTTTCAACCCAGGAAGAAACATCGAAATTCAGCCTGTCTGAACGCTTTGCGTCCAAATCGGCTGAAACGCAAGGCTAATTCTGCGTCGGTGCGGGCGTCTGGCTGGGCTCAGCGCTCTGTTGATGAATTTGCGACAGCGTGTCCTGGCCGTGCTCGGCCGCGAGCTTGCGCATTTCGGCGACGCGTTTCTGATATTCGGCCTCCGAAATCGTGCCATCCTTGCGCTGTGTACCGAGCGCCGTCAGTTGCTTGACGAGATCTGCCGCCTGCTGGTCGTTGATCTGGACATTCGCCGCCGTGGGAGGAGCGTTGAAGGATGGATAACCGTCCTTGTAGTGCTGCTGCGTGTTGCCTTCGTCGACCGGCTTGCCCGCAGCCGATTTGACGACCACAGCCTGCGGCGGTTGCTGCCTTTTTGCAAAGGCCGCTTTTTCCTCGGGTGTCGAGCAGCCAGCTAGCGCCAGTGCAATAATGCCGCACAAAGCACCGCAGAGTACGGAATACCGGTTGAGTCTTGCCACCATGCCGCCGCCCATATTGTCGTCCTGCCCTGTTCCTTGCCGTGGGTTGCGACTGTTAAATTTGTCGCAGCGGCAAAGCAAGAGCAGGGATGCGTTTCATTCGACTTGTATTCCTTTTCCGGCAAGATGTACAAATGGAAAACAAAAGAGAGCTGCCGCCGGGAGGATGATGCGTGACCGACAGCAAGCGGGATAAAAGTGAAGGCAACGGCGCCTTTCCCGGCTTCGATCCGAAGTCGGTCGAGGCTTACATTGTCAAAGACCCCGAGGCGATGGCCGTGAACTTTGCCCGTGCTCTGGAAAATCTCGGCAAAGCGGCATCTGCCTGGCTCGCCCCGCGCGAGCGCGGTGAGAAGATCGACACCGTCGCCGATCCGATAACCGACATAGTGAAGACGCTCTCCAAGGTCGGCGAATACTGGCTTTCCGATCCGCGCCGGACATTGGAGGCGCAGACTTACCTGCTATCCGGCTATTTCGGCCTGTGGACAAAAACCATGCAGCGTCTCAGCGGCGATTCGGCTGCTGAACCCGAAGCTGAGCCGGTCAAGGACAAGCGCTTCGCCGATGAGGACTGGCAAAAGAATCCCTTCTTCGATTTCCTGCGCCAAACCTATCTCCTGACCTCCGGCTGGGCGGAGAAGCTGGTCACTGACGCCGAAGGATTGGACGAGCACACGCGCCACAAGGCCGCTTTCTACACCAAGCAGATCACCGCGGCGCTTTCACCGGCCAATTTCGTTGCGACCAACCCGCAGCTCTACCGCGAGACCGTAGCTTCTAATGCGGAAAACCTGGTGCGCGGCATGAAGATCTTCGCCGAGGACATGAGCGCCGGCCACGGCGAATTGCGGCTGCGCCAGACCGACATGACGAAATTCGCCGTAGGGCGGGACATGGCGCTGACGCCCGGCAAGGTGATCGCGCAAAGCGACGTCTGCCAGGTCATTCAATACGAGGCAGCGACAGACAAGGTTTTGAAGCGGCCGCTGCTGATCTGCCCGCCCTGGATCAACAAGTTCTATATTCTCGATCTCAACCCGCAGAAATCCTTCATCAAATGGTGTGTCGAACAGGGGCATACCGTCTTCGTCATCTCCTGGGTGAACCCGGACAAGCGCCATGCGGCCAAGGACTGGACATCCTATGCCCGTGAAGGCATCGATTTCGCGTTGGAGACGATCGAGAAGGCGACCGGCGAAAAGGAAGTCAACGCCGTTGGCTATTGCGTTGGCGGCACGCTGTTGGCTGCGACACTTGCCCTGCATGCCAAGGAAAAGAACAAGCGCATCCGCACGGTAACCTTCCTGACGACGCAAGTCGATTTCACCTTTGCCGGCGATCTCAAGGTCTTCGTCGACGAGGAGCAGATCGCGGCACTCGAAGAGCAGATGAACGCGCTCGGCTATCTCGAGGGTTCGAAGATGGCGACCGCCTTCAATATGCTGCGCGCCTCGGAACTGATCTGGCCCTATTTCGTCAACAACTATCTGAAGGGCCAGGAACCCCTGCCCTTTGATCTGCTGTTCTGGAACGCCGATTCCACACGAATGGCCGCCGCCAACCACTCTTTTTATCTGCGCAATTGCTATCTCGACAATGCGCTCAGCCAGGGCAAGATGATGCTCGACGGCAAGAAACTGTCGCTGAAGGACGTCAAGATACCCGTCTATAATCTGGCGACACGCGAGGACCATATTGCGCCGGCCAAATCCGTCTTCGTCGGCAGCCAGTTCTTCGGCGGTCCGGTAGAATTCGTGGTGACGGGGTCCGGCCACATCGCCGGCGTCGTCAACCCGCCGGGCAAGCACAAATACCAGTTCTGGACCGGCGGCCCCGTCAAGGGCGACTACGATCGATGGCTGGTGGAGGCCAAGGAGACGCCCGGCTCGTGGTGGCCTCACTGGCATGATTGGATCAAGAGCCACGACAGTCGCATGGTTCCCGCCCGCAAGCCCGGCGGCGCGGCGCTGAACGCCCTTGAGGAAGCGCCTGGCAGCTTCGTGATGGAGCGCGCCTGAGCGGCGATCGTCCATGCTGTTCAATCCGCCCCTCGTCCCCGCACGGCTGATCGCCCGCTACAAGCGCTTCCTCTTCGATGCCGAACTGGAAAGTGGCGAGATCATCACCGGTTCCTGCCCGAATACCGGCTCGATGCAGGGCCTGACGGCACCGGGTTCGCGAATCTGGCTTTCCGAACATGATGGCCACAAGCGCAAATATCGTCACGTCTTCGAATTGATCGAGGCCGACGGTACCACGGTCGGGGTCAATACTGCGATGCCGAACCGGCTGGCGGCGGAGGCAATCGCTCTCAGCCAGGTTTCCGACCTCGGCGACTACACGAGCGTGCGGCGCGAACAGAACTACGGCCGCAATTCCCGCATCGACCTGCTCTTGACCGATCCCTTGAGGACAACCACCTATGTCGAAGTCAAGAATGTGCATTTCATGCGCCAGCCGGGCCTTGCCGAATTTCCTGATACGGTCACAGCCCGCGGTGCCAAGCATCTGGAAGAACTGGGCGATATGGCGGAAGCGGGATACCGTGCCGTCATGCTGTACGTGATCCAGCGGCACGATTGCCAGCGCTTTCGCATCTGCGCCGATCTTGATAGGGTTTACGCGACTGCTTTCGAGCGAGCGTTGAAACGCGGTGTTGAAGTCTACGCTTTGAAATGCAGGGTTTCGCCGACGGAAATAACGCCCGCGGGGTTGATCCCGATAGACGAACCCGGCATAGCTGCATTAAATAACAGTATAAAGATTTCTGCTGAAGGCTAGTCATGGTGAATTACATCGAAGCGGCAACGGCGCCGTCGAAAAATACGGGCGCCATCCGCCTCTACGGACCGGATGCTTTCGCAGGAATGCGCAAGGCGTGCCAATTGACCGCCCGTTGCCTCGACGAACTGGCTGATATCGTCGGGCCTGGTGTACCGACCGATGTCATCGATCGCTTCGTCTTCGAATTCGGCATGGATCACGGCGCCTACCCGGCGACACTGAACTATCGCGGCTACATGAAATCGTCGTGCACCTCGATCAACCACGTCGTCTGTCACGGCATTCCCAATGACAAGCCGCTGCGCGACGGTGACATCGTCAACATCGATGTGACCTACGTGCTCGACGGCTGGCATGGCGATTCCAGCCGCATGTATCCCGTAGGCGAGATCAAGCGCTCGGCGGAGCGGCTGCTGGAAGTGACCTATGAATCGCTGATGCGCGGTATTGCCGCCGTGCGTCCAGGTGCTAGGACCGGGGCCATCGGCGAGGCGATCCAGACCTATGCCGAAGCGGAGCGTTGCTCCGTCGTGCGGGACTTCTGCGGCCATGGCGTCGGAAGCCTGTTCCATGATTCACCGAACATCCTGCATTACGGGCGTGCCAGCGAAGGCCCGGAACTGCGCGAAGGGATGATCTTCACCATCGAGCCGATGATCAACCTTGGAAGACCGCATGTGAAAGTGCTCGGCGACGGCTGGACGGCGGTCACGCGCGACCGCTCGCTGTCGGCACAATACGAACATACCGTCGGCGTCACGGCCACGGGCTGCGAGATTTTCACCCTGTCGCCCGGCGGCCTCGACCGCCCCGGCCTGCCGCCGTTGCAGGGGTAATTGATGGCGAAACACCCCGCTTCTTCCTCCGGACATGGCGACATGCCCATCGATAGCGGCGGGGCAACGGATGGTCCTGAAGACGCTCCGCTTTTCGACGAGCGGCTGTTTTTCGCCCATCAATCCACCAAGACCGCTCCACGCGACAAACCGGCGAAATTGCCGAGCACGCCGACCAATGCCGAGGCTCACTATCACGGCCACCGGGAACGCCTTCGCAATCGTTATCGCGATGGCGGCGACACGGCGCTTGCCGACTATGAAATCCTCGAACTCTTGCTCTTTCGTCTAATCCCCCGCCGCGATACCAAGCCGATCGCCAAGGCGCTGCTTGCCCGTTTCGGCACGCTCGGCGGCGTCTTCGGCGCGCCGGCCAACCTGCTGCAGGAAATCAGCGGGGTCGGCGAAGCAGTGGCTCTCGATCTGAAGCTGGTGGCGACCGTCGCGCAACGCATGCTGAAAAGCGAGCTCAGCGGTAAACCGGTGCTCTCCTCGTGGAAAGCGCTGATCGATTATTGCCATACCGCCATGGCGCACGAGACGCGCGAACAGTTTCGCATCCTGTTTCTCGATAAGCGCAATGCCCTGATCGCCGACGAGGTGCAGGGTTTGGGCACCGTCGACCATACGCCGGTCTATCCGCGCGAAGTAGTCAGACGAGCCCTCGAACTCTCGGCCACGGCCGTTATTCTCGTGCACAACCACCCCTCCGGGGATCCCACTCCCTCGCGCGCCGATATCGATATGACGAAGACGATCATCGACACGGCCGGTCCTTTGGGCATCACCGTTCACGATCATATTATCATCGGCAAGAACGGCCACGTCAGCTTCAGGGCGCTGCAGCTCATTTAAATGCGCCATCCCAGATGGAGCGACACATTAGAATATTATTATATCAACCTGTTCTTTATCGCATTATTTGCCGCGGGTAGAGATTTCGATTGTCGATATCTCGATATTTTCAACCTTAGGTAACACGCTCCACTTTTCAGGTATTTGTCAGGATGTTCTGACAGAAGGACGCCGCCTCCACATCGGCGCATTTGCCGGCGGAAGCCGTTGTTTTGTTTGCGCCTTATCTGCTCGAGGTTCGGCGTGTGCGGAGACCACATGCCGAAGACATCATCACCGCTTTCTCATCAACTGCGCCGCATCTGCCGCAGCATGCTCCTAGCGTTCACTCCCTTTGCGTTGATCGCCGGCGGCTTCTACGCGCACATGCTCTGGACGACGAATTTCCATCCCGTCATCGCCGGCGAGCTCTACCGCTCTTCCCAGCCATCGGCTGCGACGATCGCCGAACTGCAGAAGAAATACGGCATCAAGACCATCATCAATCTGCGCGGCGACAACAGCGGCCGCAGTTGGTATGACAACGAAGTCGCCCAGGCGAAGGAACTCAATATCAACCACATCGACTTCAAGATGTCCGCCAATCACGAACTGCCCCAGGCGCGGGCAGCCCAGCTCGTCGAAATCATGCGCGACGCACCGAAGCCGTTGCTGATCCATTGCCAGGCAGGCGCTGATCGCACCGGGCTTGCCTCAGCCCTCTATCTCGCGGCTATCGCCAAAACCGGCGAAGCGACCGCGGAAGGTCAGATGTCGATCATGTACGGACATCTGCCGCTTTCCTTCACCGGCGCCTATGCCATGGACCGGACTTTTGAAAAGCTGGAGCCCTGGCTCGGCCTTTCCAGCTCCTGATCATTTCCTGTTAGATAATCTGTAACATTGAGCGGCTACCGGTTGACGGACGGCATGTTGCGTTGCGACATTGATTCTTAATCTATCACCCGAGGCTTCCTGATGGACCAATTCGATCTCATAGTCGTGGGCAGCGGCCCTGCAGGACGCAGAGGCGCCATTCAGGCCGCCAAGCTCGGCAAGAGGGTGCTTGTGATCGAGCAGGGCAAGCGGGTCGGCGGCGTATCCGTGCACACCGGCACAATTCCGTCAAAGACGCTGCGTGAAACCGCGCTCAACCTCTCCGGCTGGCGCGAACGCGGCTTCTACGGTCGCGCCTACCGCGTCAAACAGGAAATCAGCGCCGAGGATCTGCGCCGCCGCCTGTTGATCACCCTCGACCATGAGGTCGAAGTGCTCGAGCATCAGTTCGCCCGCAACCGCGTGCACCACATACGCGGCAAGGCGAGCTTCGTCGATCCGCAGACGATGCAGGTCATCAAGGATGATGGCGAGATCGTCCATGTCACGGGCGCCAGCATTCTGCTCGCGGTCGGCACCAAACCCTTTCGCCCCGATTACATGCCCTTCGACGGCAAGACCGTTCTCGACAGCGACGAATTGCTGGAAATCGGGGATCTGCCGCGTTCGATGGTCGTCATCGGCGCCGGCGTCATCGGCATCGAATATGCGACGATCTTCAGTTCGCTCGACACGCAGGTGACATTGATCGACCCGAAATCGACGATGCTCGACTTCATCGACAAGGAAATCGTCGAGGATTTCATCTACCAGCTTCGCGACCGCAACATGAAGCTCCTGTTGGGACAAAAGGCCGAGAAGGTCGTCCGGGAGAACGGCAAGGTGGAACTGCTGCTGGACAATGGCCGCCGCATCGTCACTGATATGGTGCTGTTTGCGGCCGGCCGCATGGGCGCGACCGATACGCTCAATTTGGCCGCCGCCGGTCTCGAAGCCGACAATCGCGGCCGCCTCAGCGTCAATCCCGAAACCTTTGCCACCAATGTCCCCCATATCTTTGCGGCCGGCGACGTCGTCGGTTTTCCGAGCCTCGCTTCGACCTCGATGGAACAGGGCCGAATCGCTGCCCGCGTCGCTGTCGGCGCCATCGCCAAGGAGCCGCCGAAATACTTCCCCTACGGCATCTATGCCGTCCCGGAAATCTCCACCTGCGGCCTGTCCGAGGAAGAGGTTAAGGAACGCCACATTCCCTACGAATGCGGCATCGCCCGTTTCCGCGAGACGTCTCGCGGCCATATCATGGGCCTCGACACCGGCCTCTTGAAGATGATCTTCTCGCTGAAGACCCGCCGCCTGCTTGGCGTCCACATCGTCGGCGAAGGTGCAACCGAACTCGTCCATATCGGCCAAGCGGTGTTGAACCTCAAAGGCACGGTCGAATATTTCGTCGAGAACACCTTCAACTACCCGACGCTCGCCGAAGCCTACAAAATTGCCGGCCTGGATGCGTGGAATCGCATGGGCGATATCAAGTCGGAGATTTGAGCAGCTTGTGGAATAGTCCCCTCTCCCGGTCCAATCGGAGCGAGGATGCCCTACTTTCCGATGATTTGCGGCAAATGCCAATAATGGCCACCTTCGGAGCGAAGTTAGATCTGTGTGGTCAGCGCCAGCAGCCACTTTGGCATGACATCCTGCAATGCAGTTTGAATAATCCGGTCAGTGCCTGTGAGTGTCATCGCTCCTGCAAGGATGAGTAGGACACCTAGGGTCAGCTTTAGGCCGCCCGCCGATCGCGCCACATGCCCACGCCATCGAACAAGAGCCTCGCGGGAAACCAAGCCCAGGACGACAAGTGGCACCGCAGCGCCTATGCCGAAGGCAAGCATGGTCACGGTCACCGCCGTCAGGTTTTCGCCCCTTGCGGCCATTACGGAGGCGGCGCCAAGCGTCGGCCCGACGCAAGGCGTCCAGACGGCGCCGAGCAAAAGGCCGACGCCGAACTGGCCACCGATCCCCGCAGTGGGCGATCCCCGGAAGCGGCTCTGAGCCCAGTCGCTGAAGGGACCCGTGGCGGTCGCAAAACCCGCCTGCAGCGGAGGCAGAACAAGTATGGCTCCGGTGACGATGAGCAGGACCGCGGACAGGATCCTGAACAGCGTCATGTCCAACCCGATGGAAAACCCGATCGTCGCCACGAAAATGCCGATGGCAGTGAAGGATATGGCCAGCCCTGCCGCCAGCGCCAGAGGTGCTGCTCGATGTTCTGCCGCAGCGGCCGCCATGACGACAGGCACCAGCGGCAGGACGCACGGCGACATGATCGATAGGATACCAGCCAGGAAGGCGAGCGCGGTCATTACAGCGCCTTGCGCAGAAAAGCTTTGATCTCAGCGGGGTCGGTGACGCCAACGCTTCTGTCGATTTCCTTGCCATTCTTGAAGAGCACCATCGTGCTCTGGCTCTGGACGCGAAGTTGTCGCAGCACGTTTTTCTGGGTGTCGAAATCGACATCGAATTTCTTCATCGACGCGAAATCACCCTTGCCGACTAGCTTTGCAACCACGGGCTTCTGCGCCTGACAGGTCTCGCACCACGTCGCGGTGACATGTACGAGGACCGGCACGCCGGCGGAGGCAGCCTCATCGAAGCCGGGAATGCCGATCCCGGCTGCATGGCCGCCGGAAGCCGCGGTCATTGAGAGGATGAGGGCAGACAAGGTCGAGATGAATTGACGACGGTTCATTGGGCGTTCTCCAACTGTCTTTGGATGATGGGTGGTGCGAAGCGGTCGAACAGCATGTGGGCTGCATCGCCGGCCTCTTCAGGTGCGGTTATCACGAGCACTACGGCATTCCCGCGTTCCCTCAGATCGAAAGTCAGGAATGCGCAGCATTGAGTTTCCTTGCGAACCAGATCCCGCAGTTGCGCCTGGGCCGCCGGCAAGTAGGTCAGTTCGATTGAGAGCGACTGCCTTGAGACCCTTTGCAGGTATCGAGACGCGATGTTCTGTATCTCGGCGGTCCGCGCTTTGAAATCTGTCGCGTCCAATGTGCAGGCGATGAGTGGCATTTGGGCATTCGTAGTTGTACCCGTGCCGCAGCCGCATGAACTGGCGGTCGGCAGGGTCATGGTGCCACTCCCGGCCGCAGCTTCTTTCCGCCGTCTTGAGTGAAGAAGCATCAGGCCGAGGGGCAGGACCGCCGCCAGGGCCAAAGGAAAACCAATTGTTCCCGTGCCTGCCGCTATACCTGCCCCCACGGCTGACAGCAGCGGGATTGCGCAACAAGCGGCGCAGGCAAGCGCACCCACGCCCGCAAGTTTCGTCGTATTGTCCATTCTCCGACCTCCCGAAATCGTGACTAGTGGAAGCCTACTCCCTCAAGTAACTTTAAGGTCAAGGAGCGGCATCGACATGAATCTTCACAAGCCCGTGTTCAGCATTGGGGCGTTGGCAAAGGCCTCGGATGTAACCGCGCCAACGATCAGGTTCTATGAAGAGATCGGTCTGCTGCCGAAAGCGCGGCGTTCGGCTGCAGGACAGCGCTATTATGAAAACAGCGACCTATCTCGGCTCACCTTCATCAAGCAGTGCCGAGACTTTGGGTTCGGTATCGAGCAGGTTCGCGTCCTTCTTGATTTGTCTATCAGCGGCGAGCGGGATTGCACCGAAACGCGCGACATCGCGCAGGCGCATCTGGACGAAGTACGGACAAAGCTTGAGGAACTACGGATCCTGGAAAAGCGTCTTGCTGATTTCGTGCAGCGCTGTAACGACGCCTGCGCCGGCGGGCCTGGAGCAGGATGCGTCATTTTAAAAGACCTTGCGGGGCAAAGCACGTCGTCCTGCTGCGGCCGCTGACCCGACAATAATGAGGCACTGATCTCTGATGACCGCTTGTGGCGGAATGCGCTACCGGCATGGCTGATGGTTTCTGCTGCCGAATTCCACAAATTCCCGACGTCTGCGCCAACAAAAAAGGCCCCGCCGCGAACGGCAGGGCCTGATTTCTTCAGGAAAGAAAACCGGATTATTCGGCGCTGTCTTCAGCAGCCTTCTTCTTCGGAGCGGCCTTCTTCTTCGGAGCAGCAGCTTCTTCGCCTTCGGCGGCGGCTTCGGTTGCTTCAGCCTTGGCGGCAGCCTTCTTCTTCGGAGCAGCCTTCTTGGCTGCCGGCTTGTCTTCCGTTTCGGCTTCGTCGTCAGCCAGCAGCGCTTCCTTGGAAACGGTCTTGTCGGTGACGTCGACTTCGGTCAGCAGGTGGTCGATGACCTTTTCTTCGAAGATCGGCGCGCGCAGGTTGGCGGAAGCGCCGGGCGTGTTGCGGAAGAATTCCAGGATTTCCTTTTCCTGGCCCGGGAACTGCTGGAGCTGCGCATAAAGGGCGCGCTGCAATTCGTCTTCGCTCACTTCGACGCCGGCCTTTTCGCCGATTTCAGAGAGAACGAGGCCGAGGCGGACGCGGCGCTCGGCGAGCTTGCGGTATTCTTCGCGAGCCTTCTCCTCGGTCGTATCTTCGTCTTCGAAGGTCTTGCCCGATTCGCTGAGATCGGCCTCGATCTGACGCCAGATGCTGGCGAATTCAGCTTCCACCAGCTTCTGCGGCGTGTCGAACTGGTACATCTCGTCGAGCTGGTCGAGGATCTGACGCTTGACCTTCTGGCGGGTGACCGAGCCGTACTGGCTTTCAATCTGGCCGCGAACGATTTCCTTCAGGCGGTCGGCGGATTCGATGCCGAGCTTGGAGGCGAGTTCGTCGTTGATTTCAATTTCGCCGGGAGCTGCGACTTCCTTCACCTTGATGTCGAAAGTGGCTTCCTTGCCGGCGAGGTTCTTGGCCGGGTAATCGACCGGGAACGTCACGGTGATGGTCTTCTCGTCGTCAGCCTTGAAGCCGACGAGCTGCTCTTCGAAGCCCGGGATGAAGCGGTTGGAGCCGAGGACGAGCTGAGCGTCTTCATCCTTGCCGCCTTCGAAGGCTTCGCCGTCGACCTTGCCGAGATAATCGATGGTGACGCGGTCGCCATCGGCGGCCTTGCCCTTCTTGGTCTCGTAGCTGCGGGCGCTTTCGGCGATCTTCAGGATCTGTTCGGTGACTTCGTCTTCGCTGATTTCAGCGACTTCACGGGTCACCTTGATGCCGTTGACCGGCTTCAGTTCGATCGCGGGGATGACTTCATAGGAGAGCGTGAATTCGAAATCGGCCTGAGCGGCGAGGATCTTTTCAGCCTCGTCCTTGTCCTCGGTCATGGCGATTTCCGGCTGGGTTGCCGACTTTTCGCCGCGCTCGGTCAGGATTGCCGGCGGCTGGTCACGAACGATCTCGTTAACGAGGTCGGCCATGATCGACTTGCCGTAAACCTTCTTCAGATGCGCAACCGGCACCTTGCCCGGACGGAAACCGTTGATACGGACCTTGTCCTTGACCTCGGCCAGGCGCTCGTTCATGCGAACTTCCATGTCCTTGGCCGGGATGACCACCTTGATTTCGCGCTTCAGCCCTTCAGCGAGCGTTTCGATAACCTGCATTGTCCTACCTTCATTCATGGCGGCCGTGCTCAGACAGCCGTTCGTTTCGATGAGCACGACGCCGGAAAATCCCGAGCGTGGCTTGGATGCAATTCCTCATCATTCTGCTAGAGCGCCGCGCGTTCGTGAACGCGCAAAAGGTCGCTCTACTCTTCTGAATCTAGGGCATCTTGTCCACTTTCCACTCGAAAGCGGGATGCTCTAGGCAAAATGGCGCTTCCAACAGCGGGTCAGGAGACAGACCGTTAAGCCTCCCCCGTCCACAAGGCAGCCTTGGTGCGGGTAGAGAGACTTGAACTCCCACGCCTTGCGGCACCAGAACCTAAATCTGGCGTGTCTACCAATTTCACCATACCCGCGTTCCCAAAACCGCACGGCAATGCCTGCCCATGGGGCCTTCCGGAGCGCGGCGTCTCTATATCACCCGTTTTAAACCACGCAAAGGAAAAATGACGGTTCCACGACCGTCCACGGATCTTGTTTGGTTTTATGCCGAAATCCTCTCAGTAAAGCGGCTCTTCGTAGACGGATTTGCCGTCCAAAAGCAGGCTTCTGATATGCGCCTCGCCATCGGCGGAAACGCGGGCGGCGATCGCAACACGGTCGTGATTGCGTGCATCCTCAATATTGTGGCCATCGCCCTCAGGCACATAATAGCGCTCGATGCCGTATGTGACCGAGATCGTAGCCTGCGGGGGCGGCGCGCTATCGCCATAAGAGAAATAGTCGAAAGGCAGGGTCTTGAGAACGACCGTGTCCGGTTTCGGTTCCAGCCTTCCGAAAGACGATTCGACGATGCCCCAATAGCCGTCATCCTGCCTCTTGAGGCGGACGGAAAGAACCTGGTTTTTCCTATTTTCCGTCGGTGCGCCGCCGATCAGGGTCGATACCGGCACGCGCGAAATATCGTAGTTCAGCGTCACGTAGTCGCCGCGCAGCAAATCGCGCGGATCGATCGGTGCGGTTTTCAACAGGACTTCGACGCCGCTCCTCAGGCCCCACGCCCTTTCGCCGACCATATAGCCGAGGACCGCCGTTTGCAGTGCTGCGACAACGATGGCAGCGATCCACATGCGACGGCTGAAATTGGGTGTAACGGAACTGATGTCACCTGTCGTCGTCATGCCTGCACGCCTTGCCTATCGCTATGGGGGCCGCTGCGATGGGAGAATCGCCGCTCCAGACGGATGACCAGCCAGGCGGCGATTGCGACTAGCGCGCCACAGATCAGGAAAAACCCCGACGTGCCGATGATCGAACCGACCGTCTCATTGGCAAGATAGAAGATTTCGCCAGCAAAGACGACGTAGGCAAGATAGCGCACTGGACCGTTGTCGCGGCCGCTCAGAATGATTGCAACAAGCGCGCTTGCCAGTGTCGCGAAGGCGAGCACGATAAGAGGCAGCTTGTTTTCAACCCATGTATTATTTTCAAAGACCCCATCGCTGATCTCCCCATGGATTGCGAAGAAGCCGATGGCGGCGATGAGGAAGGTATAAAAGGCAGGCGCGACGCCGGCAGTCCGCGCGATCCGCGTCAAGGGCGAAACCGGGAGGCTGGCGGCCAGGAAGGCGATCATGCCGGCGGCAGCAAACAGGATCGCCGCGCGCAGACCCCCGTACTGCGTGAAGATCCAGGTCAGCCAGCCGACAAGCATGAGATAGGCCAGATGCCGGGACGCAGGCGCATCGACATATCGCACGAGAGCGATCAGCACGGCCGCCATAACCGGCGGCGCCCACGGCATGATGCCGTACCATTCGTCATAGTGCTCCCAGAGATAGAGGCCGCAAAATCCCCAAGCCAGAAAACCGGCGAGAGCGACCTGCCCACCCGAGCGAAACAGCGCGGCGGCAACGCTGGCGGCCGCGAACCAGACAATCATCATCGTCAGTTCATCACCGGACAGATTATACATCTGACCGACCAGTGACATGGCGCCGCCGAAACTCATCGTGCCGAGAATCAGTAAGGCCGAGGCGAGGATCGAGCGTCTGAGCGAAAATGAATAGGCAGCGCCAAGATAAAAGGCCCAGATCAGCGCGATGAGCCCGAAGAGCCTGATGATCCGCGGTATCTGATCCCAATTCGACGCAACGAAGAGCAGGATCGCAGCTCCGACAAGAAGTGCGGCCATGACGGCAAGGACGCGACCGAGGCTGAAGCTAGCCGGGCGGCTGTCGTATTCGCTGAGAATCGCCGCCGCTGCCGGCGCGTCGACCAGCCCTTTATCCACCCAAACCTTTAGATCACGCTCCAGCCTGCCCCGGTACATTGCGCGCCTCTAAACCGCGATTCCCTCATCAAACTGTCTTATCACATATTAAGGGTGAGCGAGGTCGCTCATTCATCGCTGAAATTACCCTGTAATGCAGGCAAAATCGCACCATATTAATGCAGGGTTAAGGCTTCATTCGTTATAGTATGATCCGCAGGATGCAGAGCCTCGAAGGCATGCGTAATTCACATACCTCCCATGAAATTATTGCGCTGCACAAAAATCAAAAGTCATACTATTTTATGAGCATCGAAGGACGGCAGTGGCGTGCCGCTTCGGCGAAAGCCGGAAAGAGCTTGAGGAAGGATTTCCTCATATAGAATTCGGAGCCGCACACTCCTCCTCCCAGTGCGCTCCGATGGATTGACGACACTCCTCCTCCCAGTCGTCAATCACCACAAATGACGCCCACCGCATCCTCCTCCCGCGGTGGGCGTTATTTTTATCTGCTGATTAAATCGGTTAATATCTCGTGAATCGACAGATACGATCTGCAGGGCGCTTTTAAGCAGGCCTGCGCGTGCAAACAGCGCGAAAAAAGCAGTGTAGCAGGATTCTCTCCTTACAAGCGATCGACGCCCCAAACTCCGGCAGGGTCCATAACATCGTGTGAATCACGTTCGAATAAGAGCAACAACTGAGCAATTGCTCGGCATTTGAGCTGAAATGCGCACATTCGTCCGTTTTTCGGCTGACAAGCCGCCTTCACGCTGCCGTGACATGCACATAAAGCAGTCACTCTTTGAGGCAAATCGCCCGTGAGAAATGCATCATATGCATAGGTGGCATGAAGCATTCGCTCTTTTAGTTCTTGCAGCGCAGCATATATTCGCACTCATCAGATCGCGGACGGAACCAATCGCGGAACCGACAAGATCTCCAAACCCTCGAAAGGGATCTAAAATGAACCTGACCCGCTCTTTCAACAACTGGCGCAAGTATCGTCAGACCGTTACCGAACTTGGCCGTATGAGCACCCGCGAACTGCACGACCTCGGTATCGATCGCTCGGACATCCATCGCGTAGCTCGCGAAGCCACCGGCCGCTAATTACCGGATTGGCTTCGCTAAACAGCGACAGCCTTCACAACGCCCGTTGCGGACAACCGCGGCGGGCGTTCTTTTTTGCGCGTCGTTCGCGCCTGCAACAACGACCGTGCTGTCTAAAGCCATTCGCCCCGCACATGGCACATAAAATTTGAGCACTGATGGCTTTTTAGGCGTCATATTGCACAATTGCATGGCAGACGCCTTTTATTTGCACTGCAAAATATTCGTCCTCACGCCTATATGAGTGTCAAGCGCTGAGGCGGCAATCGTGCCGCTCGCAACCAGAATGACCGAGGACAAGACAATGAACCCGATTCGCATCGCCAAGAACTGGATTAGCTATCGCCGCACCCTGAACGAGCTCGGCAACCTTTCCGCCCAGACCCTGTCGGATATCGGCGTTAGCCGCTACGAAATCCGCAATATCGCTTCCCGCTCTTTCCGTTAATCGCAACGGACTGAGCAGACTGCCTCAAGACGGCGCTCTTCGGCGCCGTTTTTGATTCCGGCGACTAAAGCGCGTTGCGATCTCTGAGATTCGCTCTTTGCGTTTCAAGTTTTTGATCTTGCGCATATCGTTATCGCAAAACCGCCGCACAGTTTTGCGCGACATGCTTTAGCAAAGCAATTGGATCGCCGGCCCGCCCGTGGTAATGACGCGCGCATGACAAATACCAGCTCCTTTTCTCCTATCCACGTCATCGGCGGCGGTCTTGCCGGCTCCGAAGCCGCTTGGCAGATCGCCAGCGCCGGCGTACCCGTCATCCTGCATGAAATGCGCGGCGTGCGCGGTACCGAGGCGCACAAGACCGACGGTCTGGCAGAACTCGTTTGCTCAAATTCCTTCCGCTCCGACGATGCGACGAGCAACGCGGTCGGCGTTATCCACGCGGAAATGCGCCTGGCCGGCTCGCTGATCATGGCTGCGGCGGACAAGCATCAAGTTCCCGCCGGCGGCGCACTGGCCGTGGATCGCGATGGATTTTCGGCAGCCGTAACACAGGCCATCGAAAACCACCCGCTGATCACGGTCGTGCGCGAGGAGATCCGGGTTTGCCGCCGAAGGAATGGGACCAGGCGATCATCGCCACCGGTCCCTTGACCGCACCAGGGCTCGCCAGTGCGATCCAGGACGAGACCGGCGCGGATGCACTTGCCTTTTTCGACGCCATCGCGCCGATTGTCTATCGCGACAGCATCAACATGGACATTTGCTGGTACCAATCCCGTTACGACAAGGTCGGTCCCGGCGGCACGGGTAAGGACTACATCAACTGCCCGATGGACGAAGCCCAATACAATGCCTTCGTCGATGCGCTGGTTGCCGGCGATGCCGTTGGTTTCAAGGAATGGGAAGGCACGCCCTATTTCGACGGCTGCCTGCCAATCGAGGTTATGGCCGAGCGCGGGCGCGAGACGCTGCGCCACGGGCCGATGAAGCCGATGGGCTTGACCAACGCCCATAACCCAGGCGTCAAGGCCTATGCAGTCGTGCAGCTACGCCAGGACAATGCGCTCGGCACGCTCTACAACATGGTCGGCTTTCAGACGAAGCTGAAATATGGCGCACAAGCCGAGATTTTCCGGCTGATACCGGGCCTTGAGAACGCCGAATTCGCGCGGCTCGGTGGCCTGCACCGCAACACCTACATCAATTCCCCGACCCTGCTCGACCGCTCGCTGATGTTGATATCACGGCCGGGCCTGCGTTTTGCCGGCCAGATCACCGGCTGCGAAGGCTATGTCGAAAGCGCCAGCATCGGCCTGCTCGCCGGTCGCTTCGCGGCTGCCGAGCGCAAGGGCCACTCGCCGTCCTTGCCACCGGACACGACGGCGCTGGGTTCGCTGCTCAACCACATTACCGGCGGCCACATCGTTTCCGATGAAGAGCCGGGCAAACGCTCCTTCCAGCCAATGAACATCAATTTCGGGCTGTTTCCGGAACTGCAGCCGGGCTCGATCGTCAAACCAGAGGGCATCAAGCGCTTCCGCGGCAAGGACAAGACGATCATGAAACGGCAACTCATCGCCAAGCGGGCGCTTGCAGATTGCGCTGAATGGCTCGGCGTTCAGGCGCCCACGATGGCCGAAAGCGCCTGAGCCCTTCTCAAGCCTTTGCCGCCGGCTTGGTTGCCGATGGCTTTGGATCATCGCTCGCAACATAATTGCCAAGCAGCCAGAGTGAAACCTCGGCGGCTTCGGCCGGCGTGGCGAATTCGAACGTGCCGTTGTGATGCGGAGCGTCAAGGAACTCGACGGTTAGACCACGACCGGTTCCTGAATCCTTGGCGCGCGCCCTGCCCGACTCGATCAGATGAACGGCGAAGTGATTGCGCAGGCTACGCATGAAGCCGGCCTTGTCGTCATGAAGGCGTACGAAAACGGCCTGGCCATTGGCCGTGGTCTGCAATTGCCGGATCGCCTCCGTCGGAAAAGCGCGGCCGAATTCAAGAATGGCAAGGCCAGTATCGTGCAAACCATCTTCCTTGTTCTGCGACGCCATGCGCGTTGCAAAGAAGGCAAAGAAAACGACGATCGCAAAGAGTATGCACCAGACAATGATGCCCATGCGGCTCTCCTAGAGCAATTCCAGGAAAAGTGCGAAGCGGTTTTCCGTCCGGAATTGCGTAAAAACAAAGGGACAGAGCGGGAAAGCGATTCCGTGAAACGCTGAACCGCTCTGGGATGCAGGCAAATGGTTCGGCCATCCTCATAGACCCCGAGACTTGCGCGAACGTGGTCGGTTTCAGATTTTCTTGGACATCGAGGCTCGCGCCATGCGCATCTGCCGGCGCCACTGCGGCTGGAGGACAGACCGCTCGAACACCTTGGCACCCAGGGTCTGTGCGCGTTTCAGCACAGGCTCTGCCAGAACGACCGGCACGAAAGCCGGAAATACCCTTGGCGAGATATTGCCGGCAGACCTAGCCTTCGCCAGGTGTTCGCGACCGAGGCCAGCGAAAGCCTCGATGGCGGCGGAAATCCGTGCCGTATCCTTGCCCTCTAGGAAGCTATCGCGGTCAAGGCCCGTCGCCGTCAGAATCTCCAGCGGCAGATAAAGCTGACCGCGGCGGCGATGTAACGGCATGAGTAACAAGAGCCCGGCAATCGCCTGCGCCACGCCGGCATGGCCGGCGGCGTCGGCTGAGCGAGGGGCATCCTCCGGCGACAGCACAAGGCTTGCAAGCTGGATCAGCGCCGACGCGGTCTCGCCGGCATAGCCTTCCAGCGTACCGCGTGTTTCCATCGGATCGTCGTAGAGATCTAAGATACGTGCATCGATCATATCGATCAGTGTTTGACGTGGCAGCCGATGCAACTCAATCGCGGCAAGCAGTTCGGCGGCGATGGGATTGGCAGCACTCGATCCATGCGCCTGCCCTTCAAGCAGATCACGCCAATATTGCATGCGCACTTCGCCCGGCAAGGGCTCATGGACGAGATCGCGAATGCGCGCCAGCTCGGCATTGAAGGCATAAAGTGCCGCTAGGGCGCCGCGCCTATCCTCCGGCGCCAGCAAGCAGGCGAGATAACGGTCGCGATCGGTGTCGCGAAGCGTCGCCAGGCAAAGATCCTGGTTGCTACGGGGCGCAGCTCCTGTCGTCATGTCCTTGCGCGATCCTCGTCAAACGGCGATCAGCGCCGCGGCCACGGCGCGCGACTCGGACAGCATGATGTTGAATGTGCGCACCGCCGCACCCGTGCTCATCGCATCGGAAGAAATCTGCTTGGCGCGCAGCGCCGCTTTGAGCTCCGAGGGTAATGGCCGGAGGTCCATGCCGGTGCCGACCAGCAATACTTCGATCTCGGCCGCCTCTTCGAGCACTTTCTGAAAATGCGCCGGCGTCAGCGCGTCCTCCAGCGTCATGTCCCAGCCATAAATGCCAGAGGGCAGGCATAGCAGCGAGCCGCGATGCGACATGTCGGCAAATCGAAAGCCGCCATTGCCATATGCGTCGATCGGTGCGCGGCCGGGAAAATGCGCGTTCCGTATTTCTATGCCTTTTGCCACTCTGTCACACCGCTGGTTTGCCTGATTGTACGTCGCCCCCTGCCTGTCCCTTATTTTCGCCACCAGCCTGGAATTTGTCCGGGCGCAGCTTGAAGACGATCAGGACCGGTGCCGCGATATAGATCGACGAGAAAGTGCCGACCGCGACGCCAAAGAGCAGGACGAAGGTGAAGGAGCGAATCACCTCGCCGCCGAATATATACAGCGCGAGGAGCGCCAGCAAAGTCGTCGCGGAGGTTAGGACCGTGCGCGACAGCGTCTGATTGATCGAAGCATCGATCAGGATCGGCAACGGCATCTTCGAATAGCGCCGCAGATTTTCGCGCATCCGGTCATAGACGACGACCGTGTCGTTCAGCGAATAGCCGACGATGGTCAAAAGGGCGGCAATGCCCGTCATGTTGAATTCCATGCCGGTCAGCACGAAAAGGCCAAGCGTCAGGATGACGTCATGCAGCGTCGCGACGATCGCGCCGACTGCAAACTGCCATTCGAAACGCAGCCAGATATAGATGAGGATCGCTGCCAGCGCCGCCAGAACGGCGAACGAGGCCGTCGTGCTGATCTCGCCGGAGACTGCCGGGCCGACGACCTCGACACGGGAGAAATCGTACTCCTTGCCTAGCTCGTCGCGCACGAGGGTCACGGCGGATTGTTCGGCATTCTCGCCGCCCTGCTGTGCATGCACCCGGATCACGGCGCTTAGTCGATCGTCCAACCGATCGACCTGCACATCGCCCGGAACGACGTTCTGCAGGCGTGATTGAATATTGGCCGGATCGGCAACGCCCTGCTTGGCGCGAACCTCGATGATCGAGCCGCCGGTGAAATCGATACCGAGATGCATGCCGATCGTCGCGAAGGCAAGCAGAGTTGCTATCGACAACGCCGCCGACACCGTAAACGTATAGCGGCGGATGCCCATGAAACGGATATTTGCGCCGTCGAAGATGCCGCTTCGCACACCCGCCAGCAGCACGCGCGGTTTGCGATGCGAAATCCAGGCGTCGACGAGTGAACGCGTGACGAAGCAAGCCGTAAAGAAGGTGGTGAAAACGCCGGTTATCAACGTTGCGGCAAAGCCACGAACCGCGCCGCTGCTGACATAGAAAAGGATGGCGGCAACGATGAGCACCGTCAGATTGGCGTCGGCAACGGTTGCGACCGCCCTGTTGAAGCCGTGGCGCAGCGCATCGACGAGGAGATGCGTCTTCTTTTCCTCTTCCCGGACGCGCTCGTAGATCAAAACATTGGCGTCGAGCGCGATGCCGATGATGAGGACGATGGCGGCAATCCCCGGCAGGGTCAGGGTAATGCCGAACAGCCCCATGATTGCCAGAACCATTATGATATTGATGACAAGCGCGATCGTCGCGGCGACACCGAGCAGCCCGTAGAAGCCGATCATCAGCGCGGCGACAAAGATGGAGGCGACAATGCAGGCAGTGATGCCGGAGCGCATCGTTTCATTACCGAGCCCGGGCTTGATGGTCCGTTCTTCGACCGTCGTCAGTGTCGCCGGCAGCGGGCCGGACTTCAGCATGACGGCCAAATCCTGTGCGCCCTGCGCGGTGAAATCACCTGGGATATCGATATCGCCAGTGGTAATTGCTGTCTTCAATGCAGCGGCCGAAAGAACCTGATCGTCAAGCACCACCACGACGTTCTTGCCGAGATTGGCCGCGGTCGCCTGTGCGAAACGGCTGGCCGCCTCCGGCGTCAGTTTGACGGAGATATTGCCATCATTGTTTTGAGTATTGGATACCGCTACGGCGTCGGCAAAGTCGATATTCGAGAGGAGAGGTTGCTTCTGAACGAGGTAACCGGCAGGCGGGTCATCTTCCGAGAACAGGACCTCCGAACCGGCGGGTGGACGGCCGTTCATGGCGTCCTGCACCTGCATAGATTGATCCACGAGGCGGAAGCTGAGCTGCGCAGGCTGGTTCAGAAGGTTCTTAAGGCGCTGTGGATCGGGAAGGCCCGGCACCTGGATGACGACACGGTCCGCCCCCTGCCGGCGAATGAGCGGTTCGCCGACGCCCAACTGAGCGATGCGGTTGCGGATGACTTTGAGCGACCGTGTCATGGCTGCGGAAACGCGCTCATTTATGCCGGCGTCGCTGATATCGATCGCAATAGCGCCATTATCACCCTGCGACAGGACCGCTCCGGGCCTGCCGTTGGCACTGGTGATCGGTTTCAGGGCATTCATCGCGGCCTGCACCTGCGCCGGATCGTTGATGCGGAGCTGGATCTTCTGGCCGGTGCCTGTCAGACCTGAATAGCCGATATTGACCGTGCGCAACCTGGCGCTGATGTCACCGACTACCGTCTCCAGCCGGTCTCTGATCACATCGCCACGCTCGATCTTGAGCATGATATGCGAGCCGCCCTGAAGATCGAGCCCAAGCTCGATTTTCCGTTGCGTAAACCAGGCTGGAAAGGCGGAAAGCTGCTGATCGCTGAGCAGATTGGGCACGGCAAGGAGTACGCTCAAGAGAACGGCGAACCAGATTAGGACGGTCTTCCACCAGGAGACGTGCAGCATCGCTCTCTCGAGTTTTGGCTTCTTACTGCGCCCCCAACATTCGCCGAGACACGTAAAGGCGCAGTAACACTTTGAATTTGCGCACAGTTCTCTTCGAAAGTCGAATCCGATTTTCGAAACCGGGCTTTAGCTTGGTAAGCCGCTTCGAACCGCCTCTCTGTCAAGCCTTACGCTGCGTCAGCCTTGACCGGCTCGCCCTTAACGCGCACTTCCGAGATAGCGCTGCGAACGACGCGGATGCGGACGCCTTCGGCGATTTCGACTTCCAGTTCCTTGTCGTCGACGACCTTGGTAACCTTGCCGACGATACCGCCGCCGGTGACGATCTGGTCGCCGCGACGGATGTTCTTCAGGACTTCCTCACGCTTCTTAGCCTGCGTACGCTGCGGGCGAATAAGAAGGAAATACCAAACCACCATCAGCGGCACAAACAGGATGATCATTTCAAAGCCGGAACCGCCGAAGACGCCTGCGGCTGAATCTGTCGCGCTCTGCGCATATGCGTTGGTGATAAACATCGAGAACTCCCTTGAACTCCTAGCGGGAACGGGCCCCGCGTCAGGTGGCCGGAATATAGTTGCGATCATAGCGAATGCAACAAAAACAGCCGCGAACCGTACTGTTTTCCCGGCCTCTTAGCCTTTCGGCCCCGGAAGGAGCATGGTACCGGCAGCACAGGGAGCATTTTACTCCTTTCCCGACTAACGTTCTGGAGGAAAAACGGTGACCGAAGATCAAAACAAGCTGATCCTTGCGGAAGTTCGCCGCCTCGCCGACGCACTCGAACGCCTCGCCGGCCCGGCGCCGGCCGTCAACGATTGGAACGCGGCCGATTGCTTCGTCTGGGCGCCGGCTCGGCTCTATCTGCAGCCTGTCGCAAGGCCGAACCGCGTGGAACTGGCCCTGATCCGCGGCGTCGACCATGTGCGCGACATTCTCCACGAGAACACGTTGCGCTTCGCGGAAGGTTTCGCCGCCAATAACGTGTTGCTCTGGGGTGCGCGCGGCATGGGCAAGTCGTCGCTCGTCAAGGCCGTGCATGAGGATGTGCGCCGCGCCACCGGCGTCTCGCTGAAGCTGGTCGAAGTGCATCGTGAGGACATCTCCTCCTTGCCTGTGCTGCTCGATATCCTGAAAGATACGCCGCATCGCATCATCGTCTTCTGCGACGACCTTTCCTTCGATCACGACGACACCGCATACAAGTCGCTGAAGGCGGCACTGGACGGTGGTGTCGAGGGACGGCCAGACAACGTGCTGTTCTACGCCACATCGAACCGCCGCCACTTGCTGCCTCGGAATATGATGGAAAACGAGCAATCGACGGCGATCAACCCGTCGGAAGCCGTCGAGGAAAAGGTGTCGCTCTCCGACCGCTTCGGCCTATGGCTCGGCTTCCACAAGTGCAGCCAGGAAGACTATCTGCTGATGATCGACGGCTATGCCGATCACTTCAAGCTCCCCCTCGATCGCGCCCAGATGCACCGCGAGGCGCTGGAATGGGCGACGACACGCGGCGCCCGGTCCGGACGCGTGGCGTGGCAATATATCCAGGATCTGGCCGGGCGGCAGCGAATGGTGCTGGAGCGGGATTGAGGCGCCGGCGACTCAACGGCCGCCGGCCTTAGGTCTGTTCAACCCCAAGTCTGAATACGCCTCTAAATCAAGGTACTGAGGTAGGAAGCGGCTTTCCGCCGCTTCCTACTTTTCGTCATCCGACCCTAGCCTTTTCCGCGGCTGCCACCCAGTTCTCGTAGGGGCGCCGGAAGGTGGGAACCCTATCCGCGACATCGGGAAATTTGCCGAAAGACTTGTGCGGCTCAGCCTGGTACCAGAAGGCCACAGAGGAAAGATCGTCGGAGCGGCGGTTGGCATGGCCATGTTCGATCGTCACGCGAATGCGCTTGTGAAAGATAATCGGATCCTCGATATGCCAGCGGTAGAGCGTCACCGGCTCGGTCCAGTTCGGCCCGCCGGCTGAAATGATGCCGTGATAGGGGGCGCTGTAATCCTGGGTCGGGCACCAGGCGGTGTTGAAATAATCTTCCGTGCCGGTGCCGTGCAGGGTCGGCGGCCAGGCATCGTTGGCGCCTTCTACCGATTCTGGGCGCGCGTCGATCAAAGCCGCCTTCGGACCGATGCGTGGATCCGGCTTGCGAACCGTGTCGGGAACCGAGATTCCCGGCTCGCCGTCAACGAAAATCATGTCGTCGCCCTCGCCATACCAATCCCAGATTTCGGAGCGTCGACGGGAATAGACGCTGAAGAGCACGCCGATATAGTGGCCATGCCCGACCGCATCGAGGATCGTATAATTGTCCTTGCCGTCAACCGTTTCGCCGCCGAACAGAAACTGTTCGTTGGTGAGGCCGTGCTCGTCCGCGCCCTTCGGCCGGTCCTGCCGGTATTGCGCATGCAGGCGCCCGAGGCCTTCCTCGAGGGCGTCATGCAGTTCGAGGTCGATGTAGTAGTAGAACAAAAGATCGTCTTCGGCCTCGTTGGTGATGGTGAACTTCATGTGTGAACCGAAGGGCATCGGCAGATAGCAGTTGAAGGCCTTGCCGTCCTCGGGGCTCGCCTGCATCGGCAGGCTGACATAGGTCTTTGTCCGCGCGTGGCCCATGCAGAAGAAATCGCCGATCGGCGCTTCGATGCTGGGCTCGCTTTCACCATCCCAATAGGCGCGGATGACGATCTTGCGCAGGAAACTCTCGCTTTCGCAGGCAAGCGTCGCCCAGATATGGGTGACGATGCCGGCACCTGCATGTTCGGCGATCACAACCGTCTTGCCAGGCTCGATATGCAGTCGGTCGTCATTGCCGCCAGTCCGGTCATAGCTGGAAAAACGGCGGCTCTTGGCCTTGCGCAATTTGGCAAGCCCCCTGAGTGGCGAAAGGCCGGCATCGGTCATCCTTGTCTCCTATGTCTTGCAGCGCCAGCGGCTATTTGAGGCCGCTGGTCTTGAGGGAATCCATGATTTGCCGCTGGAAAATCACGAAAAGAACGAGGGTTGGAATGGCAATGATGGTCGAGGCCGCCATCATGTAGTTCCAGGATGCGGAATATTGGCTCTTGAAATTGGCGATACCGACCTGCACGACCCACAGCTTCTGATCAGACGCGATGGTCAGCGGCCAGAGGAAGGCGTTCCAATTGGCAAGGAAGAAGAGGATCGCCAAGGCCGACATGATCGGCCTGCTGAGCGGCAGAATGATGCTCCAGTAGATGCGCCAATATCCGGCGCCATCGATGCGGGCTGCCTCTTCGATCTCCCGCGGCAGCGACAGGTAATATTGCCGCAGCAGGAAGATACCGAAGGCATTGAAAATCGCGGGGACGATCAGCCCCGCATAGCTGTTGAGCATGCCCATCGCCCTGACGATGATGAACAGCGGCACGATGATGACGGGAAGCGATATCAGAAAAGTGGAGAATATCGCGAGGAAGATGAGCTCTCGGCCCGGAAAGCGCAGCCGGGCGAGCGCATAACCTGCCATCGTGTGAAAGAACAGCGCCACGACGGTCACGGTTGCCGACACGAAGAAGCTGTTTAGCATATAGCGGATGAAGGGAACACCGGTCAGCACGTAGATGAAGTTGTCGAACGTAGGCGCTTGCGGGATCAGGTTCGATGAGAAGGCTTCGGGGGCGGGCTTGAAGGCCATCGACACCATCCAGAACAGCGGAAACAGCGTCATCAATGCCAATATGGTCGTCACTACCATCCAGACGACACGCACGACGGTCACCTGTGAACGGGAGAAATAGGCGCTCTGCCGATGCTCAGTCATAGTTGAAGCGCCCCCCTCGCGTGAACAGGAAGAGAAGCCCGGTGACCAGCATCAGCACGGAGGCCATGGCGGCGGCATAGCCGAAGGCACCGAAAGCAAAGGCTTGCTGATAGATGTAGACGATGAGCACGGCAGTCGAATTGGCAGGGCCGCCCTTGGTCATGATGTAGATGATGTCGAAGGCCTGGGCGCCGGCGACTGCAGCGACCATGGAGACCATGATCACAAAGAAACTGGTGGGCTTGAGCAGGGGCATGGTGATGAACCAGAAGCGTGCGACCGGCCCTGCCCCATCAATTTTCGCCGCTTCGTAATATTCGGCCGGGATATCCTGCAAGCCGCCGAGGAAGATCAGCATATAGAAGCCCATAAGGAACCACAGGCTGACGAAGGCGATGGTCAGCAACGCAAAATGGGGATCGCCGAGAAAAGAGACAGCACCAGCCCCCAGCATCGACATCAGACGGCTGATGAGGCCGATCTTGTCGATCACCATGAACTGCCAGACGACCGCGACGACGACGAGACTCACCATCTGCGGCGCGAAAAACATGGCGCGCATGACGCTGTTGAAGCGGTTGGTCGTCTGCACCAGGAGAGCCAGCCCCAGTCCGCAGACGTAGAGTGACGGCACCAGCACGACCGCATAGAGCAGGGTCGCACGCAGTGCCGTCCAGAACAGCGGATCACGATACATCCGCACATAGTTTCCGAAGCCCACGAAGCGATAGGCGCCGAAGCCGTTGACCTCGAAGAAGCCGAGAACCAGGGACAGGACCATCGGCATACCGAGGAAGACGAGAAGCCCGAGGGCGTCCGGCAGGATGAAGATATAACCTGCCAGCCACTCCTGATGCTTTGCGGAAAGGCCTCGTCGTGCAACGGGCTTCGAATGTACAATCATATCGGCCATACCGGCTCTCACGGGCATTTAAAAGCAAGGAAGGTCGCGCGTCCTGCGCGGCCGGATGGCGGGCGCCGTCACAGGATGGGGGCGCCGCTGTAAGACCCCAGAAATGCATCCAACTGCTGGGATGCAGCCGTAGCGGTCGCCTGCGGGTCTGCACCGCCGAGCTGCGTCTGCTGGATTGCGTCCGAGATGATCTTGTAGACCTCCGGCGGCAGACGCGGCTCGGCGCGGATGCCCGGATAGATGTTCTTGGCGAAGGTGCCGATCATGCCTTGGTCGAAGTCGGCCTTGCCGGCCTCGAGCGCGCTCTTGCGCGGCGGCATGTCGGATTTGCCCTTGGTGCACCAGTCGACGACACGACCGACCGAGCCCTTGTCCGCTGAGGCCAGGGCCCAGGCGCAGAAGGCGGCGGCGGCATCGGGATTCTTACCCTTTGCATTGGCGACGAAAGCCCAGCCGCCGCCGACCGTCACATATTTGCCATTGGGCGGCGTCGGCAGCTTGAAGACCCCATATTTGAAATCCTTGGCATTGTTGGCGAGCTGCGAAATGCCCCAGATGCCAACATTCTGCATGGCGACATAACCGGCGGCGAGATTGGCGACGGTGTCATTGGCACCCGTGCCCATAACCTGCCGCGGCGCTACGCCGGAGTTGACGGCATCCTGCCAGAATTTCAATGCTTGGACGGTCGCCGGCGAATCGAAGGCGCTCTTGCCGTCCTCGGTTTGGAATTCGCCGCCGCCCTGCCACAGGAAAGGGTACCAGGTGAAATTCTGGTAGTAGCCAGGCTGAGTCTCGAAAAGAACGCCATAACGGTTGGCGGTCGTCAGCTTTTTCGCCAGCTGCAGCAGTTGCTCCCATGTCGCCGGAATATCGTTCTCGTTGAGGCCAGCCTCCTCGAAGGCTTTGACCGAATAGTACATGGCCATCGGCTCGACCTCCATCGGGAGGCCGTAGATCTTGCCGTCGACCATGCGATTGGCAATGACGTTTTCAGGGAAATCTGCCTTGGCGGCATCATCGATATGCGGCGTCAGATCCTGAAGCACTCCGCCGTTGTAGTAGCGCAGGAAATCGCCGGGCGAGATCAGGAAGACATCCGGCCCCTCCCCTGAGGCAAAGGCGGTCGCAAGCTTCGGGCCGTTCACGTATTCGGAGGTCGGGATATATTCGAGCTCGATCTTCTGCTCGTGGCTGTCGTTCCAGTTTGACACCGTCTTGTCGAACCAGTCGATCTGGGTCTTCACCGGGCCGCCCGGCGCGTAGAACTGCCAAAATTTCAAAGGCGCGCTCTGAGCCCGCACCGCCATCTTATTGATGAAAGGAAAGCCGGTCAGCCCACCGGCTACGCCTGCAGCGGCAAAGGTCGCGCCTCGCTGCAAAAGGATGCGGCGGGAAAGTCCGCCAGGCTTCTTGCTCTTATCAGTCATTATTTCCTCCCTTGGTTTGTTCGATCTCTTCCGCACCATCGGCTCCTCTTTCGATGGCGTGGCGTATTGCTTCATGCTGTATCGAATGGATGCAGGATGCAGGGGACGACGTCCGCCCGCGGTTCACCCGCATATCTGCCGCTTAACCTTTCCAGCAGCATTTCCGTCGCGCGACGCGCAAGTTCCGAAGGCGTATTGCCGACGCGCGTTACCCGCGGCCGCACATATTCCAGCTGCGGCTGATCTCCGAAAACCGCCAGTGCGATGTCCTCAGGAATGCGGATACCGCGGTCGTAAAACTCCGCCAGTGCCGCTGCGGCCATCAGGTAGTTGCCGAAGAAGACCGCAGACGGCAGATCGTTCCCATATTTCGACAACAGCCAGTCGACCGCCTCGTTTCCGGCGGGCGGAAGATAGGTGCCCTCATAACGCAACTCGGCAATCGGCGGAGCGCCATGATCCGCAAGGCCCTTTTCGAAGCCCGCCGCGCGCGCCATCGCCTCGGCAAAAAAGGAGGGACCAGTGACATGCGCCACGCGGCGATGGCCCTTGGAGGCGAGATAGGCACCCATCTGATAGCCGCCGCCGAAATCGTCGATCCTGACGCTGTCGACGGCCCGGTTAGGCAAATCACCAATAAAGACTGTCGGGATATCGAGGCCGATCAGGGCATCGTGCTTGCCATGCAAGGCAAAGTCGCCGACGATTAGTCCGTCGATGCGTCGATTGCTGATCTGGCGAAGATAGAGTCGCCCGTGATCCTGCGAATGGCCTCCCGGCACGTCCGTATTGAAAATCAGCATGTCGAGACCGACACGTTCCAGCTCCGATTGGGCCGTTTTGACGAGCTCCGGATAGAAGGGGTTGCTGATATCGGGGATCAGCATCGCCACGATATTGGTGCGTCCGGTCCTCAGGCTCTGCGCCTGCGGATTGGGAACATAGCCCAGTTCCTCGATCGCCGCCTGAACCTTGGCGCGCAGAGACGCCGAAACGCGGTCCGCATGATTGATGACATGCGACACGGTCGTCGGTGACACCCCTGCTCTCTTCGCAACTTTTGCAATCGTGCTCATATCGGCCTTATACGGCATAAAAATCGATTTGCAAATGCATTTGCAAATCGATTTTTAGCAGAATGTGGAGAAGACTCAAGAATGGTGGCCGCCTGCGCCGAAATTGCCAGGGCCGGAAAGAAGGTCCGATTGCCCCAAAACGACAAAAAGCCCGGTGGTGACCGGGCTTTTTGCAGACTCCTTGAGACGCACTACCTATTCAAGGAACGTCATTGGGTTGACCGGGGCCGAATTCTTGCGGACTTCGAAGTGAAGCTGCGGCTGCTTGACGTCACCGCTCATGCCGGAGGTGGCAAGCGTCTGGCCACGCTGGACCTTCTGGCCGCGGGCGACGCTGAGCGCGTCCGCATGACCGTAGACCGTGACGGTGCCGTCGTCGTGACGGACAAGGACGGTGTTGCCGAGTTCCTTCAGGCCGTTGCCGGCATAGATGACCACACCGTTTTCGGCAGCCTTGATCGGCGTGCCTTCCGGAACCGAGATGTCGATACCGTCGTTGCGACTGCCGTTGACGTTGGAGCCATAGCCGGCAATGACGGCGCCGCGAACCGGCCAGCGATATTTGCCGATGCCGGTCTCTTCTGGTGCATCAGCCTGCACGTCGGCCTTGGCGGCTGCGTCGCTGACGGATTGGGTCGGCGCTGCCGCGGCAACCGCCTGCGGCTTGGCAGCGTCGGGTGCCGTTGCCTTGGACGTTGCCTTCGTTGCCTGTTCGGCAGCGGCAGTCTTCGTCGGCGCAACCTTTGCGGCAGCAGCGGCTGTTTTTGCAGCAGGCTTTGCGGTCGGCTCAGCGGCGGCCTGCTTCGGCTCCATAGCCGGCACGGCGACCGACTTCACGGCAGACTTCTGCGGCTCGATCGAGGCGGTCTTCACCGGATCCGGTCTGACCGACTCTGCCTCGGCGACAGCACCATGCGGCAGCTTCAGCGTCTGACCGATACGGACGCCACCGCCCGATTGGATGTGGTTTGCTTGTTTGAGCGCATCGACGCTGACGCCGGTGTTCTTCGCGATTCTTGCGAGCGAGTCACCAGGCTTGACGACATAGGTACCATCACCTTTCGGATGCGGACCTTTGCCGTTGCCGGCAGCGAGCTTGCCGGGATCGGCGAGGCCGGCCTGCGACTTGCCGCGCATCTGGCCGTTAGACGGCAGCACAACGGCATCCTGCTCCGGGGCTTTGGCCGGGCCCGGCATCTTGCCGCCCTTGGACAGATCCGTCGCTTCCGAGGCCATTTTAGCCGGGCTGGGGGCACCAACGCCGTTCATGGTCGGGATGATGATCTGCTGACCGGGCTGAGCGCTGGCGCTGTTCTTCAAGCCGTTAACACGCAGAATTTCCTTTTCCGGAACGCCGTAGCGGCGCGACAGCAGGTTGATGCTTTCGCCGGGACGCAACGTGACGCTCGGCGCATTGACCGCCGTCCACTCGGAAGAGGTCGCTACAGTCGGCGGCGCCTTGATCGTGCCGGTCGGCATTGCATCCGGAGCCAGAGCCGGCTCCGTTCGGGAGGCGCCAGCCTTGCCACGCGATGCCGGGAACGGCTGGGCGAGCGCTTCTTTTTCTGCCCTTGACGCGACAGGCGAACGAACCGGTGCGGCGGACGCCGTCGGGGCCGCGAGATCGGAACGCTGGATCGCAATGGGCGCGGTCGATACGCGGGCGCTCGAATAGGATGGATTGTAGCGGGCCGGGGAATTCGGATATGGCCGCGTAACCGGTGCGTTCTGCTGCGAATAATCCTGCTGCTGATAGCCGCCGCCCTGAGCAACATCGGCACGCGGCACTGGATCGCCGTCGGGGCCGGTCAGGCCGCGGCGATTGATCGAGCCCGTCGTCGTCTGATCCGGAGAGCCTGCGAAGAGCCCGCCGAAGCGCGTCGTGTCCGAACTACAAGCTGTCGCGGTGCTCGCCAGGAGAATGGCCACCAGGACTTTCCCTGCCGATTTACCGAAGTTTGACGAAAGACTGAAACCCATGACTCGACCCACTTGAGACGCAACCGTTTATGGGTCGATTAAAGCGCGTTAATCTTACCATGCGGTTAAAGCACTGGTGTCGCATGTGTTTTTTTGAGGAATTGCTAACCATAGAAGATGAATCCCGGCGCTTGCGGGGATATTCCAGGGATTTCAATCTAAATTAGGCCTCAAAGATAAGAGGCGAGCATCGGCACGATCGGCTGATAGGGAACGTCGAACAGTTCCTCGCGCTCGAAGCGGCTGCCGGTCTTGGTGAGACGCACCATGCGGCAAGTCGTGTCCGAAAGTATCAGAGGCGCGATCATCGATCCGCCGGAAACCAGTTGCTCGGCATAGAAGCGCGGCATGGCCGTGAAAGCCGAAGTCACCAGGATACGATCGAAAGTGCCCTCGCCCGGCAAACCGACGCTGCCATCAGCCTGGCGAATGATGACACTGCGCAGGCCCAAGGCGTCCATGCGCTGCTGCGCTGCCGTCGTCAGGGTCTTGTAGCGATCGACCGTCAATACCCGCTCGACAATGCGGCCCATGACGGCGGCGGTGAACCCGCTGCCGGTTCCGACTTCCAGAACGCGGTGACCCGGCTTGATCTTCAGGCTGTGAAGAACGCGGACAACGAGGTCGATGCCTTCCATAAAGGCACCGCATTCGATCGGGATTGTTCGGCTTGAATAAGCGTCATCGGCAAATTGCAGCGGCACAAAGGGAAGGCGCGGCGTCTGTTCGACGGCCGTCATCAGATCGATGTCCAATATGCCTTCGGCCCGCAGCCGCAGCACGACGGCTGCAAAGCCTTCCTTCTCGACCAAACGAGGTGTCAATCCGCTACTCCATACCCGAGCGCCCGCGCCACACGGTCTTGCACTGAATAATCCGTCAAATCGAGTTTCAAAGGAGTTACCGAAATACGATTTTGTTTCAAGGCGTGGATATCGGTGCCCGGGCGAAAAATGCCGGTGCGTTCGCCGAAGCGCAGCCAATAATAGGGAAAACCACGTCCGTCGGCCCGTTCCTCGACCTGCAGATTGAAAGCCAGATTGCCCTGCGCCGTGACTTCGATCCCAGAAACGTCGGCCGGCCGGCAGTTCGGAAAGTTCAGGTTGAGGAAGGTGCCGTCGGGCAGATCGATATCGATGAGCTTGCCAAGGAGTGCGGGTGCATGCGCCTCGACCACCTCCCAGGGTACGACGCGCGTCCCATTCTCATGCAGATAGGCTTGGCTCAGCGCAAAGGAGCGCACGCCCTGCAGCGTACCCTCGATCGCGCCGGCAATCGTGCCCGAATACGTCACATCATCGGCAACGTTGGAGCCGGAATTGACACCCGAAAGCACGAGGTCTGGCTTAATATCCATGACCTGGCGAATGCCCATGATGACACAATCCGTCGGCGTGCCGCGCAAGGCATAATGTTTTTCCGCGACCTTGCGCAGACGCAAAGGTTCGGAAAGGCTCAGCGAATGGGCAAGGCCGCTTTGGTCCGTCTCCGGAGCGACGATCCAGACATCATCAGACATAGTGCGGGCGATGCGCTCCAATACAGCCAGTCCTTCGGCATGAATGCCGTCGTCATTGGTCAGAAGTATCCGCATTGCCCCACCGCTTAAAACATGATCCCGAAAAGTGCGAAGCGGTTTTCGGACAAGATCATGTCACGTCAATTCACGCTGCCCGCTCGATCCTTTTCAGACCACCCATATATGGCAGCAGTACGTCCGGAACAGTAACCGAGCCATCCTCGTTGAGATAATTCTCGACGACGGCGATCAGGCAGCGGCCGACCGCCGTACCAGAGCCGTTCAGCGTGTGGACGAATTTCGTCGCCTTGTCGTCCTTGCCGCGGTAGCGCGCATTCATCCGTCGCGCCTGGAAATCGCCGCAGACCGAGCAGGAAGAGATTTCACGGTAGGTATCCTGCCCCGGCAGCCAGACTTCGAGATCATATGTCTTGCGGGCAGTGAAGCCCATATCGCCGGTGGACAGCGTCATGACGCGGTAATGCAAACCAAGTCGCTTCAGCACTTCCTCGGCGCAGGCGGTCATGCGCTCGTGTTCGGCAATCGAGCTTTCGGCGTCGGTGATGGACACAAGCTCGCATTTCCAGAACTGGTGCTGGCGCAGCATGCCGCGCGTATCGCGACCGGCCGAACCCGCTTCCGATCGGAACGACGGCGTCAGCGCCGTGAAGCGCAGCGGCAGCTTTTCCTGATCGAGAATTTCGCCGGAGACGAGATTGGTCAGCGTCACTTCGGCGGTCGGGATCAGCCAACGGCCGTCCGTGGTCTTGAAAAGGTCCTCGGCGAATTTCGGCAATTGGCCGGTGCCGAACATGGCCTCGTCACGCACCATCAGCGGAGAGCTGACTTCGGTATAGCCGTGCTCACCCGTATGCAGGTCCAGCATGAACTGGCCAAGCGCCCGTTCCAGGCGCGCAAGTTGCGAGGTCAGCACGGTAAAGCGGGAGCCTGAGAGCTTCGCGGCGCGCTCGAAATCCATGTAGCCGAGCGCTTCGCCAATCTCGAAGTGCTCCTTCGGCTTATGGTTCCAGGTCGGCTTGGCGCCCCAGGCATGCTTGACGATATTGTCGTGCTCATCCCTACCGACCGGCACGTCGTCAAACGGAATGTTCGGAATGCGCGAGAGGGCGTCGTTGAGCTCGGCCGTCAGCACGCGCTCTTCTTCTTCCGCTGCCGGCAGCGAGGTTTTGAATTCGGCGACTTCGGCCTTCAGCTTCTCGGCAAGCTCGGTGTTCTTCTGCGCCATGGCCGCACCAATTTCCTTCGAGGCGGCATTGCGGCGAGACTGCATGTCCTGGACGGACTGGATGACGGAGCGGCGCTTCTCGTCGAGCGCAATGAGGCTTTGCGACAAAGGCTCGGCACCGCGCTTGGCAAGCGCTGCATCCAAAGCCTCGGCATTCTCACGAATCCATCTGATATCAAGCATCGTCGTTCCAGGTTGTTGCACATGAGCACCACTCCGGCCGAGATATCGGCCGGAGATCGAACCGGCAAAACCCTATGAAAAGACGATCCGGATTTGGGGCCTAGACGCTATCCGTCTTGGCGACATCCGAAGTCTCGTCACTCTCCTCGAGCGCTTGCCGGGCACGCTGGCGTTCCACGAGTCGCGCCGCGTAGATGGAAACCTCGTAGAGAAGGATCGTCGGCAGTGCAAGGCCGATCTGGGACATCGGATCCGGCGGCGTGAGCACGGCGGCGACGATGAAGGCAAAAACGATTGCGTACTTGCGCTTCTCCGCAAGCCAGGCTGATGTCAACAAGCCGACACGCGCCAGCAGCGTGGTGATGACCGGAAGCTGGAAGACGAGGCCGAAGGAAAACACCAGCGTCATAATGAGGCTCAGATATTCCGAGACCTTCGGCAGCAGCGCGATGCCCACCTGTCCTTCGGCCGGCGTCTGCTGCATCTTCAGGAAGAACCACATCACCATGGGCGTGAAGAAGAAGTAGACCAGCGCCGCGCCCATTAGAAAGAGGATCGGCGACGCGATCAGGAACGGCAGGAAAGCGGAGCGCTCATTCTTGTAGAGGCCCGGCGCCACGAATTTATAGATCTGCGCGGCGATGATCGGAAAGGAGATCACGAGGGCGCCGAACATCGCGACCTTCACCTGGGTGAAAAAGAACTCCTGCGGCGCCGTATAGATCAGCTCGGCTTTGGCGAGATCGAGATGAGCCCATTCGACGGCCCATTTATATGGGTAGACCAGATAGTTGAAGAGATGCTTTGCGAAGGCAAAGCAGGCGATGAAGGCAACGAAAAAGGCCACCAGCGACCAGATCAGCCGCGTCCGCAATTCCATGAGGTGTTCGATAAGCGGCTGCGGCTTATCGTCGATGTCACCCGTCATGCCTCGTCCTTCTTCTTAGGCGTGGTTTTGCTGGCCGTTGAGCGCTTTCTAGGCGCGGCGGCGGGAGCGTCTGTGGTTGCAGCCTTACGGGGCGCCCGCTTCGGCTTTTCCGCGACAACCGGTGTGTCGACCACTGCAGCAACAACCTCATCCGTCTTGGCCGGCGCTTTCGCCCGCGGCTTGCGCACAGCTTTCGGCTTTGCTGGCGTCTCTTCGGCAGTGACGGCCGGCTGCGGCTTCATCGGCGGCGGAGGTGAAACAACCGGCGCCGTCGCATCGGCCGCAGGAACAATCGGAGCCGTTTTCGGCAGCCCCATGGACGGCTCGGAAACCTGATCAGCGGGCGTCGATGTGGCAGGCTTATCCACCGTCGTCGAACGCTGCAGATCGGCTTTGATCTCGTTGCCCATCTCCCGCAACGGATTCATTGCCTCTCGCAATGAATTGACCGGATTGAGCTTCTGCGCATCGGAGATCGTCTGGCGCACATCATCCAGCTCCGCCTCACGCATGGCCTCGTCAAATTGCGCGCGAAACTCGCCCGCCACTTTTCGGGCGCGCGCCGTCATTTTGCCGATCGTCCGCAACGTCGCCGGCAGTTCCTTAGGGCCAATGACCACAAGCGCCACGACGGCAATAATCAGCAGCTCTGACCAGCCTATGTCGAACATGAAAAGGCTCCTGGGCCGGCAGCGAGCCTCTCAGCT
Source organism: Rhizobium jaguaris (assembly GCF_003627755.1). NCBI lineage: Bacteria > Pseudomonadati > Pseudomonadota > Alphaproteobacteria > Hyphomicrobiales > Rhizobiaceae > Martinezella > Martinezella jaguaris. The sequence goes on along the minus strand of NZ_CP032694.1, from coordinate 1,903,627 downwards.
GCTGACGCACCCGACATGATTATTTCGTTTCGTCGGCCTTGTGTTCAACCGTACGCGACGCTGTCGTCTGAGACGGCGCGTCTTCGTCGTCGTTCATGCCTTTTTTGAAGCTCTTGATGCCCTTGGCAACGTCACCCATCAGCTCCGGGATCTTTCCACGACCGAACAACAACAGGGCGATGGCCAGAACGATCAGCCAATGCCATATGCTTAGAGAACCCATTGCGATAACTCCCAATTTCAACGTCTTTCCGATGTAAGACGTTTACGGATGTTTTTCAAACACCAAAATGTACTCCCGCGACGCGGATGGGGACAGCGAACGCCAAAGCCGCAGTCGAACACCCCCAACTGGGGAGAATGATTTCCATATTCGCATCCGCTAATGGCAAAACCGAGACTTGGCGCCAATGCTTGAAAAAAAGCTTTATCGCAGCTGATCGGCCCGAGATGTACGGATGGCGCCGTTTTTGGCTCAATCGTCCGAAGCGCCACCCGGCGCCAAAAGACCGAGTTCCTCCAGATCCAATTGCGTGATCGGATCTTCGTCCTCGGTCAACTCGTCGCTCATCAATGGCGACGGAATGTTGAAATTGGAGGGAATTCGGCCCGACAGCAGCCCCGCCCCCTTCAATTCCTCGAGACCGGGCAGATCGCGCAGCTCTTCGAGGCCGAAATGATCCAGGAAATCCCGCGTCGTGCCCAACGTCACCGGCCGGCCGGGGGTGCGCCGGCGTCCGCGAAAACGAACCCAACCGGATTCCATCAGCACGTCGAGTGTGCCCTTTGACGTCTGCACACCTCTGATATCTTCGATCTCGGCGCGCGTCACCGGCTGGTGATAGGCAATGATCGCCAGGACTTCGAGGGCGGCGCGCGACAGTTTCCGGACCTCGTTATCGTCGCGGCGGATCACAAAGGAAAGATCGGCGGCGGTGCGAAAGGCCCAGGCGCCGTCGACCTGTATCAGATTGACGCCGCGCGCCGCATAATCCGCCTTCAGACGCTGCATGATAGAGCTGATATCGATGCCGCGTGGAACGCGATCGGCGATAAAGCCTTCTGAAACCGGCTGGGCGGAGGCAAAGACCAGGGCTTCGGCAATACGTTCGGCCTCGCGGAGGAGGTGCGCATCGACACCCGGCGCTATCGGCGCAGCCGCTTCGTCGTCCATGTGCTGATTGTTGTCCGGGCCGGTCACGCTCACTCCTGTTCTATTCCGCCGCCTCGAGTTCTATATGGTTCGGCCCGCGCCGCATATAGAGCGGCTGGAAGGCGCCCTCCTGCCGGATCTCCAGCTTGCCTTCCCGCACGAGCTCCAACGAGGCGGCGAAGGCGCTGGCAATGGCAGTGATGCGCTCGCTCGCATCGGTCATATAGTCCAAAAGATAGTGTTCCAAAGCCGTCCAATCGGTGATCTCGCCGATCATCCGGCTGAGAATCGTACGCGCATCGACCAGCGACCAGACACGACGCCGCTCGATCGTCACCTGCGTGATCGCCTGACGCTGACGCAAGCTCGCATAGGCGGTCAGAAGATCGTAGAGGCTGGCGTCATAGGCCGACTGGCGCCGATCGGGAATATGTTCCGGTGCTCCGCGGGCAAAGACGTCGCGGCCGAGACGATTGCGGTTGACGAGATCGGTCGCTGCATCGCGCATGGCCTCGAGGCGTTTCAGGCGGAAGGCGAGCGTCGCAGCCATCTCCTCACCGGTCGGGCCGTCTTCTTTGCTCTGCTGCGGAATGAGCAGTTTCGATTTGAGGTAGGCGAGCCAGGCCGCCATAACGAGATAGTCGGCAGCAAGCTCGATGCGGATCCGCCGGGCGCGCTCGATGAACTGCAGATATTGCTCGGCGAGCGACAGCACCGAGATCCGCGACAAATCGACCTTCTGGTTGCGGGCGAGATGCAGCAGAAGGTCGAGCGGGCCTTCGAAGCCGGCAATGTCGACGACAAGTGCCGGTTCATGCATGCCGCGCTCGGCGCCATTGTCCTGCCACAGCTTGTCCATCGGCGTCTGCGCCTGCATATTCTTCTCCGTGCCGTCCACCATGTTCGCCCCTCAGATCCCTACTGCATAATTCCTTAAATCGGAGCCGATTTAAGGAATTATGCAGCATTTCAAAGCGCTACAGCGTCCTTAGCGTGTCTTAAAAGACGCGCGGCGCTGTAGAGTTCGATCCTACGCCACCGCAAGCATCGCATCGAATTCCGCGCGGATCGAAGCCTCGTCGGCACCGTCGTTGCTGCCGAAAGCCGCCTCGACCGCTTTCGTGCGCGCCAGCGCGGCACCGGTCAACACCGGAACATTGCGCACCACCTGCTGCATCTCATCCATCACGCCATTGCAATGCAGCACGATATCGCAGCCGCCCGCAACAATATTCGCCGCCCGCTCGCCAATCGTGCCGGCAAGCGCGTTCATCGAGGTATCGTCCGAGAGCAGCAGACCCTGGAAGCCAATATGGCCGCGGATGATCTCGTCAATGACCTTGCGCGACGTTGTCGCCGGATTGGCGGGGTCGATGTCGGTAAAAACGACATGGCAGGTCATTGCCATCAGCTCATCCTTGAGCGCCACGAAGGGCGGAAAGTCATGCGCTTCCAGCTCCGTGCGCGGAACAGTGACAACCGGCAATTCATGATGTGAATCGGCAAAGCCGCGGCCATGGCCGGGCATATGCTTCATCACCGGCAGCACGCCGCCGGCCTTGAGGCCCTCGGCGGCCGCGCGCCCCATCTCCGTCACCGTCACGGGATCACCACCATAGGCGCGGTTGCCGATGACATTGCTTGAACCTTCGACCGGCACGTCGAGCACCGGCAGGCAATCGACGTTGATGCCGAATTTCAGAAGATCGAAAGCATGCAGCCGCGACATCAGCCAGGCGGCGCGCAGGCCCTGTTCGCGGTTTTTGCGATAGATGTCGCCCAGCGCCTGACCGGACGGATAATGCGGCAGGATCGGCGGGCGGATGCGTTGCACCCTGCCCCCTTCCTGGTCGATCAATACGGGCGCATCGCGACCGACGCTATCGCGCAGGGAGGCGACGAGATCGGCAATCTGCGCCGGCTCGGAAATGTTGCGTCCAAAGAGAATAAAGCCCCACGGCTGTTCCGACTGATAGAAGGAACGCTCTTCGGGCGTGATGGAATGGCCGCTACAGCCGAGGATCATGGATTTTGATTCGGTCATGTTCGAATCATAAAGGCCGCCTCGCGAAATGCGAATAACCTCAAACCGAGATACACAAAAGAAAACGGCGAGCCTCAGCCCGCCGTTTTCAACAATCGTAGGGCTTTGATCTCTTACTTCGAGATCAGGCAGGTGCCGCCTGCTGCGCGGTAACGCTCGCAGATAGCGGCGGCTTCGTCCTTGGAGCCGGCGACGACGCGGACGCGATAGTAGGTGCCCTTGCCGGCGATGTCGGCCTTGCGAATTTCGAGCGGGTGACCGCCGATAACGCTGGCGAACTTCGCCTTCAGGTTAGCCTGCGATTTCTGCGCCTCGGCCTCGGAAGGCAGCGAAGCGATCTGCACACCGTAAGCACCGCCTGCGCTTGCCGATGCGGCCGGAGCCGTCTGGGCCGCGGCCGGGCTCGCCGACGCAACCTGTTGGGGCTGTGGCTTCGGCTGTGCCGGAACCGGACGAGCGGCAACGTTGTTCGTGGCAGGAGCGGCATTCGTGGCAGGGGCGACAGCAGGACGCGCCGGCTGCTGCACCGGCCGCGATGTCGGGACAGGGGTTGTCTTCACGACACGGATCGGCGTGCTTTCGGCACTGGCAGCATCACCATCGGCAGGCTGGGCAGCGGCCGGCTGCGAGGCCTGCGCATCCGCCGTCGAGGGGCGAAGATCAGCGGAGGCAACCTGGCTGTCAGCCGGCGGTTTCGCAGCCACGGCCTTCGGCGTCGATGCCGGGGATGCTGCCGTCGTGGTCTTGTCGACAGCCGGCTCTTCGCGAGCGACCAGCGAGCCGTCCGGCTTGACGATCATCGTGCGCACCTTGCGCGGCGACACGGAGGGGACCTGAGCATCGTTGTTGGCAGCCGTATCGGCGTTGTTGCCGTTCTGATTCGGCAGCAGCCGCGGATCCTCGGTTTCACCGACTGGAGTCGGCGTTACCTGATCGTCGCTGCCGTCGTCGGGCGACACGGCTTCGGGGATCAAGGTTTTCTGAACGACATCCACCGGCTGCTCGTTGGAGGAAACCAGTTGCTTCTGCTTCGGTGCTGCGGTGCTGTCCCCAGCTACCCGGTCGTAGACAGCCTTGTCCTGATTGGGAACAACTGTACCACCCGGGTTTTCCGGAGCGACCTTGACCGGACCAGCATCGGCTGCGATGACGCGCGGCTCGCCGGAGAAGCTCGAAATCGGCGAACCGTGACGAACCCAGCCGTAGACGCCATAGGCGCCGAGACCCAGAACCGCGATGACGGCAGCGGCCGTCGCCATGCCGCGGAACGAGCGTGCCGGCCGGCGACCGGCTACAGCTGCCGGGTTCAGCGTCATCCGGGCGACATTCTCGACCGGATTGGACGCTTCACGGTAGCTGCGGCGGAAGTCCTCTTCCAAAGCCCGCTCGAACTCGTCGAACTCGTCGGCGGGCTGTTTGGCCACCACCGCAGCGGGCTTTGCTACAGCATTCTTGGACCAGGAAGCAGCCATCGCAGCGCCGCCGAGGGCGGCCGCGGCCGCCGGCTTGATCGGCTCGGGAGCCGTTTCCTTAGCAGGCGTGCTGAACAGGCTTGCCATTTCCGAGTCGATGTCGAAATCATATTCCGGCGGAACCACGATCGGCTGTTCCGGCTCGACGGGCGGCAGGTTCGGCACATGAGAGCCTTCGAAACTCTCGACGCGATCTTCCGTATCGGAGATTTCGGCAGGATCGAAAGGCAATGCCTGGTCGGCATCGAAAACCGGCGCAGCCTTGCGCGCCGCCGGTGCTGCGGCAACGACGGGCGGCTGGACCGAACGCTGAAGAGCCGGCTCCGGACGCGGAGTCTGCACAATATGGGGCGCGGCAGCCACCGGGGCCGCCGTAACGGGCGGAGCAGCTGGAGGCTGCGCTAGCGGCGTCGCCCGAGAAATAACCGGGGAAGGCTGCTGTGCGGCGATCGGAGCGGGCGTTGGCCGCGTGATCGGAGCAGGCTTGTTCGTTTCGGCGAAATCGAGCTCGGCAAGCTCCATTTCGATATCGGCAAGGTCGAATTCGAAGTCTTGACCGGCGAAGGGATCGTCGGCTTCCAGAACGATCGGCTTCGGCTCCTCTCGTTGCGGGGTCTTCGCGGCGGCAGGAGTAGCCGCAACAGCGGCCGCAGTGCCAACATCCGGAGCAGGCGGTGGCGACGCCATCGCCTGCGACCCGAAAATATCGAAGTCCGGCTCGGCCTTGGCCTCCGGTGCGACGCCCCTGGCGGGAACAGGATAACGGTCGACATCGGCCAGCAGATCATCGATCTCGGCAGAAAGGGCCGCAGCATCCATCAGGGCCGGCTTGACCGGCTCCGGTGCCCTGGCCACCGGCGCTGCCGGCTGAGCAACAACAGGCTGGGGCTGAGGGGGTTGAGGTTGAGGCGCGTCCTGCATCATCGGCAGATCGAAATCGAGCGCCGTTTCGATGGGCGGCTGCGCCTGAACAACGGGTGGTGCGACCGGAGCCTGAGCCGCTGGCTTTGCCAGTTCGCGTACTTGCGGCGGAGTATTCACAGTGAAATTGGCAAGCGGCAACCGCACAGTGGCGGCAGCGGACTGCGGCGTCGGCGTAACGACGGGCTTCGGAGCTGAGGCCGCTGCCTGCGGCGCCGGGACAGGCTGCGGAGCCCGCACGGGCTGCAAGGTCGGCGCGATCGACATTTCGAGTTCGTCAATGAGATCGCGCGCGCTGGCAGCCTGCCTGACCGGAGCCGTGGGTTGCTGCGGCAATTCGACAAACTCGGGTTCGGTGCGCGTCGGTTCTCCCGGATGCGAAAGCTGGGCTTCGCCGGCAAAAGGCTGATCTTCCGGCGAGACCGGAATGTCATCAGCAGGACTCAAACGAGGCGCATCATAACGTTCGAATTCCCGCAAGAGCTCATCTTCGAGATCGAAGGCCGGCTCTTGTCGCTGAGTTGCAGGCGCCGCCTGGGCGGCGGGCCGCGGCTCGAAACCGACGATGCGGGCGAGTTCGGCAAGCGGATCATCATCCGCAAAGAACTCGTCGTTTCCGCTTGCGCGATACGCCAACTGTTTTTCTGCCATCACCCAATCCACTCGCAAACGATACAGTTAAATGCCAGTGCATTGTGGGCAAATGGTGACGTTTATCGCATTTCGTCCGGTGCAGCGGTCCCGGTTATACCAAGGCCCGACTTCAAAACCGACGCGACAGCGTACACCAGCCCAAGTCTGGCAATGCTTAATTCTCGGTTCTTATCGTTAACAAATCGTAATTCAGGTAAATCTTTACCTTTATTCCAATGTCCATGGAAGGAACTAGCCAAATCGTAAAGATAGAAAGCGATGCGGTGAGGCTCCTGTGACTGAGCTGCAGCCTCGACGATTCGCGGGAATTCTGCAATCTTTGCGATGAGCTGTAATTCGGCCGGATCGGAGACCGCGCCGCTGACCGCTTTCGCCAGATCCAGCGAGGCAATATCGAGATCCGGGAAGGCCTCCTTGGCCTGGCGGAAGACCGACATGCAGCGCGCATGGGCATATTGCACGTAGAAGACCGGATTGTCCTTGGACTGTTCGGTCACCTTGGCGAAGTCGAAGTCCAGAGGTTCGGAATTTTTCCGGTACAGCATCATGAACCGTACGGAATCGCGGCCAACCTCTTCGACGACATCACGCAGCGTGACGAAATCGCCGGAGCGCTTCGACATCTTCACCGGCTCGCCGTTGCGGAAAAGCTTGACGAGCTGGCAGAGCAGCACCGTTAGTTTCGCCTGACCATCCGAGACGCCGCGTGCCACGGCTTCCAGCCGCTTGACGTAGCCACCGTGGTCGGCGCCGAGAATATAGATCATCTCATTGAAGCCGCGATCGAACTTATTCTTGAAATAAGCGACGTCGGCGGCGAAATAGGTATAGGAACCGTCCGACTTGATCAGCGGCCGATCGATATCGTCACCCACTTCCGTCGAACGGAACAAGGTCTGCTCGCGATCTTCCCAATCTTCCGGCAACTGTCCCTTCGGCGGCGGCAGAGCGCCCTTGTAGACATATCCTTTGAAGGTCAGGTCGTTGATCGCGGTGCGGATCAGGGCGGCGCCGTTGGCATGCAGCGTCCGCTCCGAGAAGAAGACGTCGTGATGAACGTTCAACGCATCCAGGTCCGAACGGATCATTGCCATCATCGCTTCGATGGCGCGTTCCTTGATGATCGGCAGCCATTGGTCTTCCGGCATGCCGCGCAGCTTGGTGCCGAACTCCTTCGCCAGCGCTTCGCCGACCGGAACGAGATAATCGCCGGGATAGAGACCCGCCGGGATGTCGCCGACCTGCTCGCCTAGAGCCTCCCGGTAACGGAGGAAGACAGAGCGCGCCAGCACGTCGATCTGCGAACCGGCGTCGTTGATGTAATATTCCTTGGTGACGTCATAGCCGGCAAAGCCGAGCAGATTCGCCAGCGCATCGCCGACGACGGCGCCTCGGCAATGGCCGACATGCATCGGCCCCGTCGGATTGGCGGAAACATATTCCACATTGACTTTCTGGCCTGCGCCGAGCGTCGAGCGGCCGAATTTTTCCCCTTCGGAGATCATCGTCGCCAGCAGGCGCTGCCAATAGCCGACCGAAAGGCGAATATTGATGAACCCGGGGCCTGCGACCGAAACCTCGGCAACATCGGCATCTTCCCGCAATTTGGCGATGATGATTTCAGCGAGCGCGCGCGGGTTCGTGCCGAGCGGCTTCGACAACACCATGGCCGCATTGGTGGCAACATCGCCGTGACTGGCGTCTCTCGGCGGCTCCACGCCGACACGGCCGAAGTCGAGTTCGGATCGCTTTTCCTTCACAATATCAATTTGTTCAAGAGCGTTCTTAATTCTGACTTCGAAATCGGTGAAAAGGTTCATCATATTGTCCACGCATAGCTTGGGCGGACCCTGTCGGCCCGACGCCGCCGCTGCCTACCGCAAATCGGGAGTCTGGTCAAACAAACGCCTGTGGGCGCTGATGGCATAGGTGTCGGTCATACCTGCCAGATAGTCGCCGACATGGCGCGCCTTGGCGGCTACGGCGAGGCCGGCGATATGATCGACCCAATAATGGCTCTGCATCTCCTTGGGATTGTCCATGTAGGCGTGGAACAGGTCGGTGACGATCTGTGCGGCACCGGCACGGATGCGCATGATATCGGGATGGCGATAGATTCGCTTGAAGAGCATCTGCTTGATCTGTTTGTCCGTCTCGGCCATCTCAGGCGAGAAGGTGGCCATGATACGGCCGGCGGCACGAATATCGGCAACACTGCCGGGCCTGACCTCGCTGAGCGCCTGCTGCGCAACGGAGATCACGTCCTCCACCATACGGGTGATCTGTCGGCGCATGATCTCATGCGTGAAGCGGCTCGGCTCAAGATGAGGATAGCGCGCCCTCACCTCGGCCATCAGCCCCGATAGAAATGGAATCTCTTCCAGCATGTCGAAATTCAAATAGCCAGAGCGCAGGCCGTCATCGATGTCATGGGTGTTGTAGGCGATATCGTCGGCGATCGCGGCCACCTGTGCCTCCAGGCTGGCGTAGGTCGCGATTTCCAGATCGTGGATTTCGCAATAGTCGAGAATCGGCTGCGGCACCGGGCCGCGCGTGCCCTTACCATCGGGCGTCAGAAGCGGACCGTTGTGCTTGACCAGCCCTTCCAACGTCTCCCAGGTGAGATTCAAGCCATCGAATTCGGCATAACGCCGCTCGAGCTTCGTCACGATGCGCAGCGATTGGGCGTTGTGGTCGAAGCCGCCATAGGGCAGCAGCATCTCGTGCAGCGCATCTTCACCGGTGTGGCCAAAGGGGGTGTGGCCGAAATCGTGGACGAGCGCCACGCCTTCGGCGAGATCCTCGTCGAGCTTCAGCGCCCGCGCCAAAGCACGGGCGATCTGTGCTACCTCGATCGTATGCGTCAGACGTGTACGGTAATGATCGCCATCCTGCGCGATGAAGACTTGCGTCTTGTGCTTCAGGCGCCGGAAAGCAGTCGTATGTACGATGCGGTCGCGGTCGCGCTGGAAATCCGAGCGCGTCGGGCTCGATCCCTCCTCGTAAAGCCGCCCGCGCGATTCCCAGGGATCGGTCGCATAAACAGCCCGCTCACCATAACCGAAACCCAATGCATGCCTGTCGATCGTCATTCTTCATCCATTCCGGCGTTAGAGCGCTACGCGTTCGATTGAACGCTCAAGGTCGCTCTATTTCTTCCAATCCAGAGCATCTTCTCCGCATTTTGATGATGCCATTCAAACGCGGAATACTCTGCCCCATTGACGCCGCTTCACGGCCTTCATACCTATACTGGAGAAAAACAGCAAAATGGCGCGTGGCTCAGCCATATAACCATAGCTGTCATCGGACGCACTTTCATGATAAAGGCTATGGATATCAGCCGTTTGAAAGTCGGACGGCCCATTGGTTCTCTCCGGATCTTGACCCCGGCAGGAGGAAGGCATGACTGAAGCAAGTGTAACCCTATCAGACGCGGCGGCAAAGCGAATCGCCGCGATCGTCAGCGCCGAGACCGGCAAGCGAGCGCTTCGCGTCGCCGTCGAAGGCGGCGGCTGTTCCGGCTTCTCCTACAAATTCGATCTCGCCGACGGCCCACAAGACGATGATATCGTTGTCGAAAAGGGCAATGCAACCGTATTGATCGATCAATTGTCGCTGGTCTATATGGCCGGCTCTGAGATCGATTTCGTCGACAATCTGCTCGGCCAGTCCTTTCAGATCAAGAATCCGAATGCGGTCGCAAGCTGCGGCTGCGGCACGAGTTTTTCGATCTAACGCTCCTGCTTTTCCACAGATCGATCACCGGCCGGAAGCTGTTGCTTACGGCCGGTTTGCATTTTGACGGGTGGCCAAGGCCGTTTGCTGCGGATAGAAAGAAAGCGAAAGCAGAGGAGCCGCCCTTTCATGAAAATCGCCACCTGGAACATCAACGGCGTCAAAGCGCGTATCGAGAACCTGTGCCAGTGGCTGAAGGACTCCGATCCCGACATCGTTTGCCTGCAGGAGATCAAAACGGTCGATGAGGGTTTTCCGCGCTTCGAGGTCGAGGCGCTCGGCTATCACGTTGAAACGCATGGGCAGAAAGGTTTCAACGGCGTGGCGATCCTGTCCAAGATGAAGCCCGACGAAGTGACGCGTGGTCTGCCGGGTGATGATTCCGATGAGCAGTCCCGCTTTATCGAAGCGGTCTTTTCCGTACCGGGACAAGGCGCGCTCCGCGTTTGCTGCCTTTACCTGCCGAACGGCAATCCCATCGATACGGAAAAATATCCCTACAAACTCGCTTGGATGGAACGCCTGAGGAAATTCGCGGCCGGCCGGCTAGCTCTGGAAGAGCCCACCATCCTCGCCGGCGACTACAATGTCATCCCGGAGCCGCATGATTGCTTCGATCCGAAGGTCTGGGAGAATGATGCGCTGTTCCTGCCGCAAACCCGCCGGGCTTTTCGCGCGCTCGAGCATCTCGGCTTCACCGATGCCGTGCGCGCCACGACGGACACGACCAAGCTCTATTCCTTCTGGGATTACCAGGCCGGTGCCTGGCAAAAAAACAACGGCATCCGCATCGATCATCTGATGCTATCGCCGGAAGCGGCCGATCGCCTGACCTCGGCGGCGATCGAAAAACACGTGCGCGCCTGGGAAAAACCATCCGACCACGTTCCCGTGATCGCGCACTTCGATTTTCAGGCCTGAGATCGGGGCTACAGCGAGCCACTCTATCTTTTTTTTTTTCGCAATTTTCGGACGGAAAACCGCTGCGCACTTTTCCTGAAATTGCTCTATTCGGCGCCGGCGACATCCAACTGGTGCGACATGGAGACGGCAACGCGACGATCGTCTTCGCTGGCGATTGAGAAAGCCTGTTCCTGAAGGTCTTCCATCCACGAACAGTCCTTCGGCTTGCACTTGTCGAGCGCTGCCGTCATGAAGGCGAGGCCGCGCACGGACTGGCCCTCCTGAAAGAGAATATTGCCGAAGACGGCCATGGCGCCGGGATGGCCGCTCTTGCGGGCCTGGTTCAGCCACTTCTTGGCCTGCTGCACATTGGCCGCGCCGCCCTCACCCGCCAGCATCATCTGCGCGAGCTGAAACTGAGCCTCGGGAACGCCGAACGTCGATGCGACCTGGAAGTAGAGCTGCCGTGCCTGATTGAGATCGATCTTGACCGGGCTATTTGCAATACCGGTCTTGTAATAGTTGGCGAGCGCGAGCAGCGCGTTGATAAAGAAGCCGGTATCCTCGGAACCGGGTTCCACACCCTGCTGGGCGATCTCACTATAGATCTTGAAGGCCTCGAAATCGTCCTGCGTTACGCCATCGCCGTCAGCATACATATTGGCGAGCGCCCAACGCGAGCCTGTATGCCCTTTCTCGGCTGCGTAACGATAAGCTTCGACCGCCTCTTCCTTCTGGCCGTTCTTGTAGGCCCGGAAGCCGAATTTGAAGAGATCGAAAGGCCCGGACTCCTTGGTGACACCCGCATTGATGTCGAATGCCAGGGCGTGGCCTGCGAGCGCTACCGACGTGGCAAGCGACAGGCTGAGCATCATGACTCTCGCTGATATGAACTCGGACTTAAACATAACAGTCGATTTCTCTCGCTCCATCCGCATTCACCACGGTGATCCCATCGTCACCGTAAGGCCTGCGAATGTATTCTCTACCGGCGCGCAAACCCGCGAGATCTCCTCCTAGGGATGTCCGCAGGGCACCAGCACAATGCCGTTCGCCACATTTCAGACCATAGTCTGAAATTATGTCCAAACCAGCATCCGCACTGGCGCGATCGCATGTCACTCTCGAAACAGCCCGCCGCTTCGCTGCCCAAAGAGAGAGATTCGAGATAGAACGGTTTTCGGATTCCCACGGGAAATAATGCCTTTCCGGCTGCATCAAGAACGTCGCCGCTCCGATCCCGGATTGCTTTTTCTGCCGAAGTGGAAACTGACCCATCAACCGCTTACGCACTTTCTACCAAGGCCTACCCCGTTGCCCGTATAATCGCTGCTCCCCATTTGTGGCGGGAAATGGACAATTTGGGCGCCTAACACGCGCCTGTAATCTGTTGAAATAAAGTGTTGCTGATTCGTCACAAAGAGATTGCCGATCTTGAGGTTTCGTTAACCACGAAGCCGCTATGCGAGATCATTTTGCGGGTGGTATCGAGAAATGGCCTGGCGCCAATTTGGCATTAAAGCGCCGCGAGACCGAAAAAGGGCTCGCGGCGCGCGGGAATCGCCTGAAGCGATAGGGATGAGACCGCAGAACCTACTTCAGTTCAACGGTTTACCCTCAGAACCGGACCTTCATCGACGTAGACAATGCAGCGACCAGATCATTGCCGAAGCTATAGGTGGCGTCATTGCCGTAGGTGATGCCGTTGGAGGTGATCTCGCCGGATTTGCCGCTGGTCAGCAGACCCAGCGCGCCGGCGAAGGTGAACTCCAGATGTTCGGTCGCCTTGTAGGAAAGGCCAGCGCCGAGCGTCCAGGTATCCGTGCTCAAACCATAACCTTGGCTGGTGCCGCGATCCCAGGTCAAGCTGAGCGCGCCGCTCCATTTGTCACTGAACTTGTGACCGACGCCGCCGGTGATCGTCCAGCCGTCCTGATAGAGAAGATCGAGTGAGGTAAGCTCGGTCGCGCCGCCCGTGTGGCAGGATATGCCACGCGTGGAGGTCGGGCAAAGCGCGATGCTCTGCAGAACACTCCAGTTGGTCCATTTGACCGAACCGAAGGCCAGCCAGTCCGGCGCGATGCCGGTCTGCACCTTCCATTCCACCGAGTCCGGTGCATCGGCCGAACCGAAGACGGAGGTGGCACTGCCGAAGAACGCGCGGACCGGCGGCAGTTCCGTCAGATCGACGGTGCCCTTGAGATTATCGTATTTGACCCGGCTGTTATAAACGAGACTGGTGCGCAAGGCGTATTCGGGTATTTCATAAGCGAGACCGGCGCGCCAGCCCCAGCCATGACCATCGACGTCCAGCGAGCCGACGCCGTCATAGACAGCCGAAAACGGAGGGGGAACAACGGAGACCAGACGGGACTTGAAGCCGCTGACCTCTTGATAGAAACCACCGCCGATCAGGCGCAACTGACCCGGACCGGCATCGAATTTATAAGAGCAGGTCGCCGCATAGTTATGCGTGCGGACCTTGGTCTCGACTTCGCTATTGGCGCCGGCCCAGTTCAGACCCGGATTGGTGTGACCGCCGAACGGCTCGGAGTAATCGGCCATGCAGTCGATGTCATCGGTGATGCCTATCTTGAAGCCGATATAGGGTACGGCATAATTTTCGGTAGCATCGGCCGAGTGCGGGCGGCCATTGAGATTGCCGTCGGTCGGATTGATATCCTTGGCATTCTTCAGCTTGCGATCGGGCATCACATAGGTCACGCCGGATTCGAAAACGTAGCGCCCCTTGTCGAAAAGCAAATCGATATCGTAACCGGCGCGATCAAGCCCGCCCGCAAAAGCGGCGCTGGCGAACGATGCGCTTATAATGAATGAAAATGCGCCCCTCAGCGCAATACGGAATGCCATTGTGTCCCCCCTGGGTATTTATTGATCCAATTGTTGCGACGATCACCCGAATTGGCAATGCGACGCCGGCGATCCACAACGCTGCGGCATATCGACTGACTTACGTAAGAAAATGATCTGCAGGGCAAATCACAGCCAGGTTTAGGCATTTTTTTCTTCGCTAATGTTCATCAGTGGCCCCGAGTAGATTTTCATTCCACATAGCAACAATTCTGTTACAATCTGACAACAGTCCCGTTTTTCAACAAATACTACCAATTTAGGGGTAACACCTCTTGCCTGCGCGAAGCTGGCGAGCGCCGAAAATCCAGCGTGTATTTTGCCGCTCGCCATCGAATCAGCGGCGTACAATAAAAAGGGCACGCGACCTTCGTCGCGTGCCCTTTAAACTCATACTGTCTGCCGTGTCAGCCGGCTTCGCTCACCCTGTCAAGCGCCACCTTGAGGCTGATGAGCTGACCTTCGAGTTCGCTCAAGCGCTCGCGTTCGGCGGCCACGACGTCCGGATTGGCATTGGCGACGAACTTCTCATTCGAAAGCTTGCCGACAATGCGGGCCATCTCCTGCTCGTTCTTGGCGATCCCCTTTTCAAGACGTGCCTTTTCGGCAGCAAGGTCGATAAGGTTGCCGAGTGGCAGGCAGGCGGTCGCTTCGCCGACGATGATCTGTGCTGCGCCCTTCGGCGCAGCGTCGGCGAGTGAAATCTCCTCGACACGCGCCAGCCGCTTGATGGCCGCGTCATGACGAAACAGGCGTTCGCGCGTCAGGCTATTGGCACCAACGAGCACGAGTGGCGCGGTAGCGGCGGGCGGCACGTTCATTTCCGAACGGACGGAGCGCAGACCCGATACGAGATCGATCAGCCAATTAATCTCATCGGCTGCGACATCGTCCGCATAGGAGGGTGCCGGCCAATCGGCGTGGCAGATCAGACCGTCGCGTTCCCTGCCCTCGCCTGCCGTATGCGCCCACAGCTCTTCCGTCATGAAGGGCATGAAGGGATGCAGCAGCTTGTAGGTCTCTTCGAGGACGTATGCAGCGCAGGACTGTGCCTCCGCTTTGGCGTTCTCGTCTTCACCGTTGAATACGGGTTTCAGCAGTTCGAGATACCAGTCACAGAACTGGTTCCAGATGAAGCGATAGAGCGATCCGGCAGCATCGTTGAAGCGGTAGGCTTCCAGCGCTTCGGTGACGTCCCGCTCCGTGCGTGCCAGTTCCGTCAGGATCCAGCGATTGATGGTCAGTTCGGCTGCTTCCGGCACAAAATGCGGATCGCTGGTTGCGCCGTTCATCTCGGCGAAGCGCGTAGCGTTCCAAAGCTTGGTGCCGAAATTGCGATAGCCGGCGATGCGGGCCGGATCGAGCTTCACGTCGCGGCCCTGCGCCGCCATGATCGCCAGCGTAAATCGCAGGGAATCGGCGCCATACTGGTCGATCAGTTCGAGCGGATCAATGACGTTGCCCTTGGACTTCGACATCTTCTGCCCGTTCTTGTCGCGCACCAGGGCGTGAACATAGACCGTGTGGAAGGGCTCGACGGGATCGCCGTTTTCGTCCTGCATGAAATGCAGACCCATCATCATCATGCGGGCGACCCAGAAGAATATGATGTCGAAGCCGGTGACGAGTACGTTAGTCGGATAGTAACGCGCCAGTTCCGGCGTCTGATCCGGCCAGCCGAGCGTCGAGAACGGCCAGAGCGCCGACGAGAACCAGGTATCGAGCACGTCTTCATCGCGCGTCAGGATTTCGCCCGGCTTGAAGTTTTCCAGCAAGTCCTCGACATAGGCCTTCATCGGCCCCTCATGGGAAAGATAGTGCTGGATAGCGGCCTGCAGCGCTTCTTCCTCGCTCTTTTCGACAAAGACCTGACCGTCCGGGCCATACCAGGCCGGAATCTGGTGGCCCCACCAGAGCTGGCGGGAAATACACCAGGGCTGGATATTTTCCATCCAATCGTAATAGGTCTTGTCCCAGCTCTTCGGAACGAGCTTGGTGCGGCCTTCGCGAACGGAGGCGATCGCCGGTTCGGCGAGCGTCTTGGCATCGACATACCATTGTTCGGTCAAGCGCGGTTCGATCGGAACGCCGCCACGGTCGCCATGTGGTACCGTATGCTTGTGCGGTTCGACCTTATCGAGCAGGCCACCCTCCTCGAAAATGCGGACGATGATCTTGCGGGCTTCGAAACGATCCTTTCCCTCCAGCTCATCCCAGGCGCCGTGCAGCGCCGCCGGGTGGTCGAGGCCTTCGAGGAAATCCTCATTGTCTTTTATGGTGATACGGGCATCGGGCGTCAGGACGTTGACGACGCGCAAGCCACGGCGCTTGCCGACATCGAAGTCGTTGAAATCATGCGCCGGCGTCATCTTGACGGCGCCGGTACCTTCAGTCGGGTCAGGATATTCGTCGGCAACGATCGGGATGCGCCGGCCGACAATCGGCAGGATGACATGCTTGCCGATAATTGCCTTGTAGCGTTCGTCGCTCGGATGAACGGCTATACCGGTGTCGCCGAGCATGGTCTCCGGGCGGGTGGTGGCGACGACGAGATAGTCGCGCGTTTCCCATTCCCTCGGCTTGCCTTCTTCATTAAAAGCGACCGGGTGCTGATAGGTGACGCCTTCTTCGAGCGGATAGCGCAGATGCCAGAGATGGCCGTTGACCTCATGCTGTTCGACCTCAATATCCGAAATCGCCGTCAGCATTTTCGGATCCCAGTTGACCAGCCGCTTGTCGCGATAGATCAGGCCTTCCTTGTAAAGCGTGACGAAGACTTCGAGAACGGCCTTCGACAGGCCTTCGTCCATGGTGAAGCGCTCACGCGACCAATCGCAGGAAGCACCGAGGCGCTTCAACTGGTTGAAGATCAAGCCGCCCGATTCCGCCTTCCATTCCCAGACCTTTTCGATGAACGCTTCGCGGCCCATGTCGCGGCGGCCGGGCTGCTGCCTCTCCATAAGCTGGCGTTCGACCACCATCTGCGTGGCGATGCCGGCATGATCCATGCCCGGCTGCCAGAGCACATCCTTGCCGCGCATGCGCTCGAACCGCACCATAATGTCCTGCAGCGTGTTGTTCAGCGCATGGCCCATATGCAGCGAACCGGTAACATTCGGCGGCGGGATGACGATCGCGAAAGTCTCAGCGCCTGGCTTCGCGTTCGCACCGGCGCGAAAGGCGTCGGCCTCATCCCATTTTTGGGCGATCTTCGGTTCGACGGCGGCAGAATCATAAGTTTTGTCGAGCATTTGGGGACCGGATCTGGAGGGTTCGGTGATGCGGGTTGTAAATAGGATGGGCGCGGGCAAGTCAATAAAAAAGCCGCCCCGGAAGCCGGAGCGGCGGATCGTCTACCCGAAGCTCAGGCTGTCAGCGGCGCGGGCCGCGAGCCACTCGTTCGATTTCTTCGCGCACGAGACGCTCGACCAAAGTCGGCAAATTGTCGTCCAGCCATTCCTGCAGCATCGGCCGCAGCATCTCCTGGGCGATCTCATCAAGCGACCGGCGCTGGCTGCCGTCGATCGCGGCGGCGAGCTCGCCGAAGGAACGGGCAACCTGCGCCCCGGCGGTTTCCGACATCAGCGAGGATGTAAGCTCAGCCTGCACTTGCGGCAGGTAGCGATCTGCAGCGGCTGTAGCCGGCTGCGGTTGATTGAAAACCGGCATTTCGACCGGAGGCGCCGCTGAAGCGACGGGCGGCTGCCGCTCTTCCACCGGTGCAGGCTGCGGTTCGGCCTTGGCAACGGACACGGCTGCCTCAGCGAGAAGAGCAGCTGCAGGCGGCGTAACGACGGGCGCCGGCGCCTCGGCGATCGCGTTGCGCAATGGCACATCGGCGACCGGCTCAACGGCGAGACGCGCGGCCATGGCGGGCGGCAATTCGCGCGGCTGCGGCGCTTCGCGCGCTGGGTTTAGCTGCGCAGCATTCCGTTCGGAGGCGGCACGAACGCGCGCTGCGACATCGGCAAGCGACATGGTGCGGGCGGGCGATTCCGGCTCGCGCATCGGAACCTGCGAATTGGCTGCGACGAAACGTGGCTCGGGGACAGCGGCTGCGGCGAATGGTACGTCATCCAGTTCAGCAGCAGCAAATTCTTCATCGACCGTCAGGTGGATATCGCCATCCTGCTCATCATCGGCAACGGTATAAACCGCTGGCAGGGAGGGGGAAATGGACTTACCGGCGCCGGGCTCGTTGCTTTCGATAATCCGGCGGATCGACGCCAGAATCTCTTCCATGGACGGTTCACGCACTACATTTGGCTGAGCCATATTCATCCCCGTTTTCCCAGACAATGACCGGAATTCCGCCAAAGCAGCGCTCCAATCAGCGCCACCGTAGAATACTACCCGTGGGAAAAAAATCACCGCGATAGCACTAAGCTACCTGATGCACAGTTTTGTTACGGTGGCTGCGAATCACCTGATATTGTGGACTTCTTTATCCAAATGCCCAACGAAAAACGGGCGCTCAAAGCGCCCGTCCTAAAAGGGTCATTCAGCCGTACGACCGGTCAGAACACAAATTCTTTTGCCTTGGCGAAGCCCGGCAGCGGCTTGATCGAAGCATTGAAGAAGACGTTTTCCGAAAGAGCACCACGCTCCCGAATAAACACGGTGGCGCGGGCAGCATGGCCATAGCCCAGGACGACGATCAACCGGCCGCCTTCACCGAGCTGATCGAGAAGCGCCTGCGGCACCTCTTGAACTGAACCGTCGACGAAAATGACGTCATAGGGACCGCTGCCGGCATGGCCCTTTTCCAGCTCGCCGGTGACGATGGTGACGTTGTCGTAGCCGAGGGCGGCGAGATTGGTCTTGGCCTCAACGGCCAACGCCTCGTCGGATTCGAGCGCGACGACCGAGCCGGCAAGGATCGACAGAAGCGCCGAAACATAACCCGTGCCGCAGCCGACATCGAGGACCTTGTCCTCCTTATCGATTTCACCGAGTTGCAGGAGCTTTGCGAGCGGCGATGCCTCCATCAGGAAGCGCGCCGGCTTGCCGGAAATGGCCGGGCTGATCTCGATATCGTTGTCGATATAGGCCAAGAGCTTCGACTTCTCCGGCACGAAATTCTCGCGCGGCACCGTCAGAAACGCATTCAACACCGAATGGGAGGTGACATCCGTCGTGCGAATCTGGTTCTCGACCATCTTCACGCGTGCTGCTTCGAAATCCATCATATCCTCTCGCGCCCTAAGGCAAAGCCGGGTTTGCTTGTATGCTCAGCGTGTCTTAATCGCGTGCGGCTGCGCTTTCAAGGCGTTGCAGCCGCAGGCGCAGAAATTCGTGACGATGCGTCGCCGTGCAACAACAGCCCTTTCCTCCCTGCATAGATCAAACCGCTTGCTTTTCAGGGACATCGGCAGGCTCGGCCGCAACGGGTGCGCTCTTGCCGAGATTGCGGCCGAACTCGTGAAACGGCTTCTCTATATAAAGATGAGACAGCCGGGAGACGATGAGCGTGCCGACGAGTGTCACCGCCAGGAGATAGGCCGCCTGCGCCCATGGTGAGGAAAGGCCAAGGCTCGGGAGCGTTCCGAGCGCGAAAAGCAGCACCAGCATATGCGAGAGATAAAGAGAATAGGCCATGCCGCCCAGCCACTGTAGCGGTCGGCTGCAGGCAATGGCGGACAGCCGCTCATAGATGTCGCCCCTGCCCTCGCGCGCCGAAATGATCACCAGCATCGCCGTCAGCCAGATGGCAAGCGGCAGATAGGCGACGGAACGTTGCAATATGCAGAGGATGATCCCGATCAGCCAAAGCTGCGGCAGTGGCAACGCTTTCAGGAAGGGCTCGCCAAGAGCACGGTATTTCATGAAATAGAAGCTGCCGATGCCGATGCTGAAACCGACGAGCCATTTGCCGAGAAAGCTTTGCGGCAGCTTCGGCGAAACTGTAGCGACAGCGAGCACCAGGAGAATGAGCGCCGCGATTCGCTGCCATGACACCGGCCTGATCACCAATCCGATCAGCAGTGGTGCAACCAGATAAAATTGCCATTCGAGCGAAATGCTCCAGGCCTGGCCGAGAAAAGCATAGTCGGTCGACGGCAAGCGACCGGGCGGTACCAGCCCATGCAGGCCCGTCAGATGCGCCAGGAGATGCCAGGGCCAATAGGCGAGCGTGTCGGCGGCAATGCCGATGCGCGCAGCCTTCATCGAACCATCAGGCGAAGCCGTCCATATGCGCAACGCGATTGTCGCGACCGCTACGGAAATGGCCAAATAGAAGAGGTAGGCCGGAAAGATTCTGAGCGCGCGCCGGGCGATATAGAGCCGATAGGGCTCCGGCCGTTTGTCGATCAATGCGGTGATAGCGAAGCCGCTGAGAATGATGAAAACATCGACCGCATACTCATTATAGAATCGCTCCTGAAACAATCGCCCGTGAATGGCGACGGCCGAAGCGACATGGCCGACGAGAACCCAGATCGCCAGCATGCCCCTGAGGGCCTCAAACTCCCTAACGTATTTCATGGACTACCCATTTGTTCGACCGACACGTGATCGGGACATAGGGGAGCGGTCGATTTCTGCAATGCAGCATTTTGCTGCAAATACAGGGCTGCGACGTTCGACTCAGAAGGAGTGCGAATCTATTCCGCGGACGTGCAGAAAATGTCTGCAATTTCAGCGACAACCAATCGGTTGTCGCGGACATTATCAGCTTTCGTGAAGGGAAATTTTGGAGGCCTCGCCCGGAATCGAACCGGGATTCAAGGATTTGCAGTCCTCTGCGTAACCACTCCGCCACGAGGCCATCCGATTTGTAAAGGCGAGTGATGGCGGGCGTTTAGAACGAATCTTATTGGAGCGCAAGACCTATCGCGGCTGATCATCAAATAACTTGGCTTCCAGCTCGCGGGCGCCGCCAAACCGCCGCAAACCTTACCATTTTATTGACACCAATAAGGCACCCAGAGGCGCCCATCTGGCGAATTGCGTCATTTTTGCAACAAGGCCCTTTTTCAAGTAGTGCGCGTATAATTCGCCCACCTTAGTATCTTGTCAAATCAGCGAGACGGGTTCAGGAAATAGTTCGCGAAGCTTATTACTTCGCACCTACTGATAGGGAACATGAACGGGATGGGGTTGGGCACGTCGTCTTTTCGGCGCGATATCTCATGCCCAATCAGGAAAAGATTGGAGTTATTATGAACATCAAGAGCCTTCTTCTCGGCTCCGCTGCCGCGCTTGCAGCAGCATCCGGTGCTCACGCGGCCGACGCCATCGTTGCCGCCGAGCCGGAGCCGCTCGAATACGTTCGCATCTGCGACGCCTACGGTGCAGGCTACTTCTTCATCCCGGGTACCGAGACCTGCCTCAAAGTCGGCGGAAAGGTGCGTACGGAAGGTGAGTGGTATGACGCTTACAACCGTACCAGCAAGGTCGGGACACTCTGGCACACCCGCGCAGAATTGAACGTCGACACCGCGACCGACACCGAATATGGTCCGCTGAAGACCGAAACCATCGTTCGTTGGGACTGGAACGACGGCAACGACACGAAAACGAACCTGCTGTGGTCGTACATCAGCCTCGGCGGCTTCACCGTTGGTAAGACCGACTCCTACTACAACCAGTTCGTTGGTTACGCCGGCGACGTCATCAACGACGACGTGATCTATGACGGTCCGTACGAACTCAATCAGTTGACCTACAACTATGACGCCGGCAACGGCTTCACGGCTGTAGTTTCGCTCGAAGATTCCAACTCCTCTTCTGACGCTTCCAGCTATGACGGCGCCTGGGTTACCTCGAAGGCCAACCACTATGCTCCGAACGTCGTTGCCGGTGCTGGCTACAAGGCCGGCGCTTGGCAGTTCCGCGTCGTCGGTGGTTATGACTCCATCGTCGAAGAAGGCGCTATCAAGGCTCGTGTCGACGCTGACTTCGGCGCCTTCTCGGCCTTCTTGATGGGCGGCTGGAACACGGACGGCGACAAGCTGAACCAGTATGCCGGCTCGAACCAGAACGTCTCGGCTTGCACGGCACCGGACGGCACCGTTCATGGCGCAAAATGCGGCTGGGGCGACTGGGCAGTTTGGGGCGGCGTTGGCGTACCGTTCAACGACAAGCTGAAGTGGAATCTCCAGCTCGCCTACACCGACTCGAAGATGTTCGAAGCAACGACGAACCTGAAGTTCAACCCGGTCAAGAACCTGCTGGTCGAGCCGGAAGTGACCTACGTTCACTACGACGTTGCCAAGGACGATACCGTCGCCGGTATCCTCCGCTTCGAGCGCAACTTCTGACCTGATCTGAATTGACCTCCGATCAGAGAAGAGAGGAGCCCGGCTTTCCCTGCCGGGCTCCTTTTCCATGTGGGCCTCTTTTCTACGCAAACGCCTCCTGAGCGTATAGCCTCGGTCTCGTTCAGACCCTGCCCGACACAGCCGGTTACGCCACTTTCAGCGGGCTGCAACCCCTTAAAATCTCGCCATTGCCGTCCTCCAGCGTGTTGTCGCCGGAGCCAGGATCAACCTTGAAGGGGAACCTCGCCGCCGTCGCGGCGTTCTTTCCCGGGAAAAGAGATGTTGTTCCACGAAAGGATTCGGCGTTTTGAGACACATTGCTTCGATAGTCCTGGCCGCCTCGCTCACCATCGGAACAGTGCTGGCCGCCGTGGTTCCAGCAACGGCACTGCCTTTGACGAATTCGCCCTCGCCTAGCTCTTCCGGTGTCATTCAGGTTCAAGAGCACGGATCCCGGAGAGACCCGAACTGGGATTATGGGCGACGGGAATATTGGCGCGATCGCCACTATCATGGCCGCTATTGGCGCGATAACCGCTGGGATCGCCGCCGTTATTGGGATGATGACTGGCGCTACCGCAACCGGTACTACCGTCCGCACCACGGAGGCATCTACTTCGAAATCAGGCCGTAATTCACAGCGGCAGGCAGTGGTCGTTTAGGCGCTTCATGATGACTCCTGGCGCATCGCCGTCATGAAAAATGAGCGGGGTCTGCTGCTCTTACCCCCAAAAACATTCCGGCCGTTGCCGAACAATATTCGGCAACAGCCGGCTTATTTCGCCGGCGACAAAGGCCACCGGCTTGAACTTGTTACAGAATTAACGGCAAACGCGTTCCTTGCGCACGACCCAATGGCCGTTAACGTGATGGCGTACGGTCTTTACGACGCAATGGTGATGATGATGATTGTCCACATGCACAATCGTGGCTGCCTCAGACTGCGTGCTGATGCCGACAAAGGAGGCCAGAGCGACGGCGGAAGCAAGAATCAGGTTTTTCATTTCGAACCTCTAAAAGCATTGGGGGAATATGCTGCGCTATGATGGCGCACGACGTTCATGCTCCGATTCACATTAACGATACATGAATGCGTCCTCACGTTTCCGAGAGCAGCCTGACCTGAAGGGAAAGTGCGTCAGAACGCCACGCGCGGCACAGGGAATGGCTACTTCCACCACCCGCGATCGTGTCGTTTTTCGGCACGATGTTCAACAACGCAGGACATGGGTATCCATCCAAGTCCAGCGATGACCGAGCCTGGCTATATCGGCCGCTCCGCAGTGACCCGGAGGAGCTGGCGAAGCGGGCGCTCGACATCCGAGGAAATGCCACCAGCCTCGACGCAGAAGATTGGAAAATGAAAAAGCCACATTCCCGGCAATGAGAATGTGGCTCTTAAAAACTGGCTCCCCGGGCCGGATTCGAACCGGCGACCTGTCGATTAACAGTCGAATGCTCTACCGCTGAGCTACCAGGGAATACCGCTTGGCGCGGTGTGAGCGGGGTAATACAAACGCTTTCCCGATTTGCCAAGCGGTTTTTTCAAAAAAATCCATTTCCCTTGTATTATTTCGTCGCCTTACCATCTCCTGTGGATGATCGATCAAGGCAGAGCCGAAAAAAACACCGATCGCAACGGCAGCGAAAAGGCCCGGCATTTCGGGATAGATCACACCGCACGCGCGCTGGTTATCGGCTCCATTCGCATTCCACTCCCGCGATCGCGGCTTGCCCGCCTTGGCATTGGTCTCGCGCTGATCTTCGGCGGCTGTCTCGGCTTCCTGCCCGTCCTCGGCTTCTGGATGTTGCCGCTGGGCTTCATCGTGTTATCGCATGACCTGCCGCTCGTACGGCGCTGGCGTCGGCGCCTTGCCGTGTGGTGGACGAGACGGCGGCGGCCGGCAGACTAATCTTTTTACCTATCTGACGACCAAATGCCTCGCAGGATTGCCGACCACCGTCGCGCCTGCTTCCACATCCTTGGTAACGACTGCGCCTGCCCCGACGATGGCACCATCGCCGATGGTCACGCCGCCAAGGATGATGGCGCCGCCGCCAATCCAGACATCCCTGCCGATCTCGACCGGCCGCGCGACTTCCAGCCCGGCGCGCCGCTCCGCCAGACCCCTGTGGTGTTCCGCACAATATATATGAACGCCCGGCCCGAGCATACTGCCTTCTCCAATGCGCACGGTGGCAGTATCGAGAATGATGCAGCCGGCATTGAAATAGACGTTAGGGCCGAGCGAGATATTTATGCCGTAAGTGCAATGAAACGGCGCTTCGATAAACACGCCCTCGGCCACACTGGCAAAAAGCATCGACAGCGCGGGGCCGATATTGCCACGCTCGCCCGGCGGCATAGTGTTGTGCTGATGCACGGCCTCGCGGGCAACTGCGCGCAAACCATCGAGCTCTGGATCGATGCAGCAATACCATTCCCCCGCCGCCATCTTCTGCCGCTCGCTTTGGCCCATCGTCCGCTCTCCTCCCGAGACTTCTGTCAGTTTGTCGGGACGATCATGCACACGATACGGGTGGGCGGCAAGGAGAGCGCACAGCTCAGCCGCGCCCATTAATATGTCGCGATCAACAGCGCCAACGGGGCGAGTGCAATCAAGGTGAGTCCAGCTATAATCAGAAGCAATTGCTGCATCATATAGCGCTCCATCCTGATGAGGCGCCGGGATCGACGACTCATGCGTAGCTCCTCCCGATATTTAAAATTTAGACGCACCTTATGTTAGACACAAAGCACTGTCTGCCCCTTCCTCCGGATTATTCCGCGATAGCCCTTTAAAAGCGTTTGCAGAGACGCGAAACCCCTGCTGACAAGAGATTTTGGCCCACAACAAACTGTCACACAGCTTGTCTATAACGCCGCTGCCGCGGACTTGCGCAAGGCCATCGGTTCCGAGCTTTCAAAAGGAATTAGGGATATGTCGAAACTTAAAAACTGCATTTCGGCGGCTGCCGCCGGCGTCATGAGCTTAGCGCTGGCCCTGCCGGCTGCTGCTGCTCCCATCAAGTTCGATTTCTGGTTTGGCCTGTCGGGCGATCTGGAACGCGTCGTTCAGACGATGTGCACGAACTTCAACAATTCGCAGACCGACTATCAGGTCGTCTGCACGAGCCAGGGCAATTACGACGCCGCTCTGCAGAACACCATTGCCGCCTTCCGCGCTGGCAAGCAGCCCACTATCGTGCAGGTTTATGACGTCGGCACGGCGACCATGATGCTTTCGGGCGCCTACTATCCGGTCAGCAAGCTGATGTCGGAAAACGGCTACAAGGTTAACTGGAACGACTATTTCCCCGGTATCGCCCGCTACTACGCCACCTCGAAGGGCGAATTGCTCTCCTTCCCGTTCAATTCCTCGACCGCCCTGCTCTACTGGAACAAGGACGCCTTCGCCAAGATCGGCAAGACCGCCGCTCCGAAGACCTGGGAAGAAGCCGCAGACGACATGAAGGCTCTCAAGGGCGCAGGCTATGATTGCCCGATGGCCATCAACATCTCCGGCAATGAAAGCTGGCAGTTGATGGAGCAGTTCTCGGCCATCCACAACGAGCCGGTTGCTACTCAGAACAACGGCTATGACGGCCTCGATGCCCGCCTGACCGTCAACAAGACCAAGTTCGTCAAGTACGTCACCGACCTCAAGAGCTGGTACGACGCCGGCCTCATCAAGATCAAGTCGAAGGACCTCGGCCAGGACATGGTCCAGGCTTTCGCCTCCGGCGATTGCCAGATGATCCTGACTTCGGTCGGCGACCACGGCACCGTCAGCAAGACGCAGAAGGCCGGCATGAACTGGGATGTTGCCGAACTTCCGGTCTACGCCGGCACGGAGCGCAAGAACTCGCTCGTCGGCGGCGCTTCCCTCTGGGTTCTCGCTGGCAAGTCTTCCGATGAATACAAGGGCGCCGCTGCGTTCCTGAACTTCATCGCCAAGCCGGAAACCGCTCTCTTCTGGTCGACCAATACCGGCTACATCCCGGTCACCAAGTCCGGCTTCGACTTCATGAAGTCCTCCGGCTTCTACGACAAGGCTCCGTACAAGGGCCGCGAAGTCGCCATCGCCAGCTTGACGGCTTCCGAGCCGACCGCGATCACCCGCGGCGTTCGCCTGGGCAACTTCACGCAGATCCGCGCTGAATTCGGCAACCAGATGCAGGCCATCTTCGCCAACAAGGTTAGCGTTCAGGAAGGCCTCGACAACCTCGTCAAGAACGGCAACGCCGTCCTCGACCGTTTCGAAGCCACCTACAAGGGCAAGCAGCTCCCCTGATCTGCAGGTTTCCACAGCAAGCGTCCGCCGGGCTTTCCCGGCGGACGTTTTCTATAAGCCGACATCGGTGCGACGACCGACCTTGATCCAGCGGGCAAGGTTCGGCAATCTTCGTGATCGAAGGCTTCGTTCGAACGACTGCATCATCCCTTCCGCCATGCGTGGCCAAAGGCATGATGCAGCACTGGCAACCGACATCTTCACCGGAAGGGCCGATGGAAAAGCGTACAACCTTCAGCAAATGGAGCATCGGCTTCCTCTTCGCCGTGCCGCAAATTCTCCTGATCTTCACCTTCTTCTATTGGCCAGCAGGTGAGGCGGTCTATTGGTCGCTGACGCTGCAGCAACCCTGGGGCGGTGGTAATGAGTGGGTCGGACTCGACAATTTCAGATCCATCCTCACCAACCCCGAATATTGGAACTCGGTGACCCTAAGCCTGACCTTTGCCGCGATCACGACGACGCTGGCAATGGGCGGCGGATTGATATTGGCAGCGCTGACCGATCGACAGCTCAAAGGCTCTAAGATCTACCGCGTGGTGCTGATCTGGCCTTACGGTATCGCTGCGCCCGCGCTGGCGATGGCTTTCCGATTCATCTTGGCGCCCGAAGCCGGCTTCATGTCCGTTGTCAATCACTATTGGCCGGGCCTTTGGGATCCGGGTCTCAACGGCGCCGATGCCATGGCCTCGATCATCATCGCCTTCTCGTGGAAATATATCGGCTATAATTTCATCTTCTTCTTGGCGGCGTTGCAAGGTGTACCGCGCTCGCTGATCGAGGCGGCCGCGATGGACGGCTCCAGCGTGCTACGCCGCTTCCGAGACGTGCAATTACCGCTGCTGACGCCAACGATCTTCTTCCTGTTGGTGATCAACATCACCGAGAGCTTCCAGGACTCCTTCGGCATCGTCGACATCATGACCAGTGGCGGCCCAGCCAACTCGACCAATCTCATGGTCTACAAAATCTATTTCGACGGCTTCAAAGGCCTCGATTATTCGGGCGCCGCCGCGCAGAGCATCATCCTGATGTTGCTGATCATTCTGCTCACCATCTTCCAGTTCCGCTTCATCGAGCGGCGCGTACATTACCGCTGAGGCGCGACCATGGTCGAACGTACCCCCATACTCGATTTTTTCACCCATATCATCCTGTTTATCGGCTTCGTGGTGGCAGTCGCGCCGTTCGTCATCGTCGCGATCGCCGCCTCGCACAATCTTGCCGATGTCAACGACGTCCCCATGTCGATGATCCCCGGCAGCGATTTTTGGGCCAACATGAAAACAGCCTGGACGACGGCTAATCTTGGGCCACAACTGCTCAACAGCCTGATTCTGGGCGCCGGCGTGGCTGCCGGCAAGGTGATCATTTCGGCGCTGACGGCTTTTTCGCTGGTCTATTTCCGCTATCCCGGCAGAGGCCTGATCTTTTGGGCGGTCTTCATCACGTTGATGTTGCCCTTGGAAGTTCGCATCGTGCCGACCTATGCGGTGGCGGCCAACGTGCTGTCGCCCTTTCAGGCAATTCTTGACATCACCGGCATAAGCTGGCTGATCCAGCAAGTAAGCGGCGTTCAAGTGTCGCTGAACCTGGGATTGCTGAATACCTATTCCGGCCTAATCCTGCCGCTCGTCGCAACCGCCACGGGCACGTTTCTCTATCGCCAGTTCTTCCTGACAGTGCCGGACGAATTGACGGAGGCTGCCCGCATGGACGGCGCCGGCGCGTTGCGCTTCTTCGTCGATATCCTGCTGCCCCTGTCGCGCACCAATATGGCCGCGCTCGGCACCATTATGTTCCTCTATGCCTGGAACCAGTATCTCTGGCCTTTGCTCGTGACCACCGATCCCGCCTTCTCCACGGCAGTCGTTGGGCTGAAGAGCCTCATTCCCAATGAGGGTGGCATTCCGGAATGGAACATCGCCATGGCCGGCACGCTGATCACTATGCTGCCGCCCCTCGCCGTCGTTGTGCTGATGCAGCGCTGGTTCGTGCGTGGCCTGATCGTGCCCGAGAAGTAATTGAATTGTCTGCCGCGCTTCCTTGGGAAGTGCGGCAGGCTCCTGACGCCTGATCGACGATAGTGCGAGCATAACAGGCCTAGACGTCGTGCAAACATCGCGACGCTAATGGGTGCGCTCGTGCAGGTAAGGGTCAATCGAGCTTTCAGGCCACAGCCGCCGTCTTCCACCTAAGCACCAAAAAACCCGGAAATCCCATGGGATTTCCGGGCGCTCTTGCTGAAAATTGATTCTGAAAATTAATTCGCCGCGACCTTGAGGGGCGTGACGGAGGCAATGGCATCGAGCCGCAGGCCGGTGTCCTGGGCGAAAAGATGAGTATGCTGCTGGGGAAGCTCCAGGCCGACGGCGTCGCCCGTTTGTCCCGTGGTATGGTCGGCGACGGCAACGGCGAAGTTCGAGCCTTTGATATCGCAATGAATGACGCGGCCGGCGCCGAGTTCTTCGACGAAATCCACCGTGGCGGGAACAGCGCCGGGCGTACCCGCCGGCACGAGACGCGCATGTTCCGGGCGGATGCCAAGCGCGACCGGCTGACCAGCGTGGCGCTTGCCGATATTGGCGTCGACGGCGATCGGCAGTCCGTCAAAAATGAATTGCTCGCCATTCGCCGAAAAGGAACCCTCAAGGAAATTCATGGCCGGCGAACCGATGAAGGAGCCGACGAAACGGGTGCGCGGCGTATTGTAGACTTCCAGCGGCGTGCCGACCTGCTCGACATTGCCCTTGTACATGACCACCAGCTTGTCGGCGAGCGTCATGGCTTCGACCTGATCATGGGTAACGAAAACCGAGGTGGCCAACAGGCGCTTGTGCAGGCGGCGGATTTCGACACGCATCTGCACGCGCAGCTTGGCGTCGAGGTTGGAAAGCGGCTCGTCGAAGAGGAAGACCTTCGGTTCGCGGATGATGGCGCGGCCCATGGCGACGCGCTGACGCTGGCCGCCAGACAGCTCGGACGGCTTGCGCGCGAGGAAATCTTCGAGGCCGACGATGCGGGCCGTTTCCTTGATGCGGCGGTCGCGCTCCTCGCGCGGCACACCGGCCACCTTCAGCGCGTAGCCCATGTTGGCGGCGACATCCATATGCGGATAAAGCGCGTAGTTCTGGAAGACCATGGCGCAGCCGCGCTCGCGCGGCTCGAGCTGATTGACCACCTTGTTGTCGATGATGATTTCGCCTGACGTAATATCCTCGAGGCCGGCAATCATGCGCAGCAGGGTGGATTTACCACAGCCGGAAGGGCCGAGAATGACGACGAACTCGCCGGAGCGGAAGTTCAGGTCGACGCCGTGCACGACCTGATTGCGGCCATAGGCCTTGCGGACTTGCTCGATCCGGATCTCTGCCATCTTGCTCTTCCCTGCCTGTCAATTCTGGGCCCGTCAGTTGGCTGGACTGCTAGCGAACTTGCATTACAAAACGGTGACAAGGCCCGGCGAATTGTGCAGCGCACAAGCTTTTCATCAGAGGCAACATTAGCAGCTATTCGGCCGGATGCGGATTGGGATGATGGCCGGAGGCCTGCGACGGGCGACGGCCGTCGATGATACGTCTGATGACGCGGAAATAAAGGCTATACGGCAAAAAGTTCACCAGCTTCGCGCGGTAGGTGAAGCTCTTCGGAAAAGTGATTTCGAAACCGGGCGATTTCAGGCCGGCGGCGATCGCCTTCGCTGCGTCTTCGGCCGACATCAGTCCCGGCATTGAAAATTTATTCTTCCCGGTCAGCGCTGTGTCGACGAAGCCCGGCGTGACGAGCTGGATATGAATGCCCATCCGGTCAAGTTCGAAATTCAGACTTTCGGCCATGTTGATCAGGGCGGCCTTGGTCGCGCCGTAGGCCGCGCCCGCTGGTACACCGCCATAGCCAGCCGCAGAGGAGACGATGGCGATCTGACCATGCCCCCTCGCCCTCATATGGCGCACAGCCGGTACCAGGCAGTTGATGACGCCATGGAGATTGACGGCAAAGCTCCGGTCGAAGACATCGTGGTTCAGATCCTCGCCGCGCGCCGGCAGATAGATGCCGGCATTGAGGACCGCCAGAGCCAGCGGGCCGTGTTGATATTCGATCGCCGCGACGGTGTGCTCCATATCCTCGGCATTGGTGACATCGCCGTCGAGCACGATAATGCTGCCGGGCTGCTCGCTTGCTTCCGCCTGCAGCTCCAAGAGCTTGTCATGACGTCGGGCGGTGACGGCGACCTTGTAGCCCTCGCCTGCAAGTTTCAGTGCCAGCGCCCGGCCAATCCCGGAGCTGGCTCCTGTGATCCAGATCACTCCATGTTCGGGACGGGCAATAAACGGGCGCATGACTTTTTCTCCTTGGCCGGCAACCTTCCCGATGCAGCCTTCGGGCGGTCTTCCGCAGCATTTTAGAACTAACGCATCATTGTGGCCTCTTTCGGCCAGCCACGGTCGTCAGGGTAGAAATCCGCGTCGACGAGGCAGAAGGCCGGGGCCCTTCAAGGACGCTTTGCAGATGACTTTTATCGCCCAAGTGGAATTTTGCGGCGTGGAAGGGGAGTGTGGAACAGAATTTCTTGCCTATGCCGCCTTGTGAAGGGAAAAGACCGTTCTTACAGTAGTCCTGAACAGAAGGCAGAGATTCCATGACCGTCCATCCCTCCGTCCTAGAAGCGATCGGCAACACGCCACTGATCAAGCTAAAGGGTGCCTCCGAGGCGACGGGCTCGACCATTCTCGGCAAGGCGGAGTTCTTGAACCCCGGCCAGTCGGTCAAGGATCGCGCCGCGCTCTACATCATCCGCGATGCCGAAAGGAAGGGCCTGCTGAGACCCGGCGGCGTCATCGTCGAGGGCACGGCGGGCAATACCGGTATCGGCCTGACGGTGGTCGCCAAGGCGCTCGGCTACCGCACCGTCATTGTCATTCCGGAAACGCAGAGCCAGGAAAAGAAGGACGCGCTGAAGTTGCTCGGCGCCGAACTCGTGGAAGTGCCGGCCGTTCCCTACAAGAATCCCAACAATTACGTGAAGGTTTCCGGCCGGCTGGCCGAACAGCTGGCGAAGACCGACCCGAACGGTGCGATCTGGGCAAACCAGTTCGACAATGTCGCCAATCGCCAGGCCCATATCGAAACGACCGCCAAGGAAATCTGGGCCGATACCAACGGCAAGATAGACGGCTTCATTTGCTCGGTCGGTTCTGGCGGCACACTGGCGGGCGTGGCCATGGGTCTGCATGCCTTCAACAAGGACATCAAGATCGGCATCGCCGATCCCGAAGGTGCCGCACTTTATGAATTCTACAAGAACGGCGAGCTGAAATCCTCCGGCTCCTCGATCACGGAGGGTATCGGCCAGGGTCGCGTGACGGCTAACCTGGAAGGCTTCAAGCCCGATTTCGCCTATCAGATCAGCGATGCCGAAGCCCTGCCCTATGTCTTCGATCTGGTCGAACACGAAGGTCTTTGCCTCGGTGGCTCGACGGCCATCAACATTGCCGGCGCTGCGCGCCTTGCCAAGGATCTCGGCCCGGGCCATACGATCGTGACCATCCTCGCCGACTATGGCAATCGCTATCAGTCCAAGCTTTTCAATCCGGATTTCCTGAAGTCGAAGGGCCTGCCGCTGCCGGCATATCTGACGACGAATTCCGATATTCCTGTTCCTTACGAGAACCTAGCGTGATCTTATGTCGGTGAATGCCCTTTATCGTGACGATTTCTATCTCTCGACCGCCGAAGCTGTCGTAGCTGCAATTCACGAAGATGGGGGCATCGAGCTCGATCAGACCTGCTTTTATGCCACCTCCGGCGGACAGCCGGGCGACATCGGTTTCTTCGAGCGCGCCGACGGTTCGAAAATCGCGCTTGGCCAGACCAAGCACGGGGCGACGAAGGATATCATCATCCATGTGCCGCTCGAGGGTGAAACGCGGCCTGCCGTCGGCGAAAAGCTCGTGCTGCATGTCGACTGGCCGCGCCGTTACAGGCTGATGCGTATGCACACGGCCTGCCACCTGCTCTCGGTCGTCTGCCAATATCCGATCACAGGTGCGGCCGTCGGCGAGGACGAAAGCCGCGTCGATTTCGACATGAGCGAGACGATCGACAAGGATGAGGTGACGGCGAAGATGATGGCGCTCGTCAACGAGAACCATCCCGTTTTCGTTCAGTGGATCACGGATGAGGAGCTTGCAGCCAATCCGGGTATCGTCAAATCCAAGAATGTGCGCCCGCCGATTGGTCTCGGCCGCGTCAGCCTTGTCTGCATCGGCGAGAACTCTGTCGTTGACAGCCAGCCCTGTGGCGGCACACATGTGTCCGAGACGCAGGAAGTCGGTGCAATCTACATCGCCAAGATCGAGAAGAAGGGCAAAGAGAACCGCCGCTTCCGCATTCGTTTCGGCGCGCCCACCGACGAAGCTTGAGCTGACGATTCCTGTTATAAATAAGGCCCGATATAAATCAGGGAGACTACCATGACAGCGGAGAAGAGCCGTTTCGTCGTATCGGCCGATTGGCTGCAGAGTGAACTGGGGGCCAAGGATCTGCGCATCCTCGATGCGTCCTTCTATCTGCCGGCACAGAAACGCGATGCCGATGCCGAATATGCCAGCGGCCATATTCCCGGCGCCATCCGCTTCGATCAGGACAAGGTCGCCGATCATTCTACCGGTCTGCCGCACATGGTGCCGTCGCCGGAATTCTTCGCAGCCGAGGTCGGCAAGCTGGGCATCAGCGAGACCGATCGTATCGTCGTCTATGACGGCCCCGGCGTCTTCGCATCACCGCGCGTCTGGTGGCTGTTCCATGTCGTCATGGGCGCCCCGAATGTCATCGTGCTCGACGGCGGCCTGGACGGCTGGAAGGCCGAGGGGCGGCCGCTGGAAACTGCCCTGCCCGCACTCCCCGCGGTCACCTTCAAACCGAATTTCAATGCCGCCCGCATCGTCCCTTTCAATGAGATGCTCGAGATCGTCGACAGCGGCTCCCTGCAGATCGCCGATGCCCGCAGCGCCGGCCGCTTCGCCGCCACCGAACCGGAGCCGCGCGAAGGCATGCGCTCCGGCCATATGCCGGGTGCGAAAAGCCTGCCGTCCGGCAGCTTCGCTGCAAACGGCAAGTTCAAATCCCTGCCGGAACTGCGCGAAACGATCGAGAAGGCCGGCATCGATCTCGAAAAGCCTGTTGTGACCACCTGCGGCTCCGGGATCACCGCCGCCATCATCACGCTGGCGCTGGAATCGCTCGGCCATGGTGCCAACCGGCTCTATGACGGCTCGTGGTCGGAATGGGGCAGCCGGCGAGATACACCTATCGTCACCGGCAAAGACTGAGCGGCGCGGTCCCTGTGAAAACGCCATCGTCGCTCAAAGTCCATATCACCCGGCTTGAAATGACCGCGCCGCCCAAGGCGAGCCTGCCCGTGCCCGTCAATATCCAGACGGCAATCATGCGCTCGCCCAGCATTCCGCTGCCCTTTTACCGCTACCTCTATCGCCAGGTCGGCGCCCGCTGGCATTGGGTCGACCGGCTTCGGATGCATGACGAGGAGCTGACGGCAGTTCTGCACGACCAGCGCAACGATATCAGCGTGCTCTATGTCAATGGCGCACCTGCCGGTTTTTTCGAGTATTTCCGTGAGGATGAGGAGACGATCGAGCTCAGCCATTTCGGCCTGATCGAGCACGCTCTCGGCCTCGGCATCGGCAAGTGGTTCCTGCTGCAGGCGCTCTACGCCATGTGGACGCTCAGCCCGCAGCGCATCACGACAACCACCAACAATCTCGACCATCCGCGAGCACTTCAACTCTACCAGATGTTCGGCTTCTCTCCGGTCTCGACCGGCGAAGGTATCGTCCGGCCGCTGAGCGACAAGGAATTGCTGGACCTGGCAAAGAAAAGCTAAACGCAGGAATCGGGTGGCTTCTGCCTTTATGGCGGCGCATCACATGACAAACCCCGAGAAGGAGATTTGTCATGTCAGCGATTGCATTTGTCGCCATGCCCACGTCGGATGCCGAGGCCCTCTGGAATGGAGGTATGGATGCCTATGGTCACCGACCAGAGACCATGATCTCGGATGGTCCCGGTCATCCCTGCCGCCATTGCCTGCGGAATATCGATGCGGGCGAGGAGCTCTATGTCTTCGCCTACCGACCATTTCCTGAGTTGCAGCCCTATGCCGAGACCGGGCCAGTTTTCTTGCATAAGGTGCCGTGCGAACGCTACGCGTCAGAGGAAGTCCTGCCGCCTGTACTGACCACGAGTCCGGATTTCATCGTGCGTGGCTACGGCGAAAACAACCGTATCGTCTATGGGACCGGTGCCGTGACACCGATCGGTGACATTGGGACTTATGCTGGCGAGCTCCTGAGCCGCGAGGGTATCGCCTATGTGCATGTCCGCTCGGCACGCAATAATTGCTATCAATGCCGGATCGACCGCGCATAACCAAGAGTTATGCGCGGTGCAGAAAAAGAGACGCCGGCATATGCGAATGCCGGCGCCTCCGTCTGACATGAGCGCGATGGGATTTACGCTACGTTCAAGACGCTTTCCGGAGCGAAGACTTCGTAGCCGAGCGCTTCGGCCACCGGTTTGTTTGTGATACGGCCCTTGTGGACGTTAAGGCCGTTGCGCAGGTGCTTGTCCTCGGCGATGGCGCGCAGACCGCGATCTGCGAGCGCGAGGCCATAGGAGATGGTGGCGTTGTTCAACGCGTGCGCCGAGGTGACCGGAACCGCCCCGGGCATGTTAGCGACGCAATAATGCACAACGCCTTCGACCACATAGGTCGGCTCGGAATGGGTCGTTGCGTGGGAGGTTTCGAAGCAGCCGCCCTGGTCGATGGCGACGTCGACGATGACGGAGCCCTTCTTCATGCCGGACAGCATTTCACGGGTGACCAGCTTCGGCGCGGCAGCGCCGGGGATCAATACGGCACCGATGACGAGATCGGCGGCGAAAACTTCTTCTTCCAATGCCTGGATGCTGGAATAGCGCGTATGGACACGGCCGTTGAAGATGTCATCCAACTGGCGCAGGCGCGGCAGCGAACGATCGAGAATGCTGACATCGGCGCCGAGACCAGCCGCCATCTTGGCGGCATGCAGGCCGACAACGCCGCCGCCGATGATCGCGACCTTGGCCGGCAGAACACCCGGCACGCCGCCAAGCAGGATACCGAGGCCGCCATTGGCCTTCTGCAGCGCGGTTGCGCCCGCCTGGATCGATAGACGGCCGGCGACCTCCGACATCGGCGCCAGCAGCGGCAGGCCGCCGCGCTCGTCGGTGACGGTTTCATAGGCAATGGCAGTGACGCCGGAGGCGAGCAGCCCCTTGGTCTGTTCCGGATCGGGCGCGAGATGCAGATAGGTATAGAGAAGCTGGCCATCGCGCAGCTGCGCCCATTCGGAAGGCTGCGGCTCCTTGACCTTCACGATCATGTCGCACTTTTCGAAAATGTCCTTGGCGCTGGCAGCAATCTTGGCGCCGGCGGCAATATAGGCGTGATCGTCAGCGCCGATCCCCGCACCGGCCTTAGTCTCGACCCAGACCTCATGACCATGGGCGACATATTCGCGGACGGAGGCGGGCGTCAGACCGACGCGATATTCATGATTTTTGATTTCTTTCGGACAACCAACGCGCATTTTGTTTCTCCCTGAATGCCTATCCGGTTTGCAACTGTTCCACTGCGAATGAGACCACCTCCTCTTTGCAATGTCCTTGCAAAGACAATTTGCAAATGGCTATTTTTCGTGAATTATTGCGAAAAGACGAGATTTTTCGAAGGATCTTCGAATGCCAGATATAGACACCATGGATCGTTCGATTTTGCGAGTGCTGCAGCAGAACGCCAGGATCACCAATGCCGAGCTTGCCGAAAAGGTGGGCCTGTCACCATCCGCGTGCTCGCGCCGGCTCGACATTCTGGAGAAGGCCGGGGTGATCGGCGGCTATCACGCACGGCTGTCGCATAAGGCGCTTGACTACAAGATGATTGCCATCGTGCATATCTCGCTTTCCGGCCAATTTGCCAAAACGCTGTCGGAATTCGAGGCTGCGGTGAAACGCTGCCCGAATGTGCTCGTCTGTTACCTCATGTCCGGCGAATACGATTATATCCTGCGCGTTGCCGCGCGCGACCTCGAGGACTACGAGCGCATTCACCGCGACTGGCTTTCGGCCCTGCCGCATGTGGTAAAGATCAATTCCAGCTTCGCGCTGCGCGAAATCATCGATCGGCCGAATGTCGGTCTTTGAGCCGCGCTACCGCAGATCAAGCAGCAAGGCGCGGTGATCGGAGACTTCCGGCTCGGCGACGGCATCGAATGCCATCACCTCCACCGCCGATGTCACCAGCATATAGTCGGCGAAACGCGGCTCCTTGCGATAATAGGAGGTTCGCGTATCGCTGTGACCGCGCGAGGTGATGAGATCGGAAAGCCCCAATCCGCTCAGGGCGTCGAAGGTTACACTGCCCGGCAGGACATTGAAGTCGCCGCACACGACCAGCCTCTCATCGCCGTGGCGAACTTGCCGGATGAGTTCCACTAGTGCGTCCGCTTGATGACGACGTGCCGGTGTGTCCCCCTTGCCTTCGATATCGCGCAGGCCATGCATCTGCGCGATGGTGACGGCGAAACCGCTTTCATAGTTGTAGAGACGGATGCAATGAGCATTCCGCGCACGCGGATGCGGCCCCCAACCATCGGCCGAGAATTCCCTATGTACGAATCCCGATACCTGGCCGATGACCGGATGAGACTTTCGCACAAAGGTCGCCAGACCGAATTCGGAAGCAATCCGCCGATCGCCATCGAAGAGATCACCCCGCGCTGTCGGGCTGAAGAAGGCGTCGTGTGTGGGCAGGGCAGCACCAATCTCCGCGAAAAGATTGGCCCGCTGTGGAAGTTCGACGCCGTGGTCGCGGTAGACCAGCCATTCGGATCGCGCATCGTGGGTGCGCGTGACCTCCTGCAGGCACAGAATATCCGATTCGACATCGACCAGATACCGCATCAGCGATTCATGCAGCTGGCCGCCCCAAGCATTCAATGAAACAATGCGCAAAGTCATCTCTCCCTAAAAATCCTCACTCAACCCGCATACGAAGGCTGCAATCATTTACTTTCGCAAAGCGCGTCATTCGTCCTCAAACTAATCTTTCAAACTTAAAGAACAACAGCTTAGGTCGCATTTTAACAATTTCCCTAGCTTTGCCTTAAGTGGCAAAAGTTAACGATGACAGCATAGATATTTAACCATCGTTAATTTTATGTCTGCTCAAATTAACCTTTACTCATCAAGCACTTCGACGCAAAAGGGACGGCGGGCGACCCGTACGCGGTGCCGGATCATGGCGACATTGACCTATCTCGGCAGGCCCACTCCGGGACAGGTGTCAGATATTTCGACAACGGGCCTGGCCTTCGATCTCGGTGGACCGTTCAGCGGCATGCGCGGCAGCAAGGTCCGGATCGAGAGCCGGGAACTCGGCGCCTTGGAGGGCACTGTGCGATGGCTCAGAGGCGGGCGGATCGGCATTGAATTCGACGGGTCGTCCAACGCGGCAGCGCAGGTAACGGCCTATTTCCGCTTTTATCACAAGGACATCAGCCCGGTGCTGAAACGCTAAGACGACCCGGTCTTGATTCAGAACGGATGGTTTCAATTTTATCGATCGTCCTAAGCAACTTTCAATGCAGGGCTGCTAATACATGTTGTCAGAGACACGTAGGGAGCGAGGCCAGTCATGCAGACGATTTCAACACCGCATGCTCAGGGCAATTTGAAAATCAAGACGAGGCGTTCGCCGCGCAAGCGCGTCCGGTTGATGGGGCGGGTTCGATATTTTGCAAAGGCGGTTGTCGGCCGTGTGGTCGATATTTCTACCGGCGGTATCGCGCTCGACCTGCAATCGCCTATCTATGCCGCCGCCGGCAGCAAGGTTCGTGTCGAGTGCGACGAAATCGGCATCTTGGATGGCGTCGTGCGCTGGATCCACAACGGCCGGATCGGCATTGAGTTCGATCCCTCCTCCAATGCGTCGGCTCAGGTTGCCTCCTATTTTCGCTTTTTCCACAAGGAGATACAGCCGGTTCTCAAACGCTGACGGCTTCTTCGCTCCTTGGCGCCGGCACCACAATAAGCCTGTCATATTCGTGGTGCACACCTTCAAAATTCGTCTTAATCTCCCTCACCCCGAGAGGTGATCGAGGGATGAAGGATTCATTGTTGAAGGAGTGTTTCATGTCTTCCATTCTGGAATTGCCCAGCATGTCGCGCCGTTCCTTGCTGCAGGGCCTCAGCGCCACTGCCGCGCTCATCGTGCTGCATCCGTTCGCAGCCCGCGCGGCCAGCAATCAGGCGCATCTACGCCTTATGGAAACGACGGACATTCACGTCAACGTCTTCCCTTACGACTATTATGCCGATAAGCCGAACGACGCGATGGGCCTGTCGCGCACGGCAACGATCATCGACAATATCCGTGCCGAAGCCACCAATTCGCTGCTGATCGACAACGGCGATGTGCTGCAGGGCAATCCAATGGGCGACTACATGGCCTATCAGCACGGCATGAAGGACGGCGACGTCCATCCGGTGATCAAGGCGATGAACACGCTCGGCTATGAGGTCGGCACGCTCGGAAACCACGAGTTCAACTACGGCCTCGACTTCATGTTCAAGGCACTGGGCGGCGCGAACTTCCCCTTCGTCTGCGCCAATCTGACCAAGGGCCAGCTCGCCCCCGACCCGAAGAAGGACGACCTGTTCTTCAAGCCCTATCTGATCCTCGAAAAGAAGATCAAGGACGGTGCAGGCAATGAGAACACGATCAAGATCGGCTTCATCGGCTTCGTGCCGCCGCAAATCATGCTCTGGGACATCAAGAATCTCGAAGGCAAGGCCCAGACGCGCGATATCGTCGAGGCTGCCAAGGCCTGGGTTCCGGTGATGAAGGAAGAAGGCGCCGACATCGTCATCGCCCTCTCCCACTCTGGCATCGACGGCAGCGGCCCGGCCGACAAGATGGAAAACGCCTCTCTCTATGTCGCAGCTGTCGACGGTATCGACGCGATCTTCACCGGCCACCAGCATCTCGTTTTCCCCGGCCCGAAGACTTGGGATGGCATCAAGAATGCCGATCCGGTCAAGGGCACGCTGCAGGGCAAGCCGGCTGTCATGGCGGGTTTCTGGGGCTCGCATCTCGGCCTGATCGACCTGTTGCTCGAAAAAGACGGCAATAGCTGGAAAATCGTCGACTTCACCTCCGAGGCACGGCCGATCTATCACCGCGACGACAAGAAGAAGGTCATTGCCGATGTCGCCGACAAGAAGGAAGTGGTCGAAGCGGCCAAGGCCGAGCACGACGCAACGCTCACCTACGTCCGCACGCCGGTCGGCAAGACGTCGGCGCCGCTCTATTCCTATTTCGCTCTCGTCGCCGACGACCCGTCGGTACAGGTCGTGAGCCAGGCGCAGATCTGGTACATCAAGGACATGCTGAAGGAGACGCAGTATAAGGATCTGCCGGTCCTTTCGGCGGCAGCGCCCTTCAAATGCGGCGGGCGCAACGGCGTCGACTATTATACCGACGTTCCTGCCGGCAATATCGCCATCAAGAATGTCGCCGACCTCTATCTCTATCCGAACACGGTGCAGGCGGTCGTCATCAACGGCGCACAAGTGAAGAACTGGCTGGAAATGTCGGCGGCGATGTTCAATCAGGTCCAGCCAGGCGCCAAGGATGCGGATCTGATCAACAACAGCTTCCCGTCCTATAACTTCGACGTCATCGACGGTGTCACCTATCAGATCGACGTCTCGCAGCCGCGCCGGTTCGGCGACGACGGCAAGGTTCTGAATGCCGATGCCAACCGCATCCAGAACCTGCAGTTCGATGGCAAGCCGATCGATCCGGCTCAGAAGTTCCTCGTCGTCAGCAACAATTACCGCGCCGGCGGCGGCGGCAATTTCCCCGAAATCGCTTCGGATAAGGTCGTCTACCAGGCTCCGGACACCAACCGCGACGTTATCGTCCGCTATGTCCACGATCAGGGCACGATCAATCCGACCGCCGACGGCAACTGGACTTTCAAGCCGCTGCCGGGCACGACAGTCCTGTTCCAAAGCTCGCCAAAGGCCAAGGATTTCCTCGCCCAGGTGAAGAGCGTGAAGATCGAGGATGCAGGTGAAGGTACCGACGGTTTCCGTAACTTCCGGCTGGTTCTTTAGTCCCCGATTGTTCCCTCTCCCCGCATTGCGGGGAGAGGGCCAGGGTGAGGTGCCAGGCCCAAATTTGCGGCGTTGGCAGCCGTGCCTGACCATCATCAAATGCTTGCGGAGTCGGCTCCTTTCGTGGCTGAGTCTACTCCGAGAAGGCCCCCCTTCATCCGACCGATCGCCGTCTCACTTCGTTTAACAGCTTTCGGCCACCTTCTCCCCGCATTTGCGTGGCGAAGGAGCTTGATCACTCTGCCGCCAACTGCTTCTCGTTCGGATGAAACATCTCGACGACCGCTTTGAAATCCGCTTTGTTCGGGCATTTCGAAAGGCGCGAACTGAAGGCTTCGATCATCCAGGCAGCAGCAGGCCCTGGAGGATTGTCAAGCTTGTGGACGGCGTAGATCGGATATTCGCTCTGGTCGTAGGCATCGAGGGCCAGAGGCACCAACCGTCCCTTCTGCAGATCTTCCACGATGAGCGAAGCCGGTAGCCCGCCCCAGCCGAGACCGCCGCGCATCAATTGGTGTTTGGTCGCGATATCGCTGACATGCCAGATCTTGTATGACAGAACGTTGAAATCTTTGCCATTCGTGAGACCGGAGGCATCGGTAACGACCAATTGCACCTCCTCTCGCACATCGGCAAGCGTCAACGGCCTTCCGATCCGGGCAAGTGGATGAGCGGGCGAGGCCACCGGCAGCATGAAGGAATGGCCGATGCGCTCGATCACCAGCGAATCATCTTGATTCGGCACCGCGCCACCAATACCGATCGTCGACTTACCGCTGGCGACCAGTTCCATCATTGTGCCGAGTTCGCCGGTGTCGAGCCGTAGCGAGACCAGCGGGAAGCGGTCGCGAAACTCCCTCAATACGTCGACTGTGGCATTCGTCGGTACCATGACGCTGATAGCCACAGCCACTTCCGCTTCAACGCCCGCCTTCAAACCTTTGACACGCGCACGCATCACGCCGAGATCGGCGAGGATCCGGCGCGCATCCTCCAGCATAGCGCGCCCTGCGTCCGTCAGCGTCGGCTGGCGGGAGCCGGAACGCTCGAACAGCGGTACTTCGAGCTGAGCTTCGAGATTGGCGATCGTATAGCTGATCACCGATTGCGCGCGATTGAGGGTGCGCGAGGCGGCGGAAAAACTGCCGGATTCGGCAACGGTCAGAAAGACCTGCAACTGGTCTAGGGTTGGATTGGGAAGCATGGGCCATCCATTCTATCGATAATTCCGATCCATATTATCACAGTTTTTTCGATGGCACTGCAGACTTATTTCTTTTCCCGAACGGCGGCCAGACTCCTGCCTAGCTCCCGCAACCCATTGAAAAGGAACATGACCATGTCCTCCATTCTGCTTCTGACATCCAGCCCGCGCAGCGACTCGCTCTCCACCAAGATCGCCACCGAGCTTGCCGACAAGATCAAGGCCCAGAACCCAGGCAAGACGATCGTCCATCGCAACCTCGCCGCCGCGCCGCTGCCGCATATCGATGAGCTCTTTACCGCCGCCATTCGCACGCCGGTAGAGGCTCGCACCCCTGAGCAGGCCGAAGCCGTCAAGGTTTCCGACGCGCTCGTCGACGAGCTGCTCGCGGCCGACACGCTGGTCATCGGCACCGGCCTCATCAACTTCAATATCTATTCGTCGCTAAAGGCCTGGATCGACAACGTCGCCCGCGCCGGCCGCACCTTCACGTACACGGAAACTGGCCCGAAGGGTCTGGCGACCGGCAAGAAGGCCTATATCGTTCTTGCCTCTGGTGGCGTTTATTCCGAAGGCCCGGCTGCTCCGCTCAATCACGCCGTTCCCTACCTGAAGTCGGTTCTCGCCTTCATCGGCATCACCGATGTTGAAACGGTCTATGTCGAAGGTCTCGCCTTCGGTCCGGAAGCCGCTGAAAAGGCAATCGGCGCTGCCCAAGCCCGCGCGACCGAGCTGGCACTGGCCGCTTAAGCCTGCAAACAACAGCAATTCCTTGAGAGCGGCCGGTCCCCACCGGCCGCTTTTTATTTCCCGCTGTCTTTTGCCAAATCCTTCACGAAGTGCTTCGCGGCATCCAGAATTTCGTTGGAAAGCTCTTCATCGTTTGCCACACGCGCAAGGCCAACGGCACCGATCATCACGCAGGAGGCGATAATGGCATTGCGCCGTGCGTCTGCGGTATCCGGTTGCGGCATGCGCGCCGTCATCGATTCGATGTTTTTCCGTATCCCCTCGGTCGCAATCACCCGGACAGCTTCGCCGCTGCGGGCAATGTCGGCCATCAACGCAGCGTAGGCACAACCCTCGCCGCGGTGGTCGCGATGCCGAGGGCTGAGATAGTCGTCGGCATAGTTTTCGAGCGAGACATCCGCCGGATCGATCCCCTTCCCCTCCAGTTGCCGCCGCCACGATTCCACCGCCGACTGGACGGCTTCGGCCACCAACTCGTCGCGAGAGGCGAAATGTTTGTAGAAGCCGCCGACCGTCAGGCCCGCCTCCTTCATGAGATCGGCAACGCTGATACCTTCCAGCCCCTCCTCCCGCAGACGCTTGGCGGCGAGCGTCACTATGCGCTCATGTGTCTTCTGCTTTTCTAACTGCGAATGGCCCATCGAAAAATCTCCTCAGAGCATCTTGACGAATGTAGATTATGATCATAATCCTTATAGCGAACGATCATAATCCAGATCGCCGTTGAAGCCAATAGGAGCTACGAACATGCGCCTCAAGAACAAAGTTGCCATCATCACCGGCGGAAACAGCGGCATTGGCCTCGCCACCGCCCGCGTCTTCGTTAACGAAGGCGCCAAGGTCGCCATCACTGGTCGCAATCCAAAAACCCTTGCCGCCGCTGTCGAGACTCTCGGCGGCAACGTGTTGCCGCTGCAGGTCGACGTGACCGACGTTGCGGCCACGGAAAAGGCCTTCGCCGAAGCGGCTGAAAAGCTCGGTAATTTTGACATCGTCTTCGCCAATGCCGGCATCGGCGGCGCAACACCGATCGGCCAGACCTCGCTCGAACAATTCGAAACCATTATCCGCACCAATCTGACGGCGGTCTTCTTCACCGTGCAGGCGGCCCTGCCGCATCTGAATGATGGTGCGTCTGTAATCCTCAATGGTTCTGTGCATGCTGTTCTTGGCTCGGCCGGCTGGTCGGCCTATGCGGCTAGCAAGGGCGCAATTCGCTCAATGACCCGCAACCTCGCTTCCGAACTGGCGCCGCGCAACATCCGCGTCAATCAGGTCACTCCTGGCGGCACGAAGACGCCGATCTGGGCGCCGATGGCGCAGACGGAAGATGCGATGAGTCAGTTGGAAGCCCGCCTCGGCGGCATGAGCCCGCTCGGCCGTATGAGCGAAGCCGAAGAAATCGCTAAGGCCGCCCTTTATCTCGCATCTGATGACTCGAGCAACGTTTCGGCAATCGAAATCACGGTTGATGGCGGCATGACCAGCGCACCCTCGGGCGCCAAAATCTTCCGGGCCGCATAACCGCTATTGCTGAGCAGAAAAAGGGGCCGTCCTTCGGCCCAGCCAAGCGGGGTCTGCCGCATCGAGATCG
Source organism: Rhizobium jaguaris (assembly GCF_003627755.1). Taxonomy (NCBI): domain Bacteria; kingdom Pseudomonadati; phylum Pseudomonadota; class Alphaproteobacteria; order Hyphomicrobiales; family Rhizobiaceae; genus Martinezella; species Martinezella jaguaris. The sequence goes on along the minus strand of NZ_CP032694.1, from coordinate 1,859,523 downwards.
CCAACAGCCGTTGTTGGCGATCTCAGCCTTCCCAGGATGCACACTAAATTTGCGATCCTGTTTTCGATTCCGGGCTACCTTGCCCCAGGCGTGGCTCTATCCCGGCCAGTAGCCGCTGAATGTTGGTGCGATGGCGCGCGATTACGTAAACGCCACCCGCTATCACCAGCAACCGATAGGGCAATGGTTGCTCCAAGCCGAAGACGAGGGTGATCGCGGTCAGCGCGGCGAGTATCGAACTCAGGGAAACAATCCGAAAAATAGCCAGCACAACGCCAAAGACCGTCACGGCACCTAAACCTACGGGCCAGGACATCGCCAACAACACGCCAAGCCCCGTCGCAACGGATTTTCCGCCGGCAAAATTCAACCAGATCGAACGGCTGTGTCCCAGCAACACGGCAAGTCCAGCCAGGAAAACGGCCCAAGGTTCCCAGCTTTGCCGATCAAGCGCTGTCGATGGCGTGACGGACGACAAAGTGGAGAACCAAAGATAAAACCAGCGGGCAAAGAGGATTGCCGCCGCACCTTTCAGCACATCCACCAGGAGCACTACCAATGCAGGCCATTTGCCCAGGGTTCGCAAGACGTTCGTTGCCCCGGTGGATCCGGAGCCATGCTCTCGGATATCAATTCCCTTGAGCAGTTTCCCCGCCAGATAGCCCGTGGGTGCAGAACCGAAGAGATACGCGATCGCCAACCCAACCACGCTCGCTATCCAGAAAATCACGCCATTCACCTCGACGCTCTAATTTCAGGTTTGCGAAACTCGGCTATTGGGTCTGCAGAATGCGAAACTAAGATGCTGCCTGATTCCACATTCGGTTAGGGCTGGCCATTCGGCTCAGACCTGGCGCACTTTTTCGCCGTCTCCGAACAGAGACGGGCCGTTCTGATCGATGATCTGCTGCGCCTTGCGGAAGGTCGATTCGAGCGCATCGTCCGACGAAGTGAAAACATCGGCGCGAATGAAATTGCGCACCAGGATCTCGCCGTTTACTTCCTTCTCGATCCGACCCATCAGGCGGAACTGATTGCCCTCGCGCTGCGGCGTCGCGTAGATCGTGCAGCCGCCATGCTCCTGCGGCTCAGCCGTGACGGAAGAACCGCCAGCCTTTTCGGCGCTCGTCGTCGAAGCGCCGCCGCCGGTGAAGATCGAGAGAATATTCGACAAGATCGAAGCCATGAATCGCCTTTAGCATGAAGGACGTGGGGTGGCAAAGTTAAATAATCAGGTTCGCCAGAATGTCGTTCTCGGTGATGTCCTCATAGCCCATGCCGGCGCGCTCGAAATTCTCGACAAGCTGCTTGAAGTTGTCGGGATGCTTGGTCTCGATGCCGATCAGGATGGAACCGAAATTGCGGGCGCTCTTCTTCAGATATTCGAAGCGGGCGATATCGTCGTCCGGCCCCAGCAGGTTGAGGAAATCGCGCAACGCGCCGGGACGCTGCGCGAGCCTCAGGATGAAGTATTTCTTCAGCCCGGCATAGCGCATTGCGCGCTCCTTGACGTCGGGCAGACGCTCGAAATCGAAATTGCCGCCGGAGACGACCGCAACGATCGTCTTGCCGCGGATGCTCTCACGATCCATCGCGTCGAGCGCGGTAATCGCCAGTGCACCGGCGGGTTCCAGCACGACGCCTTCGACATTCAGCATATCGGTGATCGTTACGCAGATGGCATTTTCCGCGATCAGCATGACCTGCTCGGCTGCAAAACCCTTCAGGGCGGCAAAATTCAGCTCGCCGATGCGGCCGACCGCTGCGCCGTCGACGAAATTATCGACCTTTACCAGCGTCACCACCTGCCCCATCTCCATGCTGCGCCTGAGGCTCGGCGCTCCGGCCGGCTCGGCGAAAACGAAGCTCTCCTTGGCTAGGCGATCCGCAAAATAGCCTGTGATGCCGGCCGCCAATCCACCGCCGCCGACGGGCAGAATAATGTGGTCGGGCACGACGCCTTCAGGCAATTGCTCGGCAATTTCAGCCGCAACCGTCGCTTGCCCCTCGATGATATCGGCATGATCGAAGGGCGGCACCATGACGCCGTCTATGTGCTGCACGTGCTCGCGCGCCGCCTGGTAGCATTGGTCGAAGAAATCGCCGAACAGCTTGATGGTGATGAATTCACCGCCGAACATACGGGTTTTGTCGATCTTCTGCTGCGGCGTCGTCACCGGCATGTAGACCACGCCCGGCACCCCGAAATGGCGGCAGACAAACGCAAAACCCTGCGCATGATTGCCGGCCGAAGCGCAGACGAATGTCTTGCCCGTACCGCCCGCGGCAATCACCTTGCGGAAGAAATTGAAGGCACCGCGAATTTTGTAGGAACGCACCGGCGTCAGATCTTCGCGCTTCAGCCAAATGTTTGCCCCATAACGAGCGGAAAGATGCTCGTTCAGTTGCAGTGGCGTTGCGGGAAAAAGACCACGCATGGCCTCGGTGGCGTTGAAAACATCCTGCTTGTCCACGGGCTTGATCCGTTCCTGTTCAATCCGCCTTCGCTATGACACAGGAAACATGAGTAAAGAAAGCCTCTTTGTCGCGCTTTCCGTCTCGTCCGGGCGATTGCGACCATCAAGCGCGCAGCTGCTATTATTCGCGCCACCATGTTACATCCGGTCGCAACACAAAATCTTCGAATTGACAGGAGGCGAAGGCCTGCTTCCAATGCGAGCCAGCCATCATGACGATGGTTAGAGGCCCGCTCCAATCCGGTTCACCCGGTGCCGGCGGGCTTCGTTTAATACGCCGGGGTGCCGCACTGCTCGCATTGCCGCGCTGGATGCGCTTATCTTATTGTGAAAGCATTGGAAAAATGGCATCTGGCTTCCCGGATTTTTCGGAGAGTCAGGGATGCGTTTTGTTTTGATTGCGGTTGTCTTGGCCTCGTTGCTCGCTTCGTGTGAAACACAAGGACGAGGATCGACAAGAACGGTCATCGTGACGCCGAAACAAGCGAGAGCATTGCTACAAGACGCCGAAAAGACCTGCTCATACCTGGGTAGCGACAAAAACATTCTCGAGAATTATTGCCTGGATACGTATCTCAAGAATCGACTGAGATATTTCCCCACCGAAGGAGCGGTCGCTAAACCCGGCCCCTCGAAATCCGCAGGCAAGCATATATAAGCGAACAATCGCTTGACTGAATCGCTCAAGTGCTTGAAGGGGAAAGGCACGCGGACGTGGCGAAACTGGTAGACGCAAGGGACTTAAAATCCCTCACCTTCGGGTATACGGGTTCGACCCCCGTCGTCCGCACCATATTGAAAATTGTGGTGACGGGTCCCGCTCAATAGGTCGGGAAGCACGACGTTGCGGCGATGTTCACCGGCATCGATGGCAAAAAAGGAATTGCGATCGTATAGGTGTAGGCTGCCGTAACATTCTGTCCGCATGCATCTTTACTCACGGAAAACACGCTGGGATCAATGTTAAGGCCATAAGCCTGGCTCACGGCGTATGCCTGGGTTGAACCTGTATCGGGACAAGTGGTCTGCATCAGGCTCGCACACCGGGCGCTGAGGTCGACGGCGTGCTGTAATCCCAATCGGGTCCAGAGAAAGAGCCCATATTGTCCGATCGAGAATACTAGAACGATAAAGAAGGGCGCAGTCAGAGCAAACTCGACTGCGGTTGTCCCTTCGGCATTTCTCGCGAGACGACGAATCATTGAAGCCTCGCTGTTGCCGTTGACTGCAGCGCAAAGGATGCGGGTACGAAAGGAAGTGCAAGATACGGCACGTAGGTAGCGGCCGCCGAGGCGGACACGTAGGTGCCCGCTCGCGATCCGTCCGAACAGACATCGGAGCACACCGCGACGGAGATGCCTTGACCACTAGGACATCCGCAAAATTTCGAGGGGGCAGGCGCCGCCGAGATGACGGCCGAGCCGGTACTTCTTGTGATGACATTCGACATGGCGGAACTATCGAAGCCGCGAGCCAGAGCATATTGCAGACCTCGCTGTGCCGCATTCTCCACCTGCGTCTGCTGAAGCAATGCGGACGAATAGTCGACAAGACCGAATGTCATCGCGATCAAGATCGGCAGTATGAGCGCCAAATCGATGGCGGCCGTACCGTGCCGTTCATTGAACAGGTCTCGACAGAGCCTTCTCCAAGCCTGCGGCGAACCCAGCGGCCGCTTGGCGACGAGCATGCGGGAGAGCGGTGCTTCAGTTTGTACTATTGTTTTTGCGGCCATCACTATCCTCATTCGACCAATTTGCCGGCGGCGCCGCCAATGGCGCGGGTCGGATAGGCACTGCAATCGATGGATAGATTGGAATTGCCAGTGAAGGTGACCGTATCCGCGATAATCTTGATACAGGCATTTGTCGCGGTGTTACCTCCCGAGTAGCTGACCGCCGCCTTTGGCAGATAGATCGATCCCGCCAAATTCTGGCTCGCACCGCCATTAAAGCTGAAGGCTGTGCCCACGGGCATATTCCGGTCGCCGAAAACGACAATGCCGGCCGTGTCTCCCGTAAGCGGCGGCGTGAGATCAAGGATCGCCCCGCCGTTGATCGACGCGGTGCCGTAATTGCTTCCCGTGCTGGAGGTGAAGATGATCGTGACGCCGTGGCCGATCAAAGTCGCGCCGCCGTTGACCTTCAGGTTAGCGCGATCGAGAATATAGATCCCGGGGTTCAGAGTTAGGACCGCGCCTGCGTTCACGGTAATGTCGCCGCAATAGACACCCGGATCGAGTGTCGTCTTCCCCTTGATGTTTTCCTTGCCGTTGATCGTGCAACCCGAGTAGGTCGGCATCTGAACATCGGCATATGGGTCCGTGACAGGCCAAATTCCGGTCGCCGTTCCCTCGCTCGCCTTAATGCCGCTAAGACCGCTGATGCCGCCGGCGGCCCCGACCGACAACGCCTGGATCAGCGCGGAACCGCCGACACTGACCGACGTGGGGCTTGTCGAATTCGAGACCAAGCTGCAGTTGTTCAACGTCACCGAGGTTGACCCCTGAGCCGACGCGGCAGCACTTGCCGTCTGATCGAGCGCCAGCACACAGGCGTTGGCGGCATTCGCCATGGCCACGGATCTCGTCGTAACGACGAAAGCCTGCTGCCAAAGCGCGGAGAACAGCAGGTCCATTGGTTGTTGTGCGACGACTTCGATCGCCGATCCATTCCCAGCGTAAGATCCCTGCGTCGGAGGGCGGTGGATCGATATCACCACGCTATTCTGGCCATTAACGAGCCCATAGCTTGCCGTTATCGCGTTGACCTGGGACACGACCGGCCCGTCACCACTGGCGGTATAGGCGGCCGCGCCGCTTACAGCGGCGGCGTCGGTCGCCGACTGCATCGTCTGTTGCTTATAAGTCCACAGCCCATAATCCGTGCCGAGCCCTATCAAGCCGATCAGAACCGGGAGCGACAATGCGAAAACGACCAAATAAGCGCCGGTCGAATCGTGAATGAAGTCCACGATTGTCTTTCGGTGGCGCGCGCCGATAGGAAATCGAAGCATTGTCCCCCCATCAAATTATACGGAAAATCCGATGGAGGACTGTGCAGTCCAATTCTTTATTTTTCTCTTTTTTAAGAAGTTCGAATTGAATGGAAAATACAGTAAAGATGGATTGTGCAACGCGCGGAGCCTCGCCCCTCAATCCGAAGTCCCATAAGAAAACAAGGCGGCCCGTTGGACCGCCTTGATATTGTCTGTCTCGTTTATGGTCGCTTAGCGAATGACGATCGTGAATGCCTTGCGCGGATACCACCAGCCGTCGCTGTGGCGGCGGTAGCCCGGACGAGCGTATTTATAGCCATGATAGCCGTTCCAATAGCCCGGGCGGTAGCGCGGCGGCGGGCGATGGTGCGGACGGTGTCCGTTGTTGTCCCAATGCCGGCGGTCCGGCTGGTGGTATTGCACCATCTCGATAGCGGTGCTTGCGGCCGGCTTGGGCTGATAGAGCGGCGCGGCGGCGGAAGGCGCGACCGATGCGAGGCCCATGACCAGCGTCAGCGCACCGGCGCCGACGATGCCGAAAATTTTGTTCATGACAGCTCCAATTCTAAGATTTGCAGCCCCTCATTGAACCCGCATTGATGAACAGACTATGAATTCTACCTTAAATAGCGATCACATCGCTGTCATCGCCTTTTGCCGCCCTTGCACATCGCAAGGATGAAAAACTGCGGCATACAAAAAGGCGCAGCTTTCGCCGCGCCTTTCTTCAATTGATATGCGAATTCGAATTAGGCGACGAGTTTGGCCGCGATCTTGGCGACGTGAGCGCCCTGGTATTTTGCAGCTTCCAGTTCGATTTCCGAAGGCTGGCGCGAGCCGTCGCCATTGGTGATCGTGGAAGCGCCGTAAGGCGAGCCACCCTTGACTTCTTCTGTGCCCATCTGGCCTTGGAAAGCATAGGGAAGGCCGACGACGGCCATGCCGTGGTGCAGCAGGGTCGGAATGAAGCCGAGTATGGTCGACTCCTGGCCGCCATGCTGGGTAGCCGAGGAGGTAAAGACCGAGCCGACCTTGCCGACGAGCTTGCCGCCGAACCACAGGCCGCCGGTCTGATCCCAGAAATTGCGCATCTGCGACGTAACCGTGCCGAAGCGCGTGCCGGAGCCGACGATGATGGCGTCGTAGTCGGCCAATTCTTCCGGCGATGCGATCGGTGCTTCCTGATTCAGCTTGAAGTAGGAAGCCTTGGCGACCTCTTCCGGCACCAGTTCCGGTACGCGCTTGACGGTCACCTCGGCGCCGGTCGATTTTGCGCCTTCAGCGACGGCATAGGCCATCTTCTCGATGTGACCATAGGAAGAATAATAGAGAACCAGAACCTTAGCCATAAACGTCTCCCGTTGTTGGACGTGTTGAATTTCGACGTGATTTGTATCAGCGGGAAAAGGAAGGCGCAGCCCCGCGCGACTGGAACGCACTGTTCACCCGATGTAGACGAAAATTCACTTGCAGTTGCTTTTTTTGACTGCCGCTTGTGAAACGAAAACGGCAGTTTGCATTCGTCGCAAACGGCGCTACCTATTTCTGACGTTTTTTCGAACGCGCAACTGCGCAATTCCACGGATATTTCCATGACCAATGAAACCATTGTCACCGCCGCCATGCTGGCCATCGGCGACGAACTGCTCTCCGGCCGGACGAAGGACAAGAATATCGGCCACCTTGCCGATGTGCTGCTGCTGGCCGGCATCGACCTGAAGGAAGTTCGCATCGTTGCCGACGACGAGGATGCCATTGTGTCGGCGTTGAGCGCCTTGCGCGGCCAATATGATTATGTCTTCACGTCAGGCGGCATCGGCCCGACCCATGACGACATTACCGCCGATGCCATCGCCAAGGCTTTCGGCGTGCCCTGCGAGCACGATGCGGAAGCGATGCGGTTGATGGGCGAAATGTATGCCCGGCGCGAGATGGAGTTCACCGAGGCCCGCCAACGCATGGCCCGCATGCCGGTCGGCTCCAAGCACATTGCTAATCCGGTCTCGACGGCCCCTGGCTTCAACATCGGCAACGTCTATGTCATGGCCGGTGTGCCGCAGGTTTTCCAGGCGATGCTCGACAATGTCATACCGACCCTGCGCTCGGGCACCCGCATGCTTTCGGAAGCAATTTCCTGCCCTTACGGCGAAGGCGAGATCGGCTCTCCGCTTGGCCTCATCCAGAAGGCGCATCCTGACACCAGCATCGGCTCCTACCCGCGTTATGTCGGTCAATTCTTCTCGACCGAGATCGTCGTGAGGGGCCGTTCCGCCGAGCTGGTTGAAACTGTCGCAGCCGAAGTGCGCGCCATGATCGAAACCATCAGGCAGGCGAAAGCCAAGGGAAATCAGTCCGCTGAAGCATGACGTTCAACGAGTGGATTTAATTCGTCAGGGAACCGCTGTCATCTCGGTGCATTATTATCAAGCGGAACACTGATATAATGAGGCAATGTGGACCCTTCCGCACGGGAGATCATGTCATGCCCTATAAAACCATCCTGGTCATTCTCGATATCCCCGACAATACGCGCGTGGCGGTCGACTTCGCCGCCGCCTTCGCGAAGGAGCACGACGCTCGTATCGTAGGTCTGCATGCGGAAATCGTCTCGGCTGTGCCGCTGGTGGCGCCGATGGAAATCCCCGATCCGGTCGCCGTGCAGGCTCTGCAGGACATGGCGCACAAACAGGCCGTCGATATCGAGCGGCTATTCCGCACGAAAATGGAGCGCGAGAGCATCGCCTATGAATGGCGCGGCGTCTCCAGTACCATCGGCTATGGCTCGCAGCCGCTGATGGAAATCGCCCGCAGCGCCGACCTGCTGATCGCCGTGCAGCCTGATCCGTCCAAGTCTTCCGACTCGCAAGTCGATGTCGAAAGCTTCCTGTTCGAGAGCGGCCGTCCAGTCCTGCTCATTCCCTATATCTTTAAGGAGCCGAAGCCGATCCGTCGTGTATTGATCGCCTGGAACGGCTCGAAGGAAGCTGCCCGCGCTACCTTCGATGCTCTGCCATTCCTGAAGACTGCCGATTCCGTGGAGGTTTTTTCAGTCGATACGGCCGATAGTTCGACGCATTCGCCGACGGAGACCGGCGCGGAGATTACCGCGACGCTCGTCCGCCATGGCGTTCGCGCCAGACAGGAGACGGCGATGTGCGGCGGCAGGACACCATCGCAGGTCATCGAAAATCGCCTAGCCGACGACAGCATCGATCTGCTTGTCATGGGTGCCTATACACATTCCTGGCTTTGGCAGTTGATCTTCGGCGGCACGACACGGACGTTATTGCAATCGATGACGGCCATGACGCTGCTGGCACGCTGACCTGCGTCGCCCTGCTGGATAGGCTGGGCAGCGGCGGCTCTTGCCTTTTGACCGCAAATCCAGCAGAAAGCAGCGACCGATGAGAGAATTCCCGCCAGGGAACCATTCGCATGGTACGTGGAGCGTGATCCCAAAAGGTCCAAGGCGTTTTTGGACAAGATCATGGTCGGTCGGAAAGCCAGCGAATTGCGTTTCAGGATTTGGTCCATGGTCCGCGCCCGTCGCGGGGTCTGCTCAGGGTCGCCGGCAGCGCCGGTGCGTCGTTATCTTCTGCTTCCCGGAGCCTCTGAGCCATGTCCCTGCCCGATAAAGCCTTTCCCGTATCCTGGGATCAGTTCCATCGCGATGCCCGCGCACTTGCCTGGCGGCTCGCCGGCCTCAATCGAGATTTCAAGGCGATCGTTTGCATCACCCGCGGCGGCTTGGTGCCCGCCGCCATCATCTCGCGCGAACTCAACATCCGCATGATCGATACTGTCTGCATCGCCTCCTACCACGACTATGCCAGCCAGGGCAAAATGAACCTGCTCAAAGGCATCACGCCGGAATTGACGGCCGATGGCGGCGAAGGTGTGCTTGTCGTCGATGACCTGACGGATACCGGCAAGACTGCCGCTGAAGTGCGCACCATGCTGCCTAAGGCGCATTTCGCGTGCCTATACGCCAAGCCGAAGGGCGTGCCGACCATCGACACCTTCATCACCGAGGTCAGCCAGGACACCTGGATCTATTTCCCCTGGGACATGGGTTTCACCTATCAGGAGCCGATCGCCAAGGGTCATCGCGGCTGACCCTCATAGGACTCACGCGAATCAGTAGTGATTCTGTGTGGTGTGCCGAAAGTGGACAGAGGCATCAGCAATAGAGGTGGGCGCTTCGGCGCCTACTATATTTAGTAGTTGTCGAGATACCAGGATTACGTGGGATTCAAGGCCTTCCGCGCGAATCATAAGGGGTTGCTGCATGCTTTTGCCCCTCTGCCAATGGCCTGGCGGTCACTGCCACAATATTGTCGTGTTTATTCTCGTCTGCGTTAGTATTCGGCCCGCCGGCGGTCGCGCGAAGAGCGAACAATTTCCGCCAAGCGCTTGAATCTTCTGACCTCCTGGCGTTTCCCCAATTTCCACAGGCAAGCCCACAAGATATTGTGGTTAAAAATCCGTCGCAAACCACCCCTTGACGGAATCGGGTCTTTCAAAGTTAATGACTGACGTTGCGGCGGCGACTGGACCGGACGGAATAACGGGGGCTGGTCCTTAACTCGAAATCGGATTTGTATTCAGGGCGATGCACCATGACTGGTGGCGCCGTGAGGGTTTTTTTGCCGATGTCGATGCTGCCAAAAAAGACATGCGGGGACTGGCGGCAATAAGCTGTTAATACTATATTTAGTGTTTACAGCCACCATCACCACAAGATACAGGAAAGACATCTCCGGATGACACCTCCTGTCAGAGGACAGAGTGAACACTGGCTGCGCGTTTGAAATCGCGAGGCCGGACAAGGATTTTTGCGTCCTGTTACGAGGCAGGCGCGCTTTAACGAATGAGGTTATGGGACCATGCGCATCGAACGTCGTTTTACGAAGGCAGGCCAGTCACCCTATGCGGAGATCGAGTTCCGCAAGGCGACCAGCGAGATCAAGAACCCCGATGGCTCGATCGTCTTCCGCCTCGAAAACATCGACGTGCCGGCGCAGTTTTCGCAGGTTGCCGCCGACATTCTGGCACAGAAGTATTTCCGCAAGGCCGGCGTACCCGCCAAGCTGAAGAAGGTTGAGGAAAACGACGTTCCTTCCTTCCTGTGGCGCTCCGTGCCCGATGATGCGGCCCTGAAGGATTTGCCAAAGGAAAGCCAGATCGGCTCCGAAACCGATGCGCGCCAGGTTTTCGACCGTCTCGCCGGCACCTGGACCTACTGGGGCTGGAAGGGCGGCTATTTCTCCTCCGAAGAAGACGCTTCCGCTTTCCGCGACGAGCTTGCTTATATGCTCGCGACGCAGCGCGTCGCTCCGAACTCGCCGCAGTGGTTCAACACCGGCATGCACTGGGCCTACGGCATCGACGGCCCCGGCCAGGGCCATTTCTATGTCGACCCCTTCACGGGCAAGATCACCAAGTCCAAGTCGGCCTATGAACATCCGCAGCCGCATGCCTGCTTCATCCAGTCGGTCGAGGACGATCTCGTCAACGAAGGCGGCATCATGGACCTCTGGGTTCGTGAAGCGCGTCTCTTCAAATATGGTTCCGGCACCGGCTCCAACTTCTCGCTGCTGCGCGGCGAAGGCGAAAAGCTCTCCGGCGGTGGCCGTTCCTCCGGCCTGATGAGCTTCCTGAAGATCGGCGACCGCGCTGCCGGCGCCATCAAGTCGGGCGGCACGACGCGCCGCGCCGCCAAGATGGTCGTCGTCGACATCGACCATCCGGATATCGAGGAATACATCAACTGGAAGGTCAAGGAAGAGCAGAAGGTTGCCGCCCTCGTCACCGGCTCGAAGATCGTCGCCAAGCACCTGAAGGCGATCATGAAAGCCGCCGTCAATTGCGAAGGCGACAATGACGATTGCTTCGACCCGGCCAAGAACCCTGCCCTGAAGCGCGAAATCCGCGCCGCCAAGAAGGACCAGGTTCCGGAAAACTATGTCCAGCGCGTCATCCAGTTCGCTCGCCAGGGCTACAAGGACCTCGAGTTCAAGACCTATGACACCGATTGGGATTCGGAAGCCTACCTCACCGTTTCCGGCCAGAACTCCAATAATTCCGTGTCGATCAAGGATGACTTCCTGCGCGCCGTCGAGAGCGATGGCGACTGGCACCTGACCGCCCGCAAGGACGGCAAGGTCGTCAAGACGCTGAAGGCGCGCGACCTCTGGGAATCCATCTCCTACGCCGCCTGGGCGTCTGCCGATCCGGGCCTGCACTTCAACACGACTATGAACGACTGGCACACCAGCCCGTCGGCCGGCTCGATCCGTGCATCGAACCCGTGCTCGGAATATATGTTCCTCGACGACACGGCTTGCAACCTTGCGTCGCTGAACCTGATGACCTTCAAGGATGCCGCCAGCAAGCGCATCAACATTGCCGACTACGAGCATGCCGTCCGCCTTTGGACCGTCGTCCTCGAAATCTCGGTCATGATGGCGCAGTTCCCGTCGCGCCGCATTGCCGAACTCTCCTATGAATACCGCACGCTCGGCCTCGGCTACGCCAACATCGGCGGCCTGCTGATGTCCTCCGGCATTCCCTATGACTCGGACGAAGCCCGCGCCATCGCCGGCTCGCTGACCGCGATCATGACCGGCATTGCCTATGCGACCTCGGCCGAAATGGCATCCGAACTCGGGACCTTCCCGATGTTCAAGCCGAACCGCGAGCACATGCTGCGCGTCATCCGCAACCACCGCCGCGCCGCCTATGGCGAGATCTCTGGCTATGAGGGCCTGTCGGTCAATCCGGTGGCGCTGATCCATAGCCACAATCCGGACCAGGATCTCGTCGCCCACGCCAAGGCGGCCTGGGACAAGGCCTTGAGCCTCGGTGAACAGCATGGCTATCGCAACGCCCAGGCAACCGTGATCGCCCCGACCGGCACGATCGGCCTCGTCATGGATTGCGACACCACCGGCATCGAGCCCGACTTCGCGCTGGTGAAGTTCAAGAAGCTCGCCGGTGGCGGCTACTTCAAGATCATCAACCGCGCCGTTCCGGAAGCGCTGCGTGCACTCGGCTACTCCGAAAGCCAGATTGCCGAAATCGAGGCCTATGCCGTCGGTCACGGCAACCTGAACCAGGCGCCGGCTATCAACCCTTCGACGCTGAAGGCCAAGGGCTTCACCGACGAGAAGGTGGAAGCCGTCAATGCCGCGCTGAAGAGCGCCTTCGACATCAAGTTCGTCTTCAACCAGTGGACACTCGGCGCCGACTTCCTGAAGGGCACGCTGAAGGTTTCCGACGAGCAGCTGACCGACATCAGTTTCAACCTGCTCGACCATCTCGGTTTCTCCAAGAAGGAGATCGAGGCTGCCAACATCCATGTCTGCGGTGCGATGACGCTGGAAGGCGCGCCGTTCCTCAAGAACGAGCACCTCGCCGTCTTCGATTGCGCCAATCCCTGCGGCAAGATCGGCAAGCGCTATCTCTCGGTTGAAAGCCATATCCGCATGATGGCTGCCGCCCAGCCCTTCATCTCGGGCGCCATTTCCAAAACGATCAACATGGCCAACGAAGCGACCGTCGAGGATTGCAAGAACGCCTACATGCTCTCTTGGAAGCTCGGCCTGAAGGCGAATGCGCTCTATCGCGATGGCTCCAAGCTCAGCCAGCCGCTGAACGCCTCGCTGATCGACGATGACGATAACGAGGATGCAGTGGAAGAACTGCTGCAGGCCCCGGCTGCCGCCCAGGCCGTCACCGTCACCGAAAAGATCATAGAACGCGTCATCGAAAAGGTTGTCCGCAGCCAGGAAAAGCTCCCCGGTCGCCGAAAGGGTTACACCCAGAAGGCCAAGATCGGCGGACACACCATCTTCCTGCGCACCGGCGAATATGACGACGGCCGTCTCGGCGAAATCTTCCTCGACATGAACAAGGAAGGTTCGGCGCTGCGCGCCTTCATCAACAACTTCGCCATCTCCGTCTCACTCGGCCTGCAATACGGCGTGCCGCTCGAGGAGTATGTCGATGCCTTCACCTTCACCAAGTTCGAGCCGGCCGGCATCGTTACCGGCAACGACGCGATCAAGAACGCCACGTCGATCCTCGACTATGTGTTCCGTGAGCTCGCCATCTCCTATCTCGGCCGCCACGACCTCGCACATGTCGACACCTCGGACTTCAGCAACACGGCGCTCGGACGCGGCGTATCGGAAGGCAAGGCGGATGTCGTTTCCAAGGGCCTGACCCGCGGCTATAAGCCGACGCTGGTGCCGACATCGGGCGAGCGCCAGGCAGCCGAGGTCAAGGGTTCGGCAACGGCAGCCCCAGCGCGGGCCTCTTCGGGTGCGACGATCACTGCTTTTGCCGGTAACGCCGTGCGCAAGCTCGAGCCGGCCAGCGCCATCTCCACCTCGGAAGTCGTCGCCTTCAAGCGCGACTACGAGGAACGCGCCAAGGAGCTGGCCGAAGAGATCGCCGAGGAACTGGCAACCGAAACCGCCGAAGCCTCCACCGCCCTCTTCACCGACAAGGCGGCGGATGACGCGGCAACGGCGAAATCGGAAGCCAAGAAACTGGAATCCGAACGCCGCGCCCGCTCCATCATGCAGGGCTACACCGGCAACATGTGCACCGAATGCCAGAACTTCACGATGGTCCGGAATGGGACTTGCGAGAAGTGCGACACCTGCGGTGCGACGAGCGGGTGCTCTTGATCGATGCGGGAGATGTTGTAGGCGGCGGCCACTCATTTGTGACGCACAGCCGCTGAAATGACGCAGTATTCGATATGGCCGCCTCCTCGGATGCGGCCATATCGCAGTTTTGAAGTATAAATATTTCAGGCCGCAATCCGAGATTGCGCTCCAATACACTGGAACACCTTGCCTACGACATTGCCTTAACTGGCCGGGGCTCCAAGCGTCAACTGTCCACGAATAGGCCGGCGTACTGCTCACGCAGCACATTTTTCTGGACCTTTCCCATCGTATTGCGTGGAAGTTCTTCGACGAACATCACCCGCTTTGGCTGCTTGTAACGTGCGAGGCGATCCCCGAGAGCCATCAGCACCGCCGCTTCGTCGACCAATGCTCCCGGCTTGCGCACGACGACCGCCGTTACGCCCTCGCCAAAGTCCGGATGCGCGACGCCGATAACGGCGCTTTCGACGACGCCCTCGATCCGGTCGATCTCCAGTTCGACCTCCTTCGGGTAGATGTTGTATCCGCCGGAGATCACGACGTCCTTGCCGCGCCCGACGATGCAGACGTAACCCTGCTCATCGATCGTTCCGAGGTCGCCACTGATGAAGAACCCGTCCTCGGTGAACTCTGCGGCCGTCTTTTCCGGCATGCGCCAATAGCCCTTGAAGACATTCGGCCCCTTGATTTCGATCATGCCCGTCTCCTCTGGAGGCAGCGGCTTTCCCGTCGCCGCGTCGACAACACGGACCGTCACACCCGGCAACGGCAAACCGACGGTGCCGGCGATACGCTCGCCATCGTACGGGTTCGATGTGTTCATGTTCGTTTCGGTCATTCCGTAGCGCTCAAGGATCGCGTGACCGGTGCGGCGGCCGAATTCGACATGGGTTTCGGCGAGCAGCGGAGCCGATCCCGACACGAAAAGGCGCATATTTGTGACCGCATCCCTGTCGAGATGCGGGCTTTGCAAGAGGCGCGTGTAGAACGTCGGAACTCCCATCAGCACACTCGATCGCGCCATCAACGAGAGGATTTCATCTGGATCGAACTTGGGAAGCAGGAACATCGAGGCGCCCGCGAGCAGCGTCACATTCGTCGCGACGAAGAGCCCGTGAGTATGAAAGATCGGCAAGGCGTGTATGAGCCGGTCAGCCGATGTGAACCACCAATGGTCTCGCAACGTCAACGCATTGGAGAGCAGGTTGCCATGGGTCAACATGGCGCCCTTCGAACGGCCGGTGGTCCCGGACGTGTATAGGATCGCGGCGAGGTCGTCCGCATCGCGATCGACATCGGTGAAGTCGTTCGGTTCGTTGTCGGCGATTGCGATCAGGGATCCACCGCCAACGGCGTCCAACGTCTCGACGACCGCACCGTGACGCGCCGCGATCGGGGAAACGGCTTCCTTCGCCGTCGGCGCGACGACGGCCAGCCGAGGTTCGGCATCGCCAATGAAGTACTCCAGTTCTGCAAGCGTATAGGCGGGGTTGAGCGGAAGATAGACAGCTCCGCACCGAACGCAGGCAAGGTAAAGGACCAGCGCCTCAGCACTCTTTTCGACCTGTACGGCAACTCTGTCTCCTGGCTGCACGCCAAGCGACGCAATCGCGCCCGCCAGGCGAGCAGAAAAGGATAGGACTTCTCGATAGGTCCATGTTCGTCCATCGGTCAGCTCGATGAAAACCGAGTCGTCGCGCGCCGCATCGCGGATCGCATCGAACAGATGATTGCCCATGATCTCCTCCCCATGCCGTTCGGGATGGCGGATGCTTGATGAGCGATGACCTAAAAAGGATGGTCCTGTATCCGCGATGCGCCGCCTTCATACTAATTGCGAATATATAGCCTCGACAACAGCCCTGTTTTCGTGACTGCAATAACTGCGGCACAGCCTCCCTTTACACATAGAAATCGAGGTCGTGCACTGCGGCGCGCACCTCAAGTAGCAATGCCACCAAGGAAGCGGCGAAGAACAGAAGCGCGATCGAGAACATGAAAGCCGCGCCGTATTCATGCCTAAGGTTTAGAAATGAGGCAGCAAACGCCATTATGACAAGCATGGTTGTGAATATGCCGCTCATCACTGCGCATTCTATTGCCTTGTTGAGCAACCTGGCGCGCCGCTTCAATCGTGGAAGGACGATAACCCTTAGATGACCGCGAGCGGGGTCGTCCTCAGGCAGAGCGCTTAAGACATTGCTGCGATCCACGATCCGGTTCATGCGTGTGATCAAGACCGAGATGAATGCTGCCACCGCACCCAACAGAAAGGCTGGGGCAGTCGCTTGTGAGATCACGCGTGATATCTGTTCGGCCGTCGCCACTTCGTTCAGCATAATGGTTCCTGTTGATTGTTGGTTCGCGCATCTACGCGAGACCTCCCGGCAATCACTCTGAAAACTGCAAACCGGCCTTCTTCAGCGACGCCAGGAAAGATGCGATATCCTCGGATCGCGTGAAGCGAAGGGCCACTTCGTTGCGCAGATTTCGCACCAGCGCCGGCTCATGCTCTACGAGCCAATCCCGCTCGCGATTGGCAAGCGTTTCGTCACCGGCTTCGGCGAAAACCGCGGCAGCGATGACGTGATAGAGGGCGTTGGCAGGAGTATCCGCCTTTCTGATCCACATCGCCGCATCCTCATAGTCTCTACGGAAATATGAGCAAATGGCGAGCGCCGCCTCATAGTATGCAGGGGGTCCCGCGTTGCGTTCCCACGCCTTCGCCACCAGCGCACACCCGTCGTTCCATTTTCCAGACATCGCCAGCCGATATCCGTACTCACCGATGAGCTCGGTATCGTTGGGATTGATGGAAATCGCCCTGGCGCCCACTTTCATGGCCGCATCGGTTTCCTTCTTGAGATAGAGCGCAAACATCTGAGCCTGCAGCCCTCGGACATTCAACGGTTCCAATTCCACCGCGCGCCGTGCATCGGCAAGTGCCTGTTCGATCAGTGCCGGCGACCTGACTGGATCGATGGGGTAGCCGAAGCGAGCCTCGTCAATGAGGGTCAGCGATAGAAGCGCCCAGGCGGTAGCGTAGTTGGGAAAGCGTTCGACGGCCTTCTCAAGACAGACGCGGACCGACGGCCGGACCCGATCGTCGAAGTTGGCACGGTAGGAATAGTAGGAGAGCGTGCAGGCATAGGCGGCCCAGTCGTCCGGGGGGTTGGGAACGACTAGTTT
Organism: Rhizobium jaguaris; assembly: GCF_003627755.1. Classification (NCBI taxonomy): domain Bacteria; kingdom Pseudomonadati; phylum Pseudomonadota; class Alphaproteobacteria; order Hyphomicrobiales; family Rhizobiaceae; genus Martinezella; species Martinezella jaguaris. The sequence goes on along the minus strand of NZ_CP032694.1, from coordinate 1,842,179 downwards.
CGCGTCGGTCTGAAAAATGATGCCATAGGCCTGCGCCAGGGTCGTCGCCACGTTGCTGGCGATGTTTGCCTGGGAGTTCAATAGATCGCGAACCGTCGTCGGGCCGTCGTAGCTTGCGGCCCAGAGTACGGTCCCGTCCGGACTGCTGCGGAGGCGGACCTGCAGCCGGAAGGTTTCAGGCGATGTATACAAGCTTCCGGCGAGTACGTATCGAACCCGGCGTGCGGCCTCGGGGCTGGGTGATTGAACGACGACGATGTCCTTGAATTTTGACAGTTCGCTGACGACCTCCTGGGTAAGACCGCGAGCCAAGGCTGCGGAACCATCCTTACCAGAGAGGTCCTCAAACCATTCGACCGCGAGACGCGGGATTTCCGGCCCGCTCGCAACGGATCGAGGAGAATCGAGCCGCCACCACAGCGCAAGAGCGACAGCGACCAATATCGCAGTTGCAATCATGACCGGCAGCTTGGACCCTACTCTTGCCGGCGCCGGCACTGTTGTAGAGGGGGCAGTCGATTCATGGGCACTGGCGGTGCCATGCATGGAGAATGTCGGAACGTAGGCACCCTTCGGTATGCTGATGCGGATGGGGTCAGTCAGTCCGGCAGTCAGATAGTACCGTTCGAGGGCGCGCCGGAGATGGCCGGCCTCAACGCGGACAATGGGATCGGCTTGCGGATCGAAAGAGGTGTCGCGACCAAATACCTCCACGGCGATCGAGTAGGCCTTGATGCGTTCCCCGCGCCCGGACAAGGTTTCGTTTACGACGTAGCTGAGAAATCGCCGCTCACGATCGGTGGCGTCAAATTCAACGCTGTCAAGTATCAGAGCAAGCTGGTCGCGGCACGCGTCGACGGGAACACTTGGCCCTTCGGTTGCGCCGTTTTGGGTTTCTGCTTCCATCACGAACGCTCCCCCCAAGCCCTACACTTATGGCTCGATCGCTCCCAACGTTTACATCTTATAGTTCATGTTAATTACATGTCGCTTATGGGTGCGGCAAGAGTTCTGAGTATAGTGATCGAAATTTTGGATCGCGATATGAAGACACCAACGGAAGCTAGGCAAGCAATTCTGTCATCGGTCCTTCGCCGGTTTCCCGAGCACGAGTTCACCATCTATCGCATGATGGAGAAGGACCAGACCTTCCATGATCTGTGTGAGGAACTTGCGGTCGCTGAAGCCGCGCTTTCAAACGTGGATCAGCTTCCGCCAGCTATACGTTCGGAAAGGCGGGCCGAGTGGCAAGACCTCGTCGACCGCCTGGCAAGGGAAATAGATGACGCGCTGCTGGAGAAGCGAAATCCAACTTGATCTACGCTTTCGAGCTCTCGACCCAACCTCGCCGGCGTTCTCTTGCGCGGCCCGGACGGTCGGTCCCTGCGCTGGAGCCGATAACAACTCCCAATCGAGCGCGCATCGCACGTCCGGAGGAGGAAATTGCGACGTTCTTCCATCAGTGCGCGCCTGAACGGACCTCAGGCTCAGCCTGATCGCCACGTATGCGCACAGTTAATAACCGTAACATACCTCCACAACTCTTAGTGTGCTGTCCATGCTCCCGTCAGTATCTCGCAGCAGGAGCTCATGATATGAATATCACCCGTCGTAACCTGACTTTCGCTGGCCTCAGCCTACTCGCCGGAACCGCAATCTCCTTTCCCGCCCGTGCCGAATTCGGCGAAGGAGGATTGCAGTTAGGCGAGGGCCTGGAGGACTTCTGGATCGCTACAGACGCATACATCTATGGCTACCCTCTGGTGACCATGGAGATGACCCGCCGCGTCATGACCAATGTGGCCGAGGTCAAGGGCACCCGCGGTCCAATGGGACATATCATCAAGCTGCGGGAATACCCCGACGCCTCCTTCAGGGATGTCACGGCGCCGAACGCGGATACATTATATACGACCTCCTTCCTTGATGTCGGCAAGGAACCCTACGTGCTGAGCATGCCGGACATGAAGGGGCGGTATTTCCTACTGCCAATGCTCGATGGATGGACGAACGTCTTCCAGGTGCCGGGCAAGCGGACGACGGGAACTGGGCCGCAGACCTACGCAATCACGGCCCCCGGCTGGAGCGGAACGCTTCCCGAAGGGGTTACGAAATACGAGTCTCCGACTGACTTGGTCTGGCTGCTGGGTCGCATCTACTGCACGGGTACCAAGGAGGATTACGCGGAAGTCCATAAGCTGCAGGACGAGTTCAAACTGGTCCCGCTGAGCGCCTATGGCAAGGACTACACACCTCCGGCCGGCAAAGTCGATCCGTCGATCGACATGAAGACGGCGGTCCGCGATCAGGTCAACCGCCTGAGCGCAGTCGAATACTTCACGCTGCTCGCAGAACTGATGAAGACGAACCCGCCGTCGGACGCGGACGCGCCCGCCTTAGAACGTTTTGCGCAGATCGGACTGGTTGCGGGCAAGGACTTCGACGCTAGCAAGTTGAAGGCCGACTTCCGCGATCGGATTCCCACCGTCGGCTTCGATCGGATCATGTTGCAGTTCAAGATCAACAGCAATATGCAAGACATCAATGGCTGGGCCTTCACGACCAAGACAGGCCTCTACGGAACCAACTATCTTATGCGGGCGCTCGTCACAGCGATTGGCCTCGGCGCCAATCGGCCCCAGGACGCCGTCTATCCGACCTCCCAAAAGGATACCCATCACCGTCCATACGACGGCAGGAAGAACTACGTCATCCGCTTCGAGAAGGGCAAGACGCCACCGGTTTCGGGCTTCTGGTCACTCACCATGTACGACGAAAACTTCTTCTTCGTCGAAAACCCCATCAATCGCTACTCAATCAGCCCCCGTCAGGATCTGAAGGAGAACGCCGACGGGTCAGTGGACCTTTTCCTGCAGCACGAGTCTCCAGGCGCCGGCAAGGAGTCGAACTGGTTGCCTGCACCGGCAGGCAAGTTCTACCTGATGCTGAGACTGTATTGGCCGAACGAGAACGATCCCTCGATCATCAACGGCACCTGGACGATCCCGGCGGTCGAGGAAGTCGGTTAGCCCCCACGGCCCGTCGTCCGAAGGCCGGACGACGGGCCGAATTGTTCTCACCAATCGAAGGAGAAATACCCGTGACCTTCAGAAAGATTGCATTTGCCGTGGCGGCTTTGGCAGGGCTTGCCTTTTATGCCGGCGCGACGCAGGCACAGGACGCGATTTCCGATCCTGCGATGAAAACCATCGGTACCTCGAGCACGCAAAAGACGGAACTGGTCCCTTCGCTGATCGTGATGAATTCCGACGGTGCGACTCTGAAGGGCGACACGCTCACGCTAACGAGCGTTTCCAACAATTCGATCCTGTTTGCCGACCGGCCGGTCCGCTCCGCCGGCCATGCGCTGACCACGCACTTGCTGGAAGAGTGGGCTCAGGGCGGCAGCTTCGAAAAAGATCCGCCGAACGCTACCGTCTCGGTGCTGAACAAGGACGCGTCTGGTGTCGAGGATGCCGTCGTCGTTCTGAAGGAGCCGAAGCTCGAGGGCCAGAACCTGACGTTCAAGGTGGAGGTTCTGGAGGGTAATCTCGCCAAGGCGGATGGCCCGGCGTCGATCTTCATCGATATTATTGGCATGCCGAGGACGCCCTTGTCCTTTGCGGGCGTTGCACGAAGAACCGCCTATCGCGGAGCGTGGTATGCCGGAGCAGCTGCGGGGGCGGCAGCTGCTTACGGCCGGCCTGTGTACGGCTACGGCCGGCCCGTGTGTGGCTACTATCCATATCCGCCGTGCTACTAGGCCCTCATCCCTTCCCGTCCGGCTTCGCGTTCGCAGAGCGCATGCCAGACGCTCCAGCATAGATGTTGCCGCAGAGGACCTCAATGAAACCAAGACTTTGGACGTTTTCTTTCAGTGCTGCGTTGCTGCTGAACAGCGCAGCATTTGCCGCTGACATCGCGCAGACCGTCAGCCCTGAAGCCACGCAGATCAACACTGAAAGCGGTTGGACCTTTACATTCGCCCCCTATTTCTGGGCGGCGGGAATGTCGGGCGACGTTGGGCAGTTCGGGCTGCCACCGGTTCATGTCGACGCCTCGTTCGGCGACATCTGGGACCACCTCGACTTCGGCGCCATGGCCATCGGCGAGGCCCGGTACGACCGGTACAGCGTTTTCGGTGACGTAATCTACACGAAGGTATCCGGCAACAAGGCGACACCCTTTGGCGTTCTCGCCGACAAAGCCACCCTCGATTCGCAAGTCTTCAGCGGACTTCTGGGGGTCGGATACTCGGTGCTGGACGATGCAGCCGGCCACCTCGACGTTGTCGGAGGCGCGCGGGTCTGGTCGGTCGACACCAAGATCTCGTTGAATGGCGGGCTTCTCGATGGCAGATCGAGGAGCGATGGCGACACGTGGGTGGACGCCGTCGGCGGGCTCAAGGGAACCTATTCCCTAACCCCGAACGTCTTCCTGGCGGGGTGGGGCTTGATCGGAGGCGGTGGCGCCGACGTGGACTGGGATGTCGCTGCGACGGTCGGCTACAAGTTCAACAAGACCGTCTCGGGCGTGTTCGGATACCGCGCTATCGGCGTCGACTTCAAGGATAATGGTTTCGAGTTCGACGTTGTCGAGCAGGGGCCCATCCTTGGTCTGGTCATTCATTTCTAGATTGAAGCCACGTTCACCCGTATCGGGACGATGCGGGTGAACATGATCCCGACACCTTCGCGCGACGAACTCTGAGATCGCGCGCCTTGCGGGAATAGATCGCAGCTGTGAAGCAGATCGTCAGTCGTAACGACGATTTTCTATATATTTATAGGAGTGATTAGATTGGCGCGGCATCTCTCCCGGAAGTTTCAAGGTGATGCGCGGTCTTGGCTCCGCCTCCCCTTCGTCGTGGCCCTCATGACGCTGCTCTGTGCATGTGCGGGCCGCCCCACGGGGGTGCTTGAGCCGGTTGCGGCCTATCGTCCGGCAAGTCAGGTCGAGATGCTGGTCGCAACGACCCGGGAGCGGGCCAAGACGCCGGGCGAGATGTTCAGCGGCGAGCGAGCCCTCGCTCCGAACTTTGCTGACATCACGGTGTCGATCCCTCCGAACACCGCACGCAAGGTCGGCGAAGTCAACTGGCCTCGCAGTCTTCCGCCAAATCCAGCAACGGACTTCGCGACGGTCAAAGCTGAGCTCGTGGATCAAAAGGCTGCCGAAAAATGGCTGAGCGCTTCCGTCCGCAAGAGTCCGGATCACAGCGTCGTGGTCTTCATTCATGGTTTCAACAACCGGTTCGACGACGCCGTCTTCCGTTTCGCGCAAATCGTCCACGACTCAAATATTCACAGCGTGCCGGTTCTCGCCACCTGGCCGTCTCGTGGGCGCTTGCTCGATTATGGGTATGATCGCGAGAGCACGAATTACACCCGAGATGCTGTCGAGAGGCTGCTGCAGTACCTCGCCCGCGATCCCGAAGTGAAAGACGTCTCGATCCTCGCCCACTCGATGGGTAATTGGCTCGCATTGGAATCACTGCGTCAAATGGCCATCCGCAACGGCGGCCTCCCGGCTAAGTTCAAGAATGTCATGCTTGCCGCACCGGACGTCGATGTGGACGTGTTCCGCAATGAAATAGCAGATATGGGAACGCAGCGACCCCAATTTACTCTTTTCGTCTCACGGGACGATCGGGCGCTGGCGGCTTCCAAGCGCATTTGGGGCGACGTCTCGCGACTTGGCGCCATCGATCCGGAGCAATCCCCCTACAAGGAAGAGCTCGAGAAATATAAGGTCAATGTCATCGACCTTACCAAAGTTAAGTCGGGCGATGACATGAATCATTCCAAGTTCGCCGAGTCGCCGCAGATCGTCCAATTGATCGGTACGCGCCTTTCGACGGGCCAGACGTTGACCGACAGCCGGGTCGGACTGAGCGACACGATCGTTTCCGCCACTGCCGGAGCCGCGCAGTCTGTTGGAACCGTGATCACCGCTCCGGTCGCGGCTGTGAGCTTATCACACTGAACACGGGCCGGCCCGCGAGGGGCTCAGGCACGTGGATATCGCAAACTTGAACCTGGGAGATTTCCAATGAAACACGCATCTATTTTGGCAGCGATCCTAGTGCTGATGGCGGGCGCGGCCGAGGCTGCCGATCCGCTCATCGGAAACTGGAAGACGGAGGACGGGGCGACGGCTAGCATCGCTCATTGTGGCGCCGGCTACTGCATTACGATGAAGACCGGTAAATATGTGGGCCGCAAGATCGGCAACTTCAGCGGCAAGGATGGCAGCTATGCCGGCCAGATCACCGATCCCAAAACCAACAAGACCTATAACGGAACGCTGAAAATCTCGGGCATTAGCGTGAAAATGCAGGGCTGCGTCATGAAGGTCTTCTGCCAATCCCAGACCTGGACGCGTCTCTAGGTGTTCCGTCTTTGTCGGTTCTTCCGACTCAGAGAGCGATCTGATGGCCATGGCGCGCCGGGTCACGCCGCCATCGGCCATTAGGCGGCAAACCCGCCGCTACAGCTTGTAGCCGATCTTTCGCAGCAAGTCTTTCCGCCACGCGATGTCGACGTCGGTTTCGACACCCAGCGGTGACGCACCATCCACGACGCCGAGCACGCCGCGGCCCAGCTCCGTTTGTGCGACGATCACCTGTGTCGGGTTGGCCGTCGCGCAGTAAATACCGCAGACCTCTGGCACTGCGCGCACCGCCGCCAGCACGTTGACGGGAAAGAACCCGTCGCCGAGGAAGATCAAGAAAGTGTGGCCGGCGCCAATGGCCAATGCGTTGTCGCGTGCAAGGCCGATCGCGGCTTCGTCATTGCCTGACCAGCGCACCAGCCGCTTGCCGGAGGCCTCGCAGAAGGCCAGCCCGAAGCGGATGCCGGGAACCGCGCCCGCCAGCGCCTCGTGGAGGTCCTCCACAGTCTTGATAAAATGCGACTGACCAAAAATGAAGTTGGAGTCGTCCGGCTTGACGATGGGCACCACGGCAAGTTCCATGGCTGCGCTCCTTCAAGGTAGGCACGCAATGGTAGATAGGCGGGCGAAAGGCGATATCAAGCCGCCATAGGCGGACGATTCGCCTTCCGGCACCGCCGCTTGGACCTTATTGCCCCCAGAACGCCTGCATTTCTTCGGGTGTGACCTTGCCGTCCTTGTTCGTGTCCATGGCGTTGAATATCCGCTTATGGATGGCCGTCACCTCCTCGAACGACAGCGCGCCGTCTCCGTCAGTATCGGCGATCGCGAACATGATCTTCATCATGGGTCCTCGCATACCCATCATGGGCATATCACCCATCATGTCGTGCTCCATCATGTTCCCGCCCATCATACCGCCGGGCATCATGCCTGATCCGCCGGGCATTGCGCCCTGGCCCTGTCCCATCATTCCTCCCATTCCCGACTGTGGCTGGGACATGTTCGCGGGATGATGGGTATCCGCTCCGTTCGTCTGGGCGAGGGTGGAACCGGCTCCGCCGATCGCGATCAGCGCGGCCAACAGGGCGGCCTTTGGAATTTGTGTCGTTCTCATATCGTTTCTCCCTTTAGCTAGGTGTGTATTCTCTTTCATGACGATGTTGTCTCGTTTGAAGGAGTTCGGGAAAGGCCTCGCGGTCCAGAGGGCCGCGTCAGCCGATGCCGTCGTAGGTGACGTAGGCCATCATGCCCGTCGCCATGTGGTAGAGATGATGGCAATGGAGCGGCCAGCGGCCAGGATTGTCGGCTTCGAAGGCCAGGGCGACGGTGGCCATCGGCGGCAGCAGGACCGTGTCCCTCACCGCGCCCGCGATTGGCGTCCCGTTGATGCCGATCACCTGGAAATGGTGCCCGTGAAGGTGCATCGGATGCGCCATCATTGAGGCGTTGGTGATCGCGATCTCGATCCGCTCGCCACGCTTGACGACGAGGCCATCCGCGCCGTCGATCGCCCAGTTATAGGCGGCCATGTCGCCCGTCAGCGAGAGTTTGAAGCGGCGGTCTGCTGCACGGGTTGCCAGTGGGCTGACGGGACGCAGTCGCTGTTCCAGATCCATCCCGAGAACCGGCCCCTTCGCATCGCCCTGGACCGCAATCTTGCGGACGGTCGCGCCCGCGGTGGCAAGGATGACGCCCGTACGGTCCACGGCCCCCTCGCGCAGGGCGAGGACGGGAAACGTCCCTTCCTCCTCCGGAAGGCTGAGACGGATGTCGAGGCGCTGTCCCATGGAGACCGGGAAGGACGTCTCGGCGACCGACTGCACGCCCTGCCCGTCCACGGCGACGAGTTCTCCGGAAAGGCCGCCGGTGTCGATGGTGAAGGCTGTCGCCGTGGCACCGTTGATGATGCGCAGTCGGACGCGGCCGCCCTTCTCGACCCTCACGACCTCGGGATCGTCGAGCGTGCGGTCGTTGGCAAGATAGGCGTCGTAGTCGATGTCGTTGAGGTCCATGGCGGCCATTCCCGGCATAGCCATGCCTGACATGCCATTGCCGGACATCATGTGCTGCATGCCGGCCATACCTTGCATCGAGCCGTGGTCCATCGGCATGGCGCCGTGCGCGGCATTTCCCTTCAGCTTCGCCAGTAGTTCCTCAGCCGACAGGAAGGAGAAGTCGTGCAGCAGAACGACGACCTCCTGCTCATCCCGCTTCAGGTCGTCCGCCGTCCGCACGATCAGCGGGGCGGCAAGCAGGTTCTGCTCCTGTAGCGTATGGGCGTGCATCCAGTGCGTGCCGCCCGCCCCGACCGGAAATATGTAGTGGCGGGTTTCCGACGGCTTCAGGAGTGCGGCTGGATTGTCAGGCACGCCGTCGGCGGCCCATGGCGGCGTCAATCCGTGCCAATGGATCAGGGTCGGCTCGTCGATGGCGCTCGACAGTGCGACGTCGAAATCGGTTCCGGCGTCAAGCGTCAGTCCCGGCCTGCCGTCAGGCTGGACCAGGCCGAAGACGCGCGCGGACCTGCCCTTCACGTCGATGGTCCGGTAGCTGACAGAGAGGTTGTGGAGAGTCGCGTCTTGTGCAGATGAAGACTTGGCGTCCTGCGCAAAGGTGCTGATAGGACGAAGGGCGGCCGATGTGCCGAGCGCGGCTGCGCCGACCATCAGGCCATTGAGAAAGTCACGGCGTTTCATTGAATTTGATCCTTGCTTCCGGGTCGGCGGTGCCGACCATTGGTCTTGGGCGTCCGAAAGGAAGCCCATGGAATCGACCGGACGCCGCGACGAGGCGGCCTCCGGCACCCTCAGACCGGAAGACGAGGAGGACCGAGCGTGGGCGGGAGCGCCAAGCCGGTGCCGCTCTGGTCAGCCCATGCGAAACGGAGGAAGGAAACTGTGGGCGCCGGAACTTCTATCCTCTCCGTGCTGGTCAAGACGATGCAGAAGCCGCACGGAACAGCGCAGCAGCTCTTATGGTCGGGAGTGTGAAAGCCGCCCTGAAGCGAGGCGTTGGCATCCTTTTGGGTGGGGATGTGCTCGACACGGGAATACCCGTGAACCGGACGTTCGTGACATTGCATGGCCTGCGCACCTGCAGTAGGCGCGAAGAGAAGCGCGAGCGCGACCAGGACGGTCAGCACTGCGTTCGTCCAAGCGAACCTGCGGCGGTCGGCGGCCATGCGTGCGACTCCGTTCCCCTTATCAGCCCAAGCGCCGGCTGATGACGTTGAAGATAGCGGCGATCAATGCTCCTGCATAACCACCGAAGATGACGCTTTGAAGGATGCCCAGCGCCAGGCTTCGCAGATCGAAGCCGGTCAACCCCAAATAAAACTGCAGCCACGGCCTATGAAGGCCCCATTCCGGAGCGGCGAAGCCGAGCAGCATGCATAGCAAAAGCGAGACGGTCACAAAGACGGCGAGCGTTGCGCCGAGCACCGGCACGGAGATGTGCGTCGGCGTGGCTGAAGATGCCGCAGGTTGGCTCCGCAGGGTTGCGTTAGCCATTGGTGATCCTCCGATCGAGTTGTCTACCCAACTTTTCACGACATCGAGACATTGCACCTCTTCACCGGTGCGTACCTTGATCCAGGTCAAGAATAAGCGAACGGACTGGTCATCTCACCCATGTCCGTGGGGAACAAAACACCGGTTGCACCGAGGCGCAAGTCGTGTTGACATTACGACGTGGGAGAGCACGACGATTTGGTTCCGATAACAGCCAAAAGCTCGGTACAGGAAGGCATGATTGACTTCTCAGGGATGATATCGGGTGCGTTAAACAGTGAAGTCGCAAGCTTCAGCCGCGCGCCGGTAAATCGCGGGGGCATTGATGGGATTGAGCATACGAGCGAGGCGAAGCTTGGCAAAATCCTTTGCTTGCGCGTTTAGTCTCGCCAGCCTCTCGTCTTACGCAAGCAGGCCGGAGCTTTATTGTCGAATACTTCCGTAGGAGCGACTACCCGCGTGCTTACTTTGCCAGCCATCATGGCGGCGATAACGATCCTGGCGGCCAAGTAGGTTCGCTGCAGGTATTTCATTTTTGGAGGAGGATGGACGATGACAAGATTGAGCTTGAGATTGACTGGTGGTGCCGCGACGATTGCCGTTGCTATATTTTTTGGCGGACTGATCGACGCGGTTGTACCGCTGCCCGCCTTCGTCGGCGAAGCCCAGGCGCGAGTCGGTCATCCGCTCACGCCAGGTAGCGCCGCTGGCGTCGCCAGGCGTACCACCCGCCGCACAATCCGCCGGACGAACGTCTACGTGAACAGCCTCCCGGCTGGGTGTGCGAAGACCTCGGCCTACGGCCCCGTGCTGTGGCAATGTGGCGGCAGGTATTATCAGGCGTCCGGCGGACGCTACGTGGTCGTCAACATACAGTGACAAAAGAAATGGACAACTTGCGTTAGAGCGTCCACGAAACGATGCTTGCATTGTGGCGCTGATCGCGATCTGTTTCGCTGGCCATTGATACTCTTTTGTGGGCGCGTGCTTCGTTTCGACCGCCGGCTCTTGGACGATTGTAGCTTAGGCACTTCACCTATAGTCTCGGCTCCCGATATCGATTTTCGAGAGCGATTTTTTTGATGGTTGCGAATGGAATATCAGGACCTTTTTTCCGGCTTCATCCGGCTCCACGTGGAGTTGTTTCGTGAAGTCGTCGGAAGCAGTTCATGAAGAAGGGGCCGCACATCGGAATGGAACTCCCGGCGAGGTCTTCTTCGCCTTCCTCAAGCTCGGCCTGACATCCTTCGGCGGGCCGATCGCCCATCTCGGCTATTTCCGGGACGAATTGGTCGCGCGCCGCAAATGGCTTGACGAGGACGGCTTTGCCGACATTGTCGCACTCTGCCAGTTTCTTCCCGGCCCTGCATCGAGCCAGCTCGGCTTTGCGCTTGGGCTCTTGCGCGGCGGGCCGCTTGGGGCGCTCGCCGCCTGGACGGCCTTCACCCTTCCGTCCGCAATACTGCTCGTGATCTTCGCAATGGCGGCAACGGCGTTCGACGGCCCCATCGGGGCAGGTCTGCAGCATGGACTGAAGATCGTGGCCGTCGCCGTGGTCGCACAGGCGGTATGGGGCATGGCGAGGAACCTGACGCCGGACCGGCAGCGGGCGAGCATTGCGCTGGCAGCCGTCCTGATCGTCGTCTTTGCTCCGGGATCGGTCGGGCAGGTCGCAGCCATCGCATTCGGCGCGCTCGGCGGCTTCATCCTATGCCGCAACGGTCCCGTCACGAACGCCACGCATTTTGCCTTCCGCGTTTCGCGCGCCGTTGGCATTACGAGCCTTGCCGCCTTCTTCCTGTTGCTTGGCCTTCTGCCGATCATTGCGACCGCGACGGCGTCTCAGGGCGTGTCGATGTTCGACGCCTTTTATCGCTCCGGCGCACTCGTCTTCGGGGGTGGACATGTCGTGCTGCCGCTGCTGCAGGCGGAGGTCGTCGCTCCCGGCTGGGTCACGAACGACGCCTTCCTTGCCGGCTATGGTGCGGCCCAGGCGGTTCCCGGACCGATCTTCACATTCGCCGCCTATCTCGGCGCCGTCATGGGACCTGCTCCGCGCGGCATCCTTGGCGCCACCATCTGTCTCGTCGCCATCTTCCTGCCTGGTTTCCTGCTGCTCGTCGGCACCCTGCCCTTCTGGGACAGCTTCCGCAAACGTCCTGTTGCGCAGGCAGCGATGCGCGGCGCGAATGCGGCAGTTGTCGGCATTCTCGGGGCCGCGCTTTACAGCCCGGTCTGGACGAGCGCTATCCTGAATCCTTACGATTTCGCGCTCGCCTTGGTCGGCTTCATCCTCTTGGTCGTCTGGAAGTCACCGCCCTGGGTGGTCGTCGTGCTGCTCGCGGCGGGCGGTACTCTCGTTCATCTCATGTGAATTCGGGTCCGGCTCCGCCGAGAGCATTTGTCTCGCCGGCTGTGCGGCGGGCAATGGATCAATGGTGCGGATGCATGCACTGCCCGTGATCGGCGAGCACTTCGATCACCCGGCATTGGTCGACGCGGCCATGGCCGCAACCTTCGACCATGATCTCGAGTTCGGCCTTCAGCGCCATCAGGCTGCGAATTCGCTGTTCCACTTCGATCAGGCGCGCCTTGGCGATGGCGTCGGCGGAGGCACATGATTGATGCGGATCATCCTGCAGCGTCAGAAGCGTGCGGATTGCCTCGATCTCGAAGCCGAGTTCGCGAGCGTGCCGGATGAAGGCGAGCCTGTGCAGATGTGATTCTTCGTAGGAGCGCTGATTGCCCTCGCTACGCTCCGGTTCCGATAGAAGGCCGATGCCTTCGTAATAGCGGATCGTCGGCACTTTCACGCCGCTTCGCCGCGCCGCCTCACCGATCGTGATCTTTTTCATGATTTTCCCCTTGCACCTCTAGTCGCTAGAGGATGTAGGAAAGATGCCAGGATTTGACAAGGAAGCGGATCATGGCAGCGGCGACACAAACGCGATACAGAGTTGGCGGCATGGATTGCGCATCATGCGCGGCCAAGATTGATACGGCCGTGAGGCGTATGGCCGGTGTCGAAGATGTCTCCGTTTCGGTGACGGCCGGAACGATGACCGTGCGCCATGACGAGACCAGCAACCTTTCGGCGATCGAAAAGAAGGTAACGGGCCTCGGCTACTCCGTTGCCCCGTTGGCGGGCAAGGCTGAGCCCACGCCCTCCGAACATCAGCACGACGATCATAGTCATGATCACGGGCATCATCATCACGACCATGACGGTCACGATCACTCGGCGCACGATCACACCAATCATGATCATCACCGCCATGCCGAAAAAGAAATCGAGGGGCTGCACGGTCACGACCATGCGCCTATGGACGGCCCTTGGTGGGCCAGCAAGAAAGGCCGCCTGACGATCATATCGGGCGCGGCACTTGTCGCTGCCTACGCCGTCGGCCATCTCGTCCCCTCAATCGCTCCCTATGCCTTCATCGTCGCCATGCTGGTCGGGCTCGTGCCGATCGCGCGCCGCGCCGTCATGGCGGCATTGGCGGGCACGCCGTTCTCCATCGAGATGCTGATGACGATCGCCGCCGTCGGCGCGGTCATCATCAATGCCGGTGAAGAGGCGGCGACGGTGGTCTTCCTCTTCCTCGTCGGCGAACTGCTGGAAGGCGTCGCCGCGGGAAAGGCACGCGCGAGCATCCAGTCGCTGACGACCTTGGTTCCGAAGACCGCGCTGGTGGAGGAGAATGGCCAGACCCGCGAGGTCCAGGCTGACAGCCTGAAAGTGGGTGCGGTTATTCTCGTGCGTCCCGGCGACCGCATCGCCGCCGATGGCACGATTGTTGAAGGTGAGAGTGCCATCGACGAGGCACCGGTCACCGGCGAGAGCACGCCGGTGCGCAAGGGCGTGGATGTCAAAGTCTTTGCAGGCACCATCAACACGGACGCAGTGCTGCGGGTCAGAGTCACCGCCGCTGCGGCCGACAACACGATTGCCCGCGTGGTGAAGCTTGTCGAGGAGGCGCAGGAATCCAAAGCCCCGACGGAACGGTTCATCGACCGCTTCTCGCGCTACTACACGCCGGGCGTCGTGGCTGTCGCGACCCTGGTCGCGGTGATGCCGCCGCTGGTGGCAGGGGCAAGCTGGCTGGAATGGATCTACAAAGGTCTGGCCATCCTGCTCATCGGCTGCCCCTGCGCCCTGGTGATCTCGACCCCTGCGGCAATCGCGGCGGCTCTGTCCGCCGGTGCTCGCGGCGGCCTGCTGCTGAAGGGCGGCGCGGTTCTGGAGACCATGGGCAAGGTGACGACGGTTGCTTTCGACAAGACAGGCACATTGACCGAGGGTAAGCCGAAGGTGACGGATATCGTCGGCTTCGGTCACACCGCGGCCGAGGTGCTGTCACGAGCGGCCGCGCTCGAAAATGGTTCGAGCCATCCGCTTGCCGTCGCAATCCTCGAACGGGCCAAGGCCGATCGTGTTCCGATGCCGCCTGCTGCCGAAGCCAGGGCTCTGCCGGGCAAGGGCGTGAGCGGCCGCGTCGGGGGCGAGACTATGTCGCTTCTCTCCCCGCAGGCGGCGCGGGAAATGGAGCCGTTCTCCGCCGGACAGGATGCCCGGATTGCCGCGATGAACGACGAAGGCAAGAGTGTCTCCGTACTTGTGATCGAGGGTAAGTTCGCCGGTCTTATCGCCATGCGCGACGAACCCCGCACTGATGCGCGAGCCGGGATCGAGGCACTGCGGACGGTGGGCATCGGCGCTCTCATGCTGACCGGTGACAACGCCCGCACGGCCGGTGCAATCGCGAAGGGTCTCGGTATCGAACCTCGCGCGCAGCTCCTGCCGGAAGACAAGCAGCGCATCGTGCACGAGCTGCAGGCTCGCAAGCAGATCGTCGCCAAGGTTGGCGATGGCATCAACGATGCGCCCGCGCTGGCAGCCGCCGATGTCGGCATCGCCATGGGCGGCGGCACCGACGTCGCCCTGGAGACGGCAGATGCGGCGGCTCTCCACGGCCGCGTGACCGATGTCGCCAACATGGTCGTGCTATCCCGGACGACGATGACTAACATCCGCCAGAACATCACCATGGCGCTCGGCCTCAAGGCGGTATTTCTGGTAACGACGATCGTCGGCCTCACCGGTCTCTGGCCGGCGATCCTGGCCGATACCGGCGCGACCGTGTTGGTCACCGCGAATGCAATGAGGCTGCTGAGATGGAAAGGCGTGTTCGCCGCACGATAAGTGGCGGCCGGACGGGAGTAATGGCTTTCTCCGTGACCTCTTCTTAAGCTCCCAACGAGATGGGCCGAGGCTCAGTTGTCCGGAATTCGGCAGCAACTGCCACCAATCGTGGGTGCTCCGTCATGGCACCTTCGCGCCAACAGCAGCCAAGCCGTGATTTGAAGCCGTCTCCGCAACCGCCGCGTGATTGGTTCGCAGTAAGCGAGTGACGCGCTCGCTCTCACAGGCGCGTCACTACCGCTGACCCAAATTACAGTCGAGCTCCTCCGGTTGCGTCGATCACTTGTCCCGTCGTCCAGCGCGCCTCACTAGAGGCCAGAAAGGCAATGATATCGGCAACGTCATTTGGCTGGCCGACGCGCGAGAACACCGAAAGTGCTTCCGCTTGAGCCCGCGCTTCCGGGATTGTAATCCACGAAGCGTTCATACCGGTCTCGGTGACGCCAGGCATGACAGTGTTCACAGTAATGCCGCGACGGCCAAATTCCGGTGCGAGCGCCAAGGTTAGAGTTTCGACCGCGCCCTTCGATGCGGCATAGGCTGGATGAGTCGGGGCCGCGACGCGCGTGAAGCCCGTCGAGATGTTGATGATACGTCCGTTGTCGCGAATATGATCGGCAGCCGCTTGAATGAGAAAGAAGGGGGCTTTTACGTTGACGGCCACGATCTCATCAAAAAGAGGTTCACTTGTTTCCATTAAGGAGACCGCGGGCGCAACGCCTGCATTATTGACAAGTATATCCAGCGAAGGCTCGCCAGTGGCGGCGATTGCCGCTGCCTTGAACTGTTCCCAAAGACTGTCGGTCGCGTCCTTGCCTTTGGCGAGGTCGGCCTGGATGGCAACGGATTTTGTGCCGAGCGCCTCTATCTCACGGACGACAGCTTGGGCCGCCTCCGCGTTTCTGGCGTAATGAACGGCAACGAACGCTGCGCGCTCCCTAGCAAAAGCAAGTACTGCGGCACGGCCGATGCCACTCGAACTGCCAGTCACGAGGGCTACTTTGGTCGACAATTTTCCAGACATAAGTCTCTCCGTTGCTATTTTTATAGCGATTCATATAATAAATGAAAAATCCGCCTGTCAATATTTTTATAGGGATCAATATAAAAATGGATGAACCACGTCGGAAACGTGGCAGACCGAGAGCGTTGGATCGCGACGTCGGGCTCGGCGTCGCGGCGCGGCTTTTCTGGGAGCATGGATACGAGGGAACCTCGATAGCCGATCTGACTCAAGCTATGGGGGTCACTCCGCCCTCGTTGTACGCCGCGTTCGGCTCAAAGGAGGAACTCTATCGGCAGGCACTGGACTACAACAGCGAGCATGAAACCAAGCGCCGCGCCGAGGCGCTGCAGGGGCCAATGTCAGCTTTTGACGCACTTGAATTCTACCTCTACGACGTCGCCGAGGGCTTCTCTAATCCTGGCCAGCCGCGAGGCTGCATGGTCTCTAATGCTGTCCTCCAGCATGCCGAGGAAAACGAGGCTGTCGCCCGAGAAGTAGCGGCACGGCGAGAGGCTTCGATCCAGTGCATGAAGGCGCGCTTCGATCGCGCAGTGGTCGAAGGCGAGCTTTCGACGGAAACCGACACCGATAGTCTCGCTCGCTTCTATTCGGCTGTCGTTCAAGGCATGTCCGCGCAGGCCTGCGATGGGGCATGTACGGAGATACTGAAGCGCTTGGTCGATGTCGCGTTGCGGGCATGGCCTGGAGATCATACGGATCGCAAGGCTAGGTAAAGATCGTTGTGAACAAGGTCTAAACGTCTAAGACGAATGTCTCCTTTGGTGAAGGTTTTTCGATGCGGGCCGCGGTGTGACGGTGGCGGCTGGGCGTGTGTCGGCCCGCGTTGAAAAACCTTCCAAGGAGGAGGCCTGCGGGGGCTGGGTGGAGCGCCTATGGGGAAAGCGTGCGGCTGCGGTTTTCTGAGGTGGCTATCGGTGGGAGCGTCGGGTGCAAGCGGGTTGCCCCGAAGGCTTGCAATGACGCGATCGGGGTTGGGGTGCTCCTCTTTCGTAGGCCTCGCATCGGCGGTTTTGCAGTGTGCGGCGTTGCCTGGCGCAAATCGGCGCCACCCCGGAATGCATCGCAGATCCGGGCCGGCCTTGGCTGATGTGACAGGCGTTTCGTCATGCGGCGTCCTTTCGGGGTGGCGCACGGGATTTGGGTCGCTGGCCACGGCGGAATATCTCGACGATGCGCATCGGGCCGCCGCAATCTGGGCATGGCTGCCTCAGGGTGAGCGGGATGCTCTCGGCGCTTGGCGTGTCGTCCTGTGATGGCGCTTCCGTCCCGAGCAGTTTCCTTATCTTTGCGACATTGGCCTTGCGGCCTGCTCCGGCCAGCAGGCCGTAGTGGCGGATGCGGTGGAATCCGTCGGGCAGCACGTGGATTAGGAAGCGGCGGATGAACTCGTCGGTGGCCAGCCGCATGACCTTGTGACGGTCACCGGTCTTGATGCGGTAGTCCTTCCAGCGGAAGGTGACCGCCTCGGCATTCGCGCTGATCAGGCGGCTGTTCGAGATCGCCACGCGGTGCGTGTAGCGGCTGAGATAGGCCAGCACGGCCTCGGGGCCGCCGAATGGGGGCTTGGTGTAGACGACCCAGTCGGATTTGCGGAAGGGGGCAAGCCAGGCAGCGAAGGCATCCGCCTCTGCAAGCCGGGCTAGATCGCCGAAGAAGCAGAGCACCCCGGATTGACTGAGTGCCATCAGTCCTTCGAGAAACAGCCGCCGAAACAGACGAGACAGAACCTTTATGGGCAGAAGGAACCCCGGGCGACAGCCAATCCAGCGCGTGCCATCCGGCGACAGTCCACCGCCGGGCACGACGATGTGCACATGCGGGTGATGGGTCAGCGCCGACCCCCAGGTGTGCAGCACGCTGGTCATGCCGATGTTTGCGCCAAGGTGCCGGGGATCGGCGGCGATGGTGGTCAACGTCTCCGCCGATGCCCGGAATAGAAGATCATAGACCGTCTTCTTATTCCAATAGGCGATCTGCGCGATCTCGGCGGGGATGGTGAAGACAACATGGAAATACTCGACCGGCAGCAGGTCTTCGGCACGGGCGGCCATCCAGTCCCGCGCCGCGGGTCCCTGGCACTTCGGGCAGTGCCGATTCTTGCAGGAATTGTAGGCGATGTGATGGTGGCCGCATTTGGCACAGGCTGCCACATGCCCGCCGAGCGCCTCGGTTCGGCAGGCCTCGATCGCCGCCATGACCTTGAGCTGGGTCAGGCTAACATGCCCGGCATTGGCCCGCCGCCACGCCGGGCCATAGGCACGGAAGATGTCGGCGATCTCCAGTTTTGGCCGGATCACCGGACGGGCGCTACTCCAGTTCGCGTCGGAGCGTTTGGTCCTGCAGCTTCTTCAGGGTCTCGAACGGGCTGATCGTGTCGCGGATCGTCTTCGTGGCGACATGCATATAACGGGCGGTGGTCGTCAGCTTGGCGTGTCCCAGAAGGACCTGGATCACCCGCACATCCGTGTTCGCTTCCAGCAGGTGGGTGGCAAAACTGTGCCGCAGGGTGTGCAGCGTCGCTGGCTTGGCGATCCCGGCCAGTTTTTTGGCGGCGGTGAAGGCGCGGTTGAGCTGCCGCGGCGAGATCGGGTTGATCTTCGGTTTGCCAGGAAAAAGCCAGCCCTGCGGCCGTGACTCGCGCCAATAGTCGCGCAAGAGTTCCAGCAGCAGGGGCGACAGCATCACCTTGCGGTCCTTCTGTCCCTTGCCCTGTTCGACATGGATCAGCATCCGATCGCTGTCGATGTCGCTGATCTTGAGGTTGCAGACTTCGGAGGCCCGCAGTCCGGCGCCATAGGAGATGCTGAGCGCCGCTCGATACTTCAGGCCCGGCCCCTGGGCCGCCACAAGCAGGTCGGAAACCTCCTCAACGCTCAAGACAACGGGCAACTTCTGCGGTTGCCGACGGAACTGCATATGCCGCTTCATCTCTTCGCGGTCGCAGGTGATGCCGAAAAAGAACCTCAGCGCGACGATGCGGGCGTTGAAGGTCGGCGGCGTGACGCCCGCATTGGTCATGTGCAATTGGTAGGCGCGCAGGTCGTCGGGTGTCGCGGTATCCGGAGATCGCTTCAGAAACCCGGCGAAATCCTTGATCGCCCGAATATGGGCTTGCCGGACTTTGTCGCCCATCCCGCGGATGCGCATGTCTTCGATCATCCGTTCGCGCAGCGGGGTCGTCTTCTCCTCCGTCATGGGAACCTCCTGTCTGGTGATTGAGAAGACCCCAATCCTCAGCCAGGACGGCAAACCCACAAAATGCACGGCGTTCAGATCGTTGCTGCACCGTCACCACGGGCGCCAATGCCGCGCGAGCGGCTTCGTCCTTGGGCCCGAAAGTTGTCATTGGTGGCATTTGCCGCATAAGACCGGAGATATCGGTATCGACGACGATTTTCAGCCGAACATGAGGCTGAAAAGCTGCGACAGCGCCTGCGACACATGGCATAAGGGCGCCGAAACTTTTTCGGGCCTCGCGTAAAAAACATGATTCGTATTGAAAATATCAGCAAGCAGAACAGCCACCGTATCCTCTTCATCGAGGCGTCCGCGGCACTCAACAGAGGCGAGAGCGTCGGGCTCGTCGGTCCAAACGGGGCCGGCAAGACGACGCTTTTCCGCATGATCACGGGACAGGAGCAGCCCGACGAAGGGCAAGTCTCCGTCGATAAGGGCGTGACCATCGGCTACTTCAACCAGGATGTCGGCGAGATGGAAGGCCGAAGCGCCGTGTCCGAGGTCATGGAGGGTGCCGGACCGGTGAGCGTCGTTGCCGCCGAATTGCGAGAGCTCGAAGCGGCGATGGTCGATCCCGATCAGGCCGACGACATGGACAGGATCATCGAGCGCTACGGCGAAGTGCAGGCGCGTTATGAGGAGCTGGACGGCTATGCCCTCGAAGGACGCGCCCGCGAAGTGCTGGCAGGCCTGAGCTTCAGCCAGGAGATGATGGACGGCGACGTCGGTGCGCTGTCAGGCGGCTGGAAAATGCGTGTTGCGCTCGCCCGCATTCTCCTGATGCGCCCCGATGTCATGCTTCTCGACGAGCCGAGCAACCATTTGGATCTGGAAAGCCTCATTTGGCTGGAAGAATTCCTCAGGGGTTACGAAGGCGCATTGCTGATGACCTCGCACGACCGCGAGTTCATGAACCGCATCGTCACCAAGATCATCGAGATCGATGGTGGTTCATTGTCGAGCTATTCGGGCGACTACGCGTTTTACGAACAGCAGCGGGCGCAGAACGAGAAGCAGCAGCAGGCCCAGTTCGAGCGCCAGCAGGCGATGCTGGCCAAGGAAATCAAATTCATCGAACGCTTCAAAGCGCGCGCATCGCATGCCTCGCAGGTGCAGAGCCGCGTCAAGAAGCTGGAGAAGATCGACCGGGTTGAACCGCCGAAACGACGCCAGACGGTCGCCTTCGAATTCCAGCCGGCGCCGCGCTCGGGTGAAGACGTGGTGAGCCTGAAGAGCGTCCACAAGAAGTATGGCAGTCGCGTCATTTATGAGGGACTGGACTTCATGGTGCGGCGCAGGGAACGCTGGTGCATCATGGGCATCAATGGCGCCGGCAAGTCCACCTTGCTGAAGCTGGTGGCGGGTTCGGCGCAGCCGGATGAAGGCAGCGTCGCTTTGGGTGCCAGCGTCAAGATGGGGTATTTCGCCCAGCACGCCATGGACTTGCTGGACGGCGAACGCACCGTCTTCCAGCAGCTCGAACACGAGTTCCCTCAGGCGGGACAAGGCTCGTTGCGCGCGCTGGCCGGATGCTTCGGTTTCTCCGGCGATGACGTCGAGAAGAAATGCCGGGTGCTGTCGGGCGGCGAGAAGGCGCGGCTGGTCATGGCGATGATGCTCTTCGATCCGCCAAACCTCCTCGTGTTGGATGAGCCAACGAACCATCTGGACCTCGACACGAAGGAAATGCTGATCCAGGCTCTGTCGCAATACGAAGGCACCATGCTGTTCGTTTCGCACGACCGGCATTTCCTCGCGGCGTTGTCCAATCGCGTGCTGGAATTGACGCCCGAGGGCATTCACCAATATGGCGGCGGCTACACGGAATATGTGGCGCGCACCGGCCATGAGGCGCCCGGGCTGCGGAGTTGAGCCGCGATCGCGCTGGAAGCGCGTTTAGCGTACGCTGACGGGAAGCGCCGTTGCATCATTGATCACGGCAACGGGCGCTGTCCTGCCGCGTACCCGAATTTCGATGCGTCGCCGGGATTCCACGGCGCCCGCCTGCCCCGTCGTAACCCTATCGCCGGGCAGGATCAGTTGGGCGGCCGACATCGGCAGGATGGTGACGTTCTTCAGCTTCGGATTGGCTTTCAGAACATTGGCGACGGCGATCGCGCGCGCCAGACCCAGCCCGGCATTGTCGGCAGGCTCAACGGCCGATATCGGCAGCTTGCCATCCATTGCCCCTATTAGCGTATCGTCGAGGTTCGAGCTTTCCCGCGATACGCGCTGCTCGTCCGTGTGGCCGATCACTTCCACGATGTCAGCGTCATAGAGGCTGAGATTGCTGGCTATCTCATTGGCAATCGTGGTGTCGAGCATCCGTTCAAAGGTCTTGGTCAATTCGGCACTGCCCGATTGGAAATAATTCTTCTTGGCGTCATCGAGATTGATGATCGGCGGCCAATCATGAGCGCCTTTTCCGCCGCCCTCGCCCGCCAGCAGCTTGCTCACCTCGTCGGGCGCCTTGGCGAGATCGACGCCATGGTGCTTCAGCACTTCCGCGACTTTGGCGAGGTCCTGCAGATCCTCCGGCTTCGTACCATCAGCGCCCATGCTGTCCAGCGTCTGACGCGCCAGCACCAATTCGCGCCATTCCTTTTCCAGCGTCGCCCGGTCCGCTGCCGAGAGGTCACCGGAAATCAATTTCGATTGCAGTTGCACGATGAGCGACGTCTGCTCGGACTGTTTCTTTTCCAGGAGTGCAAGCCGTTGCTCGGCTTCATGACGGCGGTTCCTCTCCGTGGAAATCATAGCGGCTGCGACCAGTAGCAGGCAGAAGACCAGCAGCAGCATGGATTCGGCCATGGTCAGGCCGAGGATGAGGCCACGGTTATAGCCCTTGTGCTCCAGCTTCGGCGTGCTGTCCGAGACGCGCATCACCATGGAAGCCACCGACGTTTGCGCGGCGCCGCATCGGTCGGCGGTTCGTTTTTGTTGGCGGATTTGGCTGCGATCGTCTCCGAGACCGCCTCATTGTCCTTGGGTACAACTGGATCAGCGGATCGTTTTTCCGCCTGCGGCACCCAAAGCGGGTCGATCAGTTTGGCTTCGGACGAGACTGCTCTACCCGGAAGATCCGCCATATGGCTCAGCGTCTGTTCGATATTCCTCAGGGGCTGCAGCTGCGCCTCCGCCAGTTCCTTGATGGCGGCGATGGCCGGCGCCAGCTCGGCGCGGACGACGTCTTCGGGCGAGCGGATCTCCTCGAGTTTCTTACCGACGGTTTCGACGGCTGTGCCGAATTTGCCAATGATCTCGGACAGTTGCGACGTCGTCTCTGTCAACTGCGCTGCCGTGTCGTTGATGGGTTTGACCGCTTGCTTCGCCAGAACCTCCAGGATCTTCTGAATTTCCTCGCCGTTGCGTTCCGCCTGACGCGCGATCTCTTCAAAACCTTCCGACAGCATCTGATTGCTGACACGCCGGTAGTGGGAGAATTCGCGCGACGACGAGTCCAGTTCGGTGCGCACGCGCCGCGTCATCTCGGCCAGTTCGTGACGGACGCTACGCTCGATGTCGATGGGATCGCGCCGCATCTGGTTGAAGAGAATGCGCAGCGTCACGCCGGCGATGGTGGAGGTGACGGCAATGCCGAAATTGCGGACGATTGTCTCGATCGAGGTCTCGCCGGCAAAGAGGTAGAGTGATACGCCAAGGCTCGACAGAGTGAACAGAAAGCCCATGTAGTAGAGATTGTCGCCCGCCTGCTCGTTGTGCAGACGAAAGCCGGCGAAAGCCAGCGAGATCAGGAAGTAGATCGCCATCAGCAGCAGCGGCACGCCGGTGACGATCGGCAGCGGCCATTCCAAAAGCTTGGACGTCCAGATGAAGATCATGCCGCCGACGGTAACCAGCGCAAAGAGGGCCATCGGCCCATAGTCGCGTATGGCTAGCCTCGCCTCAACGTCGGCCATCAGCGTATCCCCTCCAAACGGACGAAGCCGTCGAAATCGCCATTATTGCTCTTGATCCATTGCGCCCAGAAATTCGCAAGATCCTCCATACTGAACTTCATGTTCGGCCTTTGAAAGGCGAGGATCTTGATCATGACACCATCCAGTGACGTCCGGAATTTATTGCGCGCAGAGCTCTGCTGGAATTTCTGGTAGGAGGCGCCGTCGCGATAGTTCGAGAAGGCGTCGGTGTGCTCGATCATGTCGGAGGCGATGTAGAGATGTTTCGGCATGCCAGCTGGCGCGTTGGTAAAGACTTCCAGATTGATCTTCTGGATGGCTGCCATGATCGGCGATTGTTTGCCGGCCTCGCCGACGCTCAGTTTACCCGCAATATCCTGGAGCGGCTTTGCGAAGCCTTTTTCCCAGCGCGCCTGCGCCAGACGCGGGTTGCTGGTCCATTCGTCGACATTGGCACCACTTCCCGGATTGCAGCCGTGGAAGGTCTGGATAAGGTCGCCCTCCATCTCCGTCAGGGCATAGATGTCGATGGCACCGCCGACCGGCACATCGGCGACGATCTTCTGGAACTGATTACGCAGGTCGAGCGCCGTTGTGTCCGATATCGGATCGGTGACATCGAGCAGGATCGCCGTTTCCGCTTTCGGGCCGTCCACCGGGCAGAGTGAGGCTTGGTCGATCGCTACATTGCCGCTCGCCTTGTAGCGCAGCCAGCCATAGGCGCCGACAATACCGAGGGACAGAACGGCGAGGCAAACCGTCGCGATGATAAGACCGGCCGAGCTGCCGGCTCGGCTACGCCGCTTGCGTCGTGCCAATGATGCCCTCCGGGAAAAGATTGTCGAGCTTATGATATTTCTCGATGGCGCTTTCGAACTCGTCGCCGATCCGCTTGATCTGCTGGGTCAACTCGGCCTGGGCGTTCTGAATGCGCTCGCCGAGCACCTTGTCGTCCCATTCCTCGTCGGTGTGCAGAACCGGCGTCAGGCGCTCAAGCTGATAGTGGGATGCGAAGTAGGTGGGCTCCGGTTCCGTGCGCGTGCTCCTGTTCGCCTCGCGATAGATCGTCAGAAGCGTGTTGGCAGTGCGTTCGAGATGATTTTGATGCTCGGCGAAGAGGCCGGCCGTTCTGGCGCGATGAGCGATGATAGCGGCGGTTTCCTGCCGACGCATGCTGAGATCGCGGATGATCTCTTCGATCTTGCCATTATGTTCGTCACGGATATCCCGGAGATCGTCGATCAGATCGAGCTTGCGGTCGATGTAATTGCTTCTCGCTGCATCGAGCCGTTTCTGTACGCCGGAGAACCCCGGATAGGGATCGGTCAGGTAACAGCCGTCGATGAAGGCGAATAGCGAGAACATCAGGCCGACGGCAAACAACATCCAGGAATTCAGCTCCTGCAGCCCCAGCGGCGCGGTCTTCAGCCGCTGCATCACTTCCGTTCCGGCACCGGTGAGAATGGTTGCCGACACTTCGCGGTAATGCGCCAGCGCGATGTTGATCGCGAGTGCCACGGCGACATAGGCGACCAAGCCGAGGAGACCGAGCAGCTTAAAGAAAAACGACCGGTGCACGAGGAAGCGAACGCAGAAGAAGGAAAACATCAGGGCGGCGCCTATGTTCAGGAAGGCGAATGCGGCCGCCTCCGTGACGCCGCCGACAATCCCCTGCTCGCTCCCCTTGGCAAGGAAGCTGCCATTCATCACCATCTCGATGAGAATGAGGAAGATGATCAGCGCGACCTTGAAGCCCCAGGCCGCCTTGCTGGAGACCTTCGCGGCCCGCTGCAGCTTATGCCGGGACTTGAAGTCCACCATCTCGTCTTCGGCGGTCTTCAGATTGCGGCGCAGGCCGTGCAGCTCGTCGACGCCACTTGCAACCTCCGCCTTGAAATCCGAAACGCTGGACGCATTCGCCTGCCGGATCAGACCGAATTGCCCTTCGAAATCGAGGTTGCGCAGGCGGCGGTCGAAAGTCTGAAATTGGTCTTCGAGGACCTGATAGGAGCTTTTTTTCTCCGCCTCGACCCAGGCGATGACGCGCTGCTCGGCCTCATCGTAGGACTGGGCGCTTTGCCCCGGCCGGTTGAGGCCGCCGCTGGTCGCACCCTTCTCCTTGAGGCCGAGCGTCGTGCTCAGCTTCTCGACATCGACAACGGGAAATACGTCGGTAGAGGCCCGATAGTCATGGCTGGTCTCCCGAACGGTCTCCCAGAGGCGGTTTAAAGCTTCGAAACGCACTGATCTTCCCCAGCGACAGGATCAACTTTAAAAGGACCATCCACAAACCGATACCGCACTGGTTGTTTCTGGTCCAGCGTTGCCGCCGAGGTTAAAATGAGATTGTGGTAAAGAATAGCCCGAGCGGACGACGCCCGGCTCTAACCTCACATTCGCTCTGAAAGAGGAGAAGTGCCCTTTGAACGGCACTTCTCCTCTTATGTCACTCAGCCGTCGAGATGGCCCGAAACCGCGGCATGCGCCGACTTGACTGTCACGGCCACATCAACGTCCTTGATGACGGAGGCACCACTCGCCCTGAGGTCAACAACGGTCTTAAGCGCTCCGGCCTTGGGTGGATGGAGGGGCGTGACGGTTCCCGCATCTAGATCGGCTACCCACAGACCTTCTTCTCCTGCAATGCCGATAACAACAACTCTTGCCATGCCGATATTCCTTTCGTTACGGTTTGGCTTGAAAACTGTCTGCTAAAATCCTGCTTTCTTTAGGCCTTCGCGATAAATGTCTTTCTGCCATTGTTCTTTCAGCGGCACGACAGACAGCCATTTGTCGACATCAAAGTTAGGATTGGTCTCGCGCACTCTGCGCACAAAGAAGTTTGCTTTGTCTCCATTGCCCAGCATCGCCCAGCTTGCTGCCGAAAGTCTGTCCACCAGACTGGGGTCGGCCATCCTGTCGATATAGCCGAGCGCGCCTTCAAAATGGCCGAGGCAATAGCTGGCGCCCGAGGCGGTCCATAGGTAGGAGTCCGGGCTCAAGGGGTTAAGCTCGATAGCGCGTTCGATCTTCTGCAGGGCAAGATCTGGACGTGAGAAATGCACCAGCGTGTCGGCGTGGTCTGCAATGACATCGGCATAGTGGGGGCTCAGCGTCTCGGCCAGTTCCAGTGCCTCGACACTCTCGTCGATCGCCCCTTGCAGCACCTTTGCGACACCGAGTTCGCGATAGCCATCGGCCATATTGTGGCGCGCCGCAATCGCTTGCATCGCAAATTTTTCGGCCGATTTCAGCAGGTCGACATCGCCGCGCGCCGTCAGCAACCATTCTTTCGAATAGGTTCGGGCAATGGAACTCAGCGCCAAAGCGAAGTTCTCGCTTTCCTCAAGGGACGCTTTCAGCTCCTTGCGCGCCCGCTGCAAGTTCGGCAGCGTCAGACGGTTAAGATATCGCCGCCCCATGAGATAGCGGTGATAGGCCGTTGGTTTTTCCTCGAAATGGGACCGCATCATTTCGTGGCGCTCGATCTGGCTCGCTACGGAAAGCGCGATGCGCCGGGAAATATCCCGTCTTTGGCGCAGGAGGGACGACAGTTCCAGACTGAAACGCTCCGCCCAGACGATTTCATGGCTGGCAAGTTCTATCAGTTGCGAAAACAGCGACATCTCGCCGTCTTGTCCGCTTAATCGCGTGTCCAGAATATACGAGATATCGTGCCGCTCGAATGTCACGAGCGGATCTTCGTCTTTTTGCCGGCTAATCTGAACGGCGGTATAAGGGGCGATCACTTGCAGGCTGTTCAGCGCGCAGAAGCCGATGGTGATATCTTCGATGAGAGACGCGGCAATCATTGCCCCACCGCTGTTGCGGCTGTAATTGCTGGGCGGAAGCAAGATTAGACGTGGTATTTTGATCTTCGGCGCCATCTCGGCCGCTGCCTTGGACACCGGCATCGAACCGGTCTCGCGAACCTGCTCCAGAACCGGAGAAGATTTGGCCCTCAGCCGCGACCAGGAAGCCAGAAGCTCGCCACGTCCCTCGAATATCTGTCGAAAATACTCCACCTCCCCCGCCGCATCGAAGATATTCAACAGCATCCGGTGGATATCCGTATCTTCGGAATCCGCGCTGAAGATCAGCAGAGCCGTCTCCTTCACAAGCGCAACCTCTTCCTTCGCAACCGCCCTTGCTGCGGCGATGGTCAAGGTCTCCTTCAGAAGCGCGGCATGCCGGCTTTTCTGTGCCCGGAGCCAGCGGCGGAAAACCGGGCTCTGGCAATTGGCTCCCGCCAGGAAATCGGATTCCAGCGTCTTCACCAGTAGCGCCAGCTTTGAAAACGGCTGATCGGTCCCGTCGTCCGTGAACGACATATCCGAAGCGAGCGACGACGGTTCAAATTCGATCACCGTTTCGGTGAAGCGAAGGAATTCCACACCCAATTCGGCTTGACGGCTCTTTATCCTCGAAACCAGTTTGCGCAGGTTTACCTGTGCACTGCCGTAATCATCGTGTCCCCAAAGGAAATGCGCCATCGTGCCGCGAAGTTCTCGCTCCATCGAATCCGCGAGCAGATAGCAGAGGATCAACAGACCCTTCTCCGGAAAAGCGACATCATGACCGTCGCTGTCCAGAAGCTTCAAACCACCGAATGTTCGCAGCGAAAACGTCATCGAGAAATCCGTAGAGGCGAGGTCCATTGGCAACTCGGCCGGGTCCTGTGCCGGATCAGGCGCATTTGGGCTCAGACTCGGTCATGAAATAAGCTGAAAATCCCTCGTCCTCGTCAATGTGAACGAAGGCCGGGCGGATTTCAACCCAAACTGCAATCCATCGTTCAATTCCAATACACGGCAAGATAGCGAGAGCCCATTGAGGAGATGTAACATCGAGCGGACTCCTGATTTGGCCTCTTTGCCGGTTGAGCCACCATGGGAAAAATCGGCAGATTCTTGCGATTACCTCAATAAACTGCTCGCCAAATCATGGAGATGACCTAACTTGCTCGGATCGCTGCAGACCCGGAGATCAAGGCCATGGCATCAATCAAGACTATCTGCATCTACGGCGCCGGCGCGCTTGGCGGCGCGATTGCAGCGAAACTGGCTTTGGGGCTGAGGGAGCAGGTAACCGTTTCAGTCGTCGCGCGCGGCGGCCATCTGGAAGGCATTCGTACGCATGGCATGCGCGTCTGGGAGGCCGGAGCAGCCAGTCCGCTGGTGGCGCGGGTGACCGCAACCGACGATGCGGCGGAGCTGCCGCCACAGGACCTGGTGATAACGGGACTTAAGGGTCACCAGCTCGGCGCGGCAGTACCCGGTCTAGCGAAACTCCTGCATGCCGGCACACGTGTCGTGATGGTGCTGAACGGCATACCTTGGTGGTATTTTCATCGGGATGAGCAGAGTGGTCATGCCGAACGCCAGATCGAGGAGCTCGATCCGAACGGCGATCTCTGGCGGTCGATCGGGCCTGAGCGCGTCATCGGCTGCGTCGCCTATCAGGGCGCCGAGGTCGTCAATCCCGGTGAGATCAGGCTCAGTAACAACGGCCATTTCGTCCTCGGAGAACCCTCCGGCGAGGCAACCGGCGACATCGAAACAATCGCGGCTTTGCTGAAGCAGGCCGGTATCAATATCTCGATCTCGCCGCGCATTCGCGACGAGATCTGGAGCAAGCTGATGGGCAATGCCGCCTTCAATCCGATCAGCGCGCTGACCCGGGCACTGATGTCCGATATCATGAGCAACCCTGCCCTGTCGGCCATGGTGGGGCAGGTGATGAACGAGGTGAAAGCGGTCGCGGAAAGCCTGGGCTCGCGTCTGGCGATTTCCGTCGAAGAACGCCTCGAACGCTCCCGCCAGATCGGCCCGGTGCGCACCTCGATGCTGCAGGATCTCCTGGCCGGCAAAGCGCTGGAAATCACGCCGCTGGTCGGCATGGTCGTCGCGCTCGGCAGGCTCGCCGGTGTCGCAACGCCAACCTCGTCGACAATCCTGGCGCTGGTGACGCAATTGGACCGGGAGAACTTGCGGGTGGCGGGATAAGTCCGTCACTGCCTCTGATGGCGCTCCCTGCTGTGGAGAGCAATCGCATATGGGGCGGATCAGCACCGAAAGTTCCTTCTCCCCTCGGGGAGAAGGTGGCCCGAAGGGTCGGATGAGGGGGATAGCGGCATCGGAAGGATTGCCTTTCGCTTGCCGCTCAAGGCTCTCGTCGCTTTGCTCCTCGCCCCCTCATCCGCCCTATCGGGCACCTTCTCCCCTGGGGGCTATTAGATTCACACATAGTCGCAAGCGGAGAGGAGAAGGGATACGCCGCGCTTGGCTGCTTGGAACTGTTGCCAGCCGTCGAGCATGACGATTGGGCCCGGCTTGCCGTAGTAGCCGGTCCAACCGCCGAGGCGGGCGCAGACCCAGGCGGCATAGGCCAGCGAGCCTTTGGGATGAGGGTTCTTCTGTCTGGCGGTCGTGCCCTCCAGCTTGGCGCTGAAGGCTTCCAGAAGCGGCCGGTCGCTCGGCTCGAAGGCGTCTTCGATGGGGCGCAAGGCGCCGCCCGGAGGAGCGCCGTCGCGCGAATGCACCAGTTGCTGCACAATCACGGCCGCGACGAAGGCGGCCATCACTAGATTGCTCAGCGGCACCTCGTCCTCGATGCGCAGGGCTTCGATATCAAAGCCCTGCGTCTTCAGGGTGCGGAACAATTGCTCGATTGCCCAGCGGCGGCGATAAAGGGCGATGACCGCCGCCGCCTGGCCTGCATCCGACACCTCGTAGGTTGTCAGCAGCCGCCAATGGATCGGCGTCTCGCCCGGCGGCGGTGCGCTCTCGCGCACATCCACCAGAAAGAGGCGCACACCATCCGGGACGTTGTTGTAGATGCCATTCTTCGGGCGCGGCAATGTCACCGCACTGAAGCGGATCGCCAACTGCGCGTCGCGCTCTTTGCGGCCCGGCTTGGCCGGCAGCGTGAAGGCCAGGCTTGCCGCAACCGGCAAGGCGTCCGCCATGGCCAACAGCGACGGCTGGTCCTTACCGAAGCTGCGATCCCAAGCCATCCGGATGACGAGATCGACATTGGCGGGCCGTCGGGTGAAGGCCTCGTAGATATCGCTTTCGCGGTCGGCGATGACGGTGATGTGGCGCGCGGCCGCGCAAACCTGCGCGGCGCGGTCGGCGCCCTCCAGCCAGCGATAGCTTTCCTTCTCCTCGATCGGACGCGCGCGCTGCGTGCCGCGCTTGCCTTTGTCGCGGCTTAAAAACTGCCCATGGATCGCGCCGATGATCGCGCCATCATCCGCATCGACCCCGATCATCGCATGCAGGTAAAGACCGCCACCGCCGCCGGAGCGCACCACCGTCGTATCCTGAATGGCCAAGATATGCCGATCCGCGCAACGGCTGGCCGTGCGCAACGCCGCCGCATCGATCATCGCCTGCGGATCAACCGCATCATTGCGCAAAAACCGGCTCAAGCGGATCTCTCCAGCCCGATTGCCGCCGAGCTTGCGCACCCGCATCCCCTGGCCAGCCGTCTCAACAAGGCGCTCCAGCAAGAACACCCCCCTTTTTCCAAGCGACGGTCGCCAAACCGTCCCAGGCTCAAATCACCCATCGCTTAATTCTCCTGCTTTTTGCAGAAGAATCAGAACTCCACTCCATAGGCAATTCTAAATGTGTGAATGCCATAGCCCCGCTGGGGAGAAGGAGAGCGGCGGCGCCCTAATCTCATATGCGATTGCCCTGCCTGCTATGGGAGCATCTTTCGAGGGTATGATCACCCCTATTTCCCCGCCCACCCTTCTCGGTTCGGTACGTTGCCCACGCCAGTGGAAGCGGCGCAGCGACCCAGGCGCATTGACGTTTGCGTCTTTATATCTCGCCTATTTCTTCGCCTTTCGGCTCGAATGGATTTCCTATGCCGCCCGGCGCTACCGTCAGGGTCGAATGCAGAGGTACATGCCATGCTTGATACACATTCCCCCAATCTTACCGAGTCGATCCGTTTCCTTGTCCGAGACAGCGACGAAAGACACTATCGCACCGCCGCTTCCGCATCGGCCGGCGGCGCCCGACCGAAACGCCGGCTGCGCAACCGGCAGATCCGAGAAAAACGCACCTTCTATGCGATGTTCGCCTTCGGACTGCTGCTCGGCGGCCTCGAGCTTTTCATCGTGCTGCACTATCTCTGAACGGCCGGAAGATCATGAGGAGACCGGCCTTACAGAGGCGCGTTAGTGGCACCATCACCGCGCTTGTCACGCCGTTTCGCGACGATGCGATCGATACCGTCGGGTTGATGGCACATGTGGAACGGCAGCTACTGAGCGGCGTCGACGGATTGTTGGCCTGTTCTTTGACCGGTGAAGGACCGGTTCTCACGGAGCCTGAGCGGGCGCGGATCATCGATATCTGCGTCGAGTTGGCGGAGGGCCAGGTACCCGTTATCGTCGCAACCGGCACCAACGACACCGCAACGACAATCGAGGAGACGCAGCAGGCCCGGAAACTCGGCGCCGCCGCGGCCTTTGTCACCCTTCCCTATTATTCGAAGCCAAGCCAGAAAGGCCTGGTTCATCATTTCGAACGGCTGGCCGACAGCACCGATCTGCCGCTGATCATCCATAATCTGCCTGCCCATACCGCCATCGACCTTGCGCCCGCGACGGTCGCGCGGCTGGCGGAAATCCCGACCATCATCGGCATTGCCGACGGGAGCGGCGATATCGCCCGCATCGGCACTTGGCGTCCTTTGCTGCCGGAGTGGATTGGGCTTTACACGACCCACGATGCATCAGCGCTTGCGTTCACCATCGCCGGCGGTCGGGGTTCGTTTTCGAGCGCTGCCAATGTCGTGCCGCGGCTTTTCCACTCCATGCAGCTATCGGCTGGATGCGACCATCTGCCGGCGGCGCGACTGATCGACGACCGGTTGCGGCCGCTGTTCAAGGCGCTTGCACGTGAGCCTGAACCGGCAACGGTAAAGCATGCCCTGTCTCTGACGAAGGGCATGAATTCCGAAGTACGCCTGCCGCTAACCACCATCGAGGCCGAGACGGATGCAGCGATCCAGGCGGCGGTGGCCTCGCTTCAACTGGACTGCCATAGCCACGCACCCACGCCTCCGACTTTCAGACTGGGATTATAAAAGCTCTCTATCCCTATGAGATTTTTATATTTTAGCCTTTCCTGTCAAATGGAAATCATACCGCATCACTCATAAATTTATCTGCGCGGCGCTCACATCGATTCAAATCGAAAGCGCTGGTGACACTTGGAAAGGAACTATGATGTCACGCTACATGCATTACGGCGTTGCCG
Source organism: Rhizobium jaguaris (assembly GCF_003627755.1). Taxonomy (NCBI): domain Bacteria; kingdom Pseudomonadati; phylum Pseudomonadota; class Alphaproteobacteria; order Hyphomicrobiales; family Rhizobiaceae; genus Martinezella; species Martinezella jaguaris. Next base: position 1,809,609 of record NZ_CP032694.1, on the reverse strand, counting down.
CCGACCCGCTCCAACGCCCTCGCGCTGCTGCCGTAGCAAAGGCTAAGCGGCCGATCTCCTCGCATGCGCTGCAAAACGGCCTTCTCGCCATCGCGCCGCGCCTGGCGCTTGTCATTCTAGCCGCCGGCGTCATCCAGGTGCTGATGCACTGGGCCGGCAACTAAGTGTAGCGAAGCGATCTACGAGGGAAAAAACATGGCAAACGCACAGCATATCCAGCGCCGCACGGCTCATCTGGCAGCTTCGCCGGCACCCGCCCGCTTCACGGTCGGCCGCGACCGGCGCGGCACCTGGATCGTCCAGGACCGGCAAGGGCTGGTCGGCGGCTTGTTCGCCAACGAAGAGGCGGCGCTGCATTTCGCGGCGGAAGAATGCAACTATAACCCCGCCGATATCTGCCGCGCCCCGGAGGGGTCGGTGCTCGACCTCGACGGCTTCGCGATGCCGTCCTCAAACCTGCATTAAGACTTAAAGCTCGTCGCGATCTTTCAGATTAGCTCCCAAGCTTTAACTCCCCGTTTTTGCATGTCGTTTTCGCAAAACCGCCGCACACTTTTGCGCCACATGCATTAGCAATTCAAAACACCCTTCGACGGCCTCACGCACCCGGCCCAACGCTTCTTTAACCCGCCTTTGGGTAAAATAACGGCCGGGTGCCATTAGAGTGCAAGAACAATGTCGAAGCCTGCCTTCCGTTACAGCCACTACGATCTCAACGAGCAGCGCGCTGGAACGGTGATCGAGATCACGCTATCGGCCATCGCCAATGTCCGGTTGATGAACAGCTCGAATTTCGAACGCTTTACGGAAACCCTGAAGCACCAGTTCGTCGGCGGCGTCGCCAAAAAATCGCCGATCCGGCTGAGCATCCCGGAGTCAGGCCATTGGCATCTTGTGGTGGACATGGAAGGCCATAACGGCTTTGCCGAATCCAGCGTGAAGATGATCGACAAGACGTCCGCACCGCGCATGCAGAAGGCTGCCGTGTGAAATACCACCAGCCGGTGACGTCAGCTTACCGCTCACCACGCTCCTTGCGCAGTTTCGACCACCAGTCCAGCCGCTTGCGGATTTCGCGCTCGAAACCGCGCTCCGGCGGATCGTAGAAGGTCTGGCGACCCATCTTCTCCGGAAAATAATTCTGGCCTGAAAAGGCATCCGGCTCGTCGTGATCATAACGGTAACCGTCGCCATATCCTTCCGTGCGCATCAGCTTCGTTGGCGCATTGAGGATATGCTTGGGCGGCAACAGCGAGCCGTTCTGTTTGGCCGCTTGCGTCGCGGCCTTGAAGGCGGTGTAGACAGCGTTCGACTTCGGGGCGGTGGCGAGATAGACGCAAGCCTCGGCGAGCGCCAATTCACCTTCCGGTGACCCCAGATAATTATAGGCATCTTTGGCGGCGTTGCAGATGACCAGCGCCTGCGGATCGGCGAGCCCGATATCTTCCACCGCCATTCTCACCAGCCGCCTTCCGAGATAAAGCGGGTCTTCGCCGGCATCGAACATGCGGGCAAGATAATAGAGCGCCGCATCAGGGTCGGAGCCGCGCACCGACTTGTGCAGAGCCGAAATCAGATTGTAATGGCCGTCCTGTGCCTTGTCGTAGACCGGCGCGCGGCGCTGCACGATCTTGATCAGCGCATCGGGATCAAAGAGCTCGTCCTTGCGCGCGGCGCGCCAGACCTCTTCAGCCAGCGTCAGGACCGAGCGGCCATCGCCGTCAGCCATGCGGATCAGGCTGGCGCGGGCATCCTCGGTCAATGGCAGCGGCCGGCCTTCCACCTTCTCGGCGCGGCGCAGCAGTTCCTCCAGACTTTCCTCGTCATGAGAGCGAAAGGTCAGGACGCGTGCACGGGACAGAAGAGCGGCGTTGAGCTCGAAGGACGGGTTCTCAGTGGTGGCGCCGACCAGAATGACGGTACCGTCCTCCATGACTGGCAGGAAGCTATCCTGCTGGGCGCGGTTGAAGCGATGGATCTCATCGACGAACAGCAGCGTCTGACGGCCGTCCATCCGGCGCAAGCGCGCAGCTTCGAACACCTTCTTCAGATCGGCGACGCCGGAGAAGATTGCCGAGATCTGTTCGAAGGCCAGACCTGCCTCGCCCGACAATAGCCGCGCCACCGTCGTCTTGCCGGTACCGGGCGGCCCCCAGAAAATCATCGAACCGAGCGAGCCGGAATCGATCATCCGCCGCAGCGCGCCGTCCTCGCCGGTCAGATGTGGCTGACCAGTGACATCGGCCAAGGTTTGCGGCCGCAGACGATCGGCAAGAGGCCGCCTATTGGCGACCTCCTCCGGTATCCGCGGTGCAAATAGGTCATCACTCATCGGAAGAACTGCCGGATGCGCTGACCGTCGCGCTCGATTTCGACGCGCCAGAAGCTGGGATTGCCGTTGACGGCCTGCTGCAGCACGTCCGTCGAGGTGATGTTGACGCCGTTGATGGAAATAACGATATCTTTCGGCGCAAATCCAAGCCGATCGGCTGGCGAATCCGCTTTCAGGTTCTCGACGACGACGCCGCTCGAATCCGTCGGCAAATGCAGCTCGTCGGCGACGCGCGGCGAGAGGTTGGCGACGGTCGCGCCCGAGAAGGGATTATTGCCTTGAATCAGCTTCTCATCCCGCGGAGTGGATTCAGGTGCCGCCGCGAGCATCATGCTGTCGTGCAGTTCTTTGCCGTTGTCCAGAACGGTCAAATCAACGGTGGCGCCGAGACCGGCAGTCGTCAGACGGTAACCAAGCGCGTCCGGATGCTCGACCGGGATATTGTTGACGGCCGTAACGACCTCGCCGGCCTTCAGGCCGGCCTTCGCCGCCGGCCCGCCATCAACCACCTTGGTCACCAGCGCACCGCGCACCTTGTCGAGGCCGAGCGCCTCGGCAACGTCTGATGTCACCGGTTCGAAAGAGGCGCCGATATAGGGGCGACCGAAGGTCTTGTCGCCGCGATCGGCGGCAGCGAGAAACACCTTGACCAAGTTGGCGGGGATGGCGAAGCCGATGCCGTTGGAGCCACCGCCCTGGGAAAAGATGGCCGTGTTGAGGCCGATCAGTTCGCCCGACATATTCGCCAAAGCACCGCCGGAGTTGCCGGGATTGATCGAGGCATCGGTCTGGATGAAGAAGCCGACTTCGTTCTTCACCTGGTTGCGGGCCAGCGCCGACACTATGCCGCTCGTCACCGTCTGGCCGACGCCGAAGGGATTGCCGATCGCCAGCACGAGATCGCCCACTTCGACGGCATCGGAATTGCCGATCGGCAGGATCGGGAAACTCTCGTTCTTGGATTGGATCTTCAAGACAGCGAGATCGACTCGATCATCCTTCAGCACGACCTTGCAGGGGAACTCGCGGCCGTCGGACAGCGCGATCTTGATGTCGTCGGCGCCGTCGATGACGTGATTGTTGGTGATGACCGTGCCGTTCGCTTCGACAATGACGCCGGAACCGAGCGAAGCCTGCTTCTCCGTGCGATTCGGCATGCGCTGGCCGAAGAATTGTTCGAAGAAGGGATCACCTGCAAAGGGCGACCGCTGCTGCACCTGCCGCTCAGCATAGACATTGACCACGGCGCCGGCCGTCTGCTTGACCAGCGGCGCGAATGAAAGCTGCATTTGCATCTGGCTCTGCGGCACCGACTTCGCGGTCTGCGCCTCAGCGGAAAGCGGCATCGTCATGATGAGGGCGATCATCGAAACGGCGGTGCGCTTCAGCAGGACCTGCATGGAATTTTCCTTTTTTAATGCTCTTGAAACAACGTTGTAGCGCCCGACGCTAGAAAGAAAAGAGGGCGGAAGCATGAACCATACATGGTCGTCGGCGCGTACGAAAAACAGATGAGATGAACAAAAGCACGTGATCGCGCATTTCGCTTCGGAAACCGGCAAATGGAGCAAAATCATGCGATCAAACAGCCTTGCGGCAATCTTTCTTCTCACATCTCTCACGGCGGCCAACACATCCCAGGCTGCGAGCTTCAATTGCGATGCGCAGAACCTTCAACCGGACGAGAAGACGATCTGCGATCATAGAGTGCTTAATGATGCCGACGTGAAGATGGTGACGACATTCGATCTGCTCTCTGGTCTCCTCGCCATGGGCTCGCGCGGGACGTTGCAGGACGAGCAGACGGCCTGGCTGAAGAAGCGACAGGCATGTGGCGCGGATGCCGCCTGCATCAAGGGGGCTTATGAAGAACGGCTGAAAGCGCTGGATGAGACGTATAAGCGGATCAATCGGCCGTTGTAGCAGCGCATTTCATGGACCGGCAGGCCCCTTGCGCAGTCGTCCCCTCTCCCCGCACGCAGGGCTATCGCATTTGAGCGAGGAGAGATTTGAGGAAGGAGTTGTTCCATCCCGCCTTTTTGACTTTGAGGCGGATGGAGTCCTTCGTTGGATCGGATCGCAGCAGGTTGAGGGCGAGACGGCGGAGGATGGCGAGGTTCTGCGCAGTGTGATCGTTTCGTGTGTGGATACGATCTTCGCCGAAGGCGACGTCGAGAATCCAATGCTGGCTGTTTTCGATGGACCAATGAGCCCGCACCACCCTGAGGACCTCGTCGGGATGAAGCAGGCACGATAGGGCGACATATCGCGTCTGGCGTTCTTCCTGCCCGTTGACGAGGCGGCGCGCATCAATCCTGGCCATGGCGACCAAGCCGTCGAAGCGATAGGTCTCGGCCCAATCCGGGACCGCCCGGACCCAGGCGCGACGCTCTTCCACCCGGCCGTGCGCGGCGGATGTGTGCGGGCTTGCGGCGGCAGCCGGCTCGACATTGGCGAACAAGGCTGCCGCGGCCCGATGAAGCGGACCGCGATTGCCTTTGATCATCAGGGCATAATCGCCACTGCGTGCCCGGATGGCTTGCGCCGTCCGGCGACTGCCATGCAAGGCGTCGGCGGTAACGATGCTGCCGGCCAGATCTAACAGGGCGATGATCTCACGCGCCGCCGTCACTTCACTGCGGCCGGCGGCCAGGCGTTGGCCCAGAACCAGCCGTTGCTCGGCACTCCAGACCGTCACCAAATGCAGCGGCGTCGTGCTGCCAGCAGCCTCGACCGCTCCGCGCAGCGATTTGCCGTCAATCGCCAGCACCGGCAGTCTTTCGTCCTGATCCCCTTGCGCATGGGCAAGCGCGGCGGCAAAGGCCGTCATGAAGCGACGAAACACCACCTCGAATGCCGCAGGCTCCAGCAGACGAAACGTCCGGCTAAATGTGTCGTGACTGGGAACGCCATGATCCAACTGCAGAAATTCGCTCAGCACATCCTGCTTGTCGCGGCCAAAGGCGGCAAAGTCCACGCAACTTTCCGCCCCGCACAACATGGCAGCAAAGGCTATCAGCAACACATCAGCCAAAGAATGCCGGGCATTCGCTGCCCGACCATCCGGCAATTCGCAAAACAGATCCTGCAAGCCTCGCATGCAATCTCTCCAGACCAACTTCTGGAGAACCTACAGAATCCAATTCCTCACCAAACGCCACAACTTCCTCATATGCGATTCCCCTGCCCCGCACGCGGGGCTATTAGATTCACACATAGTCGCAAGCGGAGAGGAGAAGGGATACGCCGCGCTTGGCTGCTTGGAACTGTTGCCAGCCGTCGAGCATGACGATTGGGCCCGGCTTGCCGTAGTAGCCGGTCCAACCGCCGAGGCGGGCGCAGACCCAGGCGGCATAGGCCAGCGAGCCTTTGGGATGAGGGTTCTTCTGTCTGGCGGTCGTGCCCTCCAGCTTGGCGCTGAAGGCTTCCAGAAGCGGCCGGTCGCTCGGCTCGAAGGCGTCTTCGATGGGGCGCAAGGCGCCGCCCGGAGGAGCGCCGTCGCGCGAATGCACCAGTTGCTGCACAATCACGGCCGCGACGAAGGCGGCCATCACTAGATTGCTCAGCGGCACCTCGTCCTCGATGCGCAGGGCTTCGATATCAAAGCCCTGCGTCTTCAGGGTGCGGAACAATTGCTCGATTGCCCAGCGGCGGCGATAAAGGGCGATGACCGCCGCCGCCTGGCCTGCATCCGACACCTCGTAGGTTGTCAGCAGCCGCCAATGGATCGGCGTCTCGCCCGGCGGCGGTGCGCTCTCGCGCACATCCACCAGAAAGAGGCGCACACCATCCGGGACGTTGTTGTAGATGCCATTCTTCGGGCGCGGCAATGTCACCGCACTGAAGCGGATCGCCAACTGCGCGTCGCGCTCTTTGCGGCCCGGCTTGGCCGGCAGCGTGAAGGCCAGGCTTGCCGCAACCGGCAAGGCGTCCGCCATGGCCAACAGCGACGGCTGGTCCTTACCGAAGCTGCGATCCCAAGCCATCCGGATGACGAGATCGACATTGGCGGGCCGTCGGGTGAAGGCCTCGTAGATATCGCTTTCGCGGTCGGCGATGACGGTGATGTGGCGCGCGGCCGCGCAAACCTGCGCGGCGCGGTCGGCGCCCTCCAGCCAGCGATAGCTTTCCTTCTCCTCGATCGGACGCGCGCGCTGCGTGCCGCGCTTGCCTTTGTCGCGGCTTAAAAACTGCCCATGGATCGCGCCGATGATCGCGCCATCATCCGCATCGACCCCGATCATCGCATGCAGGTAAAGACCGCCACCGCCGCCGGAGCGCACCACCGTCGTATCCTGAATGGCCAAGATATGCCGATCCGCGCAACGGCTGGCCGTGCGCAACGCCGCCGCATCGATCATCGCCTGCGGATCAACCGCATCATTGCGCAAAAACCGGCTCAAGCGGATCTCTCCAGCCCGATTGCCGCCGAGCTTGCGCACCCGCATCCCCTGGCCAGCCGTCTCAACAAGGCGCTCCAGCAAGAACACCCCCCTTTTTCCAAGCGACGGTCGCCAAACCGTCCCAGGCTCAAATCACCCATCGCTTAATTCTCCTGCTTTTTGCAGAAGAATCAGAACTCCACTCCATAGGCAATTCTAAATGTGTGAATGCCATAGCCCCTCGGGGAGAGGGCTAGGGTGAGGGGCTACCGCGGCTCCGGCAAACTCTGCCGTCGCGGTTGAATTCGAGAAGGCCCCTCATCCGTCCTCTCACGGTCTCGCTCTGCTCGACCGTTCAAGTCCACCTTCTCCCCGCACTGCGGGGAGAAGGTGTTTGATTACTTCCCGCCCAGATCTCTGACGGCACCTCGGTCGGCACTGGTCGCAAAGGCTGCATAGGCCTTCAGCGCCGTGGTGACGTTGCGCTTGCGCTGTTCTGCCGGATGCCAACCCTTGGCGTTCTGGGCTTCGCGGCGAGCAGCGAGCTCCTTGTCGTCGATGCGCAGGCTGATGATGCGGTTGGGGATGTCGATATCGATCATGTCGCCTTCACGCACCAGACCGATCGTGCCGCCGTTTGCCGCTTCCGGCGAGACGTGGCCGATGGAAAGGCCCGAGGTGCCGCCGGAGAAACGGCCGTCGGTGATCAGCGCGCAGGCTTTGCCGAGACCCTTCGACTTCAGATAACTGGTCGGATAAAGCATTTCCTGCATGCCGGGGCCGCCCTTCGGGCCTTCGTAGCGGATGACGACGACGTCGCCGGCCTTGACCTCGTTGCTGAGGATGGCCTTGACGGATGCGTCCTGGCTTTCGAAGACCCTGGCCGGGCCGGAGAATTTCAGGATCGATTCATCGACGCCGGCCGTCTTTACGATGCTGCCATCCAGCGCCAGGTTGCCCTTGAGAACGGCAAGACCGCCATCCTTGGAGAAGGGATGCTCGACGCTGCGGATGACACCGTTCTGACGGTCGGTGTCGAGTTCTTCCCAACGGGCATTCTGGCTGAAAGCAACCTGGGTCGGAATACCGCCAGGTGCAGCGCGGAAGAATTCGCGCACGCTCTCGCTATTGGTGCGGGTGATGTCCCAGCGATCGATGGCATCACCAAGCGTCTCGGCGTGGACGGTCGGGCAATCCCGGTTGATCAGGCCGCCCTTGTCGAGTTCGCCGAGGATCGACATGATGCCGCCGGCGCGATGCACGTCTTCCATATGCACGTCGCTCTTGGCCGGGGCGACTTTCGACAGGCAGGGCACGCGGCGCGACAGCGCGTCGATGTCGGCCATGGTGAAATCGACCTCGCCCTCATGCGCAGCCGCCAGAATATGCAGAACCGTGTTGGTGGATCCGCCCATGGCGATATCGAGCGCCATGGCGTTCTCGAACGCCTGCTTCGAAGCGACGGTGCGCGGCAGGACAGAAGCATCCTCCTGCTCGTAGTAGCGGCGGGCGAGATCGACGATCAGATGGCCTGCTTCGACGAAGAGGCGCTTGCGGTCCGCGTGGGTGGCGAGCGTCGAGCCGTTGCCCGGCAGCGACAGGCCGAGAGCCTCGGTCAAGCAGTTCATCGAATTGGCCGTGAACATGCCCGAGCAGGAGCCGCAGGTCGGACAGGCCGAGCGTTCGATGACCTGAACATCTTCATCGCTGATCTTGTCGTCGGCAGCTGCAACCATGGCGTCGACGAGATCGAGCGCGTGCTTCTTGCCATGCAGGACCACCTTGCCGGCCTCCATCGGGCCGCCGGAGACGAAGACAGTCGGGATGTTCAGGCGCAGCGAGGCCATCAGCATGCCGGGGGTGATCTTGTCGCAATTGGAGATGCAGACCATGGCGTCGGCGCAATGGGCGTTGACCATATATTCGACGCTGTCGGCGATCAGTTCGCGCGAGGGCAACGAATAGAGCATGCCGTCATGGCCCATCGCGATGCCGTCGTCGACGGCGATGGTGTTGAATTCCTTGGCAACGCCGCCGGCCGCTTCGATTTCGCGCGCCACGAGCTGGCCGAGATCTTTGAGGTGGACGTGGCCAGGCACGAATTGGGTAAAGGAGTTGACCACCGCAATGATAGGCTTGCCGAAATCGCTGTCCTTCATACCCGTCGCGCGCCAAAGGCCGCGCGCGCCCGCCATATTGCGGCCGTGGGTCGTTGTTCTGGAACGATAAGCTGGCATGGTGTCTTCCTCGTCGTCTTGGAAATTGTGAGGCGCCGGCCGACCAGGGCTTTGCGCCGAAGAGAGCGCCGACATTCCTGCTTTTTGGAATTGTCGTAATCCAATAGCACCGGACTGTCACTATCACCTAGGCCGAATCCGGTACGCTGCAAGGCAACGAGGTCTCCGGCCAGATCATTAGCCAAGTGACGTAGACAATGCGGGAGGCGGTTCATTCCATCACGAACGCACACAAAAATTTGGTTTCCGTCCAACAGAAATAACGTCGTAAGACGGTAACAAATCGTGCTTCTCCTGCGTAGAGGTCGTTACATCTCTACAATCGTAGAAAGGGATACCCGCAATGCCTTCCTATCGCCCGCCGAAGATCGCCTCCTCCGAGATCACGCCACGCTCGGTCTATCTGAGGCGCCGGGAGTTCCTCATGGCTGCGGCTGGCGCCGGTATTGCAATCGCCGGCGGGAAGAGCGCCTTTGCCGATACGTTGAACGCCACCAAGAGCAACTATACGGTCAACGAGAAGCTGACGCCGATCAAGGACGTCACCACCTACAACAATTTCTACGAATTCGGTCTCGACAAGGCCGATCCGGCGAAGCTTTCGGGCAACTTCAAGCCGCGGCCCTGGACTGTCAAGGTCGACGGCATGGTCGGCAAACCAGGCGCATTCGACATCGATGCGCTGATTAAGGAATTTCCGCCGGAGGAGCGCGTCTACCGCATGCGCTGCGTCGAAGCCTGGTCGATGGTTATCCCCTGGGACGGCTTTCCTCTTTCTGCGCTGCTCGACAAGGTGGAACCGCTTGGCAGCGCCAAATTCGTCGCCTTCGAGACGGTGGTGCGGCCTGAGGAGATGCCTGGGCAGTCCGGCGTCTTCCAGTCGCTGAACTGGCCCTATGTCGAAGGCCTGCGCCTCGATGAAGCGCGCAACCCGCTGACGCTGCTGGCTGTCGGTCTCTATGGCGAGACGCTGCCGAACGCGAATGGCGCGCCGATCCGCCTCGTCGTCCCGTGGAAATACGGCTTCAAAGGCATCAAGTCGATCGTGCGAATCACCCTCACCGACAAGCAGCCGCTGAACACCTGGCAGGCGACCAATAGCCAGGAATACGGCTTCTATGCCAACGTCAATCCGGCGGTCGATCATCCGCGCTGGAGCCAGGCGACCGAACGCCGCATCGGTGAAGGAGGCTTCTTCGGTGCGAACCGCCATCCCACCCTGCCCTTCAACGGCTATGCCGATCAGGTGGCGAGCCTCTATGCCGGCATGGACCTGAGGGCGAATTTCTGATGGCCTTTTCCCTCGCTCTGCCCAAGCGCTGGCAGCCGGCTTCCGTCTGGGCGCTTTATGTCGTCGGCCTGGTGCCGGCGGCATGGGAGTTCTATCTTGGCGCCACGGACCAACTCGGCGCCGATGCCGTGAAAACCTTCGAGCTGTTCCTCGGCCTGTGGGCGATCCGCTTCCTGCTCCTGACGCTTGCCGTTACTCCGGCGCGCGATCTGTTCGGCTGGAACTACCTGCGCTACCGCCGGGCGCTCGGCCTGCTTTGCTTCTACTACGCGCTGATGCATCTGACGGTCTATATGGTCCTCGACCAGGCGCTCGATGTGCAGGCAGTCATCGACGATGTGCTGAAGCGGCCCTTCATCATGTTCGGCATGGCCGGGCTAGTGATGCTGCTGGCGCTGGCCGTGACCTCCAACAACTTTTCGATCAAACGCCTCGGCAAGAGATGGATATGGCTGCACCGGCTGGTCTATATCATCGCCGCCTGCGGCGCGTTGCATTTCGCACTGTCGACCAAGGTTCTGTCAGTGGAGCAATATATCTATATCGGCCTGCTGATCGCCATGATCCTTTATCGGTCTTACCGCCCGATCATGATGGAAAAGCGCAGGGCAGCGCGGAAACCAACCGCCGTTGCCCGCTCCAAGGCGGCCTGAGTTCGGCCGCCCTGCTCTTTTCAAGCGATGATCATTCCGCAGCGCTGGCGATCTTGGCCTGTCCCGGCTCCTGCACCTCTACAGTCGCGGTCAGGCCGGCGATCAGCTTCGTACCGTCGGGTACCCTGTCGAGAGCGATGCGCACGGGCACACGCTGCGCCAGACGAACCCAACTGAAGGTCGGGGTGATGTTGGCGAGCAAGCTGCCTGAGGTACGCTCGCGGTCTTCGATGCCGGTGGCGATGCTCTCCACATGGCCCGTCAGCTTTTCCGCCTGCCCAATCAGACGGATCGACACCTCATCACCGATCTGGATGCGCGGCAGCTTGGTTTCCTCGAAATAGCCCTCGACCCGCAGGGAGTCAGTGTCGATCAGCGCGACCTTCGCTGCGCCCGCGGTGACATAGTCGCCCGGACGGAGAGTAAGGTTGGAAACACTGCCATTTACGGTCGCCTTTATCTCTGAGCGGTCGAGGTTGAGCTGAGCAAGAGCGCGATTGGCCGTCGCCTGGCCAAGGGCAGCCTGGGCCTGTTCTTCGGCGGTTTGCGCCTGCTCCTTCTGCTGGGCCGAGCCGGCATTGCCGAGACGCTGCTGTCGCTCGTTTTCACGGCGAGCCTGTTCGAGCGCCGCTTGGGCGCCCTGGAGCGCTGCGTCGGCCTGGGCCAGGGCAATCGTGAAACGATCACGATCGACACGGAACAAAACATCACCCTTCTTGACGATCTGATTGTCCTTTACCAGGACTTCGCTGACTGGGCCGGAAACATCGGGCGCGATGCCGACGACGTCGGCTCGCAGGCGGGCGTCACGCGTCCACGGCTCGTCCATATAGTGGCCCCAAAGCTGACGGCCGACATAGACGGCGGCGGCAACGAAAATGAGAGTGACGGCCACACGGCCGATAAGTTTCAACGTATTCATGTGAAATACCAACGAGAGACAGAGGAGACAGCGCCGAGCAGCAGGACATAAAGCGCGAGATCGAAAAGACCGCGATGCCAGACCAGAGTGTAGGCTCCGATCCATGCCAGCAGGCGCCTGAGGATGATGACGGCAAACAGCGTCACGAGCATGAGAACGAGAAGGCGCGGGATATAAACGCCATAAAGATCGAATTCTGCGGGCATAGTATTACTCGGCGGCAATGGGAAGAGGTTGAGTGGTATCCGATACCGGCGGCAGCCAGCTCGCCGGCGGTTCGGCATGGGGGAAGAGCGCCCGGCGAAGGCCAACAAGCGCATCGAGGCTCGCCCGGCCGGCGTGCCGCTTTTCCTGAGCGACCGCTTCGAGGCTACCGTCGATCGATGCGCGCAATGCGTCTGAGGGATCCACCCCGCGCTTGGCCTTCAGCTTCGCGCGATAGAAATCCGATACGCCGATCAGAACTTCGCTGATGGATGCGGCAGCAGCCGGCTTCAACTGGCCACGCTCCTTCTGCAGCATCAGCACGTTGAAGCCGAGACGGACATCGGCAAAACCGTCGACCTTCTTCAGTTCGCGGTCTTCAATAGCTGCGAGCCGAGGCACGAGCTGGCCCAGGCGATCCAGAATGCGGCCGGACAGGCGCTCGTGATCGGCGCGGCGGATGCCGGCCGCGGTTTCGGCTAGATCGGTCCAGCCGGCCCGCACCAGCCGCCAGGCGGCCAATTCGGCGCCGAACGGACGAGTGAGCAAGGTCCAGACCAAAGCGAAGCCCACGCCCGCCAAGGCTGCGACCGCACTATTTGCGAAGCTGGTAAAATCGGCCGTATAGCGATCCTGCAACGCGATAAAGCTTGCGCCGTTCACCGTCAGCAGCATGGCGAGCATATTGGTCTGCGGCCGCGGGATTAACAGGCCCATCACAAGGAAGGGCGGCGCAAAGACCAGCACCAGCATCTCGAAGCCGGAGATGGATGGCAATATGCCGAAGATGTAGACGCAGGCGATGGCCAGGCTCACGGCACACCAGATGAACATCGAGGTAATGAAGGGTGCGGGCCGATCGAGCGCGGCGAAAAACGAGCAGGCAACCGCTGCCATGCTGACAAAGCCTGCGCCATCCGCCCATCCGGAATAAATCCAGAAGAAGCAGGCAACCGCGATACCGACGACGGCTGTACCAGCCGAGAAGGCAAGCAACCCATAATCATAGTGCCTGATGTGACCGACGACGTCGCGGTGACGAAAAGCGGGACGCCAGGTGCCAACCTGCTGCCCAGAGACGATCTGGTTGCGCAGCGTCAGGCAATCCTGCCAGAGATCGACGATTTCCTTCAGGCGAGCAAGAGCGCTCGACCGGACGAGATCGTCCCAGCCGAGATCAATGTCATTCTGCTGCAATTCCTCGATCTTCTGGGAGAGGGTGTCGGCGGTATCGTCAGCCTTGCTGCGGCCGCCCTGCCCGAGCCAGTCGGCCACATCGTTCAGTACAGTGATCAGCTCCTGCGGCAGTGGCTTTTCACCAGCCTTCAGCGCATGCAGTCGATCGGCAAGGGACGAGAAGAGCGGCAGCAACATCAACAGACGGCCGCGCAGCTCACGGGAATGCCGGACGATGTCGCGGCTGCCTGCATCATATTTGAGCTGGCTGATAACGAGATCGAGACCGGTGACGTCGGAAGCCAGCTTCTGCCGCTTCAATGGAGTTGCCGGAGAAGCGCCCTCGCCGCGCAGGATCTCATCCGCCCAGGTGCCGGCGTCATCGAGCCAGGAGCTGATACGCCGACCCAGGACGGTGCCGACGCTACTTGGGAAAACAATGGCGCTGACAACACTTGCACAGACGATGCCGATGATGATCTCCTCGGAACGGGCGAGCGCAACGTCGAATATGGTTTCAGGCGAGCCGACGGCCGGGAGCGCGATCAGCGGCAGCGTATAGCCGGCAAGCATGAAGACATAGCTGCGCGAGGTGCGGTCGAGCATCGAGATGAACAGCAGTGTCCCGGTCCAGAGCGCAACGACGACGGAAAGCAATTCCGGCGCATTGACGAAGAGCGGGACGAGAATCACCGATGCAGAAGCGCCGATGAGTGTGCCGAGCGCGCGGTAGAGCCCCTTGGAGCTGGTTGCGCCGGCAAGAGGATTGGCGACCACGTAGACGGCAGCCATCGCCCAGTAGGGACGCGGCAGGTCCAGAGACAGCGCTATGAACAGCGCCATGATAGCCGCGATGAAGGCTTTGACCGAAAACAGCCAGTCGCGCCAGGTGGGAATGCTCATAAGACCTTCTCCCGCTCCTGCTCGGAGTCGGCCGCCTTCGGCGCCTCGAATTCCTCGAAGGCCTTCAGGACACGGATGGCAGCTTCGATATCCGCCTGGTCGACATTGGCGAGGATATTGCCGCGCAGCGCGTCGAGCGCGTCCTCCATGCGAGAGGCAAGCACCTCGCCTTCGGCCGTGAGCCACAAGCCTTTGGCGCGCCGATCCGTCGGATCATCCTTGCGGACGACAAGATCCATGTTCTCTAACTGATCGAGCAGCCGGACCAGAGACGGGCCTTCGATGCCGACATGGGTGGCGAGAACCACCTGGCGCACGCCTCCTCCCAGACGGCCGATCCAAAGCAGCGGCGCAGCGGCGGCTTCCGATATGCCATAGGAACTCAGCTCAAGATCGACAACCCGGCGCCATTGGCGGCCGGTCGTCAGCAAGTTGGCGGTGAAGATACGTTGCAGAGCGTTTAACGATTTCATGGGAACCTATTAGCACTAAACTAATTAGGATTCAAATTATTATTATACGAATTGATATCCGAATTGCGAATTGCAGCTATGCGTTCTGCCGGCGGCCTCTTAAAGCTGCAGCTGACGCGAACAATCGGATATGCTTCCGTTTGCCCGGAATAGGGTGCTAGCGATTGACGCTACTCAGATAGCAGCAGATCAGCCGATTGAAGCTCGTCTGGTATCAAACTAGGCGCCTCGTCTCGACAGCGCGCAATCAACCGCCAGCGCCGCCGAGATACCGGCGGCATAGGCCAAAATATTCCAGAGCGAAAAGACCCTTCCCAGCAACAGGGCTCCGGCGGTGGTCAATCGAAAAGCATCCAGCGCCGGGATATGCCAAAGCCTGAAAAGCTCCACGAGCACAGCAACGATCAGAGCCGCCGAGGTGATCCTGAAACGCCTGGCCGAAATGGAAATTGTCGCCAGGAGCCAGTAGACCATCGCTCCCCACAAGAACGATCCACCATATTTGGCGACCACAAAAGGCAGATGCATCGCATAGCCATATTGCCGAAGCGCAAGGCCGCTGGCAATGGTCAGCAGCAGCGTCAGGAACAGAAACAATCTTCCCCGTGTCAGTTTTCGCTGCATGTCCAGCGACGCTCCCCACAGCCAGATGCGCGTAGATCGGTCTACGACTCAGCAGTCGAGCGCCGATATTCCATAGCGATCACGGAGAATGAAAGTCCGCCCGGAAGACCGCAAACGCAAAAAGGCCGGATGATCGCTCATCCGGCCTCTTAATTTTGTATTCGAAGCGAGCCGATTAAGCGGCGGCGGCTTCTTCCTCGGCAGCAACGCGAGCCTTGTCGGCTGCGCCCTTGGCGAAGGTGTCGCGATCAACGAATTCGACGACTGCGAGAGCGGCATTGTCGCCCTGGCGGAAGCCGGCCTTCATGATGCGCAGGTAGCCGCCGTTGCGGGTGGCGTAGCGCGTTGCGATCGCGTCGAACAGCTTCGAAACGACGGCTGCATCGCGGATCTGCGAGATGGCCTGACGACGAGCGTGCAGGTCGCCGCGCTTGCCGAGGGTGACCAGCTTCTCGACGATCGGACGGATTTCCTTCGCCTTCGGGAGCGTGGTGACGATCTGCTCATGGGTGATGAGCGAAGCCGCCATGTTGGCGAACATCGCCTTACGGTGGCTAGCGGTTCTATTCAGCTTGCGGCCGGCTTTACCGTGGCGCATGGCTATTCTCCTTCACTTGCAGGCATCGCTCGCCTGCAGTTTGTTGGTTAGTATTGGTCTTCGTAACGCTTGGCGAGATCTTCGATGTTCTCGGGCGGCCATGCGGGCACTTCCATGCCGAGGTGCAGGCCCATGGAAGCGAGAACTTCCTTGATTTCGTTCAGCGACTTGCGACCAAAATTCGGCGTGCGGAGCATTTCTGCTTCGGTCTTCTGAATGAGGTCGCCGATATAGACGATGTTGTCGTTCTTCAGGCAGTTTGCCGAGCGAACAGACAGTTCCAGTTCGTCCACCTTCTTGAGGAGCGCCGGGTTGAAAGCAAGTTCGGTGACTGCTTCTTCTTCGGCTTCCTTCTGCGGCTCGTCGAAGTTGACGAAGACGCCAAGCTGATCCTGAAGGATGCGAGCCGCGAAAGCGACGGCATCTTCGCCGGTGATCGAGCCATCGGTTTCGATCGACATGCTCAGCTTGTCGTAGTCGAGAACCTGTCCTTCGCGGGTGTTTTCAACCTTGTAGGACACCTTCTTGACCGGCGAATAAAGGCTGTCGACCGGGATAAGACCGATCGGAGCATCTTCCGCACGATTGCGCTCGGCCGGGACATAGCCCTTGCCGTTGTTGACGGTGAATTCCATACGGATTTCGGCGCCCTCGTCGAGCGTGCAGATGACATGCTCGGGGTTGAGGATTTCAATGTCGCCGACCGTCTGGATGTCGCCAGCCGTTACAACGCCTGGGCCCTGTTTGCGGACGACCATGCGCTTGCTGTCATCGCCATCCATCTTGATGGCGATTTCCTTGATGTTCAGCACGATGTCCGTCACGTCTTCCCGGACGCCCGGGATAGAGGAGAACTCATGCAGCACGCCGTCGATCTGCACGGCCGTCACAGCGGCGCCGCGCAGAGAGGACAGCAGAACGCGACGCAGCGCGTTGCCGAGGGTGAGACCGAAACCACGCTCCAGCGGTTCAGCCACGAGCGTAGCCTTGGTGCGGCCGCTCGAGGAGAACTCGACCTTGTTCGGCTTGATCAGTTCCTGCCAGTTTTTCTGAATCATGTTCTTGCCTTCCGTTCGTTGCCACCATCCAATCGTGGCAACCGAGCTTGAGAAGCACCAAGCCGGACACATATGTGCCGGCTGGTGTCGTGAGTGGCGATGATCAGACGCGGCGCTTCTTGCGCGGGCGGCAACCATTGTGCGGGATCGGGGTCACGTCGCGGATAGACGTGATCATGAAACCGGCAGCCTGGAGCGCGCGCAGAGCGGATTCACGACCGGAGCCCGGACCGCAAACTTCAACTTCCAGCGACTTCATGCCATGTTCCTGGGCCTTCTTGGCGCAGTCTTCAGCAGCGATCTGGGCAGCGAACGGGGTCGACTTGCGCGAACCCTTGAAGCCCTTGGCACCAGCGGACGACCAGGCAATGGCGTTGCCCTGTGCGTCGGTGATGGTGATCATCGTGTTGTTGAAGGTCGAATTGACGTGCGCAACGCCCGACGTAATATTCTTGCGCTCGCGACGGCGAACGCGGACGGCTTCCTTGGCCATGGTAGTCCTTTCTTGGATCTCTTCACCGCCGTAATGCCAGCGGCTACACCGGAACGACGCCTATATGGCCCCGCTCCAAACTCAAAAGAGGCCGGCGCAGACCGCCAGCCTCCCACATCCGGTTTCCCGGAAATTACTTCTTCTTACCAGCAATAGCCTTTGCCGGACCCTTGCGGGTGCGGGCATTGGTATGAGTGCGCTGGCCGCGAACCGGCAGGCCGCGACGATGACGCAGGCCGCGGTAGCTGCCGAGGTCCATCAGACGCTTGATGTTCATCGCGGTTTCGCGACGAAGGTCACCTTCGACCTGATAGTCACGGTCGATGGTTTCGCGGATCTGCAGAACTTCGGCGTCCGTCAGCTGATTGACGCGACGCTCGGCCGGAATACCGACCTTTTCGCAGATTTCCTGTGCAAACTTCGGTCCGATCCCGTGAATGTAACGAAGCGCGATAACTACGCGCTTTGCAGTCGGGATGTTGACGCCAGCGATACGAGCCACGCCTGTTCTCCTTGCATTCCTTTTGCCTGAGCAAAGGGCTTTGTTATGCAGCCCTGGAGCTGCTTGTTCAATTCGGGTCCGTAACACGTCAAAACGACCGTACCCGGACCTCCCTACGGAAATCCGCGCCGATCGCATGGCATGTCGCGAGTTGGCGCGGTGTTTAGCGGAATCAGCGCAAAAAAGCAACCGCCCCCGACAAGTTTATTTTAAGCTATCTAAAGCTTAGAAAGGATGGCCTCGATATCGGCCGTCACATGCTCAATATCGGCCATGCCGTCGACCGACTGAAGCTTGCCCTTGGCATAATAGTAGCCAATGAGCGGCGACGTTTCCTTGTAGTAGACCTGCAGACGCTCGACGACGGTCTCTCTGTTGTCGTCGGCGCGACGCTTGAAATGCGTGGAACCGCAACGGTCGCACACACCTTCTTCTTTGGGCTTCAGATTTTCGTCGTGATAACCGGCGCCGCAATTGGCGCAGGTATAACGGCCCGAAATACGATCGGCGAGCACGGCGTCATCCACCTTGATCTCGATCACGACGGAAAGGTCGAGACCCTTCGTCTTCAGCATCGCTTCCGTCGCGTCAGCCTGAACGAGCGTGCGCGGAAAACCATCGAGAATAAAGCCCTTGGCGCAATCCGGTTGATCGATACGCTCGGACACAATGGCGTTGACAATTTCGTCCGAAACAAGCTTGCCGGCGTCCATAACGGCCTTGGCGCGCTTGCCTACTTCAGTCCCGGCTGCCACCGCGGCCCTCAGCATATCACCCGTGGAAAGCTGCGGAATGCCGTACTTTTCCACGATACGCTGGGCCTGGGTCCCCTTACCTGCTCCCGGCGGCCCCAAAAGTATCAATCTCATCGCCCCCTCTTTCCTCCACGCAACTTCGATTTCTTGATCAGGCCTTCATATTGCTGTGCGATCAGGTGACCCTGAATCTGCGCCACCGTATCCAGCGTTACGCTAACCACGATCAGAAGCGAAGTGCCACCCAGAGACAGCGGAATACCGGTCTGGGACACGAGAATTTCGGGCAGAATGCAGACGAAGACAAGATAGATCGCGCCGATCACCGTGATTCGGGTCAGCACATAATCGATGTATTCAGCGGTGCGCTCACCCGGGCGGATACCCGGAATGAAGCCGCCGTGCTTCTTCAGATTGTCGGCCGTATCCTTCGGATTGAAGACGAGCGCGGTATAGAAGAAGGCGAAGAAGGCGATCAGGGCACCGTAGAGCACCATGTAGATCGGCTGGCCATGACCAAGGGCAGCGACAATCGAGGTGACCCAAGTCGGCAGGGCCGTGTTATTGCCGAGACCAGCAACCGTCGCCGGCAGCAACAACAGCGACGATGCGAAGATCGCCGGGATAACGCCTGATGTGTTGAGCTTCAGCGGCAGGTGCGAGGTATCGCCCTGGAACATACGGGTGCCGACCTGGCGCTTCGGATACTGGATCAGCAGGCGGCGCTGGGCGCGCTCGACGAAAACGATCAGCCCAATGACCAGGACAGCCACGACGAGCACCGCAAGAATCAGACCGGTCGACAGAGCGCCGGTGCGGCCGAGTTCGAGCGTACCAGCAAGAGCGGTCGGCAGACCGGCTGCGATGCCCGCGAAGATAATCAGCGAAATACCGTTGCCGATACCGCGCGACGTGACCTGCTCACCGAGCCACATCAGGAACATCGTGCCGCCGAGCAGCGTGACGACGGTCGAAAGACGAAAGAACCAGCCTGGATCAAGGACGACGCCATTGCCGTGCTCAAGGCCAATCGCAATGCCATAGGCCTGCAAAGCGCCGAGCAACACCGTGCCGTAACGGGTGTACTGGTTGATGATCTTGCGGCCCTGCTCGCCTTCCTTCTTCAGGTTCTCGAGCGCCGGCACGACCGAGGTCATGAGCTGCACGATGATCGAAGCGGAGATATAGGGCATGATGCCGAGCGCGAAAATCGCCATGCGCTGCACGGCACCGCCGGAAAACATGTTGAAAAGGCCGAGAATGCCGCCGGACTGATTCTGGAAGGCCTGGGCGTAGGCCGCCGGATTGAGCCCCGGAAGCGGGATATGGGTACCCAGACGGTAGACGAGGAGAGCACCGAGCGTGAACCACAGGCGCTTTTTGAGATCCTCGGCTTTGGCAAAGGTCGCAAAATTGAGATTGGATGCCAATTGTTCCGCTGCAGAAGCCATGCAAATCTCCGCATTACCAATTCCGGCATAATCGGCCGGGTCCGGAATCAGTCTTTAATTGTTTAAAAGCCGGGCTTTGGACGGATTGCGCTGCAATCGGATGCCTCACCCTTGGTTCCCGTTATTCCCCGGAAAGACACTGCTGCATCATTCAGGTTCGTGAGGCTCACATATGGGAGCAAAATCGCCCGGTGTGAAGCACCCCGGGCGATTTATTGATAAGATTATTCTGCGACAGAAGCGAGCAGCTTGATGGAACCGCCTGCCTTTTCGATCTTTTCGACCGCCGGCTTGGAGGCGCCTGCAACTTCCAGCGAAAGCTTCGCCTTCAGTTCGCCATCCGAAAGAACGCGAACGCCGTCCTTGACGCGGCGAATCACGCCGGCAGCCTTGAGGGCGGCAGCATCGACTGTTGCCTTGGCATCGAGCTTACCGGCATCGACGGCAGCCTGGATGCGAGCGAGCGACACGACGACATAGTCGGCAGCGAAGATGTTGGTGAAGCCGCGCTTCGGCAGACGACGGTAGATGGGCATCTGGCCGCCTTCGAAGCCGTTGATGGCAACGCCCGAACGGGACTTCTGACCCTTCACACCACGGCCGCCGGTCTTGCCGGAGCCGGAGCCGATGCCGCGGCCGAGGCGCTTGCGGCTATGGGTCGAGCCTTCGTTATCCTTGATCTCATTCAGTTTCATAGCGAATACCTCCGGCTCACTTCTCGTCGACAACGCGAACGAGATGCTGGACAGCACGGATCATGCCACGAACAGCCGGAGTGTCTTCCAGCGTGCGGCGACGGTGCATCTTGTTCAGTCCGAGACCGATCAGCGTCTTCTGCTGAACATCCGGACGGCGGATGGGGCTGCCAATCTGCTCGACCGTAACGGTCGCCTTGGCTTCAGCCTTCTTGGTCGTCTTGGCCATAGGTCAAACTCCCTTATTCTTCGGAGGCGTTGCCCGAGGACGTACGGCGAGCCTGCAGAGTGGCATACTTGATGCCGCGCTGAGCTGCGATGTCCTTCGGGTGAACCTGGTGCTTCAGGGCGTCGAACGTGGCGCGAACCATGTTGTACGGGTTCGACGAACCGGTCGACTTGGCAACGACGTCATGAACGCCGAGCGTTTCGAAAACGGCGCGCATCGGGCCGCCGGCGATGATACCGGTACCGACCTTGGCCGAGCGCAGCAGAACCTTGCCGGCGCCATGGCGGCCATGGACGTCGTGATGCAGCGTACGGCCGTCACGCAGCGGTACGAAGATCATGTCGCGCTTGGCGCTTTCGGTTGCCTTGCGGATCGCTTCCGGCACTTCGCGTGCCTTGCCGTGACCGAAGCCGACGCGGCCCTTCTGGTCACCGACGACGACGAGAGCGGCGAAACCGAAACGGCGGCCACCCTTTACAACCTTGGCGACGCGGTTGATCGCGACCAGCTTGTCGACGAATTCGCTATCGCGCTCTTCACGGCTCTGGCGGTCTTCCCGCGGAGCCCTCTTTTCCTGTGCCATTGTCCTCTTCCTTTTTCTTTTCCGGGTGCAATCGGCAAACAAAACGAAGACCGCATCGACCTCCCGAAGGAGATCAGCGGTCCGGTGATATCCGGCCGGCGCCCGAAGGCCACCGGCCGGAAACTTAATCAGAAGGTCAGACCACCTTCGCGGGCTGCATCGGCCAGAGCCTTGATGCGGCCGTGATAGATGAAGGCGCCGCGGTCAAACACGACTTCCTTGACGCCGGCCTTGGAGGCGCGCTCGGCAACGAGCTTGCCAACGAGGGCTGCGGCTGCGGTGTCGGCACCGGTCTTCAGAGAACCGCGCAGATCCTTGTCGAGGGTGGAGGCAGACGCAAGCGTCTTGCCGGCCACATCATCGATGACCTGGGCGTAGATGTTCTTCGACGAGCGATGAACCGACAGGCGCGGACGGCCATTGGCCACCGACTTGAGTTGACGACGCACGCGGTTGGCACGACGTGCAAGTGCTTCTTTCCTGCTAGCCATTTCGCGTGATCCTTACTTCTTCTTGCCTTCTTTGCGGACGATCCGCTCGCCGGCATACTTTACGCCCTTGCCCTTGTAGGGCTCAGGACCGCGATATTCGCGGATTTCAGCGGCAACCTGGCCGACCTGCTGCTTGTTGATGCCGGTGACGACGATTTCCGTCGGCTTCGGCACAGCAATCGTGATGCCCTGCGGCGGCTCGTAGATCACGTCGTGGCTGAAGCCGAGCGCGAGCTGCAGGTTCTTGCCCTGCATGGCAGCACGGTAGCCGACGCCGTTGATTTCGAGCTTGCGCTCGTAGCCGTCCTTAACACCCTTCAGGATGTTCTCGATCATCGTGCGGGACATGCCCCACTTTGCACGAGCATCCTTGGAGTCGCTGAGCGGCGTTACGACAATTGCATTGTTTTCCAGCTTGAGACCGATTTCGTCGTTAGCGACGAAAAACAGTTCGCCCTTGGGGCCTTTAGCAGTCACCTTCTGGCCATCAACCGAGGCCGTGATTCCTGCAGGCACCTGAACGGGCTTCTTACCGATACGAGACATTTTTTCAAACCTGTCTGTTTCGAAGGAGATCCCTGTTCGATCTTAGAAGACCGAGCAGAGAACCTCGCCACCAACATTCTGTTCACGAGCCTGGTGATCGGCCATCACACCCTTCGGAGTCGAAAGGATGATGATGCCGAGACCGTTCGCGACCTGCGGAATGGACTTCACCGAGACATAAACTCGGCGGCCCGGCTTGGACACACGGCCGATCTCACGGATCACCGATGCGCCTTCGTAGTACTTGAGTTCGATGTTGATCTCAGACTTGCCGTTGCCGAAATCGACGACGGAATAGCCACGGATGTAGCCTTCAGCCTGCAGAACATCGAGAACACGCGCACGGAGCTTGGACGAAGGCGTCGAAACCGACGACTTGCGGCGAGAAGCACCGTTGCGGATACGGGTGAGCATATCGCCCAAAGGATCAGTCATAGTCATCTAATCTGCTCCTTACCAGCTCGACTTGACGACGCCCGGCACTTTGCCGAGGTTGCCGAGTTCACGCAGCGCGATACGCGACATGCGCAGTTTGCGGTAATAGGCGCGCGGGCGGCCCGATACTTCGCAACGGTTGCGAATGCGGGTCTTGGATCCATCGCGCGGGAGCGATGCCAGCTTCAGGGTAGCCTTGAACCGCTCTTCGATCGAAAGAGACTGGTTCATGATGATTGCCTTCAGGGCAGCCCGCTTAGCAGACTGGTTGGCAACCGTATTGCGGCGGCGCTTGTTCTTTTCGACTGCGCTTGTCTTCGCCATATCAGGGTTCCTTTTCTACGCTCGTCGTTACGGTTATTGACGGAACGGGAAGTTGAACTCTTTCAGAAGAGCCCGTGCTTCGTCGTCCGTTGTCGCCGTCGTGCAAACGATGATGTCCATGCCCCACATCTGATCAACCTTGTCGTAGTTGATCTCAGGGAACACAATGTGCTCCTTGATGCCCATGGCGAAGTTGCCACGACCGTCAAAGCTTTTCGGGTTCAGGCCGCGGAAGTCGCGAACGCGCGGGAGCGCGATGTTGACCAGACGATCCATGAACTCGTACATGCGGGCGCCGCGCAGCGTCACCTTGGCGCCAATCGGCATGTTTTCGCGGACCTTGAAGCCTGCGATGGAGTTGCGTGCGCGGGTGATGACCGGCTTCTGGCCAGCGATGGCAGCCAGGTCGGCAGCAGCAACGGTCGGCTTCTTCGAATCAGCCGTCGCTTCGCCCACACCCATGTTGATCACGATCTTGTCCAGCTTCGGGATCTGCATTTCGTTGGCGTAGGAGAACTTCTCCTGCATCGCTGCGCGAATGCGGCCAACATATTCCTTCTTGAGCCGCGGCTCGTACTTTGCCTCAGCCATCGATCACTTCTCCCGAGGTCTTGGCCACACGGACCTTCCTACCATCTACAACCTTGAAACCGACGCGGGTCGGCTTGCCGTCCTTGTCGACGATCGCAATGTTGGACAGGTGAAGCGGGGCTTCCTTATTGATGATGCCGGCTTCCTGGGTCTGCGTCTGGCGCTGATGGCGCTTGACGACGTTGACGCCACGGACGACCGCACGGTCTTCCTTCGGCAGCACTTGAATAACTTCGCCGGTGCGGCCCTTGTCCTTGCCGGCCAATACGACGACCTTGTCGCCTTTACGGATCTTTTGCATCGCTCCGCTCCTTAAAGTACTTCTGGAGCCAGCGAGATGATCTTCATGTGGTTCTTGGCGCGAAGTTCGCGCGGAACCGGTCCGAAGATACGGGTGCCGATCGGCTCTTTCTTGTTGTCGATGAGGACTGCTGCATTGGTATCGAAGCGGATGACGCTGCCATCCGGACGACGGATGTCCTTGGCGGTGCGAACGACAACCGCCTTCATCACGTCACCCTTCTTCACGCGGCCGCGCGGAATGGCTTCCTTGATCGAAACGACGATGACGTCGCCGATCGAGGCATACTTGCGCTTCGAGCCGCCCAGCACCTTGATGCACATGACACGACGTGCGCCGGAATTATCCGCCACGTCGAGGTTTGTTTGCATCTGAATCATGTCAGGTCGCCTTCTTGTTGTTACCGGAATGGTTGGGCTTAACAGCCCCCTACCCCGGCTTATGGACTAGTGTCTTGTCTGATTTCTCCGGCACTCGGGACCGCCTGGGTCACCTCGCCGGCCATCAATAAAGCAAAAGAACGCCCGTTCTCGAGCGTCCTGCTTCCAAGCTCGTGCTTCATACAGATATTTCGCCCAAGCGCAAGGGCCTGAGCGAAATTCTGTTACTTGGTCTGGGCGGAAACGACCGTCCAGGTCTTGTCCTTGGAGATCGGTGCGCATTCCTCGATGGAAACGACGTCGCCGACCTTGTACTGATTGTTTTCGTCGTGAGCCTTGTACTTCTTGGAACGACGAACGGTCTTCTGGAGCAGCGGGTGAGCGAAACGACGCTCAACGCGGACAACTACCGTCTTCTCGTTCTTGTCGCTGACCACGACGCCCTGCAGAATGCGCTTCGGCATGTTATTCTTCCTTTAGGCCTTTGCTTCTGCCGCCTTCTGGCGGGCAATGGTTTTCACGCGAGCGATGTCCTTGCGGACTTCGTTGATGCGCGAGGACTTTTCAAGCTGGCCGGTCGCCTTCTGAAAGCGCAGATTGAACTGCTCCTTCTTCAGCTTGGCAAGCTCGTCCTTGAGTTGGTCGGCGCTCAGGGCGCGAACATCTGCGGCTTTCATGAGCTTCTTCCTTACTCTGCAATGCGCTGCACGAAGCGCGTCTTGACCGAGAGCTTGGCGGCGCCGAGGCGCAGAGCCTCGCGAGCGATTTCCTCGCTCACACCATCGATCTCGAACATCATACGGCCAGGCTTGACCTTGCATGCCCAATATTCGACAGAGCCCTTACCTTTACCCATGCGGACTTCGGTCGGCTTTGCGGTTACCGGAACATCCGGGAACACGCGGATCCATACACGGCCGGCGCGCTTCATGTAGCGCGTGATCGCGCGGCGAGCCGCTTCGATCTCACGAGCGTTGACGCGGTTGGGCTCCTGCGACTTCAGACCGAATTCGCCGAACGCGAGGTCAGAACCACCCTTGGCAACGCCCTTGATGCGGCCCTTAAATTGCTTGCGGTACTTCGTACGCTTTGGCTGCAACATTTTCTTATTCTCCGAACTTATCTGCCACGAACGCTATCAAGCGTTGTCGCGGCGGCGGTCTCTATCGCGATCGCGGCTAGCCGGACCTTGAGCGTCGCCTTCGAGCGCGCGGCGTTCGGAGGCCATCGGATCGTGTTCAAGGATTTCGCCCTTGAAGATCCAGACCTTGATGCCGCAGATGCCGAATGCGGTTTCTGCTTCAGCCGTGCCGTAGTCGATGTCGGCGCGCAGCGTATGCAGCGGCACGCGACCTTCGCGGTACCATTCCGTACGAGCGATTTCTGCACCGCCGAGACGGCCGGCGCAGGTGATCTTGATGCCTTCGGCGCCAAGACGCATCGCGGACTGAACGGCGCGCTTCATAGCGCGACGGAAAGCAACACGGCGCTCGAGCTGCTGAGCGATCGACTGGGCAACCAGCGTCGCATCGATTTCCGGCTTGCGCACTTCAACGATGTTGAGATGCGTTTCGGAATTCGTCATGTCCGACAGCTTCTTGCGGAGCTTGTCGATGTCAGCGCCCTTCTTACCGATGATCAGGCCCGGACGAGCCGAGTGGATCGTGACGCGGCACTTCTTGTGCGGACGCTCGATGACCACCTTGGAGATACCGGCCTGCTTCAGTTCGTTCATGACGAACTTGCGCATCTTCAGGTCTTCGTGGAGGAGCTGACCATACTCGGCATTGTCCGCAAACCAGCGGCTATCCCAAGTACGGTTGATGCCAAGACGAAAACCGATCGGATTGATTTTCTGACCCATTACGCGGCCTCCCCTTGAGCTTCCACTTCACGAACGACGATCGTCAGGTGCGCGAACGGCCGCTCGATGCGAGATGCGCGGCCACGGCCACGAGCGTGGAAACGCTTCATGACGATCGACTTGCCGACGTAGGCTTCCGCAACGACCAGCGAGTCAACGTCAAGATCGTGGTTGTTTTCTGCGTTGGCGATCGCGGATTCGAGCGTCTTCTTGACGGCGCCAGCGATGCGCTTGCGCGAGAATTCCAGCTCTGCGAGCGCGCGATCAACCTTCTTGCCGCGGATAGAAGCCGCGACCAGGTTGAGCTTCTGCGGGCTGACACGGAGCGTGCGCGCAACTGCCTGCGCTTCATTGTCCTTCAGCCGGCGTTCGGTTTTTGCCTTGCCCATTGTTACTTCCTCTTCGCCTTCTTGTCCGCACCGTGACCATAATAGGTACGGGTCGGGGCGAACTCGCCGAACTTGTGTCCGACCATGTCTTCATTGACGCTGACCGGAATATGCTTGCTGCCGTTGTAAACACCAAAGGTGAGACCAACGAACTGCGGCATGATGGTGGAGCGACGGCTCCACATCTTGATCACTTCGCTGCGTCCGCCTTCGCGCACCTTCTCAGCCTTCTTGAGAAGATAGCCGTCAACAAACGGACCTTTCCATACTGAACGAGCCACTTGAGACTTCCTCTCTTACTTCTTGCGCTGATGGCGCGAGCGCATAATGAACTTGTCGGTCGACTTGTTCGACCGCGTACGCTTGCCCTTGGTCGGCTTGCCCCACGGGGTCACCGGATGGCGACCACCGGAGGTGCGGCCTTCACCACCGCCGTGCGGATGGTCGACCGGGTTCATGACAACGCCGCGGTTATGCGGACGCTTGCCGCGCCAACGGGAACGACCGGCCTTGCCGTCGTTGATGTTGCCGTGGTCCGGGTTCGAAACGGCGCCGATCGTTGCCAGGCAAGAGCCGTGCACGAGGCGCTGTTCGCCGGAGTTCAGGCGAAGGATCGCCATGCCCTGGTCACGACCGACGAGCTGGGCGTACGAACCGGCGGAGCGAGCGATCTGGCCGCCCTTGCCCGGCTTCATTTCCACGTTGTGGATGATGGAGCCGACCGGGATGAACTGAAGCGGCATGGTGTTGCCCGGCTTCACGTCCACAGCCTTGTCCGAAGCGATGACCTTGTCACCGGAAGCAAGACGCTGCGGAGCCAGGATATAGGCCAGTTCGCCGTCCGTGTACTTCACCAGCGCGATGTAAGCGGTACGGTTCGGATCGTATTCGATGCGCTCGACGGTTGCCTCGACGTCGAACTTGCGACGCTTGAAGTCCACCAGACGGTAGCTGCGCTTGTGACCGCCGCCCTGGAAGCGCACGGTGATGCGGCCCAGGTTGTTGCGGCCACCCTTGGAGGTCAGGCCTTCGGTCAGGGTCTTGACCGGCTTGCCCTTGTAGAGCGAGGACCGGTCGACGATGACCAGCTGACGCTGGCTCGGGGTCGTCGGATTGAATGTTTTCAATGCCATTTTCTTATTCCTCAGAGACCGGTGGAGACGTCGATCGACTGGCCTTTGGCGAGCGTCACAACAGCCTTCTTCACGTCCTTCTGCTTGCCGACCAGGCCGCGGAACCGCTTGACCTTGCCCTTGCGCAGCAGAGTGTTGACGGCCGTGACCTTGACGCCGAACAGCGCTTCGACGGCAGCCTTGATTTCCGGCTTCGTCGCGGTCTTGGCAACGTTGAAAACAACCTGGTTGTTATCCGAAACCAGCGTGGACTTTTCGGTGATCGCAGGAGAAACGATCACATCGTAATGGCGAAGATCCGTCACTTGAATCGCTCCTCTAGAGCTTCAACTGCAGCCTTGGACAGCACGAGCTTGCCGCGGCGCAGGATGTCGTAAACGTTGATGCCCTGGATCGGCAGAACATCGATGTTCGGGATGTTCTGGGCCGCGAGCTTGAAGTTGCTGTCCAGCTCAGCACCACCGATGAAGAGCGCGTTGGTCAGGCCAAGCGTCTCGAAGGTGCTGGCCAGGGCCTTGGTCTTCGCATCGGCTGCAACCAGGCTGTCGATGACGATGACGTCTTCGGACTTCAGCTTGGCGGACAGAGCGTGACGCAGGCCGAGGGCGCGAACTTTCTTCGGCAGATCGTGCTCGTGGCTGCGCACGACCGGGCCGTGAGCCTTACCACCGCCGCGGAACTGCGGAGCGCGAGCCGAATGGTGACGAGCGCGGCCCGTACCCTTCTGCTTGTACATCTTGGCGCCGGTGCGGGACACTTCAGCGCGGCCCTGGGCCTTGTGCGTGCCCTGCTGCTTCTTGGCGAGCTGCCAGCGAATGACGCGTGCGAGGATGTCCTCACGCGGCTCGAGGCCGAAAATCGCATCAGAAAGGGAAACCTTCCCAGCGTCTTTTCCCTCGAGGGTCTTGACGTTCAATTCCATTGGTTTGGCTCCCTTACTTCGCAGCCGACTTGACGGCATCGCGCACGATGATCCAGGCACCCTTGGAGCCGGGAACTGCGCCCTTGACGAGGATCAGACCGCGATCTTCATCGGTCGATACCACTTCGAGGTTCTGCGTCGTGACGCGCGTCTGGCCCATGTGACCAGCCATCTTCTTGTTCTTGAACACCTTGCCCGGGTCCTGGCGCGAGCCGGTCGAACCGTGCGAGCGGTGCGAAACCGACACACCGTGCGTGGCGCGCAGACCGCCGAAGCCGTGGCGCTTGATGGCGCCGGCAAAGCCCTTACCGATCGTCGTGCCAGTCACATCGACGAGCTGGCCCGCCGTGAAGTGACCTGCATTGAGCTCGGTGCCGACTTCAAGCAGGTTCTCATCCGTGACACGGAATTCTACGAGCTTGGCCTTCGGCTCAACGCTGGCAACGGCGAAGTGACCGCGCAGGGCCTTCGTCGTGTTCTTGACTTTCGCCTGGCCGGCACCGAGCTGAACTGCGGTGTAGCCATTCTTTTCAACTGTGCGCTGAGCCACGACCTGGCAGCCATCCAAACGCAATACGGTTACCGGGACATGCTCGCCGGCGTCGTTATAGACGCGGGTCATTCCCACCTTCTGTGCAATCACACCTGAACGCATCGGTTCAATCCTTCTCACTCAGCTCGAGGACCAGAGGTCTCAGAGCTTGATCTCAACATCGACACCGGCGGCGAGATCGAGCTTCATCAGCGCGTCTACCGTCTGCGGGGTCGGGTCAACGATGTCGAGAAGGCGCTTATGCGTGCGCATCTCGAACTGCTCGCGGCTCTTCTTGTCGATGTGCGGGGACCGGTTAACCGTGAACTTCTCGATACGGGTCGGAAGCGGAACGGGGCCCCGGACGCTAGCACCGGTGCGCTTCGCCGTCGACACGATCTCGCGCGTGGAAGCATCGAGAATCCGGTGATCGAACGCCTTCAGGCGAATGCGGATATTTTGGCCGTTCATTCGACGTTATCCTTGTGTTTTGTTATCTCGCGTGCCGCTAAAAAAGGGCACGCATTGTTCTTTTTCCTAAGGCGGACCACCGGTTTCAAAGATCGAGAGGGACGCCGGCTGCGGCATCCCCATCCACTTCTTTAGACCTTTCGGCCCACCTTATTGTTAATCTCATTGGCCGCTTCGTTATTCGAAGCAGGGCGCAAATCGCGCTCGCGCGCCATTTGCAACATTTCGATGTCATAAGCAAGCGGCTACCGCCGCTTGCATCATATTATTGTCATCGAATCGGCCACTCGGATGAAGTGGCCGACTTCGAATTACTCGACGATGCTAGCGACGATGCCGGCGCCGACGGTGCGGCCGCCTTCGCGGATCGCGAAGCGCAGCTTTTCTTCCATCGCGATCGGAACGATCAGCTCGACGTCAACCGTGATGTTGTCGCCAGGCATAACCATTTCCGTGCCTTCCGGAAGCGTCACGATGCCCGTCACGTCCGTCGTGCGGAAGTAGAACTGCGGACGGTAGTTCGTGAAGAACGGCGTATGACGGCCGCCTTCTTCCTTCGTCAGGATGTAGGCTTCGGCCTTGAACTTCTTGTGCGGCTTAACAGTGCCCGGCTTTGCCAGGATCTGGCCACGCTCGACGCCGTCGCGGTTCACACCGCGGATCAGCGCGCCGATGTTGTCGCCGGCCTGGCCCTGGTCGAGCAGCTTGCGGAACATTTCAACGCCGGTCACCGTCGTCTTCGACGTCGGACGAATGCCGACGATTTCGACTTCTTCACCAACCTTGACAATGCCACGCTCGACGCGGCCCGTCACAACCGTACCACGGCCCGAGATCGAGAACACGTCTTCGATCGGCATCAGGAACGGCTGGTCGATCGGACGCTCAGGCGTCGGGATGTAGGCGTCAACGGCTGCCATCAGTTCGCGGATCGCGTTTTC
Source organism: Rhizobium jaguaris (assembly GCF_003627755.1). Classification (NCBI taxonomy): domain Bacteria; kingdom Pseudomonadati; phylum Pseudomonadota; class Alphaproteobacteria; order Hyphomicrobiales; family Rhizobiaceae; genus Martinezella; species Martinezella jaguaris. Next base: position 1,778,728 of record NZ_CP032694.1, on the reverse strand, counting down.
GCCGATTTCCTTGTTGCTGTCTTCCAGAGCTGCAAGCGCCGAACCCTTGACAACCGGAATGTCGTCGCCCGGGAAGTCGTAGGACGACAGCAGTTCGCGAACTTCAAGCTCGACGAGCTCCAGAAGCTCGGCGTCGTCAACCTGGTCGACCTTGTTCAGGAACACAACGATCGCCGGAACGCCAACCTGGCGGGCGAGCAGGATGTGTTCGCGCGTCTGCGGCATCGGGCCGTCGGCAGCCGAGCAAACCAGGATCGCGCCGTCCATCTGCGCCGCACCCGTGATCATGTTCTTCACATAGTCAGCGTGGCCGGGGCAGTCGACGTGCGCATAGTGACGGGCAGCCGTCTCATATTCAACGTGAGCCGTCGAAATCGTGATGCCACGAGCCTTTTCTTCCGGTGCCGCGTCGATTTGGTCATACGCCTTGAACTCACCGAAGAACTTCGTGATCGCTGCCGTCAGAGACGTCTTGCCGTGGTCAACGTGGCCGATCGTGCCGATGTTAACGTGCGGCTTATTGCGCTCAAACTTACTCTTTGCCATTTTCGGCTCTCCGTTTTTCCTGTCCCCGAAGGGATCAATTCTTGTTATCGGTCAATTGGTATTCCGGTCACTTCTGACCGGAATACTTTGCCTGGATTTCCTGTGCGACGTTCGACGGGACCGGCGAATAATGATCGAAGGTCATGGTGTACTGCGCACGGCCCTGAGACATGGAGCGCAGGTTGTCGACGTATTTGAACATGTTTGCCAGCGGGACATTCGCGTTGATGACAACGGCGATACCACGGCTTTCCTGGCCCTGGATCTGGCCACGACGCGAGTTCAGGTCGCCGATGACGTCGCCGACATAGTCTTCCGGCGTCACGACTTCGACCTTCATCATCGGCTCGAGGAGCTGGGCACCAGCTTCGCGAGCTGCTTCACGGAAGCAGGCACGTGCGGCGATTTCGAAGGCCAGAACCGACGAGTCAACGTCGTGGAAGGCGCCGTCGATCAGCGTCGCCTTGACGCCGAGCATCGGGAAGCCAGCCAGCGGGCCCGAAGACAGAACGCTTTCGATACCCTTCTGTACGCCCGGGATGTATTCCTTCGGAACAGCACCGCCGACGATCTTGGACTCGAACTTGAATTCGTCGCCTTCCGGGTTCGGTTCGAACACGATCTTGACGCGAGCGAACTGACCGGTACCACCCGACTGCTTCTTGTGGGTGTAGTCCTTCTCGGTCTGACGCGTGATCGTTTCGCGGTAAGCAACCTGCGGCGCGCCGACGGTAGCTTCGACCTTGAATTCACGACGCATGCGGTCGACGATGATGTCGAGGTGAAGTTCACCCATGCCGGCAATGATCGTCTGGCCCGATTCCTGGTCCGTCTTCACACGGAAGGACGGATCTTCGGCAGCCAGACGGTTGAGCGCGAGGCCCATCTTTTCCTGGTCGCCCTTGGTCTTCGGCTCAATCGCGATCTGAATGACCGGCTCGGGGAATTCCATGCGCTCGAGGATAACCGGCTTCAGCGGATCGCAGAGCGTATCGCCAGTGGTGGTTTCCTTAAGGCCGGCCAGAGCAACGATGTCGCCGGCGAAGGCTTCTTCGATGTCTTCACGCGAGTTCGAGTGCATCTGCAGCATGCGGCCGACGCGCTCGCGCTTGTCCTTGACCGTGTTCATGACCGATACACCCTTTTCGAGCTTACCGGAGTAGATACGGGCGAAGGTCAGAGAACCGACGAAGGGGTCGTTCATGATCTTGAACGCCAGCATGGACAACGGCTCGTTGTCGTCGGCATGACGTTCTATCTCGGCGTCGGTCTTGAAGTCGATGCCCTTGATCGCCGGAATGTCGAGCGGCGACGGCAGGTAGTCGACAACGGCATCGAGCAGCGGCTGAACACCCTTGTTCTTGAAGGCGGTGCCGCAGAACATCGGATGGAACTTGACATCGATCGTGCCGCGACGAACGAGCGCGCGAATCTGATCGTTGTCCGGCAGGTTGCCTTCGAGGTAGGCTTCAGTCGCGGCTTCGTCGATCTCGACAACGGTCTCGATCAGCTTTTCGCGATATTCTTCGGCCTTGGCCTTCATGTCTTCCGGGATTTCAACGACGTCCCACTGAGCGCCGAGCGACTCGTCGCGCCAGATGAGAGCATTCATCTCGATCAGATCGACGACGCCCTTGAATTCGGTTTCGGCACCGATCGGCAACTGCATGACGACAGCGGTGGCGCCAAGACGGGTCTTAATCATTTCGACCGAGCGATAGAAATCGGCGCCGGTCTTGTCCATCTTGTTGCAGAAGATCATCCGCGGGACATTGTACTTCTCAGCCTGACGCCAAACGGTTTCCGTCTGCGGCTCGACACCGGCGTTGGCGTCGAGCAGCGCGATGGCGCCGTCGAGAACGCGCAACGAACGCTCGACTTCGATGGTGAAGTCGACGTGGCCAGGGGTGTCGATGATGTTGAAGCGGCGCGTCTTGCCGTCACGGCCCTTCCAGTAGGTGGTGGTGGCAGCGGAGGTGATCGTGATGCCACGCTCCTGCTCCTGCTCCATCCAGTCCATGGTGGCTGCGCCGTCGTGGACTTCGCCGATCTTGTGCGACTTGCCGGTGTAGTAAAGAATACGCTCGGTGGTCGTGGTCTTGCCGGCGTCGATGTGCGCCATGATACCGAAATTGCGGTAGTCTTCGATTTTATATTCGCGAGCCATGGTGGACTGCCTTTCGGAAACCGTTCGGGATTACCAGCGATAATGCGAGAACGCACGGTTGGCGTCAGCCATCTTGTGCGTGTCTTCGCGCTTCTTGACGGCAGAGCCGCGGTTGTTGGAGGCATCAAGAAGTTCGCCGCAGAGACGGTCGACCATAGTGGTTTCGTTGCGCTTGCGGGCAGCAGCGATCAGCCAGCGAATGGCAAGAGCCTGACGGCGCTCGGGACGAACGTCGACCGGAACCTGATACGTAGCACCACCAACGCGGCGCGAACGGACTTCAACGTGCGGAGCGATGTTATCCAAAGCCTGATGGAACACGCCGAGCGGCTCCTGCTTTGCCTTGCCCTGCACGGCGTCGAATGCGCCGTATACGATGTTTTCAGCTACGGACTTCTTGCCGTCCAGCATGATGGCATTCATGAACTTCGTGACGACCAGATCGCCGAACTTCGGGTCCGGATTGATCTCGCGTTTTTCTGCTCTGTGACGTCGGGACATACTTCTCGTCTCTCAACTGTTAGCGGCACTTTACAACGCGGAGAACCTCGCGCAGCGCCGGATTATATGAAACCGAATTACTTCGGACGCTTTGCACCATACTTGGAACGGCGCTGCTTGCGGTTCTTGACACCCTGGGTATCGAGAACGCCGCGGATGATGTGATAGCGAACACCCGGAAGGTCCTTAACGCGGCCGCCACGGATCATGACGACAGAGTGTTCCTGAAGGTTATGGCCTTCACCCGGGATGTAACCAATGACTTCGAAGCCGTTGGTCAGGCGGATCTTTGCGACCTTACGCAGAGCCGAGTTCGGCTTCTTCGGCGTCGTCGTGTAGACGCGGGTGCAAACGCCGCGCTTCTGCGGGTTCTCCTGGAGAGCGGGAACCTTGTTACGCTTTACCTGCGCCTGGCGAGGCTTGCGGATCAGCTGGTTTACGGTAGGCATTCAACCATCCCTTGTAAATCTATCTCGACACCCTTGCGGGCTTGACTCTCGCCGTCTCCGGCAACGACACGCGTTCGTCTCAATGCGCAAAACGTGGCCCGATCCGCTTTCGCAGATGGACCACCAAAAGCAGAGGACGCAGTGAACCGCGTCTTGCGTGCAGCATTCGTGTCTTCAACGTGCGTTTAGAACCTTGTTTGAGGTGAACTCCAGAGCGCGTCGCTCCGAACAGCCATGCCTCACATGGGTTCTGATGGCGGCGGTACTACTGGTTTCCCGCCGGTTCGTCAAGGCCGGTTAAGAAATTATCTTTGTCATAAAGCCCGAAAAGGCGGGGTAAACCAGCCGTTTGGCGCCTTAACGAAGGAAATGGCATCGCCCCGGCAAGATAGACTTGGGTATTTCGTTAAAATCCCTATAAGGAATCACAGAAAGACAATTTCACCGGACGGCAAGGGCAGTCCAAAGAATCGCTCGGCCGAATCGATACCACCGAAGGAAGACTTATGATCACTGCGCCAGACAACGACAACAATTTCGACGGCCCCATGGTCTTCATCATCATCGGCAAGGGATATGAAACCGACGGCGGCGAAGGCATCGATCTGCATGTCATGCTGAAGGCGCCGGACGACGACACTGCCGTGCGCGAAGCGCTGAACGCCCTTGCCGAGGAAGGCTTCATCGAGGCCGATCTCGATCAGATCGGCATGCTGACCGACGTACCAGAAGAAGAACCGCACGCCTCTGCTTATCAGGGCGCACTGGAAGGCGAAGTGGCGATCATCCGCTTCCGCTAGACGGACCCTGCTGTCCCGCCCTCGCCTGCTCTTCATACTATTGACCCAAAAAGAAACCGCCCGGATCGCTCCGGGCGGTTTTGATTTTCAGCTCGATCTCCAGTCGCTTATTCAGCGGCCGGAGCGTTCTCGTCAGCCATATCCTGCAGCATCGGCGTGGCGACGGCGGCACCCGTGCCCTTGCGGCGCTCTTCCAGGATCAGCTCGTCGCGAGCCGTCGCGATGCGGCGGATCTGCGTCATGGTACCGCCGGTACCGGCCGGGATGAGACGGCCGACGATGACGTTTTCCTTCAGGCCCTGCAGACCGTCGGTCTTGCCGGCGATCGCAGCTTCCGTCAGCACCTTCGTCGTTTCCTGGAAGGAGGCGGCGGAGATGAAGGACGGGGTCTGCAGCGACGCCTTGGTGATGCCGAGCAGAACCGGATCGCCGTAAGCGGGTTTCTTGCCTTCTTCGATCAGGCGGTCATTGGCGTCTTCCAGTTCGATACGGTCGACATTGTCGCCGACGATGTACTGGCTGTCGCCTGCATCGGTGATTTCCACCTTCTGCAGCATCTGACGGACAATCACTTCGATGTGCTTGTCGTTGATGACAACGCCCTGCAAGCGGTAGACTTCCTGGATTTCGTTGACGAGGTAGGAAGCCAGAGCCTCCACGCCCTTGATCGCCAGGATGTCGTGCGGAGCCGGGTTACCGTCGAGGATGTAGTCACCCTTTTCGATATAATCGCCTTCCTGAAGGTGGAAGGGCTTGCCCTTCGGGATCAGGTATTCGACCGGCTCGACACCGTCTTCCGCCGGCTCGATGATGACACGGCGCTTGTTCTTGTAGTCGCGGCCGAGGCGGATCGTACCATCGATCTCAGCGATGATGGCGTGGTCTTTCGGACGACGGGCTTCGAACAGTTCGGCAACGCGCGGCAGACCACCGGTGATGTCCTTGGTCTTGGCGCTTTCCAGCGGCGAACGGGCAAGAACGTCGCCCTGCGACACCTTCTGGCCCGGCTCGACGGACAGGATCGCGTCGACCGAAAGCAGGAAGCGAGCTTCACCGCCACGCGACAGCTTGGCAACATTGCCGCTGGCGTCCTTGACGACGATCGCCGGCTTCAGATCCGAACCGCGCGGGGTCGAGCGCCAGTCTATAACCTGACGCTTGGTGATGCCGGTCGACTCGTCGGTCGCTTCGAGAACCGAGAGACCGTCGACGACGTCTTCGAAGTGTACCGTACCGGCCACTTCCGTCATCATCGGACGGGTATACGGATCCCATTCTGCGAGACGCTGGCCGCGCTTCACCTTGTCGCCGTCGTCGACATAGAGCTTGGAGCCGTAAGCGACGCGCTGCGAAGAGCGTTCGACGCCACGTTCGTCCAGGATCTGCACCGTCATGTTGCGGCCCATGGCAACCAGGTTGCCTTCGGAGTTGCGCAACATGTTGCGGTTCCTGATCTGCACCGTTCCCTCATACGAGGCTTCCAGGAACGACTGGTCGACCACGGTCGCCGTGCCGCCCAGGTGGAAGGTACGCATGGTCAACTGCGTGCCCGGCTCACCGATCGACTGAGCGGCGATGACGCCGACAGCTTCACCGATGTTGACCGGCGTACCGCGAGCAAGGTCGCGGCCGTAGCAGACCGAGCAGACGCCCGTCTGGATTTCGCAGGTCAGAGCCGAACGGATACGGATCGACTGGATACCAGCCTTTTCGATCTCGACGACATCCGGCTCAAGGATCATCTTGCCGGCGTCGACGATGCGCTCACCCGTGACCGGATGGTCGATATCGTCCAGCGCCGTACGGCCGAGGATGCGGGCGCCGAGCGAGGCCACAACCTGACCGGCATCGACGATGGCAGTCATGGTAAGGCCGGTTTCGGTGCCGCAATCGACGTGCGTCACGATGCAATCCTGCGCGACGTCGACGAGACGGCGGGTCAGGTAGCCCGAGTTCGCGGTCTTCAAGGCGGTGTCTGCCAGACCCTTACGGGCGCCGTGCGTCGAGTTGAAGTACTCGTTCACGGTCAGGCCTTCCTTGAAGTTCGAGATGATCGGCGTCTCGATGATTTCGCCCGACGGCTTGGCCATGAGGCCGCGCATGCCGCCAAGCTGACGCATCTGGTTCGGAGAACCACGAGCGCCCGAGTGGCTCATCATGTAGATCGAGTTCATCGGCTTCTGACGACCGGTCTTCTCGTCGAATTCGACGGCCTTAATGCGGGCCATCATTTCTTCGGCGACCTTTTCCGTAGCCTTGCCCCAAGCGTCGACAACCTTGTTGTACTTTTCGCCCTGGGTGATCAGACCGTCATTGTACTGCTGCTCATATTCCTTCACGAGCGCTTCGGTATCGCCGACGATCTTGGCCTTGGTGCTCGGGATGACCATGTCGTCCTTGCCGAACGAAATGCCGGCGCGGCAGGCATGGGCGAAGCCGAGCTGCATGATGCGGTCGCAGAAGATGACCGTGTCCTTCTGACCGCAATGACGGTAGACCGTGTCGATCATCTTGGAGATGTTCTTCTTGGTCATTTCCTGGTTGCAGATGTCGAAGGTCACCTTGCCGTGCTTCGGCAGCAGTTCGCCGATCAGCAGGCGGCCAGGGGTCGTTTCATAGATCTTCGAATAGGGCTTGCCATCTTCGTCGATCGACTTGAAGCGGCCGCGGATCTTCGAGTGCAGCGTCACGACCTTGTTTTCCAGAGCGTGATGCAGCTCGCCGAGATCGGAGAAGGCCATGCCTTCGCCCGGCTCGTTCTGGTTCAGGATCGAGAGGTAATAGAGACCGAGAACCATGTCCTGCGACGGAACGATGATCGGTGCGCCGTTTGCCGGATGCAGGATGTTGTTGGTCGACATCATCAGCACGCGGGCTTCAAGCTGGGCTTCGAGCGACAGCGGCACGTGAACGGCCATCTGGTCACCGTCGAAGTCGGCGTTGAAGGCCGTGCAGACGAGCGGGTGCAACTGAATGGCCTTGCCTTCGACCAGCATGGGTTCGAAGGCCTGGATACCCAGGCGGTGCAGCGTCGGCGCGCGGTTCAGCAGAACCGGATGCTCGCGGATGACCTCGTCGAGGATATCCCAAACTTCCGGCTTTTCCTTTTCAACCAGCTTCTTGGCCTGCTTGACGGTCGAGGAATAACCCTTGGCGTCGAGGCGGGCGTAGATGAACGGCTTGAACAGTTCGAGCGCCATCTTCTTCGGCAAGCCGCACTGATGCAGCTTCAGCTCCGGACCGGTCACGATGACCGAACGGCCGGAATAGTCGACGCGCTTGCCGAGCAGGTTCTGACGGAAGCGGCCCTGCTTGCCCTTGAGCATGTCGGACAGCGACTTCAGCGGACGCTTGTTGGCGCCCGTGATGACGCGGCCGCGACGGCCGTTGTCGAACAGCGCATCGACAGATTCCTGCAGCATGCGCTTTTCGTTGCGGATGATGATGCCCGGAGCGCGCAGTTCGATGAGGCGCTTCAGACGGTTGTTACGGTTGATGACGCGGCGGTACAGATCGTTCAGATCCGACGTCGCGAAACGGCCGCCGTCGAGCGGCACCAGCGGACGCAGGTCCGGCGGGATGACCGGGACGACCTTCATGATCATCCATTCCGGACGGTTGCCGGACTCCATGAAGTTCTCGACGATCTTCAGGCGCTTCATCAGCTTCTTCTGCTTGAGATCCGACGTGGTATCGGCAAGCTCGGAGCGCAGATCGCCGGCGATCTTCTCGAGGTTCATGCTGGCCAGCATCTCGTAGATCGCTTCAGCGCCGATCATGGCGGTGAACTGGTCTTCGCCATATTCGTCGACGGCGAGCATGTACTCTTCTTCCGTCAGGAGCTGGTGCTCCTTAAGCGCGGTCAGGCCCGGCTCGGTGACGATGTAGTTTTCGAAGTAGAGAACCCGCTCGACATCCTTCAGCGTCATGTCGAGAAGCGTGGAAATACGGCTCGGCAGCGACTTCAGGAACCAGATATGGGCAACGGGAGCGGCGAGCTCGATATGGCCCATGCGCTCACGGCGAACGCGCGACAGCGTGACTTCGACGCCGCACTTTTCGCAGATGATGCCCTTGTACTTCATGCGCTTGTACTTGCCGCACAGGCACTCGTAATCCTTGATCGGCCCGAAGATTCGCGCGCAGAAGAGACCATCGCGTTCCGGCTTGAACGTACGATAGTTGATCGTCTCCGGCTTCTTGATCTCACCATAAGACCAGGAAAGAATCTTCTCCGGCGATGCGATCGAAATCCGGATGGAATCGAAATTCTGTGCAGGCACCTGCGGATTGAAAAGATTCATGACCTCTTGGTTCATGCCTGTCTCCTTTAGGGGCGAAACGCCCTCGAGTTGCAATCAGTACCGGCAAATTCCCGGGAACCGGACTGACGCCTTAAAACGACAATAACCGCAGAATGCGGCGAAATCGTCCCTGCCTAGCGCCACACCAATTCGGGCGCCGGCGGGAACGGTGCGCGCTGACGAACAGCGCGCACCCTATCGACTATTACTCGGCTGCGTCCGGAAGCTGGCCCGCTGCCTGCAGATCGTCGACCTTGGAGTTTTCCAATTCGACGCTGAGGCCCAGCGACCGCATTTCCTTGACGAGAACGTTGAAGCTCTCCGGAATGCCCGCTTCGAAGGTGTCGTCGCCACGGACGATCGCTTCGTAGACCTTGGTGCGGCCGGCCACGTCGTCCGACTTGACCGTGAGCATTTCCTGCAGCGTGTAGGCTGCACCGTAAGCTTCGAGCGCCCAGACTTCCATTTCGCCGAAGCGCTGACCGCCGAACTGCGCCTTACCGCCCAGCGGCTGCTGGGTGACGAGCGAGTACGGGCCGATCGAGCGGGCGTGGATCTTGTCGTCGACCAGGTGGTTCAGCTTCAGCATGTAGATGTAGCCAACCGTGACCTGGCGGTCGAACTGCTCGCCGGTACGACCGTCATAGAGCGTCGACTGACCGGTCTGCTTCAGACCTGCCATTGCGAGCATTTCGTTGACGTCGACTTCGCCGGCGCCGTCGAAGACCGGGGTCGCGATGGACACGCCACGCTTCCACTGATCAGCCAAGCGCAGAACCGACGCGTCGTCATACTCGTGAACGTCGTCGCTCTTCGGACCGTCACCGACGACCATGTCGATCGTCTGGCGCAGGGGCTCGATGTTGCCGCTTGCCTTATAGGCTTCGATCAGCTCGCCGATCTGACGACCCATGCCGGCGCAAGCCCAGCCGAGGTGCGTCTCGAGGATCTGACCGACGTTCATGCGCGACGGCACGCCGAGCGGGTTCAGCACGATGTCGACATGCGTGCCGTCTTCCAGGAACGGCATGTCTTCGACCGGCACGATGCGCGATACGACGCCCTTGTTGCCATGACGGCCAGCCATCTTGTCGCCAGGCTGGATCTTGCGCTTCACAGCGACGAAGACCTTGACCATCTTCATGACGCCCGGAGGCATTTCATCGCCACGCTGGACCTTCTCGACCTTGTCCATGAAGCGCTGCTCGAGGCGCGACTTGGACTCGTCGTACTGGCCGCGCAGAGCTTCGAGCTCGCCCTGAACCTTTTCGTCCTCGACGGCGAACATCCACCACTGCGAGCGCGGATATTCGGAGACGACGGCGTTGGACAGTTCCGTGCCCTTCTTGAAGCTCTTCGGACCGGCAAGTGCAACCTGGCCACGGAGCATTTCGATCAGGCGGCCGTAGACGTTACGGTCGAGGATCGCCTGCTCGTCGTCGCGGTCCTTGGCAAGACGTTCGATCTCTTCGCGCTCGATCGCCATGGCGCGTTCGTCCTTCTCGACGCCGTGGCGGTTGAAGACACGAACTTCGACGACCGTACCGTAGGTACCGGGCGGCATGCGCATGGAGGTGTCGCGAACGTCGGAGGCCTTCTCACCGAAGATGGCGCGCAGAAGCTTTTCTTCCGGCGTCATCGGGCTTTCGCCCTTCGGCGTGATCTTGCCGACGAGGATATCACCCGGTTGAACTTCTGCGCCGATGTAAACAATGCCGGCTTCGTCCAGGTTCTTCAGCGCTTCTTCCGAAACGTTCGGTATATCGCGGGTGATTTCTTCCGGACCGAGCTTGGTGTCGCGCGCCATCACTTCGAATTCTTCGATGTGGATGGAGGTGAACACGTCGTCGGCAACGATACGCTCGGAGAGCAGGATCGAATCTTCGTAGTTGTAGCCGTTCCACGGCATGAACGCGACAAGCACGTTCCGACCGAGAGCCAGATCGCCGAGATCGGTCGACGGACCGTCGGCCAGGATGTCGCCCTTGTTGACCACGTCACCAACGGTGACCAGCGGACGCTGGTTGACGCAGGTGTTCTGGTTCGAACGCTGGAACTTCATCAGGCGGTAGATATCGACGCCGGACTTCGACGGATCGAGGTCTTCGGTGGCGCGGATAACGATACGCGTTGCGTCGACCTGGTCGACCACGCCGCCGCGACGGGCGCCGATAGCAGCACCGGAGTCACGAGCAACGACCGGCTCCATGCCGGTGCCGACGAACGGCGCTTCGGCGCGCAGAAGCGGCACGGCCTGACGCTGCATGTTCGAGCCCATGAGCGCGCGGTTGGCGTCGTCGTTTTCCAGGAACGGGATCAGCGCGGCAGCGACCGAAACCAGCTGCTTCGGCGAGACGTCCATCAGGTTGATGTTGTCGCGCGGAGCGAGCATGACTTCGCCGGCATGACGGCAAACGACGAATTCCTCGATGAAGGAGCCGTCGGCGTCGAGCTCGGCGTTGGCCTGAGCAACGTAGTACTTCGCCTCTTCCATGGCGGAGAGGTAGAGCACGTCGTTGGTCACCTTACCGTCGATGATGCGGCGATAAGGGCTTTCGATGAAGCCGTACTTGTTGACGCGGGCAAAGGTCGCCAGCGAGTTGATAAGACCGATGTTCGGACCTTCCGGCGTTTCGATCGGGCAAATACGACCATAGTGGGTCGGATGCACGTCGCGGACTTCGAAGCCGGCGCGTTCGCGGGTCAGACCACCCGGGCCAAGAGCCGAAAGACGGCGCTTGTGGGTGATTTCCGAAAGCGGGTTCACCTGGTCCATGAACTGCGACAGCTGCGAGGAGCCGAAGAATTCGCGAACGGCAGCAGCGGCCGGTTTCGCGTTGATCAGATCCTGCGGCATGACCGTGTCGATTTCGATCGAGGACATGCGTTCCTTGATCGCGCGCTCCATGCGCAGCAGGCCGAGACGGTACTGGTTTTCCATCAGCTCGCCGACCGAGCGGACGCGGCGGTTGCCGAGGTTGTCGATATCGTCGATTTCGCCCTTGCCGTCGCGCAGTTCGACCAGCATCTTGACCACGGCCAGGATGTCGTCCTTGCGAAGGATGCGAACGGTGTCTTCGACGTCGAGGTCGAGGCGCATGTTCATTTTCACGCGGCCGACGGCGGAGAGATCATAACGCTCCGCATCGAAGAACAGCGAGTTGAACATGGCTTCGGCCGATTCCATGGTCGGCGGTTCACCCGGGCGCATGACGCGGTAGATGTCGAACAGAGCGTCCTGACGGTTTTCGTTCTTGTCGGCAGACAGCGTGTTACGGATGTAGGCGCCGACATTGATATGGTCGATGCCGAGAACCGGAATTTCGTCGAAACCAGCCTTGAGGATGACCGGCAGGGTCTTCTCGTCGATTTCGTCGCCGGCTTCGAGATAGATCTCGCCGGTCTGGAAGTTGACGATGTCCTCCGCCAGGAACAGCCCGTAGAGCTCTTCGTCGGTGGCCTTCAAGGCCTTGAGGCCCTTTTCCTGCAACTGACGCAGCAGGCGGGGGGTCAGCTTCTTGCCGCCTTCGACCACGACTTCGCCGGTGTCGGCGTCGATCATGTCGGTAACGGTCTTAGCGCCCTTCAGGGTTTCCGCCTTGAAGGGAATGCGCCAGCCTTCGCCGGAGCGCTCATAAAGCGACTTCGTGTAGAAGGTCGACAGGATTTCTTCGCCGTCCATGCCGAGCGCCATCAGCAGCGACGTCACCGGAATCTTGCGGCGGCGGTCGATACGGGCGTAGACGATGTCCTTGGCGTCGAATTCGATGTCGAGCCAGGAGCCACGATACGGAATGACGCGAGCGGCAAACAGCAGCTTGCCGGACGAGTGGCTCTTGCCCTTGTCGTGATCGAAGAAGACGCCCGGCGAACGATGCATCTGAGACACGATAACGCGTTCGGTGCCGTTCACGATGAAGGTACCGTTATTCGTCATGAGCGGCATATCGCCCATGTAAACACTCTGTTCCTTGATGTCCTTGATGGACTTCGCGCCGGTATCCTCATCGATATCGAACACGATCAGACGGAGAGTGACCTTCAGCGGCGCAGCGTAGGTCAGGTCGCGCTGGCGGCACTCGTCCACGTCGAACTTCGGCGGTTCGAATTCATAGGACACGAACTCCAGCATGGAGGCGCCGGAGAAATCGGTGATCGGGAAAACCGACTTGAATACGGCCTGGAGACCCTCGTCAGGGCGGCCGCCCTTGGGCTCTTCGACCATAAGGAACTGATCGTAGGACGCCTTCTGAACCTCGATGAGGTTCGGCATCTCTGCGACTTCGGGAATCTTACCAAAAAACTTGCGTACGCGCCTGCGACCATTGAACGAAAGGGTCTGAGCCATCGTCGCTCCTTTAAAATCCTGCACCCGGGCCTGCAACGGATGGGAACCGCTGGCCAGGCGATCCCATCAATCAATGAGTAGTTCAATCTCGTCTAACTAACCGAAAACCGCTCGGCACGGATTGCGTCGCGGTTCGGTCTGAGACCATCCTCTTGAAGAACCCATTACCCAAAAGCCGTTTTGCCCGCGGCTTTTGGGTAATTTGTTCTGCAAAACGGCGAATGGGAGGCGGCAAAATGCCACCTCCCAAAGCAGTTTCAAGCTTACTTGACGTCGGCCTTTGCGCCAGCGTCTTCGAGCTTCTTCTTGATGTCAGCGGCTTCAGCCTTGGAAACGCCTTCCTTGACAGCCTTCGGAGCAGCCTCGACGAGGTCCTTGGCTTCCTTGAGGCCGAGACCGGTGATGGCGCGGACTTCCTTGATGACGTTGATCTTGTTCGCGCCGGCATCAGCGAGGATGACGTCGAACTCGGTCTTTTCTTCTTCAACGACAGCAGCAGCGCCAGCACCACCGGCAACGGCAGCAACAGCTACCGGAGCAGCGGCGGAAACGCCCCACTTTTCTTCGAGGAGCTTGGACAGTTCTGCAGCTTCGAGAACGGTCAGCGAGGAGAGGTCTTCAACGATCTTTGCGAGATCAGCCATTTTTGTAGTTCCTTTTGTTCGGTTCGAACTGGTTGATTATGAACAGCGAAAAACCGCCTTAAGCGGCTTCGTCCTTCTTGGCGTAGGCCGAGAACACACGAGCAAGCTGGCTTGCCGGTGCTGCAACCACACCTGCGATGCGGGTAGCCGGCGTCTGGATCATGCCCAGCAGCTTCGCACGCAGCTCGTCCAGCGAAGGCAGGGTCGCAAGCGACTTGACGCCTTCCGGGTTGAGCGTGGTTGTTCCCATGGCGCCGCCCAGAACAACGATCTTATCGTTGGTCTTGGCGAAATCCACGACGACCTTCGGAGCGGTAATCGGATCAGTGCTGTATGCGATCAGCGTTTGACCGGTGAAGAGATTGGAAATCCCTTCCGCATCCGTGCCCTGAAGAGCAATTTTGGCCAGGCGGTTCTTCGCGACTTTGACGGTGCCGCCAGCAGCGCGCATCTTGGAACGGAAATCGTTCATCTGAGCGACTGTAGCACCAGCATAGTGGGCCACGACAACCGAACCCGAAGCCTTGAAGACTTCGTTCAGTTCCGTGACGAATTCGCGTTTTTCCGCTCTTTCCACTGCTTTTCTCCAGTTGACAGGACCGGGTTAACGGACCTGCCGGGTTGCCTTTTGCCTCCTGGGATCAATTGAGATCCCAAGCGACGCTTGAGGATCCTGTCCCCTCGCGCTCGAGCCCTAAGGCTCCAAGGCACAAGGCATCCAAGGCTCGAACCGAGTTCATCGAAGCAGAACTTCTTCAAAATTCGGGTCTTACCCGTCTCATGCAGGCAAAGTGATTAAGGTCTCAACCACCTGCAATCTCGGACAGGAATTCCGGATTTCTCCGGATATCCTGGCCCCGAGGGGCCAGGAATTCTTAAATGCCGGGCAATAAGCGCGGCAGAACCATTAGGCGCTCGGCGCCGTAACCGTCGACGGCTCGATCTTGACGCCCGGGCCCATGGTCGAAGAGATGGCTACGCGCTTGACGTAGTTGCCCTTTGCACCGGCCGGCTTCGCCTTGATGACGGCGTCAGCGAAGGCGCGGATGTTTTCTTCCAGAGCCTTGGCATCGAAGGAGGCCTTGCCGATACCGGCATGGACGATACCGGCCTTCTCGACGCGGAACTCGACTGCGCCGCCCTTGGAGGCTTCAACAGCACCCTTGACGTCCATGGTGACGGTACCGACCTTCGGGTTCGGCATCATGCCGCGCGGGCCGAGCACCTTACCGAGACGGCCGACGAGCGGCATCATGTCCGGGGTCGCGATGCAACGATCGAAGTCGATCTTGCCGCCCTGAACGATTTCAACCAGGTCTTCGGCACCGACGATGTCTGCGCCGGCAGCCTTGGCTTCATCGGCCTTGGCGCCACGAGCGAAGACGGCAACGCGAACCGTACGGCCGGTGCCGTTCGGCAGGTTGACGACGCCGCGAACCATCTGGTCAGCGTGACGCGGGTCAACACCGAGGTTCATGGCCACTTCGATGGTTTCGTCGAACTTGGCGACAGCCCGCTCCTTGACCATGCCGATAGCCTGGGTCAGAGCATAGAGCTTGGTAGGATCAACGCCTTCGCGGATCTTCTGAATACGCTTTGCAACCATGGTCTTAACCTACCACTTCCAGGCCCATCGCGCGGGCAGAGCCCTCGATCATGGCCATTGCGCCTTCGATATCGGCGGCGTTCAGATCCTTCATCTTGGCTTCGGCAATCGACTTGACTTGAGCCTTGGTGAGCGTGCCAGCCTTGGCGCCCTTGCCCGGGGTCTTCGAGCCGGACTGGATCTTCGCTTCCTTCTTCAGGAAGTAGCTGACCGGCGGCTGCTTCATTGCGAAGGTAAAGGACTTGTCCTGGTAGTAGGTGATGACGACCGGGATCGGCATACCCTTTTCCATTTCCTGCGTGGCGGCATTGAACGCCTTGCAGAATTCCATGATATTAATGCCACGCTGACCAAGCGCAGGACCGATCGGCGGCGACGGATTCGCCGAGCCGGCCTTAACCTGCAGCTTGAGCTGGCCTGCAACTTTCTTAGCCATTTCTCTCTGCCTTTCTACATGACCGGTTGCCCGGCCTACTATGCCGGATCGCTCCGGCGGCTGCGGTTGCGTGGTGCGGATCAAAAGGCCCGGCTAAGACCCCTACCCTTCCACGCGGATTGCGGCGACGCCGCAAGGTGTAAGCAAACTCTTACTTACACCCGAATTCAAACGAAAGATCAGACCTTTTCGACCTGACTGTATTCCAGCTCGACCGGCGTAGCTCGGCCGAAAATCGACACTTCCACCTTCAGGCGCGAACGCTCTTCGTCCACATCCTGAACCGTGCCGTTGAACGAGGCGAACGGACCGTCGGAAACGCGGACCTGCTCGCCGATCTCGAAGGATACGGAAGCCTTCGGCCGTTCGACGCCTTCCTGAACCTGACCGAGAATGCGCTCGGCTTCATAATCCGGAATCGGAACGGGCTTATTGTCGGAACCGAGGAAGCCTGTGACCTTCGGCGTATTCTTGATCAGGTGATAGGCTTCATCCGTCAGGTTGGCGCGCACCAACACATAACCCGGGAAGAACTTGCGCTCGCTGTCAACCTTGCGGCCGCGGCGCACTTCAACCACCTTTTCGGTCGGCACGAGAATCTTTTCAAACAGATGCTCGAGCCCCTTCTGCTTGGCCTTCTCCTCGATGGATTCAGCCACCTTCTTTTCGAAATTAGAATAAGCGTGGACGATGTACCAACGTGCCGCCATGTTCATCTCCACCCGATATCAATTGCCGGTATTCAGCACGTAGCCGAGAACCCAGCCGATGAGCTGGTCAGCAGCAAAGAAAAACAACGAAGCAAAAATGACCATAACAAGCACCATCACCGTCGAGATCATCGTCTCACGGCGGGACGGCCAAGTGATTTTCGACGTCTCGGAGCGGACCTGCTGCAGAAACGCTAGTGGATTCGTTTTGGATGCCATTGACTGCCCACGCAATTACGGCGCGTAAAGCTGAACAACTCAGCCCCACGCACCGCGTGTCTGTTGAACCCTACATAAACATCGATTCCCAATTTAACAAGAGGGAATTCGGTGCTTTCGAAAATTTGCCGCCAATCCGGCATAATCCCTGACCCAATAAGCAGCAAAACCAACGCGCCAGTCGTTTCAAGGAAAGTGGCAGGGGCAGCAGGGCTCGAACCTACGACCTGCGGTTTTGGAGACCGCCGCTCTACCAACTGAGCTATACCCCTTCATGCTTCGAACATTCGCACCGTGCAGTTGTCTGTCAGCGCCGTTCGAAGACATGGCGCTCCTTTAAGACGGGACGAAACGATTGGCAAGTACGTTTTTCGTTTTTTCCCAAGAGGGTGTGCAGCGTCGAAGAACGCAGGCGCTTCATGGCGCCGGCGCCGACAGGGATTGCAGCCAACGCAACGCCTCCCGAAGACGTCGCCTAGCCAACTTTCAGCCTTCCTTCTGCTCCTTTGGCGGTCCGTTCGGACTCCGCTTGAGGAAGTTCGGCTTGAGACGACGTAGAAAATTGTCTGTGGAGCGAATCACATTGGTCAAGGAAATCAGCTTGTCGACTTCGACATCGGCATTGCTGAGCCGCTCGGACAGTACCTCTGCCGCAGCCAATGCAATTTCGGCCGGCGGAACCTCGCAGAATCGCTCGGCAAGCCTGATGTAGGGATTTAGCGACACACCCCCATGAATGGTGATCTTACCCAGCCGGGCGAAGAGGCGCAGGAAGGTCTGCTCGAAGGTCCAGTCGTGGACCGACACCACTCTCCATTTCTCGCTGCGCTTGGCCGAGAACCCGGCAAGCACGATGGCGCCGGGCAATTTCAGATCGCTCAACCAAAGCGCCATGGCAAAGCCACTGGTCGGCG
Source organism: Rhizobium jaguaris (assembly GCF_003627755.1). Classification (NCBI taxonomy): domain Bacteria; kingdom Pseudomonadati; phylum Pseudomonadota; class Alphaproteobacteria; order Hyphomicrobiales; family Rhizobiaceae; genus Martinezella; species Martinezella jaguaris. The sequence goes on along the minus strand of NZ_CP032694.1, from coordinate 1,761,084 downwards.
TCTTGCCCTCCGTATAGAAATCGCTGCAGAAGCCGACGAGATCGAGATGGCCGGTGGGGGCGCCTTGGAAATCAGCGGCGGGATTCAGTTTTTCCTCAAGCGCGAGACGGATGTTCATGATGCCGAGGAAATGGTCTTTCGGGAAGAACTTGACGACGTCGCCGACCTCACCCCGATAAACGATGTTGGCTCCACGTGGCTGTCCGCGCGAAATCAGCAGCGAATGCCGATGGAACGGGCGATCCAGTACCTTGTAGACCTTATTGAAGAAGACGAAGAGCGCGGTAGACGGAAACTGCGTCTGAAGGCTGGCGATATCAACCGCATCGCTGTTTGCGACAAGAACGATATGGGAGAACGCCGCAAGTGTCGACCGCCACTCTTCGGCGGTCGTCAAACCCGCGGCGGCTCCTGCAACCGGAAAGCCAATCTTGCCGGTTCCTGGCTGGGAGGGCACGCCCTGATCCAGCCCTGTCATTTCTGCTGGACGTACAACATACGATCACGCATGGCGAACCATTCCTCCGCATAGTCGTCGTTGCGATATTCGTCGAAATACGGACCGCCGTCGGTGAAGTGCACCAGTTGCGCATCCGACCGGTAGTCGTATTCGTTGACGAGATAATTCCAGGTCACTGGGACCTCACCGATCTGATCGTCGTTTTCCAGCCACTTGAACTGGTGAAGTTGCAGCCCCGTGGCAGTGTTGACGTAATCCTTCGTCAAAGCCCGGCATTTGGCATTGTTGAAGAGGATCATGCTCGACCAGTTCTTCTTTTCATATTTGGTCTGGGTCTGGCCGAGGAACTTCGTTTCGATCTTCGGCTGATAGTCGTGCTTGACGCACATCGCGGCATAGCGATCGTCGCGCAGCTTCCAGAGTTCGGCAATATCGGCGCGGGCGAGCATGTCGCAATCCATGAAGACGCTCCACCCCTCATAGTTGCTGAGGTAGGGAACCAGGAAGCGGGAGAAGGAAAACTCGGTCGATTGCAGCGGATTGCGCTCGCGCGTGAAAATGCCATCGAGATTGCTGAGGACGATCGGTGAAAACACCACCGGGATCGAAGAGCGCTCGACTATGCTTTGCGCGAGGACGTGATAGGCGACGACTTCCTTGGAATCGAAGCCGACAAAAATACGTGCAATACCGTCGTTCATAGTCCCTCCGAAGCGGCTGACCGCCAAAGAGATCAACCGGTTGAAATAGCTTTCCATCGCAATGCAGATGGCGCTGCCCTGACCTCATGCCGGCGTGTGAGCCACATGAAATTCATTCAATGCACGAATCGCGAATGCGGCTGCAATTTGCAGGACGCCTCGCGAACGCAAACCTACTTACTTCAACCGGGATATTTGTCGAGCGTTTGCGGAAGCATTTTTGGTTTTCTTCCGTAACAAATGGAGAGGCATCCCTCGCCTTGGCGGGATTTCAGCCGGGCGTTATGACGGCGCCCGGCTTTACGTCGGTCGTCAGCGCAGTCTCAAACCTTCACGTAACGGCGCCAGTTATGCTCTTCCTTGAAGGCCAGAACTTCGCGGATTTTGCGGTTGGAGAGCAGGCCTTCATACTCGCCGATTTCGCGGGTGAAGGTCACGTTCGGATAATACTTGGCTGCAAGCTCGCGGGACGGCGTATTGGCCGACACCGTATCGTTGGCGGCATTGAACACCTGAAAGCCGAGACCACTCTTTTCAATGCAAAGATGGACGATCTGGCCAAGATCGCGGGCGTCGATATAGCTCCAGGCAATGCGTTTGCGAATGTTGGTGTCGGCGAAATACTCCGGAAAGCGCTCATATTCGTGAGGCTCGATGACGTTGCCGATGCGCAGCGCATAGATGTCGATGCCGAAACGCTCGGCGAAGGCGCGGGCCGTCTTTTCGTTCAAGACCTTCGACAGGCCGTAAGAATCCATCGGATTGACATCATAGTCCTCTTCCAACGGGAACTGGTGGAAATCGCGATGGCCTTCCGCGAAGCAGACACCGTAGGTCGTCTCGCTGGAGGCGACGATGATCTTCTTGATGCCAAGCTTTGCCGCCGCTTCGATCACATTGTATGTGCCCATCGTGTTGATGCGGAACGTCTCGTTGTCAGGCTTGATCAAAATGCGCGGCACAGCAGCGAAATGCACAACGGCGTCGAAAGGCTGCACACCCTTACCCTCATCGAGATCGGGGAAATCCCGATGCATCGTGAGCACGTTGTAGATTTGTCCCGCGTCAGTGATATCGGCATTCAGATTGGTGACGCCCGGGCTGTCCAACGGCACAAGATCGACATTGTGGACTTCGTAACCGGCATTGATCAGCCAGGGAACGGTGTGACGCCCGGCCTTGCCGCTGCCGCCGGTAAACAATATGCGCTTTTTCATGAAATATCCTCCTGGTGAAATCGAGCGATAGATAGCCCCTTACATCCGTTTCGCAAGACACGGCTTGGTGACCTAGTGCTTTCCCGGCAAAATAGTGGGATCGACTCAGCAATGCATATTGCGAGTGCCCGAGACGGGGAAAGGAGATGGGACGAATGCGGCCGATCACGCTTGTCGAATATGATCCACAATGGCCCCTTCTCTTCGAAAGCAGAAGCAAGTCGATCGGCCTGCTGCTTGGCCATCCCGCCGAGTTCCATCATATCGGCAGCACTGCTGTCGTGGGACTATGTGCCAAACCCAAGCTCGATATCGATGCCGTCCTTTCCTCCAAGGAGGCAAGACTGGATGCAACGGAGCGCCTGAAGACAAACGGATATCGCTTTCACGGCGATCTGCACGGCGCCGACCGCTGGACCTTCACCAAGGACGAGGCGCCCTATGGCACGCGGCTTTACCTTTGTTTGCCGGGCAACGAGGCCCACCGGGAACGCCTCCTCTTTTGCGACTATCTTCGCGCTCATCCCGAATTCGCGGCCGGCTATGCGATATTGAAACGGCGTCTGGCCGAAGAGGCCGATGGCGATTGGGACCACTATACCGGCGGCAAGAGCGATTTCGTTGCCGATATCGTGCGCCGTGCGAAGGCAGCGCTCGCATCGGCGAAAGACATCACCACCCAGTGATAATATCCTAGACTAGCCGTGCAGATGCCTCAGAACACGATCCACGCTCTGCTTGAGCGAAAGATGGCTAGTGTCGAGGATCTCACAGCCACTTGACCTGGCTTCACGGCGCAGATAGGCCGCCCAGTTCATCATGTTCGCATCGGCAAGCTCCGGCTGGCCCCGCTCGACGGACAAGCGATGGGTCCTCGTTGCATCATCGCAATCGATCAATACTAGGCGATACTCACTGACCTTGGCGGCCACGGCCGCCTCGATGATGAAGGATGGCCGCATTTGCCCTTCGAAAAGAACGTCCCTGCCCTTCTGCGCCTGCGGCACAAGCTGTACCAGCCATTCGATAGTCTTGTCGCGTTGCCAGGCCTCGGGCGACCCATGATCCCTGATCATGGCGCCGAGCGATGGCACACCGATGCTGTCGAAATGAAAGACGGCTAACGTCCGTGCAGGGTCCCTGGCGATCGCCTCGGCGATTGCCGTTTTCCCTGAACCAGAGGCGCCGGTCAGAATGATCAAGCTCATGTGTGCCTCCAAAATGCGAAGGCCCCGCTGTTTCCAGCGGGGCCTTCGTAACCAACGAATAATCCGGGGATTACTCGACGATGCTAGCGACGATGCCGGCGCCGACGGTGCGGCCGCCTTCGCGGATCGCGAAGCGCAGCTTTTCTTCCATCGCGATCGGAACGATCAGCTCGACGTCAACCGTGATGTTGTCGCCAGGCATAACCATTTCCGTGCCTTCCGGAAGCGTCACGATGCCCGTCACGTCCGTCGTGCGGAAGTAGAACTGCGGACGGTAGTTCGTGAAGAACGGCGTATGACGGCCGCCTTCTTCCTTCGTCAGGATGTAGGCTTCGGCCTTGAACTTCTTGTGCGGCTTAACAGTGCCCGGCTTTGCCAGGATCTGGCCACGCTCGACGCCGTCGCGGTTCACACCGCGGATCAGCGCGCCGATGTTGTCGCCGGCCTGGCCCTGGTCGAGCAGCTTGCGGAACATTTCAACGCCGGTCACCGTCGTCTTCGACGTCGGACGAATGCCGACGATTTCGACTTCTTCACCAACCTTGACAATGCCACGCTCGACGCGGCCCGTCACAACCGTACCACGGCCCGAGATCGAGAACACGTCTTCGATCGGCATCAGGAACGGCTGGTCGATCGGACGCTCAGGCGTCGGGATGTAGGCGTCAACGGCTGCCATCAGTTCGCGGATCGCGTTTTCGCCGATTTCCTTGTTGCTGTCTTCCAGAGCTGCAAGCGCCGAACCCTTGACAACCGGAATGTCGTCGCCCGGGAAGTCGTAGGACGACAGCAGTTCGCGAACTTCAAGCTCGACGAGCTCCAGAAGCTCGGCGTCGTCAACCTGGTCGACCTTGTTCAGGAACACAACGATCGCCGGAACGCCAACCTGGCGGGCGAGCAGGATGTGTTCGCGCGTCTGCGGCATCGGGCCGTCGGCAGCCGAGCAAACCAGGATCGCGCCGTCCATCTGCGCCGCACCCGTGATCATGTTCTTCACATAGTCAGCGTGGCCGGGGCAGTCGACGTGCGCATAGTGACGGGCAGCCGTCTCATATTCAACGTGAGCCGTCGAAATCGTGATGCCACGAGCCTTTTCTTCCGGTGCCGCGTCGATTTGGTCATACGCCTTGAACTCACCGAAGAACTTCGTGATCGCTGCCGTCAGAGACGTCTTGCCGTGGTCAACGTGGCCGATCGTGCCGATGTTAACGTGCGGCTTATTGCGCTCAAACTTACTCTTTGCCATTTGAATGCTTCCTGTGAACGTAAATGGTGACCCCGGCGAACCGGTTTAGTGCCGCCGTTTAAGGCTTTCGTCGCATTTGCGCAAGACTTAATTGCAGGCTCTATTCTTGGCGAAGTGTAGCCGATGGCGGACAATACGCGCCGTCGGCATTGATTCGCGCCGAAGGTTTCGCCGGCCGATCCGGAAAGACGTAAAAGCATTTGCCGGTTCAGACGGTTAGATAGGCACGCCGAGGAAATATTCCAGGTGTCCGAGCTGCCAGCCGAACCGAAGCCGCCTGTGGATTGCCAAGCAACGAAAGACGCCCTCCCCAATGCGGAGAGGGCGTAATGATCAGCAGCCTTCAAAAGAAGACTGCCTCCCGAACGATGTACCGCAATCAATCAAGCAGATCTGCCGGTACTTTGCCGCCATTCTCCGAGAGTTTTTTCATTAGAGCCTTGTGCAGGAACATGTTCATCTTCGCGGAATCCCCGGCGTCGCCGGTGTAGCCCAGTTCCTGTGCAAGCTCCTTGCGTTCTGCGAGGCTTGCATCCATGCCGAGCGCCTTCATGAGATCGACAATCGAATGTTTCCAGTCGAGCTTTTGGCCACCCTTCTTAACGGCCGCATCCAGAATCGACGCGACATCCACCGGCGCGGCTGCCGCCGGTGCGGTCTGCGCACTCGTGGTTGGTGCCGATCCCGCAGAAGAAGGTGCCTGTGCGGGCGTGGCTGTCGCAGCCCCACCGGCAGTGGTTGCTTGAGTGGACGCAGGCGCAACTTCCGCCGCCTTCGCCTCGCCCCAGATGGCGCTTTTGATTTTGGCAAAAATTCCCATTGGGTACTCCCCCGTTTAGGTTGGTCGGGACTATCTATCGCTCCTTCCTGTTTAAGCAAGATCTCACGCTAGAGATGCAAAGCAAGCAGTCCGGTCACGATCTGGCGGGGTGAAAACAGGCCGTACGCCATTGCTTGTCATGGCGGGTTCACGAGAAATGCGAGGGAAAGACGGTCGCTCAGCCTTCGATTCGGCGGGCGGTTTCTGCATCAATCGCGTAGCCACGAGACAGGCAACGATCGGCAAATATTGAAACCACAGCGGAGATTTTACCCGATCTCTCAATTGCCGGTCGCATGGTACGCCCCATATAGCTCCGCAGGAGGAGCAACCATGCGGAGCAAATCTCTACTTTCAGCCGTGTTCCTGTGTCTGGCCGGCCTGCTTTCAAGCTGCGTCGTCGAAAGCGGCCCTTATGCCTACAACGGGTACACCGGCGGTTACCATAGCGGCGGCTACTATGGTGGCACGGTGATATATGGCGGCAGCAACCGATACCGATATCCCACTGGATACTATCGGTATCGCAATAACCACCGCAGCTACTACAGTCATGGACGGCCTATGCACTCGATGCATCGCCCGGAATACCATCACACTGGCCGGCCGAGCAGCCATCACCGTAGAATTCCTCCCCGCACCGAAGGGAACAGGTAGCGACGCGGCGCACCAACTGCATCCCCAATGTTCCTCAGTCGGCCTTTACGCCAGGCATCGACGGATCGGAGACAAGCGGAAAAGCAGCGGACGCTCGCACCGAAAAGCGCAATAAGCGCGCCAATTGCACGAGAAATAACTAAATGATTGAAAAACTTGGAGCGGGTAGCGGGAATCGAACCCGCGTATTCAGCTTGGAAGGCTGCTGCTCTACCATTGAGCTATACCCGCGGGGTGGCCAAGATCCTGCGCGGAATGGTGGAGGGAGTTGGATTTGAACCAACGTAGGCTGAGCCAACGGATTTACAGTCCGTCCCCTTTAACCACTCGGGCATCCCTCCAGTTTTCCGACTGGATCCTGAGACCAAGCTTGCTAGACCCGACGTCGCCGCCGCGATCTGCGCCGCGTATATGACTGCACCGTTTCCGTCTGTCAACATGAGGTTCTGCCAAAAATGACGAAAAAATTTCAACTGACTGCAAAAGCCCACCATCGAAAGAGGACTATGCGCTCAAGGGCGCTCCAGCTATAAAGCCGCATGAGCAAAGACAGAACATCCGGCCGTTCCGGCCCCGAAAACACCACTGGCGATAAGTCGGCCAAGGACACGCATTACGCCACCCTGCGGCGCGCGCATCGCGATGCCAAGCGTGAGCGTGGCGAAATCCCGACGCCGCCGCCCCAAAAGCGCAAGCGGGCCGGCGCGGACGATTGGAAGCCGCCGGCACTGGCTCCCGACCAGGTCTATCTCTATGGCCTGCATACGGTTCGCGCGGCCCTTGCCAACCCCGAGCGGAAGAACATCAAGCTGTCTGCAACGCAAAACGCACTTGTGCGGCTTGAGATCGGACCGGTCGAGGAACTCGGCATTCCCGTCGAAATCGTCTCGCCGCAGGATATCGACAAGGTACTTGGTCCCGAAGCGATCCATCAGGGCGTGATGCTGGAGACGCGTCCCCTGCCCGTCCGCCGCCTGGAGGTATTGAAGGACAGCCCGCTGCTGCTGGTGCTCGATCAGGTCACCGATCCGCATAATGTCGGCGCCATCATGCGCTCGGCCGTTGCCTTCGACGCCGGCGCCGTCATCACCACTCAGCGTCATAGCCCGACCGAATCGGGCGTGCTGGCGAAATCCGCTTCCGGTGCGCTGGAGCTGATACCCTACATACAGATCACCAATCTCGCCGATGCGCTCGGCGAGCTTCACCGGCTCGGCTTCGTCACCATCGGCCTTGATTCGGAAGGGCCGGCACCACTCGAAGGCACGTTTTCGGGCGAGAAAGTTGCCCTTGTCCTTGGCTCCGAAGGCAAGGGGCTGCGCCAGAAAACGCGCGAGACGGTAAATGCGCTGGCGCGGCTCGACATGCCGGGCGCCATCAAATCACTCAATGTCTCGAACGCGGCCGCAATCGCCCTTTATGCAGCGCGGTCTTATCTGAAAACCTAGCGGCACTGGGGCTGCCGCAGCAGATTTGGGGGAATTTGCCTTGATCCGTAGTTTTAGCCTCGCGGCCGCTTCTGCCGCCCTCATTCTCGCCACCGGCCAACCGGCAGGCGCCGTCGATGACGAACTTATCAAGGCGCAAGCCGGGACATGGCTGCTGGCACCCGAAAGCGGCGCCAAGGGCTGCCACCTCACCTTCGAAACCAGTCCGGCGGCTGGCGGCTACGCCATCAACGGCGCGGATGCCTGCGCCGCCGCCCTGCCCGCATTTGTCAAGGCGGCCGCCTGGAATTTCGGCGAGGACGGATCGCTAGCTCTCACCGACGCGACGCAGAAAGTAGTCGCTCGTTTCCAGCAAGAAGAAGAAGGTTCGCCCTGGGAAATCGAAGAGGGCGATCCGATGTGGCTGTTGCCGGCGCTTGGCGATGTCGACCATGTCCCGACCATCGCAAGTGTGGCCGGCACATGGCAGATCCAGCAGCCTGACGGCAAAGCCATCTGCAGCGTCACGCTCTCCAGCGATACCGACCCGGATGGAACACCCAAAATGTCACCGGGCAGCGACTGCCCCGCCGACATAGGCAATCTCAAGCTTTCCCTCTGGGTCATGGAGGGTTTCGGCCTGGTGATGATGGGCACGGACGGCTCTTCGCTCTCTTTCGACATGAGGCCGGATGGCACCTTCCAGAAATCCGAGGAGGAAGAGGGACAACCTATGGTCCTGGTCCGCAAACAGGGCGGTTAAAGCTTGCCGCGCAAAAGCCCTCAGCGGTTTCGCGATAACGACATGCGCAAAATCAAGGATCTAAAGCGCAAGGAGCGAATCCCAGAGATCGAGATGTGCTTTAGAGACTCGATATTCCGCGCGCGGGTTGACGCCCGGGAAATGTGACTATGTTAGGCTAAGCCGGTCCGATCCGGTCATAATTGTCACATATCGGGAAAGCAGGGCAAAGGGCGTATGTTTCTATCGAATATCCGTAAATTCATCTTCCACGAGCTGCGAAGCGTGGAAGGATATATCGATCCGCCGGATGCCCTTGTTTATCTCTCTATTTTGGAACGTCAGCGAGAAAATGACCTGGGCGGCGGTATTGCTGAAATCGGTGTCTATTTCGGCCGCTCTTATTTTCTCCTGAAAAAGATCGCCTCCCCTGAAGATCGTGTGCTCGGCATCGATCTCTTCGATATCGGGGAGATGTCGGATGGCATTTCCGAGCAATACCGATCATTTCTCGAGAATGGCGACCGGCTCGGCCTGCCGGTCAACGAGGACCTGCTCGTGGTCGGGGATAGCGCGGATCTGTCTCCGAAAGATGTATTGAGCAAGGTCGGCGAGGTGCGCTTCTTCAGTGTCGACGGCGGGCACATGCTGCCGAATCTCGTGGCCGACAGCCAGCTGGCAAAGGAAACGACCGCCGATCACGGTGTCATCGTCTTCGACGATACTTTCAATCCCGCCTGGCCGGAAGTCACCGTCGGCGTCGCCGATTTTCTCCGCAACCATGACGGGGCCTTCTCGGCCTTCTGCATGACCAAATACAAGACCTATGTCTGCCGGCGCGAATTTCATGATTTCTATCGCGCAGCAATCCTGCGGGCGCCGCATCTCAGAGCCTTTGACCTGACGGAAACGCAATTTCTGGGGTCCGACGCCATCCGCCTGCATAATCCCTTCGGCCGGCGCATTCTTTATGAATTCATGACTCGCTCGGGTATGAGCGCCATTTCGGAGCGCGCATACCGTTGCCATTAGAGCATAATCCCAAGAAGTGCGAAGCGGTTTTCGGATAAGATCCTGCAAAATCAAATAGCTGGAGCCTGATGACGATTCGAAGAAAATCATCATCCTCTCGAAAACTGTTCAGCGAAGGACAGTCGGCTGCGAGTGCCAGGCGGATTGCTGCCATGGAGAGCGCTCCGTGACCGGGCATCCATCCTGCAGCTTTGACCAGGACGTGACGTTGAGGTTCATCTGGCATTGCGCGAGATAGCTCTTGCCGTCCACGGTCATACAGGCGAGCTCGCCGACCGCGTGCAGCGTTCCGTCCTTGTTTTTACAGTAGCAATTCTGTCCAGCCATCGCCGGTGCGCTTGCAATCACCGCGATCGCAGCAAATGACAATCCTAAGACAAGATGCCTCGGTGCCTTGCGCATGGACGCTCCCTCGCCCGCCTCTGATGGGAGAGAGTGTATGCCTATTTTAGAAGTTGTAAATGTTCATATCTCCAACCGATTCTCAGTCGGAGGTCCGCCCATCATCCTTAGCGTCAGGCATGCGCCCGCCGACGTCAATAGACCTCGCAAATGCGCCAGCGCAGCCTAGTGAATCGCGGGGTCCGCATCGTCAAAGAAACTTCTGATACCATCGCGCGCGATCGTCGCCAGGAACTCGTCGAAGGCCTCCCGGTCCGTCGCGAAGGGCTCTTCCCATTCGATGAGATCCTCCTCCGGCGTGATGACTTCCATGCGCCAGTCTTCCTGAGTGCCCGCCGGACGGAAGATATCGACGAGTACGGTCACGTCGTCCTCGGTAAATTCACCGGAGAGCTCGGAGTGTTCGAGTTTGGGCTTCTTGGGCTTAACGGTCATGTCTTCCCACATTCAGCAATGACGAGAATCACATGTTAGCGATCGGCCTGACCTTTTCAAAGGGCAGTGGCTTTCCAATAGCATGCCGCTGCCGCTGATTTCCTACACCAGCAGCCCAGTTGCGCTTCTTCCAGCCTACATTGAGGGCGGCGACCCGGATGAAGCTCACGTGAACGCAACCGTCAGGCGACGTTCATGCCCTGGGGACTAGCTTTGAATCAACGTCCTCGGAGACGTTGTACAAGAGCAAAATGTTCGGAGACCCCCGTGAACAAGTTCTTCATCGCTTCTGCAATCGCCCTCGCCTCTCTTGCAGCCACAAGCCTTCCCTCCCAGGCCGCCACGGTCGTGGTTACGAACGACAATGGTCCCTATTACCATCGCCATCACTATCATGATCGTGCCGACTGGAATTACCACCACCGTCACTGCTTCACAAAGGTCGTGAAGGAATGGCATCACGGCCATAGGGTCGTTCGGGAAGAGCGTATCTGCCGGTAACGCATTAGGCCCGGCCTTGCGCCGGGCTTTTTCGTGGTAAGCCGACCGCTGCTATGTGTGCTGCCTTAGGATCACGTAGCGCAAGGCCGTCGCGTCCCGCAGAAGCGGTAGACTGGCAGCCTGGACATCCAATTCCATCCTCGCCGCCGTCGAAAATTGCGCGTGCTACTGCAGCGTAGGCTTTTGCTCCAAATCCTGAACGAAGGCGTCCATCGGATCCAGGGGTCGATGACCATCCAATCCAGTCGCCACAACAGACAGACGGAACCTGCCGTCAAGGTTGGGGTCGAAGATTGCACCGATGACGATTTCCGCGTCACCTTGTACTTCGTCCCGAATGCGGCTCGCTGCCTCGTCCACCTCGAAGAGTGTCATATCCGAACCACCGGAGATCGAGACTAGAACACCCTTGGCACCTCTCATTGAAACGTCATTCAGCAAGGGGTTCGCGATTGCCGCTTCGGCCGCTTTCATTGCCCTGCCTTCGCCAGTGGCTTCGCCCGTGCCCATCATAGCTCGGCCCATCCCACGCATGACCGATTTCACATCAGCGAAATCAAGGTTGATCAGCCCTTCCTTGACGATGAGATCAGTGATGCATCCAACCCCGGAATAAAGCACGCGATCGGCAGTCAGGAAGGCATCCTCGAAAGTGGTCTTTGCATCGGCAATGTGAAACAGATTCTGATTGGGAATTACGATGACTGTATCGGCCGCCTGCTGCAGCGCCTCGATGCCAAGATTCGCTGTCTTCATGCGGCGATTGCCCTCGAAGGTAAACGGTTTCGTGACGACGCCCACGGTCAGGATGCCAGCCGAACGGGCGGCTTGAGCGATCACCGGTGCAGCACCCGTCCCTGTTCCGCCGCCCATTCCAGCCGTGACGAAGCACATGTGTGAACCGTGCAGATGATCCATGATCTCATCGATCGATTCCTCGGCAGCCGCGCGTCCAACCTCCGGCAGCGAACCTGCACCGAGACCTTCTGTTACATTTGCTCCGAGTTGGATGCGGCGTGATGCTTTTGATGTCGCGAGGACCTGAGCGTCCGTGTTTGCCGCAATGAAGTCTACACCCGCCAAATTTTCGGCAATCATGTTATTGATCGCATTTCCGCCGCCACCGCCTACGCCAATTACCGTTATGTGTGGCCTTAAGGCTGCGATGCCGCTCTTGGCGTCCGTCATGTTTCACTTCCCTCGTTCATCTTGGTCGCACGTCTATCGCTTCCAACAGCGATTCGCGTCTCATCGTAGAGGCGCAACAAGGCGTTGACGGGGCAAAGGAGTTTGCGCGGCGCGCTAGAAGCCAACCAGTACTCAACGCCATCTTTGCGCCTCATCGGGCCAAAGTCCGGATTTGATCGGGACTTAGGTCCATGTTCAGAACCAACGCTCGTGACGTATTAACATCCGAGGCATGAGAACATGCCTCGGATGTGCAAATCGAATGGGAAGAAGACATGAAAAAGATCGCAATCGCAGCACTGGCGCTTGCAACGGCGTTACCAGCGTCGCCGGCATTCTCTCAGATCTACTTCGAGTACGGGACCGGGCCTCGCTACTATTATGATCGGCCGCCACCACGGTACTATCATTACCCGCCACGCTACGCCTACGATGGCTACTATGACGGCCCGAGATATGACTATGGTCGCCGGTGCTGGACAGAGAGATACTACAGATACAGCTATCACCACCGGGTGGTGCTGCACAGGACCGTTTGCGACTAGCACTCGACACTCCCGGCGCACCGCATCACTATGGGATTTGTGAATCGCCTTTCCTCCGAGCGGAGGCCCTAATGGCTCCCGAGAGGTATGCCGCCGTAGCGCGGCCCAATTCCGCGTTACTCGCTGCTGGATGAGTGGCAGAGTTTTTTCTCGCTGCAACATGTTGCGTGCCGAGATACGGAATCGGCGCCGCCGCGGGGAATGCCCAGAAATCAAGGGAAGCCGAATACAACATGAAACAAGTGCCCCGCCCTCCAATGAGCAGTGCGGGATAACCATAAATTATTGAAATATTTAAGAGATTGATGGTGCCCCCGCCAGGGTTCGAACCCGGGACCCCCTGATTACAAATCAGGTGCTCTACCAACTGAGCTACAAGGGCACATCGGCATGCCAAGTAGCAGATTTTCATTTCCTGTAAAGGGAAAATCGGCCGTTTGGCTTCAGTACCGCAAGATCGAGGATCCCTGCGGATTCACCAGTCTTTGCGAAACGTCTTGTCGCACTGGGTGAATATCATTACCTAGTATGGCTATTCAAAGGACATTGCATGTCACGCGCTTTTCAATCTGTTTGTTTTCTCGCATCGAGCGCTCCGGAAGCCCAGGCCGCGCGCGAAGAATTGATTCGGCTTTACGGCCAGACGCCGCAGGAAGATGCGGATATTGTCGTTGCGCTCGGCGGCGATGGCTTCATGCTGCAGACGCTGCACAATACGATGAACTCCGGCAAGCGCGTCTATGGTATGAATCGTGGCTCCATCGGCTTCCTGATGAACGATTATCGCACGGAATGCCTGGCAGAACGCATCGATGCGGCGGTCGAAAATGCTTTTCATCCGCTGCAGATGAGCACGCGCAACGAAGACGGCAGCACATCCGTCGCGCTCGCTATCAACGAAGTATCGTTGTTTCGCCAGTCCTATCAGGCGGCGAAGCTTCAGGTCGAGATCGACGGCCATGTCCGTCTGCCGGAGCTGATCTGCGACGGGCTGATGGTGACGACGCCGGCCGGCTCAACGGCCTACAATCTTTCCGCCCACGGCCCCATCCTGCCGCTGGAGGCGCCGCTGCTCGCCATCACCCCCGTCAGTGCTTTCCGCCCGCGCCGTTGGCGCGGCGCCCTGTTGCCCAATAAAGTGACGATCGACATCACCGTGCTGGAGGCAGGAAAACGCCCGGTCAACGCCGTCGCCGACAACACCGAGGTCAAATCGGTCGTGGGCGTCAGGATTGCCCAGACCGAAGACACGACGGCGCGCATCCTGTCGGATCCGGACAGGTCGTGGTCGGAGCGGATATTGGCGGAGCAGTTCTCGGATTGAGGATTGCTGGCGCATCGGCGCCAATGCGGAATTCAGCCAACAAAAAAGCCCCGTCTCCGGGGCCTTTTTCGATCAAACAGATCCTGCTCTTAATCCACGTCGTCCACGACCGCATCAGCCGCACCGCTGATGCGGTGGGCGAGGGCTGCTTCCATGAACTCGCTGAGATCGCCGTCGAGTACGTCATCCGGGGCTGTGCTGGCGACGCCGGTGCGCAGATCCTTGACGAGCTGATAGGGCTGCAGGACGTAGGAGCGAATCTGATGGCCCCAGCCGATGTCGGTCTTCGAGGCGGCTTCGGCGTTGGCAGCTTCTTCCCGCTTCATCAATTCCGCTTCGTACATGCGAGCGCGCAGCATGTCCCAGGCCTTGGCACGGTTTTTGTGCTGCGAGCGTTCCTGCTGGCACTGCACGACGATACCGGTCGGGATGTGCGTAATGCGCACCGCCGAGTCCGTTGTATTGACGTGCTGGCCGCCGGCGCCGGACGAACGATAGGTGTCGATGCGGCAGTCGCTTTCATTGATCTCGATCTGTATCGAGTCGTCGACGACCGGGTAGACCCAGATCGACGAGAAGGAGGTATGACGACGGGCGTTGCTGTCATAGGGCGAGATGCGCACCAGGCGGTGAACGCCCGATTCGGTCTTCAGCCAGCCATAGGCATTGTGGCCCTTGACCAGAAGCGTCGCCGATTTGATGCCAGCTTCTTCGCCGTCATGGACTTCGAGCAGTTCCACCTTGAAGCGCTGACGCTCTGCCCAACGGGTGTACATGCGCAACAGCATGTTCGCCCAGTCCTGGCTCTCGGTACCGCCGGCGCCGGAATGGACTTCCAGGTAGGTGTCGTTGGAATCGGCCTCGCCCGACAGCATGGCTTCCACTTGCCGGCGCGCAGCCTCCGCCTTCAAGCCCTTGAGAGCCTCTTCGGCCTCGCGGACGACGTCGGCATCGCCCTCTTCCTCGCCAAGCTCGACCAGCTCGACATTGTCGGCAAGCTGACGCTCAAGAGCGCGCACGCCGTTGATGCCGTCATCAAGCTGCTGGCGCTCGCGCATCAGCTTCTGCGCTTCGGTGGCATCGTTCCAAAGGGTCGGGTCCTCTGCCTTGTTGTTCAACCAGTCCAGTCGTCTTACCGCCTGATCCCAGTCAAAGATGCCTCCTCAGCAGGCTTATGGCCTGCTTGGTTTCGTCGACTACATTCTCGATTTCCGCTCGCATATTCCCGCTTCTTTATTCGGCCGTTCGCTATGAACGACTGTTCGATTCAAAGAGTGCTGGTGACATAGTTACACATGCCGCGAGTGTAAAGCCCCGCGGCAAGATCATTGGAGAAATCCGATGAGATCAGAAGAGGCCGCCCGCACCTGACGTGACCGCCTGGTTGGCCTGCGGCGAGGTCTTCAGAATTTCCTCGGGCGCGACCTGCGCCGACGCATCGCCACCGCCGATGACCGTGTAGGTCGTGGCCGGGCCGGTACCGGGCTTAAAAGCCTCCATGATGGCGTCTGGATCACCGGGCTGCGCGGCCATGCCGGTCGCGCGGTTGACGGCCATCATGTTCATGCCTGCCGGGACCTGGAACTTCTGCGGCGGCTGATCCTTGGTGGCAGCCTGCATGAACTCATTGAAGATCGGCGCGGCGATCGAGCCGCCGGTCGCGCCGCGGCCGAGTGTATTGGGCGTGTCGTAGCCGATGTAGAGGCCGGCGACGAGGCTCGGCGTAAAGCCGACGAACCAGGCATCCTTCTCATCATTGGTCGTGCCGGTCTTGCCGGCGACATCGGTATTAAGCTTCACCTTGCCGGCTGCCGTGCCTCGGATGACGACGCCCTGCATCATCGACGTGACCTGATACGCAGTCATCGGATCAAGCACCTGCTCGCGATTGTCGGCGATGACGGGCTCATCCTGGTTCTGCCAGTCGCCGAAATTACAGGTGTCGCAGACACGTTCCTCGTGCTTGAAGATGGTCGCGCCGTAACGGTCCTGAATGCGGTCGATCAATGTCGGCTTGATCTGCTTGCCGCCATTGGCGATGACCGAGTAGGCGGAAACCATGCGCAGCACCGTCGTCTCGCCGGCGCCAAGCGCCATGGCAAGCACTGGATTCATATGGTCGTAGATACCGAAGCGTTCGGCATATTCGGCGACCAGCGGCATGCCCATATCGGCGGCGAGACGCACCGTCATCAGGTTGCGCGAATGCTCGATGGCGAAGCGCAGCGTATGGGCACCGCCGCCCTCGCCTTCATAGTTCTCCGGCTTCCACACCTGCCCGTTGCTGAGCGTGATCTGGAGCGGATCGTCGAGAATGACCGAAGCCGGCGTATAGCCATTGTCCATGGCCGCGGCGTAAACAAAGGGCTTGAAGGACGAACCCGGCTGGCGCTTTGCCTGGGTGGCGCGGTTGAACTCCGATTGCGCATAGGAGAAACCGCCGACCATGGCGAGCACGCGGCCGGTATGCGGGTCCATCGCGACGAGGCCACCTTGGACCTTCGGAGGCTGGCGCAGGCGATAGGTGCTGGAATCGGCATCGCCGGTCTTCTGGACGTAGATCACATCACCAGCGTTCAGCACCCCGCTCGGCGATTTCGCCGTCTTGCCGGCATTGGCCGAGCGATAGGCCCAGCGCATGTCGGCGGCGGCGATCGTACCACGCTTGCGGTCACCTGCGACCTTGCCGGCGGCGTCGACATCCGGCTGCAGGCCGATATCGACCGTCTGGTCGGAGACCGAGAGCACGACGGCCAACTGCCATTCCGGCACATCGCTCAACGTGGGAATCTTGGCGAGCTCCGGACCCCAGTCCTGCGAGGTCGCGATCTGCTTGATCGGGCCGTGGAAGCCGCGGCGCTCGTCATAGTCGACGAGACCGTCCTGCAGTGCCTTACGCGCTTCCAGTTGCATTTGCGGATCGAGCGAGGTGCGTACCGAAAGTCCGCCCTCATAAAGCATCTTCTCGCCGTATTGGTCGATCAACTGGCGGCGAACTTCTTCGGAAAAATAATCCGAGGCGAAAAGCGACGGGCCGTTCTTCGGCGGCACGACGCCGAGCGGCTGCTTCTTGGCGTCCTCGCCGTCGCTTTGGCTGACATAGCCGTTCTCGACCATGCGGTCGATAACCCAGTTGCGGCGGGTCATCGCGGCGTCGGCATGGCGGAACGGATTATAGTTGGACGGACCCTTCGGCAGCGAAGCGAGATAGGCCGAATCGGCAATGGTCAGCTCATTCACCGACTTGTCGAAATAGGTGAGCGCAGCACCGGCGATACCATAGGAATTGAGGCCGAAATAAATCTCGTTGAGATAGAGTTCGAGGATCTTGTCCTTGCTGTAGGTCTGCTCGATGCGGAAGGAGAGGATCGCTTCCTTGATCTTGCGGTCGAAGGTCTGGTCGGCTGAAAGCAGGAAATTCTTGGCGACCTGCTGCGTGATGGTCGATGCGCCGACAAACTTGCGGCCAGAACCGATGTTCTGGAGGTTGACGGCGACGGCGCGCATCAGGCCACCGACATCGACACCGGGATGATTATAGAAATTCTTATCTTCTGCTGAGAGGAAAGCGGCCTTGACGCGGTCGGGAATGGCCTGGATCGGCAGGAACAGGCGGTTTTCCCGCGAATATTCCTTCATCAGCGCACCGTTGCCGGCATGAATGCGGGTCGTCACCGGCGGCGCATATTTCGCGAGAACCTCGTAGTCGGGCAGATCTTTGGAGACGACGCTCAGATAAATAGCCGCAGCCGCAGCCGCACCCAGGAACAGGATGCAGCCCAGCCCAAAGAAATATCCAATCAGTCTGACCATATGATGCTACCGGTGCTTCTTCTTCATGCGGCGCGTGCGCGAGACCATCGCACATTCACGGGCGTTTTGCACGCTCACGGTGTTAATGCAAGACGGCAACGGCACAAAGCCGTGCATGCCGCCTGCGGGCAAACAATACTTTGCTGTAACGGCGCGAATGTGAGCAAAATAGGGCCCGCCGCCAGTATTCCTCACTTCGTTCCTGCCTATAAGCAATCGCTGTTACATGGAAGACACGAACGGCGCCCATCTCCCTTGCCTCACCCGCCGTTCGCAATGGTCGAAACGCGATATTGTTTCACGGCCTCGGTCAGCCGGTCGGCCAATTTCTGCCGCCAATCAGGATCGAGCAACAGCTTCTCATCATCCTTGTTCGAAAGGAAGCCAAGTTCGAGCAAAATCGATGGAACGTCGGGTGCTTGCAGCACGCGGAAGCCGGCATGGCGATGCGGATTGTTGATCATGGAGATCTGGCCGTTGAACGAGGTCAACACGTCCTGCGCCAGCGATATGGAAAAAGCCTGGGTCTCGCGCCGCGTCAAATCCATCAGAATATCGGCGACGGCAGCGGGCTGGGTCTGCGTGTCCGCACCAGCGAGCTGATCGGAATTGTTTTCGCGATCGGCAACTTCGCCTGCGAGCTTATCGGAGGCCTTGTCGGAGATCGTGTAGACAGTGGCGCCTCGGATGTCCTTTTGCTTCAGCGTGTCGGCATGCAGCGAGATGAACAGCGTGGCATGGTTCTGTCGAGCGATGGTCACCCGCTGTGACAACGACAGATATTCGTCCTTGTCGCGGGTCAGAAAGGCCTTGACGCCGGGCTGGGCATTCAGCTTGTCAGCCAGGAGCTTGGCGAAGGTGAGCGTAATTTCCTTTTCCTGCGTGACCCCGTCGCTTGCCGTCGCGCCAGCGTCGATACCGCCATGACCGGCGTCGACAGCCACGAGAAAGGAGCCTGGATCGGCCTTTTCCATCGGCGCCACCGGACCTACATCCTTTGCGGTGTCATCGTTGGTCCAGCTCTGCTGCTTGATCAGCTCCGCAAATTGCTCGGCAGGCAGCATCTCGGCGTCGAGTACGAGGCGATGCCCCTTACCGCTTTCGTCGGGCTGCACCTTGGCCATGACCAGTTTCACGGGCTTTGCCGCCGTCAGCACGATGCGGGCACTGTCCTCATCCATGGTGCCGTAGCGTATATCCTTGAAGAGGCCGACCGGCTTCAGATCAGCGGCCGGAAAGCCAAAAGCCGTTGCCGGAAGATCGATGACAACGCGCACGGGGTTGTCGAGATAATGGACCGAGAACGTCGGCTCGCGATCCATATCGATGACGATTCGGGTGCGGGCATCGTCGCCGGCAATACGCGCACCATAGGCGAGCAAGGGATCGGCGGCGGCCATTGCCGTCACAAGCGGCGAAAGGATTGAAAGAGCCGTCACTGCGAGGGCCGCTGCTGCAATTCGCAAAGCCCTCACGCTGTTCTCCGTCGCATGCCGCAATCCCTTTAACAACTGCTCACTGCGCCCCATATCGATTTCAACGTAGTTTTTGAAGTCCAAAAATAACGGGAAAACCAATGGTGATGCGATAGTGCCGATGTGATGGCGCGCCGGGAGAAGAATCGGAAACGCCGTCCCCGCATCTTCATCACACGACGAATCCATCAATATTATGGCATACTTGGCTTTCCCCTTGCTATTGTGACAGATAAAACATACAACGAATATGAGGGTAGAAGTGTTGACGGGATAGAGTCGCCGCAAAGGCAGCCGCCTCGAGTAATAGGCGCCATAAGCGGCCGTCATCCGCCGTCTCCGGTGCTTCTGCTCCCATAGTGGATATCTGAATTTCCGGTTTTTGCACGGGAAGTTCATCGGTGGAGAGCCACCAAACGCTCTTTAGAGAGCACATTCATCGGACCCGGTTGATGGGTCTAAGGCATTGTCGATCTCGTTTGGTTACGGATGGTACCGCAGCAGCTTTTTCAGGAAGTGAACAGACCCCGGGGAACTGATGTCCCGGCCGCTGTCTGGCTGTTGTCATCGCAAAACAACCAATCGCGACTTTTATTATCCGGTGCAGCAATGGCGGATTGCATCCAGCCTGTCTTAGCGACAGGCCGGCCCCTTTCCGCATGGCGGCGCCGAGGAGCACAGCTTTCATGGCAGACAAAATGCTTATCGATGCGTCTCACGAGGAAGAGACGCGTGTTGTTGTCGTTCGCGGGAACCGCATAGAAGAATTTGACTTCGAGTCGCAGCACAAGAAGCAGATCCGCGGCAACATCTATCTCGCCAAGGTAACGAGGGTTGAGCCCTCGCTGCAGGCCGCCTTCGTGGATTACGGCGGCAACCGGCACGGTTTCCTGGCCTTTGCCGAAATTCATCCCGACTACTACCAGATCCCACTGGCCGACCGGCAGGCGCTCCTGAAAGCGGAAGCCGAAGAACATCGCCGCGACGACGACGTCGAACACGTCGAAACCGCGCTCGATCTTTCCCAACAGGAACAGCCCGACATCGGCATCGTCCACAAGGATGAGGCTGAAGTCGCCGTCACGGAAGAAGCGGCTGCAGAAGAAGCCCCCGCCCTTGAGGTAGCAGCTCCCGCCGAGGAAGAAACTCCGGCAAAGAAGCCCAAGCCGCGCCGCAGCCGCAAAAAAGTGGTTGCGGAAGCTTCCGCCGAAGAGGCGCCGGCAGTCGAAGCGACGGCAACCGTCGACGCTCCCAGCGAAGAGGAAGAAGGCCCGTCCGGCGAAATGGCCGCGATGGTCGAAACCGATTCGATTTCCGAAGACGTCGACGTTTCCAAGCGCCGTCACGACGATGACGACGACGATGATCACGACCAGGAAGAAGAAGTGATCGAATCCGTCGGCGCCGAAGATGCGATGGAAGAGGTTCCTGATCGTACCCAGCGCAAGCCGCGCAAACAGTACCGTATCCAGGAAGTCATCAAGCGCCGCCAGATTTTGCTGGTGCAGGTGGCCAAGGAAGAGCGCGGCAACAAGGGTGCAGCGCTCACCACCTATCTCTCGCTCGCAGGCCGCTACTCGGTTCTGATGCCAAACACGGCGCGCGGGGGCGGCATCTCCCGCAAGATCACCAATCCGCAGGACCGCAAGCGCCTCAAGGAAATCGCCAAGATGCTCGAAGTGCCGCAAGGCATGGGCGTCATCCTGCGCACCGCTGGCGCCAATCGCACCAAGGTCGAAGTCAAGCGCGATTTCGAATATCTGATGCGTCTGTGGGAAAACGTCCGCACGCTGACGCTTGCTTCGACCGCTCCCTGCCTCGTCTACGAGGAAGGCAGCCTGATCAAGCGGTCGATCCGTGACCTCTACAACAAGGACATCAGCGAAATCATCGTTGCCGGCGAAGAAGGCTATCGTGAAGCGAAAGACTTCATGAAGATGCTGATGCCGAGCCACGCCAAGGTGGTTCAGCCTTATCGCGACATTCACCCGATCTTCTCGCGTTCCGGCATCGAGGCGCAGCTGGACCGCATGCTGCAGCCGCAAGTGACCTTGCGCTCTGGCGGCTATCTGATCATGAACCAGACGGAAGCGCTGGTTTCGATCGACGTTAACTCCGGTCGGTCGACGCGCGAGCACTCGATCGAAGACACAGCACTCCAGACCAACCTGGAAGCGGCGGAAGAAATTGCGCGGCAACTGCGCCTGCGCGACCTTGCCGGCCTGATCGTCATCGACTTCATCGACATGGAAGAAAAGCGCAACAACCGCGCCGTCGAGAAGAAGCTGAAGGAGTGCCTGAAGAACGATCGCGCCCGCATCCAAGTCGGCCGCATTTCGCATTTCGGCCTTCTCGAAATGTCGCGCCAGCGCATCCGCGCTTCGGTTCTCGAAAGCACGACGCAGATCTGCTCGCATTGCGGCGGTACCGGCCATGTGCGTTCACAGTCCTCCGTTGCGCTGCATGTTTTGCGCGGCATCGAGGAATATCTGCTGAAGAACACGACGCACGATATCACCGTGCGCACGACGCCGGACATCGCGCTCTACCTGCTCAACCACAAGCGTCAGACGATCGTCGATTACGAAAACCGCTTCGGCGTCTCCATCGTCATCGACGCGGACAATGCCGTCGGTACTCAGCATTTTGCGATCGACCGCGGCGAGCCGGTGGAAAATCCGGTGAAGATTGAATCTCTGTTCAACTTCGCTGCCATTCCGGAGGATGAAGACGACGATATCGTCATCGAAGCCGACGAGGACGAAGACGAAGAACTCGAAGAAAAGGCCGCTGGCGTCGAGCAGCAGCCCGTCGCCCGCTCCGAAAGCAATGAGGGCGGCCGCAAGCGCAAGCGCCGTCGCCGCCGTCGCGGCCGCGGCAGCGACACCCAGGTAGAAGCTGCTTCCGAGTCCACCGATGCATCCGGAGAGGATGGAAGCGAGGACGCGGATGAAGGCGACGAAGACGACAATGGCAGCAGCGAAGTCTCTGCCGTGTCCGCCGAGGATGGCCAGCAGAAGCGCAAGCGCCGCCGTCGCGGCAAGCGTGGCGGCCGCCGCAATCGCGACGGTGAAGGCAATGAATTGGCCGCCGGCGGTGAAGCAGCCGATTATGACGAAGGCGCTGACGATGAGAATGAGGGCGAAGAAGACGCCGCTGTGACCGTCGCCGACATCGCTGTCGCTGAAGGTGAAGCCGCCGTCGAAAGCCAGCCGGCTATGGCAGCGGTCGAAACCGCGGCCGTCGTCGCCGAAGAGGTGAAGCCCACCAAGAGCCGCAGCCGTCGCAAGCCGAAAGCCGAAGCATCACCCATCGAAGCGCCGGCCGCCGAAGAGGTGCCCGCAGTTGGCGCGGGGGCCCAAACAGTTGCCGAAATCGCCACCGATCTCGACGCTGCCGTCGAACCGGTAGCCGCAGCGGAGCGCCAGGTGATCGAAGCCGAGGGCAAGCCGGTACGCGCCAACCGTGAGTCGAACGTCTCCTCCTCCGAGCCGGTGGTCAGATCCACCCGCACCAGCGAAGGCGGCGAGCCCGATGGCGAGCCGACCAAGCCGAAGAAGGCCGGTTGGTGGCAACGCCGCGGTTTCTTCTGAACGCTGCTGTTTGGAACGAAATAAACAAAATCCGGCCGTGGCAACGCGGCCGGATTTTTGTTTGGGACGATCACAAGCGCGCGTAGTCGATGATCGACATTCTTCGATGGTTCATCCTCCTCGCGAGTTTCGGCGAGGGGCAAGGAGACCAATAGCGACAAGAACATCTCTTGGTGAGATCAGGAATGTGAGTGGCAGATACGTGATCCAAGTAATGCGGCGGCTGATTGATGCCGGTTACAGCAATGTAGCCGAATGTGTTGCCGTGACGGATTGTCTCTCACATCCGCCCTCGTCCTTCGAGGCTCGCCCACCGATCCTATGAGTCTATTTCAGCCACGCCGCCATGCGTTGCACCGCCTCCTCGATCTCAGCGTTCGAGCCGGCATAGGAGATGCGCATCGTGCGGTGTCCTTCGATTGGATCGAAGTCGAGGCCGGGTGTGGCGGCCACGTTGATTTCGGCCAGCATCTTGCGGGCGAAAGCCATGCTGTCGTTGGTGAAACGGCTGACATCGACATAGGCGTAGAAAGCGCCGTCCATCGGCGAAGCGATGGAGAGGCCGATCTCTGGCAGACGGCGCATCAGGAAATCGCGGTTGCGGCGATAGCTTTCGCGGTAGACGTCCAACTCGGCCCCCGCCCCGAGCGCCGCGGCGGCAGCAATCTGCGAGAGTTCCGGCGCCGAGATATAGAGGCTCTGGGCGACACGCTCGATCGGTCGCACCAGTCGCTCCGGCAGCACCATCCAACCGATACGCCAGCCGGTCATGCAATAATATTTCGAGAAGGAATTGATGACGATCGCTTGGTCGGTTAGCTCCAGCGCGCTCGTCTCCTCGCCGACGAAAGTCAGGCCGTGATAGATCTCGTCGGAGATGAAGGCGATCGAGCGGTCGGCGCAATAATCGGCGAGCGCCTTCAGAGCCGCCCTGCCCGTCACCGTACCGGTCGGATTGGCGGGGCTTGCGAGCAGCACGCCCTTCAGTCGCTTGCCGCTCGCGGCTTGCGCCGCCTCCAGACTTTCCGGCGTCAACGTGAATTGCGTCTCGGCCGTGACGGGCACTTCGAGGACGTCGAGCCCGAGGGCAGCGAGAATATTGCGATAGGCTGGGTAGCCGGGACGGGCGATCGCGACGCTGTCGCCGGGGTCAAACAGCGTCAGGAAGGCGAGGTTGAAGCCGGCCGACGAACCGGTGGTGATCGCGATCTGCGCGGGATCGATCGTCAGCCCATGGCGAGCTTGGTAATGACCGGCAAGCGCTTGTTTCAGCGCCAGCGTGCCGAGTGCGTCCGTGTAGCCGATGCGACCGTGACCGAGTGCTTCGCGTGACGCCGCAAGCGCTGCCTGCGGCGTGGGATGCGACGGCTGACCAACGGCCATCGAGATCACGGCATGTCCCGCCTGACGCCGCCGCGTCGCCTCAGCCAGTACATCCATGGCGTGGAAGGGTTCGACATCGCTGCGTTTGGATAGGGAAAACAAGGTCAATTCTTTCTCGGATCGGATTAGAACCAGACAATTGCCGCAATATTAGCCTGTTCACAATCCCGCGATTGCGGCTTTGTCGTGAAAATTCCTGTTTCTGGAAATAAGCATGCACCGTAAATTGCCGATACAGATTTGTGGATTTTAACCTCACGGTGATATCCCGAACCGGACGACGAGTCTCAGCACCTACTCAAACGAGGACCCAATGCCCCTTTTTTCCAAAACCCTGCTGGCCGCCTCAGCGATCGCCATTGCCGCGTCGCTCGCCATGGTCCAGCCCGCGGCCGCACTGGATGACCAGCAGAAGAAGGAATTCGGGGAGTTCATCAAAGAATATCTCGTCGAGCATCCGGAAGTTCTTTTGGACGCGCAGGCGGCGCTTGAGAAGAAACAGGATGAGCAGCGCCTCGCCCAATCTGCCCAGGCAGTCGCCCAGAACAAGGACGCCATCTTCAATTCCAAGGATGACGTCACGATCGGCAATCCAAAGGGCAACGTCACTGTCGTCGAGTTCTTCGATTATAATTGCACCTATTGTCGTCATGCACTCCCCGACATGGACGCACTGCTGAAGCAGGACCCGAATGTGCGTTTCGTGCTGAAGGAATTCCCGATCCTCGGACCGGACTCCGTTGCCGCATCCCGGGTCTCCGACGCTTTCCGCAAGCTGGCACCGGACAAATATGCCGAATTCCATCACACGCTGCTTGGCACCGATGGCCGCGCCTCCGAAGACAGCGCGATCGAAGTCGCGACCTCGCTTGGCGTCAGCGAGGCGGCAATCCGCGCCGAAATGGCTAAGAGCCCGAACAATGATTCGGTAAAGGCCACCTATCAGCTCGCCACCGATCTCAACGTCACCGGCACGCCGGCCTATGTCATCGGTGACGAGGCGATCTCCGGCGCGATCGGTCTCCAAGCCATCCAACAGAAGATCGCCAATGTCCGCAGTTGCGGCAAGACCACCTGCTGAACCGCGGTGATGACGGTTTGCGCATCCTCAGGGATGCGCAAAGGACCCAATCGCCCTTTGGAAGGCGCATAGATCTTTCAGAAATCGGACCGATTTCGGGGTTATGCGTAAAATCGCCAAATTCAAGGCGTTTCCACACCTAGACATGCGCAACCTATGCCTGGGGGCTTTCCTATAGGCCCTCGGGAGTCTATAGGTTGCGCTGCACTTTGACGGAACCTCTGATGGCGCAAACCATTTTCGTCCTGAACGGACCCAATTTGAATGCCCTTGGCAAACGCGAGCCGGGCATCTATGGCGGCAAGACTCTCAAGGATATAGAAGCCGACTGCAAATCCGTGGGCGAAAGCCTCGGCTTCGTCGTCGACTTTCGCCAGAGCAATCATGAGGGCGTACTGGTCGACTGGCTGCACGAGGCCGGAGATGTCGCCGCCGGCATCGCCATCAATCCGGGCGCCTATGGCCATACGTCGATCGCGCTTCATGACGCGATCCGAGCCATTTCCGTCCCTGTGGTGGAGGTCCATATCTCCAATATCCACGCACGCGAAGAATTCCGGCACAAATCGATGATCGCGCCCGCCGCCAAGGGTATGATCTGCGGTTTCGGGCCTTACGGCTACATCCTGGCGCTGCACGCGCTGAAATCCATCACGCAATAACAAGAATACAGGGCAAAACATCCATGGCTGAAAAGAAATTGGGCATCGACCAGGCGCTGATTCGCGACCTCGCCAATATTCTGAACGAGACGGATCTGACCGAGATCGAAGTCGAGCAGGAAGATCTGCGCATCCGCGTCTCGCGCGCCGGCACGACGCAATATGTTCAAGCGCCAATCGCAGCACCCGCTTACGCCGTGGCAGCACCTGCCGTCGCCGCTTCTCCGGCCGCGGCCGCCGCACCTGCCGGCAAGTCGCGCAATCCTGATAACGTCGTCAGCGCACCGATGGTCGGCACAGTCTATATGGCACCCGCGCCGGGCGCTGCGCACTTCATCGAAGTTGGCGCCTCCGTCAAGGAGGGCCAGACGCTGCTGATCATCGAAGCAATGAAGACGATGAACCAGATCCCCGCGCCGAAATCCGGTATTGTCACCGAAATCCTCATTCAGGACGGACGGCCGGTCGAATACGGCGAAGCCCTGGTCGTCATCGAGTAGGCCCCATGCCCATGATTTCGAAGATTCTCATAGCCAATCGCGGAGAGATCGCCCTTCGTGTGCTGCGCGCCTGCAAGGAGCTTGGCATTGCGAGTGTCGCGGTGCATTCGACCGCCGACGGCGACGCGATGCATGTGCGCCTGGCGGATGAAAGCGTGTGTATCGGCCCGCCGCCGTCGCGCGACAGCTATCTTAACATCCACCAGATCGTCGCTGCCTGTGAGATCACCGGTGCCGACGCCGTGCATCCAGGCTATGGGTTCCTGTCGGAGAACGCCAAATTCGCCGATATTCTCGAAGCACATGGCATCACCTTCATCGGCCCGACGGCGGAGCATATCCGCATCATGGGCGATAAGATCACCGCCAAGACGACCGCGCAGCAGCTCGGCATTCCCGTCGTTCCCGGCTCGGACGGCGAGGTGAAGACCGAGGCGGACGCGCTGCGGACGGCAAGGGAAATCGGCTACCCGGTTCTGATCAAGGCAACCGCCGGCGGCGGCGGCCGCGGCATGAAGGTGGCACGTACGGAAGCGGACGTCATCGAAGCTTGGTCGACGGCGCGTACCGAAGCGGCGGCCGCCTTTGGCAATGAATCCGTCTACATGGAAAAATATCTCAGCAAGCCGCGCCACATCGAAATCCAGGTGTTCGGCGACGGTGAAGGCAATGCCGTTCATCTCGGAGAGCGCGACTGCTCACTGCAGCGCCGCCACCAGAAAGTCTGGGAAGAGGCCAATTCGCCGGCACTCAACGTCGAGCAGCGTATGAAGATCGGTCAGATCTGCGCTGACGCCATGAAGAAGCTGAAGTACCGCGGCGCCGGCACGATCGAGTTCCTCTACGAAAACGGCGAGTTCTATTTCATCGAAATGAACACCCGCCTGCAGGTGGAGCATCCGGTGACGGAAGCGATCACCGGTATCGATCTCGTGCACGAACAGATCCGCGTCGCCTCGGGCGGTGGTCTTTCGGTGACACAGGAGGATGTGCATTTCCACGGCCACGCCATCGAATGCCGCATCAATGCCGAGGACGCGCGCACCTTCGTGCCCTCCCCCGGCACGATCACACATTTCCATGCGCCGGGCGGCCTTGGCGTGCGCATCGATTCCGGCGCCTATCAGGGCTACAGAATCCCGCCCTATTATGACAGCCTGATCGGCAAGCTGATCGTTCACGGCCGCACCCGCGTCGAATGCATGATGCGTCTGCGCCGTGCGCTTGACGAATTCGTGGTCGACGGCATCAAGACCACGCTGCCGCTGTTCCAGGAACTGGTTTCCAACCAGGATATCGCCAACGGCGATTACGATATACACTGGTTGGAAAACTATCTGGCGAAGGGATCGGCTTAACCTATGGTAGGACCGCGCGGCAGAAATCCCGGCATTACTCCGGAGATCCTGCTGCGTGCCTATTCCATCGGGCTCTTCCCGATGGCGGAATCGGCTGACGATCCGGAAATCTTCTGGGTCGAGCCGGAGCTACGCGGTGTGCTGCCGCTCGATACTTTCCACGTTTCGAAAAGCCTGGCGAAGACCATCCGCCAAAAGCCCTTCGATATTCGCTTCAACACGGATTTCGACGCCGTTATCGCCGCCTGCGCGGAGCAGACCAACGGCCGGCCAAGCACCTGGATCAACAAAACCATCAGGTCGCTCTATTCGACCCTGCACCATATCGGCCACGCCCATTCCGTCGAGGCTTGGGAAGACGGCAAACTGGTCGGCGGGCTCTACGGCGTATCGCTCGGCTCGGCCTTCTTCGGCGAGAGCATGTTTTCGCGCCGCACCGACGCCTCGAAGATCTGCCTCGTCTATTTGGTCGAACGCCTCAAAAAGCGCGGCTTCACACTGCTCGACACTCAATTTACCACCGAGCACTTAAGGACATTCGGTGCAATCGATGTGCCGAAGGATCAGTATGTAAAAATGCTGGAAAAGGCGATGGAATCGCCCAACCTCAGCTTCTCCGGCGGTTGAGAAGGCATCGGCTTTTCCGCGCATCAACGGCTTTAAACCTGTGGTTTTATTTGCTAAGAGTTGACGCGAAGAGTGTTGGCGCGCCGAGGTCCTACTTTGCCTTCATAAATACCGGTCTCATCCAATTTCACCCTGTATGTCGGGGCAGCTTTATCGCCGCCGGACATATGATCATGTTCATCGGGTGGTGGTCTGAGACCGGTTTGGCATTGTTGACATGCGCCATGCGCAGCCATTGCTGTCTGAGCTCTTCAGCCGTCCGAAACATCGCCACGCCGCGCCCGTAGGGGGCTTGTCTTGCCGCCATCTTGGTGAACTTCCGAACGGAAGACCAAGACGGTATGTGCAACATTCTCAAGGTCCGATGGACCATCAATCCTCGAACTGCGCCTCAGCCGTGGATCGCTTGCAGTGGATGCGGTTGTCTTAAGCCCTTCAAATCCAGCGGCAAGATCAGGCTCAACGCCAACGGCAAGAAACTCGATGCCTGGCTCATCTACAAATGTTCTGATTGCGACAAGACATGGAACAGGACACTCTTCGAGCGCCAGGCTATCCGAGACCTCAATCCCCCTGCTCTGGCAGCGCTGCAAGGCGACGATCCTGATTGGATACGGGCACGAGAATTCGATCTCAACGCATTGAGTCGCAAGGCTCAACGCATTGACGAATTTGCTGCTGCTGATATTCAAAGAGAGGTGCTGGGCGAGACGGATGACGGGTCAGTGCTGGAAATCGATCTGGCGATCGCGCTTCCCTTCAACTTGCGCCTCGATCGCCTGCTTGCGTCTGAACTCAGCATTTCACGCTCCCGGCTCCAGGCTCTCCGCGACGATGCAAAGCTTCTGATCCATCCGGATCGGGCCGATGCGATGCGGCGAAGGGTCAAAGACGGCTCGCGCATAGTTATCGATCTCTCTGATGAAACCGATCGGCGTGTGATTTGGAAAGCCGCCGCTTCCGGCGGGGAGATAGGCTGACCGGCTTGCCGCAGGATTGATAGCGACAGACCCGCTTTCGTGAGCCTGTCTTGCGGCATTGCCGATTCTTGAAGAGTAACGTGTCTACTTGGCGCCCGCGGTGTCCGGCGGTGGGATATCCGACTTCTGCTTGCACTCTTTCAGCCAGACGTCATAGATCGGATGTTCGACGGCGTTGAGGCCTGGGCTGTCGGCAAACATCCAGCCGGTGAAGATGCGACGGATGCGGCGGTCGAGGGTAATCTCGTCCACTTCGACAAAGCCGTCGACCTTCTGCTGTTCGGTATCGTCGCGAGAATAGCAGGCCTTCGGCGTCACCTGCAGAGCACCGAACTGCACGGTTTCGTTGATGTAGACATCGAAAGTCGTGATGCGGCCGGTGATCTTGTCGAGGCCGGAGAAGACAGCAACGGGGTTGGAGATGCGAGCCGCCTTAGCGGACGGCGCCATCAATGCGCCCATGGCGAGGGCGAGCGCTACTCCCGACATCGCACGCAAAGAAGCGCTCCGCGTGAAAAACGTCATATCCGCCAATCTCCGCTTGGTCTCGGTCAAAGCGCCGAGCACGAGCCGGCACAATCTGCGCCTAAAGGCCAATTGTGGCCAAAGGACGAGCCGGCCTTCTACGCTCAGTTACCCGGGGTCCAGGCGTCGTAATCGCCGGTGACGCGCGGACGTTCGCCGGCAACGGACAGCGAGCCCGGCGGACGATAGGCCTGCGGCGAGCCGGTCGGATTGGCACGATGTGCCTTCTGCCATTCCTTGGCAACATAGTTGTCCTTGGTCGGCGGAACGTCGGTGCGGTGATGCATCCAGCCGTGCCAGCCCGGAGGAATGGCGGAGGCTTCGGCATAGCCCTTGTAGATCACCCAGCGCTTCGGAAGACCGTAGGAGGACGTGCCGCCCTCGTAATAGACATTGCCGAATTCATCCTCGCCAACGCGCTTGCCAAACCGCCAGGTCGCGAAGCGTGTGCCCATCGTCTGACCATTCCACCAGGTGAAGGTTTGTACGAGTAAATTCCACATGTCTTTTCCTTATGCCCGCTGGGAGTGCGAGCGAAACCAGAATTCGATCCCTCGCTTATGCCGCCACTATGCCGCCTTGTCCAGTGATTCCAGCGGGAAAAGCGGTCATTTCAAAGCCATCTTGAAACCAAGATGGCTCGGCTTGAAACCCAATCTCTCATAGAAACGATGGGCATCCTTGCGGGCGGCGTTCGAGGTCAGTTGCACCAGCCGCACGCCGCGGCCTTTTGCCTCGGCAATGCAAAACTGATCATCGCAGCACCGATCCCCTGCCCGCGTAGATCCGAACGCGTTTGCACCGCCTCGATGATCATCGAAGACGACCCGCGGCCGGTCAGCGACGTCGTGATCATGGTCTGGAAGGTGCCGACGACCTCGCCGCCGCGTTCAGCGACATACAGCGTCTGGTCGGGCGAGGACTGGATGGTGCGGAAGGCGCGGAGGTAATCCCCATAGGCGGCGGCATCGGTCGTGTCGCCGTGACCACCGAGAGCATCGGCGGCGAAGAGGGCGATAAGAGCCGCAAGGTCGCCCTCTCTGGCCTCCCGGATCAACAGATCAGTTCCGTTCATAGCCAAATTCTTCCGACCCGTTTAATGGCTTGCTAGCCGCTTCTCAAACACCAAAGCCGGAATACCCGACTGTCCCGGACCAGCATTCTCGTTGCGGCCGACCTCGGCAAAACCGTGGGCTTCGTAGAAGGCGATGGCTTCGGCGTTCTCCGGCTCGACGTCGAGGCGCATAACCTCGGCGTCCGGAAAGCAGGTTTCCAGCTCGGCGAATATATCGCGGCCGATGCCGTTGCGCTGCAGTGAGGGGCGAACATAGAGCATGTGCAGA
The DNA here is from genome assembly GCF_003627755.1 of Rhizobium jaguaris. NCBI lineage: Bacteria > Pseudomonadati > Pseudomonadota > Alphaproteobacteria > Hyphomicrobiales > Rhizobiaceae > Martinezella > Martinezella jaguaris. The sequence goes on along the minus strand of NZ_CP032694.1, from coordinate 1,729,839 downwards.
AGAACCGTCTTGGTCATCTGCTCGGACATGACGGCATAACCCATGCCGCCGATATCCTCGCCATTGTCTGCCACCAGAAACTCGGACTGCCGCTTCGCCAGCCGCGCTCTCAGCTTGACCGGGGACAGAAGAAGTTCGATCAGTTCATCGACCTTCCCCGCGCCAAAGTGCCTGTCATAGGCCGCGTGCCAGGTCTCCACGAGAAGGTCGCGGACCTTCCCGAGATCCTGTTCGCCGGCCGTGCGGACGAAATACACGGGACCTATTCCTCTTCGATGCCGAGCTTGGCCTTGACGAGGGCCTGCACGGCCTGCGGATTGGCCTTGCCACCGGTCGACTTCATCACCTGGCCGACGAACCAGCCGGCAAGCGTCGGCTTGGCCTTGACCTTGGCGACCTGATCGGGATTGGCGGCGATGATCTCGTCGACGGCCTTCTCGATGGCGCCGGTGTCGGTGACCTGCTTCATGCCACGGGCCTCGACAATCTCTGAGGGATCACCACCTTCGGTGAGCACGATTTCGAACAGGTCCTTGGCGATCTTGCCGGATATGGTTTCGGCCTTGATGAGGTCGATGATGGCGCCAAGCTGGGCAGGCGAAACCGGAGTCTCCTCGATGGTCTTGCCGGTCCTGTTCAAGGCGCCCAAGAGATCGTTGATCACCCAGTTTGCCGCCATCTTGCCGTCACGGCCAGCGGCGACCGTTTCGAAATAATCGGCAATCGCCTTTTCCGAGACGAGCACGGAAGCGTCATAGATCGACAGGCCAAGCTCGCGAACGAAACGCTCCTTCTTGTCGTCGGGCAGTTCCGTCAGGTTGGCTCTCAAGGCATCAATGAATGCGTCGTCGAATTCGAGCGGCAGCAGGTCCGGATCGGGGAAATAGCGGTAGTCATGCGCATCTTCCTTGGTGCGCATGGAGCGGGTCTCGCCCTTGTTCGGATCGAACAGGCGGGTTTCCTGGTCGATCGTGCCGCCGTCCTCCAGGATTGCGATCTGACGGCGCGCTTCATATTCGATCGCCTGGCCGATGAAGCGGATGGAGTTGACGTTCTTGATCTCGCAGCGCGTGCCGAATTCTCCACCCGGACGACGCACGGAGACGTTGACGTCCGCGCGCATGGAGCCTTCGTCCATGTTACCGTCGCAGGTACCGAGATAACGCACGATCGAGCGCAGCTTGGTCATATAGGCCTTGGCCTCGTCCGACGAGCGCATATCCGGCTTGGAGACGATTTCCATCAGCGCCACGCCCGAGCGATTGAGGTCGACATAGGACATGGTGGCGTGCTGATCGTGCATCGACTTGCCGGCGTCCTGCTCCAGGTGCAGACGCTCGATGCCGATCTCGATGTCCTCGAACTGACCCTGGCGATCCGGACCGAGCGAAATGACGATCTTACCCTCGCCGACGATCGGATCCTTGTACTGCGAGATCTGATAGCCCTGCGGCAGGTCGGGATAGAAATAGTTCTTGCGGTCAAAAACCGAGCGCTTGTTGATCTGAGCCTTCAGGCCGAGGCCAGTGCGCACCGCCTGCTTGACGCATTCCTCATTGATGACGGGCAGCATGCCGGGCATGGCGGCATCGACCAGCGAAACGTTGGAATTCTGCGGCTTGCCGAACTCGGTCGAGGCACCGGAGAAGAGCTTAGATTTGCTCAACACCTGGGCATGGACTTCCATCCCGACAATAACCTCCCAGTCACCGGTGGCACCGGGAATAAAACGCTTCGGATCTGGCGTGCGGACGTCGACAATGGTCATGAGAGGCTCTTGAAATGCTGTTCTTCTGAACTTTGTGAGGTAGAGCAATTGGCGAAGCGGCGCAAGACTTTCAGCACCGCGCAGGCGCTATATGCCGTTGCCATATGTCCCGTCGCCGCTGTCGACCAGCACTTTCGAAAGCCCGACCGTCGGCACGTCGCGATCGAGCTTCGGAGAATAGTCGACGGAGAGCCAATGGATGGCATAACCATGCGCCTTGAAGAATTCGATCGCGCCGGTGTTGCCGGCGTGAGTCTGCACCGCGATCTTCTCCAGCCCCTGCTCCAGAACATCCTTCTCGATCTGCGCCAGCAGTGCCGAACCAAGTCCCTGCCGCAGATGATCGGGATCGATCCAGAAATCGGAAATATTCTCGTCCAACGCCTCGCGCGCCGCCCAACCGGCAACCACTCCATTCAGCTCCACGACCGTAATCGTCAGCCAGGCGCTGCGAGTGAAATTCGAGAAGGCTTCGCTGGCACTTTCGAGCAGCGCATCCGTGCCGCCGATCGACCCCATGGCCGTCTGCCACGACCGCAGGCCGATATTGACCAATATCTCCGTCTCTCCCTCGTGCGCATTGCGAATATGGATCATCGGGCCCCCGCCGTTTTCAGCAGTAAAACACCGGAAAAGGGCTTTTTCCAGCGGCCAAATAGCAAACAGGCGCTGGAAGGCTGCCCATGTTTAACAAGGGTGAAACTTGACCGCCGGGTACAACCTGTTCTAGGTATGGCACATGTTTACCTCTTCACAGACCCGGTAAAGGCCCCGCCCGCAAGTCTTTCTTGCGCGCAGGGCCCGAAACGAAGCCCCGACTTCCCTGGTGGGAATGTCGGATCGTTTTGTTGCGCCTAACGGCGCTTTCCGGATCTTGAAAACCATGGATATTTCCCGCGCTGAACAGCGCATCCTGCATCTGCTTGCCCAGGGCGGGCGCATCGAAATCAACCGTTCTGAAAATAAAAAGATCGAGGCAGTCAGTTGCTTCACACGCGACGGTTGGCTCTATCCCGGCTTCGGCCTCGATCTCTTCCGCAAACTCAAACGCCTGAAAGCCATCAAATCCTCCGGAGGGAGTCCTTATCGGATCACCGAGCGGGGATTGGGATTGGTCAGGGCGCAGTTGGATAATAGGTAGGATCGCAAAAGAGCGAGACCGCCCGGGATATCCAGGGCGGTCTCTTTTGTATTCAGCGATCAGATGTCGCGAAGCTTGACGAGGTCGTTCATCAAGCCGCTGGTGCCGTTGTGGATCGTCAAGTTATCCACCTTGCCAGCAATGGCTTCCAGAGCTTCAAGCTCCTTCAAGCGCAGCATGACCGGATGCTCCGCCATAACCTTGGCCGTGTTGAGCAACGAACGCGTTGCATTCGTTTCCTCACGGCGGCGGATGACGTTGGCCTCAGCCTGCTTCTCGGCGGCAACCACCTGGTTCAATATCTCACGCATATCGCCCGGCAGGATTACATCCTTGAGCTCGATATCTGCGATTTCCACACCGATCGCCATCATGTCCTCGCGCACCTTTTCGGCCGCTTCGGCATTGATGGAGACGCGGCGCTCCAGGATCTGATCCAGCGTCATCGTGCCGAGCGTCCGGCGAAACGCCAGCTGCAGTGCACGATAGAGCGTATCCGCGAAGTCCTTGACGGAGCCGACGGCCTTGACCGGATCGACCACGCGGTAATCCGCGGAAATGTTGACGCGGATCGTCACGCGGTCCTTGGTCAAGAGCTCCTGTCCTGCGACATCGAGCGACTGACGCTTCAGGTCCACGATCTTGACCTGCAGGGCCTTGCCGACATTCCAGAAGGCATGCATGCCCGGCTCAAGGGTCCGCACATATGTGCCGTCAACGAACAGCAAACCCACCTGCCCTTCCAGCACGGCGTGGTTCACAAGGAACTCCAGCTTCCGCGCCAGAACAAGGCGTCGCGCTAGGACCGGGTCGACGGCAAGTTCCTGCGCGGTATCGACGCGCATTTCTTTCCACGGACCTGCCTCCGTCCAGACCGCGAGCTTCTGGCTCGGGCCGAGAATCGCGTAAATTGCGCCGTCGCGCTCGATAACGGCAACCTCGCCGACGCCGGTACGGAACACGGTCAGGTGATACTCGGCAACCTCCGGGAGCTTTTCGAACAACGCCTTCTCGTAGACCGATGCGAAAACCGGGCTGGTCAGATCGTAGCGAAAAACGTCAAGGCTGTTGCGTCGGTTCGGCAGTACTTGCTGACCCGGTCCGAAAATACCCAGGATCGTGCCCTTGTGCAGGGCAACCAGACGTTCGTTTTCCTTTACGAGGACGCGCTTGCGTCCCAAGATCTTGTCGAGAAATATCATCATTGTTCTTACTCCTTCGGCATGCGCTACGTCATAGACCGATGTTCCTTTCGTGCTTCGTTTCATGGCCGGTCATCGAGATCCGGAGACCGGTGGCAGTGACGACGGGCGGATTTGCGAAGAGCGGATCACGCGGTATCCCGGCGGCTTCGGAGGGAATTCCTCCTTGCTGGCCGGGACACGGCGCAATCTTCAACGCCGATCTGGCTCGTCACCCTGGCGCCCCGGCCATCCGCCCGAAAGACCGTTAGGTCCCCGGATTTCCGGCCTTGCGCATTCCGGTCCCCGGACCGTCATTGGTAAACAGCTTCGCGGGCTGGTGCCGACCTTTCGATCAGCGATTGGAAAAGGATTCGAACCTTCGACAATCAGATTAAAAATCTGATGCTCTACCAACTGAGCTATCCATTTGGCGGGGGTAGCGGGATTCGAACCCACAACCTCCGGACGAACGTCCGGTGCTCTACCATTGAGCTATACTCCAACAAGCCTTCCGTCTTCCGATACGGCATTCGTATACAGAACAGTAAACCGTCTGCACGGGAGGAGCTTTGGAACTCCAACCATCAACGCTCGCATCGGCACGACGACCGGGAAGGCGCGTATAGCTCCAGTTTAGAATCGTTTCAAGATAAAGAAACGATGGCGCACATCTATGCAGGCGTGTTGTTGCAATTTTAACACGAATTATTGTTGTGCAACTTGTTCTGGAAGGGCCGCGCCGATTGCTCGATCGGCGACGGTCAGAAGAAAGTGGTGTTTACCACCACTTCGCCGGCGTGAACTTGCCTGCGGCCTGCTCAATGACATGTGCGGTCTTGAACAGCGTTTCCTCGTCGAACGGCTTGCCGATGAGCTGGAGGCCGAGCGGCAGGCCCCTAGGGTCGAGGCCGGCGGGGACCGCAATGCCGGGGAGACCGGCCATGTTTACCGTCACCGTGAAGATGTCGTTGAGGTACATCTTCACCGGATCGGAAGCGAGGTTCTCGTCGGCGATGCCGAAAGCCGAAGACGGCGTGGCGGGCGTCAGGATGGCGTCGACGCCGGCGTGGAAGGCGAGTTCGAAATCGCGCTTGATCAGCGTGCGAACCTTCTGGGCGCGCAGATAGTAAGCGTCGTAATAGCCGGCGGAAAGCACGTAGGTGCCGATCATGATGCGGCGCTTGACTTCCTGGCCAAAGCCGGCAGCACGCGTCTTCTCGTACATGTCGACGATATCTTTACCATCGACGCGCAGGCCGTAGCGCACGCCGTCGTAACGCGCGAGGTTCGACGAGGCTTCAGCGGGCGCGACGATGTAATAGGCCGGAAGGGCATATTTCGTGTGCGGCAGCGAGATGTTGACGATCTCGGCGCCCGCATCCTTCAGCCAGGCGATGCCCTGCTGCCAAAGGGTCTCGATCTCGTCCGGCATGCCGTCGACACGATATTCGTTCGGGATACCGATCTTCATACCCTTCAGCGACTGGCCGAGCGAGGCTTCGTAATCCGGCACCGGCAGATCGACAGAGGTCGTATCCTTGGCGTCGACGCCGGCCATCGACTTCAGCAGGATGGCGGCGTCGCGGACGTCGCGGGCGATCGGACCGGCCTGGTCGAGCGAGGAGGCGAAGGCGACCACGCCCCAGCGAGAGCAGCGGCCGTAGGTCGGCTTGATGCCGACCGTGCCGGTGAAGGCCGCAGGCTGGCGAATGGAACCACCGGTGTCGGTGGCGGTGGCGCCGGCGCAGAGATGCGCAGCGACTGCAGCGGCCGAACCGCCCGAAGAGCCACCGGGAACGAGTTGCTGGTTGGAGCCGGCAGCGCGCCAGGGATTGATCACCGGGCCATAATAGGACGTCTCGTTGGAGGACCCCATGGCGAACTCATCCATGTTGAGCTTGCCCAGCATGACGGCGCCGTCGTTCCAAAGGTTCTGCGTGACGGTCGACTCGTAGTGCGGCTCGAAACCGTCCAGAATGTGGCTGCAGGCCTGGGTATGAATGCCTTCGGTGCCGAACAAGTCCTTAATGCCGAGCGGAATGCCTTCCAGCGCACCGGCTTTGCCTTCTGCAAGGCGGACGTCCGACACCTTGGCCATTTCAAGCGCCTTTTGCGGCGTCACCTTCACATAGGCATTGAACTGAGCATTGGCCGCCTCGATCGCCGAAAGATAGGCCTCGGTCAGTTCGGTGGCGGTGATATCCTTGGCGCGCAATTTGTCGCGAGCTTCGGCGATTGTCAGGCTGGTCAGTTCACTCATCTTGTTTCGCTTCAGGTCTAATGAGGGCAATGGGGTCGGAACAGGCTCGTGCGGCCGTTATTCAACGACTTTCGGAACCAGGAAGAAATTCTGGTCGGTATTCGGGGCATTGGCGACGATGTCGGAGGCCTTGCTGCCGTCGGTGACGTTATCTGTTCGCTTCTTCATCGCCATCGGCGTGACGGAGGTCATGGCCTCGACACCATCAACATTCACTTCGGAAAGCTGCTCGACGAAGCCCAGGATGCCGTTCAGTTCGCCCATCATCCGCTCGGCCTCGTTATCGCTGACGGCGATGCGGGCAAGATGGGCGACGCGTTTCACGGTGGCAAGATCGACGGACATGGAATTCTCCGAGGTAGGTTCTACCTGCAGCGCAGGTCGGTATTTTTCCTACCCGCTATAAAGGCCATGTCCGCCGCGCGCAACGTACTTTTGTTACGCCGAAACGCTGCCGCCCGCCTTCGGTGCCGCCACCGCCGTCTTCGAGCCTTCCAGACCGGCGATGAACTTTTCCGGTGTGTGGTCGATGATCGGGAAAGTGCCGTAGTGGCAGGGAATGGCGGTCTTGAAGTTGAAGAAGCGCTGGCAGGCGAGTGCGGCAACGGCGCCGCCCATGGTAAAGCGGTCACCGATCGGCACGATGCCGATGTCCGGCTGGTGCAGTTCGTTGATCAAACCCATGTCGGAGAAGATGTCCGTATCGCCCATGTGGAACAGCGTCGGCTCGTCGTCGAAATGCAGCATCAGGCCGTTCGGGTTGCCGAGCGAATGCGAAACTCCGTCCTCGGTCAGTTGGGCAGAGGAGTGCAGCGCATTGGTGAAGGTCGCCGAGAAGCTGCCCAGGGGGACCGTGCCGCCGGTATTGCCCATTTCCACCTTCTCGACGCCCTTGCTGCTGAGCCAGGCGCCAAGATCGGCATTGGCGAGAACGACGGCGCCGGTGTCCTTGGCAATCTGAATGGTGTCGCCGACATGATCGGCGTGGCCGTGGGTCAGCAGGATATGGGTGATGCCGGCGGTGACATCCTTGATATTGAGCCCGGCGCCCGCAAAGGACGGATTATAGCTCAGGAAAGGATCGATAAGGATTTTGGCCTTGGCCGTTTCGATACGAAAAGCGGCATGGCCGAGCCAAGTGATCTTCATGGATTTTCTCCTTAATACTTGATTTCTAATGCAAGACTGGTGTCTTAGGACATATCCGAAACCGCCACAAAGAAAAGCAGTGCGGACTTCAATTTGTTTTGACGGGGATGAGAGCCTGATGACGACGCTGACCATCGAAGACCTCGCCGTTATGCTCCTGCCCGGCCAGCCGATCGCTGGGCTCGATCTCGGCACAAAGACGATCGGGCTTGCCATGTCCGATCTTGGCCGGCGGTTCGCCACGCCGCGCCCGGTGATCAAACGGGTGAAGTTCACTCAGGATGCCCAGGTGCTGCTCGCCTTCGCTGAGAAGGAAAAAGTCGCGGCTTTCGTGATCGGCCTTCCGATGAACATGGACGGTTCGGCAGGCCCCCGCGTGCAGGCGACACGGGCCTTTGTGCGCAGCATGGCCGACAAGACCGCCCTGCCCTTCGTCTTCTGGGATGAGCGTCTGTCGACTGTCGCGGCCGAACGGGCGCTTTTGGAAATGGACGTCTCACGCGCCAAGCGTGCCGAGCGTATCGACTCGGCCGCCGCAAGCTTCATTCTTCAAGGGGCTTTAGACAGGCTTTCGGCTCTCGGCAGGACGGTCTTTCCCGAGACCTGACGGCGCATCCACCAGGCCAGGACAACGGCGCGCTTGCGAAAGCCGAGGAGGCTGAAGACCAACAGAGTGTCGAAGGCGATGGCACGGGCGACAAGCGGCGGAATGGTTTCGGGCGGGATGCCGAGGATCTTTCCATAGATTTGGAAGACGAGATCGTGCATTTGCCGCGTGAACATGAAGATGCCGAAACTCATGTCGTAGTATGACAGGTAGTACCAAGCCCCGAGAAACGAGACCGGCGCGGCCCAGAATATCAGCAACCACTTCATGCGGTTCCCCTTCGACGCTGGTATTGCGTCGCTTCAGCCGAAAGGACCAGCCAGTTCGACAGTGCCATGGCACTCAACACCAGTGCCGGCACCGTTATATCTAGTGCCAGAACGGCGAAGAACATCATCGCCGCGATAAGAAACGCGATTTTTGCGGGTCTGGACCCCATGGCTGCACGCTTGGTGGTTAACAATCTCTTTTCGCACAGTGGCGAGTTAACCGATGCGGCGCAATGTAAACCAATTGTTAAGGTTAACGGCCGGGTGGAATTGTGGATATCTCCCGCGCGGCTGCACCGTCAGCCGTAAACGCCGCGTACGATCCGCTTCAACGCTATGGCCGCCTTCTCCCAATCCTTTGGCGTTTTCAGAGCAAGACCGGCGCATTGGCCGCTGACGGCCGCCGAGAGAACGAGATGCTGAATGGCGGCGAAGATCATGGCATTGACACCGATCGTGTCGATCCCCTTCGGTGGCGTCAGCGAGCCGCGCATGCGCTCGATCCAACCGGCAAGCGCTTTCGAGCGGGCTTCCGACAGCCGCCGCACCTGCTCGGTATTCTCGGACACCTCCCAGGCGACGATCCGGCGCATCAGCGGGTCGGCGCGCAATGCGTCGAGGAAAAGCAGGGCCAGCCGCTCCATCAGGTCGCCATAGGTCAACAGGAACATGCCGCCCGTATCGTCGGGGATGCGGTCCTTCACCCAGCTTCCGAGATCGGTGCCGATCGCCTCCACCAGGCCATCGAGGCCACCATAGTAGCGATAGATCAGTTGCTTGTCGCAGCCGGCGCCGCGCGCGACGGCGTTGATGCCGAAATTCTGGAACCCCTCCTCCGCCAACAGCCGCTTCGCGGCATCCAGGATCGCCTGCTCGGTCGCGGCGCGGTTACGCACCCGCTTCGCCGGCTCTGCCGGCGTTTCGATCGAGTTTTTCAGAACGGCGTTTGCGCTCGGCATCGTGTCGGCTCCAACCTGTCACCAGCCGGTGAATAACAAGCCGCGTACAAGTGAACAACGACGCGATGAGCTTCGATACATTTAAAACCGTGGAATCCACAGATTAGAGAGATTGGCCGAACCAGACGGTGCTTTCGGAGGCCAATCCCGGCGGCAGTTCCAGCCGGGAGAAACCCCGCGATGCCCAGAAGCGCACCCCGTTGTGGTTGCCGACATTTGCCCCAAGATGCACGCCTTTAAGGCCGTGGGCGCGGGCGTTGGATAGCCATTTTTCCAGAAGCGCGCTGCCGATGCCCTGCCCCTGCGTGCGCGGCAGAAGATTCATGTGAATATGCGCCGGGAACGGATCGGTGAGAGCTGCGGGTGTTCGCTTCGGATGGTGGATCTGCGATATCCGGCGCTGGTCGGCATCCCAAAGTTCGGGATCGCCCGCGGGATCGGCATACACCAAACGCAGATTCGGCCACCACTCGCGCTCCAGGCGCTGCTCGAAAGCAACGGTATCGAAGACGCCTACGATATAGCCGCAGACGCCCTCGTCATCTTGGGCGACGAAGGCCATCTCGGGATGAAGCGTGGCGTAAGGCACGGAATAGATGTGCCCGATCAACCGGCCATCACGGTGAAGCGCCGTCGCATCCTTGCCAGCATCGCCGGTAACCAGGGAGATGACATAGAGCTGATCGGTGTCATCGGGTTGGACGGGGCGGATGTTGATCATAAGGAGCCTCTACGATAGGTCCGGAATATCATGTTCGCAGGATAAAAAAGCCTAGACCAAAGAACACGTCAAAGATGAGGGCTCACGTCCATTCGCTGATGCAATATACGAATAATGGCGATCTCGGAATCCTGCTGCCGATAATAGATTAGGTGGGAACCGACGGAGTATTTAAAATAACCCTCACGGATGTCAGCGCGACGACCGGCTTTGAGACCCGAGGCCAGTCCCTCAAAGGCATCAATGATATCGGCATGGTAGGCTTCCGCCTATAGCGCCAGATTTCTTCGAGATCACTCTCCGCAAGCGGCGATAGGCTATACCTACCGGACTTACTCGCCATATGCCGCTCGCATCCGCTTCAGGAATGCGGCGTTGTCGAAGGGAGCCGGTTTCCCGGATTCTCCCCCCGCGATCAGTGCGTTCTGAAGAACCTTGACCTTCGCCTCGTGTTCTTCCAGCAGGCGCAACCCGGCCCGGACGACATCGCTGGCGGAGCCGTATCGACCCGTCTGCACTTGCGCATCGATGAAGGCGTTGAAATGCTCACCGAGCGAAATAGATGTGTTGCGGGCCATAGGCAACTCCTTGCTGATACCAATATATAATAATTATTGGTATCACATCAACCATAGATGCCATCGCGAACCCGATGTCTCCGTTGAACGACAGTTTCAAGTCGCCGGCGGGTAGAGCAGATCCACGATGTAGCTCGCATCGAAGCGGGCATCCAGCATGCCGTAGGTGGCGCGCCAGCCGCCCGCCAGACGGGTTTCGATGAAGGCATCGGCGATCTTACCCGCACCCAGGCGATAGAGTTCGGCGGCGCCGGCGGCGAGTGCCATCTGCTCGATCAGCAGACGGGCCGCCCCCTCGTCCTGCTGGCAAAGCGCCATGGCGGCGCGCAGAACGTCGATGGTCTTCTTGCCGGCCGGACCGAGATCGCGGGCAAGGCCGGCGAAGACGGTTTCGAACAGGTCTCTGCCCCGGTTCAGAACGCGCAGCACGTCGAGCGCCATCACGTTGCCGGAGCCTTCCCAGATCGCATTGACGGGGGCTTCACGATAGTGGCGGGCGATCGGACGCTCCTCGATATAGCCGCTGCCGCCGATGCACTCCATCGCCTCGTAGATAAGCGCGGGCGCGATCTTGCAGCACCAATATTTGGCGACCGGAGTCATGACGCGGGCGTAAGCGGCATCTTCACTGCTGCTGCTCGCCTTGTCGAAGGCTTCCGCCAGGCGGAAGGCGAGTGCGGTCGCGGCGGCGACATCAAGCGCCATGTCGGCAAGCACGCGCGTCATGATCGGCTGATGAACCAGCATCTTGCCGAAAACGCTGCGGCCCCGGGCATGGTGCACAGCTTCGGCCAGCGATGCGCGCATGATACCGGCGGACGCCAGCGCGCAGTCGAGGCGCGTCAGTGTCACCATGTCGAGAATAGTGCGAATACCGCCGTCGGGGGCGCCGAGCAGGAAGCCGAATGTATCGCTGAATTCGACTTCGGATGACGCATTCGAGCGATTGCCGAGCTTGTCCTTCAGCCGCTGAAACTGCAGGCCATTGGCGGAGCCGTCTTCGAGCAGCCGCGGCACCAGGAAACACCCCATGCCGTCCTTGGTCTGCGCCAGCATGATGAAGGCGTCGCTCATCGGCGCCGACATGAACCATTTATGGCCCGAGAGCCGGTAGATGCCGTCGCTGACCTTGTCGGCAGTCGTCTTGTTGGCGCGCACATCCGTGCCGCCCTGCTTTTCCGTCATGCCCATGCCGATGGTGACGGCGCTCTTCTGCATGGCCGGTTTGTTGGACGAATCATATTTGCGCGACAGAATCTTCGGCGCCCAATCCTTCTGCACCGCCGGAGACGCCATCATTGCTGCGACCGAGGCGCTGGTCATGGTCAGCGGGCAGAGATGGCCGCATTCCAACTGTGCCGTCAGATAAAAGCGCGCGGCGCGAACTTTGTGCGACTGGCCTTTAGCTTCCGGGTCGGCCTGAGGATCCCAGATCGAGGAGTGCAGACCCGACGACATGGAGCGGCGCATCAGCGCATGCCAGGCCGGATGAAACTCGACCACATCCAGCCGTTCGCCGCGCGGGCCATGCGTGCGCAGCTGCGGCACACCCTGGTTCGCCATGCGCGCCAGTTCCTGCGCTTCGTGCGAAGTGACGTAGCGGCCCATCTGCTCCAGATCTTCACGCGTCGAGCGCGGCAGACCGGACGTCAAATCGACGATCAGCGGATCGGACCGATAGGCATTGATGCCGGTCCAGAGGCTCGGCTGGTTCAGTTCGGCAAATGTGTCTTCAGTCCGGGTCGGTTGGGTCATGGATCGCTTGTAGAACAAGAGGGTTGCAAAAGGAAACTGGAAGTTTCGTCTCCCAACAGCATAGCTGCTGTAGCGAGATTCGGGCGAAATTGCATGGGGAACAAACGGGCGTGACGAAAGCCCGCGCTTGCCCCTGAGGCACTCCCTCTTTATAGACCCCCTGACGAAATCCGGAGGGCAGCTTTATGGTCTTCTTTCCCCACCGCCACCTCATCGGCATCAAGGGCCTCACCGAACAAGATATCACCTATCTTCTCGACAAGGCCGACGAGGCGGTGAAGATCAGCCGCCAGCGCGAAAAGAAGACATCGACGCTTCGCGGCTTGACACAGATCAATCTCTTTTTCGAAGCTTCGACCCGCACACAGGCCTCATTCGAGCTTGCCGGCAAGCGGCTCGGCGCCGACGTCATGAACATGTCGGTCGGCAATTCCTCCGTAAAAAAAGGCGAAACGCTGATCGACACGGCGATGACGCTGAATGCCATGCGGCCGGATGTCCTTGTCATCCGCCATTCCAGCGCAGGTGCCGCCTCGCTCCTGGCGCAAAAGGTTTCCTGCTCCGTCGTCAATGCAGGTGACGGCCAGCACGAGCATCCGACGCAGGCACTGCTCGACGCGCTGACCATCCGCCGTGCCAAGGGCAAGCTTTCACGCATCATTGTCGCGATCTGCGGCGATGTGCTGCATTCGCGCGTCGCACGCTCAAATATCCTGCTGCTGAACGCCATGGGTGCCCGGGTTCGCGTCGTCGCACCCGCCACGCTGCTGCCCGCCGGGATCGCCGACATGGGCGTCGAAGTCTTCCATTCGATGAAGGAAGGGCTGAAGGACGCCGACGTAGTGATGATGCTGCGGCTGCAGCGCGAGCGCATGTCCGGTGCCTTCGTGCCGTCAGTGCGCGAATACTTTCATTTCTATGGGCTCGATGCGGAGACGCTGAAGGCGGCCAAGGAGGATGCGCTGGTCATGCATCCCGGTCCGATGAACCGCGGCGTCGAGATTGCCTCCGAAGTGGCCGACGGCCCGCAAAGCGTCATCGCCGAACAGGTCGAAATGGGTGTCGCGGTGCGCATGGCGGTCATGGAGGCGCTACTGATCTCACAAAACCAGGGGCCGCGCACCGAGGGAACTGGCGCATGAGCAACTCGATCGTCCTCCAGAATGTCCGGATCATCGATCCCTCACGCAATCTCGACGAGGTCGGCACGATCATCGTCGAAAACGGCGTCATCCTGGCCGCCGGCAAGGATGTGGCGGGTCATGCAGCGCCGAAGGTGACGAAGGTACGGGATTGCACCGGGCTCGTCGCCGTACCGGGCCTCGTCGACGCCCGCGTCCATGTCGGAGAGCCCGGCGGCGAACATCGCGAGACCATCGCTTCGGCGAGCCGCGCGGCTGCGGCGGGCGGCGTTACCTCGTTCATCATGATGCCGGATACCGATCCTGTCATCGACGACATAGCGCTGGTCGAGTTCGTGAAAAAGACGGCGCGCGACACGGCCGTTGTCAACGTCTATCCGGCAGCGGCGATCACCAAAGGCCTCGCCGGCGAGGAGATGACGGAAATCGGCCTCCTCAGGGAAGCCGGTGCCGTGGTCTTCACCGACGCGCATTCCGGCGTCCACGACACGCAGATCCTGCGCCGCATCATGACCTATGCGCGCGAATTCGGCGCGGTTGTCTCCTGCGAGACCCGAGACAAATATCTTGGCGCCAATGGCGTCATGCACGAGGGGCTGCTCGCGAGCTGGCTTGGGCTGTCGGGCATTCCGAAGGAAGCCGAGCTCATCCCGCTCGAGCGCGATCTCAGGATCGCGGCGCTGACCCGCAGCCACTATCACGCGGCGATGATCTCGGTGCCTGAATCGGCTGAGGCCATCCGCGTCGCCCGCACGCGCGGCGCAAAGGTCACCTGCGGCATCTCGATCAACAATCTGGCCCTCAACGAAAACGACATCGGCGAATACCGCACTTTCTTCAAGCTCTATCCGCCGCTGCGCTCCGAAGATGACCGCACGGCCATGATCGAGGCGCTTGCAGACGGCACCATCGACATCATCGTTTCCTCGCACGACCCGCAGGATGTGGATGCCAAGCGCCTGCCTTTCGGAGAGGCTGAGGACGGCGCGGTCGGTCTGGAAACACTGCTCGCCGCCGCACTTCGCCTGCATCACAGTGGCGAAGTGAGCCTGATGAGGCTGATCGACGCCCTGTCGACACGGCCGGCGCAGATCTTCGGTCTCGATGCCGGGACGCTAAAGCCCGGTGCCAAAGCGGATATCGCTTTGATCGATCTCGATGAGCCTTGGCTTGTCGCCAAAGACATGCTTCTTTCGCGCTCGAAGAATACACCATTCGAAGATGCGCGAATGACCGGGAGAGCGGTCGCGACCTATGTCGCGGGCGAGCTGGTTCACGGTCTCTAGGCAAAGATGGGACTTAGGGGGAACAAAAAGTAATGGCGGATTTCTGGACATGGCAGTTGACCCTGCCGACGGCGCTCGCAGCTATTGTCATCGGCTACCTGCTCGGCTCCATCCCCTTCGGCCTGGTTCTAACGCGCATGGCCGGTCTCGGCGATGTCCGCAAGATCGGCTCCGGCAATATCGGCGCAACCAATGTGCTGCGCACTGGCAACAAGCCGTTGGCGGCGGCAACGCTCCTGCTCGATGCCTTCAAGGGGACGGCTGTCGTGCTGGTCGTTTCGCATTTCTTTGGTGAGGATGCGGGCGTGCTCGCCGGCTTTGCGGCCTTCATCGGTCACATCTTCCCGGTCTGGATCGGCTTCAAGGGCGGCAAGGGCGTTGCGACCTATCTGGGTATTCTCCTGGGTCTCGCGCCGTTGATGGCCTTGATCTTCGCCATCGTCTGGCTGGCCATTGCCTTCACCACCCGCTATTCCTCGCTCTCCGCACTGGTTGCAACCCTTGTCATTCCGGTTGCATTATGGATATTGGGTGCCGACAAGATTGCCGCGGCCATGGCTGTGATGACCATCATCTGCTGGTACAAGCACAAAGCCAATATTATCCGGCTGACCGCCGGCAATGAAAGCAAGATCGGAGCGAAGGGGTAATGGCAACAGGCAGCGCAGGACTAACCGGAATCGCGCTGACCGAAAAACAAAGAATCGCCTGGCTCCGCCTGATCCGTTCCGACAATGTCGGCCCCTCCACCTTTCGCGACCTCATTCGTCATTACGGCTCAGCCGAAGCCGCACTCGCCGCCTTGCCGGAACTTTCGCAGCGCGGCGGCTCGACGCGGGCGATCCGCATCGCCAGCGAGCAGGATGCGCTGCGTGAACTGGAAACCGCGCATCGTTTCGGCGCCCGCTTCGTCGGCATCGGTGAACCAGACTATCCGCAGGCGCTGAGACAGATCGACGGCGCGCCGCCGCTTTTGGCCGTCAAGGGCAGTCTGCCGGCAGCGACCCGGCCTGCAATCGGCATCGTCGGTTCGCGCAATGCTTCGATCAGTGGCGCCAAGTTCACCGCGATGATCGCCCGCGCTTGCGGCCAGGCCGGTTATGCTGTCGTCTCCGGCCTTGCCCGCGGGATCGATACGGCGGCACACCGCGCCAGCCTGGAAACCGGCACGATCGCCGCCATGGCCGGCGGGCTCGACCAGCCCTATCCGCCCGAGAATGTCGGCCTGCTGAATGAGATATGGGACCGCAACGGTCTTGCCGTCAGCGAAATGCCTTTCGGCTGGGAGCCACGGGCGCGCGATTTCCCGCGCCGCAACCGGCTGATATCGGGCATCTCGCTTGGCGTCGTCGTGGTCGAGGCGGCAACGCGCTCCGGCTCGCTGATCACCGCGCGGCTTGCCGGCGAGTTCGGCC
The DNA here is from genome assembly GCF_003627755.1 of Rhizobium jaguaris. Classification (NCBI taxonomy): domain Bacteria; kingdom Pseudomonadati; phylum Pseudomonadota; class Alphaproteobacteria; order Hyphomicrobiales; family Rhizobiaceae; genus Martinezella; species Martinezella jaguaris. The sequence goes on along the minus strand of NZ_CP032694.1, from coordinate 1,713,605 downwards.
GGTTGGTGTTCGCCGTACCCGGTTCGCCGCTCGATCCGCGCTGCGAGGGCACCAATGGATTGCTGAAAGACGGCGCGATGATCGTGACCAGTCCTGATGACGTCATCGAGGCGCTGAGGCCGCTGGCTGAGCCCGATCTTTTCCGCCCGCAGCTTGCCGAAGCACCGGCAGAAAGGAGCGGCAAACCGCTGTCGGTGCCACCGGATGATACCGACCGCTGGCAGATCATCGATGCGCTCGGGCCGACGCCGGTTGAGATCGATGATATCATTCGGCACACCGGCCTATCGGTATCCTCCGTCCATTCCGTGCTTCTCGAACTGGACATGGCCGGCCGGTTGCATCGGCACCCCGGCGGACTGGTGTCGATTTCGATGCTGGATTGAAAGTGTCGCGGACCATCCCGATATGATGGCAGCAACCGCAGGGGGCATGCGAAAACGTTTATTCAGGATTGTAGCATTGATGTCATCCAACAAGGATCGTATCGCAGCGCCGACCGCAAAATTCGACTTCGCCTCTTGACCGCGACGAATTCCCTGTCCATGTCGGAAGGCCGGGGAGACTAAAATACCCGGTCTCTCCTGCGCCTTTTTCCGGCGCGACCTCGTATTCAGAGATTTATGATGAACGTTGTAGTGGTGGAATCGCCTGCCAAGGCCAAGACAATCAACAAATATCTGGGACCCGGATATAAGGTTCTTGCTTCCTTCGGCCATGTGCGTGACCTGCCCGCCAAAGACGGTTCGGTGCTGCCGGATCAAGATTTCGAGATGCTCTGGGAAGTCGATGGCGCTTCGCAAAAGCGCATGAAGGACATCGCCGACGCGGTGAAATCCTCCGACGGCCTGATTCTCGCGACCGACCCGGATCGCGAAGGCGAAGCGATTTCCTGGCACGTGCTCGACCTCTTGAACAAGAAGCGCGTCATCAACGGCAAGCCGGTGAAGCGCGTCGTCTTCAATGCCATCACCAAGAAGGCAGTGCTCGATGCGATGGCCGAGCCGCGCGACATCGACGTGCCGCTGGTCGACGCCTATCTTGCTCGCCGCGCCCTCGACTATCTCGTCGGCTTCAATCTGTCGCCGGTGCTGTGGCGCAAGCTGCCGGGTGCCCGCTCGGCCGGCCGCGTGCAGTCAGTGGCCTTGCGCCTCGTCTGCGACCGCGAGTCGGAGATCGAACGTTTCATCTCCGAAGAATACTGGAATCTCTCGGCGATCCTGAAGACACCGCGCGGTGACGAATTCGAAGCGCGGCTCGTCGCGGCCAACGGCAAGCGCCTGCAGCCGCGCTCGATCGGTAATGGCGAAGACGCCGGCAAGCTGAAGGCGCTGCTGGAAGGCGCGGCTTACGTCGTCGATACGGTCGAGGCAAAGCCGGTCAAGCGCAATCCGAGCCCGCCTTTCACCACGTCCACTCTGCAGCAGGCCGCCTCCTCCAAGCTCGGCTTCTCGGCATCCCGCACGATGCAGATCGCGCAGAAGCTCTATGAAGGCGTCGATATTGGCGGCGAGACCGTCGGTCTCATCACCTATATGCGTACGGACGGTGTGCAGATGGCGCCGGAAGCGATCGACGCGGCACGGCGCTCGATCGCCGATCAGTTCGGCAATCGCTATCTGCCGGAAAAGGCACGCTTCTATTCGACCAAGGCGAAGAACGCTCAAGAGGCGCACGAGGCGATACGTCCGACCGATTTCGATCGCTCGCCGGATCGCGTCCGCAACTTCCTCGATGCCGATCAGATCAGGCTCTATGACCTCATCTGGAAGCGCGGCATTGCCAGCCAGATGGCCTCGGCCGAGATCGAGCGGACCACCGTCGAGATCCTGGCTGATAATGCCGGCCAGAAGGCCGGTCTGCGCGCTGTCGGGTCGGTGATCCGCTTCGATGGCTTCATCGCCGCCTACACCGACCAGAAGGAAGACGGCGAGCAGAGCGACGATGCAGACGACGAGGATGGCCGCCTGCCGGAGATCAATGCGCGCGAAAACCTCGCCAAGCAGAAGATCAATTCGACCCAGCACTTCACCGAGCCGCCGCCGCGTTATTCGGAAGCATCGCTGATCAAGAAGATGGAAGAGCTCGGCATCGGCCGCCCGTCGACCTATGCGGCAACACTGGCGACGCTGCGCGACCGCGACTATGTGACGATCGACAAGCGCAAGCTGGTGCCGCAAGCCAAGGGCCGGCTCGTCACGGCCTTCCTCGAAAGCTTCTTCACGAAATACGTCGAATACGACTTCACTGCCGATCTCGAGGAGAAGCTCGATCGCATCTCCGCCGGCGAATTGAACTGGAAGGACGTGCTGCGCGACTTCTGGCGCGATTTCTTTGCCCAGATCGAGGATACGAAGGAGCTGCGCGTCACCAATGTCCTCGACGCGCTGAACGAAGCGCTCGCACCGCTGGTCTTCCCGAAGCGGGAAGACGGCGGCGACCCGCGTATCTGCCAGGTCTGCGGCACGGGCAACCTGTCGCTGAAACTCGGCAAATACGGCGCCTTCATCGGCTGCTCGAACTATCCGGAATGCAACTACACGCGCCAGCTTTCCTCGGAAGGCGGCACAGAGGCCGAAGCCACCGGCTTGAACGAACCGAAGGCACTCGGCACCGATCCGGTAACCGGCGAGGAGCTGACGCTGCGTTCCGGTCGCTTCGGGCCCTATATCCAGCGCGGCGACGGCAAGGAAGCCAAGCGCGCCTCGCTGCCGAAGGGTTGGAAGCCCGAGGATATCGACTATGAAAAGGCCATGGCGCTGATCTCGCTTCCGCGCGATATTGGCAAACATCCGGAAAGCGGCAAGATGATTTCGTCCGGCATCGGCCGCTACGGGCCGTTCCTGCTGCATGACGGCAGCTATGCCAATCTCGAGACGGTCGAGGATGTTTTCACCGTCGGCCTCAACCGCGCCGTAACCGTTCTGGCTGAAAAGCAGAGCAAGGCCGCCGGCGGCGGAGCACGCGGCGGCACGCCAGCAGCATTGAAGGATCTCGGCGAACATCCGGACGGCGGCGGCACGATTACTGTTCGTGACGGCAAATACGGACCCTACGTCAATTGGGGCAAGGTCAATGCGACCCTGCCGAAGGGTACGGATCCGCAGGCGATCACGGTTGAAGAAGCCCTGGCGCTGATCGCTGCAAAGGCCGGCAAATCCGGTGGCGCGAAGCCGGCAAAGGCCAAGACCGCGGCTGCCGCCAGCAAGACGACGAAGACTGCGGCCAAGCCAAAGGCCAAGACGGCTACAAAGGCTCCCGCCAAGGCGAAAACGGCCAAGACAACGAAGAAGAGCGCAGAGTGAGCAGAGAACCGCGCGGCAGGATTTCATCGTCGGAGCGACGCCCCGGCAAGGCTGGCCGCGCGACGAAAAACAGCGGCAATCAGGAACCGATGATGGCGATCGTCCACGGCGTGCTGCCGCCGCGCGAAGTCATTCTGCGCTTCATCGCCGAGCACCCTCAGCAGGCTTCCAAGCGGGAGCTTGCCAAGGCCTTCGGATTGAAGGGCGAGAGCCGTGTCGCGCTCAAGAACCTCCTGCGTGAGCTTGAAGAAGACGGCATGGTGCAGAAGAGCCGCAAGTCGCTCATCCGCCCCGGGGCACTACCGCCGATCGCCGTCCTCGACATCACCACGCGCGACAAGGACGGCGAACTGATCGGCCGTCCCACCGAATGGCCGGAGGAAAACGGTGTGGCACCGGCCGTGCTGATCAAGCAATCCTCCTCGCCCGCCGGCCGCAACGGCAAGGGCAAGGCACCCGTCGCCGGCATGGGCGACCGCATCCTCGCCAAGATTTTTCCGGCTGTCGATCGCGGCGGTCCGGCCTATTCCGGGCGCATCATCAGGGTCATCGACAAGCGTCTGGCCGCGACCGTGGGTGTCTTCCGCGAAACGCCGGGCGGCGGTGGGCGGCTGATGCCGATCGAGCGGCGCGGCGAGGAAATGGTCATCGATCCGGATTATACCGGCGACGCCAAGGACGGCGATCTGGTCGAAGTCGAAGTGGCCCGCCTCGGCCGCTTTGGCCTGCCGCGCGCCAAGGTGCTGTCGGTGGTCGGCTCCGTCGCCTCGGAAAAGGCGATCTCGATGATCGCCATCCATGCGCACGGCATTCCGCATGTCTTCCCGCAAGCCGCCATTGCCGAAGCGGACGCCGCCAAGCCTGCCACCATGTCGCATCGCGAGGATTGGCGCAGCCTGCCGCTGATCACCATCGACCCTGCTGACGCCAAGGACCATGACGACGCGGTCTACGCTGAAATGGATCCCTCTCCGGACAATCCCGGCGGCGTAATCGTCAACGTCGCGATCGCGGACGTCTCCTGGTATGTCCGCCCCGGCTCCGCGCTGGATCGCGAGGCGCTGAAACGCGGCAATTCGGTCTACTTCCCGGATCGCGTCGTGCCGATGCTGCCCGAGCGCATTTCCAACGATCTCTGTTCCCTCAAGGAAGGCGTCGACCGCCCCGCCCTTGCCGTGCGGATGGTCTTTTCCAAGGAAGGCCGCAAGGCGGGCCACAGCTTTCATCGCATCATGATGAAGAGTGCCGCCAAACTCTCCTATCAACAGGCGCAGGCGGCGATCGACGGCAAGCCGGACGACAAGACCGGGCCGATGCTGGAACCGATCCTCAAGCCGCTTTGGCATGCCTATGAGATCATGAGGCGCGGCCGCGACCGGCGCCAGCCGCTCGAACTCGACATGCTTGAACGCAAGATCCTGCTGAAGCCGGACGGCACAGTGGACCGGGTCTTCGTGCCGCCGCGTCTCGACGCCCACAAACTCATCGAAGAAATGATGATCCAGGCGAATGTCGCCGCTGCCGAAACGCTGGAAAAGAAGCGCCAGGTGCTGATCTACCGCATCCACGACGGCCCGACGCTTGCCAAGCAGGAAGTGCTGCGCGAATTCCTTGCGACGCTCGGCATCTCGCTCGTCAAGGGTGGGAATGTCCGGGCCAACAGCTTCAACGGTATTCTGGCGAAGGCCGAAGGCACGGCGCATCAGACCATGGTCAACGAGATGGTGCTGCGCTCACAGAGCCAGGCGATCTACAGCCCTGACAATATTGGGCATTTCGGCCTGAACCTGATGAAATACGCGCATTTCACCTCGCCGATCCGCCGCTATGCGGATTTGATCGTGCATCGCGCGCTCGTGGGCTCGCTTGGCTTCGGCGAAGGCGGCATTACGCCGGACGAGGAAGCAACCCTCGACGATATCGCTGCTGAAATTTCGACCTTCGAACGCCGCGCTATGGCTGCCGAGCGCGAGACGGTCGACCGGCTGATTGCGCACCATCTCGCCGGACGCATCGGCGAGGAATTCGAGGCCCGTGTCGGCGGTGTCACCAAATCGGGACTTTTTGTCACCCTGCCCGACTATGGCGCCGACGGCTTCATCCCTATATCTACGCTCGGCTCCGACTATTTCATTTATGACGAGGCGCATCAGGCGTTGACGGGTGAAAAGACGGGGCTCGGCTTTCGCCTCGGCGACAGCGTCACAGTGCGTCTGGCGGAAGCGATCCCGCTTGCCGGTGCTTTGCGCTTCGAAATGCTCAGCGATGGCCGCGACATGCCCACGGCGGTGCGCTCCTTCCACAAGGCGACGCGACGCAATAAGACCCCGGCACGCAAAGCGCCGGGAACAAGGCCGCCGCGCGGGCGCCGATAAACGGCGGCTGCCGGCAGGAAGGAAATGTTCATGACGAGCAGCCCGCCCGATCCCATGACCCGCTATGGCGGCCCCGACGAGGCAGAACGCCCGCTCGGGCGCTCGATTGTCCGCGGCCTGCTGAACCGCTGCCCGCACTGCGGCACGGGAAAGCTCTTCGGCGCCTTCTTAAAGCCCGTCGATCGTTGCGCCGTCTGCGGCGAGGAGCTGTTCCATCAGCGTGCCGACGACCTGCCGCCCTATCTGGTGGTTCTGGTGCTCGGCCATGTCGTCGTCGGTGGCTATTTGCTGACCGATACGGTCTTTCACCTGCCGATCTGGGCGCATCTCGCAATATGGGCTCCGATCACCGTGATCACCGCGCTTGCCGTGATCCAACCGATCAAGGGCGGCGTCATCGGCCTGCAATGGGCCCTACGGATGCATGGCTTCGGCGGCCATGACGACAGTCCGGAAGAATGGGATCAGAGGAACGGCCGCTCGTGAACGATGTGCTCGAACGGATATCACCAGCCTTGCCGGCTGGCGGGTGCCGGCGTGCCCCATTACTCCCTTCGGACAGAACCGGCATCGATCCACCATATATTCGTGATTCGCGGGAATTGCTTGAACTCCAATGGCTTGACATTGGCGGCATTTCTTGTCTGAACATGCCGGGCGTCGAGAGGATCATTCCGGAGGATGTGATCGATCCCATGAAAGCCGACCCGTCACCTGGATTTGGCCGAGCCGTGCCTTTCTATCTTCTGCGTTGCGAACGATTCGTTCGCCACATGCTCTAAGGATCAATTCATGTTTGAACCGACGAACGGCAAGGCCGGCCAAGTCGAAGAAATTCATTGGCCTTCGCTCGTCGCCGCCATTTCGTCCGTTTCCGCTGTCGGCATCGCTATCGGCCTTGGCCTTCCGCTTCTCAGCATCATCCTGGAAAAACGCGGCATTCCCTCGAGCCTGATCGGGCTCAATACGGCGATGATGGGGATCGCCGCAATGATAGCGGCGCTGATCACCACCAAGCTTGCCCACCGATTTGGTGTCGTGCAGACGATGATCTGGGCCGTCGTGCTCTCCGCGCTGAGCTCGCTCGGGTTCTATTACGCCGAAAGCCTGCTGCTCTGGTTTCCGCTGCGCCTGATCTTCCACGGGTCCACCACCACCCTCTTCATCCTGTCGGAATTCTGGATCAATGCCGCCTCCCCGCCCTCCAAGCGCGGCTTCGTTCTCGGCCTCTATTCCACAGTTTTCTCGCTCGGCTTCGCGGCCGGGCCCCTGCTTTTCTCGCTGGTCGGCAGCGAGGGGCTGATGCCCTTCATCATCGGCGCCTGCATCATTCTGGCGGCGACGATTCCGATTTTCATCGCCCGCAACGAGAGTCCCATCGTCGACGAAAAGCCGGAACTGCACTTCATCCGTTACGTCTTCCTGGTACCGACGGCCACGGCTGCCGTCTTCGTGTTCGGCGCCGTGACCGTCGGCGGGGGATCGCTGTTCACCAGCTATGCGACTCGTCTGGGCTTCAACGAATCACAGGCCGCACTTCTGCTGACCGTGATGGGCGTCGGCAACTTTGTCTTTCAGATCCCCCTGGGGCTGCTTGCCGACCACCTGCGCGACAAGCGGACGCTACTGTCGATCATGGCAGCCATCGGCCTGATCGGCGCGCTCCTATTGCCCTCGCTTGCCTCGAATTGGATACTTCTGGCGGTTATCCTGCTGTTCTGGGGCGGTTGCGTCTCCGGCATGTATACGGTGGGCCTGAGCCACCTCGGAACGCGGCTGACGGGCGCGGATCTTGTGGCGGCCAATGCCGCTTTCGTTTTCTGTTATGCAGTTGGCATGGTCCTCGGCCCGCCGGCGATCGGTACTGCCATGGATATTGCCAACCCCAGCGGTTTTGCCTGGGCAATCGCCTTTTTCTTTGGGCTTTATGTCCTGCTTTCGGCGATACGGGTGCTTTTCATGGGCAGCAGGGGTTGACTTTTCGGGCGCGATTTGTAGTTTCGCGCCAGAATTTGCCGTGGACCTCCGCACTGGCCGTCCACGGCTTTCATTTTTCTTAAAGGCAGGACGACCATGGCCAAAGCTACCACCATCAAGATCAAGCTGCTGTCGACGGCCGACACCGGTTTCTTCTACGTCACGACGAAGAACAGCCGCACGATGACGGACAAGATGACCAAGACGAAGTACGACCCGGTTGCTAAGAAGCACGTCGAATTCAAGGAAACGAAGATCAAGTAAGTTTCCTAAACTTCTGATTACAAAAGGGCGCAACCGGAAGGTTAGCGCCTTTTTCTTTTGGCCGCATTCTTTTTTCTGTGCAAAACCTTATGAAGGTACAGAAAAAACAGCAAAAGCTAAAATGCAACTTTCTGATATTAAATGACAAAGAAAAACGCCGCTCTTCCGTTGGAAGGCGGCGTTTTAAGCTGGGGGCCGGCTAGCCTGCAAAACGGCACGAGGAACCGCTTGAAATTGCCTGCCAGCCGACCGACCCCACGACCCAGGAGATGCGGCGGACCTGAGCATCATGGGGTATCTTCACGCCCTTGCGGGCTATCCTTGTATGAAACTAAATTTGCGCGAAATCGGAAGAAAATCAACAAATTCTTAATGATAAAAAATCTTCGTTTGGCCGAATGGTTAAAATTCGCGTTTTCATTCAGTTCCGTTGCCTGAAAAAATAACAATCAAAAAGCGAGTACACTTCAAAAATGAAGAGATAATTACCGCTTTCCTAGCAAACTCTCACTACAGATATTTGAGCGCATTTGCACACCATAATGAAAATTATGATATACATCATATACTCATAGTTTTTTACTGATTCAACTTCTTACCGGACGATTCTATTGCAGAATATTCGCAATAGGCATCGTATTTCTGTCAATATAGCAAGTATTTATGCGAATTTGTTGACCCGATTATAAAGCCTATTCTCGCGTGGAAATCGGCGTGCACATGGCTGTGGAACAAAGATTAAAATTTGTTAATCCCTGTTTATAACTCAGAAAAGCCCCTGGATATTGAAGGGGCTTTAAACAGGGTCGGATCGTTTCGATCAGGCGGCTGCCGCGACAACACGGTTGCGGCCCGCGTTTTTGGCCTGATACAGGGCGCGATCGGCATATTTCATCAGCTGCTCGGGTGTTTCGACCGTCTCCAAACGAGACGCAATACCGAAGGAGGCGGTGACATCGAGCGCGACCCCCAACTCCCGCAGCGTGAAGGGCATGGTCTCCACCGCAGCGCGCAGGCGCTCGGCAACAGCGGCGGAAACCTCGGGGGACGTATCCGGCATAACCACCACGAATTCCTCGCCGCCATAGCGGCAGGCCAGATCCGCGCCGCGTACGGCAGAGCGAATACGGGCGGCAAACTCCCTTAGCACTTCATCACCTGCATCGTGGCCATAGGTGTCGTTCACCTGTTTGAAGCGGTCGATATCGGTGATCAACACGGAGAGCGGCCGTCCGCGCGTCAGAGAGCGGTTGAAGAGAATCTTCAGGTGATTGTCGAGATAGCGCCTGTTGTTGAGGCCGGTGAGCGCGTCGGTGACAGCAAGCTCGATCGTGTGTTGCACACTCGCCCGCAGCCGGTCGTTGTATCGCTTGCGGCGGATCTGCGTCAGGCAGCGGGCAACCAGCTCGTTCGGATCGAGAGGGCGGACAATATAGTCGTTGACGCCAAGATCGAGCGCCCGGACGATCATCTCGTCAGCCCCTTGATCGGTCACCAGCAGCACCGGCAGGAAGCGCGTCCGCTCCAGCGAGCGGAGCTGCGAGCAAAGCCTTAGCGGGTCGTAATCATCGAAATTCGAGTTGACGATGACGAGCTCGAACGGCTTTTCCGCAGCTTCGACCAGGGCGGCCTGCGGATCGGACGTCACCGTCACCTCTGCAATCGGTTTCAGGGCGCGGATGATACGCTCCTGCGAATTGGCGCGGCCGTCGACCAGCAACACATGGCCGTCCTCGTCGACGCGACCATCGCCCAAGCGCAGCAAGTCGTCGATGCCGAAGTTGCGGGCCGTCTCGTTGCGCATGCGCAGCTCATCGCTGAGCGTCTTCAGGCGCAGTAGGCTCTTGACCCGCGAAATGAGCTGAAGGTCGTTTACCGGCTTGGTCAGAAAATCGTCGGCGCCGGCTTTCAGGCCACGCACGCGGTCGGCCGGTTGATCGAGCGCTGTGACCATGACTACGGGAATATGGGTGGTACGTGGATCGGACTTCAGCCGTTCACAGACTTCAAAGCCGTCCATGCCAGGCATCATGATGTCGAGCAGGATGAGATCGACCTGGGTGCTCTCGCAGATAGCGAGCGCCTTCAAGCCATCCTCCGCGGTCAGCACGTCGAAATACTCGGCCAGCAACCGCGCTTCGAGTAGCTTCACATTCGCGGGAACATCGTCAACCACTAGGATGCGCGCGGTCATCAGTCTTTCCCCGCGCTCAAGCGTCGCCCAAATAAGTCTTAATCGTCTCGATGAATTTCGGGACAGAGATCGGCTTGGAGACATAGGCCTCGCAGCCGCCTTGACGGATACGCTCCTCGTCGCCCTTCATCGCAAAGGCTGTCACCGCGATCACCGGAATGACGTGCAAATCATCGTCTTCCTTCAGCCACTTCGTCACCTCGAGCCCGGAGACTTCCGGAAGCTGGATGTCCATGAGGATCAGGTCCGGGCGATGTTTTCGAGCAAGATCAAGTGCTTCCATGCCATTTCTGGTCTGGATCGTCGTGTAGCCGGACGCCTCGATCAGATCGCGAAAGAGCTTCATATTGAGCTCGTTGTCTTCTACAATCATCACCTGCTTAGGCATGGAGAGCTGTCCCTGCATCCGGTATTGCATCCATTCTATGAAAATATAACGTCGCGAGAAATCGATTCCAGAAATACTTGAACCCGATGCTAGCGGCATTTGGTTGAAAAAAAGGTAATTTACCGCTCAAAATGCAAAGCAACTTCAAGAACCCGAAGAAGGCAGCGGCCGATCCGCAGGAAACTGCGATCGCCGTACTTGGCTGGCTGGCCAATGAGCCGGATATGTTCGGCCGCTTCCTGGCCCTGACCGGCGTCGAAGCGGCGCAAGTGCGCAACGCCATCAACCAGCCCGCTTTTCTTGCAGGTATGCTGGATTTCCTGATGAACCACGAGCCGACATTGCTTGCATTCTGCCAGGCAAGCGGCATCGCGCCCGAAACGGTTGCCGCCGCTTCGGCGCATTTCTCGCCGCCCGGTCTTTCCTCTGGTGAATATTGACGATGGACACTGCAATCGAACTGGACACATCGCATATCCGCCTCGGAGACCGGCCGCTGATCGTCTGCGACGTCGATGATGTCGTGCTGCACTTCTTCGCTCCTTTCCTGGTCTTTCTGGACGGTGAAGGCCATGAATTCCTGCCGCGTTCCTTCCGGCTGACCGGCAACGTCATTTCCAAGGCAAGCGGCGAGGCGCTGGAAGAACAGGAGGTCCGTCGCCTGATCGACGCCTTTTTCGAAGCGCAGGAGCAGTGGCAGACACCCTTCGATCGGGTTGTCGATACTCTCGGTGGCTTCTCCAAGGACGCCGACATCGTCTTCCTCACCGCCATGCCGCCGCAATTCTGGGCGCAGCGCCGTCGCCTTCTCGACAGACTTGGCCTCGCCTATCCGCTGCTCGCCTCGCTGCAGGCGAAGGGGCCAATCGTGCAGGCACTGCACGGCGAGCGCACCCTGCCCGTCGCCTTCATCGACGATATGGCGCACAATCTGCATTCGGTCCGCGACCATGTCGCAAGCTGCCTTCTCATCAACTTGAAGCCGGATTCGATCGTCCATCGCATGGCGCCGGCTGCCGCGGCCGATATTCCCCAGGCGAACGACTGGGCTCAGGCGGCGCCGTTGATCCATGCCCATATCACCGGCTGAGTTCCCCCGAGCCGGCATCAGAGAAAGAGGCGCATCAAAGGGCGCCCGTCCTTTCGTTTTGCGACTTCGGAAAATCCGGCTGCCTCGAATATGCGCAGCGAACCGACATAGAGGCCGACGGATTTCGACTGCTTCGTCCGCTCGATCGGACAGCCTTCCAGAATGCGTGCGCCGGAGGCTTTGGCAAAATTCACCGCTTCCGACAGCATGCGATGGCTATATCCCTTGCCGCGGTCACGCGAATTCATGAAAAAACAGCTCACAGCCCAGACCGAGTTGTCCTCGGCATCCCCGAGTTCGAGCGGCCGCGATACGGTTTTCGGAGAATTCCACTGCGGCAGTTCCGATCGAGGGCCGACCTGCGTCCAGGCGACGGGACGCTCGCCGACATAGCCGAGAAGGCCCGGCGGCGAGCCGGCGGCGACGCGAGCCTGCATGAATTCTTTCTTCGCCTCGCCATCCATGGTTTTGCGGTCGGATGTCGGAATGCGGAAATGGGTACACCAGCAGCCGTAGCAGGCGCCGCTCGGTCCGAAGAGCGTCTCGAAATCGTCCCAGCGACTCGGCGTCAACGGCAGCGCTTTCAATTCTTCCAACATCTCCTCCCAGCTGTTTTCCGTCTTGAGACTCACGAGCTTAAAACATAAGGTAGCGATGTTCAATTTTTGTTCTATTTTTATGATCAGCGCGCCCTATAAAGTTTCCGGTTTTTGCCGCGATTGCTTGAGCGAGCAATCGGCCGAGCGCACGCGTTGCCGGGCTTGTGGCAGTCCGCGCCTTGTCTATCATCGCGAACTCTACGGCCTGACACTGGCGCACATCGATTGCGATGCCTTCTATGCCTCGATCGAGAAGCGCGACAATCCGGAACTGGCCGACAAGCCGGTCATCATCGGAGGCGGCAAGCGCGGCGTCGTGTCGACCGCCTGCTATATCGCCCGCATTCACGGCGTCCGCTCGGCCATGCCGATGTTCAAGGCGCTGGAGGCCTGTCCGCAGGCGGTCGTCATCCGCCCGAATATGGAAAAATATGTCCGCGTCGGCCGCGAAGTGCGGGCGCTGATGCAGGAGTTGACACCTCTGGTGCAGCCCCTTTCCATCGACGAGGCCTTTCTGGAGCTTGAGGGCACACAGCGCCTGCACCATGATCCGCCGGCTCGCATTCTGGCAAAATTCGCCAAGCGCATCGAAAGCGAGATCGGCATCACCATTTCGGTCGGCCTTTCCTATTGCAAGTTCCTCGCCAAGGTTGCTTCCGACCTGCAGAAACCGCGCGGCTTTTCGGTCATCGGGCGGCAGGAGGCCGTGTCGTTTCTGGAACCGCGTTCGGTGACCACCATCTGGGGCGTCGGCAAGGCCTTTGCGACGACGCTGGAAGGCGATGGCATCCGCACCATCGGCCAATTGCAGACGATGGAGGAAGGCGATCTGATGCGCCGCTACGGCGTCATTGGCCAGCGGCTCTTCCGCCTGTCGCGCGGCATCGATGATCGCACGGTGCATCCGAACGAAGCCGCAAAGAGCGTATCGTCGGAGACGACCTTCTTCGACGACATTTCCCGCCATGACGATCTGGTGCCGATCCTGCGCGATCTCTCGGAGAAGGTATCGCGCCGCCTGAAGCGCAGCGGCATTGCCGGGAAGACCGTCGTGTTGAAGCTGAAAACGGCGGATTTCAAAAGCCGCACCCGCAACCGCCGGCTGGAAGACCCGACCCAGCTTGCCGATCGGATTTTCCGCACCGGCTTGCGATTGCTCGAACATGAAACCGACGGCACCAAGTTCCGCCTGATCGGCATCGGGGTCACCGACCTCTGCGACGCTGCCCGCGCCGACCCTCCCGATCTGGTTGACGAACAGGCGACCCGCCGGGCCGCTGCGGAAGCGGCGATGGATAAGCTCAGGGAAAAATTCGGCAACAAGACAGTCGAAACCGGCTACACATTCGGCGGTAAACGCGAGAGCTAAACTGCCGCCGGCAGCATGTCCGTCTCTTCATCGAAAAGTGCCGCCCGATTGGCGCGCGCCTGTTCGTAGTCCGGCCTGATCGCAATCGCCTTTTCATAGCTCGCCAGCGCCTCGTCTGAGCGCCCCAGGCGGCGCAGCACGTTTCCCTTATTGTTATAGGCAATCGCATGATTTGGCTCGAGAGCGATCGCTTGATCATAACGGACGATGGCGCCTTCGAAATCCCTGACCGCGGCGAGAAGGTTGCCATACGTGCAATGGGCCGCGGCGGAGTCGGGACGAAGCTCCAATGCCCGTTCAATCTCGGCTTCCGCCTCCCTGGCCTCGCCCCGCAGCATCAGAAGTATGCTCAGCCGATGCGCCGCATCGAAGTCTCCCGGGTTTTCGGCGATGGTGGCGCGGCATTGCTTTTCCGCCTCGGCGCGGCCGACGACTTCTTGATCGTCCGAGCTGATATTCGTCGTTTCGTCCGGCGAGATTGCCTGCCAAAGTATTCGCGACGCCACGATTTCGCGATAGAGCGCCAAAGCCTCCTGATGCATCGGCTCGATCGCGAGAACCTGTCGGCAGCCGATCTCAGCATTGGTCAGATCGCTGGCTGAATACAGGCTTTTGATGCGGGCAATCACGAACGGCAGACAATGCGGGTCCAGCCGTTCGCCGAGATTCCGCCCCGTCCTTGTATCGATCCGAAAGCGCTCGATGCGCCGGCTAACGGAGCCGAAAATATACTTGTGCTCATAATTGCCAGGACCGAGATCGTAGATTCGAAAGCCGCTCTCTATCGCCCATCGGATCGTATAGGCATGCACCATCAAGCCTGGAGACAGATCTCGGACCGAGACATCACGCGCACTCAGGAAACAGAGCAAACTCTTTCTAGGGCGATCGAGAAGGACGGCGGAGGCCGCTATCGGCACTCGGTTATGCCAGACGATCGGCAGAAAAAGACTGCCGCTGCCCAAGCAATCCGGCAGAACGGACTGCGAGTTGTCGAGAACATAGCGCGTATAGCCAGGATTGCGCCGTCCCCATTGCTTCTCCCAAAGGCTCAGCAGCGTCGCCAGATCCGCCTCGATGGTTTCGGCGTTGCCATGAGTCACCCGGAATGCCGAGCCTTCCAACTTACGCAGGCAATGACGGATATTGCGCCGCGCCCGCCAATGCAATTTGTCGCGAAGGAACGAGTCGAAATCCGCCGGCAGCGTCACATGGACATGGATTTCCGGATCGATCCTCTCGGCCGCGTCCGAAATCTGCGCGGGACGCTTGACCCTGTCGCCGACAAAGTCAGCCGTCGGAAAATGCTCGAGGAAAGACCCGATCCGAAGGGATGACCGATCGATATCGTCGAGATGCAGGCTGCTCCAATGAAAGGAGCGAATGCAATCGGCAAATGCTGGGACGACGGCATCGGCGAAGGCGGGATCGCAGAGAATGCCGGTATAGGAGGCGAAATAGGAGCCGCCCAAGACGATGGTATTGTAGAAGCCCTTGCCCCGGTCGAGTCCGGTGCCGAGCTGGATCGGGAAGAAGGCCACATAGGCGCCATCGGCGTCTTCCCTCGCCGCCAATACGATCCAAGGCAGAGAACGCGAGGCAAACCAGCTCGATATCCAGGTCCAGGACAAGAAACACTGCGCTTCCGGGTCGATCTCATAGATCCGATCCCAGTTGCCTTTCAGCCCTTGCAGATCTTCCTGCTTTTCGATCACGTCCACATGCATGTCGAACGCCCGCCCGGTTCCCCATCCTGCAATTTAAGATATACATAAAATACATCCTGTCGCAATTGCGCCTATTGGGCAGGCCTTTGCCGGATGAAGCGACGAAAAAGCAATTTGCGTGGACGGCTTGCTTTCAAGTCTTCCTTAAACTTCGAAGTCTAACTTGCGGCGATACGAGTATTGCGTTTTGGTATGTGTATATGAAGTCGCGTTTTCTTTTCGGACTTGGCTTGTTGTCGGCCACAGCCCTCATTCATCCTGCCTTCGGCGCGGAAGATACCCGCACATTGCAGATCGTCGTGTCGAAGGACCGGCAATCGCTTGCGGTCTATGACGGCGATAAGGTGGTGGCGACATCGAAGGTTTCGACCGGCAAACGCGGCCATGCGACGCCAAGCGGAATCTTCTCCATTCTGGAGAAGGAGGTCTATCACGAGTCCAATCTCTATTCTGCGTCGCCGATGCCCTTCATGCAGCGGCTGACCTGGTCCGGCATCGCACTGCATGAATCCAATTCGGTACCGAATTATCCTGCCTCGCACGGCTGCGTGCGCATGCCCAAGGCTTTCGCCAAGATGCTCTACCAGATGACGGAGCGCGGCGTGCACGTCGTCATCGCCGACCAGCCGCTGGTGCCGCAGCCCTTCGAACATGCCATGCTGTTCCAGCCCGAGGCTGTCCCCGCCTCTGTTCTGTTTTCCGATCTTGAACTGCGGCCGACGACAGCCTTTCTGCCGCAGGCACAGCCGGTGCAGGTCGCCACCAACGATGTCGCTGCCCTGCCCATGCCGCAAGCTGCACAGGCGGCGCCCATCGATCCGGCACCGCTCGGCATCCTCATCACCCGCCGGGGTCTGCGCGAAAATGTCCGCGACCTGCAGGGTCTGCTGAACGGCATGGGTTTTGCGACCGGTACACCGGACGGCATGCTTGGACCGGCGACGGTGCAGGCGATCGAGGACTTCAAGAAGGCGCATAACATCACGACATCGGGCGGACTAGTCAGCCCGCCGCTGATGAAGGCCGTCTACGATGTCGCTGGCAAAGGCGAGCCGCCGAACGGCGAAATCATGGTTCGGCAGAACTTCAAGCCGTTGTTCGAAGCGCCCGCCATCATCGCCGAGCCGCAGGAAGCGCTCGGCACGCATTTCTTTACCGCCCACACGATCGACAAAGTGAATGGCAAGGCGGACTGGTTTGGCGTGACACTGGAAGACGATCTTTCCAAGGATACGAAGAAGCGGCTCGACATCACCAGCGAGGCGCAAGCGGAATCGCCTGACGCTGCCGACCGCGCGCTCGACCGTATCACGATACCCAATGACGTCAGGCGCAAGATCGAGGATCTGCTGACGGCCGGCTCATCGCTGACGATTTCCGACACCGGCATCGGCCCGGAAACCGGCGACCAGACCGATTTCATTACCATCACCAATCGCGGCGCGTTGGGAAAACGAGGTTAGACGAGCTCGACGTCGATCACGCCGGGCGCGGTGCGCAGTGCGGCTGCAATTTCCGGAGTGATTCGATATTTCTCCGGCAGCGCTACCTCCACCTCGCGCTTACCCTCCTCCTTGATGACGATAAAGGAGACGAGACCGTCGCCTTTGGCATTGAGGTGAGCCGCCACCGCCTTCAGCGGACCGGAATCGCGGACGTAGACGCGTAGCGCCTTTTGCATCTGCAGCGACTTTTCCTCCAGCGACTGCGCCGTTTGCAGGCGCAGGCTGATGCCTTCCGGCCGCTCGTCTGCCTGTGCGGTAATGACGAAGGATTTGCCGACTTCCAGCACGTCGCGATATTGATTGAGCACTTCCGAGAACAGCACGGCCTCGAACTGGCCGGAGGCATCGGAGAAAACGAAGATGCCCATCTTGTTGCCGGTTCGCGTCTTGCGCTCCTGCTTCGAGATGACGGTGCCGGCCAGGCGGCCGTTGCTGGCCCCCTGTTTCACCGCCGCCGAGAAATCGGCGAAGGTCTGGACGCGCATCTTGTTGAGCACGTTCTTGTAGCTGTCCAGCGGATGAGCAGTCAGGTAGAAGCCGAGCACCTGAAATTCGCGCAGCAGCCGCTCCGAGGCTAGCCAGGGGGTGAAGGTTGGGAGCAGGATTTTCTCGGGCCCCGAAGCCGCACTTCCGAACATGTCGGACTGGCCGCTTCGCTTATTTTCCTGCGCGACTTGCGCATAGCCCATGATCCGGTCCAGCCCGCCGATCAGTTGCGCACGATCGATGTCGAAACAATCAAAGGCGCCGGCGGCAATCAGGCTTTCCAACACACGGCGGTTGATCTGCTTCGGATCGATGCGCAGGCAGAAATCCTCGATGCCCGCAAAAGGCTGGTCGCCGCGTACCTCGACAATATGGTCGACGGCAGATTCGCCGACACCCTTGATGGCCGCCAACGCGTAATAGATACGGTTTTCGCCCGTCTCGAAATGGCGAAACGAGGACTGGATCGACGGCGCGATGACTTCGATGCCAAGGCGCTTGGCGTCCTGACGGAAGTCGTTGACCTTTTCGGTGTTTGCCATATCGAGCGTCATCGAGGCCGCAAGAAACTCCACCGGATAATGCGCCTTCATATAGGCCGTCTGGTAAGAGACGATGGCGTAGGCGGCGGCGTGCGATTTGTTGAAGCCGTAGTTGGCAAACTTGGCGAGCAGGTCGAAAATGACGTCCGCTTGACCTTTCGGCACGCCATTCTTGATGGCGCCATCGACGAAGCGTTCGCGCTGCTGGTCCATCTCCGCCTTGATCTTCTTGCCCATCGCGCGGCGCAGAAGATCGGCCTCGCCGAGCGAATAGCCGGACAGGACCTGGGCGATCTGCATCACCTGCTCCTGATAGACGATGACGCCCTGCGTCTCCTTCAGAAGATGGTCGATCGTCGGATGGATCGATTCGATCTCCTCTTCGCCATGCTTGCGCGCATTGTAGACCGGGATGTTTTCCATCGGGCCGGGACGGTAGAGGGCCACCAGCGCGATGATATCCTCGATGCAGTCCGGGCGCATGCCGATCAGAGCCTTGCGCATGCCCGCACTTTCCACCTGGAACACGCCGACCGTCTCGCCACGCGAAAGCATGTCGTAGGTCATCTTGTCGTCGAGTGGGATGCTGGCGAGATCGAGTGTAATGCCGCGCTTGGCGACGAAATCCACGGCCGTCTTCAAAACCGTCAGCGTCTTCAGGCCGAGGAAGTCGAACTTCACCAGGCCGGCCTGTTCCACCCATTTCATGTTGAATTGGGTGACCGGCATGTCGGAGCGCGGGTCTCGATACATCGGCACCAGCTTCGACAGCGGCCGGTCGCCGATGACGATGCCGGCGGCATGCGTCGAGGCATGACGATAGAGGCCCTCGATCTTCTGAGCGATGTCGAGCAGCCGAGCAACGACCGGTTCCTTGTCGGCTTCCTCCTGCAGGCGCGGCTCTTCCTCGATCGCCTTGCTGAGCGGTGTCGGATTGGCGGGATTGTTCGGCACCAGCTTGCAGATCTTGTCGACCTGACCATAGGGCATTTCCAGCACGCGGCCTACGTCGCGAAGGGCGGCGCGCGCCTGCAGCGAACCGAAGGTAATGATCTGCGCCACCTGCTCCCGGCCATATTTGGCCTGGACATAGCGGATCACCTCTTCGCGGCGGTCCTGGCAGAAATCGATATCGAAGTCCGGCATCGACACGCGTTCGGGGTTCAGGAAGCGCTCGAACAGCAGCGAGAAGCGCAGCGGATCGACGTCGGTGATCGTCAGCGCATAGGCGACCAGCGAGCCTGCGCCCGAACCGCGTCCAGGCCCGACTGGGATATCGTGCTGCTTGGCCCATTTTATGAAGTCCGAGACGATCAGGAAGTAGCCGGGGAACTTCATGCGCTCGATAACGCTGAGCTCGAATTCCAATCGCTCGCGATAATCCTTCTCCACATAGCCCGGCGCCATGCCGAGCGAGGCTAGCCGCCGGTCGAGACCTTCGACCGCCTGGGCGCGCAATTCCGCCGCCTCGGCGCGTTCGGCCTCCTCCGCATCGTCGGTGGCGCCGGTGAAGCGTGGCAGGATCGGCTTGCGTGTCTTCAACACGAAAGAACAGCGTCGGGCGATCTCGACGGTGTTTTCCAACGCTTCCGGCAGATTGGCGAACAGCTTTGCCATATCGGCGCGGCTCTTCAAATAATGGTCCGGCGTAAGACGGAAACGAGTGTCGTCCGAAACGATGGCATTATGGGCGACGGCCATCAGCGCATCATGGGCATCGTAGTCGTCGCGAGTCGGGAAGAAGGCCTCGTTGGTCGCAACCAGCGGCAGATCATGCTCATAAGCGAGCGCGATCATCTTCTGTTCGTGGCGGCGATCATAGGTGCCGTGACGCTGTAGTTCGACATAAAGCCGATCGCCGAACAAGCCTTTCAACGTCAACAGGCGCGACAGAGCCAGCGGCGCATGGCCGTCCTTCAGTGCCATATCGACCGGGCCACCAAGCGAACCGGTCAGCGCGATCATGCCGTCCGTACAAATTTCCTCCAGCCAGGAGGCAGTGATATGGGCAGCCTGATTGCCTTCACCGCCGAGATAGGCCCGGCTGACAAGATCGACCAGCCGTTCATAGCCCCGCTCGGTCGCTGCAAGCAACACGATGGAGGGCAGCTTGGCCAAGGCCTGCTGCGGCCCACGCTTCTCGCTCTCGACACCATCTTCCATGTCGATCGACACCTGGCAGCCGATGATCGGCTGCAACCCCTCATCCATCGCCTTCTGGGAGAATTCCAGCGCAACGAAAAGGTTGTTCGTATCGGTGATGGCAATGGCCGGCTGATTGTCGCCAGCCGCTTTGGCGAGGATCTTCTTCAGCGGCAATGCGCCTTCGAGCAGCGAAAAAGCAGAATGGACGCGAAGATGTACGAATTCCGGCGTATCTCCGACCGGCGCACTCGTTGCGCCGCTGCTACCCATATCCGCCATCATATGCCCTTCCGCATGCCCAAATGAATCGGCTGCATTGTCGGCATAGCGGACGATAAAGTCCAGAAGTTGACCTCATGAATCACGAGCGCATCGCAACGCTCATGGGGACAAAATTCACATCGCCATCATGATGAGGGAAAAGCTGGCAACAAACATGACGATGGAGGTGAATGCTGCAACGTCTCGAATGATATCGGTCATTTACGCGCTCCTTACTCGTTATGTTTCTTTTTTGTTCTATTTATGTTCGAGAGTCAATAGCTGCATCAATAATTTTCATCGTCGTTGTTTGGAGTATGTCGATGGACGGAAGGCACAACCCTAAGCTATGAAAACGCGAACGGAGAGATCACGATGACGTCACTTGCCTGCGCTCTCATTCTGCTTTCGGTTACATCAGCGGCTCAGGCCGAAGATATGATCGCGCCAGACCGCATCATCGACGCCGCAATCGGCGACTGGAACAAGGACGGCAAGCCGGACCTTGCATTGCTGGCGTTAGCGCCTCCGAACGACCAGGCCGACAATACGATCGGCATCTATATTTATCTCCTCGACAAAGAACATTCGTTGCTCAAGCTGGCGGCCGCCGCACCTGACAAGATATGGGGCAGCGCCGAGCCCGGCGGCATCGTCGGTCAGGAGCCGTCGATCGCGGCACTGCCCAATGGCTCGATCGCGGTTACCTCACAGAACGATGCAATCGGTCGCGATCGCTGGCATCAGACGCTCACCCTCGCCTTCAGGAACAACGCCTTCGTCGTTGCCGGCTACACCTATGACTACCGGGACACTCTCAATCCTGACGGCAGCTTCACCTGCGACTACAATGTCCTGACCGGCAAGGCGACGAAGGGCGGCAAGGAACTCAAGATCGAGGCCAGGACCATCAAGATCCAGGATTGGAACGACGATATCGGTCAGAAGGGCTGTGGCGTAAACCAGTAACAATAGCTCATTTGTTCACTATATGTTCTTTACAAGCCGAAGCGTGCGTGGCATCCTGACCTCTCATCACTAGATGGAGAGAACCGTGCCGGATCTTGCCGAGCTGAATGATTTTATTGTCACCGCCAAAGCCGAAACCTATGTCGGCGACGGCGTAGCTCTTCCGTCCTGCTGCAACGGTTCGCATGATATCGGCTATGCCCGCGGCCGTTGGCGCTATCTCGACAGCTATTTCGGCGGCACGGATTTCGCCGGACAGGAGCTGATCTGGCTCGATGACGAGCCCGTGTGGGCAATGAACTATTTCGGACGGATCGCGGAGCCCGATTTGATCGACGCCAAGGCCACGGGCATGATTATCAAGGCGGCCCTCATGCGGCTTTACCTAGATGAGAAACGCTTTCTTGGCGGCTTTGAATTCGACCATCCGCTTGGCCGCTATGTCGATCGCAGCACCGGCGATTGCGATCATTTTATCGGCCACGAGATCATCCTGGTGAACGAGCGTAAGGCCTATGAGCTGGATTATCGCGGCGGGCTGATTGTCCCTTGACGCCGTCAGAACTCAACGACCTTGCCGTCGTTGATGGTGACGCGGCGGTCCATGCGAGCGGCGAGGTCGTGATTGTGCGTGGCAATCAGCGCCGCAAGTCCGGACTGGCGTACCAGCGCCTCCAGCGCGTCAAAGACATAGTGGGCGGTATCCGGATCGAGGTTGCCGGTCGGCTCGTCGGCCAAAAGCACCAGCGGGGCGTTGGCGACGGCTCGGGCGATGGCGACACGCTGCTGTTCGCCGCCGGAAAGCTCAGCCGGGCGATGGTCAGCGCGGTGGCCGATGCGCATATAGTCGAGGAGCTGGGCGGCACGGGCGCTCGCCTCCTTCCATGAGAGACCGGATATCAGCTGCGGCATCATGATATTTTCCAGCGCCGAAAACTCCGGCAGCAGATGATGGAACTGATAGACGAAGCCGATCTCGCTGCGGCGGACGGCGGTACGCTTTTCGTCGGACAATCCCTCACAGGCATGGCCGTTGATCGTCACCTCGCCGCCGTCGGGATGCTCCAGCAGACCTGCCACGTGCAAAAGCGTCGATTTCCCCGTTCCCGAGGGTGCGACGAGGGCGACGATCTCGCCGCTGCTCAAGGCAAAATCGGCGCCCTTCAGGATCGACAGCCGCGTTTCGCCCTGCCCGTAATGACGCTCCACGCCCGTAAGCTGGAGAACGACGTTGCGCTTCATCAAATGTGGAATTCCTTATTCGTACCGTAGCGCCTGCACCGGATCGAGCCGCGAGGCGCGCCAGGCCGGAAAGATCGTGGCGAGGAAGGATAGCGTCAGCGCCATCACGACCACCGAGATGGTCTCGCCGAGATTCATTTGCGCCGGCAACTTACTGAGGAAATAGACCTCGGGATTGAAGATCACCGTGCCAGATATCCAGGAGAAGAACTGGCGGATCGATTCGATGTTGAGGCAGACGACGACACCGAGCGCGACGCCGGCGACCGTGCCGACGACGCCGATCGCCGCGCCCGTCATGAAGAAGATGCGCATGATCGCCCCGGATGTCGCGCCCATGGTGCGCAAAATGGCGATATCGCTTCCCTTATCCTTCACCAACATGATCAGGCCGGAAATGATGTTGAGTGCAGCGACGATGACGATCAGCGTGAGGATCATGAACATAGTGTTGCGTTCGACCTGCAGCGCCGAGAAAAAGGTCTCGTTGACCTGTCGCCAATCCGTCAGAAAGACCTGCCGCCCCGCCGCCGCCTCGATCTTCGGCCTCAATTCGTCGACATCATCCGGATTGCTGACGAAGAGCTCGATCTTCTCGACGATCCCCTCGGCATTGAAAAAGAGCTGCGATTCCTCCAGCGGCATGAAGACCACGGAGGAATCATATTCCGACATGCCGACTTCGAAGATGCCGGAGATCGCATAGGCTTTGACCCGCGGATTGACGCCGAAGGGCGTCACGTCGCCGTCTGGTGCCGTGAGCGTGATCTGATCCCCGACGGTAAGACCCAGTTGCCGGGCCAGACGTGAGCCGACCATAACGCCCTGGCCGGCTGTAAAGCCAACCATATCGCCATCGACGATATGGTCCGAAACGGTCTTAAGCTTGGTGAGGTCTTCGGCGCGGATACCCCTCACGAGTGCGCCAGTGCCCGAACCGCCGCGGCCGGAAGCAAGCGTCTCTCCTTCGACCAGCGGCAATGCCATGGTGACGCCGGGGACGGCAGCAAGCCTCTGCGCCAGCGAAGCATAATCATTCAGAGGCGAATCCACCGGCTGGACAACGACATGGCCGTTAAAGCCGAGGATCTGCTTGAAGAGCTCCGCGCGAAAACCGTTCATGACGGCCATGACGATGATCAAAGCCGCGACGCCGAGCATGATGCCGACCAGCGAGAAGCCGGCGATGACCGAAATCGATGCTTCCTTGCGCCGGGCGCGCAGATAGCGCCAGGCGACGAGCCGTTCGAAGCCGGAGAACGGACGCGATGATGGGCTGGTTTTCAGGACCTTCCCCTGCTGCTCCACTGCCGCGCTTACCGCCATTCGCTTCTCTTCCTTATCGTTTATCAGCCTGCCAGCCGATTGAGCGCCGCTTCGACAGTCATCGTCTCGCGGGCACCCGTCTTGCGGTCCTTGACTTCCACTTCGCCGTTCGCGATCGATCGTGGCCCGACGATGATCTGCACGGGCACGCCGATCAGATCGGCGGTGGCAAACTTCGTTCCGGCGCGCTCGTCCCTGTCGTCGAGAAGCACGTCCTTGCCGGCCTTCGAAAGCGCTGCATAGACCGTTTCGCAAGCGGCGTCGCAGGCCTGATCGCCGGCCTTCATGTTGATCACGACGGCGTCAAAGGGCGCGACCGAAGCCGGCCAGATGATTCCGTTCTCGTCATGCGATGCTTCGATGATGGCGGGAACAAGGCGGGTCGGGCCAATACCGTAAGATCCCATGTGGACGGCATACTCCTTGCCGTCAGGACCCTGCACTTTCGCGCCCATCGGCTCGGAATATTTCGTTCCGAAATAGAAGATATGGCCGACTTCGATGCCCCGGGCCGACAGGCGCTCGCCTTCAGGAATGGCATTGAAGGCCGCCTCATCATGCATCTCGGAGGTTGCCGCATAAAGCGACGTCCACTTGTCGAAGATGCCCTTCAGCCCTGCGACATCATCAAAATTCGTGTCTTCCGCAGGAATATCGAAATTGACGAAATCCTTGTGACAGAAGACTTCCGATTCGCCAGTGTCGGCAAGGATGATGAATTCATGGCTGAGATTGCCGCCGATGGGGCCGGTATCAGCGCGCATCGGGATTGCCCTGAGGCCGAGGCGATTGAAAGTGCGCAAATAGGCCGTGAACATCTTATTATAGGAGTGCACGGCACCTTCCATCGTGAGATCGAAGGAATAAGCGTCCTTCATCATGAACTCACGCGAACGCATGGTGCCAAAGCGCGGACGGATCTCGTCGCGGAACTTCAACTGGATATGATAAAGGTTCAACGGCAAATCCTTGTAGGACTTGACGTAGGAACGGAAGATGTCGGTGACCATCTCCTCATTCGTCGGGCCATAGAGCATCGGGCGCTCCTGACGGTCCTGGATACGCAGCATCTCCTTGCCATAGGCGTCATAGCGGCCGCTTTCCTGCCAGAGCTCAGCCGATTGCAGCGTCGGCATCAGCAGCTCGATGGCGCCGGAACGGTTCTGTTCCTCGCGGATGATATTGTTGACCTTGTCGAGAACGCGCTTACCCAGCGGCAGCCAGGAGTAGATGCCCTGAGACTGCTGGCGGATCATGCCGGCACGCAGCATCAGCCGATGAGAAACAATTTCAGCCTCTTTGGGATTTTCCTTCAGAATGGGCATGAAGTAACGAGACAGACGCATGGGCTGATTCCAGATGGTTTGACGTTCCGCATCCAGCGGAATCGTTCGAAAATTAACTGCTGGAGGCGTTCATAACTGCTTCGGCGCAGGAAAGAAACCCGCATTTAGCGCGAGCAAACCGGGTGAACACCCGCAAATGCGGGGCAACGTCATATATTTTTACAATTTCGAAAAGATGCACGTTTCTAAGGATTTGTGAGCGAAATCTGTCAACAGAAAAATTCTGCGCGACTGTAGCAAAAATGCAAAAAAATAGATGACAAGGCCCAATCTTTGAGCTAATTTTAGCTCACAAAAGAGGCAAGAAGGCTAAATTCTTGTCGTTTCGCGGTCAAGTCTTGGGAGGATCAGATCTTAGGCGCGCTCGTTCGCAGCCCCGGCAACGGATAAGGATCACGCGATACTTAAAAACAAGGCTTACAGCCTTGTTTTTTTTTGCTTTTCTGCCCCGCCCGATCGCCTGTTTTTCCAGCCGACGGGCTCCAATGCAGTCTCCAGCCACGGCGAACTCACGTAACGGAATGATCGCCGTTGCGCAGCCTCTTTGCCTCAGGCAGATGACAGGGGTATGACGGATTATGGGCTATTCAGGGGCGCAGGATCTTCATCCGAAAATTGCGAAAAATATTCAGGAATGAACCTTAGCCATCAGTCGCGTGGAACAATGGGCGGGATCGAGTCGAAGCCAAAACCCAGATAATGCGAGCTGACGTACCACGCGCCGTAGATCACAGCGGATACCAGCGTCGTGATCAGCACCACCCTCCAGCCACGAAATTTCGTCGGCGCACTCTCGACCGTGCCGAGAATGACATGGTTATCTTCGGCTTGTGTGCGCAAACCAAACGGCAGGACGGCGAAAAGCGTAATCCACCAGACAACGAAATAGACCGCGCAAGTCGAAAAAATCTGCTGGGCCATGACGCTCCCCTCGAAACAGGCCGCAAACCGGCTTGCCCTCTTCTCATTAAATCAGCTTATAGAACCAAAACCCCGCCATTTCAAAGCGCAGCTTAGCGCCCTAATGTCACACAACTGCGCCGCGCGTCCAGCCAGACGCGCAAAGGTCACAGTAGCATTTCCGGATTGCGCGCGTGCCTCTGCCAAATCGCCGCCGATTTAAAGGACTGTGCGCTGCTCAAGTTCAATGAGAGTCCCGAAAAAGTCCTTGGGATGCAGGAAGAGCACCGGCTTGCCATGAGCGCCGATCTTGGGCTCGCCATTGCCGAGTACGCGGGCACCGGCCGCAATCAGATGATTGCGTGCCGCGAGTATATCATCCACGTCGTAGCAGATATGGTGCATGCCGCCGTCGGGGTTCTTGGCGAGAAAGGCAGATATCGGCGAGGCATCACCGAGGGGTTCCAACAGCTCGACTTTCGTGTTCGGCAATTCGACGAAAACGACGGTGACGCCGTGTTCCGGTAAGGATTGCGGTGCCGAAACCTTGGCGCCGAGCGTATCGCGATAGGTGGCAGAAGCAGCAGCGATGTCAGGAACGGCAATCGCAATGTGATTGATGCGCCTGAGCATGGCTGTCCCCTTTTTCCTCGATCAGATCGAAACCCCTATTTATTGCCCGGTGACGCGCGTGACAAACACGGTCACGACCGGTTTCTTGCCCCAGCTCTGGTTGGCAGTGGCGCGCACAGCGCGGCGCACAGCCTCCTGCAGCATGTCGATATCCTTGCGGCGAGCGCGTGGAATGCTCTCGATGGCACCGACGATGGCGTCAAAGAGGGTATCCTCCATCTCCTCGCCCTCGTCGTCATAGGCCGGAAGGCCGATCGGCACGAGATCGGGATCGCCGACGATATCATAGCGGGCGTCGAGCACGACGTTAACAGCGACATGGCCGACATAGGAGAGCTTCTTACGCTCGCCAATGCCCATCTCGTCGAAATCGCCGATCAGCGTGCCGTCCTTGAAGATACGACCATGCGGCGCCTCGCCAATCACCTCGACCGGCCCCGGCGCCAACCGCAAAATATCGCCATTGCGAACCCGCGGCACGATGGAGATCCCGGATTGCTCGGCCAGGTCCTTGTGCGCGGTCAGATGCGTTGCCTCGCCATGCACCGGCACCACGACCTTCGGCCGCGTCCATTCATACATCCTCTGCAGCTCGTTGCGGCGAGGATGACCGGAGACATGGACCAGCGCTTCTGCATCCGTCACCACATGCACGCCCTGCTCGGTGAGGCCGTTCTTAATATCCTGGATCGCCTTCTCATTGCCGGGAATAGCGCGCGAGGAGAAAACGACGATATCGCCGGCGGCGAGCGCGACATTGCGCATCTCGTCGCGCGAGAGTTTGGCGAGGGCGGCACGCGGCTCGCCCTGACTGCCGGTCAGAATGACGACGACCTTGTCGCGCGGGATATAGCCATATTCGTCTTCGGCGATGAACGGCTTGATGCCCTCCATGATACCGATGTCACGGGCGACGTCGACAACGCGCTTCAGCGAACTGCCAAGCAGCAATATCTCGCGACCCGCCGCCTCGGCGGCTTCGGCAATGGTGCGAATACGGCCGACATTCGAGGAGAAAGTGGTGATCGCCACCCGCCCCTCGGCATCCTCGATGATTTTGCGCAGGCTTTCCGAAACATCCTTTTCCGAGGGAGACACGCCGTCGCGCAACGCATTGGTGGAATCGCACATCAGCGCCAGCACGCCTTCGTCGCCGAGCTGGCGGAAACGTGCCTCGTCGGTCAACGGTCCAAGCGATGGTTCGTGGTCGATCTTCCAGTCGCCGGTATGGATGACATTGCCGACCGGCGTGCGGATCATCAGCGACATCGGTTCGGGAATGGAGTGATTGACGGCCACGCCTTCGATGCTGAACGGGCCAACATTGATACGATCGCCGGCCTTGAACGGTGTAATGGGGATCTCGCCCATCGACTTTTCATAGTCGCGCTTGGCTTCCAGCAAGCCGGCGGTGAAGGCCGAGGCATAGACAGGAACATTCAGGCCGGGCCATAGATCGTTCAGCGCGCCGTAATGATCCTCATGCGCATGGGTGATGATGATACCCTTGAGATTCTTGCGCTCCTTGGCGAGAAAGCGGATGTCGGGGAGCACGAGATCGACACCGGGCAGATCCGGCCCAGGAAAGGTAACGCCACAATCAACCATGATCCACTGGCGATGTGCCGGCGCGCCATAGCCGTAAAGCGCGAGATTCATACCGATCTCGCCGACGCCGCCAAGTGGCAGAAACACCAGTTCGTCTTGGTTCGCCATATCTATCTTCTACCTACGATTAAAAAAAACATCGCCCGCGGCAATCGGCAAAATCTTGCCGTCACCGGTATCGAGCATCAACAAGCCATTATCATCTATTCCGGCGAAATGGCCGGAAATCGAACGGTCCGGCAGGTTTACAGTGATCTTTTCACCGATGCCGCAGGCGACCTCGCGCCAACGTGCGGTTACCTCGCGGACGCCTTTGCCACTGTTCCAGATCGTGAGCGCCTCGGCCATAGAGGCATAAAGATGCGCAAACAGCTCTTCCGGCGACACTGTCGTGCCGTGCTCGTGCAGGCAGGTGACTGGATAGAGCGGGTTTTCCGGCATGACGGAAACGTTGATGCCGATACCGATCACCAGCGCATAACGGCCGTCGGGAAGAGCTTCTCCCTCGATCAGAATGCCGCAGGTCTTCTTGCGACCGATCAGAATGTCATTCGGCCACTTGACCTCGACAGGCTCGGCCGCCAACGGCAACACGCCGCGCACCGCCTGGTGCACTCCAACCGCGACGGCCAGAGGCAGAGAACCGAGGCGATCCATGGGAGCCGGATCAATCAGAAGAAGGGAAGCATAGAGGTTGCCGCGTTCGGACACCCATGGACGCCCGCGGCGCCCGCGGCCGCCCGTCTGGCGGCCTGCCGTCACCCAGAGATTGCCGGCATCGCCTGCCCGCGCCCGCTCCAGGCATTCGCTATTGGTGGACGCAGTCTCCGAAAGCGCATCATGCCGGAAGTCGGCGAGCGACTTCCGGCCGTTCATGTCAGACGCCATCAAAACAGCGTCGCGGCAGCGAGATCGGCCGCACCGCCGATAGCACCGCCGAAGAAGACGTAGGCGACCACAAAGAGACCGGAGAGTCCGAAGACCAGACGCAGCGAACCGGCGGTGCGGGTGAACTCGTCTTTGGCTTCATCGAACCACATCACCTTGATGACGCGCAGATAATAGTAGGCGCCGACGACCGATGCGAGAACGCCGATGATAGCGAGCGCATAGAGATGAGCCTGAATGGCCGCGACGAAAACAAAGTACTTCCCGAAGAACCCGGCGAGCGGCGGGATACCGGCAAGCGAGAACATCAGTGCCGTCAGCACAACCGCCATGAACGGATTGGTCGCGGAAAGGCCAGCGAGGTCGTCGATGTTTTCAACCTGGCGGCCATCCTTGCGACGCATCGCCATGATGATGGCGAAGGAGCCGAGGGTCATGACCATGTAGATGACCATGTAAAGCATGACGCCGGAGACGCCGGTTTTGTTGCCGGCAGCGAGACCGACCAGCGCATAGCCCATGTGACCAATGGAGGAATAGGCCATCAGTCGCTTGAAGTTGCGCTGACCGATCGCGGCGAAGGAGCCGAGCAACATCGAAGCAATCGAGATGAAGACGATGATCTGCTGCCAGTCGGCAAGCACCGGATGGAAAGCGGTGACGACGATACGGGTCAGGATCGCCATGGCCGCAACCTTCGGGGCACCGGCAAAGAAGGCGGTGACCGGGGTCGGCGCACCTTCATAGACATCCGGCGTCCACATGTGGAACGGCACGGCGGAAATCTTGAAGGCCAGGCCTGCGAGAACGAAAACCAGGCCGAAAACGAGACCGAGCGAGCGGGTTTCCGCGGTGAGCGCCGTAGCGATGGCGTCGAAGGTGGTGTGACCAGTGAAGCCATAGACCAGCGACATACCATAGAGCAGCATGCCCGAGGACAGCGCGCCGAGCACGAAATACTTCAGGCCAGCTTCCGTCGACTTGATGCTGTCGCGATTGATGGCAGCAACGACGTAAAGTGCCAGCGACTGCAGCTCCAGCGAAAGGTAAAGCGAGATCAGGTCATGGGCCGAGATCATCAGCAGAATGCCGAGGGTTGCCAGCAGCAACAGCACCGGGAACTCAAAACGATCGAGCTGCTGCTCGCGCGCATGTCCCATGCTCATGAACATGGCGACGATCGAGCCGATCAGCGCCACGACCTTCATGAAGCGCGAGAAGCCGTCGGCGAGATAGGCGCCGCCGTAAGCCAGGCCTTCGCCCGGCACGAAGATGATCCAGAGACCGGCCACCGCGAGAACGGCGATGGCAAGGCCGGTGATGGTCGGGCCCGACCGTTCGCCCGCGAAGACCCCGATCATGAGCAGCACAAGCGCACCGACCGCGAGGATGAGCTCCGGGATGGAAAGATGCAGGCTTGCAAGAATTGTGTCAGCAGTCATGTCGAATAAGTCCCGTCATCAATTCATCGACAGCGCAACATTCTGCGCGGCGTGCAGGGCTGCGGTATAGTTGTTCACGAGCAGATCCACCGAAGCGGCCGTCGCATCGAAGATCGGAGCCGGATAGACGCCGAAGAAGATCGTCAACGCGATCAGCGGATAGAGGATGAGCTGTTCGCGCGGCGACAGATCCAGCAGCTTCTTGAGATTTTCCTTTTCCAGCGCGCCGAAGATGACGCGGCGGTAGAGCCAAAGCGCATAAGCGGCTGAAAGAATGACGCCAGTGGCGGCAAACAGTGCAACCCAGGTGTTGGCGCGGAAGACGCCGATCAGGGTCAGGAATTCACCGATGAAGCCGGAGGTGCCGGGCAGACCGACGTTCGCCATGGTGAAGACCATCATCGCTACGGCATATTTCGGCATATTGTTGACGAGACCACCATAGGCCGCGATCTCACGGGTATGGGTGCGGTCATAGATCACGCCGACGCAAAGGAAGAGCGCGCCCGAGACGATGCCGTGCGACAGCATCTGGAAGATCGCGCCCTGCACGCCCTGCTGGTTGGCCGCGAAGATGCCCATGGTGACATAGCCCATATGTGCGACCGAGGAATAGGCGATCAGCTTCTTCATGTCATCCTGCATCATCGCCACCAGCGAGGTGTAGATGATAGCGATCACCGAAAGGGCATAGACGAGCGGCGCGAAATATTCCGACGCATTCGGGAACATGCCAATCGAGAAGCGGATGAGACCATAGCCGCCGAGCTTCAGAAGAATACCGGCCAGGATGACCGAGCCCGCCGTCGGCGCCTGAACGTGCGCATCAGGCAACCAGGTGTGCACCGGCCACATCGGCATCTTCACCGCGAACGAGGCGAAGAAAGCTAGCCACAGCCATATCTGCATCTGCGGAGGGAACTTGTAGGCGAGCAGCGCCGGGATATCCGTCGTGCCGGCCTGCCAGTACATTGCCATGATGGCGAGCAGCATCAGCACCGAGCCAAGCAGCGTGTAGAGGAAGAACTTGTAGCTGGCGTAGACGCGATCCCTACCGCCCCAGACACCGATGATCAGGAACATCGGAATGAGGCCGGCTTCGAAGAAGACGTAGAACAACACGATATCCAGCGACGTGAAGACGCCGACCATCATCGTCTCGAGGGCGAGGAAGGCGATCATGTAATCCTTCAGGCGCTTCTCGACCGAGAGCCAGCTCGCCAGCACGCAGAAGGGCATCAGGAAGGTCGTCAGGATGACGAACAGCATGGAGATGCCATCAACGCCCATATGATAGCTGATGCCGGAGTTGAGCCAGTCGTGCTTCTCGATCATCTGGAAGCCCGGATTGGCATTGTCGAAGCCAATCCAGACGAACAGCGAGACAACGAAGGTGAAGAGCGTCGTCAGCAGCGATACGTTCAGGATGTTGCGGCGGCCATTGGGTCCGTCATCCCGCATAAGCAGCAGGAGCAGGACGCCCACCAGCGGCAGGAACGTGACCGTTGAAAGAATAGGCCAATCGGTCATCAGAGGGAACTCCCGAGCATCATCCAGGTAACGAGGGCTGCAATGCCGAGCAGCATCGCGAAGGCATAGTGATAGAGGTAACCGGTCTGCAGGCGAACGACGCGGTTGGTGACATCGACGACACGGGCGGCAACACCGTTCGGGCCGAGCGTATCGATGACCCCGATGTCGCCCTTCTGCCAAAGAAAGCGACCAAGCGCCTTGGCAGAGCGAACGAAGAGGAAGTCATAGAGTTCGTCGAAGTACCACTTGTTCAAGAGGAACTCGTAGAGCACGCGATGCTGCTGCGCGAGGACGCGCGGCGTTTCCGGCGACCTGATGTACATGTACCAGGCCAACACGAAGCCGAGCAGCATGGCGATGAACGGGCTCATGCTCACCCAAGCCGGAACATGTTCCATCTCTTCGAAGATATGGTTCGTAGGCAATGAGAACAGTGCAGTCTTCCAGAACTCGCCATAGGCCTCGCCAACGAAATCGCTTCTGAAGACCATGCCGGCGAGGACAGCCCCGAGCGCCAGCAGGTAGAGCGGGACCAGCATGACGTTCGGTGATTCATGCACGTGATGCATGACCTCGTGCGAAGCGCGAGGCTTGCCGAAGAAGGTCATGAAGATCAGGCGCCAGGAATAGAAGCTGGTGAACAGCGCTGCGATGACCAGGAGCGTAAAGGCGAAGCCGGCGACCGAGCTGTGGGAAGCATAGGCAGCCTCGATGATCGCATCCTTGGAAATAAAGCCGGCAAAACCGAAATGGGTGAAGGGAATGCCGACGCCGGTGATTGCCACCGTCCCGATAACCATAACCCAGAAGGTCTTGTTGATGTGCGTACGCAAGCCACCCATGTGACGCATATCCTGCTCGCCGTCGACGGCGTGGATGACTGAACCGGCGCCGAGGAACAGCAGGGCCTTGAAGAAGGCGTGCGTGAACAGGTGGAAGATGGCCGCGCCATAAGCACCGACGCCGAGGGCGACGAACATATAGCCGAGCTGCGAACAGGTCGAATAGGCGATGACGCGCTTGATGTCGTTCTGCACCAGGCCGACCGTCGCCGCGAAGAAGGCGGTAATCGCACCGATGACGGTGACGAAAGTCAGCGCGTCCGGGGACAGTTCAAAGATCGGTGACATGCGGGCGACAAGGAAGACACCGGCGGTGACCATGGTCGCGGCATGGATGAGCGCCGACACCGGGGTCGGGCCTTCCATGGCGTCCGGCAGCCAGGTGTGCAGCAGGAACTGCGCCGACTTGCCCATGGCGCCCATGAAGAGCAGCAGGCAGACGCCGGTCAGTGCATGCGCACGATCAAGGTGCATGCCGAAGAGGTTGAGTACGATATCGCCCGGCTGACCGCCCTGCCCTGCGGCAAAGCTCTGAGCGTTGCCGAAGATGACATCGAAATTGATCGAGCCGAAGAGAACGAAGACGCCGGCGATGCCGAGCACGAAACCGAAGTCGCCAACACGGTTGACGATGAAGGCCTTTATCGCAGCCGCATTCGCCGACGGTTTCTTGAACCAGAAACCGATGAGCAGATAGGAGGCCAGACCGACGCCTTCCCAGCCGAAGAACATCTGGGCGAGGTTGTCGGAGGTCACCAGCATCAGCATGGCGAAGGTGAAGAGCGAGAGATAGGCGAAGAAGCGCGGACGATGCGGATCGTGATGCATGTATCCGATCGAGTAGACGTGAACCAGGGTCGAAACCGTGTTCACGACGATCAGCATCACCGAGGTCAGCGTATCGATGCGCAGCGTCCAGGAGGCATCGATACCGCCGGATTGGATCCAGCGCAGCACTTCGACCTTGATCGCGCCATCGGCGTGGCCAAGCGCAACCGTAAAGAAAACGATCCAGGACAGAACTGCGGCGATGATCATCAAGCCGCAGGTGACATATTCCGAAGCCTTGGCGCCGATCCCGCGGCCGAACAGGCCGGCGATGATCGCGCCGATCAGGGGAAGAAAGACGATAGCCTTATATAAAAACATAGCTTTATCAGCCCTTCATCATGTTGACGTCTTCAACCGCGATGGAGCCGCGGTTGCGGTAGAAGACGACGAGAATTGCAAGACCGATGGCCGCTTCGGCAGCGGCGACAGTCAGAATAAACAGAGCGAAGACCTGGCCGACGATATCGTTGAGGAACGACGAAAAGGCGACCATGTTGATGTTGACCGCAAGCAGGATCAGTTCGATCGACATCAGGATGATGATGACGTTCTTGCGGTTCAGGAAGATGCCGAAGACGCCGAGCACGAAAAGGATGGCGCTGACCGTCAGGTAGTGGGAAAGTCCGATGACCATATTCTTGTTCCTTTGACCCTCGTGCCTCGCCTTAGACGCCCTGCCCCGGCTTGACCTTGACCACCTCGACGGCGGTCGCGGGCGTGCGGGCGACCTGTTGGGGAATGTTCTGACGCTTGACGTGCGTGCGATGTTGCAGCGTCAGCACGATTGCGCCGATCATCGCGACCAGGAGCACAAGGCCGGCGATCTCGAAGAAATAAACGTAGTTGGTATAGAGCACGTCGCCGAGTGCGGCGGTGTTCGTCCGGGTTGTCAGCGCCGGGATCGGCATGGCGACCGACTTGGCGATCGTGGGCGAAATCACGCTGCCGCCGATGACGACGATCAGCTCGGCGGCGAGGATGATGCCGATCAGCGCGCCGATCGGCGCATATTCCAAAATGCCTGCCCTGAGCTCGGAGAAGTCGATATCGAGCATCATGACGACGAAGAGGAAGAGAACCGCGACGGCGCCGACATAGACGACCAGCAGGATCATCGCCAGGAATTCCGCCCCCATCAGGAGGAAGAGGCCGGCCGCATTAAAGAAGACCAGGATGAGGAACAGGACCGAATGGACCGGATTCCGCGCCGAGATAACCATGAACGCCGACGCCACCGCGACAAAGGCGAAGATGTAGAAAAAAAGAGCCTGCAGACCCATGTTGGTGCCTTTTTCGTCTTCCCCCGGGCAGCCGGGAGTGTCCCTGCCCGATGGGACTTGCTGGACAAACGTCCGGCAAAGCCCCGGTCTCTATTCGACCGCGACGGCGACAATCTCGGCCGCCCGTCACGGCATATTCAAAATTCCGCTTAGCGGTACGGCGAGTCCATCGCGATGTTGCGCGCGATTTCGCGTTCCCAGCGGTCACCGTTTTCCAGAAGCCGCGCCTTGTCGAAGTAAAGCTCTTCGCGGGTTTCGGTGGCGAATTCGAAGTTCGGCCCTTCGACGATGGCGTCGACGGGGCATGCCTCCTGGCAGAAGCCGCAATAGATGCACTTCACCATATCGATATCGTAGCGCACCGTGCGGCGGGTGCCGTCATTGCGGCGCGGCCCGGCTTCGATGGTGATGGCCTGAGCAGGACAGATGGCTTCGCAGAGCTTGCAAGCGATGCAGCGCTCTTCACCGTTCGGATAGCGGCGCAGCGCATGTTCGCCGCGGAAGCGCGGGCTGACCGGTCCCTTTTCGAAGGGATAATTAATCGTCGCCTTCTGCTTGAAGAAATAGCGCATCGACAGAAAGAATGCGCCGACGAATTCCTTGAGGAACAGCGAGCTGACGGCGTTGGAAATTCCGGCCATCTTCAACCTCCAAATCTGCTTGAAGCGAGGATCGACATCATCATGCCCATCCCGTCAGCTTCAGCACGAATGCAACGATAATGACCATGGCCAGCGACAGCGGCAGGAAGACCTTCCAGCCGAGGCGCATGAGCTGGTCGTAGCGGTAGCGCGGCACGAACGCCTTGACCATCGCGAACATGAAGAAGACGAGGCACGACTTCAGCAGGAACCAGATGATGCCCGGGACCCAGTTCAGGATCCAGATATCGATCGGTGGCAGCCAGCCACCGAGGAAGAGGATCGTGGTCAGCGAGCACATCAGAACGACGGCGGCATATTCGCCGAGCATGAACATCATGTAGGGCGACGAACCATATTCCACCATGAAGCCGGCGACCAGTTCCGATTCCGCTTCCGGAAGATCGAAGGGCGGACGGTTCGTTTCAGCGAGCGCCGAAATGAAGAACACGATGAACATCGGGAACAGCGACAGCCAGTGCCAATCGAGGAACGAGGCAGGCAGGCCGAGCTTGGTGCCGAGGCCGGTCTGCTGTGACATGACGATATCGGTCAGGTTGAGCGAGCCGACGCAAAGCAGCACGGTGACGATGACGAAGCCGATCGAGACTTCGTAGGACACCATCTGCGCGGCAGAACGCAACGCGCCAAGGAACGGATACTTCGAGTTCGAAGCCCAGCCGCCCATGATGATGCCGTACACTTCGAGCGACGAAATCGCCAGAATGTAGAGAATGCCGACATTGATGTCGGCGATGACCCAGCCATGCGCCACCGGCACGACGGCCCAGGTGGACAGCGCCAGAACCACGGAAACGAGTGGAGCCAGCAGGAAGACGGTCTTGTTGGCGCCAGCCGGAATGATCGGCTCCTTGACCATGAACTTCAGAAGGTCGGCGAAGGACTGGAACAGGCCGAAAGGACCGACGACGTTCGGGCCGCGGCGCAGCTGAACCGCCGCCCAGATCTTGCGGTCGGCAAGAAGGATATAGGCGATGAAGATCAGCAGGCAGACCAGGAGCAGCAGGGACTGACCGATGATAATCAGCGCCGGCCAAAGATAGGTCGAAACGAATGAATCCATAGTCCTTTGCCCTTACTCTGCCGCAGCCTGGAAATTGTTGCGGGCCAATGCCGAGCACTCCGCCATGACGGCAGAGGCACGCGCTATCGGGTTCGTCAAATAGAAGTCTTTGATCGGCGAAGCAAACCCGGATTTACCCATCGCGCCGGCTTTTTTCGCGAGTGCGACAATTTGGGCGCTATCGCCTTCGGCGATCTCGTCGATGCCTGCAAAATGCGGGAAAGCAGCATAGAGCTTGGCTCGCAATTCTCTCAACGAATCAAAGGGAAGCTTCTTGCCAAGCACGTCGGAAAGGGCGCGGATGATGGCCCAGTCCTCGCGGGCGTCGCCCGGTGCGAAGCCGGCACGATTGCCCATCTGGACGCGGCCTTCGGTATTGACCCAAGTGCCCGACTTTTCGGTGTAGGTGGCGGCCGGCAGGATCACGTCGGCATTGTGCGCGCCATTGTCGCCGTGCGAGCCGATATAGACGGTGAACTTCGCGCCCTTGCGGGTGAAGTCGAGCTCATCGGCGCCAAGCAGGAACAGAACGTCCATCGAGGACAGCATGGCAGCAGCATTGACGCCCTTTGCGCCCGGCACGAAGCCGAGGTCCAGGCCGCCAACGCGGGAAGCCGCGGTGTGCAGCACGGCAAAGCCGTTCCAGTCGTCCTTCACGACGCCGACGGCGGCAGCGAGCTTGGCGGCATTCGCCAGCACCTCGGCACCGTCTTCGCGGATGAGCGCGCCTTGGCCGATGATGATCATCGGCTTCTCAGCATTCCTCAGAACCTCGGCAAAGCTGTGCGAACCGCTGACGACATCGGCCAGCGTATCGGGACCGGCGCCGAGATAATCGTAGGAGTAACGCAGGTCGGCATGTTCGCCGATCACGCCGATCGGGAACTTGCCCTTGCGCCAGCGCTTACGGATGCGCGAGTTCAACACAGCCGCTTCGAAGCGCGGCGTGGCGCCGATGATCAGCAGCGCGTCGGCAGCTTCGATGCCCTCGATGCCCGGATTGAAGATGTAGCTTGCGCGGCCGAGCGACGGATCAAGCGCCGTCCCGTCCTGGCGACAGTCGAGATTTTCCGATCCCAGCGACTTCAGCAGTTCAGAGAGCGCGTACATCTCTTCGACAGAAGCGAGGTCGCCGGCGATCGCGCCGATCTTGTCGCCGCTGGTGCCAGCAACCGCGGACTTGATGGCGGCGAAGGCATCGCTCCAGGTCGAAGCCTGCAGGCGGCCGTCCTTGCGGACATAGGGCTTGTCGAGGCGCTGCGTCTTCAGGCCGTCCCAGATGAAGCGGGTCTTGTCGGAGATCCATTCTTCATTGATCTGCTCGTTGACGCGCGGCAAGACGCGCATGACTTCGCGGCCGCGGGTGTCGACGCGGATGGCTGAGCCGAGCGCGTCCATGACGTCGATGGATTCGGTCTTGTTCAGTTCCCACGGACGGGCCGTGAAGGCGAAGGGCTTCGAGGTCAGCGCGCCGACCGGGCAAAGGTCGACGACGTTGCCCTGCAGCTCGGAGGTCATCGCCTGCTCGAGATAGGTGGTGATCTCGGCGTCTTCGCCGCGGCCGATCAGGCCGAGTTCGGAAATGCCGGCGACCTCCGTCGTGAAGCGGACGCAGCGCGTGCAGTGGATGCAGCGGTTCATCACGGTCTTGACGAGCGGGCCGATATACTTGTCTTCGACGGCGCGCTTGTCTTCCTGATAGCGCGAACTATCGATGCCGAAGGCCATGGCCTGGTCCTGCAGGTCGCATTCGCCGCCCTGATCGCAGATCGGGCAATCCAGCGGGTGGTTGATCAGCAGGAACTCCATCACGCCTTCGCGGGCCTTTTTGACCATCGGCGTGTTGGTGAAGACTTCCGGAAGCTCGCCGTTCGGGCCGCCGCGGATGTCGCGCACGCCCATGGCGCAGGAGGCCTGCGGCTTCGGCGGGCCACCCTTCACCTCGACGAGGCACATGCGGCAATTGCCAGCCACCGACAGTCGTTCATGGAAGCAGAAGCGCGGGACTTCGGCGCCGGCTTCCTCGCACGCCTGGATA
The DNA here is from genome assembly GCF_003627755.1 of Rhizobium jaguaris. NCBI lineage: Bacteria > Pseudomonadati > Pseudomonadota > Alphaproteobacteria > Hyphomicrobiales > Rhizobiaceae > Martinezella > Martinezella jaguaris. Next base: position 1,674,775 of record NZ_CP032694.1, on the reverse strand, counting down.
AGCGTGTAGTGATCCGGAACTTCGATCTCTTTACCGTCAATCTTCAGTTTTGCCATCGTCCACTCAGTCCTATGTCACGTCTGCCGCCGAACCTGGCCACAGACAATTTCATGATCGCAATACCGTCTCGCCACCGGCACGGCATTTGAGCCGCGTGGCACCGGTCTTGCTCACAATCACCTTTGCCGAACCTTGCCCCCACAAGATCAGCACCTCGGCTGAAACATCGCAGGCCGCGCCCACAACATGCTCACCGCTTTAGTTCACGCTCTTCGGCTGCTTAGGCACGGCCAAAGAAAATTCTCAACTCCGGCCTTTCGGCTGGAGCGCTCTCGCCTGGCCAACCCAATCGTCGCGTTTGATACGGCCATCGAAACCGAATTCCGCATCGATCCGCTCGATATCCGCCTCGTTCCAGGCAGCGATATCGGCAAAGCGCTGGATGCCGCGCCCGTTCAGAACCTGCTCCAACTTCGGACCGATGCCCGAAATCCGCTTCAGGTCATCCGCCCTCGCGGCGGCCTTGCGGCTACGCACAGGCACCGCTGCCGGCTTTGCCGCGACCGGTTCAGCAGCAACGACCTTGGCCTTGGCCCTGGATTTGGCCGGCACTTTCGCTGGCGTAGCTTTCGCCGCGACGGACTTTGGTTCGGTCTTCTTTACATCCGTCGGCTTTGCTTCGACCGGCTTGGCAACGCGCGACGCCGTCACCTCTCCTGCCCCATCGCTCTTTGCTACCGGCTTCGGCTCAGCAGAAGCACTGTTCTTCTCGTCAAGCGCGACAGCGAGCTTGTTGGTCGCCTCGACCGCACCTTGCAGCGCGCCGAAGAACGCGCCCGCCATCTGCGACGAGAAGCCGAACCCAATCGCGGTCGCGGCAGCAAATGCGGCCGCCGGATGCGACATCAACGGGTGGATCGGCAAAACAGGCGAATTCCGCAGCATATCCGCGGCAATACGGCTGAGATCAGCCGATGCATCGGCCGCTCCGCTATTCTGCCTGGTATCTGTGGTCTTCGCCATCATCGCTCCTTACTCGGCCGCTTCCAGCACCGCACCGTGGCTCGTCGCATTGGCCGTATATTGGTCGATGCGCTTTTCGATTTCCGGGCGGAAGTTGCGGATCAGGCCCTGTACCGGCCACGCGGCGGCGTCGCCGAGCGCACAGATGGTATGGCCTTCGATCTGCTTGGTCACCTGGAACAGCATGTCGATTTCGCGCTTCTGCGCATTGCCCCGAGCCATGCGTTCCAGCACGCGCCACATCCAGCCCGTGCCTTCGCGGCACGGCGTGCACTGGCCGCAGCTTTCATGCTTGAAGAAGGCCGAGATGCGGGCGATCGCCTTGATGATGTCGGTCGACTTGTCCATGACGATCGCAGCCGCCGTACCGAAGGAGGACTTGACCTCGCGCAGACCGTCGAAATCCATCGGGCAGTCGATGATGTCGGCCGCCGGAACGACCGGGCACGACGCGCCACCGGGGATAACGGCAAGCAGATTGTCCCAGCCGCCACGAATGCCGCCGCCGTGCTTCTCGACCAGTTCGCGGAACGTAATGCCCATCGTTTCTTCGACCGTGCACGGACGATTGACGTGCCCGGAAAGCATGAACAGCTTCGTGCCGACATTGTTCGGACGGCCGAAGGAGGAGAACCAGGCAGCGCCGCGACGCAGAATCGTTGGCGCAACGGCGATCGATTCGACGTTGTTGACGGTGGTCGGGCAGCCGTAGAGACCCATGTTGGCCGGGAACGGCGGCTTCAGACGCGGCTGGCCTTTCTTGCCTTCGAGGCTTTCGAGCAGCGCGGTTTCTTCGCCGCAGATATAAGCGCCGGCGCCATGATGAACGAAAACATCAAAATCCCAGCCGAGCTTGTTGTTTTTGCCCAGAAGACCGGCATCGTAGCACTCGTCGATGGCTGCCTGCAGGGCTTCGCGCTCGCGCATGTATTCGCCACGGACATAGATATAGGCGGTGTGGGCGCCCATGGCGAAGCCGGCAATAACGCAGCCTTCGATCAGCGTATGCGGATCGTGGCGCATGATATCGCGGTCCTTGCAGGTGCCCGGCTCAGACTCGTCGGCGTTGACGACGAGATAATGCGGACGGCCATCACTTTCCTTCGGCATGAAGGACCACTTCAGGCCCGTCGGGAAGCCTGCGCCACCACGACCGCGAAGGCCGGAAGCCTTCATCTCGTTGACGATCCAGTCCCGGCCCTTTTCGAGGATTTGCTTGGTGCCATCCCAATGGCCGCGGCTCATCGCGCCTTTCAGGGACTTGTCCTTGAGACCGTAGATATTGGTAAAGATGCGATCCTGATCCTGTAACATGCCTTACCTCTTACTCAGCCTTGTTGCCGACAGCCGCTGGCTCGGATGGCACCGCCCCCGCTTCGGCGACAACCTTAGCACCGGACTTCTTCTTCGTCGCCGGCTTCGGCGAATCCAGAAGCGAAGTCAAACCACCTTCCGGTGCAGAGAAAACGCGATCGATCTGCGGGCCAGTCGGGACTTCGCTGCCCTTGCCTGCGACAAATGCATCGATGATCTCTTCGAGACGTTCCGGCGTCAGATCCTCATAGGTATCCTTGCCGATAACAACCATCGGTGCGTTGACGCAGGCGCCCTGACATTCGACCTCTTCCCAGGAAAGCGTGCCTTCGGCATTGCGTTCCAGCGCGTGGTCGGCGATCTTGCTCTTGCAGACCTTCACCAAGCCCTCGGCGCCGCGCAGCATGCAGGGCGTCGTGCCACACACCTGGATATGGGCGCGGCTGCCGACCGGATGCAGTTGGAACTGTGTATAGAAGGTGGCAACTTCGAGCGCACGAATATAGGCCATGTCGAGCATATCGGCGATCTTTTCGATGGCCGCCTTGGTGACCCAGCCATCCTGCTCTTGCGCCCGCATCATCAGCGGGATGATCGCGGATTGCTGACGGCCCTCGGGATATTTCTTGATCGTCTTTTCCGCCCAAACCGCGTTCTCCTGGTTAAAGGCGAAGGCGGCAGGCTGGAATTGATCTTCGGCTAGTCGACGAACGGACATCTTTCACGCCTTATCTCAGTTTAAGGACCCACACCGCGTATCCGTCAGAGACGAAAATTCGCAGGCATAGGCCGACTGGTCTTTCTGCATAAACACAACGAATTTGCCGCCGTTGGGCACAGCGGCCTTTATTTCATAGCCGCGTGACACGAGATCGCCCATGGTCGATACCGCGCTTTGCGAAGCCGTATTTCCACTCTTGGCAACATTCGAACTTTTCGCATTCGAACCTTGCACGGTGATGCTGGGCAACGTCTGCGTCTTGCCGACCTGCTGAGCCGAAGCTCCGGAAGCAACAAGAAGCGCCGCAACGAGGACCGGCCAAAGCTGCATCAGCGATCCACCTCACCGAACACGATGTCGAGCGAACCGAGCACGGCCGCGACGTCGGCAAGCAGATGGCCGCGGCACATGAAATCCATGGCCTGCAGATGCGCATAGCCCGGAGCGCGGATCTTGCAGCGATACGGCTTGTTCGAGCCGTCGGAGACGAGATAGACGCCGAACTCGCCCTTCGGCGCTTCGACGGCGGTATAAACCTCGCCGGCGGGCACGTGGTACCCTTCAGTGTAGAGCTTGAAATGGTGGATCAACGCTTCCATCGAACGCTTCATCTCACCGCGCTTCGGCGGCACGACCTTGCCGTCGAGCGAAGAGACCGGGCCGGTCTTGGCATCGCCGAGCAGGCGGTTGACGCACTGCTTCATGATGCGGACAGACTGGCGCATCTCGATCATGCGGATCAGGTAACGGTCGTAGCAGTCGCCGTTCTTGCCGATCGGAATGTCGAATTCGAGATCGGAATAGCATTCATAGGGCTGCGCGCGACGCAGGTCCCAAGCGGCACCCGAGCCACGGACCATGACGCCAGAGAAGCCCCATGCCCAGCAGTCTTCCAGCGACACGACGCCGATATCGACGTTGCGCTGCTTGAAGATGCGGTTGCCAGTGAGCAGCTCGTCGATATCGTCGAGCGCTTTCAAGAAGGGATCGCACCAGTCGCCGATATCCTGCACCAGCTTTTCCGGCAGATCCTGGTGAACGCCGCCCGGACGGACATAAGCGGCATGCATGCGCGAGCCAGATGCGCGTTCATAGAACACCATCAGCTTTTCACGCTCCTCGAAGCCCCACAGCGGCGGCGTCAGCGCACCGACGTCCATGGCCTGCGTCGTAACGTTCAGAAGATGCGAAAGGATGCGGCCGATTTCCGAGTAGAGCACGCGGATCAACTGGCCACGGATCGGAATTTCGATGCCGAGGAGCTTTTCGACAGCCAGCGCATAGGCGTGTTCCTGGTTCATCGGCGCCACGTAATCAAGGCGGTCGAAATAAGGAACGGCCTGCAGATATGTCTTCGTCTCGATCAGCTTTTCCGTGCCGCGATGCAGCAGGCCGATATGGGGATCGACGCGTTCCACAATTTCGCCGTCCAATTCGAGGACAAGACGCAAAACGCCGTGCGCAGCCGGGTGCTGCGGACCGAAATTGATGTTGAAGTTGCGAACGTTGTGTTCTGTCATGGCGGCGATGCTCGCGTTTTCAGATATTCAGAGAATGGCAAGCCTCAAGGCCCGCCACACGCCATCAAATTATGCCTTCGCCTTCTCATCGCCCGGCAGCACGTAATCCGTGCCTTCCCAAGGGGACAAGAAGTCGAAGTTACGGAATTCCTGCTTCAGCTCGACCGGCTCGTAGATGACGCGCTTGGCAGCGTCGTCATAACGAACTTCGACGAAACCGGTGGTCGGGAAATCCTTGCGCAGCGGATGGCCTTCGAAGCCGTAGTCGGTCAAAAGGCGGCGCAGATCCGGGTGGCCGGTGAAGAGAACGCCGTACATGTCCCAGGTTTCGCGCTCGAACCAATCGGCGCCGGGATAGACGCTGCAGGCCGAGGGAACCGGCTGATCTTCGGCGACCGGAACCTTGACGCGGATGCGCAAATTCTTCTTCGGCGACAGCAGGTGGTAGACGACATCGAAACGATCGGGACGCTGCGGCCAGTCGACGCCGCAAATATCCGTAAGGTTGACGAAACCGCATTTGGCATCATCACGCAGGAACGTCAGCAGCGCGACCACGTTTGCCGCTGATGTCGTCACGTTCAGCTCACCGTACTTGATCTCGAACGACGAAATCAGCGCGCCGCGAACTTCCGTGAGATAGGTGGCGAGTTCGTTCAGGGCTTCACTCATATTGCCTTGTCCTCTGCCTTACCGTTCGATCGTGCCGGTGCGCCGGATTTTCTTCTGCAGCAGAAGGACGCCGTAGAGCAGCGCCTCCGCCGTGGGAGGACAGCCCGGTACATAGATGTCGATCGGCACCACACGGTCGCAGCCGCGCACAACAGAATAGGAGTAATGATAGTAGCCGCCGCCGTTGGCGCAGGAGCCCATCGAGATGACGTAGCGCGGTTCCGGCATCTGGTCGTAGACCTTGCGCAGAGCCGGGGCCATCTTGTTGGTCAGCGTGCCGGCGACGATCATGACGTCAGACTGGCGCGGCGAGGCACGCGGTGCAAAACCGAAGCGCTCTACGTCGTAACGCGGCATGGAAACCTGCATCATTTCGACGGCGCAGCAAGCAAGGCCGAAGGTCATCCACATCAGCGAGCCGGTACGGGCCCAGTTGATCAGCTCGTCGGTCGAGGTGACCAGGAAGCCCTTGTCGGCGAGCTCATTGTTGATCTCGCCGAAGAACGGATCATTGCCGCCAACGGGCTTGCCGGTTGCGGGATCGATGATCCCCTTCGGCTGCGGCGCAACGAGCGTCGTGTTGCTTTGGGCTACTCCCATTCGAGCGCTCCCTTCTTCCATTCATAGATAAAGCCGATGGTCAGCACCGCCAGGAACACCATCATCGACCAGAACCCGAACCAGCCGATCGCACCGAAGGATACGGCCCAGGGGAAAAGGAAGGCGACTTCCAGGTCAAAGATGATGAAGAGAATCGACACAAGATAGAAGCGGATGTCGAATTTCATGCGGGCGTCGTCGAATGCGTTGAAGCCGCATTCGTAAGCCGACAGCTTTTCCGAATCAGGCGCCTTGAAGGCGACGGCAAACGGCGTAATCAACAACGCCAGGCCGATCACCACGGCAATACCAATGAAAATCGCTATCGGAATATAGGAACTGAGCAGTCCAGTCATCATGTCCATCCCTGCTTGCCATGGGCGCCGGGGTGGCGCCTCTGAGCAAATGCCCAAGCCAAGCGAAAGAGCGTTGCAACAGAGCCGTGGTTAGCGCAGCCGGAGCGCGGGCGCAAGCCTTTTGAATATGTCGTTTCAAGCACTACCGAACACGGCTTATCAACAAGCTGCAACGATATCGCGACAAATCCGCGCAAACGCGGAACGGTGTTTTCGCAGTCGCAGCAAATTGATGATTGATTGTAATGGCTTGAAACAAATGGCGCGAGTGACGGGGCTCGAACCCGCGACCTCCGGCGTGACAGGCCGGCACTCTAACCGACTGAGCTACACCCGCGCATCGTTTGACCTATCGGCCATGCGAAATCCGGCAATTATGCTTTAAAATGGCGCGAGTGACGGGGCTCGAACCCGCGACCTCCGGCGTGACAGGCCGGCACTCTAACCGACTGAGCTACACCCGCACTTCATTTCAAGCATTCCGGATGCTCTCGCATCCATCAAAGCGGCCTCTCGCCGTTCGATGAGCGGCTAACTACGGGGTTCGTGTTTGGGTGTCAAGCAGGTTTAAATACAAATCCATGACAGAGTGCGAATTGTTTGCGCGACCGTCGCCGACACATTCCGGCTCCGCCGATTTGGCATGGCAGGTTCGCGTCTCACGCATTTCAAAAGCGGCTCATACACGCTCCAGAGCCAGGCTGCTTTTGCGAAAGGACGGAGTATCGATATCGACTTGACGGAGCGACGCCATCAAAAAAATCAAAAAATCTTCACAAACACTCTTGCGGTTTTTTGCCGTTCCGCATAGATCACGGCCACCGAACGCGGCGGGCCAATGACCCGCTTGCATGACGGGCGATTAGCTCAGTTGGTAGAGCGCCTCGTTTACACCGAGGATGTCGGGAGTGTTGATCTATCGGCGGCCACAAGTGTCGCAACCGGTCCCACTGAAGATCCTGCGCCTGGAAACACAGCTCCTGCCGATGGTCAAATTCGATTATCACTGCGGCCGTCATTTTCAATATGAGCTGTCGTCCGTAGAGCGTTTCGGCCATGAAACCGCGCTCCAGGCCTTTCATCTCAACGCCATCCAGTCGATTTATATCAGCGGGCGCCTGCTGCTGCGGAATTATGAGGAGTTTCTCGACAAGGGATTCAAAGCCATCGTTCTGCTCACGGACCCCTATTATGAATTGGCCCTGCGCATATTTCTTTTGAAGCGGATGGCAAAAACCCAGATCTCATTCTTTGGCGACCGGGATAAGATCATCCTGGCACCGGCGGCGGAACATTTCGCTGAGGTCGATCTCGAAAATGAGTCGTCCCTCAAATCGGCGCTCAAGAAAGCATCGCAGAATGTCAGAAACGTTCTGGTGTCCCCTGTTACCCGCCAACTGGTCGCCAGCAGCCCGGAGCAACTCGCCACGCGTGGCGACATTGCTGCGGCGATCGAGCTGCTCTCACGTTTCACCGTTGTCGGGCATGATGCCGACAGCCTTCATTTTCAGGACGCGATTGGTGAGCTGCTCGGTATTTCCATAGGCGAGCTTCCGTTGCTCTCCCGGCACACCGCCCTGGAGGACGTCGCGACCAGATTACGCTCTTTGCATATTGCCGAGCTGATGCTCGAGGAAGACCTTATTTTTGATCATTACGTGCGTGAGGCGATGAAACCGACCGCGCCGGAATTGCTAAAAACGAATGCAAGCCGACATGCCCAAAATAACCATTGAAGAGGCGATCGATCAGCGGTCTCCGCGAGTAAAGCCGGCGCGACATCTCTTACCGTCATTGTTTCGGCGACGGGTGCCCGAACGGCGCCAGCACAATGATCTGGAAGAGATCGAATATATACCGGTACCCGGCACGCAGGAACCCGCGCCCCAGTCCGGCGGCAAGCCACCGCTTCGCCTCCTCAGCTTTTTACTGATGGTCATCCTGCCGTTTCTGGCGAGCTTGATCTATTACGTCTTCATCGCTTCAGATCAGTACGTTGCTGAAGCCCGCTTCGCCGTTCGCGCCCTCTCCGGCACCAGTTCAGACGACAAGGGCGACGGCAGTGGCGGATCCGAGAATAGCGGCGGGCCTGCGGGCCTTCTCAATATGCGTTCTGCCTCACAGGATGCTTACGTTGTTACGAGCTTCATTCGCTCGACGGAGATCCTCAAACGGATCGGCAAGAAACTCGACTATCGATCCATGTTCACGCGGGAAGATGCGGATTTTCTGTCTCGATTCCGCTCGTCGAAATCAGACGAGAAATTTCTGGACTATTGGCAAAACCACGTCAGTGCCTACATCGATGTCTCCTCCGGCATCATCACTTTGAAGGTTCGCGCATTCACGCCCGACGATTCCGTAAAGCTCTCCAACGCCATCATCCAGGAGAGCGAAGCGCTGATCAACGAGCTCTCGCAACGCGCACGCAACGACATCGTGCAAAGCATGCAGGCGGATGTCGAAAAAAGCGGGAAGGCCTATGCCGACACCTTGACCGCGCTCAATCAATTTCAGCATCAATCCGGGCTTCTCAGTCCAGAGGCGCAGGCCAAGGACAGCAGCACGCTGCTGACGGGACTCCTTGCGCAGAAGCTCGAATTCGAAACGCGCCTTTTCGTGATGAAGCAGTCACATGCGGAGGGCTCTCCGACCTACCAACAACTGACGCTTGCGCTGCAAAGCCTTGATGCTCAGATCGACAAAAAGAAATCGGAACTGACCGGGCCGGAAAATGCGAGTCTGGCCAAAGCGCTGCTGGAATACTCCAGGCTCGATACGGACCGGGTAATCGCGGAAAGGCTTTATGAGGCTTCGCAGAGGAACTACGATGCGGTGCTTGCGGAAGCGCTTCGAAAAACGCTTTACCTCGCTGTTTTCGTGAACCCAACGCTTCCGGATGAAGCCGTCTTTCCTCACCGGATCACCACGCCACTCATCATATTGCTTGGCCTAGCCGTTGTCTGGACAACCCTCTCATTGATCTGGGCGTCCGTGCAGGATCATCAGATATAAGTGAGACATGCGTGATGATCCGCTTCAAAAACGTATCGAAATACTTCAAGACGCAAAATAGCAAAAAGGTAATCCTGGATCGCGTGACCTGCGAATTCATGTCCGGCTATTCTTACGGCCTGCTCGGCGTGAACGGCGCGGGAAAATCGACGACAATGCGGATGATTGCCGGCACCATGCTGGCAAATTCGGGCAAGATCATCAAAGACGTTCGGGTGTCCTGGCCATTGGGACTGGCCAGCGGCTTCAATCCCTATATGACCGGCCGCGCGAATCTTCACTTTGTTGCCCGCGCCTATGGGGAGGATGTCAGGCGAGTCTCCCGTTTTGTCGAGGAATTCGCTGAACTTGGCGACTATATCAATGCGCCGGTACGCACCTATTCTTCCGGCATGGCCGCCCGATTGGCCTTCGGGCTTTCCATGGCCATCGAATTCGACTGCTATCTTGTCGACGAGGTTCTGGCCGTGGGCGATGCTCGGTTCCAGGAACGCTGTCGCGCCGCATTTGATAGCCGGCGAAAATATTCAGACATCATCATGATCTCCCACAGTATGAGCATGATCAAAAAACATTGCGACAAGGGAATGGTGCTCGTCGACGGCAGACTCATGATTTTCGACAAGGTCGAACAGGCCATCGAAGCGTACTACAGGTTGAACAGATAAGATGCGACGGATTGTCAACAAGGTCCAAAATGGCTCACGATACCGGAAAGACGTCTGAAACTGTTCAGCTCAGTGCGATCCAGCACAGCCGCGATGTTGCCGCGAAACTGTCGGTGACTGCGCGCAAATTGCGCTTTTCGACATCAAAACGAAGCCAGTTTTATAAAGCAGTCGGACTGCGCCCCCGCCCCCTTGAGCAGATTATTGGCAGGGCGATTCTGGCGTTAACGATCTTGCTTCTCATTATCCCGAATGCCGCGTCGATCTACTACTTCACACACATGGCCTCGGATCAATACCAGTCCGAAACACGCTTTACCGTCCGGTCATCGACGCCGGCACTCGGCAAGGACCAGCTGGCCAAAGTAACCGGCCTGCCATCGGCGGAGATTATTCAGAATACGCTGATCGTTACCAATTTCATTACCAGCAAGGATATGGTGGCCGCTCTCCAGGACAAGGTCGACTTCCGAAAACTCTACGGAAATCCGGCGATCGACCCGCTTGCGAGGCTGAAGCAGGATGCTACGTCAGAGAAAATGCTCGACTACTGGGAGGATATGGTTTCGATCAAAACCGACGCCAACAGCGGTATCGTGACCGTAAAGGTCCGCGCCTTTTCGGCCACCGACGCGCAAAAGATACTAAGAGAAGTCGTTACGGCTTCCGAAGCCGTTGTCAACGACGTCAACAACCGCATGTGGCGCGATGTCACAACCACCGCTCAAACCAATTTGGACAATGCGAAGACTCAACTGCAGAAAACGCGGGAGCAGCTTCAGCTCGCCCGCAATCAAACCGGCGTCCTCAGCGTCGAAGGATCATCGGCCATTCTCACGGGTTTGATCACGAGCGTGCAGACGGACAAAGTCAACCTTCAGCAGAAATACGACGCGCTGCTCGGAACGGTATCGCCCAATGCGCCACAGATGAAGGTTCTGAAGCGCCAGATCGACAGCAAGGAAAAGCAACTCGAGGATCTGAACAGCCAGGTGGCCGGACAAAACAAATCGGAGCAGAACCTTGCCGACGTGTCGGTCGATATGTCTCAGCGAGAACTGGAGCAAAGCCTGGCCGAACAGCAATTCGCCGCGAGTATGAGAACGCTGGAGCAAGTGCAGTTCGTCAGCAAGCAACAGCTCCTCTATCTCGATACGTTTCTTGCGCCGGACCTGCCGGGTGAAGCGGAATATCCCAAACGGGCGCTCTGGATCTGTGGCGTTTTGGCAGCGACCTTGGCAATTTGGGGCATTGTCGTCAGCCTGCTGACGTCCGTGCGAAATCGTCTAGGCTAATTGCGCTCGGTCGGTCATCCATGCAAAGTCTGCGCAACATCATCCACGGATTGATACCCAGGCCGCAGCCTTGCGCTACATCCCTTGATGGTATTGCTCCCGCTGCAAAACAGCTTCTGATTCTATCGCGACACCCTAATCCTAGTGCCAGCTACTATCTGGATGAGCGAACCAAAGCTCTTGCCAATATCCCGATCTTCATGCGGGGGCTCGACGACAGATTGGACGATGTCGATGGTGAAGGACTGTTTGTCATCATTTGCCGCTACATCAAGGAGCCCCAATTGCGCTGGCTGGAGCGCAGGCGTGACAGCCTGGCGGGCGTGGCATATTTCATCGACGACGATATCCCAGCCGTCGTGGCAGGCGACGAAGCCAGCTGGCCCTACAAATTCAGGCTGCTCAATTTCGCCATACGGCCGCTCCCTCGCCTCAACCGGTTGCTGACTCATCTATGGGTATCGACGGAGGCTCTGGCGGAGACGCTGGCGAATGCCAGCCATAAGGTCGAGATCCTGGCGCCGATGCCGGCAAAGCCCGCCAGGAAATCAGCCGAGATCAAGGGCGAGACGGTTCCCGCGCTGAAAATGGTCTATCATGCCACCGGTATTCACCGCCATGAGCACGAATTCCTGATGCCGGTCGTCAGCTCGGCAATGCGCAAGCATGAAAATTTGCATTTCGAGGTTTTTGCCGATGGCAAACTTGCGCGCCGATGGCGCCGTCAGGACATTGAACCGAACAGAATGACGATTAGCCCACAGTTGCCGTGGTCGTCCTATCTTGCAAGGACCACGGATCATGGCGCCGACATTGCCTTGACGCCGCTCCTGGCGGGACGGACCAACGACAGCCGCGCGGATACGAAGCGGATCGACATAAGCCGCATGGGAGCCGCCGCCATATTTTCCCGATGCACGACATTTGCACGTTGTGCCGTTGCCGGAGAGATTCACATCGGCAACACGATGGAGGAATGGCTGATGGCCATCGATCAGCTTGTGGAGGATGGAGACCGGCGAATGATTGCGCGCAATGCCACACAACAGTCCATAGAAAAAATGCGGCAGAATGCGACGCTGGCATTTCCAGGCATACGTTTCGATGGGCTCGGTGATATGGCTTGATGGCCAGCCATGGGAACGCTATCCGCGGCTGGGATTTGGATATTAAGAAATCAATGACACTTAAGATTTTACCCAACGACGATCTTGAACGGGAAATTTCGCCCGGTGCCCATCCCAATCTATGGAAATCGCTTGGCGACGATCCCGCCTTCGAAATTCGGTTCGCCCCTGTCAGGAGAAGGCTCGTCGTCGCTCATATAGCCGGCACCGATGAAGCCATTGACCCGAAGTTCTATGTCAATCGCGGTCGCGGCTTCCGGGAAAAGGATGCGGTCACGCTGTCGGCAGGGCGTCGCTTCATCATCACGGCCGACGTGGGAGCGGTCGGCACCATCTGCTCCCTGCGCGCCGACCCGGCCAGCTTCCCAACCACGTTCAGCTTCGACGTTGCGGCATTTTCTTCAGTGAAATCGGCCGAAAAGCATATTTCAGCGCTGCTGGACGCGCATGGGCCAGCAGAACGCGTCGATCTCGGTAAGCTGGCGCAATACTGGACTAAGATGCCGAAGCTGGCCTTCGGGAAACGTTCGCCGAGCGCGACGATACAATATGCGGAGGCGAGCTATCGGCTTGCCGCCGATCTCGCTGCGTCGCCTGTTTCCTCGACGGCGGGACTATGGCTCAGCGTTGTCGTTCCGGTCTACAACGCGCCGTCTCGATATCTCGACGATCTCGTAAGATCCTTCGAAGCACAAAACGAAGAAGGTACGGAGCTCATCTTGAGCGATGACGGATCGACCTCGCCTGAAACACTGCGGTGGTATGAGACGCAGAGATCGAAAGACAATGTCCGTTTCGTCCTGAACGAAAAGAACGGCGGCATAGCGGCCGCCACCAATGCCGGACTATTGCATGCACACGGTCTGTGGGTCGCTTTGCTGGACCATGACGACGTCATCGCCCCGCATGCCCTCAAAGTCGTGCGGCACACGCTCGAACGGAATCCGAATGCGAGCTTCCTTTATACCGACGAACTGGTTGTTGACGACACGCTGAAGCCCACCGGGCTGATGTTGAAGCCGGACTACGACCCCGTTCTTCTGACGGGCGTCAACTACATCAATCATTTCTCCATCTACCGGCGCAGCCGGCTTCGGGAGATCGGTTATCTTCGCACCGGATATGATGGCTCGCAGGACTATGACCTGCTGCTGCGCTATCTGGAAGGATTGCCCGGCAATGCCATCCTTCACCTGCCCTACCCTGCCTATTGGTGGCGGCGCAATGGCCATACCTATTCGCGAAAATTCATGGATGCCGCGACCGCCAACGCCCGAAGGGCGCTTGTCGAACGATTTGAGCGCCAACAGCAGCCTGTTCGCGTCGACGGCGCACTGACGAAAACTCTGCATCGCGTAGTGTTCGAGCGTCCGGAGAATTCATGGCCGAAGATTTCCATCATTATTCCCAGCAAGGATAGCTTCGACCTGATTTCGCGGGTGCTGAAGGATATCTTCGAGCGAACGGACTATGCCAATTTCGAAGTGCTTGTCGTCGACAACGGCTCTTCGGATAAGTCCGTGCTGGATCTCTACGAGCATTACCGCAAAACGCATCCGCAGTTTTCGGCCTCGATCACGCCGGAGCCCTTCAATTTCTCCCGGTCGATCAACCGCGGTCTGAGTGCCGCCAAGGGTGAGCACTATCTTATCCTCAACAATGACGTCGAGATAATCGAGCCCGATTGGCTGAAGGAGATGGTGGCCTGTCTCGCCTACGAGGGGACCGGCATTGTCGGCGCCAAGCTTCTCTATCCGAACGACAAGATCCAGCATGCCGGCGTCATCATCGGCTTTGGCGGGCTGGCGGGTCATTGGTATATGAACAAGCCTAGGGATTTCGGCGGCCCGATGAACAGGCTGCATGTCCGCAATTCGATGACCTGTGTCACAGGCGCGGTCATGCTTATTTCCGGCGACTGCGCCGAGGCGATCGGCACATTCGATGAGGACAATTTCGCCGTCGCCTACAATGACGTCGACTATTGCCTGCGGGCCTATAAAGCAGGCTTCCGCATCATTTGGACGCCGTTCGCCTGCCTCTACCACCATGAATCGGTTTCACGGGGATCCGACAAATCGGGAGAACGAAAAAAGCGATTTGAGCGAGAGAAGGACAATTTGCGACGGCTGCATGCGACACAGACCTTTGACGACCGGGCGATCAATCCGGCATACAGCCGAGACAAGTCAGACCCTAAGATCTTGATCGCAACGAAGCTGCATATTCCATCGATGTGAGGCCGCAGCGGCCACCCTGATCCGAAAGAACCGCCGCGCTTCCAAACCGATCGAGCCGTTCCGCCTTTACCCGCGATACTGCTCGTCGGTTACATATTCCATCCAGTCGGCGGCTTTGCCGTCTTGCATTTCCTGAATGGCGATATGCGTCAACGCGGTATCCGGCCCGGCGCCGTGCCAGTGTTTTTCGCCAGGGGCAAACCAGAGGACGTCGCCGGCGTTGATTTCCCGGATTTCGCCGCCCCAGCTCTGCGCAAAGCCTTTGCCGGATGTCACCACCAGCGTCTGGCCAAAGGGGTGCGTATGCCAAGCCGTGCGGGCGCCCGGATCGAAGCTGACATTCACGACCTGGACGCGGGCCGGTGCCTGCGCCTGCATCAACGGCTCCTGGCGTACAGTACCGGTGAAGTATTCGGCCGGCGCCATGAGCGTCGGGCGCGATCCGTTAGGCTTGATCTCCACGGCGTTTCTCCTGCTTTACCGACATGGCGGCGTCTTGCCGCGCCTTGTTCTCTGCGGTCAGCCTATGCCATCCGATGACGTCATCCAAGCGACAACATAGACGCTTGCCGGCCCGTTACAGGCGGACGAGGTCCAAATCCTGGCCGATCTCCCGTTTGGCAATCTCCACCAGGCTCATTTCATGGGTGAAGAGAATGGTCTGGAAACGCTCCGCCGTGCCGGCGAGCGCCTTCAGGCCGGCGCTGACGCGGTCGTCATCAAAGGTCTGGAAGATGTCGTCGACGATCAATGGCGCGGGCTCGTTGCAGGATGAATAATCCTCGAGAAAGGCGAGCCGCAAGGCGAGATAAAGCTGATCGCCGGTGCCCTCGCTCAAGCCCTCCAGCGGCACGCGCTCGCCGCCCGAGCGCTCCGCCAGCAATTGCAAAATGTCCTTCTCGTCATGTTCCTCGACCAGTCGCGCGAAGCGGTGGCCGGTCAGCAGCGAGAATAGATCCCCTGCCCGCGTGATGACGGGATCGGCTTGCTGCTCGCGATAGGCCTCCATCGAGCTTGCCAGCATCCGTGCCGCGAGTTTCAGCACCACCCATTGCCGCGCCAGATCCTTGGCTTCCTGCTCGGCGGAGAGCTTTTCGAAGACGGCGTATTCGGCACTGACGCCGGTCTCCAATGCGCGCCGCTGGCGCTGGTTTTCCGACAGACGCGCCGTGAGTTCGCCATGGGCTGTGAATTGCCGGAGATCTTCGGCGGTCAACCGCTCGATCTCCAGCTCGGCGGCGACGCGCTCGAAGCCGGCGAGCTGGGCGCGAGTTTCGTCCTCGCCGTCGCCATTGGCCTGCTGGCGGAAACGGCCTCGGCTTTCCATCAGCCGTGTGTTCCGCCGGGCACGCTCGCGCAGGCGCAAGAGCAATGCCGGCAGATCGGTATCCTCCGGCAGATCGGCCGTCAGACGTGCAAGATCGGCCATGACAGTTGCGACCGCCTCGCCACAGCGGATAGCCTGCGCCTCCGCCTGCTGGCGTTCTTCGTCGAGCCGGTCGCGTTTCTTCTGTTCACCACGCACCGCATTGACGCGAGCGTGCAACGCCTCGGCCGCGGCGTCCGGCGGCAAGTGGTCGAGTTCGTAGCCGGCGGTTGCGGCGAGTGTGGCGAGCCGCCGCTCAAAATCGGCCATATCGCGGCGCATGCCGCTGACGCGACGCTGGCGGTTGTCATGCTCCGCCAGAACATCCGGCAGCTCGACCCATGCCTTCAAGGCGGCAGCAGCCATATCCAATGTTGTATCTTCGGGAAGGCCGAAGAGCGGGACAGCCCTGTCGAAGGCTTCGCGCCAAACGGCCTGACGCCGCCCGATATCCTGCTGCTGCTCCCCGAGGCGCGTCAACCGATCGCGTGCTGAGACGATCTCACCTTCGCGCGTGCGGCTCTCGCTCCAACGCTCCGAAAGCAAACGGAGGTGCTTTCGGAGCCCTTCTGCCATCGCACCCGCCGGCAGCCGGCCGCTTTTATAGCCGGTGGCGTCGGCGATATCCTTCAGGGCCGGCGAGACACGCGCCTCAGCAAGGGCAGCTTCATCCCGCTCGTCCAGCAGATCGCGCAGAGCGCGGCGCTCCCGGAATAGCCCGTCGATCGCCCGCCGCCATTCCAGCATGGCCGCCGGATCGAGGGCGGTGATACCGCAGGGCTCGAACAGCGCCGCAAAGGTCGCAAGCGCCTTTACCGATGTTTCTTCGCACTGTTGCAGTCGCTTCGCGGCAGCCTCACGCTCCTGCCGCAGCCGCGCCTGCCGCAGCAGATTGTCCGCATGACGCGAAACCCGCTCTGCATCGCTCAGTGCCACATCGGCAAGGCGATCCGCTTCCACCAGGCTTGTCGTGAAGGTGGCGATCGTCTTGCCATCGGAAGGCAGGCCACCATCCGCCAAGACGTGGCGGATCGATTGCCATAGGACATCACGAGCGTCGCGTGCGGTGGCAATCTGTTCATGCGTGACGATCGGACCCTTGCGCTCGGCATCTTCCAGCGCCTGCTCGATCTCCGCCAACTGCTCGTCATGAACGCGCGCCTTGTCGGACGCCTCGCGCAGACTGCCGCGGATGGTGTCAATCGTTTCGCGATGCGCGGCAATCTCGGCGCTATCCGGCAGCGGCGCGGTAAAGAGCGCTTCGATATCGGCGACCGGCGGGCGCAAGCGAGCGGCCGCCTCCTGAAGGTCCGTTTTGACGCGGCGGATCTGTGTCTCCCACCCATCCAGGCGGGCAAGGGCGGAGAGATCGTGGGCCAATGCTTCCAGCTGGTCGATATAGGGCCGAGGGTCGATCAGGCGGCCTGAGAGACTGTCTTTCTCCAGCGCCGTCAATTGTCTGTGCTCGCTATCTACTTGCTCCGTGAGCCCCTGGCCCTGGAGAAGCAAACGTCTGCCCTCCTCTACCAGTTCGAAAAGGCGGGCGCGGTCGGCATCGCTCGGCTGCCGCTTATCCAACTGCTCGACATCAGCGCAGCCAAGACGGCGGGCGAGTTGCGCAAGTGCCGCGTCAAAACCAGCCAACTCCTGATCGACGCGCGGCAGATCCTGTCGTTGGCTGCGGTAGTTGCCGGTCTCAGCAAAGAGCTGCGTGATATCGTCCGATAGCCGCAGCAGCGCTTCGTCTATGTGAATCGACGACAGCTCCTCGCTGGTGCGCGTGGCTAGCTGCTGGGCACGGCGCAGTTCGTCCTCGGCGGAACGCTTGTCGCTCAGGCCCTGCTCCAGCCCGTCCGCAAAACTGTCCGGCATCGCAGAGAGATCGGCGAGGCTGACAAGAGCCGCCATCTCGCCGTCGATATCGGCCAAGAGCGGCTGCAACGTCTTCAACCTCTGCAGCCGGTCGAGCGCTTGCCGCGTCTGCCGGCGCTGGTCCTGTAGGCGTTCCAGTTCGGCTTCGAGCTCCGCGGCTTCCGACAGCAGCTTCTTCCAGTCACCGGATTTGAGCTCATAGTCGCGTTCGGCCTTGCGCGCCTCGTCATGGCGATCGAGTGCCTGGTAGAAACGGCGATCCTTCGACCGCCGCTGCGCGTAGATGCCGTCCGCTTCGCCCTCAAGAGACTGCCGTAAGCGAGAGAGGCCTGTAAGACCGGAGGCAGCGGAGAACAGCAGGCTGCCGATCTCTCCGCCGCTGTGCAGCATGGCCGTCGCTCCCTGCCGCAATCGGAGAGAATCGAGCCCGAAAGCGCGCTCGAAAACGTCGCGGCTCAAATTGCCGAGGAACGGCGCCAAGGCATCTTCGGCAAGCGGCGTCTCCTTGTCGTCAGGAGCGAGCAAAGTGTTCTTGCGCCCGCGGCGGCGGCGGAAAGCAAGTGTCGCACCATCGCGCGAGCTGACGGCGGCGCCGACACGCAGGCTCGTCAGCTCATGCCGGAAGTCCTGTTCGGCTGCAGCGGGAAAGCCGAAAAGCAAATCGGAAATAGCACTGAGCGCCGAGGACTTGCCGGCCTCGTTCGGCCCGTAAATGACATGCAGCTTCGCGCCGGCGCGAAAATCGAGCGTGCGGTCGGTCAGCGCGCCGTAGCGGAGAATAGAGAGCCGATCGAAGCGCATAAAGTCAGCCTGCCCCCTGCCCGCGCGCCAGCAGCAATTGCCGCGCCTCTTCGATCAGCATCTCGACTGTATCGTCCAACGGCAATTCCGACGCACCTAGACCGGACGGCAAGCGTATTGCGATCTCACCGACGAGCCTGTTCGCTTCCGCCACAATGTCCGCATCGCCGACATGCTCGGCCAGCAATT
The DNA here is from genome assembly GCF_003627755.1 of Rhizobium jaguaris. Classification (NCBI taxonomy): domain Bacteria; kingdom Pseudomonadati; phylum Pseudomonadota; class Alphaproteobacteria; order Hyphomicrobiales; family Rhizobiaceae; genus Martinezella; species Martinezella jaguaris. The sequence goes on along the minus strand of NZ_CP032694.1, from coordinate 1,655,996 downwards.
GGCCGAGATCGAGTGTGCCGTTGGCCTCGACGATGCGCGCGACAGGCGGCTCCAGCCGCAGCTCCAGCTTCTCCAGCCAGATATCCTCATGCACGCGATGGCACGCCGCCTCGACTTCGTCCCGCCATTGCTGGCGATAGGCCGCTATGGCGCCCTGCAGCGGCGTAATACCCGATAGCCGGACGCGCAGCGCCATCATGCGCCCCGCCATATCATCGGCAAGCGGCTGCGCTGCCTGTTCGACACGACGCAGGATCGCTGCCTGGTCATCCTCAGGATCGACAGCGATATCGATCTGCCCAAACCGCGCCTCGTCGACGATCAGGCGTTCATGGCTGATGCGGCCCTCCTCGACGGTTACCAGAACAGCGCCCTTGGCACCGCGCTCGCGAATGTTCCGGCCCTGCAGATTGCCTGGGAAGATCACCAGCGGGTCGTTCGCCACCACCTCGTAGTCGTGGACATGGCCCAGCGCCCAATAGTCGTAGCCGCGCGACCGCAAGTCGTCGACCGAGCACGGCGCATAGGGCGCATGTGGCTCGCGGCCGGTGAGCGAGGTATGGAGAATGCCGATATTGAACCAGCCGGACACGGCTGCGGGATAGCCAATCGCCAGATTGTCGTTGGCCGAGCGCTCGGCAAAGCCCTGTCCATGCAGCGCGACTTGCAGCGCCTCCAGCTTGATGGAGGCGGGCTTGTTCGTGGGGAATTCGTGGACATTGGCGGGCAGAGTTATCGTCTTGGTAATGACGCTGGCGGCGTCGTGATTGCCTCGCAGCAGATAGACCGGGATGCCGGCGCGCTCCAGCCGTGCCATTTCCCGATTGAAGAACAGGCCGATCTTGTTGTCCTTCCAATCGCCGTCATAGACATCGCCAGCAATCAGCAGGAAATCGACCGCTTTCTCGATCGCCAGCCCAACCAGTGTCGAAAAAGCCTTGCGGCTGGCTTCCACGAAGACGGAAGCCACGGCAGCATCCTTCAGTGCCAGCCCCTGGAAAGGACTGCCGAGATGCAGGTCGGCGGCATGGATGAAGCTGAAAGAGGGCATAAGCTCCGGTCATCGTCAGATATCTCGCACCCTCTTTTAGGGAAATACAGGTTCGATGAACACCGTGTGACATCAGTCATCCAACGCTTTCGTCCATTGCCGGCGCCTGTCATACTCCTATGTCACGCAATTGCGATCCCGCAGCTTCGTCCTAGGCTTGTCTGCACTCTGGGTGGCTGGTAGTGCCTTGGCATTTCATCACGAACGGAGACAATCTCATGAAACACCATGCTTTCGGCCGCACGCCCTTTGTCGTTACGGATGTCGGTTTCGGCGCCTGGCAAATCGGCGGCGCCTGGGGCGATGTCAGCGAGGTCGACGGCCGCGCTGCATTGAATGCCGCGCTCGACGCCGGCATGACCTTCATCGACACGGCTGATGTTTATGGCGACGGCCGCTCGGAAAAGATCATCGCCGACGTGCTGAAGGCGCGCGGCGGCACGCGCCCGATGGTGGCGACCAAGGCTGGCCGCCGGCTCAACCCGCATGTCGCCGACGGTTACAACAAGGCCAATCTCGAGAGCTTCATCGACCGCAGCCTGAAAAACCTCGGCGTCGACAGCCTGGATCTGGTGCAACTGCATTGTCCGCCGACAGATGTGCTCTACCGCCCCGAAGTCTTTGCCGGCCTCGACGAGTTGCAGAAGGCCGGAAAGATCAAGGGATACGGCGTTAGTGTCTCCACGGTCGAGGAGGGATTGAAGGCGATCGAATATCCGGGCGTGCTCAGCATCCAGATCATCTACAACATCTTCCGTCAGCGTCCCGATCATCTGTTCTTCAAAGAAGCCATGCGCAGGAACGTCGCGGTCATCGCCCGCGTGCCGTTAGCTTCCGGCCTGCTTTCCGGCAAGATCACCCGCGATACCCGGTTCGCCAGCGACGATCATCGCAACTTCAATCGCCACGGCGAAGCCTTCGATGTCGGCGAGACCTTTGCCGGCGTGCCGTTCGAGGTCGGCCTGCAGGCCGTCGAAGAAGTCCGCAAGCTGGTTCCCGCCGGCGCGAGCATGGCGGCCTTTGCGCTGCGCTGGATCCTGATGAGCGAAGCGGTCACGGTCGTCATCCCCGGCGCCCGCAACGCCGAGCAGGCAAAGGCCAATGCGGCAGCAGCCGACCTCGCGCCACTTTCGGCCGATGTCATGTCTGCAACGCGCGAGATCTACGAGCGCCTGGTCGCGCCGCATGTTCATCACCGCTGGTAACGGCAAGAATTTCCACGCAGCAGGTGGCCGGGTGCGAACCCGGCCATGAATCTTTCGGCGGTCGGCCGGAATTCGAAAACGACGCATAGTCGCGTCTGCATCGAACCGCAGAGTTCAAGGAGGAGATTCAATGAAAGTGGCTCTCGTAACCGGCGCGTCGCGCGGACTTGGCGCAGTGATTGCGCGGGAACTTGGGGAGGCGGGTTGGGCCGTAGCGGTCAACTATGCACATGATACCCGCGGGGCGGATTCCGTGGTCGACTCGATCCGGCAGCGGGGCGGCCAAGCCTATGCGGCGAAATTCAGCGTCATCGACAAGGCTCAGCTCACCGACGGCCTTGGTGCCATAACGGACGCGTTAGGGCCCGTCGACCTGATCGTAAACAATGCAACGGGGCCGCAGCCGGAAATGCCGCTGATGGAGCAATCCTGGCAGACCCATCTCGATCAGCTTGAGTTCTTCGTCAAAGCGCCGCTCGAGCTGCTGCAAGCCGTGTTGCCGGATTGGCGCGTGCGCAAGTCAGGGCGAATTATTAATATCGGCTCGGAAGTCGCGGAACTCGGTAATCCTTACTTCGGAAACTATGCCTCGGCAAAAGGCGCCATGCTTTCCATGACCCGCTCCTGGGCCCGGGAACTCGCGCCGGAGGGAATTACGGTCAATCTCGTTGCCCCCGGCTGGATTCCGGTCGAGCGCCATGCTGAGGCTTCACAGCAGGCGAAAGACGGCTATCTCGCACAGACGCCGCTGGCCCATTTCGGCAAGCCTGAAGATATCGCCGACGCAGTCGTGTTCCTTGCATCGAGCAAGGCGGACTTCATCACCGGGCAGAAGCTTGCGGTCAATGGCGGCCGGACGCTGCTCTGAGGGAGCGATGTGAGCGCCATTGGCCGCCGCCAATAGAGGCGGCGTCCAATGCAACTGTGCGCCGAGGGCGGCCATTCCGTCTGTTCTCAGTTTGCGCTCGCGGTCGGCCGGATGATGATCTCGCTGACATCAACTTCGTAGGGCTGAGAAAGTGCGTACAGGATCGAGCCTGCCACCGACTCCGGACTGATGGCGATGGCGCGCCAGACGCGCATCGCATCTCGTGCGGTATCGTCGCTGATCGTATCCGCAAGTTCGGAAGTCGTTACACCGGGCGAGATGATCGTCACGCGAATGCTGTCTTCCTCTTGCCGCAAGCCTTCAGAAATAGCCCGGACGGCAAACTTGGTGGCACAGTAAACGGCAGCCGTCGGCGAAACGCGATGGCCACCCGTGGAGGCGACGTTGATGACATGGCCGAAGCCTTGTTGCTTCATGATCGGCAATGCCGCGGCAATCCCGTAGAGAACACCCTTGATATTAACGTCAATCATGCGATCCCACTCATCGACGTTCAATGCGGCCAAGGGGGAGAGCGGCATGACACCCGCATTGTTGACGATGGCATCGAGCCTGCCGAATTCGGCAGCGGCATAGCCAGCGAATGCTGCTACGTCTGCTTGATCCGTGACGTCGAGATGCCTCGGCCGGACTGATCCGCCTGCGCGGCCAATGTCGGCGGCCAGTCTTTCCAGGCGATCCGTTCGCCGTGCGCCTGCCACGACATGCGCGCCAGCCTTGGCTAGAACACGCGCCGCTGCTTCGCCAATTCCGCTGCTGGCTCCGGTAATGGCAATGACTTTCCCTTCGATGTCGGACATCGTGGTCTCCGTGATTTCTGGATAGATTGGGGTGATGCCGGCCTTAGGCCGGAAAATCGGCGCTTAATGTCAATTCGGCCCATTGATCGAAATTGGTCCGCAGGTCTTCAAGGCGCTTGCGCGCGACCGTCAGAGCCCCAGCCCCCAGCAGCAACCGCAAGGGCGGTGTGCCTGCCTCGTAAGCCTTGACGATTGCCGCTGCCGCGCGGACCGGATCACCCGGCTGGTTGCCGGAAACGGATCGCGTCGCCTGGCGCCGCTTGCCGGCGGTTTCGGCATAATCGTCGATAACAATGCCGGACTCGATCATCGAACGGCCCGCCCAATCGGTGCGGAAAGCACCTGGCTCGACGATCGTGACCCTGATGCCCAGCGGGCCGACCTCATGAAAGAGGGATTCCGACAAGCCTTCGACCGCGAACTTCGTCGCGTGATAATAGCCGGTGGCAGCGAAAGCCACGAGACCCCCGAGCGACGAGATGCTGAAGATATGGCCGGAGCGGCGAGCGCGCATGCCGGGCAGGACTTGCTTAGTAACATCGATCAATCCGAAGACATTGGTTTCAAACTGGGCGCGGATTTCCGGATCGGCCCCTTCCTCGATCGCAGCAAGATAGCCGTAGCCGGCATTGTTGACGAGGACGTCGATCATTCCGAATTGTGCTTCGGCAGCGGCCACGGCTTGCGTGACCGAAGTCTTGGACGTCACGTCCAGCGGCAAGGCAAGGATGCGGTCTCCGAATCTCGCCGTGAGATTGTCCAGGGCTTCCGGTCTGCGTGCCGTGACGACGGCTTTCCAACCACGTTCGAGAACTGCTTCGGCCAAAGCAAGGCCAAGGCCCGAGGACGCGCCGGTAATAAACCAGACGGGGGATGTGTTCGCCATGCTTGTTCCTTTCAATGGAGAGTTTGCCGCCCGCCTCAGCCGCGTTGCCGCCGCAGGATCATGCCGGCATGGTGCAGAGTATCGAGATCGACGAAATCGCCGTCCGCCGTGAAGCCGGTATCGTCTTGGTATTCGATGTGAGTGCCTTCGACCCGATAGCGGCCCCGGTAAGCGCTCCTGAGGTTGCCCCGACCCTCGTCGTAGCGCCCATGGTTCAAAAGCTCATGGCGGACTTGGCCATCGTCGGTAACCCACAGGCCGACATAAGGGTGATCGTTCATTGTGTTATCCGTTTCGTCTGTGACCCGAGAAACATAGGCCGGCGATTAACGGCTATCGAGTTGCCAATCCGAGATAGGCTGGTTAAAATCTCTAACCAATGAGCGATGATTTCGAAGGAATTTCCGTTTTTCTGGCGATTGCCGGAGCCCGCAACTTCCGTGTGGCCGGAGAGAGGCTTGGCGTGACCCGCTCCGCGGTCAGCCAGGCCTTGCAACGGCTTGAGGATCGTGTCGGCGTGGCACTTGTGCAGCGCACGACGCGCAGCGTTCGGCTGACGGAGGCCGGAGAGCGATTTCATGACATGGTCGCTGGCTCGGCGAAGCAGGTCAGCGAAGCCATTCAGGCCGTGCGCGAGGTGCAGACTCGGCCGCGCGGGCTCCTGAAGATTGCCGCGTCATCCATTGCCGAGCGTTTCATATCCGGCCCGTTTTTGGCCGGTTTCATGGAAGCCTATCCCGATCTTCATCTCGATATCACCATCACCGACGAGGAGTTCGATATCGTCGAGCGTGGCTTCGACATGGGCGTCAGGCTCGGCGAGGTGCTGGAGCAGGACATGCTGGCGGTTCCGGTCTCCCAATCGCAAAAGCATTGCGCGGTCGCCTCTCCGAAGTATCTTGCCGCACATAAACCCCCTCGGCATCCGCGCGAACTGATCGACCATATCTGCATCGGGTGGCGCCCCAGACCCGATGCCGCTCCCTATCGCTGGGAATTTACCGAAGATGGTCGGGATTTTGCCGTCGCAGTCGATCCGGCGCTGACGACGAACGACATGGGCATGATGGTACGATCCGCCCTCTCTGGAGCCGGGATCACTTTCGGCATGGTGGAAACTTTCGAGCCCTATCTGGCGAGCGGCCAACTGGTACCGTTGCTGGAAGACTTCTGTCCGCCATTTGACGGCTTCTATCTCTATTATCCCAAACGGCACCGACAGCCTCTGAAGCTGAGAGCGTTCGTGGACTACATTCGAACCCATCGATAAACGAGAATCGATGACGTCGTGTTGTTATCCTCCAGCGAGAAGATGGCTTATACCTACGCAGAGCAGTATCACTTTGTGTCGCAGTGTGACGGCGAGGTCATAGCCGAAGGTTGGCGGATGCTTCCCGCTGACGGCGTCCATGCAAACTCACAAATTGCCGAGATTGTGGGGCGAGCCGCTTTTACGCAGTGGCATAGAGTAGCTTATTGAGGCTAGCAGCAGGTCTCTCTTTTGTCCGCTTCGGGCCGAAACTACTCATAGGCGGCATTTGCAACATGCGCCCACAAAAAGGGGGTCCGAAATGCTTCGAACCCCCTATATCCTCCACCATAGGGCAAAAGCCCCGATAGGCGGGTGAAAACGGATCAGCCGTTGACGGCGTCCTTCAGGCCCTTGCCGGGCGTGAACTTCGGCACGTTACGAGCAGCGATATCAACCTCAGCGCCGGTGGACGGATTACGACCCTTCGTGGCCGCGCGGTGAGAAACAGTGAAGCTGCCGAAGCCAGCGAGGCGAATGTCGCCGCCCTTCTTCAGTTCAGCCTGGACGGTATCGAAAACAGCGTCAACAGCGGAAGCAGCGTCAGCCTTCGTAATACCGGCCTTCTCGGCCACTGCGGACACGAGCTCATTCTTATTCATGTTTCCACCCCTTTCTACTGGTATGAAACGACTCATCTTGTAAGCGGGGCGCAGAATACGAATGCTCTAGCCCGCCGCAACCCCCAAAAGCCCTGCAAATCAAGGAAATGCAAGCGCCGCCAAAAGCTTTTCACAAAAAAAGACCGGCAAAAATGCCGGTCTTTTCTGGTTTTATGTCAATTCGTCACAAATGAGGCGAAACCACGCTTAGTGAGCGATGGTTGCTCCAACATCGTCGACGCCTTCAACCGTTGCGATCACGGGCGTTTCGACGGTGCCATCCCACTCGATCGGCTCGGGCCTGCGGACCAGCGCATGCTTGATCACCTCGCCCATACGGGATACCGGGATGATCTCCATGTTGTTCTTCACGTTGTCCGGAATCTCCGCCAGATCCTTGGCGTTCTCCTCCGGAATCAGCACCTTCTTGATGCCGCCGCGAAGCGCTGCAAGCAGCTTTTCCTTCAGGCCACCGATCGGCAGCACGCGGCCACGCAGCGTGATTTCACCGGTCATGGCGACATCCTTGGAAACCGGGATGCCGGTCATGATCGAGACGATGGCGGTCGCCATGGCGACACCGGCCGAGGGACCATCCTTCGGCGTCGCACCTTCCGGTACGTGCACGTGGATGTCGCTCTTGTCGAAGAGCGGCGGCTGGACGCCGAAATCGACGGCGCGCGAGCGGACATACGAGGCCGCCGCGGAAATCGATTCCTTCATGACTTCCTTCAGGTTGCCAGTGACCGTCATGCGGCCCTTGCCCGGCATCATCACGCCTTCGATCGTCAGCAGCTCGCCACCGACTTCCGTCCAGGCCAGACCCGTTACGACACCAACCTGATCATCGCGTTCGGCTTCGCCATGGCGGAAGCGCGGAACGCCGAGATACTCGTCGATATTCGCAGCGGTGACCGCAACGGACTTCGCCTTGCCCTTGATGATCTCGGTGACCGCCTTGCGGGCGAGCTTCATCAATTCACGCTCGAAGTTACGCACACCGGCCTCGCGGGTGTACTGCTGGCTGATCGCCATCAGGGCATCATCGCTGACCGAAAATTCATTCGGCTGCAGCGCATGTTCCTTGATGGCCTTCGGCAGCAGGTGCCGCTTGGCGATTTCGCGCTTCTCGTCTTCGGTGTAGCCGGCGATACGGATGATCTCCATGCGGTCCATCAGCGGCGCAGGGATGTTCAGCGTATTCGCCGTCGTGATGAACATCACGTCCGACAGATCGTATTCGACTTCCAGGTAGTGATCCATGAAGGTCGAGTTCTGCGCCGGGTCCAGCACTTCCAGCAGGGCCGAAGACGGATCGCCGCGGAAATCCATGCCCATCTTGTCGACTTCGTCGAGCAGGAAGAGCGGATTGGACTTCTTGGCCTTCTTCATCGACTGGATGATCTTGCCGGGCATCGAGCCGATATAGGTGCGGCGGTGACCGCGGATTTCTGCTTCGTCACGAACGCCGCCAAGCGCCATGCGAACATACTCACGGCCGGTCGCCTTGGCGATCGACTGGGCGAGCGAGGTCTTGCCGACGCCCGGAGGGCCGACGAGGCACAGGATCGGACCCTTGATCTTGGTCGCACGAGCCTGAACGGCCAGATACTCGACGATACGCTCCTTGACCTTGTCCAGACCGAAATGATCCGCTTCGAGGATCTTCTCGGCATTGTTCAGATCGGTCTTGATCTTCGACTTCTTGTGCCAGGGGATGCCCAGCAGCCAGTCGAGATAGTTGCGCACGACGGTGGCTTCCGCCGACATCGGGCTCATCTGGCGCAGCTTCTTCAGCTCCGCATCGGCCTTTTCCTTGGCTTCCTTGGACAGCTTCGTCTTGGAGATGCGCTCTTCCAGCTCGGCCATCTCGTCGCGGCCTTCTTCGCCGTCGCCAAGCTCCTTCTGGATCGCCTTCATCTGCTCATTCAGATAGTATTCGCGCTGGGTCTTCTCCATCTGGCGCTTGACGCGCGAGCGGATACGCTTTTCGACCTGCAGAACCGAAATCTCGCCTTCCATGAAGCCGAGGGCCTTTTCGAGGCGACCCTTGACGCTGGTGGTTTCCAGCATCTCCTGCTTCTCGGTGATCTTGATCGACAGATGCGAAGCGACCGTATCGGCGAGCTTTGAATAGTCATCGATCTGGCTGGCCGCACCGACCACTTCCGGAGAAATCTTCTTGTTGAGCTTTACATAGCTTTCAAATTCCGAAACGACCGAGCGGCTCAGCGCCTCCAGCTCGACCGGATCTTCGTTCGGCTCATGCAGGACATGGCCGAGGGCTTCATAAAAATCCTCGCGGCTCGTGTAAGCGTCGATCTCTGCGCGTGCCCGGCCTTCGACCAGCACCTTGACGGTGCCGTCTGGGAGCTTCAGGAGCTGCAGCACGTTGGCTACGGTGCCGACCCTGTGGATTGCATCCGGAGCGGGATCGTCATCACTGGCATTGATCTGGGTGACGAGCATGATCTGCTTGTCCGACCCCATGACCTCTTCCAGCGCGCGGATGGACTTCTCCCGTCCGACGAACAGCGGCACGATCATGTGGGGGAAAACCACGATGTCGCGCAATGGCAATACCGGATAGGCAATGCTCTCATTTGCCGCAGACGTTTTCTTAGTCATGTCATTTCCTTTCCGTCGTCCCGTTCCCGGGCTCTCTGCCGGCTGGGGGAATTAGCCGGCTCTCTCACTTGGTTTAGAAGTGGAGCTTCACATTATTTATTTCAAGTCGTGCAGGGCGCGCCGCCAGACGACGAAACGCGCATTTCACGAAGAGGAACGCAACAACAAACACCGGAGCCCGGCTACTCGAACACTGCCGACGACGCGGTACCCTGAGGACCAAAGCCGGACACAAAATCCATATTCGCCGAGAATTCCCGGAATCGCGCCATCATGGCTGCGGCGGGCGTTCTTCACAACCGGTTAAGTCGGCGTTCCAATAAGCTTATCCCCGGACTTTATCAGGAAACTGTACGTTTTTTCAAATAGAAAGGGGCCCGTCAACGACGAGCCCCGAATTTAGGCCGCAAATCGCGCGATCAGGCGGTAGCGTTGGCCTTTTCTTCCTGCCGATCGGCATAGATGTAGAGCGGGCGGGCAGAGCCGCGCACGACCTCTTCGGAAATGACCACTTCGCGAACACCTTCCAGCGCCGGCAGATCGAACATGGTGTCGAGCAGGATCTTTTCCATGATCGACCGCAAGCCGCGAGCACCGGTCTTGCGCACGATCGCCTTGCGGGCGATTTCGCGCAGCGCATCCTCGTGGAAGGTCAACTCGACGTCTTCCATCTCGAACAGGCGCTGATACTGCTTCACGAGCGCGTTCTTGGGTTCCGAAAGGATCTGGATCAGCGCATCCTCGTCCAGGTCTTCCAGCGTCGCCAGGACTGGCAGACGGCCGATGAATTCCGGGATCAGGCCGAACTTGACCAGATCTTCCGGTTCCAGTTCGCGCAGCACTTCGCCGACGCGGCGATCATCAGGCGCCTTGACGGCAGCACTGAAGCCGATCGAGGTCTTTTCGCCGCGGGCGGAGATGATCTTGTCGAGACCGGCAAAAGCGCCGCCGCAGATGAACAGGATGTTCGTCGTGTCCACCTGCAGGAATTCCTGCTGCGGATGCTTGCGGCCACCCTGGGGGGGAACCGAAGCGACAGTGCCTTCCATGATCTTCAGCAGCGCCTGCTGCACGCCTTCGCCCGAAACGTCGCGGGTGATCGACGGATTGTCTGACTTGCGCGAGATCTTGTCGACTTCATCGATGTAGACGATGCCACGCTGGGCGCGTTCGACGTTGTAGTCGGCAGCCTGCAGCAGCTTCAGGATGATGTTTTCGACATCTTCACCGACATAGCCGGCTTCGGTCAGCGTCGTAGCGTCAGCCATGGTGAAGGGAACGTCGATGATGCGGGCCAGCGTCTGCGCGAGATAGGTCTTGCCGCAGCCGGTCGGACCGACGAGCATGATATTCGACTTCGCCAGTTCGACATCGCCGTTCTTGGAGGCATGCGCCAGGCGCTTGTAGTGGTTATGAACGGCCACCGACAGGATCTTCTTTGCCTGTCTCTGACCGATGACATATTCGTCGAGAACCTTGATGATGTCCTGCGGTGTCGGCACGCCGTCACGGGACTTGACCATCGAGGACTTGTTCTCCTCGCGGATGATGTCCATGCACAACTCGACGCATTCATCGCAGATGAAGACTGTCGGCCCGGCAATAAGCTTCCGGACTTCATGCTGGCTCTTGCCGCAGAATGAACAATACAGGGTATTCTTGGAGTCGCCGCCGTTGCTGCCGCTGACTTTGCTCATATCACTTTCCTTCCAGCATGCCGCTAATCTCTAAATTGAAATCGCGGTCCACTCAATGCGCCCGCCGGACCTGCCCCTCGTTTCATCAGCAGATCGCGGCGCCCTTCGGGGTACTGAACGTAGCCCAGACACCCATGCCGGGGCTGCGGTGGCAACGAATCCCCCTTCGAATGCCGAATGCTATGTCATAAAAACACTACATAGCATTAACGCCTACTATTACCGTGTTCTACATCACATTAAACCCCTATTCGATCACAAATGGGATAGAACTGTGGCGTAGAGGACACCGCCCGTGGATAAACTCAGGCGGCGGTTTCACCTTCCATTTCAGTACGAGACGTCAGCACTTTGTCGATCAGGCCCCAGTCCTTGGCCTCGTCGGAGGACATGAAATGGTCACGATCAAGCGTCTGCTCGACCTCTTCGTAGGTACGGCCGCAATGTTTGACATAAACTTCGTTCAGGCGGCGCTTCATCTTGATGATGTCGCGAGCATGACGCTCGATATCCGAAGCCTGACCCTGGAAACCGCCGGAAGGCTGGTGAACCATGATGCGCGAATTCGGCGTGGCAAAGCGCATGTCCTTGTCGCCGGCTGCGAGCAGCAGCGAACCCATCGACGCGGCCTGGCCGATGCAAAGCGTCGACACGGCAGGCTTGATGAACTGCATGGTGTCGTAGATTGCCATACCAGCGGTGACAACGCCGCCGGGCGAATTGATATAGAGCGCGATTTCTTTCTTCGGGTTTTCCGCCTCGAGAAAGAGAAGCTGGGCGCAGACCAGCGTCGCCATCTGATCTTCGACCGGGCCGGTCAGGAAGATGATGCGTTCCTTCAGCAGGCGAGAGTAGATGTCGTAAGACCGTTCCCCGCGGTTGGTCTGCTCAACAACCATCGGCACCAGAGCCATAGCTGTATCGACTGGATTTCTCATGTGCGTCCTTTACCAAGCTTGCCCCCGACGGCGAAAACGTCGGGAATCGAATAAAAATCCTTTCACCCTACATAGAGTGTCACTGCCCTGTACTTCAAGACGCGCGAAAGGATAACGTCAAAAAGGCCTATGGCTCAGTAGATGTTGAGGAAGCGTTTCTAACCGCTGGTTTCCCCATGCCAATAGACTTGATGGCGCGACGTGCGCGGTCCACCGCTTTTCCCAACTGCAGGGTGAAGGAAGAATGAAGCGGAGATGATGTTGGCACAGCATCAATCCGATGCGCAGGCAAAATTTACCACGCAATTTAAGGAACTCACCATCTTATTCGGCGATAATGCGTCCATTGCAAGCGTTACCGCGTCCATTGCGCCGACGATATCTGCGCCGCGGTAAGGGAGAAACGCATATCGTGCTCAATATCACGACGGGACTGACCATCTGGTGTTCGGAAGCGATTACGCTCGCTACCGTGCTTTTCTTTGCCTGGCGGCATGATCGCGAGACAACCGCCTATCTGACGTGGGCGATGGGCTTCACCGTGAGTGCCGTTGGATTTGCGCTTGTGGCGGCGCGCGGTTTCATTCCGGATATCCTGTCGATCGAGATCGGCAATGGTGTCGCCCTTTTCGGCGAAAGCGCCTGGATCGCCGGCTTCTGCTCGTTGGACAAACGTAGGCCCGATTGGTCGGCGCTGCTGCCGCCGGCCATCTGGTTTGCCGGCGTCGAGCTGCCATGGATCCACGAGAGCCTCGTCAATCGCGTCGTCCTTTACGGTCTCGCCGGCGCCGTCGGCGCCACGCTGCTTGCCTCTGCAGTTCGCCCGGCGGAAGGACGGCGCGAAGCGGTGCGCGGTCAGCTCGCTTTCGTTTTCATGGCACTTGCCTGCGTTAACTTCGCTTCAGCCATGTCGATGACGCTTCTGCGGCCCAGTCTCGAGGACGCGATAGTCTATCGCGGTTACACCGCCCTCGGCGCCGCGCTGGTGGTCACCATGGCCATCGCGCTGAGCGGCCGCCTGTTGATGGAGCGGTCCGAGCGACGCTGGCGAGCCCTCTCGATCACCGATACGCTGACAGGCGTCCTGAACCGGCGCGGCTTGCAGGACTATTTCGAGCTTGTCGCCGGAAAGGCCACCAAGGAGTCGCAGAAGATCGCCACCCTGTTGTTCGACCTCGATCACTTCAAGGCGATCAACGATCGCTATGGCCATCAGACGGGTGACATCGTGCTTGCCGAATTCGCCCGCATCGGACGGCAGTTCGTTCCCCGCAGCGGCGCGTTCGGCCGCATGGGTGGCGAGGAATTCACCGCCTTCATCCTCGTCAACGACCAAGCGGAGGCCGAGGCGATCGCCGAGACAATCCGCGCGGATTTCTGCCGGGTGCCGCTGCTTGCAGGCCGCTCGTTGGTGCCGGCGACCGTCAGCATCGGCCTGGCGATCATGCCCCGCGACACCGCCAATTGGGACCGGCTCGTTTCAGCCGCCGATCGGGCGCTCTATGCCGCCAAACGCGCTGGCCGCAACTGCACGATCGTCTTTAGCGAGGCGGAAGCGGCAATGGCGACGGACATGCCGCCCGATCCAAATGACGGCGAGCTCGTGCCGACGCTCGACGACCAGATCCATGCGCTGCGCCGCCTCGGCACACTGTCGCGGATGTAACGGTCTTTTCCCATCCGATTTAATGGGATAATCCTTTCGTCATGACCCTACCCTCTGTCTTCTCCGTCGATCCCTTGGCGCGCCGCCTGTCCCTCAATGGCCGCGATCCCGCCTTCTACAGCAATCCGAACGCAGTCTACGCCGCCTTGCATGCCGAATGTCCCACCTTCTATTGGGAGGAGCAGAAGCGGTGGTATTTCATCGGCTATGACAATGTGAACGGGCTGCTCCGCGACCGTCGCTTCGGCCGGCAGATCCTGCATATCGCCAGCCGCGAAGAGCTGGGCCAGCCCGCGCCGTTGCCGCATCTGAAAAACTTCGATCTTGCCGAACAACATTCGCTGCTGGAACTGGAGCCGCCGGAACACACGCGGCTTAGAACCCTCGTCAACCGCGCCTTCGTTTCCCGGCATGTTGAGAAAATGAAGCCGGAGCTAGCCGAGCTGGCCAACCGGCTGATCGATAGTTTCGAGAAAGACGGCGAGGTCGAACTGCTGTCGGCCTTTGCCGATATCATTCCTGTCACCATGATCGCGCGGATGATTGGCATTCCGGAAGAGATGGGACCGCAATTGCTGAAGTGGTCGCATGCCTATGTGCGCATGTATATGTTCGGCCGCACACGTGAAGACGAACTTGCCGCCGATCAAGCGTCCAAGGAATTTGCCGACTATGTGAAAACCGTCATTCGCGAGCGCCGCGCCGATCCACGCGACGACCTCCTCACGCACATGATCACGACGGAGCACAAGGGCCAATATCTTACCGAGGACGAGCTGGTCTCGACGACGATCGTGCTGCTCAATGCCGGGCATGAGGCGACGGTACACCAGATCGGCAATTCCGTCCGCGTCATCCTGGAGAGCGGCTATGCACGGGCCGAACTTTTCAAGGACGAGATGACCACCGAGCGGACGGTGGAGGAGTCGCTGCGCATCTGCGCACCGGTGCACATCTTCGAGCGCTGGTGCCTGGAGCCAGCTGAGATTGACGGCATTTCCTTCCAACGCGGCGAGAAGGTGGCGTTGATTCTTGCCGCCGCTAATCTGGACCCCGCGAAATTCTCCGATCCCCTCACCTTCAAGCCCGATCGCAACGAAGCGCCGAACCTCTCTTTCGGCGCCGGCATCCATTTCTGCATCGGCGCGCCGCTGGCGCGGCTGGAACTGAATGTCGTGCTGCCGATTCTCTTCGAACGCCTGCCTGGCCTGAGGCTTAAGAAGACGCCCGCGGTCAAGGATGTCTATCAATTCCATGGCCTCGACAAGCTCGAACTGAACTGGTGAGTTAAGGCCTCTCGCCGAAACCAGATACCGAGGGCTCCTGGTTCGCCCGCTGGCCGGGATCACCGTTTCGTCTAAAACGCAAAAAAGGCGCGCCAGGCCGGCGCGCCATCGCAAAATCGCTTGCAGTAGGCGGCATCGCCCGCCATATCAGCCGTAGCGGCCGGTGATGTAGTCTTCCGTGCGCTTCACCTTCGGCGCCTGGAAAATCTGCTCGGTCGGGCCGTATTCGATCAGCTCGCCAAGATACATGAAGGCGGTGTTGTCAGAGATGCGGCTTGCCTGCTGCATGTTGTGCGTCACGATGACGACCGTGAACTCGCCCTTCAGCTGCGACACCAATTCCTCGACCTTGGCGGTCGAGATCGGATCGAGAGCCGAGGTCGGCTCGTCGAGAAGCAGCACGGACGGCTTGACCGCGATGGCGCGGGCGATGCAGAGACGCTGCTGCTGACCGCCGGAAAGGCCAAGTCCGCTCTGGTGCAACTTTTCCTTCACTTCGCTCCACAACGCCGTTTCCGTCAGCGCCGCTTCGACGCGGGCGTCCATTTCCGCCTTGGAAATCTTCTCATAGAGCCGGATGCCGAAAGCGACGTTTTCATAGATCGACATCGGGAACGGCGTGGGCTTCTGGAACACCATGCCGACCTTGGCGCGCAAATCGTTCAGATCAACATCCTTGGAGAGAATATTGCGGCCGTCCAGGAGGATCTCGCCCCCAACCGTCTGGCCCGGATAGAGATCATACATCCGGTTGAAGGTGCGCAGCAGCGTGGACTTGCCGCAACCCGAAGGGCCGATAAAGGCGGTGACCGCATTTTTGCGGATGTTCATATTCACACCCTTCAGAACACGATGGCAGTTCTGATAGGTGAAATCGAGGTTCTTCACCTCAAGTTTCGCGATCATGCCGAGATCCGACTGGGAGACGGCGTCCTTCCCCGGCTGTGTTTTGACACTCTGGAAATTGCTATCGCTCATGTTCATGGTTTCATTCCTATCGTTCGGCCGCTACGTCAGTGGCGGCGCCCACTCAAGACACGGGCAAGAATGTTAAGGGCAAGGATGGCAACAGTGATAATCAGCGCGCCGGCCCAAGCCAATTGTTTAAGATCCTCGCCTGCATCGGCGGCGAGCGTGTTGATGGCAACCGGCAGCGTGGCGATTGGACCGGTCAGGCCCGCATTCATGAATTTGCTGTAACCGGCCGTGAAGAGAAGCGGTGCGGTTTCGCCGCTGATGCGGGCGACGGCCAGCAGGATGCCGGTGAGGATACCCGTCCAGGCGGAACGGTAGATCACCATCATCATGGACTTCCAGCGCGGCGCGCCGAGCGCTGCAGTCGCCTCACGAAGCGCATTTGGCACCAGCAACAGCATGTCCTGTGTCGTGCGGTTGACGACCGGAAGGGCGATCAGCGCCAGCGCGAAGATGCCGGCAATGGCAGAGTTGCCGTGCATGGGCACGACCACGATGCCGTAGACGAACACACCGATGATGATCGAGGGCGCTGACAGCAGGATGTCATTGATGAACTTGGCAGCCTCGGCAATCTTGGTGCCGTTGGCATATTCCACCAGATAAGTGCCGGCGAGAATGCCGATCGGCGCAGCGATCAGGATAGCGAGGCCTGTGACCAGCACGGTGCCGTAGATTGCGTTGATCAGGCCACCGCGCGAGCCCTGGGCCGGGATCGACATGGTGAACACGTCGAGGCTGAGCGCCGATACACCACGATAAAGCAGGGTCACAAGGATCACGCTGAGAAAGAATATGCCGAGGATGGCCGCGATGAAGCACAAGGCCATCATCACCCGGTTCTTCCCATAGCGCCTCGACACGAGGTTCTGACGGATTGCATTTTCCATAGGCTTTTTCCTCAAAGCGAATCGACGCGGCCGATCATCCACCTCGCCGCTGCAAGCACGCAGAAGGAAAGAATGAATAGGAGCAGGCCGAGCGCAATCAGGCTGGACAATTGCAGACCGTCGGCATCGCCGAAGTTGTTCGCGATCTGGGCGGAAATGGTGGTGGACGGCGAGATGATCGACGCTTGCAGACGGCTCACCGAGCCTACAACGAAGGTGACGGCCATCGTTTCGCCGAGCGCGCGGCCTAGGCCGAGCATGATACCGCCGACGAGGCCGCGACGTGTATAGGGGATCAGGATGTGACGAGCCACTTCCCATGTGGTCATACCCATACCGTAAGCGGATTCACGCAGCATCGGCGGCACGGTGCTAAACACGTCACGGGCGATAGCGGTGATGAACGGCAGGATCATGATAGCCAGCACGAGGCTTGCGGTCAACAAACCCACGCCCGGCGCCGGCGGCTGGAACAGCAGGCCGATCAACGGCACCTGGCCGATCGTCATCATAAGGAAGGGCAGGATGTAGTTCTGCATCAACGGTACAAGAATGAACAGACCGACGATGCCGTAGATAATAGAGGGAACACCGGCCAGAAGCTCGATGGCCGTACTGATCGGCTGTCGCAGCCTGCCGGGGCAAAGTTCCGTGAGAAAGATGGCGATGCCGATGCCCAGGGGAATAGCAATCAGCATGGCGATGAGCGAACTCACCAGCGTGCCGACCACAGCAGGCACAGCACCATAGATATCGGCGGGAGCGCTCCACTTCGTGCCCCAGAGGAATGAAAACCCGAAGGTTTCGAAGGTTGGCAAGGCATTGACGACAAGAACCGCAAGGATTGCCAGTAGCATAAGCACGACAAGAGCAGCCGAGCCAAGCGTCATAAAATAGAAAATCCGATCCTGTGTCCGGAATTTTCTGGTGGCGGCGGTGGTATCCATTGCCTGGAAGCCAGCCGTCCGACCAGCCGTCTGAGTCGCGTCAGCCATCGATTTCCCCTTGTCCTATCACGAAAGGCGGACAGGGCCGTGCCCTGTCCGCCGCATCTTCTCGCCTAGCACAAATTACTTCGCACCAAAGTCCTGCTTCCAGGACTTCTGGACAACCTCGGCGACATTCTCCGGAACCGGAAGATAAGACAGATCGGTCGCGTCCTTCTGACCCTTCTCATAGGCCCACTTGAAGAACTTCAGCGCGTCTTCGTTCTTAGCAGCATCAGCCGGCTTCTTGTAGAGCAGAACCCAGGTCGAAGCTGCAATCGGCCAGCTCTTGTCGCCCGGCTGATTGGTGATGATCAGGTTGAAGTTCTTGGCATGGGCCCAATCGGCGTTGGAAGCAGCGGCCTTGAACGTGTCGAGGCTCGGCTCGATAACCTTGCCGGCAGCATTCTTCATCTTCGCGAAACCGATGTGGTTGGCGACGACGTAGGAATATTCAACGTAGGAGATCGAACCAGCCGTCTGATTGACGGTGGTGGAAACGCCCTCGGAACCCTTGGCGCCGAAGCCCGTCGGCCATTCAACCGCGGTGTCCGAACCAACCTTTTCCTTCCACTCCGGCGAAACCTTCGACAGGTAATCGGTGAAGTTGAAGGTCGTGCCCGAGCTGTCGGCGCGATAAACGACGGAGATCGGCGTGGAAGGCAGCTTCAGGTCCGGGTTGAGGGCCTTGATGGCCGCATCGTCCCACTTGGCGATCTTGCCGAGGAAGATGTCAGCCAGCGTCTTGCCGTCGAGAACGAGTTCGCCCGGCTTCACGCCAGCGATGTTATAGGAAACGACGATACCGCCGGAGATCATCGGGAACTGGGCAATGCCGTTCTTCTCGAGGTCCTTGTCGCTCATCGGCTTATCCGAAGCGCCGAATACGATGGTCTTGTCGAGGAGCTGCTTGATGCCAGCGCCCGAACCGACCGACTGGTAGTTGACGACATTGTTCGTTGCAGCTTTGTAGCCTTCGGCCCACTTGGACAGAACAGGCGCGATGAAGCTCGAGCCGGCGCCCGTGACGTCGGCAGCCGAGGCCGAAACGGACATAGCCGCGATGAAGCCTGCAGTCAGGCAAAGCGAACGAAATTTTTGATTCAACATGATTGAACTCACTTCCCAGAGTGATGAAAGGATGGCGAGCAGGAGATTAGCGTAGAGGGTCCCATCGGTTAGTAACTCCCACCTCAATCTCCTGGCGACAGTGATGGCTCTAATGCCGCAGTGTTTCAGTTTGATGACAATTTGGTGAAAGGCCGGTGACACAACTTGCGGCAAGCGAAACGGCCGCCCTGCAGACTCTGCCGCGAAGGCCGGATCGCATCCGAACGGCACCGGCCTTCAGGGCTTGATACTGCTGGCTTTACGACATGATTCGAAACGCTTTCAGAGACGAATCACATAATCCTTTCGAGTCATTTCAATGACTTCCCAGGTTCCCCTGAAGCCGGGCTTGAAGATCATCCGATCACCGGCGCGCAGGT
Organism: Rhizobium jaguaris; assembly: GCF_003627755.1. Classification (NCBI taxonomy): domain Bacteria; kingdom Pseudomonadati; phylum Pseudomonadota; class Alphaproteobacteria; order Hyphomicrobiales; family Rhizobiaceae; genus Martinezella; species Martinezella jaguaris. The sequence continues at coordinate 1,636,698 of NZ_CP032694.1, read as the reverse complement.
GAAAAACCTCGCCATTTTCGCTGGTTACCACCGAATAGCCGGAAAGAATGTGGAAGTATTCCCACTCGTCATAGACGATCCGCCATTTTCCCGGAGTCGCCTCCCATATGCCGGCATAGAGCCCGCCGCCGGCTTCATCGATATTCCAGGTGCGGAACTTCGGTGCGCCGGCAACGATGCGATCGTCGGCCGGGGAGCCGACTTCCGGCTCGATGCCATGGGTGTCCAATCGTAAATAGGCTGTCATAAATCTCCGATCCCGAAACCCGGAACGCTCCCTTGTCAAACCTTCGCCAGCGCCTGATCGAGGTCGGCAATGATGTCCTTGACGTCCTCGATACCGATCGACAGGCGCACGACATCGGGGCCGGCACCGGCGGCAATTTTCTGCTCGTCGGTGAGCTGCTTATGCGTCGTCGAGGCGGGGTGAATGACCAGCGAGCGCGTATCGCCGATATTGGCGAGATGGGAAAAGAGCTCCAGGCCTTCCACCAGCCCTTTGCCCGCTTCATAGCCGCCCTTCAACCCGAAGGTGAAAACGGCACCCGCCCCCTTGGGCGAATAGCGCTGCTGCAGCGCGTAGTTCGGATCGGCCTCAAGCCCGGCATAGTTCACCCAGGCCACCTTATCCTGCTCTTTCAGCCATCGGGCGACGGCGATCGCATTGTCGCAGTGCCGCTGCATACGCAGCGGCAGCGTCTCTATGCCCGTGAGAAGCAAGAAGGCGTTGAAAGGAGAAATGGAAGGGCCGAGATCGCGCAAGCCAAGGACGCGGCAAGCGATGGCGAACGCAAAATTGCCGAAGGTCGCGTGCAGCACGATGCCGTTATATTCCGGCCTCGGCGTCGACAGCATCGGATAGTTGCCGGAGGCCGACCAGTCGAAGGTGCCGCCGTCGATGATCATGCCGCCCATGGAATTGCCGTGACCGCCGATGAATTTGGTCAGCGAATGGACGACGATATCGGCGCCATGTTCCAACGGCCGGATGAGATAGGGACTTGCCATGGTGTTGTCGACGATCAGCGGCAGGCCGTGCCTGCGTGCAACTGCGGCGATCGCCTCGATATCGACAAAGGTGCCGCCGGGATTGGCGAGGCTTTCGATGAAGATGCCGCGGGTGCGGCTGTCGATCTCAGCCTCGAACGAGGCCGGATCGGCGGGGTCGGCCCAGCGCACATGCCAATCGAAATTCTGGAAGGCGTGACCGAACTGATTGATCGAGCCGCCGTAGAGCCGCCTGGCGGCGACGAAATTGTCGCCCGGCTGCATGATGGTGTGAAAGACGATCATCTGCGCGGCGTGGCCGGAGGCGACGGCAAGGCCGGCCGTGCCGCCTTCGAGGGCAGCCACCCGCTCCTCAAGGACGGCCTGGGTCGGGTTCATGATACGCGTATAAATATTGCCGAACTGCTGCAGCCCGAAGAGCGCGGCGGCATGGTCCGAATCCTGAAAGACGAAGGAGGTTGTCTGATAGATCGGCGTCGCGCGGGCGCCCGTCGTGGGGTCCGGCTGCGCCCCCGCATGGATCGCCAACGTATCGAAACCCGGATTGTTTGTCGGCATGCCTTCTCCTCCCGCCAATATTATTATGACAGGAAGATCATAGCGTCCCGGGTCTGAAAGTTAACCGCGAACTTTGCCAAGCTTTTGCTCGGGTTGAAAAAACCTGCCCTTTTTCGACAATATCACGCGACGAATGGGCAGGCTTAGCAACCGGACGCGGCATAGCCTGCGTCAGGCGACCAGCCGCGGATATTCGATGGCCGGACAGCGATCCATGACGACCTTGACGCCAGCCGCTTCCGCTCTTGCTGCGGCGGCATCGTCGCGCACGCCGAGCTGCCCCCAGATGACCGGTGGGCGCGGTTCTATCATGATCGTCTCTTCAACAACCGACCTTAGATATTCCGGCGCGCGGAAGACATCGACCATGTCGACCGGTTCCGGGATATCGGCCAAGTGGCCAAAGACCCACTGGCCGAGGATCTCCTTGCCCGCCTGTCCGGGATTGACGGGAATAACTCGATAGCCCCGCGCCAGCAAATAGGCCATGACACCATTGCTCGGGCGGGCCGGATTGGGTGAGGCGCCGACGAGCGCGATGGTCCGTACGGATAAAAGAATATCAGCGATATAAGAATCGTCATAACGGTCATGGTTCATCACAAGGCCTCCCGTTCGATCACACTTGCGTTTTGCCACAATTCCCGAAACCTCGGCCGCGGCTTTTGCGTATATATATTGCATTATAACAATTTCAGGGAGGATTGCCCCGATGAAAAAAATCATGCTGCTGGCCCTGCTGGTTGCGTCGGCCACCACGCCGGCTTTGGCGATCTCGCGTTATAACTCCATGTCTTTCACCTGCAGCCAAGCCAAGGCGATCATCAACCGCGAACGCGCGGTGATCATGCGCTATCCGGCCAGCAGAGTGCGCAACATGACGCTTTATGATCGCTTCGTTTCAGACAGCAATGCCTGTGATTCCGGCTACTATGCCTATCAGGATTATTTGCCGACCAAAGACAGGTCCGATTGCCCCGTCTATATCTGCCGTCCGTCGACCGACTTCGACCGCCATGATTTGCTGATTATCCCGCATTGAGGGCGGTCCGATACGGCAGCGCACCAGCGGCCATTATCTTACATCGATTTTGCACCTCAGCCTGGGTTTCGGCCTGCGGCCCTGCCTTTCGCTGGCCTTGCAGCGCCGAGTAGTCTCTCGCGCGCGATTTTGATTCTCCAAAGCGCTTTGAAACGATGTCGTACCGAATCGAGTGGCCACGTTCTCATGAAATGCGATTTTTGTTCACTATTTATTCGGACATTAATTAGCGAAGCCTCATGGTGAGACGATAGATGAGACCCGGTTGGAAGTATGAGAGATGAGCAGTCACTCAAGATTTTCGACAGAAATGACTATTTTTTGCAGCGCACATCGGTGCCTGCTGCTTTGTTGACAACAATCTTAAAAAGACACAGCAAAAATACCAATCCGCGACAAGAGATATCTATCCGCGATCTTTGCCGATACCTCGATCCGACTGCGGCTTCTCGCGGCGCAGTAAGACAATTCATAGTCCATATGGGGGATACCAGGTCCGTCGGAATCACCAAATTGGGCTATGAGTGACCGCTCCCAATCACAGTCAATATATTCGTAATCATGATATTTGAATAACATTTTGCAGCGCTTTGGATGTTATCATCACAAGCTCTGTCATACGTTCCCCCGGCATGCAATTTTTGTTCTTGCTTCATTCACATGTCAATTAGAAACACCTTATAGTTGAGCGACAAAACAGAACGAACGAGGAACGATGGAACTATGCTTTTCCATTTATCTGCCGCAGCAGCGGCTACTACCAAAAGCTTATAAGCCCGCATATGTGTTGCTTTCTGGAGCATTGAGGATCAAATGGCGGCGGCATTTCCACAAATCGCCTAGATTTTGACCGTCGTTTCCAATTTTCGAGGTTTTTGTGTCGCTTGACGTCATCGCTCTCGTTCTCTTCGGTGCGCTGCTGCATGCGACCTGGAATGCGATCATCAAGGCTGGAACGGACAAGTCGCTGGATGCCGCGCTGGTTGCAGCGGGCGGCGCGGTCAGTGCCCTGCCCTTCCTGGCTTTTCTGCCGCTGCCGGCTTCCGCCGCCTGGCCCTTTATCGGCACGTCAGCGATCCTGCAGTTTGCTTATTTCCAGTTGGTAGCGGCCGCTTACCGCGCCGGAGACATCGGCCTCGTATACCCGCTGATGCGTGGAGTCGCGCCGCTGATCATCGTTTCGACCAGCGGCTTCATCCTCAAAGAAACTTTGTCGGGCGGAGCGCTGATCGGCACCACGATCATTTGCGCCGGCATATTGACGCTCGCTTTCGAAGCGCGAAAGGGCGGCAGGCAGGCAGTCACCCTGGCGCTTTCCAATGCCGTGGTCATCGCCAGCTATACCTATGTCGACGGCATCGGTGCCAGGATCTCCGGCAATTCCATTTCCTATACATTGTGGATGTCGCTCTTGCCGCCAGTGCTGTTGTTTGCCTGGGCGATCTCGCGGCGTGGCATAAATGCCGTCGCCGCCCATATACGCTACAACTGGTGGCGCGGCCTTACCGGCGGTGGCGGCTCCATCGCCTCCTATGGCCTTGCGCTATGGGCCATGACAAAGGCCCCTGTCGCCAGCGTGGCAGCGCTGCGCGAGACCTCGATCCTGTTCGCGCTGGTGATCTCCGTGGTCGTTCTGAAGGAGCGATCGAGCGTCTGGCGCTATGTGGCCGGCACCATTATTGCTGCAGGCGTATTGGTTATGAAGCTGGCCTGAAGGCGAGAAATATGGGGTATCAAAATACCATACGTTTAACATATTGATTTTAAATGTGAATTTTTCAGACGGCAAAATCCCGCCTTATTGACCTCCTCGCCTATTCCCTTTATAAGCCGCGCCAGATCGCAGCCTTTCCGGGCTGCTTTCTTTTTGGTGTGCGTTACGCTCGCCAAACCAAGCAACAAGAAACGCCCTGACGCCTTCGGGTCCAGGGTCCCAAAAGAGAGTATTCAACATGGCAACCTTCTCCCAGAAGCCTGCAGAGGTGGAGAAGAAGTGGGTTCTCATCGACGCCGAAGGGCTGGTCGTTGGCCGTCTCGCTTCTCTCATCGCAATGCGTCTGCGCGGCAAGCATAAGGCTACCTTCACGCCGCACGTCGACGACGGCGACAACGTCATCGTCATCAATGCCGACAAGGTCGTTTTCACCGGCAAGAAGTACGAAGACAAGGTTTACTACTGGCACACCGGTTATGCCGGCGGCATCAAGGAGCGCACCGCTCGCCAGATCATCGAAGGCCGCTTCCCGGAGCGCGTCCTCGAGAAGGCTGTCGAACGCATGGTTCCCCGCGGCCCGCTCGGCCGTCGCCAGATGAAGAACCTGCGCGTCTACGCCGGCTCCAACCATCCCCATGAAGCCCAGCAGCCGGTCGTTCTCGACGTGGCCAAGCTGAACAAGAAGAACGTAAGGAGCGCCTGATAATGGCTGATCTCTCTTCCCTGAAGGATCTCGGCACGACGTCGGAAGCTGCTGCTGCTCCGGTTCATGTCCGCAAGGTCGACTCGCTTGGCCGTTCCTACGCGACCGGCAAGCGCAAGGACGCTGTCGCCCGCGTTTGGGTCAAAGCCGGCTCCGGCAAGATCATCGTCAACGGCAAGGACTACACGGCTTACTTCGCCCGTCCGGTTCTGCAGATGATCCTGCGTCAGCCGATCGTCGCCGCTGCCCGTGACGGCCAGTTCGACATCGTTGCCACCGTCGCCGGCGGCGGTCTTTCCGGCCAGGCCGGTGCCGTTCGTCACGGCCTGTCCAAGGCGCTGACCTACTTCGAACCGGGCCTGCGCTCGGTCCTGAAGAAGGGCGGCTTCCTGACCCGCGACAGCCGCGTCGTCGAACGCAAGAAGTACGGCCGTGCCAAGGCACGTCGTTCGTTCCAGTTCTCCAAGCGTTAATCGCTTATCCGAGATCGGATTTTGGAAAGGCCGGGTTTTGCCCGGCCTTTTTGCTTGTGTGCGTTGTCGCATCCGGTCGGCGCTGATAGAAAGCCGCAACGCCTCCGGAATAGTCGAGGCCGCAAAGGACCATATGATGGGAAGCATCAGCTCCGCAGACAGATAAGCCGCAGCAACTTTTTGTTGTTGCAGCGTCTGTCCCAGTCAATCTGAACACAATGAGAGACGAATCCAGTCATTTGAGCGGATGTCTACTCATGTCTTTAAGCGGCCTTGAAGGGACGGAAAAGATATATTCTCGGACCGGCTGAGACGTCCGGTCCGTGCACAGCTCAATAGCCGAACGGGGCAACTATGCCCGGCTCAGCAAGGGCTCTCACCTGGACCCGGACGCTTTTGATCAGGTGTTCAACCCACCATCGATATTGAGTATTACTCCGCTGATCTGCTTTGCTGCGGGGCTTGCGAGGAATGCAACGGCAGCAGCAACGTCTGTGGGCTCACCATAGCGACCAAGTGGCATCAACGAGCGCTGCCAATCGGAGAATTCGCCATCAGCGGGGTTCATATCCGTATTGGTCGATCCTGGCTGAACGAGGTTAACAGTGATATCCCGTGAGCCAAGTTCACGTGCGAGGCCACGCGTCATGGATTGAAGCGCGGACTTTGTCATGTAGTACACCGAGCCGGGTTCGCCAACGATGCGATCCGCACCGGCCGACCCAATCGAGATAATACGTCCGCCTGCTTGTAAGTGCGGGATCGCTGCCTGAGCAGCTAGGATTGGCCCTCGCACGTTGACCTTCAGCATTTCATCGATTTGATCAACGCTGATGTCGGCAATCAGATTGTAGAGCGCTATTCCGGCGTTGTTCACCAGAATGTCCAGCCCCCCAAGGGCGCTTAGGGTTTCGTCAACAGATCGCTTGATAGCTGCGGGATCGCCACTGTCGGCCTGAATGGCGACGGCCCTGCGTCCTTTTTGTTCAATCGTTCTGACCACCGCCGCCGCGCGATCGGCGGAGCCTGCATAGGTGATTGCGACATCCGCACCCTTGTCGGCCAGACCCAGTGCAATCGCTGCACCGATACCCCGAGATGCACCTGTCACCAGGGCACGTTTTCCAATCAATTCACTCATTCTGAATCTTTCTATATTGAACGATACAGAATTAGCTACATTCACCCTTCGCGCCTGTCAAGATTTTTATATCGATCGTTTCATAAATCTCGGCAGTTCAGCAATGATGACGTTCATGGTTCGGTTCGTAAGCCACCGCGATTGCGAAGATGTTTCAACAAGTATATATATAACGGTCGATGCAAAATTCGAAAAATGACGCCTTGACGGCTGAAAGGGATCGGACACGCCCGCGTGGGCGGCCTCGCGCATTCGATCGCGAGGCCGCGCTGTCGCAAGCCATGCGTGTCTTCTGGCTAAAGGGTTTTGAGGCCACCTCAATTTCCGACCTTAAGGATGCAATGGGGATAGGTTCGCCTAGCCTTTACGCGGCCTTCGGCTCCAAGGAAGCACTGTTCGCAGAAGCGGTCCGATATTACGTCGATACGTTTGGACGACAGGCCTGGATGCAATTCCGTTCTGCTGAGACCGTGCGGGAGGCGGTCGAAGCATACCTGTTGACGTCCGCCGCTGCATTGACCGGATCGCTCTGCGATGTCCCGCGCGGCTGCATGGTGACCTTGTCGTCTGTTGGCGATGAAGGACATGTGGAACTCGGGGAGCTGGTGAGAGCAGAAAGAGCGGCGTTATTTCAAAGCGTCAAGGGCCGGTTGGCGGACGCTGTTTCGAAGGGTGAGATTTCGGCTTCGACAGACATTCATGCGCTCGCCCGTTACGTTCAGACGGTTCAAAGTGGGATGTCGATCTTGGCTCGCGATGGAGCAAGCCGCGAGGAGCTTGAAGCGGTGGCCCGAGCCTCAATGCTTGGTTGGGATGCATACATAGGCACCGACCAAAAGACGTGAATTGAGCCTTCTGACTGAAGCGGATCGCGATGAGCATGCGGTGAGCGGGACGAGAACGCATGCGATGTTGCTGGCAATCAAAGAATTTTCACACGACCATCCTTCATCACATGACCGCTTCTAGGGCGCAAAACAGCCGCATCCTTGAACAAGGATCAAATGTCCGCTGAGGGCCCGACTGCCGTCATGGCTAAGAAATGTGGAACCGTGAAATTTTAGCGATTCCACATTTGCGTTGTGGCTGTGTGCCTTTTCTTTTTTTCGGTTTGCATGGCAAAAGTTCATGTCTCTTGGGCTAGGCCATATTTTTTGTGGCAAGCTCGTGCCTCCTGCAGAGAATCACACATGCTCAGATTCGCTTTGCCTATTATGTTTGTGATAGCCGGCATATCGCCGGCTAGTTGCGAAGATGCCGGACAGGCAACAACCGCAGCGGACATGGAAAGCATGAAGGACTTCATGCGTGCCAATCCGGATTGCCGGCAATTTACCGACCAATGTTCGATCTGTGCCGTTGTCGACGGAAAGGCGCAATGTTCCACGCCGCAAATCGCTTGTGTGAAAAAGGCATACCAATGCACGATCCCACCAAGCCAATAATCGCCGGCTGATCCTGCTTGCAATCCGTACCCCCCGTCCCCTATTTCTCTTTGTCACAGGAGACATGCCATGACCGACGGTAGAGCATCGCCTTTCGCGGCAACACCTGAGCCGCCCTACTACATCGTCTCATTTTCCTCCATCCGTAAGGAGGGCGATCATGGCTATGGCGCCATGGGGGAGAAAATGGAGACGCTGGCACTGGCGCAAGACGGCTGCTTCGGTCTCGAGAGCGCCCGACGCTGGGATGGCTTCGGCATCACGATTTCCTTCTGGCGGGACGAGGAAAGCATTCTCGCCTGGAAGAATGTCGTCTCGCATATGGCAGCCCAACAACTCGGGCGGGAGCGCTGGTACGAGCAATATCAAGTCCGGGTCGCCAGGGTCGAGCGGGCTTATGGTTTCCATGCGAGCGAAGGAGAATCCCTTGCCGAGCACCTCGATTGATCATGCCTTTACTGCCGCCAGCCTGACGTCCGCGGCCAGCGACCCGACTTTTGCGGGTGCGCTCTCTTTCATGCGCCGGCGTTTCACCAAATCGATCGAGGGCATCGACGCCGTCGTCTGGGGGATTCCTTTTGACGCCGCAACATCCAACCGGCCGGGAACGCGTTTTGGGCCGCAGGCGATTCGCCGCGCCTCCGCGATCTTCGACAATGATCCGCAATATCCTTTCCATCGCGATCTCTTCGCTGACATGGCCGTCATCGATTATGGTGATTGCCTGCTTGATTACGGCAATCACCAGGAAACGCCGGCGGCGATCGAGCGGCAAGCGAACACGATCCTCGACAGCGGCGCCTTTTTGCTGACGCTCGGCGGCGACCATTTCGTCACCTGGCCATTGCTGAAGGCACATGCAGCAAAACATGGCCCCTTAGCGCTGGTGCAATTCGACGCGCATCAGGACACCTGGTTCGACGACGGCAAGCGCATCGATCATGGCTCCTTCGTCGCCCGCGCCGCCCGCGATGGCCTGATCGATCCAGACCGTTCCATCCAGATCGGTATTCGTACCCATGCGCCGGACGATTACGGAATTCGGGTCCTCTACGGCCATGAAGTCGAGGATATGCACGCGGCGGAGATCGCCTCGACGATCATCTCCCACACCAAGGGGGCGCCCACCTACCTAACCTTCGACATCGACTGCCTCGATCCCGCCTATGCGCCAGGCACCGGAACGCCCGTGGCCGGCGGCCCCTCGAGCGCGAAAATCCTGTCGACGCTACAACGGCTGCATCAGCTCGACATCAGAGGGGCGGATGTCGTCGAGGTATCGCCTGCCTATGACCATGCCGACATCACCGCCATTGCAGGGGCAACGGTGGCGATGTATATGCTCGGTCTCCACGCCGAACGGCGTGCGGCAGGTCGCTAAAGCATGATCCCGAAAAGGGTGACGCGGTATTCGGACAAGATCATGCTTACTCGAAAACAGCCGTTATCATTTTGAATCAACTTCATGGCAAACTGAGTCCGGAAATACTCCGAACTGATTGAAAGAGCAGGAAAAATGGCACCGAAAATCTTCATCGATGGCGAAGCTGGAACGACGGGTCTGCAAATCCGTGAGCGTTTGGCTACCCGCCGCGATATCGAGATTTTATCCATTCCGGCCGAGAGCCGGAAGGACAAGGCGGTGCGTGCGGAACTGCTCAATGCTGCCGACATTGCCATCCTCTGCCTGCCGGACGAGGCGGCCAAGGAAAGCGTCAGCCTGATTTCCAATGACACGACGAGAGTGATCGACGCCTCGACCGCGTATCGCGTTGCCGAAGGCTGGGCCTATGGCTTTCCGGAGATGAGCAAGGACCAGGCGGATGTCATTGCTAAGGCCAAGCGGGTGGCCAACCCTGGCTGCTGGCCGCAGGGGGCCATTGCCACACTTCGTCCGCTCGTCGAGGCCGGGCTCGTCGCTGCAGACTATCCGGTCACCGTCCACGGGATTTCCGGTTACAGCGGCGGTGGACGCTCGATGATCGAGGATTATCAGGCGAAGGGCGAAGACGCTCCGGAATATATGCCCTACGGTCTGACATTCAATCATAAGCATCTGCCGGAGTTAAAGGCCTACGCGAAGCTTTCGCGCGTCCCGCTGTTCCAGCCGATCGTCGGCAATTTCGCTCAGGGCATGGTCGTTAGCGTGCCACTGCAGCTTTCGGTGCTGCCGACAATCCCTAAGGGCGCTGAATTGCACGCGGCTATCGCCGATTATTATGCGGGGCGGAAAGGCGGCTTTGTCGAAGTCGCGCCGTTCGACAATCCTGAGCGGACGCCCGAGCTCAATCCGGAAATCTACAACAACACCAATCGCATGCGGTTGCACGTCTTTGCCAATGACGACAAAGCGCAAGCCATGCTCGTGGCGGTCTACGACAATCTCGGCAAGGGCGCATCGGGAGCAGCGGTCCAGAACATGGACCTGATGCTGGGCGCCTGAGCCGCTGCCGACTGCAGCATATTGAACATTGGAAATCTCCGCCGGCCCGATCGCCAACCGGGCCGGCGGATGTGTTTCGGCAAGGCCGAATCCCGATCGACCCGGGCCGCCATCCGCCGGCCACCACTCTCCGCGGCAACCTCGGTTTACGGCCGGTTGTCTTGGAGTTCCAATGCCACCTTTCCAAACCGCGAGCCATCCGCAAAGTATCGCATCGCGTCTTTAATTTCAGTCCAAGGAAATACACGATCGACCACCGGCTTGAGATCAAGTGTCTCAATAGCGCGGTTCATCGCTTCGAAGGATTCGCGCGATCCAACAGGAATGCCGCGAACATCCACCTGCTTCCGGAAGATATCCAGGGGGTTGATGGCGCCCTGCGATCCACCGAGATAGCCGATAATGTTGATTTGGCCGCGACGGGAGGCCGCCTTCAGCGATTGCTCGAAACTCAGTGGACCGCCGACCTCGATGATGTGATCGACGCCGCGCCCCTCTGTCATATCGAGCACCACGGTGGACCATTCCGGAACGCGTCGATAGTTGATCCCGTCGGCCGCCCCGAGAGCCTTTGCACGTTCCAGCTTTTCATCGCTGCTGGAGGTGACAATCACGCGGGCACCGCTTGCGCGCGCAAACTGCAGAGCAAAAAGGGAAACGCCCCCGGTTCCCTGAACGAGTACCGTATCTCCGGCCCTGATATGGCCCTCGGTCACAAGGGCTTGCCAGGCTGTGACGGCTGCACATGGCAAGGTCGCTGCTTCGATGTCGCTCAGATTACGGGGAGCGAAAACGGCCGCCTGTTCATCGAGAATAGCATATTCTGAAAGAAGTCCATCGAGCGGTCCGCCGCGTTGGTAAGACGGCTCCGCCATCCGGAAGGAGCCGCCGGTCCAGCGCTGCCAGAACGTGCTGCAGACCCTGTCGCCGATCTTGAACCGCGTGACGTCCTCGCCGACGGCAACGACCTCGCCGACGCCGTCCGACAACGGGACGAGCGGCAGGCGGAACGCGGTGTGGTAGGTGCCGCATGCAATTTCGAGATCCCGATAGTTGAGCGCGGTCGCCTTGACGCGGATCAGAAGTTCCTGGCGCCGCGGCTGCGGCATGTCACGCTCTTCGAGTGTCACATTCTCAAGGCCGGCCGGCGGTTTGAGGACGATCGCTTTCATGAAATTTCTCCTGGCTGACGTGGCTGTGCCGGGAGAGTGGACTTGATCTTCAGCATATTCAAATTCATTATAAGAAAAATGATTATGCGGATTGAACATGTTTGAAGAAATGCGGACATTTGTGCTGTTTGCAGACGAAGGATCGGTCCAGAAGGTCGCGAAACGTCTGCCGCTGACCCAGCCCGCTGTCAGCCGCCAGATCCAGCGGTTTGAACAGGCGCTCGGAGTCACATTGCTCGACCGCCGGCAGAAGCCGCCTGTGCTGACGCCAGCAGGACGTGAGGTGCTGGCCCGAAGCCGTGACATCCTCGCTGATTTCGAAGAGATGAAGGCCATTGCAGGGGCGCCGGAGCCCAGCGGATTGTTCAGGCTCGGAGTGGCCAAGGGCCTTGCGCATGAAAGTCTCGCGGGAGAGCTCGGCTCGATGATGGCGCAATTTCCGAAGGTCTCGATGCGGCTGAAATCGGGATGGAGCCATGAACTTGCCGAGCAGTTCCAGTCGGGACATCTCGATGCTGCAATCCTATTGTCCGACGGATCGCGTTACCCGGATGCCGAACATATCGGTGACGAGAGGTTGGTCATCATCGGAGCGGCCAGCAACTTCCCTGATCCGGAGGACAGGACGTGGGTGCTGAGTCCGGAACCCTGCGACGCCCGCCGTCGTCTTGCGGACCTGCTGGCTGGCCAACGTCAGCAGCTGACGATTGCTGCCGAGGTCGAGGATGCCGGCATGCAGCTCGCATTGGTGCGCAAGGGTTTCGGGTTCGGGCTGATGCCCATGCGCCTCTTTGAAAGCATGAGGCCGGAGGGCATCGAGGAGATCAGGATAAGCGACCGGGATCTGCATCTTGATGTCGTGATGCTGCGGTCTCCGCATCTCGGTTCCATGTCAAAGGTCGCCGGTGCCGTTTCGGCCATCGCGCGCGGCTTCATTGCCGGCAGACAGTCCGATATCAGCTAGCCTTCTGCTCCGCGCAAGACCGACTACCGGATCTTCTCTACCCCGCATAACATCTTCCAGGCGAGGTCAGTCACCGTGGCAGCGACAGTCTCATGAAGGCAGCCCGCGGGGCTCGACTTATTCCAGCTGAGGTCATCTTCGGTACGCCTGCAACTTGACGGCATTCGGGATCATTGGCGGTAACGATTTGAAATGCCGCATCGGTGTTGATCCGGCCGATCACCCGCTTTCGAATAAATTTTGCGTAACTTTATTAGCTATTGTTAATTTTTTGTCACAAATCAGCCCATATCGCCTGTTTCGGCTTTTGCCGCCGCAATATTCGCGGTGATCAGCATAGTCAATTCCAAGATCGGGTCGGCGTAAAGGAATTGGTTACCATAATTCGGCATGCTTCCCGACAGCCGGCAAAGTGACGGCCGGACGCAGTTTTGCGTCCCGGCGTAGGCGCTTTTGTGAGCCGGTGGGGTGCGTATATAGTTTGGATAACGAGTAACATGGCGTTTGCGACCGAGACTTTCGGTGACATCAATTCCCGTTCCGGACAATCTTCGCGCCGGAAAAAGTCTCCAGGGCTCAGTCCTGGTACCGTCGTTACTGGCGTCGCAGTGGTGGTTTCCGCATGGGTGGCCGCAACGCTGATCACCACGCAATCGATGGTCCTGTCCCTCCCCGGTGCAGATATCTCATCTCGGGATTTGCTGACGCCGAAAGCGTCTGCCTTCATCGTTCCCCAAGAGCACGTCCTGCATCCGGCCCGCCTTGCCAGTCAAACCGTGCCCATGGGCGGAAGAATACGGGTAAGCAGTACGTCCGCCGATGCGGAGAAGCAGGAGGCCATCGCACGTTCGAAAGCGATCCTGGCGCGCGGGCTGGTCAAGCAGCAATTGGCGAGCGCACTATCGCAGCAGGCCTCAGATCTCGCGCGGGCTCAAACCGCTTCGGCCGTCGCTAAGAACGACGCACCGGTCTTGCCGGCAACGGTTGCGCATCAGGACGATGCCGCCGCCCTCCCCCTGACAAATGCCGGGAAGTCCGTCGGACAGAGCAATATTGCTGGAACAGCAGTCTCGATCACGGCCTCCACCGCTTCCATGCCGCAGCCGGCAGAGATTGCACTGAGCAAACCCTCAATCCAAGCCGCAGGGCCAAATACGGCTGCCCTGGATCATCCGGGCAAGGACAGTCTGCCGATCGCACCATCCGCAAGCGATGCACCGCCCACCGAGATGGCGTCGGCCGCTCCCCCTGCCGGAACGATCGACCGCGCGGTTGCGGAGAGCCTCGCGACGAGCGCCTCCAGCGATCCTGCATCGCAGCCTTTCGACATTATCCCGATGCCACGTCCAGACCAGACGTCCGCCACAGATAGTGCCGGATCGTCGGACGCCGGAACCATCGATCTTGCAGACGCGGAAGACGCGTCTGTTGTCGAGGAACTACCTAGCGTCGTGCCGCTGCCGCGTCCGGCCCATGTCGTGGCAAGGGCCAGCGCAAGCACGCAGGACGCTACTGACGAAACTGGCACGCCGCCGACGCACGCATTGGCCTATGCAAACCCGGACGAAGAGGTCAAACAATCGCGGCCGCTCCTCAACCCGTTCGCCGCCCTTAGCCCGCGGGGCGGAACCGCCATCTACGATATCTCGGCCAAAACTGTCTACCTGCCGAGCGGCGAACGCCTTGAGGCGCATTCCGGCCTCGGCCACATGCGTGACAATCCCCACTATGTCGACCGAAAAAACACCGGCCCGACGCCGCCTGAAACTTATAACCTGACATATAGGGAAAGCCTGTTCCATGGCGTGCAGGCGCTGCGCCTGACACCCGCAAACGGCGCCCGCGTCTATGGCCGCGACGGTTTGCTGGCTCACACGTACATGCTCAGAGGAGCCCGTGGTGGCGATTCGAATGGCTGCGTGGTCTTCAGGGATTACAGCCGCTTCCTGGCTGCCTTCAAGCGTGGCGAAATCAAGCGCCTGCAGGTGGTGGCCCGTCTGTCGTCGGCGCCCAGCAATAGCAATGTTGCGTCGCGCTGAGCTTTCAAAACAGGAGAGAGGCGGTGATCCGCCTCAGTTCCTTACAGCAATCACCGTCTGATGCGGATATTCGCCATAGAAACCGCGCCAGTTGGCGATAGCAAAGCCGAAGACGAAGAGGGCGCCAGCTTGGTGGGTCAGCGCCAGATGCAGCGGCACTTGCAAGAGTAGTGTCGAAATGCCGAGGATCGCCTGGATCAGCACCAGCACGAACAGCACGACCGATCGGCGGGCATGCGTCGTGTGCGCTGCGGCGCGCAGCGAGATGATCATATTGATCGCGACCACGGTGAAGAGCGCATAGGCGCCGAGGCGGTGGACATATTGCACCATCTTCGGGTTCTCGAAGAAATTGATCCAACCCGGTGATTGCGCGAACAACCCACCCGGTACCACCGCGCCGTCCATCATCGGCCAGGTATTATAGGAGAGACCGGCGTCGAGACCGGCAACCAATGCGCCGAGATAGATCTGGAACAGCGCCATGAATGCGATGACACCGGCAAGTTTCGCCGAATAACGCGTGGGAGCCGGGTCGTTCGAATGCGGCGAAAGTGCGCGCATAAACCACATGCAGGCGGCAAAGATCAGGCAAGCGGTGACCAGGTGGGTGGCGAGACGATACTGGCTGACGTCGGTGCGCGCTTCGAGGCCGGACGACACCATCCACCAGCCGATCGCGCCTTGCAGACCACCGAGCACGAAAATGCCGCCTAGCGGCAGCCACAGCTTCCGCTCGACCCGGCCGGTCAGAACGAAGAACAGCAATGGCACGCCGAAGATGACGCCCATGGCGCGGGCAAGCAGCCGATGCGCCCATTCCCACCAGAAGATGCCTTTGAACTCACCGAGCGTCATGTCCTTGTTCAACTGCTGGAACTGCGGGATGCGCTTGTAGAGGTCGAACTCCTCCTGCCATTCCTGCGCATTGAGCGGCGGGATGACGCCATGGATCGGCTGCCATTCGGTGATCGACAGGCCGGAATTGGTGAGGCGCGTCGCCCCACCGACCAGCACCAAGCCAAAAAGTGCCAAAAGCACGCAGGCAAGCCAGATGCGGATAGCGCGGCGATTACGGTCCTGGCGGGCCACTTCGTTCAAAACGGCCTGTTCCGGCGTGAAATTAGCGACAACCATGGGATCTCCCTTCAATCCGGCTGTTGATTTGCCTTATAGGGGCGTGCAAAACAAGTCCCGAGACTTTGCGGCATGCCGTCGCGGCACGCCGTCGAGAGAGGAGAGACCACCCTTGCCCCTTCGCCTGCGCAAATTCATCGGCATGATTCTGCTCGTTCTGCTGGTCGTCATCTATGCGATCGTGGCGATGATCGTGGCGGTGCGCACGCTTGGCGACCAGCCAGGCTGGGTGCATTTTCTCTATTTCCTTTTCAGCGGCATGATCTGGGTACTGCCAGCGATGGGGATCATCAAGTGGATGGCCGGGCCTCGTCCGCAATAGAAACCGTCCTATTCAAGTGATTTCGGATTTACGTGGAGATAACCGTGATCAACGGGAAATCTGCTCGGCCACTTCGCCATAAACTAAAAATAAGCCGCCTGCCGCGAAGACTGCATGCGAATGCTGTCCGATTGGAGACGCCCAAATGCAGGCGCAGAAGGTGCAAACACCGAAGCTTGACATTGCAGACATGCCCATCGCCGGTGCAGTGCGCGGAGAGGCAGCATCTACTGCTGCTGCGCAGGCGCTGGCTGATAGCGGCATGCGCGTCGAAATCTTCGACAGCATGGCTCCGCTGGAGGCCGAATGGCGGGCGCTGGAGCAAGATAATCTTGCCTCCCTTCATCAGAGCTACGACTGGTGCGCCGCCTGGGCCGAGACCTTTCGGCACCCGCTCGCCATCGTCCGCGGCTCTTTCAATGGCCGCTTCAATGGCCGCACCGCCTTTATCCTGCCGCTCGAAATCATCCGCACCCAGGGTATCCGGCGTGCCGAATTCATCGGTGCGCGTCACAGCAACATCAATACCGGCCTATTTTCCGCCGAATTTCTGGGAACAGCGGCCAATGGCCTTACGGCGCGGCAGCAGGCGGAGATTGCGCTGATGATGCGGGGTAAGGCCGATCTAATGGTCCTACGCAATGTGCCGCTGGACTGGCGCGGCCGGAAAAGCCCCCTCGCCTCGATACCCGCCGTCGAGAACCAGAACCATGCTTTTCAATTGCCGTTCCTTGGTGCCTTCGAAACGACCCTCAAGCAGGTGAATGCCAAGCGGCGGCGCAAGAAATTCAAACATCAGACCCGCATTCTCAATGAGAAGGGCGGTTACGAGTATGTGATCGCGGCGCCTGATCAGCGGGATGCACTACTCGATCTGTTCTTCCGGCAAAAGGCAGTTCGCTTCGAAGCGGCCGGCCTGCCGGATGTGTTTCAGGCTGGGCCGACCCAAGCGGCGCTGCACCGGCTGCTGGCGCTTCGAGATGGCGAGCGGTCCTATGCCGCGCTGGAGATGCACGCCTTGCGGCTGAAGGGCGAGCACGAGGGACATATTCCCGCAGTCGCCGCCCTGTCACGCAAGGGCGATCACGTCATCTGCCAATTTGCCTCGATCGACGAGGCGCTGGTTCCCGAAGCCAGTCCTGGCGAGCTGCTGTTCTGGCTGATGATCGAGCGGCTCCACCATGAAGGCGCCGCCCTCTTCGATTTCGGCATTGGCGACCAGGGCTACAAACGCTCCTGGTGCCCGGTGGAAACGGTGCAGCACGACCTGATCCTGCCGATTTCGCGGATCGGCCATATCGCGGCCTTCGCCCAGCGTGGAATAACGCACGCCAAAGCGGCCATCAAAGCCAATCCGCAGCTTTATGGGTTCATCCAGCGGCTCAGGGCGCGGCAAGGCGGCAGCGACGCCCCGGCGGAAGAGGCTGAAAAGGATTGATCAGGCCGCGTGCTGGCGAGCGTCGGGGCCATGTTCCTCGCGCCAGCCGGACATCAGGATGATGTGCTCATAGCCGGCCTTCTGGAATTCCGTCATTGCCGTCATGAACTGGTTCTCATCCGGTTCCGGCATGGAGAGAATGATCTCCGTATCCTTGCTGCGCGTTAGTCTCGCGACACCCGAGACGTCGGCTGCGCCGCATTCGACCAGGACGATATCATAGGCCGAGCCGAGCGCATCGAGGATCAGCGACAGGCGGTCGGCGCCACGCATGGCGCGGGTGACATCGCTGGTGCCTTGCGGCACGAGATGGGCATCGGAAAGGCGGTCGGGATGAATGGTATCCGCAAAGGCGGCCTCCCCGCAAAGCAGATCGGTCACTCCGGAAAGACCGGCGGTTTCAGCCATCAGCCGTGACGGGCAGCCGGTTCCGGTCATATCGACCAGCACGATACGGCGTCCGGCGTCGGCGACAGTGCGAGCCAACATCACGGTCGCTGTCGAGCCATTGTCGCCAGTCGGTGATATGGCGATAGCAAGACGAGAGTCGCGTTCGATCAGATAGTCGGCGACCGACTGGATCGAAAAATCCTCTTCCTCTTCTGCCGGCTCAACAGCCCCTTCCGGTCGATGCCCAAGATCGATTGCTCCTTCCATTTCGCGCGCCAACGTCTCATCGGCAGCGACGGAGAGCATGCTTGCCGGCATTTCCCCTTCGCGCGGCGTGACTGCGACCTTCGCAGGGACAGCTTCAATCACGGTCTCCGAATGAGCCGCGGTTTCCTTCCGGGCAACGACCCCACGCTCTATGGGACCGATCGGCCGCAACGCGCGGCCGCTAAAGAGTTCCGCAAGCATGATGACAATGGAGGTCAGAATAAAGGTCGCCAGCGTGGCGACGACGACGATCGGTCCGATCTTCGGGAAGGAGGGATCGACCGGTTCGACAGCCTTGGAGACCACACGGGCATCCGCCGGGCTCGAATTCTTATCGATGCGGGAAGCGGCCTCGCGGTAGCGGGCAAGATAGGTTTCCAGCAATTGCCGTTCGGCGGTCGCTTCGCGTTGCAGCGCGTTGAGACCGACGGCGTCTTCCCCTGCCCGGGCGCTATCGGCCTTCAGCGCGTTCGACTGCGCCACGAGCTGCTGCTCGCGCAATTGTGCCACTTTGGCTTCATTCTCGATGCTGGCAAGAATCTTCTTTGTTTCGCGGTCGACCTGCTGGCGGATATCGGCGAGCTGAGCGCGCAGGCTCTTCAGCTTGGGATGGCCATCCATCAGGGTCGTCGAAAGATCCGAGATCTGCGATTCCAGATTGGACTCCGTCGCTTTCAGCCGCTGGATGGTCTGCGAGCCCGAAACGTCGGCAAGCGTATCGGTGGAGCGGCCGGTGGCGAGCGCGTTGCGCACGGCCTCAGCCCGGGCCTCGGCATTGGCCCTCTCGCCACGCACCTGTGCCAGTTGACCGGAAATATCGGCAAGCTGCTGCGTCGCAAAGGTATTGCTGTCGCTGGTCTGTAGGAGACCGTTGGCGGAGCGATAATCAGCAACCTTCTTTTCGGCCTCGTTCACCTTCTCGCGCAGATTGGCGATCTCAGGCTCCAGCCAACGCGTCGCCTCGGTGTTGGAATCGAGCTTGGCACCGCTCTGCATCGACAGATAGACCTGGGCCATGGCGTTCGGGACGCTGGCAGCCAAACCCGGTTCGCGGGACGTGAAGCTGATGCCGATGACGCGTGAGCTGTTGATCTGGTAGACTTGAAGCTGATTTGTGAAGGCGTCGAGCATCCGCTCTTCCGGCGCCTTGTCGAGCGAGCTCTTTTTCAGATGCAGCATGACGAGAATGTCGGAAAGAGCCGAGCTTTTGGTGGCGGCAGCAAATTCCGGATGCTCGTAGAGCTTCAGGTTGGTAATTACCTGCTTGATAAGATCGGCCGATTGCAGGATCTGCACTTGGCTGGCGATGTTGAGTTCATCAAGAAGCGGACCGGAGCTGGCATCGTTGTTCTGCGTCGTTGTCGCGAAAGCCGGGGCGCGCTGCTCGATCAGGATGCGTGTCTCACTGCGATATTCGGGCGAGACGACCTTGGCGACGGCAAATGCTAGGCAAGCCCCCACGAGCGTGATGGCGATGACGCGCAGCCGACGCTGCCAAACGGCGCGGAAAAGCTGTGCGAGGTCGATATCGACATCCTGCTGGCTGTTGTTGGCGCCGGGCATATACAAGAACTCCGTAATATAAAGCCAAAATTAAGCGTAAACGACTATGGTAACCCAAGCGTTAATAGTAATTTCCATGTATTATTTTCGATTTTTCTAATAAAGATTGGAGAATTTTTCTTGGTCTTTACCGGCCGTTAACCCTAACGGATCGATAACGGCGTCAACGATTTTCCTCTCCTGTGAGCGCGAAATGCCCTTCGCAAAGCCCAAGATTGTCCTGGCACTCGGCATGGCTGCCGTCAGCGCTGCGCTCAGCGGCTGCAACACCTATCAGCCGGCGCCGAGAGCCTTTAGCGAAGCAACGATCCAGCCCTATGCGCTGGACAGCGGCGACCGCCTGCGCATCACCGTCTTCGACCAGGAAGGTTTGACGAATACCTATACGATTGATCAGGCCGGTTACATCGCCTTCCCGCTGATCGGCCAGGTCCCTGCCCGCGGTCGCACGCTGCAGCAGCTTTCCGGCCAGATCGCGCAGAAACTTCGCCAAGGCTACATCCGCGATCCCGATGTCACCATCGACATCGATCGCTACCGTTCGGTCTACATCATGGGCGAAGTCGGTCAGCCCGGTCAGTATTCCTATGTGCCTGGTATGACGATACAGAACGCCATCGCAGTTGCCGGCGGCTTTACCAGCCGCGCGAACCAATCCAATGCCGACGTTACGCGCAAGATCAATGGTCATGTCATGACCGGGCGGGTCGGGATCTCCGATCCCGTCCTGGCGGGCGATACGATCTATGTCCGCGAACGGCTATTCTGACCGTTCCCGACCATGGCAAAACCGCTCCGCATCCTTCATTGCTTCAGGTCTCCGGTCGGCGGGATATTCCGTCACGTCCGCGATCTTGCGGAGGAACAGAGCAGGGCAGGACATGAGGTCGGCATTCTCTGTGATAGCCTTACCGGTGGGGCGCATGAGGACTTGCTGTTCGACGATGTCAAACCTTTCCTCTCGCTCGGCGTGACGCGCCTGCCGATCAGGCGTCAGATCAGCCTGTCCGACGCCACGACGCTTTGGAGCAGCTATAAGAAAGTCAAAAGTTTGCGGCCGGATGTGCTGCACGGGCACGGCGCCAAGGGCGGCCTGCTTGCGCGCATCATCGGCTCAGCCCTGCGGGTGAACAAGTATCGCGTAGCCCGCCTTTATACCGCGCATGGCGGCAGCCTGCATTTCTCGCGCGCTTCGCCACAAGGCCTGCTGGTCCACAGCTTGGAGCGGCTGTTGGAATTTTTCACCGATGGGCTGATCTTCATCTGTGAATTCGAGCGCCGAAGTTACGAAAGCAAGATCGGCAAGCCGCGAACGCGCACCGCGATGATCTATAACGGCATCAGCGAGCGCGATTTCCGGAACATACCCACACGATCGGACTCGGTGCACTTCGTCTATATCGGCATGCTGCGGGACCTAAAAGGTCCCGATCTGTTTGTGGACGCCTTTGCCAAGACCGAACGGCGGGTCGGTCGGCCTTTGTCTGCGCTGATGATCGGCGACGGACCGGACAAGGACAAATACCGCACGATGATGATCCAGCGCGGCCTTGGCCACCGAATAGGCATGCTTCCGGCCATGCGCGTGCACGAAGCCTTTGCCATGTCGCAGAACGTCGTCGTTCCGTCGCGCGCTGAAGCCATGCCCTACATCGTGCTCGAAGCGCTGGCCGCCGAAAAAACAGTGATCGCTTCGCGTGTCGGAGGTATCGCCGAAGCGCTTGGCGAGCATAGCCCTGCCCTCGCCGAAGCAGGCAACGCCGACGACCTTGCGCGCATCATGGCGGTTGCGGTTACCGAGCCGAAATGGCGCCAGCAGACCATGCCCGATGCCGAGTCGGTCCGATCGACATTTTCGGCCGCGGTAATGGCGAGAGATACTATCGAGTTATATTACGATATACTTGAATACAGAGGCAAACATTAGAATACAAACAAGTGTTGTAAACGTTTATTAGCTCATATCTGTTAGGCCATGTCCGGTAACGACCGGATGAATTGCCATGAGCCATATTGAGAAGTCCGAGCAATTTAACTTGGACAATATTCGCAGGCAGGTTTCGGAAATCCGCACCCGCAGCGCTGAGGAACAAACCGGCGATCATCAGGCCGGCGACATTAACGCTTATGCCCGCCAGATCGCCGAACAGTTCCGTGAGGACAATCAGACGCCGGCAATCATCATCGGGCAATACCGGCTTTTCGAATTCCTGTCGCTGCTCGCCGTCGGGCTTGCGGTCCTTTTCTTCCAGATCATGCCCGGCGCCCATCCCTTTCTGACGGAAGCGGCCGTGACAATCGCGCTCTGCGGTCTCGCCATCGTCTTCTTGCAGGTGGCGGATGCCTATCAGATTCCCATTCTGCGCGCACCCCACCGTTTCCCGCACCGGATCCTGGCGTCATGGGTGGCCGCGTTTGCGGTGATGGCCCTTGCCCTGCTGCCCTTCGATCTCAACCATATCTATTCGATCCGTGTTCTCGGGATCTGGTTCGCCGCCGGCGCAGTCTTCCTCGCCGTGGCGCGTGCCGTGTTTGCCTACGGCATCCGCCATTGGGCGCGCAATGGCGTGATGGAGAGACGCGCCGTCATCGTCGGCGGCGGCGAACCGGCCAAGGAACTGATCCGCGCGCTTGAACATCAGCCCGACAACGACATCCGCATCTGCGGCATCTTCGACGATCGCGGCGAAAAGCGCTCGCCCGTAATGGTCGCCGGCTACCCGAAGCTCGGCACCGTTGCCGAGCTGGTCGAATTCGCCCGGCTGACGCGCGTCGATATGTTGATCATTGCGCTGCCGATCAGCGCCGAGGACCGTATTCTGCAGCTTCTTCGGAAGCTTTGGGTGCTGCCTGTCGATATCCGCCTGGCGGCGCATGCCAACAAGTTGCGATTCCGCCCGCGCGCCTATTCGCATGTCGGCGCGGTGCCGATGCTCGACATCTTCAACAAGCCGATCCGCGATTGGGATGGCGTCGCCAAGCGCGTCTTCGATGTCTTCTTCAGCCTGCTGGCGCTTTGCCTGCTCTGGCCGATCATGCTTGGCGCTGCGATCGCCGTGAAAACGACGTCGAAGGGGCCGGTTTTCTTCATGCAGAAGCGCCATGGCTTCAACAACGAGATCATCAAAGTCTTCAAATTCCGCTCGATGTACACCAATATGAGCGACCCGACGGCCCGTAATGCCGTCACGAAGAACGATCCGCGTGTGACGCCTGTCGGACGTTTCATCCGCAAGACCTCGATTGATGAACTGCCGCAGCTCTTCAACGTGCTGCTCGGCAGCCTGTCGCTCGTCGGCCCGCGCCCGCATGCCGTGTTGGCGGCCAGCCACAATCGCGTTTACGCCGATGTAGTTGAAGGCTATTTCGCCCGTCATCGCGTCAAACCCGGCGTTACCGGCTGGGCGCAGATCAATGGCTGGCGCGGCGAGATCGATAGTGACGACAAGATCAAGTTCCGCACGGCTTATGATCTCTACTACATCGAGAACTGGTCGCTGTTCTTCGATCTGAAGATCTTGTTCCTGACGCCCTTCCGTCTGCTCAACACGGAAAACGCCTATTGAGCGCGATCAATCTCCCCTATCCGCGCGTCGACCGGCCGCAGCTCGCAGCACTGCGGCTGATCGGCACGGCTTGCGTTGCCTTCGGGGTCTTTCTGTCAGGCTTCGTCATCGCCGAACCGGCGCCCTATGAGCTGTGGGTCGCCTTCCTCATCGGCATCTGGTTCATCCTTGGGCTGAAAATCTCGCGCAATGTCGCGCCGCTCCTGGCCTTATTCCTGACCTTCAATGTCGGCGGCATGCTGTCGCTGACGCAGATGCGCGATCTCGGCGCAAACGCCCATCTGGACGGACCGATCTACATCGCCGTCTCCACCTTCCTGGCGCTGAGTTCGGTCTTCTATGCCGCGATCATCGAAGACAGCGAAAAGCGGTTGAAGCTGATCTTCAATATCTGGGTGATTGCCGCGCTGATCACGGCAAGCCTCGGCATTCTCGGCTACTTCCACGCTTTTCCCGGCGCTGAAATCTTCACCCGTTACGATCGCGCCATGGGCGCGTTCCAAGACCCCAACGTCTTTGGTCCCTATCTGGTGACACCGACCATCTACCTGATGCACGGCATCCTGATCGGTGACTTGAAGAAGGCGCCGATCAAGGGGGTAGGTCTGTTCGTTCTGGCCTTCGGCATTTTCCTCTCCTTTTCGCGCGCCGCCTGGGGATTGTTTTCCTTCGCGTCGGCGATGCTGATCTTCTGCATGCTGCTGAAACATCGCAGCAATGCTTTCCGGCTGCGCATTCTGGTGATGTCGCTGACGGCGATTATTCTCATGGTCGTCCTTCTGATCGTCGCGCTGCAATTCCATCAGGTCAGCGACCTGTTCTCGACGCGCACGCAACTCGTGCAGGACTACGATGGCGGTCATCTCGGCCGTTTCGAGCGTCATCGCATCGGCTTCATGCTGTCGATGGAACGGCCGCTCGGCATCGGACCGCTCGTCTTTTCCACCCTCTTTCGGGAGGACGAACACAATATCTGGCTGAAAACGCTGACCACCTACGGCTGGCTCGGCTTTCTCTGCTGGGTCAGCATGATCTGCTGGACCATCTATATCGGCTTCCGCAACCTTTTGAAGGAACGGCCCTGGCAGCCCTATTTGATGATCGCCTGGATCGTCATTCTCGGCCATGTCGGCATCGGCAACGTCATCGACACCGACCATTGGCGCCATCTCTACATGCTGATCGGCATCGTCTGGGGCTGCGGGGCACTCGAGCAACAGTATCAGCGCAGCTTGGCTCGAAGGGAAGCAGCACCGTGACCATCAATGTCGGCATCAAACGCCTGTCGCTGCTGCAAGTTCTCGAACCAAGCGGCGGCGGTTCCGGGCGGCATTTCCTCGATCTCTGTCTAGCCATGCAGCGTCGCGGCCATTCGGTGACGGCGATCTATTCGCCGGTGCGTGCCGAAGCCGCTTTCGTCGCTGAATTGGAGGGTATGGGCCTCGACAGTGTCATCCCCCTCGCCATGCGGCGCGCGCCGGGACCATGGGATGTCACCGCTTGGTGGCAAATTCGCAAGATTGTTGCCCGGCATGGGCCCTTCCATCTGATTCACGGCCACAGTTCCAAGGCTGGAGCGCTGACGCGGCTGAGATTGCCGGGTCCGCATATCCCCGTGATTTACACGCCGCATGCTTTCCGCACCATGGATCCGACGCTCGGGCCTAGGGGTCGGATGATCTATGGCGGCATTGAGAGACTGCTCGGCGCCTGGCTGTCCGACCGCCTGATCTGCGTGTCCCGCGATGAATATAATCACGCGCTGTCGCTCGGAATTCCCGAGGAACGGCTGCGGATCGTCGTCAACGGCGTCAGCGCGCCGCCATCCGGTCAACGCGCCGCCATCCGTGCACGCTACGGAATACCGCAGGACGCGCTGCTTTTCGGTTTCGTCGGCCGGCTGACGCCACAGAAAGCGCCGGAGCGGCTTGTCGAAGCTTTTGCCCGCATAGCCAAGACCCTGCCGCAAGCACACCTGCTGATGATCGGGATCGGCGGACTGGCCGACACCGTCAGCGACATGATCAAGGCCGCCGGCCTCGAAAATCGCGCGCACCTTGATGGCGCTATTCCCGGCGCCACCGCGGTCGATGCCTTCGATGTCGTCGTTATGCCGAGCCGCTACGAGGCCATGTCCTATGTCATGCTGGAAGCTGCCGCCGGCGGCAAACCGTTGCTGCTGACCGATGTCGGCGGCGCGCGCACGGTGATCGAACCCGGTAAGAACGGCTTCATCGTCGCCAATAGCGACGATTCCTCGGAACTGGTCGCAGCGATGACGCGCTTTGCCGACCCCAAATTGCTGCGAAGCTTCACCGCCGAGGCGCGGCTGCGCAAGGACGGCTATACGCTCGCCGGCATGGCCGATGCGACCGAGGAAATCTACTTCGAATTGCTTGGCTATCGCGTTCCTAACATCCTAAGAACGCCGGAGAAAATGGTGTTACGCAGCGCTTCCTGAGGGATGAGGGAAGAATGCAGCACCAATTCAGGTTCGCACAGGATTCCTGCCTGAAATCGGTTCCGATTTTCAGGTTTATGCGCTAAATTTGAGTCATGATCACATCAGCGCAATTACGCGGCGCACGCGCCATGCTCGGACTGACAACAGAAACGCTTGCCATTGAGAGCAAGCTGCCCGTGACAACCATTGAAGCGCTGGAGACTGACGTCAGTTCGGCGGAAGCAAAAGCGCTTGTCGCGGTTCGTTCCGTTCTCGAAGCCCGGGGGATATCGTTCATGGCCAGCGGAAGCGACGAAGCCGGCGGCGCCGGCATTCGCTTCAAGCATTGGGCAGAAGACGGCGGCATCCGGCCGGAAAACCTCAACGCCACCAACGACGATTGAAATCCGCGCATTGAAGGCGGGTTTTCCCCAACCGATTTAGGCTGAGCGTCTCGGCGCTACACCTTAGCCAGCCCCCAGCTCCGAACCAGTTCCGCGGGTGCGGAGATAGCGGCAGGCAAAATGAAGCGCTCGGTATCATTGGCCGGCTCCCTGCCTTCGACGACAGGGCCGATCGGCAAGCCGTGGCCGAAGTCATTCAGGGTCACCAACTCCAGCACCTTATCGCCATAGTCGTTACGCCATTCGCGCCGCTCGCCGCCCTCGAACAAGCGCAACCGACCCTTGGTCTGCGGACGCTCGTGTACGGCCAGCCACTGCGCCACCGACGCTTCGGCATTGCCAAACGACACGACGTCGTCATCGGTCCCGTGCCAGATGGAGATTGCCGGAAAGCGGGGGGCATCCGGCGAGGCTTCGCGGACGAGTTCCGCCCATTTGTCGGCCGGGCGCGCGGCAGCTCTCTTCATTACGTCCAGCGCGGACATGGCATCGCGGGCGGCGCCGAAAGGCAGGCCGCCGATGATGGCACCGGCTGCGAAGAGCTCCGGATAGGTGGCAAGCAGCGCCGAAGCCATGGCGCCGCCGGCCGACAGGCCCATGACGAAGATCTTGGTGCTATCGATTTTGTGTAGCTGGCGGCTGAAATCGATCATCTCGCGGATCGAACCCAGTTCGCCGCGATCGCGTGTCACCAGGCTCGGGCGGAACCAATTGAAACAGAGATTGGCGTTGTTGGAGGGCTTCTGCACGGCGTAGAGGACGGCGAAACCATGCTGGCGCGCCAAGGCGGTCCAACCGCTGGCGCGATCAAAATCCTCGGCATTCTGGTGACAGCCATGCAAGACGACAACAAGCGGCATCGGACCTTCGACGCCGGGCGGCACATATTCCAGCATGCGCAGGTCGCCAGGATTGCGCCCGAACCACAAGACCTCCGTCAGACGCTGCGGTACCAGTTGCGTGGATACACGCCGGCGCGCCGGCTGCGAATGCGGCCGTGTCATGGGAAATTTGAGCTGTGGCAACTCGACGGAATCAACGAGCAGACGGCGAAGCCGGCTCGGAACTTTGAAATTCATCATGGACCTTTCAAATTATCCGCGCCCGCCGTTGTTGATTTTGTTTGGTGGGCGGCGGCCGCACATCAACCCCGCAGGGGTAAGCAAATCGAGCAGTCGACTCTGTTTGTGCGATGCAGCAAATATAGGGTAGCGAAAAGGATTCGAACAGGCACAAAGCATCATTGCTGCTATGTGAAATCGGCTTAAATCGATTAGAGAGCTGACGGCGGAGGCGTCAGAGATAGGCTCTCGCAAGCGCGAGAAGCTTCGCGTCTTCCTTCACGCCCTGGCGATAGAGCTGGATGATCAGCGCGCCGAGACGCTCGGCTTCACGGCTGCGGAAACTGATGCCGCGATCCTCGCAGACGGCATCCAACACCTTTTCCAAACGATCCAAATCGTCAGAAAACAAGGGTAAATCCTGAGGATGGATGGAGGTTTCCAACATAAGCGCCGCCTCGTCCGTCGGGCAGACGCAAACACACTCGCCGGTGCCCGCATTTAAACCGACGAAATATAACGTGACTATGCGCTTTGCTCGGGGGCTTGGCAAGGAAGGTTTTGTGGATGCGGCCTTTAATGTTGAAGCATTGCTGATTCGCGGAATATGCGCCTCGATCTTCACGATACTTCAATTTTAAGTTACGCAATCACCAAGCCTTCATCGGAACGTGACAAAAGGAGCCGAAGAAACGGAGACCTGCTGATGAACAAGCGTATGATCTCGGCGGCACTGCTCCTGCTCGGCGCGGCGGCGCCGGCCTTTTCACAGTCCCTTTCGGCATTGCCGTTGCGCAATCCCCACCCGATTCCCGATGGCTATATTTCTGTGCAATCCGGGATATCGCTCTCCATTCCGATCGCTGATGGCAACGACGAAAAACAGCAGCAGGATGCGATCAAATCCTTCTATCGGATTGCCGCCACCAACTGCGCCGCGCTGCTCGACACCATCGCGGATGATTGCCAGATCAACGGCCTCACCAGCAACACCGATGTCATCAATATCGACGGCCGCGGGCCGAAGCTGACGGTGCGCGGCCAGGTCACAATGGCGGTCAAGCTGAAGCCTGCGGCAGCCGCCACGAAGTGAAGAAGGGTCCGGCACAAAGCCGACAACCGGAAAGCCAACGGATCGGTAAGAAATCTTGGCGATAATTCCCTCGTAATCGAGGAATGAAGCCATGGCAAAAGCGAAACGGCGCGCGCGGCGCAAGCCACAGTCCAAAGCGGGCAATTCGATGTGGCTATGGAGCATAGTCGGTCTAGCGGCCGTGGCGGGTATTTTCGCCTATCAGCATCGCAGAGATATGCCGTCATTGCAGGCCTATGCCGGCGCCATCGGCGTTCGGCATGTGCCGGTGGATGCGCCGTTGCCGACTGCCAAGCCGAAAATAAGAACGGCTGCCGTCGTTCCCGAACGGCCGGCTTCAACGCTGCCGGTCCCTCCCCAAGTCATTCCCGTAGCGGTGCCGGCAGACCGGAGACCTGCCGCTGCCCCGCCTGAAGCCAGCGGGCGATTCGGCCTGTGCGGCGGCGAAACCGGCATGAACTGCGTCGTCGACGGCAACACTTTCTGGCAGAATGGAGTCAAAATCCGTCTGGCGGACATTGACGTGCCCGATATCGAGCCATCGCATTGCGTCGGCGAACGGCAAAAAGCCACCGCCGCCAAACTGCGGCTGCAAGCGCTTCTCAACGACGACACTTTCGTGCTCTCCGCCAGTGGGCGCGGTGACGATCAGCATGGCGGCGTGTACCGCATCGCGATGCGCGCCGGCCGGTCCATTGGCGATCGGCTGGTAGCTGAGGGGCTGGCCCGCCATTGGACGGGGCAGACCGCGTCGTGGTGCGGCTGAATCAATGATCGGGGGCCAAACAAAAGTTAAGCCCTCGATCATGGTGCGAAACTTGGCGAGAACGGACATGGCAGCAGCCTTCCGGCGCCGTTTGTTCCATTATTATTCCGACGATCGCATTTTCCACTTGCATCCTGAAGGCCGAAACCATAAACGAAACAAGCCTTTTCGGCAGGTCGGGGCGTAGCGCAGCCCGGTAGCGCACTTGACTGGGGGTCAAGGGGTCGCTGGTTCGAGTCCAGTCGCCCCGACCATTTATCTCCTTGAACTCCCAATCAAATTTCCTCTGAACTTGTTAGCCACCTCGACCCTGAGGCCGGGACCCTGTTCGGCTGGCGAGCGGTCGCTCGGCTTGAAGTTCGCAGGACGAAGCGCCAGATCAACGCGCACTGCACCGTCCCGAAGAATTGGAGGTCCGGCACTGTAGAGCTGCATTGGCCTCACGCCATCGCTCACCTCGAAAGTCAGTCGGGCCAGTTTGGCCGCGCGCGCTCTGTCCTGGCACAGACACGTCCCAAAGGAGAGTGGCGTCGATCACTGTGACGCGACGGCAACAGCGATCGACAAATCATATTGCAAAAGTGTTTTCTAATAAAGATTGTACGCAGGCGCATTTCCTGCAAATGCTATCTTTAATTGTACAACCCGCATTCTGCTGCCAAAGACGAGTACGGTGGGTAGCGCAATGCGCATCCGAAGCACGAAGGCGCGCGGCGATTTTAGAGTCGTCGCGACGTAGTCCGGGGGCGGACCAGCATGCGTGAACTAGGTTTCAGGGCATTCTGTTTCAATAATCGCGGATTTTTCAATGCACACAGCCATCGCCACGGATTGCCAGTGGTGGCTTCCATACCGCGGCGATGCCTGCTTCCGTGGATCTCTGTCTTGCCTCTTGTCGCATCGCTCGGGCTTTCCGTACCGGCCTCGGCGCAGCAGGTGCCGGTAGCGCCGTTCGGGACCACATTGGCTCCGCAGGCATGGGTCGGCGGAACGGGGACAAATCAGTGGAACAACCAAAATAAC
The DNA here is from genome assembly GCF_003627755.1 of Rhizobium jaguaris. Classification (NCBI taxonomy): domain Bacteria; kingdom Pseudomonadati; phylum Pseudomonadota; class Alphaproteobacteria; order Hyphomicrobiales; family Rhizobiaceae; genus Martinezella; species Martinezella jaguaris. The sequence goes on along the minus strand of NZ_CP032694.1, from coordinate 1,606,523 downwards.
TGGGTGCCCGCGTCCGGCAGTGGTGCTGGGGTCCCGCTCGTAACCGCATACTTTACCGGCCTCACAGCCAACACGACGGTCCGCGACCAGAATAGCCAATCGATTGGTCAGCTCATTTTCGCCGCGCCGAATTATCTGTTGAGCTTGGAGAACAGCACCGTCATGACGGTTCATGGCACCGGTTTCGTGATCGACGATCCGGCCAATAGACCGATCGTCGATGTCGGCGTCATCGGCGGCGGCACAATCAACTTCACGAATGCCTCCACAGGAAGCCTTGCGAAGTTCGTCATCGCATCCAACGGTACGCTCAACATGTCGGGTCGTGCGACACCGAACGGGATGACCGCAGGCGCGATCGACAATGCCGGCAGGATTATCATTACGAACAGCGACGCCAATAGCGTCGGCAACGAACTCACCGTATTCGGACCCTACAATGGCCAAGACGGCTCCATCTACCTGAGAACGGATCTCGGAGATGACAACTCGGCGTCGGACAAGCTCGTCATCGATGGCGGCACGGTCACCATCGACGGCGCGGCCCACGCCACCGGCGACACGCTTCTGTTCATCACCCCCGGCCCGAACAGTCCCGGCGCCTACACGGTGGCAAATGGCATCCTGGTGGTTGATGCAACCAACGGAGGCACTACGGATGATGGCGCCTTCACGTTAGGAAGCGAGGTGCGCGGCGGAGCCTTCGACTATCGTCTCTTTCGCGGCGGCGTCGATGGCGGCAATCCGAACGACTGGTTCCTTCGTTCGACCTTTCTTGGGGGCGGCGGCGACGGCGGCGAAGGCGGTAACGGTGGTGAGAGCGGCAATGGTGGCAATGGAACCAATGGAGGTGATGGCGGGAATGGGCCGATCACGCCGCCGGACGAGTTGCCGCCAGATGCGTTGCCAGAGGATTTGCCGCCGGTACTGCCGCCGGGCGAATACCCGATCATCGGGCCAGAGATTGCAACTTACGGCGCGGTGCAGCCGACTGCCCGGCAGCTCGGCCTCGCCACGCTCGGCACTTTGCACGAGCGCATTGGCGACACGCTTGCGATCGGAGATGGTCAGGGTAACGGCGGGAGCCGGACCAGTTCCGTCTGGGGGCGTTTTTCGGTGAGCAGATCAATAACCACTATCGCGCTTTCGCCGACCCGCACACCGACGGCAACCTCGGCGGCTTTCAGGCCGGCGTCGATCTCCTGCACGGCGAATGGCTGCCCGGCCACAGCGACGTTGCCGGCATATATTTCGCTTACGGACACGCCAATGTCGACGTAACTGGCCTGGTTACTAACGACGCCATGACAAACTATGAGCTGCGAAAGACCGGTAGCATCAATCTCAATGGATGGACTGGCGGCGCCTATTGGACGCACTACGGTCCGACCGGCTGGTATCTCGAAGCGGTGTTGCAGGGGACAGCCTACCAAGGTTCGGCTTCCACGCGCTATGCCAGTCTCGACACCGATGGCGCCGGCTTCGCTGCCTCGCTGGAAGCGGGCTATCCAATTCCCATCCCAACGCTTGGTTCGGGCTTCGTGCTGGAGCCACAGGCCCAGATCGTCTGGCAACATGTCTCGTTCAACGATGACAATGACGGACTGGGCGAGGTCGCGATCGGCGACACCTCAGGAGCGAGCGGGCGGATCGGTCTGCGCGGCCGCTGGACGGTCGTCAGCGATGGTGGCCAGATCTGGCAACCGTATGTGCGGGCAAACCTATGGCAGGATTGGGCGGCACAGGCCACCACGACGTTTTCGGGCATCGACCGGGTTCCGTTGCTGGAGGAAGGAACGCGAGTGGATCTAAGCGCCGGGGTGACAACCAAGATCAACGCCCGGCTGAGCTTCTATGCCCAGGCCGGCTATCAGTTCGCGGTAGGCAACACCGATGGCGGCGAGCGCGATGGCGTTCGAGGAGATTTCGGCCTCCGCTACACGTGGTAGCCGAACGCATCAGCGAAGAACCCCAGTATGACCCTGCCGCTCCATACGGGAAGCGGTGCGCATCGGTAAGGCTCCTGGCAAGCTGGGGCGGCGGTCAGGTCGTATTGTTGGGCACTATCGACCTGACCGCCAGGGGCACCGCGAGGGCTGCGGCAACTCCTCATTGCCATATCAAAATGAGCTGAAGCTGAGAAATCCTAGCCTCTACGAGCCGGCCAGAAAAAAAGCCCCGCCTATAATGACGGGGCACAGGGGGGAGGTCGTGATGTGGGTCATTTATGTGAGCACAATCTAACGCAAGCGGCGAGGATTACTTTTCTTTTTATTGAGGCGTATGTCAGAAGTAAAAACTACGATTACCGCGATTTATGAAAGTGTATTCCTTATCTGCTGGCGGATGAACAACGCTGCAGCGGCGGGCTCGCTAAATTGTGGGACAAAAATGGTATAGCAGAGATTAATCGGCTCTTCGGCCGCCATGTCTCACAGGATCGGTTCTGCGTCGACAGTAAGACACCTGCAAATACTACACCACATCTTCATCACCGGAACCTTTGGTGCAGCCAAAGGTTTATGATGTGGAGGAGTATTACCATGAGCAACGATACCAATGGGCCAAGCCCAGACCTGAGAACGACACCGCTCTCGCGCCGCCCTCCCTGGGCGCAGTGGGTGGTTATCCTGGCGGCGATTATCCTAGCTGCACTGGCGTGGAGCCTCTGGCCTCGCACAGGCCCGACGAATACAACAACTCCACCGGCTCAAACCACCACGACGCAGCCACCGGCAACGTCAACGCCGCCGGCAACGGCACCTGCACAGCAATAAGGGAAGGCCCGCCGGCAATGGCGGGTTTTTACATGAAGGTTCAGCGCGTCGGTTCCCTTGATGTTTAGGCACGTTATCACGATATTTCAGGTATGATGGATATTCAGCCGCCCCCTGTCGAGCAAACCGACCCTGATCGCTATTCCTGGTGCCAGTTCGCACTGCATTCCGCCTTTGCCGAAGTAGCGAAACGTGCCGTCGCGGCCGGATGGGACGAGCGTGAAGTTGCCGCAGCTCTCGTCGATCTGGCCGATCGTCACATGCTGGATCTCATTACGGTGGGTGAGCTTGAGGCCATAATGGAAGCAATCAAGAAGCAATCCTGATAATCCAAGGGAGGAGAAGGCCTTCGGCGGCATTCTCTGCGGAGATGAACATGGCAAAGCACGAGGATCAATCTCCCATGGCCGACGCTCCTCACGATGAAGAGGCTGCCGCATATGCCCGTTGGATAGAGGCTGGAAAAAGATCGGGCGAACCCGAGGAGAATCCCTATCCAGAAGGCAGTCCAGAGGCGAAGGCATTCGAGCACGGGTATCTGGATGGACAGAAAATTAGAAGCGACGACAAGCCGCCGGGCAATACAAACGTTGGACCCTAGTTTTTGAGCTTGCCTTTACAGCTCGCGACATCTGCATCAACACCGAGCGCGAAGCGCCGCAACTATCGGTCTGCGGCGTTTTTATTGCCCTTATGCACGCATCAAAACGGCTTCAAAGATATTCATCGACCTGCAGCGCGAGCATGACGCGAAGGGGTCGTTGAAGGCCAGGCAACTCACCGGCATTCCCGCCGCGGCCCGTGGCTCGGCTGGTATGTGTTGTCCGATGCGCGGTAGGATTGGTAGCGGTCAGCGCAGGCCTGCGCGTGGCCGGCGTAATAGCCTTCCGTGCGTTGCCTGTTGAAGAGCGTGCCGGTCACGAAGGACTTGAACAGCACGCCGCTGTCATAGTCATCGTCATAATAGCCGTCGAAGCCATGGTTATTGTTGTGTCCGCCGCGAATACGGTTGTGGTTGTGGCCGTGATCGTGGACCTGGATGATGTCGGATTGTTCCGGTACCGTGAGCGTGGGCATAGTAACGGCACCGGCGGGCATCGCGGTACCTGCCACCAGCAACACACCAAAACCCACAGCCATAGATCTGGTGATCGTTCGCATGTCTTACTCCTTCGAATTGCAAGGGCGACAGATCCAAGCACAACTGCGTGAAAAAACCTTGCCACCAACCGCACCGGCATTAGCTTTATATAGTGGCTTCCAGCCACGCTCACAGATGCTTTCCCGTCTTTCTTCCAAGGCGGTTTTTCATTGAATAAGAAGTGATTAGAAAGTTACGGCGATGAAGCCACTTATTGCCTTTTTGCTATGCGCGCCACTGCTTGCCGCATGCACGACATCCGAACAATCTCTGCAGCCGGTCCCCGGTAGCATCACCTATGGCGGCCAGCCGCGAATGAAGCTGACGCAATCGCCCCCAGGCACGCGGGTGCCGCACCATTTCGTCAATCAGTGGGGCCAGGATGTCTACGAAACCTATATTGTCCAACCCGATCGCAGTCTGAAGCTGGTCAGCAGGGAAGAGATGACCCGGCCGTTCTAGGAGGGTTCAGCCTTTAGCGTGGAATTGCGCCGACACGGAGAAGAACGGCCTACAAAACTTCGCCGACGCTATGTTGGCGGAGTTTTCATTTTTGAAACGAGCGGCTCGCCCGGCTTACCAGCAGCGATAGCAACGATGATAATAGGGATGGCCGTAGTAGCCATGATGATAATGATTGTCACTGACCGCAGCGCCGACGAGGACGCCGCCGATGATACCGGCAGCGATACCTGCAGCGGCCTGATTTTCGGCCTGCTGCGCCTGAGCGCGGTTGGCCTGGTAGGTGGTGCCGACGCAGCGGCCGTAGCGCTGCGTGCCCGGGCGTAATCCCTGAGCCTGACAGGTCATTTCAGCACTGGCGGCAGACTGTTCCGGCGTCTGGCAGCCAGACAAAATGGTCGACATGGCGAAAAGACTGATCGCCATGACGGTATGAATGCGCATATTTCTCTCCGGCAATTTAAAGTAATATAACTACGCAGCTGAATACAGCCGGGAGTAAGCAAGCGCAAGCCCCCACTCACCGGCTAGTTAACCAGATGACACTATCGCTTTAGTATTTTTCCATTGTAGCGCGACGCCAGCGGCCAAGAATTGTTTGGATGAAGCGCCCAGTCAAAACGACTTTAAAAACAAAGGGCCGGCACCATGGCCAGCCCTTCTTCCATTTCGAATCTTATATCCGTGGCCGCATGAAATGGCCGTGCTTTGAGAGATCACTATGCACTAACAACTTTCGTGCGTTCAAATGAACGCACTGCGCTCTAGCGATCGAAGACCGGTCCAATCGGACCCAACTAGAAATTCCGCTCGAAACGGAGGACACCGGCAACCGTATCATCATTGATGAAGTCATAGTGCATGTAGGTCAGTTCCGGCTCGATGAGCAGTTCCTTGACCGGCATGAACTTGACGTTGGTGGTGGCCTCGAAAATTTTCGAGTCGGTGTAGGCGAGCTGCAGGTTCCACTTCAACTTGTCATTGATCGGAACGCCAACGCCGCCCCATACGGCCCAATCGCCCCAGCCGCATTTTGCCCCGTGGACAACACCATCGGAGGTCGTGCAGGCCGATTCATTCTGATAGGAGCCGGCATACTGGTTGAGCTTGTCACCATCCGTGTTCCAGCCACCCATCAGGAATGCTTCCACGCCGCCAAACTTGGCATCGACGCGGGCCTTGATTGCGCCCTCTTCGACGATGGAGTCATAACCACCGACGACCTTGAAACCTAGCGTGCCGGTCGTGTAGCCCAAGCCCGCGACGACGTTCGGTGCGTAATGGTTTGCCTTCGAGGTGACCCAGGCGCCGCCATAACTGTCTTCATCCGACGCGGAGTTGGTATCTTCCAACGAGATGACGCCGGTAAAGCCGTTGCCGCCATCATAATTGTAGGTCAACTGGTTGAGCTCGTAGGGACCGTCATAGATCGCGTCATCGTTGATCACATCGCCGGCATAACCTACATAGAGATTGTACTGCGAGTCGAGCTTGCCGACAGTGAAGCCGCCGAGGCTGATATTGGCAAACAGCAGCTTCGAAGCTGTGTCCCCTCCATCATTCCATTCCCAACGCAGGATAAGGTTGGTCTTCAGGGCGCCATATTCCGTGTCCGTCGCTGTATCGACTTTGAGCTCGGCGCGGTCGTGCCAGAGCGTACCGACCCTGCTCGTCGGATTATAAGCATCGTACCATTGGCCTTCCGTACGGATCTTGCCGCCGATCTTGAGGCAGGTTTCCGTGCCGGGAATGAAGAAATAACCGGTGCCGTAGGCGTCGCAGATGCGCACATATTGCAGCGGCTCGGGTTCTGCCGCGACAATTGCGTCTGCCGCATGGGCGCCGCTCACCGTCGCCAATGCAGCGGCGGAGCCGAGAAGAAGGCTCTTGATGTTCATGGTGTCTCCATTCGAATATCCATCAGGATCGGGCTTTGCGGCGGATTATATCGGGCCGCGCCATAACCTGATTTAAATCCCCCTCATATCGAGGGTGAAGCAACGAAGCTTCGCCGTTGAAGCTGGACCCGGCACGGTGAGCTTGCAAGTTAATAAGCGAAGCAAGCTAATTGTCACATTAATGTAGAATTCCGTAAGTGACAAAAATGCCACTTACATTTGCCATTACCAATAGCATTTGCTCAAACCGAGCACCTCAAAAATGCCGGCTCCTCGTCCGGAACATATTTTAGTTGTATTGAATGATCGTGATAGATAAATACAATCCACGGGCCGGGATTGCGATGTCTGTGCAACCGGGCTCCGGCGCAGATGGCTGAATCAGCGGGAAAAACCCATGTTTCTCAGAATCTTGAGCGTATTTCTCCTCACCGTCGGCATGGTCTCGACGGCAATGGCGGCTTCTAGCAGCTATGGCGGCGATCGCGGCGGCTCGGGCGACAGTCCCGGGGCAGGCGACTACAGCAATTATCGCAACACCATTATCGGTGACCGCAATACGAGCGCCCCAGAGGAAAAAGACCCGAACGCGTGCTGGACGCTGCCCCGCTCTGCCGACGGCAAATCGATCGTCGCGCCGAGCCAGGCAAATCCCATCGTTCCACGCAGGTGTAACTGATCTCCACATTCGGAAATGCGCGGAGATTTCGACGGACTGTCGCTCCCGCCTCCAGGGGCCAGCGGAAGCCATCCGATTGCGCGCCTCTCAAAGCACGGTCCCTCCCACCTGTCAGCGACGCCACGAACACCAGGTAAAAGCAGAAGAGGTCAGCGAGCGGCCGTTGCCTTACCGCACTTGATCGAGCAGTCGCTTGCATTCCAGCAGGTCGTAGAGCGTCTCCTGCAACAGCGCCCGATCCTCCTTGCCGACGCTCGATTTACCGATGGAAACATCGGGAACGTCGTCTTCACCGCTGACGAAATTAAAGAAGCGGCGACTGATCGGCGCTTTGGGGCGACCAACGATTTGATCGTCATCGGGAGAGCCGACGCGCGGCTCGGCCGCAACCGGCTCTTGCGCGGCAGAGGCGAGCGCCTCGACGCTCGCGAGATCGCCATGGCCGACGGCGATGACGAATTTGTTGCCATTGGTTTTCAGAAGCTTCTGAACACCCTTGATCGTATAGCCGTGGTCATACAGTAGATGCCGGATACCATTCAGCAGGTCGACGTCTTCCGGACGATAGTAGCGCCGGCCGCCGCCCCGCTTCATCGGCTTGATCTGCGGGAAACGCGTTTCCCAGAAACGCAAGACATGCTGCGGTAGATCAAGGTCTTCCGCGACTTCGCTGATCGTGCGAAATGCATCCGGGCTCTTGTCCATCGTCATACTCCCACAGCATGACTCCAGCGCCATTCAGGCAGGATCATGCGAAACCGGATATTCGCACCGCTGCTTATCGCGATACGACTCATCATATTTCAACGGTTTGCCGGGAGAAATTCAAGTCGTCTCTTCGGCTCTTTCACAAGCAAGCCGAAAAATAACCGCGAAAGACTTTGAAAACAGCGTGCCAGCGCGCGTACCGCAGCCACCGCCGATGTCTGCTAAGCGTGGATCAGGAAACGGGGTTTACCGGCCGGGCTTTTGCCTTGCGGCTCGCATGGGCCTTCAGGATGCGCGTCTTCAGGACATTGGACGCCTTGAACGTCATGACGCGGCGCGGAGAGATGGGCACCTCTTCGCCGGTCTTCGGATTACGACCAATGCGTTCATTCTTATCGCGCACTTGAAACGTCGCGAAGGAGGAGAGTTTCACGGTCTCGCCACGCACGATGGCGTTGCAAATTTCATCGATCACCGTTTCGACGAGTTCTGCCGACTCGGTCCGGGAGAGGCCGACTTTCCGGAATACCGACTCCGCCAAGTCCGCGCGCGTCACTGTCTTGCCCGTCATAGTTCCCCGCCCATATTGCTACGTAATTATATCTAAGCTGCAAGAGACTATTGCCCTTGCGCCAAACGGTCAAGCTCTTGTTAGGAATCGGATTTTAGAGACGCGGCCTACCAGCGCAGCAAGACGGCGCCCCAGGTGAAACCGCCGCCCATGGCTTCCAGCATCACCAAATCGCCTTTCTTGATTCGGCCGTCGCCTGCCGCAACGGCAAGCGCGAGCGGGATCGACGCCGCTGAAGTGTTGCCATGAAGGTCCACGGTAACCACAACCTTTTCGGGAGCAATTCCGAGTTTTTTGGCCGAGCCATCGATGATACGGCGGTTCGCCTGATGCGGTACCAACCAGTCGAGATCGTCGGCCGTGACCTCTGCCGCGTCGAAGGTGGCCTGGATGACATCGGTGATCATCCCGACGGCATGTTTGAATACCTCACGGCCCGCCATGTGCAGCACGCCGACCGTTCCTGTCGTGGAAGGGCCGCCATCGACATAGAGCTTGTCCTTATGCGCCCCATCGGAGCGCAGGCTGGCCGTCAGCACGCCGCGGTCGGTGCTGGCGCCGGTCCCCTCGCCTGCTTCCAGGATCAGCGCGCCGGCGCCGTCGCCGAAGAGGACGCAGGTCGTGCGGTCAGTCCAGTCGAGAATGCGGGAGAATGTTTCGGCGCCGATGATAAGCACGCGCTTGGCCACACCGCCGCGAATGTAAGCGTCGGCTGTCGTCACCGCATAGACGAAGCCAGAGCAGACGGCTTGGACATCAAAGGCAAAGCCATGATGCATGCCGAGACGGTTCTGGATGTTTACCGCGGTAGCAGGAAAAGTATTGTCCGGCGTGGAGGTGGCGACGATGATCAGGTCGATATCATCAGCCGTCAGGCCGGCATTGGCAAGTGCTGACCGCGCCGCCTGCTCGCCGAGCGAGGCGGTCGTTTCGCCTTCGCCGGCAATATAACGCTGGCGAATGCCAGTGCGCTGCACAATCCAGTCATCACTGGTATCGACGACTTGCTCCATCTCGCGATTGGTCATGGCGCGCTTGGGGAGCGCCGACCCAAATCCGCGAACAACTGAACGGATCATTCTGGTTATACCCTGTCGCTCATGCCGCTTCCGGTCCGATCGGCGGCTGCCGTTTGGCATGATATTTTTTCAGATCGTTTTCGATTTTTTGAGTGAGGCCATTCTTGGCCATGTCATAGCCGACATCGATGGCAGCCGCAAAGGCCTCGGCGTTGGCGCCGCCATGGCTCTTGATGACGATACCGTTGAGACCAAGGAAGACACCGCCATTGACCTTGCTCGGATCGAGTTTCTCGCGCAACAGGTCGAAGGCGCCTTTGGCGAAGATGTAGCCGATGCGGGCGAGCAGCGTGCGCGTCATGGCGGCACGCAGATAAGTGCCGATCTGCTTTGCCGTGCCCTCGGCCGCCTTCAGCGCGATATTTCCGGAAAAGCCCTCCGTCACCACCACATCGACCGTGCCCTTGCCGATATCGTCGCCCTCGACGAAGCCGGAATATTCGAGCGACTCAAGATTGGCCTCGCGGATCAATCGGCCGGCTTCCTTGACGTCTTCCTGACCCTTGATTTCTTCGACACCGACATTCAGGAGGCCGATGGTCGGCCGTTCGATCTCGAAGAGCGCGCGCGCCATGGCGCCGCCCATCAAGGCGAAATCGAGCAATTGCTGCGAATCGGCGCCGATCGTCGCGCCGACATCAAGCACGATGCTTTCGCCCCGCAATGTCGGCCAGATCGCGGCGATTGCAGGACGTTCGATGTTGGCCATGGTGCGCAAGCAGAACTTCGCCATCGCCATTAACGCCCCGGTATTGCCGGCGGAAACGACGACATCGGCGTCGCCTGCCTTCACCGCCTCGATCGACCGCCACATGCTGGATATGTAGCGGCCGCGGCGCAACGCCTGGCTCGGCTTTTCATCCATGCTGATGGCGACATCGCACTCGTGAAAGACGGATTTTTCGCGGAGTTTCGGATATTTGGCGAGGATCGCTTCGCAGCGATCCTTCTGTCCGTACATGATGAATGTGATATCGGGATGCCTATCCAGCGCCTTGGCCGCGCCAGGAATAACAACCTCAGGGCCGAAGTCGCCACCCATTAGGTCAAGAGAAATTCTGATCACGCGTCCCTAGTCCTTTTTATCCGCCGGGCCTGGCGAAATTGGCGTCAAAATACCGGTTTCTCTCCGCGTTACAACTGAATTATCTTCAATTGCCAGGGGGGGCTATTCCTTTTTCCAGTCTTTCAAGACAGCAAATGGCGAGGGTTTCTTGTCATCTTCGCCGGTGTCCTCGATGTGATCTTCGAACTCGATACCGGGCTTGCGCGGGTAAGGATCGATGGCAAGCGCGGCAAATTCGGTCACCACGGCGCCGGCATCGATCGTGTCGCCAGTGAAGGTTTCGGGAAGATCTGGACCATCGGGATCGAGCACCATTTCGCCGGCATCCATCGAGGGCGCACGCGCCAGCTTCGAATCCTCCGGGATGAAGATATGCTCGAAATTCTCGTCGATCTCCGATTCGACCGGGTCGAGGGTTACGACGCAGGCCTGGACGATCTTCGCGCGAACAGTGCCCTTGACGCGCACGCCATCGCGTTTCCAGCGGGAAATCTTCAGATCCGCTTCCAGCTTTTCGACAGAGAGCACATCCCAAAGCTTGGCCAGGCCCGCAAGCTCGCGGTCGTCCGCTTCGACATGCACATCCACCGGGTTGGCGGAGATATGGCCGACTTTCACCGGATAGGAAAAGGGCGTTTCATCGGAGTAAGGTCTTTTCATTTTTGTCTCCTAAGGTGCGTCTACGCCGACGTGAGGCGAGGCCTCGCCGATCTGCGGCGGCTGCGGGAGCGTTGCCGAGCCGGTAGCGATCTCCGCTTCCGTGATCCTCGCAAGATGCGCCTCTGCTGTCATCATCCAATCCGCTAGACCGATCATCGAAGGAGCGCCCTCGCCTGCCTTGGGATGGATATTGCGCCGAAGTGCGGCAGCCAGCGCTTCGCGGTCGTTGCCGTCCATCGCGGCGGCATAGCTTTCCAGCCGCCCGTAAAACATACCGGCTAGTTTCTTCATGCGCTTCGGTACGCTGTTGTCGCCGATTCCAAGTTCGCGGATGGAATAGTCGATATCCTCAAAAAAGGCATCGACGATTTCCTGCGCAAGCTCCTGTCCGCTGGTCTCGGACGAGCGCGTCCGGCGGAAAAAACAGGATCATCACCAGCGACAACAGCTCGAAACGGCCCATGACCGTATCCGGCACGTCATAGTCCGTATAAAAAACCGGCTGGCGCGCCATCGAGGTCAGGGTGTCATATTGCCTGACGACAATGATTTGGTTGTGACTTCTTTTGCGGAAGAGCCCAAAAATCATGAAAATTCCCGGAATTGGCTCATTCAGAGCGCCCCGTTGCGCTTGGCCTTGTTGCATCCACGTGAAAGCTGGTTTACCGAAGCAGGCGCGAATTGCAATGCCGTTTGTGCCCACTTCAAGGTCCCGCCCCAAGCCGTCGTCACGCTGTGCATGATTGGTGATGAAGAGTGCCGAACAACATTGTTGGGGCTTCCGCAATCGCGGAAAGGCCACAATGATGTGCACAGCAAGGTCACATCGGCCGCTCGGCCATCGGTTTGATTCATTAGGGGAGATGAGATGTCGTTGACGAGACGGTATTTCAAGTCTGACAGAACTTTCATCAGTAGTGCCGCTATCGCCCTGGTGATTGCGACCGCGGGGCTCACGGGCTGCCAGACCAGCGAGGTCATGAACAACGGCTACATCTTCGACCAGCAATCGCTCAATCTCGTGCCCGTCGGCTCGAGCCGCGAGCAGGTGCTGCTTTCGCTGGGGACGCCGTCGACGACGGCGACCTTCGACGGCGAAGTCTTCTATTATATCTCCCAGAAGCGCGTGCGCCCGGTGGCCTTCATGAAGCCGAAGCTGGTCGACCAAAACATTCTGGCGATCTATTTCGACAAGGACGGCGTGGTGAAGCAGCAGGCCAACTACACGCTGAAGGACGGCAAGGTCTTCGACATGATCAGCCGCACGACGCCGACCGGCGGCCGCGACCTGACCTTCCTGCAACAGATTCTGCAGGGCGGCGGCAACGGCATCAACGGTGCGAAGAACTTCCTCAACAACCTCAACCCTGGCCAATAAGTCGGATATACCGCATAAAAAACCCGCGAAGCGCAGGCTTCGCGGGTTTTTCATTTGTCCGGTGCTCGCCTTTATCCAGCGAGAACGGCAAGCAGCAGCAGCGCCACGATATTGGTGATCTTGATCGCCGGGTTAACGGCGGGGCCGGCCGTGTCCTTGTAGGGGTCGCCGACGGTATCGCCGGTCACGGAAGCTTTGTGCGCCTCCGAGCCCTTCATGTGACGCGCGCCGTCCTTGTCGACGAAACCGTCTTCGAAGCTCTTCTTGGCATTGTCCCAGGCACCACCACCCGACGTCATGGAAATGGCGACGAACAGGCCGTTGATGATGACGCCCAGCAACGAGGCACCGAGCGCGGCAAAGGCCGAAGCTTTCGAGCCGGAGATCAGCAGTACGCCGAAATAGACGACGATCGGCGCCAGCACGGGCAGCAGCGATGGAATGATCATCTCGCGAATGGCCGCCTTGGTCAGAAGGTCGACGGCACGGCCGTAATCGGGACGTTCGGTGCCCTTCATGATGCCCGGCTTTTCGCGGAACTGCTTGCGTACTTCTTCGACGATCGCGCCGGCCGCACGGCCGACGGCCGTCATCGCGATGCCGCCGAAGAGATAGGGAATCAGGCCGCCGAACAGCAGACCGGCAACGACATAGGGGTTGGAGAGATCGAAGGAGATCGTGCCCACATTCGTGAAATAAGGGAACTGATCGCCATGGGCCGCGAAATATTTCAGGTCGTTCGAATAGGCAGCGAACAGCACCAATGCGCCAAGACCGGCCGAGCCGATGGCATAGCCTTTCGTCACCGCCTTGGTGGTGTTACCGACCGCATCCAGCGCGTCAGTCGATTTGCGCACTTCCGGCGGAAGGTGCGACATTTCAGCGATGCCGCCGGCATTGTCGGTGACCGGGCCGAAGGCGTCGAGCGCAACGATCATGCCGGCAAGGCCGAGCATGGCGGTGACCGCGATGCCGGTGCCGAACAGGCCGCCGAGCTGATAGGTGGCAAGAATGCCGCCGACGATGACGAGCGCCGGTAGCGCCGTCGATTCGAGCGAAATAGCAAGGCCCTGGATGACGTTGGTGCCATGGCCGGTGACCGAGGCCTGGGCAATGGAATTGACCGGGCGTTTGTTGGTGCCTGTATAATATTCCGTGATGACGACGATCAGCGCCGTGACGATCAGGCCGACGATGCCGCAGATGAACAGCTTCGCGCCGGTGACATTGAAATCCGCGACGGTCCCGATCGAACCCCAGCCGATTGTCAGCGACGTGGCGGCCGCGAGACCGATGATCGACAGGATGCCGGTGGCAATCAGGCCCTTGTAGAGCGCACCCATGATGGAACCGTTCGTGCCGAGCTTGACGAAGAAGGTGCCGATGATCGATGTGATGATGCAGGCGCCGCAGACCGCCAGCGGATAGACCATGGCCGAGGCAAGAACCGGCGTGCCGGCGAAGAAGATCGCGGCGAGAACCATGGTGGCAACCACGGAGACCGCATAGGTTTCGAAGAGGTCGGCGGCCATGCCGGCGCAGTCGCCGACATTGTCGCCGACGTTATCGGCGATGGTCGCCGGATTGCGCGGATCGTCTTCGGGAATACCGGCCTCCACCTTGCCGACGAGGTCACCGCCGACATCGGCGCCCTTGGTGAAGATACCGCCGCCGAGGCGGGCGAAGATCGAAATCAGCGAAGCGCCGAAACCGAGCGCCACCAGCGCATTGATAACGTCGCGCGAGCCCGGCTCATGACCGAGAATGCTGGTCAGCACATAGAAATAAATGGAGACTCCGAGCAAGGCGAGGCCGGCGACCAGCATGCCGGTGATCGCGCCGGACTTGAAAGCGATGTCGAGACCGGCCGACAGGCTGTGGGACGAGGCCTGCGCGGTGCGAACATTGGCGCGCACGGAGACATGCATGCCGATGAACCCTGCGGAGCCTGACAGAACAGCGCCAATCAGGAAGCCGATGGCGGCTTCGCGCGACAGGAGCACCCAGGCCAGGATGAAAACGATGATGCCGACTAAGGCAATGGTTCTATATTGACGCGCCAGGTAGGCTTGCGCGCCTTCCCGAATATAACCTGCAATTTCCTGCATGCGTGCATTGCCCTGGTCAGCGGCAAGCACTGACCGAGTTGCCCAGACGGCGTAAATCACCGAGAGCAGTCCGCACGCGATAACACCTAAAAGAATCGACATTTCGCTTTTTCCCTCCAAAAAAGCCGGCAGTTCACTCCCTCGTCCGGCCGCCTGCAACAATCGCCAGCCCCTCCTCCAAGGGTCGGCAAATGTGCAGCGCGAGATTGCGTTTGGGAAAACGTCGCGTCAAGACCATCCACGGGGAAAACACCCGATGAAGGTTCAAAAGAATATTCGTCGATGAAATCGAGCGCGAACGAAGAAAACGAAAGCGGCCCGGCACAAGTACCGGCGCTGAGGTCGAGCCTTATTTCTTGGCTTCGCCGCGGACCTGCTTGGCGATTCGGTCGAGCACGGCGTTGACGAGCTTCGGCTCATCTTCTTCAAAGAAGGCGTGAGCGATCTCGACATATTCGGTGACGATGACCGGGACAGGTACGTCCTTGCGGTCGAGAAGCTCGAAAGTGCCGGCGCGCAGGATGGCGCGCACGGTGCTGTCGAGGCGTGACAGCGCCCAATCGTCCTGCAGAGCGGAACCGATCAGCGGATCAAGCCGGGTCTGCTCGCGCACGACACCGGAGACGATGGAGCGGAACCAGGATGCGTCGGCCTTCAGATAGGTCTCGCCGTCCAGTTCCTGCCCAAGACGGTGTGCCTCGTATTCAGCCACCACCTCCAGCACACCGGCTCCGCCAATGTCCATCTGATAGAGCGCCTGAACGGCGGCGAGGCGTGCTGCGCCCCGCTGGTTCGCGGTCTTTGCCGGTCGCTCGTTATCCTGATTACCCATGAACTTATGCACCCAACTTTGTTTCAGCGCGATCATCGTCAGCGCTGCACGGGCGGCAAAACCGCCCTTGTCCTTATCCGAACGGCGCGCGCGCACCCAGGCCTGATCGTCGTTTTCGACAGTCAGGATTCCGTTGCCGATCGCTAGAGATTCGCTGACGGCCAGATCCATCAGCGCACGCGAAGATTCGTTTGCGACGATGTCGAAATGATAGGTCTCGCCGCGGATGACCATGCCGAGGGCGACATAGCCATCATATTCGGTGCCGCCGTTATCGGCTCCATCAAGCGCCATGGCGATTGCGGCCGGAATCTCCAGCGCACCGGGCACGGTGACGACTTCGTATGTCGCGCCGGCCTCTTCGAGCGCAGTCTTGGCGCCATCGAGAAGAGCATCGGCCATGTCATCGTAGAAGCGGGCTTCGACGATGAGGATGTGGGCATTGGTAGAGCTGGACATACGTCACCTGCTGAGTGAGAGGGCGGGCAGCACCTTGATAAGGGCGGGTCAAACCACGGCGGGCCGCGCTTGGCAAGTGTTTTTCGGATGCCTGCGCTGATTCTGATCCGGATTTGGGGAACATTGAAGCGTGCCAGAAATTGTATCTTCCGCCAGCTCACTCGCTTCGCTAATAATTTCGCACTGGCAGGGAGGAACCTGATGACGGAGAAAACCAGACACGCTGTCAACCTTGGCGAGCTACAGCTCGATCATTGGCAGCAGGGAGAATTTTTTGCGGGCAGCGATGTCTCCTTCGGCGCGCTGCTCGGGCTGAAGGATCTCGGCATCAGCTATAACGAAGTGCCGCCCGGCAAATCCGGCTGTCCATTTCACAATCACCACGTCGAGGAGGAGCTTTTCGTCATTCTCGACGGCGAAGGCGAATATCGCTTCGGGAGCGAGCGTATTCTGGTCGCGAAAGGCGATGTATTAGGAGCACCCGCCGGCGGTCAGGAAACCGCCCATCAGCTCATCAATATCGGTCCGGGCGTGCTGATCTATCTCGTCATTTCGACCAAGGCCCAGACAGAGATTGTCGAATATCCCGACTCCGGCAAGTTCATGGCGAAGACCAATCGCGCCGGCGAGACGCCGCGGCGATTCAGCTTCATCGGGCGCGAGGGCGGCGCCGTGGACTATTGGGACGGCGAAACGGGAGCGTGAAACGAATGAGCATGAATCTAGAAATGGTAGACCGGAAGGAAGCTGCTCCCGCCATGACCATGGTTCCGACATTGATGACCGAACGCCTCATTCTCCGCGCGCATCGGCTGGAGGATTTCGAGGACTATGCGGCCTTCTGGACGCAGGAAGACCTCGTCCGCTATATCGGCGGCGAGCCGTCGACACGCGAACAAGCCTGGTCGCGCCTGTTGCGTTATGCCGGCATGTGGCATTACCTCGGCTTTGGTTTCTTCGCTGTCGAAGAGCGTCACAGCGGTCGTTTCATCGGCGAAGTCGGCTTTCTCGACCTGCACCGCGACATGGTCCCGACCACGGAGGGCACATTGGAGGCCGGCTGGGGGATCACACCATCGCTGCACGGCAAGGGCTATGCGACGGAAGCCGTCAGCGCGGCCATCGCCTGGGCCGACGAGAAGTTTTCTGGGCGGCGTATGACTTGCATCATCGATCCGGAAAATACATCGTCGCTGCGGGTTGCGGAGAAGGTCGGTTTCCGCCGGATCGGCGAAGTGATGTACAAGGACAAGCCCAACGTCATGTTCGAGCGGTAACGGCGGAAAAAGTGCTCGCACAAAAACGCCGCCATCGAACCGATGGCGGCGGACAATGAGCATTATTGAGGTGTCCGGGATCAGCTTTCGCGGGCAGCCGGAAATTCCGCCAGTCGCGCGGCATAGCGGGCCATGGTGTCGACTTCGAAATTGACGAAATCGCCAGCCTTGCGTTCACCCCAGGTGGTGACCTCCAGCGTATGACGGATCAGCAGCACGTCGAAATCCGTGCCGTCGACAGCGTTTACCGTCAGCGACGTGCCGTCGAGCGCGATCGAGCCCTTGGGAGCGACGAATTTTGCGAGATGCCCAGGCGCGCGCAGACGAAAACGGGTGGCGTCGCCTTCCGCCGTCACTGACAGGATCTCCGCCTTGCCGTCGACATGACCGGAGACGATGTGGCCGCCGAGCTCGTCGCCAATCTTCAGCGAGCGCTCGAGATTGATATTGCTGCCGGCCTCCCAGGTGCCGATGGTGGTCAGCCGCAGGGCTTCCTCCCAAGCCTCTACCTCAAACCAGCGGCCGTTGCTGCCGGCTTCTGGCAAGCCTGTTACCGTCAGACAAATGCCGGAATGGGAGATCGAGGCCCCCATATCGATCGTTGCCGGATCGTAATTTGTTGCCACGCGAAGCTTGATGCCTTCCTTGAGCGGCGAGACCGATTCGACCTTGCCGATATCGGTGACAATTCCGGTAAACATTAAAAACCTCTTTCAAATTCGTCGCAGCGATCGTCGCCAAACCGGCTCGCGCGGATGTGTCTGAAACTGGGTGGGATATTGGTCTTCGTGACCGGCGATTCAATACCGCCCTCGCCGATCGTACCCGGCCCCTGGAACAGAAGGATGCGGTCGATGAGATCGGCGGCGAGAAAACGCTGCGCCGTCCTGGCTCCTCCTTCGACCAATAGAGAAGAAATGCCCCGCGTCCCCAGCGCTTCAAGCAATTCTCCCGGTTCGCTGGAATTGGATTGCAGCACTTCGGCACCGGCGGCATCCAGCGCGGCGCGGCGGCCTATGAAGGCCTTGTCGGTATTTTGATCGAAGGGCGGCGGATCGCCGGCGACGACCATGAGCCCGTACCGTTGTGCAGTCTTCACGAGCTTGCTGTCGAGCGGAAGCTGAAGCTGGTCGTCGATGACGATACGCAACGGCGTGCGGCCTTCCAGCCCCGGCAGACGGCAGGTCAGTTCCGGGTCATCCGCGATCGCAGTGCCGATGCCGACAAGGATGGCGTCGCTTTCGGCGCGCAAGACCTGCACTTGGGCGCGGGCGATATCGCCCGTGATGCGCACCTGCCCCTCGCCCGTTTTGCCGATCATCCCGTCTGCGGAAACGGCAAGTTTGAGAGTCACATACGGCCGGTTTCTCGTCTGACGCATGAGATAGCCGGCAAGCGAGCGCCTGCCGTCCTCCTCAAGAATACCCGCATCGACTTCGATCCCCGCATCCTGCAGCATCGCGATGCCGCGACCGGAAACACGCTGATCGGGATCGGTCACGCTGATGACGACGCGGGCGACACCATAGGCAATGAGCGCCTCAGCGCAGGGCGGCGTCTTGCCGTAGTGGGAACAGGGCTCGAGCGTGACGTAGGCGGTGGCTCCCCTCGCCGCCTCGCCGGCCTCGGCCAAGGCCTGCGGCTCGGCATGCGGCCTGCCGCCAAGCGCTGTTACGGCGCGGCCGATGACGGTGCCGTCCTTGACGACCAGGCAACCGACGGACGGGTTGGTAGAGGTGAGACCCAAATGCCAGCGCGACAGGCGGATCGCCGCGGCCATGAAACGTTCGTCCTCAGGCCGGGGCGCCATGATCAGGTGTCCAGCGGATCGCGGGCGATCTTGGCATTGATTTCGGTGATCACCTGCTCGAAATCCTCCGCATGCGAGAAATCGCGATAGACGGAAGCATAGCGCACGAAGGCGACGTCATCGAGGCTCTTCAGGGCTTCCAGCACCTGCAGGCCGATCTGCTCGGAGCTGATTTCCGTCTCGCCGGAGCTCTCCAGGCGGCGAACGATCCCGGAGACGGCACGCTCGATACGATCGCGGTCGACCGGGCGCTTGCGCAGTGCGATCTCGAAGGAGCGCACCAGCTTATCCCGATCGAAGGGCACCTTTCGGCCGGTTTTCTTGATAACCATCAGCTCGCGCAGTTGCACGCGCTCGAAGGTGGTGAAACGGCCGCCGCAATCCGGACAGATGCGCCGCCGGCGGATGGAGGTGTTATCCTCCGCCGGGCGCGAATCCTTGACCTGGGTATCTTCCGAACCGCAATAAGGGCAGCGCATGCGGTCTCCTCAGCCCATGTAGCCGTACATGGGGAAGCGGCCGGTGAGATTGACCACCTTCTCGCGCACTGCGGCCTCGACGGCGGCATTGCCTTCATCGGAATTGGCGACCTTCAGGCCATCGAGCACTTCGATGATGAGATTGCCGATCTCGCGGAATTCGGCTTCCTTGAAACCGCGCGTCGTGCCGGCCGGCGTACCGAGACGAACGCCGGACGTGACGAAGGGCTTTTCCGGGTCGAACGGGATGCCGTTTTTGTTGCAGGTCACGTAGGCGCGGCCGAGAGCGGCCTCGGCGCGCTTGCCAGTGGCGTTCTTCTTGCGCAGGTCGACCAGCATCAGGTGATTGTCCGTGCCGCCGGAAACGACGTCGAGTCCGCCGGCGATCAGCGTTTCGGCAAGCGCCTTAGCATTCTTGACGATCTGCGCGGTATATTCCTTGAATTCCGGCTGCAGCGCTTCGCCGAGCGCCACGGCCTTGGCAGCGATGACGTGCATCAGCGGGCCGCCCTGCAGGCCGGGGAACACGGCCGAATTAAACTTCTTTGCCAGATCCTCGTCATTGGTAAGGATCATGCCGCCGCGTGGGCCACGCAGCGACTTGTGGGTCGTGGTCGTTGCAACATGGCAATGCGGGAACGGCGACGGATGCTGGCCACCGGCAACGAGGCCGGCAATATGGGCCATGTCGACCATCAGGTAGGCGCCGACGCTATCGGCGATCTCACGGAAGCGCTTCCAGTCCCAGATGCGGGAATATGCGGTGCCGCCGGCAATGATGAGCTTCGGCTTATGCTCTTCGGCCTTGCGCTGAACCGCATCCATGTCGAGCAGGTTGTCGCCTTCGCGCACACCGTAGGAAACGACGTTGAACCACTTGCCGGACATGTTGACCGGCGAACCATGCGTCAGATGACCGCCCGAATTGAGATCGAGACCCATGAACGTGTCGCCCGGCTGCAGCAGCGCCAAGAAGACTGCCTGGTTCATCTGCGAACCGGAATTCGGCTGAACATTGGCGAAATTGACGCCGAACAGCTTCTTGGCGCGCTCGATGGCGAGTTCTTCGGCGATATCGACGAACTGGCAGCCGCCATAATAGCGCTTGCCCGGATAACCCTCGGCGTATTTGTTCGTCATGATCGAACCCTGCGCTTCCAATACGGCGCGGGAAACGATGTTTTCCGAGGCGATCAGCTCGATCTCATGCCGCTGACGACCCAATTCCTTATTGATCGCGCCAAAGATTTCCGGATCGGTATCGGCAAGCGAGCGATTGAAGAAGGGTTCGGTGGAAGCATTGGTCATCGTGGAAGCTCCTGAACGGGCCGGAACGGCAATGGAGACGGTATTAGCGTCAGGGTCGCCCGAGAGCAATACGATCAGCGACATTTGCTGGGCATTCTACGATGAACGCCTTCAGCAAGCGAAAAAGCGCAATTAGGTAGCAACTGCCACCAGCTCCAAATACCGATCGACTCCCGCCAGAACAACGGTCTCCGGGCGCAGTTCTTCCTCATGCCGTCTCTTTGGACTAATCACCGTGAGGTACTTTACGGTGTGTCGGCTTTATAATTTAATATACGCCAAGCACAATTTATTGTCCCCGAAGTAAAAATCACGGAGGGATCGAAGGTGCGCCTCATAGTGATTTTGTTTCTTATTGCAGGCTTCGCGTGCGACACTGCCCACGCCTTTCAGGAATGCGATGGAAAACCGCATCTTCGTGTGATGTGGCAGAAGCAAATCATTGAAATCGACGGTACCTTCTTTCAAATGAAGAAGGAGCAACTCTCCAAGAAGACGGCGCGTCTTGTCGGACACGACATGGTCTTCGTTCAC
Source organism: Rhizobium jaguaris (assembly GCF_003627755.1). Taxonomy (NCBI): domain Bacteria; kingdom Pseudomonadati; phylum Pseudomonadota; class Alphaproteobacteria; order Hyphomicrobiales; family Rhizobiaceae; genus Martinezella; species Martinezella jaguaris. The sequence goes on along the minus strand of NZ_CP032694.1, from coordinate 1,585,297 downwards.
AATGGCCCCGGTAGCGACACCCTCATCCGGAACGGCCTTTCCACCTCCTATAGCTGCACGACTGGCGAAGGTAATGCCGGCCTGAAGAAGGCAGATGTGCAGGGGTATCAAGCCAACGCATTGATAGAGGACAATTCTGCACCGGCGGACCCAACCATCACAGGCAACCGGTCTAGCGCATCCTCTGCAAAAGGACACGGTGGCGGCAAACACAAGTAGGCGGTTAAATCCAGTGGCCGTTGCTACCCGATACGCGAAAGCCGCATCCGAAGACGCGGCTTTTCCGAATGTCGGTGGCAATCAGGCCGATTATTGAACCGGCTGCTCCATGCCCTGCGTCGTATCCAGCGCCAACTCGGAATTGCCGTCGAGCTGGTAGATATCGTCGCGGAACTGAACGATGCCGTCGGCAGCGCCCCAGGCGGAAATATAGACGAAATAGACTGGGACTTCCGTCGCCAATGTGATCGGCGTGTTGACGCGAGTGGAGATGACCTGCTCGATGTGCTGGCGCGGCCAACCCGGCGTTTCGGCCAGCAGCCAGGTCGCCAAGTCGCGCACGTTCTGAACGCGCACACAGCCCGAGCTGTCGAAACGCATCAGCTTGTTGAACAAGCCCTGCTCCGGCGTGTCGTGCATATTCGTTATTGGGGTTATGGAAGTTGATTTTCGTGGACGCCATAGCGTTCAGCTTGCCCGGATCCTGGCGGAACATCAGATCCGGCGCCTTGTCCGAATTCCAGTCGATCGTCTCAGGTGCAACTTCGTTACCCTTGCCGTCGAGAAGGCGGATATTGCTCTTCTTCAGATAGGTCGGATCCTTGCGCATCAGCGGCACGATGTCCTTGACGATGATCGAGCGCGGTGCCGTCCAGTAAGGGTTGAGGATGACCTCGTAGATCTTTGAATTGATGAGGTGCGTCGGGCGTGAGAGGCGGCCGACGATCGCCTCATGGCGCAGCGCCACCTGGCCATCCTCCACGGCTTCGACATAGGTCGCCGGGACGTTGACCATGACGTGACGGCGGCCGAGATCGGCCGGGAAAGTCTGCAGGCGAACGAGGTTGGTGTTCAATTGCTGCAGGCGAACATCAACCGGGATATTCAACGCCTTCAGCGTGAATTCGCCGAGAACGCCATCCGGCGGCAGGCCGTGGCGAGCCTGGAAGCGCTTGACGGCGCCGTCGACATAGGAGTCGAAGGAAGACGACATGCCTGCCCCACGCGGCAGGTCGCCGGTTATCATCAGATGCTGACGTAGCGCTTGCACGGCAGGATCAGTAGCGCCGAGCTGAAGCGGCTGCTGGCTCGTCGGGTTGATCTGCGGCCAGCCGCCATTGGCAACGATGCTCTGATACTGGGCGATCGCTTGCTGGATGTTCGGTACGGAATCTGGCCCGAGGATCGGCGTGTTGGAAACAACCGCTGCGGCGGTACGCGCGGCGGCCTTCGCATCGAACTGATCGTCCCAATTGCCGCGGGCACGATTATTGATCAGCGCATCGAGAGGCGTCTGGTCCTGTGCAATTGCCGGAGCTGCCAAAGCTGCCACGCCAAAAGTTGCCGCAGACCGCAGGAAGGAGCGGCGCGAGAAAGGTTCAATTCCGTTTTTCTTCGACATATCCCTACCGTTCGACGCTGCGATCGATTTCATCCGCAGCCAAGAGAGAAAGCAGTAAATTCAGCAGCTCGCTCCAAGTAACGCAGCTCACTATCAATCCAACGCCTTAAAGCACCACAAAAACTTCGCTCCGGACCATCACAATGTTGCGAGCCCAAAGCGCTAAGGCATGAAGATCAAGACTTGAAAAGCGCCGTTTGCCGTTCGTTTCCGCTGTCATAGCAATATGGCCAATTCGTGTCGCCCGGCATGAAACTTGCTTTGGCCTGCCGTAGCGGAAGAACCACCTTTTTGCGTTGCTAAAATACCACTCTCATGTTCGCCCTTACAAGATGCAGGAATAGAAAAATCGTCGCCCTGTCGTCAGGGCGTTTCGTTTGGTGTGGATGCATCCTGGGGAAAGCAGGAAGCACGGTCATATAACGACGGTTGATCATGCTCTGATGCGCGGGTTGGTTACCGCCGGACCTGATGCGTCGCGGAGCTTCCTCTGTCTAGTTCGCAGCGTCGGAATGTAACCGGCTGATAGTGGAATCGAGGGTTCTCCTGCCGTGACCGTGCCCCCAGCCTTGCCCAGGCGCATATGGCTTTTTGACTCTTCTGTCCTCCTTGTTGAGTTCAGGATTGAGCTATACTCAACGCGGTGAGACCTGGCATGCAATCGCCCAGACGAATCCGGATAATTCGCGAGCGATCGCCGTGGTTACGGTCGTTGCCGGCTTTCCGGCCTTCGTGAGCTTGCGATAGCGGCCGCACAGCCGCTCCTGCGCCTTCCATGCCGTGTCGCGGATCGCTTTTGGGAGCTGCTCCTGGCGGATCAACTGATCACGGCTGATCTTTGCGGGAAACCGATAACTCCAAGCGGCTTCAATCAGCATTCGACGCGCCGTTGTATTGCCTGCTTTTGTAATGCCGCCCTGCCGCCGAGTTCCACCGCTTGAATGCTCCGATGGTACCAGCCCGAGATAGGCCATTAATTGGCGCGGGTTTGTGAAGCGGCTGAGATCGCCCAATTCGGCAATCATCGTAGCGGCCGTCACCAGAGCCATGCCGCGCAGTGATTGCAGCGCGACGACCACCGGAGCCAATGACCAGTCACTCAACATGGTCTCGATCTGCTTCGTCAGCCGATCCCGCCGCTCAGTTGCCGCCTCGATTGTGGCGATGTGATCCTGGAGAACGATTTGGTGGATTGGCTGTTCAAAGCAAAGACCGGCCAACCAACGGCGGTGCATCTGCGTCCAGGCCGGCCGGCTGTAGTGAAAGCCATGACGAAGCAGAAATCCGCTGAGCTGCTGGCGCGCTTGCCGCAAGCTGCGCACAGCGGCAAGCCGTGCCCGAACCAGATCACGCATCGCCTCATGGGCTGTATCTGGTATCCAAACAGCGCTCAGTTCTCTAGCGCGATGAAGTCTTGCCAGATTGTTGGCATCCCGACGGTCTGTCTTGATGCGATCGCCTGGTTTGTGCGGGATCAAAGAAGGGGCGACGACCACGCAATCATGACCTGCGGCAGACAGTTGCCGCTGAATGCCGTAGCCGCAAGGTCCCGCTTCGTAGCAAAACTTCAATGTCCGACCCGGCTGCGAAAGCTTGGCCAGCATGCGGGTCAAGGCCGTTGGCGTATTGACGATCTGGCCAAACGCGCGCGCGTCACCGCGCCCACCGCCGTCAGCGAGCGCCACCGCGATCGTCTCTTTGTGAACATCCAATCCGACATATGTGATAGTCTCGTCCATGGCCCGTCTCCTATGCATGAGGCTCTACGAGGGCATCGCTCTCGCAACCCTCGATACCTGCATATTGTGAGACGGGTCACCCGGTCCCAGGCGAACATTTAGTCTAGATGGGCGAGGTTAATAGCGCCTGATACTTTGGCGTCAATGGCACAGATGGCGCGGATGCTGTTGTGCACCGCAAGGTCACGGCGGGACGTGGCAAAAAGCCCACAGCCAGTACGAGTACTATCCTCGCTCTGACAAGAGCAAGCCGGACACGCAGGGAACGTATCCGGCTTATTCTACTGGAGAGTCGTGTCGTAGATCTGCCGCCGTTAATTACAGGCGATACAAAATCTGGTCGTTCCAGAAGCGGTCCAGACGCTGCAGGAGCTTGTTCATCTGAGTGAACTCGTCCGTGCCGATGCCGCCGACCTTGTCGATGGAGGCGATGTGGCGCTCGTAGAGCTTGGCGACGGTTTCGGCGATGTCCTGGCCGGTTTCCGTCAGGCTGATGCGAACCGAGCGGCGGTCGATGCGCGAGCGCTGATGGTTGATGAAGCCGAGGTCGACCAGCTTCTTGACGTTGTAGGAAACGTTGGAGCCGAGATAGAAACCGCGAGAGCGCAGTTCGCCGGCGGTCAGTTCTGAATTGCCGATGTTGAAAAGGAGCAGCGCCTGGACGGCGTTGACGTCGTCGCGGCCTTGGCGGTCGAACTCGTCCTTGATAACATCGAGGAGACGGCGGTGGAGGCGCTCCACGAGGTGGAGCGATTCCATATAGAGACCACGGATATCTTCGATCTGCTGGTCCCGAGCATTCGCAACTGCCTGCGGCTTGATTTTCGTGTTCATCATGACTTGGCCTCACTGTTTTGTTTGGCGGTGTCGTTTTCTTCCCGCCTTGAATGAGACCCTATCGAATACACATAAAATTCTACTTAAACTGCAGGCTTAACAGCACCTTACCGCGAAGTCTTGGTGTCTCAGGGTAAATCAACCATTACCTGTTGCTGGCGCCGGCGATGTTCCTGCCAGAGCAAAATGCGGAAAATACAATAGAGAACGGCGACGCAGGCATGCAGGATGACGATCAGCGGATTGGAGCCGAAGATCTGCGGCCAGAGCCCGTACATGAGTGCCTGACCACCGGCTGCCAGCACCCAGATCACCGGCCCCCAGGAGACCGTCAGCCACAAGCCAAGGGCTGCGACCGGGAAGACGACGGCAAGACCGGCGCCTGCCACCTTCCAGGGCAGATTGAGCAGATCGAAACGGGCATGACCTTCCAGCGAATAACCGACCAGCATCGACCAATATTGCAGGCCGAGCCAGAAACAGCCGATCGCAATCAGCCGCAGGAACAGCACGAACAGGATGTCCGTCAGCGTGTTCTTGGGTAAGGTCGAAGAATCAGGTTCCATGTGCGAACAATACGTAGGAGGCCACAGGCTCGCCAGAGCTATAATGGCTCCGGCCTTTCGCCGGGTTTTAAATCCTGGGGACAGCGTGATAGGTACGCTGCTTGCAAATTAAGGCCATAGATAGACCAAAAAGGATGGCGGGACCATGGAAGACAAGACGCACCTTGTTGACGAGATCACGGGGCATCGGCGCATGCGGCGTAACCGCAAGGCCGATTGGACGCGCCGCCTTGTCCAGGAAAACCGGCTGACTGTCGACGACCTGATCTGGCCGATCTTCGTGATCCCCGGCAACGGCATCATCGAGCCGATCCCGGCCATGCCGGGCGTCAATCGCATGACCGTGGACAAGGCCGTGGAAGCCGCAAAGGAAGCGGCCGACCTAGGCATTCCGGCGCTCGCTACATTCCCGAATATCGAAATGGAACTGCGCGACGAAACCGGCTCGAACAGCCTGGAAAAGAACAACCTCATAAATCTCGCCAGCGCTGCCATCAAGAAGGCTGTGCCGAATATCGGCGTCATCACCGACGTCGCCCTCGATCCCTTCACCAGCCATGGCCATGACGGCATTCTGCGCGGCAACGAGATCGTCAACGACGAGACCGTCGAACAGGTGGCACGCGCCGCCGTCTACCAGGCAGATGCCGGCGCCGATATCATTGCACCGTCGGAAATGATGGATGGGCGCATCGGCGCCATCCGCCATGCGCTCGACGCTGCCGGCCACCAGAGCGTCGGCATCATGAGCTATGCCACCAAGTTCAGCTCGGCCTTCTACGGCCCCTATCGCGAGGCGATCTCGACCGGCGGCCTGCTGAAAGGCGACAAGAAGACCTATTATATCGACCCGGCCAACGGCACCGAGGCGGTACGAGACGCTGCCCTCGACGTCGAGGAAGGCGCCGACATGCTGATGGTCAAGCCCGGCCTGCCCTATCTCGACATCTGTTGGCGGCTGAAAGAGGCGTTTGGCCTTCCGACCTTCGCCTATCAAGTCTCCGGCGAATACTCGATGATCAAGGCGGCCACCGCCAACGGCTGGATCGACGGCGAACGGGTGATGCTGGAGACCCTGCTCGCCTTCAAGCGCGCCGGCTGCGACGGTATCCTTACCTATTTTGCGGTGGAAGTGGCGAGACAGCTGGCAAAGAGGTAATCACTGGCCACAAGCTTATTGCATTTGCCGGACCTCTCACCATATGTTCGGCAAATGTTTCCCTACTGCGCCGCGCGTCCTGTCGGATGCGTAAAGGTCGTAGTAGAATCTTTAACCTGCGGACAAGCCTTTCCTTAAATCGGAACGATTGAAGGGGTTATTCGCGAAGGAGGAAGACAATGAGCCTGAACCCCAGCCCGCTTTATGCAGCACCGGACGACTGGCGCGCCTATAGTGGTGTGCTGAGCCGGCGCATCTTCGCCTTCATCCTCGATTACGTCATCGTCGGTCTGCTCTGCATCCCGGCAGCGGTCCTCCTATTCTTCGTTTCGATACTGACGCTTGGGCTGGGCTTCGTGCTCTACCCCGTTCTGTTCATCATCGTCGCCGGTTTCTATTTCGGCTGGACGCTTGGTGGGCCGCATCAGGCCTCGCTCGGCATGCGGGCTATGGGCATCGCCATGGTGCGACTGGATGGCCGGCCGATGGATTTTCTCACCGCGATCGTGCATCTGGCGTTGTTCTGGATCCTGAACTCGGTTCTGACGCCGCTCATTCTGCTGGCGGGCCTGTTCATAGAACGCAGCCGCCTGGTCCATGACCTGTTGCTCGGCACCGTCATCATCCGAACGGCCTAAATTACGCCGATATCAACCCAATACCATATCCGAACGGTCCGGTCGTCCGGACCGACCACCATGCACGAAGGGGCGTTTTGCTTCTAAACAAGCCGGGAAACTGTGACCTTGCACAAAGGACATAGTTGACGTTTTCTAAACTTGGGCCATGCTTGTAAAAATGAGAAGCCGAATGCCGAACGAAAGGTCAATCAGCGGCAGATGAACACGCAGTCGACGCCATCCCCGCAGTTTTATCTGACGGCACCGGCAGCCTGCCCGTACCTGCCGCGCGAGATGGAGCGCAAGGTCTTCACCCATCTCGTCGGTCCGCGCGCCGCGGAAATGAACGACATTTTGACCCAGGGCGGCTTCCGTCGCTCGCAGAACATCGCCTACCGCCCCGCTTGCGAATCCTGCCGCGCCTGTATTTCCGTTCGCATTCTCGCTCAGGAATTCATTCCCAGCCGGTCCATGAAGCGCGTTTTGGCGTCCAATAGCGATATCATCGCCACCGAATTTCCCGCGCAGCCGTCGAGCGAACAATATTCCCTCTTCCGCCGCTATCTCGATGATCGCCATCAGCAAGGCGGCATGTCCGATATGACCGTACTCGACTACGCGATCATGGTCGAAGATACCCACGTCAACACCCGCATCATCGAATATCGCCGGCGCGAGGAAGGCTCCGGACTGGAGCAGCGGCCGAAGGGCGAGCTACTGGCAGCGGCGTTAACCGACGTGATGAGCGACGGGCTGTCGATGGTCTATTCCTATTTCAATCCCGATCTCGACCATCGCTCGCTTGGCACATTCATGATCCTAGATCACATCAAGCGGACCAAGGCGCTCGGCCTGCCGCACGTCTATCTCGGCTATTGGGTCAAAGGCTCGCGCAAGATGGACTACAAGACACGGTTCCAGCCGCAGGAGCATCTGACGCCACGCGGCTGGGAGCGCTTCGACCCGGCGGATGCCGTCGAAGACATCTCTCACTGAATGGTCTCCCATCTCTCGCATCACGGAAAAGGCTTGCTGCTGACCACGATCGGCGGTCTCGCGCTGTCGATGGATATCCCACTGATTCGGCTTTCGAGCGGCGACGTCTGGTCTGTCCTGTCGGTGCGCAGCCTTGCGACGATCTTCGTGTCGCTGGTTGCACTTATCGTCATCCGCCGCGTCACCGGGTCGCTGCGCAGCATTCTGCCGGGCTGGATCGGGCTTCCAGTCGGCCTCTTCTACGGTTTGACGACCATCACCTTTCTCCTCGCCATCTACTATACGACGGCAGCGAATGTGGTGTTCATCATCGCTCTCAATCCGATGTTTGCCGCACTCCTCTCCTGGATTTTCCTGAAGGAGCGCCCTGCTCATTCCACCATCGTCACCATGATCGCGATGATCTTCGGCGTCGGCCTGATCGTGCAGGATGGCATGGAGGGCGGCCATTTCCTCGGTGACGCGCTGTCGGTTCTCGCGTCCTTTTTCATCGCCTGCGCCATCACAATCGCCCGAGCCTCGCGCCGGGATATGGGCTTTGCATCTCTATTGTCCGCCATTATCCCTGCCGCGGTCGGCCTCTACCATGTCATTCCGTCAAGCATCGCCATCGATCATCCCGCCTGGATCCTGCTCGACGGCGCGGTCCTGATGCCCCTCTCCTTCTGGTGCCTTGCCACCGGCACACGCTTTCTCTCGGCGCCGGAAGTGGCGATGTTCTATCTGCTGGAAACGATCCTGGCGCCGATCTGGGTCTGGCTGATCTTTGCCGAAGCGCCAAGCAACATGACGCTTACCGGCGGGCTGGTGCTGATCCTGGCGCTCGCTGCTCATTCGTTATGGCAGGCGCTGGTCAGGGCGAGAATGGCGGCTGCGTTGGGGTAGCGAACTGCATATTTGCAGCAGCCCATTCGAAGTGTTATAACGCCGTTATTACATGAGGAGCAAAACCATGAACGTCGTTATCCGCAAGATCGGCAATTCCGAAGGCGTGATTATTCCGAGAGAAATTCTTGATCGAATGGGCCTTGAGGCCGGCGATACGCTCGAACTCAGCATGCAAGACGGTGAACTGCGCCTGCAGCCCACGGACGCGGACTTTGCGCGTCAAATGGAACATGCGCAGCGTTTCATGGATCAATACAAAGTGGCGCTGAAGAAGTTGGCAGAATAATGCCTGTCATCTTCTTGACGCGAACGCTCGTCGAACAATTGCACAAGATACAAATCAAACGATTTGGAGGCTCATACGGATTACGAGACGAAGGTGCCCTCGAATCCGCCTTGGCGCGTCCTATCAATAAAGCCCAATACGGTAGCGAGGATGTTGCCGAACTCGCTGCAGCCTATCTTTTTGGCTTGGCCAAAAACCATGTATTTGTGGATGGCAACAAGCGCATCGCCATCGTGGCCGCGGCTATCTTCCTTATGGACAATGGTTACAAGATCCAGACAACGGACGCCAATCTCTACAGCTTTGTGCTTGCCGTTGCCGCCGGTGAAATTGATGAAGAAGGCGCTACGCGTTTCCTTAGAGACGTTTGCATTCCCTACGAGGAATAACGGGCTCGCGTTCCGTCTCTCTCAACCTTTGCTTCCGCCCAAAGCATTCGTCGTTGCAATCGCGGCCTACCGGGTCGATTGCTCGGACTTTGCCACCGCTGACCTCAGCCTGAGAACCTGCCGCTTCTGGGGAAGCCTTTCGGCACAGTGCGGCCGGCTGCGGCACGGTCGCCAAGCCATTCTACCAGCTCGTCCTTGGTCTTGGTGAACGTACGGCCGGCGCTGTCTTCCCAGGTCAGGCCGTCGGCGATCGCAAAACATTTGATGTCGCCGACGCCGCCATCCTTGTAGCGCTGCAGGCGCACGCCCTTGCCGCGCGACATTTCCGGGATCTGCGCCAGCGGGAAAACCGCCATCTTACGGTTCTCGCCGACGACGGCGACGTGATCGCCAGAGACGGGCACCAGCAGCTTGGTCTCATCCGGCGTCGTCAAGTTCATGATCTGCTTGCCCTTGCGGGTGTTGGCGACCAGTTCCACTTCCGGCACGATAAAGCCGTTGCCAGCAGTCGAGACGACCAGTTGCTTACGCTGAGGATCGTGGACGAAGGCGGTCAGCACGTCCTGGTCATTTTCCATGTCGACCATGATACGCAGCGGCTCGCCGTGGCCGCGGCCGCCAGGCAGCTTGTCGCCACCGAGCGTGTAGGCCTTGCCGCCCGTCGTAATGATCAGGATCTTGTCGGTCGTCTGCGCCGTGAAAGCGACCTTCAGGGCGTCACCCTCCTTGAAGGTGAGCGTCGATGTGTCGGAGATGTGGCCCTTCAGCGCGCGGATCCAGCCCTTTTCCGAGACGACAACGGTGATCGGTTCCTTCTCGATCATCGCCTGCTGGATCGCCGCGTCATCGGCCTCAGGCGCTTCGGCAAATTGCGTGCGGCGGCGGCCGAGTTCGGTCGCCTTGGCGAATTTCTTCTTTACCTCGCCGATTTCCCAGGCGACCGTCTGCCACTGCTTGTCGTCGGAGGCGAGCAAGGCCTCGATATCGGCCTTCTCCTGAGTCAGGCCGTCGAATTCCTTGCGGATTTCGAATTCTTCGAGCTTGCGCAAGGAGCGCAGCCGCATGTTGAGGATCGCCTCGACCTGATTGTCCGTCAGACCGAACCGCTCGATCATGACGGGCTTCGGCTCGTCTTCCTCGCGGATGATGGCGATGACCTCGTCGATATTGAGGTAGGCGATCAGGAAGCCACCGAGGATTTCCAGGCGTTTTTCGATAGCGGCAAGCCGGAAGCGCGAGCGGCGCAACAAAACTTCGCGGCGATGATCCAGCCACTCCTTCAGCACGTCATTCAGCGCCATGACCTTCGGGATGCGGCCCATGGACAGAACGTTCATGTTGAGCGGGAAGCGGCTTTCCAGCTCCGTCAGCTTGAACATCGATTCCATCAGGATCATCGGATCGACGGTGCGGCTCTTCGGTATCAGGACGACGCGGATATCCTCGGCGGATTCATCGCGAACATCCTCAAGCAGCGGCAGCTTGCGCGCCAGAAGCAGCTCGGCGATCTTTTCGATCAGCCGCGACTTCTGCACCTGGAACGGAATTTCGGTAATGACGATCTGATAGCCGCCGCGGCCGAGATCTTCGGTTTCCCATTTGGCACGGACGCGAAAACCGCCGCGACCGGTCTTGTAGCTTTCGATGATGCTGTCGCGGTCGTCGATGATGATGCCGCCGGTCGGGAAATCCGGACCGGGAATGAATTCCACCAGTTTCTCGACGGTCGCATCGCGATCGCGGATCAGGTGCAGCGCCGCGTCACAGAGTTCGTGGGCGTTATGCGGCGGGATGGAGGTCGCCATGCCGACAGCGATGCCCGAGGAGCCGTTGGCGAGCAAGTTCGGGAAAGCGCCAGGCAGAACGACGGGCTCGGAATTCGACTCGTCATAGGTATCGCGAAAATCCACGGCATCCTGGTCGATGCCCTCGAGCAGCAGTTCTGAAACCGCCGTCATCTTGGATTCGGTATAGCGCATGGCGGCGGGGCTATCGCCGTCGATATTGCCGAAATTGCCCTGGCCGTTGACCAGCGTGTAGCGTTGCGAGAAATCCTGCGCCAGACGAGCCAACGCGTCATAGATCGATTGGTCGCCATGCGGGTGATAGTTACCCATCACCTCGCCGACGATCTTGGCGCATTTGCGGAAGGCAGCATTGGGGCGCAGGCCCATCTCGCTCATCGCATAAACGATGCGTCGGTGAACCGGTTTCAGGCCGTCGCGAACATCCGGCAGGGCGCGATGCATGATCGTCGACAAGGCATAGGCCAGGTAACGTTCCTCGAGCGCGGCCTTGAGATCGACCGGAAGGATGCTGTCATCGTCGCCGCCACCAGGCGGTAAAAGATTTTGTCCCATGGCTCTTGACTAGCGGAGATACCCGTTTTCGGCAAGAAATCAGTGGAAGGCACTTGTGGATGACGCCTCAATTCAAGCACGATCTGAGGTAACGTTGGACACAATTCTAATGCAAGTATTTGCTATCGCCATTGTCATTGGAAATTTAGGCGAACGTGAATATAACTCGCCGCAGTACGCGCAAAATATGTACGCCCGCCACACCAGCTCAATGAGGAAAAGCCACCATGACTTTCTATCGGACAACACGGCTGATGCTGTCCAGCGCCGCCATTCTGTCCTTCGCCAACTCGGCCTTTGCGCTCGACGGCAACGACCTCCTGAAAAAGATCAATGACGCCTACGCTCAGCAGGGCGGCTCGATCGCAGCCGAAAGCATCGATATCAGCGGCACGACGGTGACGCTGAAAGGCGCGAGCGTCAAAGCGGCTGGCACGACTGATGGCGTCAAGGTGGGCGATATCACCTTGACTGGCGTCGCGGAAGCAGGCGGCGGCTACACGGTCGATCAGATCGCGTTTCCCGACGTTGCCACCACTAAGGACGACGTGACCATCGCAGCCTCCGATCTCAAGATGAGTGGCGTCGAAATCCCGGCCGATGCAACCAAGGGCGATCTCGACTCCCTGCTGCTCTATAAAACCGCACATGCCGGCTCCCTCTCGTTCACCAAGGATGGCACGAAGGTCTTCTCGTTCACCGACGCCGACGCCACGCTGAACAAGCGAGCCGACAAGTCCGGTCTCGACTTCAATGCTAACGTCAACGGCATCACGGCCGATCTCAGCAAGGTCGCCGATCCGCAGACCAAGGAGGCCATCAACCAGCTCAATCTACAGCAGTTGAGCGGCAAGATCGCCATGAAGGGAAGCTGGGAGATAGCTCCGGGCAGGATTGACATCACCGAATATTCCCTGGACTTCAAGGATGTCGGCAAGCTGAACATCGCGCTCAGCCTCTCCGGCTACACGCCCGCCTTCTCCAAGTCGCTGCAGGATGCGCTCAAGACCGTCCGCTCCAATCCGAACCAGCAGGATGCCCAGCAATCCGCCGGTCTTGCCATGCTCGGTCTTTTGCAGCAGCTGACCTTCAACAGTGCGCAGATCCGCTTCGACGATAGCTCGATCACCTCCCGCGCACTCGAATTTGCCGGCAAGCAGCAGGGCGTTTCCGGCAAGCAGTTGGCTGACACGCTGAAGGCGATGACGCCGATCATGATGGCTCAGCTCAACATTCCGGAGCTGCAGAATGCGGTCTCCGCGGCCGTCAGCGCCTATCTCGACAATCCGAAGAGCTTGACGGTCAAGGCATCGCCGGACAAGCCGGTGCCGCTGCCGATGATCATCGGCGCCGCCATGGGAGCCCCGCAGTCGATCCCGCAGGTCATCGGCCTCAAGGTTTCGTCCAACGACTAAGCTGCCGATCTCCAAGCTATTCAGAAACCCGGCGATCTCGATCGCCGGGTTTTTCTTTGCCGCCGGCTATATCTCCGGCCGCAACTAATATTTTTTCAGTTCGCCGAGAGCATGAGACAATAGGGCAAGCAATTCATCCGTGGTTGCACCATCGCGCGCCTGGACGGACATGCCCTGCACGATTGCGCCCAGAAAGCGTGCAAGCGATTTGGCGTCGGCATCCGGCCGTATATCGCCCTCCGCGATACCGCGTTCGATCCGTGCCGTGAAGATAGCCAGCGCCTGCAGGCGCATCGATGCGACATAGTGAGCGATCGGCTCGTTTTCCTCCGCACAATTCAGCACCGCCGTCGATATCATGCAGCCTTTTGGATGCTCCGGCGCCGTGAAGATCTTGGCGGAATTCGTCAGAAAGCGCTCGAAGGCGGTCACCGTATCCACTTTGTCCATGAACGGATTACCGGGCTCCGCTCGTGGCATGCGCCGATACTGCTCGAGCGTCTCTCGGTAGAGCTCGGCTTTGGAGCCGAAGGCAGCATAGAGGCTTTGCGGCGTGATCCCCATAGCGGCCGTCAGATCGGCGATGGAGGAACCGTCATAGCCATGCTTCCAGAAGGTGTCCCGCGCGGCGGCAAGAACCGTCTCCCGATCGAAAGCCGGCGGGCGCCCACGTTTGCGCGGCGAGGAATTTTCTGCCTCTTCTTTATTTTTCACAATGGTCACTCTAGAAATAATCTCCAATCTGGTTTATTCAGGAATGGTCATTGTGATTATAGAAGGTTTTGCCCCATGAGTCTTCCCCTGGAAAATTCCATGCGTCCACGCGACGGCAGCCTTGCTGAAGGCGTCGATGCTGCGATTGATTCCGCCCTGGCGGACAAGAGGCTGGTCGGGACAGTGGTTCTCATCGCCCGAAATGGAGAACTGATTTATCGTCGAGCTGCCGGTCTGGCGGATCGGGAAAACGCGGCGGCGATGCAGGAAGATGCCATCTTCCGGCTTGCCTCCATCACCAAGCCGATCGTCACCATCGCTACCATGCGGCTCGTCGAACAGGGCCGCATCGGGCTCGAGGATCCTATCACCAAATGGCTACCGGACTTTAAGCCGCGGCTGCCTGATGGAAGTGAGGCCGTTATCCGTATCCGGCACCTTCTCACGCACACATCCGGACTGGGTTACACATTCGCGGAGGAGCAAGACGGCCCCTACCATCGGGCTGGCGTATCCGATGGCCTCGACACGCCCGGCCTGTCACTTGCTGATAACCTCAAGCGCCTCGGCAGCGCTCCCCTTCTCTTTCCGCCCGGCGAGGGCTGGCAATATTCGCTGGCGATGGATGTGCTCGGCGGCATCATCGAAAAGGAAACCGGCGGCGCGCTCGGCGATGCCGTCGCGGAGTTGGTGATGAAGCCGCTTGGCCTCTCCGATACCGCGTTCTCCGTTCGTGATCGCAGCCGCCTCGCCGCCGCCTATATGAATGGCGCATCGGAGCCGGAGCGGATGGGGGATGACGCGCTCGTTCCGATACTCGATGGCGTGATCCGTTTCGCGCCTGACAGGATATTCGATCCCGCCTCCTATCACTCCGGTGGCGCCGGCATGGCCGGAACGGCAAGCGACGTGCTGGCCATTCTGGAAACGATGCGCAAGAGCGGGGCACCGCTGCTGTCGGCCGATACTGTGAAGACGATGATGGCCGATCAGGCGGGCGGCCATATGCAGGCACTGCAAGCCGGCTTCGGCTTCGGCTATGGCTGGTCCGTCGTCATCGACCCCGTTGCAGCACAAGCCCCGTTTTCTGTGGGCACGATCAAATGGGGTGGAGTCTACGGCCACAGTTGGTTCGTCGACCCTCAGAAAAAGCTGACAGTCGTGGCGCTTACCAACACCACGCTGGAAGGCATGTGGGGACAGTTCACCATTGATCTTCGCGACGCGATCTACGCTGCCCTTTAGTTCTCTGCCAACGACAAAAAACCCGGCGATTTCGGTCGCCGTGTTTTTGCGTTTCAGGAGAATGGGCCGTGTGAAAACACGAGACCGCAACGCCCCATCGGATAGCGGAGATAAGGCCGGAAATTCTAGATTGCAAATACAACTACTATTGGAATTTATGCGAGCTGTTGCTAGAGATTGCAGCGATATGTGCAATCCAACCGTGTAAATCAAAGCCTTTCCAGCCGGGATGCTCCATCATGATCTTCTATCGGACGAGTCAACTAACAGTCGTCGGCGCCGGCCTTATGTTCTTTGCGAACTCCGCTTTCGCGCTCGATGGAGCCGACGTCCTGAAGAAGCTCAACAATGCCATAGTCGCACAAATAGGCGACTCGATCGAGGCCGGAAACGTCGATGTTAATGGTTCAACCATCGTCCTGAGAAACGTGACATATACGCCGCGAAGAAGAACCGGCATTGCCCTCGGCGACGTCGCGATGACTGGCGTGACCGAACAGTCCGGCGGTTATGCGATAAAAAAAGTGCTTATTCCCGATGTCTCAATAAAGCAAAAAGACTTCAGTGCCAGTGCCGCGGGACTAAGGGTGGATGACCTCGAAATTCCCGCGAATGCGACCCTGAGCGATATAAACTCGGTATTCGTTTATCATGCCCATGTAGGCCCGGTGTCCTACTCAAGGCTGGGTGAAGAGCTTTTTTCCATCTCCGGCGCTGATTCCGTCGCAATGAAACGTCCGGACAAAAAGGGCATCGACTCCAGTTTTACAATTGACGGAATTGTTGCCGATCTTTCCATGGCTCAGATGCCTGTAAGCTCCGAAGCAATCAGGCAATTCGAGCTCCAGCACGTACACGCGGCGTTTTCCATGAAAAGCAGTTGGGAGCTTTCCACGGGCAAGTATGACCTGACGGAATACACGTTTGATTTAGAGAACATAGGGAAACTGAATGTCCAGCTCAGCCTCTCCGGTCTTACCCCGCATTCTACAATACCGCAGAGGCTCTATACTCCTCCATGACCGACACCGAGGACGATCAAAATACCAAGAATGCTAAATACTTGTTGGGTCTCGCGTTCGTTCAGCAACTGACCTTGAATAGCGCTCAGATCCGTTTCGACGATGCTTCATTCACCAATCGCGCATTCGATTATATGAGCAAATGGGATCATGTGACGCGCGCGCAATCGGCAAACTCCCTTGCTGCAGAAATACTGGCGTCGACCGCTCAGCTCGGAATTCCCGATCTCCGGGAAGCGCTCTCAATGGCCGTCGTCGAATATTTCAACGATCCCAAAAGCCTGACGATCAGCGCCACGCCCGCCAAGCCCGTCCCCATGTCGACGGTCATAGAAGCCGCTAAAAACGCAAGAGAGTCGATCCCGAAGATGATCGGCCTGAAGGTCACATCAAACGACTAGGCAGGGAACGATTGGAGAGGCGTCTTCGGAAGGGAAGCCCGGCGGCGTGAAACACACCGCCGGGTCATCTCGATATGACTAAAAGCCTCAGTCCTTTTTCACCGGCGGCACCGGGCGGATCGCCAGCTCGCGCAGTTGCGTCGGCGTTGCGGCCGAAGGAGCGCCCATCAGCAGGTCCTGTGCCTGCTGGTTCATCGGGAACAGCGAGATCTCGCGCAGGTTCTTGGCGCCGACCAGCAGCATGATGATGCGGTCGATACCGAAAGCGGCGCCACCGTGCGGAGGCGCGCCGTACTGGAAGGCGCGGTAGAGGCCGCCGAAGCGCTCTTCGACATCCGCCTGGCTGAGGCCGATCTTTTCAAACGCGGCGACCATGATTTCCGGCGATTGGTTACGGATCGAGCCCGAAGCGATTTCGAAACCGTTGCAGACGGCGTCGTACTGGAACGCCTTGATCGTCAGCGGATCCTGGCTCTGCAGTGCCTCAAGGCCGCCCTGGGGCATCGAGAAGGGATTGTGAGCGAAATCGACCTTCTTTTCTTCCTCGCTCCATTCGAAGAACGGGAAGTCGACGATCCAGCAAAGCTCGAAACGGTCGCGGTCGACCAGGTTCAGCTCCTCGCCGGCCTTGGTGCGGGCTTCGCCAGCGAACTTGTAGAACTTGTCCGGATCACCGGCGACAAAGAAGCAGGCGTCGCCGTCGCCGAGACCAAGCTGGGTGCGGATCGCATCCGTGCGCTCCTCGCCAATGTTCTTGGCAAGCGGGCCGGCGCCCTCGAGCTTCTCGCCTTCCTTGCGCCAGAAGATATAGCCGAGGCCGGGCTGGCCCTGGCTCTGCGCCCAGGCGTTCATGCGATCGCAGAAAGCTCTGGAGCCGCCGGTTTTCGCGGGGATTGCCCAGACCTGAACCTTCGGGTTCGAGGCGATCATGTTGGCGAAGACCTTGAAGCCGGAGCCGGCGAAATGGTCGGTCACCGCTTCCATGACGATCGGGTTGCGCAGGTCCGGCTTGTCCGTTCCATATTTGCGGATCGCGACGTCATAGGGGATGCGCGGCCATTCCTTGGTGACCGGCTTGCCGTCGGCAAACTCCTCGAACACCTGGGTCATCAGCGGTCCCATCGTGTTCCAGACGTCTTCCTGGGTGACGAAGCTCATTTCAAGGTCGAGCTGGTAGAATTCGCCCGGCAGACGGTCTGCGCGCGGGTCTTCGTCGCGGAAGCACGGCGCGATCTGGAAGTAACGATCGAAGCCGGCGACCATCAGCAGCTGCTTGTACTGCTGCGGCGCCTGCGGCAGGGCATAGAAGGTGCCGGGGTGGATACGGCTTGGCACCAGGAAGTCACGCGCACCTTCCGGCGAGGAGGCCGTCAGGATCGGCGTGGTATATTCGGTGAAGCCCACTTCACCCATGTGGCGGCGCATGGAGGAGATAACCTGCGTGCGCTTGACGATGTTCCGGTGCAGCGTTTCGCGGCGAAGATCGAGGAAGCGATACTTCAGGCGAACGTCTTCCGGATACTCCGGCTCGCCGAAAACCGGCAGCGGCAGCTCCTTGGCGGCGGAGAGCACTTCGATCTCCTGCGCATAAAGCTCGATCTCGCCGGTCGGCATGTTCTTGTTGATGGTATCTTCCGTGCGGGCCTTCACTAGGCCGTCGATGCGGATAACCCATTCGCCGCGCACGGTCTCGGCCAGCTTGAAAGCCGGAGAGTCCGGATCGGCGACAACCTGGGTAATGCCGTAGTGATCGCGCAGATCGATGAACAGCACGCCACCATGATCTCGGACGCGATGAACCCAGCCGGAAATACGGGCGGTCGAACCGACGTCGGACTTGCGCAGGGCGGCGCATGTGTGGCTGCGATAGCGATGCATAGTATATATCCTGGACTTGGCGGACGGCGGCGAATGCGGACGAAAGCCCCTCGCCTGCCGACGAGAAAATCGGGCGGAAAAGCGCATGGTGCGCCCGATTTGTCAAGGCTGGAATGCGGAGCCGTATCCCGCCCCTGGCGGGCGGGAAAGCAAAAACTTAGGTTTAGATGAGGGTTTGTCCCTCGTCTAAGCCTTAGTTTTTGCAAGGGCGGGGGTAGGTAGGGGCGCGCAGAACCCTTGAACAGGGTTGAGCAAGAAACGGACCCCCGCCCTTGCAATTTCAATGACTTAGAAATTGCGCTGGGCCTCTCATGTGTGGAGCTGCCGATATCGCAATTCCTAAATCAATGAAATTGCTTTCCCGCCCGCCAAGGGCGGGATGGCGCCGGCGTTTGACTCACTCTCCGATATTCCTCAACTCCGCTAATATCCTCAAACAAACACCATCAAGATTCTGAACGACCTCGTCGTTCCAGAACCGTAGAACGCAGAACACTTGGCTTGCGAAGTGTGCATCCCGGCGCTCGTCACGCCTATTTTCCGCATGTTGCGCACCGTCCACCTCAACGATCAACCGCGCCTCGAAACACACGAAGTCCAGAATATACCCGTCGACCGGAACCTGCCGCCTGAACTTGAACCCCTCGAGCTGCCGACCTCGCAGTGCCTGCCAAAGCATGTTCTCGGCCTTCGTGGCGTCGCGACGCATGGCTTTGGCGAATTGTCGGTGTTGGTCCGGAACGTCGCGATGCATAGGTCCTCCTGCTTTATTCGCCTTGCCAACGAAGCACGAAGCCGGTCCAGCTGCCAGTGCCACTGCTAGTAGTCCATGCGGCAATTCAGCCACCCCAGCGCTATTGCTGAATACCACAGTCAACTTTAAACAAGCATGTAAATCACCGTGTTCCGGAGCCTCGCATGCCCATCCTCACCCGCCGCAATCTTCTGAAAGCCTCTGCCGTTGCCGGTGCCTATGGGTGGGGCTAGGCATCGCCGGCAGGTTTGGCGGCAGCGCGATAGCGGCGCCGGAGCCGCAGGTGTTGAAGACCGCGAATACCCAAGCCGATTTGATGGATGCCGGGGCGACCAAGGACGTTTTGAGCTATGGCGACGCCGGCATGCCGCCCGTCCTGCGCATGAAGAAGGGGGAGCCCTTCGCCGCACGCCTGATCAACGGCATCGACGATCCGACGACGATCCATTGGCACGGTATCCGCGTGCCGAACAAGATGGACGGAGTGCCCTTCCTCACGCAGCCTTACGTCTATACCGGCGATCACTTCGACTATGCTTTCATGCCTCCGGACGCCGGCACCTTCTGGTATCATCCGCATTGCAACACGCTGATTCAGATGGGACATGGCATGACCGGCGTCATTGTCGTGGAAAATCCGAAAGACCCGACATTCGACTCAGAAGTGGTCCTCAATCTGCGCGATTGGCGGCTCGGCGGCGACAGTCAATTCATCGCGCAGTTCCGACCGCGCGATTCCGCCAAGTCGGGCACCTACGGGACGGTGCGCACGGCGAACTGGCGCCAACAGCCGCAATATGACGCCCCCTCCGGCGGGCTGGTGCGGCTGCGCCTCGCCATGACAGACGTTACCCGCATCTATTCTTTCCGCATGGAAGGGGCTGAGGCAACGGTGATCGCCATCGACGGCAATCCGGTGCCGCAGCGCTTTCCGCTCGATTTATTGCAGCTCGGGCCCGGTCAACGCCTGGAGTTGGCCGTGCGCATGCCCGATGACGAAGGCGCGATCGTCAAGCTTGAGGATATAAGGGGTACAGACCCGAAGGTGCTGGCAACGCTGCGGTCGGTCGGCAGCTCGCTGAAGCGCGATGTTCGCGATTTGGCTCCTCTCGAAGACAATCCGGTCGCAAAGGCCGATATCGGCGCGGCCCAGCATATTCCTCTGATCCTCAGCGCCACAGCCGAAAATACCGCCGACAACAGCATTTGCGGCTCGCTCGGCTACAGTTTCTGGGCGATCAACAAGGTGCCGTGGACGGGCGACACGTCTGATCCGACCGCACCGCTCGCCGAACTGAAGCTCGGCAAGAGCTATGTTATCGACATGGAAAACGTAACGCCGCATGCGCATCCGATCCATCTGCACGGCATGAGCTTCACCGTACTTTCCTCCTCGACGCGCCAGGTGCAGCCCTTCGTCTCCGACACCTACCTCATCCAGCCGAACGAGAAGGTGCAGCTCGCATTCGTAGCCGACAATCCCGGCGATTGGGTGCTGCATTGCCATATCATCGAACATCAGAAGACGGGCATGACCAGCTATGTGCGCGTGGCTTAGGCAGGAATCGGAAACCTGCGCCACGCTCGCTTAGGGCGACTTCCGGGCTTTGAGCGATTCCACTTAAAAGCGGCGTCTGCCCGAGGCTTAGGCTTTCGACGTATTGACATATCCGATCGAAAGGAGAAGGAAGGTTAACGAACTATTTTACCATGAATGTGTTGATATGATCGAAACTACCGCCCAATTGGAGGCGGCCTGCCAAGAGCTGGCCAAGTCAGAATTCATTACCATCGACACCGAATTCCTGCGCGAGACGACCTTCTGGCCGGAGCTTTGCCTGATCCAGATGGCGAGCCCGACGACCGAAGTATTGGTCGATCCACTGGCAAAAGGCCTGGACCTGAAACCTTTTTTTGAGCTGATGGCCAATCCGGCCGTCATGAAGGTATTCCACGCAGCCCGCCAGGACATCGAAATCATCTTCAATCGCGGCAACCTCATACCGCACCCGATCTTCGACACCCAGGTCGCCGCCATGGTCTGCGGCTTCGGCGATTCGGTCTCCTACGACCAGCTCGTCAGCCGCATCAAGAACGTCCATATCGACAAGTCCTCGCGCTTCACCGACTGGAGCCGCCGGCCGCTGTCGGAGAAACAGCTCGACTATGCGCTCGCCGACGTCACCCATCTGCGCGATGTCTATCTTTCGCTAAAAGAGCAGCTTGAGCGTGAGGGCCGCGCCTCCTGGCTGCTCGAAGAAATGGCGATCCTCGAAGCCCGCGAGACCTATGATCTGCATCCGGACGACGCCTGGCAGCGGCTGAAGATGCGGCTGCGCAAACCACAGGAACTGGTCGTCTTGAAATACGTCGCTGCCTGGCGCGAACGCGAGGCACGTGCGCGCAATGTGCCGCGCGCCCGCGTGCTGAAGGACGACGCCATCTACGAAATCGCCCAGCAGCAACCGAAAGACATGGAAGCGCTTGGCAGGCTGCGCACAATCCCGAAGGGTTGGGAACGATCCGCTTCCGGCACGGCCGTGTTGGATGCAATCAACCAGGCTTTGGCGCTGCCCAAGGCCGAGATGCCGCATGTGCCGCGTCATCAGCAGGCACCGGAGGGCACGGCCGCGGCGGCTGAACTGCTGAAGGTTCTCCTAAAGCTCATCGCTGAAAAGCACGGTGTCGCCCCGAAAGTCATCGCCAACAGCGAAGATCTGGATAAGATCGCCGCCGAAGGCGAGAAGGCCGACGTGGCCGCCCTCACCGGCTGGCGACGCGATCTTTTCGGCGAAACGGCGCTGCAGCTGATCCAGGGCCAGGTGGCCTTGCGCTTCGTCGGTAAGCGAGTCGAGACGGTCAGCCTGTAACCGCGCGACCTTTATCAACCGTCAGCAATACCGAACGTTTGGCTGTTGCACATCCGCCAAAAATGGCGATGTTGGTTTCGAATGCGATTGTGCCTCGCATCCGACAAAATGGAAGCGCAATCACATACTTGATGGTGCACAGGTCTTTTCCGAAACCAATCCCGGTTTGGGGGCATGCGCCAGCTCTTGGCGGATCGGCAGCATGGGAAGATTCCCTTCGGCGCTCAACTGGATTGTGACCTCGATCTTCGTCGCCGCAAGTGGGGTCGTCTACGGCAAGCTATTTTTCCATGCGTCGCCGCTTTATATCGGCGCTGTCTACGCGTTGTTCTGCGGCGTGCCGGCGCTGGCCTTCGAACGCCGCATGATCCTGCCGCGCTTGAACCGTTGGATGCATCGCCTGCCCACGCCGGCGTTTATCGTCTCGGCCTTGATTGCCGATTTCGCCTTGATCGCCTTCGGCTTTGCGGTGGCCGGCGGCCTGCTGAAATCCTTGAACCTGATCACCGACAGCTGGGCCAACGTCATGCTGTTGCAGGTCGATATCTACATCTACGCCGTCATGGTGACCGCGGTCGTCATCTTCGTCGGGCGCGTCAGGGAATTGCTCGGCCGCGACGTCTTCCTCAGTCTGTTGACCGGCCGTTACCGCAATCCGGTGCAGGAAGAGCGCGTGTTTCTCTTCATCGACCTCGTCGGCTCGACGGCTTTTGCTGAAGAGCGTGGCGACCTTAAAGCACAGCAATACCTGGGCTCCATATTTGGCGCGCTTGCCGAGCCGGTGCGGCGGCATAAGGGCGCGATCGACGACTATATCGGCGATGCCGCCATCATCACCTGGCCGCTTGAACGTGGCGTGAAGAATGCCCGTTGCATTCGCTGTGTCTTCGACATCCTTGCCGATATCGAGGCGAATGCCGAAACCTGGCTGAAATCCTACGGCAGAGTGCCGCGCCTGAGGGCGGCGTTACATGGCGGCGGCATCGTCACCGCCGAAATCGGCGTCGACCACCACAAGATTGCCTATTTCGGCGACACGGTGAACACCACGGCTAGGCTGGAATCTCTGTGCAAGACATTGGAACGCCAAGTGCTGATCTCGGCCGACCTTGCAAGACGGATAGAGCTTCCGGAGGAGATCGCCACGGAAGATTTGGGCGATCACGCCGTTCGCGGCCGCGACCAGACGCTCGGCGTGATCGCCCTGCATATGCCGAGAGAGCAGGTGCGGAAGGCCATAAGCAAGGGGCAATAATCGCCTGGGATTTACACCCTATGAGTTGTCCACAGTCACCAAAGCTTCACCTAAGCGTTAATTCGCCGACATAGCTCGCCTGTTAAGCGGGGGTTGTTTTGCCAATCCCTCTCAACAAGGTGACACGATGACCCGAATTCTTTTCGCTTCCACGGCACTTTTTGTTCTGATTGCCGCTGCGGCCAAGGCCGATGAAGCCCAATTTCCTGCAAAGCTGACCTCGCAGGCCATTCTGCCGGCCAATACCATTGTGCCGGCGCCGGCCGATGCACCGGATTTCCTCAAAACGTCCGGCAAGTTCACGACGCCTGACCGCAAGCGCACCGAAGCCCTTGGCACGGTTCCGGGCATGGACGGCGCCCGCATGACCGACCTGAAGCTGCCTTTCAACGGCCAGGCGATCCAGGGTTTTTCCGGGATCAAGACCATGCCGGATGGCACCTTCTGGACGCTGACCGACAACGGATTCGGTTCCAAGCAAAATTCGAGCGATTCCATGCTGTTCCTGCACCAGGTCAAATTCGACTGGGACAATGGCAAGGTCGATGTCGTCAAGAACCTGTTCCTGTCCGACCCGAACAAGAAGCGCCCTTCCCGATCGTTCTCGAAGGCGCCGGCAAGCGCTATCTGACCGGCGCCGACTTCGACATTGAGTCGATCCAACCGGTCGCGGACGGCTTCTGGATCGGAGACGAATTCGGTCCCTACCTGCTGAAATTCGATACGAACGGCGCGCTGACCGACGTTTTCCCGACCACGCTCAACGGCAAGCCCGTCATGTCGCCGGACAATCCCCTGCTGCAACTGCCCGGCAATCCGACGCAGAAGATGCCGGCCTTCAACCTGAAGCGCTCGGGTGGCTTCGAAGGCCTCGCCATGTCAAAGGACGGCAGCAAGCTCTATGGTCTATTGGAAGGCGCGATCTACAAGGATGACGGCCAGATGGAGAGTGTCGACGGCCATACCGCGATCCGTGTCATCGAATTCGACGTCGCTTCCAAGAGCTGGACCGGCCGTAGCTGGCTTTACCCCTTCGAAGACAAGGGCGCCTCGATCGGCGATTTCAATATGCTGGACGCCAGCACCGCCTTGGTGATCGAGCGCGACAACGGCGCCGGCACAAAGGACAAGGTCTGCGCCGATCCGAAGCAGCCGAAGCCGGATTGCTTCGAAGCGCCGGCCGAACTGAAGCGCGTTTACAAGATCGAATTTAACGACGCCAATGCCGGCAAGGCTGTCCGCAAGATCGGCTATA
This sequence comes from Rhizobium jaguaris, assembly GCF_003627755.1. NCBI lineage: Bacteria > Pseudomonadati > Pseudomonadota > Alphaproteobacteria > Hyphomicrobiales > Rhizobiaceae > Martinezella > Martinezella jaguaris. The sequence continues at coordinate 1,561,027 of NZ_CP032694.1, read as the reverse complement.
TCGATCTGCTGCACATCGAAGATCCCGATCACAAGCGGCGCCAGGGCGGCGGCGACGGCTTCTACGATATGCCCTTCGTCACCATCGAAAACGTCGACCGCGTCGATGCTACTCACATCATCATCGGCAACGACAACAACCTGCCCTTCTCGGCCGGCCGCGCTGTCAACAAGGCCGACGACAACGAGTTCAGCATTCTCGAAGTCGGTGATTTCCTGAACGCCAAGTAACAGTGTTTCCTTCTCCCCGCGAGAGGAGAAGGTACCCAACGAGCGGATCAGAGCAAGAGCGACGGCCCTTTGGAGGGTTGCGGGCCGTCCTACAGTGCAAGCCACCCTCAACCCGGGCATTTGCGCGACCTTCTCCCCACGGGAGAAGGTATCTTCCTACTCGAACCGAAACGCCAATCTTCTGTTTGTCAGCCTGCCGAGCTGCTGCAGCCGGCCTTCCAGCCGTTCGCCGGCAAAATCGTGGTATTCTGCGGGCACGACGAATTCGAGATCCAAGTCCGGGCTCAGCGAGCGGCGGAACGACAGGTGGCGGACGACGCCCGGCATGGAAGCCGAAAAAAGATAGACGACGCGCAGCAGGCCGCCGAGCAGCTTGGCCCGCTCGATGAATTGCGGCGTGGCGATCGTCGCCAACGGCCCCGTGGCGCCGTCATCGTTAAGGCCCTCGAAACGATAGTAGTTGGCAAGCGCAATGAAGGCGCGGCCGGCATGGGTGATGCCGACGAAGGAGGTGTGGGCGATGATGTTCAGCGCCTGCAAGCCGCGATAGTCAGGATGGGCGCGCCAGCTAATATCAGCAAGCAGGCACGCGGCCTGGCGATAGCGGCTTTCCTCCTCCGTCTCGGTGATGCCGAAGAAGGGCATCATCCGGCCGGTCCACTCGGCGAGCTCGCGGGCATGTTCCGGCGAGCGGGCACGCAGGATGGCAAGCTCACCGGCGGCAACCAGCAGCGGATCGCTATGGCGTTCCGCCTCGGTCAGCAGCGAATAGAGATAGCCTTCACGCACGCCCTGCGCCGAGAAGGACACGATGGAAGGCCTCATCTCCGCCAGAACTTCGCGCATCGCCACCGCGCCGAAGGGCAGCAGCGAACGACGATGCTTGGAGATCGACAGCAGCGCCGGCTCCTTCGTTTCCCTTGCCTCGCTGATCTGGTCGAGGAAGCGCATCATCTCGTCCAGCGGCACTTCATAGCCCTGCATCATATGCAGCGGATATTTGCGGATCTCCATATGCAGCTTGGCGATGTTTCGCCAGGTACCGCCAACAGCGTAGAAGGTGCGTCCCTCGCCCCTGCTTAATAATTTCGCTGTTTTCACATGCTTGCGGGCAAAGCTGCGCGCCCTGGCAAGCGAACCGTTGGCATATTCCGAAAGCCTGAGGCCCCCGAGCGGCAGGGTGATGCCCTTGCCGATCTCCTTGCCCCTGATGTCGATGAGTTCGAGCGAGCCGCCACCGAGGTCGCCGGCAATGCCGTCCGGACTGAAAAAGCCGCTGATGATACCGAGCGCGGAAAACTGCGCTTCTTCCTCGCCCGAAAGCAAGCGCACCTTGCGCTGCAGGATCGATTCAGCCTGATGGATGAATTCCGGGCCATTGCTTGCCTCGCGAGCAGCAGCCGTCGCCAGAACGTAGATGGTCGATGCACGCGCCTGATCGGACAGCGCCTTGAACCGGTGCAGGGCTGCGAGTGCGCGCGCAACGCTCTCCTCATCCATCTTTCCGGTCAGCGCTATGCCTTTGCCAAGGCCGCAAAGCACCTTCTCGTTGAAAAGAATGGTTGGCGACCGCGAATGTCCTTCATAGACGACAAGACGAACCGAGTTCGATCCAATATCGACGACGGAGACAGGGGCTATACCGGGAAGGCGCCCCTGGGCTTCTGATTCAACCATGCAGGTCCAGTTTATATCTTGCGGCCCGACAACAGCCCGGCGATCAGTTTCGGCGCGCTGGATTTCAAAGCTTCACCACGGCCCGACAGGCTGGGATTGGTCATGAAATACTGTTGCGCGTTGAACGGCTCTTCCCCTCTGCGCACTTCCATGCGCCGCGAAGTACCGTCCGGCAATATCTCGTAGCTCTGCTGATTGTCAATGATGTTGCCCAGCATGATCTGTGCAAGAACTTGCTCATGCACGGTCTTGTTGGTCAGCGGAACGAGGGTTTCAACGCGGCGATCAAGGTTTCTCGGCATCATGTCGGCCGAGCCGATATAGACAAGCGCCTTTTCTGACGGCAGGCCCTGGCCATTGCCGAAACAGAAGATGCGGCTGTGTTCGAGGAAGCGGCCGACGATGGACTTGACGCGGATGTTCTCGGAGAGGCCGACCACCTGCGGACGCAGGCAGCAGATGCCGCGCACGACGAGATCGATCTCGACGCCGGCGTTGCTGGCGCGGTAGAGCGCGTCGATGATATCGGGGTCGACCAGCGAGTTCATCTTCATCCAGATCGCCGCCGGCTGGCCGTTCCCGGCGTGCTCGATTTCCTCTTCGATGTGCTGAAGGATGCGCGGGCGCAACGTATAGGGCGAGACGGCGATCTTCATGCCCTCTTCCGGCTCACCGTAACCGGTGATGAAATTGAAGATGTTCGCCATGTCGTGCGCGATCTTCGGATCGCAGGTGAAGTAGGACAGGTCGGTATAGATCTTGGCGGTGATCGGGTGGTAGTTGCCGGTGCCGAGATGGCAATAGGTACGCAGCTTGCCGTCCTCCCGACGCACGACCATCGACATCTTCGCATGCGTCTTGAGCTCAATGAAGCCGAAGACAACCTGCACGCCAGCGCGTTCAAGGTCGCGCGCCCAGCGGATGTTGGCCTCCTCGTCGAAGCGAGCCTTAAGCTCGACCAGCGCCGTGACCGACTTGCCCATATCGGCAGCGTCGATCAGCGCCCGCACGATCGGGCTGTCATTGGAGGTACGATAGAGCGTCTGCTTTATCGCCAGAACGTCAGGATCGCGCGCAGCCTGGAGCAGGAACTGGACCACCACGTCGAAGGATTCATAGGGATGGTGGACCACCATGTCCTTTTCGCGGATCGCGGCGAAACAATCACCGGCATGTTCGCGGACGCGCTCAGGAAATCGGGCATTGTAAGGCTCGAAGCGCAGATCGTCGCGCGGGGCCTTGGCGATTTCAGACAGCGTGTTGAGGGCCAGCAGGCCGGGCAGAACGGCGATGCGGTTTTCCGGCACGTTCAGCGATTCCACCACAAACTGGCGCAGCTCGAGCGGCATTTCCGAGTCGGTCTCGATGCGGATTACCGAGCCGCGGCGGCGGCGCTTCAGTGCCGTTTCGAAGAAACGCACCAGATCTTCGGCCTCTTCCTCGACTTCGATATCGCTGTCGCGGATGAGGCGGAAGGTACCCGAACCCTGTACCTCATAGCCTGGATAGAGCCGGTGAATGAAGATGTTCACCACATCTTCCAGCGTGATATAGCGGATGACGTTGCTGGCGTCTGGCAGGCGGACAAATCGGTCGAGCGCCGGCGGCAGGCGCAGCAGCGCCGTCATCGGCTCGCGGCCGTTCTTGCTATTCAGCTGCAGCGCGATCGAGAAGCCGAGATTCGGAATGAACGGGAACGGATGCGCCGGATCGATGGAAAGCGGCGTCAGTACCGGGAAGATCGCCTGCTCGAATTCATTGGCGAGCCATTGCCGGTCGACCTCGGAAAGTGCCGGCGGGCGGACGATCAGAATGTCTTCCTTGGCGAGATACTGCTGCAGCACGGCGAGCGATGCCTGCTGCTCCATCTGCAGATTGTCGATTTCGCGCAGGATGTCGTCGAGCTGTTCGGCCGGTGTCTTGCCGTCAGGCGTGCGCATGAGGATCTTCTGGCGGACCTGGCCTTCGAGGCCGGCGACGCGCACCATGAAGAACTCATCGAGGTTGGCGGCGGAAATGGAGAGGAACCGGATGCGCTCCAGAAGCGGATGCGCCGTGTTCAACGTTTCCTCGAGAACGCGGCGGTTGAACTGCAGCCAGGAGAATTCGCGATTGATGAAGCGCTCGGGGCTGGTCAGTAATTCGTTGATCGGCGGCGCGGCCTCCGGGGCTTGCTGGTTGGTGTCCTGATGTTCCGTTAACGCCGAGTCCATGCTCCACCTGCCCTCATCTTAGAACTTTGTGCCACGTATAGCAGTTTGACGACGGAACTGTGACAGTCACCTATCGCTCAATCAGCCGGGTTGGAATTGCCGAATTCGTTCAATACTTCAGCAGCCAAAAGGCGTGTTATCCTGGTGCCGCGACCAAGCGCCAACCGATCCAGCCGGTCGACGATCAACTGCGCGGCGTTCAGGGACCGCTCCATTCGATTGACAATGTAAAGGACAGTTTGTCATCGATATAAAGTTGCCGGTCGGCGAAAAGCTTTACAATCACCTGCGACAACAGCTCCTCGTCCGGCTCGCCGATCTCGACCACCGTCGCCGCTTTCAGCCGCGAGCGCAGATCGGGTAGCGCGACAGGCCAGGACATTGGCCAGAGCCTGCTGGTCATCAACAAGCCCGTGCCGTTTTCCCTGACGCTGTTGATGACGTGAAAAAGCTCGGTGTCGTCGAAGCCCAGGCGATCGACATCCTCGAAGATTACCGGGCCGTCCGCCGCCGCCACCGCGGCAGCGGAACCGGCTTTCGGATGAATGGCGATTGCACCGCTTTTCTCGCGCCAGATGCTGGCGAGATGCGATTTTCCCGAACCGACCGGCCCGGCGAGGATAACCACCGGCGACGGCCAGTGCGGCCATGAATCGACGATCTTCACGGCCGCGCTCAGGGGATTGGCCACCAGCAGGTCATCGCGGCCACTCGCGGCGTCATGGGTGAAGGCCAGGGGCAGCTGTTCGGCGGGCTTGCGCCTCAGATCAGCGTTCTTCGCGTCGGTCATGTCTATTTGTTCTCAGGATTGCCGGCCTTGGTTTTGCGCGCTTTACCGGTTTCCGAGCGTCCATGATAGAGGTCGCTCTGAAGGTACCGCGAAAGGGCGAAACGGACAAGGACGCCACAGGCTGCCGCGGCCGGAACGGCGATCAGCAGGCCAACGAAACCGAAGAGTGCGCCGAAGGCAAAAAGGGCGAACATCAGCCAGACCGGATGCAAGCCGACACTTTCGCCGACCAGCTTCGGCTGCAGCACGTTGCCCTCCAGGAACTGGCCGGTGAAGAAGACGGCGAGCGTGAGCCCGATCCAGAGATAATCCGGCCAGAACTGCACCAGCGCGACGCTGGCCGCCAGGAAGAGGCCGACGAGCGAACCGACATAGGGGATGAAGCTGATCATGCCGGCGAACAAACCGATCAGCAGGCCAAAATTCAAACCCACCAGCGACAGGCCGACGCCGTAATAGACACCGAGGATGATGCAGAGCGAGCCCTGGCCGCGGATGAAGCCGGCGATTGCCTGATCCACTTCCCGGGCGATTTCGCGCACGGTCGAGACGTGATCGCGTGGCACCCAGGCATCCACCTTGGCGATCATGCGATCCCAGTCGAGCAGTATATAGAAGGCGACGACCGGAGTGACGACCATCAGTGAGATGATGTTGACCAGCGCCTTGCCGGAGCTCCATATCTGCGCGAACAAGCCGCCGACGAAGCTCAGTCCATCCGACAATATGCTGGAGAAATTGTCCTTGATGGCACCGAGCTGATTGCGAATCCAATCCGGCAGCATCGTGGTCTGCGTATGCGCGATGAACTTCTGGAATTGCTGTACGTAGCCCGGTATATGTTGAATGAAATCATTGAACTGATTGACGATGATCGGAATGAAAATCGTCAGTGCCAGCGCAAAGACCAGCACGAAGGCGACGAGGATCACCACCGTCGCCATGAAACGGCTGAGGCCGATCCTTTCCAGCCGGTCGGCGACCGGATCGAGGAAATAGGCGACCGACATGCCGGCGATGAAGGGCAAGAGGATCGAGCTGAAGAGATAGAGAAAGACAATCAAGACCGCGAGCACGATCACCCAGAAGATGATCTGGCGCTTGAGGCTCGCCCCGCTGACTTGCTGCTCCATCTATTTCCCCATTATTTGCCGCCCGCCGGCCGCTCGCTTAGGACATAGGATGACGCCGCAATTATGGTCAAGCCTGCGGCCCGAAATCGGCCTTTGGGCGCTGTGAAGCGGGGAAAATCGAGGGTTTGCCTGCGCTAGCGCCTTGCATAAAGGTTCCTGTCATGCAATGGCGACCCGATTAAAATTGTTCCAATTGGAATGATGGCCAATCGGAGGCGGAAGTATGAGCCAGTCTGGAAAAAACGGTCTGACCTATAGCGATGCGGGCGTCGATATTGATGCCGGTAACCTGCTGGTCGAAAAGATCAAGCCGGCGGTTCGTTCGACCCGGCGCCCTGGCGCAGACGGCGAAATCGGCGGTTTCGGAGGCCTCTTCGACCTGAAGGCCGCGGGCTTCACCGATCCGGTACTGGTTGCCGCCAATGACGGCGTCGGCACCAAGCTGAAGATCGCCATCGATGCGAATTATCATGACACGGTCGGCATCGACCTCGTCGCCATGTGCGTCAACGATCTCGTCGTCCAAGGCGCTGAACCGCTGTTCTTCCTCGACTATTTCGCCACCGGCAAGCTCGATCCCGACCAGGGTGCCGCGATCGTCGGCGGCATTGCGGCCGGCTGCCGAGAGGCTGGTTGCGCGCTGATCGGCGGAGAAACAGCGGAAATGCCGGGCATGTATTCCGATGGCGATTACGATCTGGCGGGCTTTGCGGTGGGTGCTGCCGAACGTGGGCAGCTTCTCCCCTCCGGCGACATCGCCGAGGGTGACGTCATTCTCGGCCTCGCCTCCTCCGGCGTTCACTCCAACGGTTTTTCGCTGGTGCGCAAGATCGTCGGTCTCTCCGGCCTTGGTTGGGACGCGCCGGCTCCCTTTGCCGACGGCAAGGCGCTCGGCGAAGCCCTGCTCACGCCGACACGCATCTACGTCAAGCCGCTGTTGAAAGCGATCCGCGAGACGCATGCGATCAAGGCGCTTGCGCATATCACAGGCGGCGGCTTCCCTGAGAATATTCCGCGGGTGCTGCCGAAGCATCTTGCTGCCGAAATCGATCTTGCCGCGGTCAAGGTGCCGCCGGTCTTCTCCTGGCTTGCCAAGACAGGCGGCGTCGAGGCCAAGGAAATGCTGCGCACCTTCAACTGCGGCATCGGCATGATTGCCGTCGTCGCGGCCGAGAATGTCGGTGCCGTCAAGGCGGCACTTGAGGCCGAGGGCGAAACCATCGTCACGCTGGGTCGCATGATCGCTCGCGACGACGTCGCTGCCGGCACCGTCTACAAGGGCACGCTGGCGATATGAGTTCGGCCCGCAAACGCGTCGTCGTCTTCATCTCGGGCAGCGGCTCCAACATGATGGCGCTGGTCAAGGCTGCGGCGGCTTCGGATTATCCGGCCGAGATCGTCGGCGTGATCTCCGACAAGGCCGATGCCGGCGGTTTGGCGAAAGCCGCTGCAGAGGGCATCGCCACCTTCGCTTTCGTCCGCAAGGATTTTGCCAGCAAGGACGCGCATGAGGAGGCAATCCTCGCGCAGCTCGATGCGCTTTCGCCGGACATTATCTGCCTTGGCGGCTATATGCGCCTGCTCTCCGGCCGCTTCATCCAGCGCTACGAAGGCCACATCATCAATATCCATCCTTCGTTGCTGCCGCTTTTTCCCGGCCTACACACGCATCAGCGCGCCATCGACGCAGGCCAGCGGATCGCCGGCTGCACCGTGCATTTCGTCACCGAGGGCATGGACGAAGGGCCGGCGATCGGCCAAGCAGCCGTGCCGGTGCTGACCGACGACACGGCGGAAACGCTCGCCGCCCGCGTGCTCACGATCGAGCATCAGCTTTATCCGCAGTCGCTCCGGTTACTGGCACAAGGCAAGGTGCGCATGGAGGGCGGCAAAGCGATTGCTGCCGCCCAGATACCCGTTGCCGATGGGCGACAGATCATTTCACTGCTCGGTGACATCAACCAAATCTAGCTGCGTTCCCCTTACGCAGCCGTTGCCATCAGTGGATGCAGCGTGCCATCGCTGTAGACGATGCGGCCGTTGCGGAAGGTGGCGCGGATGCGATGAACCGCGCCATGCTCGACGGCCACCAAATCAGCCTTCTGGCCAACTGCGATCTCGCCACGGTCCGTGAGACCTGCTGCGCGCGCGGCACCAGCCGTCGCCATGGCAACCGCCGCCGGCAGGCCACCGCTGGCGACGTCAGCAATCTTGAAAATCGCCGGCACGAAGGCGGCCGGATGATAATCGGCGGCGATGATGCCGAGAAGGCCGGCGCCGGCGGCATCGAGCGCACTCAGATTCCCGGACATGGATTGGCCACGCAAGGCATTCGGCGCGCCCATCAGCGTCCAGAGACCGCGGCGACGCGCCTCTTCGGCGGCCGGCAGTGTCACGGGGAATTCGCTGATCGTTACGCCAAGGTCGAACATCTCGGCCACCTTTTCCGCGCTGTCATCGTCATGCGAAGCAAGCGACAGCTTGTGCCTCAAGGTCAGGCCGACGATATCGCGGAGCTTGTGTTCGATATCGGGATCGTGCCGCAGGGCGATGCGCCGGGCCAACACTTCCTCGGCAGCTTCGCGGGTGATGCCGCGGCGCTCCGACATGCTGAGAAGGTAGGCTTCGATGTTGTTATATTGCCCCTGCCCGGGGTATGGTCCGTCAACGACACCATGTCGACGAAACCGCCTTCCAGCAGACGCTCCAGCGTCGGCGCTGCGCCGACGTTGGTGATCTCATAACGGGCATGGACGCGGTGGTCGATCAGCAGGTGGTCGCGCAGGCTGTTGATGCCTTGGATCACGGCCGAGGTGGTCTCCAGCGAGCGGACATGGCCGTAGACACTTTCGGTGGCGAAAGAGACAGCGGCATAGGCGGTCGTGACACCGGCGGCGGCAAGTTTCTTGTCGAGTTCATGGATGCCGAAATCGATGGGCATCGTCGCATTCGGCCGCGGCGCGATTTCGCGCTCGATCATATCACCATGCAGATCGACGAAGCCCGGCATCAGCAGCCGCCCGCCGCCATCGAACGTCGCAGCCTCCACCAGCTCGGGTCGGATCTCCGCGATCACACCATCTTCTATGCGAACAGATCCCTGATCGACGACCTCATCGGGAAGAACGAGCGAGAAATTGCTGAGCCACATCGGCTTTCTCCTGAAATAGCATCAATCGTTTTGAAGGTATGGTGATGGTCCGGACCTATCCGGCGAGCGCCCCTCGGTAGCCGCGATTCGTGACATCATGATGAATGCTGCCGCATTGATTTTGGCAGCAATTAAACACCGCCAAACGACGCTATTTCAGGCCTGGCCTGTTCAACGTCGCCCATTGCAGTAGCATGATCGTCTTGGCGTCATAGATCTCGCCTGCCTCGATCATCGCCATGGCGTCGGCGAGTTTCACTTCCAGCACTTCGATATCCTCGTGTTCGTCAGCGAGTCCGCCGCCCCTACCAATACGGTCCGTGGTGTCGACAACGGCAGCGAAGAAATGCATGATCTCAGTGACCGCGCCTGGCGAGGTGAATGCCTTGAAAAGAAAATGGACATCGCGGACGCGGAAGCCAGTCTCCTCAATCGCTTCGCGGCGGATCGCCTCTTCCGGATGGTCGCCATCGAGCAATCCGGCGGGCACTTCGATCATCCATCCGGGAAAGCCGGTGAGGTGGGCCGGCAGACGGAACTGCCGCACGAGGATGACTGTCTCGCGCTTGGGATCATAGAGCAGGATGCAGGCGGCCGGCGTGCGGTGATAGATTTCCCGCTTCAGCCGATGCGTGTCGCCCGTTGAATCCGTGTAGTCGATGTCGAGGCTGCTCAGCCGCGTCCATTGATTGGAAAGCGTCTTCTCGCGGACGATCTCGACCTTGGCCTTGTCAAACTTGCTCATGCCTTATCCTTGCGCAGCCAAACCTTGTTATCGTGAACGGCCGCGCCGCCATAGGGCGCGACGGGATCGGCGCCGGTCAGAACATTGATGCCTTCTCCATCGACATGCGCCTTGTTCGGCCACAGACCTTCGGCGATCAGCACGCCCGGCTTTACCTCCGTCGTGATGCGCGCATGGATGCGGATATCGCCTCTGAGATTGCCGAGCTGAACGAGATCGCCATGGGCGATGTCCAACGCCGCAGCGTCCGCCGGATTGATCATTACTTCTGGGTGACCTTCCTTCTGCCGCGAGGTCTTCGTTTCCGCAAAGCTCGAATTCAGGAAATTGCGCGACGGCGATGTGGCAAGCCGGAACGGATGGTCAGGATCGGCAACCTCGATGACGTCGACCTGATCCGGAAACTCCGGTAACGCAACATGGGGTCCGAGCAGGCCGACAGCGGCTGGCGGCCGGTTCGGAGCCGGCTGGTTGACCCAATCGGGACGGAAGCGGAACTTGCCGTCGGGATGGGCGAAGCCGTTGAGGAAATGCGCGTCCTCGAAAGCCGGCTGGCGATCGAACCATTTATGCTCGAGGAAATAATCGTAATCCGGCAGGCCGCTTCGCTCCAGAACCCTGTCGATCATCTCGCGGGCCGAAAATCCGAAACCTGGCTTGTCGGCAACGCCGAGGCGCTTTGCCAGTTCCTCGATCACGAAGAGATTGCTGCGCACCGTCGGCGGCGGCTCGACCAGTTTTGGGCCAAGCAGGATATGGTTCTGACCGCCGGCGCGATAGATATCGTCATGCTCGACGAACATGGTGGCGGGAATGACGATATCGGCCATCTCGGCGGTATCGGTCATGAATTGTTCGTGCACGGCGACGAAGAGATCGTTGCGGGCAAAGCCGCGCTTCACTAGCCGCTGTTCCGGCGCGATATTCACAGGATTGGTGTTCTGGATCAGCATGGCCGTCACCGGGCCGCGATGGCGCAAGGCGACGGCGTCGCCGGTCAGCGCGCGGCCGATCTGCGACTGGTCGATCATGCGGATATCCGGGTCCTTCATCGACCGGCCGGTCAGTTCGCTCGCATCCATGCGGAAGATATCGCTGTTGGAATGGAAGGCGCCGCCGCCTTCATACTGCCAGGAACCGAGCACGGTGGCGACCGAGGCTGCCGCGTGCATGGCGACCGCACCGTTGCGCTGGCGGGTGAAGCCGTAGCCGAGGCGAAAATAGGTCTTCTTCGTCGTGCCGACGAGCTTGGCGAAGGCCTCGATCTCATCGACGGACAGGCCGGTGATCGCAGCCGCCCATTCCGGCGTTTTCGTCTTCAAATGCTGCTCAAGGCCGGCGGGGTCGTCGGCATATTTCGCCATATAAGTGCGATCGGCATAGCTGTCGCGGAAGGCGATGTGCATGACCGCGCAGGCAAGGGCCGCATCCGTTCCGGGCTTGACGATCAGCGCCAGGTCGGCCTGTTTCATCGTCGGATTGTCGTAGACGTCGATGACGACGATCTTGGCGCCGCGCTCCTTGCGCGACTTCACCGCATGGGTCATCACGTTGACCTGGGTGGCAACCGCGTTGGTGCCCCAGATGACCACACAATCGGTGCGGCCCATCTCGTGCGGATCGGGACCGCGCAGCACACCCGTTGCCATAGTGAAACCGGTCCAGGCGGGGTTGGTGCAAATCGAGGAGAAGAAGCCCGAGTAGCGCTTTGCATGGCGCAGCCGCTCGATGGAATCGCGCTGCACCCAGCCCATGGTACCGGCGTAAAAATAGGGCCAGATCGCTTCGCTGCCGTCCTTGGCCTCGGCTTTGATGAAGGCATTGGCGATCTCGTCCAGCGCGTCATCCCAAGAGATCTGCTGCCAGCGCCCCTCGCCCTTGGCACCGGCGCGGCGCAGCGGCTGCATCAACCGATCCGGATGGTAAAGCCGCTCCGCATAGCGGGCGACCTTGGCGCAAATGACGCCCGACGTGTAGGAATGGTCGTTGGCGCCGCGCACGCGGCCGATCTTGCCATCCTCCGTCAAATCGATCTCTAGCGCGCAGGTGGAGGGACAGTCGTGTGGACAGGCGGTGTGGCCGATACGGGATTTGGCGTGAATAGGGGTCGCAATGTTCATGGCGTTTGTATATTTCATGCCTTGTCCGGCCAAAAGGCATAATCTGGCCCATCGCAACAATTCATGCGGACTTCACCGACAATGAACTATCGGCATATCTACCACGCGGGCAATTTCGCCGATGTGCTGAAGCACGCGGTGCTTGCCCGTCTCGTCCGCTACATGCAGAACAAGGACAAGGCCTTCCGCGTTCTCGATACCCATGCCGGCATCGGCCTTTACGATCTCTCTTCGGAGGAGGCGCAGAAGACCGGCGAATGGCGAGACGGGATCGGCCGGCTGCTGGAAGCAGAGCTCGTGCCGCAAGTGGCGGATTTGCTTGAGCCCTATCTGACCGCCGTCCGCGAACTCAACCCCGAAGGCGGCCTGCGGTTCTACCCCGGCTCGCCGAAGCTCGCACGCATGCTGTTTCGTCCACAGGACCGGCTATCGGCGATGGAGCTGCATCCGGAAGATTTCCAGCGGCTGCATCGGTTGTTCGAGGGCGATCACCATGCGCGCATCACCGAACTTGACGGCTGGCTGGCGCTCGGCGCGCATCTGCCCCCGAAGGAGAAGCGTGGCATCGTCCTGGTCGATCCGCCTTTCGAGGAAGACGGCGAATATGAGCGGCTGGCAGACGGCCTTGCGAAAGCCTGGCGCCGTTTCCCCGGCGGAACCTATTGCCTCTGGTATCCGCTCAAGAAGGATGCGCCGCTCCAGGCCTTTCACGAGGCATTGCAGGCTTTGGAGATTCCGAAAATGCTTTGCGCCGAGCTGGCGGTCAAAAGCGATCGCGGCTTCACCGGTCTGACCGGCTCCGGCCTCATCATTGTCAACCCGCCATTTACGCTGAAGGACGAGCTGCATGCCTTGCTGCCGGCCCTGAAGGATATGCTGGCGCAGGACCGTTTCGCCTCGCAGCGCGCCTTCTGGCTGCGCGGTGAGCACTGATATTTCTTTCGCACATCGCATAGGTGATTCCATGAGACTTCTCTGCGCACCCGCTTCCCCCTTCTCCAGCAAGGTACGGATGGCAGCGCGCCATCTCGGCATCGAGCTTAACGAAATTCATGTCGATACCAATGCCGGTCCGGCCGTGCTGATCGATAACAATCCACTCGGCAAGATCCCGACGCTGCTGACCGACGACGGTGAAGCCATTTTCGACAGCCGCGCGATCATGCATCATTTCCATCGGCTGAAGGGCAAGAAGCTTTATCCGGCCAAGGACGGCAAGCGCACCGAGGCCGAAGTGCTGGAAGCGCTATGCGACGGCACCAACGAGTGCCTCTTGTCGATCGTCTACGAACGGCGTTTCCGCGATCAGGAGAAGCAGCATCAGCCCTGGATCGACCGGCAGTGGACGAAGGTGAGCCGCACACTGACCCATCTCAACGCCGAACCGCCGAAGATCGGCAAGAAGTTGCACGGCGGGCATTTCGCACTCGCATCCATGCTGGGCTATCTGCAACTGCGCTTCGAAGGACAGTGGGAAGCGGATCATGCTGACTTGATCGATTGGGCACGCAAGTTCGAGAAGCATTTTCCGGATTATCAGGCGATGAAGCCGCGGCAGGCCTAAAGCGCATCGCAATCTTTCAGATTCGCTCCTTGCGCTTTAGGTCTTTGATTTTGCGCATGTCGTTATCGCAAAACCGCTGCCCACTTTTGCGCGACATGCTTTAGCTCTGGCGGACACTGTCGCTCTTCACGAAATCGACAAAGGCGCGCAAGGCCGTCGGCAACTGCCGGCGGCTCGGATAATAGAGGAAGAAGCCGGGATAATAGGGGCACCAGTCTTCCAGCACGCGGATCAGCCGGCCGTCCTGCAAAGCCGGCAGCACGAGATCCTCGAACATGAAAGCAAGACCGGAGCCGTTGACGGCGGCGTCGAACATCATCTCATGATCGCCGAGCGTCAGCGGCCCTTGTACCTCAATCTCCAGCTCGATGCCACCGCGTTCGAATTCCCAGCGATAATAGGTGCCGCTCGGGAAACGGTAGCGGATGCAGGGATGATCTTTCAGATCATGCGGCGTGACCGGTTTGGGGAAACGTTGAAAATGTTCGGGCGAGCCGACGATCGCCGTCCGCTGACGAGGACCGATGGCGATGGCTATCATATCGGCGGCGATGCTTTCTCCGAACCGGATGCCGGCGTCGAAGCCGCCGGAGACCATATCCACCAGCCCATCGTCCACCACGATCTCCATTTCGACCGCCGGATAAGCCTTCAAGAACCGTGACACGATCGGCAGCAACACCATCTTGGTGGCGGGGCGCGGCGTATTGATGCGCAGTTTGCCGTAGGGCTGGCTGCGGAATTTATCGAGATCCTCGAGCGCATCGTCGATATCGAGGAAAGCCGGGCGGATGCGCTCGAACAGGCGCTCGCCGGCCTCCGTCAACCCGACGCCGCGGGTGGTGCGATTGACCAGCCGCACGTCCAGACGTTCCTCGATCGCCCGCAGCGAATGACTGAGCGCGGAAGCCGTCACACCGAGCTCTACCGCGGCCTTGCGGAAGCTGCGGTGTTGGGCAATGGCCAGGAAGATCGCCAGATCGGTCGAACGGATGCGTCGCATTGATGAGATTTTCTCAGTACTTCATGGAGGAAAAAGTAGATTATCTCAACGAAGCCATCAAGCTACCTTTCTCCTGCAAGCCAATTCCACCCACGGAATTGCAAACCCACGAAGGAGAAAGTCATGCGCGTTTGGTTCATCACGGGTGCATCCCGCGGCTTCGGCGCCCTCATCGCTCAAGAAGCTCTCAATGCTGGCGACGGCGTTGTCGCCACGGCCCGCAATCCTGCCGGGCTGGCCGAGAACTTCGGCAACCATCCGAACCTCCTGCCCGTCGCCCTCGACGTTTCGAACGAGGCGCAGGCCCATGAAGCTGCCGCGGAAGCCGTCAAGCGCTTCGGCAAGATCGACATTCTTCTCAACAACGCCGGCTACGGGCTGCTAGGTGCAGTGGAAGAGGCAACCGCCGAGGAAATCGAGAAGCTCTATGCGACGAACGTCTTCGGCCTGCTGAAGGTCACTCGCGCCGTGCTGCCGCATATGCGCCGGCAGCGTTCCGGTCATGTGATCAACATGTCCTCGGTCGGTGGCTATCAGAGCTTTGCCGGTTGGGGCATCTATTCTTCGACGAAGTTCGCAGTCGAAGGCCTCTCCGAAGCAATGGCGGCGGAACTGCAGCCGCTCGGCATCAAAGTCACCGTCGTCGAACCCGGCTTCTTCCGGACCGACTTCCTTGACGAAAGCTCGCTCGCCGTCAGCCCGAGTTCGATTGCCGACTACAAGGACACCCCTGCCGGCGCCATGCGCGATTTCGCAGCCGGTCACAACCACGGCCAGCCCGGCGATCCGGCACGGCTTGCAAAGTCTATGATCACGCTTGCACATTCGGCCAATCCGCCGCTACGCATGCCATTCGGCACCGATACGATCGGCGCGATCGAGGCGAAGAACGAGTATGTCGCCAAAGAACTGGCCGACTGGCGTGAACTGGCCGCCTCCACGGACTTCCCGAGAGACGCCGGATAAATATTCAGAACCATGAAACGGAAAAAGCCGGGGCGCGAACCCCGGCTTTTTCGTCAGATTATGCCATCAAATTATCAGAACTTGACGCCGATACCGACCTTGACGCTGTTCTCGTCGTAGCCACGCGAGAAGCTGCCGGAGTCGAGGTGGAAATCCTTACGACCGTAGTCGGTAAAGCGATATTCGAGACGAGCCGTAATGTTGTTGGTAATGAACGTTTCAGCACCGGCACCGACCGTGTAGCCGACAGCCGTCTTGCTTTCAGACGAGGTAGCGTCCTCGAGCTTGTTCTGGCCGATTGCCAGACCAGCCGTGCCGTACAGCATGAACGGGTTGAAGTCGTAACCGATACGGCCGCGAACCGAGCCGTTTACGCCGTTCTTGGCGGTCAGGCCATTGCGGGTCGCTTCGGAGTCGGCATAGCCGAGGTCACCTTCAACGCCATATACGATCTGGCCCTGCTGCCAGTTGTAGCCGGTGAAGGCCGAGCCACCCCAAGCATAGGAGTTACCGTTGTGGTTGAAATGGCCCATGTTGTAGCTGCCGGTGCCACCGATGTAGAAGCCCGACCAGTTGTTAATAGCCGGCGGAGCCTCCTGGGCAACGGGCGGCTGCGGAACCTGCTCCACAGCATCGGCTGCATGAGCCGCGGTGAAGCCCCCGAGAGCGAAACCAGAGACCATGAGGGTCGCAATAAGAGTACGCATACTTTTCTCCTTTCAGTCCCGTGTTCTTCGTTTACTGTCCTCGACTTCGAAGCACCACGAGCAATTACTAGATGTCCCTCCCGGATCGACACTGAAATTGGAATGCAATTGAGGAATTCAAAGAGCTAAAATATGATATCATTGTGGCACAGAGGTGGCTGAATTTCGATGTTGCTTGAGTGCAACAGACGAATTGTTAACCCTAATGACTAATTAAAGAACATATACTTATTTATGTCGAAATATAACTTAAGTTTTACATAGGTCATTAGCGCTATTTCGCCCTGCAGAAGCACCTTTTCATATGGTGTATCGGCGCCCTATATGAGCTCTAGTTGGGTAATGGCGACGAAAAGGCAGCATCTTGAGCCAGGAAAAACTACGCACCGCGCTGATAACGGGTGCATCGAAAAGAATAGGCCGCGCGATCGCAGAGGATTTGTCGGCTAATGGCTTTGCGGTCGCGCTGCATGCCAATCAGTCACTCGCCGAAGCGACCGAGCTTGTGGCGAAATTGCGGCAGCAGGGCAGAAAGGCGATTGCGATCAAGGCCGACCTGCAAAATTCCGCAGAGACATCGACGCTGATCGAAAGGGCCGTTGCGGAGCTTGGGCCGCTGGATCTGCTGGTCAACAATGCCTCCATTTTCCAGGGTGATTCTGCCGACCGTTTCGACGCCGAAGCCTTCGACGCGCACTTCGCCGTGCATGTCCGCGCGCCTTCGATTCTTGCAGCGGATTTCGCGCGACAACTTCCACGGGGTGTGCCGGGGCTGATCGTCAATATGGTCGACCAGCGCGTGTGGGCGCTGAACCCGCGCTTCTATTCCTACACACTGTCGAAGGCTGCTCTGTGGACGGCTACGCAGACGATGGCGCAGAGCTTTGCGCCACGTATCCGCGTCAACGCTATCGGACCCGGTCCGACGGTGCGCAGCGTCCGCCAGACGGAAGAGGACTTCCAGGCGCAGATCGATGGGCTCATATTGAAGGCCGCGCCCGGGCTCGAGGAATTCGGCCGTACCATCCGCTTTCTTTTTGACACGCCTTCGATCACGGGCCAAATGATAGCGCTCGATGGCGGCCAGCATCTTGCCTGGGAAACGCCCGATGTGTCGGAGAGCATGGAATGAACGGACGAAAGCTGCCCGACGGCGGCATTCTCTATGACGAATCAGAGGACATTGAAGACGACATCGAGGTGGAAGGCGATGCCGGCGCCTCCCCTGTCGCGCCCGTCGACTGGAACGAAGGCGGCAAGAACGAAACCGGCCTTCGGGGCGCCGAGCTGATCGCGGAATTCGTCAAACGCCTGCCGAACAATCCCGGCGTCTACCGCATGTTCAACGAAGACGGCGACGTGCTCTATGTGGGCAAGGCACGCAGCCTGAAGAAGCGTGTCGCCAATTATGCGATGGGCCGTGTGCATTCCAACCGCATCGCCCGCATGGTGCGCGAAACCGCCAATATGGAGTTCGTCACAACCCGCACCGAAACCGAAGCGCTGCTGCTGGAAGCGAATCTGATCAAGCGCTTACGGCCGCGCTTCAACGTATTGCTGCGGGACGACAAATCCTTTCCCTACATTCTCATTACCGGCGATCATCGCGCGCCTGCGATCTTCAAGCATCGCGGCGCGCGCGCCCGCAAGGGTGATTATTTCGGTCCTTTCGCCTCGGCCGGTGCCGTCGGCCGCACGATCAATTCGCTGCAGCGCGCCTTCCTGATCCGGACCTGCACCGACAGCGTTTTCGAAACACGCACCCGGCCCTGCCTGCTCTATCAGATCAAGCGCTGCTCGGGGCCCTGCACTCGCGAGATCAGTGATGAAGGCTATGCCGAGCTGGTGCAGGAGGCGAAGGACTTCCTTTCCGGCAAGAGCCAGAACGTCAAGGCGCACATGGCGGAGGCAATGAACGCCGCCGCCGAAGACCTCGATTTCGAGCGCGCCGCCATCTATCGCGACCGATTGGCGGCGTTGTCGCATGTGCAGAGCCACCAGGGCATCAACCCCGCTGGCGTCGAGGAAGCGGATGTCTTCGCCATCCATCACGAAGGCGGCATCTCCTGCATCCAGGTGTTTTTCTTCCGCACCGGCCAGAACTGGGGGAACCGCGCCTATTTCCCGAAAGCCGATCCGTCGCTTTCCGGCGCCGAGGTGCTGAATGCCTTCCTCGCGCAGTTCTATGACGACAAGCCCGTGCCGCGGCAGATCCTGCTGTCGGAGACGGTCGAGGAGATCGAGCTGCTGGCGGCCGCGCTGAGTGAAAAGGCGGGCCACAAGGTCACGATCCTGGTGCCGCAGCGCGGCGAGAAACGCGATCTGGTCGATCATGTCGTCGCCAATGCCCGCGAAGCGCATGGTCGCAAGCTCGCCGAGACCGCCTCGCAATCGCGGCTGCTCGAAGGCTTCAAGGAGACATTCCAGCTTCCCTACGTGCCGCAGCGCATCGAGATCTATGACAACTCGCATATCATGGGCACGAATGCGGTCGGTGGCATGGTGGTGGCCGGGCCGGAAGGGTTCGTCAAAGGCCAGTACCGCAAGTTCAACATCAAATCGACCGACATCACGCCCGGCGACGATTTCGGCATGATGCGCGAAGTCATGACACGGCGCTTCTCCCGCCTTCTGAAGGAGGAGGGAAAGCCCGATCGGAGCCTCGACGCGGAGACCGCGACCGTTGACGCTGCGGATCAGCCCTTCCCCGCCTGGCCGGACGTCATCCTCATCGATGGCGGTCAAGGGCAGATGACCGCGGTGCGCGCCATCCTCGAAGAGCTGGGAATTACCGACAGCGTCATTGCCATCGGCGTCGCCAAGGGTGTCGACCGTGATGCCGGACGCGAACGCTTTTTTGCGCCCGCCCGCGAGAGCTTCACCCTGCCGCCCCGCGATCCCGTGCTCTACTTCATCCAGCGCATGCGCGACGAGGCGCATCGTTTCGCCATCGGCTCGCACCGGGCGCGCCGCAAAAAAGAGATGGTGAAGAACCCGCTGGACGAGATCGGCGGCATCGGTCCTTCGCGCAAGCGGGCGCTGCTGCAACATTTCGGCACCGCCAAGGCCGTGTCTCGCGCGGCACTATCCGACCTGATGGCCGTCGAGGGCATATCGGAAGCCGTGGCGCGGCAGGTCTACAACCATTTTCACGAGGACGCCGCGAAATAAAAAAAGCTGGTCGCAAATTCCACGCAATGACGATGAAAAAACGGAAACAATATTGACGATAAGGTCCTCAAACCGCCATCTAAGACACGATCCCCAGACGTGCAGAACGGTTTTTGGATAAGATCATGCTAAATCAAATAGCTGGAACGAGATGACGCCTTGGGGGACAAGGCCATTTTGACCCAGTGAACAACCGAAACGAAACGATTTCCATGGCTTCGCGCACATACAGCATTCCCAATCTGCTCACCTATGGCCGCATTCTCTGTGTGCCGTTGATCGTCGTGTGCTTTTTCATCGAAGGCAAACTGGACAGCTCCGACTTCGCACGCTGGATAGCGCTCTGGATCTTCATCATTGCCTCGATCACCGACTTCTTGGATGGCTATCTCGCGCGCATCTGGAATCAGACCTCGAATATCGGCCGTATGCTGGACCCGATCGCCGACAAGCTGCTGGTCTCTGCGATCCTGCTGCTGGTGGCAGCCGACGGCACCATTGCTGGCTGGTCGCTCTGGGCCGCAATCATCATCCTCTGCCGCGAGATCCTCGTCTCGGGCCTGCGCGAATATCTGGCGGCGCTCAAGGTCAGCGTGCCGGTGACGCGCATTGCGAAATGGAAGACCACCGCGCAGTTGGTTGCCATCGCCTTCCTGCTGGCTGGGCCGGCGGGCGACAAGGTGCTACCCTATACGACGGAGATGGGCATCGTCCTGCTCTGGATCGCGGCGCTGCTGACGATCTATACCGGCTACGATTATTTCCGAGCCGGGCTGAAACATGTTGTGGATGAGGAATGATGACGAAGCTCGTCTATTTCGCCTGGGTACGTGAACGGATCGGCAAGGGAGAGGAAGAGATTTCGCTCCCCGCCGAGGTGATCACCGTTGGCGATCTCCTGAATCATTTGAAGACGTTGGGCGAGGAATACGAGACGGCGCTTCAATTTCCGGAGGCGATCCGCGTGGCTATCGATATGGAACATGCCGATCATGACGAGCCGATCGCCGGAGCCCGGGAGATCGGGCTGTTTCCACCAATGACCGGTGGGTGAGGAGCGGTCGGGCAATCGATCCAGTGAATCGATTGTAGCGACGAACGCCCCCTTCGGCAGGCTCAGGATGCCCTTGCGAAGGGCCGGAAGTCTCGTGAACTCTTTCAAAGGGGCGATAAGGAAATTGCGATGACTTCACCATTCGTCAAAGTCCAGCGCGAAGATTTCGATCTGCAGGCCGAGATCGACCGCCTCACGAATGGACGACGTGATATCGGAGCGGTTGTCACGTTTTCCGGCCTCTGCCGCGACGAAGGCGGAACCCTCGGCGCGCTGGAACTCGAACATTATCCCGGCATGGCGGAAGCGGAGATCACCCGTATTGCTAAGCTCGCCATCGAGCGCTTCGAACTTCGTGGCCTGACCGCCATGCACCGCTACGGCAAGATTGCGCCCGGAGAAAACATCGTCCTCGTCGTAGCCGCCGCCTCGCATCGGCAAGCGGCCTTCGACGGCGCCAATTTCGTCATGGATTTCCTGAAGACCTCAGCGCCTTTCTGGAAAAAGGAACATGCGAAAGACGGCCAAGAGGGCGATTGGGTTTCTGCCAAGGACGCAGACGATGCCGCGCGGGCCAAATGGGCTGATGAAAAATAGGCTTTAGAGCGCAATTCTGGCATTGATCTAAGGAACCACGCGCTCGCGCCGGCTCAGCACCAGCAGCAGCACGAGCAGCGAGAAGATTACGAAATCGCGCCACAGAAACGGCCCGTACGCACCCCACATGGTCTCGAACAGGCCAAGCAGTGCGGCTCCACCCGCCGACTTCAACGGATCGGAATAGCCGCCGACAGCGGCGATCATCAGCACCTTCAAGCCGAACATCAAACCGGCGCCAAAATCCATCGTGCCGTAATACGACGTCGCGAGCAGGCCGCAAAAGGTTGCGACCAATGCCGAGGCTATGTAAGCCGAGAGGAAGACACGATTGGCGCTTGTGCCGCAAAGCTCGGCAGCGAGCGCATCGTCCGTCACCGCCCGCCAGACACGGCCCCATCCGGTATATCTGAGCACATAGGCCCCGCCGAGGATCACCAGGATCATTAGCGCCGTGTTGATGAGCTGGATCTCAGTGAGCGTTACCCGGAAACCGCCGCTATCCCAGAAGACGATCATCTCGTTCATGAAGGGCGGCAGCCAAATGCCGCGCGTGTTGGAAGCCAGCCGCGCCGTTTCCATCAGTATGATCGTCATGCCGAGTGCGGCGACGATGATCGTATTGGGCGATTTGCGCGACAGCGGCAACATGATCGAACGGCCGATGAGAAAGCTCGAGCCCAGCGTATAGGCGAGCGCGATGACCGCACCAAAGGCGAGCGCAGCCGGCAGAATAAGAAACATCCTCGTGTAGCCGACGTCGGCAAACAGAACCAGCATCTGGCCGGCAAAGGCAAAAAGGGCTCCATAGGTGATATCGGCGCGCTTCATCACCCCGAAGGCAACAGCATAGCCAAAGGCCAGCGCCGCGTAGAGTGCGGCGAGCGGAACGGCATTCGCCAATTGCTGCAGGAGATAGGCCATGGAACCTCCGGACGTCGACGAATAGTAACTAGTAAAATCCATTTTACCAGTTATAATTTTGAGCATGAGCTTTTCCTGGACCCCACATCGGTTTTCCGGCGGTGCGCTGGCACTGGATGTCGCCAACAGCGTCATCCTGCGTCATGACGACGAGCGGCGCATCGATCGTTTTGAAGCGCCGGGACAGATGGAGAGTTTTCCGAAAGCGGCAGCGAATTTCTGTGCCGAGCGGGCTTTGTTCGGCGATATACTGCCGGTGCGGCAGGAGAACAAATCGGACTTCATCGACCTGCGTGAAGCGATCGACGGTTATTTCCGAGCCCGCGTGCTCGATCGTGACGCTGATGCACTACTGGCCGATCTATTGGAGGCACTGTCGAAGGTGCGGCGACGGGCTGCCTCGCCCGACGGGCTCGATGCCGCGACGGTGCATTCCACCCTGCGGCTGATTGCCATGCCCGATCCGGACCGCATGAAAATCTGCCGCAACTGCGGCTGGCTGTTCATCGACCGCAGCAAGAACAAGAGCCGGGCCTGGTGCGACATGGCGGTCTGCGGCAACCGCGCCAAGGCGAACCGGTATTATCGGCGCAAGAAGGAGGAGAGCCCACCATGAGAACCAAGGCGATCGTTTTGATGGCCGCAATTGCGGGCTTGACGTTCGCCGGCTGCCAGCGGCAGGCCGACGACGGCCCGACCGAACTCAGCGGCCGGCTCTTCGTCTTCAATTATCGCGTCGCGACGGCCAGCTACATGATTACGCTGAAGAAGATCGCGCCGATCCCGGAAGGCACAACGGCGGTCGCGGAATTTGAAAACCCGATGGGCGGCGATCCCCTGGTGGTGCACGAGAAGATCTATACGTTCTGGGACAAGATCACGCTCGAAAGCCCGGATCTGCGCTGCGTGCGCAAGGACCGCCCCTATTCGGTCTCGATCAAGTTGGTCGATGCCAGCGACAAAACGATCCAGACCATCAAGACCGAGGTGAAATCCGATCTCGACCAGACCGTGCTGCCGACGAAGCCGCTGGTGGTCGGTCCGAGCTATACGAAAAACCCGGATGTCTTCAAAGCCGACGGCAGCATCGATTATGGGCATGACGAGGCTTGTCCGGCATGAAAAAGCCGGGGTTCTTGACCCCGGCTTTCTTCCATTAATTCAATCTCTTCAGCGCGAAGGCTGAATGACTGATTCAGCCGACGATTTCGGTTTCGGAGAACCAGTAGGCGATTTCCACGGCTGCAGTTTCCGGAGCGTCCGAGCCGTGAACGGAGTTTTCGCCGATCGAAAGAGCAAAGGTCTTGCGGATCGTGCCTTCCGCGGCATTGGCCGGGTTTGTGGCACCCATGATTTCGCGGTTCTTCAGGATTGCATTTTCGCCTTCCAAGACCTGAACGATGGTCGGGCCGGAGGTCATGCCTTCGACGAGTTCGCCGAAGAACGGACGTTCCTTGTGAACGGCGTAGAAGCCTTCGGCTTCGCGCTTGCTCATCCAGACGCGCTTGGAGGCGATGACGCGCAGGCCGTTGTCTTCAAAAACCTTGGTGATGGCGCCGGTCAGGTTACGCTTGGTTGCGTCCGGCTTGATCATCGAGAAAGTGCGTTCAATCGCCATGGGTCAATTCCTTGTCGTCAGAGAAAAGTGGGCGGTGTTTACCCGCCCCACAGCCTGAAAACAAGGGGGATGCGCCAATTTCACGCTGCTGTCATAGTCGGCGTGACCGATTCGGAGCCAGCCAAAGGTGACCCGGCAACGGGAAACCGCCACTGGGCTCGCTCTGATTTATTCATAGAATAGCGATTGAGCGCCGTCAGCCGCACCGTAGAAAGTGTCGGAGGCGGTCACACAGCGAGCAACGGAGAGCGGCACATACCGCATCCGGGCAATCAGGCGGCGTTTGCGGCCGTGGGCTTGCCGAAGCGACCGATGTTGCCGTCACCCCAGGCCTTCAGTGCGATGAGGATCGGCTCGAGGCTCCTGCCGAGTGGCGAGATGCTGTACTCGACCTTGGGCGGGACCTGCGCGTAGACCTTCCGCTCGATGAGGCCGTCCTCCTCGAGTTCGCGCAGCTGGTTTGTCAGCGTCCGTTGAGTGACACCGCTGACCTGCCGGCGGATCTCGTTGAAGCGCATCGTGCCTGCAAGCAGATGGAAAAGGACGACGCACTTCCACTTGCCGTCGATCAGGCTGATGGCGGCTTCCACCGAGCAGCCGGGATTGCAGTCGAAACGCGAATGGCGGACCTTGGCCATGACAGTATCCTTCTGATATGTACATACGTGTTGGCATGTACCACTCGCATTTGCGTATTGGATTTCGGATGCCGCTGCAAGGCGGCTCGTCGCAGCCGCGGAGGCGCCATCGGTGCAGCCTCCACTTCACAGGTTCCACGGGACCACTACGCAAATCACTGATATAAAATAGACTTTCTCGTTGCATGGCGGCCGGCGCGACCGATCGACGGTATCCAGAACGATACTATAGGCAAACGTTGTGCGTATCCCCCGGTCGGGCAGGAACCGCTACATGGCGCTCACTGGAAGGATGTTCCGGCCACCACCGGTATCCGGGAAACACCAGCAGCGCAAAGGAATGATCCATGTCGGAAAACAGTTTTACATCCCGTTCGATCACCCGCGAGGCCGCCGCAAGGCTGATCGCAGAGACCATCGCCGCCGCTGCACGCGTCGGCTTCGAGCCGGTCGTCGCCATCGTTGACGCCGCAGGCAACCTGAAGGCGTTCGAGCGCAGCGACAGAAGCTCGTACCTGGCGGTCAACATCGCAATCGACAAGGCCTACACCGCGGCCTCGTTCGGCCTGTCGACCGCCCAGTGGGTCGACCTGCTGGACGATCGCGGTGCGTCGAACCTCAGGCACGTTCCCCGCGTCATGGCGGCCGCGGGCGGCTTCCCGATCATGGAAGGCGGCGCGATTATCGGCGGCCTCGGGATTTCCGGCGGTAGCTGGGCCCAGGACCAGGAAGCCGGCGAGGAAGCACTGCGCAAGTTCGGTCAGTGACTCGACACACCACGTTCAAATCGAAGGGAAATTCCCATGAAAGCAGTCGGATACAAAACCCCGTCGCCGATCACCGCGTCGGATTCGCTCGTCGATATCGACCTTCCGAAACCTTCCCCTGAGGGCCGTGACATCCTCGTCGAGGTCAAGGCCATCTCCGTGAACCCGGTCGACTACAAGGTCCGCCGCAGCACGCCGCCGGCGCCCGGCGCGGAGTGGAAGATCGTCGGCTGGGACGCGGCCGGCATCGTTGCCGCCGTCGGCCCCGAGGTGACCAAGTTCAAGGTCGGCGACGCGGTCTGGTATGCGGGGTCGATCACCCGGCCCGGCACCAATGCCGAATTCCACCTCGTCGACGAACGCATCGTCGGCCACAAGCCCGCCAAGCTCGGCTGGGCGCATGCGGCGGCCCTGCCGCTGACCTCGCTCACGGCATGGGAGGCTTTCTTCGACCGCCTCGAGGTGAAGAAGCCGGTGCCCGGTGCCGCGCCCGCTATTGTCATCATCGGCGGAGCCGGCGGCGTCGGATCGATCGCCATCCAGATTGCTCGTCAGTTCACCGATCTGACGGTGATCGCGACCGCCTCTCGGCCGGAGACGCAGGCATTCGTCCGCTCGCTCGGCGCCCACTACGTCATCGACCATACAAAGCCGCTCGCCCAGCAGATCGCCACGCTCGGCATCGGTGCGCCCGCCTTCGTGTTCTCCACGACGCAGACGAAAGAACACGTCAGCGAGATCGCGGAACTGATCGCACCGCAGGGACGCTTCTGCCTGATCGACGATCCGGCCGGATTCGACATCATGCTGTTCAAGCGCAAGGCGGTGTCGATCCACCACGAGCTGATGTTCACCCGGCCGATCTATGGGACGCCCGACATGGGCGAGCAGGGCCGGATCCTCGACGAGGTTTCCGCTGCCGCTGACGAAGGCAGGATCCGGACGACCGCGACGCAGCATCTCGGACCGATCAACGCGGAAAACCTGAAGAAGGCGCATGCCCAGCTCGAAAGCGGATCGACGATCGGCAAGGTCGTCCTCGAAGGCTTCGCCTGATCCTGAATCCCAGCGACGGCCCGCTAGGGGCCGTCGCTGCGCGAGCCACTGTTCCTCGATACAGTCACGCGTTGCCCGATTGTCTAATTTTGCTGCAAGATCACATCGATATGAAGCTGCGTTCATGTCGTATTAACCTGCGGGCCTGCAGGTTGACAAGATATATCAGCGGATAGCAGTCAGAGAGTAGGCATGAAGAGTTCGCACGCGGGTGTTTCGGCGTATCCCATCGGCAATGACGACGGCGAGGCAGCGACTGATCTCGAGATGATCGGCCGCCACATGGCCAAGCTGAGGGTCAAGGCCCTGCCGCGCAACTACCAGCTTTTCCATGAGGCTCTCCACGGCTCGGATCGTACGATTGCCAGCGAGATCGCAGCGCTCGGCCCTGCCCCTTCGCAAGCCAGTCTCGACGAGATCGGCCTGAAATATCGCCTCGTCAGCCATTGCGGCCTGGTCGCCCGGAAATCCGAGATCGACGCCGCCGAGATGCTGCGCGAGGTCGCCGATCAACTGGCCGAGGGACTGGTGAAAAAACAGAGCTTCGCCCGCAAGACCGAAACGGCGGCGCATGCCGCGGCCATGGACAGACTCAATGCGTTCCTCAGCAATCTGCTGCTCTATGAAACCGAACTGACGGAGAGGCTGAAGGACCGCGCCGGCCCGTTGGAGCAAGCGGGCAGCACTCACGCCTAAGCGCGCTCCGGCTCTTGCCTTCGGCGCGGAGTTCGGCCAAAACCGCGCCATGATTTCGATTTCCGAGCTTTCCGCCCGCATTGCCGGCCGCCTCCTCATAGACAATGCCAGCGTGACGCTTCCGGCGGGCACGAAGGCGGGGCTTGTCGGCAAGAATGGCGCCGGCAAGTCGACGCTGTTCCGGGTCATCACAGGCGATCTTGCTGCCGAGAGCGGCTCGGTCTCGATCCCGCGCAATGCCCGCATCGGCCAGGTGGCACAGGAAGCACCTGGCACTGAAGAGCCGCTGATCGAGATCGTGCTGAAGGCCGACAAGGAACGCACCGCCCTGCTCGCGGAAGCCGAAACAGCGACCGATCCGCATCGCATCGCCGACATCCAGACACGCCTTGCCGATATTGGCGCCCATTCCGCCGAAGCGCGCGCCGCCAGCATCCTGGCCGGTCTCGGTTTCGACCATGACGCACAGCTGCGCCCCGCCTCCTCCTTTTCCGGCGGCTGGCGCATGCGCGTGGCGCTCGCGGCCGTATTGTTCTCTGAGCCGGACCTGCTGCTGCTGGACGAGCCGACCAACTATCTCGACCTCGAAGGCACGCTCTGGCTGGAAGATTACATCCGCCGCTATCCGCACACGGTCATCATCATCTCGCATGACCGCGACCTGTTGAACACGGCCGTCAATTCCATCGTCCATCTCGATCAGAAGAAGCTCACCTTCTATCGCGGTTCCTACGACCAGTTCGAGCGGCAGAAGGCGGAGGCCGACGAACTGCAGATGAAGGCGAAAGCGAAGAACGAAGCGGCGCGCAAGCACCTGCAGAGCTTCATCGACCGCTTCAAGGCCAAGGCGACGAAGGCCCGGCAGGCGCAATCGCGCGTCAAGGCGCTGGAGCGCATGGGCACAGTCGCCGCCGTCATCGAAGATCATGTTATGGGTTTCAGCTTTCCCGAGCCGGAAAAGCAGGCAGCCTCGCCGATCATCGCCGTCAGTGGCGGCGCGGTCGGCTACGAGCCCGGCAAGCCGATCCTGAAACGCCTCAACCTGCGCATCGATGCCGACGACCGCATCGCCCTACTCGGCTCCAATGGCAACGGCAAATCCACCTTCGCGAAGTTCGTTTCCGGTCGTCTCGATGCCGAAAGCGGCGATGTGAAGCTGGCGTCGAATCTTAAGATCGGCTTTTTCGCGCAGCATCAGCTCGACGATCTCATCCCAAACCAGACGGCTGTCGAGCATGTGCGCCGCCGCATGCCCGACGCGCCGGAGGCGAAGGTACGCGCCCGCGTCGCGCAGATGGGGCTTGCGACAGAGAAGATGGACACGCAGGTGAAGGATCTCTCCGGTGGTGAAAAGGCGCGGCTGCTGATGGGTCTCGCCGCCTTCGATGCACCCAACCTTCTGATCCTCGACGAACCGACCAACCACCTCGACATCGACAGCCGCAATGCGCTGATCCAGGCGCTGAACGACTATTCCGGCGCGGTCATCCTGATCTCGCACGACCGCCATCTCATCGAGGCGACCGTCGACCGGCTGTGGCTGGTGCGCGACGGCACGGTTTCCACCTTCGACGGCGACCTGGAAGATTATCGCAGCCTCGTTGTCGCCAGCCCGAAGCCGAGGGACGACAAGGCCAAGACGAACGGCGCCGATGATTCGGTCTCCAAGGCAGATCAGCGCAAGCTCAACGCCGACCGCCGCGCCTCGCTCGCGCCGCTCAAGAAAAAGATCAACGAAATCGAATCCTTGACCGGCAAGCTGGAGAAACTGATTCAGGCGCTTGATGCGGAACTTGCAGATCCTGCTCTCTATGAGAAAGCACCCGCCAAGGCAGCCGAGAAAGCCAAACAGCGCTCCGACGCGGCTGAAAAGCTGGCTGTCGCCGAAGAGCAGTGGCTTGAGCTCTCATCGGAGTATGAGAGCGGGATGGCCGGTTAAAGCACGCCGCTTCAGATGAAATCACCTTCAGCGGTTAAGATGCTTAAATTTCAAAGCGTTATATAAATCTTTGCTCGTTCGCATGAACGCGCAGCGCTCTAAAAACGGTTAATTCCTGTGGCATCCGTGCATCAAAACTAACCGATCATTAACCATAATCGGAAAAAATGCGCCCAACATTCATTAATATATTGTTGAGCGATTCCGATGACCTTTCGTCTTCTCCTGGCCGGCCTTGCCGTGTCCCTAACTCTTGCCGGCTGCGCTACAAAGCCGGGCAACGACGCGTCGCTGAAGACGAGCTATGCTGCGGACGAGCCGCATCATAAGCCGTTGAAGGCCAATGACCCCGTCGACATGGAGCCGACCAAATGGGCCGGCGCCGAGCTTGAAACCAGAGAAACAGGCGATACCGGCGGCCCGCATCACCTGGCCGGACGCACACTCGAAGTCGCCTCGCTGCACGACCTCAAACTTGGCGACAAGGAAGTCATTCTGAGCTTCGACGACGGTCCGGCACCAGGCAAGACGGAGCGCATCCTCTCCACGCTCGACAAATTCGGCGTCAAGGCGACGTTCATGATGGTTGGCGAGATGGCGCAAGCGCATCCGGCGACGGCCCGCAAGGTCTTTGATGACGGCGACACCATCGGCAGCCACACCTTCCGCCACCCCGATCTCGACAAGATGAGCTTCGACATGGCGATGGCCGAGATCGTTCACGGCGAACACGCCGTCGCCAAGGTCATCGGCACGGATGTCTCCTTCTTCCGCTTCCCCTATCTCGCCGATTCCAAGCGCCTGCGCACCGCCGTCGCCATGCGCGATCTTGTCGTCATGGATGTGGATATCGACAGCAAGGACTATTTCAACTCGACGCCCGCCGCCGTCGTGACGCGCACCATGAATCAGCTGCACCAGCGCGGACGCGGCATCATCCTGATGCACGACATCCACCAGCGCACTGCCATCATGCTCCCGACCCTTCTAACGCGCCTCGAAAGAGAGGGCTACAAGGTCGTGACGCTCAAGTACAAAGGCAGCTCCGCGCCTGCAACTAACTTGATCGCTGAGGCCAGTGCCAGGGTTATGCGCTGAGGGCGGGATAAGCCTCCCAAAACTCTTTGACAGAATACATTCGGGGAAGCCCTGTTGCTTCCCCGAATGTATTTTGATTTGATTATATATGATTCACTTCATCAATGGCGTATCAGGTCCCTTATGAATCTCCATCTCGAGCATGCCGACGATCCACTGACCCTACAATTCGTCGCCGAGAGGGATGCAAAATCTGAGCAGGCCCTGATGACGCCCGAATTCGAAGCGGACAGTGCGGCGATCAAAGCGCTGATCGAGCGCGAGGACCGGCTGATCCAGGCGGTGCGCCGTGGTAATTGGCTATTCGACTTCCATCGCAGCCCAGATCACCCCCTCGGCATGTGGTTTCGGCTGCCGGCCGGTCTCACGCCCTTGCCCAATGCGCCCTGGGAGCCGATCTTCGATCTCGACGCTTTCTGTGCAGCGGAGAACAAGCTTTGGCTCTGGCGGGGTGCGATAACCTGCCCCTGGGAGCCGACGCGGGTGCTGCTTTGCCTCTCCGACGGCGGTTCAGATCTTGGACGTCTCCTGGAGTTCGATTGCGAGGCCAAGAGCATCGTTGAAGGTGGGTTCGACACGCCGCCGGCGCGTTGCCATGCAACTTGGCTCAGCCGGGACGAGATTGCGTATTTCGGCTCGATCGACCGCCTCTCTTCGACGCGCTCAGGCTGGCCCCGCGTCGGCCGCCGTCTGAAACGTGGTCAGCCACCAGCAAAGGCACCCCTGCTTTACGCAACCGCCGATACCGACGTCTATGGTTCCTGCCTGGTCTTCGATCCGGTGCTTGCCGGCATCGCAAAGAAAGGTACGGCCAAACCGATCCGCCTGTTCATCACAGGCCACCAAATCGGCAATTCCAGCGTTTTCGTCAAAGAGCAGGATTTTTCGCTGCGACGGGTCGATCTGCCGAAGGATATCGACGTCCACCTCAGCTATTCCTATTGCCTCTGGCTCGCCAAGACCGATGAGCGCATACCCGCCGGCAGTCTGGCGATACAACCCTTGCCGCGGCTGGCCACCGATGCCGGCGCTGAGGCGATGCGTGTGTTGTTCGTGCCGGGCGAACGCCAGTCGGTATCGCAATTCCTGCTGATGCGCGAATGGTGCGTCTTCGTCGTTTCGGACAACCTGCAGCCACGCCTTTTCGTCTTCGACCTGACCAAGACGGATGCGGGCGTCAAGGAAATCCCGCTGCCGACCGATGTCCAGACAGTGACGGTCTGGCCGCTTTATTCCGATCTGCATCTCGGCGACGACACGCTGCAGGTCTATGGCGAAGGATTCCTGCAGCCGCCCTCCTGCTATCGCCTGGATCTTGCCGACCGCAGGATGCCGCTCGAACTCGTTCACACCGCGAGTTCGCCGGCATACTTCGATACCGACGGCATGACGTCCGAATTGCTCGAAGCTACTTCCGAAGACGGGACGCGGGTGCCGTACCGGCTGGTCTTGCCGAAGACGTGGACCGGCGGCGAACTGCCGGTGCTGATGTACGGCTATGGCGGCTTCGATTTCTCGGTCCGTCCACAATATTCCGGCGTCATCGGTCGCTGGCTGGAACAGGGCGGCGCCTATGTGCAGGCCTATATCCGTGGCGGGGGCGAGCTCGGCCCGAACTGGCATCGCTCCGCCAAACGTCATGGCCGCCACAGAGCCTTCGCCGATTTTGCTGCTGTTGCCCGCGATCTCGTTGCCCGCGGCTACACCAAGCCGTCGCGCATCGCCGCCAATGGCGGCAGCAACGGCGGGCTGCTGACCGGCGTGATGCTGACCCGCTATCCGCGCGACTTCGGCGCGATCTGGTGCCAGGTGCCGGTGCTCGACATGACCCGATTCCATGTCTTCCCGGCCGGCCAGGCCTGGATCGACGAATATGGCAATCCCGACGATCAGACGGACCGGGACTATCTGCTTTCCTACTCGCCGCTGCAGAATCTGAAGCCGGCCTCGGAGATCGCCTATCCACCCATCTATATCGAAAGCTCCAGCAATGACGACCGGGTTCATCCCTCACATGCACGGCGGTTTGCGGCACGCATGGAGGACCTCGGCCATCATCCGCTGTTCCATGAATTCCACTCGGGCGGCCATGGCGGCGACGGCGCATCGACACAGCTCGCGGCGCGTATCGCACTGGGTTACAGTTTCCTTCGGGAGACGATCGTGAAACTCAGCGACACCTGACTTTCGTCCTTTAAGGATTATGCAAAATCAGCAGTTGCATGATTTTTCGATGCACTTGAAACGCGTCGGATGACATGATTAGTTGCAGCGTGATCACGAAGAGCGGGCCAACCCGCCCGCTCACATCTTGGGGGGAGTTAATAGATGGATCGTCGTTCATTTCTGAGGAAAGCCGGCGTGGCCGGCGCCGGCTCGGTTGCCGCGGCAGCTCTTGCAGCTCCGGCCATTGCTCAGAGCAATCCGAAAATCAACTGGCGCCTGACCTCGTCATTCCCGAAATCGCTCGACACGATCTATGGAGGCGCCGAGGTGCTGTCCAAATTTGTCTCAGAAGCGACCGACGGCAACTTCACCATCCAAGTCTTCGCCGCCGGCGAAATCGTGCCCGGCCTGCAGGCCGCCGATGCGACATCGGCGGGCACGGTCGAAGCCTGCCACACAGTCTCCTATTATTATTGGGGCAAAGATCCCGTCTGGGCGCTGGGCGCCGCCGTTCCTTTCGCACTCAATGCCCGCGGCATGAATGCCTGGCAATACCACGGCGGCGGAATCGACATGTTCAACGAATTCCTGGCGACGCAAGGGCTGATCGGCTTTCCGAGCGGCAATACCGGCGTGCAGATGGGCGGCTGGTTCCGCAAGGAAATCAATACGGTAGCGGACCTCAAGGGTCTGAAGATGCGCATCGGCGGCTTCGCTGGCAAAGTGGTGGAGCGTCTCGGCGTCGTGCCGCAGCAGATCGCCGGCGGCGACATTTATCCGGCGCTGGAAAAAGGCACGATTGATGCAGCCGAATGGGTCGGCCCCTATGACGACGAAAAACTCGGTTTCTACAAGGTCGCACCCTATTACTACTATCCCGGCTGGTGGGAAGGCGGTCCGACCGTACACGTGATGTTCAACAAGGCGGCCTATGAAGGTCTGCCGAAGGCCTATCAGTCGCTGCTGCGCACGGCCGCCCAGGCAACCGATGCCGACATGCTGCAAAAATACGACTACCTCAATCCGGCGGCCATCAAGCGCGTTGTGGCCGAAGGCGCGAAGCTGCGTCCATTCAGTGCTGACATCATGAACGCCTGCTTCGACAAGTCGAACGAGGTCTATGCCGAGATGGAAGCATCGAACCCGACCTTCAAAAAGATTTGGGAATCGATCAAGGCGTTCCGCGGCGGCCACTATCTCTATGCCCAGGTCGCAGAATACAGCTACGACGTGTATATGATGACGCAGCAGCGAGCCGGGAAGATTTGATTATTGGATTGGAAATCAGAAACCCCGGAACGACGTTCCGGGGTTTTTCGTTGGAATACGGCAGCGGTATCGCTCCCTGCTCAATTGAATGACGGCGGCTGACTGAGATCGATAGCAGGCGGATTTTTCTTTTCCCCGCCCTGATCCGCTGGCTTGTCGTCGAGCGGATTGGCGCCCGGCAGCTGCAGGCCACCCGGCAAACCAAGACCGCCATTATCCTGGCCGAGCGCACCAAAGCCGGGCACTTCGATCTTGATCGTATTGGGATCGATGGCGGCTCCCGCTCCCTTGTAGTGCATGACCATCTGCGGAAACATGATCGTCAGCGCCACCATCAGGATCTGAATACCGACAAAGGGCACAGCGCCCCAATAGATCTGCCCCGTCGTTACCGGCATCGTCTTCTTGCCCGTAACTTTGTCGAGGTAAGGCACCTTTGCAGCCACCGAGCGCAAGTAGAACAGCGCGAAACCAAAGGGCGGATGCATGAAGCTCGTCTGCATATTGACGCCGAGCAGGACACCGAACCAGATCAGGTCGATGCCGAGCTTCTCGGCAGCGGGCGCCAGCAGCGGCACGATGATGAAGGCAAGCTCGAAGAAATCGAGGAAGAAGGCCAGCACGAAGACCAGCAGGTTGACGGCGACGAGGAAGCCGATCTCGCCACCCGGCAGCGACACCAGCAGATGCTCGACCCAGACATGGCCGTTGACGCCGTAGAAGGTCAGCGAAAAGACACGCGAGCCGATCAGGATGAACAGCACGAAGGAGGAGAGCCGCGTCGTCGATGCCAATGCGGAGCGTACGACATCCATGCTCAGCCGACCCTTTGCCGCGGCCATGACCAGCGCACCGACCGCGCCCATCGCGCCGCCCTCTGTGGGCGTAGCGATGCCAAGGAAGATAGTACCGAGCACGAGGAAGATCAGCGCCAGCGGCGGAATCAGTACGATGATCACCTGCTGCGCCAGCCGCGACATCAGGTTGAACTTCATCGCTTTGTCGATGACGGCGATGACATAGATGAAGGCGACGCCGACGGTTGCGCCGAGAATATCGGCATTTTCACCATAGGCCGGCGTCAGGTAGACATGAGCCGCATAGGCAACGCCAGTGGAGACCAGTAGTGCGATGAAAAGCGAGGTCACGCCGGAACCGAGCGAGCGCGCCTCCTTCGGCAGCGCCGGCATCGATGTCGGCCGGACGATCGACATGATCAGCACATAGAGCATGTAGATGCCGGTCAGCACCAGGCCGGGGATCAGCGCGCCGGCATACATGTCGCCGACCGAGCGGCCGAGCTGATCCGCCAGCACGATCAGCACCAGCGAGGGCGGAATAATCTGCGCGAGCGTGCCCGACGCCGCGATGACGCCGGATGCCAGGCTGCGGTCATAACCATAGCGCAGCATGATCGGCAGCGAGATCAGCCCCATGGCGATGACCGAGGCCGCGACGACGCCGGTGGTGGCGGCAAGCAGCGCGCCGACGAAGATCACCGCGTAGGCTAGACCGCCGCGGATCGGACCGAAGAGCTGGCCGACGGTATCGAGCAGATCCTCGGCCATCCCCGAGCGTTCCAGCACGATGCCCATGAAGGTGAAAAACGGGATCGCCAGCAGCGTGTCGTTGGACATTACACCCCAGAACCGATCCGGCAGCGCGTTGAGCAAAGGCCAGGAGAGATTGATGGCGCCGCCCGAATAAGGCGCCAGCTCGACGCCGATCCAGAAGAACAGCAGTCCGTTGGCGGCGAGCGCGAAGGCAACGGGATATCCGATCAGCAGGAAGATGATCAGGGAAGCAAACATGATCGGGGCCATGTTCACCGCGATGAATTCGATCATCAGCGCGCCTCCCCGGCAGGCGTCTCGGCATCGACAGGCGCATGCGTCGGCACGTATGGTGTCGGGTCCTCTTTATCGCCGCGCATGACGGCGATCTTCTTGATGATTTCGGAAACACCCTGGAGCGCCAGCAGAAAGAAGCCTGCGAGCAACAGCGCCTTGCCCGGCCAGATGATCAGGCCGCCGGCACTGGACGAAACCTCGCCGGACATGAAGGACATGCGAACATAGGGCGCGAGGTCATAGACCATCAAAAGCGCGAAGGGCATGAGAAATAGGCAATGACCGAGCAGATCGATCCAGTGCTGGACCCGCCGTGGTAAGGCGCCGTAGACGATATCGATGCGAATATGCTCGTTCTGACTGAGCGTATAGGCGGCAGCGAGCATGAAGGCGGCGCCGAACAGATACCATTGCGCTTCCAGCCAGGCGTTGGACGAGGTATTGAACACCTTGCGGACAATGGCGTTTCCGGCGCTGACCAGCACGGCGACCAGAATGAGCCAGGAAACCGATTTGCCAATGATTTCCGTCACAGCATCCACGAGCCGGCTGAAGCCGAGCAATGCTCTCATCATTTTTCTCCCCCGCAGCGGTCTCCCCAAGATCCTCTTGCCGCGCACAGGCAGAGTGCCGATTTCAGACTGTGAATCAAGAGCGTAAGCTGGTTTTCCAAATGTGATGGCGGAGCACAGAGAAAGCTGCACATCAAGTGGATCGCTCGCAATTACGCTTGCCCGGCCTTGCCCGCCTGCGGCATTCTGATAAAAGATCATACAAATAATCATACTAATCGAGAGACACCCCATGTCCCCCATCAACCTCGCCATCGTCGGCGTCGGCAAGATCGTCCGCGACCAGCATCTTCCGTCCATCGCGAACAATCCGGATTTCAAACTGATCGCCACGGCAAGCCGCCACGGCACCGTCGACGGCATTCCGGCCTTCACATCCATAGAGGCCATGCTGGACGCGGTTCCCGGGATCGACGCCGTCTCGCTCTGCATGCCGCCGCAATATCGTTACGAGGCCGCCTATAAGGCTCTCCAGGCTGGCAAGCATGTCTTCCTGGAAAAGCCGCCAGGCGCGACGCTGAGCGAAGTTGCCGATCTCGAGACGCTTGCCAAGGCGAAGGGCGTTTCCCTGTTTGCCAGCTGGCATTCGCGTTACGCGCCTGCTGTCGAAGCCGCCAAGGCCTTCCTCGCCGGGACGACCATCAAGAGCGTCCATGTCAGCTGGAAGGAAGACGTACGCCACTGGCATCCGAATCAGGAATGGATCTGGCAGGCCGGCGGTCTCGGCGTCTTCGATCCGGGCATCAACGCGCTGTCGATCGTCACGTACATCTTCCCGCCGCTCTTCCTCACGGGCGCAGTACTAGAATTTCCCGAAAACCGCGATTCGCCGATCGCCGCCGACCTCCATTTCAAAAGCGCAGAGGGGCTGCCGGTACATGCCGAATTCGACTGGCGCCAGACCGGCAAGCAGAGCTGGGATATCGTCGCTGAAACTGAAGCTGGCCAGATGGTGCTCTCCGAGGGCGGATCGAAGCTTTCCGTGAACGGCGAATTGAAGTTCACCGCCCCGGAGGCGGAATATCCTTCGCTCTATCGCCGCTTCGCCGATATCGTCAAAGCCGGCACCTCGGATGTCGACCTCGCGCCGCTTCGCCACGTCGCCGACGCCTTCATGCTCGGCAAGCGCAAGTTCGTCGAGGCCTTCCACGACTAAACTCCATCGACCGATGAGATGCGCCGCGCGGAATGCTAAAGTGGCGTATCTTCATTGATCAGGGAGACTGCGATGCCGTCGGAAAGCGAGGAAAGTTTTGGGCTGGGTGTGAAGCACAAGCTTGTCGCGCTAGCAGAGCCGAATGCCTGTTGGCAGGAAGCCTATGTCCTGGAAGAGACCGCCATTCGCAATGTCCTCGGCGATCTCGCCGTCGATATCCAGCATTTCGGCAGCACCTCGATACCGGCGATCAAGGCCAAGCCGATCATCGATATCACCATCGGCGTCAGGCGTTTCGACGACGGTTTCCGTTGCATCAAGCCGATGGAAGGGCTTGGCTATGATTACGCCGGCAACGACATCATTCCCGACGATCATATTTTCGGCCGCGGCATCAAAGGCGAGACGCGCACGCATCTTGTTCATATTGTTGAATATGGCGGCGCCCATTGGACCCGGTTTATCTTATTTCGCGACAGGCTTCGCGCTCGACCCGATCTTGCCCAAGCTTATGAGGCGTTGAAAATCGATCTGGCCGAGGAATAGGCCGACAATCGCGCCGCCTATACCGAGGCGAAGAGAGTGTTCATCGACGAGGTCGTTGCAGCGTCTGGCGACTGAGCCTTACCCTCGCCCCAGCGGGGAGAGAGGAGAATGATTACGCCTTCTTTTCCCAGCGTCCATCCTGAGTCTGCTGCCAATAGGTGAGGTTATGCCCCTCGCCCTTCAGCTTCTTCCACTGCACCCGGGCGCCTTCTAACTGCTCTTGGTCGTAACCGTCGAACATGAAGACGACGCGCTGATAGGTCTCGATCCCTGACGCTTCGGCGCCGTCGACGAAGAAGCGGACGGTGGCTCTGTTGGGGTTGTCGGACGAGACGGTGAGCAACACCGGCTGTTTGTCTGCCATCTCGTTTTCGTCCGTGCCGTGCGGCAGAAAGCTGTCCTCGCGATAGGTCCAGAGATGAGCATCCAGCGAATCACGCCGCGCCGGCTCGCGCATCTGGATGGCGACCTGCCAGCCGCGCTCGACACTTTTGTCGATCAGCGGCGGCAGGGCATCCTCCAGCTTCGATTCGGTCAGGTGATAGAAGAGAACGTCGGTCATGCCGCCCCTTCTATCTCAAACACCTTCGAAGGTCACGATTCGTAGTTCGCGCGGACCAGCTCATCGAGCAGGCGCACGCCGAAACCCGAGCCCCAGGACTGGTTGATCTCGTCCTGGATCGAGCCCATCGCAGTGCCGGCAATGTCGAGATGCGCCCACGGCGTTTCCTGCACGAAACGCTTGAGGAACTGTGCCGCAGTGATCGAACCGGCATGGCGACCGCCGGTATTTTTCATATCGGCGAACTTGCTGTCGATCATCTTGTCGTATTCCTTGCCGAGCGGCATGCGCCACAGGCGCTCATTGGTGGCAAGGCCGGCGGCAGTCAGCTCGTTCGCCAACTTATCGTCATTGCAGAACAGGCCGGCATGCAGGTTGCCAAGCGCGACCAGAATGGCGCCGGTCAGCGTCGCGAGATTGATCATGAACTGCGGCTTGAAACGGTCGTTGGTGTACCAGAGCGCATCGCAGAGCACGAGCCGGCCTTCAGCATCCGTATTGATCACTTCGATCGTCTGACCGGACATCGATGTAACGATGTCGCCAGGACGCTGGGCATTGCCGTCAGGCATGTTTTCGACCAGACCGATGACGCCGATGGCGTTGACCTTGGCGCATCTGGCAGCGAGCGTGTGGATCAGGCCCGTAACGGCGGCGGCTCCGCCCATGTCACCCTTCATATCCTCCATGCCGGCAGCCGGCTTGATGGAAATGCCGCCGGTGTCGAACACCACGCCCTTTCCAATGAAGGCGACCGGCTTGTCCTTCGGCTTGCCGCCCTTCCATTGCATGATCACCAGGCGCGGAGGACGCACGGAACCCTGCGCTACGCCAAGCAGCGCGCCCATGCCGAGCCGGCGCATTTCACGCTCTGTCAGGATCTCCACTTCGACGCCGAGCTTTTCCAGCGCCTTGGCTTTCGCGGCAAACTCGACCGGGCCGAGAACGTTTGGCGGCTCATTGACGAGATCGCGAGCCAGGATAACGCCGTCGGCGATCGCTTCCGATGCGGAGAAGAGCTTCTTTGCGGCGACGACATTCGAGGTGACTATCGTAACCTTGACTGTCTTCTGCGCGCCGTTGTCCTCGTCATCTTTCTTCTTCGTTTTGTAGGTATCGAAGCTATAGGCGCGCAGCAGCATGCCGAGGGCGAAATCGGCAGCCGCCTTGGCACCGGCCTCGACACCAGGCATGTCGACAAAGATCGCGACCTTGTCGACATTGCGGATCTTGGCAGCCGCGCCGCCGCCGAGCTTCAGCCAATCATGCGCATTCAGCTCCTTCGCCTTGCCGGTGCCGATGACGAAAATTCGATCGACCGGCGAGCCCTCGGGCGCAACGATATCAAGGCTGCTCAAACCCTTCGCAGTGAAACGGGCGATGCGCGCGGCCTTGGCGAACACATTCGCCGGATCGGCGCTTTCAGCTCCTGCCGGCAGCTCGCTGTCCGTATCTTTCAGGAGAATGGCCAGGCCACCATTCAGCCGAACCGATTTGGCAAAGGAAATCTCGAATTTCACAGACATTTCTGCTCCGATAATAAGCGTAGTGCAAAATAGAATTATACACTTTCGATCATTCAAGGTTTCCTCATCAAATACAAGCTTTTGGCGAGGCATTCCGCGAAGAAACACCTTTGCCACATTCAAATCCCTGTCATCTACGGTCTATAGGCTGTCATCTCAGATACTGGGTATCGCCGCCCGGCCGGCGCGATCAATTATCGGAATGCCACATTGATCATAGATTTCAGCAGCTTCGATCGCCGGAATCGCTTCCCCGAAATCCTGCGACCTCGCTCGGCGGGGGATGCTTTCGTCGTTCTCTTCTGTCTCTGGTGGGCACTGCTCTGGCTGTTTTCGGTTTTTCCACAGATCGATCTTGCCGTCGCCAGTATGTTCTTCGTGCCAGAGCAATGCGTCGCCCCCGCCAGGGCCGGCCAGATCTGCGGCACTTTCCCGTATGGCGACGATCCGCATCTGCGTCTGCTCAGGGAGATTTTCTTCCAGGTACCCTATATCGTCGCGGCGGGCCTCTGCTGGATGCTGGTCCAATGTTGGGAGCAGCACGGCGCAACCTTCAAAACGTTGAGGGCCCGCAATCTGAAGATCGCGCTCGGCTCGCTGCTCCTCGGCCCTGTGCTTATCGTCAATCTGTGGCTCAAAGCCTTCTCGGGCCGTCCGCGGCCTCGCCAGACCGATCTTTTCGGCGGCGCACTCGATTTCGTTCACGCCGGTTCCTTCGCCGGAAAATGTGTCAGCAACTGCTCGTTCATTTCCGGCGAAGCTGCTGCCGCCGGCTGGCTGTTTTGCTTGATCTTCATCATCCCACAGCCGGCACGGACGGCACTTGCCCTGCCGATCGCAGCCGCTTCGATTCTCATTTCAGCCCTTAGAGTGGCCTTCGGCGGCCACTACCTGTCGGATGCCGTTCTGGGCTGGCTTTCTTCGCTGGTTGTATTTGCCGCTCTTCTGGCTTTATCCCAAACGACACACAGCAGAAGAAATTCGGAAAATTAACGATTTTTTTGCGAGTGGGTTGTCGCCAAAAAAACGCAAACA
Source organism: Rhizobium jaguaris (assembly GCF_003627755.1). Classification (NCBI taxonomy): domain Bacteria; kingdom Pseudomonadati; phylum Pseudomonadota; class Alphaproteobacteria; order Hyphomicrobiales; family Rhizobiaceae; genus Martinezella; species Martinezella jaguaris. The sequence goes on along the minus strand of NZ_CP032694.1, from coordinate 1,520,488 downwards.
GCGTAGAGGAGGATGAATCTCTGCCGGCTCGCACGGTGGGGTATTGCGTTTAAGGGCCGGCATGAAGTTATTCGAAACATATATCGTACGGCGTGTCGGCATGATGTTCCTGGTAGCGCTGCTGCCGGTGCTCGCTATCATCTGGACGACCCAGGTGCTGCAGCGCATCAATCTCGTTACCGACAGCGGCCAGTCGATTGGTTCGTTCGCTACGCTAGCGACCCTCATCCTGCCGACGATCATCCCCGTGGTCCTGCCCTTTGCACTGGTGATCGGCATCACGCAGACGCTGACTGCGATGAACACCGATTCGGAACTGACCGTCATGGAGGCGGCGGGTGCACGGCGCAGCATCATCATCCGCCCGATCATGATTCTGGCGATGGCCATCAGCGTTTTCTCTTTCGTCGTCGGCAATGTGGTCGAGCCGAAGGCCCGAGTTGCCGCCCGCGAGATGGTCGCCGAAGCCTATGCCGACCTGCTCTCGACCGTTATCGAAGAGAAGAATTTTCGGCGGATCGAAGACGGGCTTTATGTGCAGATCACCCAGCGCCTGTCGGGACGTATCCTGAAAGGCCTCTTCGTGGTCGATTCGCGCGATCCGGCGTTCGATCTCATCTACTATGCCAAGGAAGGTGCAGTCGACCCGAGCGGCACGTCGCTACTGATGAGGGATGGCGAAGTCCACCGCAAGACGCCGGACGGCAACGTCTCCGTCATTAATTTCGACTCCTATTCCTTCGATCTTTCCGATATGACGCAGAGCCGCGGTCAGGCAACGCTGCGCGCCAGCGACCGCGGCCTCGGCTTTCTGCTTAATCCGGACCCGAACGACGCGGATTACAAAGCAAAACCAGGCGGCTACCGTGCCGAGTTGCACCGGCGTCTCACCGACTGGGCGCTGCCCGCCATCTTTGCTCTAATATCTCTGGTCATTGCCGGCGATGCGCGATCTCATCGTGAAGCGCGCCTGCATCCGATGGTTTCGGCACTGACCATCGCTTTTGCACTGCGGTGGGCGAATTTTTATGCGGTAAATCAGATCGAGAACGCACCCTCTTTCGTCGGCGTTCTCTATGCGGTCAACATCGGCGCGGCTCTGATTGCCATCGCTCTGCTGTTCAGGAACAGAAAGATGTCGATGCCGGCGTCGATCCGCAACCGCTTCAGCAACTGGCGTCAGAAGATCCAGGATCGCATGCCGATAGCACCCGACAACTCGAACGGGGGTGGCGTATGATCTTCAGTACGCTCGGCCGCTACTTCTTCATGCGTTACATCATCACCACCTTTGGTTTTTCCTGGGTGTGATTTCGATCGTTTATCTTGTCGACTTCAGCGAAACCGCCGGCCGGCTTGCCGGCCTTCCCGGATATACGGTCAGCATCGGCTTGCTGATGACGGCCGTCAGATTGCCGTTCATCCTGCAGCAGACAGTGCCGTTCATCGCCCTCTTCGTCGGCATGACGGTGTTGATTGCCCTCAACCGGCGTCGCGAACTGGTGATTGCCCGCGCGGCCGGCATCTCCGTCTGGCAATTCATGACACCCTTCGTGGTCGGCGCCTTCTTCGTCGGTCTTCTGACGATGTTTGCCCTCAATCCGGTTGCAGCATGGGGACAACGGCAGGCGGAAACGATGGAAGCCGATCTGCGCGGCGATCCGTCCTATCACAATAAACTCTCGATTCCGTGGCTGCGCCAGTCGGATGGCAAAGACGACGTCATCATTGGCGCCAAGGCCATTCTCGACAACGGAACGACGCTGATGAACGTCGTCTTTATCCACTTCGATTCACAGGGGAATATCGTTCTCAGGCAGGACGCGCAGTCGGCAAAGTTGGAAGATGGTTACTGGCTTCTTAATGGTGTTGTCGAGCGCAGCCCTGGCGAAATTCCAGATCATAAGGGGACGGCAAAGGTTCGTACGAATCTGAAACAGGATTTCGTATCCGAACGTTTGGCGCAGCCGGAAACCATTGCTTTTTATGATCTTTCTAATCGAATTGCGATCGCAAGGTCTTTTGGCATCTCAACCAAGGCTCTTGAGACGCAATTTCACTCGCTGCTGTCGCAGCCATTCCTCCTGGTGGCAATGACGCTGATTGCAGCAACCGTGTCTTTAAAATTCAGTAGATTCAACCAATCGCGCTCCGTGATTCTGGGTGGAATCCTCTCAGGCTTCGTGCTTTATGTTGTCACCGTGCTTGTAAAGGCATTCGGGAGCAGCGGAGTGGTTCCTCCTTTCGTGGCGACATGGATACCCGTGATCGTCGCTTTGGCATTCGGAGCAACGATCCTGCTTCATCAGGAGGACGGCTAAGTGGCGGCAGGCAACCGCAAGAGTATCAGGAAATTTGTGGCTGCCCTCGTCATGGGCGCGGCTGCGTATGCATTTGTCATGAGCCCGGTCGTAGCTTACGCCCAGGACAACAATAATAACGGCGGCGCTGGCGCTGCGACCTCTCCCATTAAGGTCAAAGTGCCGGAAGGCTCCAAGCTGATCCTTTCGTCGAACGAATTGGTCTACAACAAGGATACACAGATCGTCACCGCGAGCGGCGCGGTCCAGATCAACTATGGCGGCTATAGGATGGTCGCGCAGAAGGTTGAGTATAATCAGAAAAGCGGGCGGATGACGGCGATCGGCAATGTCGAGCTGATCACTCCGGACGGCAATCGCATGTACGGCGACAAAATGGATGTCACCGACAGCTTCTCCGACGGTTTCGTCAACGCTCTGCGGATTGAAATGCCTGACAATACGCGCATGGTCGCCGAAAAGGGCGAACGTGTTGGCGGCAACCAATTGATCCTGACAAAGGGCGTCTACACCGCCTGTTTGCCCTGCTCCGAACAAGGCCGTGCGCCGCTGTGGCAGGTCAAGGCGCAGCGCGTGGTGCAGAACGGCGTAACACATACCGTCCGCCTCGAGCATGCCCGCTTCGAGCTGTTCGGCCAGCCGATCGCTTACGTTCCGTGGATCGAGGTTCCCGACAATACGGTGAAGCGCAAGTCCGGCTTCCTGTTTCCGTCTGCCAGCATCTCGCAGAATCTCGGCTTCGGTCTGAAGATTCCTTATTACTACGTGATCTCGCCGAGCATGGACGCGACGATCAGCGCCACAGGCTATACAAGCCAAGGCTTGCTGCTCGAAGGCGAATTCCGGCAACGCTTTGAAAACGGTACGCATATTCTGCGCGTCGCCGGTATCAATCAGATGAGCCCCGGGCAGTTCACCGCCGGCACCAGTGATGCCGAAAACAAGACCCGCGGCGTGATCAACTCGAAAGCCGATTTCAGGATCAACCCTCGCTGGACATTCGGCTGGGATGTCATGGTGCAAAGCGACAATAACTTTTCGCGCACCTATGGCTTACAAGGTCTCAACCAGAGCACCCATACGAACGACATCTATTTGACCGGTCTTGGCAAGCGCAATTTTTTCGATATGCGCGCCTTCTACTATGACATTCAGGATGCCGATAACAACAGCACTGCTGAAAAGCAGCAAGCGGTCGTCTATCCGACCATCGACTATCACTATGTCGATCCGAAGTCGGTCTACGGCGGCGAACTGTCCGCAAACGTGAATTTCACGCACCTATCGCGCGACAAGGCCTCCGTGCTGGATAACGTCAACAATCTCGGCGACGCCAACCTGAACGACCGCTTTCTCGGTCTTCCCGGCAGCGATACGCGCCTCAGCACGGAATTGCAGTGGCAGCGTACCTTTACCACCGATCAAGGTCTGGTGCTGACACCGCTGCTCGCAGCCCGCGGCGACGTCTATGGCCTGAATATGGATTCGCCCAACTCGTTGGGTTCATCCTTCAGCTATCCCGGCAATTTCGATACCAGCGACTATGCCACGCGTGGCATGCTGACGGCCGGCCTCGAAGCCAAATATCCCTTCCTCATCACGACCAGCAACAGCACGCATGTGTTCGAGCCGATCGCGCAGATTTATGTGCGTCCGAACGAGACGCTGGCCGGGCAACTGCCGAATGAGGACGCGCAGAGCTTCGTCTTCGATGCGACCAATCTGTTCGACCGCGACAAGTTCTCCGGCTATGATCGCATCGAGGGTGGCACCCGCGCCAACGTTGGCTGGCGCTATACCGGCAGCTTCGACAGCGGCTACAAGTTGCAGAGCATCTTCGGTGAATCGTTCCAGCTTGCCGGGCGCAATTCGTTCGCATCGGACGATCTGGTCTGGGCCGGTTCGGAATCAGGGCTAGAAACCACCCGCTCCGATTATGTGACCATGTTCGGTCTCACCACTCCGCAGGGCATCTCGCTCTCGACGTCCTACCGCTTCGACGAAAAGGATTTCGCATTCCGTCGCGGCGATACCCAGGTGGGCTTTGCGAACGACGCCTTCCAGACCTCGCTGACCTACACCCATATCGCCGCTCAGCCGCAATATGGCTTCACCACGGATCAGGACGAAATCCAGACTCGCGCCCAGATCAAATTCAAGGAATATTGGTCTGTCTTTGGCACGGTCAGCTACGACCTCAACGACAGCCAGATCACGCGTCAGGGTGTCGGCCTGTCCTATGCGGACGAATGCACGATCTTCACCGTTTCCTTCCTGGACAAGAAGGATTCAACGAACCAATCGGGAAGCGATTGGTCTATTGGAGCCCGCATAACATTCCGCACGCTCGGCGACGTCAATCTTGGCAACGTCCAGGACGCTACGTTCTGATCAATCAAATCTTAAAAAGGGCCGGCTTAGAAGCCGGCCCTTTTGCTTTGAATCGGATCGCCATTCCCCTCCGCGTCATTGTTTCGCCGCAAGGATTTTGCAATTCGTCGTGCTTGTTGTAGATATTGGCGCAAAATTACCGTATTGCGCCAAAGGCGTCCCAATATGACGCGGTGCGGACAAGGACCTTTGGGAAGGGGTAGTTGATGTTCTCTGGAAAGACACCGAAGCGCGCTATGCTATTCGGCGCCGTAGCGTTGGTTATGGCCACTTTTGCCGTACCAAGCAGCGATGTTGCCTTCGCGGCAAGTGAGGTGAAGGTCGTCGTCAACAACACGGTCATCACATCGGGCGATATCGCCAAGCGCATCAACTTCCTGAAATTGCAGCATGCGAAAGGCGATCTCAACAAGCTGGCGCAAGAGCAACTCGTCGATGAGACGCTGAAGCGTTCGGAAATTGCCCGCGTGCACATGTCGGTGTCGACGACGGACGTCGACAACGCTTTTGCCCGTTTCGCCACCAGCAACAAAATGTCGCCGCAGCAGCTTGGACAGATCCTGGACAAGATGGGCGTCACCGTCGATCACTTTAAATCCTATATTGCCATTTCCATGAGCTGGCCGCGCGTCGTCAATGCCCGCTTCGGCTCGAGCGGCGGCCGCATGTCGAATGACGACCTCGTGACGCGCATGACGGAAAACAAGACGAAGCCGGTCACGACGGAATATTTCCTGAAGCAGATGGTCTTCGTTGTTCCGACTGCAAAGCGCAACGCAATTCTCGGCCAACGCAAGGCCGAAGCGGAGGCGTCACGGGCAAAGTTCCCCGGTTGCGATCAGGCGAAAGTCTTTGCCGCAACAATGCATGACGTCTCCGTCCAGGATCTGGGCCGCGTCCTCGCCCCCGATCTTCCGGAAGCGTGGAAGCCGCTGCTTGAGAAGGCCAAGGGCAATACGACCGATGCGATCGTGACCGATCGCGGCGTCGAATATGTCGCCATCTGCTCACAGCGCCAGGTCAACGACGACGTTGCCGCGGCCGCCGTCTTCCGCGCCGAAGATATCGGCAAGGCGAATGCCCAGGGCGTCAGCGCCAACGACAAGAAGTACGTCGACGAACTGCGCTCCAAGGCGCAGATCCTTTATCGCTGATCGCTCCGATGCCCTCGCGCCCTTCCCGCCCCCTCGCACTCACGCAGGGGGATCCAGCAGGTATCGGACCTGATATCACGCTCGCCGCCTGGCTTCGCCGCCGCGAGCTTGGTTTGACGCCCTTTCTGTTTCTCGGCGACCCGAATGTTCTTGCGGCGCGAGCGCGCCAGTTGAACCTGACCGTGCCGCTGCGGGAAGCCGATGCGTCGACTGCCACTGATGTCTTCTCAGAAGCGCTGCCGATATTGCCGATCGCTGCCGGCATGGATGTGGTTGCCGGCGAACCGCATGTCGTAACGGCCAAAGCGACGATTGCAGCGATCGAGATGGCTGTCTCGCTCAGCATGAAGGGAGAAACCGCCGCGGTTGTGACCAATCCGATCGCAAAATCGGTTCTCTACGACGCCGGTTTCGGCTTTCCCGGCCACACCGAATTCCTTGCCGATCTTGCGTCGCGCGCCACAGGCAAGCCAGTGATGCCGGTCATGCTGCTGGCCGGACCGAAGCTGCGGGCAATTCCCGTCACCATCCACATTCCGCTGAAGGATGTGCCGCAGGCTCTAACCTCTGACCTCATCGTCGAAACCTGCCGGATCACCGACCACGATCTCAAGACGCGTTTCGGCATCGCAAAGCCGCGCCTTGCCGTTGCCGGTCTCAATCCGCATGCCGGCGAGAGCGGCGCCATCGGCAAGGAGGATGAGGACATCATCCGCCCGGCGATCGAAGTACTTCGTAACGAAGGCATCGATGCCTTTGGCCCCCTGCCCGCCGACACGATGTTCCATGACGATGCCCGCCGTCGCTATGACGTCGCTGTCTGCATGTATCATGATCAGGCTTTGATTCCGGCCAAGGCGCTCGGCTTCGACGATTCCGTCAATGTTACGCTTGGCCTCCCCTTTGTCCGCACCTCGCCCGACCATGGCACCGCCTTCGGCATCGCCGGCAAGGGCGTCGCCAAGGAGGACAGTCTCGTGGCAGCCCTCAAGCTGGCTTGTGAGATCAGTCGCGCGACGGAAAGCAATCACTGATGGCCGCACTCGACGGTCTGCCGCCGCTTCGCGACGTGATCCAGCGCCACGGCCTCGATGCGCGCAAAGCGCTCGGGCAGAACTTTCTGCTCGATCTCAATCTGACACAAAAGGTCGCCCGCACTGCCGGATCGCTTGACGGCGTTACCGTCTTCGAAGTTGGACCGGGGCCAGGCGGGCTGACGCGTGCCATTCTAGCTCTCGGAGCCGCCAAGGTCATTGCCGTGGAGCGCGACCCGCGCTGCCTGCCGGCGCTCGCCGAGATTGCCGATCACTATCCCGGCCGGCTGGACGTCATCGAGGGCGACGCGCTGAAGACGGATTTTGCGGCGCTGGCGCCCGAAGGTCCGGTCAACATTATCGCCAACCTGCCCTATAATGTCGGCACGCAGTTGCTGGTGAACTGGCTCCTGCCAAATCATTGGCCGCCCTTCTGGCAATCGCTGACGCTGATGTTCCAGAAGGAGGTCGGCCAACGGATCGTCGCCGATGAGGATGATGATCACTATGGCCGTCTCGGCGTTCTCTGCGGCTGGCGCACGAATGCGCACATGGCGTTCGACGTGCCGCCGCAGGCCTTCACGCCGCCGCCGAAGGTAGTCTCGACGGTCGTGCATCTGACGCCTAAGGAAAATCCGATCCCCTGCTCCGTCGACAATTTGGAAAAGGTGACGCAGGCCGCCTTCGGTCAACGGCGCAAGATGCTGCGGCAGAGCCTGAAGCCGCTCGGTGGTGAAGCACTACTGCGAAAAGCCGAGATCGACCCTCAGCGACGCGCCGAAACGCTTTCCGTCGAAGAATTCTGCCGGCTGGCAAACTGCCTTTGATGGCTGTTCAGAGCTTCGGCGTTTCTTCCAGCAGACCACGAACGAAGTCGAACATGCCGTGGCGGCGGTCGCGGCGCAGGCGCTCGGCCTTGACGATCGACTGAACCGCGTCGAAAGCAGCGTCCAGATCATCGTTGATGATGACATAATCATACTCGCGCCAATGGGCGATCTCGGCCCTGGAATTGGCAAGCCGCGTGGCGATTACCTCTTCGGAATCTTCGGCGCGGCGGTGCAAGCGCGATTGCAGCTCCGTCATGGTAGGCGGCAGCACGAAGATCGATACGACATCGGCAGGCATCTTCTCCTGCAGTTGCTGCGCGCCCTGCCAGTCGATATCGAAGAGCATGTCGCGGCCCTCGGCCATCGCCGTCTCCACCGGCTCGCGCGGCGTGCCGTAGAAATTGCCATGCACCTCTGCCCATTCGAGCAACGAGTCGGAATCGCGAAGCCGCTCGAATTCCCGCAGCGAGACAAAATGATAATGTATGCCGGCAATCTCACTCGGCCGCCGTTGCCGCGTCGTGACGCTGACGGATAGACCAATCTGCTTGTCGGTCTCCAACAAGGTGCGCGCGATCGTCGATTTCCCCGCACCTGAGGGCGAGGAAATGGCAAGCATCAGCCCCCGGCGGGCAATCGAAATGGATGTGGATGTCGCCGGCTTCATAGCTTACTCCAAGTTCTGGACCTGTTCGCGGAACTGGTCGATGACCACCTTCAATTCGATGCCGGCGGCAGTGACCGCTGCGGCATTCGACTTCGAACAGATAGTATTCGATTCCCGGTTAAATTCCTGTGCAAGGAAATCAAGCTTACGTCCGACAGGTCCGCCCTTGGCGATAAGATCGCGAGCCGCCGCGACATGCGCTTTCAGCCGGTCGATTTCCTCGCGCAGATCGGCCCTGGTGGCGATGAGAGCGGCCTCGGCATGCAGCCGGTCACGGTCCAGGCCGGAGGTCCCGTCCAGGAGCATGGCAACCTGCGTCTGCAGCCTCGCAGCGATCTCCTGCGGCGAACGCGACGGGTCGCGCTCCACCGTCAGCGTCAGCGTCTCGATAACGGCGACATGGCCGAGCAGGATTTGCCCAAGCGCCTGCCCTTCCCGCCGGCGCATATCGCTGAGATCGACCAGCGCAGCCTCGAGGCCCGCCATGATGTCGGCGTCGCGCGATGCAAGCGCTTCTTCGCTCTCCTCGGCTTCCTTGAATTCGACGAGGCCACGGATGGCGAGCAGCGTGTCCAGGCGCAGCGGCGCAGGATCGATGACGCCGGCGAGTTGGCCGCGCAACGCCATTACCGTCGCCAGCGCGTCCTGATTGACGACCGCTTCGACGCGGCTTTCATCGACGGATAGGGAGAGGCCGACCTGCAGGTTGCCGCGCGAAAACTTGTCGGTGATGAGCTTGCGTACATCGGTTTCCACGCGCTCCAACCCCGGCGGCAGCCGCAGACGCAAATCCAGACCCTTGCCGTTGACCGATCGCAGCTCCCAGGCCCAACGCGAGCGGCCGCTCGTTCCTTCACGCCGGGCAAAACCGGTCATGGACTGCAATACCATGCAAGCCTCCGATAGTTCTCGTCCAAAATCCCTTGAAAATCAGAAGACCATGGACCAATGCAAGGTGAGGCTACGCCGTGCGCCCGAAAGCACTGCGCAGCTAAGATTAGTTCGTCTTCTTTTTCTGCTGTGTGCCGGAAGCAGCGCCCCCACCAGCGGCGGTAGCGCCGCTGTCGTCCGGCTGACCGTCAACCGCGATCGCGCTCGGATCCTCACCCTTTTCCGCTATGAGCTTACGCCAGCGCTTGACGTTGGCGTTGTGATCTTCCAGCGTCGCGGCGAAGACGTGGCCACCCGTGCCGTCGGCAACAAAATAGAGGTCCTGTGTCTTCCAGGGGTTGGCAACCGCGTCGAGCGCATCCTTGCCCGGATTGGCGATCGGAGTCGGCGGCAGGCCCTTGATGAGGTAGGTGTTGTAGGCCGTTTCTTTTTTGAGGTCCGATTGGAAGATCGGGCGATCGGCCGGCTTGCCGTCGCCACCGAAGAGCCCATAGATGACCGTCGGGTCGGATTGCAGGCGCATGCCCTTGCCGAGACGGTTGAGGAAGACGGACGCCACATGGGCGCGCTCATCCGCAAGCCCGGTCTCCTTTTCAACGATCGACGCCAAGGTGACCAGATCCCGCTTATTCGTCAGCGGCAGTGCCGGATCGCGCTTGTCCCATATCTCATCGATCAGTTTTTCTTGCGCTGCCTTCATCTGATCGATGATTTCCGTGCGCTTCGCGCCGCGTGTGAATTTATAGGTATTGGGTTCCAGGCTGCCTTCCGGTGGCAAGGCAGAGGGCAGATCGCCTTCCAGTACCGGGTCGGCCTGCAGCTTGTTGAATATTTGCCGTACCGTCAGCCCTTCCGGCAAGGTGACCGAATAGAGGATCGACTTGCCGGACTTCAAAAGCTCCATGATATCCTTCATGGAAGCGCCAGCCTTGATCTCGTATTCGCCCTGCCGCAGCGTTTCGCCATTGTGCAGATAGGTTGCCGTCAGATAGCGGAAGATGCGGGCATCGGAGATGATGTTGCTGGCCTCCAGGCGGGTGGCGATCTCGTTGACGCTGGCGCCAGGGCGTACGATGAAATTGGTGTTGGTGGTCAGCGGCCCGGCTGCCTGATAAGTCGAAATCGCATAGTAGGTTCCGATGACAGCTGCAATGACGACGAAAACGACCAGCGTCATCAGAAAGTTCAGGAAGATCACCATCTGGCTGCGGGCTTTGCGGGAGCGCTTCGGCGGGTCCGGAACACGCTCCGGACGCAGAGCTTCATTGGCCGATTTCGGGATGATCGGCCCCTTCTGCCCGTTCGGAGTTCCGTTGTTCTGGTTCGTATCGCTCACCGGCAATCCCTTCATTTGTCGTTGCCTGCTCTTTGACCAATCAATGCGGCAAAAAGCAGGTTCAGAAGATAAAGCGGAGCCTGCTGAAGATCCGCTTTCGACCGATCAGACATTCCTTCGCGCATCCCATGGGACACGCGAAGGACGCAGTAACATTCAAGGATGGCGCATGGCCTTGCCGAAAAGCACTCCCTGCTTTTCGGAATTACGCGCTGTTTTTATGCCTCATAACGACGCAGGACAAGTGATGCGTTCGTACCGCCGAATCCGAAGGAATTCGACAGTGCGACATTGATGTCCCGCTTACGGGCCTTATGCGGAACGAGATCGATGGCCGTCTCGCGTTCCGGATTATCGAGATTCAGTGTCGGCGGCGCGATATTGTCGCGAATGGCAAGCGTCGAGAAGATCGCCTCGATCGCACCGGCGGCTCCAAGGAGATGGCCGGTCGCCGACTTGGTCGACGACATCGAAATCTTGGAGGCAGCATTGCCGACCAGCCGCTCGACAGCGCCGAGCTCGATCGTGTCGGCCATTGTCGAGGTGCCATGCGCATTGATGTAGTCGACGTCTGCCGGCGTCAGCCCGGCGCGCTTCAGGGCCGAGGTCATGCATCGGAACGCGCCTTCGCCGTCTTCCGATGGCGCAGTAATGTGATGGGCGTCGCCGGAAAGACCATAGCCGACGACTTCGGCATAGATCTTGGCGCCGCGCGCCTTAGCATGCTCCAGCTCTTCCAGCACGACGATCCCCGCGCCCTCACCCATGACGAAGCCGTCACGGTCGCGGTCATAGGGGCGCGAAGCTTTATGCGGATCGTCGTTGTGCTGCGTCGACAGCGCCTTGCAGGCGGCAAAGCCGGCGAGCGCGATACGGCAAACCGGAGCTTCTGCGCCGCCGGCGACCATGACGTCCGCATCGCCGAGCATGATCAGGCGGGCTGCATCGCCGATCGCGTGTGCGCCGGTCGAGCATGCCGTGACCACCGCATGGTTCGGGCCGCGCAGCTTGTGGCGGATAGAAACCTGGCCGGAAACGAGATTGATGAGGCGACCGGGAATGAAGAAGGGCGAGATCCGCCGCGGCCCCTTGTCACGCAGGGTATAGCCGGCCTCGACAATGCCTTCCAGGCCGCCAATGCCAGAGCCGATCATCACGCCGGTGGCGATCTGGTCTTCATCGGATGTCGGATGCCAGCCGGCATCGTTCAGCGCCATATCGGCGGCAGCCATGCCGTAAATGATGAAAGGGTCGACCTTGCGCTGTTCCTTCGGCTCCATCCAGTCATCGGCATTGAATGTGCCGTCGCTGCCATCGCCGACGGGAACGCGGCAGGCAATCTTCGCCGCGAGATCCTCGACCTCGAATTCCGTCACAAGACGCGCGCCGTTATGTCCAGCGATCAAGCGCGCCCATGACACCTCAGTGCCACAGCCCAAAGGTGATACCATGCCGGTACCCGTGATAACGACACGTCTCATCGCCCGCAGACCCCCGTCTTTTTATAATGCCATGCGTATGAATATGATCCGTCCGACCCAGCCGGACGAAATAGGGCGGACTCAGAGAGCCCGCCCCTTACAAAGCGCAAATAATTAGGCCTGGGCCTTTTCAATGAACTTTACCGCGTCACCGACCGTCAGGATCGAGTCGGCAGCATCATCGGGGATTTCAACGCCGAATTCTTCTTCAAAGGCCATGACCAGTTCGACGGTGTCGAGCGAATCCGCGCCCAGATCGTCGATGAAGCTGGCGCTTTCAACAACCTTGTCGGCGTCAACGCCAAGATGATCAATAACAATTTTCTTTACGCGTTCTGCGATATCGCTCATGTCGGTTTCCTCGACCTTATTTATGTCCTGATCAGAATGCCGTGTGACATCCCTACCCTGTTCAAGCCTGCAGCGCCTGCATTGGCGCCGCTGGCAAACCCGTTCAACCCGGCCTTGAGATCCGGCCGGGCCGCCGTACACGCGGCCCAGTCCGTCTGCATTTACGGGACCACTGAACACAGTCATGGCCCGCTTAACACGGTTTAAGTCTGTCGCAAAGCCAGAAAATCGCCGCTTCCAGGTTGCTCAACATGCTATTGGAGGGAAAGTTCCCCCCAAGAGACTTTTGCTATTTCAGATCATTGCCATGCCGCCGTTGACGTGGATCGTCTGGCCGGTGACGTAGCTTGCTTCGGAGGATGCCAGATAGGCGACAGCGGATGCGACTTCGGCGCCGCTGCCCATACGCTTCATGGGAATGGCACCCATGATCGCTTCTTTCTGCTTGTCGTTCAGCTTGCCGGTCATGGCGCTCTCGATGAAACCGGGGGCGACGCAATTGACGGTCACGTTGCGCGTCGCGATCTCTTGCGCCAGCGACTTGGTAAAGCCGATCATGCCGGCCTTGGAGGCGCAATAGTTGGCCTGGCCGGAATTGCCGGTGACGCCGACGACGGAGGTGATGTTGATGATGCGACCATAGCGGCGGCGCATCATCGGATGGGTCAGCTCCCGCGTCAGCCGGAAGACTGCGGTGAGATTGACTTCCAGCACGCTGTCCCAGTCCTCGTCGCTCATACGAACGAACAGGCCGTCCTTGGTGATGCCGGCATTGTTGACGAGGATGTCGACACCGCCGAGCTCCTCTTCGGCCTTGACGCCGAGTGCCTTGACCTCACCACGATTGGAAAGGTTGGCCGGGAAGATCTTGACGCGATCGCCAAGGTCGGCGGCCAGAGCCTCGAGCTTCTCGACGCGCGTGCCATGCAGGCCGACAATGGCGCCCTGCTTATGCAACAGCCTTGCGATCTCTTCGCCGATACCGCCGGAAGAGCCAGTTACCATGGCCTTGCGGCCGGTCAAATCAAGCATGTGATTTCCCTCGTTCCTAATTATCGTATCAGCCGAGCAAGCTGGCGAGCGCAGTGTCGATATCGGCGGTCGAATTCACCGCGATGCCGGTAACCGATTTGTCGATGCGGCGGGCCAGGCCCGTCAACACCTTGCCGGCGCCGATTTCATATAATGTTGTCACGTTGTTGGCGGCAAACCATTCCACCGTTTCGCGCCAGCGCACCTGGCCGGTAACCTGCTCGACCAGCAGATCGGCGATCGTGCCGGCGTCCGTTACCGGAGCCGCGCGAACATTGGCGATGACGGGCACGACCGGATTGGATTTCGCAACCTCTGCCAAAGCCCGGCGCATTGCCTCAGCGGCGGGCGCCATCAGCGACGAATGGAAGGGTGCGGACACGGGAAGCAGAATGGCGCGCTTGGCACCCTTGACTGTCGCCAGTTCGGCAGCCTTTTCGACCGGGGCCTTCTCGCCTGAAATGACAATCTGACCGCCGCCATTGTCATTGGCGATCTGACAGGCACCTATGGCCGAAGCCTCGGCGCAAACCGTGACGACGTCGGCGTGTTCCAGACCGATGATCGCCGCCATTGCGCCGACCCCAACCGGAACCGCGGCCTGCATGGCATTGCCGCGAATGCGCAGAAGCCGCGCCGTATCGGCGAGCGAGAAAGTGCCGGCGGCACACAGCGCCGAATATTCGCCGAGCGAATGACCGGCAACATAAGCGACCTTGCTCTTCAGATCGAGGCCCCTTGCCTGGAGAACGCGCGTGACGGCGATCGATACGGCCATCAACGCCGGCTGCGCGTTCGCAGTCAACGTCAGCTTGTCTTCGGGGCCATTGAAGATGATGTCAGAAAGCTTTTCACCGAGCGCTTCATCGACTTCCTCGAAAACGGCGCGCGCTTCAGCGAAATTGTCCGCGAGATCCTTGCCCATGCCAACGGTCTGGCTACCCTGGCCGGGAAATGTGAAAGCAACAGTCATTATATAAGGCTTCCTTCGGGGTCGTTTCGCTTCCCAATGACATTGTTTGCGGTGGAGTCAATAGCGCAAACCCTGCAGTCACTGCCTTTTGCAGATGCGAGAACTCTCGATTTTCTTCTTGCGCTCACTCATTTCCCGCCTAGATTTGCCCGACTCTTCCCAAAGGACTTTTCCTGCCAGACTCAAGGTTTCTCCATGAAGTATAAGAATTTAGGCCGTACCGATATTTCCGTTTCACAGATTTGCCTGGGCACGATGACCTGGGGCACGCAGAATAGCGAGGCCGAAGCGCACGAGCAGATGGATTATGCCCTGCATAAAGGCATCAATTTCTTCGATACGGCGGAAATGTATCCGACGACGCCCGTCGGCCCGAAGACTCAGGGCCGTACCGAAGAATATATCGGCACCTGGCTCGAAAAGACCGGCAAGCGCGGGGATATCGTGCTCGCCACCAAGGTCGCGGGTGTCGGCCGCGACTATCTGCGTGGCGGCCAGGGTGCGGATGCCGCCAATATCCGCGCCGCAATCGACAGCAGCCTGAAGCGACTGAGGACCGATTATATCGACCTCTATCAGGTCCACTGGCCGAACCGCGGCCATTTCCACTTCCGCCAGAACTGGCGGTACAACCCCTTCACCCAGGACCGCGAAAAGGCGATCGCCAACATCACCGACATCTTGGAGACGATGGGCGAGCTGGTGAAGGCCGGCAAGATCCGCGCTATCGGCCTTTCCAACGAAACGACCTGGGGCATCCAGAAGTATCTGACGATCGCCGAGCAAAGGAGCCTGCCCCGCGTTGTCTCGACGCAGAACGAATACAATCTGCTCTATCGGCACTTCGATCTCGATCTGGCCGAGCTGTCGCATTACGAAGATGTCGGCCTGCTCGCCTATTCGCCGCTCGCAGGCGGCATTCTCAGCGGCAAATATGTCGGTGGCGCACGGCCGGCCGGCTCGCGCGGCTCCATCAATACCGACATCGGCGGCCGCTTGCAGCCGCTACAGGAACCGCCGGTTAAGGCCTATCTGGAGATCGCCGCTAAGTATCACCTCGACCCGGCCAAGCTCGCGCTCGCCTACTGCCTGACCAAGCCCTTTATGACCTCCGTCATCATCGGCGCGACCTCGATGGCGCAGCTCGAAACCGATATTGCTTCGGCTTATCTCACGCTGCCGGAAGAAGCGATTGCCGAGATCGAAAAGGTACACCGGCAGTACCCCTGGCCGATGTAACGTCCGGTGAAAGCGCCTTGCCACGGCGGCAAGGCGCAGCGACCGCAGGATATCTTTGCATTCCAAATCCCCTTGCGAGGCCCGATAGCATCTGCCCCGACGCGTAAGCCAATGTCGGTGCAAGGGCGGCCGATCAAGCCGCGAAAATATGACCCCTGATGTAATTGAGACGTGTCGTAGCGGCGCGTAACTTCGGGGCATCTCCACAAGAGATAAGCACCGAACGAGAGAGAGTAGACACCAAGCGCCGGCGGTTTTGCCCTGGCGGATGTAGCCTCTTGCCTAAGCGACACATCAGGAGACAGATAATGAGTGAGATGATTTTCAGCAAGCGCGAAACACCGGACTGGCTGTTGGCCTTCTGGAAGGAAATTGACGACAAGACCTTCGGCCCCGGCTTTGACTGCTTCGCAGAAGACGCCACCGCCAATTTAGGCGTCGCCGAGTGGAGGGGCCGTGAGACTATCCGCGAAAGTCTGCGCGCTTTCATCGATACGGGATTTACCGCCCTTCATGATGTGACCGAATATTGGGACGGCGGGTTCCTCAAGGTCTTCCGCGGCTTCGTTACCATGACCCCGGACGATCCGAACCACCCCGTCGTCAAGCCCGTCATGACACACTTCTTTTACATGGATGAGGCCGATCACACCAAAGTGCGTCACTGGTTCGGTTCTGTCGGGCCGGTGCAATTCTAACCTTCCCATGCCTGACATAAGATGCTGTGCGAAGCCGCCGCTTTGGGCGGAGCCGCACGGCATAGTTCAGAGAGGCCCTCCATGGCTAACGGCAACACAGCGATATCTGTCTCGAAACAACTCGGCCCGTTGCTACGCCACTGGCGGGAGGTACGCGGCAAAAGCCAGCTCGACCTTTCGATGGAGACGGGCGTTTCGCAGCGCCACATCAGCTTCGTCGAAAGCGGCCGCAGCGTACCCAGCCGTCAGAGGCTGCTGACCGTTGCGGAGGCTCTCGATGTGCCGTTCCGCGAACGCAACACTCTGCTGCTCGCCGCAGGCTACGCGCCGATCTATTCGGACGATTCCTGGGACGCGCCGGACATGCAACCCGTTACGGATGCTCTGCGGCGCATGCTGCGTCAGCATGAACCTTTCCCGGCAATCGTCATGGATCGCTATTGGAACATCCTCCTGTCCAACACTGCTGCGCCCCGCTTCTTCAATTGTTTCGTCGACATGACAGCGCGCAAATCGCCACGCAATTTGCTGCATTTGATGTTCGATCCCGCGGGGATGCGCCCCTTCATTCGCGACTGGCCGGAGACATCGAGAAGCTTGCTCGCGCGCGTCCATCGTGAGTCCATCGGTCGGGTCGTCGACGACAAGACCCGAGAGTTGCTGAAAACGCTGCTCGCCTATCCAGATGTCGATGTCGACTGGAAAGCGCTCACAGCGCCCGCTAGCACGCCCGTCGTCCCCCTAGTCTTTGTGAAGGACGGCCAGAAGCTTGGCTTCTTTTCATTGATAACGACAGTCGGCACCCCGATGACCATCGCATCGCAGGAGCTCCGGCTCGAATGCATGTTCCCGACCGATCAGCAGACCGAACGACTTTACGCCAAGATGATGGAGGATGCGCCGATGCCGAATTTTCCAGCGGATCACTAACGAATCCATTCTTCCGCAGGCGTCGGCACCACCCTTGTTGAGAGCGCATTTGCCACTACATGCTGTCGCCTGAGGACGTTCCGCGATAGGATGTGTTTGTCCATTCTCCGCCTCCGGTGAGGCAGGCCATGCAACCAAAGGAGAGACCGATGCCAGAACCCCTCGTCGTCCGCCAAGAAAGGCGCATCCCGGCGCCACCAGCCGCAGTGTTCGCCCTCTTGACCGATCCGGAGAAGATTCTGCGCTGGATGGGAACGGAGGCGCAGATTGAGCCGCAGCCCGAGGGGCTCTATCTCGTCAACGTCACGGGCGCTCGCTTCGCTCGCGGCTCCTTTCGCGAGGTGGTACCGGTTCATCGGCTGGCCTACAGCTTCGGCTGGGATGGCAGCGAAGTGGTTCCGCCGGGGTCGAGCCTGGTCGAGATCGACCTGATCGAGCAACCGGACGGAACGCTGCTGCGCCTGACCCACACCGGCCTGCCCAATGCCGAACAATGCGCCGGTCATGCCGAAGGCTGGGCTCACTATCTCGGACGGCTATCCGAGGCCGCTGCCGGGCGCGATCCGGGTCCGGATCCTATGGCCGGCAGAAAATGATCGCTTTCCAATCCCGAATTTGTCGGTCTTGAGCCGATTACAGTTCCCGGCAAATACGACCTGCCGACGTTGCGACAGCGGCAGGCCCGTGGGCTTGCATTACACGCAGAAGCGTCATCGCCACCGCAGATGACAGCCTGCGGCCGCCGTGGCATGATCAACACATGGATCTGCCCGCCCCCCTTGCCTGGCTGGTTGACGAGGCCGGCGCCTCGCCCGGCGCTGAACGGTTCTTGGCCGAGCTCGGCGGGCGGCTGCTCGCCGACGGTCTGCCGCTTGCAGGCGGGGCCCTGTCGCTCGCGGTACCGCATCCGATCATCGCCCGGCGGATTTGGCTATGGCGGGCGGAAACGGGGACCGTGATTGAGGCACTGGGCTTCGCCGGCGGTCCACCCAGCCAAGCCGGACACGACTGGCTGACCGGGCTTGGCCCGGTGCAGGAGGACGCGGTCGGCGCAGCGGCGGACAGCCCGGTGCTGGGCTGGGCCGGGACGCGGTCATTCGAGCCCGCCGAGACCAATCGGCTGCGGCAGATCGTGCGCTTCGCCGCAGCGCCCTTGGCTGCCCTGGCCGCGCAGGCGGCGCTGGCAGCGCTGCTCGAAGCTTATCTCGGCCGGCGCAGCGCCGCCCGTGTACAAGCCGGCGCGCTGCACCGCGGCACCGGGGAGACCATCCGCGCTGCACTGCTCTGCGCCGATTTGCGCGATTTCACCGCCCTGTCCGAAGCGACGGAGCCGGCGGCGATGATCACCGCCCTTGATGCCTGGTTCGACCGCGTTGCCGGGGCGGTGCACGCTTTCGGAGGCGAGGTGCTGAAATTCATCGGTGACGGCGCGCTGGCGATCTTCCCGGTCACCGGCGCACCGGGCGAGGCCTGCGAGGCCGCGCTGCGCGCCGTCGTTGCCGCCCGCGCCGGCATGGCCCATCTCGATGCGGTGCGGCAGACGCAGGGGCTGCCGCCGTTACCCTTTGGTGCGGCATTGCATTTCGGCGAGATGCTCTGGGGCAATATCGGCGCGGCCGACCGGCTGGACTTTACCGCCATAGGCCCTGCGGTCAATCTGGTCAGTCGGCTTGAAGGGCTATGCAAGCCGCTTGGCCGCAGTGTGCTCATCTCGGGCGCAGTGGCGGCCGAGACGACAATGGCTTTGATCCCGTTGGGCAAGCACCCATTGCGCGGTATCGCCGACCCCTGCGCCGTCTTCACATTGCCGGAGGATTAAGCCGACCGACGGCGGGCAAGGCCAGGATGTCCGCAGCCAATCAGCACAATTTACCTCCTCCCCTTGCCTTTCGCGCAAAAATCCGTATAAGCCGCCCTGTTCGCAACCCGGTCTTCTGGCTGGTGGCTGAACGGAGGGCCGGTTTTCTTCATTGAAAATCGTTCGGAACGGAAGCGTTCCAGCCTCCCGTGTCTCCGCTCTCGACCGTCTCGGAAACGCTTTTCTTGCTTGGGGTCACCCCTCTCAGGAGCAGTCGTTGAGGCTTAGCCGCCGAATATCGGGTTCAGACCAACGCAAGAAAGGCAAAGCTATCCATGGCTCTTTACGAACATGTATTCCTTGCCCGGCAGGATATTTCCGCTCAGCAGGTCGACGCCCTCGTAGAACAGTACAAGGGTGTTATCGAAGCTAACGGCGGTAAAGTCGGGCGTATCGAGAACTGGGGCCTCAAGTCCCTCACCTACCGCATCAAGAAGAACCGCAAGGCTCATTACGCCCTGATGGACATCGATGCACCGGCCGCTGCGATCCAGGAAATGGAACGCCAGATGCGCATCAGCGAAGACGTCCTACGTTACATGACGATCGCCGTTGAAAAGCATGAAGACGGCCCGTCCGCCATGATGCAGAAGCGTGACCGTGACGACCGTCCGCGCCGCGATGGCGACCGTCCGGAGCGCAGCTTCGGCGATCGTGGTCCGCGCCCGGATCGTGGTGACCGCGAAGACCGTCCGCGCCGTCCGCGCGAAGACCGCGCATAAGGAGATTTGAGAATGTCTGAAGTTTCCTCCGCACCGGTCCGCCGTCCGTTCCATCGCCGCCGCAAGACCTGCCCGTTCTCGGGCGCCAATGCGCCGCGCATCGACTACAAGGACGTCCGCCTCCTGCAGCGCTACATTTCCGAGCGTGGCAAGATCGTTCCGTCCCGCATCACGGCCGTTTCCCAGAAGAAGCAGCGCGAACTCGCTCAGGCGATCAAGCGCGCCCGTTTCCTCGGCCTGCTGCCCTACGTCGTCGCTTAATCGCGACCGACGCTTTATGAATTAGGGGAAGGCAGTCATGCCTTCCCTTCTCCCTTCCGCGATGGGCGCGGATCGGAACCTTGAAACCCCATGTTGGGGACGGCTTTCAGGCCCGAGTGGCGAAAGCATCCTCTAACTGCTCGATACGAAGCAGGACAGCGACGTGAAAAAGTTGAACGCAAAAGAGCTTGGAATCGGTGCACTCGCCGGTTTGACCGCCGCCCTACTTGTGTATGGCGCGACGGTGCAACCATTGCTGTTCATCCTGTTCGGTGCGCTTTCTGCTCTCCCGATCCTGATCGTCGGCCTCGGCTGGGGCAACATGGCCGTCATCGTCGCCGTCGTCGCTGCCGGGGTTGTTGGCACGATCGCGCAGTCGATCTATTTCGGGCTCTTCGTCGTCCTGCTGACGCTGGTTCCGGCCTGGCTCAGCCACCTTGCCAATCTCGCACGTCCGGCCGCCGAACTCGGTGGTCCCGACCATTTGATGGCCTGGTACCCGCTATCGGACATCATGCTGCATCTCTGCGGCCTGGCGACTGCCGTCATCGTCATCGTCGGCGCGATCATGGGCTACGGCACGGAACTGGTCGGACAGGTCGTCGATCTCTACGTCACGGTCATGAAGGATCAGCAGCCCACGCTGCAGCTCGATCCGGAAGCGGTCGCCAGAACGAAATCCTTTATGCTCTACGCCGTCCCCGTCGTCTGGGGCATCGTCTGGGTCCTGATGCTGTTAGCCGCCTATCACATCGCCACCCGCATCGTTGCGGCATCGAGCCGCAATTTGCGTCCGCGCGAAGATATTCCGTCGGCGCTGCGTATGAACCGGAATGCAATCTTCGTCTTTCTCGCTGCCATCGTCGCCCTCTTTTTCGGCGGCATCCCGGCATTGATCGGCGCTGCCGCTTTCGGCGCGTTCGGCGCCGGCTTCTTAGTCTCCGGCTTCGCGGCACTCCACTACCGCACACGCGGCAAGGACTGGCGCTTACCCGTGCTCATCCTCTGCTACCTGACGTCGCTGATGCTGACGTTGCCCGCCTTAGTCATCCTCATTCTCGGTCTTTCCGATACGCGCAAAGCGATCGCTCTGACCCCGAGCAAGAATGCCGATAATTCCAAACAACCAGACACGAAAATCTGACATCAGAAAGGAACAACAAAATGGAAGTCATCCTCCTCGAGCGCATCTCCAAGCTCGGCCAGATGGGCGAAGTGGTCAAGGTTCGCGACGGCTTTGCCCGTAACTACCTGCTGCCGCTCGGCAAGGCTCTGCGTGCCAACGCCGCCAACAAGGCTCGCTTCGAATCGGAGCGCGCAACGCTCGAAGCTCGCAACCTCGAGCGCAAGAGCGAAGCCCAGAAGGTTGCCGACGTTCTCGCCGGCAAGTCCTTCATCGTCGTTCGCTCTGCTGGCGAAACCGGCCAGCTCTACGGCTCCGTCGCCGCCCGTGACGTCGTTGAAATCCTCGCTGCAGAAGGCTTCAACATCGGCCGCAACCAGGTTCACCTGAACACGCCGATCAAGGCTATCGGCCTGCACAACGTCGTGATCGCACTTCACGCCGAAGTCGAAATCACCGTCGAGCTCAACGTTGCCCGTTCCGCTGAAGAAGCCGAGCGTCAGGCCAAGGGCGAAACGCTCACCTCCGCTGACGCCATCTACGGCGTCGACGAAGATGCCCTGCGTCCGGAAGACTTCTTCGATCCGGAAGCTGACGGCAACGCCGAAGACGAAGCTTGATTCAAGCCTTCGCATCGGCTGCGAACATGGGAAAGCCTGGGTCTCGCGACCCAGGCTTTTTGCTAATCTTGTTCGCCTGCGGCGGCAGGTTTACCCGCTGCTGCCTCAATTCTCCGCGGTATCCTGTACCGGCGCCGATTTCTTGTCGACGGAAATGACCACGGACATACCGGGCGCAAGATCGTCCGCCTGGGGCTGATTTTCGTCGATCTTGATGCGTACGCCGACGCGCTGCGCCACTTTGGTGAAATTGCCCGTGGCATTGTCAGCTCTGATGACGGCAAATTCCGAGCCCGCCGCCGGCGAGAAGCGCTGGATATGGCCCTTAAACTCGCGGTGACCGAGTGCATCGACGGAGATCGTCACGGGCTGGCCGACCTTCATGCCGTCGAGCTGAGTTTCCTTGAAATTGGCGATAACCCAGACGTCTTTCGGAACCAGCCCCATGAGCTGCGTTCCCGCCGTCACGTACTGGCCGAGACGCACGCCGACCTCTCCAATGCGGCCATCGATTGGCGCGACGATCGTCGCATTCTGCAGATCAATCTCTGCAAGCTGCACGGCGGCTTCCGCGCCACTGACGCCGGCTTCCAGCGAGGCGCGGTTGACGATGATCGTCGTCAGATTCTGTTGCGACACGTCCAGGGCCGCCTTCGCCTGATTGACCGCCGCCTTCGCCTCCTCCAGCGTCGCCTGAGCCTGCTCCGAATCGGCGGCTGTCGACACGCCCTTGGCGACCAGCGTCGCAATACGATCATAGGCGAGTTGCGCCCGCTTCAAGGAGGCATTGGCGCTATCGATCTGCGCCTGGCTTGAGGCGATGCCGGCTCGCGCGGCCTGCTCCTGCTGCTGCGAATTGGCGAGCGCCGCCTTTTGGCCATCCAGCGTCGCGCGTGCCTGCGCCACCTTCTGCCGATAGATGCGGTCATCGATCTTGGCCAGCACGTCGCCCTGCTTGACGAGCTTGTAATCCTTGATCGGAACGTCCGTGATATAGCCGCTGACCTGCGGGCTGATGGTCGTGACATAGCCTTTGACGTAGGCATCGTCCGTTGTCTCGACAGAACTTTGAAAAGGCGGCAAATGCCAAGCATAAAGCACGAGCATGACACCGCCGATACCGGCGAGGACGGCGATAACTTCGATGGGGGAGCGAACGAGCTTCGACATGGAGCTATTTTATTTCCTCAGGGGTTGGATGCCATGGTCTGCGGCGGCAAAACGGCGAGCCGCGCTTTGATGAAACGGTAGAAGACATGCAGCGAGAGTGCGACAAGGGACACGACCGCGATGACACCTGCAACGAAGAAGGCATCGCCATAGGCGAGCGTGTTGGCCTCGCGGGTGACCTGCGCGGCGAGTAATGCCAATCCCTCGCCCTTCAGCAGTGCGCTGTCGCCAATCACCTTGCCGTAAGACGCGGAAAGCTGGCTAACGCGCTCGGCGACATGGGGGTACATCAGCAACACACGCTCGGTCAGCACGGCGGAATGGAATTTTTCACGGATGATGATCAGCGTACCATAGAAAGCCGAGCCGATCAGGCCGCCGATACTTTGCGTGAAGGTGAAGACCACGAAGAAGGTCACCAGATAAGGCGCGCCCTTCGCAAAGGCAGCCTTGAAACCGGCGGACATGGAAGGCGGCAGGAAGAGGGCGGCGCCCGCTGCCACCAGCGCTTGGCTGAGATACATCTGTTCGGGCCGTGTGAGGGTGGTGACCTGCGCATCCATGAAGGAGCCGATGGCCATCATGACGAGTGCTATGAACTGGATCTGCCAACTCAAGCCATAGCTCATGAGCACTGTGCAAACGAGGCCGCCGATAACCGAGAAGGCCAGGATGATCCAGTAGAGCATCGCCAGCTGATCGTAGAGCAGGCCGACGGCATTCTGATAGAAAGTCATGATCACCGAGGTCTGCTCGGCAGCGATCATACGGAAGATCAAGAGGATGGCGGTCAGATGCAGGATCTCCGGGCTGAGCAGCCAGCGGACATCGATCAGCGGCGTTGCCCGGCGCAGGTCGATGACGGCGGCGAGCGTCACGGTGGCGATGCTGACCGCCAGCAGCACGCCAAGCCAAGGCACTTCCAGCCACCAATAAAGTCGCCCGACGGAAAAGACGATGGCGAGGCTACCGAAACCGATAGCGACCAGCAGATAGACGATAATGTCTCCGAAGACGATCACCTTCACCCGCGGTGGTGGCGTGAGCGGCAATAGGTAGATGATCGGCATCACCAGCAGTGCCAATGCCATTTCCAGCGTATAGAGCCCGCGCCATTCGCCGTAATCGAGGAGCGAGGGCGAAACGAGACGGGTGATGGGCGCTGCCAGAAGCGTATTCATCATCGCCAGGCTGACGCCGATCGTGAGCTTCTTGGCCGGCTCAAAGGCCTCCAGCATATAAAGGAAGCCAAGTGTCGACAGTGGCGCGCCCGCAATGCCGCTCAAAAAGCGGACGACGATGGCCGAATGCAGGTCAGAGACGAAGAGATTGAGCAGCGAGGCGACCACGAAGCCGAGGATGCTGACTTCGGCAAAATTGCGCACGCCATATTGCAGGCGGATTTTCACCAGTGCGATGGCGAGGCTGACATTCGGCGCCATGTAGGCCGCCGATAGCCACGCGGCTTCAGTCGTCGTTGCGGCGATCGTTCCCTGGATTTGCGTGAGATTGGCGAAGGCAAGATTGAGACCGAGGCCCTGCGTCAGGAAGAACATGACGGAGGCGCCAATGTAAAGCGGGACCTTCCAGCGCGGCACCGGCGGCGGGGCGGCAGGCGCGGCGGCGTTGGCTTCCACATTGACCGGGCCAGGCTCGCCGCTCATACGCTACCTCATGACTTGCCCACATTCTGCAGATTTGCGGTCATTGCGCGGATGACCTTGAGGGCCATGCCGACATCATCGTCCGAAATCCCCTGCAGGATATCCGCGCGCACGCCAGTGGCAAGAGCCTCGATTTCCGCTGCCACGACTTTTCCCGATTCCGTCATAAATATCTGCTTGGCGCGCCGGTCCGACTGCACCGCGCGGCGCTCGATGAAGTTCTGCGCCTCCATGGCGTCGAGGATGCGCACTAACGTCGGGGTCTCAAGCTCGAGCTCATCGGCCAGCTCTCTCTGATTGATGCCGTCGCGCTTCGAAAGTTTGTGGAAAACCCGCGCCCTCGCCAGCGTCATGCCGTGCTCGCGCACCATGCCGTCGAACGCCGCTCTCAGCTTCCGATTGAAAGCGGAAAGTTCGTCGAACAGTTCTCGGCGTGGCGGCGCTCCAGACATTATTGCTGCTTTATACTATTAGTAACCTACCCTATTTGAACGAAATAACCGGGTTCTCACATCTTTTCAAGCGCGATTGCCAGCTTGCGGGATGTCACCGGCGGCGGACCAAGCTAAAATGATTCATGGAAGTTCTCGTATGTGATTCGTGTGTCGGTCATTCCGTTGCAAAGTGGCGACAACAGCTATCTTTATTTCGGAGAGGTTGTCCCTGTGGATGAGTGGAACAATGTGAATAGGCCGAAGGAATTGATGCCCCGCGACACGGCATCGCCCTTCTGCAATTGACCGCGACATCGGATCGTCGCAAACCATTCCGCACTCCAAAATACGAAGAGACGGAAAATGAACGAAGCAGCGCGAAAGATCGCCGCCATTGCTCCCGCCGAACCGCATTACCGCGAAGCGCCGAATAACATCGAGGCCGAACAGGCCCTGCTCGGTGCCATCCTCGTCAACAACGACGCCTATTACCGTGTCTCCGATTTTCTGAAACCCATTCATCTCTATGAGCCGCTGCATCGAAAAATCTTCGAGGTGGCGGGCGACATCATCCGCATGGGCAAGACTGCCAATCCGGTCACGATCAAGACTTTCCTGCCGGCGGAAGAGAAAGTCGGCGACATGACGGTGGCGCAATATCTCGCCCGTCTTGCGACCGAAGCCGTTTCGATCATCAATGCCGAGGACTATGGCCGTGCCATCTACGATCTGGCGCTCCGCCGGGCGCTGATCACCATCGGCGAGGACATGGTCAACATCGCCTATGACGCGCCGCTCGACATGCCGCCGCAGACGCAGATCGAGGATACCGAGCGCCGGCTGTTCGAACTCGCGGAAAACGGCCGCTATGACGGCGGCTTCCAGGCCTTCAACGACGCCGTGGCGCTGGCGATCGACATGGCGGCCGTCGCCAAGGAGCGTGATGGCGGCCTTTCGGGCATTTCCACCGGCATTCATTCGCTCGACAGCAAGATGGGCGGCCTGCAGCGCTCGGACTTGATCATCCTCGCCGGCCGTCCCGGTATGGGCAAAACCTCGCTCGCCACCAATATCGCCTATAACATCGCCGCCGCTTATGAAGGTGAGGTGCAGCCGGATGGCTCCACCAAAGCGAAGAACGGCGGCGTCGTCGGCTTCTATTCGCTGGAAATGTCGTCTGAACAGCTCGCCACGCGTATCATTTCCGAGCAGACGGAAGTCTCCTCATCGAAGATTCGCCGCGGCGATATCAACGATGCCGATTTCGAAAAGCTGGTCGCCTGCTCAATGATGATGCAGAAAGTGCCGCTCTATATCGACCAGACCGGCGGCATCTCCATTGCTCAGCTTTCCGCGCGTGCGCGGCGCCTGAAGCGCCAGCGCGGCCTCGACGTTCTGGTGGTGGACTACGTTCAGCTCATGACCGGCTCCGGCAAATCAAACGAGAACCGCGTCCAAGAAATCACCCAGATCACCACCGGCCTGAAGGCGCTCGGCAAGGAGCTGAACGTTCCGATCATTGCGCTCTCCCAGCTCTCGCGCGCCGTCGAAAGCCGCGATGACAAGAGGCCGCAGCTTTCGGACCTGCGCGAATCCGGTTCGATCGAGCAGGACGCCGACGTGGTGCTCTTCGTGTTCCGCGAGGAGTATTACGTCAAGAACAGCGAACCGCGCGATCCGGCCGATCCGAAATATGCGGAATGGGAAGTTCTCTTCGACAAGGTGAAGGGTTCGGCCGACGTTATCATCGCCAAGCAACGTCACGGGCCGACCGGTACCGTCAAGCTCGCCTTCCAGTCGGAGTTCACACGCTTTGCCGATCTCGCCGACCCGTCCTTCACGCAGTACGAGGAACATTGACATGAAGCTTGCCGAGAACTGCTACGCGCTCTTCCCGGAAACGCTTCAGAGTCCCGCAGCCCGCAGCAAAGCCACCGTGGCAACGCCGACAACAACGCTTGCCAGCATCGACAAGCGGTGGGAGGCGATTGCGGTGGCGGCACAGGCCAGCGTCTCCGCCCAGCCGGTAGCAAAGGCTGTCGGGGCAATGACAGCCATCAGCACGGCCGGTGGAATGGCTTCGATTGCGGTTCGCCGGCGCTCGTCAATCTCCACGTAGCGAATCAAGACAAGACCGCCAACACGGGTGAAGATCGTTGCAGCAGCCATGGCGAAGATGGCGAGTAGAGTGTTGAGATCGAGCGTCATGCCGCCTGCTCCCGCGCTCTGCCTCTCCAGAAAGCCATTGCCAGCCCCGCCAGCGCGCCGGCTGCAATATACCAGACACCGGGCACGTACTGGTGGGCCGCAACGGCTGCAATTCCGCTTGCGGCAAGCACGGCGCCGGTTTCCGGTCCCTTCCAGAAGCCCATGACCAGCACGATGAAGACGGCCGGAAAGGCGAAGTCGAGACCGATGACGGCGGGATCGCCGAGAAAGGCGCCAAGCAAAGCACCCGCAAGCGACGAGCCGACCCAGGTCAAGTAGAAGGGCGTGACGACGCCTGCATACCAGGCGGGTGTGAGCCGCGTCGCGCCAGCGCGGAATTCCGCCATGGCCCAAATCTCATCGGCGAGAAACAGCATGGCGATGTAGCGTTTGATGCCGGAGAAAGATTGCATCTTCGTGCCAATCGAAGCGCTCATCAGCAAGTGGCGGATATTGACGAGCAGGGCCGCGAAGCCGGCGCCAATCCAGCTTGCGGGATGTGTCCAGATATCCATCGCCACAAATTGCGAGCCACCAGCGAAGACGAGCGCGCTCATCAGTGTGGTCTCCAGCGGCGAAAGCCCCTTGGTCACCGAAACCGCGCCGAAGACAAGGCCGATCGGCAGAACGGCGACGATCAGCGGAAAAATGGCACGCATTCCGGCTCTGAATTCACCGGCCGACGGGTTTTGCTGCAACATTGGCAACCTCTACTTCAACAATGTTGGATAGGTAGCCGACACCCAGCGGCGCTGTATTGAACGAAAGTGATTGGAGCATTTCCAGGAAAAGGGCGAAGCGTTTTTCGGTCCAGAACGCGCAAGACAATCGTTTTCGCGATTCAAAGAAAAGCGAAAATGCCCTAGCCGACGCGGAACTGGCCCGGGGTGACTCCGGTGCGTGATTTGAAGTGGCGGGTGAAATGCGCCTGATCGGCGAAACCGCATTCCATGGCAACATCGGCCGGCATGCGGCCTTCTCTGAGCAATCGGCGGGCAATGATCACCCGCCGGTCGGTCAGAAAGGCATGGGGCGTAATGTGATACTCCCTGCGGAAAGCGCGGATCAGGTGGGCGCGGCTCAGCCCCGCGACCTTGGCCAACTCCTCCAATCCCACATCGCTGTCGAAATTCTCAATGAGGTAATCGCGGGCGCGGGCGACGGCGCTACGCTCCTTGGTATCGACAGGCAGAACGATAGTGCTGCCGTAGCGCGCAAAGAGCGCAGCCAGCACCGAGAACATACCTTCATCGGATTCCAGCGCGCCGGCGCCGCTCTCGAGCGTGCGGTGCGCTTTGTGGAAGGCCCTGGCAAGCTGCGGATCGCGCGACAACGAACCCGCAAAGGATGGCGTCGCGTTGAAGGCCTTGCCCGTGACATCTTCCAGAATCTCGACGAAGAGCTTCGTGTCCGGGTAGATCATGCGGTAGCGATAGCCTTCGCCTCCCGGAGCACCGTCGTGAACCACGCCAGGATCGATCAGATAGAGATCGCCCGGTCCGGTTTCTTCCCGCCTGCCGCGCAATGTGGCAATCTGGCTGCCGCTTTCGATCGCCCGATGCTGAACGTGTCGTGCGCATGCGGCGCATATTCATGGGTCACGAAGCTCGCGCTCAGGCACTCCATGTCGCGAAAGCGGCCGTCCCGCCAGAAGCGGGTCGATTCCACCTTGGCAAGCGGCATGGCGTCAGCCGCCTCTTTCTGCGAAACATTTTGCATCCTGGCACATTAGCGCGCCGGCTCCCGCGCGTCTTGAACAAAAGTGATCGCCGTATGAAAGGCTGGTATCTGACTGTCCCCGCTTTCTCTTTGCCACAATGCTCTCTACAGTGCTCTGAACAACTTCCTTTTCATCGCGGCGATCCATGACAGACTTTTCCCTTCCCTTCGAAGACAATGACGCTTTCGCTTCCGCCGGCCTTCGGTTGACGGTCGATCTAGGCGCCCTGGTCGAGAACTGGCGGGACATGGCCCGCCGCTCCGGCAAGGCCCGGACCGGGGCGGCGGTGAAAGCCGATGCCTACGGCCTGGGAATCGAAGATGTCGGCGAGGCACTTTATCTCGCCGGCGCCCGCGATTTCTTCGTCGCCACCGCCGAAGAAGGCGTGACACTACGGCTCTACGCACCGGAAGCCCGCATCTTCGTGCTCTGCGGCATCTGGCCGGGGACCGAGCGGCTATTTTTCGAAAACGATCTTGTGCCCGTCATCGCTTCCGAAGAGCAATTGACCTTCTGGATGTCGGTGCTCGCCGACTACGGGGACTACCCGTGCGCGCTGCAGGTCGATACCGGCTTCAATCGGCTGGGACTAACCGTGGAGGACGCTGTCGCACTCGCCAACGACGTCTCACGCCCCGCGAGTTTCGCACCTGTCCTGGTGATGAGCCACCTCGCCTGCGGCGACGACCCCGCCCATGCGATGAACAAGCAGCAGCTCGAGGCATTCCGCACGGTCAGCGCCGCCTTCGAGGGCATCGAGGCGAGTCTCGCCAACTCTGCCGGCATCTTCCTGGGCTCGGACTATCATTTCGACCTCACCCGTCCCGGCATCGCCCTCTATGGCGGCCAGGCGGTGAACGGAGCGGCGAATCCGATGCGGCCGGTCGCAACCGCCGAGGCGCGGATCATCCAGACCCGCTCCGTCAGAGCCGGCGAGACGGTCAGCTACGGCCGGGCGCTGGAGCTTACTCGCGACAGCCGGCTTGCCATCGTCTCGGCCGGCTATGCCGACGGCTATATGCGCAGCCTGTCAAGCGGTGGCGTACCGCTGCGTCAGACCGGCCTGCCCGGCGGCCAAGGCTTCATTGCCGGTCACAAGGTGCCCGTTGCCGGCCGCATCACCATGGACCTGACCATCTTCGACGTGACCGACGTGCCTGAAAAACTGGTCCGTGCCAGCGATTATATCGAGCTCTTTGGCAAGAATATCCTGATTGACGACGCCGCCCGCGTGGCCGGCACGATCGGCTATGAGATGCTGACCGGGCTGGGCCTCAGACATGAGCGCCGGTATGTCTGGGAAGAGGCCGACGAGTAGTAGTGTCAGCGCGGCTCAACGCGCACTGATCGCCAAGCGGACACCCAGCGCTACGAATAATGTTCCAAGCCCCCGATCCAGCCACAGACCCGCGGTTCGGTTGCGCCGCAATGCCTCGGCAAGGCGACCTCCGAGAAGAATGAGCGGCGGTTCGATGAAGGCGGCCACCACGATGATGAGGCTGCCGTGGAGCAAGAGCTGCGCCCAGACCGGGCCTGCGCCTTCAACAACGAACTGCGGCAGGAAAGCGAGAAAGAAGACGGCTACTTTCGGGTTGAGCAGCGAAACCAGGATACCTTGCCGATAGATACGGCTCCACGGCAATACCTTCCCCGCCTCCTTGATCCAGGCGCCCTCGCCCTTCGAGCGCAGTGCCTGTATTCCAAGCCAGATGAGATAGGCGGCACCTGCCCATTTTACTGCCGAAAACGCGATGGCCGAGGCCGCCAATATCGCCGACAGCCCGGCTGCGGCCATCAACACATGAAGGCAGGCACCGCTCCATATGCCAAACAGCGCGGCAAAGCCGGAGCGCCTGCCGCTTCTGAACGTATGGCCGAGAATGAAGGCGATGTCCGGCCCCGGCGACAGATTGAGCAGCGTTGCGGCCGAAAGAAATGTGATCCAATGCGCAAGCGTATAGTCGAACATCCGTCATCACCGATCGAAAACCCGGCATAAAGGCTGACACAATCGCCGTTGATACGGAAATCATTAGTTTTGATAGGCAGGGAAAGACATTATCTGACAACCGATCGCGATTCGCTGCGAAAAGCGAAGCATTTGAACTTTGAGAACAGCATCCGATGGCCAAGGCCCGTACACAATTCATCTGCCAGAACTGCGGCACGGTCCACAATCGCTGGGCCGGCAAGTGTGACAGTTGCGGCGCATGGAACACCATCGTTGAAGAAGATCCGATGGGTGGGATCGGCGGCGGCCCCGCAAAGACGCCGAGGAAGGGAAAGCCCGTGACGCTGACGACGCTTTCGGGCGAGATCAAGGAAGCGCCGCGCATCCATACCGGCATATCCGAGCTCGACCGGGCGACCGGCGGCGGCTTCGTCCGCGGCTCGGCGGTTCTTGTCGGCGGCGATCCTGGCATCGGCAAGTCGACGCTGTTGATGCAGGCAGCAGCCGCGCTCGCCCGTCGCGGGCACAAAATCGTTTATGTCTCCGGCGAAGAAGCAGTGGCTCAGGTTCGCCTGCGAGCCCAGCGGCTCAAGGCGGCTGACACAGAAGTCCTGCTGGCGGCGGAAACCAATGTCGAGGACATTCTGGCGACGCTTTCCGAAGGCAAGCGGCCGGATCTCGTCATCATCGATTCCATCCAGACGCTGTGGAGCGAGCTTGCCGAATCCGCGCCCGGCACCGTCACACAGGTGCGCACCGGCGTCCAAGCGATGATCCGTTTTGCCAAGCAGACCGGCACTGCGATGGTGCTGGTCGGCCACGTCACCAAGGATGGCCAGATCGCCGGCCCTCGTGTCGTTGAACATATGGTCGACGCCGTCCTCTATTTCGAAGGCGATCGCGGCCATCATTACCGCATCCTGCGCACGGTGAAGAATCGCTTCGGTCCAACGGACGAGATCGGCGTATTCGAAATGTCCGACAGTGGCTTGCGCGACGTGCCCAACCCATCCGAACTCTTCCTTGGCGAGCGTAACGAAAAGTCACCCGGCGCCGCCGTCTTCGCCGGCATGGAGGGCACACGCCCAGTGCTGGTCGAAGTGCAGGCGCTGGTCGCGCCGACATCGCTCGGCACGCCTCGGCGCGCCATCGTCGGCTGGGATTCGGCACGACTGTCGATGATTCTCGCGGTACTCGAGGCGCATTGCGGTGTTCGGCTCGGCCAGCACGATGTTTATCTCAATATTGCCGGCGGTTATCGTATTTCTGAGCCGGCTGCCGACCTCGCTGTCGCCTCTGCACTGGTTTCATCCCTGGCTGGTCTTGCCCTTCCCGCTGATTGTGTTTATTTCGGCGAAGTCAGCCTGTCGGGCGCCGTCCGGCCGGTTGCGCACACCGCTCAGCGCCTCAAGGAAGCCGAGAAGCTGGGATTTTCTGCAGCGCTTCTCCCCACCGCCTCCGCCGACCTGCCGAAAGGCAATGGTGGACGCTGGAACGAGATCGACAGCCTGCCGGACCTGGTGGTGCGCATAGCCGGATCGAAGGGCGCGCTCAAGCGCGCAGAAGACGAAGACTGAGCCTTACTTCAGCCGTTCTTGACGGGGAGAGAGGCACATATTGAGGCCCGATGGCAGCCACGCTCGGCGCGGCAAGTCTTGGAGTGGATTATACATGCCCATTACGATTTTTGACGGTATTGTTATCGGCGTCGTTTTGTTCTCTGCCGTTCTGGCCATGGTGCGCGGCTTTTCCCGCGAAATTCTCTCAATCGTCAGTTGGGGCGGCTCGGCCGTCGCCGCCTATTATCTCTATTCGCTGCTCGTACCCTATGCGATGCATTACACGGCAGACACCCGGATAGCGACCGTCGCCTCTGCCGCCGTCATCTTCCTGATCGCGCTGATCGTCATTTCCTTCATCACCATCCGGATTGCGGATTTCATCATCGACAGCCGTATCGGCGCGCTTGATCGCACGCTCGGCTTCCTTTTCGGCGCTGCCCGCGGCCTGTTGCTCATGGTCGTCGTGGTGGCCTTCTGGAACTGGCTGGTCGCGCCGCCCGCACGTCCGGATTGGGTCAACAACGCCAAATCGAAGCCTTTCCTCGATTCGATGGTCGAAAAGCTCAAATCGGCGCTTCCGGAAAACATCCAGGCGATGCTTCCAGCCGAGATCCTCAACAAGATCGCACCGAACCAGCAGCAACAGCAATCGCAGCCACAGGATGGCACCCCGAACGATGCCGCGCCGTCCGATGACGCGCCTGCGCCGCAGACGAACAATTAACAGTGCGTTTACAGGCTTGACCCGCCGAGCGATAATCGCCATGTGAGCGGCACGAAATACGAAGATCCGGCCCGATATTCTTTCCGGCCGGATTTTCAGTTATTTTTGCATTTAGTCGCAACGGCGCCCCGATCCGCCCACGTTGAGAGCAAAGGCCTGCAGCCATGAACCATTCCCTTTCTATCGAGGATGATATCGACGGCGACACGCTGCACGAAGAATGCGGCGTCTTCGGCATTCTCGGGCATCCGGATGCGGCGACGCTGACGGCTCTCGGCTTGCACGCCCTGCAGCATCGCGGCCAGGAAGCGGCCGGCATCGTCTCCTTCGATGGTCAACGCTTCCATTCGGAGCGGCGGATGGGTCTCGTCGGCGATCATTATACCGATCCCGCCACGCTGGCCCGGCTGCCCGGTGATCGCTCGATCGGCCATGTGCGCTATTCGACGACGGGCGAAACCATCCTGCGTAACGTGCAGCCGCTGTTTGCCGAATTGGAAGTCGGCGGCATCGCGATCGCTCACAACGGCAATTTCACCAACGGCCTGACCATGCGCCGGCAGCTGATCGCCGACGGCGCCATCTGTCAGTCGACATCGGACACAGAAGTCGTTCTCCATCTCATCGCCCGCTCCAAGCATCCCTCCTCCTCCGACCGCTTCATCGACGCGATCCGCCAGATGGAAGGCGGCTATTCGATGCTGGCCATGACGCGCACCAAGCTGATCGCAGCGCGCGACCCGATCGGCATCCGACCGCTGGTGATGGGCGAACTCGACGGCAAGCCGATCTTCTGCTCCGAAACCTGCGCGCTGGACATCATCGGCGCGAAATATATCCGCGATGTCGAAAACGGCGAAGTCATCATCTGCGAAATCCAGCCAGACGGCTCGATCACGGTCGATGCCCGCAAGCCGGAAGTTTCTCAGCCCGAGCGTCTCTGCCTGTTCGAATATGTCTATTTCGCCCGCCCTGATTCCGTGGTCGGCGGCCGCAATGTTTACGTCGCCCGCAAGAACATGGGCATCAATCTTGCCAAGGAAGCCCCGGTCAAGGCGGATGTCGTGGTACCCGTCCCGGATGGCGGCACGCCGGCGGCGATCGGCTATGCTCAGGCGAGCGGAATTCCCTTCGAGCTCGGCATCATCCGCAACCACTATGTCGGCCGCACCTTCATCGAGCCGACGCAGCAGATCCGCGCCTTCGGCGTCAAGCTGAAGCACTCCGCCAACCGCGCCATCATCGAAGGCAAGCGCGTCGTTCTGGTGGATGATTCCATCGTGCGCGGCACGACCTCGGTCAAGATCGTGCAGATGATCCGCGACGCCGGCGCCCGCGAGGTGCATATCCGCGTTGCCAGCCCGATGATCTACCATCCGGATTTCTACGGCATCGACACGCCGGATGCCGACAAGCTGCTTGCCAACCAGTACACTAGCCTGAAGGCGATGTGCGATTTCATCGGTGCGGATTCGCTGGAGTTCCTGTCGATCGACGGCCTTTATCGCGCCGTCGGGGGCGCTCCACGCGATAACGCGCAGCCGCAGTTCACCGACCATTATTTCACCGGTGATTATCCGACCCGCCTGCTCGACCGGGAAAGCACCAGCAATGTGCGCAAGCTTTCCGTGCTCGCCAGCAATGGCTGACATGAGGCCTTTCGCCCTTCTCTTTCCCTAGTGCACTCGGACCAAGGCAGCATGAGCATAAATCTCAAGGACAAAATCGCCCTCGTTACCGGCGCGTCGCGCGGTATCGGCTATTTCACCGCGCTGGAACTAGCCAAAGCTGGCGCGCATGTGATTGCTTGCGCCCGCACGGTTGGCGGCCTTGAAGAACTCGACGACGCCATCAAGGCAGTCGGCGGCGCGGCGACGCTGGTGCCCTTCGACCTTGCCGACATGAATGCCATCGATGCGCTCGGCGGCTCGATCTTCGAACGCTGGGGCAAGCTCGACATCCTGGTTGCCAATGCCGGCGTGCTCGGCGTCATCTCGCCCGTCGGCCATGTCGAAGCGAAGGTCTTCGAGAAGGTGATGACCATCAACGTCACGGCGACCTGGCGGCTGATCCGCTCCGTCGAGCCGTTGCTGATGCGCGCAGACGCAGGCCGCGCCATCATCTTGTCATCGGCTGCAGCCCATCGCTGCCGGCCCTTCTGGGGTCCCTACTCGGCATCCAAGGCGGCCGTCGAGGCGCTTGCTCGCACCTGGGCCGGCGAAACCCAGAGTACTACGCTGCGTATCACAAGCGTCGATCCCGGCGCCACCCGAACCGCAATGCGCGCACAGGCGATGCCGGGCGAAGATCCGGAGACGCTGCCGCATCCCCGCGACGTCGCCCAAGCCATCCTGCCGCTCGCCGGCCCGGACGTGACCGAAACCGGCAAGCTCTTCGTCGTGCGCGAGAACAAGCTCGTCGACTACCGAATGCCGGAATAATCGGTCATCGGTGCCCTATCGCGGCTCTTGACCAATCACCGTAGTCGCGCGATAAAGCCGGCCATGAAAACGGTTATCTGCATTATCTGCCGGAAGATTATTCGCTAGCGTTTCGCTGGCCTGGCCGTTTTCGTCTCCCAAAATCCAAGATGACAAACGTCCCGGGCCCGCCGGTGACGATATTTTTTTGGATCTAGGCCTTGGGAGAATGAAATGGGCACCGAGCCGCAACTGAAATTCTACAACACACTGACGCGCGAAAAGGTCGACTTCAAGCCGATCGACCGCGAGAACGTCCGCCTGTATGTCTGCGGTCCTACGGTCTATGATTTCGCCCATATCGGCAACGCCCGGCCCGCGATCGTCTTCGATGTGCTGTTCCGGCTGTTGCGGCAGGTCTATGGCGAAAGCCATGTCACCTATGTGCGCAACATTACCGACGTCGACGACAAGATCAACGCGCGGGCACTGCGTGATCATCCCGGTCTGCCACTCAACGAAGCGATCCGCCTGGTCACCGAGAAGACCGAGACGCAGTATCGCCAAGACGCGATCGCGCTCGGCTGCCTCGAGCCGACGGTGCAGCCGCGGGCGACGGAAAACATCGCGCAGATGATCGAGATCATCGAGAAGCTGATCGCCAAGGGCCATGCCTATCAGGCGGCTGGAGAAGTGTTGTTCGACACAAAATCCATGGCGGAGTACGGACAGCTTTCGAAGCGCAATCTCGATGAGCAGCAGGCAGGCGCCCGCATCGCCGTCGACCAACACAAGAAGAACCCGGGCGACTTTGTGCTCTGGAAGCTCTCCGACGAAAACGAACCCGGCTGGGAAAGCCCCTGGGGGCGCGGCCGGCCGGGCTGGCACATCGAGTGCTCTGCCATGAGCGGACGTTATCTCGGCGAAATCTTCGACATTCATGGCGGCGGTCTGGATCTGATCTTCCCGCACCATGAAAACGAGATCGCCCAGTCGCGTTGCGCCCACGGTACCGATGTGATGGCGAATGTCTGGATGCACAACGGCTTCCTGCAGATCGAAGGCCGCAAGATGTCGAAGTCTGAAGGCAAGTTCGTCACCATCTACGAGCTGCTGCACACCGAAAAATTCGGCGGCCGCACCTGGCCGGGCGCCGTGTTGCGCCTTGCCATGCTGATGACGCATTACCGCGAGCCGATCGACTTTTCCATGAAGCGACTGGAAGAAGCTGAACGGCTGCTGGCAAAATGGCCGGCGGCGGATGCCGGGAATGCCATACCGGACGCCGCCGTAATGGCGGCCCTCGCCGACGACCTCAACACCGTCGCCGCGATCCAGGCGCTGCACGCCTTGGCGCAAGCCGCAAATGCCGATACCGGCGCCCTGCCAACCTTCGCCGCAAGCGCAGCACTTCTCGGCCTGCTACCCGAGAAAGTGGAGATCGATGACGCCGTCGTCTCGGAGATCAACAGGCGGGTGCGAGTACGATTGGAACTGCTGAAGGCGAAGAATTTTGCCGAAGCGGACAAAATGCGCGAGGTACTTTTAGCTGAAGGTATTCAGTTGAAAGATGGCAAGGACCCAGCGACCGGCGAGCGTACCACGACGTGGGAGGTCAAGCGATGAGTGCAACCTACACCGGCGGCTGTCAATGCGGTGCGGTTCGCTTCCGCATACGGGGTGAGCTCAAGGACTCGTCGATCTGTCATTGCCGCATGTGCCAGAAAGCGTTCGGCGCCTATTATGCACCGCTGGTGTCGACGCGTGGCGCCGAGCTCGCATGGACACGTGGCGATCGGAAGACGTTTCAATCGTCCAACCATGTGAAGCGTGGCTTTTGTGCGGATTGCGGCACACCGCTGACCTATGAGGCGCCAGACGGTATTGCCGTGGCGGCCGGCGCCTTTGACGAACCCTCAAAGCTGCCGCCGGTGGTGCAGTTCGGCGTGGAAGGCAAGATAGACTTCGTCGATCGGCTGCATCTGCTGCCGGGGCACCGGACGGATGAGGATGCCGAGCAGGCGCCCTTCGTGCTGAACATCGCCTCATACCAACATCCCGATCACGATACCCAAACCTGGCCAGAGGAGGAGAGCCATGACTGAAGCCATCCGAAGCGGAGGATGCCAATGCGGCGCAGTGCGGTTTCGCATTCGCGGCCAACTCGGCCGCCCCTCGATCTGCCATTGCCGCATGTGCCAGAAGCAATTCGGCAACTTCTTCTCCGCCCTGGTCACGGCGCCGCATGACGGCCTGGAATGGACGCGCGGCGAGCCCACCTACTTCCAGTCTTCGGTCAACATTGATCGCGGCTTCTGCAAGAATTGCGGCACGCCACTGACCTATCGCCATCCCGGCGGGCTCGAGATCGCCATCGGCGCGTTCGACGAACGTGACGATTTGGCGCCGCGGATCCAGGTGAACTACGCCTCGCGCCTACCTTGGGTCGAAACCATATTTGAGCAACCCGTCCACCAGGACCCGGATTTTTACGCACGGCAGGAGCAGATCATCTCCTTCCAGCACCCCGATCACGATACGGAAATTTGGCCCTCCGAAGGATTGAAAATATGACGGAAATACTGCGTACGCTTTATCCCGAGATCGAACCCTACGCCTTCGGCCATCTCGATGTCGGCGATGGCCACGTCATCTATTGGGAGCGCGTCGGCACGCCCGGTGCGAAGCCCGCTGTTTTCCTGCATGGCGGGCCTGGCGGCGGCATCTCTCCGACGCATCGCCGTCTATTCGATCCGGCACTTTACGATGTTACGCTGTTTGACCAGCGCGGCTGCGGCAAGTCGACGCCGCATGCCGAGCTCAACGCCAATACGACCTGGCATCTCGTTGCCGATATCGAGCGGCTGCGCGAGATGGCCGGCGCGGAAAAATGGCAGATCTTCGGAGGCTCCTGGGGTTCGACACTGGCACTTGCCTATGCCGAAAAGCATCCCGAGCGTGTCTCCGAACTGATCGTGCGCGGCATCTACACGCTGACCAGGGCGGAGCTCGACTGGTACTATCAGTTCGGCGTCTCGGAGATGTTCCCGGACAAATGGGAGCGCTTCATCGCGCCGATCCCGCCGGAAGAGCGTCACGAGATGATGCTCGCCTATCACCGCCGGCTGACCCACGAGGACAAGGCCGTGCGCCTCGAGGCCGCCAAGGCCTGGGCGATCTGGGAAGGCGAAACCATCACCCTGTTGCCGGACCCTGCGACCAGCGGAAAGTTCGAGGAAGCCGAATATGCGCATGCCTTCGCGCGCATCGAAAATCATTTCTTCGTCAATGGCGGCTGGCTGGAAGAAGGCCAGCTTCTTCGCTACGCTTTCCGATTGCGGGATATCCCCGGCGTCATCGTTCATGGCCGCTACGATATGCCCTGCCCGGCAAAATACGCCTGGGCTCTGCACAAGGCATGGCCGAGAGCCGAGTTCCACCTGATCGAAGGCGCCGGCCACGCCTTTTCCGAACCTGGTATTCTCGACCAGCTCATCCGCGCGACGGATAAGTTTGCCGGGAAAGTTTGAGCCCAAGAGACCTTCACTTGGCTTTCTCCCCGCCTCTTTGGCACTCCTACGGCGGGGCGAGACACAGAATAAGACGAAACCGGTTCGCCGGAGGAAACAGAATGGCACGCGAAAAAATCTATCTCTTCGACACGACCTTGCGCGACGGGCAGCAGACGCCCGGCATCGACTTTTCGGTCGAGGACAAGATTTCCATCGCTACCATGCTGGATGAATTCGGCCTCGACTATGTCGAGGGCGGCTATCCCGGCGCCAATCCGACCGATACCGCCTTCTTCAATGAAAAGCGGACGCAATCGGCTTCCTTCGTCGCCTTCGGCATGACCAAACGCGCCGGCGTTTCCGCGTCCAACGATCCGGGTCTCGCAAGCCTCATCCAGGCAAAGGCCGACGCCATCTGTTTCGTCGCCAAGACCTGGGACTATCACGTCAAGGTCGCACTCGGCTGCACCAACGAGGAAAACCTCGAATGCATCGCCGAAAGCGTCAAGGCGGCTATCGCAGCCGGCAAGGAAGCGCTTGTTGACTGCGAGCATTTCTTCGACGGCTACAAGGAGAATCCGACCTATGCGCTCGCCTGCGCCAAGACAGCTTATGAGGCCGGTGCGCGGTGGGTCGTGCTTTGCGACACCAATGGCGGCGCCCAGCCACCGGAAGTGCGCGCCATCATCGAAGCCGTAATCGCCGAGGGCGTGCCCGGCGACTGTCTTGGCATCCATGCCCATAACGACACCGGCCAGGCGGTCGCCAATTCACTCATCGCCGTCGAAGCCGGCGTGCGGCAGATCCAGGGCACGCTCAACGGCATCGGCGAACGTTGTGGCAACGCCAACCTGATCACGCTCATTCCGACGCTGGCGCTAAAAAGGGCCTATAGCGAGCGCTTTGAAACCGCGATCGATGCCGAGCGGCTCTTGGGCCTGACCAGACTGTCCCATGCCTTCGACGAATTGCTGAACCGCTCGCCGGATCATCAGGCGCCTTATGTCGGCGCCTCGGCCTTCGCGACCAAGGCCGGCATCCACGCATCGGCGCTGCTGAAGGACCCGCGTACCTATGAACATGTGCCGCCGGAAAGCGTCGGCAATTTCCGCAAGGTCATGGTCTCAGACCAAGGCGGCAAATCGAACTTCATCAATGCGCTGAAGCGGCGCGGCATCGAGGTCGGCAAGGACGATCCGAAGCTCGATCGGCTGATCCAGATCGTCAAGGAGCGCGAAGCGTCGGGCTATGCTTACGAAGGCGCCGATGCCAGCTTCGAGCTTCTGGCACACCGTACCCTCGGTACCATTCCGGAATTCTTCGCGATCGACGGCTTCCGCGTCATGGTCGAACGCCGCTTCGATTCCCATGGCCGCGTAAAGATCGTCTCGGAAGCGGTGGTCAAAATCATCATCGACGGCCAGACCATCATGTCGGTTGCCGAAGGCGATGGCCCGGTCAATGCGCTCGACCTGGCGCTGCGCAAGGATTTCGGCAAATACCAGCATGAGATCGACGATCTGGAACTGGCCGACTTCAAGGTGCGTATCCTCAATGGCGGTACGGAGGCCATAACCCGCGTTCTGATCGAATCCACCGACAGTAGCGGCGTACGCTGGTGGACGGTCGGCGTTTCGGAAAATATCATCGACGCCTCCTTCCAGGCGCTGATGGATTCCGTCATCTACAAGCTGATGAAAAACCGGCATATGGCAGGCAAGATCGCGGCGGAGTGATCCGCCGCCTATCAAAAACCTTGACGATGCCGTCAAGGAAATGAATTGGCCCCGCAACACGTGTTGGAGTAAGCCCGTCGTAAAAGAAAACAGCACGGCGGGAAACATCAATGGCCACCGATACGGTCGCAGCCGATATCAAGAACGAGGACAGTGCGCGCGGATTCGGTTTCGTGCTGACGGCCTATCTGCTCTGGGGCGTACTGCCGCTCTACATGAAGGCCATGGCGCACATTCCGGCCATGGAGGTTATCGCTCACCGCATTTTCTGGTCCGTTCCCGTTGCCGGCGCCGTGCTTCTGGCGCTCGGCCGCATGGGCGATGTGAAAGCGGCGCTCAGCCACCCACGCACGGTCGCCATGGCTTCGGTGACGGCGATGTTGATTACCATCAATTGGGGCACCTATGTCTGGGCCATCGGCGCCGGGCATTCACTCGATGCGGCCCTCGGCTATTTCATCAATCCGCTGTTCAGCATCGCGCTCGGCGCTTTGCTGCTGAAAGAGAGGCTGGCGCCAACGCAGATCGTTGCGATCTGTCTCGCGGCCGCAGCGGTCGTCATTCTGACCGTTGAAGCCGGCACCCTGCCCTGGGTGGCGCTGTCGCTGACCTTCTCCTGGGGCTTCTACGCCTTTTTCCGCAAGACGCTGCCGGTTGGACCCAATCAGGGCTTCTTCATCGAGGTGCTGCTGCTCTGCATCCCCGCCCTGCTCTACATCCTCTATCTGGAGGCGCGTGGCGAGGGCCATCTCTATCGCACGGGCATCTCGGATATGGCACTTTTGCTCGGTTGCGGGTTCGTGACCGCCCTGCCGCTGATGATCTTCGCCAATGGAGCGAAGCTCCTGAGGCTCTCCACCATCGGCATCATGCAGTATATCGTACCGACCATGGTCTTCCTCATCGCCGTCTTCCTGTTCAAGGAGCCTTTCGGCACGACGCAGATGATCGCCTTCTCGTTGATCTGGGCGGGGCTGGCGCTTTATAGCTGGTCGATGCTGCGTCAGAGCCGGGGGCGCTAACCACTGAACATGGTTAGCAAATCCCTAATCAGAGCTTTGCGATGACAGCCTCTTCGCCACCGCGTGAGCCCACCGTTTCGGCGGCGTGCTTGCGAATTGCCGGAATGATGTCGGCGACCTGGTCGATGACCAGCGGCTGTACGCGATGGGCAGTATGGACGAAGCCTTCTTCCGTCATATGACGGATGAGCTCCATCATCGGATTCCAGAAACCGTTGATATTGGCGAAAACCATAGGCTTCTCATGGCGGCCGAGCTGGCCCCAGGTCATGATCTCGACGATCTCCTCCAACGTACCGATGCCGCCGGGCAGCGCCACGAATGCGTCAGCGCGCTCGAACATGGCGTGTTTGCGCGTATGCATGTCAGGAGTTATGATAAGTTCGTCCAATTGACCGAGCGAATGGCGCGTCGCTTCCATATCGACGAGGAACTCCGGAATGATGCCGGTGACCTGACCGCCATGCGACAGGACGCCGCTCGCCACAGCGCCCATGATGCCTTTCGTTCCGCCACCGTAGACAAGGCGTAACCCGCTCTCGGCGATGCTCTTACCAAGCTCGCGCCCTGCAGCCATGTGGGAAGGATCGCGCCCCGGCCTGGAGCCGCAATAGACGCAGATGGATCGAATTGGCACAGAATCGTCACTCATGAATGCAAACAACTATGCTGCAAATGCTCAGTCAAGAATTTTCAAAGGAAAACTTGCGCCAGAGCATGCAGAAATGGCTGAGAAAGCTTGTAAAAGCAGGCGAAATCGTTAGCAATTTCAAGAGTGGAGACGACTCCGCCGCTTGGAGATAAATGATGATGAAGAACCGTGCCGGATTGCTGGCTCTGTTGGTGCTGGTAATTGCGACCGTCCTGATGGTCTTCTTTGTGATGCCGCGCATCAATGGCGACAAGAAGTCGATCGGCGACGCCATCAATCAGGCCGGCAACGCGGTGAAGAACACAATTACGGAGAATGGGCAGAAGGCAGGCGATGCCGCACAAAAGGCCGGCGAGGCAACGCAAGGTGCCGCCGCAACGGCCACCAACGCCGCTGATGTCACCAAGAAGCTCACCGATCTCAGCAGCACGGCCGTTGCCTCTCTTGCCGATCTCCAGGCGCTCTTCAGCGATGGCAAGGGGCCGACCGAAGATGTCTTCACCGCGGCCAAGACGAAAGTGATCACAGCGCTGCAGGCGATCGTCAATTTTGCCGT
This sequence comes from Rhizobium jaguaris, assembly GCF_003627755.1. NCBI lineage: Bacteria > Pseudomonadati > Pseudomonadota > Alphaproteobacteria > Hyphomicrobiales > Rhizobiaceae > Martinezella > Martinezella jaguaris. The sequence continues at coordinate 1,477,245 of NZ_CP032694.1, read as the reverse complement.
TCCTCAAGGCACGGATGCCGCGACGACCGCCTTGGTCAACAAGGCACATGACGGCGCCGGCAAGGCACTCGCCATCATTCAGTCGCTTCCCAAGAACATCGCCGATGCTGTCGCTGCGATCGATAAGGCGCGGGCAGCGCTCGCTGGCCAGACTGCGCCGCAGACGCAAGCAGCGGGACCAGTGATGCCCTCCTTCGATGTACTGCGTGTCGAGCCTGATGGCTCCACCGTCATCGCCGGTAAGGCCGAGCCGAATTCCAAGCTGGAGATCATCGATGGCGACAAGGTGTTGACGACGACCGATGTCGGACCGACCGGCGATTTTGCCGCTGTGCTCGACAATCCGTTGCCGACCGGCGATCATCAACTGGTGCTACGTGCAATCGGAAAGGACGGCAAGGCCGTCACCTCCGAGGAAGTTGCTACCATTTCGGTTCCGAAGGACGACAAGAGCCAGCTTCTAGCCATGGTTACCAAGCCTGGGACGGCAAGCCGCATCATCACCGCGCCGTCAGCCAAGCAAGGGCGCGTTGCTTCTGACGAGCAAGCGCCGGGGACCAATGCGCTCGCGACCGCCAACGATGGCACCGGCGCCAAACCGCAGGACAACACCGCCGTTGCCTCCACCAATCCTGCCGGCAACGCGGCGACCTCTCCCGCAGCGCCGACCGGTGGTCAAGTGCCTGAAGTCATGGTCAATGCAGTTGAGATTGAAAACGACCACGTCTTCGTCGCCGGTACGACAAAGCCGAACGCCAAGGTTCGAGCCTATGCAGACGACAAGCTGATCGGCGAGATCGTGGCGGGAGCCGATGGCCATTTTGTCGTCGACGGGGTGATGCCGCTGGCGGTCGGTGACCACAAGATCCGTGTCGACGTCCTGGACGGCACCGGCAAGATCGTGTTGCGTACCAGCGTCAACTTCACCCGCCCCGAGGGCAATCAGGTCACGGTTGCGGCGCAAACACCCGCGGCTTCCAGCGCCAGCGGTAATGCTGCGGCCACCACGATGGTACCGCTCGACGAAGGTGAGCTTGGCAAGCTGAGGGAGGACGCCGCCAAGGCTTTCACCCTGCTGAAGGACCTGTTTGCGGATGGCAAGCAGCCGACTGCGGAACAACTCGCCGCGGCCCGCTCAGGGACGGAAATTGCTCTGAAGTCACTTTCGGAATTCCGTCCGGCGATCGATGCCAGTGCGACGCTGAAACAGGCGGCCGCCGATGCCGCAAACGCGGCCGGCCGGGCGCTAGCAGTGTTGCAAGCTCTGCCGAAGGATCCGAAGTCCGTCGGCGATGCGCTGCCCAATCTCGGGGAGATGATGGCCACAGTCACCAAGCCGGAGAATGCGACCCCGGCGTCAGCGAGCGTCGAAACCTCCTCCAGCGGCGGCGGTCCCAAGATCCTGCAGCAGGCGCCGCTCTCGCAGAACACCAATGCGGTCATCATCCGCCGTGGCGATACGCTTTGGCAGATTTCTCGCCGCACTTACGGCGCCGGCGTGCGTTATACGACGATCTATCTCGCCAATGAGGACAAGATCAACAATCCAGACCGCATTCTGCCCGGTCAGGTCTTCGGCCTGCCGAAGGATGCACTGCCCAATGCGGAAGAGCTGCATCGCAAGCGGCTTTCAGGCGGGCATCTCTAAGGCATAACCTCTCACAACAGGACCGGATGCAATACGGCCAGAGCATCCCGCTTTCAGGTGATTCACCTGTAAGCGGATAAGATGCTCTGGATTCAAAAAGCTAGAGCGACCTTTGTGAGTTCAGTTGAACACGCGGCGCTCTATGCGCAATCAACGCGTGGCCGCTGCTTTTACCTGACATAAAAATGGTATAAGCGTGCCGCCGACCCCTATCGCCCTGTTCGTTACCTGACGGGGCTTCCAGCCAGGCTGCGCGAGCGCGCCACTGCCCGGCTGCCTCAGATATTTGCCGGAGACGGACATGGCAGATCGCAAGAAGACCATATCGGCGGATTCCAGCAATCCGTTGAACACGATCGTCAATCTCTGGCCCTATATGTGGCCGGCAGGCCGCATGGACCTGAAAATGCGGGTCGTCTGGGCAACCGTTTATCTTTTGATCTCGAAATTCTTCCTGCTGCTGGTCCCCTATTTCTTCAAATGGTCTGTCGACGCCCTGAATGGCAAGCTGGACATGCAGGGCATCCTGCCAGCCTTCATGGTGGGCGCCATCGCGCTGATCGTCGCCACCAACGTTACGCGCCTCATCCAGCTCGGCCTCAACCAGTTGCGCGACTCGCTCTTTGCCAGCGTCGGTCAATATGCCGTGCGCCAGCTCGCTTACCGGACGTTCGTGCACATGCACGAGCTGTCGCTGCGCTTCCATCTCGAGCGTAAGACCGGCGGCTTGTCACGCATCATCGAACGCGGCACCAAGGGCATCGAGACGATCGTCCGCTTCACCATCCTCAACACGCTGCCGACCTTCATCGAGTTCCTGCTGACCGCCATCATCTTCTGGCGCGGCTACGGATTTTCCTATCTTGCGGTAACAGCCGTTACGGTCTGGCTCTATATCTGGTTCACCGTCCGGGCGAGCGACTGGCGCATTTCCATCCGCCGCTCGATGAACGAAAGCGACACCGACGCCAACACCAAGGCGATCGATTCGCTCCTGAATTTCGAAACGGTCAAATATTTCGGCAACGAGGAGATGGAGGCCAGGCGCTTCGATCAGTCGATGTCGCGCTATGAGAAGGCCGCTACCGATGTCTGGACTTCGCTCGGCTGGCTGAACTTCGGCCAGGGCCTGATCTTCGGCCTAGGGACAACGGTCATGCTGGTCATTTCCGGCTGGTCTGTCCTGAACGGCCACCAGACGGTCGGCGACTTCGTCTTCATCAATGCCATGTTGCTGCAGCTCTCGGTGCCGTTGAACTTCATCGGCTTCGTCTATCGCGAAATCCGCCAGGGCCTGACCGACATCGAAGAGATGTTCGATCTGCTGGAAGTAAGGCCGGAGGTGACGGACGCCCCCGACGCGAAGGAACTGGCCATCGGTCACGGGGCCATTTCGTTCAAGGATGTGCATTTCGCCTATGATAGCGCCCGGCCGATCCTGAAGGGCATCTCCTTCGACGTGCCGGCCGGCAAGACGGTCGCCGTGGTCGGGCCCTCCGGCGCCGGCAAATCGACCCTCTCGCGGCTTCTCTATCGCTTCTACGACGTGCAGAGCGGCGCGATAACTATCGACGGTCAGGATCTGCGCACAGTGAAGCAAAAGAGCCTGCGCAAGGTGATCGGCATGGTGCCGCAGGATACCGTGCTCTTCAATGACACCATCGCCTACAACATCCGCTACGGCCGGCCGGGAGCGAGTGAGGACGAGGTGACGACCGCGGCCGAGATCGCCCAGATCGGCGATTTCATCCGCCATCTGCCGGAAGGTTTCGACACGAAGGTCGGCGAGCGCGGCCTAAAGCTCTCCGGCGGCGAAAAGCAACGTGTCGCCATTGCCCGCACGGTCCTCAAGGCTCCGCCGGTGCTCATCCTCGACGAGGCGACCTCGGCGCTGGACACGACGACCGAACGGGAAATCCAGGCGGCGCTGGACGTCGTCTCCAAGAACCGCACGACGCTAGTCATCGCCCACCGGCTCTCCACCGTCATCGGGGCAGACGAGATTATCGTGCTGAAAAGCGGCGAGATCGCCGAACGCGGCACACATGCCGCCCTTCTGGAACAGAACGGCCTCTACGCTTCGATGTGGAACCGCCAGCGCGAGGCGACACAGGCGGAGGAACATCTGAAGCAGGTGCGCGAAAGCGACGACCTCGGCGTCATCGATCGGCTGGCGCCTGCGAACTGAAGAACGGCGTCGCCGAGATGTTGCGTAATCGTTGTGGGCAAGTGCGGCGCGGAGGCGTTGCAAACTTCGCTTGTCACGCGGTTGAGATGACAGCCTGCTAGGTACGGGTCTCACATCATGGGGGCCCCCAAATGCGTACTTTTGCCAAAGCTTTAACCCTTTTGCTCGTCGTCGGTTTCACCTCGCCCGTTTTCGCCGGGGATGCCAAGCCGTTCAGCGATGCCAAGGAAATCAATCTCCTCGATCTGCTGCCGCCGCCGCCTGCCAATGATTCGGCGCAGATGAAGGCCGAACTCGGTGAAATCCTGACGATCCAGGTTACCCGCACGCCCGAAATGGCGGCACGCGCCGTGGCCGATGCCGAAGAGAACGTCTGGCGCTTCTCCGATGTTATCGACAGCCCGAAATTCACCAAGGAAAACCTGCCGAAGTTCTCGGCATTCTTCGATCGCGTCGTCGAGACCGAAGGCGCCGTCGTCGATCCGGCCAAGGATGTCTGGAAGCGCCCACGTCCGCACCTCTACAGCGATCTCGTAAAGCCGATCGTACCGCTCTCCAAGTCCGGCTCCTATCCGTCCGGCCACACCACGGTCGGCACGCTGATGGGCATTGTGCTGGCGAACATGGTGCCGGAGAAGCGCGCCGCCATCATGGCCCGCGCCTGGGAATATGGCCATAACCGCGTGGTCGGCGGCATCCATTACGCGTCCGACATCGAAGCTGGCCGCATCGCCGGCACCGTCATCGCTCAGACCATCATGACGCATGATGACTACACGAGCGAATATGAAGGCGCCAAGGCTGAGCTGCGCGCCGCTCTCGGCCTCTGATTTCCGCCCGACCGTCACTGGACATGTAAGGCCGCCGCTTCCCGGCGGCCTTTTTATTACGCCCGGCGCGAGTTTCCACAGGCAACGCTTTTCAACGCTACGGATCGTTGGCATCTTGGCCCCGCGCGGATTGCGCTGGGGGCGAGCGTGCGAAAGCATTGCCCATGACAGAGTTTGCCTGTAGTCACGCTCATCTGGTAATCAGAGCAAGACCGCTTGTTCTCATTCTTTTGACTGGCATGATCTCGTCCGGCAGCCGGAATCCGGTTTTTGGTGAGGGTGCCCTAACGGAGTAGGCCATCGATGAGCTTGTTGAATAGCGTTCGCAACACGATCGTCCCCGTTCACAAGGAGGGATATCCCTTCGTTGCGGGTTTCTTTGTTGCATCGCTGGTTCTCGGCTGGATCTTCAAGCCGCTCTTTTGGGTGGGATTGATCTTCACGCTTTGGTGTGCCTATTTCTTCCGCGATCCCGAGCGTATGACGCCGCAGGACGACGATCTCGCCATATCGCCCGCCGACGGCAGGGTTTCCGGCGTGCAGATGGTAACGCCGCCTGTCGAGCTCAATCTTGGCCACGAGCCGATGCTGCGCATCTCGATCTTCATGAACGTCTTCGATTGCCATGTGAACCGCTCGCCGATGCGCGGCAGGATCACCAATATCGCTTATCGCCAGGGCAGCTTCCTCAATGCGGAATTGGACAAGGCGAGTGAGCAGAATGAGCGCAACGGCCTCGTCGTCGAGACGAAACATGGCGAGATCGGTGTCGTGCAGATCGCCGGCCTCGTCGCCCGCCGTATCCTCTGCTTCGTCAATGAAAACGAGCCGGTCGACGCGGGCGAGCGCATCGGCCTCATCCGTTTCGGTTCGCGCCTCGACGTCTTCCTGCCGGCGGGGGCAGTGGCGCGCGTCTCGGTCGGCCAAAGGGCGATCGCCGGCGAAACGGTTATTGCCGAATTCGGCTCGCTGAAGGGCCCCATCGTTAGCCGCCGTAGCTGAGCTCTGAGGAAACGAGCGAGATGAAGACGCCTTTTCCGCCTTTCGAGCCGCATGGTCCCAACGACGAGGCGCGCGGACCGCGCCTCCGGGAAATCCCGCTGCGGCTCATAGTGCCGAACATGATCACCGTGCTGGCGATCTGCGCGGGCTTGACCGGTATCCGCCTCGCCTTCGAGAACCGCTACGAGCTCGCCGTGGTTGCCGTGCTTGTCGCCGCCTTCCTCGATGGCATCGACGGGCGCGTGGCGCGGCTGATGAAAGCCACATCCAAGTTCGGCGCGCAGATGGATTCGCTTGCCGATATCGTCAACTTCGGTGTCGCGCCGGCGCTTGTCGTCTATGTCTTTCTGCTGGATCAGGCACGCTCGCTCGGCTGGATCGCAGCCCTGATCTACGCCATCGCGGCCGGCCTGCGCCTTGCGCGCTTCAACGTCATGGCGGAACGCGAGAACAAGGCGTCCTGGCAGTCTGAATATTTTGTCGGCGTCCCGGCGCCGGCTGGCGCAATGCTGGTGTTGTTGCCGGTCTATCTCGGTTTCCTGGGCCTGACGCCTACCAAGACCTTTGCCTATTGGGGTGCTGCCTACACCGTGCTGATCGGCTTCCTGCTGGTCAGCCGTTTGCCCGTCTGGTCCGGAAAAACGGAAAGCAGCCGCATCCGCCGCGATCTCGTGCTGCCGATCATGCTTGCCCTCGTCGTCTATGTGGCGCTGCTGATGAGCTATACTTGGCATGTCATGGTGGTGACCGTGGTTGCCTATCTCCTGTCGTTGCCCTTGGGAGCCCGTTCCTGGACGCGCAAATACGGCACCTTCACCATCAATGGCCCCGCCGATCCCGATGTCGACGATTCCAACGACGACATCGGCCGGCATATCTAATCGAGACGCAGCGGCAATTCGACGCGTTCGATCGCTCATCGATGCAATTGGTGTCACTATCAAACATGGAAATTAGCCGGCGTGGGGCAATGCGCGACAGCCGTACCTCAAAGGCCTGTCCGTGTTAGATTTGGCTAAGTTAGCGCAACCTGTTAACGAAAAATAAACATCTAAATTAGATAGATGATGCGTCAAAATTTCGCGTTGCGCTCGCGAAATATGGTCGGTGTTTACAAAAGCTGATTGGCGAATGCCTTTGATTTGTCATGATTTATGACAAAAGGTTGATGCACGGCGGTGAATCAAAAGACACCTTAGGGAACACATTGAGGAGTAACACATGACCACGAAGAAAATCGAAACGGCACAACCGCAGGCTAAGATCGACCCCAGCACACTCTATCGCCCGCTCGGCCTCAAGGCCGTCTTGGCAGCGCATTTGATGCTGAAATCGAAGCCGCGGGAAAAGAAGCTCGCCTAAGCCTGCCGCATCTGCCAGTGGCCACACAAGTTGGCCACCGGTGGTTCATAGCGACGCCAATCCGTATATAGCGCCGTTCAAAAGAGGCTCAGCTGGCCGCCGCCAGCATCTGGCTCCTTCGACGGCTTGATCGAAGGATCGACTACCACCGGCGTCTGCAATTCCGGCCCCATATTGGCTACTTTATTGACGCGATCCGAAACCGGAATTGCCTCGAAAAAATCCTCCTGAACCGGCACCATCAGATCCTGGACTTCACGCGGTTCCTGCGTTTTGCAATCGAGCCAACGGGTAAAATCTTCCGGCTTGATGACCACAGGCATGCGGTCGTGAATGGGCCGCATCGTTCGGTTCGCCGATGTCGTCAGGATCGCGCCGGTATCGATCTCGGAACCATCGGCCGACGACCAGGTCTCCATCAGGCCGGCAAAGGCGATGACGCCGCCGCGCTTCGGACGGATCCAATAGGCCTGCGATTTCTCGCCGTTTTCTTTGGATGGGCGCCGCCATTCGTAAAAGCCCGACGCAGGGATCAGAATGCGCCTGTGACGCATGGCCGCCCGGAACGAAGCCTTGCCGATCGCAGTTTCGGCGCGGGCATTGATCAAAAGCGGAAATTCCTTTGGATCCTTCACCCAGGCAGGCGTAAAACCCCAGCGAACAAGCAGGGCGCGGCGGTCCGGCAGATTGCTGCCCCGTTCCGGCCGGTCGCCCGAAATGACGACCAGGATCGGCTGCGTCGGAGCGATATTGTAGCGCGCGGGGAAATCTTCATGCTCGAGATAACCGAGCAATTCCCGCACTTCCTTCTCCGTTTGCGTCAATGCAAATCGTCCGCACATCGGGCTTGTGTTGCACTCCCAAAGAGTCGGGTCAAGGAGAAGGCTAGAGCGGTTCAGCGTTTCGCGGAATCGCTTTCCCGCTCTATCCCTTTGTTTTTACGCATTCCGGACGGAAAACCGCTTGTCTTATGACTTTGTCTTGTTTTGAGGCGACAATGGATTGCCGCCTGTGGGCCTGAACACCCACAGACGGCGGGAGGGGTGGGATCGAGAAACCGCTGGTTTGACAGAACCGTTGCGCAGTAGGATCGCCCCTTTCTTTTCCATGAGGCCTGAACGGATAGCCGGGCTTTGACGGCCCGCATGACAAGCATGGGACACGGAAAAGATGGCTCATACGATAGCACGAACCCTCGGTATCGACATCTCGAAAGATCGCCTCGATGTCCATCTCCTGCCGGACGGCATCGACAAGCAGTTCCCCAACGACGCCAAAGGGCTGCGGGCATTGATCCGCTGGCTGTTGCCTTACGCGCCCGAGCGCATTGTCTTCGAGGCGACCGGCGCCTACCATCGGCGCCTCGAACGCATGCTGGCAACGGCGGACCTGCCCGGCGTCAAGGTGAACCCGCAGCGCCTACGCGCCTTCGCCAAAGCCTGTGGCCGGCTGGCCAAGACGGACCGCATCGACGCGCGCGTCATGGCCCGGTTCGGCACATTGATGGCCCCGGACATCCGGCCAATGCGCAGCCAAGTGCTTGATCTTCTCGCCGAACTGCTCGCCGCTCGCCGCGCGCTCGTTAAGGACCGGAACGCTCTCCTGCATCGGCAGAAGAATGTGACCATCCCCCTGCTGCAGCGCCAGGCCGAGCAACGGCTGCGGCAGGTCGACGCCCAAATCGAGGCTGTCGATGCCGAAAGCCGTCGATTGATTGCCGCCGAGCCGCAATTGCAGCGCCGTCTCGACATCCTCACCAGCATTCCCGGTATCGGGGCAACCTGCGCCCTGGCGCTGATTGCCGACATGCCGGAACTTGGAACACTGGCCAACAAACAGGCCGCCAGCCTGGCCGGTCTCGCGCCGGTCGTGCGACAGTCCGGCCAATGGAAAGGCAAAAGCTTCATTCAAGGCGGCAGGACCCAGCTTCGCCGCGCCCTCTATATGCCGGCCCTCGTCGCCATTCGCTTCAATCCACCCCTCAAGAGCAAATACCAGCAACTCACCGCCGGCGGAAAAGCCGCCAAGGCCGCCATTACCGCCATCATGCGAAAGCTCGTCATTCTCGCAAACGCACTCATCCGAGAGGATCGATTTTGGACACCTGAACACGCTTGACTAAGACGGATACTTCGCACTTTTCCTGGAATTGCTCTAGCTGCGAGGGCCAAAGAGAATGACGGCCGCTCCCGCAAGACAGACGGCAGCACCAGAGAGATCCCAGCGATCCGGCAAACGTCCTTCGATCATCCAGAGCCAGAGAATGGAGGCGACGATGTAGACACCGCCATAGGCCGCAAAGGTACGCCCGGCAGCGTCGCTCGGCACCAGTGCCAGCAGCCAGGCGAACAGTGCGAGCGAGACCAGACCTGGTGCTAGCCACCAAATCGGTTTTGCGAGCCGGAGCCATGCCCAGAAGGCAAAACAGCCGGCGATTTCAGCCAGTGCAGCGAGAGCATAAAGTCCATAGGTCATCATGATTTTTTGTGGCCTGCTGGCGGCCCCGAATCGCCGCCATTCTCGTTCGCGAGTAAAATGACTTTCATTTCGGACAACAAGGGCCGTATCTTAAGGAGCTGCAAGCTTCCATAACCACGTGTCATTGTCGCCGATATTTCCATTAGAATGCGAATTGATCCATGACCTCCATCCCCCGCCCCGCCTCCTCCGCCATCCTCGAACGTGACGGCAGCTTCCTGCTGGTGTTGCGGCGCAATCCGCCATCCGCCGATATGTACGCCTTTCCGGGCGGGCGGGCCGAAGATGGCGAAACGCCGGCGGAAACGGCATTGCGGGAGTTTAAGGAAGAGACGGGAATAACCGCTCGCAATCCCCGCCTTTTCGAAACTTACGATCTCGGGAGCCATGCAGCAGACGGGAGGCTCACCAGTCATTTCGTTCTGTCGGTCTTCCTGGTCGATGCCGACGAGGATGCGATCGCAGAGGCCGCCGACGATGCCGCGGCGATCGGATGGTATTCGCTGGAGGAGATCCGCCACTTGCCCGTTCCGGTGAGCGTGCTCGAATGTGCCGAACGGCTGGCGGCAGCGCGGGTCTGACGCCGCGTCGAGGGCTCGTGCGTTAACGATGCGTGACAAAAACGGAGTGGAAAGCGCGGTTTTCGCCTTGTTCCCGTCATGCTTGCCATATCAACTAGATCCATGAATTATCGTCGCCTCATCAAGCTGCTTCCAATCTGCGCCGCGCTTGCGGCCGCATTTCCGGCCTTTGCGCAGCCTGCGGCGACCGCTCCAGAGGTACAGGTGCCGGACCAAAGCGATGGTACCGAACGGCCGACGCCTTATGACGACCAGCTGTCTCGGCTAGCTGAAATTCTTGGCTCGATCCACTATCTGCGCAATCTCTGCCACACCGGAAAAGAAGATTCCTGGCGAACCGATATGCAGCGATTGCTCGACACCGAGACCAAAGACGAGCCAAAACGCAAAGAAAGACTGACCGCCTCGTTCAACCGGGGATATAGATCCTTCGCATCTGTTTACACGGATTGCACGCCGCAGGCCATCGTCGCCGAGGAGCGATACCGTAACGAAGGTGCAACACTTGCCACAGAAATAACCGCTCGGTTTGGAAATTGACGATTTATTAACCCCTTTTCCCACCGAGCCGTGTCGTTTTAGGAAAAGGCTGATAAAGTCGTTAATCAAGCGGTAAGGACATGGACGTCTCGAGGAACGAAACAATGGAACCAAGCCTGAACGACATCGACGACATGATTGTCCACGAAAAAAGGCAGGCAGCGCTGGAATACCAGAACGAGGCCTGGGCTGACGGGATGGCTGACGGCATAGAGCCGGAAATCATCGCCGACGCTGCAATTGCCCATGCCATCCGCGAGACTATTCGCAATCAAGGAGAACAAGGCGCGGAAGCCTTGCTCGAATCGCTTAGGGAACGCATGCTTGCTGGTGAATTCTCTCCGAACCGCACCCTGCAATAATAGCTAGAGATCCCTTATGCACACCGTATCGGGCAATGAGTCTCGACGTTCCATTGCCTTGCTCGCCGCCGCCGCCATGTTTTTCGGCAGCCTCACCCAGCCTTTGCCGGCCTTCGCCTTCTCCCAGCTCAATCCGCCCGCCACCCGGCCAGGCGCTGACGGGAAATCCGCCCAGAGCAGCAATGACAAGCCGGTCGAAGAAGCGCTTGAAGCCCCCTCAAACAAACTGCCCATGCCCGACCCGCTGATCAACAGCCAGGCCGGACAGAGCAGCACGGCATCCAGCAATGCCCCGAATGGCGGCAAGCCGGTGGAGATTCTCTTCGACATTAACAAGGCACCTGAGCCGGTGCGCAAGCTGCGCGAGATGATCGTCGAGGCAGCCGCCTCAGGTGATCTTGAACGTCTGCGCCCGCTCATGAACGTCGGCGGTGGCCTCAACCAGACGCAGGTGACGGCAGACGATCCGAGCGAAGATCCGATCAAGACATTGCATGACCTTTCCGGCGACCCTGACGGCATCGAGATCCTGTCGATTCTCCTCGACATCATGTCGACCGGCTTTGCCCATATCGGCCAGGGTACGCCCGATGAAATGTATGTCTGGCCCTATTTCGCCGAAAAGGACATCAAGACGCTGGCTGCGCCGGAAAAGGTCGATTTGATGCGCATCGTTACAGCAGGCGATTTCTCCGACATGCTGGAATTCGGTGGCTATAATTTCTACCGCGTCGGCATCACGCCGGACGGCAAATGGAAATTCTTCACCTCCGGCGAATGATCCGGCCGCAGAACTTGCGGTTCTCGACCGAAGGCCCTACCTCTGATGGATAGGCCAAATCAGCGGGTCCACCATGCCAGCCGTATTCCTCAGAGATCGCTCCTTTCTTCGCGTCACCGGCGCGGAGGCAGAGCCTTTCCTGCATAATCTCATTACCACCGACCTTGCCTCGCTCAGCGCGGATGAGGCACGCCCTGGCGCGCTGCTTACGCCGCAAGGCAAGATACTTTTTGACTTCATGATCTGGCGCGACGGTTCCGGCTTTCTGCTGGAGACCGATGCGGTGCAAAAGGACGGCCTTCTGAAGCGGCTCACTATGTACCGGCTGCGAGCGCCCGTCGATTTTTCTGCAGTCGAAACCCAAGGCGTCACTGTCGCCTGGGGCGAGAACGCGGTTGAAAGCCGCAAAGACAGCCGCTTCACCAAGGCGGGTATCACGCTCACGCGTACGCCGGGACAACATGGCGACGATGCTGAGACGCTCTACCATACGCTGCGCATCGCCAATGGCATTGCGGTTTCCGGCCAGGATTTCGCCCTGCAGGACGCTTTTCCGCATGACGTGCTGATGGATCTCAACGGCGGCCTCGGCTTCCGCAAGGGCTGCTATGTTGGGCAGGAAGTGGTTTCCCGCATGCAGCATCGCGGCACGGCGCGCCGGCGGGTCGTCATTGTGACCGGTAGCGCCGGTCTGCCTGCCATCGGCACCGAATTGACCGTCGGCGGCAAGCCGATCGGCGCGCTTGGCTCGACCGACGGTGCCAAGGGCCTCGCCATTGTCCGCATTGACCGCGCCGGCGAAGCCATCGCGGCCGGCACGCCGATCCTGGCGGCGGATCGCGAAGTTTCGCTCACGCTACCGGCTTGGTCCGGCCTCTCCTTCCCAGCGCAGGCCGACGAGGCCTCGGCATGACAGCGGGCGATACCCCGCGCGCCTGGCAGCGCATGCTGTCCGGTCGCAGGCTCGATCTGTTGGACCCCTCACCGCTCGACGTCGAGATCGGCGACATCGCCCACGGGCTTGCCCGCGTGGCGCGCTGGAATGGCCAGACCTCCGGGGATCACGCCTTTTCCGTCGCTCAGCACAGTCTTGTGGTGGAGGCAATCTTCCGCCATCTCAACAAAGCAACGCCTGACGAGCTGTTGGCGGCGCTGCTGCACGATGCTCCGGAATATGTCATCGGCGATATGATCTCGCCGTTCAAATCCGTGGTTGGCGGCGACTACAAGGCGGTAGAGAAGCGCCTGGAGGCCGCGATCTACAGGCGTTTTGCCTTACCGCCGCATTGTGGACCGGAGCTGAAGGAAAGAATCAAGAAGGCCGATACGGTTTCGGCCTATTTCGAAGCGACACTGCTCGCAGGCTTTACGCCGCAGGAAGCGCGAAAGTTCTTTGGTCAACCTCGCGGCATCACGCGGGAGATGTTGCCGATCGAGCCGATGCCGGCAGTCGAGGCGCAGCGGCTCTTCCTGGCGCGCTTCGACGCGATCGAGGCCGAACGCGCCGCCGCCGTGAGGACCGAGGCATGACCGCGATCGTGATATCACCGCTGGCGCGCATTGCAGAGATGGCCGTTCGCCACGGCGCTTCCGAAATGATCAGCCTGATGGCGAAGGAGCAGACCTTCCACCGACCGGCCGTGATCAAGGCGGAACGCCACCTCCTGCTTGGCATGAACGATATCAGCTTCGCCGGTACCGGTGATCTCATCGCGCCACAGGAGACGCATGTCCGCGACATCATCGATTTCGCCAGGAGCTGGGACCGGACCTCGCCGCTGCTGATTCATTGCTGGATGGGCGTGTCACGATCGCCGGCGGCAGCGCTGATCGCCGCCTTGGCCGTCAATCCCGAGGAAGACGATCTGGCGCTAGCCCATCGCCTGCGGGCCGCCTCGCCTTATGCGACACCGAATGCACGGCTGATCATGATCGGCGACCAGATACTTGACCGCAAAGGCCGGCTCGTCGACGCCGTTAAAGCGATCGGCCGCGGCGCCGATGCGGACGGCAACGCATCCTTCGTCCTGCCGTTGCTGGCGGAAATCAACGTCACATAAAAACGGAGACTGCGCTTGCGCAATCTCCGTCTACTTTTAGGCTATCCGGAGGGCGCCAATCAGGCGGCGGCACTATCAGACGGGTCGGGGTCATACTGACCATAGGTATTCTGATAGACATTCATCGAGGCTTGCATCTCGCTGATGAAAACTTCCAGCGCATTTTGGCCGCTATTGCTGCTGGTGCTCGTGCCGCTACCGTTATTATCGCTGGAGGTCTGTTCCAGCGACAACATATCGGCGGCGGACGAGTCCGTGGACTTCAGCACGTCGAGGCCTTCGGCAAACTGATCCTTGTTCAGCGAGCCGGAGCCTTGGGTATCCAGACTCTTGAACAGGTTTGCCGCATCACTTTCGCTCATGTCCTTCGGCCGTCCGGCAACGAACTCGTCGGACGAAACCTTGCCGTCGTGATTGGTATCGAGGCTGGCGAACAACTGATCCATCGGCGACTGGTTCGACGAACTGCCGCTCGACGAATTCGTACCGGTCTGACTACTGCCGCTGGCGCCGCTCTGCTGCATCTGCAGCAGCATAGATGCCAGATTGCTCGAAAATGCATCCGTCGCGCTCGGGTCGCTGCTGTCTTCATCATTGAGGATACTTGCCGACAGAAGGCCGGATTGCGCTGCTTGCTGCAGTTCCTGCGCGTCGACGATGCCGTCGCCATTTTTATCAAGGGGATTGTACGAGGCAGCGGTCATGCTGCTTCCAACTGAAGAAATACCACTCATCCAAATCTCCTAAAGTAAACGCCATCGGGCGTTTTCGGTGAGACGCAGTACGTTCGTTGAAATGCCGATAGGATAGGCCGATTTTCAGGAGTGGTCAAAGATAGGTGTTAATTGATCATTAACCCCAATTGACAGGCATCGAATCATATTGGCGGTGGGCATCCGCGCAAGGAAGACAACCAGCGCTTGGCAAGAATCAAGACGAATGCCCGAATCACCCTTGCGCAAGCTATTCGATGACCGCGCAAGCCAGCCGTTTGCCGGCGCCGCCAACGGGTTGGCTGCGGTAGTCATCCGACTCCGCATGGATCATCAGCGTTCGGCCGCGAATGCCGTTCTTGCCGTCGAGCTTCACCATGCCGTTGAATACCTGCGCCCGTAGCTTGCCATCCTGATCGACATATTGATTGGGCATGTCACCGGCATGCGGGCCGTTTGCCGCGAGCAAGCCATGCTCGGCATTGGTGGGATTGTAATGGCCGCCGGCAGATTCGAACCCGTGCGTATGATCACAACGGTTGTTCTCATGGATGTGGAAAGCCACCCAGCGGTTAACCGGTAGGCCGGAGATGTCGAGTTCGATCAGGACACCCGTCTTCGCCTCAGTCAGAACCGCGCGCCCGGCTTGTTTGCCGTCGGGACCGACGAAATTGGCAACCGCCGTCTGCCTGTCCTGCGCCATCGCAGGCAGGCTTGCTGCCAAAGCCAGAGCTGCGGCGATAATGATAGTCCTCATGGAACATCCTCCCGTTTGACGTCAATGCAACGCATCAGGGGGATGGGTGTTCCCGCAAGGGAGAAATGAGTGAGTTCCGAACACAAATAAGCGGTCCGCCGCTGACCGGCGAACCGCCACAATGATTTGAGCAAAACGGTCGGTCAGGCCGCCATGCTGTCCGTGTCGTACTGACCGTAGGTGCTGTTATAGGCATCCATCGGCGTCAGCAGGCCAAGATCGCCAGCGTTACCGGCCTCGGGCGATGTGTTCGTCAGCGTGGCGCCACCACCGGGCAGTTGCATGAGCTTTGCCATAAGGCTGCCCATTGCGCCGTTCGTTTTGCCGCTTGTGATCGCATCGGTTTCGAGAATGCCCGGACGCTCATCGGCTTTGCGCTCTTCTTGACTCAAAACTCCGTCGCCATTCGCATCGAGTCGCGAAAGCGTGCCGCGATAAGGATAAGAACTGTTGGTGGAAGATACATGGGACATACAAACCTCCTAGGGTAGGAGCCGCCTCATGCGACGTCGTTTGTACGCAATACATTCTGGTTAAGCTGTATGTGTTTGATAGGCTGATTTGCCGCTCGGGTAAAGACGAATTGTTAATGACTATTAACAATAGTTCCCAAGTTATAAATCGCAATTTACTAATAAGCTTGCAGTAGTCCGTTATGCGAAGCATATCACTTTTCGTTGCGTAATCCTCTGAAATCATAGGGGAAATCAGCCTGATAAGCCTTACTGTTCCGCGCATTTCGTATAATGTGGCGACAGAAGCCCTTGGAGGGACATGATGGACCTGTTGCTGATTCTGGTTGTGGTCGTGGGCATTGTGATCCTGCGGCGCTACAATCTAAGGCTACAACGGCTGGAAAGCCGCGTTCTAGAGCTGCAAAATGCGCTTGCCGGCCATGTGCCGCCTGCCGGAATCGGCGAATCAGCAACGGCGGCAGAGTCCGCTGCGACAGTCTCCGAGCCCCCCGACATTTCAACAGAGCCATCGACCGAAACCGCCCCCGAGCCAGCCGCCGATGTGAAAGAAACGACCTTCGCTGCAGGTAGCGCTCAACAGCAAGAGGCGGGTGTTATTGCCCCCGCGCTTGCGCAAAAACAGGAAAGCCTGGAGAGCGCGATCGGTGCCCGCTGGGCCGTCTGGGTGGGCGGTATCGCACTGGCGCTCGGCGGCATCTTCCTGGTCAAATATTCGATCGAGAGCGGCCTGCTCAGTCCTGCCGTGCGGCTGGTGCTTGCCGCCATCTTCGGCTTGGTGCTCGTTGCTACCGGCGAAATCATCCGACACCGGTCCGAGCCGGTGCTCGCCAATACCTTCCAGAACGCGATGATTCCCGGCGTACTGACAGCGGCTGGCGTCGTGGCGCTGTTCGGCTCGACCTATGCCGCCCATGGCATTTACGGCTTTATCGGACCGGCCGCCGCCTTCATCCTTCTGGGGCTGATCTCACTCGCCACGCTTGGGCTGTCGCTGCTGCATGGACAGGCGCTTGCGGGTCTCGGGCTATTGGCCTCGATGATTACACCGGCGCTGATTGCCTCAACGGCGCCGAGACCCTGGACGCTGTTCGGTTATCTCGTCTTCACCTGGCTCGCCACCATTGCAGCATCGCGCCTGCGCCGCTGGCACATCGTGCCGTCCTTCGCCAATGCTCTCCTCAGCCTCTGGCCGCTGCTGTATATCTTCAACAGCGACGCGGCCGATTTGACACCGGTCACCCTAACCATGCTGGCAATGATGACCGGCACGATTTTCATTTGGCCGGGACGCTATGAAGCAACAGCAACGGCCGAGGAAAGTGCCGGATCGGCCGAAACCGAAGAACCGTCGGCCTCCTCGCCCGCCAGCCATTGGACAGCGTTCCTGAGGCGCGCGCCGCTTGGAATAACGCTGACAGCATCCATCGGCGCCGCCGCAGTCGCCTTATCATTGCTTGCCTACAGTCTTTTGAACGGTTACCCGCTCCCGAATGCTTCCTTTCCCTTTGCTGCGATTGTTGCAACGGTCGCGGCCTTCGGCGCCAGCCGCACATATGCGGCCTGGGCAGCGATCTTGGCAGCCACGTCAGCCGGATTCGGCATGTTCGTCGCTCTGATGCAGCCCGAGATCGGAGCGGAGTTGAACATAGTGCAGATCGTTCCGGCGTTATCCCATCTTGTGGTCTACGATGGTCTCGGGCTCGGCGCGATCTTCGTCCTTGTCGGCTTCTTCTTTCTCAGGCGTTTTGGCGAAAGCGAGAGACCCTTTGCGGCGCTGTGGAGCATCATCATGGTCGCCACGCCGCTGACGATCGCGGTGATCAGCTATGTCACCTTCGGCAATTGGACGCGCGACTGGCTGCTTGGGTTCTACGGCATCGGGCTTAGTATTGTTCTGCTGGCGCTCGCCGAATGGCAGGATCGCCGATCCCTCGAAGAGAAGATAGCGCTGCCGACCAATATCCTCGCCGCCGGTTCTTTCGCCGCTTTCGTCTTCGCCCTGCACGCACTGACCCATGATGCCCTCCCGACGATCCTGCTGCCGGTGCTTGGCATGGCCTTTCTCTGGGCTGGACGCGCCCGCTCGTGGCCGGCCTTGCCTTGGATGATGGTCGCCGCGTTGATCATCGTCCTGGGTCGCATCGCCTGGCGGCCGACCATCGTCGATCCCGGTGAGCTCGGCACCACGCCAGTCTTCAACATGCTGCTTGCCGGTTACGGTATCCCCGCGGCACTCGCCGTCTGGTCTGCCTTCGAGGTCAGGCGTTCGCCGGACCTCAAACTGCGCAACACCCTGCAGGCGCTTGCGAGCTTCCTGGTACTGCTGACCATCGCCATCCTGGTGCGCCATGCGATGAACCGTGGCGTCTTGAACGCGAACGTTCCGACACTTGGCGAACAATCGATCTACACATTGCTGGCGATCGGCGCCTCGGCGACGCTGATGGCGCTCGATCTCAGCGCATCGAGCCCCGTTTTTCGTTATGGCGGAATGGCGCTCGGCGTCCTCTCCGTCATCCTGATCCTGACGCTGCATCTGTTCGGGCTCAATCCCTTCATGACAGGCGAAAGCACGGGCCGGATTCCTTTCTTCAACCTCCTGATGCTTGGCTATCTTCTGCCGGCGCTCGCCTATGGCGGATTGGCGCTCTATGCGCGGAGCAGGCGGCCGCTGCCTTATGTGACGATGCTTGCGGTCGCCGGCGCGGTCATGGGCTTCGCGTGGGCAACGCTGTCCGTGCGCCGCTTCTGGCAGGGCGAATATATCCCGTTCTGGAACGGCTTCATCCAGGGAGAACTCTATTCCTACTCCGTCGTCTGGCTGCTGATCGGCATTGCCCTGCTCTGGCTCGGCGCGCGCTTCGATGCCCGCAGCCTGCGTATCGCGTCGGCTGTGCTGGTATTCGTCGCTGTCGTGAAGGTTTTCCTCATCGACATGGCGAACCTGGAAGGCTTTCTGCGCGCGCTGTCCTTCATCGGCCTCGGCGCGGTGCTGATCGGCATTGGACTGTTCTATCAGAAGGTCCTCACCGGCAAGAAAGCGACGGAATGATTGCGGCGAATCTCTACGCTCGATAGGAACGCGCAGGATCATTCCGACAGATCATTCCGATACGGGGCCGAAGATGGACACCAACAAAATGGCGCGGGCCTTTGCCCCGTTCGAAACGCTGGCTGCAGACCTCATGCCGCATGCGGCCGATGGCGACGACGGCTCGCACGACATCGCTCACATCCTGCGCGTCTTCAAGAACGCCATGTCCATCCAGGCCCAAGAAGGCGGCAATGCCCGTATCCTCGCCGCCGCCGTATTGCTGCATGACTGCGTCGCAGTGGAGAAGAATTCGCCTTATCGCGCGCAAGCATCGAGACTTGCGGCCGAGAAGGCCTCGGGCATTTTAGGAGAGCTTGGGTGGACTGGCGAGGATATCGCCGCCGCGGCACATGCCATCACCACGCACAGCTTCTCCGCCAATATTCCGCCGGAAACCTTGGAGGCGAAAATGCTGCAGGATGCCGACCGGCTGGATGCAATCGGCATGGTCGGTGCTGCCCGTTGTTTCTATATCGCAGGCCGCCTGGGCTCCGGCCTCTACGATCCCTTTGATCCTCTCGCCACAGAGCGGCCTTTGGACGACAAGCGCTTTGCCATTGACCATTTCGAGACAAAGCTGTTCAAACTGGCGGATGGATTCCAGACCGAAACCGGCCGCAGGTTCGCGGGCGAGCGGCACGACCGGTTGAAAACGGTGCTGGCAATGTTCATCGACGAAATCTGAGGGCTATTCATGCGCGTCAGCGATCTCTTCATCTATCCGCTCAAGAGCGCACGTGGCATTGCCATTCCATCCGCCACTATCGACGCTTTCGGCCTCATCGGCGATCGTCGCGCCATGCTGGTCGACCCCTCCGGTCATTTCATCACTCAACGCGAATTGCAGGATCTTGCGCGCATCGACATCCAGCCCGGCCCCTCCCACTTGCGCCTCAAAATGGAGGGCAAGGCCGACATCATCGTCCCGCCACCGCACCCGGAGAACCGAATGGAGGTGGACGTCTGGAAGTCCGTCGTCAACGCTTCCGTCGCCGATGATGAGACGAACAAGGCGCTGTCGGCCTGGCTCGGGCGTGAGGTCAAGCTTGTCTTCTTCGACAGCTTCGCGAAGCGCATCGCCAATCCGGAATGGGCTGGTGCCGAGACGCCAGTCACCTTTACCGACGGATACCAGATCCTGATCACCACCACCGGCTCGCTGAAGGCGCTGAATGCCGACCTTGCCGCCCATGGCGAGGGCTCGGTCGGCATGGAGCGCTTCCGCCCCAACATCGTCATCGACTGCGATGAGGATTGGCCCGAGGATCGCTGGGCGGCGATCGAGATCGGCGGCATTCGTCTCGATCTCGTCAAGCCCTGCGCCCGCTGCATCATGACGACACAGGACCAGAAAACCGGCTCGCGCGACGTTCCAAACCCGATACCCGCCATGGGGCGCGTCCGCATGTCCGCGGATCGCCGTGTCCCTGGCCCCCTCTTCGGCTGGAATGCCGTACCGCGCGGCGAAGGCTCGGTGAAGATCGGCGATAACGTGACGGTAATCGAGGAACGGCCGCAGGGCTGGGCATTCAAGCGGCGATAGTCGCTCCGCCACCCATGTTTGGTACTTGCAGGCCCGGGGCAGCAGGTTCATGTTCATGGTCGTCCTTTATTTTGAAGCCCGTTGGTTGCGGTTGAAACAGCCGCAACACATGGGCTTTCGCGAGGTGCGTCCGTTGGAGTGCGCCGGTTGCGGTTTCGATATTCAGAGTGGTTTTGCTTTCTGTCCGCGATGCGGCGCAAGGCAACCTGTCTCCTGCGCTGCCTGCGGCTTTCCCTGCCAGCCTGATTTTGCCTTCTGCCCCAGATGCGGCGCCTCGATTTCCGACAAAGCCCAACCCACAACCAAGCCGAACATCGAGGCTATATCGTCAAAATCGGATAGTGAGGCCGACCGGCGGCCGGTGACGGTGCTCTTTGCCGATCTCTGCGGCTTCACGACACTGAGCGAGCAGATCGACCCGGAAGTGATGCGGGTGCTGCAGAACGAATTGTTCGAAGAGATGACTCAGGCGGTCGAGGCTTATGGCGGCTTCGTCGACAAATTCGTTGGCGACGCGCTGTTGGCGCTGTTCGGTGCGCCGGTCGCGCATGAGGACGATCCGATAAGGGCGCTCAACGCCGCACTCAATATGATCGATCGGGCGACTGAGGTCGGCGAACGCTGGCAATCACGCGCCGGCGTGCCGCTGCGCCTGCATATCGGCATTAACAGCGGCCCTGTTGTCACCGGCAGCTTTGGCGCGGTCAGTACCAAATCCTATTCCGTGACCGGCGACACTGTGAACACCGCTCAACGCCTGCAATCCATGGCGGGTGAAAACGATATCCTCATCGGGCCGCTGACCTATCGCCTCACCCGACATGCCTTTGCTTTCGAGAGTCTCGGCGCGCAAACGTTGCGCGGCAAAAGCGGCAACGTTCTTGTTCATCGGCTGACGGGAGCATTGGAGGCGCCGTATACGGCGCGCGGGCTCGAAAGTTTCGGCCTTCAGGCGCCGATGATCGGACGGGATACGGAATTGTCGCGGCTGCTGACGTGCCTTGATCTCGCCTGCGGCGGTGCGGCACAGCTTGTCCGCCTGATCGGC
This sequence comes from Rhizobium jaguaris, assembly GCF_003627755.1. Taxonomy (NCBI): domain Bacteria; kingdom Pseudomonadati; phylum Pseudomonadota; class Alphaproteobacteria; order Hyphomicrobiales; family Rhizobiaceae; genus Martinezella; species Martinezella jaguaris. The sequence continues at coordinate 1,455,782 of NZ_CP032694.1, read as the reverse complement.
GAAGCGGGTATCGGCAAATCGCGGCTGGTCAACGAATTCATTGGAATAGCCGGCAATGCCGCCCGTTTCCAGGGCCTCGCCATCCGCAAAGCGACCTGCTCCCCGCTTGGCGAACAATCCTATGGCACGCTTGGCGCTGTCGTACGCAGCGCTTACGGCATCGGCGAGCGGGATAATCTCGATAGGACGCGTCAGCTGCTAGCGGCGGGGTTCCGCGCGCTCGATCTCACGCAGCAGGACATCGACGGGCTTTTGCCGCTTTTTCTGCATGTCCTCGGCCTTGGCGACCCCAGTGGAGCGATGCGGCATATCGAGCCGGAGCAATTGCGGCGGCAGATCTTCTATGCGGTCCGCACCGTCTTCGAGCGGCGGCTGGCGCAGGGTCCTCTGCTGCTTGTCATCGAGGATCTGCATTGGGCGGATGCCGCCTCGCTGGAAGTGCTTCGCTTCATGCTGGATCGGCTGGAGCGCAGCCGGCTGATGCTGCTTGCGATCTACCGGCCGACATCGCAGATGGACCCGCTGGACTCCAATCGTGTCAGCGTCACCGTGCAACGTCTCGGCCCGTTGAACGCAGCCGATGGGCAGAAGCTGCTTGCTGCCTTTTTTGGCGAAAGTCATGGCAAATTGCCGAGCACGATGCGCAAGCGCATCCTCGACCGCGCTGGCGGCAATCCGCTTTTCATCGAAGAGATCCTTCGGGGACTGATCGACATGGGTACGCTGCACAATGACGGTCAGCGCTGGCATGTTGCGGCGGAAGACACAGATGTTGATATTCCGGTGAATCTGCAGGCCCTGTTGCTCGCCCGCGTCGATCGCCTGCCGCAGGAGATAAGACGGTTGGCGCAGGAAGCGGCGGTTGTCGGCCCGAAGTTCGAGACCGCCCTGCTCCGCACTGTCGCCACCGACCCGGCTGCTGTCGACGCGGCGCTGGATTATCTTTGCGATGCCAACATCATCGAGGAAATGCGCGGACCTGATGCCGGCGTTTCTCCCGCCTACCGCTTCAGCCAGTCCCTGTTGCACGCCGTCATCTACCATAATCTCCTGCTGCAACGGCGCATGGAGCTTCATGGCCGGATCGGCCAGGTTCTGGAACGCCAATATGGTTCGGTGCCCGACCGGCCCGAACATCTGGCGCAACTCGGCCATCACTTCAGTCTGACCGCTGAGAGGGCCAAGGGGGCTACCTACCTGATGGCAGCGGGCGATCTGGCACGCAAGACCTACGCCAACGACGATGCCATGCGCCTCTACCGTCAGGCACTTGCCGCCTTTGCAGACGAGCCGGAGGTGACGCCGGAGCAATTGGCGCTTCTGGAGCGGCTTGCCGATCTCTGCGGCCCAGCCGGTCTCCGTGATGCCGCCGTCAACCATTATCAGCGAGCGCTGGCGATCCACCGCACCCGAGATGATCGGATCTCTGCCGCGAGGATATTGCGAAAAGTCGGCCGTTTGCATCTCGATGCGGGGCGCCGCGACCAAGCGGAGGCGCATTGCGCCGAGGCCGCAGCCATGATCGCGACAATCAATGCGCCGGTCGAACATGCGCATCTTCTGCAGGAGCGCGGCTATCTGGCTTTCCGCATGGGCGACCAGGCCGCCGCCGCCGAATGGGCGACGCAGGCCCTGCAATGTCTGCAAACGTTACCGATCGACGGGACGACCGAGGCTGGACGGGAGGCGGCGCGTGCCATGGCCGAGGCGCTGAATACCAAGGGTGTGGCACTTGCGCGGCTCGGACGTCGTCGCGATGCCGTACAGGAAGTGGAGCGCAGCTTGTCCGTGGCCGAACAGGCCGATCTGCAAAGTGCCGCCTGTCGCGCCTATTCCAATCTCGGCGTCCTCTACACGATTGTCGATCCTGCCACCGCCATCAAGGTCTGCCGGCGCGGACTGGAGGTTGCGACCCGGATCGGCGATCTCGGCTTCCAGGCCCGCCTTCTCGCCAATCTCGCCGTTTCCTGCTGCACCTTCACCCATCGCTGTGCCACCGAGGGTGTGCCGGCAGCGGAGAAGGCGGTCGAAATCGACCGGGCGCTCGATCAGCGCGGCCATCTCTCCGTGCCATTGATCGTCCTTGGACAGATCCATCAATGCCACGGGCAGCCGAAGCTAGCTCAGAAGTATTACGAGGAAGCCCTTGAGGTTGCGAAGGAAATTGACGAGCCGCAACTACTCTTTCCGTGCTATGATGGCCTAGCGACATTGAGCCTCGAGCGCGACGACATGGATGAGGCGGAACGGTATTTCACGCTTGCACAGGATGTGTGCACCCGACACAACCTCGATCCAGGCACGCTCGTCGTATTGCCGTTTCTTGATTGACTGCCCTCGTCATGATGGTCGTCGGAGATCCATTAGGAGAATCGATTCAAGCACTTAAAGGGAGGAACGAAAGATGCCGGAGAACCACGCCGAAAGACCATTGCAGCCTGGAGATCGCGCGCCGAACGTCGTGCTGGATGCGATTACCCGCCAGGGCAAGATAGCCATCGACGATTTTCGCGGCCAGAAGCCGGTGCTTGTCGGATTGTTCCGCGGGCTGCATTGTCCCTTCTGTCGCCGGCAGATCGCCGCCATGTCCGAGCTCACTGGTGCGTTGCAGGAAAAAGGCATCGACAGCCTGACCGTCGTCAACACGCCGATCGACCGTGCCCGCCTCTATTTCCGCTACCATCCGCTTCCCAATCTGCTGGCCGCTTCAGATCCGGAACGGGTATCGCACAGAGCTTTCGGCCTGCCGAATGTCCAGTTCACCGAAGACGAGACTGACTGGCCACGCAAGGTGGGCATGAAGACGGTGCGGTCGATGCGCGTCGAGATGCCGGATGAGCTTCCCCAGCCGATGGACCCGATGGCGGCGATGGAGTTCCTCGACAAAGCGGACGGCTATGAATTCACCGAGGATGACAAGCACATGATCGCCACCGGCGAAGGTCAACTCGTCGGCGAATTCCTGCTCGATCGGGACGGCGTCATCCGGTGGTGTTTCACGGAAGTGGAGGAGTCTGGCCGCCATATGTTCGGCATTCCCGCCCCTCGGGAAGTGATGTCAGCGGCATCGAATATGGCTGTTTGACGCCAGCGCTCGGAATCACGCCTTGGAGCATGATCCTTTCGGATCATGCTCTATCTTTTGGCGGCAATGGTCGGCCGCTCCTGCGGCATTTCCAAGGACGCCGCAGTCAGCGCTTTCAACGCCGCCTGGATGAACCCGTCACGCGCAGCGGCGATCTCGATGCCGCGCGGCTCGTAGACATGGCGATGCAGGAAGAAGCCAGTCAGGCGAAAGGCGGCGGCGAGGCTTTCACAATCCGCCGCTTCGACGGCGCCGGCGGCAAGGAAGGGCGGCAGCGCCAGCATCTTGTCGGCCCAAGGCAGACCGGCGGTACGGCAGACGGCACGTCCGGTCTTCGGTGAAACGAAGGCGAGGTCGTCGCGCACGCCCGTCGCGGCACACGCGGTCAGATCAAGGCCGAAACCGAGATCGTTGAGCACCGCCAGCTCGAAGCGGACGAACAGCTCGCCGGCGTCCATGGGGTTCTGCAGGTTTTCCAGAATGATATCGAGTGCATCGTAGAGATGCGGATGGGGATCGCGTTCAGGCAGCAGGCGCAGCAGCGCCCCCATGGCCTGCACGCCATAGACGGCGGTCGCCGTTTCCATCAGCCGTGCCGCCCGCAACCGCACCGGCTCGATGCGGAACTCGCCGAGATGCTCATGCAGCCGCGCCCGCCACGTCACTTCGACCAGATTGCCCGCCTGCAGCACAGGCTGCATGGCGCGCGATCGGCCGGAGCGCACCAATCCCATATGTCGGCCACGATCACGCGTCATCACCTCGGCGACGACGCTTGTCTCGCCGAGGCGCTTGATGCCCAAAATGATCGCCTGATCCTGCCACTGCATCGGCCGGTTTATCCCGCAGAATGTCGTGATTCGAGTTTAGGACAAACGGCAGGCGCTGTCACATGGGAGACGATCGGCTCTACTGGTCGCTTGACAGGCTGCTAATCGACGCCAGCTTGTCGACGAATGCCCGCATGGCCGCTTCATCGAAGGGCTTGTTGAGCAACGGCACGTGCCGCATATCGTGTGGGAAGTCGAGCGTATCAGGGTAACCGCTGACGAAGCCGAAGGCGATGCCGCGCCCTGCCAGCAACCGGGCGAAACCGAAACTCATCGAATCCCCCAAATTGACATCCAGCATCGCAAAATCATAACGCTCGGTATGAATGGCATTGACCGCCTGCTCCAAGTTCGAGGCGATTTCCACCTGCTCGACCCCGACAAGACGAAGGATTTCCTCCGCCTCCATCGCAATGATCAGATTGTCTTCCAAAATGAGAACGCGCTGAACCGTCATATCAGCGCCATCCCCGCGTCCGTACGCCAAACGGCGCGGTGCCCCGTAAACATTCCCACATCTATCCCTCCGGCGCCAATCATCGGCCCGTGTTGAATGGATGGTATTCCCCCATCCGTGTTGGCTAGATCTCATGTCACATGACCTTGCCTAAACCCGCTTCGCACTTTTCACCCGGCGGCACTATGGGCTCGTCATCATGCTCCAATCGCTTTTGCCGCTGCGGTTAGTAAAAGGTGAAACTGGTCGAAAAGTGACGGCGAATGTAGTTCATGCTGATACAGCATTCGCTATCATTTAAAAAAGACATGGGTAGTCCGTGTCAATATCGAACATCAGATGAATGACCGTCTGCCCGAATCGAGCCCTGCCCATGCGGCGAGTTCGGCAAGTCCTTCGCCGTTCAGCACGTCGCAACCGCGCTCGTGACGGCGGATCAGTCCGCGTTCCGAGAGCTTTTTCAACGTAGTGAAAGCCCCAGTCTGAAAGAATCGGGAAGAGGTGGGCGCTGTAGGCGCCCTTGAGAAAAATCGTCGCGCCGAAGGGCGCCATCTACCAGCGGCTGTCGAGAGGTCAGACAGTCAACGGGAAACTGTTCCGTCAGCGCGGAAACTCAAGCCCCATCTCACGGAAGCGTTCTGGATCGTCGCCCCAGTTCTCCCGCACCTTGACGAAGAGGAAGAGGTGCACCGGCTGCTCGAGAATTTCGGACAGTTCCTTGCGCGAGGCGGTCGAGATCGCCTTGATCGTTTCGCCTGATTTGCCGAGGGCGATCTTCTTCTGGCTTTCGCGCTCGACATAGATCACTTGCTCGATGCGCACCGAACCGTCCTTGCGCTCCTCCCATTTCTCCGTCTCGACATGCGAGGAATAGGGCAATTCCTGATGCAGGCGCAGGAACAGTTTTTCGCGGGTGATTTCCGCTGCAAGCTGGCGCATCGGCAGGTCGGAAATCTGGTCCTCGGGATAATACCAGGGGCCTTCCGGCAGGGTCTTTGCCAGATAGTCCATCACATCGTCGCAGCCCGAACCGTTTTCGGCCGAAATCATGAAGGTCTGCTCGAAGGTGATCTTCTCGTTGGCGGCAGCGGCAAGCGCCAGCAGGTCTTCGCGGCGAACGCGGTCGATCTTGTTCAGAACAAGGATTTTCGGCTGCGAAACTTCCTTCAGTCCTTCGAGGATAGCTTCAGCATCGCCGCGTATTCCCCGCTCGCTGTCGATCAGCAGCATGATAAGATCCGCATCCTTGGCGCCGCCCCAGGCGGTCGTCACCATCGCGCGGTCGAGGCGCCGGCGCGGCTTGAAGATGCCGGGCGTATCCATGAAGACGATCTGTGCATTATTATGGATGGCGATGCCGCGCACGATGGCGCGCGTCGTCTGCACCTTGTGGCTGACAATCGACACCTTGGCGCCGACGAGGCGGTTGACGAGCGTCGACTTGCCGGCATTGGTCGGGCCGATAAGAGCCACGAAGCCGGAATGCGTCGGGCTGATGTTTTCAGCCGCGCCTTCGCCGGCGGCCATGTCTTCCTGATTGGTCATCTTTTCCGTCATTTCTAGAGCGGTTCAGCGTTTCATGGAATCGCTTTCCCGCTCTACCCTTTGTTTTTACGCAATTCCGGACGGAAAACCGCTTCGCACTTTTCCTGGAATTGCTCTAGGCAGTCATTTTTGAGCAGGCTGGAGCTGCCATACGCCTTCGCGCTCCAAAATCCGTGTCGCAGCCACCTGCTCGGCGGCGCGTTTGGAGCGTTCAATACCGGTCTCTGGCGCGGTTCCGGCCACTTCCACCGTCACCGTGAAGCGGGGATCATGATCCGGTCCGCTGCGGTCATCAACCCTGTAAACGGGTGTGACACCGAATTTCGCATGCGCCCATTCCTGCAATTCCGTCTTGGCGTCGCGCCTTGCACCATCGGGGCGGATGGCGCGGCGCTCCCAGTAGCGCAAAATGAACTTGCGCGCCACTTCGAGGCCGCCATCGAGATAGAGCGCCGCAATCAGGCTTTCGACGACATCGGCACGCACGTTCAGCATGCGCTTGCCGGTCAACTTCTTCACATCGGCGCCGGTGCGGATGAAGAGATGCAACTGCATCTCGTCGGCGACTTCCGCGCAGGTCTCGGCACTGACCAACTGGTTAAGGCGCACCGAGAGCTCACCCTCGGTCGCCGCACCGAAAGTCTGGAAAAGCAGTTCGGCGATGCACAGGCCGAGAACCCGATCGCCGAGAAATTCCAGCCGCTCGTAATTGCCGGCCTTGTGCGTTCGGGCGCTGGCATGCGTCAGAGCCCAGTCGAGGCGCCCCTTCTCGGCGAATTCGTGGCCTATTGCGGCTTCAAGCCTGACACGATCTGCCTGCTGGAGCGTCTGCGTTTTCGTCATTCGACAACCTTAAAGAGGCGATCCCAACGCATGTTGGTCGGCCATTTCCAGATTTCGCGGAACGAGGTGTCGTGTCCGAGCGAGAAGAAAATGACGCTGGCGCGCCCGATCAGGTTCTCAGCCGGCACATAACCGACATCGAAACGGCTGTCGTCGGAATTGTCGCGGTTGTCGCCCATCATGAAGTAGTTGCCCGGCGGCACGACATATTCCTGCGTGTTGTCACCGCGCGAGTTCGGCGAAAGGTCCAGCGTATCGTAGACCTTGCCAGTGTCCGGCAGGCGCTCGCTGTAAACGGGAATATCGTCGCCGGGCTCCTGGCTGTAGTCCGATGCGAAGGTGCCGTGCGGTTGCCGCGGAACAGCCTGACCGTTGATGTAAAGGATATCGTTCTTCACCTGAATACGATCGCCCGGCAGGCCGATAACACGCTTGATATAGTCGACGTCCGGGTTCGGCGGGAAGCGGAAGACCACGACATCGCCGCGCCTCGGTTCGCTGCCGAAGATACGCCCGCTGAACAGATCCGGCGAGAAAGGCAGCGAATATTTCGAATAACCGTAGGCGAACTTGTTGACGAAGATATAGTCGCCGACAAGAAGCGTCGGCATCATCGAGCCGGACGGAATGGTAAAAGGTTGAAACAGTACTGTGCGGATGATCATAGCCAGGACCAGAGCCTGTACTATGACCTTGAAGTTTTCCCACAGGACATTCTGCTGTTTTTCGGCTTTCTCGGACACGCAGTCTTATTCCTTTTTCGCACCCCACCGGCGCACTTTACTTTCAGGCACTCTCTATCCGCTTCATACCACGGCGGCAATGGCACAGATATTAAAAGCGACACATGATCGTCATTCAGCCCGCAATCGGCAGTGCCTCGATAATCACGAAGGCTTGAGCGAGAGGGAAATCATCGGTTATCGTCAAATGAATGGCAGCGCGGTGATTTTCCGGCACCAACGCCGCCAGCCTTTTGGCCGCGCCGCCGGTCAACTGCATCGTCGGCTTGCCGCTCGACAGGTTGACGACACCCATGTCACGCCAGAATACGCCCTGCGCCAGGCCCGTGCCAAGCGCCTTGGAGCAGGCTTCCTTGGCGGCGAAGCGCTTGGCATATGATGCAGCCTTGTTCTTGCGCCCTTCGGACTTGGCGCGCTCGATATCGGTGAAACAGCGCTCCGTGAACCGTGTGCCGAAGCGTTCGATCGACTTTTCGACGCGGCGAATGTCGATGAGGTCGCTGCCTATCCCGATGATCATGAGAAGGCCCTCCAGCCGGCCGCGGCGATGTCGCGTTCCGTCAGACGCTCGATGCGTTGTCAGCAAGGGCCAGGCGCTCGCGCGCCCGCTCCATCAGCCGCGCCTTGCGACGGGTCTTGAAGCTCTTCACCCCGTAATAGGTCAACGCATAGGCGATGATGCCCGTGACGATTGCCGGCGGAACGCCGCCGATCAGCATCGGCTTCAGGACTGGGTCCCAAATCTGCATGAGATCACCCTTATGCCAGAGCGCAGGCAGATCGATGCCGCCACCTTGGCCGCCGCTGTCGCGCGCTAGGATCAGATGACCGATTTCCCAGGTAAAGCCCCAGATGAAGGGATAGGTGATGGGATTGCCTGCAGCCAGACAGCCGAGTGCTGCCGCGACCACATTGCCACCGACGAGATAGGCAATGATGATCGCCATGACGAAATGCACGCCAATGAACGGGGTCCAGGAAACGACGATGCCCGCAGCAAAGCCGGCAGCCACCGAATGCGGCGAAGCGGCAAGACGCACCAGGCGCTTTCCGAAATATTGGAACGAGCGAATGAAACCTTTACGGGGCCAAAGATGATCCCGCAGTTTTTCCTTCAACGTCAGTGGTTTTCTGCGACGAAATAACATGCGGCTTATCTAGTGCACCCAGTGCCGTCATGACAAGAGCGGCGAAGCGTATCATGCGCTGATTATCCAGCCGCGGCGCCTATGCGCCCTGGAGCGACCGCGTGTTCACAGAACCGCAAAAGCCTGCTCTAGTTTTTTATGCGGAACATCCTGCCTGCTTTCAGCGGGACGCTCCAAGGGCGCTGCAACATGCGCGCCCATTCCATTTTAAAAGTATTGTCAGCGTTTAACGCTGGCGGAACATGCCGCGATCGACTTGGCGCTGACGATATTCAAGGTCAAAGCGGTCGTGCGAGCCATTCAAATAGGCCAGTTCACGTTCTTCAGCACTCGGAACGCGCAAAGCACGGGCGAATTTCTTGATAGGACCAAACATTGTCTTCTCTCTTCTCTGTTTCGTTTCTTCGATGATCAGAAGATAGGCGTGACAAAGGTTAATTACCACCGCTCTAAAATACACGCAGCCATGCGATTGACGCATGGCTAGACACAGAGATAGGCAAATTTGGTCACAAAATGATCACAAAATATGCAACTCGCACCGGATCGATGCTGTTACCAAGGATAATTATTCGTAAAGCCGCTTTACGGTGGCGATGCAATCGAGCTCTTTCAGCTGCACCAAGAGCTGATTGAGCTGACGCAGGTCCCAGACTTCGACATCCAGCGCCATCTCCGTAAAGTCGGCAGCGACGCGCACCGTGTTCAGAACGCGGATGTTGACGTCGATGTCGGCGACCGTCTGCGCCACCTTGGCAAGCGTGCCCGGTTCGTTCAGCGCATTGATCAGAATACGGGCGGCGAAGCGTGACTTGTTGGCCTCGTCGAGATCCCACCGCACGTCGATCCACCGCTCCGGCTGGTCGTCGAAACGCTGCAGTGCCGGCGACTGGATCGGATAGATGGTGATGCCCCTGGCCTTTTCCATGATACCGACGATGCGGTCACCAGGTACGGCACCGGTCGGAGCGAAATGCACCTCGACATCCGCTGCCAAACCACGGATCGGCAGGGCATCCACCCCATCGACACTGGCAGCGAGATCGGCCTTGGTCTTGCCAGGGATCTTGAAGATCATGCCCGCGACGCTGCGGACATTGAACCAGCCTTCGTCGCCGGCAGGCTTGACCGTGACACGTTCGTCCTGATGATCGGGGTAGACGGCGCGCAATACATCGAGCGACGACATCTCCCCTCGCCCGACAGCGGCGATCGCATCCTCCACATCTTTCTGGCCGAGGCGGTGCAGCGCCGGCTTCAGCGCCTCGCGCGAGAAAACCTTGCCGGCGCGCTCGAAGGTGCGCTCCAGGATGCGGTGGCCGAGGCCGGCATATTGCTTGCGGATGGCCAATCGCGTGGCGCGGCGGATGGCGGCTCTGGCCTTACCGGTCACGACGATCTCTTCCCAGGCGGCGGGCGGCACCTGCACGCCGGAGCGGATGATCTCGACTTCGTCGCCATTGGTCAGGCGCGTCACCAGCGGCATGATGCGGCCGTTGATCTTGGCGCCAACCGTGGTGTCGCCGATATTGGTGTGAACGGCGTAGGCGAAATCGATCGGCGTGGCACCGCGCGGCAGCGCGATCAGTTTGCCCTTCGGCGTGAAGCAGAAGACCTGATCCTGGAACAGTTCAAGCTTGGTATGTTCGAGGAATTCTTCGGGGCTGTCGCCTTCCGCCAGCGCCTCGATGGTATGGCGCAGCCAGGAATAGGCATTGCTTTCGCGCGACAGCAGCTCACCATCGCCATTGTTGTTGGTGCCGTCCTTGTAGAGCGTGTGGGCGGCGATGCCGAACTCGGCGATTTCATGCATGCGCTTGGTGCGGATCTGCAGCTCGATGCGCTGGCTGGATGGACCAACGATGGTGGTATGCAGCGAGCGGTAATCGTTCTGCTTCGGCGTCGAGATATAATCCTTGAACCGGCCAGGCACGACACGCCAGCGCGTATGCACGATGCCGAGTGCGCGATAGCAGGACGGAACGTCGTCGACGAGGAGGCGAAAACCATAGACATCGGAGAGCTGCTCGAAGGAAAGCGACTTCGACTGCATCTTGCGGAAGACCGAATAAGGCTTCTTCTGCCTGCCCTTGACCATGGCGTTGGCGAGACCGTTTGCCACCAGCAGGTCGCGCAGTTCTGTCTCGATCTTCTTTACCAGACCTTCATTGCGCCGCGACAGCTCTTCGAGGCGCTTGGTGACCGTATCGTGCGCCTCGGGATTGATGTGGCGGAAGGACAGCTCCTCGAGCTCCTCGCGCATATCCTGCATACCCATGCGGCCGGCAAGCGGCGCATAGATTTCCATCGTCTCTTCAGAAATGCGGGCGCGCTTTTCCGGCGACATATGGTCGAGCGTCCGCATATTGTGCAGGCGGTCGGCCAGTTTGACCAGGAGCACGCGGACGTCGTCGGAAATGGCAAGCAGCAACTTGCGGAGATTTTCCGCCTGCTTCGCCTTTTTGGTGACGAGATCAAGCTTCTTGATCTTGGTCAGCCCCTCCACAAGGCGGCCGATATCCTCGCCGAACAACTCGTCGATTTCGGCGCGCGTCGCGGTGGTGTCTTCGATCGTGTCATGCAGGAGGGCGACGGCGATCGTCGATTCATCCAGACGCATGTCGGTCAGGATGGCGGCAACTTCGAGGGGATGGGAAATATAGGGATCGCCGCTGGCACGCTTCTGCTGCCCATGCTTCTGCATCGCATAAACATAGGCCTTGTTGAGAAGTGCTTCATTGGCATCGGGCTTGTATTTCTGCACACGCTCGACAAGCTCGTATTGCCGCATCATTCCCAAGCTACTCCCGCAAAATAAAAGCGCGCCAGTCATACGACCGGCGCACGCATCACTTCATCATATCGCTCTTGGTTAGAGCATCAAGCTTGACGATTAGTAATCGTCGCTTTTTTCCGGCGGAACAAGGCCTTCGATGCCGGCGAGAAGCTCTTCTTCCGACATCTGATCGAAGGTGACGGCTTCCGGCAGATCTTCTTCCTCGTCACCCGAAGCCGAAGCGGCGGCGCCGGCAGCCAGGAGGCTTGCCGGATCGGGCTCGGGCTCGTCGACTTCGACGTGCTTCTGCAGCGAATGGATTAGGTCTTCCTTCAGGTCATCGGGAGACAGCGTTTCATCGGCGATTTCGCGCAACGCAACGACCGGGTTCTTGTCGTTGTCGCGATCGATAGTGATCGACGAACCCTGTGAAATCAGGCGGGCACGGTGGCTCGCGAGCAGCACCAGCTCGAACCGGTTTTCTACTTTATCAATGCAATCTTCTACTGTGACACGGGCCATTGCCTGTCCTTTGCGGTCGTGATGTCTTCATCATGTCTCGGAGTAACACGCCCGATACAAGCAAACGATGGCAAATTCAAGTTTTTCCTGCTTCAGGGCTGCCAATCCCCCTACAATGCGCTAAAATTCATTAGACAAGTTGCGCATTCAACTATAGGTTGCTTGGAATATCGCGAATCGTGCCCTAAATCTCGTTTATATGAATAATTCATAAAGTAATGCGGATTATTCTTGGGCGTCATACAAGACATTGTTTTGACTGCATTTTGAGTAAAAGTAATTGCGTTATGGTAACAATGGATATGTAAGCGATGTTCGATCCACGCGAAAAAATTGCACTTTTTATAGACGGCGCCAATCTTTACGCCGCTTCAAAAAGCCTCGGTTTTGATATCGATTATCGTAAGCTGCTCAAGGCCTTTCAGAAGCGCGGATATTTGCTGCGAGCCTATTATTACACCGCTCTTATCGAGGATCAGGAATATTCTTCGATCCGCCCCCTGATCGATTGGCTAGACTACAACGGCTACAAGGTCATCACCAAGCCGGCGAAGGAATTCACCGACTCCATGGGCCGCCGCAAGATCAAGGGCAACATGGATATCGAGCTGGCGATCGATGCCATGGAGCAATCGGAAACTGTCGATCATCTTGTGATCTTCTCCGGCGACGGCGATTTTACCACGCTGGTGGAAGCGCTGCAGCGTCGCGGGCGCAAGGTGTCCGTCATCTCCACCATGGCGACCCAGCCGCCGATGATCGCGGACGACCTGCGCCGTCAGGCCGATCACTTCATCGACCTCGTGTCGCTGAAGGCCGAAATCGGCCGCGACCCCTCCGAGCGTCCACAGCGTCCCGTCGAAGCGACTCCCGCCGCTGCGGATGTCGAAGAGTAATCTGGGACTGCTGCAGGTACATTCCCTGTTCGCCGCACCGCCCGTCCCTTGCTAAGGTTCCGGGCGCTCGTCATTGCAATCGATTCACTGACGGCTGTGATCGTTGGCTAGCGTTCCGCGTTCGCCGCAGCAGCCGGCCCTTCGCTTTGGCTCACGGCGTTCGTCGCTGCAATCGATTCACTGGATCGATTGCTCGGGCTTTGCCCGACCGCTTCTCACCCATTATCCTTTAGAAGCCGGCTCCTCTGCCGGTTCCAGTCGCGTTCCTTCTCGGATTCGCGCTTGTCGTGGATCTTCTTGCCCTTGGCGAGCGCCAGTTCCAGCTTGGCGCGGCCGCTGTCGTTGAAATAGATCTTCAGCGGGATCAGCGTCATGCCTTCGCGGTTTACGGCCGAGCGCAATCGGCCGATCTCGCGACCTGAGAGCAACAGTTTACGACGACGGCGCGGCTCGTGATTGAAGCGGTTCGCTTGTAGATATTCCGGCAGATAGGAATTGATGAGCCAGATCTCGCCGTCCTCGTCGGAGGCATAGGATTCGGCGATATTGGCCTTGCCTTCGCGCAACGACTTGACCTCGGTGCCTTTCAGCACGAGTCCTGCCTCATAGGTGTCGATGATCTCGTAGTTGAAGCGCGCCTTGCGGTTTTCCGCGACGATCTTCTTCACCACGCGTTGGCTGCCTTTGGGTGCCATGGTTCTTCTTCTTTTTCGTGCGTCAATTCCGGCAGCGGCCGTCGGCGCGCCAAGATGTCAAACCTTAAATAAGCGAGACCGCTCTCCTTGTGAAGAGAGCGGTCGCGTCAGAAGATTCGCGAGTGCGTTTGCGTACCGTCAGTTCAGGACACCGGCGTGGCGCATGGCGGCATCGATCGCCGCTTCCGTGCTCGGCTCCAGCGTCGAAAGCAGTGGCGAGCGCACGTTGCGGCTCATGCGGCCTAAACGGAAAAGGCCGTACTTCGCGCCACAAAGGCCCGGCTCCAGGAAGATTGCCTTATGCAGCGGCATCAGGCGGTCCTGGTAGTCCAGCGCCTTGGCATAGTCGCCGGCAAGCGTCGCCGCCTGAAATTCTGCACAGAGACGCGGCGCGACATTGGCCGTCACCGAGATGCAGCCGAGACCCCCATGAGCATTGAAGCCAAGCGCTGTCGCGTCCTCGCCGGAAAGCTGGCGAAAGTCATGGCCGCAGGTGATGCGCTGTTCGGAAACCCGCTCGATTTTGCCGGTCGCATCCTTGACGCCAACGATATTTGCATGCGCCTTGGCCAGTGCGCCCATCGTCTCCGGCGTCATGTCGACGACCGAGCGGCCGGGGATATTGTAAATATAGATCGGCAGCTTCACCGCTTCGGCGATGGCCGAAAAATGTGCGTAGAGCCCCTTCTGCGTCGGCTTGTTGTAGTAGGGCGTGACGACCAGAACTGCGTTGGCGCCGACCTTTTCGGCATGCTGGGCAAGCTCGATCGCCTCCCGGGTATTGTTGGAGCCGGCGCCGGCCATGACCGGAACGCGCTTGCCCGCCACTTCGATGCAAAGCTCGACAACCCGTTTGTGCTCATCATGCGACAGGGTCGGAGATTCACCCGTCGTGCCGACGGGAACAAGCCCGCTGCTGCCCTCTTTGATCTGCCAGTCGACGTGGGAAGCAAAGGACGCTTCATCCACCTTGCCGGCGTCTGTGAAGGGCGTGACGAGTGCGGGAATGGACCCCTGGAACATGCAAGTCTCCTCGCGGCGCCGCTTTCATGCTTCAGCCGCAATCCATGGTTATGAATCCGCGCACCATAAAGCGCTCACTTGACGGCGACAAGCGCGCTTTCGATGGTAAAGGGCAGTTTCCGATATCATAATTGATTGAAATTCGGGCCAACGCTAAGGTTTCGTTAATATAAAATTCGGCAAATGGAGGGGGCCTGTTTTTTGTTGTGAGTAGCCGGATGAAAAGACCTGTCATGATCTTGGCCGCTGTGGGCGTGGCGGTCGCATGGGGCACTTTTGCCTCGCAACTTCCCGGCGAACAGACATCGACCCCAGAGACGACCGACGTCGCAATGACCATGCCGGATCCGTTAAGCACCGGGTCTATACCGCGCGGCTCCGCCATCGCGCCCGTTAGTGGCGACCTTAAAGCCGGCCTTGATGCTCTCTCCAACAAGAACCCGCTGCAAGCGCTCGCCATTCGCAACAGCATGGGCCAGGGCACACTTGACCGTCACATTCTGACCTGGGCGATCGCCACCTCGGGCCAACCCGGCGTTCCCTCCGGCGAAATCGCCGCGGCCGCGCGCGAACTCGCCGGCTGGCCGGGTCTCGCCAGCCTGCGCGGCAATTCCGAACGCGCGCTTTACACTGAAAATCCGCCGGCCGATCAAGTGCTTGCCGCCTTCGGCAATACGCAGCCGGAAACCCCGGAAGGCGCGGTCATCCTATCACGTGCGCTGGTTTCGCGGGGTGCTTCGGCGCAAGCCGCCAAGCTCATCCGCAAGATCTGGCGCAATGAGGGGCTGGACAAGTCCTTCGAAGACAAGATCCTTGCCGAATTCTCCGGTCTCCTGTCACCGGCCGATCACAAGGCGCGCATGGACTATCTGCTCTATCGCGGCCGCACCGCGCAGGCCAAGCGTTTCGGTGACCTCGGAAGGGCGCTATCGCTCTACAAAACTTGGGCGGCGGTCAACAATCATTCGGCCAATGCCGGAACACTGCTTGCCAATATGGATCCGCAATGGCGAAACGACCCCGCCTATCTTTTCATGCGGATCGAGAACCTGCGCCGTCAGGACAAATATGACGATGCCGCCAACCTTCTGATGCAAATGCCGCGCGACCGTGGCGCGCTCATCAATGCCAGCCAATGGTGGGATGAGCAGCGCATCGTCAGCCGCGGCCTGGTGGATCAAGGTGAATTCAAGACCGCCTACCGCATCGTCGATGCCAGCGTCGCGGACAATCCACAGGATGTCGGTGAGGCAGAATTCCACGCCGGCTGGTATGCCCTGCGCGGGCTGCAGGACGGTGCGACGGCTGAAGCACATTTCCGTAAGATCCTGCAGGTATCGAACGGTCCGATCTCGCAATCGCGCGCCTGGTACTGGCTCGGGCGCGCCGCAGAAGCCGGCGGTCCGGGCAAGGCTGAGGATTTCTACACCAAGGCCGCCTCTTATCCGGCCACGTTTTATGGCCAGCTCTCCGCAGAGAAACTGGGCCGGCGGACGCTGAATGTCAGGTACCCCTCCGCAACGACCGAGGACCGGCAGCGCTTCCAATCCCGCGAAGCCGTCGAGGCCATCGCGCATCTCGAAGCGGCAGGTCACGGCTGGCGGGCCGACGCCCTTTATCGAGCGCTGGCCAAACAATTGCAGAGCCCCGGCGAGATCGCCATGCTGGCGGCGCGGGCCGAACGCTCCGGCAATCACCAGCTTTCCCTTCAGGTCGGCAAGATCGCCTATGGCCGCGGTGTCGATGTTGCAGCGCTCGCCTTCCCGATCGGCGTCATTCCGGACAATGCCAATATCTCCGGCTCCGGCAAGGCGCTCGCCTACGCAATCGCCCGGCAGGAAAGCGCCTTCAACCCGGCAGCGGTTTCCGCCGCCAACGCGCGCGGCCTGCTGCAGCTTCTGCCGAAGACGGCCAAGGCGGTCGCCGGCCGTCATGGCATGGCCTATTCCGCGGACAAGCTGACGCAGGATGCCGGCTACAACGCCACACTCGGCGCCCATTATCTCGGCGAACAGATCGACGCCTTCGGCGGCTCCTATATTCTGACCTTCATTGCCTACAATGCCGGCCCGAACAAGGTTCCGGAGTGGATCAGCCGTTACGGCGACCCGCGCGGCAAATCGATCGACGATGTCGTCGACTGGATCGAGCGCATCCCCTTCCCCGAAACGCGCAACTATGTCCAGCGCGTCATGGAAAATTATCAGGTCTACAAGGCCCGGCTCGGCCAGAAGACTGATATCGAGCACGATCTGATTTACGGACGCGGCTGATCTCTGTGTCGGCAAGTGCGATTGTTTGAAACGCTAAAATGGCGTTACATCCCTCGTGAAATGCTATTCACCACGAGGGGTTATCCATGAGCAGTGACGATGAAAGCGGCTTTGTTGTCAGAACTATCTCGGCACCGGACGGGCTAAGGCTCTATGCACGCGATTACAGCGGCGGCAATTCAGTGACGTCAAACCTGCCGCCGATCGTCTGCTTACCTGGTCTGACCCGCAATTCGCGGGATTTCCATCAGTTGGCACTGCTTTTGTCGCGTGACTCAACCGCACCGCGCAGGGTGATTACTCTCGACGCCCGCGGGCGCGGCTCGTCGGCCTGGGACGACGACAAGAGCCACTATAACCTCGCGGTCGAGGCTCAGGACGTGCTCACAACATGCGCCGCGCTGGATATTCCGAAGGCTATCTTCATCGGCACGTCGCGCGGTGGTCTTGTCCTGCATCTGCTGGCGGCCAGCCAACCTGATGTTCTGAAGGCAGTCATTCTCAACGACATCGGTCCCGTTCTCGAAAAGGATGGGCTTGCCGATATCCGCGACTATCTGAACCGCGGCAAGAAGCCGACGGATTGGGAC
Organism: Rhizobium jaguaris; assembly: GCF_003627755.1. Classification (NCBI taxonomy): domain Bacteria; kingdom Pseudomonadati; phylum Pseudomonadota; class Alphaproteobacteria; order Hyphomicrobiales; family Rhizobiaceae; genus Martinezella; species Martinezella jaguaris. The sequence goes on along the minus strand of NZ_CP032694.1, from coordinate 1,438,356 downwards.
GAGGCCGTCGAAATTCTGCAGGAAAATCATGGTCGCAGCTTCACGGCGCTTGCGGAAGACGATTGGCGCGACATGGCGCGGGCGATCTATGCCACCACTGATGGCAAAGTCGTTGCGGATTTCGATCCCGCCGTTGCCGCACAAATGGAGTCCCTCGATCTTGAAGCTCCTATCCCGGATCTCTGGCCGCAGTTCGAGGCCTTTCAGAACATACCGTTGATGGTGATTCGCGGAGAGAATTCGAAACTGCTCACGACAGCTACCCTCGAGGAGATGGGAAAGCGGCATCCGGGCATGGCGGCAAAAATTGCCGTGGGGCAAGGACATGCTCCGATTCTGCACCTTTGGGATATTCCGGCTGCAATCCAGCATTTCCTGGCGACGATTTGAATTGCACGCATCGTTAGAAGGCGCAGCGTAAAAAAGAAAAGGCCCGGTTGGGAAAACCGGGCCAATCCTCTTCTGATCGGAGGTCTGATCAGAGTATGACGACGTCCAATTCGATTCGGCGAACCGAATTAGAAGCTGCGCTGGAAGCGGAGGATACCAGCCCACTGATCCTGGTTCACAGAATCGAAGTTGGTGTAGGTAACTTCCGGCTCGACGAGCAGGTTCTTAACCGGGTTGAACTTGAGGTTCGTCGTGGCTTCGAAGATCTTCGAGTCGGTGTAGGCGAGCTGGACGTTCCACTTCAGCTGGTCGCTGATCTTATAGCCAACGCCACCCCAAACAGCCCAGTCACCCCAGCCGCAGAGATCGCCACGGTCAGCCGGGCAAGCCGACGGGTCCAGGTTCGAGCCGGCATACTGGTTCAGCTTGGAGCCATCCGTGTTCCAGCCGCCCATCAGGAAGGCCGAGAAGGCGCCGAAGTTGGCGTCGACACGAGCCTTCACAGCGCCTTCTTCGACGATGGAGTCATAACCACCGACGACGCGGAACTGCCAAGCGCCAGCCTTGTAGCCAGCACCGGCTACGACGTTCGGAGCATAGTGGTTTTGCTTGGACTGAACCCAAGCGCCGCCGAAGGAAGACGAATCCGAACCGGAGTTGGAGTCTTCGAGCGAGACGACAGCCGTGAAGCCGTTGCCGGCGTCGTAGTTGTAGGTCAACTGGTTGAGTTCGTACGGGCCGTCCCAGATCACGTCGTCGTTGATGACGTCGCCGGCGTAACCGGTGAACAGGTTGTACTGCGAGTCCTGCTTACCAACCAGGAAACCGCCGAGGCTGATGTTAGCCCACAGCAGCTTCGGGGTCGTGGAGCCGCCTTCAGACCAGTCGAAACGGTAGACGGTGTCCGTCTTCAGCGAACCGTATTCGGTGTCCGATGCCGTGTCGATGGAAAGCTGAGCGCGGGTGTGCCAGAAGGTGCCGCGATCGCCCTTCGGGCCCGGATTGTAAGCGTTATACCATTCACCTTCGGTACGAACCATGCCGCCAACCTTAAGGCAGGTTTCGGTGCCCGGAATGAAGAAGTAGCCAGCGCCATATGCGTCGCAGATGCGAACGTATTCAAGCGGCTCCGGCTCGGCAGCAACAATAGCGTCAGCCGCATGAGCACCGGAAACTGCTGCCAGCGCAGCAGCGGAGCCGAGAAGAAGGCTCTTGATGTTCATAATAACTCCAGTTCTAAATATCGATTAGGTATGAGAATTCGCGCCGAAAAACGACGTGCCCTACCCCACCTTGTGTTCAAAGTTGACCCCTGATCTGGGAGAACCAAGACGCTAAGCCTTGCTTCCGATTTGGGAAACTACAGATCGAAATTTTTAGAGCAATATCAGAGACAAACTATAATCATATGTGACGATTGTTTCGAATTTCGCGTTGCACAAAAATCACGTCGCAAAATTGTCACATGATCGTCATGTTCAATATTGAACTATACTTTAAGTTACTTTCGAAAATACTTAAGTTGCAAAACTATTCTTAATTAGAATACTCTAACTCAAAGGAAACGGGACGCCATCTTTCCTATACCCTCTTAAAGCGCATCGCGCTCTTTGGGATCCGTCCTTGCGCTTCAGGCTCCTGATTTTGCGCATATCATTATCGCAAAACCTCCGTGCACTTTTGCGCGATATGCCATAGCTGGACGCGATTGCCCAGAAGCAAAAAGCCCGGCTCGAAAGCCGGGCTTTTCGTCACTGACGTGACAATCAGATTTTGACCGAGGTCAAATCAGATTAGAAGTTGCGCTCGAAACGGAGGATACCAGCCCACTCGTCCTGGCCGATCGAATCCCAGTTGGTGTAGGATACTTCCGGCTCGATGAGCAGGTTCTTAACCGGGTTCCACTTGATGTTCGTCGTAGCGGCGAAGATCTTGGAGTCGGTGTAAGCGAGCTGCAGGTTCCACTTCAGCTTGTCGTTGATCGGAACGCCAACGCCACCCCAAACTGCCCAGTCGCCCCAGCCGCAGTCTGCGCCATGAATGGTGCCGTCCGAGTGCGTGCAAGCTGACGAATCCAGGTTCGAGCCAGCATACTGGTTCAGCTTGGAGCCGTCCGTGTTCCAGCCGCCCATCAAGAAGGCCGAGAATACGCCGAAGTCAGCGTCGAGACGAGCCTTGATGGCGCCTTCTTCGACGATGGAGTCATAACCACCGACGACCTTGATGGACCATGCACCGGCCTTGTAGCCAGCACCAGCAACAACGTTCGGAGCGTAGTGGTTGGCCCTGGACTGCTCCCAAGCACCGCCGTAGGTGGAAATGTCCGAAGCGGAGTTGGAATCTTCGACCGAGACCACAGCCGTGAAGCCGTTGCCGGCGTCATAGTTGTAGGTGATCTGGTTGAGTTCGTACGGACCATCATAGATCACGTCGTCGTTGATGACGTCGCCGGCGTAACCAACGAACTGGTTGTACCAGGAGTCCTGCTTGCCGACGCTGAAGCCGCCGAGGCTGATGTACGCCCACAGAAGGTTCGTGCCCGTGGAGCCGCCTTCCTGCCAATCCCAACGAAGGATGGTGTTCGTCTTCAACGGACCGTATTCAGTGTCGGTCGCGGTGTTGATGTTCAACTCAGCACGGGTATGCCACAGCGTGCCGAAGTCCCAGTTACCAGCCCCGCCATGATTGCCATAAGCGTCGCCCCACTGGCCTTCCGTACGCACCTTGCCGCCGATCTTAAGGCAGGTTTCGGTACCCGGAATGAAGAAATAGCCTGCACCGTATGCGTCGCAGATGCGAACGTATTCGAGCGGCTCCGGCTCAGCGGCAACAACAGCGTCAGCCGCGTGAGCACCGGATACTGCTGCAAGAGCAGCAGCGGAGCCGAGAAGAAGGCTCTTGATGTTCATTATTGACCTCCAGTCAAAGTTTCAATCGAGAATGAGAACTACCCGAAGGCATTCCCTGCCCCATCCTCGTGTTTCAAGAAGTGGACGATCAATCGCCCTTGCTTCCGAGATTGAAAATACAAGACGCGAACTGTCACGCAATCTACATCTTATCGGAAAGGGGGATTTACATGAGCCTTCGCTAAGTCCTGTTGCCGAAAGGACACAAGTCCGCCACACGGACATCGCATTTATTTATATTTTGTTAAGAAAGCCGTTACGGTACCAGCACTTACAGGCCGGTTTTAATTGATGACGTGGAGACTAGATCAGCCGTCATAATGGCCGATTCAGGGCAATTTCATGGGTTCCGCAACGTCATGCTCGCCATTTCAAAAACAGCCACCAGCGGCGCGGAGCAAGCCAAATCCACTCTCATCACTCAGCACCACATCGCCAGCAAGTGATTCTGCTGCGACCGATTCGACGGAGAATCGGTCGTTACCGACTATCCGCCCGCAAGATTGCAGCGGGATGACAAAAAGAGAATCGGCAGCGGACGGATCTAAGAAATCGCGGAAGATATCGATAGCGGGGGAATTAGCGCGTCCGCGACGCGAAATAGGATGGCGGAGAAGATGGGATTCGAACCCACGATACGCTTTTGACGTATACTCCCTTAGCAGGGGAGCGCCTTCGACCACTCGGCCACCTCTCCGGTGCGGCCCTGATACGGCCAATCATTTATCGACGCAAGCGCTTTTTCGCCTCCGTGCACGTTCTCCCTGCATTAGGCAATGCGCGCATCCTGCGGGAAGAACCAGATAGCCTGCCAGCAGTTCCGTTAAGCCAGCAATTGCTTAAGGTCTGCGGCGGGGTCGGCCAGAACGGCCTTGTCCGGGCTGGTGCCGGTTTCCAGCAGCTTCTTGCCGGTCACATAGGCCTTCGCGTCATTGATGGCGTCAACGGCGATGAAACGGCCCTTCTTGAAATACCAGACCGAAGCCGATCCCTCGCGGGTTCCGGGGCGCAGAAGGGTTTCGTCATAGCCAAGGTTGAAGCCAGCGATTTGCAATTTCACATCATATTGATCCGACCAGAACCATGGCTTCGGATCATAGGCCTCATCGCCGCCGGCAATGATTGCGGCTGCGGCTTCGGCCTGGTCGACGGCGTTCTGTACCGATTCGAGACGGATGCGGCCGCCGTCCCAGGGCAGCTCGGCACAATCGCCCACGGCGAAGATGGAGGGATCGGAGGTGCGGGCAAAGGAATCGACGATGATGCCGTTGCCGACTTCCAGTCCCGCTTCTTTGGCGAGCTGGTCATTCGGAGCGACGCCGATGCCGACGACGACGAAATCGACGTCGATGCTGGAGCCATCCGACAATTCGGCGGCAACGACATGGCCATTCTTGCCGACGAGTTGCTTGAGGCCGGTCTTTTCGCGGATGACGACGTCGTGTTGTCTGTGAATCGCCCGCATGATGTCTGCCGTCTCCTTGGCGGCGACGCGCTGCAGGATCCTGTCGGCCATTTCGATGAGCGTGACTTCGAGGCCGCGGTGGCGGGCAACTGCCGCCGCTTCGAGGCCAATATAGCCGCCGCCGATGATGAGGACACGGCGGCCCGCACGCATTTCACCGGCGAGCTGATCGGCATCGCGCTTGTTACGGGCGAGATAGACGCCTTCGAGAGCGCCTCCGACGGAGGGCGGCAGAGGGCGCGGCGCGGCGCCTGTTGCCAGTACCAGCGTGTGATAATCCAGCACCGAGCCGTCCTGTGTGACGACCTGCTTTACCGTCCGGTCGATCTGCTCGACCCAGGTAGACAAGCGAATCTCGACATTGTTGTCGGCGTACCAATGTTCCGGGCGGAACAGCAGGCGATCGAAGGCCATCTCCCCGAGAAGGTATTTCTTGGTAAGCGGTGGCCGCTGATAGGGGAGGTTTTCCTCCGCGCCAATGATGGTGATCGGCCTCAAATCTCCGAGCGCCCGCAATTTGGCTGCAAGCGCGAAACCGGCCTGTCCGGCCCCGACAATGACCAATCTGCCCGTCACGATCCTTACTCCATTATCGTTATAGCGGCTCGTCATCCTGATATAGGACGTTGCCCTCACGGATTTCAGGGGTAACGCCTACCCTTGCAAGCGTCAATCATAGCTGACCTTGCGCCCGAGATCGGGAGAAAATTAGGGCGGAACTCAGGCCTATATCTCGACCCAGCGGCGCTCATGGAACGATTGCGCCATGGCATGAACCGACTTCTCGATGCGCAAGCCATCCGTGAAACTCACGACCGACGCCGCATCGCCGGAGATGGCGCGAATCAGCTCGCGGCATTCGATGATCTTCAGGTCGTTGAAGCCGAGCCCATGGCCGGGCGCCGGGATGAACCGGTCATAGGGTCTATGGGCCGGTGCTGCGAGGATCTTACGGAACCCCTGTTCGCTGCCCCTGCCCTCCGCCTGATAAAGCTCGAATTCGTTCATGCGCTCCTGGTCGTAGGTGATTGAGCCTTTCGAGCCGAAGATCTGCAGCGCAATGCGGCCCTTGCGTCCCCAGGCGGAGCGATTCGCCATCAGCACCGCGGAAATGCCGCCATCGAGCCGCATCAGCACATTGGCGAGATCGTGGTTCTCGACAGCGCGCCGCCCGCCTTCTTTCAACGGCCGTTCGGCATAAGGCTTCACCATATCGGTGATTACAGCTTCCACATGGCCGAACAGAAACCAGAGCAGCGATAACGGGTGCACGGCGAAATCGTCGAGCGCGCCATAGCCGCCGGCCAACTCGCTCTTCCAATAGAAAAAGACTTCCGGATCGGCCATGAAGTCTTCATCCATCTCGACACGGACATGATTGACCTCGCCGATCGCGCCTTCGCCGATCAGCGCCTTGATATGCCGAATAACCGGGTTCTGGATATAATTATAGCCGAGGATAGCGACCTTGCCTGAGGCTTTGGCGGCGCTCAACATGCGTTCGGCGTCGGCATAGGCAGGCGCCATCGGCTTTTCGCACCAGACATGCTTGCCGGCTTGCAGCGCCGCGATCGACATTTCCGGATGGAATTGATTGGGCGTCGTGACGGAGACGACGTCGACCTCAGGATCGGCGATCAGCTCGCGCCAGTCGGCGGTCGTCTTTTCGAAGCCGAATTCATCGCCACGCTCCTTTGCCAAATCGGGATTGGCTTCCGCAAGATGCACAAGGCGCGGCCGCTCGACGTCACCGAAGACGGTCTTGACCGCGTTCCACGCAAGCGCATGGCATTTGCCCATATAGCCGGTTCCGATCAATCCGACGCCCAACGGCTTCATATGCATTTCCCTCCTCAAGCCTTCTCCCGAAACTCTCATGGATTTTTGGAATATTTGGACCGTTTTGACAAGCGGGCGGGCCGATCAATCGCAGCACAGAATCGGAGGAATGAAAATTATTCCCGTAAATTCATTGACTTAAAAATAATCGTGCCGAGCTATTCAAAATCCGTTATCGTGCAAAATATGGAATATTTGTTTCATTGGCGGGCATGGCGTCGAAAAGGGTAAAGGCATGGACAACGGAATCGAAACGCGAACCAAGGTGCCGCGGGATTTTGAAAGTCTGCGCAGCACTATCATCGAGCGCAAGAACGCCATGCCGAAACGTCTGGCCCAGATCGCGGCTTTCGCGCTCGGGAATCCGGATGAAATCGCCTTTGGCACCACGGCAAGCATCGCCACTGCAGCAGATGTCCAGCCGTCAACGCTCGTGCGTCTCGCCCATCATCTCGGCTATGAGGGGTTCTCCGACCTGCAGAGCATTTTCCGCGAAAGGCTGCGCGATCGGACGCTGAGTTATGAAGAGCGGCTGATCACACTGGAACAATCCGGCATCGAGGATGAAGAAGCCGGCATTCTCTCCGGTTTCCTTTCTGCCGCCAGTCAGTCGATCAACAAGCTTGCCGCCACGATCGAGACGGATACGTTCGCCAAGGCTGTGGATGTGCTCGCCGCCGCCGAGACGATCTACCTCATCGCCAAGCGCCGCTCCTATCCGCTGACGGCGCATATGACCTATGCCTTTTCCAAATTGAACATCCGTCATCAGATCGTTGCTTCACCAAACGGCATCGATGGCGAGCTTGCCCGGTTTGCCACGGAAAGAGACGCAGCGATTGCCGCCAGCTTCTCACCCTATGCCGCCGACAGTTTGGCGCAGGCACAGGATCTCGCCGCACGCAACGTGCCGGTGATCGCCATTACCGATTCGGCCTTTTCGCCGCTGACGGCCTGCGCCACCCACTGGTTCGAAGTGGCTGAGGCTGATTTTGCCGGCTTCCGGTCGCTCTCGGCCTCCATGGCTCTCATCATGGCCTTCCCCGTCGCCATTGCCGAACGGCGCAGGAAAGATGCGGTTGCAAAATTTCACAAAACCAAAATGGAATAAATATTCCGAATTGACAAAATAACGGAACCAATGTTTCATTAAATCATAATCGCGGCCACGGGAGATGACCGCAATATCTACCGGAGCCGGACGAAACGAAGACGGGCCGGCACTTTCAATGACGCATGACCTCATCGAAAACTGAAGAGTTATCGGGATCATGCCTAGACGGGAGGACATCATGGCACACGACAATCCTGGCGCCCAGCCGGAGCCGACACTCGATGTGATCACCATCGGCCGCTCCTCCGTTGATCTCTATGGCCAGCAGATCGGCTCACGCCTGGAGGATATCGCTTCCTTCGCGAAATCCGTCGGCGGCTGCCCCGCCAATATCGCCATCGGCACCGCTCGCCTCGGCTTGAAATCCGGCTTGATCACCCGCGTCGGCGACGAGCAGATGGGCCGTTTCATCCGTGAACAGGCGGCACGCGAGGGCGTCGCGACGGCGGGGATCGCCACCGACAAGGAGAGGCTGACGGCTCTGGTATTGCTGGCGGTCGAGGCCGAAGGCGTCTCGCCGATGATCTTCTATCGTTCCGACTGCGCCGACATGGCGCTCGACGAGGGTGACATCGATGAGAATTTCATCAAGTCCTCCCGCGCCGTGCTGGTTTCTGGCACGCATTTCTCCAAGCCGAATACGGAGGCCGCTCAGCACAAGGCGATCCGCATCGCCAAGGCGAACGGCCGCAAGGTGATCTTCGATATCGATTACCGGCCGAATCTCTGGGGCCTCGCCGGCCACGCCGAAGGGTTCGAACGTTATGTGAAATCGGATCGTGTCTCCTCGAAGATGAAAGAGACGTTGCCGGATTGCGACCTGATCGTCGGCACCGAAGAGGAGATCATGATTACCTCGGGCGCCGATGACGTGCTTGGCGCATTGAAGGAAATCCGCCGCCTTTCTTCGGCAACCATCGTGCTGAAGCGCGGCGCCATGGGCTGCATCGTTTATGACGGCCCGATCTCCGACGACCTCGAGGCCGGCATTGTCGGCCAGGGTTTTCCGATCGAAGTATTCAACGTGCTTGGAGCCGGCGATGCCTTCATGTCCGGCTTCCTGCGCGGCTTCCTGCGCGACGAACCGCTTAAGACCTGCGCCACCTGGGCCAATGCCTGCGGCGCCTTCGCGGTCTCGCGCCTGCTCTGCTCGCCGGAATATCCGACCTGGGCCGAACTCGATTTCTTCCTGAAGACGGGCAGCAAGCACCGGGCGCTGCGTAAAGATGAGGCGATCAATCACATCCATTGGGCGACGACACGCCGTGGCGAAATCCCGCTATTGATGGCGCTTGCCATCGATCATCGTTCGCAGCTCGTCAGTGTCGCCGACGAGCTGGGCATCGCCCACGACAGGATCGTTGCCTTCAAGCGGCTTGCGGTTGAGGCGGCCGCGCGGGTTTCGGGCGGGCGCGACGGCTATGGCATGCTGATCGACGAGCGCTTCGGCCGCGATGCATTCTTCGATGCCGCCACCAAGAATTTCTCCTGGATCGGCCGCCCCGTCGAATTGCCGGGCTCGAAACCGCTGAAATTCGAATTCAGCCAGGATATCGGTTCGCAGCTCACCGAATGGCCGCTCAACCATTGCATCAAGTGCCTCTGCTTCTATCACCCCGACGACCCCGCGGAATTGAAGGCCGAGCAGCAGGAGAAGCTGCGGACCCTGTTCGAAGCAGCCCGCAAGGTCGGCCGTGAGTTGCTGGTCGAGATCATCGCCGGCAAGAACGGACCGCTTACCGACGATACGATCCCGACGGCGATGGAAGAGCTTTACGCACTTGGCATCAAGCCGGACTGGTGGAAGCTGGAACCGCAGGAATCGACGACGGCCTGGAAAAAAATCGATGCCGTGATCGCCAAAAATGATCCATTGTGCAGGGGTATCGTGCTGCTTGGCCTGGAAGCGCCGGCGGAGGAATTGATCCGCAGCTTCGAAGCGACGCTGGCCGCGCCCTCCGTCAAGGGTTTCGCCGTCGGACGGACGATCTTTTCCGATGCGGCACGCGCCTGGATGTCAGGCGGCATGAACGACGAGGAAGCGATCGCCGACATGGCTGGCCGCTTCCGGCAATTGACGCAGGCGTGGCTGAAAACCCGCGGCCTGGAATAGCTGGCGCATCGCTCGGAAAACTGGATACCGGTTTTCGGGTAAAGCGATACGCAAACAATGGACTAAGATGCATTTGGGAGGCGCCCCATGGGCAAGACGATCCGATTGACGATGGCTCAGGCCGTCGTGCATTTCCTCAAAAAGCAGATGACCGTGATCGATGGCCAGAAGCTGCCGATCTTCGGCGGCGTCTGGGCGATCTTCGGACACGGCAACGTCGCCGGAATGGGGGAAGCGCTCTATCAGGTGCGCGAGGAGCTGCCAACTTTCCGAGCCCACAATGAGCAGGGCATGGCGCATGCTGCCATTGCTTATGCGAAGACCAGTTTCCGCCAACGCTTCATGGCCTGCACGACATCGATCGGCCCCGGCGCGCTGAATATGGTGACTGCCGCCGGCGTGGCGCATGTCAACCGCATCCCCGTGCTCTTCCTGCCAGGTGATGTCTTCGCCAACCGCGCGCCCGATCCGGTGCTGCAGCAGATCGAGGACTTCGGCGACGGCACGGTTTCGGCCAACGACGCCTTCCGTCCGGTTTCGCGCTATTTCGATCGCATCACCCGACCCGAGCAGATCATCACGGCGCTGAAGCGTGCCATGCAGGTGCTGACCGATCCGCTTGATTGCGGTCCAGTGACACTGTCGCTTTGCCAGGATGTGCAGGCTGAGGCATTCGACTATCCGGAGAGCTTCTTCGAGGAACATGTGTGGGCGCTGCGCCGCCCGCAGCCGGATGCGGACGAACTGGCAAACGCCATCGCGCTGATCCGCAAATCCGAAAAACCCGTGATCGTCGCCGGCGGCGGCGTGCTGTATTCGCAGGCGACGAAGGAGCTAGCAGCCTTCGCGGAAGCGCATAGCATACCTGTCGTTGTGACACAGGCCGGCAAATCGGCGATCGACGAGACGCACCCGCTGGCGCTCGGCTCGGTCGGCGTCACCGGGACGTCGGCCGCAAACGCGATTGCTGAAGAAACCGATCTGGTCATCGCTGTCGGCACCCGCTGCCAGGATTTCACCACCGGTTCCTGGGCGCTGTTCAAGAACGAAAAACTCACGATGGTCGGCCTCAACATCGCGGCCTATGACGCGCTGAAGCACAATGGTCACCCCTTGGTGACAGATGCGCGCGAAGGACTGAAAGTTCTGTCCGCAGGCCTTGCTGGCTGGAAAGCGCCGGCAGTGCTTGTTGAGAAGGCAACGCGGGAAAAGAAGATCTGGCTGGAAGCTGCCGCCAAGGCGATGGCGACGACGAATACCGCCCTGCCCTCCGATGCCCAGGTGATCGGCGCCGTCACCCGCACGATCAGCGGCGAAAAAAGCATTCTCTTGTGCGCTGCGGGCGGTCTGCCCGGCGAGTTGCACAAGCTGTGGCCGGCGACCGCGCCCGGCAGCTATCACATGGAATACGGCTTCTCCTGCATGGGCTATGAGATCGCCGGCGGCCTTGGCGCGAAGATGGCGCGGCCGGACAAGGAGGTTGTCGTCATGGTCGGCGACGGCTCCTACATGATGCTGAATTCGGAGCTGGCGACCTCGGTCATGCTCGGCCTGAAGCTCATCGTCGTCCTCCTCGACAACAGAGGCTACGGCTGCATCAACCGGCTGCAGATGGCGACCGGCGGCGCGAACTTCAACAATCTCTTGAAGGATGCCCGTCACGAGGTGATGCCGGAGATCGATTTCCGAGCGCATGCCGAGAGCATGGGCGCCGTGGCCGTCAAGGTCGCGTCCATCGCCGAGCTGGAGCAGGCGATCGAGGCTTCGAAGAAGAACGATCGCACTTCGGTCATCGTCATCGATACCGATCCGCTGATCACGACGGACGAAGGCGGGCATTGGTGGGATGTCGCTGTTCCCGAGGTCAGCCCGCGCGCCGAGGTCAACAAGGCCCGCGCCGCCTACGAGCAAGCGCGCAACGCCCAGCGTATAGGCTGATCGATTTCCGTCATTTTTCTGGAGGAGCGGTCCTGCTCCTCCAAACAATGCTTTCAAGGAGACCATTGATGAAGGCCAAACTCGGCATGTCGCCCATCGCCTGGTGGAACGACGATCTTCCTGAGCTCAGCGACGACGTATCTCTCGAGGAATGCCTGCGCCAGTCGCGCAGCGCCGGCTTCACCGGCATGGAACAGGGCCGGCGTTTCCCCAGCAATCCTGATGAAATGCTGCCCATCCTACGGGCCGCCGACGTGACGCTCTGCGGCGGCTGGTTCTCGGGCACGCTTGTCAATGAGGAGCTTGCTGCGAACAAGGACCGCATCGCTCCGATGATCGAGCTGTTCAAGGCGGTCAATGCGCCTTGCATCGTCTATGGTGAAGTCGGCCGTTCCATCCAGGGCGACCGCTCCAAGCCGCTCGCCACCAAGCCGCGCCTTTCGGATGACGAGATGAAGGCCTATGCCCGCCGCGTGACCGAGTTCGGCGAATGGTGCGCCGAGCAAGGCATGCCGCTCTCTTATCACCATCACATGGCCGCCGTCGTGGAAACCGAGCCGGAACTCGACGCCTTCATGCGCAATTCCGGCGACGGCATTCCGCTTCTGCTCGATGCGGGGCATCTGGCCTTTGCCGGCGGCGACGTGCTGCGCGCCATCGACAACCACCACGCCCGCATCAACCATGTTCACGTCAAGGATATCCGCAAGCCGGTTATTGATGGGTTGGATCGCAGCCGACAGTCCTTCCTCGACGCAGTGGCGCTCGGCGCGTTCACGGTACCGGGCGACGGCTCGCTCGATTTCGGCGCCATCGTCCAGCGTCTGGCGGATTACGGCTATGAAGGCTGGTTCGTCGTCGAGGCCGAACAGGACCCGCGCAAGGCGCCGCCGCAGAAAATGGCCGAGATCGGGCATGCCGAATTGATGCGTGTCATGACGACAGCAGGCTATGCGGTGGAAACAGAGGGCTTTCCCAAGGGATAGAGGGAACCGAAGGCCTCTCCCCAAGCAACGAAGGAAAAACACCAATGCCAAATCTAAAGGTCAAACCCGATGGCTCCCATGGTCGCGTTACACATGTCACGCCCGAAAGCGCCGGGTGGACCTATGTCGGGTTCGACCTCCATCGCCTGAAGCCGGGCGAGACGGCTTCGGCGGAAACCGGCGATCGCGAGGTCTGCCTCGTATGGGTCAGCGGCAAGGGAAGCGCCAAGGCAGGTATCAAGGATTTCGGCTCGCTCGGCGAGCGCATGTCTCCTTTCGAGGGCGCGCCCCACGCGCTCTATGTTCCAGCAGGATCGAACTGGTCGGTGACCGCAGAGACCGAGCTGGAACTTGCCGTCTGCTCGGCACCGGGCGGCGGCTCCTATGAAGCGCGCGCCATCCCACCGGGCACCCACCCTGCCCTGACGCGCGGCAAGGGCACCAATGTCCGCTACGTCAACAACATCATGCCGGAAGACGATGGCGCGGCTCACTCCTTGCTGGTGGTCGAAGTCATCACACCGGGCGGCCATACCTCGTCCTATCCGCCCCACAAGCATGATCAAGACAATCTGCCGAACGAAAGCTTCCTCGAGGAGACCTACTATCATCGCCTGAACCCGCCGCAGGGTTTCGGCTTCCAGCGCGTCTATACCGACGATCGCTCGCTGGACGAAGTCATGGTGCTGGAGGACGGCGACGTAACACTGGTGCCGAAAGGATACCATCCCTGCGCCGCCTGCCATGGCTACGACCTCTATTATCTCAACGTCATGGCCGGTCCGAAACGCGTCTGGAAGTTCCATAACGCGCCGGAACATGAGTGGCTTCTCAAGGCCTAGTTGCCACCGAACTGGAAGGCCGCGTCTCAAGACGCGGCCTTTATGCTCACGCCGGCAGCAGACCGTATCGCCAGCCGCGGTCCCTGGCGTTGCGCGATAACACCAACCAGGCGAGCAGAAGCATTCCTGTTTCGGCGAAGACCGGCACCACCCAGATTCCGGTTTCGCCGAAGATGAAAGGCAGTAGGAATGTCAGCGGTAGCGTGAAGAGATAGGGCCGTGCCAGGCCGAAGATCGCTGCTCGCTTCGCATCGCCGATCGACTGGAAATAGGACGACAGCACAATCATCTGCCCGAACAGGAAATAGGCACCGACCGTCCACGGCAGTATCCGTCCCACCTCGGCGATGATGACGGAATCACTAACGAAAACGCCGCCCAGTCTGCCCGCGAACATTTCGACGACCAGCTCCACAACAGTGCAATAGACTAGCGCCGATACCATGGCGATCTGCAGGCTTTGGCCGACACGGGCCGGAAGCGCGGCGCCGTGATTGTGACCGGATATCGTCTGCAGGGCGATGCCGAGACCGAGGAGCGGCAGATAGGCGAAGGTCATCACACGGGTGATGATGCCGTAAGCGCCGACAGTCGCGACATAGTCTCCTTGGTGCCAGATCGACAGGTTGAAAAGGATCGATGCCGAACTCAGGGATATGCCGATGAACCCGAGGCTCATCGGCGCACCGAAAGCGACGATCCCGCGCCATTCAGCCATCGGAAATGATATCGACGGCCCGAGCGTACCGGGCCGCCGCCAGCGATAGAACAGGACGATCGCCAGGCAAATGAATTGCGCCCCAATCGAACCGGCGGCTGAGCCGATGACGCCCCAATGCATGACCGCCATCAGCAGCCAGTTGGCGAGGATATTGAGCAGGGTCGAGGCAAGCGTCACCAGCGTCATGAAGCCGATTTTGCCCTCGCAACGCAGGCCGTCGATATGCACCGACAAAAGGAAGCTCACAGGCGCAAAACCGACCATGACGCTCATGAAAACAGCGGCATTGCCGGCGACGGCTGCGTTACCCTCCGCACTTGCGGCGATGACTTGCCGCCCGGCTGTCCAATAGACGGCGTTGACCAGGATGACCACCGCCAGGGCCAGGCCGTGGGCGGCGCTAAAAACTTGTTTTGCGCCGGCTCGGTCTCCCGCCCCCAATCGGCGCGCCAGGATACTCGCCATGCCGTTGAAGACCAAGGATTGCAGCGCAATCAGGAGCATCAGCGCCGGAAAAATGAGGCTGACCGCCGAGAGGGCATCGGCACCCACATAAACGCCAAGAAAATAAGCGTCGACGACGGCAAACAGGCCGTTGATGGTCGTGATCATGATGATCGGCGTGGCGGCGCGGGCAAAGACGCCCGGCAGCCAGCCGCTCAGGAACATGTTGCTTTCGGAATGATTCGTCATGGAAAAAATCCAGGCAGCATCGCGCGCCGCCAGATGACGGCTGCGATCGATTGATGAAAGGATGAATGCTAGATGTCCAGCACCAGATGCGGCACGCCGTCGGAGGTCCTGCGCGGCGAAATGCCGTTGACATCGATCTGGGCGTTGATGCGCTGGCGGAAGGCCGAGAAGCTCTCGAAGGTCACGACATCCACCGGAGCGTCGAAATGGATGGTGATCCTGTAAAGCCCGCCGGACTGCTCCGACAGCGCCAGAACCTTGCCGGTGAAGGGCTGGTTCAGGTAGCGGCCGCGGACCGCGGTTCCCACGGCAACCGGTGCGCTGGGCGCTGCATTCGGTTTTGCCGCAAGTGCAGACAGCGTGTTCCAGTCGCGCAGCCCATATTGCTTGGCGATCAGTTCCAAGGCCGCGCTGTGGGCCACATCGCCGCCGCGCGCAGCCATTGCCTGCCGCAGACGTTTGGCCTGCTCTTTCAATTCATCAATGGACGGATAGATCGTCGTCACGAAATCAGCCTCTCAGAAGGCATGCGTTTACGACTGCAGATCGGAGCTCGCATTACCGCCAGTCAGCATGCGCCAGATGGCTGTGACCATGTTCGCGAGGACTTCACCATGGATTTTCATCCGCGAGCGGCCGGCGCCTCGAACCGGATTTTCGTATGATCGAAACCAAAGCCGATGTCAAGACGAGGCAACGCGCCTGCAGCAAGCGACGCCGTGCAGGCGCGTGCGTCGAGGGACGGCGGTGTTTTCGCGCCCTCCCGTCTCTTCAAGCGACTAGATGGCGCTCAATCTGATCGACCGGAAAATTCGTCAAGTCCTTGGCGACTTCGGCCACGATGACCGCTTGCGAATGAGCCCCGAGATGGGGCCGCAGGACGCCAAGTGCGCGCGGCGGCGCCACAAGAATGAGGCGGTTGATACCCTTCGTCTGCACGAGCGCATCGACCTTCACCGCAACGCCCTTCAGGAACTCGACCGCTGCCTGTTCATGCCATTCCGTTTCTTCCACGGCGCTGCCGGCGAAACCTTCGGCCTGGTGCGTGCGTCCCGGTTTGTCCGCGCCAAGTTCCCGATCCGGTGCATGCGGCTGCTCCATGGTTTCGCAGGTTCGCAAATCCGGATGCGGGCCGCCGTTCGAACTCTTCAGGATCAGCGCCTTTGCGCCGTCGCAAACCACGACCCAGGTTCCTCGCGAAATTTTGATATCGACCATCATCCCGTCCTCATGCTGCATGTCACGGTAAAAAACCGCCGACGAAGGAGAACGTCTCATGACGCGAAGGGTTCAAAAACCGCATGCTTGGCGCGCGATATCGCCCAACCGAGTGAAAAACGCCCGATTCGTTAAAATTCGATTGGCGCAATTGACGCTTATGCAAAATCTTCGTGCAAGGTTCATGCTGTAACCGAGATGAATTCGGTGGCCTCAAACGGGGAATGACAATGCTTCGCGCAACGCATCTGGCGAAAGTCAAATCCGAAGTCTACGAGCACAGGTGGGAACGGTTCTTCGTTCAACGGCCGGCCCGTCTCATTTCCGTGCGCCCATGCCTGACAGGCATTTCGGTGCGTAGCGCCGAGATCGTCGACATTTCACAAGGCGGCGCCAGTTTCGTGGTCGGTACGACCGTGGGCCTGCCGACGCATTATTATCTGAACATTCTTGGCCTTGCCTATCGCATCGGCTGTGCCGAAATCAATCGGATGGACAATCGCGTCAACGTTCGCTTCATCAACCTGATCGAGCCGGAAACATTGAGACGCGTCGTGCGCGCCGATTTCATGATCGGCAACGCCGAGGCGCTTGCAGCGCGCGGCAAGCGCCAATAGGTCTCGGCTTCAGGTTTTTCCGCCCTTGCAACGGCTCGCCAAGCGCCTATTGTGCTGCGCCTTGCAACGAGTTGGGGAAAACTAGCCAGAATGTCCGCCTTTTCGCGCTTCACGCCGCTGATCAGCGCCCTTCCCTCCACCGTGCCTTTCGTCGGCCCGGAGGCCCTTGAACGCCAGCGCGGATTGACCGTGGGGGCGCGCATCGGCGCCAATGAAAATGGCTTCGGCCCCGCCCCCTCCGTCATCGAGACCATGCGCGAGCAGGCTGGCGATATCTGGAAATACAATGACCCGGAAAATTTCGCGCTGAAGGAGGCGCTCGCCGCGCATCTCGGTGTCAAGCCTGCGAATATCGCCGTCGGCGAAGGCATCGACAGCCTGCTCGGTCTGATCGTGCGTATGGTCGTCGAGCCGGGAACACCCGTCGTCACCTCGCTCGGCGGCTACCCGACCTTCAATTTCCATGTCGCCGGCTTCGGCGGACGGCTGGTGACGGTGCCATATGTCAATGATCGCGAGGATCTCGACGGCCTGCTGGAGGCGGTAAGGCGCGAGAATGCGCCGCTGGTCTATTTCGCCAACCCCGATAATCCTATGGGGAGCTGGTGGGATGCCGACAAGATCGTCGCCTTTGCCCGCGCTCTGCCGGAAAGCTGCCTTCTCGTTCTCGACGAAGCCTACAGCGAGACAGGGCCTGCCAGTTCATTGCCCGATATCTTGGCGCTGATCGGCCTGCCGAACGTCCTGCGCACCCGCACCTTCTCCAAGGCTTACGGCCTGGCCGGCGCCCGTGTCGGCTATGCCATCGGCGTGCCGGAAACGGTGCTCGCTTTCGACAAAATCCGCAATCACTTCGGCATGAACCGGCTGGCGACGGCCGCCGCGCTCTCGGCACTGAAGGATCAGGCCTACCTCGCCGAAGTCGTCGGCAAGATTCACGCTGCCCGCGAGCACATCGGCATGATCGCCCGTGACAACGGGCTTTCGCCGCTTGCCTCCGCTACCAATTTCGTCGCCGTCGATTGCGGCCGCGACGGTGCCTACGCACGTGCCATCGTCGATGGGCTGATTCAGCATGGCGTCTTTATCCGCATGCCGGGCGTGGCGCCACTCAATCGCTGCATCCGCATCAGCGTCGGTCCCGAGGGCGATCTCGATCTTCTGGCCGAAGCACTGCCAAAGGTGTTGAAGGCGATCGGCTGAGTACAGCGGCGTTTGAAAATCATCGGCGATTTCTGTCGCCGGCACAGCAATTGACCTCACTTCCGGAGCCGTCACTTGCGTCGGGTCGTTTTTGAAAACTACTGTGCGAGAAGTCTCTGCAACTCTCCTCGGGCGCCGTCATATTCCATGAAGGTTGAAGGGCAAGACAGCGACGCGGCCCGAAATTGCTGGCGGGCATCCGGAATCTCTTTCCGGATCAGATGCCATTCGCCGACATAAAAGATCGCTTCGCAGAGAGCGTTGTTGTCAGAGGCTTTTGCAATCACCTCGGCGGGATTCAATTCGCCGAGCAAGAGCCTGTAGACGGGATAGGGCCATTTCGCTTGATCAAGCTTCCCGGCCTCGGCACGTAGGTCGGCAGCTGCGTCAGCGTCCTTGCCCTGCTCTTGAGCGAGATAACGCCAGAGATGATAATAGGGCGCGGCTTTCTCGTCCTGCTGCGCTTTAACGGCGAAGTCCTGTGCCGCCAGTTGATATTGCCCCCGGAAATATTGTGCAAACGGGTTCGTGAGAAGGTCGGCGCGGATCTGGCTGATGGGCCAGAGCGAGACGGCTGCAATGACACCAAACGCGATGCTGATTGTTAACGCTGCAGCACTGAAACGGGGACGCGGACGCACGCGAGGCCAGGCAGTCAACAGTATCAGGGCTATTGCTCCGCCGGCCACGGCTCCTCCCAGGTGCGCTGCGTAGTCGATGTGCATGCCGTCCTGCGTTCGCGATATGAACGGTATCAAGGACGGTATCAATATTCGGATTGCTCCAACTCGCAGCGACGTCGGGAGCGAACCGGAGCGGAAATGAAAACTCAGCACGATAATGGCGGCAAACAGGCCGACGATCCCACCGGAGGCCCCAACGGCCACGAGATTGTCGGGATTGATCAGCAAGGAGGCTACGGATCCGCCGAGGGCGCTGATGCAAAACAGACCAGCGAACCAGCGCCAGCCGATGAGGCGTTCGAGCAGCCTGCCGGCGAACCAAAGCGCGAAGCAGTTAAAGGCCAGGTGAAGGAGGTTCGCATGCAGGAAAGGCGCGGTAAAAAGCCTCCACCATTGACCAGCGACGAGAACGCTGTTGCGAAAGGTTCCTCCCAACACCAGCAACGTTTGAACTGTCGGGGAACCCTTGTCGGGAGCGTCGACGCCAAAGGCGAGTTCCCCTGCATAAACGCTAGCCAGGACGGCAATCAGCGCATACGTAAACAGGGGCTGGCCATGTATTGCGGCGGCATGCACAGTCTCGTAATCGCTATCGAATAGCGCGGCGGAGCCGGCATTTGTCGCGGCGGTGCGGTTGTCCTCGCGGGCCCTTCTTAGAAAATCCCAGCATTGCTCGAATATCCAGTCCGGATCGCCCTGCAAGATTTTCAGCGAAATTCCCGCCTTCGTCCCTGAGCCCCGAAGCACTTTCGGGAGCCTGCTTATCAATCCGCGTCGGTTCAGAGTGCCGGCGACAGCCGGATCGAGGCGAAGTACAAGGTTGTCCGTTCCCCTGCTCTGAATTCTTTCGAGGTCTCGTAGGGCCAGCCATGGTATTGTTTCGGCAGCGAAGCTTTCGATGTGAATTCCGGCGCCCGAAATCACCAGTCCCGGCGCGCTTCTAAACAGCTTGGCTAGCAAGCTAAGTGCAGCAAGGCCAAGAAGTACCGCTGCCGGCCACATCAGGATCGGGCCGATCAGAGGGTTTTCGGTCCTAACGGGACGATAGGATATCCACACGCAGCCGACAGCAAAAACCGACAGAACCAAGGAAAATAGCAGCAGTCTGCCCTTGTCATAGGCAAACTCAAATTTCAGCGACAGTTGGGTGCTCATTTCGAGGTCTCAAAGAAAGGGCCATCAACGGGGCATCAGTCTACTCGTTTACAGCGAATTCTGAGAGCTTTATCACAACCATATTCACAACTATAGATCGATTATATTGCGCGCACCATTTGCAGCGACAGATGCGTCTTGAGAGGCCAAATGGATGCTCCGCGAAGCAAGAAACCGCGCCGGCCTTGTTTCCGGCCGGTCGCGGTTTTCTGATAGTCACAGCGTGCCTCTCCGCCCGCTGTTTGTCCCCTCTTCCGAGGCTTTTGTTCTCGTATTCCTTGTGGCGCGCTTCAGTGCGTGGTCATCCATTCGCGGGCGGCGCGGAGCGCTGCGGCGAGCTCCATCTTGGTCAGCGAGGCTGCGACGTCGGCGCGAAGCTCGGCGGCGCGGTCACTGCCCTTGATGGCGGCGATGTTCAACCATTTGTGGGCGGCAACGAGGTCGGCCTTGCAGCCCCTGCCGGTCGCATGGATCACGCCCAGTTCACAAAGAGCGTCGGCGCTGTTGCCACCCATCATGGCCATTTCGGATGTCGGTATTTCGAAGCGTGCCATCGGTTTAATCCCTGTTTCAGTCTATTCGTTATCGACCCTGTTTTTCCTTCCGGACCTTGCCGTCTATCGCGGCTTGATGATCCTTCCGGTCGGCGGGTTTGCCCCGCTCGTTTGATGGCTTCACTATCGCAGACGGCTTTCAAAAAACGGCTAAAATGCATGCTTAATTCGATGCAAACAAAGTACAAATGCTTGGTAAACTTGGGATTTTGTTAAACATCGCTTCCCTTGCAAATTAAGGATTTTCGAGCGAGTTTTACCCATCGTTAAGGTTTGGATTTAAACTCTTCGTTCACCACGAAAGCAGCCACTGAAACAAGGCGCGTTATTTTTCGGTGAGCTTCCGAGGTGAGGAAAGCCGTAAAATTGCCCCCGACGAAGAGTATTTACCTTTGCCTTCGCGCTGAATAGTCTCACCGCAATCCCGGCCCCCGCGCCGGAGAACCTTGGGGGAGGAAAGATATGATCCGCGCCACCATTCTCGCCGCCGCACTGGTTTTCAGCGCGAGTGCGGCTTTGGCCGAAGAGTCGATTGTCGGCAAATGGAAGACCGAGGACGGCGAGACCGCCGTCGTCACGCGTTGCGGCAGTGGTTACTGCGTGACATTGCAGACCGGGGAATATGCCGGTCGGCAGGTCGGCAAGATGGAGGGCAAGGACGGCACCTACACGGGCGAACTTACAGATCCCGAGGACAACAAGACCTATAGCGGGACCGGCATAGTAAGCGGTAATACCGTGAAAATGCAGGGGTGCGTATTGAAGATATTCTGCAAATCACAAACTTGGACGAAGCTATAGAAAGTACTTCGCCGGGGGACGTAAGGCCAAATCAATACGTCCTCCGCGCCGGAGAAGACCTTCGGTTCAAAGTCGCGAGCGCGCTAGTCTTTCTGAACGCCGGATGAACCGGTATCTCAGCACCTGTTCAGCCTGACCATGGCAAAACAGTGTCCAGTATAGGGCACGGGTAGGGCCAGGAATATGAACACAATCATCATAGCGCGGCGCTTCGCCATCATCATGCTGTTTGCGGCCATCTTTGCGGTCACGTTTTCGATGGCAGTCGACCATACCGGCCGCAGCGGCTCGCAATCGCATTTTGGTGCAAGCTTCACCTGCCTGCAGACAGGCAGCCCTTATTGCACGACAGTGCAGTAATCGGCAGCTTTTCACCGATCTTCGAGAATCGAACCACAAAACAGCATGAAAATAGCTGCGAAAATCCCGGACGGTGCCTTGCAACGTCGTTTGCTTGTTAAGGACGACATTCTATAATAGCTCATGAGCAACCGAATCTCTCCTTTTTCACCCCTCGATATTTCCTCACCCAGTCCGTTTCAGCCGCAGAGCTTCGATGATCCGGCCAAAGCAGTCGATGCGCTCACCGCGCTTTATGAGCGCAACACCGCTTTCCTGATCGACAGCTTTACCAAGCTCGCCAAGGGCGCTCCGATCACGGCACGCTATCGCGCCTTCTATCCGCAGGTCTGCATCGAGACGACGAGCTTCGGCCATGTCGACACGCGTCTCTCCTACGGCCACGTCACCGCGCCGGGCGTCTACACGACTACCATCACCCACCCGCAGCTTTTTCGGTATTACCTGAAAGAACAATTGGCGCAGCTGATGCGCAGCCATAATGTGCCGGTGCTCGTGTCGGAATCAACGACACCCATCCCACTGCATTTCGCCTTCGGCGAAGGGGCGCATGTGGAAGCTTCCGCCACTGCTTTCGAAGATATTCCGCTGCGCGATCTCTTCGATGCGCCGGACCTGAACACCACCGACGATGAAATCGCCAATGGCGAATATATCCCGCCGCCGGGCCAGCCATCACCCTTGGCGCCGTTTACCGCGCAACGCATCGACTATTCGCTCGCGCGCCTCGCTCACTATACCGCAACCAGTGCGACGCATTTCCAGAACTTTGTGCTCTTTACGAACTATCAGTTCTATATCGACGAATTCTGCAACTGGGCGCGCGATCTGATGGCCAAGGGCGGCGACGGCTACACTGCCTTCGTCGAGCCGGGCAATATCATCACGCCGGCCGGCTCCAGCCAACCAGACGGGAACCCGACCCCACCGCGGCTGCCGCAGATGCCGGCCTATCATCTGAAAATGAAGGGCCATGCGGGTATCACGATGATCAATATCGGCGTCGGCCCGTCCAACGCCAAGACGATCACCGACCATGTCGCCGTGCTCCGCCCCCATGCCTGGCTGATGCTCGGCCACTGCGCCGGTCTGCGCAACAGCCAGCGGCTCGGCGACTACGTGCTGGCGCATGCCTATATGCGCGAGGATCACGTTCTCGACGACGACTTGCCGGTGTGGGTGCCGATCCCGGCGCTTGCCGAAGTGCAGGTGGCGCTGGAAGCGGCGGTCGCCGAGATCACCGGCTACGAAGGATTCGAGCTGAAACGCATCATGCGCACCGGCACGGTCTGCACGATCGACAATCGCAATTGGGAACTGCGTGACCAGGCCGGTCCCGTCAAGCGGCTGTCGCAGGCGCGCGCCGTGGCGCTCGACATGGAGTCGGCGACGATTGCCGCCAACGGTTTCCGGTTCCGCGTTCCCTACGGCACGCTGCTCTGCGTTTCGGACAAGCCGCTGCACGGCGAGCTGAAACTGCCCGGCATGGCGACCGCCTTCTACCGGACGCAGGTGAACCAGCATCTGCAGATAGGCATCCGCGCCATCCAGAAGCTGGCGGCAATGCCGCCGGAAGCGCTGCATTCACGCAAGCTGCGCAGTTTCTTCGAAACGGCGTTTCAGTGACCTATCGATAAGGCGGCAATCACATTGGCAGAGGAAAATGTCGTGCCGTGGATGAGCTTTGATAGCGGTTCGACAGTCGGCCTTCGGGGTTCAGAAGGTGGCGTCATTGTTTTGGACGAAGAACACGGCGCCGGCGCGGGTCACACTTGAGAGGTGTGACCGCGTGCCATTTGCCATTACCTGCGGCCTCTACGGCAATATGGTCTACACTGTTTTTGTCGGCAGTGAGCAGGAGGGGCTGGACACCTTCCATGCGATCAAGACGGAACTTGAAGAGCTAATCGCGATCTGGCCGGAAAACGATGCGCCGGCCGATCAAGTGTCCAGATTTTATGTTGCCTTCTCGGATTTTGTGCAGCGCTTTTAACGCAGCTCCCTATTTCCTAAGTGCGGTTCTGGATTGGCTTAAATCGTTCCGCTCTCCATTGCTGCCATTTCCGGCGGAGCTCGCCGACGCGCAGGCCGATAGTTCCATCGCACAGAATTGCCCTGGTGATCCTGTCGCAGCGGAAGTGCCTGAAATCCTGCCGTAATTCGCACCAAGCCACCAGCATCCGATGGCTCTCGGCATAGCCGAGGATGACTGGCCACACGATGCGGTCGGTTATCTCGCCGTTCTCCGCCTGATAGCACAGCGCCAATTTACGTCTCTGACGGATTGCTTCCCGGATGTCGGCAACATCAATGATTTCAGTTGGCGGGCGCGAACCTGGTTTCACGCCTATGCTTGGCTCGGCGATAAACGGCCGCAAGTTTTCAGGAACGGCGGCCGCGATTTTGACGATGACATCACGGGCGGCGTTGGCAATGAGAGTATCGGAATGGCCGGCGACCCATTGCGCGCCCAATATCGCAGCCTCGATTTCATCAGGCGTAAGCATAAGCGGCGGCATGTCGTAGGCGGGATCGAGCAAATAGCCGAAGCCGGCCTCCCCTGAAATCGGCACCCTCTGGCCAATGAGATCGCCAATGTCGCGGTAGACGGTGCGTTTCGAGACCTCAAGTTCTTCCGCAATGTCAGCGGCAGTCACCGGCCGGGTACTCCGACGCAGGATTTGAATGATCTGAAATAGGCGATCGGCTCGACGCATATGCTGACTCCTGCTGCCATAATGGTGGCAACAGGGCTGTGCGACAAGCTCCATCATGTCAAAAGGAGCCCACAATGAAATTTGCATCGACACGCATCATCACCGCGGACATCAAGCAACTGGTCGCCTTCTATGAGATGATCGCAAACGTGAAAGCGCAGTGGCTAGCGCCGGTCTTCGCCGAAATGGTCTTGCCCGGCGCTGTACTAGCGATTGGTTCATCGGAAACGGTTGCGCTCTGGAAGGAAGGCAGCGCTGAACCATGCACCAATCGCAGTCTCGTCCTGGAGTTTCAGGTCGACGATATCGACGCCGAATATGCCCGCCTCAAAGACAAAGTGCCCCTCGTGCATGAACTCAAGACAATGCCTTGGGGCAACACAACGTTTCAGTTTCGGGACCCCGATGGAAATGCCGTTTCGCTCTACATGCCGAGTACCGACGAAGCAAAGAAGCGATTTGCCACCAGATAAAGTGACCACTGCGATCGCAACAAGTCTGAGTTTCGCGACACATTTGCGACAGGAAGTATCCAGCCTTCGGTTAGGGCGGGCGCTTCACCCGTTATTTATTTGCCTCCGGCATCGGCCACATTTGATCAACGGCCGCTACCTGCGGCCGATTGATTGCGGGATCTGCCGCCCAATTGAGGCAGAGGATCAGAACCGCAAGGGCAGCAAAGCCGGCCATGGTACGCAGAACGACCTTCCCGAGCCCGGCCGGCTCCATCAGATCCTTCTCCGACAATGTCTTCCCGCACCAATGATTCACCAGAGCTGTTTCCAAGGTTTGCATATCCGTCTCTCCGTTGGTGATGATGGAACCTTGTCGAGCGGCTTCGCTCTTTTTCGACAGCGATGAAATTTTTTGTCATGCTGGTGGTCGGGATGTCGATTTGCGCGTGGCCCGCTCGTCTATGGCTATCAGCAAACGGAAAGCGGAGGCGCTGCGATGAAATATCTTTGTCAGGTCTGGTTCGACGGCTCGAAGCTCGAGGCCATGACACAAGAGGAAAAGCACAGGCTCGATTCGGATTCACTCGCCTACGACCGGGACCTGACTGCCAGCGGGCATATGATCCATGCCGAAGCACTGCAATCGCCACGATCGGCCGTAACGGTGCGGGTGCGCGGCGGGGAAACGTCGGTGACGGACGGCCCATTCATCGAAACCAAGGAGCATCTTGGCGGCTTCATCCTGATCGAGGCCAAGGATCTCAACGACGCGATCCGTGTCGCAGCCGGTATTCCGCTTGCAAAGCTCGGCAGCATCGAAGTGCGGCCGATCTATTCCTTCGGTCCTGAAGCTTAAGGAGGCGACGATGAAATTTCTCTGCCAGGTCTGGTTCGACACCGCCGAGATCATGACCCTCACCGAGGAAGAAGGTCGGCGGCTGACGCAGGAGTCCATCGACAACGACAACAGGCTGCGCGACAGCGGACATATCGTCGTAGCAAATGCATTGCGAGCCCCGCAGACCGCCAGAACGGTTCGGGTGCGCAGGGGCGAGGCCACGGTCAGCGACGGCCCCTTTGCCGAAATGAAGGAGCATCTCGGCGGTTTCGTGCTGATCGAGGCGAAGGATATGGAAGAGGCTGCCAGCATCGCCGCCACCTTCCCTGTCGCCCGCTATGGCATGATCGAGGTCCGCGCGGCCTATGATATCCGGTTTCCGAACGAATAGGTAAAGAGCGGGAGGACATGGACATGCGGTTTTTATGCTTGATCTACATGCCGGCCGACCTGGACAGTACGTTGACTCCCAGCGAGGGTGATACCCTGATCGCCGACCACTTTGAGTACGACGAGAGCCTAAGGCGCAGAGGTACAATGATCTGGTCGGATGCGCTGGGGACCCCCGACAACGCGATCGTCATCCGCGCGCGCGGATCGGTGCTTTCCACAACAGACGGCCCGTTCGTAGAAACGAAGGAGCATCTCGCAGGCTTCTATGTCATCGAGGCGCCTGACATGGCCGGTGCAACCGAAATTGCCCGCCGCATCCCCTCTGCCCAATACGGCGCCATCGAAATCCGTCCGATCCGGATACTGACCCTTCCCGGCACCTGACAGGGAGAACAGAACACGGCCGTGTCGCTGAACGAAACCATCGACGATATCTACCGCAGTCAATCGCGCCGCGTACTTGCGACGCTGATCCGCCTGCTCGGCGATTTCGACCGGGCGGAGGAGGCTCTTCACGACGCCTTTGCGGCAGCGGCGCAGCAATGGACGGAAGAGGCTATCCCGGCCAACCCCTATGCCTGGCTGGTTTCGACTGGCCGCTTCCGGGCCATCGACCACATCCGGCGGCGAGCGCGTTTCAACGCCTCCGAGGCCGATATCGTCGACAGCCTGTATCCGGAGGGCCAATTGACCGAGATCGCCGAAAGCGAAGAGATCGAAGACGATATGCTCAGGCTGATCTTCACCTGCTGCCATCCGCTCATTCCTGCGGACGCACAGATGGCGATGGCTTTGCGCGAGGTCTGCGGCCTGACGACGGAAGAGATCGCCCATGCTTTCCTCATCTCCGCGCCGACCGTCGCCCAGCGTATCGTTCGCGCCAAGAACCGCATTCGTGCCGCCCAGATTCCCTATGAGGTTCCGGCGAAGGCGGAGTTGCCGGAGCGGCTGGCGCAGGTGCTGCACGTTATCTACCTCGTCTTTAACGAAGGCTATTCCGCCTCGTCCGGCGCTGCGATCATCCGCGCCGACCTCGCTGCCGAAGCCATTCGCCTCGGTCGCCTGCTTCTGAGGCTGCTGCCCGATGCGGAGGTTGCCGGACTGCTTGCGATGATGCTTCTGCAGGATTCGCGACGGCTGGCACGGGCAACTCCTTCAGGCGATCTTATCCTGCTTGCGGATCAGGACCGTGAGCTCTGGGACATCCGAAGAATCCGCGAGGGACTGGCCTTCGC
Source organism: Rhizobium jaguaris (assembly GCF_003627755.1). NCBI lineage: Bacteria > Pseudomonadati > Pseudomonadota > Alphaproteobacteria > Hyphomicrobiales > Rhizobiaceae > Martinezella > Martinezella jaguaris. Next base: position 1,411,117 of record NZ_CP032694.1, on the reverse strand, counting down.
CGCGGAGGCGATGGCGGGCGAAAGCGTCGGCAGTTATGCATTGCAGGCTGCAATCGCCGCCGAGCATGCACGCGCGGCAACGGCGGAGCGAACGGACTGGCGGCGGATCGTGGCGCTTTATGATCTGCTGCTGGTAGCGCATCCATCACCGGTGATCGAGCTCAACCGGGCAGTCGCGGTTTCAATGTGCGACGGGCCGGCGGCCGCGCTCGAGATCGTCGACGGCCTCCTGAGCGAAGACAGGTTGGCTCGATATCATCTGGCCCACGCGGCAAAGGCTGATTTCCTGCGCCAGCTCAACCTCAAAGATGAAGCGCGGCAGTCCTATGAGACGGCACTTTCGCTTTGCCATCAGGCGCCTGAGCAGGCGTTCCTCCGCAGGCGACTGGCAGGACTTGCCGGCAAGACCGGGTGACAGGCCGCGTCAGGGGTGCTTCTTGGGGACAAGCAAGGCGAGTGCCGTCCCCGTCAGAGCCGAAACGACGATCAGGAGATGTGCGCTGATGCTGGCCTGCGCCAGATTGTCGAGCGCAGCCTTTTGCGCCGGCGCTCCGAAAGCCATGGCGCCGGCGGTGATGCCTGCGGGATAGGTGCCTACGCCTCCGGGCGCATGCACCGGCAGTACGGAGGAGAGCTCGCCGCCGAGCGCGCCGCCGAAACTTGCCGACAGCGGCGTGACATTCATAAGGCGGAGCGCCCAGGCAAGCACCACGACCTTCACAAGCCAATTGACGACGGTCGCCAACCAGGCGCGAGCAAAAGCACCGGCATTAGCCGGCAAGCCACGTTCCAGCTCATGCACGAGCCCCTGCGCCCTCTTCGGCAATGCCTTGGCGGCAAATTTGATCAGCGGGCGGCGCAGGACAAAACCGGCGACCGGTAAAAGCAGGAAAACAAGCCATATGACCAAGGCAAGAGCGCGATAGGGCGAGGCTAGCGCCAAGCCGATGCCGGCCGCGGCGAGCAACGCATGCAGGTCGAACAGCCGCATCACAAACAGCGCCGAGGTGCCGCGCGCCAGGGGAATTCCGAATTCGGAACGCATCAGCACCGGGAAGCTGGTCTCCCCCGTGCGGAAAGGCATCATGATATTGAGGAGATTGTGGACCTGCGTCACGCGGAAGAGCGCGGTGAAATGGCCGCCGGTCTCCTTCGGGAAATAATCGTAGATGCGCCAGGTGCGCAGGAAGTAGGTGCTGGTCAGCAGCGCCATTGCCAACAAAATGGGCAGGACACCGACTTTGCCCCATTGCGCCAGGATCGAACTCCAGCCCCAGAACCATTCGATGAAGGCGGCATAGGCAAAGACGACAGCACCCGTCAGCATCGTCATTCGATTGCGAATAAACCAGTTCTGTCGGCTGGCAACCATCGGAGTCTTCATGTAGTTAAGGCACCAAATGCGAGCGGAGGCTGACGCCGGACATGTCGCTCGTTCCGTCCGGCCGGTTCTGCCGGTCTTTTAGGAGAAAGAAGAGTTGCAGACAACGGCAGAGTCGATCCGCCCCCTGACCGACACAGTAAGTACCACTGAGCTTTCGCTGGTCGTGCCTGTCTTTAATGAGGAAGAAAGCGTCGGGCCGCTGATCGAGCGTATCTGTTCCGCCATGGCAGGTTTCGCCAAGCCCTGGGAACTGATTCTGATCGACGACGGCAGCACCGATGCCACGCTTGCCAATGCACGCCGCTCGCTCGGGCGCGAGGGATTGACGCTGCGCATCGTCGAGCTGCAACGCAATTTCGGCCAGACCGCGGCCATGCAGGCCGGCATCGATACCGCCAACGGCCGGCTGATCGCCACGATGGACGGCGATTTGCAGAATGACCCGAAGGATATCCCTTCGATGGTCGAAGAGTTGGAACGGCGGCATCTCGACTTGCTCGTCGGCTGGCGCAAGAATAGGCAGGATGGGCTTTTCCTGCGCAAGATTCCCTCCTGGTGCGCCAACTATCTCATCGGCCGCATCACCGGCGTCAAGCTGCACGATTACGGCTGCAGCCTGAAAATCTACCGTGCCTCGATCATCAAGCAGATTAAGCTGATGGGCGAGATGCACCGCTTCATCCCCGCCTGGGTCGCCGGCGTCGTACCGAGCTCGCGGATCGGCGAAATGGTCGTTACCCATCATGCACGCCAACACGGCATATCGAAGTACGGAATCTCGCGCACCTTCCGCGTCATTCTCGATCTGCTGTCGGTCATGTTCTTCATGCGCTACAAGGCGCGGCCGGGCCATTTCTTCGGCTCTGTCGGCCTCGGCCTCGGGGCGTTCGCCAGTCTGATCCTGCTATGGCTCTTCATCGACAAGTTCATCTTCGGAGACAATATCGGGGACAGGCCGTTGTTATTGGTCGGCGTCGTGCTCCTGCTGTCGTCGGTGCAGATGATCACCACGGGCATTTTGGCGGAGATGATCGCGCGCATCTATTATCGCGATGATCTGTCGCCCAACTACATCGTCCGAAAGATCTTCGATCGAGATCATCAGGATGCATAGGTTTCTGGTCCGCCGACCGGATACCATCATCCTTTTGCTTGTCGGTTACTTCCTTCTGGAATTCCTGGTGCGGCTCGCCATGCCGCACGGCATGCGCTACGACGAGTCACAGCAGGCGCTTTTCTCGCAATGGCTGACACTCGGCTACGATTCCCAGCCGCCGCTCTACAACTGGGTGCAGGCGCTGGCGGTATCCGTCTTCGGACTATCATTGGCGACGATTTCCATCGTCAAGAACGTCGTGCTCTTCCTGGTGTTCTTCAGCTACTACAAGCTGGCAAAGCTCGTGCTGTCCGACAAGGTTTTCGCAGCGATCGCCACGCTGTCCTTGCTGACGATCCCGCAGCTTTTCTGGGAGGCACAGCGCGACCTGACGCATACGGTCGCGCAGCTCCTGACCATCAACCTCTTCCTCTATGGCGCTATCCGCACGCTGAAGACGCCAAGCCTGGGTTCCTATGTGTTCACCGGCATAGCACTCGGTCTCGGCATGCTGTCGAAATATAATTTCGCTCTGCTTGCCGCCGCCGCGGTCGTCGCCGTCCTGATGCATCCGAAGGGACGGTCGCGTATCTTCGACCGGCGTTTTCTGCTGACCCTGCTAATCTCCCTGTTGATCTTTCTGCCGCATGGACTTTGGCTGATCCACAATCTCGACCTAGCCTCCGGACGAACCCTGGGGATCATGGAGCAGGACGCGCCGCAAAGCGCTTTTGCCAAACTGGTGCAGGGACCGCTGGAATTCGTGAAACTGGTCGTCGTCATCTGCGCACCGACGCTCGTCATCTATTCGCTGGTCTTCGGCAAGAGCCTCTTTAAGAACCTGGGGCGGTCGAACGAATGGACACGTTTTTTCGAAGTCCTCTTCGTAGTCATCGCCATATTGGTGCTCATCCTGATCGTCGCCGTCGGCATGACGGCGCTGCGGGACCGCTGGCTGCTGCCCTTCCTGTTTCTGCTGCCGATCTATCTTTGCCTGAAGATGGAGGTGGCTGGCATCAAAGCCGCGGATTTCGGCAAGCGCTTCTTCTATATACCGCTGGCGATGATGCTGATCATCCCGGCATCGCTTTTGATCCGCGTCACCTTACCGGCGCTTTTCGGCTCCTATGACCATTACAACACCCCCTACCCCGCCTTCGTCAGCCAGGCCGTGGCGACGGAAGGCAAAAAGCCGGGGTTGGTGCTGACGGACAATTGGCTGCCGGCCGGCAATCTGCATTTGCAACTGCCCGACGTGCCGGCCATGTCGCTCTTTTTCGGAAATCTGAAGGCGGACTATCAATGGAGCGCCGACAAGCCGATCCTCGTCGTGTGGCGGCCGGGCAAGAACGCCGACGGCGTGCCGCCACCATTGACGCGCTGGTTGCAGGAAACGCTCGGCGCGCAATATAGGGCGCCGGACGTCAAGCTCGCGAATGTCCAATACATTCACGGCAAGCCCGGCGACATGGCGCCCTTCGGCTATGCCTGGATCTATCCGAAATAAACGCCGATCATCCGATCCGCGGAACTTGCACTCCATTCTCAATTTTCCACGCCGGAACAGCTCATGGACCTGACCGACAAGCTTGCAACCAACTCGCCTGACTCCGCCGATCTACCGCCATGGCAAGTCAAGAGCTCCACCCATCTGCTTCACGACCGATGGCTGAAAGTCAGAGCTGACGCGTGCGTTACGGCCGAGGGCGTGGAGATCGCGCCCTATTATGTACTGGAATATCCCGATTGGGTGGGGGTGGTGGCGATTGATGCGGAGGACAATATCTACCTGGTCCAGCAGTATCGTCATGGTCTGGGTGTCGTCTCACTGGAGCTGCCAGGCGGTGCAATGGATGCGAGCGACGCCAATCCGATCGAGGCGGCCACGCGCGAGCTGAGGGAAGAAACTGGCCTGTCTGCTTCCGAATGGGAATATGTGGGCGCCCTCGCGCCGAATCCGGCCACCCATTCGAACCTTTCCCATATCGTGCTCGCCCGTAATGTCGAGATATCAGCGAAACCCGCAGACGATCCGACGGAGCGCATTCGCCTTGTGCGCATGCCGATCCGGCAGGCCATCGGATTGGCACTCAAGGGCAGGATGATCCAGGTCATCCACGTCGCGGCGCTGACGCTTGCCCTGCACAAGGCCGGCAAATGGGATGCGCCATCGCTGGCGGACAAGAGTTGACTAGGATCTCGTTTGTGCCCACACCGCGTCGAGCGCCAGCCGCGTGATGCGCACCATTTGATCCACGTCTTCATGGCTGATGATCAATGGCGGCGAGGCCAGCATGCGGTCGGCGGTGGCGCGAAGCACGAGACCATTGGTCAAAGCATGATTGCGCACTGCCGAGCCGATCGCATCCGGCTTCTCGAAGCGGCGGCGGGTGGATTTGTCGGCGGCAAGCTGCAGCGCGCCCATCAACCCGATGCTGACGGCTTCGCCGACCATATCGTGATCGGCAAGGGCGCCCCACGCCTTTGCGAAATAGGGGCCGATATCGTCACGGACGCGCTCGATCAGCCGCTCGTCCTCGATGATCCTGAGGTTTTCCAGCGCAGCGGCGGCGCAGACCGGATGGCCGGAATAGGTGAAGCCGTGATTGAACTCACCGACATCATTGATGAGGACATCGGCGATGCGCTCGCTGACCAACACACCGCCAATCGGCAGGTAGCCGGAAGACAGGCCCTTGGCGATCGGTGCGAGATCGGGCTCGATACCGAAATGCTGATAGCCGAACCAGGAGCCGAGCCTTCCGAAGCCGCAGATCACCTCGTCGCAAACTAGGAGGATGTTTCGCACCTTACAGATGCGGGCGATTTCCGGCCAATAGGTCGAGGGCGGAATAATGACGCCGCCCGCCCCCTGAACCGGTTCGGCGATGAAGGCCGCGACATTGTCCTCGCCAAGTTCATTGATCTTTTCTTCCAACTCGCGAGCGACCTTGAGGCCGAACTCTTCCGGAGAGAGATCGTCGCCGTCCGCGTACCAATAGGGCTGTCCGATATGAACGACACCGGGGATCGGCAGGTCGCCCTGCTCATGCATATATTTCATGCCGCCCATGCTGGCGCCGGCGACGGTGGAGCCGTGATAGCCATTCTTACGTGCAATGACGATCTTCTTCGTCGGCTTGCCGACCGCACTCCAGTAGACGCGCGCCATGCGGAACCAGGTGTCGTTGGCTTCCGAGCCGGAATTGGTAAAGAAGACGTGATTGAAATGCGGCCCGGCATGGGCGCAGACTTTCTCCGACAAGAGCGTGGCCGGCGTCGTCGTCGTGCCGAAGAAGGTGTTGTAGTAGGGCAGTTCGTTCATCTGCCGGATGGCGGCATCGGCAATTTCTGTTCTTCCATAGCCGATATTGACGCACCAGAGGCCGGCAAAACCGTCGAGATATTTCTTGCCACTGCCATCGAAGATATAGACGCCTTCGCCGCGCTGGATGATGCGGGCGCCGTCGGCATTCAACTTCTTCATGTCGGCGAACGGATGGAGATGGTGAGCGGCGTCGACGGCGGCGAGGTTGGAACGGCTGGAAGTGTCGGACATCGTTTGCAGAATCCCTATCGGATTGAAAGGCTGGCCTCGATCGTTTACCACCATGCCGTGAGCATGGGGGATTGACAAGGGCATGGCGGCTGACAACACAACCGAAGGTACGGCACGCATCGAAGTGTTGATATCAGACATGAACGGCCGGCTGCGCGGCAAGCAGATACCCATGGAAGCCGAGAGGAAAGTCTGGTCCGGCGCGGTGCGCCTGCCGACCTCGACGCAATCCCTGGATATCTGGGGCGATGACAATGACGACCTCACCGGCCTGTCGCTCACGATCGGCGATCCGGACGGCATCTGCGTCGCTGATCCGCGTACGCTCGTAGACATGCCCTGGACGCCATCCGGATCGAAGCAGGTGCTGGCCACCATGCACGAACTCGATGGAGCCCCAAGTTTCCAGGATCCGCGCGCTATTCTGTCGGCCGTGGTCGATCGCTATAGGGCGCTCGGCCTGACGCCGGTCGTTGCGACCGAACTGGAATTCTATCTTCTCGCTAGCGACTGGCGCGAGCGCGGCCGCCCCTCGCCGCCGCCGGCGCTGATGTATCGCGACGAGCCGAACGGCTATCAGCTCTACGATATGGATGCCGTCGATCTCCTCGGCGACTATCTCGAAACCTTGCGGGCCTATGCCAAAGCACAGGGCCTGCCGGCGGAGGCGACCACGGCGGAATTCGGCCCAGGCCAGTTCGAGGTCAATCTGCTGCATCGCCCGGACGCGCTCGCGGCGGCCGATGACTCGATCTTTCTGAAACGAGCAGCCGAGCAGGCAGCACGCAAGCACGGTCTCAAATCGACCTGCATGGCGAAACCCTATAGCGATCACGCTGGTTCCGGCCTGCATGTGCACGCCAGCATCATCGACGGTCAGGGGCGCAATATTCTTGACGCGGCGGGCGGCGAGCCAAAGAGGCTGAAATCGATCTGCGCCGGTTTGCTGCAAACCCTGCAGGACGCGCAGTTGGTCTTTGCACCCTATGCCAATTCCTATCGCCGATTCCAGCCGGGCTCGTTCGCGCCCGTGGATCTGACCTGGGGCTACGGTCATCGCGGAACGGCGGTGCGCATCCCTGAAAAGGATGGGCCGGAGGCCCGTATCGAGCACCGTGTCGCCGGTGCCGATGCCAATCCATACCTGATGCTGGCGGCGATCCTCGGAGGCATGTTGCTTGGATTGCAGAATGAACTCGATCCCGGCGAAGAGACGACACCAAGCCATGTGCCGTCCAATGCGCCACGACTGACGCATGATTTCCTTACCGCCGTTGAGCGCTTCCGCGCCTCGCCCTTCATCGCCGATATTTTCGGAGAGCGGTATCAGAAGCTCTACGGCGATACGAAGCACAAGGAAGCAATCCGCTATCTGCGCACCGTGTCCGATTTCGACTATCGGACGTATCTGCCGCGCCTTTGACGGACGTCAGACGAACGCGCTGCGGACTGCGTCTTCCTCGGCTGCTCGTGCGGCTGTGGCTTGCTTGATCATCACCTTCAGCTCGCCGGCATGAAGTTTAAGTGTAATATCGCGTTCCAGCGGCAGCAGCTCGCCGTCGACGACGCAATTCGCCAGGCTGCGCAACTTCGGGAAATGCAGATGCACTTCGCGCGCATGCATGACCATGACATCGGCGTTGTCGCGAAATCGGCCGCGCAGCATATCGATGGCCAGCCGCGCCACGTTGAGCGGCCGCAACGGCCCTGCCGTATAGAAGCCAAGCTCGCCGCCGCGCAGATCATCGGCATAAAGCAGCGTGTTGGCGCCGAAGGGATTGTTGGATATGGAAATCGCCGAGACGTGGCGGCGCTCACGAACTCCCTCGGCTTCGAAATCGACATCGAACTCCGGTGGATTGAAGACGACGCCCAAGGCGGCGCGCGTGCTGGCCGACATCTTGCCGAAACGCGAACGATAAGTATAGGCGTTGCGGTAGCGCACCATGCGCGCGTGCATGCCGGCGGAAAACTGATGGATGAAGGGCCGGCCGTTGGCGCTGCCGATATCCACTTGATCGACCTCGCCCGTCGCCAGCACGTCCAGCACCTGATAGATATCGAGCGGCAGCCGGAGCGAGCGTGCAAAGAGGTTCATCGTGCCGGCCGGAATGACGCCAAGTGCGACGCCGTTTCTCCAAGCGACCGCGGCGGCCGCGGAAATCGTTCCATCACCGCCGCCAGCGACGATACCGTCGATATCGTCGCGCCGCGCTGCACGTTCCATCGCAGCAACGATTTCGCTACCCGAAACGACCAGGCCTTCGAAATCATGGCCGGCATCCCGGAAAACCTGCTCTGCCTTCATTTCGTAAGCGGCCATGTCCGTTGTCTTGAACGTACCGCCGTCGCGATTGAAAAAGCCGATCAGTTTCATCGAGGCTCCCGGTTCTCTCGCTGAATACGTCTCAAAAAGGATCTGATCCCCACACCTGCTCTTCCAGAAATGGTTTCGACCAAGGCGATTTCAAGCGTTTTGACACCGTCTACGGCAATCAATGCGGGTGGCACATCGAACGATGAGCCTCGCAAAGACTTATGCAAGGAGCGATATGCTGCACTGCAGAAAATGCACGCGACAGCGATATCACCCTGATTCATATTATTAATTGGGGCGTTCTCATGCCTTTCCAGTCTTCATTTCGTATCGTGTGCCCGACGCCTGCATCCCGGTTTCTTCCATCCGGTTGCCCGCTCCGCGGCGCTTTTTTGCATGATCGCCGCCAAGGAGTTTTCGTGAGCGATATCGCCGCCGACGTCATTGATTCCCAAACCGTCCTCGAAGGGCCGTCGCGCACCGCGATCGCCCTTGTCACACTGGCGCTCGCGGTCGGCAGCTTCGGTATCGGCACCGGCGAATTCGTCATCATGGGCTTGTTGCCTGAGGTCGCCGATACTTTCGGTGTTACCACGCCAGAGGCAGGCCATGTCATCAGTGCCTATGCGCTCGGTGTTGTCGTCGGCGCCCCGGTCATCGCCGTTCTCGCTGCCAAGATGGCGCGGCGCACCCTGCTTTTGCTGATGATGGCAATCTTTGCAGCCGGCAATATTTCCAGTGCTCTCGCTCCGACCTTCGAAAGCTTCGCGGCTCTGCGTTTCATCACCGGCTTGCCGCACGGTGCCTATTTCGGCGTCGCAGCGCTTGTGGCCGCCTCAATGGTGCCTGTCCATCGCCGCGTGCGTGCGGTCGGACAGGTCATGCTTGGCCTCACCATAGCCACCCTGATCGGCACACCGATCGCCACCTTTCTCGGCCAGCTTCTGAACTGGCGGGCGGCTTTCATGATGGTCGGCGGCGTCGGCCTCGTGACCATGCTGCTCATTGCGCTGTTCCTGCCCAAGGATAGGGTCGAGGAAGGCGCGAGCATCGCCCGCGAACTGGGGGCGCTGCGCCGTGTCCAGGTCTGGCTGACGCTTGGCATTGCCGCGGTCGGCTTCGGCGGCATGTTCTCGATCTTCAGCTACGTTGCAACGACGACAACGCAGGTTGCCGGTTTGGGAACAGGCATGGTGCCGGTCGTGTTGGCGCTCTTCGGCATCGGCATGAATGTCGGCAATATTGTCGGCTCGCGTCTGGGTGACCTGTCGCTCAAGGGCACGATCGGCGGCATGATGGTCTTCAACGTCGTCATCATGACGCTGTTTTCGCTGACGGTTGCCAATTCTGTGATGCTTTGCCTCTGTGTGTTCCTGATCGGCTGCGGTTTTGCCGCCTGCCCTGCCGTGCAAACACGTCTGATGGATGTCGCGGCGGATGCACAGACGCTGGCTGCCGCCTCCAACCATTCGGCCTTCAACATCGCCAATGCGCTCGGCGCCTGGCTCGGCGGCCTGGTGATTTCCTGGGGCTTCACGGCGGCGTCGACGGGCTATGTCGGCGCGGTGCTTTCCGTCTTGGGCCTGATCGTTTTCGGGATATCAGTTGCTCTTGAGCGCGACAGCCGGCGCGCATGACGCCGGCAGAGGCCGCACTTCTTGCTTGCCACTATCGCAGAAGACGTTTTCCTCACCCCAGACGGCTATCGCTTTGATGATCGGCTCAAGGCTGGCGCCGAGCGGCGTCAGCGCATAATCGACGCGCGGCACATGCCCCCGGCCAAACTGTTTTTGACATTTTTGCAACAATGATTGCTGCAACGCACAAGCCTTAGCCGCCCAATAAAAAAATACCTGCGACATTATGGCATTAACCATCGGCGCCACTTGACTTTTCGCCTCTTCGGAGCGACTTCTCCCGATGTGGGGAACAGTGTTTTCCATACCGATTAACCGGAGCCATCTTACGATGCCTAGCGACAGTAGTAGTCGATTGCCTTTGCCGTCAGTGGCGCTCGTGCTGTAACCGACTCCTGTCGGCTCGCCACGATCTGTCACGACGGCGGATCGACTGGAAAGGCGAGCTATAATGAATATCAACAGCTTCCCCATGCGGGCTGGCAGCGCCGCTCGTGCATTCATCAATAATAATCGCGGCCTTACCATTGCAGAACGCGTTGAGTCGCTGAACGCGATCGAGGCCAGCGAAGCCGCGCGCATCTTGGCCAAGATGCCGGAAGAACGCGCCATTCGCATTCTCGACCGGCCGGAGCTTCGTAACGCCCCTGCCATTCTTGAGGTCATGACCAATGCAGACGCCGCACGGCTGCTGCATGGCATGTCCAACGACCGCGTGGCCGACATTCTTCTCGAACTGGACGACGACGCCCGCGCGCGTCTGTTTGCCACCCTTGAGGAGCCTGCACGTGTCGCAATCCAGGGCTTGATGGGTTATCCGCCGCGCACGGCCGGCGGCATCATGACGACAGAGTACGTCAGCGTGTTCGCCAGTTGGACCGTCGCACAGACGCTCGACCACGTTCGCCAGGTCGAGCGCTCCCGCGAAACGGTCTATGCGATCTATGTGCTCGACGACGACACCCATGCGCTGCTGCATGTCGTGACGCTGCGCCGTCTCATCACCGGCGAGCCCGATGCCTGTATCCTGACGGTGGCGCAGAAGGGTGCACCGGTCACTGCGCCTGCGCTGATGAAGCAGGAGGATGTCGCCCGCCTGATCCGTCGCCACGACCTGCTCGCATTGCCGGTTGTCGACGAAAACGGCCTCATGCTCGGCATCGTCACGGTCGACGACGTCATCGATACCATGATCGCCGATACGACCGAGGCTGCACAGAGATTCGGCGGTATGGAGGCCCTCGGCCAGCCCTACATGAAAATCGGCTTCGGGGGCATGATCCGCAAGCGTGCCGGCTGGCTCGCTGCCCTCTTCCTCGGCGAGATGCTGACGGCAAGCGCCATGCAGCACTTCGAAGGCGAGCTGGAGAAGGCAGTCGTGCTGACGCTCTTCATCCCGCTGATCATGAGCTCGGGAGGCAATTCCGGCTCGCAGGCAACCTCGCTGATCATCCGGGCGCTGGCGCTCGGCGAGCTCAAGCTTTCCGATTGGTGGCGGGTCGCGTTCCGCGAATTGCCGACGGGTATTGTGCTCGGCTCGATCCTCGGTCTCGTCGGCTTTGCCCGCGTTGTGCTTTGGCAGACCATCGGCCTTTTCGACTATGGTCCGCATTGGCAACTGGTCGGCGTCACGGTCTTCGCCGCCTTGATCGGTATCGTCACCTTCGGCTCGCTGGCCGGCTCGATGCTGCCCTTCATTCTGCAAAAACTGCGCCTCGATCCAGCCAGCGCATCGGCCCCGTTCGTCGCAACGCTGGTCGACGTCACCGGGTTGGTGATCTATTTCTCGGTCGCGCTGATGATCCTCAGCGGCACTTTGCTTTGAGGATAAGAAAATCCTGCATCGAAGGGGGCCGGCGACGGCCCCTTTTTCTTTCATGCCGGTAGTTTTCAGATCGGCTGGGGCAGCTTCAAGACGCCGTTGGTCTTGATGCTGCGGATTGCGAAATTCGAGCGTAGGTCGGAGACGCCGGGCAGCGTCAGAAGCTTTTCCGACATCACCTTCTCATAGGCGGCAAGGTCCTCGACGACGACTTCCGCCAGAAAATCCGCAGCTCCGGAAATCAGGTGGCAGGACACGATCTCGGGGATCGCGAGCAATGCCGCCTGCTGCGCCTCGGAATTCTCTTTCGAATGATGGCCGACCTTGAGTTCGACGAAAACCGTCAGCCCGAGACCGGCCTCCTTGCGATCGATATCGGCGCGATAGCCGCGCAGCAGACCCGATTTTTCCAGATTGCGAATGCGCCTCAAACAGGGTGACGGCGACAGGTTCACCCGCTCGGCGATCTCGACATTGGTGGCGCGCGCGTCCTCCTGCAGGCAGTTAAGGATGGCAATATCGAATTTATCCAGTTTTGGCATTTTTGCAAAGTCTTTCCGCTAATATTGGCAGATAGTTGCTCATAGCACTTTCTTCGAGCCATAACTAGCAAGGACATGCCTCGGCCTTCGGCGCTATCTTTTCGTCAACCGGATGATGATCCGGACGGCTCGAAAGGATACGTCGATGACTGCTTTGACCCTCTCCTCCCGCAAGACAACGCCTGCTGCAGTCGGTTATGCCGGCGCCATCGTTACGGTGCTGATCTGGGCCAACTGGATTCTTGCCACCCGCCACACCGCAGAAACGCAGATGGGCACGGTCGACCTCGGCCTGATCCGCTACGGCATTCCGGCGCTGGTGCTTTCGCCCGTCTGGCTGCGCACCGGGCTGTTGCCGAAAGGTGTGCCGCTGAAGCTTTTGGCGCTGATGGTCTGCGGCTCAGGCGCGCTCTTCTTTCAATTGACTACCTTCGCCATCCATTTCACACCCGCCGCATCAGCCGGCATCCTGCTCGGTGGCTCAATGCCGCTGGCAACGGCGCTGCTCGGCGTGCTGCTGTTTCGCGAGCGACCCGACATCACCCGCTGGCTCGGCCTCGGGGGCATCGTCGCCGGCGTCATCATCCTTTTGGTGCGTAGCCTGTCCGGCACGGAGATTTCATGGGCCAGCTTCACGCTGTTGCCGCTCGGCGCCCTCCTCTGGGCCGGTTACACCCACGCTTTTCGTCGCTCCGGCCTGAACGCCATCCAATCAAGCGCCATCATCGCCATCTGGTCGTTCCTCATCCACGTCGGCCTGGCCTTCATCTTCGGCAGTTCGCTCGCCTCCATCCCACTGCCGGAAATCGGCCTGCAGGTTGTCAGCCAAGGCCTGCTTTCCGGCCTCGCCGCCACGCTCGCCTATGGTCTCGCCGTTCAGGCCCTCGGCGGCACGCAAGCCGCGGCCTTCACTGCCATCACACCCGTCCTCGCCACCTTCGGCGGCGCATTGCTGCTTGGCGAATCGATCGGCGCCGCTGAAATTGCAGCCGCTGTTGTCACCGGAATGGGCGTTGCGCTTTCGACGGGGGTACTGTCGCGGAAATAAGCGCGGCGATCAGTGAAGGATAGCTTGAAGGCTGCCCCTTGGGCAGCCTTCGGCATTTAAGACAGCGTCATCTGATAGTTGACGCCTGTAAATACCTACTCAGAACCACAGTGCCATGGCCACCCGTCTTTCGGAACCCGCGCCATGGTCGATCTCGAATTTTAGAATCTCAGACAGTCCTGCCGGCATCTGATGTTCATCCAGCACTTTGAACCCGAGCGAGGCGTAAAAAGGCGCGTTGAACGGCACATAGCGGTCCGTCGTCAAGGTGACGCCCGATGCGCCGCGCGTCCGCGCCGCTTCGATTACGGTCAGCATCAAGCGGCGCCCGACACCCTTGCGCTGCCAGCGTTGCATGACGTCAATCTCCACGACATAGATCGCACCATCAAGCTCGGCAGCGGCAAGGAAGGCGAAGGGGTGATCCAAATCATCCGCCGCCACGAGCAACAGCTTCGCATCGAGCGCACGCTGCAGCTTGTCACGCGGCACGGTCCTGCCGTCATCCTCTCTGCCGAGTGCCTGACGGAGAGTCACGAAGGCGTCGATCTCGATCTCCGCCATAAAATCCAGATCAGTGGAACGGGCAAGCCGAATGGTGAAAGCGTCTCGCTGCATCTTCCCATGCCCGTCACATGTTCGGATAGACCGGCCCCTCACCGCCCTGCGGCGGCACCCAGTTGATGTTCTGGTTGGGGTCCTTGATGTCGCAGGTCTTGCAGTGGACGCAGTTCTGGGCGTTGATGACGAAAGTTTCCTTGCCGTCCTTTTCCACCCATTCATAGACACCGGCCGGACAGTAGCGGGTCGACGGACCGGCATAGATGTCGAATTCCGAGCTCTTCTGCAGCGCCATGTCCTTGACCTGAAGATGGACCGGCTGGTCCTCCTCATGATTAGTGTTCGACAGGAACACCGAGGACAGGCGGTCGAAGGTCAGAACGCCATCCGGCTTTGGGTAGGCGATCGGCTTGTGCTTGGCCGCCGGTTCGAGAGATTGGGCATCGGTCTTGCCGTGTTTCAGCGTGCCGAACAGGGAGAAGCCGAACAAGGTGTTCATCCACATGTCGAAGCCGCCAAGCGCAATGCCGAGACCGGTGCCGAATTTCGACCAGAGCGGCTTGACGTTGCGGACCTTCTTCAGGTCGCGGCCGATATCGGTGGCACGCCATTCATTCTCGATCTCGACCACTTCATCGTTGGAGCGGCCGGATGCAATCGCCGCAGCAATCTTGTCAGCCGCCAGCATGCCCGAGAGCACCGCATTGTGGCTACCCTTGATGCGCGGCACATTGACGAAACCGGCCGAACAGCCGATCAGCGCGCCGCCGGGGAAAGAAAGCTTCGGCACCGACTGCCAGCCACCCTCGGTAATGGCGCGCGCGCCGTAGGAGAGCCGCTTGGCCCCCTCGAACGTGCCGCGGATCGCCGGATGCGTCTTGAAGCGCTGGAATTCTTCGAAGGGATAGAGATAGGGATTCTTGTAGTTGAGGTGGATGACGAAACCGACGGCGACGAGATTGTCCTCGAGATGATAGAGGAAAGAGCCACCGCCTGTTTTCATGCCGAGCGGCCAACCGAAGGAATGCTGCACGAGACCCTGCTTGTGGTGCTCGGGCTTCACCTGCCAGAGTTCCTTGATGCCGATGCCGAATTTCTGCGGCTCGCGGCCCTTCTGCAGGTCGAACTTGGCAATCAGCTGTTTGGCGAGCGAGCCGCGCACGCCTTCGCCGATCAGCACATATTTGCCGAGCAGCGCCATACCGCGCGTATAGTTCGGACCAGGCTCGCCGTTCTTCTCGATGCCCATGTCGCCGGTGGCGACGCCGATGACGGCGCCGGCATCATTATAGAGCACTTCGGTTGCGGCAAAGCCGGGATAGATTTCAACGCCGAGCGCCTCGGCCTTTTCGGCGAGCCAGCGACAGACAAGCCCAAGCGAGACGATATAATTGCCGTGATTGCTCATTAGCGGCGGCATCATGAAATTCGGCAGGCGGACGGAGCCGGCGGGTCCCAGGAACAGGAAATGATCGTCCGTCACCTCGGTCTTGAAGGGATGCCCCTCCTCTTCGCGCCAGCCGGGCAGCAAGCGATCTATGCCGATCGGATCGACGACCGCGCCGGATAGGATATGGGCGCCGACCTCCGCTCCCTTTTCGAGCACAACGACGGTGAGATCGGGATTGACCTGTTTCAGCCGGATCGCAGCCGACAGGCCAGCCGGTCCGGCGCCGACAATCACAACGTCGAATTCCATGCTCTCGCGTTCAGGCAGCTCACTGGCGTCAGTCATTCACTTTCTCCGATTGACCAGGCTCCGATTGAATTGGCGCGCGGCCTTATCCCCTTTGGGCGTCTTCCCCATTTCGGGTATCTCTTGTCAAAATGGGAGGGGATTGTCGAGCCGGGAAGCGACAGTTGATCCTCCAATTCGCACAGCGCTCTGTCGAAGTTAGATTACTCTTACGTTAACGTCAATATTTCCGCGCGTTTGCTTGCTGCTTATCGGCATTCAACTTTCAAAAATGGTTCGCAGCATTCTATAAATCCCCTTCGAAATATTCGGCAACGTGAAAGGTGAACAACATGGATCTCGGCATCAAAGGAAAGCGGGCGCTGGTTTTGGCTTCGTCCAAGGGGCTTGGCCATGGCATAGCGGTGGCGCTGGCGCGTGAGGGTGTAAATGTCCTGCTTTGCGGTCGCAGCGGCGAGAGGCTCCAGAGCAATTGCAAGGCCATCAATGCCGAAGGAAAAGGCCAGGCCGATTGGATCTGGGCAGATCTCAACGACGAGAATTTCGTCGAGGTCGTCGGCAAGGCGGTAGCCGACAAACTCGGCGGACTCGACATTCTCGTCAACAATACCGGCGGGCCGATACCAGGAACATCAGAGGACATGACCGCCGACCGGCTGGAAACCTATTTCCTGTCGATGGTGGCGCGGATCATAACGCTAACCAATGCGTTGCTGCCCGGCCTGAAGGCGCAGGGCTGGGGACGCATCCTGACCGTCGCTTCCTCCGGCGTCATCGAACCGATCCCCAATCTGGCGCTCTCCAACACGCTGCGCCCCGCGCTTGCCGGCTGGAGCAAGACGCTAGCGACCGAGGTCGCGGCCCATGGCATCACCGTGAATATGCTTCTGCCGGGCAGCATCGCTACCGACCGATTGGCCGAACTTGACAACGCGGCAGCCAAACGCAGTGGCAAGAGCCTGGAGGAAATTCATGCCGAGCGTCAGCAGCGCATTCCCGCCGGTCGCTATGGCCGCGTCGAAGAGTTCGCGGCGACAGCCGCCTTTCTCTGCAGCGAATCCGCGAGCTATGTCACCGGCTCCATGATCCGCTGCGACGGCGGCGCGGCACGTTCGCTCTGAAGATAGGATCAGCGAATAAGCGGTGTGCCTTTGGAGAAAACGGGCGCACCGAACACAATTGCGTGAGAAACGACGAGGCCGATACCGGGCCCGAATCCTGCAGATTCGGGATAAACGGCGACATAAGAGCGGCATTGCATTGCTTTTGTCGCATAACTGCAATCAAAAAATAGTCATTTCGACCATTTGTTGCACTGCAAACGGAAACACACCGGCAAAGCTTTCCAAGTGTTAATTTTTCACCCTGTCGAACTGTGGTAAGTTGCCGCGAATTGGCGTTCATAAATTCGCGTTATAGGGACAGAATACCGAACGTTAGCGGTAACGGCGATGTGATGAATTGCGGCAAAGCCCGTCTTTGTTGCGTCGCAATAAATCCACATCAAATGTCATCGCGTTTCCTGCAACTTGCCTCGACCGGTTCTTAAATATGAAGAAATTTTGCTTTCTCTTGGCGTTGTCATTGTCGCCGCTCTAGCAGTCTGGAGCTACCGCGACCGTATCCCCTTCATGTCGGCTTTCGTCGATAAAGCATCGGCCAAGACCGAGGATAGCAGCAAAACTGCTGGTGGCCAGGGCAAGCGTCAGGTCGGCCCCATCGCCGTAAAGACGGTCGCCGCTGTCAAAAGCACGCTTCCGATGGACGTCCCGGCGACCGGCTGGGTCGTGCCGATCGATTCGACGACGATCGCCGCGCAGGAAGCTGGGTTGATCACGCAGATCGCCGTCAAGGACGGCGCAACGGTCAAAGCCGGCGATCTAATCGCCAAGCTCGATCCGCGTACAGCGCAGGCTGCCGTCAGCAAGGACCAGGCGAACCTCACGAAAGACCAGGCAAACCTTGCCCAGGCAGAGACCGCGCTGACCCGTGCCAATAGCCTGCTCACAAGCAATGCCGGCACTCAGGCGACCGCTGACGAAGCGCGCGCGACCCGCGATGCCGCTATTGCCACAGTCAGCGCGGACCAAGCGCAGCTTGCCTCGGATCAGGTCCTGCTCGGAAACACCGATATACGCGCGCCCTATGACGGCCGCCTTGGCGACGTTCAATTGAGCCTCGGGGCCTATGTCAGCGCCGGCACGCCGATCGTGACAATCAGCAAATATGATCCGGCCTACATCAAGTTCACCATGCAGGAAAACAACCTGCGCCAATTGCAGGAGCAGCTGGCCGCCGGTCCTGTCCAGGTCACCACCGTTCCTCGTTCCGCAAAGGGCAAGCCTCGCACCGGAACGATCACCTTCTATGACAATACGGTCAACCAGGCTTCCGGAACGATCGCCGTGAAGGCAACCTTCGAGAACGCCAACGGCGCCTTGTGGCCGGGACGCTCCGCGAATGTCATGGTTCACTTTGCCGACAACGAGCAACTCATCGTCGTGCCGACGGTCGCCGTCAGCCCGGGCCGGACGGCTACATCGCCTTTGTGGTGAAAGACAACAAGGTCAAGATCACGCCGGTCACCATTGATCGCGCCAACGGCGGCCGAACGGCCGTCGCCACGGGCCTCTCGGTCGGCGACCATGTCGTTGTCGAGGGGCAGTCGCAGCTTAACAACGGCACCGAGGTCAAGGAACAGTTCAGCGACAATCCGAGCGAGAAGGTCGCCGCGGCCGATGATGGCAAGACCGAAACCATCGCAGTTGGAGCGCAGCAATGATCCCAAGCTTCTGTATCCAGCGACCGGTCGCCACCACGCTTCTTGCCATTGGCGTGGTTCTTGCCGGTCTCGCCGGCTACCGGCTCATCCCCGTCGCGGCGGTGCCGCAGGTGGACTTCCCGACGATCAACGTCTCGGCCCAGCTGACGGGTGCCTCACCGCAGACCATGGCCACCTCGGTCGCCACGCCACTGATCAAACAGTTCGAGACGATCCCCGGCATCAGCGAAATTTCCTCGACAAACTCGCTTGGCAATACCAGCATCGTGCTGCAGTTCAATCTCGACCGCAGCATCGACGCCGCCGCCGGTGACGTGCAAGCGGCGATCTCGACCGCACAGAGGAAACTGCCCAACAACCTGACCACGCCGCCGAGCTACAGGAAGACCAATCCGGCCGATGCGCCCGTCATGCTGATCGCCGTACAGAGCGACACTTTGCAACGCAGCAAACTCGACGATATTGCCGAGAACATCATCGCTCCGTCGATTTCGACCCTGCCGGGCGTCGCCGAAGTGACCGTAAACGGCGCGCAGACCTACGCGGTGCGTATCGACGTCGACCCCAACAAGCTTCTCGATCGCGGCATCGGTATCGACACGGTCAATTCAGCCGTTGTCAACGCCAACAACCAGGTCCCGATCGGCACGTTGCAAGACGCCGCGCAGAGCATGACGATCAATGCTGATACACAGCGCGTCAACGCCGACCAGTTTCGCACTCTTGTGATCGCCAATCCCAACGGCAATCCGATTCACCTCGGCGATGTCGCTGACGTCCAGGACAGCGTCCAAAACCAGAATATCGGCAGCTGGTACGATGGCCAGCGGGCGATCATCCTGGCGATTCAGCGCCAGCCCGACGCCAATACCGTCGACGTCGTCGATGCCGTCAACAAGACGCTGCCGAAGCTGCATGCTGAAATGCCGGCTTCCGTCAAAATGACTGTTATGAACGACTCGGCCCAGCCGATCCGCGAGGCTATTTCCGACGTCAAGTTCACCTTGATGCTGACCATCGGCCTCGTCGTTCTCGTCATCTACATGTTCACAGGCCACGTGACGGCAACGATCATCCCCGGTCTCGCCGTGCCTCTTTCGCTGATATCAACCTTCGGCATGATGTATGTGCTCGGCTATAGCGTCGATAACATCTCCCTGCTTGGATTGACGATCGCGGTCGGCCTCGTGGTGGACGACGCAATCGTCATGCTGGAGAACATTCTGCGGCACATGGAAGAAGGCATGCCCGTGCGGCAGGCAGCCCTCAAGGGCGCGGCCGAAGTCAGCTATACGATCATCTCCATGTCGATCTCGCTGATCGCCGTGTTCATCCCGATCCTGCTGATGGGCGGCGTCGTTGGCCGTATCTTCAACGAATTCGGCATGGTCGTGGCCATCGCCATTGTCTCGTCGGCCGTGGTCTCGCTCACGGTCACGCCGATGCTCGGCTCGCGCCTCTCCAGCGCCCACAGCCACCCTCCCCTGCCCGTTCGCCTGTTTAACAAGGGCTTCAACTGGACCGAAGCCAATTATGGCAAGGGCGTAGAATGGTGTCTTCGCCATCGCTACATCGTGCTTGGAAGCTTCCTTGCCTCGGTGGCGCTCTCAGCCTACCTCTTCCTGACGCTGCCGGCGAGCTTCTTCCCGCAGGAAGACATTGGCCGACTGCAGATTTCGACGCGCGCGCGCCAGGATATTTCCTATCCGGCCATGCGTGACCTGCAGAACCAGGCCGCTGCAGCCATCAAGGCGAACCCGGCCGTAGAGCACGTAATGTCGGTCGTCGGCGCCAGCGCCCGCCAGACACTCAACAACGGTACGATCTATGCCCAGCTGAAGGACAAGAAGGATCGCGAACCGCTCGACCAGACGCTGCGCGAAATGCGCGCCGCAGTCGCCAAGATCCCAGGCATTCAGGTCTTCATCAACCCGCAGCAAAGCCTTCGCTTCGGCGGACGCCAGACCGCTAGCCAGTATCAGCTCATCATCCAGGCCCTCAACGCCGATCTGACGAACCAGTGGGCCAACAAGATGCTGCAGGAGATGCGCAAGGATCCGCGCTTCACCGACGTGACCACCGACGCGCAATACAACGCTTTGCAGGCCAATATCGTCGTCGACACAGAGAAGGCCGCCGCCTACGGCATCAACAACAACCTGCTGCGCACGACGCTTGAAGAGGCCTTCAGCGACTACGCCGCCGCCCAGATCCAGTCGACCGGCGACAGCTATGACGTGATCATCGAATATGATGCGAACCAGCCCTGGGACGACCAGAAGCTGTCGCGCATTCATGTGACGTCTTCGAAGGGCGAGCAGGTTCCATTGTCGGCCTTCGCGCACATCGTGCGCAATACCGGCCCGGTGACCATCAACCAGACCGGTCAGCTCGTTTCGACCACCGTGTCCTTCAACCTGCCGGCCGGCGAAGCGCTCGGCGACGCTACCGCTCAGATCGACCAGATCAAGAAGGACATCAATATGCCGGCGGACGTTTTCACGTCCTACGGCGGTACTGCTCAGATCTTCCAGCAGTCGCAGGGCAGCACGCCTTACCTGATCCTTGCCGCCGTCCTGACGATCTATGTGGTCCTCGGCGTTCTCTACGAGAGCTTCATCCATCCGCTGACCATTCTCTCGGGCTTGCCGGCTGCCGCTCTCGGCGCCCTGCTCGCCTTGAAGCTCTTCGGCTTCGACCTGTCGATCATCGCGCTCATCGGCTTGCTGATGCTGATCGGTATCGTCAAGAAAAACGCGATCATGATGATCGACGTGGCGCTGGAAACGCTTCGATCGACCGCCGGCATATCGCCGGCGGAGGCGATCCACGAAGCTTGCATTCGCCGTTTCCGTCCGATCATGATGACGACCTTCTGCGCCCTGCTCGGCGCGCTGCCGATTGCCCTCGGTGGCGGTGCCAGCTCGGAGCTGCGCCAGCCGCTCGGCATTGCCGTCGTCGGCGGTCTGGTCGTCTCACAGATCCTGACGCTGTTCATCACGCCGGTCATCTTCCTTCAGATGAATTCCTTGAACGATTACCTGGCTCGCTTCGGCAATCGCAAAGAGACGCACCAGCACGAAGAAGAAACGCCGACCGCCATTGCGGCCGAATAACCCGACGGGCGCCGCAAGGCGCCCGTTTTGCTTCGCATGATCCCGAACCCAAGAACGCTGCAGCGAAAACTCGGTTTTCGGATGGGAGCATGCCGAAACAAATGCACTCTCACATCTTGCACTTGCATTGCAGTCATGCCATGACGCGCCCTCCTTACGACAAGGGCGCGTCTCGCGTTCCATAAGGGGGTATTGCCCCATTCCAAAAAAATTCAGCAGAAGGGAGTGCGGGCATGGCTCGGGCGCTTGGTTTCGACTTCGGCACAACGAACACGGTTTTGGCTCTGGCCGATGGTCCGGCGACACAATCGGTTGCCTTCACCAGTGCCGCCGGTACCGCCGACAGCATGCGCACGGCATTGTCCTTCATGAAGGATCCGGGACTGGGCGCTGCGGCTTTGAAGGTCGAGGCGGGGCATGCCGCCATCCGGCAATTCATCGACAATCCGGGCGATTGCCGCTTTCTGCAATCGATCAAGACTTTTGCGGCAAGCGCGCTTTTCCAGGGTACGCTGATCTTTGCCAAGCGCCACACGTTCGAGGATCTGATGGAGATTTTCGTGCGCCGGTTGCGCGCCTATGCCGGTGAGGGCTGGCCGGCGGATGTCGGCCGCATCGTCACAGGCCGGCCGGTGCACTTTGCCGGCGCCAATCCGGATGCATCCCTTGCCACAGCGCGCTATAACGCGGCGCTGTCGCGCTTCGGCTTTCCAGAAATCCATTACGTCTACGAACCGGTCGCGGCTGCGTTCTATTTCGCCCAGCATCTGAAAGCGGACGCGACCGTATTGGTCGCCGATTTCGGCGGGGGCACGACCGACTATTCGCTGATCCGCTTCGAGACCCATGGTGGAAAGCTGACGGCGACCCCGATCGGCCATTCAGGCGTCGGCATTGCCGGCGATCACTTCGACTTCCGGATGATCGACAACATCGTTTCGCCGGCGATCGGCAAAGGCAGCCTCTTCAAAAGCTTCGACAAGCTGCTGGAAATGCCCACCTCCTACTATGCCAATTTCGGCCGCTGGAACCAGCTATCGATCTTTAAGACCTCGCGCGAATATGCCGATCTGAAAACACTGGTGCGCAGCAGTCTCGAGCCGGAAAAGCTGGAGACCTTTATCGATCTCGTGGAACATGACGAAGGCTATCCGCTCTATCAGGCCGTATCGGCGACGAAGATGGCGCTTTCGGCCAACGAGGAAGCCGAATTCAATTTCCCGCCGCTCGGCAAAGCCGGCCGCAAGACCGTGCGCCGCACCGAATTCGAAAGCTGGATTGCCGACGATCTCGCGCGCATCGAAGGTGCGCTGGATGACGTGCTGGCGACAACCAACACATCGCCCGAGAGCATCGACAAGGTGTTCCTCACCGGCGGCACATCGTTCGTGCCGGCGGTGCGCCGCATCTTCACCGAACGCTTCGGTCAGGAGCGGATCGAAACCGGCGGCGAGTTGCTGTCGATCGCCCATGGTCTCGCCTTGATCGGCGAGCGCGACGATATCAGCCAGTGGACGGCGTAAGGGTCGAGAGCACCCTGCCCTTTCGTTCTGCCACCGCTTTGGCTAGAATTCCCCGATGATCTCTGCCAACGACCTCACTCCGGCCGAACTTGCCGCCCTTCTGCACTTTCATGCGGAGGCTGGCGTCGAGTGGCTGCTTGAAGAGGAAGCGGTCGACCGCTTTGCCGAATTCGAGGCGCTGAAGGCCAGCCGCCAAGGCGCCCGGGCAGTCCAGCCGCGCGTGGAGGCAACGCCGCCTGCGACGCGGCCGGCGATGCAGCCGGAACGTCGCCAGGCCGCACAACCGGCCGCCTCAACGATGCCGCCGCGAAACGCACCCGCCATCCCTGACGAGCAAGCCGTCGAACAGGCCCGGTTCGCGGCCGAAAGCGCACGGTCATTGAGCGAACTCAAGACTGCGCTGGAGGCCTTCAACGGCTGCAATCTGAAAAACAGTGCCCGCTCGACCATCTTCGCCAGCGGCACCGCCGAAGGCAGGGTCATGGTGATCGGCCCGATGCCGAGTGCCGATGACGACCGCGAAGGCACGCCCTTTGCCGGGCGAACCGGGTATCTGCTTGACAAGATGTTGGCCGCCATCGGTTTGCAGCGTGACGGCATCCTGCTCACCAATGTGATTCCATGGCGGCCGCCGGGCAACCGCGCACCCTCCGCCCCGGAAATCGAGATATGCCGCCCCTTCATCGAACGGCAGATCGCGCTCGCGGAGCCGAAAGCCCTGCTGCTGCTTGGCAATTTCACCGCGCGCCACTTCTTTGAAAGCAACGAAACGATTCATGGCCTGCGCGGACAATGGCGGGACGTGACGATAGCCGGCCGGCCGATCCCGGCGATTGCCAGCCTCCATCCGCAGGAATTGCTGACCGCTCCCATCAATAAGCGATTGGCCTGGAACGATCTTTTGATGTTCAAGAGCCGCATTGATGCCGAGGTTTCGGGCTAATTTTTCATCAATGTTAATGGAAGATGAAATTTGCCATGCGTCTTTTGCATAGCAGTATTCCAGCCGTGCGCATTGCAGAATCAATGCTGCACTGCAATATATGTAGCGTGTCTTGGGAGGAACTCGAAAGGAACCAAGGCCGTGACTGCACGCTTCCGTCCTATCCATTGCGGGTTTGATACCCTGCGCCGCGCTCTCGAACCTGTGCGCGCCACTAACGGCCACCGCAACCTCGGCATTGCCGCCAACGAGCAGATGACTGCTCGCGGCACTGGCATTTCTGCCCGCGTCGGTCGTCCGACTGCCATATTCGCCGATTTTCGCGAGTGCTGAGCGACGGAAAGCCGAGACAAATCAAAGTTTAAAGCTCATCGCGATCCTTCAGATACGCTCCTTGAGCTTTAGCCCTTATGTCGCTCTCGCAAACCGCTCGCACTTTTGCGCGACATGCGTTAGCTTTGCAATTTGTACAACTCAGCTTTTCCGAATTGTATGTTGATGTGCCGCGAAAATCGCGACAGCATCGCACACGATTTTATTTTCAGGGATCATATCGTGTCTGCCGGCTTTCGTTCAATTTTCACTCTTCTCGACTCCGTAGGGCACATTGGCTCAGCGGTGCGCGCTGCGGAAGAATTTGAACGCTCCCGTGGCCTGCGTAAGGCTGGCAGCAGCAACCTGCGGCCTGCGCATGCAGCGGCCGCGGGCATCCCATTATAGGTTTGGAAAGGGTGGGATCATCGACCCTGCCCTTTGGATTTTCATAAGAGATTTTCATGAAGAGCAGCGCCGGGCCTGGCCCGGCGTTTTTTATGCGGCTTATTGTGCCGGACTGGTGCTCGCCGCGACGGATTGGGCCCACGCAAAAGCTTCGTCCACAGCAGCGAGTTTCACGGCCTGCCAGCGGCAATATTCATCGAGGAAGTCACGGGACATCCACACGCGTGTCTTCTTCGGTTCGTCATACCAGCCAAGACTGCCGTGATCGGCAGCCTTGCGCAAAAGGCGCTGCAAATGGGTGCGCGACATCATGAATTGCGCAGCGATCGCGCGCGTGTCGATGCGGCCGAGATCGACGCGTCCGTCGACTTCGGTACTCAGATCCACCCGGGATAGGAGATGGTCCATCACCAGGCCGCCCGCTTCCGTCCAGAGAAATTGGCCGACACGCTCCGGCGGCTCGCGCCAGGCGGCGGCCTCCAGGCAGTGGCGCGCCATGCGCGGCTGCGCCAAATCGACCAGTTCCGGATGAGCGGCAAGTGCGACCGCACGGCCGCCATTGTCGAGCATGTCGAGTGCAGCAAGATTGGCAAGATACCAACTGATCATTGCGGCGTGACTGATCTCGGAGGGCTCGTAGCGGCGTGGGCGCCGGACGCCGCCAGCGGCGGGAACAATGAAGCGATAGGTCAGCAGTTCCTCGACATAGCTCAGCACGGTGTTGCGGCTGGCGACGCGGTATTCCGTGATGACATCGCGGAGCTTGACGACAGTCAGGCCGGAACCGGGTATGGCTGGATCATATTCAAGATAGAGTGCATAGGCCATTTGGGTCAAAAGCCAGCGCTGATGCGAGGCCAATAGACGAGCGATCCGCGGTCCGCTGTCGTAACGAGCCCGCAGCGCCTCTGCCAAAAAACGCAGGCTGGATACGAATTCGGAATGTCGGGTAAGTTGCTCGACGGAAAAGCTCAAGCGGGCCTCCTTATGACGCCCTTCTAAAATACAAAACGGAAAGAATTATTCTAATTTTTTTGGATAAATCTGCCGTCACAGACCACGACCTCGACATCACATAGCATGCTATAATTGTTTAAAAACACTGCTATCGCAAGAAGTTAAACAAAGAATTTAACTTTAAAACCATTCTTTAGCCATCATGTTTTCCCATGACGGCGCGAGGAAAGATCGAACGATCACCTGCGTCACATGCCGTCGCGATTGATCGCGCATCGTTGCTGCGTTAGAGCAAGATGCGCTTTCGCGATGCACATCCTCTTCAACCACTCGACCGGAATCCCGCTCCAATGCTGGCCAGCCTCGTCTCGATCGCCAGTCTGATGTTGTCAACGCTGTTGATGATGGTCGGCTATGGCTTGATGAACTTCGTGGTTCCCATCCGCTCCGTCGCGGAAGGTTGGTCAACCTTCACGATTTCGGTGATCGCTACCGGCTACACCTTCGGCTTCACCCTATCCTGCATCATAACGCCGCGTTTCGTGCAGCGGGTGGGACATGTGCGTGTATTCGGTGCCCTGATCTCGCTGCTCAGCATCGGCATTCTGCTTTGCGCATTGATGGTCGATTGGCGGGCCTGGCTGGTTTTCCGCTGCATCAGCGGCTTCGGCATCGCCGGAGCCTATCTCATCATCGAAAGCTGGTTGAACGAGCGGGTCACCAACGACAACCGCGCGACCATCTTCTCGGTCTATATGATCACCTGTTTGGTCGGCTCGATCGGCGGGCAATATCTGGTGCCGCTTGGCGATCCAAGCAATACCTCGCTTTTCATTCTGTGCGGCGTCATCTTCGCGCTGGCGATGCTGCCGACGGCCCTGTCGACCGCCAAGTCGCCGACGCCGATCCATCAGGCCAGGTTCGACCTTCCAAAGCTTTACCGGCTTTCGCCGATCGCCTTCGTCGGTTCTCTGCTGTCTGGCGCCCTCTCCGGTACCTGGAGCAGCCTTGGCGGCGTCTATACCCAGAATGTCGGCATGAACACTGCGGAGGGCGCAACGCTGCTGGCCTGCGTCCTCGCCGGCGGCGCAGTATCGCAAATGCCGATCGGACGCATATCGGACCGAATGGACCGCCGCTACGTGATGATCGTCTGCGGCGTCGTCGGCATTCTTGCGTGCGTGATCATGACGTTGTTCAACGCGCATGCGCAATTGACGCTCTACATTGCCGGTTTCTTCATCGGAACAGTGCTCTATCCGATCTATGCGCTCAACGTGGCCCACGCCAATGACCGCGCCGCACCGGACGAATATGTCACCATCTCCAGTGGTATCATGCTGCTCTACGGTCTCGGCACGGTCTCCGGGCCGCTGGTCGGCGGCGCAATGATGGAAGTTGCCGGCCCATCCGGCCTTCTCTGGTTCCTGGCTCTGGCCTTCGCACTCTATGCCGGCTACGCCGGTTGGCGCATTGCCAGGCGCAAGCCAAATGAGGGGCGCGTCGAAAAAACGGATTTCCAGCCCCTACCGCTGCCCGTTCGCGGCAGCGAAACCACCGTCCGCACGGCGCAGTCTACCGCCGACTGATCGCCACGGATCTGTCCGCCAAGACTTTTTTCGGACCAAAAACGGTATAGTTACTTCATCATAAGCCGTATTAACCTTTTTAAAACCATAGCGTTTCAATTTATTTTCATCGCAGTCAATAATTCCTGCGACGCGCCATGTATTGCCGATAGCTATTTCAGTTTCTACTATTTCCGAGGTCTATATCCCATGACGGCAGCCCAATCGTCGGAACTGAGTTCCCAACAGCGCGCCGTAACACCGCGCTCGATGCGGGTCGTTACGAATGGTATCGGCAGAGACCTCGAGCGTTTCAGTACCGACAACACCAATGTCGTCAAACAGATCAAGCTTCTGGCGATCAATGCCCTCATCGAGGCTGCGCGTGCCGGCGAAACCGGCAAAGGCTTCGCTGTGGTCGCCAATGAGGTACAACGCCTGGCGCAGATTGCCACCGACATTGCGGGCAAGTTCCAGGACAACGTGCTTGGCCGGATCGGCGTCAGCCGCGGCATGGCCGAAGCGCTGGTCGAGGAAATGGAGGGCGTTCGCCTGACCGATCTCGCTCAGACGCTGGTGCAGCTCATCGTCCGCAATCTCTTCGAGCGCACTGCCGATGTTCGCTGGTGGGCGACCGACACGGCGCTGTGGGAGGCGCTTCAGGACCCGCAGCCACAGCGCGTCGCCTTCGCCGCCGAACGGTTGGGCGTCATCAATCGCTTCTACACGGTCTATCTCGATCTGGTCGTGACCGACATGAAGGGACAGGTCATCGCCTCGGCCAATCCCGCCTACCAGCGTAAGCTCGCCGGCGCCAATCTCGCCTCGGATCCCTGGTTCAGGGCAGCGGCCAGCTGCCGGTCGGGCGATGACTATATTGTCGACGAGGTCCAACCCAGCGAGTTTCACGACCGGCGCAATGTGCTCGTCTATGCCACCGGTATTCGCGAAGGCGGACGATCGGATGGCAAGCAGATCGGCACGCTGGGTGTCTATTTCGACTGGCAGAACCAGGGACAGGCGATCGTCGACAAGGAGGCCAACCTGCCGCCGCAGGTCGCCGAAAAGACCGTGGTGATGCTGCTCGACGGCAAGAAGCGCGTCATTGCCTGCAGTGATCCGAAATTGATGTTCTCGCATTTCGCGCTTGCCAATCCCGAGGGCACGACGCGAGGCAGCTATTACGACAATAACGGCGCCATCGTCGCTTACGCCAAGACGCTCGGCTATGAAGACTATGATGGCCTCGGGTGGCATGGTGTCGTCGTACAGCAAACGGAAGCCGACGATGCAATCAAGGCGGCCTTCAACCTGAAATGAAACGTGGCCTTCTTGACCAAATACTTCCCTCGCCATCACAAATTGTAGCGGCGCGACGATAAGACTTTAACTTTGGTTCAGATTTCGATGTAATGATGCGCGCGGATTTCCCGTCTGGAGCCTCCGCTCCGGATCAACGCCGCCCGCCGCAGTACAAGCCTGATCAGGATAGACCATGCGAACAGACACCGGCCAGATCGTGTATCTGGCAGATTACCGTCCCACCGACTTCGTTCTGGAACGCGTGGACCTCACCTTCGAGCTGCACCCGACCGAGACCAAGGTCGAAGCCCGGTTGATCTTCCATCGTCGCGAGGGCACCGACCGACAGGCACCGCTCGTGCTCGACGGTGACGAACTGACCCTCTCGGGACTGCTGCTCGATCAGACGGAAGTTTCGGCCGCGCAATATGAGGCCACAGCGGAAAGCCTGACCGTTCGTGATCTGCCGGAAAGCGCGCCTTTCGAGCTGACGATCACGACCATCATCAATCCGGAAGCCAACACGCAGCTGATGGGGCTCTACCGCACCGGCGGTATCTATTGCACCCAGTGCGAGGCCGAAGGCTTCCGCCGCATCACTTATTTCCCCGATCGGCCCGACGTACTTGCTCCCTATACGGTCAACATCATCGCCGATAAAGCCGCCAATCCGCTACTGCTGTCGAACGGCAATTTCCTCGGTGGCGCCGGTTATGGCGAAGGCAAGCATTTTGCCGCCTGGTTCGATCCGCATCCGAAGCCGAGCTATCTCTTCGCTCTCGTCGCCGGCGACCTTGGCGTCGTCGAGGATACGTTCGTCACCGCATCGGGCCGCGAAGTAGCGCTGAAGATCTATGTCGAGCATGGCAAGGAGCCTCGTGCAGCCTACGCCATGGATGCGCTCAAGCGATCGATGAAATGGGACGAGGAGCGCTTCGGCCGCGAATACGATCTCGACATCTTCATGATCGTTGCCGTCTCCGATTTCAACATGGGGGCGATGGAGAACAAAGGCCTCAACGTCTTCAACGACAAATACGTCCTTGCCGATCCGGAAATCGCCACCGACGCCGACTATGCCAATATCGAGGCGATCATCGCGCATGAATATTTCCATAACTGGACCGGCAACCGCATCACCTGCCGCGACTGGTTCCAGCTCTGCCTCAAGGAAGGCCTGACCGTCTATCGCGATCACGAATTTTCCGCCGATCAGCGTTCCCGGCCGGTGAAGCGTATCGCTGAAGTCCGCCATCTGAAATCGGAACAGTTCCCGGAGGACGGCGGGCCGCTTGCCCATCCTGTTCGCCCGACGAAATATCGTGAAATCAACAACTTCTACACCACGACGGTCTACGAGAAGGGCAGCGAAGTCACCCGCATGATCGCCACCCTCCTGGGTCGCGATCTGTTCAAGCAGGGCACGGATCTCTATTTCGACCGTCACGACGGCCAGGCCGTGACGATCGAAGATTTCATCAAATGCTTCGAAGACGCGAGTGGCCGCGACCTGACGCAGTTCTCGCTCTGGTACCATCAGGCCGGCACGCCACTGGTGACCGCTTCCGGAACCTACGACGCCGGCGGCAGGAGTTTTACCCTGTCGCTCGAACAGATGATGCCAGTCACCCCCGGTCAGACGACCAAGGAGCCGATGCACATTCCGCTGCGCATGGCACTTTTCGCCGAGGATGGCGCCTTGCTGACGCCGACATCGGTGACCGGCGCGGAGCTGACCGATGACGTCCTCCACCTGACCGAGCGGGCACAGACGGTCGTCTTCCACGGCATTCCTTCGCGGCCGGTGCTGTCGCTGAACCGCAGCTTCTCGACGCCGATCAATCTGCAATTCAGCCAGAGCGCCGGGGATATGGCGCTGATCGCCCGTTATGAAACCGACCATTTCGCCCGCTGGCAGGCGCTGATCGATCTTGGGCTGCCGAACCTGCTGCAGGCAGCTCGTGACGCTCGCCAGGGCATTGCGGTCACTTGCGACGCAGCATTCGTCGATGCGCTTTTGGCGGCGGCCAAGGACGAGAGCCTGGAACCCGCCTTCCGCGCCCAGGCGCTCGCCCTGCCGAGCGAAGCCGATATTGCCCGTGAGCTCGGCGGCGATAACGATCCGG
Organism: Rhizobium jaguaris; assembly: GCF_003627755.1. Lineage (NCBI taxonomy): Bacteria > Pseudomonadati > Pseudomonadota > Alphaproteobacteria > Hyphomicrobiales > Rhizobiaceae > Martinezella > Martinezella jaguaris. The sequence goes on along the minus strand of NZ_CP032694.1, from coordinate 1,380,418 downwards.
ACGCAATCCATGCCGGTCGCCAGGCGATCCTCGCACTGATCGCCGAAGCCGGAAAGGACGTCTTCACCGCCCTCTACGACAACATGCAAACACCGGGTCCTTTCAGCCCGGATGCCGCCAGCGCCGGACGGAGGGCATTGCGTAACGCTGCGTTTACCTATCTGTCGCAGTCGGACAATGCGCCGGCGCGCGCCAAGGCTGCCTATGACGCCGCCAATAACATGACTGATCTCAGCGCTGCGTTGACCATCCTCGCCCACCGTTTCCCGGAAACGGCAGAAGCCAAGGCAGCGCTCGAAAACTTCCACGATCGCTTCGCGGAAAACGCGCTGGTTATCGACAAATGGTTTGCCATCCAGGCGGCTATTCCGGGCGCGGCAACCTTGGAGCGTATCCAAGGCCTGATGGAAACACCGCTTTTCAAGCGCACCAATCCGAACCGCATGCGTGCGCTTGTCGGCACGTTCGCCTTCGCCAATCCGACCGGCTTCGGCCGCGCCGACGGCGCCGGCTACCGCTTCCTCGCGCAGGAAATCCTCGATATCGACCAGCGCAATCCGCAGCTCGCGGCGCGCATCCTGACCTCCATGCGTTCCTGGCGCTTGCTGGAGCCGGTTCGCGCCGATCACGCCCGCTCCGCTTTGATGCAAATCGAACGTGCCGGCGGCCTTTCGACCGACGTTCGCGATATTGTGGATCGCATCCTCAAGGAGTGATTTTCTCCTTGCTTATTGGTCATCAAGGCGGGTGATTTGCACCCGTCTTTTCAGCCACAACGAGTCCCGGACATCCGCGCCATTACCATTGCGAGTGCAAAAAAGCATGAAATCGCATATGGTTAAGAAAGTTTTACCGCTGCCTCTGGACAAGGCGAATCACGAGTGATTCATTAGGGTAGATTCGGGCGAGCGGCGCAGCGAATCACACGAGGGACAAGGCTAGAGCGATGGTGGACGTGCGGCGGGCAACCGCGGCCGATGGACGGCTGCGTGTTAATTTCGACGGTCTGAAATCCTGGCATAGCGGTGTTACCGATCGAGCGGGAATGCGCGCGGAGACGATTTCGCGCCGCTTTCCGCAGGCCGAACATATTCTGAAGCGGGTTATTCCCGTTCTCATCGTCTCCTTTCTGATGGTCGTCGCTGCTTCGCATTTTTTCGGCATGATGATGGAACATGGGCGAATGACGGCTGCGGCGCGGCGCGCAACATCGCTCTCCATTGCCGCCGCTTCCGCCGCCTTTTCCAATGATGCCAGCCTGTTCCAGGCCGGCGACCGGAACGGCGCCGAAAAGAAACTCGCAACTTACCTTCCGCAGGACCGACTCGACACCGGTGCATTCGTCCTTCTCGTCCAGGCAAGCGGCCGCGTTTTTGGCTCATCAGCAGCCGGCTCCGCCTATATCGGCTTGACGATTTCCGATTTCTTCCCGGAGGTTTCCACCATCAGAAGTTTCGGCGACCATGCCGGCGTAATCGAAACGATGATCGATGGTGCGCCCTTTTATGCGGCGATTTCGCTGATCGGCGACAGGGGTGATTTCGTCCTATCGGCCGCCTCGATGGAGCAGATCGACAAGCTCTGGCGCGATGAGCTGACCCTTAATGTCACGCTCTTCGCCGGCATCTCCTCCATCCTGCTCGTCGTTCTCTACGCCTACTATACCCAGGTGAAACGGGCACGCGACGCCGACGAGATCTTCCTCGAATCCAATCTGCGCGTAGAAACCGCCCTGTCGCGCGGCCGCTGCGGTCTTTGGGATTTCGATTTCGCCAGCCGCGAATTCTTCTGGTCTCGGTCGATGTACGACATGCTCGGCCTGCCGGCCGCCGACCGGCCGTTGTCGTTCATCGATGCGGCTCGCATGATGCATCCCGACGACAATAGCCTGCATATGCTGGCCCGGTCGGTCACCCGCGGCAATGCTGGCCAAGTGGATCAAATCCTGCGTATTCGTCATGCCAAAGGGCACTATGTCTGGATGCGCGCTCGCGCCCAGGTCATCCGCACCAATTCCGGTCGTGTCCATATGATCGGCATCGCCATGGACGTCACCGAGCAGCATCGGCTGGCACAGCGCTATGCCGAGGCCGACCAACGCCTGGCGGACGCGATCGAGTGCACGTCGGAAGCTTTCGTACTCTGGGACAAGAATGACCGCCTGGTGATGTGCAACGGCCATTTCCAGCAAGCCTACGGCCTCCCGGACAAGGTGCTGGTGCCGGGAACCGAACGCGCCGTCGTCAACGCTGCAGCAGTCCGCCCCGTCATCGAGCGGCGCATCGTCGATCCCGACCGCTCCAACCACTCGCAGACGACGGAAGTGCAGCTTGCCGATGAGCGCTGGCTGCAGATCAACGAACGCCGCACCCGCGACGGCGGCCTCGTTTCCGTCGGCACCGACATTACCCAGTTGAAGCGCAACCAGGAGCGTCTGCGCGATTCCGAGCGCCGGCTGATGGCGACGATCAACGATCTCTCCGCCTCCCGGCAGATCCTCGAGCGGCAGAAGGCGGAGCTTTCGACCGCCAACACCAACTATCTCGCGGAAAAAGAACGTGCCCAAGCCGCCAACAAGGCCAAGTCGGAATTCCTCGCCAACATGTCGCATGAGCTGCGCACGCCACTCAACGCCATTCTCGGCTTCTCCGAAATCCTGCAGGACCAGATGTTTGGGCCGCTGGGCTCAGCAAAATACAATGAATATGCCAAGGACATTCACGACAGCGGCAAGCATCTGCTGAACGTCATCAACGACATTCTCGACATGTCGAAGATCGAAGCGGGCCATATCAAGCTCTCCTGCGAGCGGATCGATCTTGCGCCATTGATCGAGGAATGCCTGCGCTTCACGGCCATTCCGGCCGCCTGCAAGGACATCCGCGTCGAACAGCGCATCTCCTCCGGCATAAAGCTGACGGCCGACCGCCGCGCCATGAAGCAGATCCTGCTCAATCTCCTCTCCAACGCCGTGAAGTTCACCAACGACGGCGGCCGCATCGCGGTGCGTGCGCGCAAGGTCGAAGACGCCGTGATGTTGACGATCGCCGACACCGGCATCGGCATTCCGAAGTCGGCGCTCAGCAAGATCGGTCAGCCCTTCGAGCAAGTGCAAAACCAATACGCCAAGAGCAAGGGAGGCTCAGGCCTCGGGCTTGCCATTTCGCGATCGCTGACAACACTGCATTGCGGCCGCATGCGCATCCGCTCGCGCGAAGGCATCGGCACCGCGATTGCCATTCGAATTCCGGACCTGGGATGAGCTTGGGTTGCGGCTCGTCTATCGAGTCGCGACATTCCTGCACGACGTCATGACCGAAACGCGCACCAAAGACATTGCAACGCGCCCTTCCATTCACTTGCATGATGTTGAGGTATCATGTTCGCCCCGACGTCGGGGCTAAATGGACATGGCATTTTTCGGGGCATTGTAGGATGATGACCCTAACTCGTTATCAGCACTAGATTTATTTCTGTCGTTGATAATCGAATCGGATAAGCGAACGTCGTATGGAATGCTCAAGGAAATGGTAAACAGCCAATGGCGCCAGCGCTTCGTGGCGGAGGTGAAGGGGCTTTTTACCCCTGGTCCGCGAATAGTCGACGAATTCGAATGCATCGCCTCCGTGCTGCTCGCGATCGTCTTCGGCCATCTCGCGGACGTGCAGAACATCTCCTGGGCCGCGTTCTCCGGCTATATGGTGATGCGCGGCCACATCTCCGAGAGCCTACTGCGCGGCGTACTGCGCATCATCGGCACGATAGCCGGCGCGCTGCTGGCACTCGCCGTGGTCCCGCTGGTTTGGACCAGCCCGGCAGCGTCGTCAGCAGCATTGGCGCTGATCGGCGGCGCCACGCTCTATGGCGCGCTGATGAGCAAGCGCAGCTATGCCTGGTTGTTCGTCGGTTTGACCTTTGCCATGATCTTGCTGGACAAGCTCGAACACCCCGACCTTGTGGTAGAGGCCTTCGTCTCGACACGCATAGGCGAAACCGGCGCGGGCACCCTCGCCTGCGTATTGATCAGCATGGTTTCGACCTTCACGCTTCGGCGGCGCTGGCCGGGCCCGCCGCGCCCGCCAGTACCTAGCTTCGGCTGGAACCCGGAAGTCGCGCGCCACGCCGGCCAGGTTGCCATCGCCCTCGCCATGCTGCCCTTTCTCAGGGCGGCGTTTCAGATACCGGAGCTTACGCAAGGCGCCGTCACCATAATGGCGCTGATGCTCATCCCGTTAAGCAGCATCGGCAAGAGCGGGCTCGTCCCAGTGAGCCGCCGGATCGTGCTGCGGGTGGGCGGATGCGTCTGCGGCGCTGCCCTCGCAGCAGCGTTCCTTTTCCTGGCGCATATCTCGGCGCAAGCGGCCGCGCCAGTGCTGATCGTCGGGACGATGCTGGGCGTGATGCTGGGCCGGCATATCGAGAACGGCAAGAGCTTCATCGCCTATGGGGGAACGCAGTTTACCCTGGCAATCCTGGTGACCCTGGTGCCCGACAGCTATGTGCATGCCGAGCTCGCCCCCGGCGTCGCGCGGCTTACCGGGATATTGGTGGGCATCCTCCTTCTGGTCCCCGTGCTCGCCGGATGGCATCTGGTGGTGGAGATGATGGGAGAACGCCCGTCCGATCCCTCCCCTCGTGGTTGAGACCCAATTTGCCGGCCATGTGATCGCTGCGGCGAGGCATATGGCGGACAGGAAGATGCTGCGCTCGCTTGAGCTTCGAGTCTAAGGTCCAACAACCGACAGAAAGACTTTCCGCACCGCTTTCGAAAGCCGCTTCAGTTCCGCTTCCAGGGTCTTAACATCGGGGCAATCGCCAGCGCGGCAGACCAATTCGATCAGCCCGGAGGGTGCCTTGTCCGGATCGAACGGTCCGTCGACGCAGAGGCGGATCAGCTGCGACAATTCGGTATAGAGATGCAGCGCTTCCAGGCAGAGGTCGAGATCGTTTAGATCCATCAGGCTGCCGCCGAGCAATTTCAGCGCCTCGCCGGTGCTGAGGCCGTTGGCATCGATGCCGACGCCTCGCGCGGGCGCGATCAGCCGCAGATATTGCGCAATGAATTCGATATCGATCAGGCCGCCGGGGATGAGCTTCAGGTCCCAAATACTGACGGGCGGCTTTTCCTGTTCGATCAGCCCACGCATCTCCGTGACATCTTTGGCGATCTTTGGAATATCGCGCGGTGCCGAGAGCACCTCGCCGATGATCCGCTCCGCATTCAGCACCAGCTCCTCATCGCCGCAAATCAGGCGTGCTCGGGACAGCGCCATATGCTCCCAGGTCCAGGCCTCGCCGCGCTGATACTTCTCGAAGGAATTGATGCGTGTTGCGACCGGGCCCTTGTTGCCGGATGGACGCAGGCGCATATCGACCGCGTAGAGCACGCCCTCCGCCGTCGGCGCGGAGAGCGCCGCAATCAGCCGCTGAGTGATGCGGGTAAAATAGCGTGTCGCGTCGAGCGGCTTTGGCCCCGTAGATTCGCCGGCTTCATCGTCGTAGTCATAAAGCAGGATGATATCGATATCCGAACCCGCGGTAAGCTCGAAGCTGCCGAGCTTTCCCATGCCGATGACGGCAACGCGGCCGCCGGGATAATCACCATGTGCGGCCTCAATCTCCTTCAACACGGCATTTAGTGCGGCCTCGACGATCAGGTCGGCAAGATAGGTGAAGGCGCGGGCGGCCATGGCGCCACCGATTACGCCTGTTAGCAGGCGAATGCCGATCAGAAAGCGCTGCTCCGAGGCGAAGATGCGCAGCCGGTCCAGCACTTCCTCGTAATGTCGCGCCGGTGCCAGAAAGCTGTTGATACGCTCGGACAGATAATCGCGCGTCGGCAACTCCGCCATCAGGCCGGGGTCCAACATGCCGTCGAAAACATGCGGCTTGGCAGCGATGATTTCGGCGAGCCGCGGTGCTGACGACATGATGTTGACGATGAGCGAGAGCAGCGCCGGATTCGTGCTGAGCAGCGAGAAAAGCTGAATGCCGGCCGGGAGGCCGGAGATGAAACTGTCGAAACGCAGCAGCGCCTCGTCCGCCCGCTTGCTCTCGCCAAATACCCGCAGCAATTCCGGCGTCAATTCGGTCAACCGCTCCCGCGCCTCGACCGATTGCGTGGCGCGGTAGCGACCGTAGTGCCATGTGCGAATGACATGGGAGATAGCGGAAGGACGCTCGAAGCCGAGGCGGTGCAGCGTCTTCAGCGTATCTGGATCGTCGCCCTGACCGGTGAAGACGAGGTTGCCGGTTTCGGTCGAAAGCTTGGTCTCCTGCTCGAACAGACGCGCATAACGCCGCTCGACCGTCTTCAGCGTGGCGACCAGCGTCTCCGAGAAGCCGGATAGATCGGCGAAGCCCATCATGAAGGCGATGCGCTTCAGCTCGGTATCCGTTTCGGGAAGCAGATGCGTCTGCTCGTCGCGCACCATCTGGATGCGGTGCTCGACATCCCGCAGAAACCAATAGGCCTCGGTCAGCTCGTCGCGTGTTTCCGCGTCGATCCACTTTGCCTTGGTCAGCTCCGCCAATGTTTCCTCTGTGGCGCGGCATCGCAGGGCCGGCATGCGGCCGCCGGCGATCAGTTGCTGCGTCTGCACGAAGAACTCGATCTCGCGGATGCCGCCGCGGCCGAGCTTGACATTGTGGCCTTTGACCGCAATCGCGCCATGCCCCTTGTGCACATGGATCTGCCGTTTGATCGAATGGATATCCGATATCGCTGCATAGTCGAGATATTTGCGGAAGACGAAGGGGACGAGATCGCGAATAAAGGCTTGGCCGGCGGCAATATCGCCGCCGACGGCGCGCGCCTTGATGAAGGCGGCGCGCTCCCAATTCTGTCCCCTGCCCTCGTAATAGATCATGGCTGCATCGACGGGGATGGCAAGCGGCGTCGACCCGGGATCGGGCCGCAGGCGGAGATCGGTTCGGAAGACGTAGCCGTCGGCACTGCGCTCCTGCAATATGCGCACCAGTCGGCGCATCAACCGCGGGAAGACATCGATCGCATCGTCGGGATTGGGAACAATTCCGGCCATCTCGTCGAAGAAAACGACCAGATCGATATCGGAGGAATAATTCAGCTCCTCGGCGCCGAGCTTTCCCATGCCAAGCACGATAAGGCCGGAGCCGTGGCTCGGCGCGGAAGGGTCGTGGACCACGATCTTGCCGGCCTCATGCGACGACAGCAACAGATGGTCGATCGCCGCCGAAATCGAGGCTTCTGCAAGGGCGCTCAGCCAGCGCGTCGTCGCCCGCCCGTCGAAGATGCGGGCGAGATCGGCAAGCGCAATCAGGAAGGCGGCGCGACGTTTGGCGATGCGCAAACGGCTCATGACCTCAGATTCCGAGGGCGACGATGCGTCGTCATGCGCCGGCAGCCAAGCACGACGGGCATCGGCCACGAGCACCTCGATCTGCGGCAACAGCGGTTTGCTGATGGCTACGGCGAGCAGCCCCGGTTCGAGATTGGCGGTCTCGCGGAGATAGGGTGAGAGTGTCAATGCGGCGGCAATGAAATCGCGCAGGGGACTTTCGCCCCCGAGAAGAGCGGCAACCGCCGGTTCCGATGCGGCGATATCCTTGAGGTCGGCGAGCGCCGCTTTCAGCTCCGTCTGATTAAGCGGGCGAAGCCGCCCGGGCAGAACATCCTGCAGCAAATCGCTTGCCATCATCGTCATGCAGTTCTCTCCCACCTGCGCCGCGCGTCCGATCGGACGGGCAAAAGATGCAGTAACGTCTTGAATCGGTGCGCAATCACTAAAATCGGAAGTCGAATTAGAGATGATGTACGGGGCAATCCGATAGAGCAGGATTAGTCTATTGTTTCTACGTGGGGAAGATCATGGTCACGGTCAAGCCGCGAGTATCGAGGCTGGCCGGGTCGGTGTCGCAAAGTTCCAGCCGGCCGCCATGCAATTCCATGATCGCTTCCACCAGGGCAAGACCAAGGCCGGTGCCCGGTTTGGAGCGGCTCTCGTCCAGACGGAAGAAGCGTTTGACCACCTCCGTGCGCTGGTGCGCAGGGATGCCCGGACCATGATCCGAGACCGCGAGGTTCACGGCGTTGGACGCACGGGACAGTTTCAGCACGACCGTCTGCTTGCCAGGACAGCCGGACGCATATTTGACGGCATTGTCGATCAGATTGAAAATCGCCTGGCCGATCAGTTCGCGATTGCCCTGCACCTCGACATCGGGCTCTATATCGGTCGTCAACGTCAGACCCGCCTCTTCAGCAACCGGTTCATAGAGCTCGGCCGTATCCGCGACGATGGAGGAGAGATCGACGCCGGTCATCTCGGCGGCGACGGAACCGGCCTCGACGCGGGAGATCATCAGCAGCGCGTTAAAAGTGCGGATCAGCTGGTCGGATTCGCCGATAATACCTTCCAGCGCGACGCGCCGGCCTTCGCTGTTGGCATTGTCGAGCGCATCAGCCGCCTTGTTGCGCAGTCGCGTCAGCGGCGTCTTCAAGTCGTGCGCGATGTTGTCGGAGACCTGCCGCAAGCCTTCGTTCAATTTCTCGATGCGCTCCAGCATGGCGTTCAGCGATGTCGACATGCGATCGAATTCGTCGCCGGAGCCTCCGACCGGCAGGCGCTGCGACAGATCGCCGGCCATGATCTTGCGGCTCGCATCGGTCATGCGGTCGATGCGCTTCAGCGCGTTGCGGCCGATACCGAACCAGATGACGAGGGCGCCGAGCCCCATGATCGCCAGAGCCAGCATCAAGGCTTGGCGCACCAGCACGCGGAAACGCTCCGGCTCGCCAAGGTCGCGGCCGATCAGGATACGCAGGCCATTGTCGAGGAGGAAAATATTGGCGATCGCCAGATGCCGCCGTTCGGGGTCGGTGGTGCCTGAGTCCGTATAGCGCTCATAGACGAAGGGCAATTCCGTCCAGCCGGCTTCGCCGAGGACGCCGGGCTGCACCGAAGCCACGTTGCCGGCAAGAATATCGCCGGAGGGGCTGGCGATGACATAGAGGTTGGCGCCGGGCTGGCGGGCGCGGCGCTCCATCGTGCGCAGCAGCAGGTTCAAGCCGCCGACGTCGTAAGCGCGCTTGACCTGATTGACCTCCTGCTGCACGGCATCGCGGATCTGCCCGGTCAGCAACCGCTCCGACATGGCCGATACGTAGAAGACGAGTGTCGCAGCGCAGAGCGCAAAAAGAAGGATATAAAGGGCGGACAGGCGGACTGCGGTGGACTTGAAGAGAACGCGAAAGCGGCTCATCCCTCGTCCTTGATCATGTAGCCGGCGCCACGAATCGTCTTCAACAGCGGCTGGCTGAAGTCTTTTTCGATCTTCGAACGCAGGCGCGAGACGTGGACGTCGATAACGTTCGTCTGCGGATCGAAATGGTAATCCCAGACGTTTTCGAGAAGCATGGTGCGCGTTACCACCTGGCCTGCATTCTTCATCAGATATTCCAGCAGGCGGAACTCGCGCGGTTGCAAAAGGATTTCCTTGCCGCCGCGGCGAACTTCGTGCGAGAGCCGATCGAGCTCGAGATCGCCGACACGGTAGAGCACATCCTGTTCCGGCGTGCCCTTGCGGCGACCGAGAACTTCGACGCGTGCGAGCAATTCGCTGAACGCATAGGGCTTCGGCAGGTAGTCGTCGCCGCCGGCGCGAAGGCCGGTGACGCGATCGTCGACCTGACCGAGGGCGGAGAGAATGAGAACCGGCGTATGCACGCCCTTGCGGCGCAACTCGCTGATGACGGAAAGACCATCGCGGCGCGGCAACATGCGGTCGATGATGGCGACGTCGTAGACATTCTCGGTCGCCATGAAGAGGCCGCTCTCACCGTCGCTCGCATGATCGGCAACAATGCCGGCCTCGCGAAACGCCTTGGTGAGATAGGCAGCGGCTTCGAGATCGTCTTCGATAATCAAAATCTTCATGTGAGCGACATTACCTGTCGGCGATGCCTCAGCACAACCAGAATCGGAGGAGTTCACAGCATGTTGGCCAGCGGTTGTCATCTTCTATCTGCCCTGGAAGCCATTTGTCGATAGAGTCACGTGGATGCAAAGGAGCCGCGCAAGCCGTGGCCTGCGCGGCTCCCAATTCACTTCAATTGGCCGAAAAAATCAGCCGTTGGTGATCGGCAGAGCGACGAAGCGGCTGCCGTCGGTGGACTGGATCTGGAACAGCGCGCGGGTGCGGCCGCCCTTCTTTGCCTCGTCGATAACCTTGGCGATGTCGCCGGCGTTGGAGACCTGCTGATTGTTGACCGAGGTGATCTTCTCGCCTTCCTTCACGCCCTTGTCGGCAGCGTCGGAGTCCGGATCGACCGCCGTGATCGCGACACCCTTGCCGTCATCCGACGGACCGACGGTGAGGCCGAGATCGGCAAGCGCCTTTTCCGAGGACGGCTGCGGCGGCTGGGCGGGCTGCGAATTGTCGTCGTTCGAAGCCTGATTCTGATCGGCCGGCAGGGTGCCGAGTTCGACGGTGACCGACTGAGCCTTGCCGTCACGCCACAGCGAGACATCGACCTTGGAACCCGGCTGCATCGCGCCGATACGGCGAGCGAGATCGCGCGGGTCCTTGACCGGGTCGCCATTGACGGCGGTTACGACGTCACCGTTCTTGATGCCGGCCTTCTGGCCCGGAGAACCGTCCTGCGGGGATACGACGAGCGCGCCATTCGGCTCGGACAGGCCGAGGGATTCGGCGATATCCTTGGTCACCGGCTGGATCTGCACGCCGAGCCAGCCGCGCGACACGGTGCCGCTCTTTATCAGCGTGGCAACGACATTCTTGGCGGTATCGGCGGGGATTGCAAAGGCAATGCCTACGCTGCCGCCCGACGGAGAGAAGATGGCGGTATTGATGCCGACGACCTGGCCGTTGAGGTTGAAGGTCGGGCCGCCCGAGTTACCACGGTTCACGGCTGCGTCCACCTGGATGAAGTCGTCATAGGGGCCGGAGCCGATATCGCGGCCACGAGCCGAGACGATGCCGGCGGTGACCGTGCCGCCGAGGCCGAAAGGATTGCCGACGGCAACGACCCAGTCGCCAACGCGAACCTTGTTGTCATCGGCCCAGTTGACATAGGTGAACTTCTTGCCCTTGCCATCGACCTTCAGCACGGCGAGGTCGGTGCGCGGGTCCTTCCCGATCAGCTTGGCATCGAGTTCGGTGCCGTCATTGAGGACGACGACGAAGGCCGCACCGTCGGAAACAACGTGGTTGTTGGTGACGAGATAACCGTCTTCGGAAATGAAGAAGCCGGAGCCCTGGGCAACCGGGCGCAGACGACCCTTGCCATCCTGCTGACCCTTTTGCTGGTTCTGGCCTTGCTGCTGGTTATGGCCCTGCTGCTGTTCAAACTGCTTGAAGAACTTCTTCAGCGGATGATCGTCCGGCAGTTCGTCGAAACCGCGACCGAGACCGAAGGAATCGTCTTCATCGGCGACCGGATTGACACGCGATTCGACGCGAACGGAAACGACTGCCGGAGACACCGCGTCGACGACATTGGCGAAGCTCGGAACCTGCGGAGCCTGTACGTTGACGGCATCGGCATAGGAACGGCTGATCTGAGCCGGAACACCAGTGGCGAGGGCAGCGACAGCGAGGCCGGCGACGACAGAAGCTTTCATAGCGGTGCTATGGGACAAAACGTCCTTGATATTCTTGAACATATGCGAGTTACCTTCTCTTCTCTCGTCCGATTTTTCTTCTGCCGGGAAACCGGCGATGATGGGTTATGGAAAGATATAGGACTTCCGACCTTACAGCGAACTGTCCGACCGATGAAAAATCCGTAATGTAGCGAAATAATGTTTTCGATCGGATAAAGACAATTTCTCGCGCAACATCACTTGCCGAGTATCTCGTTGAGACGTGCTTCTTCCTCCGCCGTCAACGGCGTACCCGTCGGTTTGCCCGCGCGGCGGCGGGCATAGACGACAAGAGCGAGCCCGCCGAGAACGAAGAGCGCGGCCGGTGCGCCCCAGAGCAGCATCGTTTTTTCACTAAGGCGCGGCTTCAACAGCACGAACTCGCCGTAGCGGGAAACGATATAGTCGAGCACCTGCTGGTCGGTATCGCCGTTGACGAGGCGCTTGCGCACCAAAAGGCGCAGATCGCGGGCAAGATCGGCATTGGAATCGTCGATCGACTGGTTCTGGCAGACCATGCAGCGCAGCTCAGCCGAGATCGACCTTGCGCGCGCTTCGAGGACCTTGTCGGGCACCACTTCGTCGGGATTGACGGCGAAGGCGGGGCGGCAACGAAGAGCAGCGCCAGGGCTAGGAACAATCGTCGGATCATTCCGCCGGCTCCATGACTGGGCGGGCCGGCTTTGCCTTGCGGCTCGGCGCGCCGACGCGCAGGCGACGGTCGCTGAGCGAGACGAAGCCGCCCAGCGCCATGATGATGGCGCCGCCCCAGATGCAGATGATGAAAGGCTTCCACCAGATGCGCACAACCATGCCGCCATCATTGGTGGGATCGCCGAGCGAGACGTAAAGTTGGCTCAGGCCCAGGGTCAGAATGCCGGCTTCGGTCGTAGCCATGCGGCTGGCGGTAAAGACGCGCTTCGCAGACGAAACGCTGGCGACGGGGGCGCCCCCGTGACTAACCGAGAAGCTGGCGCGATCCTCAGTGTAATTCGGGCCCACACCCGGCTGAATGCCTTCGAAGCGCAGCGTATAGCCGCCGAGCTCGGCGGTGCCGCTCGGCTTCATTTCGGTGATGTTTTCGGTCTGGAATGTCGTGACCGCGACAATGCCGAGCACGGTGATGCCGAGCCCGGCATGGGCAAGCGCCGTGCCGAACGCCGAGCGCGGGAGGCCGATCAGCCGCCGCCACGCGACATTGCCCGCTACCTTGCCGATGCCAGCGCGATACCAGAGATCGGCGACCGCACCGAAGACCAGGAAGAAGCCAGCGGCCAAGCCGAAAACGGCAAGCACCGGCCCGCCATGGCGGACATAGAACAAGACCAGACCGGCGATCAAGGCAAGGCCGGCGGCAACATAGAGCCGCTGCAGCACGCCGAGGAGATCGCCGCGCTTCCAGGCAAGCAGCGGCCCGAAGGGGACCGCGATCAGGATCGGCGTCATCAGCAGACCGAAGGTCATGTTGAAGAAGGGCGGGCCGACCGAAATCTTGTCGCCGGTCAACGTCTCGAGTGCCAGCGGATAGAGCGTGCCGGTCAGGACCGTGCCGCAGGCGACCGTGAGGATGAGGTTGTTCAGCACCAGCGATCCCTCGCGCGAGATCGGGGCGAACAGGCCGCCGGCAACAAGCCGTGGTGCGCGGAAGGCAAAGAGCGCCAGGGCGCCGCCTATGAAGACGAAGAGGATGCAAAGGATGAAGATGCCGCGCGTCGGATCGCTGGCGAAGGAATGCACCGAGGTCAGCACGCCGGAGCGCACCAGGAAGGTGCCGAGCAGCGACAGCGAGAAGGTCAGAATCGCCAAGAGAACCGTCCAGATCTTCAGCGCATCGCGCTTCTCCATGACCAGGGCGGAATGGAGGAGTGCCGTGCCGGCGAGCCAGGGCATGAAGGAGGCGTTCTCCACCGGATCCCAGAACCACCAGCCGCCCCAGCCGAGCTCGTAATAGGCCCAATAGGAACCCATGGCGATGCCGAGCGTCAGGAAGGTCCAGGCCGCGAGCGTCCAGGGACGAACCCAGCGCGCCCAGGCGGCGTCGATGCGACCTTCGAGCAAGGCGGCGATGGCAAAGGAGAAGCAGACGGAGAAGCCGACATAACCGAGATAAAGCAGCGGCGGATGGATCGCCAGACCCATATCCTGCAGCACCGGATTGAGGTCTTTACCCTCCGCCGGGGCTGGATCGAGACGGGTGAACGGATTGGAGGTCAGGAGAATAAAGAGCAGAAAGGCGGACGATATGCAGGACTGTACGGCAAGCACATTGGCGCGAAGCGTGTCCGGCAGATTGCGCCCGAACAGCGCCACCATGGCGCTGAACAGCGTCAGGATCAGCAGCCAGAGCATCATCGATCCCTCATGATTGCCCCAGACGCCGGAGATCTTGAAGATCAGCGGCATCAACGAATGAGAATTCTCCCAGACGTTCAGCACGGAGAAATCGGAGGCGACATAGGCATAGGTCAAAACGCCGAAGGAAAAAGCGACCAATGCGAACATGACGACGGAGCCCACCGGTGCGATGTCCATCATAGACAATTCGCCCCGCCGCGCGCCGATCACCGGGATGATCGAGACGATGATCGCAGTCGCGAGCGCCAGCACCAGAGCGTAGTGTCCGAGCTCGATGATCATTGGCCTGCTTCCTCGCCCTTCCAGACGCCGTCCGCCTTCAGCTTGTCGGCGACTTCCTTCGGCATGTAGCGCTCATCATGTTTGGCAAGCACGCTGTCGGCAACGAAGACGTCGCTGCCCTGCTCGAACCTGCCTTCGGTGACCACGCCCTGCCCCTCGCGAAAGAGATCGGGCAGGATGCCACTATATTTGACTTTGATCGCATCGGTACCGTCGGTGACGGAAAATTGAACCTGCGTTCCCTGGCCGCGCACCAAGCTGCCCTCACCGACGAGACCACCGAGGCGGATCAGCGTGCCGGCGCTGACCGGGCTCTTGGCGAGATCGGCCGGCATGTAGAAATAGGCCACAGACTGGCTGAAAGCGAAGAGAACGAGCAGCACAGCGGCGGCGATGAAGCCCATGCCGCCTGCAATGACAGCCAGACGTTTCTGTTTGCGGGTCATTGCTGCGTTACCTCCGTCGGCAGTCCCAGCTCCTTCGCCAGCGCCAAGAGCTGCTGCCCTTCGCCGCCGTCGGCGGGGAAAGTCTTCAGGCCGCGCTTCAGCGCATCCACCGCACGGTCCTTGTCATTCAGCACGGCGTATGAGCGGATCAACCGCATCCAACCTTCGAAATTCCTGGGGTCTTCTTTGAGCTTGGCATCCAGGCTCTCGACCATGCCACGGATCATCTGCTGACGGTCGCCGTTGTTCATGGCATTTGCAGCCGCAACCTGCTCGGCGGTCGGATTCCCAGGCGCATTGGTGTTTGCCGAACCTTGGGCCATATCAGCCGTGCCGCCGTTCTTGGCGATATGGTCATTGACAGCAGCCATCCAAGGCGCATCGGCGGGCGATTGTTTCGCCAGCGCCTCGAAGGCAGTCTTGGCTTCTGCAGCCTTGCCATCCTGCTCCAGCGCCAAGGCGAGGTAGAACAGCGCGCGAGGATTATCGGTATCGAGCGCCAGGGATTGCTGCAATGTGCTGCGCGCCTCTGCCGTCACGATACCGTCGGCCTTCATGACCAGAACCTCGCCCAGATCGCCGAGCCGTTCGGCGCTGGGACCGAGCAGGCGGATGACATTGCGATAGGCAAGTTCGGCATCACCGATACGGTTGGTCTTGAAGTAGATCGGCGCAAGCACTGCCCAACCCTTGCCGTCGTCCGGATGTTGCGCCAGATGCCGCTCGACCTTGACGATCGAGATGGCAAGATCGTTGCCGGGATGTTCGAGGCGCGCTTCCAGTGGCTGGGAGGGCAGACCGGGATTACCCTTGGCAAGATAAAGACAGAGGCCGACGACCGGCAGCAGAACGATGATGAAAGCCTGCGAGAAGCGGTAGCCGCGTGCCGGCATTTTCACGACACTTGGTTTCAAGGCACTTTGCCCGGCATTCGAAACGGCAAGAAGGCGGCGGCCGATTTCGGCACGAGCATAGCCGGCCTCTTCCGGAGAGATCAGGCCACCCGCCAGATCGCGGTCCAGCTCGCGAAGCTGATCGCGATAGACGGCAGCCTCGCCGGCACGACCGTCCTCAGCCACCTTTGCTCCGCGCAAAAGAGGATAGAGCAGGACGGCGCCGACAATCGCCGTCAGAACGGCCACGAGAATCCAGAACAGCATAGACGCCCAATACTTTAACGGGGCGCTTAATCCAACCGCCAAAGCCGCATTGACGAAGATTTGAGGCGTTTAGCCGCGTATTTCAAGCGTCGCCGAATTTTAATTCAACGGCGTCCATGTGCCATCGTCGTTGCGGCAAGCGGCCCCCCTCGCCTGGGTCGACTTGCCGTCGACGGTGATCGTATGGGCGTACTGGCGGCAATTTTGCGAACCGACCTGATAGGGTGCTGCTGCCACGACCTCGCCGTTGACGTTCTTGCCGGTCCAGGCGACGGGCTGGCCGAGCGGTGCGGTTTCCAGCGCCCGATATTCCGCCTCCAGCGCCCTTTGCTTATCGTTGTCGCTGAGCTTGATACCCGTGCGGCCGACGATGCCGCCCTCCAGGGCTGCGATATAGCGCGCCGAGGACGCCGGCTTGCCTGAAGAGAAAAGGCTGGTGACGCCACCTTTGCCGCTCGTGGTCGAGCAGGCGGAAAGGGCGATGGCGGCAAAAAGGGATGGAGCAATCAGGAAAAAGGTGCGAAGCTTCATACAACCGAACCAGTATCAACGAGTAAAACTAGAGGTACTGCGATGCGGCATCACCATGGCGCACCGCATCTTTCTGGCATCATGCCAGGCATCACGCAACATCCTTTGTCACCCCTGGTAGAATCAGGCTGGCCCGAAGTCCACCCCAGGAGCCGCGGGACAGCTCGAGCCGCCCCTGATATTCGTTGGTGATCTCGCTGACAATCGACAGACCGAGGCCGGTGCCCGGCTTGCTTTCATCCAGCCGGCGGCCGCGCTTCATCGCCTCGCGAATCTGATCCGGCTCCAGACCCGGGCCGTCGTCCTCGACCACCAGTTCCACCCAGTGGCGTCGTGCCGGATCGATGCCCTTCACCTCCGCCGGCGCTTCGTTGGCCGCGACGCGCACTTTACGCTCGGCAAAGCGCGCGGCATTTTCCAGGAGGTTGCCTACCGTTTCCTCCAGATCCTGCTGCTCCATGGCAAGCGACAGGTTCGGTGAAACGGAAAGCTCGAATTCCTTATCAGCATTGAGCCGCCGCATGACGCGCACAAGCCGCTCCAGCGCCGGCTCCGCGTCGGTGCGCGCGAGCACGGATTCGCGCTGCGCGGCGATGCGGGCGCGGTTGAGATAGGATTGCACCTGCCCCTGCATGACCTCAGCCTGGTTCTTGACGAGATCGCCATGCGACCGCTCCAGAACACGGGATTCGTTGAGCAGGACGGCGATCGGCGTCTTCAGCGAATGGGCGAGATTGCCGACTTGCATGCGCGCCCGCTCGACGATGCGGCGGTTGCTGTCGATCAGCGCGTTGACCTCGTTGGCAAGCGGCAGGATTTCACGCGGAAATTCTCCCTGCAACCGCTCGCTGTCGCCCGCACGGATGCGCTCCAGTGCCGCACGCGCCTTATCAAGCGGCTTGAGGCCATAGAGAATGGCGAGCGCGTTGACGACAAGGCTGCCGACGCCGAAGCCGACGAGCGCGAAATAGAGGCTGTGAGAGAAATTGCGGACATCATCCTCCACCACGGCGACATTGCCGGTGACGCGAAAGCGTGCGGCGCGGCCGTCGGTGTCTAGCACGACCTCGGTCTCGGCGACCTGCACCTGGTTTCCGAAGGCGTCGGTGACAATGTAGTAGCGCTCGTAATTCTTGTCGAAAGGCGCTTCCAGTACTGAAAGAACGGGTAGGCTCGATGCGCCGAGCGAGGGGGAAACCAACGGCGTTGCCGTGTATGTACCGAGCGGTTCTACCATCCAGTACCAACCGGTCTTCGGCTGGGCGAAACGCAGGTCGCCGAGCTGCGGGCTGCCGGACAGCGCCCCTTGATCGCCGATGGTGACCGAGTTGATGACGTTATAGAGCTGCGCCCTCAAGAGATCCTGAAAACCGCGTTCGGCACTCTTGCGATAGATATTCGAGATGACGAGGCCGATCACCACCAGCGCCACGGCGGACCAGAGTGTGGTCAACAGCAGAACGCGAGCGGTAAGTGACTTAATTCGCATTGGTCGGCGCTTGGATGCGATAGCCGAGACCTCTGACAGTTTCGATCAGGTCGACGCCCATCTTCTTGCGCAGACGGCCAACGAAAACCTCGATCGTATTGGAGTCGCGGTCGAAATCCTGATCGTACATATGCTCGACCAGCTCCGTGCGCGAGACGACTTCACCCTTGTGATGCATGAGATAGGCGAGCAGCCGATATTCATGGGAGGTGAGTTTCAGCGGCTTGCCGTCGACCGTGGCCTTCGAGCTTTTGGTATCAAGGCGCACCGGGCCGCAGATGATTTCAGATGACGAATGGCCGGCGGCGCGGCGGATCAACGCCCGGATGCGAGCCAGCACTTCCTCTACATGGAAAGGTTTGGCGACATAATCGTCGGCGCCGGCATCGATGCCGGCGACCTTGTCGCTCCAACGGTCGCGAGCTGTCAGGATCAGCACCGGCATTCCCCGGCCCGCGCCACGCCACTTCTCCAGAACGGTGATCCCGTCCATCTCGGGCAGGCCTATATCGAGGATGATAGCGTCATAAGGCTCGGTCTCGCCGAGGAAATGCCCCTCCTCGCCGTCGAAGGCGGTATCGACCACATAACCCGCTTCTTTCAGGGCTTCGGCGAGCTGGCGGTTCAAATTGATATCGTCTTCGACTATGAGAATGCGCATATTTCGACCTAATTTCCCCAGTTCGAGAAATAGTACTGCAAATCAGGCCGGAGTGGAATCGCTCGGCTATAAAGATTTTGCGTGAGATTCAAAGCGTTAGAGTATCCGTTGGGTGCCGGCGTGAAAGTGTTTCCACCTACATCGGCACTTTCATGGTCACCTTGCGCGGCCGCTGGCCATTGCCCTGGACGAGAACGGTAATGACGCAGCTATCGCCTGACGGCTGTGCAGAAAGGAGTTGCCCCCCGGTCTTGGCAACGACCTCGGCGGCAGCCTCGCTGCAGTCGCCGTTCGCACGCGCCACCACGGTTGGCGTCGGCGCCGGCAGAACAGCCGAGCCGGCCATGACGGCGGCCGCTGCTGCTATGCTCAAGAATGATGCCATTATCCAGACTTCCCACGGGGACATTAACTTGATCGAATATTTACCCAAACGCGTCTGAATGGCAAATGAATGGGCCACAATTTTCCACGCGCAGAACGTGCGCGCGGCCATCCATACCCTTTAAGTCCTTGCAATAATTCGGCCTGAAGATGACGGTTCGTCAAATGCTCCGAACCTCGGCTGCTAACTTTCTCTATGGCCTTTCAAAACCGGCTGGCGGCCGCTCACGCGGGGGACAGCCGGGAAAGTCAGTCATTTTTTAATCTTTCTTCATTATCATTAGCTCATAAGCTCGCAATGACCGGCGATGCTTTGCGGGCCGATGCAACCGGCCTTAAAGTGTTTTACGCACGTAAAACACCGCAGTTTCCTTGAGTCTTTTGAATCGCTTGCCGCCACATTTTCGAGCATTGAATCGAAGGCGTGAGACGTTGAATCAGGAACTTCACGCGATGAATCCAACCGTGGCGAATTTGATTCCGCGAAACTATCCAGTCTTTTGAAAAGATTGCCGAATAGCTGTGTTCGCTGCGAGGGATCTTGCTATACCGGCTCCCGCACGGCCATCGCGCTCTCGTAATCCGCCGCGATCCGCATCTCTCGCAGCGGGCGGACCCGTTCGATGGAAAGCTGATAGTTCGGATGCGCCTTGTAGGCTGCAAGAGCCGCTTCGTCGTCGAATTCGCCGTAGACCACAAGATCGACATCGGTGCCGAGCTGATCGGTCTTCACATTCGTACCGATCTCCAGCAGGCGTGCATGCGGAATTGCCGTCAGGATCGACAGGCCGGAGCGGACCGCCTCAAGATTGGCGCGATCGGGAACGGTGAAGAAAACGATGTGGCGGATCACGCGGAAGCTCCTTGTGCACATGCGAAGGCATGGCGCGATAGCATGCGTGCCCGGTTATTTCAACGAGGGGCCGGCCCGGCGCGCTGCCGTTTGGCCGCGCGAGGCGAAGAGAAGTGGATGCCTACAGCGCAGATCCTTCCTATGCTAATCTTGCAGCATGACCGACGACGACCTTATTTCCTTTGCGCTCAGCCTACCGGAGACGATGGAGAGTTCGCATTTCGGCAATCGGGATTTTCGCGTTCGCGGCAAGATCTACCTGACGCTTCCGAGCCTGGAATTCTGCGTTGTCAAGCTGACGCCCGATCAGCAGCAAATGGTGCTGGCAACCATACCGGAGCATGTCCTCGCTGTGCCGGGTGGCTGGGGGCTCAAAGGCTGGACGCGGCTTTTCCATCATATCATGGATGACGAAAAGATATGCGCACTCGTGCGACAGGCGTGGCGCAATGTCGCGCCGAAATCTATGACTTTGCCGGAGGATTAGCTTCCATGTCGTCTTCCACCGTCAACGGCCAATCGACGATGTAGTCTTCGAAATCGTCGAGATCGACATCGTTTTCGCTGACCGTACGACCGCGGGCGGAGACGCGAGCTAAATGAACCGTTTCCGGATCGCCCGATATCAGCGGATGCCACCAGTAGAGGTCGCGCCCCTCGTTGACGAGGCGATAGGCGCAAGTGGGTGGCAGCCATTCCAGCTCCGGAACCTTTTCGGGCGTCAGCTGCACGCAATCGGGCACGAAATCCCAGCGGTTCGGATAGCTGGTGCAGCGACAGCTTTCGCCGTCCATCAACTTGCAGCGGATCGAGGTGAAATAGACGTCGCCTGAATCCCACTCCTCAATCTTGTTGAGGCAACAGAGACCGCAACCATCGCAGAGGCTCTCCCATTCGGGCGTGCTCATCTCCGTCAGCGTCTTATTTTTCCAGAAAGGAGTGTCATTCATCGTCGTATCGTCCTCGCCGCTCGCGAGGGAAATGCGGGCTGCGGCATGCATGTCTCTTGTTCTTTTCCCTAAATCAACCAATTATTCAATCCGCCAATCTATGAGAGGATAGGCTTTGCGTCCCCTAAGGGAATGCGCAAAGCGGTAAAGCGGTCGGGAAGTAGAGCGTGGCAGACCCATCCAAACCAGAGAACGGGACAGACACTAAGCCCGATGCACAGCCGGAAGGCCACGCGGAGCAACGGCCGCCCCGGAAGCGGCATTTTTTCCTACGCATCGATTCCTGGATCGACTCCACTTTATGGAACGCGGGCTTTCGCCTTGCCGAACTCTGGGAAGACATTACCATTTTCTTCCGCCGTTTTCGCGCCCGCGGCTGGTGGCGCATCCTGTTCGAACTGCTTGGCGAAGGGTTGACGCTCGGCACCGCCGGTTCCATCGTCATGCTGATGCTCGCCATGCCGGCTTTCGAAGCCACGCAAGGGGACTGGCGTAACCGCGGCAACTTCGCCGTCACCTTCCTCGATCGTTATGGCAATGTCGTCGGTCATCGCGGCATCATTCATGAAAATTCGGTGCCGGTGGACCAATTGCCCGATTATTTCATCAAGGCGGTGCTGGCAACCGAGGACCGCCGCTTCTTCGACCATTTCGGCATCGATGTCTTCGGCCTGTTCCGGGCACTCACTGTCAATGCTCAGGCCGGCGGCGTCGTCCAGGGCGGCTCGACACTGACGCAACAGCTTGCCAAGAACATCTTCCTCAGCAACGAGCGCTCGATCGACCGCAAGATCAAGGAAGCCTTCCTCGCGATCTGGCTGGAGGCCAATCTTTCCAAGAAGGAAATCCTCAGCCTCTATCTTGACCGCACCTATATGGGCGGCGGAACCTTCGGCGCTGCAGCGGCAGCACAATTCTATTTCGGCAAGAGCATTACCGACGTCAATCTGGCCGAGGCGGCCATGCTGGCAGGTCTGTTCAAGGCGCCCGCGAAATATGCGCCGCATGTCAACCTGCCGGCGGCACGCGCCCGCGCCAACGACGTCCTGACCAACCTCGTGCAAAGCGGATTAATGACCGAGGGACAAGTCATTGCTGCCAGGCGCAACCCTGCCTCCGTCGTCGATCGCGCTCAGATCGAATCACCGGATTTCTTCCTCGACTGGGCCTTCGACGAGGTGCAGCGCCTTGCCACCCGCTTCCCGCAGCGATCGCTGATCGTCCGCACGACCATCGACATGGGCCTTCAGAAGGCCTCGGAAGATTCGATCCAGTCCAGCCTGATGGAATATGGCGAGCGCTTTCACGCCAGCCAGGGCGCGAGCGTCATGATCGAGAACGGCGGCGCGGTGCGTGCCATGGTCGGCGGCACTGACTACGGCGAAAGCCAGTTCAACCGCGCCACCAAGGCGCTTCGCCAACCGGGCTCGTCCTTCAAGATCTACACCTATTCCGTCGCGATGGAGAGCGGCATGACGCCGACATCGACCATCGTCGACGCGCCGATCACCTGGGGCAATTGGAGCCCGCACAACTACGAAAACCGCTATGAAGGCAAGGTGACACTAACGCAGGCGATCGCTCAGTCGATCAATACCGTTCCCGTGCGCCTGGCCAAGGAGAAATTCGGCATCCAACCGATCCGCGACATGGCGAAGAACTTGGGCGTGGAAACCCCGATCCGCAACGACAAGACCATTCCGATCGGCACCTCCGAAGTGACCGTTCTCGATCAGGCAACGGCCTATTCCGTATTCCCGGCAGACGGCATGCAATCACGCCGCCACGGCATCGCGCAGATCACGAGCTATGACGGCAAGGTACTCTACGATTTCAATCGCGATGAGCCGCCGGCCAAACGGGTGCTCTCCGAAAAAGCCAATTCCTACATGACCCAGATGCTGACACAGATTCCGATCATCGGCACCGGGCGCAAAGCGGCCCTCGATCGCGGCATCGTCATGGGCGGCAAGACGGGCACGACCCAGGCCTATCGCGATGCCTGGTTCATCGGCTTCACCGGCAACTACACCTGCGCCGTCTGGTTCGGCAACGACGACTATACATCTACCAACAATATGACGGGCGGCACGCTGCCGGCGATGACCTTCAAGAAGATCATGGACTATGCCCACCAGGGCATCGTGCTGAAACCGATCCCCGGCATCGACAACCCCTTCCCGGTGCAAAAGCCGCAGACCGTGGCCGCCAAGAAAGCTCAGACGTCCGCTGACAATCCCCTGCCCCCGCTTATCCGACCGCGCTCGCTGTCGGTCGATTCCACCAAGATCCTGCGCGATATCAGCGAGAAGCTGAAACAAGCGGGGCCGCTGGCCGTGCAGAAGGTGGCTGCGGCGGAGTGAAATTAGGCCGCCTGTGCTCGATGCCCGCCACTTGCGTATTGACCCGTTGCCGCCGCTCCTTTTGGTGTAGCAAGGTCCGCAATCAACCGCCTGCACTTCCCCCATCCTTCAGAATCAGGGATAAATCGCCCTCTGATTGGTCATGAGGACGATCTTAGAGTGTTCCGGTTCCCCTTCTTGTCGCGCTTTCGCTTTTGATCGCCTTCGGCGGGGGATCCTATTCACGCTTTTTGCGCTGGACGCGACCTCCGGTTTCGGTGCGATCAAGCTCGGCGCCTGGCAGGCATTTCCGGAAATGCACACGGTCGACGCCGACCCCTATGCGAAATCGCATCGCGCCCGCGCCGGGCGATTGCTTTATGGCAGCGCGGAGGGGCTGGCATTTACCGCCTCCGATGACGATTCCGGCGCGCCGTTGACAGCGGGCTGCAGCTATCGCATCAGCGGCCAAACACCCCCAGCGCGGCTATGGACCCTGTTCATCGCGGGCACTGACGGCGAACCGATCGACGCATCTCCCGGCCGGCCATCTGCGCTCAATTCCTGGTTGTGCTGCGCAATCCGGATTCGAGCTTCACCATCACCGTTTCGCCGGACGCGCAGGCAGGCAATTGGCTGGCGCTACCGGCCTCCGGCAGCTTCCGTCTGGTGTGGACGCTGCTGGATTCGCCTGCAGCCGGCAATTCCGGCCTCATCGATCTGTCCATGCCGAAGCTCGAGAAAATCGGGTGCGGCCATGTTTAGATTCGTCTTCACCATCCTGACCGGCGTACTTGGTGCCGCGCTGCTGCATGTCATCATCATCCTCGCCCTGCCGCATTTTTCCGACCGCGACGCCTATACCCGCGTCGAGGACGAAGGCGACGAAAACCATTTCTACACGCTGGACGACAGGGATGACGACGCAGGGCTTTCCAACAACGATCCCTATATCCGCACCGCTGTCTGCGCCTTCGACATCGGAACCCAGCCGATCCGTCTGACAGCCAGGGGAAAGGTGCCGTTCTGGTCTCTATCGGTCTATGACGCCGCGTCGAACGAGGTATTCAGCATGAGCGACCGGACCTCGGTCGGCGGCGTGCTGGATTTGCTGATCGCTTCGCCGATCCAGCTCACGGGAATCCGCAAGGCATTGCCGCCATCACTTGCACAATCGATCCTGGTAGAGGCTCCACGCGCGGAGGGTTATGTCGTGCTGCGCACGATGGCACCTCAGGGCAGTTTTGATGATGCCGCCCGGGATTTCCTGTCGGGAGCCGGATGCGATGTGTTCGGCGGACAGTGAGATTTAGCTGAAAAGCTGGAGGCTGGGTCTGATGCGAATAGGTGGGCCGACCTCACCAATATCGCGGCTCACGCCACGATACTGAAAACGCCTGAACGGCATGACGCCGGCGCATCTCGCCGGCATCGTGCCGGACTATTTGCCCTTCACCCGCTTCGGCCCCGTTCCGGGCGATGGGAACTGACGTCAAGGCGCTCGTAGCGCACGCCGGTGAACAGAAGAATCTTCGCCTCGACCGGCTCCTTCTGGGCCCGCGGCGGCAACTGTGACCTTCGGTCCAACAGGGATATGATCTCTGCCATTCTCGTCTCCATTTGCGGCCCGAGACGGATGAACTTGCGACTAATTTCACCCTGCCCGCGATCCGAAGCGGGCTGGCGCTCCCTCCGGTCCTCGCCGCCTCCTGCGGCTCCGACAAAAGGGCATTCACGCCATTCTCACGGCATTCCTCAGACACCGTGACATGGACGCCCAACTGTGGCGGCCATGCGAACAATCATGCGACTAAGCTCTGCAAATCGCTGTTTTCACCCGAATTGAGACATACTGTAGTTAACAGAATGCTAAGCATCGCCGCGCCTCACTTGGGCTCTCCCCAAGCTTTCGCGGCACCGTGAACATCTAACGCTGAGAGGGCAGATTTGGTTTCATATGCGATGTAAAAAACTCAAGACTCATTTTAGCCATAAAACATCGCGAAATCATATTCTTAGGCACAGAAAAGCCATTATTTGCGATTCGTCAGGAAAGCCCACGCGTTGCAGAAAAGTGTCACGCAAATATTATTTGCGGCAACGAAAATTTAACGTATTGTATCGGGCGCAACAGAGGGCGGGCAATGTCTGCGACGGCCAATTCCTTCTTCTCCCCAGAGGACGTTACCGTCCTGCGCGGTGCGCTGGACAAATGGTGCCTGGAGAAGCGGATCGACATCAAAAGCACCGAGGCCCAGTTCGCCGCAACGGCCGCGATTGGCCTGTTTCAGTCCGGATACAACACCTCCGAAAAGCTGCTGGCGGCCCTGCGAGAGCATAAAGGGCTCTGAATTCCCGATGCTTCGGGCCGACCTCTCTCCTCCTCAGAGAAATTAGGCCTCGGCCCCTCGAAGTTCTTTCCTCCACACAATTTCTCCTGCCCTCGCCTGGAGGGTAAACCGTCAAAGCTCTTATAAGTTGAACGAGAT
The DNA here is from genome assembly GCF_003627755.1 of Rhizobium jaguaris. Classification (NCBI taxonomy): domain Bacteria; kingdom Pseudomonadati; phylum Pseudomonadota; class Alphaproteobacteria; order Hyphomicrobiales; family Rhizobiaceae; genus Martinezella; species Martinezella jaguaris. The sequence continues at coordinate 1,354,831 of NZ_CP032694.1, read as the reverse complement.
GGTCGGCGCGTCGCGGCGAGACGGTTTCCACGATCATTGAGCGCCCGCAGGCACAGCCGATCCGGCGAAATTTCTCCCGCTTTTCCGGCGCAAGCTTAACGCGCAATTTTTATTTGGATTTTAATAAAGTTTTCACCAACCGTTAACCCTGCGCCCCTTACTCTCCCGGAAAAGCCAGATCAGGACGACCGTGTCCACGCCCGTTTCGACAGCCACCGCCCATAGCGCCCGTATGAACCAGAGCGCGATCCGGCTCGGCCAGAGAAAGACGCAGCGCCGCACGGATTTGCCGATCGGGCTCCCGTCTTTTTTGTTTCGCGTATCAGTATGGGTGTTGGCGTGCGTGATCGGTTTCGAGACCTTGAAGAGCCTGCGACTGTCCGCAAGAAAGATGTGGTTCTGATGGCGACGGTCACCAGTTTCGAGGGCCTGCCCCATCCGTCGAAATCGGAGCTTCGCCAATTTGCCGAGCTCTTCACTCCCCTCTTCCAGGCCTCGTCCGACGAGGCGAAACGCCAGGCGGTCGCGGCGCTCTCGCAATGCCCGACGGTGCCTCCGGCCGTCTCCCTCTTCATCGGCTGCCAGCCGATTGGCATCGCCGCTCCGTTTCTCACGAGTTCGCAAGCGATCGACGACGACACACTAATCACCATCGCCCGCACGCAGGGTGCCGCGCATGCGAAAGCGATCGTCCGCCGCCCGTCGCTGTCTCCCAAAGTCATCGACGCCCTTGTCAGCCTGCATCAGGCCGAGCCGGAGCGCGGCATGACCATATCGGAGACCTTGATGGACGTCTCCGCTTCGACCGCAAAATTCGAACCGAGCGCGGCGGATGCCGATGCCGAGCGGCTCGCCCGCGAGGAAGCCCTCCGGCAGAAGATCAAGCAGATCGCCCGCCATCTCGGCCGGAACGATGGTGATCGTTTGGGTTTGCGCAGTCTTTCAGACGTGCAGGAAGCGTTGCTGGTGCGTTTCGCCCGTGAGCGCGAGGCGCAGCAATTCGCCACGACGCTCGCCGATGCGCTCTCCTCCAGCCGCTGGCTTGCCGAGCGCATTATGATCGACACGTCCGGCCAGCAACTCGCGGTAACGCTGGTCAGCCTCGGCATGGGCTTCGCCGACGCCGTCTATGCGTTGGAACGCTTCTATCCGCATTTGGCCGAACAGCACGGCAGCGTCAGCCGCGCCTGGCTGGTGCTCGACAGCATCGATGCCGAGGAAAGTCAGGCCCGCGTCGAAGCCTGGCGCCGCGCCGACAGCTACACCTATCTGCCGCCGGAACAGAAGCCCGCGCCGCGCCCCGGTGCGCCGCTTTTCGGCAACAAGGCAAGTCCGATCCGCGAATTGCGTGTCGTCAGCCGGTCACGTTGACTTACTCCACGCGTTCTTGACGTGTCACCCCTTCCCGTTACATGGTTGGATCGCAGCCTGATCGCCAGTTTGCCGATCTTTGCACGGACGAAGACATGATCGATGATGCGACTGCCTATTCGTTGACCGGTGGCTGCCAATGCGGCGCTATTCGCTTCGCCTGCGACCTTCCGCCCCAAAACGTGCATGTGTGCCACTGCCGAATGTGCCAGAAAGCGGTCGGCGGGCCGTTTGCCGTAATCTGTCCGGTCATGAAGACTGCGTTTCGGGTGACGCGGGGCGCGTTTTCCTGGTTTCAGAGTTCCGCCCTGGCGCAACGCGGGTTTTGCAAGGATTGCGGCACGCCAATGATTTTTGAATATCCCGAATTCGAGGACATAGGCATCCTCGCGGGAACCTTCGACCAGCCCGATCGGGTGCCGCCGGTTGTTCAATACGGCAACGAGAGCAGGGTCTCGTGGTATTTCCGCTTGCATGAACTCCCGGGAGATCATTCCACCTATGCGGTTGATCCGAATGGATACTTACCCCGCATCATCGCGTCGAACCGACAGCATCCCGACCATGACACCAGCGAGTGGCCGCAAGGTACAGGCTCAACGGATCGCCTGCCTTAGTTGCTGGGAGGTCTCTTTGTCATAGAGGATTGCTGCGCTGCTCGGCCACAGGCACGATATCGCCTATGTCGTCCGTCTCCAGCTCGATGATCCAGAGATCGGGATCGAATTTCAGCTCGCGGTCCAGCGTTTGTCTGATCTCTTCCGGCTCCCTGCGATCCAAACGGACTTCGAATAGGCGCGTTCCGCTCTCCTCTTCATCGAAGAAGCTTTGTGGGGCGGGGGCATAGAGTGTTTCCAGCCCGTCGCGAAAACGCTGACGAATGAAGATCGCGCCGGCCTCCTCCGCGCCCTTGTGTTCGACAGCGGCGAAATCGCCGCGGGCGAAAAGACGGCGGGTCAAGGCGGAAACGAAGATGTCGCTGCGCAATCTCATCGCAGAGCTATAACGGCCGGTTGAGAGCGAAGCAACCAAGGGAGGAAAATCAAAGCGCGCCGATATCCTGCAGTTTCTTCAGGACCGCCATATCGGGCTCACCGGTTTCCGGCAGCCGGTAGTGCTTCTGAAACCGGCGGATGGCGGCCTTGGTCTGTTCGCCTGCAACGCCGTCGACGCTGACATTGCTATAGGCGATATTGCTCAGGCCCTTCTGGATCTGCATCACCATGTTGACGGTGTTGACCGCGTCGCTTGGCGCACTCTTGGACGCAGCGCTCGTCTTGAGATCTTTCTCGGCGCTCCGAATGGCGGCTGCGACGGGATCAATGGCGGAAGCGTTGGCCGAGACATTGACAGGCCGGTCCGCCGGAACCGCAGCGGCGGTTGTCTTGCTTGCGCCGTGGGCGCCCGTGCCGGCATCGCTGGCCTTCAACGCAGCCAGCAGCTCCGGGCTTGCCACGCCAGTCTGCGCCAGTCCGGACGCCTCCTGGAAGAACAGGATGGCGGCTGTCGTGCGCGATCCGATGACACCGTCCGCAGTGCCATCATAAAGGCCGTGGCGGATGAGCTCGGCCTGCACGTCAGCGACCAGTTTCGATGGCGCTGCGGATGCGGCCGGTGTTTGCGTTGCCGGCAGGCTGGCGGTTTGAACCGTTTCGGCGGGTACGGCCGCCTGCTGGCTGGACGCGGTCGCATTCGCTGCTGCCGAGTCCTGCCGCTCTATTCGGAAGGTGGTGACGTTGCCGGCATCGGCTTGCTGCGCATGCAGGAAGGGCTTGCGGCCCGGGATCTGATAGGGAGACTTGGGATCGCGCGTGCGCAGCAGCGGCGCCGGGTGCGTGCCTGTCTGATACCAGAGCGCATTGGTCGTGACGAAGCCGAAAACTGCGAAAAGATGGCCACACCGCCGGCGATCGCCGGATGTCGGCCGACTGCACTGCCGAACACGCCGGCCAACGCACCCACACCGCGCACACCGAGGCCACCCAGTGCTCCAGCACCGCGCAGGCCGAGGCTGCCAACGGCAACCGCCCCTCGGGAAGCAAGGCCGGGCTGCTTGCGCCGACCCCTGCCCTTTCCCTTAGGCGATTTTCGCTTTTGCGGGGCCATTCACCTCTTCCTCTTTTCGCTTCTCAGTCATCTCCAGATCATGTTTCAGACGTGGCGGAAAATCGACCGGGCGGCTGACATCCACAGGCGGCTGTATCGCCACAGCGCCGGAACCGTCGAAAGGGATAAGGATCGTTATGGCCGTGCCTTCGCCCGGCGCGCTGGCGATGGCAAAGCTGCCGCCATGCAGCGCCACCAGCCCCTTGACCAGCGACAAGCCAAGCCCGGTGCCGGCATAGCGGCGGGTATAATCGTTCTGGATCTGCACGAAAGGCTGACCCAGCGAGGCGAGGCGTTCGCTGGCGATGCCGATGCCGGTGTCGCTGACCGAGAGCTTCAGCATTCCATCGGTCATTGCCGCATCGATGGTGACGGCGCCGCCGGCATCGGTGAACTTGATGGCATTGCCGACGAGGTTGATGAGAATTTGTTGGATGGCGCGCTGGTCGGCGACGATATCGCCGAGGCCGCGCTGCACGCGGCTCGCCAATGTCAGTCCTTTTTCCTTTGCCTGCAGAGCCAACATGGCTTCGCAAGCACCGATGGAGGCTTCAATCGGGAAAGGCTCGAGCAAGAGTTCGTAGCGGCCAGCTTCGATCTTGCTCATATCAAGCATGGTGTTGACGACCGAGAGCAGATGCGCGCCGGACTGCCGGATCAGACCGACATATTCGCGCTGGCGATTGTTCTCGAGCTTGCCGAAATATTCGCCGCTGAGGATATCGGAAAAGCCGAGGATGGCATTGAGCGGCGTGCGCAGCTCATGGCTGACGGCGGCGAGGAAGCGCGACTTGGCATCATTGGCCGATTCCGCTTCCGCGGCCTTGCGGGCGGCCTCCTCGCGAAGCTGCTGATCGTAGGAAATATCGCGCGATTGGCTCACGATCGCGGTCAACCGGCCTTCACTGTCACGCCGCGCACTCATTTCCATGCGGATATGGACGAACTGGTCGTTACCCTCGACAACGGCCGAGCGTTCCAAACGCAAATCGACGCCAAGGGCATCGCGGCCCTGGCGAAGCGTATCGACGGCCTGCAGGAAGAGGATGCGGTCGGAGACATGCACCTGCTCGACAAAGCCGCGGCCGGAGGGGTCGCGCATCCAGTTCAGGAACTCGGCGCGGTCGCGGCCACCTGCGGCGGTGACGTTACCCTGCGGATCAAACAGAAGCACGAGACCACATGCCGCCTCCAGCATCAGATCACGATGTTCGACAACGACGGCCTCGACTGGCCCGCAGGCAGGGCGCTGGCGCGACAGAGCAATGCTGCCGACGGCGGAAAACAGAAAAGCGGCGCAGACGGTGGCGACCCCAACCGGTAATGCCACGGCGGGGCTGGTGATGAAGGAGAGCCCCGTCGGAACAACGACAAGAGCCGCGGACGAGGCGAGCGCGAGCCGGCGCAGGATCGCCAATTCCTGTCCACGGACCTCGCCATTCCCGCTTGTCCGGGAAAGCCAGCTTCCGCCTGCCCGGTCCACGAAGGCTCCAGCCCTGCCAGCCATGTTACTCAATACGCGCACACCAAAACCCGTACAAACGGTCACTTATTCAACCGCACAATAGGCCTTGGCGACTTAAGGAAAGAATAAAGAACGGACGCGCAGATCGGCCGAAAAAGCCCGAAAATCTCGTTTTGGCGCACCTCGCGAGACCTTTGACTTTTGTGGTTAACAGCGGGTAAGCAGCGGATTTTATTTAGATTCCGTCACACGTTAACCTTTTGGCCGAGGTCGATGTCCGCAAGTCCCAGGATATCAGGCAGATCGGCCGAGACATACTTAACAGCAATCGCTACAATTCTATGCAAATACGCTCGAAATGCCGAAAGCTACAATTTGAATCAAATTTGCCGAAAATACATCCAAGTTTTGAAAAGCGATGTTTTCCTCTGCCGAGATAGGGTCTGAGCAACATCAGATAGACAAGTTCGAATCGGCGACAAGACCGAGCGACATAGAGGATGGGCAAGGCAATGTGGTTTCTCATTAGAGCAGGGTTCTGGTTTTCGCTGGTTCTCATGTTCCTGCCGATTTTCGCCAAGCCAGAGGGCGCTCCACGGTCGGCCGACGAGCCGAAGGTACAGGTTTCCGACGCGCTGTCGGCCGCGACCGGTGTCGTGCAATATGTCGGCGCCATGTGCACGGAAAAGCCCGAGGTCTGCCTGAAAGGCGGCGAAACGCTCACCGCGCTCAGCTATCAGGCCCGCGACGGCGCCCGCGTCGCCTACGATCTCCTGGGCCAGCATTTTAAGAACGACAAGTCGGGCGAGCAGGCCCCGGCCGTGCAGGCCGCGTCGGCCACCGTCAGCCGCGAACAGGCGGCAGCCGAAGCACAACCGATGCCCGCCAAGCGCACGATCAACAACGAGACTGCCGATGCGGTCGTTACCGGCACGGTCAAGCTGCCGTCTTATATTCCGGTGCCGCTGCCGAAGCCGCGCACCTGATCCCCACTTTCATCGATGCCCCCCCTTTATGCGCCGTGAGCTTGCCATCGCTCACGGCGTTCTTTTTTGTCATGGGTTCAAATCACCGACCATTTCCCCTATATCCAGAGAAATAGACAATTGGACCGGCATGATGGCGACGCTTGAGCAGATCATTGAGGATTTCTCCTTCCTGGACGACTGGGAGGATCGCTATCGCTATGTGATCGAGCTTGGCAAGGCGCTGCCGGATCTGCCGGAAGAGAAGCGCACGCTGGAAAACAAAGTGCAGGGCTGTGCTAGCCAGGTTTGGCTCGTTACCCACACCGCCGGCGACCCGGAAAATCCGATACTGACCTTCGAAGGCGATTCGGATGCGCATATCGTGCGCGGCCTGGTGGCCATCGTGCTCGCCACTTATTCCGGGAAGCCCGCCTCCGAGATTGCCGCACTCGATGCTCTCGACGTCTTCGGCAAGATCGGCCTCGTCGAACATCTTTCCTCGCAGCGCGCCAACGGCTTGCGCTCGATGATCAAGCGTATTCGCGAAGAGGCGAGAGTACGGGCGACGGCATAGATTTTTGCCGCGGGACTACGACAAAAAAACCCGGCTCGAGAGCCGGGTTTTTTGTCGATAGCATCGCCGGGTTCGGTAACTTTAGCGGCTACCGCGCTTGCGGCGCTGGCCGAGACCCATTTCCTTCGCGAGACGCGAACGGGCTTCGGCGTAGGCGGGCGCAACCATCGGGTAGTCGGCCGCCAGATCCCACTTCTCACGGTATTCTTCAGGCGAAAGACTATGATGGGTCATCAGGTGGCGCTTCAACGACTTGAAGCTGCCGCCGCATTCCAGGCAGGTAATCTGATCGTCCTGCACCGATTTACGAACGGATACGGCCGGCTTCTGCTTTTCCACCACGGTGACGGCAGGAGCCGGAGCCGAGGTGTTGCTCAAGGCGGAATGTACGTCGGAAATCAGATTCGGAAGGTCGCTGACCGGGACTACATGATTGCTGACGTAAGCCGCCACGATGTCGGCGGTTAGCTCAACCAGCAAATCCTGGCCATTGCCAAGGGCCGTATCTGTCATTTTGTTCTCCTGTTCATCGGCTTGCCCACTGCCCCGCGCCCCCATTGGAGGACGCAAACACAGCATTGCTTTAACGTTTTCGCATGTTCCTTTCGAAAACCTTTCGGCTTCCCAGGATACGCGATGGACACTCCGCGTGAACGGCTTTGTCCATATTCGTAGCAGCGATCAGCAAAAAACGGGGCATTTCATGCCATATTGCCCGCGACACAAAATCCACCCTAGACTTTGTACGACGAAACCCGTTCTTATACCGCCTGATGTAGAATCAGCGACGACGGAGGTAGGTCCGCCAATCCTTAACCGGAAGAAAGTTTTACCCGCCGTTCTTCAAAAGAAAGATCAAAACATTGGGCGCTTAAAGCCGGCTGAGACTAACTCAACATCAAAACTCTACTTGAATCTGGATTACCACTCTTTATCCAAATGTCCAGTTTTAATTCTATCATTTCTTTGTAAAATTCTCATCTATTAAAAATAGGTAACTAACGGGCAGAATTTGTATTCACTTTTCTAGCAATCCACACGTTTGTTAGCTTTTCATTTTGAAAGAACGTCGCTTGATCTCGTCCCTTAAGAGATCGTCGCGCACCGAAGGTGGAGTCAGTCGTTGGCCGGCCTTGTGGGCGGCGCGTGCTAAAAGATGGGCCGAAATCGGCGCGGTCAGAACGAAGAACAAAAAACCGGCCAGCGCCCGCGCCAATATCGGTAGATCCTGTGAATGAACACCAACCGCAAGTAGCAATAGACCAGAACCGACAGTGCCGGCCTTCGAAGCTGCGTGCATGCGGCTATAGAGATCCGGTAGGCGAACGATGCCGATCGACGCGACCAGCGAAAACAAAGCGCCCGCCAAGAGCAGAAAAGCGACGACGATAGCGGCGACCAGTTCCATTACCGCCCTCCTTTCCTGCGTCGACCGCTTTTGCGTATCTTTTTTCCATCACCCGCCTCGCTCAGCAGCGAAGGCGGCTGTTCGGCATGCCCCGACACGCCGTGGGTGAGAATGAACCGGGCAAAGGCGACGGTGGCAAGGAAGCCGACGAGACCGAGCGAAATAGCGATGTCGATATAGAGCGTGAAGCCGGTCTTGATAGCAATGACGGCGATGAAGCCGATGGCGACAGCCACCAGCATGTCGAGCGCCAGTACCCGGTCCGGCAAGGTCGGACCGATCACCACGCGGAACACGGTGAGCAGGAAGGCCAGGCTGAGAATGGCGAGCGACACCATGGCGGCGGCCGAAACGATGGAAGCGGCCATCATCGGAAAGCCTCCATGATTCGGCGCTCGAAACCGTCGGCAATGCTGCGTTTCACCGCCTCGGGGTCAGAGCAGTCGAGCGCGTGTACGTAGAGCGTCTTGCGGTCGTCGGAAACGTCGACGGAGAGCGTGCCGGGCGTCAGCGTGATGAGATTGGCGAGCAGGGTAATCTCGAAATCGCGGTCGACGGTCAGCGGAAAGGCAAAGATGCCGGGCTTCACATCCATATTCGGGCTCATGACGGTCACTGCGACAGCCCATGCAGATTTGGCGAGTTCGCGCAGGAACAGGAGCAGCAGTGTCAGAATCCGCCTGACGCGCTCGAGGTACAACACGCCGCCATGGGACTCGCGCACCGTTGCCAAGGCGAGCGCCGACAGGACAAAACCAAAGACGAGATTGAAGAAGGAGGCGCTGCCGGTGATGGCGACCCAGACAATGGCGAGCAGCAGGTTGAAGACGAACAGGATCATTGTGTCCCCGCCCCTCCCGGAAAGACCGAATACAGATAGGCCGAAGGATCATCGAGACCTGCGGCGGCAAGTTGCGTCAGATGCAAGAGCCGTTCGGGAAACAGACCAAAGCCTATGACCAAAGCTGCGAGGGCGGCCAGCGGCAAGTGGGCCTGCCATGCGATCGGCTGTGGCGCGGCAGCGTCCTGCGCCGATTTTGGCCGCCAATAGGCGAGGAGAAAGATGCGGCCAAAGACGATGGTGGTGAGAAAGCCCGTCAACAGGATCGCAGCCGCGATCCACCAGGCGCCCATGTCGAGAGCCGCCTTTACCAGGATGACCTTGGGCCAGAAGCCGGAAAACGGCGGCAGGCCGCAGGCGGCGAAAAACAGCACCAGTGAGAGGCCGGCGAACCAGCCGCTCTGCCGATAAAGCCCGCCGAGAGCGGCAAGTGAAAAGCTGCCACCGAGCCGAGCCGCTTGGCCTGCCAGCAGGTAGAGCGCCGTCATCAGCACCATTGAATGCAGTGCATAGAAGATCGCACCGCTTAGGCCGCTGGCGCTGCCGAGCGCGACGCCTGCCAGTATCGTGCCGATGCCGGAAATGACGACATAGCCGAGCAGACGGCGGACATCGCTTTCGCCGAGCGCACCGAGCGCGCCGGCAAGCATGGTGGCGACGGCAACGATCGCGGTGATCGGACCGAGCCCGGCGCGCTCGATCGGAAATAGCATGACCAGGACCCTGATCAGCGCATAAATGCCGACCTTGGTGAGCAGGCCGGCGAAAAGCGCTGAAACGGTGATACGCGGCGTGTGGTAGGACGCGGGCAGCCAGAAATTGACGGGGAAGGCTGCGGCCTTCATCCCGAAAGCGAGGAGAAACAGGCCGGCAAGCGTCATCAGCGGCGCAGCGTTGCCGGGTACCCTCGCCTTCATCGCGATATCGGCCATGTTGAGCGTGCCGAAGACGGCATAAAGGTAGCCGACGGAAACGAGAAACAGCGTCGTGGCGATCAGGTTCAGCACCGCATATTTCAAGGCGCCGTCGATCTGCTCACGTTCCGAACCGAGGATCAGCAGGCCGAAGGAGGAAATCAGCAGCACTTCGAACCAGACGTAGAGGTTGAAGATGTCTCCGGTCAGAAATGCGCCGCTCACTCCCGCAAGCAGCAGCATGAGAAACGGAAAGAAGCCGTAGCGGCGGCCGCTGGTCGTAATCTCGCCGAGTGCATGGAGGCTCGCGGCCAGAGCCACGATTGCCGCCGCTAGCGCCATGATCGCGCCTAAGAGATCGACGCTGAAGGCGATGCCGAAGGGCGGCAGCCAGCGGCCCATGACCATGGTCAAAGGCCCCTCATTGGCGACCTTATAAAGCAGAGCCGCATCGATCAGCACCAATAGCGCCAAGCCGGGGACGGCGATCCAGCCGTGCATAGCGGTGCGGTCGCGCAGCATCATCAGAATCGCGCCGAGACCGATGCACAGGGCCACCGGCAGGATCACCAGCCAATGATCGACCTGCATCGGCGCTGTCACCAGCGCAGCGGAAAGATCGGCAGCAGTGTTGCTCGGCGCCGCCATGCTGCTAATACCCCAGTGGCGGCACCGGCCGCTCTTCCGGTTCCGCTATCCGCATCTTGCCAGTATTGTCGGTCTTCAGATCCTGATAGGCCCGATAGGTCAGCACCAGCAGGAAGGCGAGGAAGGAGAAGGAAATGACGATAGCCGTCAGGATCAAGGCCTGCGGCAGAGGATTGGCCGCGTCCGCATTGAGCGTATCGGCGCCGGCAGGAATGATCGGCGGCACTTCGCGCGTCACCCGGCCGGCGGTAAAAAGCAGCAGGTTGACGGCGTTTCCGAGGATTGCGATGCCGAGCATGATGCGGATCGAAAATTTCGACAGCATCAGGTAGATCGCGGCGGCGAAGAACAGGCCGACCAGCGTCGCGAAGACAGCCTCCATCACTCCACCTCCCGCTCTTCGAGCGCCAACGCGATCGAGGTGATGGCGCCGACGACAACCAGATAGACGCCGGCGTCGAACAGCATGACGCTGGAGAGCGGCACCTCGACGCCAAAGAGATGCGGATAGATCCAAAGCCCGGTCATAAAGGGCACACCGGAGAAGACCGATAACAGTCCGGCAACCGTCGATGCCAGCAGTCCAAAACCGGCAATAGCCAGCGGATGAAAGATGATGGCGCGGCGCACCGCCGTCACACCGCAGGCGATGCCGTAGATCGCCAGCGCGGAAGCTGCGACCAACCCGCCGATGAAGCCTCCGCCGGGCTCATTATGGCCGCGCAGCAGCACGAAGACGGAGAAGAGCAGCATCAAGGCGGTCAGGAAAGGCGCGGCGGTACGGAAGATGACAGTGTTCATGGACGCTCGACCTCCATCGCCTCTTCCACGTCGGGGTCGTTGGCCGCAAGTTTGCGTTCACCGCCGGCGCGAATGCGGATCAGCGCCAGGATGGCGAGACCGGTGATCGTGACGACGGCGATTTCGCCGAGCGTGTCCGTACCGCGGAAATCGACGATGATCACGTTCACGACATTGGCGCCGTGAGCAATCAGCTTGGAATAATGGCTGAAGAACGCCGTCAGCGTCAGGTCGAAGGGCTCCTGCGTGGCTTTCAGGAGCAGCAATCCGAAACCGAGGCCGCAGGCGATGGCGAGCGCTGCATGCGAAAGCATCTGCAATGGCGGACGGTGATCGGCGGTCGATAGGCGCAGTCGCGTCATCACTAGCGCCAGGATGACGACGGAGAGCGTCTCGACCATGAACTGCGTGAAGGACAGATCCGGCGCGCCGAAGAGCAGGAAGATGACGGCGACGGCAAAGCCCTGAATGCCGAGCGAAACGATCGCCGTCAGCCGGTCGCGGGCCGTAACGACCGCAGCAAGGCCGATGACGGCGATGAGGAAAATCGCCGCCTCATGCCATTGCATGTTGGGCCGGGAGGGAATGGCCGGCAGCTCGCCGTAAAGCACCGGTGGCACCAGCAGCATTGCGGCAAGGCAAAGGAATGTAACGGTGACATAAATCTCCAGCCGACCCGGCTGCAGAAACCGGGAGACGGCATGCGACAAGCGCACCAGCCCCGAGATGAAGGCATCGAAGCCGTGATCCGGTCCTGGGCCGAGTTTGCGCAGCACCACCGCCATCAAAAAGCGGGCGCTATCGAGTTTCCAGTAGACGAGGACGCCGATCAGCACGGTTAACGCGGATAGCGCTAACGGCATGCCGAAGTGCGGAACGAGCGAGATCGATATCTCCATTCCTTTGCCGCTCACGGCGCTTGCCATCGGCGATGATACATAGGCGTGCCAAAAGCCGGAGACCATGGCTGCGGCTAGCCCGAGAATGGCAAGCACAACTGGACCGAGCCAGAGCAGCGGCGGCGCCTCATGCGGATGTCTCGGCGTCTCGACCCGCGCGCCGATAAAGGGCTTCAGCGCAACGGCGAAGGCGACGGCGAACATCAGCGCGCTACCGGCAATCGCAACGATCGTCAGGACGATCGGCCAGGGAGAGGCTTGAGCCAACGCAGCAGCGATCTCCTCCTTGGCCAGGAAGCCGAAGGCCGGCGGCAGGCCACCCATCGAGATCGCCGCCGCCAGCGCCGCCGCAAACGTCAACGGCATGGCGGTGCGCAATCCGCCGAGACGGGTAATGTCGCGCGTGCCTGTCTCATGATCCACTATGCCGGCGACCATGAACAGCGCGCCTTTGAACAGCGAATGTGCTACCAGATAGAGCACGGCCGCCTCGACCGCATCGTCAGAACCGAAGCCGGTGAGCAACACCAGCAAGCCGAGAGAGGAGACCGTAGTATAGGCGAGCTTCAGCTTCAGATCGGTTTGGCGGATGGCGAGCAGCGTCCCGACCAGCAGTGTCATGCCACCGAAAACCGGCAGGATCATCTCCCAGGCCATTGTGCCGCCCATCACCGGGTTGAGCCTCATCAAGAGGTAAACACCGGCCTTCACCATCGTTGCGGAATGCAGATAGGCCGATACGGGCGTCGGCGCCTCCATGGCGTTCGGCAGCCAGAAATGAAAAGGAAACTGCGCGGACTTGGTAAAGGCGCCGCCGAGTATCAGGATCAGCGCAGCGAGATAGAGCGGGCTTTCGCGCAGCGCTCCGCCGGCCCTCAACAGGCCGGACATGTCCGCGGCACCGGTTATCTGCCAGATCAGCAATAGGCCCGCGAGCAGCAGCAGCCCTCCCCCACCGGTGACGACGAGCGCCTGCAAGGCAGCACGCCGGGCGGCCTCGCGCTGATGATCGAAACCGATCAGCAGGAAAGAGGTGATCGAGGTCAACTCCCAGAAAACGAACAGAGTGAGGAAACTGTCCGACACGACGAGGCCGAGCATCGAGCCCATGAACAGGAAGATAAAGGAAAAAAAGCGTCCCTGGTCAGCATGCCCCTTCAGGTAACCGCCAGAATAAAGCACGATCAGCGTGCCAATGCCGGTGATCAGCAGCGCAAATGTGAGTGACAAACCATCGAGCAGCCAGGAAAAGCGCAAGTTCAGGCTCGGCACCCACTCGAAGCCGTCCTGGACACTATGTCCGGCGGCGATGTCAGGAAGAAAACCAGCGAAATGCAGAAAGGCGAGTGCGGGGAAAAGCGCCAACGGCCAAGCCGCATTATGACCGAGATGGCGGACGGCGGCCGGCGCGATCATCGCACCGAGAAAGGGCAAACACAAAGCCAGGAATGTCAGGCCGGTGACACTGGCCATGTCTTCTCCCTGCTGAAGGATCGCTTGGAATCCGGCAAAGCCGAAAGTCTATCATTGGGATAGGCTAAAGGCTGGATTGCCTCAAGCCCTGCGCGAGAAAAACCGGAGGGTAAACCACTGGAATCATTTTCTGGCATTACGGCCGGGAAATAAGCCGGCACATCAGCTGCCGGGAAAAGCACCCACGCTAAATCCGGGCACAAGGGTGGATCGCTGTCCCTCGATAATCTCTTCCATCGCCAGCCGGCCGAGCAAGGGTGCCAGAATGATGCCGGGGTGGGCAACGGCAACATAGATACCGTCGGCGCCCGGAAGGAAGCCAAGCCTCGGAAACCCGTCGGCAAAGACCGGACGATAGCCAATGACTGCCCGCTGCAGTTCGACACCGTCCGGCAAAGCGAGCTTTCGTCTCATCACATCCAGCACGCGATGTCCGATAGCCACCGGCCCGTTCTCTTCGGAATCGCCCCTGCAGCTTGCGGCTGAGAGCAGCGAATGGTCGGGCCGCTGGCGAACTTCCAAATCCGGTCCGCGGAGAATGTGATTCAGGAAGGGTCGGTCGCAGGAATATTGCAGCAGCACCGCGGGCGAGCTCTCGACGCCGATAGCCAGTCCGAACGGCGAGATCAGCGTGTCGATCGACGTACCGGTGGCCAGGACCACGACATCAGCCGAAACGGCTTGCTCTGCCGTCCGAACACCGGTGATCCGACCGTCGGATGTTTCGAGAGAGATAATCTTCTGATCGAAATCCGCCTGGGCCCCAAAAGCGATCGCGGCGTGCACAAATGTCTGCGTGAGCAGCGTCGGATCCAGCGCCAGATCGTCCGGAGAGAAGGCCGCGCATTCCGGCACTTCACGAAGCTCCGGCTCCCACCAGGCGACCGTCTTGGCGTCGACCAGTTCGACCGCCGCGCCCGCAGCCTGATGCTCCTGCACCAACGCCTGCGTCTCCGCGGCCGTCGCATGCCAGACTAGCGAACCGGACCGCGCGTGCCGCAGGGCCTCCGGAAGGGCCACCTTCAAACGTTGATATTCGCTGATCGCCTCGCGCCAGATACGGTAATTTCCATAATTCGCGGTTGGTTCACCGTTGATGAGATTGACCCAGCCGAATGCCTTGCCGGTGACGCCCGCGGCTGGCGCCAGACCTTCATCGAACAAATGCACCCGCGCTCCGCGGCGTGCCAGATGATAGGCAATCGATGCCCCGACAATCCCTGCGCCGACGACGGCTATCTGCATTTTCGGAGGATGCAACGGAGGATACCCGCGATGAAAATCACGATTCAGATCTACCGTTGCTTGGATAGCGCCCGGGTATGACGCGGGAATGACTGGCCAGCTAGGCTGTTATGCGCAGTTCCATGCAAGTCAGATCCAGCCAGCGACCGAACTTGGTACCAACTTCCGAAAACTGGCCGACGATGCGGAAACCGAGCTTTTCATGCAAGCGGATAGAGGTGGTATTGCCGGTCTCGATGGCGGCGATCATGACATGGACATTGCCTCCGGCAGCGCGGGCGACGAGCTCGCGCAGCAAGTCTTCGCCGATACCGAGACCGCGGTGGTCCTTGTCGACATAGACGGAGTTTTCGACCGTATGGCGGTAGCCGTCGAAGGCGCGCCAATCGCCGTAGGAGGCATAGCCCGCCACCTTGCCGCCCTTGGCCGCGACGATGACCGGAAAGCCCTTGGCCTTGCGCGCCTTGAACCATTCCAGGCGGTTATCGACGTCGACCAGCGTATCGTTCCAAATCGCGGTCGTGTGCACCACGGCGTGGTTATAGATCTCGCAAATCGCAGGCAGATCAGCCTCGGTGGCATCGCGAAGCAAAACGGCTTGGTCCATAATCGCATTGTCCAATTGTTTTAAAATGCGATGGCGGCATACTCCGCGATATGGATGAAGTAAATCCGCCATTCCTGCATGGCTCGCAATGAAACGGTAACGAATCCAAGCTATTTTATTATCATTCTCAGAATCACTATGGAATTTTTGCTGAAAAATGCGCTATTCCTAGCTGGTTTGCAGATCCCGCCTCCCGGAAACCGCAATGCTCGCCCGCCTGACTGCCCTCCTCCTCATTTCCTTCGCGCCGGCGCAGGCCGCCGACTGGTGGTCCTATGAGAATGCGCGGTTCGGCTATGCGATTGAATTGCCGTCGGAATTCCGGCTTTCGGCCCGCCCCGATAATGGCGACGGACTGACCTTGACACCGGCCGATCAATCGGCCCGGCTACTGGTTTTCGGCACCAATATCCTCGATGGCGACTTTTCGACGGAAGCGAATACTCGCATGGCGCTTGCCAAGGATGATGGCTGGCAGATCTCCTATTCGAAATCGACGTCGCATGGCATCAGCTTCTCGGGCACAAGGCAGGGCCGCATCGTCTACGTGCGCGGCGTGGCCCTCTGCAACGGCGCGGCCGCGTTCTTCCAAATGGATTATCCGAAGGCGACCATGCAGCGCTACGACGCCGTCGTCATGCGACTTGTGCGCAGCCTGCATTCGACGCAGAAATGTACGTCGACGACCCAGATCGTCAAAAGCTTTCCGGTGACAGGCTGAAACAGGTCAACACAGCCGAATAATGCACGGCGGCAGCGGCAATGACGAAGCCGTGCCAGATGGCGTTCTGGAAGCGCAGTTTCTCCCAGACATGGAAGATCACGCCAAGCGAATAAATGACGCCCCCGATCAGGATCAGCAGCATCGACGCGAACGGTATATACAAGGAAACGTCCTTGGCCACCAACACGCCACTCCAGCCCATGGCGAGATAAAGCAGGAGCGCCAGCCGGTCGTACCGCCCCGGAAAAACGCATTTCAGTATGATGCCGAAGGCGGCGAAGACCCAGATAGCGATCAGCATGGCAAAGAGCAGCGGATCCTCGGCGCCGCGCTGCAGGAACGGTGTGTAGGTGGCGGCTATGAGCACGAAAATGGCGGAATGATCGAAACGCCGCAGAAACCACTTTGTCTTC
Organism: Rhizobium jaguaris; assembly: GCF_003627755.1. Lineage (NCBI taxonomy): Bacteria > Pseudomonadati > Pseudomonadota > Alphaproteobacteria > Hyphomicrobiales > Rhizobiaceae > Martinezella > Martinezella jaguaris. Next base: position 1,338,374 of record NZ_CP032694.1, on the reverse strand, counting down.
GACACCGGCCAAAGATTGTAGGCAAAGGACATGGCCAGCGTCAGGACGAGGCCGACGCCATAGATCCAGGCTGCGGCAATCTCGCCATAGGAGCTCCACACCGTCGCATAGAAGATCAACACGGTCGCGCCGATGAGAGCAAAGACTACGCCGACACCGTTGACGATGCTGTCGACGATCACTTCATATCGGTCATAAGCCCAACGGACGCCTCTGAACTCGGCCATGCCTATGTGTTCCAATTGGTCGGCGCTCGGTTCGATCGTCGCATCTCACAGGGATGGAGGCAACCAAGTGAGAGGGGCATATAGGTAAATCTTCGTTAACAGCGAGAGGACGCCGACAAGACTTCTGTCAATAAATAGCGAACGCTCAATCTGCAATTTCTGGCCTTCTGTGAACAATCAATATCCGCCATATCTAAACTCAAGTACAGTAGGCCAGAGGATCCAAAGAGACACATCAACCGGCGAAAACTCTCAGGCCTGCCATCGGCGGTGTTTTCAGCCGCCCACGCCGGTTGCTCTTTTTTACAACATTGAGGTTGGAACACTCCATGACCGAAACCGCTCTCTCCTACGCGCTGACGCGCCCCGCCTATGTCGGCCAATCGCACCTTGTCGTCACCGACCTGCCGGTGGTGTCACGCTTTTATCAGGACGTGCTGGGCCTGAAGGTCGTCGAGAAGACTGCGAGCGGTGAGATACTGGGCGTCGCCGGCCAGCCGCTACTGACGCTGACGACCGATCGTGCGGCTCAGCGCGCGCCGCAGACGGCAGCCGGCCTGTTCCACAACGCCTTCCTGATGACCGATCGCGTCGAGCTTGCGCGTTGGCTGCGGCATGCGGCGCATAATGGCGTCGCGGTCGAAGGCGCGTCCGACCATATCGTCAGCGAGGCGATCTATCTTTCCGACCCCGAGGGCAATGGCATCGAGATTTACGCGGACCGGCCACATGAACAGTGGAAATTCGATAGCGACGGCACGGTCGAGATGGCGACACTGAGGCTCGACCTGCAGAAACTTTACGAAAGCGCGCCGCAGGATCGCTGGGACGGCATGGCCGAAGGTTCGGCGATCGGCCATATCCATTTGCGGGTCGGCGATGTCGCGGAGGCGAATTCCTTCTATCGCGATGTGCTGGGAATGAAAGTGATGGCGGCGCGCTATCCCGGCGCGACTTTCCTCGCAACCGGCGGCTATCATCATCATCTCGGCGCCAACACCTGGAACAGCCGCGGCGCCGGTGTCCGTTCCGAACATATGACCGGCCTTTCCGACTACACTCTTCGTTTCAACGATAAGGACGCGCTCGACAAGGCGATCGCCGCACTCGACGCCCACGAGATCAAAACGGAAAAGCGCGACGGCGGCGTCTCGCTGCGCGATCCCTGGGGCATCGGGCTGAATTTGATCGGCTGATCGCGTATCCCCCGACTTACGATGTCGAAGGCCCGGCCCGGAACCAGGACGGGCCTTTCGCGTTTGCATACCGAGGCAATCGGGTTTCGGGAACTTGTCCGGGATGGATATCGCCAATGGCATACGCAAACAGACGCGCAGATCGACGATAGCGCGCGAAGGGCGTTCCAGTGCCTGGGTGCATGCGTTGCGGGCTGACACTGAACAAATGGACAATGCCGCGCCCGCAAGCACCGTTGAGAAGGATGGGCTGGATATCGCGTCCGCCTGGGCCGTCATCGGCATCTTCCTCGTCCTGGCGCTGGCGGGCGTCTACATGATGTCGATCATCCTCATCCCCGTGACGCTGGCCGTCGTCGTCGGCATGATCCTCGGGCTGGTTGCGGAAAAGCTCAGCAAGCTCGGCGTGCCGCGCGTCCTCAACGCCGTCCTGCTGTCATCAGCGGTGGCGTTGGTCATCTTCCTGATCATCAATTCGCTCGCCGGGCCGATGGCGACGCTCGCGAAGGAAGGGCCCGACGTTTTCCAGCGCACCGTCGATCGGCTGATGCCCTATCTCGAGCAGGTCAAATGGTTGCACATCACACCGCAAACTTTTGAAAGCGGACCGATGTCGATCAGTGTGCTGCTCGAAAATGCCGGCAACGTGCTGCATGTTCTCGCCAACAGTCTGACGCCCGCCATCGTCCAAGGCCTGGTCTTTTTTGCGGCGCTGCTGCTGTTTCTTGCCGGTCGCATCAGCCTGCGCAAAACGATCATCATGACTTTCTCCACTAGAACATCGCGGCTGACGGCGATCCGCGTCATCAACGCAGTGGAGCAACTGCTCGGCTTCTACTTTGCGACGGCCGCGCTGATCTATGCCGGCCTCGGCGTCGCGATGACGGCCATCGTCTACATCAGCGGTATGAGCGTGCCGATCCTCTGGGGCGTCTTTGCCTTTCTCTCCAGCTTCATTCCCTTCGTCGGCATCACAACGATAACGGCGGCGCTGGCGATCGCCGGCATCATTACCCATGACGATATCGTTTTCGGTCTCGCCCCCGCCATCGCCTTCTTCTCCATCCATCTCACCGTGGAAAACCTAGTTTTCCCAGCGGTCATGGGCCGGCAATGGGAACTCAATCCCTTCGTCGTCTTCCTTGCCATAATCTTCTGGACGTGGATGTGGGGCGCGGTCGGCGCCATGCTCGCCCTGCCGCTATCGCTGATCGTCATGACGGTGACCAACGAGCTTTTCTTCGACGAAAAGGTGCAGCCCCAATTGCCTGAGTGAGAACGTCGGCTAAAGGCAGTTGTCGCTTGACGAACGCCAATCCCAGTAGAGCATTCAGCCCGGCTCAGTTCGTCGTATCGTCGTCGCCCTGCTCAGGGATATCCTGCAGGCGGACGAACTGTACGCCCTTGGCCTTCAACGCCAAAATGCTTGCGGCCACCCCTTCGCCCGCGGCATGGGTCGGTTGGTTGATGTGAGAGATGATGACATCGCCATCCTTGGCAGCGGCATACTGCTTTTCCACCATCTTGGCCGGCAGCAGAGAGCCGCTGTCGCCGTTTACCGAATAACCGGCGATGCGGTAGCCCATACCGCGAATCTGAGCGATGGCCGAGAGGCTATATTTCGCCGTCGCGCCCCGAAACCAGTGCGGCTGCGGAATGCCGGCGGCAATCATGGCGTCAGCGCCGCCTTTGACTTCCTGTGCCACCGCCTGCGGTGAGCCTGCAGCGGGAATGCCAAAGACCTTGGTCGGGATATCGACCGCCGGAATATGGTTCTGGCCGTGATCCTCAAGTTCGAAGATGTCGGGATGAGCGAGGAAGACGGCAAGCGTTTCCGGGTTGCTCCGCAGCCAGCGGGCAGTGACGAAGATCGTCGCCGGGATATGCTGGTCGACCAATGTGCTGAGGATACGCGGATCGGTCTTGCCCATGCAGGCATCAAAGGTCAGGGCAATGCGCGGCGAGCCCTTGCCGGCACGATTGACGTGCAGATGGGGCTCAACCAGCTTGACGTTTGAAACCGGTGCCTTCGGCGGAAGCTGCGGCCAGACAGCCGGCTGCGCTGCGGGTTCGGCGGCAAAGGCTGCCGGAACAGCGGCGAGCACGAATGCGGACATCAGCAGAAAGCGGTTCATCAGGCAGCCACCGGTTGGATCGAATGAAATGAAGTCTGGCGGAAATGGTGTGCAACTACCATAAGCCCCTTGCCGCCATGCCCGCAATCGTCCGGCAAGGCGACGGAAATATGGCAGCCTGCCCGTAACGCCGCCCTTTGCCCATCACAAATGCGCCAAGTCATTCTGCAGCAGTCGCATCCATGACATGCTATCATTTATGCTGCGATTGATCCGAGGCCAGCCCATCACTATCTGCGTATTTTTCTGTGCTCCCAAAGGGAAACATCTATGAGCCGTGATCCCTATGACATTCTGGGCGTGAAACGGGACGCCCCGCAAAAAGACATTCAAAGCGCCTATCGCAAGCTTGCGAAAAAACTTCACCCCGATCTCAACCCGGCGACAAACAGGCCGAGGACAAGTTCAAGGAAGTCTCAGCAGCCTACGGCATCCTCGGCGACGAGGAGAAGCGTGCGCGCTTCGATCGTGGCGAAATCGACAGCAGCGGTGCGGAGCAGCCGCCGCGCAGCTATTATCGCGACTACGCGACGACGGAGGGCCAGCGCGGCCCCTACCGCAACGCCGGTGGTTTCGCCGATTTCGGCGATACCGACGATATACTTTCCAGCTTCTTTTCACGTCGCAGCCGAGGCCAGTCCGGAATGCAGGGTCAGGATCGCCACTATTCCATGGAGGTCGACTTTCTCGACGCCATCAACGGCGCGAAAAAGCAGATAAGCCTGCCGGACGGACCGGCACTTGACGTGCAGATACCACCGGGAACCCGCGACGGGCAGACGCTGCGCCTGCGCGGCAAGGGCGAGCCGGGTTTTGGTGGCGGCGCGCATGGTGATGCCCTGATCGAGATACACGTGCGCCCGCACCGCTTCTTCGTTCGCGATGGCGACGACATCAGGCTAGAATTGCCGATTTCTCTCACGGAGGCGGTGCTCGGCGGCAAGATCCGTGTGCCCACGCCCTCTGGCCCGGTCACTGTCACGCTTCAGCCGAACTCCAACACTGGCAAGACCTTGCGGCTGAAGGGCAAGGGAGTGCCCAAGCGTGGCAAGGAAAGCGGCGACGCCTATGTTTCGTTGAAGATCGTGCTGCCGGACGCGCCGGATGCCGAGCTTGCAACCTTCGTTTCCGAATGGCAGGCCGGCAAAACGCATGATCCTAGAAAGACCATGGGAGGCTGAGCGATGAACGAGAGCGAATTTCGTTTGCGTCTCGAGATCGACAACACGGTACTGCAGGTCTGGATTGAGCAGGGCTGGCTCGTTCCCGAAACCACCGCGGGCGGCCGGGATTTTCGCGAAGCGGACCTGGCGCGCGGACAGCTGATCCTAGACCTGATCAACGCGATGGGCGTCAACGAGTCGGGCGTCGATCTGGTCATGGATCTCGTGGATCAGCTTCACGGGCTCAGGGCGACGCTACGCGACCTGACGGATGCCGTCTGTCACCAGAACCCTGATGTGCAGGAGCACATTCTCTCCGAACTCTATCGGCTGGAGCGCCAAGGGCGGCGCTGAAGCCATTCCGGGAAAAGTGTGAAGCGGTTCTCCTGCAGAAATTGCGAAGAAACAAAAAGATAGAGCGGTTCCGCGAATCCGTGAAAAGCTGAACCGCTGTTAAGGCATCAGTCGTAGAGATCATATTTCTGCCAGTTGTCGCGCGGCACCTTGTCGCCGATCTGGTAGCTCAGGTCGCGCACATGAACATGCTGCGAGCCGGTCGTGCACGTATAGGAGAGATGATACCAATCTCCCCCGCTGCGAAAGACTGCGCCGGGAGCATTCATCGAATCCGGAGCCATATCAGGGTCGCCGAACGTGTAGGCAATGACCTTGTCCGGCTTGTAGCCGGTCTTCTCGGTACCGATTCGTTTCATTGCTTCAGCATCGCAGGCCTGCTCCATCCGTTCGGAGGGATCGAGTTTTTGGAGTTGCTTTTTTATGGCTGCATCGACAGCAAAAGCGGAGGTCGCGATGGAAGCCAACGGCACAAGAATGGCAATGAATTTCAGCATGAAGACCGGTCCCTTGATTATTTCCGGGCTAGAGCACATCGCGATCTCTGGGATTCGCTCTTTGCGCTTTAGGCTCTTGATTTTGCGCATGTCGCTATCGCAGAACCGCTGCGCATTTTGCGCGACATGCTTTCGGCGGCGTCTGCTCCACCAGGGAAAGCGGCTCGAGCCGCCCTTCTTATCGACGCAATGTCAGCGGACTTCGTTAAAGAATGTGGTCACATCAAGGCAGCCCAGGCGCGTCTGCTTTCAGACGACATCACATAAAAGTGGACAGGGCGCGCCAGCTTCAAAAAGCTGGAGCATCCTTTGTGCGCTCAAATGAACACACGGCGCTCCAAGCGAGCTTTTGTGCCTTTATCAGCTTGATTGAAATTTAGCGTCATCCGCTTGCATGAGGCTTGAGCGGACATTGCCGCTTGAACGCCACGCCAGCGCCCTCTATCTCTTCTTCACCTCGTATCCGACTTTCATCCCGGAGAAAGCCTTCCAGTGTCTGCATTCAAGAACCTCCCCACCCCGCCTGCCGCTGCAAAAAAACCAGTCACGGACACGCGCCACGGCATCAGCCGCAGCGACGACTATGCCTGGCTGCGTGCCGATAATTGGCAGGCGATGTTCAAGGACACTTCGATCCTCGATTCCGAAATCCGCGCGCATCTGGAGGCCGAGAACGCCTATATGAATGCAGCCATGGCGGATACGAAAGAGCTGCAGAAGGTGCTCTTCGCCGAGATGAAGGGCCGCATCAAGGAGGATGACAGCTCGGTGCCGGTTAAGGATGGCCCTTATGCCTATGGCACGCTCTACGTCACCGGCGGCGAGCAGCCGCACTATTTCCGCGAGGCACGCGACGGCGGCGAGCGCAAGCTGCTTCTGAACGGTGACAAGGAAAACGAGGGGAAGTCCTATTTCCGGCTTTCCGGCATCGACCATTCCACCGACCATAGCCACGGCATCTGGGGCTATGACGACAAAGGCTCGGAATATTTCACGCTGAGGGTTCGCAACCTCGATACCGGCGAAGACCTTGCCGACATTATCGAGAATACCGGCGGCGGCGGTGTCTGGGCGCCTGACGGCAAGAGCTTCTTCTATACGCTGCAGGACGAGAATCACCGTCCTTCGAAGATCTTCCATCACGTCGTCGGCACGCCGCAATCGGAAGACCGTCTGGTCTATGAGGAAGAGGATTCCGGCTTCTTCATGGGCGTCGGCGGTTCATTGCTAGATGACTACATCTTCATCGACATCCACGATCACGAGACCAGCGAATACCGGATCATTCCGACCTCGGATCTGACGTCCGAGCCGAAGCTTGTGGCCGCGCGCAATACCGGCATCGAGTATGAAATGTCGGAAGGCGGCGATGTCTTCTACATCCTTACCAATGACGGCGATGCCAAGGATTTCAAGATCATGGAAACGCCGGTCGACAAACCGGGCAAGGAAAACTGGCGCGATGTCGTGGCGCACAAGCCAGGCACGCTGATCCTCAATCATATGGCCTATGCCCGCCATCTCACCTGGCTGGAACGCAAGGACGGCCTGCCTCGGATCATCATCCGCGACCGCCGCTCCGATGAAGAACATGCCATCGCCTTCGATGAGGAGGCCTATTCGCTCGGCCTGCAGGGGCGGCCGAATATGACACAGACGTTATCCGCTTCTCCTATTCCTCGATGACGACGCCGAGCCAGCTCTACGACTACAACATGGTGACGCGCGAGCGCACTTTGCTGAAGACGCAGGAAGTTCCGTCGGGTCATAATCCGGACGACTATGTCACCCGCCGCGTCTTCGCCCCCGCCTGGGACGGCGAACAGGTGCCGGTGACCCTGCTCTATCGCAAGGATACGCCGCTCGACGGCTCCGCGCCTTGCCTGCTCTACGGTTATGGCGCCTACGGCATCACCATTCCCGCCGGCTTCAACACCAATTGCCTGTCGCTCGCCGACCGCGGCTTCGTCTATGCCATCGCCCATATTCGCGGCGGCAAGGATAAGGGTTTTGCCTGGTACGAAGACGGCAAAATGGACAAGAAGACCAACACCTTTAAGGACTTCATCGCCGCAGCCGACTATTTGAATCAGGAGAAGTTCACCTCCTATGCGAAGATTATCGCCGAGGGTGGCTCGGCCGGCGGCATGCTGATGGGCGCCGTCGCCAATATGGCGCCGGAGAAATTCGCCGGCATCATCGCCGCCGTGCCCTTCGTCGACGTGCTCAACACCATGCTGGACGACACATTGCCGCTGACGCCCCCGGAATGGCCGGAATGGGGCAATCCGATCGACAGCAAGGAAGAATACGATCAGATCGCCGCCTATAGCCCCTATGACAATGTCGGCGAAAAGCCCTACCCTCCGATCCTCGCGCTTGGCGGCCTGACCGATCCGCGCGTCACCTATTGGGAACCGGCGAAATGGGTGGCCAAGCTGCGTGAGAAGACCACCGGCGATGCGCCTATCCTCCTGAAAACCAACATGGGTGCTGGCCATGGCGGCGCTTCGGGCCGCTTCCAGCGCCTGGAAGAAATCGCCTTCGAATACGGATTCGCCATCAAGGTCGCTGGCAAGATCTAGCAAACCTCTGGAGGAGCCCATGCCGGTCTATGTCGCCCTGTTGCGTGCCGTCAATGTCGGCGGCACCGGTGCGTTGTCGATGGCGGATTTGAAAGCGCTCTGCGAAGAGATCGGCTTCACCGATGTGAAGACCTATATCCAGAGTGGTAATGTGCTCTTTCAGTCCGACAAGGACGAGACAACGGTGCAAAAGCAGCTCGAAGAAGCGTTGGCGCTCAAGATGGGCAAATCGCCGGGCGTGATTCTGCGCAGCCGCCGACAACTGGAGGCTGCCGCAGAAGGTTCGCCCTTCCCGCACGCCAAACCGAACTATCTGCTCGTCAACTTCCTCCCAGAGCGTCCGCCGGCGGATGCTCTGGACAAGCTGGTCGCGCCTGGCGGCGAAGAGGTGCATATCGCTGGCAAAGAAATCTACGTTCACTATCCCGACGGCTCCGGACGCTCCAAAATGAAGCTGCCGACGCTGAAGGCCGGAACATCGCGAAACCTTAATACCGTGCGAAAACTGGCGGAGATGGCGCGGGAGATGGAAAGCTAGCTAAAGCGTGGCAGATCGGGCAACAATTTCAGGCCAACGCCAAGCAAGAAAGATTGCAGCAGAAGCGGCGCAATGAACGGCACCGCAACCGGATCTATAGTTGAGATCGCAACAGAGCTTCGTAATCCCGCCCGCCGGCAATCATGTTCGTGATACGCACTCGATCGCCCTCAACGACATAGAGAATCACGACGCTTCGTTCAAAAACGGCCATGCGCAAATTGATACCGATATCAGGACGCGCGACACCTCCAAACGGAGCATCTCCGATTTTTTCGCATCGTTCTCGAATGCGTCTGATATAGGAGAGCGCCGTTTGCCTGCTTTGCCTTCGATCAAGAACATAATTAAATATCGATCGCAGATCGGCCTGCGCCGCTCCACGGAACGCAACGGAATAACGTTTCATGGATTCACTGCTTTTCGGCAGCTAAGGAATCAATCCATTCATCCATATCTTCAAGGCTGATATCTGGTCTCGGATCATCCAGCGAGGCCTTTACTCGTGACCGGATCGCGGCGATCCTTTCCTCGTACTCTGCTTCCTCCCGCAGCCAAACCCGCATTGCCGCACGAAGGACCTCGCTCGTGGAGGCGTAAGCTCCGGCGTCGACGCGGCTCTTGATCGCGGCCACCATTTCGCTTGGAAGTGTGATGCTCAATTTTTCATTCATGTCGCATTCCCAAATCATGGGCCCAAATCACCGGTAGGATAAAGTAGGATATTATCCTACCCTCCACAAGCCTTGCGCCGCATCCTTGCCAGCCCTACCTTAGAGCTATGAGCTCATCTCTTCACGACAAGGCAGTGTTTGATGCGCTGCCGATACCGTTCGACAACAGCTATGTGCACCTGCCGCCACAGTTTTTTGCGGAACAGGCGCCTGCGCCGGTCGCGGCTCCGCGGCTGATCAAGTTCAATACGGCCTTAGCACGCGATCTAGGGTTAGATGCCGATGCGCTGGAACGGGATGGGGCGGCGATCTTTTCCGGGAACAAGCTCTTGCCGGGCTCCCAGCCGATCGCGATGGCCTATGCCGGCCATCAGTTCGGCGGTTTCGTGCCGCAACTCGGGGATGGCCGGGCGATCCTGCTCGGCGAAGTCATCGACCGCAGCGGCAGGCGTCGTGATATCCAGCTCAAGGGTGCCGGGCCCACGCCGTTTTCCCGGCGCGGCGACGGACGAGCCGCGCTCGGGCCGGTCCTGCGCGAATATATCGTCAGCGAAGCCATGCATGCGCTCGGCATTCCAACGACACGGGCACTGGCGGCGGTTACCACAGGCGAGCCTGTCTATCGTGAGGAAGTGCTGCCTGGTGCGGTTTTCACCCGCGTCGCGGCAAGCCATATCCGAGTCGGCACTTTCCAGTACTTCGCCGCGCGCGGCGATTCGGACAGTCTGCGCATCCTGGCAGACTATGTCGTCGACCGGCATTATTCGGAGATCAAGGACCGAAAAAACCGCTATCTCGCGCTCATGGAGGCCGTTGCGGAGCGACAGGCGGCCCTGATTGCCCGTTGGCTGCATGTCGGCTTCATTCATGGTGTGATGAACACCGACAACATGACCATTTCCGGCGAGACGATCGACTACGGCCCTTGCGCCTTTGTGGACACCTATAACTCGGCGACCGTCTTTTCCTCGATCGATCATCACGGCCGTTACGCCTATGCGAACCAGCCTGCAATCGGCCAATGGAATCTCGCACGGCTGGGCGAAACGCTGCTGTCATTGATCGACCCGTCGCTGGACACGGCCGTCGACCTGGCCAATGCAGTGATCAAGGACTATGGCGAGCGATTCCAGGCCCATTGGCTTACCGGCATGCGCGCCAAAATCGGCCTCGCAACCGAGGGAGATGACGATCTCGATCTGATCCAAGCGCTGCTGGCTCTGATGCAACAGCAGGGGGCGGATTTCACGCTGACTTTCCGGCGGCTCTCCAATCTCGCTGAAAGCGACGACGGCGAAGCCGCTTTTGCCACCAGTTTCAAGGATCCCGCCTCCGCTGCGCCATGGCTGGCGCGCTGGCGGGAGCGGATCAATCGTGAACCGAAATTGCCCATCGACCGTGCACGCGCGATGCGTGGGGTAAATCCTGCTTTCATCCCGCGCAACCATCGCATCGAACAGGCGATCGAAGCGGCGGTCGAGGATGAGGATTTTTCACTGTTCGAGGTGCTACTGAAAGTGCTTGCCAAGCCCTATGAGGACCAGCCGGCCTTCGCGCCCTATGCCGAGCCGCCACAGCCGGCGGAGCGGGTGCTGCAGACTTTCTGCGGAACGTAAGAGAGCCTTAGCACACAAGCCCCGGACAGGCTTGCGGAGTCATCGTCGCGCCAACCCACAGGGAGACATGACGATGAAAGTTCATCACAGCACCCAGAGTTTTTTCAGCAGCCCCATGAAAAGCCAGCAGAATACGAATTCCGACGACAGCACGGCGTTTATGCTGACTGACGACAGCGATAACCAGCAGAAGCAAGCACCGTCGGTTACGTCCAGCGGCACACCTTCCTCAATTTCATCCGCCTTTTGGCTCAGCCAGACCGGCCAAACGGCGCCTTCGACATCCGATGTGGACGCCGATCAGAATACCGGGGCGGCTCCCAGCATCAACGGTTCCGATTCGTCGAGCGATTCTTCGAGCCAGGATATCCAGGACGAATTCGCCAAGCTTGCGAACATGACGCCAGCAGAAAAGATTCGCGCCCAATACCTGGAGCAGCATCACTTGACGGAAGAGTCTTTCAGCAAGTTGCCCGCGGATGAGCAGAAGGCGATCAACGATGAGATCGCGAAACAAGTCAAGCAGCAGCTCGGCATCGATAGTAAGGCCGACGAGAGCGATGAAACCGATAGTGCCGCGGCTGCCTTATCCATCGCTTGAGCTTCCTCGAAACAACATGAAGGCGATACGGTCCTGATTCACATCAAGATCGTATTACCTTGATTTCATTTGTTATATTTCAAAATTCCACTATAGTTTCCCCACCATGCCCACGATAATCTTGCCGACCTCGGCGAAGACGGCCTCGATATCCTTTGCGGGTGCGGTTGCTTCGCCGACAAAGGTGGTGACGAGGATCGGGCCACGGTCGGTGGGCCAGATGACGGCAACGTCGGCATAGGAGCCATTCTGACCGGTGCCGGTCTTGTCGCCGACCTTCCATTCCTTCGGCAAGTCGGCTCGCAGGCGTGCGTTCCCAGTGGTGTTGTTGACCAACCAGATCGACAACTGATCGCGCGAAGTTTCCGATAACGTATTGCCGAGCGTCAAAAGCCCGATCGTATCCAGCATAGCATCAGGCGTCGTCGTGTCGCGCGGATCGCCCTTGATCGCCTGGTTGACGTCGGGTTCCTTGCGGTCGAGCCGGGTTTCCGTATCGCCGGTCGTGCGCAGCCAGGCCGTCAGCGCCGAAGGTCCCCCGAAGCTGTCTAGCAGGAGATTGCCGGCAGTGTTGTCGCTCAGCGTGATAGCCGCCCCACAGAGCTCGGCGATCGTCATGCCGTCGGTGCCGGCATGCTTTTCGGTCGCAGGCGAATAGGTGACGACCGCGTCGTTGCCATAAGTGACACGGCGGTCGAGCTTCTCTAAACCCTGATCGACACGGGCAAGCACGAAACCGACGGCGAGCGCTTTGTAGGTGCTGCACAACGCAAACCGCTCCCCCTCGCGGTAGCCGAGCGAAATGTTCGTTTCCGTATCCAGCACGGAAACGCCGAGACGGCCGCCTGTCTTCTTTTCCAGGTCCGCCAACTGCTTTTCAGCATCATCGGTCAACTGGGAATTGTCGGGACCTTGGTTATCATCCGAGCCTTGGCCGTTATCGGGTGCCGCAGAATTATCGTTCTGCGTATCAGACGCATTGGGCGCCGGGGCGGTCGTGTCGGGGCTCTTACTGGCGCTAGTACCCTGCGCAAAGAGGGCTTTTGGCGCAAATGCGAGAGCAGGCAAAAGCGGCACCGAGCCTGCCAAGAGGCGGCGGCGGGTAAGCAGTATGGGCATGCGGAAGCCTCCAGCAGAATCAAGCCGATTCTCAGCTAAGCGAGGAATATGGCAAGCCTCTGACACGCCCAGTTTCCAGACTACTTTATGCTGCCTTTTTGACCGTGACTTCAACTGTGACATGCGAAAGTTCATGGATATCGGCCAGCCGTGCCTTGTAGAAGGCAGGGTCGCGCGGTTCCGTCGTTATCACTGCGACGATTGCCGCATGATGGCCGGGACCGACCTGCCAGACATGCAGGTCGGTGATACGGTCGATATCCGTTTCGATCACCTCTCGAATCTCATCCGGCAGGTCCTCGCCCGGCGGGATGAAGTCGATCAGGATTGCACCTGAAGAATGCAAAAGGCTCCAGGACCATTGCAAGATCACCAGGCCGCCGACAATGCCCATCAGCGGATCGAGAAAGGTCCAGCCGAAGCGGCTGCCGAGCAAAAGCGCGACAATGGCCAGAACCGAGGTCATGGCGTCGGCGATAACATGGACATAGGCGGAGCGCAGATTGTTATCTTTGCCGCCATGATCATGGTGGTGATCGTGCCCATGATGATGATCATGTCCATGCGCGTGGGAATGCCCATGGTGGTGGTGATCATGATCGTCCCGCAGCAGCCAGGCGCTAACAATATTGACGAGGAGTCCGACGACGGCAATGGCGATCGCCTCGCGGAAATTGATCGCCACCGGATTCTCCAGTCGCACCAGGCTTTGCCATCCCATCAACAGCGCGATCATAGCGAGGATGATGGCGCTTGCGAAACCGGCGAGATCGCCGAATTTCCCGGTGCCGAAGGTGAAGCGCGCATTATGTGCATGGCGACGGGCATAGAGATAGGCTAGCGCTGAAATCAGCATGGCGCTGGCGTGCGTCGACATGTGCCAGCCATCGGCAACCAGCGCCATCGAGCCATACAGCGTGCCGGCGCCGATTTCGATCACCATCATCACGGTCGTCAGCGCGATGACCAGCCAGACGCGGCGTTCATTGCGGCTGTGACCGGCGCCCAGAAATACGTGACTATGCGTCAACGCATCCGAAGAAGTACTCATAACATCAGTCTCCAGTTGGATTTGCGAAGCCTCTGATCAGCGCAGATAGGTCTTCAGCACATCGGATATTTCGTCGACCGCCTGGCGGCGGGCCTGCTCGCTTTCGGCCTGGAGCACATGTTCCTGCAGATGATCTTCCAGGATCTCACCGGTCAGTCCCGTCAGGGCGCCGCGGATGGAAGCGAGAAGCTGCAGGATCTCCCCACAGGGCCGCTCAGCCTCCAGTGCTCGCTCCACCGCCTCCATCTGCCCCTTGAGGCGGCGGACGCGGGAAAGAAGCTTGGCTTGTTGATAGACGGTATGGGACATGTCGGCCTCATTTATAGTATAGGGGGGTATACTATAAATGTCGCTGGGAGCAAACCCGCTCTCAGCAAGCGCGGGTGCGATAGACTGACGCGTGCCTATTGCCTGCGCCGGACAGAGCATCGACTCTCCCCATTGACAAATCCGCCATTCCGGATCATGTATGCGCCCATGATCACGCACGCGCTCCATAATCGCTCGTATTTTTGGCTGTACCTGTAAGGGGCGGCCGAGACAGATCATATTGTCAACAAGCCGCCGTCAGGCGGCTTTGTTGTATCGGCAGCGTCCTGACGGCATATTGAAAAAAGGACGTAGAACCCATGCTGGACGATAGCGAAATCTCACTTCTCCGCCCGCCCGTCATCACCATCCGTCATGCGCATCCGCGCGATTTGCCGGAATTGAACGATATGATCCGGCTGCTCGCCGCCCATCACGGCGACCCTGCAGCCACGACACCGGAACAGCTCGAACGCGATCTCTTCGGCCCGGTACCATGGATCACGGCGCTGGTGGCGGAAGGCGAAAACGGGCTGATCGGCTACGCCATCCTCGTACCGCTCTACCGGGCGCAGGAAGGTCAACGCGGTATGGACTTGCATCATCTCTTCGTGCGCGACGGCCATCGCGGCCACGGCATCGGCCAGCATCTCGTCGACCGCGCTCGCGACGTCGCGCGCAAGGCTGGTTGCGGCTATCTCTCGGTCAGCGCTGCGACCGGCAATGTCCAGGCGCACCGCTTCTACGAACAAATGGATTTCAAGGCGCGCCCGGTCACCGGCATGCGCTACCTGCAGGCGCTTGCATGAGAGCGGTCCACGCCGGGATCGCCGTTGACTTTCCCGACGTCAGCGATCGATGGCGATCCCGCGCCCGGCAAAAAAGCGGTCGAATGTCTCCAGCGTGAGTTCGACATTTTCGCGCGTCGCAGTCTCATGCCCGGAGGGATTGTGAAAGCGGATCATATTTGCGCTGACCGCCGTCACCAAAACGAGATGCCCGCCCCTTCCCGGCGGCTCAGTCTCGGGCCAGCGAATGGAATGGTGGACCGACGCGATGAAGAACTCCGACTGCGCCAGGATATCGCCGATATCTGCGACGGAAATCCCGGTGACGACCCTGGCGTTCAGGCCGAACCGATCTTTGACGAAGGGAACGAAGGGCGCATAGATCAACCCTTTGATCTTGCCGTCCGGCTCTTCGACATAGCCGCCATATTCCTTGCATGCCAAGGCGAGATCGACGGTCGGCACGATTTCGCCCGTGCGCGCGGCAAGGATCATCTTCAGGCAGGCCATACCACAGCTATTGCCGGCCCAGCGAGCATATTCCTCGACGTTCGTCGCCCCCGAACCCGCCCAAAGCGGGTCTTTCAGCAAGGCGGATTGCGCACCCTCAGCCACCACCGCCAGCGTCATGTCAGGCGTTTCCCACTGGCTGAAATAAGGAACCCGTTGCGTCACCCTAGCGTCCACGACCACTCTCTCCCGTTGCCGAATCCCGAACCATTCCGGACTGTAAGCTTCACCCGAAATGCGCTAGAAAATGGCTCTTCGGCCTCGATCCGCAACTGGAGATACGCCTTGGAACAGCGATTCACATTCGATCGCATCGCAAGTCTGTACAACAATGCCCGTCCACTCTATCCGGATGCGCTCTTTGCGGACATCATCGCCCGCGCCGGCTTGAAGGCCGCGGATAGAATCCTTGAGATCGGTTGCGGCACGGGACAGGCGACGGAGGGGTTTGCCCACAGAAACCTGTCCGTCGTCGCGGTTGATCCAGGCGCAGAACTGATCGCAGTCGCAAGGCAAAGGCTGGCCGGATTTCCCCAGGTCCGTTTCATCCAGACCACCTTCGAAGCATGGCCGGGCAAACCTGGCGCCTTCAAGCTTGTGGCAGCGGCGCAATCGCTCCACTGGGTTTCGCCCGAATTGCGCTTTGCCAAGACTGCCATGCAGCTCGTGCCGGAGGGCACCCTTGCAGTCTTCGGCAATGTACCGATGCCGCCGAAGCCGCCGCTCGCCGAAAAATTTGCAAATATCTACGCTCGCCATGCGCCACAGCTCCTGGGGCCACCCGCGGAGGCATGGTATCTGCCCGACGGGCCATTCGCGGAGTTGCTGCTGCAATCAGAATATTTCGAAGCGCCGACGCAGCATTGCTATCGCTGGAGCCATTTGCACAGCGCTCAAAGCTACACCGACCTGCTGCGTACGCTCTCAGGACACCGGCTCTTACCGCATGAGCAACGGGAAGTACTTCTTTCCGAGATCGCCGATGCAATCACAGCCCATGGCGGCGAATTCGAGCTGCACTACGAAACGCATCTCTATCTCGCCAAGCGCTCGGGCGCGAGCTGAGCGACCTTCAGCTCGCCTTACCGGCAGCGCTCTCCGATAGCAAGTGCGGCCCATTGGGAACCAGATAGCGGCCTAAATTGCCACTTCTGGCTCTCTTCACTTCGTGACGACAGGTGTCACCGCGCCGGTACCGCCTTCAGATAGGCCGCGATCGCCTCGCGGTCCGAGGCCGGCAGGCGGGCGATGTTCTTCTGGACTTCCGCCATCGAGCCGCCGGCGGAATCGTACTCGGGGGTAAAGCCCGTCTCTAGGTAGTTGGCTATGTCGCCGGCGCTCCAGTTACCCATCTTCTTCGAGCCAGGGGTGATATCGGGGATACTGCCCTTGCCTTCCGGGTTCGGGGCACCGGCCAGCCACTGGTCCCTCAGAAAGCCGCCGAGCCCGTCGCGCGGGGTGTGGCATTCGCCGCAGTGGCCGGGACCTTCCACCAGATATTGGCCGCGTTTGATCTTGTCGTCGGCATTGGCGATGACTACGCGGGGCTGATCGTTGAAATAGAGGAACTTCCAGCCGCCGAGCGCCAGCCTGATATCGAAGGGGAACGGCAGCTCATGCGGCGGCGCGACGTTACTGCTCTTCGGCAAAGTCTTCAAGAAACCCCAGAGGTCATTGATGTCCTTGTCGCTCATGCGGGTGTAGGAACCATAGGGGAAAGCCGGATAGAGATGCTCGCCTTTCTTGCCGACGCCGCGCTTCATCGCATTGCCGAAATCCGCAAGCGTCCAACTGCCAAGGCCCGCATTTTCATCCGGAGAGATATTCGGGACATGAAACGTGCCGAAGGGGCTGTTCAGTGCCAGGCCACCCGACAGGACTAGTTTCGCATCGCCCTGAGCGCCCGGGGCGGCATGACAGCTCGTACATCCGCCGGCCCAGAACACCTGTTCGCCATTCTTGATATCGGGATCGCCCAAATTCGCCCAATGGCTGGCTGGCAAAGGCGATGGCGCGGTGACGACATAGAAGGTTGCGAAACCGATTATGACGAGGCCGACAAGGCAGAGCAGCCACCGGACAAATCGCGCAACCATGCCTCGCACTCCCTATGCTCGTCGAGAGATACTAAAATCCGCACCGGCAGCAAAGCCGATGCGGATGCTTAAATTGGTATTCCGTCGAAGCCGGCCTGCCGCTTAGTTCTTGGTGATGCGGTAGGCCTGATGACAGGCGCCGCAATTGCCACCGAGGGTCTTCAGCGTAGCGCCAACGCCAGCCTGGTCGGCCGGGAGCTGGGCGAGTGCGACCTCGGCGTCGCTGGAAAGCTTGTTGGCCTTCGCCTTGAAGTCATCGAAATTGTCCCAGAGCTTCGGATTGACTTCATCATCGCTCTTGTCGCTGTTCGGGCCGAAGTGGTCCGGGAAAGCCTTGGCGTTCTCGGCGATCGTCATCAGCGCGGCCTTGACGGCAGCGGCGTCGTAAGGCTTGTCGCCCTTGGCGATGGCGCCGAGAGCGCCGGCAGCGCCGCCGACCTTCTTCATCAACGCAATGCGGGAATCATGCGTGCCATCGGACGCAACGACGGAACCAAAAGCAACGCCGGCCAAGACCGTCGCAGCCACAATTGCTTTCCACTTCATATGTCTCTCCATACGTGATCTGGACCGCGAATGCGGCCGGCGCACTGTTACGGCGCACATATTTGCCGCTTTCCGCGCCGCCGATGAAGTCACAAAGTGGTGAGAGCTGAGCGAAATCAGCGTCATATTTAAGACATGTACCAGATTCCGCGCCGGAAATCACGCCGTCCTCCACCCCTCCCAGATGGTGAATACTGAGACCGCAAAAAGCAGCAGCCCGGCGGTGCGGCCGGCAAGGACGGTCGCGCCGGGATTGGCGATCAGCAGATCGCGGCTGCGGCCGGCGGTGACCGCAAGCCCGCCATAGACGGCAAACTGCGTCGCAATAGTCATGAGCCCCATGATAACAGCCTGTATCCAGATCGGGCCGTAGTCCGGCTTCAGAAACTGCGGATAGACTGCGAGCATGAAGAGATAGGCCTTGGGATTCATCAGGCAGGTAACCGCGCCTTGACGAAAAGCCCGCCAGGCCGAACGACTGCCGGCAGGTCCGTCGTGGCCGACGGTGATGGAGCTCCGCATCAGCGTGATACCGATGAAGGCCATGTAGGCGGCGCCCGCAACGAGCAGCGGATTGAAAAGGATCGGTACGAAATGCATCAGCAGACCGATGCCGAGCGCACCATTCAGCGAATGCACGGCGCCGCCGAGCATGATACCGCCGGTGGCCGCAAGACCGCGATTGCTGCCGCCGGTCAAGGAATTGGCGAGCACAAACAGCATGTCCATGCCCGGCACGATGATGATGCCGAAGAGGAGGAGAAAGAAGAGCCAGAGGTTTTCGCTGTAATTCATGTCAGTTGCCTATCGTTCCGTGCGAGCAACCCGCAGAGGAATGTGTTGCTTTTCAAGTCGATAGGCAGCTTTATAGATCAACCCAACTGACAGGGTATTGTCAGGAGCCTTTAAACCGCGAGGGTGAAATGCGCAAGGCGTCGCGCCTGTTCGAGATCATCCAGATCCTGCGCCTGGCGAAAAAGCCGGTGACGGCGGCTGTCATCGCCGAACGGCTGGAGGTGACGGTGCGTTCCGTCTATCGAGACATCGTTGCGTTGCAGGCGATGCGCGTGCCGATCGAAGGCGGGCGCGGCATCGGCTATATCCTACGCCCCGGCTTCGACTTGCCGCCCCTGATGTTTTCGATCGAGGAGATGGAAGCGATCGTGCTGTCGCTGGCGCTCTTGGAGCGCACCGGGGACAATGAGCTGAAACTCGCCGCCAAGCGCGTCAGCGCCAAGATCGCAGGCGCAGTGCCGCCGCCGCTCCGTCAGACGCTCGATGCCAATGCCTTGCATGCCTGGGGGTTTGCCGCGCCTTCGGCCGCCGCCATCGACCTCGCTCTGGTGCGCCGCGCCATCCGCGACGAGGAGAAACTCGATCTTGCCTACCGCGACGAGTTGGGCCGCGCCACCGAGCGTATCATCCGCCCGATCGCCCTCATCTATTATGCCGAAACCGCGAATATCGTCGCCTGGTGCGAGCTGCGCCAGGCGATCCGCAATTTCCGCAGCGACCGCATCGAAGGCTGCGAGGCGACGGGACTATGGTTCAAGGGCGAAGGAGATGGACTGAGGCAGATCTGGGTGAATGGCTGGCAAATAAACACCCCGGCCGCGACCGGCTGAGGTGCTGTGGTATATCCGGGAAACATCAGGCCTTAAAGGGCCATGCCGCCTGAGACTTCGATGCGCTGGCCATTGACCCAACGGTTGTCGTTCGACAACAGCGAAGCAATCATCGGACCGATATCGTCGGGAAGGCCAGCGCGTCCAAGCGCCGTCATGGACGCGACCATCTTGTTAACCTCTGGATTGTCGCGAACGATGCCACCGCTGAAATCCGTCTGGATCGCGCCCGGCGCCACCGTGTTGACGGCGATGCCGCGAGAGCCGAGCTCCTTGGCGAGGTATCGCGTCAGAACTTCAACCGCACCCTTCATAACAGCATAGGCCGACGAGCCTGGATTGCTGAAGCGGGCAAGGCCGGAGGAAATGTTGACGATGCGGCCGCCGTCCTGAATGAAAGGCAACAGCTTCTGCGTCAGGAAGTATACGCCCTTGAGATGGACGTTGTAGAGCTTGTCGAACTCTGCTTCCGTCGTTTCCGTGAAGGACGCGTGATGGGACGTGCCAGCATTGTTGACCAGAAAGTCGAAGCGATCGCGATCCCATTCCCGTCGCAGAGCTTGGCTGACTTCGGCAGCGAAACCGTCAAAGGAAGCAACGTCGCCGGCATCGAGTTGCAGTGCTACTGCCCTGCCGCCAAGCGCCTCGATTTCGCTGACGGCGCTATCGGCCTCTGCCTTATTTGAGTTATAGGTCAAGATGGTATCAACGCCGCGGCGGGCGAGATGAATGGCCGTATTTCGGCCGAGACCGCGGCTGCCGCCCGTAATGATTGCAATCTTTGTCTTTGATTTATCTAGATTTTCATTCGTCATTACCGCTCTCCAAGGAATGTTTGATGACAGGAATCTACCCCGCCGGGCCATCTCCTTGAATGCCGGAACTCTCGAATTTCTTGCCTATTCCTCCAACCGCCTTGCCGGGCACGATGACGCGGCTATGATAGCCGTAAAGCAGCAGCTTGCTCCGGAGAACGCAGATGTCGTCCGCTCTTAAAAATGCGCTCACGCAATTCATCGAGGCCAACGATAGCGACGACAGAGGGGTATTTTCGACCGGCATCGACGGCCTTTACATCATGCGTTCGACGGAATTGAAGATGCCGCATGCAATGGTCTACAAGCCGGCGCTTTGCGTCGTCGTCCAGGGTGCGAAGCAATTGATGCTGAACGACAGGCTGATCGACTATGGCGAGATGCAAGCCCTCATCATCAGCATCGAGCTGCCCGCGTCCGGCCGGGTGATCGAGGCAAGCGTGGAGAAGCCCTACATCGCCATCTCCCTCGAATTCGACGTCGGCGTGATGCGCGAGGTGATGGAGCAACTCGATGTGCCACCAAAGCCGACTGGCGGGACTGACCTCGGGATCTTTGTCGAGGACCTCAGCCAGCCTCTTGCCGAATGCCTGGTGCGATTGACCAGCCTATTGGCGACTCCGAGGGCTATTCCGGTGCTCTATCCGGCGATCATGCGGGAAATCTGTTTCTGGATGCTCACCGGCCCGAATGGCGGCGAAGTCTGCAAGCTTGTGCTTCCGGACAGCCAGACACGCCGTATTGCCGATGCCATCCACCTGCTGCGCGACAATTTCACCCAGCCGATGCGCATCGAACAGCTTGCCGCCGCCGCGCGCATGAGCCCCTCTTCGTTCCATCAGCATTTCAAAACGCTGACCTCGATGACGCCGCTGCAATATCAGAAGCAGATGCGGCTGCTGGAGGCCCGCCGCCTCATGGTCGCCGGCAGCGCCAATGTGGAGAATGCAGCCTATCAGGTCGGTTACGAAAGCGCTTCGCAGTTCAGCCGCGAATACACCCGCATGTTCGGCGCACCGCCGAAGCGAGATGTGGCGGAGATGCGGATCGCGGCGGAATAAGAACAGACGCTACAAAGCGACCGCGGTCACCAACAAAATAAAAGCCAGCAATCCCAGGGCAGCACGTGCGGCATGCGACCATTCCCAGCGGTCACGCAGCATGGTCCAGTCCGGTTTGCCGGCGGTCTGGCCGCCACCAAATGGATCCTGAGAGAAGAAACCCGCGCCCAACCCTTTTAGCTCGACATCTTTAAGCCAGAAATTATTGACCGGTTGTATCAGCAACCAAAAGACCGCGTGCATAACGACCATGGCAGCGAAGGCAGCAGCAAACAGCCAGAAGGCGACGGTATTGGCTGGCGTCAGAACTAGGAGAAGCAGAAGCAAAAGAACGCCTATCGGCTCGGTAACACCACCGATCGTAAATCCGGGATAATAGATCCGCTGAACCGTCAGATAGTCTTCTTTCGATAGTCGCATCTTGCCTGGCAGCTCCAGTAAATGTGCCAGTGCCAGCGCCATAGCGACTGCGACGACTAAGATGGTCAAAATTTGCAATGTCGGAAACATCAGCTCCGCCTCACAGCAGCCTCCGTCCCTAAACTTTCAGCGGTACCGATCGTTCCCTATCGGCTTAAAAGATGCCGGAGGTCTCGTTAAGCGCCTGCAGCGCCAGTACCCTGCTTTCCTCACGTCCGAATCCTGCAATTTCCAGCCGGTCTTCGTACACCGAGACGATCGCATAGGCATTGCTGTCTTCGGTATCGACCATGCCTTTGAAATTGATGAAATAGATGCCGTCGACGACGCCGAAATTGCCAGCGTGATTGTGGCCGCTGAGATAGGCAACGACATGATCATGTTCGGCGAGCAACGCTAGCATACTGTCGCTGTCGAACGCGTTATGCGAATTCTCCGGGAAGATCGGATAGTGGTTCATAACGATCACCTTCTCGCCGGCAGCTTTTGCGTCCTGCAGCTTGGCGGCGAGCCAGGTATATTGCGCGTCGCTGACTGAGGCATTCCAGCGGTGCGGGTTCAGCGCGCCCGCGTCATGCAATGCCTTCATCAGCGCCTTAGCGTCGTCCCGGCGCGGATCGCCTTCCGGTGGCGCGAAGAGGCTGATCTCGTTGCCGTCAAGCGCAATGAAACGATAGCCGGCATGGGCGAAATCGTAATAGGCCGACGGCATACCGACGCGGTTTGCGACTTTCGTCAAATGCTCCGCCGCGACGGCAAAATCGTGATTGCCGAGCAGGAAATGTCGCGCATGCCGTAAGGTCTCGTAGACTGGCAAAACCAAATCGAAACTCTCCCAGCCGCCATCGATGATATCGCCAAGAGTGACGACGAAGGCTAGATCGTGCCGATTGAATTCCGCGATCGCCTCTTCAAGCTTGGCGAGGCTCTTCGCCGGGTAGCGATCAAGGGCAAGATTGGGTCCCAAGGCGGCATATTGCGGATCGGCGACGACACCGAAACGGAAGAGCGGAGTAGACGGAGACGGCATACAGCCTCCCTAGGGCTGGCAGGATGACAATCGAACAATATCAAACGACGGATATGAAAACACCCGACGCTGGGACAGCGCCGGGTGTAAACGCAAGCCTAGGCGGCAAACTTACTTCGTGGCGGCTTCGTAGCGTTCCAGGACGTAGTCCCAGTTGATCAGGCTGTCGATGAAGGCCTCGAGATATTTCGGACGCAGATTGCGGTAGTCGATGTAGTAGGAGTGTTCCCATACGTCGACGCCGAGGATCGGCGTGGCGCCATGAACGAGCGGATTTTCGCCGTTCGGGGTCTTGGAGATTTCGAGCTTGCCGTTCTTCACGGAAACCCAGGCCCAGCCGGAGCCGAACTGGGTGGCGCCGGCAGCGGCGAAATCGGCCTTGAACTTGTCATAGCCGCCGAGATCGGAGGCGAAGGCTGCTTCCAGCTTGCCCGGCAGCTTGTTGCCGCCGCCGCCCTTCTTCATCCACTTCCAGAAATGGATGTGGTTGTAGTGCTGGGCAGCATTGTTGAAGAGACCGGCATTGGTGCCGAAAGACTTCTTCACGATCTCTTCGAGAGAAAGATCGGCAAGACCCGCTTCGGCCGCCAGCTTATTGCCATTATCGACATAGGCCTTGTGGTGCTTGTCGTGGTGATACTCGAGAGTTTCACGCGACATGAAGGGGGAAAGCGCTTCGTAATCATAGGGAAGTTCAGGCAATTCGAAAGCCATGGTCATATCTCCTCTTGGCAATAGATTGCGTCGGCAGGTGATCGGGAACATAGGAGGGGACGCTGTGAAGGGCAACCGGCGGCGTGCCAAAAAATCATGAGGTCGAGGAAAATTTACCCTTGTTTGCGCTGCAATTTTTGCCACTGGTGACATCGGGACCGCAATGGTGAAAAAACGATCAAATCGAGCCATGGTGAAACGCCGGCAGAGCCGTTAGGATTCCCAGCCATATCACTCGATTTTCAAAGAATACCCATGCTCATCGCCTGCCTGCATACCGCCGAAAGCAATATCGCCATCTATGAAGATGCCGCAAAGCAGCTGGGCCTTCCGGCCGGCTCTCTTCATCACCATGTCCGTGCCGATCTTCTTTTTGCCGCTGAACGGGCGGGCGGATTGACGCCGGACATCGAGGCGGAAACGGCTGCGGTCCTCCAGCGTCTTGCGCAGGATGCCGATGCCATTGTGCTCAACTGCTCCACCCTCGGCCCCGCGGCATTGCTCGCGGGTAAATCCGCGGTCCCGATTGTCAGAGCAGACGGTGTGCTCGCGGAAAACGCCGTGAAGGCCGGCGGCAAAGTCACTGTTCTCTGTACCACCGAGACGACCGTCGCCCCAACCACCCAACTATTCAAAGAGGCGGCCAAGACCACAGGCGCCGAGATTGAGATTCGCCTGATCGACCGCGCATGGGTACTGTTCCGGGCCGGTGAACAGGAAGTTTATCTGGCGCGTATCGCCGAGGCGGCGGAGGCAGCCTATCGTGAAGGGGCCAAGACGGTAGTCTTCGCGCAGGCATCGATGACCGGTGCGGCGGCACTGTTGGGTGACGAATATGCGCGGCCGATGAGCGGTCCGACGGCAGCATTGCAGGCGGCAATGACGGCAATAAGCGCAAGCTGAACCAGGACACAGCCCAGACTTGCGGTTTCAACATGGATTGACGACAGCATTAGTCATTGACAACCTACCAACTAGTAGGTTAATCATTCAGCCATCGGGAGCGAGGAAGCGTCCATAGCTCGCCTCCCAAGGCTACCTACTAGTCGATACACAATAAGGAAACCCATTATGCCTGCTCCTCTTTCCTTGCTCGGCGAAGCCCATACCGTCATCAGCGTCATCCCGATCGTTGCAGGGCTCTACAGCTTTGCGAAGCACGGCGGCATCCAGCCCGAGAAGCGATCGGGACAGATCTATCTTAGCGGATTGGCGCTGTCGGTCGTGACCTCCTTCGGACTTTCATCGACAGGCGGGTTCAATTCGGGACACGCGCTCGGCATCTTCGCTCTGCTGGTGGCATCAGCAGCAATCCTGGTGGGAAGAGTAAGCTTTCTCGGTCGGCTGCGGGCTTATCTGAAGGCGTTTGGCCTGTCCTTCACCTATTTCCTGCTATGGGTTCCCGGCATCAACGAAACGCTTTCGCGGCTGCCGCCGTCGCATCCGATCGGTAACGGTCCGGATTCGCCGCCGGTACAGATGGCCTTGCTCGCCTGGGTGATCCTGTTTGCCGCCGGGAGCCTCCTGCAAGCCTGGACGATCCACCGCAGTCATGCGCTATCCCGAGCACGGGCGTAACGCGCGCGAACGGGCCGGCTTTCGGGCTGGCCCACTGCTTCCTAGACATCGCGTCCGAAATAGACGTTTACCTCGGCAATCCTGTCGCCGGTAAAGCGGATCATTTCCATATTGCGAAAACTGCCGCCGTCCATCTTTTCGGCGCGGTAACCAACGATCACCTCATCGCGGTCCGGCACCAGATGTTCGATATGAATGGCGCGAAAAACCTTCTCCTTCGGCCAGCAATGTTTAAAATATTGATAGCGGTCGATGTGATCGTCACGCGGGCTGGAAAAGGTAAAATCGCTGGTCAGCATCGGGCCGACGACGTCAGGATGTTGCGCGACATAGGCGGCATATAGCCGCCGCACGGTGTCGCAGCGGGCAGTATCAAGAGTGCTCATGGGTGCATCTCCTCTTTATCCGGCGGCCGCTGGATATCGATTTAGTCGCCGGCAATCCGATTGCAAAATGCAATCAGTTTTATATCATGAGACGACGGAACCGACAAGGCGCTTTGCCGGCTTGGCATCGCTGGTGGAGTGGTCCAGACTATCCCTGTCGTGGACATCAGCAGAAAGCCGTGGTCATGCCCGAGGCTCAGCAAATACTGGAAAAGTTGCGCCGCCTGGCGGGAAAGGACAACCGCCCGGCCACAATGCCGGTTGGCGAAAAAAACTATTCCACGCTTTTCACTTTCGTTACCCGGCAGCGCGAGCGTATCGCCGGCTCGACCTTTTCCCAGGTCTCGATCGTCGTTCTCGTGGAGGGCTTCAAGGATGTGCTGAGCATGGGGCGCCATCTGCGCTTTCCGGCCGGCACGGTGCTGGTATTGCCCGCCGGCTGGCGCGGCGATGTCGTGAACGATCCCGATCCGCAGAGCGGCGTCTATCGCGCCATCTTCATAAGCTTCCCCAACGAGTTGGTGCGCCGCGCTCTCCGGGCCTTTCCATCAGGGCGCGTGGCATCGCAGATCAACCTGCCGCTCGATCCGGTGCTCGCCGCCGCTATCCACCATGCCGGCGAAGGTATCGCGTCCGCCGAATTACCGACGGCACTGATCGAGCATCGCCTGATGGAGGTGTTGATGGTGCTCGGTATACGCGGCGCCCTGCCCGCTTCGCCAGAAACAACGGCCGAGGCCGTGCGCGCGCTGGTGCGATGGCAACCGGACCGCGCCTGGACTGCCGACCTCATCGCTGCCGAACTCGGCACCAGCAACGCAACGCTGCGACGACGTCTGTCGCAGGAAGGCTCGTCGCTGCGTGCCGTAATGGCAAGCGAACGCGTGGCCCTGGCAACCACGCTGCTCACCGAAGATGGGCTGTCGCTGCGCGAGGCAGCACTTGCCACCGGCTATCGCTCACCCCGGCGCTTTGCCGAACGACTGCGCAACACTTGAGCGTTTTCGGACGAATTTTGAGCGTTTGTGCACGCCGAAGTGCCAAGACGATCTGTTAGACCCTGCCCAATAGGAGCTCGAAAAGGCTGAAACACGAAAGGGCAAGACCATGCGAAACATCACCCATCTCCTCAGCGCAATCGCCGCCGCAACACTTACAGCCAGCGGACCGGCCTTCGCCGCTGATCTCAAGGTCGCGTTCGAAAAGAGCGATGGCCGCATGTTGTTGCCGGAAAACGCGTCTTGTATCGCCACAGCGAATGGCAAGTCGGCACCTGGGCCGAACAAGAGCCCCGCCCTGTCGTGGTCAAAGGGACCGAAGGACACGCGCTCCTACGCGTTGACGATGGTCGATCCTGATGTGCCGACCGATTTCTCATTGTTCAACAAGAATGACAAGACCATCCCCAAGACCTTCAAGCGGATGGAATTTGTGCATTGGGTGCTCGCCGATATCCCGGCTTCGCTGACCAAACTTCCGGAGGGCGCCGATGGCGATGGTCCTCCGGAGGCCGGATTGCCGCTCGAACGCACGGCCCACGGCAAGCGGGGTCAGAATGGCGCAGGCGGTGGCTCCTTGAGCAATGGGCCGCATGGGGGCTATATGGGTGCCTGCCCGCCCTGGAACGATGAGCGGGTCCACAGCTATCACGTTACCGTCTATGCGCTCGATGTAGACCGCCTCAATCTTCCCGATCTCTTCACGCGCGCCGATCTCATTGCCGCGATGAAGGGACACATCCTTGCGTCGGGCAGCCAGGAATTATTTTATACGTTGAATGCAAAGGCCAAGAGATGACTGTTCAGACAAGATGGGATGCGGCCGCCCCGGCTGAACCGGAAACCGCTTATTGGATGCGGAATCTGATCATCTGCCTCATCGGCTCCTTCACGACCATCGTGGCGATGACGCTGCTGCTTCCCTTCCTGCCGCTCTACGTCGAGGAACTTGGCGTCACCGACAAGGCGGCGATCGTGCAATGGTCCGGCATCGCCTATGGCGCCACCTTCTTTGCCGCCGCTTTCGTCGCGCCCCTCTGGGGGCGGCTTGGCGATATCTACGGCCGCAAGCTGATGCTGGTGCGCGCAAGCCTCGGCATGACGGTGGCGATCTCCTTGATGGGAATGGCCGGTAGCGTTTGGCAATTGGTGGCGCTGCGCCTGTTTACCGGGCTTGCCGGCGGTTATGCCTCGGGTTCGATGGTGCTGGTGGCGACCCAGACGCCGAAACATCGCTCTGCCTGGGCGCTCGGAGTATTGTCCTCCGGGATCATGGCCGGCAATCTGGTCGGACCTTTGATCGGCGGCGCATTACCGCCCGTCATCGGCATCCGCGGCACCTTCCTGCTCGCCGGCGGCGTGATCTTCTTCACATTCCTGGCGACAACCTTCCTGATCAAGGAAGAGAAATCGCCGGCGCGAAAGAAGGCTGCGAAAGCGCGTGGCAGTTGGGCCTCCATATCAGACAAACGGCCTGCCATCGCCATGTTGACAATCGGTCTGCTGCTGATGCTCGCCAATATGTCGATCGAGCCGATCATCACCGTCTATGTCGCCCAGTTCGTCGACGGCGCGCATGTCACGATGATTTCGGGCGTGGTGATGGCTGCGGCGGCACTCGGCAGCATCCTCTCGGCCTCATGGCTCGGCAAGCTTGCCGATCGCATTGGCCATTGGACGGTGATCACGGTGGCGCTCGCGGCCGCCGCGCTGTTGTTGATCCCGCAAGCCTTCGTCACCTCGGCCTGGCAACTGATTGGACTGCGCTTCCTGATGGGCATCGCGCTCGGCGGGCTGCTGCCCTGCATCACCGCCGTCATCCGCCTCAGCGTACCGGACGCGGCGGCCGGCGGCATCCTCGGTCTTTCGATCTCCTCGCAATATGTCGGTCAGGTGGCCGGCCCCGTCATGGGCGGCTTCGTCGGCGGCCATATCGGCATGCGCGCCGTGTTCCTCGGAACCTGCGTGCTGCTGGCGATCGGCGCCATCTATTGCTGGTGGTTCAGACCGAAGGAAAAGACGGCCCCATAGGGGCCTAGCCACATACTTAAACGCGGAATCAGGTAGTGACTCCATATTGCAGCGGCTGGTGCGAATATCAGATACAGAACTGTCACCTCAATGAGGAAGTTTTATGAAACCTGTCGTGGAATTTCAGGGGTCAAATGGGCATTACTCCGAACGGCATCGATCACAATCGCATAATTGCGCTTGTCGCAAAGAAGCGTCTGGGCGAATTAGGTCTCTTACGGAAAGGAAGGTCGCGCACTTGGTATAAGGATAATGGCTGGTGGATATCACTTGTCGAATTTCAGCCAAGCAATTGGGATCGAGGCACCTATTTGAACGTAGGTGTGACTTGGCTATGGAATCCGAAGGCCTATTTCTCGTTCGACCAGGGCGGTCGCCTCGAACCCTTTGCGAAAGCTGAGAATGAAGACTTGTTTTTCGAAGAGGTCGAAAGACTGGCCGTTGTAGCCGCTGCTGAAATAAATTATTTTCGGCAGCAGTTTTGCTCGATTGAAGCAGTCGCTGCTCATCTCACACGACTGGAAAAGATCAGCATCTGGGACCATTTTCACGCAGGCATAAGCGCTGGCCTCGTGGGAGATGAGAGCCTTTCGTGTTCAGAGTTTGAAAAAGTGATATCTGCACCCGCTCATGCCCCGTGGGTGTATAAGTTACAATCAAAAGCCGAAGGCTTTTCAAAAGCAGCAATGTCCCCAGAGCGTTTTCATAGCCTAATTCGAAGCGAGATCGGGAGTGCACGGAGCCTTTTAAAGCTTCCGAGAATCGCAGATCCGTTTGCGCCTCCGCTTTAAAGATCAGGCACTAAATCGGACTTCTGCGACCGCTTTTTACTGCGACAACAATTCCACATTTAAGGGAGTGGCTGGCCATAAGGTCCGGACGCTCAAATCACTTCCGACGTCACGTCACCACGTCAGTCCGAACAACATCGAATAGATGACGAACCCTGTCGCGGCGATAACACAGAGCTGCAAGAACAGTCTGTAGTAGTCGAAAAGATAGACAGAAGGGGGAAGCGAAATTTTCATGGCGGCCTCCTCGATAGCTTTGCCGGCCCGCCTCATTTTACCACAAATGCTATTTTCGCATCGCCTAAATTAATTATGTCCGACCGCAGATAAGATCGACGCCGGAGCGCGCGAGCGCTTCCAGCGTTTCGCGCGTATCGCCTGCACGAGCCCGTACGGCGAGCGAATGCATGACCGCGGAAGCAAGTCTCGCGAGGGTCGCCGGATCAGCATCCGTCGGGAGTTCGCCCCGCTTCACCGCAAGCTCCATGCGTTCCTTGATTGCATCGTCGAACTCATTCAGGCTGCGGCCTAAAACCTCCCGCACGCGGGCATGCTGAATGGCCTCTGCCGTAGCGGTGCTGATCAGAAAGCAGCCGCGCGCGGCGGTCTCGCCATGCAGGTATATTTTCAAAGCCTCGGCATAGACACGCGCCAGATTTTCACGAAGCGGTAAAGCGGGATCGAGAGCCTCCGACAGCACATCGAGGCTGTCTTCTCGATAGCCTTCCAAGGCATCCAGGTAGAGCTCTTCCTTGTCGCCGAATGCGCCGTAGAGGCTCGGCCGATTCAGCTTTGTCGCAGCGCTCAGCGTATCGAGCGAAGCCGCGGAAAATCCCTTGTCCCAAAAAACCTCCCGCGCCTGCCCGATCACCGTCCTGGCATCGAAGGCGCGTGGACGACCCTGCTTTTTCTCGCTCTTCATATTTTATACCGTTTCGCATAAAAACCTTGACCAACTGAATTTTATGCGGAATGGTACAAATGTTCAACGAATATTCGCGCGATGCTTCGTGCCCGCGCCGAGAGAAGGAGGAAAAACTGATGAAACTCTATATGCACGCCGCCGCATGCTCCTTGTCACCGCATATTGTTTGTCGGGAATTGGGGCTCGATATCGAACTGGTCGAAGTCGATCGGAAGACGCATCGGACGAGTTCAGGCGACGATTACCTTGCCATCAACGGCAACGGCTATGTGCCGGCATTGATGCTGGATGACGGCCGCATATTGACCGAGGGGCCGGCGATCGTTCAGTTTCTTGCGGAATGCACGCCAGAAGGCGAACGCCTGCTGCCGAAGGCCGGAACCTACGCCCGCAGCCAGGTGCAATCCTATCTGAACTTCATCACGGCCGAACTGCACAAGCCGATGGCGATGCTGTTCAACGCCGCTTATGAAGGTGCCCATCCCGGCATCCATGAGCTGGTGTCCAAACGACTGGATTGGCTGAATGGCCGGTTTGCCGGCGCTTATCTGACCGGCAACGACTTCACGATCGCCGACGCCTATCTCTTCGTGTGTCTGAACTGGTCGCCCTGGATCAAGATCGACCTTAGCCGCTGGCCAGCGTTACATGGGTTCATGGCTCGCGTCGGTGCAAGACCGAAAGTCCGCCAGGCGCTCCAGGAAGAGGACCTTGAAGCCTTCGAAGCCGATGGCATCTTCTTCGCGCCGCATTCCTACATCGCTTCGGCTGGTCGTTCCGGAACGCCGGTGCGGCCATAAAGTCCTCATGGAATTTCCGGGGCAGAGCTTAGCCGGCCCTGCCCTTTTTATTGCCGCACTACGCTTCGCTTTGGCTCAGCGCGTTCGTCGCTGCAATCGATTCACTGGATCGATTGCTCGGGCGAGGCGCGACCACTCCTCACTCCTCGCTGGCGCTTCGGCCGTAAGCCCAATCCATGTAGAGCTCGAGCGCCTTGCGAGCGATCGGGCCCCGCTGGAATTCGCGGCTATCGAGGCGGTTGACCGAAACGACCTTGGAGTAATTGCCGGTGGTGAAGATCTCGTCGGCGGCCATGAATTGTTCGACGGAGAGTGTCTCCTCGCGCACATCGAACCCTGCCCGGCGCAACAGGCCCATGACACGGGCACGGGTGATGCCTGCGAGAAAGGTGCGGTTGGCGACCGGCGTGTAGACGACGCCGTCCTTCACCATGAAGACATTGGAGGAAGCGGTCTCGACGACATTGCCGTTCATGTCGCGCACCAGCGCATTGTCGAAGCCGCGCTTCTTCGCCTCCACGATCATGCGGCCGCTGTTCGGATAAAGCGAACCGGTTTTGGCGTCGGTCATGGCAGTTTCCGGCGAAGGGCGCCGGAAGGGCGAGACCGTGAGTGTCACGCCGCCATGACCACCGAGCGCCGCCTCGAACAGGCAGAGCGCGAAACGGGTCGATTCCACATCGACGGCGACGACGCTGCCCGGCGAGCCATGCTCGCCCCAATACATCGGTTTGATGTAGATCGGGGTCTTGCCGTCGAATTTCTTCACGCCTTCCCAGGCCAGCGCCTCGATCTCCTCGGCCATCTTGAGCGGCTTCAGACCCATGGCGACCGCGGAGCGGTTGATGCGCTGGCAATGGAGGTCGAGATCGGGCGCAATGCCGTCGAACCAGCGCGCACCATCGAATACCGTCGAACCGAGCCACATGGCATGCGAGGTCGGGCCGATCAGCGGCGGATTGCCGGAGAGCCATTCTCCATCGACATAGGTCCAGGTTGCGGTGCGGGGGGATGTATCGACGGCCATGATGAGTTCCTCCTAAAAGCGGGAAGAAAATGCCTGCGCAACTTGGGGGTCAAGCGGAAATTACGGTCCAAAATCCATTCGCAACAAAGCGCCGGAAGCCGCATTCCCGGCGCAATTTTCATGCGCCGAAACAATAGCTTGACGAATGGGTGAATCAGGAAAAATGATAGGTCATGCCAACCGCGGCAGGATAGGCGAGATTCCCATGAAAGCTATGTATTATGAGGCCTTCGAGGCCGCGCCCGATATTCGCACGCTCCCCGACCCCACGCCAAACGAGGACGGCGTCGTGATCGCCATTGGCGCAACCGGGCTTTGCCGCAGCGATTGGCATGGCTGGATGGGCCATGACCCCGATATCAAGCTTCCGCATGTGCCCGGCCATGAGCTGGCCGGCAAGGTAGTGGCGACGGGCCGGGGCGTGGTTCGCTTCAAGGTCGGCGATCGCGTCACTGTGCCGTTCGTTTCCGGCTGCGGCCATTGCGCCGAATGCCATTCCGGCAATCAGCAGGTCTGCCCGAACCAGTTCCAGCCCGGTTTCACCCATTGGGGCTCCTTCGCCGAATATGTGGCGATCGACTATGCAGACACCAATCTGGTGCATTTGCCGGAGACAATCGATGATGCGACGGCGGCGAGCCTCGGCTGCCGTTTTGCGACTTCGTTTCGCGCGGTTGCCGACCAGGCTAGAACGCGGCCGGGCGAATGGATCGCAGTGCACGGCTGCGGCGGCGTCGGCCTATCCGCCATCATGATCGCCAGTGCGCTCGGCGCGAACGCCATCGGCATCGACATTTCCGACGAGAAGCTAGCTTTCGCGCGCGAATGTGGCGCGGTCGCGACGATCAACGCCGCCAGCGTCGCCGATGTCGCTGAGGCCGTGCGCGAGATCACCAAGGGTGGTGCGCATGTGTCGATCGATGCGCTCGGCCATCCCGTCACCTGCTTCAATTCGATCAAAAATCTCCGCCGCCGCGGCAGGCATGTGCAAGTCGGCTTGATGCTCGGCGAATATGCCGCGCCACAGATCCCGATGGCGCAGGTGATCGGGCATGAGCTGGAGATCTACGGCAGCCACGGCATGCAGGCCTGGCGTTACGACGCCATGCTGGACATGCTCGCCGCCGGCAAGATCGCCCCGCAAAAGCTGATCGGCCGTAAAATCAGCCTCGAAGAAGCGGTGCCGGCGCTGATGGTGCTGGACAAGGCGGAAGGCACCGGAATCAGCGTGATTACACGATTTTAGGCACCCTTTCCCCTCCTGAAGAGGTAGGCGCCCCGTCCGCCTGGATCGGGCGCGACTCTGATCCCTCGAGGTTGTGCTCGGCATCGTTTCTCCGTGTCACTCTCTAGCGGAAATTCAAATTCAATGAGTTCGCTTGAGGCCGGGTCGCCGAGAGCATTCATCTCGCCCGAACTATCCGTCACAACACATCTTCGTGAGCCCGCTTCCAATGCCGGAAACGACATGCCAGTATAATTGCATGACCCTCCTGCGGACCCTCCATCGTCTGTTCCTGCTCGTCGCCATGCTCGCGGTCGTTATTGGCCCGGTAAGCATTGGGCTGGCGAGCAGCGCCATGGCCGCCTCGGGTCATGTGGCAATGGACGGAATGAGCAGCGACATGTCCGGCATGAACATGGCCGAGGACATGTCCTGCTGTCTGCAGACGCAGCCCGTCAAGTCGGACTACGCCAAAGGCTGCGCGCTGGCGCTTGTCTGCACGACCTCCATCTCCGCTCATGCGTCCGATCATCACGGCTGGTCGTTCGCGCTGTCCTGGCTGTCTCACCGCTACGATCTGTTTCCGGCATCGCAGTTGACATCGACCTTGATCGAACCGCCGGCCCGACCTCCGAAAGCCTGATCTCAATTCATTTTTGAAACATGCCCACGGCTCGCGCCGGACGCCTAAGTGCGTCCGCTCGGATCCGATGGCCATCAATTTTGACCCGTGGACGCGATCGAGAATCCGTCCCGATGAGATCGGAAATCATGAACAAGACATATCTTCCTGGAGGAGCGATGCTCCTCGCCGGTATCCTAGTCGCCGGCTCCGCCACCGTCACCTTCGCAGCCGCGCAGGATTACGAGTTCCAGGCCGTCGACTCCAACGTCAAGCAGGGCCAGGGATCGCCGGTCATCGTCCGCCTGGTCGACAAGCGGACGGGCAAGCCCGTTGCCGACGCGGTCATCTTCACCACCCGAATGGACATGGCCCCGAGGGCATGGAGATGATGACGACGCCTGTCGAGGCGGCAACCTCGACGGAACCCGGCGTCTACGCCTTCAAGACCGACTTCGCGATGGCCGGCAGCTGGCGTTTCAAGCTCGCCGCCAAGGTCCAGGGCGAACCTGACACTGTCCAGGGCGAACTCGTCCTGAAGGCCGCCCCTTGAGCACCCCATCACGCGTGGCAGTCACGCTCTCCCTCGCCGTATTGCTCGGCGGGGGAGGCTATTGGGCTGGCACCAACAACCTGGCCTCCGTTTTAGGCCTCAACCTTGCCGAGACGGCAATGGCCACACCGGCTGCCCCGGGGGCTGTCCCCATGGGCGCAATCATCTACTATCGTCATCCGGACGGCCTTCCACAGTTCTCCGCGACACCGAAGAACACCGACGACGGCCAGCCGTTCGTCGCCGTGCATGCCAGCGAAGAGGTGAGCTTCGACAACAAGGCGAAGGCGCCCGCCGTCACGGCGTCCGCGGATGCGGGACCTGAGGCCGCGCCGTCGAAGGGGCGAATTCTCTACTATCGCAATCCCATGGGCCTGCCGGACACCTCCAAGGTGCCGAAGAAGGATGCCATGGGCATGGACTACATCCCGGTCTACGAGGGCGAGCAGTCCGACGCCTCCACCGTCAAGGTCCCGCTCGGCAAGCTGCAGCGGACCGGCGTGAAGACGGCCGTGGCGGAGATGGCCAGCATCAGCCGCAAGGTGCGGGTGCCGGGCACAGTGGCGCTCGACGAGCGCCTTGTCAGCATCATCTCGATGCGGACGGATTCTTTCGTCGACGACGTCGCCAGCGTCACGACGGGTGATCATATCGGCAAGGGCGAGAAGCTCTTTCGCTTCTATTCCAGGGAAGTGGCCACCGCAGCTTCGGAATACGCCGCCGGGCGCGACGGTTCGAGGGGCAACGACGACGCCGGCTCGGCGCTGCGCCTGAAGAACCTCGGCGTCCCGCAGGAAGTCATCGACGGCATCGCCCGGACCCGGCAGGTGCCGACGAGCATTAGCTACACCGCCCCGCGCGACGGCGTCGTCCTAGAACGTTTGGCGACGGCGGGCATGATGGCGAAGCCCGGTGACATCCTGTTCCGCATCGCGGACATTTCCAACATGTGGGTGATTGCCGACGTTCCCGAATACGACCTTGCCTCCGTCGGTATTGGAGCGAAGGCGGATATTACCATCCGTAGCCTTCCCGGCAGGGCCTTCCACGGCACCGTCGACCTCGTCTATCCTGAGGTGAACACGCAGACGCGGACGACAAAGGTCCGCATCGAACTCCCCAACCCGGACGGCGTGCTGCGCGCCAACATGTATGCCGACGTCGATATCGAGGCTGGCGCTCCCAGTCCGGTCGTCTCGGTTCCCAACAGCGCCGTCGTCGACACCGGCGACCGGCAGGTCGTGTTCATCGACAAGGGCGACGGACGCTTCGAACCGAAGAACGTCAAGCTCGGCGTCCGCGGCGACGGCAGTACGGAAATCAGGCAGGGCGTCGCCGCCGGCGACAAGGTGGTCATCTCCGCCAACTTCCTACTCGACGCCGAAAGCAACCTGAACTCGGCGCTCAGCGCCATGACCGAGGAGGCCAAGCCATGATCTCCCGCATCATCTCCTGGTCCGCCCACAATCTCGTGCTGATCTTCCTCGGTGCGGCGCTCGCCGTGGCGGGCGGCGTCTACGCGCTGCGCTCGCTTCCGCTCGACGCCATTCCCGACCTCTCCGACGTGCAGGTGATTGTCTACACGGAATATCCCGGCCAGGCCCCGCAGGTGGTCGAGGATCAGGTCACCTATCCACTGACGACGTCGATGCTGACGGTGCCAAAGTCGAAGGTCGTGCGTGGCTTCTCCTTCTTCGGCGTCTCCTTCGTCTACGTCATCTTTGACGACGGCACCGATCCCTACTGGGCGCGCAGCCGTGTCCTCGAATACCTGAATGCAGCGTCGAGCCGCCTGCCGCAGGGCGTCACACCGACGCTAGGGCCCGACGCGACGGGCGTCGGCTGGGTCTACGAATACGCGCTCGTCGCCAAGGAGTTGTCGCTTGCCGAACTGCGTTCGCTGCAGGACTGGGTGGTGCGCTTCGGCGTCTCCAAATCGGAGGGCGTCGCCGAGGTCGCGAGCGTCGGCGGCTTCGTCAAGCAGTACTCCATCGTCGTCGATCCCGCCCGGCTAAAGGCGCAGGGCGTCTCGCTCTCTGATGTCGCCAATGCGGTGCGCGCCAGCAACACCGACGTCGGCGGCCGCACCCTCGAGCTCTCCGAATTCGAATTCATGGTGCGCGGCCGCGGCTACCTGAAAGGTATCCCCGACATCGAGAACATCGTGCTGAAGAGCCAGAACGGCGTGCCGCTGCGCCTCGGCGACGTCGCCAAGGTGGAACTCGTCCCGGACGAAAGGCGCGGCATTACCGAGCTCAATGGCGAAGGCGAAGTAGCCGGTGGTATTGTGCTGCAGCGCTTCGGAGCAAACGCGCTCACGGTGATCGACAACGCCAAGCAGAGCATGGAATCGATCAAGGGCAGCCTGCCGGCTGGCACGCAGATCGTGCCCGTTTATGACCGCTCGACCCTGATCGAAGCTGCGATAGAGACCCTGAAGGGAACGCTGGTCGAAGAATCCATCGTGGTTGCGTTGGTGACGATCGCCTTCCTCCTGCACGTGCGCAGCGCTCTCGTCGCTATCGTCATGTTGCCGGTCGGCATCCTGATCGCGTTCATCGCCATGCGGCTGCTCGGCCTCGGCGCGAACATCATGAGCCTCGGCGGCATCGCCATCGCCATCGGCGCGATGATCGACGCGGCGATCGTTATGATCGAGAATGCCCACAAGCATCTCGAACGCGCTCCGCCGGACAAGCCGCGGGTGGAAATCCTCGTAGAGGCGGCGAGCGAGGTCGGTCCGGCGCTGTTCTTCAGCCTGCTGATCATCACCG
Organism: Rhizobium jaguaris; assembly: GCF_003627755.1. NCBI lineage: Bacteria > Pseudomonadati > Pseudomonadota > Alphaproteobacteria > Hyphomicrobiales > Rhizobiaceae > Martinezella > Martinezella jaguaris. The sequence goes on along the minus strand of NZ_CP032694.1, from coordinate 1,300,994 downwards.
TGTCGTTCCTGCCGATCTTCACGCTGGAATCGCAGGAGGGACGGCTGTTCGGCCCGCTCGCCTTCACGAAGACGTTCTCGATGGCCGCCGCCGCGCTCCTCTCGGTGACGCTGGTCCCCGCACTGATGGTCCTGTTCGTCCGCGGACATATCGTGCCCGAACAGAAGAACCCGGTGAACCGCATCCTCATATGGCTCTATCGGCCAATCATCTCCGGGGTGCTGAAGGTGAAGTCGCTGACCATTGTGGCGGCGCTGGCCATTCTCGCGGCAACCGTCTGGCCGGCGCAGCATATCGGCAGCGAATTCATGCCCAATCTCGACGAGGGCACGCTGATGTACATGCCGACCACACTGCCCGGCATATCCGTCACCAAGGCGGCCGATCTGATGCAGACGCAGGACCGTATCATCAAGTCCTTCCCCGAGGTCGAAAGCGTGTTCGGCAAGGCGGGACGGGCGCTGACGGCCACCGACCCGGCTCCGACCGAAATGTTCGAGACGATCATCACCCTGAAGCCGAAGTCCGAATGGCGGCCGGGCGTCACTGTCGACAGCCTGAAACAGGAGATGGATGCGGCGCTGCAGTTCCCCGGCGTGTCGAACGCCTGGACCATGCCAATCCGCGGCCGCATCGACATGTTGTCCACCGGGATCAGGACGCCTGTCGGCGTCAAGGTCTACGGCACCGATCTCGGCGAAATGGAGAACATCAGCCGGCAGATCGAATCAGTACTGAAGACCATACCCGGAACGTCGAGCGCCTACGCGGAACGGGTGATCGGCGGCTACTATCTCGACATTGTCCCAGACCGGACCGCGCTCGGACGCTACGGACTGACCATGAACGATGTGCAGGACGTCATCGGCATGGCGCTCGGTTCCGAAGTCGTGACGTCGACCGTCGAGGGCCGCGAGCGCTACGGCGTGGCGGTTCGCTATCCAAGAGCCTTCCGCAGCGATCCGCAGGCGATCGCCCGAGACGTACAGATATCGTTACCCGGCGGCGGAACTGTTCCGCTCGGCGAGGTGGCCGACGTCAAGCTGACCCGTGGCGCGACGACGATCCGTACTGAGAACGGCCAGCTCGCCGTCTATGTTTATGTCGACATAGCCAACCGCGATCTCGGCGGCTATGTCGCCGAGGCCCAGCAGGCGGTTGCGAAAAGCGTGAAGCTGCCGCCCGGCTACTCAGTCGTCTGGAGTGGCCAGTTCGAATATCTCCAACGCGCCGAGGCACGGCTCGCCATCGTCGTCCCCCTGACGCTGGCGCTGATCTTCCTGCTGCTCTACCTGAACTTCAAGGCGCTGACCGAGACGATGATCGTCATGCTGTCGCTTCCCTTTGCCCTCGTCGGCGGTATCTGGCTGATGTGGTGGATGGGCTTCAACGCCTCCGTGGCGGTGGCCGTCGGCTTCATCGCCCTCGCCGGTGTCGCGGCGGAAACCGGGGTGATCATGCTGATCTACCTCGACCACGCAATGAAGGAGCAGTGCGAGGCATGCAAAAAGGAAGGCCGTTCCTTCTCGAAGCTGGATCTCAACCGGGCCATCATGGTCGGCGCAGTTGAGCGCGTCCGGCCGAAGATGATGACGGTCGTCGCCATCATGGCCGGTCTCGTGCCGATCCTCTGGAGGACAGGTACGGGATCGGAGATCATGCAGCGCATCGCGGTGCCGATGATCGGCGGCATGGTATCGTCGACATTGCTGACGCTGATCGTCATCCCGGCGGTCTACGGGCTTGTGAAGGGATGGGCACTGCCGACGTCGTCCTCGGAAAGCCGGTCTGTCGAGATAGACGAGCGCAGCCTTGAAGCCGCCGAATGAAAGGAGGATGCGATGATGAACGATATGATGGGCGGCGGCATGATGTGGGGCATGGGCCTTGCGGGCCTCCTCGGAATCATCCTCGTCGTCCTGGCGATCGCGGCACTTATCAAGTATCTGTTCTACCGCTGACGTTTTCGCCCGCGTCGTGGATCGACGATCCGCATCGCGGGCGCGCTCGCTCGTCCGCCTTCGGCCGGGCCATTTGCCGCACGGGAGCGAGAACTTCACCTCTGGCGGTCTCGCCCTCGAAATGCTCAAAATCGACAAGGTCCGGCTCCACCGGATGGAATATGCAATCTGATGAAGAGGATAGGATCATGGCGTGGTCTGCCGGCCAATATGTGAAATTCGAAGATGAACGCACGCGCCCGGCGCGCGATCTTCTGGCGCAAGTGCCGCTGGAGCGCATCGACCGTGCCGTCGATCTCGGCTGCGGGCCCGGCAATTCGACCGAACTGATTGTGGAGCGCTACGGGGCGTCCGGCGTCTTCGGCCTCGATAGCGATGAGAACATGCTGGAGGCCGCCAGCAAGCGCATGCCCGGCACAGAATTCGTCAAGGCCGATCTTGCCACCTGGCAACCGGAAGAACCTGTTGACCTGCTTTTCGCCAACGCCGTCTTCCAATGGTTGCCTGATCATCTCGACATTTTCGAGCGGCTGATGGACGGCCTCAAGCCAGGCGGCGTGCTCGCCATCCAGATGCCGGACAATCTGACCGAGCTCAGCCACTTGATGATGGAGGAAACCGCGAAAAACGGCCCCTGGAGTGAGGCTTTCGCGAAGAAGAGCGTACGCCGCAATCCCCTGCCCTCGCCATCGGTCTATTACAACCGGCTGATCGGAAAATCCGCGCGCGTCGAACTCTGGCACACCAACTACAATCACCCGCTGGAAAATGCCGCGGCCATCGTCGAATGGGTCAAGGGCACGGGCCTGCGTCCCTATCTCGATCATGCTGGCGCGGAACACCGTGACGCCTTCACGGCCGACTATCTCGCACGCATCGAAAAGGCCTATCCGCCACTGGTGGACGGCAAAGTCTTGTTGCGGTTTCCGCGGCTGTTCATGATCGCTGTGAAGAAGTAGGCTTCCATTGGCAATTACGCCGCGGTGACGCCCGCCAATGGGACCGAGCCTCGGAGCGCAGCCTCTTTAGAAAAGCGATTCCGGTTTTCTCGATCTTGGGTTAGAACATCCTCGCCCAAGCACGAACGCAACCGGCTGAAGGAGAAGATGCATGTCGTCCAGAAACCTGATCTCCCTATTCCAGACGGAGGTGCATTCATGACCGGCTTCACCGTTCCCCCGCTCCGCCGCTGACGCTCGTCATCTTCGGTGCAACCGGCGACCTGACGCGCCGGCTGCTGATGCCGACGCTGATCAACATGACCAAGGCCGGCATGTTGGGCGACGATCTGCATGTGCTCGGTGTCAGCATCGAACCCGGCGGCGACGAGTTCCTGGTCGAGCGTCTTGACACCTTCCTCGCCGCGAACGGAATGGAGCAAGCGCAGCAGAGCGACGCTTGGCAGAGGTTGAAGACGCGCATCTCGTATATCTCCGGCGACTTCACCCAGGGCGCGATCTATCAGGAAATCAGCAGGCGGCTGCAGCAAGCGCCGAGCGCCAATGCCGCTTTCTATTTTGCCGTGCAGCCGCGCTTTTTCGGCGACATTACCAGCCGCCTTGCCGAGCATGGGCTTCTTGACGAAACCGCCGGCGTCTTCCGGCGCATCGCCATCGAGAAGCCGTTCGGTCATGACCTCGCTTCCGCGCAGATGTTGAACGCGACGCTTCTGCACAGCGCGGAGGAGAGCCAAGTCTATCGCATCGACCATTTCCTCGGCAAGGAAACGGTGCAGAACATCATGACGACGCGCTTTGCCAACATGATGATCGAAGCCCTTTGGAACAACAACTATGTCGACCATGTGCAGATCACAGCGGCGGAATTTGTGGACGTCGGTACGCGCGGCAAGTTCTACGACGCGACGGGTGCTTTGCGCGATATGGTGCCGAACCATCTGTTCCAGCTTCTTGCGATGGTGGCCATGGAACCGCCGAACAGCTTCGACGCAGAATCCGTCCGCAACGAAAAGGGTAAGGTGCTAAAGGCGCTGCGCCACTATTCGCGAGACGAGGCTGCGAAAAACGCGGTGCGCGGCGCCTATACCGCGGGCCCGCTCGACGGCAAAGACCTACCGGCCTACACAGAGACGCCGGATGTCGCGCCAGACAGCAATACCGAAACCTACGTGGCGCTGAAACTTTTCGTCGACACCTGGCGCTGGGCAGGCGTGCCCTTCTATCTGCGAACGGGCAAGGCATTGAGGGCGCGTGATACTGAAGTCGTCATCACCTTCAGGCAGGTGCCTTTCGCGCAATTTCCCCGCGCACCCTCGCGACCGGACCTGCCGCCGAACAAGCTGATCATTCAGGTGCAGCCGAACGAAGGGCTGCAGATGGGAATCTCCATCAAATCGCCGGGCTTGGTACTGAAGACCGCGCCGATCGAGCTTGACTTCCGCTATGCCGATCATTTCGACATCGGTCATCAGACGGGCTATGAATCGCTGCTCTACGAACTCTTCCTTGGCGACCAGACCCTGTTCCAGCGCGCCGACAGCATCGAGGCCGGCTGGGCGGCCGTGCAGCCTTTTCTCGATCTCTTTGCCGACGGCGCCAAACCCGATCCCTATGCGCCGGGCAGCATGGGACCGGCCTGTGCGGACGAGCTTATCGGGCGCGACGGCCGCGTCTGGCATAAGATTGGAGACGATTGAGGCGTAAAGGGGAAGGCGACGCGGCGCCTATCCTGCGGCAATCGCGACCTCCAACCCCTCGCCCATGAACGCGCGGTCTTCCGTGCCGCGCTGACCATGGCCGACGCTCCATCGCGCCGGCCAGACCAGGCCATTGAAGCCGGTCGCGGAGGCGCCGTCGAACGACGTCCATCGACTATCGCCGTGCATGCGGTAAAGTATCCCGCCTGGTCCCATGCCGGCGTGCAGGGCGATATCGACATCGAAGGACTGGCCGGGGACAAAATCAGGCCCGAACCAGTAATGCGGGCTGCGGCCGGGTTCGCGACCGAGGATCAAGGTCAGGGTTTGCCGCGGACCGCGCAGACCGAGCCAGAGCGGTGCGATGGCATCGGGATTGAACGCGGAGAAGAGTGTTTGGGCGGCCGGGTGTGCCGTCTCCGGCATGAGGCCCTGCATCCGCAATTCGATGATACGATCACTGTTCACCGGACCGATAAAACCGGCCAGATGCATCCCGGGCGACAGGGTTTGCCAACTCTCGGGATCGGCCGACTTGAAAGGCCATTGCAATCGTTCACGGACAGCACCGTCCGTATCCAGAACCTGATAGCGAAAACCGTCAGCGTCGAGCGCCGCCTGGATGCAATGAAGATACTCCACGCCTTCCGGCATTCTATGCGCCGTGCCCGCGCCAGCAGTGCAAAGCTGCAGGACGCCACGGTGAACCTGGACATCGAAGGCGAGAATATGGCTGCAGACATAGGCCAAAACGTCTGCCTCGACCAGAATATCCCAAAATCGCTTTGCGCAATCCGGGCCAATCTCCCGCTGATACGGTCCGGAAAATCCATTGATGGGGAAAACCGGATGGTGGCCGAGGACGATCTTATGACGCGCATCGCCATGTTTTTTCAGTGTCGCCTCCAGCCACTCGGTCTCGACATGGCCCTCGCCCCCGAGACCGGTCCATAGTGTATGGACGAAGACCAGAAGGAGATCACCGCGGCGCACCCAGTAAGACAGCCCTTCCTGGCCCGGCGGCCCGTTTTCCGGAAGCTGGAGGACCTCGCGAAAGACCTGCTCGCTCATCTCGTCATAGGCGGTGTGGTTGCCGGTCGTATGCCAAAGCAGCGTCTGTTCACGATCGAGCCACCCCATTTCATGTGCGAACCAATGCCGCCACTGCGCCCTCAAAGCCTCCGGATCGGCGGTCAGGCCGATGATTTCGTCGCCTGGAAACAGGATGAATTCCGGCGGCGGATCAAGCCGGCGCAACACAGCGTTGACCGCGGCAAAGGTTTTCTCGTGCAGCGCGCCCGGGACACCCGAACAGGAATCGGCGTAGATCACGAACTGGTGCCCGGGCCCGTTCGGTAAAAGAGAAGGAATGGCGTTTGCGGACATAGGGCTGGCCTGTGAGAAACGAAACACCTTCGCCCCGCAGTACGGGGAGAAGGTGGGGCGGAGACATTGAGCGACGCGAAATGTCGACGACTCGGATAAGGGGCTTTCTCCGGTCCAGCTGCAAGCGTGGAAGACGCCGTTCCATCGTCTCGAAGACCGCCAGGCTCATCCACCGTTGCCGAGCCTACGTGCCTGGCCCCCTCACCCTAGCCCTCCCCCCGCAAGCGGGGAGAGGGGATGAAATGGATTACAGGAACTGGCTCAATCCCGGCACGGAATTGACGACCTGATCGACCACTTCATCGCCGGCATGCTCGCGGGCGGTCGCAATGGTTTCCTTGGCGAGCGAGGAAATTTCGCCCATGCTGAGGCCACTGCTCATTAGGGATTGGCCGAGCCCCATGAGGCCGCCACCGGCGCCAACGGCATTGAGGAGGCCGCCGAGCAGGCCGCCGCCGGACGTTTCTTCACCGTTGTATTGCGCCACCAGATCGGAAGCGCCGGGGATGGATTCGATCATCTTGGTGACCGGACCATCGGGGGCCTCGCGTTGAAGGAAACCAAGCATCATGCCAACGGCTTTCTCCGCGATATCGGGGGAAATGCCGGCTTTCGTTGCGATCTGATCAATAATCTCGTTCATTCTGGCCTCCTGCCTGTTACTTATAACGTGAACGTCAACGTAATTGAATGCGCCCACCGACTCGAGCCGGACCGGGTTGCAGCCCACTCTACCGGAAGCATCACCATGAAGCGAACGGTTGTCCCCATTCAAGTCTCTTCTTATAACAGCGTCAGGACAAATCAATGAACGGGCCGTGGCAGCCTTCTGAAGGCTGCTGTGCCGCCGCCCAAAGGGAGACGACACCTCATGCCGCAGCAAGACGGACAGATTTTCGTCGGCGCCAGCCGCAATCCGGACGACAGCGTCAACAAGGACGAATATCTGACCCTGAAATTCGGCAATCGCCACGGTCTTGTCACCGGGGCGACAGGCACCGGCAAGACGGTGACGCTGCAGGTGCTGGCGGAGGGTTTTTCCAAAGCCGGCGTTCCGGTCTTCTGTGCCGACATCAAGGGCGACCTCTCCGGCGTTGCCGCCAAGGGCGAGCCCAAGGATTTCCTTTTGAAGCGCGCGGAGGAAATCGGCCTCTCCCCTTACGAGTTCGAGCTATTCCCCGTGATCTTCTGGGATCTCTATGGCGAAAAAGGCCATCGCGTGCGCACCACCATTGCCGAGATGGGACCGCTGCTGCTGGCACGGCTGATGGACGCATCAGAGGCGCAGGAAGGCGTACTCAACATCGCCTTCAAGATCGCCGATGAAAATGGTCTGGCGCTGCTCGACCTCAAGGATCTCCAGGCGCTGCTGAACTACATGGGCGACAATGCTAGCGAGCTTTCTAGCCAATTCGGCCTGATCTCGAAGTCGTCCGTCGGTTCGATCCAGCGGGCGTTGCTGGTGCTGGAACAACAGGGGGCGGAAAATTTCTTCGGCGAGCCGGCGCTGAAAATTTCCGACATCATGCGCGTGAGCAATGACGGTTACGGACAGATCTCGGTGCTCGCTGCCGACAAGCTGATGATGAACCCGCGCCTCTACGCCACTTTCCTGTTGTGGCTGCTGTCCGAACTCTTCGAGGAGCTGCCGGAGGTCGGCGACCCCGAAAAGCCGAAGCTGGTGTTCTTCTTCGACGAGGCGCACCTGCTCTTCAACGAGGCGCCGAAAGTGCTGATCGAGCGCGTCGAGCAGGTCGTGCGCCTGATCCGCTCCAAGGGTGTCGGCGTTTATTTCGTGACGCAAAACCCGCTCGATGTGCCGGAAACGATGCTTGCCCAGCTTGGCAACCGCGTCCAGCATGCGTTGTGCGCCTATTCGCCGCGCGAACAAAAGGCAGTGCAGACGGCCGCCGAAACCTTCCGACCCAATCCTGCCTTCAATTGCGCCGAGGTCATCACGACGCTCGGCACCGGCGAAGCGCTGGTCTCCATGCTTGAAGGCAAGGGCGCGCCCTCGATCGTCGAGCGTACCTTGATCCGCCCGCCGTCCGGCCGCATCGGGCCGGTAACCGACACAGAACGGCAAGCCGTCATCAATGCCAGCCCGGTCGCCGGCCTCTATGACGAGACGGTCGATCGCGAATCCGCCTTCGAAATCCTCACCGCCCGCGCCCGCAAGGCCGGCGAGCAGGATGCCGCCAAACAGGACAGCGGGAGCGCCGGTGGTCGCTGGACACTTCCAGGCTTCGGTGGCGACAATGACAAGCCGGCAAGCCGCGACCGTTCCGGCTACCAGCGTGAGACGATCTTGGAAGCGGCGATGAAGAGCATGGCGCGCACGGTCGCAACACAGGTCGGGCGCGCGCTGGTCCGGGGGATTATGGGAAGCTTGAAGCGGTAAAGGGGCTCCCTCCCCTTCAAAGCCAATCGTCTGCTCAAATTTTGAATACTAACTTTCGCAATTCAACCGCACAGGTTGAATTGCCGCGACAGAAGTTCTCTGCATTTCATTGAGGCTGCTTTCGCGAAAGTAAGCACGGCGCCATAAGCTAGGCTGATCCGCTGTCAAACCGCCCGATCAAATCCAATGTCATCACGAGGTCGGTCTGCAAGTCCTCGCCAACCAAAAACGTTGTCATGCCCGTTGCGGCAAATCCAACCCGTTTGTAGAACGCCAGGGCCCGCACGTTTCGTTCGAATACAGTGAGCTCCAAGCGCGTAACACCACGCTGCCCGGACTCGCCGACAACCGCCTCGAGGAGATCGTTGGCCAATCCGCTTCCCCTCCATTCGGCATCCACATAAATCCGGTTCAGAAACGCGGAGCCTCCAGCGGATGGGCCCACAACGACGTGGGCATATCCGACAATCAGATCATCGGCCATCGCGAGAAAAACGGCGGCCGAGGGATCGGCGATCTCCGCCTGCTGACGGCTCGTGTTGAAATTCTTGCAGATATAGGAATCAAGATCGGACGCTGCCGTGTCGTTGCCGTAGGTCTCGCGGAATAGTCTCGCCGCGAAACCCGATAAGGCTTCGGCATCCGATCGGCGCGCGCGTCTGATCATTAATGAACCCGGCAAACCACGCTCTGTCACAGCATCACCCCGTCAATGCTGAGAGGATTGATCTGCAGAATGCCCTACGACGATATTTTCAGCAAGGATAACGCCCGCAGCGTCCCATCACGAGCGGGCTTGACACCATTGCGTACCCGGATTCCACAGTGGAGTCGGAGGCTGGCCCTCGGGGGAGAGGGCCGAACCGAAGATCTGGAGTGAGATTGCCTGCGGCAATCTCACTCGAGTTGCTATCTGACCGGAGCAACGAGTGAGAAGAACGCGCCTTGCGGATCGGTGCACTGGACGATCCAGCTGCCGCCGGGGACTTCCATCGGGCCGTTGACGACCTTTCCGCCGGCTTCGTTGACCCGACCGACGGCGGCGTCGATAGCGGGAACATTGAAATAGAAGTTCCAGGCCGCCATCGGCATTTCCGCGGGCTTGGTCATGATGCCGCCGAAGTCGCGGTCGCCGATCTTGAAGATCTTGTATGTGCCCATCGGACCCATGTCGAAGTCGGAACTCGATTCCCACCCGAACATATCACGATAGAAATCGAAGGCCTTCGGGCCGTCGCCGGCATATAGCTCGTGCCAACCTATATAGCCGGGAGCATTGGGTTCCGACGGCTGCCAGTCCTCGCCGGGCAACGGCGTGAAGATGCAGAAGGCAGCACCATAGGGATCGGCGACGACGGCGAAACGGCCGACACCGGGAATATCCCCTGGCTCGCGATAGACCCTGCCACCCTTTGCAGCGATCGTCTTGGCGGCCTCATCGACATTGGGCACGCTGATATAGCCGGTCCAGCAGGGCGGCGTACCCATGGCCTTGGCTTCTTCCGGCAGGATCATCATCCCGGCGATCGGGCCTGCACCCGCGCTGAACAACGTATACGCCATTTGGATGTCCGGCATGCCGGCATCCTTGGCATCCCAGCCGACAACCTTGCGGTAGAAGGCCTCTCCCGCGGCCATGTCGGTGGTCATGAGTTCGTACCATACAAAATATCCCTTCGCAGCCATTGTAGCTCTCCCTAGTGCTTGCGGCGGTAATTGGCGATCATGAACTCTTTCCAGCTTCCGTCTGGCTGGCGGACGCTGGAGGAAAAGACGCGTTCATTGTCATTGATGAATGTGATGGCTTCACGATAGCTGGCCGATTGGCCTTCGTGCTCAAAATCCGGCCCAGACGTGTCGAGCAGCAGCGTGCGGCCGGTCTGATCGAGAGTGCCTTCATAGATCCACATATGGTTCATCATGCTCCCGATCCAGGTGCCGATATATTTGCCCTTGTCGGGATCATAGCCGAGCGTCAGCAGCGTCGCGGCCGCACCGCCGCCGGGCATCGTGCCCTCACCTTCGCATAAAAACCAAAGGCCATGCAGCGCGCGGACAGTTTCTGTCCAGACACCGTGATCAATCCTGCCGTCCGGGTCGGCGGCATTGACCTCCCATCTGCCGAGCAGTCTTTGCAGGAATGCGTGTTCTTCCGTCAGTTCTGCCTTCATCGCGTCCCTCCTCTGCGATTGGCCGAGCCCTATGCCCCGTAGCGTTCTAAACACCTACTTCGGGTCTTTGTTCCAGGCGATTTTCCGCGGAGAGTCGTGCGGCTTAGGCGCCCAGCGGTCAATGACAGGAGGATTGCGCTTTCGGGACTTCTTCATATTCATCGTGGCGACGAACAAAATCCATGGTGCTCCCTTCATTGCGGCCCTTCGGCGCATTGTCGAGGATCATCAGCGTGCCGATCATCTCCTCGCCACCGCGGGCATAGCTGGAATAGGTGTGGAAGATACTGCCGGCTTCATCCTTGTAGAAGGCGCTGAGTCCGGGGAGCTCGTCGTTGCCGTTCTTGGCATCCATGGCACTGAAATTATAGAACACCGTTTCGCCGGCAAGCTGCTCTTCGGTGAAGGAGACGTGATAGTCGAAATTGAAATCGTTTGCGAAAGACGACACCCAGGGGAACTTCCAGCCCATGCGTTTCTTGTAGGCCTCGATCTTCTCGATCGGCGCGCGGGCAACCGCAATGAGGGTGACGTCGTGATGATTGAGATGCGGCAGCGCGCCATCGAAATGATCGGCGAGGAACGAGCAGCCGGGACATCCGGCCTCCCACTTCGGACCGAGCATGAAGTGATACACGATCAATTGACTGCGGTCGTCGAAGAGGTCGGCAAGCGATTTCCGGCCCGTGGGCGTGTCGAAAACATAATCCTTATCGACTTTGACCCAGGGCAGCACCAAGCGTTCGGCATTGACACGGTCGCGCAGATGCGTCGCTTCCTTCTCCTTGGCAAGCAGTTCGCGGCGGGCCTCCAGCCACACCTCACGTGAGACGATTTGGTTCATTGCCCGCGCCCTCCTCCGGCGTCTGCTTTTTCACCAATCTTGACAAATATATTGATATCAATATTAATGAACCATGTCAAACGTGATTGAAATTCCCTTCGAGACGACACTACTGGTGCGCGATAGCTGCCTTTGCCTGCATGTACAGCGCGCTGCCCGGGCTTTAGCGCGCCGTTTCGATGAAGCACTGAGGCCGCTCGGACTTACCAACGGCCAATTTTCCCTGATGATGTCGCTGAACAGGCCGGAGCCTGCGGCCATGGGACCGGTCGCAACCCTGCTCGCAATAGACCAGACGACGCTGACGGCGGCCTTAAAACCGCTGACGCGCCGGGGCTGGGTGACTATTCTGCCCAATCCCAGGGATCGCCGTGCACGGTTGCTCGGCCTGACACCATCGGGCAAAGCGGTGCTTGCGGCAGCCGTACCGATCTGGAAGGTAACGCACGCCGAAGTGGAAGCGCGGCTGCCCGACGGCAATGCCGACCGGTTGCGACGGGATCTGTTGGCGCTGTCTTAAGCGTTAGTTCCCATGCGGGGATCGGCACCAAAATCGCTGCGCGCGAAACCAATGCGGCTTTTCGGAAAATCGCAGAGCGCCTGAACGCCCGTTGGCGATAGTCGGATACGCCAGGTCTGGCGTTCGACGGGTTCGCGCGCAGCAAAGGCATGGGCTGTCAGAAGCGCAATATTCTTCCCGCCTTGGGGATCCCTGACGGACCGGTAGAGGATCGCTTGAATGCCCCCTGCCCGCGCCGCGTTCGCGAGCGCCTGGCAGGCTTCATAGTTAACGGGATCGGTCCAAGCCTCGCGATCCCGATCCAACGGTGAATGGGTAAGATCGATCGCCTCGTTGGTCGCGATCGCAGCGGCAAAGGCGGTATATTCCGCCGCATTGGCGGGCAAAGGCGTCTCAGGAGAATCGCCGAAGAAAAGCAGCCTGTAAAAACTCATTTCAGCCAGCGCCGTTTCGACCTGTTCGGAGGCGTAAAAGACGCCTAGCGTACGTCCAGCCCGTCTGAAGCGCGAGCCGTATGGATAGATCGCTCCGTAGCGGAAGGGCGTGGCCAGCAGATAATCCAGGCCGACGCATTCCGGCGGCAAAGCCGGCTTGCTCTCCTCCAGCAAATGTTCGAGAAGTGCCTGCTCTTCCAGCGTATCGACCAGCTTCAATGTCGAGACCTGATGCTGCGCCTCTACCAGCCGCCAATAGCGGCCGGAGATAGGCCGAGCCTCAGACGAGAGCGCGGCGGGCGTCCAGATAGGCAAGGACATCGGTCAATCCGGAGACGGAGGTAATCTTTTCAAGCGGCGTCGCACCGAAGGCAAGATTGACATTACGCAGCCATTGCCGCGCCACGGCCTCATCGCCGCCGACAATGGCATCGAGCGAGCGGAACAGACGTATGAAGAGCACGGCGAGTTCAAATGATTTGCTGTGCCGCTCCAGGAGATGATCTTGCCGTTTCATGCGCGACACCGTCGCTTCTGAAACGCCGATCACGGCGGCAAGCATGCGCGCATTCAGCCCCAGCCGTTCGGCCGCATTCACGACCGCCTTGGTGATGACCAGGGTTTCACTGGGATTCGCATGACCCATTGCTTGGGCAGATGTCATGGCCATATCCTTTCTCAAGAAAATATATAGCAAATTTCTTGCAAAAGAAAAGGAGCGGCGCGCCAAAAAGCGTACCGCTCCTTTGTGCCGTCCACTCCATCAGCCGGAGAGATGGGAAAAGCTTATTCTCAGGCGACCGTAACCGGCACTTCCGTCGAGGTGCGCATGGCATGGCTGTAGGGGCAGACGATGTGAGCGGCAGCGGCGAGCTTTTCAGCTTCGGCCTTGTCCATGCCGGGAATGTGAACCGACAGGGCTACTTCGATGCCGAAACCCCCGCCATCTGCGCGCGGACCGATGCCAACCGTTGCGGTTACCTTGGCGTCTTCCGGAATCTTGACCTTCTGTTGGCCCGCAACAAATTTCAGAGCGCCGAGGAAGCAGGCGGAATAGCCGGCGGCGAAGAGTTGTTCGGGATTCGCGCCGGTGGCGCCGTCGCCGCCGAGTTCCTTCGGCACGGTCAGGGTGACGTCGAGGACGCCGTTTTCAGAAACGGCGCGGCCTGCACGACCGCCGGTGGCGGAAGCCTTGGTGGTGTAGAGGATAGGCATGTCAGATCTCCTTGCTGGTTGGATGAGTTTTGTATATCGAACTATTTAATCGTGCACAACATATTTTTGCGATTTGATTTTGAAAAGTGAACCTGTGACAATGAGGCCAACAAGAAAGTGGCGGAGCAGCGATGATGGACAAGGTGCAGGAGCGGGCAATCCCCGATGACGAAAAGCGGCTGGAGCGGCAGCTCTGTTTTGCCGTCTACGCGACCGCTCATGCCTTCAATCGCGCTTATAAGCCGATCCTTGATCGTGTCGGCCTGACCTATCCGCAATATCTGGTAATGCTGGTGCTTTGGGAAAAAGGCTGCATGCCGGTCAAAACAATCGGCGAGCAGCTCGACCTCGATTCAGGCACGCTGTCGCCACTGTTGAAACGTCTGGAGCAGGCCGGCCTGATCGGCCGCATGCGCGACCCGAAGGACGAACGGCAGGTCATCGTTTCATTGACTGAAAAGGGCGCCGGCATGAAATGCCAGGTCAACATGATCATGGCCGCTATCGGCGAAGCCGTCGGCTGCGATATGGATGAAATGGCCAGCCTGCGCGACCGGCTGCAACGGCTGAGAGCGAATTTAACGGCCTAGAGCGGTCAGCGTTTCGTGGAATCGCTTTCCCGCTCTATCCTTTTGTTTTTACGCAAGTCCGGACGGAAAACCGCTTCGCACTTTTCCTGGAATTGCTCTAATGAGAGCCGCTAAATTTCCCTGGTCAAAACAGGTCGAAACTTACGCCTGCGTCACCAAGATCGGCGCGCGCTCCGGCACGCGATCGTAGAGATCGATGACATCCTGATTCAGCAGACGGACACAGCCGGAAGAAACGGCCTTGCCAATGGAGCGCCAATCCGGATTCCCGTGCAGACGGTAAAGCGAATCCTGCTTGTCCTCGAAAATATAAAGGGCACGGGCACCAAGCGGATTCTTCAGGCCTGGCTCCATGCCGCCGTTGGCGATCGAAAATTTGACGAGTTCCGGCTGGCGAGCCACCATTTCGTCCGGCGGGTTCCAGCGCGGCCATTTCTTGCGCCACTGGATGACACCGCGGCCCTCCCAGGCAAAGCCTTCGCGGCCGACGCCGATGCCATAACGCATCGCCGTGCCGCCCGGCTCGGTAACGTAAAGGAAGCGCTCGCGCGTATTGACGATGACGCTGCCCGGCGGCTCCCCAGTCGGATTGACGACGCGCTGTCGATAATATTTCGGATCGATCTGCTCATAGGGTATCGCCGGAAGATGAAAGCCGCCGTCATCCATAGCCGCATAGATCACAGCCGGGTCCGGTTGCTCGCCTTCATAGCTGGAAAGCTCACCGCCGAAGGGGCGATAGATGGAACCGCCATACTGTACCGGGCTGACGATCGGGCGGCTTTCGACGGTGGAAGCGCAGCCGGCGAGCGTCGAAACGGCGCCGATGCCCGCGAGCGCGAGGAAATTTCGTCGGGAAAGAGAAGAAGGCAGGCTCATGTCGACAGCATCATTCCTGTTGGAAGGGAAGCAGAAACCCGAAACGATCCGATTCGGTTCCCGGCAAGATTCGCAGAGACAAGAATAAAACTAAAGAGCGCAGCCAAGCCCGGCTATCTCACTTATGCAACATCACGAAAATTTGTTTCAATCTACCTTTACAGAACGACGACTTCCGCCTTAGCGGACACACGATTATAGAGATCGATCACGTCCTGGTTCAGCATGCGCACACAGCCGGATGAGGCCTCCTTGCCGATCGACTGCCAATCCGGCGTGCCGTGAATGCGATAGAGCGTATCCTTGCCGTTCTTGAAGATATAGAGAGCACGGGCGCCAAGGGGATTGGTCGGCCCGGGATTCATGCCGCCGCGTTCGGCCGAAACCGGTTTGATCTCCGGTTCGCGCGCCACCATTTCGGCCGGCGGCGTCCATCGCGGCCATTTCTGCTTCCATTGGATAAAGCCTCTGCCATGCCAGGCATAACCGGCCGCCCCAAGGCCGACACCATAACGCATCGCCTTGCCACCCGGCTCGACGAAATAGAGATAATGGCTCCTGGTATCGACGACGATCGTGCCGGGTCTTTCGTTGGTCTGATAACCTACTTCCTGACGCAGGAAACGTGGATCGATGCGCTTGTACGGGATCGCCGGGAGGGTGAAATCGTCTTCACTCTTTTGCGCATACATGGCCTGATGCACAGGATTGGACGTCGGCAGGCCATAGGTCTGATTGAATTGCGTGCGGAAAAGATCGCGCGCTTGCGGTACCGGCTGGACCGGCAGGCGCTTCACCTTCTGCGGATCGATGCCTTCAGGCTGATAAAAGATAGGCGCAGTTTCCTGCGCAAACCGATCGGGATCGGTCGCCCCAGTGTCGGGTATAATGCTGCAGCCGGACATCGCAGCAAGGGCGGCAACGGCAAGCAGGCGACGGGAAACGGGCAAGAAATCGGCCATCATCGGGAACCAGTTGGGATATGGATCGGTCAGCCACATCATGATCTGCCCGGCTGGCGCGAGGCTGGCGTCGGATGCGAAGATATTGCGCCAAGAAGCCAAACTTCTGTTTTCCCTTGCCTTGGCTTGGGTTAGACCATTGGGAGACGGAGGATAGCATGAATATCGACAGTCTCGACCCGAACGTTTTTGCTCCGGTAAGTCGTGAGGCATGGCTCAAACTGGTGAGTAGGGCTCTGAAGGGCGCAGATTTCCAGGAAGCGCTGGTGTCACGAACGGATGACGGCATCGCGATCGAGCCACTCTATGCCCGCCGCTCCGATGTCACGCCATTGACTCGCCGCCAAACCGAAAGGCCTTGGATCGTCAGCCAGCGCATGGACGATCCGGATATCGAACGGGCTTTCATCCAGCTCGGCGCGGATCTTGCCAACGGCGCCAGTGGCATCACTCTCATATCGAAAACCGGCCTGTCTGCCTTTGGTGTCGGCATCGATACCCGTGCGGAGGGGCTAGCGGCAAGATTGGCCTCGGCAATTGCAGGCAAAAACATCTCGCTACGCCTCGAAGGCTGCTCCCCGGCTTTTGCCGATGCATTCGCTACAGCACTTGGCAAAGCTTCGGATCATCAAACGCTGCATTTTGGTCTCGACGCCTTCACCTCGACCGGAACCACGAACGAGATAACGGGCAGTTTTCAGCGCCTGAACAACGCCGGATTTGCCGGCACCTTCCTTAGTGCCGATGGCCGCGCCGCGCATAATGCCGGCGGGACGGAGGCGCAGGAACTGGCTGTTATGGCCGCAGCTCTCGTCGGCCATTTGAGGATGTTGGACCAGACGGGTATCGACCCCGAAACGGTTCTCAACGTAACGAGCCTCTGCCTCACCGCCGATCAGAACCAGTTCATCACCATGGCGAAAGCCCGCGCGGCACGCATGATCTTTGCCCGCATCGCCGAGGCCTGTGGCGTTTCCCATCCGCCCGGGGCCTATATTTTCATGGAAACGAGCTATCGAATGCTCACTAAACTGGACGTAGAGACCAATATCCTGCGCAATACCATTGCCGTCTTCGCCGCCGGCACCGGCGGCGCGGACGAGATTTCGGTATTACCGCACACCCTCACGCATGGCATCCCCGAGCCGCTGGCACGACGCCTGGCGCGCAATACGCAGACCATACTGATTTCCGAGAGCCATCTCGACCACGTCGCCGATCCGGCGGCCGGGGCTGGTGGCATAGAGGCACTGACGGAGGCTCTGGCCGAAAAGGCCTGGGAGATTTTTGCGGGCATCGAGCGGGATGGCGGGCTGGCAAAGGTTATCGCCGGTGGCCAGCTTGCAGCGATGGTGGACGAGGCGAGCGCGAATCGTGCGGTAAAGCCGATTGTAGGGACGACATTGTTTGCCGCGGAGGTGGAGCGGCTGGTTGAAATTTTGGGAGAGCTGGGATCCGTTGTGGAATGTCTCGGCGTGAAGCCGCTGCGGCTGGATGAAAGGGCGTCTCTATGACCCGTATTCCCGGCTTCGCCGCTATTGCCTGGACAAGACCGCAAGCCACGACGCCGAAAACCGACGCACCGGCTTGGCAAACTCCAGAGGGCATCGCCGTCAAGCGCATCTATGACACGACTGACCTCGCCGGTTTGAATTTCCTCGACACCTATCCTGGTGCTGCCCCGTTCGTCCGCGGCCCCTATCCGACGATGTATGTCCAGCAGCCCTGGACCATCCGCCAATATGCGGGTTTCTCCACCGCCGAGGAATCGAATGCCTTCTACCGCCGCAATCTCGCGGCCGGCCAGAAGGGCCTCTCCGTCGCCTTCGATCTCGCCACCCATCGCGGCTATGACAGCGACCATCCGCGCGTCGCCGGCGATGTCGGCATGGCCGGAGTGGCGATCGATTCCATTCTCGACATGCGCCAGCTTTTCGACGGCATACCGCTCGGCGAGATGAGCGTATCGATGACCATGAACGGCGCGGTGCTGCCTGTCATGGCGCTCTATATCGTCGCCGCCGAGGAACAGGGCGTTTCGGAGGACAAGCTCTCCGGCACGATCCAGAACGACATCCTCAAGGAATTCATGGTCCGCAACACCTATATCTACCCGCCGCAGCCCTCGATGCGGATCGTGTCTGATATTTTCAGCTATACCAGCCAGCGCATGCCGAAATTCAACTCCATCTCGATTTCCGGGTATCATATGCAGGAGGCCGGCGCGACGGCGGATCTGGAGCTCGCCTATACCATCGCCGACGGCATCGAATATGCCCGCGCCGGGGTAGCCGCCGGGCTCGATATCGACAGCTTCGCGCCACGCCTCTCCTTCTTCTGGGCGGTTGGCATGAACTTCTTCATGGAAGTCGCCAAGATGCGAGCGGCACGGTTGATCTGGGCTGCATTGATGCAGAAAAACTTTGCGCCGAAGGATGCGAAATCGCTGGCGCTGCGCACCCATAGCCAGACGTCCGGATGGTCGCTGACGGCACAAGACCCGATGAACAATATTATCCGCACCATGGTCGAGGCCATGGCGGCGACGCAGGGCCATACCCAGTCCCTGCACACCAATTCCTTCGACGAAGCGCTGGCGTTGCCGACAGACCATTCGGCCCGCATCGCCCGCAATACGCAGATCCTGCTGCAGAAGGAATCCGGTACGACCGATATCATCGATCCCTGGGGCGGCTCGGCCTATGTCGAGCGGCTGACGCATGATCTGGCGGCCCGCGCGCTCACCCATATCGAAGAGGTCGAAGCACTCGGCGGTATGGCAAAGGCGATCGAAAAAGGCATTCCGAAGCTCAGGATCGAAGAGGCGGCCGCCCGCACACAGGCCCGCATCGACAGCGGCCACCAGACCATCGTCGGCGTCAATTTCTCGCGACCGGAACAGGACATCAACGTAGACGTGCTGAAGGTAGACAACTCCGAAGTCCGCGCCCGTCAGCTCTCGAAACTGCAGCAGTTGAAGGGCACGCGCGAGACTGCGGCCGTGGAGACCGCGTTGGAGGCGCTGACCGACGCTGCGCGCAACGGCACCGGCAATCTGCTGGATTTCGCCGTCAAGGCGGCGCGGGCGAGAGCCACGGTCGGCGAAATCTCGCTGGCGCTGGAAAAAGCCTATGGCCGGCATGCCGCAGAGATCCGAACCATATCCGGCGTCTATCGCAAGGAAGTCGGCACCGCCGATCCACTGTTCAACAGGGCCGTCGCCAAGGTCGAAGCGTTCCGCAGGGCAAAGGGCGAAAAGCCGCGCATCCTCGTCGCCAAGATGGGACAGGACGGCCACGATCGCGGCCAGAAGGTCATCGCCACCGCCTTCGCCGACCTCGGCTTCGATGTCGTCGTCGGCGCAATGTTCCAGACGCCGGAAGAGGTCGCCGATCTCGCGGTTCGGGAAGGCGTCGACATCATCGGCGCTTCATCGCTTGCCGCCGGCCATCTGACGCTGGTGCCGGAACTGAAGGAGGCACTCACCCGCCGCCACGCTGGCCATATTCTCATCGCAGTCGGCGGCGTCATCCCGCCCCAGGATTTCGCGGCATTGGAAGCCGCCGGCGCCGACGCTATTTTTCCGCCGGGGACGGTGATCGCGGAAGCGGCAGCGGCGCTGATGGATCGGCTGATGCGCTAACCGCTTAGACCGCCACACTCCTGAAAAACTGGATGCTCTGTTCGATCTCGCCTGGCAACGCGGAATTGTGGCTGCCTTGAACTGTCGCCAATTCCATTTTCACCCCGCCAGCAAGGGCACGTTTGGCGAGCAGCGCCAAACGGGGGTCGATATTGGCCTCTTCGCTGGCATGCGTGACCTTCAAGGGGCATTTGAAGCTGTGAGCATAGCAGATTGCCGAGCGCATCTGGAATTCGCGCGGATTCTTTGCGTTGAAGCGGATATCCTCCGGATAACGATGGAAGAAGGCAAAGGCATCCGGATTACCTGACATGGGAGTGGCCGCGCGGAAATGTTTGGTCGACATCGCCGCAAGCATCGCCAGCGTGCCGCCGACGCTGTGGCCGGCAAGGAACAGACGGTGTGGATCAACGCCCGGCAGATGGCGCAGGCGATTGGTTGCGGCAAGTACATCAGCGACTTCGTCATAGAAACCGGAGAAATTGCCCTTCTGGCCGTTTTCGCCGCGCATCGAAGGGATCATGACGATGTAGCCGGCATCAATATAAGGCTTCATCAGCAGCCAATGGCCCTGACCGATGGCGTTGCCGCCGTGCAGGAAGAGCACGGCCGGCTTCGGCTTCGGCGTGCGCTCATAGCGCGACACCCAGGCGACGAGCTCCAGTTCACCACCCAGGCCGCTGCGATAGAAAATCTGATCGGCGCCGGAGGGCGCGACCAGCGGCTCATATTTGTCAGGCGCCGGACCCTTGTTCAGAAGATCGGTGCGAAACTTGTGGCGCTCCTTGGCATAATCGCCTGCCAAAAGCGGCGGATCGGCCATTGCGGCGGCCGGCTTGCCGGTCTGGGGATCGACAACCTTGGCATCAGCCGGCTTGGCGACAGGAGCCGCGGTTTCGACAGCCCTGGCGATATTGGGAGCTAACAATGTTACGGCAAGACCGGCAAGAACGGTGCGGCGACTGAGGGGAAATGCGTTGTCTTCAGACGTTGTCATATGCTCTGTCCAAATATGCCCGGCGAATCGAAATCTGCACGGGTTGAAAGGCGCGGCCAATTCACATTGTGGTGAGGAATCAACCTGACCTATTCATCAACAGCAGGAGCCTTGGCGTCAATTAGCGCCACCAAACTTTCCAGCCGATCCGCCTCATAGGGCGGCTTGTCTGGTCGAAGACGGGCAATTCGCGGAAAACGCATGGCGACACCGGATTTGTGCCGCGTCGAACGGTTGATCCCTTCGAAAGCGACTTCGAGAACGAAGCCGAAATCGCGATCGGCCCTGACCGCTCTCACCGGGCCGAAACGATCGATTGTATTGTTGCGCACAAACTTGTCGAGCACCTCAAGCTCGGCATCCGTAAAGCCGAAATAGGCCTTGCCGACCGGTACCAGTTGCTCGCCTTCCGGTGTCATCGACCAGACGCCGAAGGTGAAATCGGAATAATAGCTCGAACGTTTGCCATGCCCGCGCTGAGCATACATCAGCACCGCATCGACATTGTAGGGATTGCGTTTCCATTTGAACCACGGCCCCTTGGCGCGGCCGGCGAGATAGGCGCTGTCGCGGCGCTTGATCATGACGCCTTCGATAACGGGATCGGGCGGCGACGAGCGCAATTGGTCCAATTCCTCCCAGGAGGTAAAATCGACCAGCGGCGAGAGATCGAAACGATCGTGGGGTGCTGCCTCGATGATCTCCATCAGCCGCTCGCGCCGGTCGAGAAAGCCGCGGGCACGCACGTCCTCTTCGCCATCGAACAGCAGGTCATAGGCACGAATGAAGGCGGGATAGTCCTCCAGCATCTTCGCCGTCACCGTCTTGCGGTTCAACCGCTGCTGCAGGTCGGAAAAAGTGCGTGTCGGGCTGTTGGAGCGCGCCGTGCCGCCGATCAGCAATTCGCCGTCAACAACGCCCTCGAAGCTCACGGCGTCGACGATATCCGGGAAGGCGCCGGATATATCGTCACCGGAACGGGAATAGAGCTTGCTCGTCGCACCCGCTCGCGAAAGTTGGACGCGGATGCCGTCCCATTTCCACTCGGCGGCATAATCCAAAGGATCGAGCCCACTGAGATCCCCGGGCTCGACCGGATTGGCGAGCATCACGGAATGAAAAATCGCCGGCGTCGCCAGCACCGGCTTGTCGCCCTTGCCTTCCAGCCATTGGAACAGGCTTTCATAGGGCGGCTGCAGCCCATGCCACAGCGTTTCGATCTCGGTCACGTCCTTGCGGCTCAACTCCGCCAAAGCCTGCTTGGCAAGCCGCGCCGAAACGCCGATGCGCAGCGCACCGGTCGCGAGCTTCAGGAAGGCAAAACGGCCCGACGTGTCCAGCCGGTCGAGCAGGTCGCGAACGAAGCTGCGTACCTCGGTACGCCCCAGCGCATTCATTCGGCGCACAACGTCGCCGAGCTTCGGCTGCTCACCCACTGGGCGGACGATATCGCTCTCCTTGTCCCAGACCAGCGAGATGGTCTCGGCGAGATCGCCGACATAGTCGTAAGAGTAACGAAACAGCACCTCGTCCATGCGTTCCAGCACGAGGTCGCGCAGCATGGCCGGCTTGACGTTGCGGACCTCCAGCGTACCGGCAATTGCGGCGAGACCGTAACCGCGATCCGGGTCGGGCGTATCGCGGAAATAGTCGGTGAGCAGCTTCAGCTTGCCATTGCGGCTCGGCGTCAGCACCAGGCGATCCAGAAGGTCTGCGAAGGCTTTCATCAGTCGCCCTCGTCCTCATAGCCGATCAGATGCAGTGGCTTGGCGGGGATGCCCTGCAACTCGCACCAGCGGACAAGGGCTTCTTCGCGCCCGTGGGTGACCCAGACTTCGCCTGGCTTCAACTCCGAAATGGTCTCCGTCAGCTCCGGCCAATCGCAATGATCCGAAATGACCAGCGGCAGCTCGACGCCGAGCTGCTTGGCGCGCTGGCGCACCATCATCCAGCCCGATGCAAAGGCGGGCAGAGGATCATAGAACCGCCGCGCCCAGCGATCAGAAAAGGCCGATGGCGGCCCGACGACGACGGCACCCTTGAAGATCGACTGATCCCGGCTTTCGATCGTTGCCGGCAATAACTCGCCGAGGACGATGCCCTGCCCGGCATAGTAGCCGCATAACGTCTCCAGCGCGCCGTGAATATAAATCGGCTTGCTGTAACCGGCATCGCGCAGCAGCCGGATGACACGCTGCGCCTTGCCGAGCGCGTAGGCGCCGATGAGATGGGTGCGCTCCGGGAATTGCCGGAGCGATGCGAGCAGCTTTTCCGTTTCATCCATCGGATCGGGATGATGGAACACCGGTAGTCCGAACGTTGCCTCGGTAATGAAGACGTCGCAGGCAACGGGCACGTATGCGGCACAGGTCGGATCCGGCCGCCGCTTGTAGTCGCCCGATACGACGATGCGCAGCCCATCCTTCTCCACGGCGATCTGCGCAGAACCGAGCACGTGCCCAGCCGGATGAAACTGTACCCGCACGCTGTTGATCGTCAGCTCCTCGCCGAAACCGACGGCCTGCTCCGATCCGGCAAAACCGTCGCCATAACGTATCCGCATGATGTCCAGCGTCTGGCGGGTCGCAAGCACTCGGCCATGGCCTGCGCGAGCATGATCGGAATGCCCATGCGTCACCAACGCCCGCTCCACCGGCCGCACGGGATCGACATAAAAGCCGCCGATCGGACAGAACAGTCCCTCAGGCGCGGGATAAAGCAGTTGATCCGGTCTCATGCGGGAGAAGATAGCGTGATTTGTGCAATTATGTAGCGATCATTGGGGCTTTTTGATCGAATCCGCGTTCGGGTTGTCGATCGGGCAGATCGAAGACAAGGACATCCTCGTTATGTGGTTTCGCCTTGGCCACGACGACGCCGTTCGGATCGACGATCGCGCTGCTGCCATAGCTGAACCAGCCGTCGTCGTTGCCGCCGACCACATCGGCCGCCATGACCCAACACCCTGTGTGCTTGGCGCATATTTGCAGGCCCGCCATACCCGGCTTATGCCACTTTTCCGCCTTGTGAGGCCGGAGCATCAGATTGATGGGATTGCAGATAAGGCCGGCCCCCTTTCGGGCCAGACGAGTCGAGGTATAGGGATATCTCAAATCGGCGCAGATATTGATACCGAAGCGCCAATGGCCCTCCTCCCAGACAGGAAAATCCTGCCCGGGCGTGCAGCCGCTTTCCAGCGGATGCGCTTTGGCATAGGCCCCGATGATCCGGCCTGCCTTGGCGACGATGGCGCTGTTGTAGAGCGCATCGCCCCTCCGCTCAAAAAGGCCGACGACCGCAGTCGTCCTCCCAGCGGCAAAGCGAGCGACAAGGGCGTTCAACCGGGGATCATCGAGAGACAGTGCGCGCCGCCCGGCAATTGCCGCGTTGTAACTGTGTCCCTGAAGATAGCATTCCGGGAAAAGGGCGAGTTCGATACCTTGCTCGTCCGCCCACGCCAAGTCGCGCGCAAGCACATCCGCGACCTTATCGACGGCATCGAACATCGCTAGACGTTGAAAGGCTGCAATCCGCATATCGAAGGACTAGCACGAGCCTTGAGTCGTCTACAGCGCGAAACTGCGCTTCTACCTCATCATCTGCTCGAACCGTCGGTCCGGCACCAGCCATATGCAGGCGACGATGAAATAGATGCCGAGGGAAATAAACGGGTTGATCGCGGCAAGTATGATCGCGAGGATGTAGAGGGCGACGGAAATTCCGGCCTTACGATCCGAGCCGAGCGTCTGGGCAAAATCTGAATCCGTTCCATGCACGCGGATCAGCATTTGTCCGAGGATGTAGTAGGCAAAACCGCACATCAGCAGGATGAAGCCATAAACCATCACGGGGGTCATGGCGAAGTCGTTTTCGTCCATCCAGCCGGTGGCGAAGGGCATTAATGACAGCCAGAATAGCAGATGCAGATTGGCCCAAAGCACGCCACCCCGGACATGCTTCACCGCCTGGAACATATGATGGTGATTGTTCCAGTAGATGCCGACGTAGACGAAGCTTAGAACATAGGAAAGCAGCGTCGGAATCAGCGGCACGAGTGCCTGCAGCCCCTCGCCATGCGGCGCTTTCAATTCCAGCACCATGATGGTGATGATGATGGCGATCACGCCATCGGAAAAGGCCTCGATGCGCCCCTTGCCCATGAATCGACTTCCCCTCTTCTTCGCGCGGAGCCCAATACAGAATCAACTCAGGGGCCAGCGTGTGGAGGCAGGATTACAGCAGATGGGGATGCGTTCAAGCGAGGCGGTCACAGGCGCTTGTTAGAAGCCTTGCGATCTCCCCTGCTCCGACCGGCCGCGAAAAATAGAAACCCTGCGCTTCGTTGCATTGACTCTCGCGCAGGAACTCGAGCTGCTCGTCCGACTCCACCCCCTCTGCGACCACGGCGAGGCGCAGCCGGCGCGCGAGCGAGATGACGGCGGAGGCGATGGCAACCGTCGTTTCGTCGCGAGGCAACGCCTCGACGAAGGAACGATCCATTTTGAGACGGTCGAAGGGAAAGGTCTTCAGCGCCGCCAAGCTGGAATAGCCGGTGCCGAAGTCGTCGATCGACAGGCGCACGCCGAGCGCCTTCAGCGCCTGCATCACATGCAAGGCGCGCGGCACGTCATGCATCAGCGTGCTTTCGGTCAACTCCAACTCCAGCCATTGCGGGCCGAGACCGCTTGCCTCCAGGGCTTCGGTGACATGAGCGGCGAGCGCTGGATCACCGAACTGCCGAGCCGAAACATTGACGGCGATCGTGACCGGCGGCAAACCCATCGCCTGCCACTCCTTGGCCTGCCGGCAGGCCTCGTTCAATACGAACAAGCCGAGCGGAATGATCAGCCCGGATTCTTCCGCCAGCGGGATGAATTGGCCAGGGGGCAGCATGCCGTGACGCGGATGACGCCAGCGCACCAGCGCTTCGACGCCGACGATGCGGCCGCTCGCGACATCGACCTGCGGCTGGTATTCCACGAAAAACTGCTTGGCGCCGATGGCGCTGCGCAATTCCTCCTGCTCGCTCAACGGCATGACACCTGCCGCATTGGGCTTATGGGTATGATATTGCAGCCGGTTGCGCCCATGCTCCTTGGCCTTGTACATGGCCGCGTCTGCACAGGCGATCAGCTCCTCGGGCGTCTCACCATCGGCGGGAAACGCCGCGACGCCGATGCTGCTCGTGACGGAAACCTCGATATCTCCGATCACCACCGGCTGTGTAATCGCCTTCTGCAGCTCACGCAGTCGGCGCGCGATGCCTGTGTCGTGCCGCCGCGACTGGTGGACGAAGACCAGCAGGAATTCGTCGCCGCCAAGGCGCACCACCATGTCGGAGGCTCGCAGGCTATCGACCATGCGCGCTGTCAGCTCCTTCAACAGCTCATCGCCGGCGCCGTGGCCGCGACTGTCGTTGACTTGCTTGAAATTGTCGAGATCGACATAGGCGACCGTCACCTTGCGGCCATTACGCCGCGCCTTGAACAGGATCTTCGCCATGTTCTCCTTGAGAAAGGCACGGTTCGGCAAACCGGTGAGGTCATCGTGGTGGGCCATGAAATAAATGCGGTCTTCAGCGCGCTTGCGCTCGATGGCGATGCCGGCGATGTGGGTCGCCATGGCGATCAACTCCAGCTCGCACTCGGTCGGCTCGCGTACCGCGCTGGAATAGAGCCCGAGAGTGCCAAGCACGTTGCCCTGCGAGGTCATGATTGGCGTCGACCAACAGGAATACAGATCGAATTGCGCGGCAAGCCCGCGAAAATCCTGCCAAAGGGGATCAGTCTGCGTGTCGTTGACGAAGACCGGCTTGCCGCGCCAGGCGGCCGTACCGCAGGAGCCGACCTTCGGGCCGATGGCAATGCCGTCGATCAGGCGGCTGTAGGCGGCGGGCAGATTGGGCGCGGCGCCATGGGACAGATGTATGCCTTCATGATCCAGCAGCAGCACCGACCCTTTGATGCCGACCATCTGGTCCTCAACCATCAGCACCAGAGCCTCGAGGATCATCTCCAGCGGCTCGCTCTTGGCGATCATTTCCAACAGTTCGGCCTGGCTGCGGCGCAGATGCTCCTGGCGCTTGCGCTCGGTGATATCGCGGGAACTGCAGATCAGACCGATCACCTCACCGCGATCGTTGCGCAGCGGCAATTTCGAGGTCAGCCGATAGACCGGCTTTCCGCCGCTCGCAGAAAGGACGACATCCTCCATATCGATCCGAGGCTTGCCGGTAGCGATGATTTCCTGCTCGATACGGTAGTATTCGCTAGCCTGCTCCGGCGGCATCAAATCGAAATCGGTCTTGCCGGCGAGCGCACTCGCTCTCTCCAATCCCAAACTTTTTGCAGTGGCGGCGTTGGCGAAGACGAAGCGGCTTTCACGATCCTTGACGAAGAGAAAATCCGGCAGTTCATGCACGATCGCCTTGAGCCGCAATTGCTCGATGCCATCGGCAACATGGTGCGCGTTCGCCGCCATCAGCGCTTGCGTCGCCGCCAACAGACGCTCCGTTTCGATGTCGAGCGTACGACCACGCTCGCTTGTCCGCGCGTGCTGAAAAGCCGGCTTATTCATGATGCGCATTCTCCCATTACAGCCGCAGGCGCGGCTTTCTCAAATGTCACAACTGAAACGCGATCAGTATAGTTCGCGCTTCCTTCAAGCCTCTTAAGCGGATGGGTGAATGAAAGAATAAAAGGGCGAAACACCTGAAAAACAGGAAGCCCACTTTCGCGATAATCGCGTTCTTTCCCGTGCCATATCAGGACACATGCGCGTGGCACGTTTTCTGCTTCGAAAGGCTCAGTCAGGAGTTAACAATGGTCCAGCGCCGCGCGTTCATCGCCTATATCGCCGCCTCGGCCGCCGCCGGCCTGTTTGCGCAACGCTCTCTTGCGGCACCGCTCGCCAAGATCGCGGCCGCCGAGATGCGCGGACCGATCGATGCTATCGCTTACAAGGCGACGCCAGGCACCAGCGATATCCGAAGCGGCAAGCTCCAGGCGGTGATCGACAACGCCGCGCGTAACAACGCGCCGGTCTTCCTGCCGCCCGGCAACTATGATGTCTCGAACCTCACATTGCCCGATAACACCCGCATTACCGGCATCCCCGGCGCCTCACGGCTCGTCTATGGTGGCGAGGGCCATCTGATGAGCGCCGACAAGGCCAAACGCATCGAACTATCCGGCCTCGTTCTCGACGGCGGCAATCGGTGGCTTGCCGACTATGCCGGCGGATTGCTGCAATTTGCCGGCATCGACCAAGTCCTCATCGACAATTGCGAAATCGCCGGCAGCCGCAAACATGCGCTGCAATTGGAGCGCTGCGGCGGGCGCATCGAACGCAGCCGAATATCAGGCGCCGCGGAGGCTGGCCTTTATTCCGTCCAATCGACTGGGTTGACGATCACCGGCAATACGGTCGAGGATTGCGGCAATGGCGGCATCCTCATCCACCGCTGGGACAAGGGCGCAGACGGCAGCGTCGTCAGCGGCAACCGCATCGCCCGCATCGGTGCCAACGACGGTGGCACCGGCCAAAACGGCAACGGCATCAACGTCTTTCGCGCCGGCGGCGTCTTGGTCTCCGGCAACCAGATCGCTGATTGCGCTTTCACCGCCGTACGGGCCAATTCGGCATCGAACGTTCAGATCACAGGTAATCAATGCCTGCGCTCAGGCGAAACGGCTATCTTCTGCGAATTCGAGTTCGAAGGCGCCGTGGTCAGCAACAATCTCATCGACGGCGCGGCAAACGGCATCGCGATTGCCAATTTCGACAAGGGCGGCCGGCTCGCCAGCGTCACCGGCAATATCGTCCGCAATCTGTTGCTGACCGGTCCCTATGCCCAGGAGAGCGGTTTCGGCATCGGGATCTCGGCAGAAGCCGACACGCTGATTGCTTCGAACCTTATCGAAAATGCCCCGCTCTGGGGCCTCAAACTGGGCTGGGGCGCCTATCTGCGCAACCTCGTCGCCACCGGCAACATCATACGTCAAGCCCCCATCGGCTGCGCCGTCTCCGTCGTCGACGGCGCCGGCGCGGCTGTCATCTCAGACAATCTGTTTCAAGAAGCGACGAAAGGAGCGATCATCGGCTTTCGTTGGGACAAACCGGCTTCAGGGGATTTGACGACGACGGGGAGTGAAAATTTTCCACAACTTACAATAGCGAAAAATAGGTTGGCGTAGACTTCCTATCTCCAGCTCGGTTCTCGCCGTTCGAAAAACGCTGCCAGCCCTTCCCTTGCTTCCTCCGTCTCCCAGGTATCGGCCAATTGCGTGATGACGCGGTCGATAAGGTCATCAGTGATCGGCACGCCGAGAGAACGGGCCAGAGCTTTTGCTCGCGCGGAGGCCTGCGGCGAAGCGGCGAGGAGATGGCGGATTTCGGATTCGATGGCTTCGTCGAGCGCGTCCTCAGGGACGACGCGGGTCAGTAAGCCGGCGGCATGGGCTTGCCAGGCATCGATGATCTTGCCGGAGAGAAAGAGCGGGCGGGCCTTGGCCTCGCCGATGCGGGCGATCACATACGGGCTGATGGTGGCCGGGATGATCCCGAGGCGAACCTCCGTCAGACCGAAGCGGGCCGTAGCGGCTGATATCGCCATGTCGCAGACACTGAGGATGCCGATGCCGCCGCCGAAAGCATTGCCGTGCACGCGGGCGATCAACGGCTTCGGCAATTCGTTCAAGGCCTTGAACAACATGGCGAGCCGGCGGGCTTCTGCGATGCGCTCAGCCCGGGTGGCGTCAAACTGCGCGCGCATCCAGCCGAGATCGCCGCCGGCGCAGAAACTTGCCCCCTCGCCCGCGAGGACGACGACGCGCACGCTCGCATTCCGGCCAAGATCGTAAGCGGCCTCGGTCAGGGCATCGATCATCTCAGCCGATAGGGCGTTGTGCTTTTCCGGGCGCGCCAGGGTCAGGCGGGCGACGCCGCGTTCCCCGATAGCGATCTGGATCGTTTGCGATGTCATACGGGACTCCTGAGGCTGCTGGCAAAGGCGGCGGCGTGGGCAAGTTTCTCCTCGTCGAGACCAGTCTCGAAGCCGTGCAGTGCCAGATAGCGGTGAACCGACACGGTATCGACGTTGCCTTTGGCGCCGGGCGCGAAGGGGCAGCCGCCGAGACCGCCGGCAGCGGCGTCGAATACCCGCAGGCCCCGATCCAGCGCTACGCCGATATTGTCTAGTGCCCGCCCAGAGGTATCGTGAAAATGGCCGGCCAGCATACTGGCGGGAAGAGCGGCAAGCACGGCTTCCAGCATCCTGTCCACCGCCTCCGGTTTGCCTCTGCCGATCGTGTCGCCAAGGCTGACCTCGTAGCAGCCGAGCTCCTGCAATTGTCGGGCGACGCTTGCGGCATTCGCCGGCGGCACCGCGCCCTCATAGGGGCATTCAACGACGCAACTGACGTAGCCGCGCAGGGGAATGCCGCGATCGCGGCTTGCCGCCGCCACCGGCCGGAAACGCTCGATGCTTTCGGCGATGGAGCAATTGATGTTGCGGACTGAAAAGCTTTCGGAAGCCGATGCGAAGATCGCCACCTCGTCGGCGCCAGCGGCAAGTGCCGCCTCGAACCCCTGCATATTCGGCGTCAGAACCGCATAGCGGACGCCGGGCTTTCGTTTGATCCCGGCCATGACGTCAGCAGCATCGGAGAGCTGCGGCACCCATTTCGGGCTGACGAAGCTGGTGACTTCGATACGCTCGAAACCGCAGTCGGAGAGCAGATCCACCAGCTCGATCTTGGTCTCCGCGCCGATCAGCCGTTTTTCGTTCTGCAGGCCGTCTCGCGGCGCCATCTCGACGATGGTGACGTGGTTGGAAGGGCGATCGGTCATTGTTCGTCCTCTGGCCGGAGCGACAGCAGGACGGCGCTCTCACTGGTTTGATCACCCTCGCCGACGTTGAGGCTTTCCACCACGCCGTCGCGCGTCGCCGTCAGTGTCAGTTCCATCTTCATGGCTTCCATCACGATCAGCGCCTCGCCCCTGGCGACCATATCGCCTTCCTGCACTCGGACAATCTTGATGAGGCCAGGCATCGGCGCGATCAGCCGGTCACCACCGACGGCCCCTTCCTCGACGCCATCCAGCGGATCGGGTCGATGGAAATGATGGGTATGGCCATCGAGGAACAGCGTCATGTCATGCAGAGTCTGGAAGATATCGGCACTCGACTGCCGGCCATTGATCTCGACGCGGCAGCCGTTGTCGGTGCGGCCGACGATGCGAACGCCGACAGCACGATCATCGAGATGCACAGAGAAGAGATCTTGTCCTTTCGCAATCACGCCGCAGTTCGTATGACCGCCGCGGTGATGCAGGGCGGCAGGCCGGCTCGCCTCGCCCCAAAGCTGCCAGGCGCCAAGCGATTGCCAGGGATCGCGCGCATGGGATCGCGCCATGCACCCCGCCTCGAAGATGGCGGCAATGGCAAGCGCGATATCGTCCGGGATTGATGCGGCGGTCAGCGTCTCCGCCTCGCGGTCGATCAGGCCCGTATCCGGATGGCCCGCAACGAAATCCGGCTGCTGGCTCAAGCGGACCAGAAAGTCGAGATTGCTTACTGTTCCGGCAACCTGCGTATCCTGCAGCGCCCGCGTCAACTTGGCGAGGGCTGCTTGGCGGGTTGGCGCGTAAACAATGAGCTTGGCGATCAGGGGATCGTAATGCGGCGTGATGCTGTCGCCTTCGTGCACGCCGGTGTCGATGCGGACATCGCCGTCGGGAAATCTGAGATGCGAGAGCGTGCCGGTCGCCGGCAGAAAACCCCGCGACGGGTCTTCGGCATAAAGCCGCGCTTCGAAGGCCCAGCCGTCAACGGTGAGTTCGACTTGGGTCTTCTGCAAAGGCTCGCCACCGGCAATCCGTAGTTGCCATTCGACAAGGTCGACCCCGGCGATCGCCTCGGTGACGGGATGCTCGACCTGCAGGCGGGTGTTCATTTCCATGAAAAAGAAGCGATCCGGCGACAAGCCACCAGAGACATCAACAATGAATTCAACGGTGCCGGCGCCGCGATAGTCGATGGCGCGGGCTGCACGGACGGCAGCTTCGCCCATGGCGTTACGCATCTCCTCCGTCATCCCGGGGGCCGGCGCCTCCTCAATCACCTTCTGGTGCCGTCGCTGCAGAGAACAATCGCGCTCGAAGAGATGCACGACATTGCCGTGACTGTCGCCGAAGACCTGGATTTCGATGTGCCGGGGCTGGGTCAGATATTTTTCGATGAGGACGGCATCATCACCGAAGGCGGATTTGGCCTCGCGCCTTGCCGCTTCCAGCGCAGTGGCAAAATCCTCCGGCCGATCGACCCGACGCATGCCCTTGCCGCCGCCGCCTGCCCGTGCCTTGATAAGAACGGGGAAGCCGATCTCCGTTGCCCGCTCCGCGAGGAACTCCGTATCCTGTTTATCGCCATGATAGCCGGGAACGACGGGCACACCGGCGCGCTCCATCAACGCCTTGGCGGCATCCTTCAGGCCCATGGCCCGGATCGAGGCCGGCGATGGGCCGATGAAAACCAGTCCGGCAGCTTCGACGGCCTCCGCGAAATCGGCATTTTCCGAGAGAAATCCATAGCCGGGGTGAATGGCCTCGACGCCGGATCGCCGTGCAGCGGCTATGATCCGGTCTTTCGAAAGATAGCTCTCGCTCGCCACCGCCGGGCCGATATGGACCGCCTCATCGGCCAGTGCCACATGCAGTGCGGCAATATCGGCGTCGGAATAAACAGCGACCGTGCGGATACCCATCCGCCTTGCCGAACGGATGATCCGGCAGGCGATTTCTCCGCGATTGGCGATCAATATCTTCGAAAACATCGGCAAACCCTATTGCGCGGCAACGACCTCGACTTCGAGCAGCCACGCGGTATCGAAAATGCCTGCTATCACCACCGTCATCGCCGGGGCGAGCGAGCCCAAGTACTCACTGCGGATCTTGCGGTTCTCGAGCGTGTGGTGACGGTCGGCGAGATAGGTGGTGACCTTGACGATATCGGCCTTGCTCATTCCGGCGGCCTTGAGCTGGGCGTCGACATTGAGCCAGACCTGATGCGCCTGCGCCTGAAATCCGTCGGGAAGAGCATCGTCGGCCGTCGTCGGAATCTGGCCGCTGACGAACAGCAATTTCTCGAAGTTTTCGAGCTTGACGGCCTGGGCGTAGCCGCCACGCGGCTGAGGTGCGTTCTTGGCATTGACGATGTCGCGTTTCATCTCAATCTCCTCACATCCTGAATAGGCCGAAGCGGGTGTCTTCGATCGGCGCATTGAGCGCGGCTGAAAGCGACAGAGCCAGTACATCGCGGCTTCTGCGTGGATCGATGATGCCGTCGTCCCATAGACGCGCCGAGGCGTAGAGCGGATGGCTCTGGGTTTCGAACATTTTCAGGGTCGGCTGCTTGAAGGCCGCCTCCTCCTCTTTCGTCCAGGGCTTACCGGCACGCGCCAGGGCCTCGCTGCGGACCGTCGCCAGCACGCCTGCCGCCTGCTCTCCGCCCATGACGGAGATGCGGCTGTTCGGCCACGTCCAGAGGAAGCGCGGCGAATAAGCACGGCCGGCCATGCCGTAATTGCCGGCGCCGAAGGAGCCGCCGATCAGCATGGTGATCTTCGGCACTTTCGTCGTCGCCACTGCCGTCACCAGTTTGGCGCCGTGCTTGGCGATGCCCTCCGTCTCGTATTTCCGGCCAACCATGAAGCCGGTGATGTTCTGCAGGAAGACTAACGGGATTTTACGCTGCGAGCAAAGCTCGACGAAATGCGCGCCTTTCAGCGCCGATTCCGAAAACAGCACGCCATTGTTGGCAATGATGCCGACGGGGATTCCGTGGATATGAGCAAAGCCGCAGACCAGTGTAGCGCCATAGCGCGCCTTGAATTCGTCGAGGCGCGAGCCATCGACAACGCGGGCGATGACTTCGCGAACATCATAGGGCGTGCGCAGATCGGAGGGCACGATACCGAGAATATCTTCCGGATCGTAAAGCGGCGGCTCCGGTGTGGTGAGTTCGACAGTCGTCGGCTTGTGGCGATTGAGATTGGCAATGGCCTGCCGCGCCATGGCAAGCGCATGGGCATCATCCCGCGCCAGATAGTCGGCGACGCCGGAAAGGCGCGTGTGCACGTCGCCGCCGCCGAGATCCTCGGCAGAAACCACCTCGCCGGTCGCGGCTTTGACCAGCGGCGGCCCGGCGAGAAAGATTGTCCCCTGCCCTTCGACGATGATGGTCTCGTCGGACATAGCCGGCACATAGGCGCCCCCAGCCGTGCACGAACCCATCACCACGGCGATCTGCGGAATGCCCGCCGCCGACATATTGGCCTGATTGTAGAAGATGCGGCCGAAATGATCGCGGTCGGGAAAGACCTCATCCTGGTTCGGCAGATTGGCTCCGCCGGAATCGACCAGATAGAGGCATGGCAGATTATTTTCCGCCGCGATCTCCTGAGCCCGCAAATGCTTCTTCACCGTGATCGGATAGTAGGTGCCGCCTTTGACCGTGGCATCGTTGCACACGATCATGCAGTCGCGGCCCACAACGCGGCCGATACCGGCGATCAGTCCGGCACCTGGCGCTCCATCGCCATACATGCCGTGGGCGGCCGTCGCGCCGATCTCGAGAAAAGGCGTCGCGGGATCGATCAGTCCCGCCACCCGGTCGCGCGGCAGCATCTTGCCTCGGCCGACATGGCGCTCTCGCGCCTGCACGCCGCCGCCCTCAGCCGCCCGCAAGACCGCCGCCTCGGCCACCGCAATCGCCTCCAACATCGCAGCGCGATTGTCTCTGAAACGGTCCGAATGCGTGGAGATTTGTGATTTCAGGGCGGTCATGCAGTATCACCGAAAGATTGGGGGCGAAATTTCAAAATCAGACAGTCTCGGCAAAAAGCTCCCGCCCGATCAGCATGCGGCGGATTTCGGAGGTGCCGGCGCCGATTTCGTAGAGCTTGGCATCACGCAGCAGCCGGCCGGCGGGATAGTCGTTGGTGTAGCCATTTCCGCCAAGGGCCTGGATGCATTCGAGCGCCATGGCAGTCGCTTTCTCGGCAGCGTAGAGGATACAGCCGGCAGCGTCCTTGCGGTTGGTTTCGCCACGATCGCAGGCGGCGGCGACCGCATAGACATAGGCGCGGGCGGCATTCATGGTCACATACATATCGGCAAGTTTGCCCTGCATGAGCTGGAATTCGCCGATCGGCTGGCCGAACTGCCTGCGCTCATGGAGGTAAGGCAGCACAACGTCCATGCAGGCGGCCATGATGCCGAGCGGGCCACCCGAGAGGACGACGCGCTCATAGTCGAGGCCGGACATCAGCACGCGGACGCCGCCATCGACCTGCCCCAACACATTTTCCGCCGGCACCTCGCAGTCGATAAAAACCAGCTCCGAGGTGCTGGAACCGCGCATGCCGAGCTTGTCGAGTTTCTGGCCCACGGAGAAACCCTCAAAACCCTTTTCGACCAAAAAAGCGGTGATGCCGCGCGGGCCAGCCTCCGGCGCGGTCTTGGCATAGACGACCAGGATATCGGCATCCGGGCCGTTGGTGATCCACATCTTGCTGCCGTTCAACACATAACGGTCGCCATGCTTTTGAGCCTGCAGCTTCATCGAGACGACGTCGGAGCCTGAGCCGGGCTCCGACATGGCGAGCGCACCGATATGCTCGCCGGAAATCAGCTTCGGCAGATAGCGCGCTTTTTGCTCGTCGGTGCCGTTGCGGTTGATCTGGTTGACGCAGAGATTGGAATGGGCGCCGTAACTCAGACCAACGGAGGCCGAGGCCCGACTGATTTCTTCCATGGCGACCGCATGCGCGACATAGCCGAGACCGGCGCCCCCATAGGCTTCATCGGCGGTGATGCCAAGCAGCCCAAGATCGCCCATCTCCCGCCACAGCTCGATCGGAAAACCGTTGTTACGATCGAATTCGTCGGCAAGCGGTGCGATGCGCTGACCGGCAAAGCGGCGCACGCTGTCGCGCAGTGCCTCGATCTCCTCGCCGAGCGCGAAGTTCAATCCCCCTGCAAACATCGTCTTCCCCTCCCAACACATGAACCAGAAGCAGCTAGGTGCCACTTGGAAGCATGCTTTCTCCTCATCCTCTTTTGAGACCATCACGCCGCATCGGCGGGAACGTGGTGCTTCTCCTCCGGCATTTCATAGGTCTTCAACTTCTCGGCGATCCGCGCCATGACCTTGCGGGCCGCCTCTTCCTTGATCGGCCCGAAGCCTCTGATCTCATCGAACAACGACAGGGTGGCAAGGGCCTCCGTCTCATTTTCCGCGCGCAGGCCGTTCAGAACACGCTCGGCGATCGCCTCGTATTCGCCGATCAACCGGCGCTCCAGCCGGCGTTCCGGCAGATAACCGAAAGGATCGAAGGGGGTACCGCGCAACCGCTTCATCGGCGCGAGCCTGCGAAGTAGCGGCAATATCCAGCGGCCGAATTCACGCTTCTTCGGCCGGCCGTTCGGATCCTTGCCAGCAAGCATGGGCGGGGCGAGATTGAAGGCCAGCTTGAAGTCGCCTTCCATCTCGTTACGAAGGTGGGCCTCGAAAGCCGGATCGGTCAACAGCCGCGCCACCTCATATTCGTCCTTATAGGCCAGAACACGCGCATAAGTGACGGCCACGGCGAAAGGTATCTTGTCCGATAGGCGCTCTCTTGCAGTAACAGCTTTGGCGCGCTCGACGAAAGCGGCATAGCGATCAGCAAGCGCGGCGTTCTGATAGGCGGTCAGATGCGTCTTGCGGTGGGCAATCAGCTCGTCGAGGCTCATCTCGGCAAGCGTCTTCCCGGCATCCGGTTCCGTCATCATCTCGCGCACGGATTGCGGATCATGCGCCAACAGACGGCCCCAATGGAAGGCCGAGAGGCTGGCCTTCACGGCCACGCCGTTCAGCTCGATTGCCTTCTCGATAGCTTCCAGCGACAGCGGCAGCAGGCCTCGCTGCCAGGCAAAGCCGGTCAGAAGGATATTGGTCGACATGGCATCCCCGGTGACCGCGGTCGCGACATGACCAAAATCGAGAAAGACGGATTTATCGCTGACGGTCTTGGCGATGGTATGCTGAATCGAGCCGATCTTGAAATCAAAGTCGCGATTGCGAACAAAGTCGGCAACCGGCATCAGGCCGGTATTGACGATGGCAGTCGTGCGGGTCGAGGCACAGAGCGTAATCGCATCCTTGGACGCGCCGACCACTTCGTCGGCAGCGAGCAGCAAGTCGGCGCCACCGTTGACAATGCGCGACGAGGTTACGTCGGCCTCGCTATAGCCGATGCGCAGATGGCTCATGACAGCGCCGCCCTTCTGCGCGAGACCTGCCATGTCGAGGATCATCGGCACCTTGCCGTCGAGATGCGCGGCCATGCCGAGGATGGCGCCAATGGTCAGAATGCCGGTGCCGCCAACGCCTGCGATCGCGATGTTCCAGGGTCGCTCGCCAATCAAAGGGACCTCCGGCATCGGGACCTCGGCATCCGCATGTTCCAGCGCCTGGCGCTTGCGGCGCTTGCCGCCGTGGACAGTGACGAAAGAGGGGCAAAAGCCCTTGACGCAGGAGAAGTCCTTGTTGCAGCTCGACTGGTTGATCTGCCGTTTGCGGCCGAATTCCGTTTCCAGCGGCTCGACCGAGATGCAGTTGGACTGCACCGAACAATCGCCGCAGCCTTCGCAAACGGCCGGATTGATAAAGACGCGCTTGGCGGGGTCCTCCAGCAGGCCGCGGCTTCTGCGGCGACGCTTTTCCGCGGCGCAGGTCTGGACATAGACGATCGCCGAGCAGCCCTCGGTCTCGCGCAGCTTCAGCATGACTTGATCGATACTGTCGCGATGCAGGACTTTGACCCCGGGAGCCAGGTCAGATGACGAATAGGCCGCGGGATTTTCCGCGAGCAGATAGATCGGCGTGACGCCTTCGCCGTGCAACTGGCGGGTCAAGAGTTCGGGCGTCAGATAACCGTCGATCGGCTGGCCGCCGGTCATGGCGACGGCGTCGTTGTAGAGCAGCTTGTAGGTGACGTTGACCTTGGCGGCGACCGACTGGCGAATGGCGAGTATGCCGGAATGGAAATAGGTGCCGTCCCCGAGATTGACGAACATGTGCTTCTCGTCGGTGTAGCGGGCAATCGCCGTCCAGGGCACGCCTTCGCCGCCCATCTGCGAGAAGGTCTCGGTGTTGCGGTCCATCCAGGTGACCATGTAGTGGCAGCCTATGCCGGCCAGGGCCCGGCTGCCTTCGGGGACACGGGTGGACGTATTGTGCGGACAACCGGAGCAGAAGAACGGCGTGCGCTGCACGGGTGCGACGTGTGTGCGGCTGATCTCGCCGCGTTCGGCGAGATAGGCAAGCTTGGCGGCGATCTGGTCGTGCAACGAAGGATCGAGATCGAGCTTGACGATACGCCCGGCAATGGCCCTCGCCACCGAGCCGACGGTCAGCGCCGCCGACAAGCTGAGATAGGGTTTGTCGTGCTCGTCGAACTTGCCGACGATGCGTGGGCGGACGTCGGCGCGCCAGTTGAAGAGCTGCTGCTTGATCTGGTTTTCGATGATCTCGCGCCGTTCCTCGACGACGAGTACCTCGTCCAGCCCTTCGGAGAAATGCCGGACGGCTTCCGGCTCCAGCGGCCAGGGCATACGGACTTTCAGGATACGCAGGCCGATCGCGGCCATTTCCCTGGGGCCGATTTCGAGTTCGCGTAGCGCCTGCAATACGTCCTCATAGGCCTTGCCGGAGGAGATGATGCCGAGGCGGGCGTTCGGCACATCATGAGTAATCTCGTCGACGCGATTGGCGCGGGCGAAGGCGATCGCCGCATAGGCCTTGTAGGTCTGCAGCCGGTCGTCCTGGACGAGCGGCGGGTCGGGCCAGCGCAGGTTCAAGCCGCCGGGCGGCAACTCGAAATCGGTCGGCAGCACGAATTGCCGCTTCTCGCCGGAGAGATCGACGGCAGCCGTCGTCTCGATGGTGTCGGCGATAAACTTCATGCCGACCCAGCAGCCGGAATAGCGCGACATGGCGATGCCGAGCAGGCCGTATTCAAGGAATTCGTGGATCGAGGACGGGTAGAGAACCGGAATAACCGCCGACATGAAATCATGGTCGGTCTGATGCGGCATGGTGGAGGATTTGGCGGAATGATCGTCACCAGCAAAACAGAGGACGCCACCATGTTTCGACGTGCCGGCGGCATTGCCGTGTTTCAGCACGTCACCGGAGCGGTCGACGCCGGGACCTTTGCCGTACCAGATGCCGAGCACGCCGTCCTTTCGTACGCCGGGCGACAGACCGACTTGCTGCGTGCCCCAGATGGCCGTGGCTGCAAGGTCTTCGTTGATGCCCGGTTGGAAAGTGACGTCATGCGCGTCGAGATAGGTCTTGGCTTTCAAGAGCTGCTGATCGTAGCCGCCGAGCGGCGAGCCGCGATAGCCGGATATGAAGGCTGCGGTGTTGAGACCGGCGGCGCGGTCACGCCGCATCTGGGTCATGGGCAGCCGCACAAGCGTCTGCAGGCCGGTCATGAAAACGCGGCCTTCCTCTGCTGTATATTTGTCGTCTAGCGATACACTGGTTGCAAGCATCTGCTCTCCTCCCGAGATCGCAGTCACCAATTGCGCATGCGCCTATTCACCTGATGCCTCCTACCGCATCCGATGAAAAACACGACGTTATATTAGCATGCACCACCGCTAATTTCCGAACGAAGGCGATGGGCAAACCGCATGATTTGCAAAGATTATGGGCGATTGGCGGACATTTTCGTGCTTGGCCCTACACACCCATCAAAAGCTTTCATTGACATATGAACGGGGGCCTCTTCCGTTTGCCGAAATCCGTCAATAACCTCCGTCCGACTCAATTTTCGGAGACCGGCCATGCTGACAATTTACGGCGTCTATCGCTCACGCGCCTCCCGCAACTATTGGATGGCGGAGGAGCTTGGCATTGCCTTTCAATCCGTGCCGGTGTTGCAAGCTTCCCGGCTTGACAATCCCATGAGCCCGGATGCGCTGCTGAACACGATGTCGGCGGAGTTCTTGGCGATCAATCCCATGGGCATGATCCCGAGTATCAAGGACGGCGATCTTGTGATGCACGAATCCCTCGCCATCAATCTCTATCTCGCCCGCAAATATGGCGGCCCGCTCGCCGGCCATACGGCGGAAGAAGAAGGATTGTTGGCGATGTGGACGATGTGGGCGGCGACCGAGGTCGAGCCATATACCGTCGCAATCGTTAGGATCTATGATAGAGCCCAGGACGACAGCGAGGCCGGCAAGGCTGGGATCGCGGTTGCCTGCCGCTCGCTGAAGCGGCCTTTCGGCGTGCTCGAACAACACCTTCAAAACCAGGATTATGTCGTCGGCAACCGCTTCACCGTCGCCGACCTCAACATTGCCGAGGTGCTGCGCTACGCGCAGACGGAGCAGGCCCTGTTCGACAGTCATCCGAAGGTGAAAGCCTGGATTGAGCGTTGCCAGTCCCGCGCCGCCTACAGGGCAATGCAGGAAACGCGCGGCAAGGAGCCGGTCTGAGGCCACTTACCGGAAGAGCCGCATGCTCTCCTCCATCTCCTCGCGGATCCAGGCTTTAAAGGCGGTGACCTTTTTCGCCTCCGGCACGCCTTCGGCTGTGATGAAATAATGGCCGAAGCCGGTTTTGGCGCGGATACCGAAGGGATCGACCAAACATTTCTGTTGGAGCGCATAGGCCGCCAGTGTCTGCCAGGCAAGCATCGCGCCCTGGCCGGCCATGGCGGCATCGAGACAGAGCGAGGCATCGTTGAAGATGTGACGCTCTTCCATGCATTTGCCAGAAAGGCCGGCCTCTCTCAGCCAGACATCCCAGGTGAACATGGCGTGTCCGTCGATGACGGCCGGCACATCCAGCAGGTCCGCAGGTTTCTTGAGTGTGGCGGCGATCTGCGGCGTGACGACAGGAAAGATTTCCTGTGCCAATAGCAGCTCGGATTTGACGCCCGGCCAGTGTCCACTGCCAACGCGGATGCCGATGTCGACATCCGATGTCGCTGGGTTGACGAGCTGCGTGGTGGCGTCGATGCGCAAGCGGATATCCTGATGGTGCTTGGCGAAACGATCGAGCCGGTGCACCAGCCATCGGGCGGCCAAGACCGGCGCAACCGAGATGGTGAGAATATTGTCGTCGCGGTGCTGTGCGGCGGTCACCGCCGCAGACAGGGCCTGAAAGCCTTCGCCTAGGCGCGCCAGGACCGAGATGCCCGCCTCCGTCACCACCATGCCCTTTGGCGTGCGCTCAAAAACCGGCCGCCCCAATTGCGCCTCGGCCTTGATCACCTGCTGGCTGACAGCGCCGATGGTCACGCCAAGCTCGTCGGCAGCCGCCTGCAACGACCCGAGCCGCCCCACCGCCTCCAATGCCCGGAGACCGTTCAAATGAACGCTGTTGAGATTTTTCATATAGAATATCTATACCAGCGTGCCGGCATTCTCAATTGAAAAGCTGCGCAATGCGCGCGATCATTGCAGCATAAAGATCAGAACCGCCACCACCCCGACGCCTGACGCGCCCGTAGGCGCATCGCCTCGGAAGAACGAGGAGGCATGTCATGTCGATACTGAAGTTTTTCTTCAATCACTCGCAGGAAGGGGATCGCGAACAGGAAAGCGATCCGCTGCAGCACCCGATGCTCTCGACCATGTCGCTGGAAGAACTGGCCGACCTGCCGCTCATGCCGGAAAATCTGGGACGGCCTATGGACAAGCGAACCGTTCAGCCGGAAGAATGCGCGTAATAGACATCCCAATCGCGCGCAACATGACATCGAACATCGATATGAACGCCATCGCGGAACGACTGCAGCGGCTCGTGGCCCAAGCACAATTGCCAGAGGTGGAGCCCGGCGCGCATTACGGCCTGCCGGCCTTCAAAGTCGGCGGAAAATCATTTGTGACGGTGAAGAATAACGAGACCATCGTGCTGGCGCTGCCGATCGACCGCAAGGAGCAGCTCATGGAAATGGCGCCGGAGATCTATTTCCAGTCGGATCACTATGTCGGCTGGCCGTCCCTGCCAACGCGTATCGCCGCCATCGGCGACGACGAACTGCAGATGCGGCTGATCGAGGCCTGGCGGTTTCGGGCGCCGAAGAAATTGCGGGCTGCCTTCGACGCCGGTTGATCAAATCCGCTCAACAGCGATGGCCCTTTGCACGGCGGGACGCTCCAGCATGCGCGCATGATGGGCGCTGACCTTTTCAAAGCCGGCCCGATCGACGCCGTCGCCCGGCAACCAGCTTGCCAGCGTGAAGAGATAGCCGTCGGCAACGGTGTATTGCTCGCCCATCACCCACGGCCCTTCCAGCATCTTCTCCTCGATCAGCGCGAAACTCTCGCCCATGGTCTGCGGCACCTTGGCCTTCATCGCTTCGATTGCCGCCGAATCGTCGGTCCAGCGATAGCCACGCCCTTTGTGGGCATGGTTCACATGCACGGTCGAGGCAAGATAGCTGTTGAATGCCTGCATGCGGGCAAAATCGAAGGGATCGTCGAGCGGAGCCAAGCGAGCCGCCGGCGCGATTTGGGCGACATAGGCAAGGATCGCCACATTTTCCGTGACGACGCCTTTTTCGGTCACTAGCGCCGGAACACGCCCCTTGGGATTGATCGCCAGATATTCCAGCGAACGCTGCTCTCCGTTGGAAAAATTGAGGCGCCGCGCCTCGTAGGCAAGGCCCGACTCTTCGAGCGCTATCAGACTGGCGAGCGCACAACTGCCCGGTGAGAAATACAAATTCAGCATATCCGTTTCCTCTGCTCGATTTTGCTCGAGGTTACCGGCGACCGAGGAAATACGGAAGTGGCCGGCACCGATATTGCCTATGAAAGCTTTTGATGGATGCCGTCTGCGCATCGCTCTTGGGGAGGCGCGCAGACCGGCGTCAGCAACCGCACCGCAAGGACTGGATGACCAGCCCGTTAGGCGCAGCCCGGCACATCCTCCAGCCGATACCAGACGGGAATGCCGCGCTCATTGGCGATGCGGACATCATTGTCCGCTCCCTTGGATTCGCCCGGAAGCCTGAGAATACCCTCGCATAATTGCAACAGCCGGCCAGCAGTCGGGTGGAATATCTCTTCATAGAGGTCGTCGCCGATGCTCTTGCCGCCGGCGGCATGCCAAACCGGCAAGGCAACCCATTCGCCGATCATGGGCAGGTGCCCGGCCCTGAACAGCGCATAGGACGGCTCCTCCAGCCGCCTGAGATTCTCTGCCATCTTCCGGGGATCGTCCCCGGTTCCCGAACGATATGGTCCGGCGATCAAGATCAACATGTCACATCTCCTTTTCCTCCCGCACCTTGCGGGAATTTACACGAATATGCGTTTGATTTCTTGATTGTCGACTCATTTTGATAACTTCACGATATTTCATGAATTATCGTGTGGAAACGGATATGCTTATAGGCCAGCGAAAGACCCTCATCCTCGATATCCTGCGCCGCGATGGCCAGGTGATCGCCAAGGCATTGGCCGACGATCTGGGCCTTTCCGAAGACACGATCCGAAGGGACCTGAGGGAGATGGCGGCTGAAAGGCTGCTGAAGCGCGTGCATGGCGGCGCGCTGCCGCTCGCACCGGAGCTGCCGGATTTTTCGGCGCGAAGGAGCGTGTCGCCTGATGTGAAGCGGCAACTCGGCGCTTACGCCGCGAGTATGGTTCGGCCAGGACGGACGGTATTTCTCGACGGCGGCACGACGACCGCGGAAATAGCGCGTCACCTGCCCAGGAATTTTGCCTTCACGGTCGTCACCCATAGCCCGACGATCGCGGGCGAGCTCGAACATCATCCGACAGCCGAGGTGGTCCTGATCGGCGGCAAGCTCTACAAGCATTCGATGGTGGCGACGGGTGCCGCAGCAATGGCGGCAATCTCGCTGGTGCGGCCGGACATCTTCTTTCTCGGCGTCACCGCCATTCACCCAATTCACGGCCTTTCGACCGGCGATTTCGAGGAGGCGGCCATCAAGCGGCATATCGCGCAATGCT
This sequence comes from Rhizobium jaguaris, assembly GCF_003627755.1. NCBI lineage: Bacteria > Pseudomonadati > Pseudomonadota > Alphaproteobacteria > Hyphomicrobiales > Rhizobiaceae > Martinezella > Martinezella jaguaris. The sequence continues at coordinate 1,257,286 of NZ_CP032694.1, read as the reverse complement.
CGGCGGAAACCTATGTGATGGTCACCCAGGAGAAGCTGGACGCGGTCTCCCCCTGCCATATCCTGCCTGTCACGGCGGTCTCGGGGATGATGGTGCCGTCAGATATGACGGAGGCAAGCCTGGGACCCTATCACAGCGTACAGGTTCCTATTTTCCGTGCTGATGATTGAAGCGCAGCCAACGAGAAAGGTGGCGCCCAGGTAGTAGGCAAATGCACAAATGCACAAGCGTGCAATCTCATTGGCTAACTTGATTGATCGGCATCAATGCTTTGAAATTCAAACGGCATGATCATTACCTTTCGACAGCAATCAGTGATGCGGCGATGGTGTCCCGCTCGGATACCGAGGGAACCAAAATGGGCTGGAACCGATGGTATAGCCTGAAAAGCTACGTCAAGTCTTCTTTGTGGCTGGTACCATTCATCGCCCTACCTCTCTACGTCGTAGCAATTCGCATCGCCTATCTATTTAAACAATGGTTGATCTGGATCGAACCGTGGCCATGGGGTGTGGCAGGCTCACAGAGGCTACTCGAAACGATCATCACGATGACCCTGACGTTCGTCGTCTTTACGTTTGGGTCGCTGCTGGTAGCGATCCAGATCGCGGGCGGTCAACTGACGCCTCGGATCATTGCGACAACCTTACTGAGCGACAACGCCATCCGATTTACCGTCGGACTGTTCATTTTCACGCTGCTGTTTGCAACAGGGACGCTCGCAAGGCTGGAGACCGACACCGACCGAGCCATCGTCGGTATCCCGGTCCTTTTAGGTTTTCTGTCAATAGCCGCCTTCCTTTATTTGATCGACTACGCCGCCCGTCTCCTACGACCGGTGAGCATTGTCTTGCGAGTGAGCGAGGAGGGTCGCGCGGTCATCGAAGACGTCTACCCGACAATGGCGACGGAGGAAGCTGACGCCACCGCCACAGATCCGAGGCCAAGCGCACGGCCAGACAAAGTCATCCTCTACAGGGGACGACCCGCCATCATCGTGGCCATCAATAAAAACGCCTTACTGACGTTGGCCGAGAAAACGCAGTCAGTGGTCGAATTGGTCCCGAGGATCGGCGATTTCGTGGCTTCTGGTGAGCCCCTCTTTCGATTGTACGGCAGCCGATTTCCCGAAGAATCCGTCCTGAAGACGATGATCGCCTTCGGACCGGAACGGACTCTTGAACAAGACGCGACATTTGCTTTCAGGATCATCGTGGACATTGCCATCAAGGCCCTCTCGAAAGCGATAAATGATCCAACGACCGCGGTGCTCGCGATCGATCAGTTGCAGCGTCTGCTCTGCTTCGTAGGTAAGCGCAACCTGACGCGCGAAACGATCTTGAACCAATCTGGAGAACTGCGGGTCATCTGCAGGACGCCGGACTGGGAGGATTTCGTAAAGTTGACCTTCAGCGAAATTCGGCTCTATGGCGCAGAAAATTTCCAAATCGCGCGCCGCCTGCGCGCGGTGCTGGAATATGGCTTGCAGGTGCTGCCTGATTTCCGCCGGCCTGCCTTGGAGGCAGAACTAGCATTGTTGGATCGGCGGCTGGCACAGCTATACGAGTTTCCAGAGGACCTGGAGCTTGCCCAAACGGCGGATTCGCAGGGCCTCGGCGGTTCGACACCTTCAACTCTGCGATTTCTGCCCGGCAAACCCTCAGTTTCGCAATGATGGCCAAGCTGCCTTATGCCGCCAGCGTTGCCGTCGCTCTGATATCGCCGACATGGATGCCATTCCAATTGCTGAGCGCCTTGTTGGCCATCGTCGTAAGACCGGCGTGGACGTCGCTGCCTCTTTCAAAGAAGCGGGCAAGCGTGGCTGCAACCATGACTTCGGCGGCGCGGCCATTGCCATCATCGGCTTTGACCGCAATGGCGACGCCCTGTTCAGGGATTGCGGCACAGAAGACGCCTTCGGCGCCGGTTTTGGCGAAGATGCGGCCGTGGGCGATCTGCATCAGCTTGGTGCAGGCGCGGCCGGTGCCGGCAACGTAGAAGGGCTCGGCCATACAGGCTTCGAAGAGCCGACGCGAGGCCTTAGCGCGCAGCGGTTCAAGGCCATTGCCCGTCGCCATCTTGGCAAAACCATGCGCCAGGCTTCTCAGCGGCACGGCGTAATTCGGGATGGAGCATCCGTCGGTGCCGCAATTGTCGTGACCGAGCGGCGTTCCGGTAAGGCTCTGCATCGTCGCGCGGATCTGCTGCTGCAGCGGATGGTCGTAACCGACATAGCCCTTGGGATCGATGCCCTGATGACAACAGGCGCAGACAAAGCCGGAATGCTTGCCCGAGCAGTTGTTGTGCAGCGCCGTCGGCTTATCGATGGTGCGCGCCTGGTGGACGAGCGTTTTCTGGTCGGAAGACCAATGTGCACCGCATTCCAGCGCGCTGACGTCCCGGCCGGCACGGGCGAGCATGGAGGCAGCCAGCGCCACATGCGCGTCTTCACCGTTGTGCGAAGAGCAGGCCAGCGCCAGCTCTTTGTTGCCGAAACAGTAGGCATCCGCCGCACCGCTCTCGACCAGCGGCAGAGCCTGCATCGCCTTGCAGGCAGAACGCGGAAACACGCCCCTCTCGATATCGCCGAGCGACAGCACCAACTTCCCATCGCCATCGACCACGGCAACCGAACCGCGATGACGGCTTTCAACGAGATTTCCACGGGTGACTTCGACGCAGACAGGATTGGACATGATGGGAAGCGCTCTTTGATTTGCGGCATACGCTACTGATAGCTGCTGCACCTCGGATTGCCAATCGTCATATGAAGTGAAACCGCGGTGCAGGAATTTGTGACTTGTGTCGTGGGACGGCAAGTGAGCGAGCTACATAGCCATTTAGCTTCAGACCGCTCGAATCCGATAGGCACAACGTCGTGCGCCGAGGAGAATATGCTCTTCGCGTTCCACGTTTGCTCCAAGTGTGGCCCGAAACGTCTCGAGTTCCGACCGGCAGAAGCCGGCGCATACTGTCGCGGCGGCGCAGATCGGGCAGTGGTTCTCCACCAGCACAAGCGAGCCATCCTCTTCCTGCCAATGGTCGGCCATATAGCCCTCGCGCGTGCGGATGGCGGTAAGCGTCGCGACGCGTGACGGCAGATCGGCGGCGACTTCGACCTCGCCGCGGTAGCGCTTCAGTGTCTCCACTTCACGGGCGGATATGACCGCATCGACAGCACCCGGCCCTAGCTGGTTGGCCATCGTCGTCAGAAGCGTCGCGGTCAGATCGGCGTGGCCGTCGGGGAACCGGCCATTGCCGGCCGAGGTCAAATGCCAGAGCTGGCGCGGCCTGCCTCTACCTGAAGCAGCTTCCGTCACCGGCTCGACCAGGCCCTCATCCGCCATCTTCGTCAGCTGCTGGCGGGCCGCTTCCGACGATATGCCGAGCGCGCTACCGATCGCCGACGCGAGCTGCGCGCCCTCGGTTTTCAACAGGATCAGGATACGGTTGACAGGCGATTGGCGCATTTTTCCAAGTTTTCGCTTGTTTTAATTTCATAGCTATGTGATTTTCCAATTTATAACTTGGAAAATAATTATACGCTAGGGAAATTCCGGGGGCATCCGATGTCGAGCGTCGAACAAACAGTCACGCCAAAATCCATTTCCGTCTTCTCGCTCTTTTCGCCCGCGCTCCTGCCGGCGACGCTGATGCTTGGTGGCGGCGTCGCCCTCTATGCGGTCGAGGCCTACATTACCGCGACGATCGCGCCGTCCATCGTTCGCGACATCGGCGGCCTGGAGCTGTTTTCCTGGATGATAACGCTTTTCGTCGCGGCCGGCGTGCTCGGCTCGATCACCGTTGCCACACGACCGAGAGGCGTAGGCCTGCGCACCGTCTACGTCGCGGCGGCTTTGATATTCGGCGCAGGAAACCTGATCTGCGCCATCGCGCCGGCGATACAGGTCGTACTTGCCGGACGGGCAGTGCAAGGTTTTGGCGCCGGCATGCTGGCCGCACTCGCCTATGCTTTCATCCGCTTCGTCTATCCACAACCATTGTGGCGGAAAGCCTCTACACTTTACGCCGCCATATGGGGCGTCGCGACTGTGCTCGGGCCGACGTTGGGCGGGTTATTTTCGCAGGGCAGCGCCTGGCGCGAGGCCTTCGTCATTCTCGTGCCGCTGGCAGGCCTCATGGCCCTCTCGTCCCGATGGCTGCTGCCGCGCGTCGACGATGACAGGGCGCAACAGAAGACGCCAGTCCTTCAGATTGCCCTTCTGCTTGCCGCGGTCTTGTTGATGAGCTTCGCCGGAACCATCGAACCTATTTCGAGCAAGATCACACTCGTCGCAATTTCAATGGCGTCCATCTCCGCCATGCTTGCCATCGAACGAAAAAGCGCGAACCGGCTGCTGCCGCAGGGCGCGGTCATGCTCGGCAGGCCTATATCTCGGCTCTATTTGACGATGTTCACGCTCATGATGGTGCTTACGAGCGACATCTATATTCCCTATTTCCTGCAGACCCTGCATGGCGTGGCACCTTTGGTTTCAGGCTATCTGGTCGCTTTGGTTGCCCTCGGCTGGACCCTTGCAGCCTTTTTCAGTGCGTCGTTTTCCGGGAAACAGGCTGGCGTCTCGATCATAGTCGGCTGCGTGCTTGAAACCGCGGCCACGGCCTCGCTGATTCTTTTTCTGGCGAGGGACAATCCGTCCGGCGACCTTGCTCTGCTCGGCCCGGCCGTCGTCGCCATGTTCTTGATGGGCTGTGGCGTCGGCCTTGGCTGGGCACATCTGGTCACCAAGGTCATCGGCCTTGTCGACAGCTCCGAGCAGGACAAGGCGTCGGCGGCGATTTCGACGGTCCAATCGCTGGGTGGCGCGTTCGGCTCTTCCCTTGCCGGCGTCATCGTCAACAGTGCCGGTCTTGCCGACCCCGGCGACATCACGGGTAGTCTGTCGGCGGCCACATGGCTCTATGCGTTGATGGCCCTGCCCGGCCTCATCGCCATCGCGATGTCGTTGACCCTTAAGCCAGTTTCAGCATGATTTTGCCGATGTGACTGCTGGTCTCCATCAGCTTGTGGGCGTCGATGACGTCTTCGAAGGCAAATGTCCGGTGGACGACGGGGGCAACAGAGCCCTCGTCAAGAAGCGGCCAGACCTGGGAGAGAAGGTCGTCGCGGATGGCACGCTTTTCTTCTGCGGTGCGCGGGCGCATGGTCGAGCCGGTGACTGTCAGTCGCTTGACCATGATCGGCTGCAGATTGGCCCTTTCGGCCACGGCGCCGCCGAGGAAAGCGATGATAGACAGGCAACCGTCCTTGGCAAGCGAGGCCAGGTTCTTTTCGAAATAGGCGGCGCCGATCATGTCGAGGACGGCATCGACCCCATGGCCGGTTTCCGCCTTGATGACCTCGGCAAAGTCTTCCTCTTTATAATTGATCGCCCGTTTCGCGCCGAGCCTCTCACAGGCTTCGCATTTCTCCTTGGAGCCGGCGGTGGCGTAGACCGTGGCGCCGAAGGCTTTGGCAAGCTGGATCGCCGTCGTCCCGATGCCGCTGGAGCCGCCGTGGATCAGCACGCTCTCGCCTTCGGTAAGGCCTGCCATCTGGAAGAGATTGGCCCAGACGGTGAAAAACGTCTCAGGCAATGCGGCCGCGCGAACCGCGTCATAGCCATTTGGAAACCGCAATGCCTGGCCAGCCGGGAGAACGCAATATTCGGCATAGGCGCCACCGTTCGCGAGGCCGCAGACCTTGTTGCCGATGGCGAACTCCCTGACATCGGGCGCGACATCAACCACCTCGCCGGCGATTTCCAGACCGAGGATGGGGCTTGCATCCTTTGGCGGCGGATAAATGCCCTGGCGCTGCGCCACATCCGGCCGGTTGACGCCGGCCGCCTCGACACGAACTAGGATTTCGCCGTCTTTCAACACCGGCAGAGGCTTGCGGGCAATCGTCATGACCTCGGGCACGCCGAAGGATGGCAAATCCACAAAACGCATTTCAGACGGCAAGGGCATGGCTCGTTTCTCCTCTCCCAGCAAAGCAGTGGAGATAGTTTAGCGCATGCGGCTTGAAAAGAAGCGGGAGTGGGAGGGCGTCAATTCGTCTCGCCCAGGCTCAGGAACGCAACGCCGATTTCGTTTTCCTTCGCCCTAGCCTTGATGCCGGCGATCGATGTGCTGACACGGTTGATGTCGTCGATGACCAGGCCATCGGGCAGTTCGAGGATGCCGATGGAGCAACGCATCAGTGGGAATAGCGCCTCCGCGCCGCTGCGGTCATGCCCGCGCATGCGGCCGGCGGCGCGATCTTCCGCCGAATAGAATTCCAGGACGTCGGCGTGGAAATCGGCAAGCAGCCTATCCAGAACCTCGCGCAGTTCGCCAAGATTCCAACCGGTCACGCCGATGAAGAAATCATCACCACCGACATGGCCGAGAAAATGGCGTTCTGCGAAGAAGTAACGCCGCATCAGCGCTGCAAACAACGAGATGGCATGATCGCCGAGATGGAAGCCGTAGGCATCGTTGAACGGTTTGAAATTGTCGAAATCGCAATAGCAGAAATGTCTAACCTCATCGCCGTCGCGGCCGGCATTCTGCATGAAATCGTGGATGGCGCGATTGCCGGGCAGGCCGGTCAGCGGGTTCTGGTCCTGGGCAATCTTGAGCTGCTTCTCGTTGATGACCTTGATCAGCGAGGCGGCCGAGACGATGCCGGCATAATGCGTACCCTCGGTGACGATCAGGCAGTTGCTGCTTTCCATATTGGCGAAGATCGTCATCAGCGTATCGGCATCGGAGTCCAAGCCGACGATCGGCGCCATCTCGACGAAATGCGAAATCGAACGCTCATAGACCTTATTTTTCAGGAGGTCGCGGCCAAAGGGTTGATAGATATATTCCTTGAGCTGGTACTCGTGAATGATGCCGCGCGGTTCGCCGTTGGCGTTGACGACGGGGAAATAGGCGCGGCGCGGATTGCGGCGGAAGAGTTCGAAGACGCTGTCGATGCTGTCGTTCTCGCGAATGGTCGGCAACACTTCGATCTGCTTGCGGATGAGAATTTCGTCCAGCGATTGGCTATTGCGCGCTATTTTGCCGAGATCCTGCAGATGCGGGAAGCTAGGCTTCAGCTCGTTGATGAAGGTCGTCGGGCGGGCGATAAACCAGCCCTGGACAAGATCGACGCCGAATTCGCGGCAAATCAGGAACTCCGCCTCGGTTTCGATGCCTTCGGCGATGACACGGGTACCGAGGACGTGAGCGATGTTGACGAGGTTTCTGAGAATGTGGCGCTTGCGGGCGCTGCGATGGATATTGGAGACGAAATACCGGTCGATCTTGAGATAATCGACGGGATAGTCTGACAACAGCTTCATCTCGCCATGGCCGACACCGAAATCGTCGATCGCGAGCTTGAAGCCGGCGTCCCGCATCTTGGTGACCAAACCGCAAAATTCCGGCACACTTGTATTGTCGAAGCGTTCGGAGAATTCGAAGCAGACGGAGGACGGTGCGATGCCAGCCTTCTTCATATGCTGCAGCAAACCGCCGACCAGCATTTCGCCTTGCGGGATCAGGCGGACATCGAGATTGAGGAAGAGGGTCGCGGTGCCGGCATTGCCGAGGGTCGCGAATTTCGCCAGCGCCCGGCTTGTCACCATCTGTTCCAGTCCGAGGAGCTGGCCCGTGCGCTCGGCCTCGTCGAGGATCTGCATCGGGCTGTCGAAGCCGATACGCTCTTGCCCGCGCATCAAGGATTCATAGCCGAAAACCGCACCGGTGCCGGCCTCGACAATTGGCTGGAAGGCATTTTCGATAACGAGTTTGGCAAGCGTGACAATCTGGTCGCTCGCATACCGGCGCAATACGCCCGGCTCGACGGCGGCAGTCAGGGACATGCCTTTCTCCACTTAAGAATCTTGATCTAAGTTTTTTAATAAAACTTTGGATTTATCGCGTTTTCGGCCCAAGATGCGCCACAACCGTCAACGAAACCTTTCCCCCATGTGAAAGTTTCGTGAATGGTAAAGGAGCATTAACCATTCCGAAATTGCTTAGATCCAAAGCTCTGCGGTCATAGTCTCACGGTGCATACGGTGTTCGCCGTTCAGTTATGCCGGCGTCTTTCCGCCTCGTAATCGGCAAACATATCGGCAACGCGGCGGCTGCTCTTTGCCACGCCATCCGGATCATTGGCCGCCGCACGGGGCACATCGCAGATGTCACCACGCTTGCGCGCGGCATCCCACATGCGCAGGGCCTCGCGAACAACTTCGCTGCTCGAAGCATAGGTGCCCGTGTCGACGGCAGCGCGGATGCCGGCAGCTTGAAGCGGGGAGATGGAAACCGTTACCATCGGCATGATATTCCTCCCTTTTTAGCTCTTTAAGAAAAACTCTTTGCTGGAGATCTACTCCAATGCGTGTCATCGAAGCTTCGAAGGCGCGTCTTAAGAGACACGTCTGCCCGGATGACTGCGCCTGCCGTTAGGTCAGCCTGCGCACTCCGTCCTCCACGGAAGTGGGCGAAGAGTAACGCCGCTCCCACCTCTTGTCAAAAAGTAGCAGTCCGTTACTCCCCCATTATCCGCCGCTACTGCCTAAGAGCGAAGCCGAAGGCCATCAGCGTCCAGCCCTGGAAAATCAAGTCGACCGCCAGGAAGAGACCAAGCACCCAAAGACTGTTGACCGGCCAGCCGAGAGCGATGGCAATGCCGGCAAGTGCGGTCACCACGCCGCCGATGACAACCCATATCCAACCCCGCTCCGGTTTCAGCTTGCGGCCAACCCAGACACGAAATGTGCCAGCAATCAGCAAGGCGACGGCAAGAAACAGCGTCAGCGCTGCCGAAGCGAGCAAGGGATTGGCGAAAGCAAGAACACCGGCGATCGTATAGAGAAGGCCGCTGAGCACCCAGAAGAGAATATGCTCCCATCCCCGGACCTGAAAGGCATGCGCTAGGTGGATGACACCACCGATCAGCATCAGCACGCCGATGTAATAGACTGATGCGACTGTGGCTATGAAAAGATTGCCAAGCGCGATCCCGCCGCAAATGAGCAGAAACACACCGAGCGCAACAAACCATCCCCATTTGTCCCGCATGGCGGATGGCGGAATTTCATCCAGAACATTGACCATGACTGCACCTCCTCATTGAGCGGAATATGATACAGGAACATATCCCGGAAAGAGGCGGGAGATTTCTGATGTTAATCAATCCGAACAATGATTTTTTTGTTGATTGATCAGTCAATCAAAAATACACTGTAGCAAGTGCTGGGGTGAAGTATGCCGAAAGTTGGAATGGAACCGGTGCGCCGCAAGGCGCTTGTGGACGCGGCGATGCGCGTGATCGGCGATCATGGGTCGCTGACCGTCACCATGTCCGAAATCGCCAAGCAGGCAGGCGTTTCCCCTGCTCTCGCCCACCACTACTTCGGCAGTAAAGAACAGTTGTTGATCGAGACCGTCAGGAGTCATCTACAGCGACTGCGCGACAACACGGTGATAGCGCTGAGGGCCGCAAAGACGCCGCGGGAAAAACTGTCCGCCGTTATCCGCGTGAGTTTCCAGGCCGATCAATTCGCGCCGGAGACGATTGCCGCCTGGCTCGCCTTCTATGCCGAGGCGCAGCGTTCCGAGGAGACACGCCGCTTCCTCGTCATCTATGCGAGGCGGCTGCGCTCCAACCTGCTCGCCAACCTCCGAGCGCTGTGTCCGAGCGAAGACGCCGAGCGTATCGCCGAGGGTGCCGCGGCGATGATCGACGGGCTCTATATTCGCCAGAGCCTGAGATCGGCGCCGATCAGCATCGATGCTTCGATCACACTCACCGAGGACTATATCAACACAATGCTTGCGCCGCTTTCCAGGCAGGCCGCCTTTCAAAAGGACAGATAAAATGACCCTCAAAGCCCAGCCGAAAGCCTCGCATTTCATCGACGGGGAATATGTCGAGGATACCGACGGGACCGTCATCGAAAGCATCTATCCGGCGACGGGCGAGGTGATCGCCCGGCTGCATGCCGCAACCCCTGCCATCGTCGAGCAGGCGATCGCCAGCGCCAAGCGGGCGCAGCCGGAATGGGCGGCGATGAGCCCCACGGCACGCGGCCGCGTTCTGAGGCGCGCCGCCGAGATCGTGCGCGAGCGTAACCGCGAGCTTTCCGAGCTGGAAACCCTCGACACCGGCAAGCCGATTCAGGAGACGATCGTCGCAGACCCGACATCGGGCGCCGATAGTTTCGAATTCTTCGGCGGTGTGGCCCCAGCCGGCCTCAATGGCTCCTATATCCCCCTAGGCGGTGATTTTGCCTATACCAAGCGCGTGCCGCTCGGCGTCTGCGTCGGCATCGGCGCCTGGAATTATCCGCAACAGATCGCCTGCTGGAAGGGCGCGCCGGCCCTAGTGGCCGGCAATGCCATGGTGTTCAAGCCTTCCGAAAACACGCCGCTCGGTGCGCTGAAGATCGCCGAGATCCTGATCGAGGCCGGCTTGCCGAAGGGGCTCTACAACGTCATCCAGGGTGACCGCGAAACCGGGCCGCTGCTCATCAACCATCCAGACGTCGCCAAGGTGTCGCTGACCGGCTCGGTTCCGACCGGCCGCAAGGTCGCCGCGGCAGCCGCGGGAAGCCTGAAGCACGTCACCATGGAGCTAGGTGGCAAGTCGCCGCTGATCGTGTTTGACGACGCCGATCTCGACAGCGCCATCGGCGGCGCCATGCTCGGCAATTTCTATTCGACCGGTCAGGTCTGCTCGAACGGCACGCGCGTCTTCGTCAACAGGAAGATCAAAGCCGAATTCCTGAAGCGCCTGAAGGCACGCACCGAGGCGATGCTGATCGGCGACCCCATGGACGAGGCCACCCAAATCGGCCCGATGGTGTCCTGGGCACAGCGCGAGAAGGTGCTGTCCTATATCGAGAAGGGCAAAGCTGAGGGCGCCACGCTGGTGGCCGGCGGCGGCATCCCCAACAATGTCGCCGGCGAAGGCTACTATGTGCAGCCGACCGTTTTTGCGGATGTCACGGACGATATGACCATCGCCCGCGAAGAAATCTTCGGCCCGGTCATGTGCGTGCTGGATTTCGATGATGAGTCGGAAGTGATCGCACGCGCCAACGCCACCGAATTCGGCCTTTCCGGTGGAGTCTTCACAGCCGACCTCACGCGCGCGCACCGTGTCGTCGATCAACTCGAAGCTGGCACGCTGTGGATCAACACCTACAATCTCTGCCCGGTCGAAATCCCGTTCGGCGGCTCCAAGCAATCGGGCTTCGGCCGCGAGAATTCGCTGGCCGCGCTGGAGCACTATTCCGAACTGAAGACGGTCTATGTCGGCATGGGGCCGGTGCAGGCACCTTATTGAACAAATCCCTTCGCCCCGTGAAACGGGAAGAAGGTGGGTTGGAGAAATCGAACGGAGTGAGATTGCGACAAGTCGGATGAGGGGCTGCTGCGAGGATGCCGCATCTAACTGCCCCGCCCCTCACCCTACCCCTCTCCCCGCTCATGCGGGGCGAGGGAACGACCAAGCCCAGCCATCACCGTCGGAAGAAGAAGAACGCCCGCAGAGAAAGCCCATCGTCATGCAAGCAGATTTCGTCATCATCGGCTCAGGTTCCGCCGGCTCCGCCATGGCCTATCGGCTGTCGGAGGACGGCAAGCATTCAGTCATCGTCCTGGAATTCGGCGGCAGCGATTTTGGCCCCTTCATCCAGATGCCGGCTGCCCTTGCATGGCCGATGAGCATGAACCGCTATAATTGGGGTTATCTCTCCGAGCCGGAGCCGCAACTCAACAACCGGCGGATCACTGCACCGCGCGGCAAGGTCATCGGCGGCTCGTCCTCGATCAACGGCATGGTTTATGTCCGTGGTCACGCGGAGGATTTCAACCGCTGGGAAGAGCTTGGCGCCCATGGCTGGGCCTATGCCGACGTGCTCCCCTACTTCAAGCGGATGGAACATTCGCATGGCGGCGAAAAGAGCTGGCGCGGGACCGACGGCCCTCTGCATGTCCGGCGCGGCGATGCCCGCAATCCCTTGTTCCATGCCTTTATCGAGGCCGGCAAGCAGGCCGGCTTCGAGGCGACGGAGGATTATAACGGCAGCAAGCAGGAAGGCTTCGGCCTGATGGAGCAGACGACTTGGGCCGGCAGGCGCTGGTCCGCCGCGACTGCCTATTTGAAGCCAGCGCTGAAACGGCAGAATGTCCAATTGATCCGCTGCCTAGCCCACAAGGTGGTAATTGAAAACGGCCGAGCGACGGGCGTTGAGATCGAGCGCGGCGGCAAGACCGAGATCGTCAGAGCGAACCGCGAAGTCATCGTCTCGGCCTCCTCCTTCAATTCGCCGAAACTGCTGATGCTCTCCGGCATAGGCCCAGGACAGCATCTCAAGCAGATGGGTATCCAGGTGAAGGTGGACCGGCCGGGCGTCGGCGCCAATCTGCAGGACCACATGGAATTCTACTTCCAGCAGACCAGCCTGAAGCCGGTTTCACTCTATTCCTGGCTGCCCTGGTATAAGCAGGGCATCGTCGGGGCGCAGTGGATGTTCTTCAAATCCGGCCTCGGAACCTCCAATCAATTCGAGGCCTGCGCCTTTTTGCGATCGGCGCCGGGCATCAAGCAGCCCGATATTCAATATCATTTCCTGCCGGTCGCCATCAGCTATGACGGCAAGGCGGCTGCGAAGAGCCACGGATTTCAAGTGCATGTCGGCTACAACCTGTCGAAATCACGCGGCACTGTTACCCTGCGCTCCTCCGACCCGAAAGCCGATCCCGTCATTCGCTTCAACTATATGAGCCATCCCGAGGACTGGGAAAAGTTCCGTCACTGCGTGCGCCTCACGCGCGAGATCTTCGGGCAGCAGGCCTTTGAAGAATATCGCGGGCCGGAAATCCAGCCAGGTCCCGAGGTCCAGACCGACGATCAGATCGACGCCTTCCTCCGCGAGCATCTGGAAAGCGCCTATCACCCCTGCGGCACATGCAGGATGGGCTCGAAGGACGATCCGATGGCCGTGGTCGATCCCGACACTCGCGTCATCGGGGTCGACGGCCTGCGCGTCGCCGACAGCTCGATCTTCCCGCACGTCACCTATGGCAATCTCAACGGCCCTTCGATCATGACCGGCGAAAAAGCTGCAGACCATATCCTCGGCAAGCCGAGATTGGCACGATCGAACCAGGAGCCGTGGATCAATCCGCGGTGGGCGGTGAGCGATCGGTAAACGTCGATGGCTTCAATGGTAATCCTCTTCCCGCTGATGCCGGACGGCGAGGACGGTCACTGTCGTGTCATTCTCAATTTCGAAAAGAGCAACGTGACCGGAAGAACCGAAGGGGATTACCAATTCGCGCAGAAAGGCGTTATCGGCCGATGCTTTGCGACAGGTGAAGGGAAAATCGCCGAGCAGTTCGACCGCTTTTTGAATGGCCTCGAGAGCTCTCTCCGCAAGCTCGATATCTTTTGCGATCAGATAGTCGTAAAGACGCTCGAAATCCTCGAACGCGGCGGCAGTGTAGCGGATTGCATATTTCATTTCTGTCTGGAAGCTTTTGCCTTGGCAAGCTTGGCGGTCAGCATTTCCAGAACATCTCCCGAGTTATAGTAAGTGCCTGTCCGCTTCGCTTCATCCTTTGCCGCCAGTCCACGTGCAATGAACTGTTCCTGCGCTCGCCGATGATGAATCTGAGCGCGCAGGGAATTTTCGATGAACGCGGAGAGCGTCTCCCCCTCCTTGAGGACGCTTTCGGCGGCCGCACGCAGTTCCGGATCGACGCGAAGCGATGGGATGGAAGCGGATTTCATGACAAACCTCTTGCATTGCAATTGCGATGCAATTTTATTTGTGGATTGAGCAGAGTCAATGCATGCTTGATGTGAACGGCCGTCGCGCTGGCGATCGGGGTGATCATTGAGGCCGCGTCCTGATCTGCGGTTTCGCCGTCGATGCAATCGCGGCGGTAGAGCAATCCGCCACAGGCTGACGCTCACTCAGGCGAGCAGCCGGGCGACCTCGGCTTTATCGGGCAGCGCCACTGCATCGGCGATGGTGGTCGAGAACAAGACCTTGCGGGTCGCATCGGCGACCTTCGCGAAAACGTGGCGGATTTCGCAGGTCTGTTCGCCGTCGCAATCGTCGCAGCGGCGATAGGCGGTGATGGAGAGGCAGGGCAGCGGCGCGATCGGCCCATCGATGATGCGCAGGATCTCGCCGAAGGTAATTTCATTTGCCGGCTTGCGCAGGAGGTAGCCACCCTGCTTGCCGCGACGGCTGATGACAATGCCCTGATGTTTCAGGTCGAGAAGGATCTGCTCCAGAAATTTCTTCGGGATTTTCTGCTGAGCGGCAATATCGGAAATCATCATCGGCTCGCCCGCTTCAGCCTGGGCCAGAGCAGACAGCGCCCGCAGCGCATATTTTGCTTTCTGAGTGATCATTTCGAACCGTCTACACACACATACGATGCGCTCGCCCGACACATACGGCCACATCGTTTCGGAACTCTCAACACTTTTCACCAAGCTTTAATTCTGCATCAAAATGCAAACTAGAAAAAGCTTTTGTGATGCCGGCAACCCAGCCTTGTTTTCCTTCTTGTCGCTATGCCCACAGTTTAGGGCAAAATTCGGCATTTCGCATCTTTTTGGCCATCACTTCCGATTTCCGTTTGACAAGCTGCGTGTATCTCTACTATTTCTATAGACATTAAAGTAAGCGCTTAGATATGACTAGTCTTATCGGCGTTGCTGCACTCGCCCACTTCAGGGGCAAAACGCCTTGGTTAACCGCCGAGGCGGTCGGTTTTCCGCATGGGCGCGGCTTCATGGAGATATTTGCTCCCTATTCCCATGCTTTCGAAATCGGTTTTTCTGTCCGCTCCTGTCACAAGCTGCGATACTTCTGGCAACTTCAGGACAGGATTCTCTATGACTGCCATCAATCTTATCGAAGAAGCCGGAACGCTGAACAGCCGGTTGGCGGCGCTTGATCTCGCCGGCCGTCTGTCTCTGGTCGCCGGCCTTGGCGGCCGCGCTGTCTTTACGACCTCCCTTGGGATTGAAGATCAGGTCATCACCGCGGAGATCGGCAACCATCGTCTGCCGATCGAAGTTGCGACCCTACAGACCGGTCGTCTCTTTCCCGAGACGATGGCGCTGATCGATGAAACGGAAAGCCAATACGACATCCATATTAGCCGTTACGAGCCGGAACAGGCCGACATCGATGCCTATGCCGCGAAATATGGCCTCAACGGTTTTTACGAAAGCGTCGAAGCCCGGCATGCCTGTTGTGGCGTGCGCAAGCTGAAGCCGCTTGCGCGAGCACTTTCCGGGGCCACAATCTGGATCACCGGCCTGCGCCGCGGCCAGTCGGCAAATCGCGCCGATACGCCTTTTGCGGAATACGACCCGGAACGCAATCTCATCAAGGTCAACCCGCTTGCCGACTGGGACATCGACGCGATCCGCGCCTATGTCGCTGACAATGGCGTGCCGGTGAACCCGCTGCATCAGCGCGGCTATCCCTCGATTGGCTGCGAGCCCTGCACCCGCGCCATTAAGCCGGGCGAGCCCGAACGGGCCGGTCGCTGGTGGTGGGAAAACGACGAGAAACGCGAATGCGGCCTGCATGTTCATGAGGAAACTGCGGTTGCTGCCCAATAACACCCGCCGGTTCCCGGCCACCGGTTTGAAGCGCGCTCAGATTCGCCGCCATCCACCGGGAACCAACGCATCCCCATTCATTCCGACATCTGCCGTCGGGATTAATTGAAGTTCTGGAGTTAGAAATGCCCGATAGCCGTCCGGATAAGGAACTCTCCAATCCGCAAAGCAGCAAACCGCCACTCGATCCGCATCTGAAGGCGCTGGAAAACGAGTCGATCCATATTTTCCGCGAAGTGGCGGCCGAATTCGAGCGCCCGGTGATGCTCTATTCGATCGGCAAGGACTCCTCTGTGCTGCTGCATCTGGCGCGCAAGGCCTTCTATCCCGGCCGCGTGCCCTTCCCGCTCCTGCATGTGAACACCGGCTGGAAGTTCGCCGAGATGATCACCTTCCGCGACGAGATCGTGAAGAGATACGACCTCGACCTGATCGAGCATATCAATCCGCGCGGCCAGGCCGAGAACGTCACGCCGTTCACCCACGGCTCGGCGCGCTATACCGACATCATGAAGACGGAAGCGTTGCGGCAGGCGCTCGACGCCGGTCAGTATGACGCTGCTTTCGGCGGTGCGCGCCGCGACGAAGAGGCCTCGCGCGCCAAGGAACGCATCTATTCCTTCCGCACGCCGGACCATCGCTGGGATCCGCGCAATCAGCGCCCGGAACTGTGGAACATCTATAACGGCCAGATCCGCAAGGGCGAGAGCGTCCGCGTCTTTCCTCTGTCGAACTGGACCGAAGTCGACATCTGGCGCTATATCCAGGCCGAAGAGATTCCGATCGTGCCGCTCTATTTTGCTGCCAAGCGCCCGGTCGTAGAGCGCGACGGCATGATGATCATGGCGGCGGATCCGCGGCTTGAACTGCTACCCGGCGAGGTCAAACGCGAGGAGGTCATCCGCTTCCGTACCCTCGGCTGCTTCCCGCTGACGGGCGCGATCCGCTCAACGGCCACCACACTCGAAGACGTTATTGCAGAGCTGGAAATCGCCACGGTGTCCGAGCGTCAGGGCCGCGCCATCGACCGCGACCAATCCGGCTCCATGGAAAAGAAGAAGCGTGAAGGATATTTCTGAGATGACTGCAGCCGCAACCGCAAACGTCGTCACCCTGCCTGCCGCCGAGCCCGCCAAGGCGGCGCGCGACTCACGCCCGCTTCGCCTGATCACCTGCGGCAGCGTCGACGACGGCAAGTCCACGCTGATCGGCCGTCTGCTCTGGGATACCAAGGCCGTCAAGGAAGACCAGGCCGCTACGCTACAGCGCGATTCCACCGGCAAGCAGAACGATCTCGGCCTGCCCGACTTCGCGCTTCTGCTCGACGGCCTGCAGGCCGAGCGTGAACAGGGCATCACCATCGATGTCGCCTATCGCTATTTCTCGACCGACAAGCGCTCCTTCATCGTCGCCGACACGCCCGGCCACGAGCAATATACCCGCAATATGGCGACCGGCGCCTCCACCGCCGATCTCGCGGTCCTGCTGGTCGATGCGCGCATGGGCATTCTCGAACAGACGCGCCGCCATGCGACGATTGCTTCGCTGCTCGGCATCAAGCAGTTCGTGCTCGCCGTCAACAAGATCGACCTGACGAACTACGACCGCGCCGGCTTCGAGAAAATTTCGCATGATTTCCGCGAATTCGCTCTGTCGCTCGGCGTCAAGCAGATCACCGCCATCCCGATGTCGGCGCTGAAGGGGGAGAACGTCGTTTATTCCGGCGAAACCTCCATGCCTTGGTACAACGGCCCGACGCTGGTCGAAACACTGGAACTTGCCACCGTACGTTCGGCGCAGACGGTCGGCTTCCGCCTCTCAGTGCAGCGCGTGTCGCGGCCGGGCGAAAGCTTCCGTGGCTATCAGGGCACGGTTGCTGGTGGCTCGGTAAAGCCGGGCGACAGTGTCATGATCCTGCCGTCGGGGATGGTCGCCAACGTCTCGAAGATCGTCACCTTCGATCTCGTGCGCAATGCCGCAGTGGCCGGCGATGCCATCACGCTTGTGCTTGACCGGCAGGTGGACGTGTCGCGCGGCGACATGATCGTCGCCATCGACAGCCAGCCGCAGTCCGGCCTCGCCTTCGACGCTCAGATCGTCGCGCTGCAGCCGGAAGGCATCGAGCCCGGCAAGCGCTACTGGCTGAAGAGCGGCAGCCGCCGTCAGCGTGTGCAGGTGCAGCCTATCGCTCAGCTCGAGCTGAAGACCGGTGCCTGGGCACCGGCACAGTCGCTATGGATGAATGCGATCGGCAAGGTCCGCCTTTCCTTCGACGAAGCCGCGGTCTTCGACCCCTACGACCAGAACCGCTCGACCGGCTCCTTCATCCTGATCGATCCGGAAAGCAACAATACGGTTGCCGGCGGCATGATCACCGGCAAGCGCGCCGACGTCGGCGGCATCCACAAGGACGGCCAACGCGTGCTCTTGTCGCTGCCGGCCGACCTTGCCGACCAGATCATGGCGAGCGAACTCTTCGCCAGCCGCCGCGACGAAACCGAAGTCCGCCGCGTCACCGCCGCCCAGGCAGCGGAGATTTGGGCGAACGCGGCTAGCGATATTTGATCGCTATCGCATCTGATAAAGAAGGCGGCGGGCTCAGCTCAGCCGCCTTTTTCATTTTAGGATATCCACTGGACCGGCGTCATGATGATTTGGCTAGAGGCTTGCAACAACTGCCGCCAGCGCTGCCATGCGGGATTCATCGCGCTTGTAGAATATCCACTGTTTGATGCGCTTTGGCCGCAATAGACCGGCTTGAACCAGAATGCGCATGTGCTCGCTCAAGGTTGCCTGGGATATCTCGAGCTTTTCGGCAACGAGGAGCGCGCAGACGCCATCCTCCACCAGATCGCCGTCGATCTGCGGAGGAAAATGAGCGCGGGGATCCTTCAGCCATCTGAGAATGCTGATGCGGCGTTCGTTGGCCAGGGCCTTGATAAGATCAATCTCTTGCATTTCGTCACTTTGCTAAGTAACAAAGTTATTGTCAACTTCTGTCCGCGAGATGCCCATGTTTCCCGACACAAAGATCACCCCCGAGCGTATTGCAGAAACCGAAAAGCGGATCCGCCCGCATATCCGGCACACCCCGGTTTTACGTTCGGACCTCGCGGATTTCGGCCTTAATCCGGGCCGTCTGGACTTCAAGCTCGAATTTCTGCAGCATTCCGGCTCGTTCAAGGCGCGGGGCGCCTTTTCCAGCCTGCTTGGCAGAGACGTGCCGGCGGCTGGTGTCGTTGCGGCATCCGGCGGCAATCATGGTGCGGCGGTCGCCTATGCCGCGATGCGGCTCGGCATTCCGGCGACGATCTTCGTGCCGAGTGTGACGTCGCCGGCCAAGGCCGAGCGCATTCGTGGCTACGGGGCCAACCTCGTCATCGGCGGGGAGCGTTATGCCGATGCGCTTGCCGCCAGCCAGCAATGGGTCGAGGAACGCGGCGCGATGGCGATCCACGCCTATGACCAGCCGGAGACCCTGCTCGGGCAAGGGACGATCGGGCTCGAGATCGAGGCGGACATTCCCGATATCGACACGCTGTTGGTCGCGGTCGGCGGCGGCGGATTGATTGGCGGGATCGCTGCCTGGTTCGAGGGACGCGTCCGGGTCGTTGCTGTCGAGCCGGAAGGCGCACCGACGCTCTGGCAGGCCTTCGAGGCCGGGCATCCGGTCGATGCCCCCGCCGGCAGCATCGCCGCCGATTCGCTTGCTCCAAAGCGCGTTGGTGAGTTGATGTTCCCGATTGCCCGAGCCTATGCGCAGCGCCCCCTGCTGGTATCGGACGACGAGATCCGCCAGGCGCAGCAGACTTTATGGGATCGGCTGCGGATCGTCGCCGAGCTCGGCGGTGCGACGGCATTTGCCGCGCTGTTTGCGAACAAATATGTCCCGGCTCCAAACGAGCGTGTGGCCGTGCTGCTTTGCGGCGCGAACACGACCGCCGTTCGGTTTGACTGAAGCAGTTAGGGAGAAGCCTCGGAACGTTGATTTCGAGACGTCAGATCACTGCAATATTTCGCCGAGCGCCGCCAGGAGGCGATCGCATTCCTCGTCCGTCCCGATGCTGATGCGCAGGAAATCTTCGATACGCGCGGCGGAAAAGCGCCTGACCAGGATTTTCCTGCTTCTCAGTTCCCCCGCCAGTACCGCCCCCACCTTGCCGGGATGACGCGCGAACAGGAAATTGGCGGATGACGGCAGCACCTCGAAACCGAGTTCCCGCAAGGCGGCAGCCAGCCGCTGCCGGCTGGCGACGATCAGTTCGCGGTGGCGCTCGAACCACTCCCGATCCTTCCAGGCTGCCAGTGCGCCCGCCAAAGCGAGCCGGTCGAGCGGGTAGGAATTGAAGCTGTCCTTGACCCGCTCCAACGCCTCGATCAATGGCCTTTGCCCGACGGCGAAGCCGACGCGCAGGCCGGCCAGCCCGCGAGACTTGGAGAGCGTCTGAATCACCAGCAGGTTCGGATAATGGCGGACGAGCGGAACGGCGCTTTCGCCGCCGAAATCGACATAGGCTTCGTCGATGACCACGACCTGATCGGGACGATCGCGGAGAAGGCTCTCGACCTCGGCGAGCGGCAGGCCGATACCCGTGGGCGCATTGGGATTGGGCAGGATGATGGCGCCGCATGGCCGGCGATAGTCATCAAGCCGAACCCGCATCTCCCCATCGACCGGGATTTGCTGGAACGCGATCCCATAAAGGCGGCAATAGGTCGGATAGAAGCTGTAGGTGATGTCGGGGAACAGCAGCGGCCCGTCGTGGTTCAGCAGTCCCTGGAACGTATGCGCCAGCACCTCGTCCGATCCGTTGCCGACAAAAACCTCGTTTGCGTCGAGGCCGAAGCTTTCGGCGATAGCGGCGCGCAAATCCCGCGCCGTCGGATCGGGGTAGAGCCGCAGCGTATCGGCGGTGGCTTGTGAAATAGCCTCCAGCGCCAGCGGCGAAGGCCCGTAGGGGCTTTCATTGGTGTTCAGTTTGACCAGGCCGCTGATGACCGGCTGCTCGCCGGCAACATAGGGGGTCAAGGAATGGACTATGGGGCTCCAGAAACGACTCATCGTGCTTTCAAACTTAACTGCCGGTGGTGGCTGACCCCGAGCGGAGGATTTTCATTTCATTCATGGCCGGTACCGTCGCAAAATCGAGCTCGCGCAGCAACTGCCTGCGAGGCAGGTTCGAAACGATATCCCGGCAAACCGTTCTTTTACGATAAGGTAGCCGCGCCCGGCAGAGCTTCGCAGCGCTCCGCGAAAAGTCGTTCGCTGAGAAAATCGACGAAGACCCGAACCTTAGGAGAGAGATGGCGATTGGATGGCCAAAGCAAGTGGAAACGACCTGGACCATCGATATGGGCGTCAAGCACCGTGCACAGCTTGCCCTCGGCAAGCGCGCTGCGCGCCAAGAAATCCGGCATGCAGCCAATACCGAGACCGCTGAGGGTAGCGCCACGCAGCGCCTCCATATTGTTGCATGACAAAACCGTTCGCGTGCGCAATTCCGGTTCGCCTTCCGGCAGGGTCAGAGGCCAATTCTGAACCTTGCCGCTGTTGGGGAAGCGGAAGTGGATGGCCAAGTGGCCGTCGAGGGCGCGCGGGCAATCGGGAACACCATAACGTTCGAGATAGACGGGCGCTGCGCAAAGCAGCATCTGGAACGGCCGCAGCGAGCGCGACATCAGCCGCGAATCCGGCAGATTGCCGCTGCGGATCGCCACATCGACCCCCTCTTCGATCATATCGATAATGCGGTCGTTAAAGTCGATATCGAGTTCGACTTCGGGATAGCGCGCAATAAATTCGGGCAGCACCGGCAGCAGGAGATGGTAGGTGACGATGGGCACGCTGACGCGCAGCCGCCCGCGTGGTACGGCAACCGCCTGAGCGAGCGACGCCTGGGCGTCGTCGAGATCATCAAGCACGCGCCGGCAGCGCTCGTGGAAGAGGCGCCCCTCCTCAGTCAGGCGAATACTGCGGGTCGAGCGCTGCAGCAGCCGGACGCCGAGCTGCCGTTCGAGATTGGTCACCGCCTTGCCGACAGCGGAGGCCGAAAGGCCAAGCACGCGCCCCGCGGCGGCAAAGCTGCCGAGATCGGCGGTTCGCACAAAGGCAGTCAAGCCACTTAGCCGATCCATTCCCTTTGTCCATTCGAGCGTTTTCTTCCGGTATAAGTGGAAACTTAGCGCTATTTTCCTTCAATTGAAGCAAAATTATCCTGCTTCGGTATTTCACCACTCCCGCGGCCGATGGACGCCGCTTTTTAGAGCCGGTTTCCACTCCCAAACCGACCGCGGGTTCTCTTTTGCTCAAGCTCAGCGGAAATCCCGATGCATCCAAACAAGATAAAGGCCGCGAGTCCGGCCGAAAAACTATTCGTTCTCATCGCCGTCTGTTGCGCGGCCGCCGCCATGCCTCTTACCTTCACCGGCCCTGCCGTCGCGTTGCCGGCAATCAGCCGAACGCTTGGCGGCAGCCCGATCGCGCTCAACTGGGTTACCAATGCCTTCATGCTGACCTTCGGTAGCAGCCTCATGGCCGCCGGTGCGCTCGCCGACAGCTTCGGGCGCAAGCGCATCTTCCTCATAGGGCTCGCCGGCTTCGCCCTGTTCTCGGCGGGACTGGCCTTCGCCGGCGACATCGTCTGGTTCGATATCCTGCGGGCGCTGCAAGGCATGGGCGCCGCCGCCGCATTTTCCGGCGGGATGGCCTCACTCGCGCAGGAGTTCGAGGGACCAGCGCGCATGCGTGCCTTCAGCATCGTCGGTTCAAGCTTTGGTGTCGGCCTTGCCTTCGGGCCGATCGCGTCCGGCCTGATGATCGAAACCTTCGGCTGGCCGGCGATCTTTCTTCTGGTCGTCATCCTCGCCGGCCTCGCTTTTGGCCTCGGCGCATATTTCCTGACCGAGTCCAAAGATCCCGATGCCGCGGATCTCGATTGGCCAGGCGCACTCAGCTTTACGCTCGCCCTGACATTGTTCACCTACGGCGTGCTGCGCGCTCCGCAGAGCGGTTGGAGCGACCCGCTGGTCGTTGTCTTGCTTGCGGGAGCAGTATTGCTCTTTGCGGCCTTCGGCGTCATCGAACGTTTGGTGAAACGCCCAATGCTGGAACTCACTCTGTTTCGGTATCCGCGTTTCGTCGGCGTGCAGTTGCTGGCGGCGGCACCCGCCTATGCCTTCGTCGTGCTGCTCATCCTGCTTCCCGTTCGCTTTGTCGGCATCGAGGGCATGAGCGAGGTCGCGGCCGGCCGCATGATGGTCGCCCTGTCGGCGCCGCTTCTCATCCTGCCGATCGTTGCCGGTCTGCTGACGCGATGGTTCACGGCCGCCACCATCTGCAGTGTCGGCCTGATCATTTCCGCCGCCGGGCTGTTCTGGCTCAGCCATCTCGCGACAAGATCGGCGTCGACCGCATTGATTGGTCCACTCCTGACGATCGGCATCGGTATCAGCCTGCCCTGGGGCCTGATGGATGGGCTTGCCGTCAGCGTGGTTCCGAAGGAACGGGCGGGCATGGCGACCGGCATCTTCAGCACCACCCGCGTCGCCGGCGAAGGCGTAGCGCTTGCTGTCGTCAGTGCCGTCCTTTCGGCGCTCATACAATCCTATCTCGGCGCTGAGGCGGGCGAACATGCCTCCATTGCAGCGCAGCGGCTCGTCACAGGCGATCTTCTCAACGCGGCATCGAATGTGCCGGCGATCGGACATGCCCAGCTGATCCAAGGCTACAGTGATGCCTTTAGCGCGCTGTTGTGGCTCCTGATGGCGATCACAACCATTACAGCAATCGTCGTCTTCGCGTTCCTTGGCCGCGGTACCGGGGAGAGCACCGTCGAAGCCGTGGACCTGGAAGCGGAAGACGACGAAGAAGCGCTGAAAGCCTCCAACGCCTGAGACCACTTCGGCATCAGCGAGCCGGCATAATGGTGCCGGCTCATTTCGCCGCAGATCGCCTCATCCATGATTAAGGAAATCTGCGCTTCCCTCTTCGCCTTCCGATCAGATAGGCCGAGGCGTAAGCTACGGAAATCGCGGGTTGCGAGCGTTTTTTGGCGCCTCTCGGCACGCAACAATATATTTCGAAAACACACAAAATGTGTGCGCCGCAGAATGGCGATCGCAGCTATAGAATAGCGCCATGATATCGGGCCGGTTTTTGAAAATTATCGCTTGGAGCTACATCGCGGCACTGGTTGCGGTGACCTTTGCGCATCTCAATTGGCAGGCCGAGTTTGGCAATCCTTTCAACATGTATCGCGCGGGCGCACTCTGCGTCGCCGGCATGCTGGCGCGACTTGCCTATCCACAGTCGCCCTCTTTCACCTGCCTGTTGATGATCGGCAGCGTTTCGGCGCTCGGCTTCTCACATTTTCTGGCGAATGGAAGTTACGGCTCTCCGATGGATATCATCGTCGGCATGGCCGGCGCCCTCTGGGGCATCGCAATCGGCGCCATGCTCAGCAAGCTGATATCGCCGACTTCGAAACGAACCGTTCTCTATTAAGCGGCGCTCCGCGACTTTCACCGCTGACAGCAATCCAGCGCGCACTGTTGAAGGCGCGGATCTGGTTGAGAGCGGCGCGCCTCCACACCCACAGGGAAATTCTCCCGCAACCGCCTTCCCTTCGCATGTCAAGGGACTGGCTCCCTGGATCGTACTCCAAAATGATTATTACGGCGCCAATATTATGAGTGTCTTACTATTTTGTTTGCGGATGTTGCTTTCCTGCAACTGAAATTTTTAAATCATGAAAATGCCGCTCTGCAAAAAATATATCATATAACTTTGCAGGAATTAGTCCTTAATAGGGAACAGAAGCGGGTGGGGCCTGCTTCTCCCGAGTCGGGGTTTTTAACAGGGATAGGGTGAGGCACGTCGATTTTCGGCGCGATGGCCTGTGCCCAATCTATATTGGATTGGAGTTTTTATGAATATCAAGAGCCTTCTTCTCGGCTCCGCTGCTGCGCTGGCAGCAGTTTCCGGCGCTCAGGCAGCCGACGCTGTCGTCGCCGCTGAGCCGGAGCCGCTCGAATACGTCCGCATCTGCGACGCATATGGCGCTGGCTACTTCTTCATCCCGGGTACCGAGACCTGCCTCAAGATCGGCGGCATGGTTCGTACCGAAGGTAAGTGGTACAACGCTTACAATCCGGGCCCAGGCGGCGACTATGGTACGCTGTGGCACACCCGCGCTCAGCTTTCCATCGACACGGCATCGGACACCGAATACGGTCCGCTGAAGACCAACACCGTCTACCGTTTCGACTGGCAGGAAGGCGGCTCCACGACCCCGAAGCTGCTGTGGGCTAACATCAGCCTCGCTGGTTTCCTGGTTGGTAAGCAGGACTCGCAGTACAACCTGTTCACCGGTTACGCCGGCGACGTCATCAACGACGACGTGATCTATGACGGCCCGTACGAACTCAACCAGTTGACCTACAACTACGACGCCGGCAACGGCTTCACGGCTGTGGTTTCGTTGGAAGATTCCAATTCCGGCGCTGACGCGTCTTCGTTCGGCGGCGCTTGGGTTAAGTCCGAGCAAAACCACTATGCTCCGAACGTCGTAGCCGGTGCTGGCTACAAGGCTGGCGCTTGGCAGTTCCGCGTCGTCGGTGGTTATGACTCCATCGTCGAAGAAGGCGCTGTCAAGGCTCGTATCGACGCCAACTTCGGCGCCTTCTCGGCCTTCTTGATGGGCGGCTGGAACACGGACGGCTCCAAGCTGAACCAGTATGCCGGCTCGAACCTGGACCCGTCGGCTTGCCCGGTTGGCCGTGGCGATCTCTGCGGCTGGGGTGACTGGGCTGTTTGGGGTGGCGTTGGCTATAAGATCAGCGACCAGCTGAAGTGGAACGTCCAGCTCGCCTACACCGACTCGAAGATCTTCGAAGCCACGACGAACCTCAAGTGGAACCCCGTCAAGAACCTGCTCGTCGAGCCGGAAGTTACCTACACCAACTTCGATTCTGTGAACCAGGATCAGTGGGCTGGTATCCTCCGCTTCCAGCGCAGCTTCTAAGACCTCATTTCCGAGATCTGATCTGACTTGACCCCTGATCGGATGGGGGCCGGTCCGTCTTCCAGCGAAGCCGGGCCGGTCCTTCCGAGTTGGAACCGCTACATTTGAGAATCGCTACCACCCGGATGCAGCACATCCGGAGGTGGAATTTTTTATTTGTAACATTATATATAATGTTATTCTTATATTATATTGCTGGGTGGATTTTCGAAAGCCAGAGACCGCCGGCATTGTTTCGGCTTCGCGATAACAAAAAATAGCGGGCCAAGATAAGGCTGCTGCTGCTTTCCCGGGTGTCAAAACTGTGGCCCCGCGAAGAGGCTTTTGATGATGCGCTCCAAACGTATCAAGATTATCGACAAGCCGCATTTTTTGTCGTAGAGAGGCCGCATGTCATTCACCTACGCAATTGCCTCGCGATTTTATTCGTACCGCTGCTCTCAGCGGAGGCGGGCCCGTGCGTAGGTAAAATCGACGCAACGACATAGACCCGAACAGCCGCTAGTCTTACCTGGCGGCTTTTTTGTCGCCACGGTATGAACCCACAAAGGAACCGATACCGTGTTGAAATCCACTGATGATTTGCGAATTGTCGAGATTACTGCCCTGACGCCGCCCTCCCGCATTATAGAGGAGATCCCGCGGGACGAGGCCATTACCACGACCGTGACGGAAACTCGCAATGCCGTTCACGGCATCCTGCACAATGACGATGATCGATTGATCGTGGTTATCGGCCCCTGCTCCATCCACGATCCCGTCGCGGCACGTGACTACGCCGCTCGCCTGAAGGAACAGCGCGACCGGTTCGCCGACGATCTCGAAATCATCATGCGGGTCTATTTCGAGAAGCCTCGAACCACGGTCGGCTGGAAGGGCCTCATCAACGATCCCCATCTCGACGGAAGCTACCGCATCGAAGAGGGGTTGCGTATCGCCAGAAGTCTTCTGGTTGACGTCAACGAAATAGGGCTGCCGGCCGGTTGCGAATACCTCGACACGATCACGCCGCAGTACATTTCCGATTTGGTGAGCTGGGGCGCAATCGGTGCAAGGACGACCGAGAGCCAGGTGCATCGTCAGCTCGCTTCGGGCCTTTCATGCCCTGTCGGTTTCAAGAACGGAACGAATGGCGATGCAAAGATAGCTCTGGATGCGATCGTGGCAGCCTCGCAGCCGCATCATTTTCCGGCAGTGACCAAGGATGGCCTTGCGGCCATTGCCTCGACACGCGGCAACGACGATTGCCATCTCATTCTGCGCGGCGGCAAGCAACCCAACTATGACGCGGCCAGTGTGCAGGCGGTATCGGCACAGGCTCAGAAAACGGGGCTTGATCCGCGGATCATCATCGATGCCAGCCATGCCAACAGCGGCAAGGACCCTGAGAACCAGCCAATGGTCGTCAGCTCCGTCGCAGAACAAATATCTGCCGGCGACCGTCGCATCAAAGGCATGATGATGGAGAGCAACATCGTCGGCGGCCGCCAGGATCTCGTTCCCGGCAAAGCACTGGTCTATGGCCAAAGCATCACCGACGGCTGCATTGATTGGCCGACTTCCGTCCGGACATTGGAGGAACTGGCCCGAGCTGCACAAACAAGACGGCGGATGCCTCGCCAATAGCATTTTCCAGCCAGTGGATCGTTCACCAGCCGCGCCTTGGTGAACGATCCCTGTCCGCGATCAGGCTTGTCTTCGCCGAGCGGCCGCGGACAAAGCCTCCCTTTTCGATCCGGCTCAGGATCGCCCGCGACCAACGACCAGCTTCAGCGAGCCCTCGAATTCCGGCAGCGAGCGCAGTTGCCCGTATTTGGCGTCCCAGGTGCCGTCTTCCAGATCGCGGCTGAGATCGGCGACAAAGCGGTCCCCGATCGAAGCATCGACGAAACTCCAGGCGGAATTGGCAAGGCGCGCCCCCGCCTCCAGCAGGCGTTCCGGGCGCCCATAATAGGCCTCGCCGAAACCGTCTGTGCAGTTCAGCGTGATCGGCACGGGAATGACCTCCGCATTGCCGTCCAACCCTTCGCCGATGGTCGCCATTTGCGGATAGCGGCGCGCCTCTACCGCAATTACTTCCGGCGCATAGTCGACAAGCCAAAATCGATTGAGCTCGCTGGGATCGCCGGTCAAGATCAGGACGGGACCACGTGTCACCCGCCGCATCTCGGCAAGCCCGGCCGCGAGATCGGACCACTGATGCACGGTAAATGTCGCCATGCTGGCATCGAAACTGCCATCTGCAAAGGGAAGCTTCTCAGCTACGGCAT
Organism: Rhizobium jaguaris; assembly: GCF_003627755.1. Lineage (NCBI taxonomy): Bacteria > Pseudomonadati > Pseudomonadota > Alphaproteobacteria > Hyphomicrobiales > Rhizobiaceae > Martinezella > Martinezella jaguaris. The sequence continues at coordinate 1,229,348 of NZ_CP032694.1, read as the reverse complement.
CGATGGCGACAGGCAGATGCGCCGGCCGCTGCGCCCGCATGGATGCGGACGGTTCAACTGCCGTGACCATCCGGTCGAAAGGCTCGTAAGAGCCGGCGCCCGCTCCGACGTTGAGGATGCTACGGGCATTGCCCAATGCAGCACGGATAAATTCCGCAATATGCGGGTCGGGCTGGCGGTATTTTGCATAGTCCGTGCCAATGATGCCGTAATTTGCGTCACCGGCGCTGCCGTCCTGATGTCTGTTGGCCATCGTATCTTCATCCTCGTTGTCTGGTTGCACCGAGCAGTTTTGTGGCTCGCAGGGCATAGCCTCGCCGCCATCGAAATGCTCCCGCAATCCGAGTTTCATTGTTCCCTCAGCGGGGAAATTTAGATTGTAAGCCGGACAAAACATTATGGTGCGCAGGAAGAAAACCGATATGATCGAACAAGAGCTGTTCGGAAATCTCACATGGCCCGCCGCATCCCATCTCTCAATGCGTTACGCGCCTTCGAAGCCGCCGGCCGGCATGGGCGAATGACTTTGGCGGCCGATGAGCTGAATGTGACGCATAGCGCCGTCAGTCGTCAGATCCAGCATCTCGAAGATGTGCTGGGTGTGCCGCTGTTTGAGGGACCAAAGAACAAATTGCGGCTGACGGAGGCGGGTTCGACCCTGTTGTCGGGCTTAGTCTCCGCTTTCGATCAGATCGACATGTCGGTGCGAGCCGTTGCGGATACGGAAGACGGATCACTCGACGTCTCCTGCCCCGGCACCTTTACCATGCGTTGGCTGATCCCGCGGCTTTACCGGTTTCAGGCGGAGTATCCCAATATCGAAGTTCGTCTGACGGCATCGTCCCGTCCCGTCGATTTTACGCGCGACGGGTTCGACGTCGCGATCCGGGTCGGGACCGTACCCTGGCCACAAGGCGCTGAGGTGATCGCGCTGTTTCCGGAGCAGACGGGTCCGGTTCTCTCCCCTTCCCTCGAAAGAACCGTCGCGGAGAATTTCGCCGGCGTTCCGCAGCTTCATACGAGAACACGCCTTCGCGCCTGGGGCGACTGGCTGTCACGGTCGGGCGCAACAATCGAGGCGGGAACGCGCGTCGAATACGAGCATTTCTATTTCATGTTGGAGGCGGCCAGTGCCGGCCTGGGGGTCTGCGTCGCGCCTTGGCCCTATGTAACCGATGACATCCGCTTCGGCCGCCTCGCCGCTCCGTTGGGTTTCATCGACAGCGGACATCATTACGTGGCGCTGCGGCGCGCTCGGCGGAATCGAAAATCGGTATTGTTCTGCGAATGGCTGCAGAAGGAAGCGCAAGCATTTTCCGCTTCGCATCCGGCCCTGACTGGTTAGGCACGGCGATAGTGAGCCAGGCTTACATAGTGTTTTCGTGGCCCTTGCACGTGCCACATCTCGGCCCAGGCATCCGGGCCACGAAAGAATAGGCGGCCGCGATAAAGATCGGTGCCGCAGTGATGGACGACGCGTTGCGAGGCGCCATTTCCGATGCGGATGAACTCGGTGAGATTGGGGAAGCAGACGGCGAGATGCTTAGCCTCGCCACGTAGCCGATAGGTGCGGCTGCTCCTGAGCGTCGCATGGTCCGCCGTCGTGTCGCCGTGCTCCTCGAACTGGACAGGCGTCACGAACGCCTGTCCTTCGAACGAGATAACACCCCCGTTGAGGCGGTCGATGATCTTCCGCCTGACATCCCATGTACCGAGATACGAGTTCAGCCGTTCATTCACGGCCTTCGCCCGCGGCCATGGTCTTTCATTCAGGATGCCGCGCGCTGCGTGGCATCGGCGGCGGACTGCCTGACCGGCAGTTTCCAGCCTGGACGAACGAAATGGCAGGTGTAGCCGTTCGGAATGCGCTCCAGATAATCCTGGTGCTCCGGCTCGGCTTCCCAAAAGTCGCTTGCCGGCGTCACTTCGGTGACGACCTTGCCCGGCCACAGCCCGGAAGCGTCGACATCGGCGATCGTATCCAGAGCGACCCGCTTCTGCTCGTCGTTCGTATAGAAGATCGCCGAACGGTAGCTCGTGCCGACGTCATTGCCCTGGCGGTTGCGCGTGCTCGGATCATGGATCTGGAAGAAAAATTCCAGAAGGTCGCGATAGCTGATCTTCTCGGGATCGAAGGTGATCTCGATCGCTTCCGCATGGGTGCCATGATTGCGATAGGTCGCATTGCGAACGTCGCCGCCGGTATAGCCGACGCGTGTCGAGATGACGCCCTTATAGCGGCGAATGAGGTCCTGCATGCCCCAGAAACAACCGCCGGCGAGAACTGCACGTTCCGTAGTCATCTGATATCCTCCACTTGGTCGAGATAGGCACCATAGCCTTCAGCCTCCATCCTGTCGCGATGCACGAAGCGAAGAGAGGCAGAGTTGATGCAATAGCGCAGGCCGCCGCGATCTTGCGGCCCATCCGGGAAAACATGACCGAGATGGCTGTCGCCATGGATAGAGCGCACTTCGGTGCGCAGCATGCCATGCGAGAGGTCGGTAAGCTCGTTGATATTGGCAGCTTCGATGGGCTTGGTGAAGCTCGGCCAGCCGCAGCCCGAATCGAACTTGTCAGAAGAGGCAAACAATGGCTCGCCTGATACGACATCGACATAGATGCCGGGCTGCTTGTTGTTGAGATATTCGCCCGTGCCTGGACGTTCGGTACCGCTTTGCTGCGTCACGCGGTACTGCTCGGGAGACAGATTCGCTATAGCCTCGGAAGTCTTGCGGTAGTTCTGCATTCCTGTTCTCCTTGCCCTCAGACGCATGTTTCGAACTCAACCAGGTCTACGAGAGAACACTGGATATCGTTACAGACATCAAGCTCGATGAGCGTCGCGGGAGTGGTTGCGACGGAAATATAGGTATGGAGAAGGCGATTTGCCATATCGCACACGGCGGCGTGATGCGTCGCGCCTAAAGCTCGTCGCAATCTCCAGGATTCACTCCCACGCTTTAGCTCCTTGTTTGTGCATGTCGCTTTCGCAAAACAGCAGCACACTTTTGCGCGACATGCATTAAGCGATCAATCATCCCAGTCGCAGGCAGAGGCATAGATCGTCGCCAGAGCCTCGATGCCGGCCTGATCGTCCGCGTCGAAGCGGCCGGCGAGCGGACTATCCAGATCAACGACGCCGAAAACCTGGCCATCCTGAAACAGCGGCACCACCAGCTCCGAACGGGAGGCGGCATCGCAGGCGATATGGCCAGGGAAAGCATGCACGTCCGCGACAAGAATCGACTGTTCCTTCTCGACCGCCGTCCCGCACACGCCACGGCCAACCGCGATACGGACGCAGGCCGGCTTGCCCTGGAACGGTCCCAACACGAGCTCGTCATCCGACTGCAGGAAGTAAAAGCCGGCCCAGTTGAGGTCCGGCAGCATCTGGTAGATCAGCGCCGACGTATTGGCGGCGTTGGCGATCGGATCGGCCTCGCCCTCGAGCAGCGCCTGCAATTGACCGGCAAGCTCACGATAGAATTCGGGCTTGCTGTCGTGCTGGATCGTCTTTTCCACAAACATTGAATTACTGCCTCTCGATTATGTCATGACCTATGTCGTGACCAGCCGAATTGTTTCAGTCCTTGTCGTCGGGCGGACAGGGCCAGCTCTGCGGCGCCGTCAACCCGGCGGGCAACATGGTCGACTTATCGCCGCAGGCGAGATTGATCTGCTGTTGTGTCAAGCCGGTGGCGGCCGAGAGATCGAGCCCTTCGATACGGGTCAGAAACATGAACGCGCCGTCGAACGCGACCGGGCCCTTTATCGTCGCGCCGCTCAAAGTGGCACGGGATAGATTGGCGAGAGAAAAATTACTCCCCGTCAGCACCGCCTTGTCGAAATCGGCACGGCCAAGCTCGGCCTTCTGAAAATCCACATTGGCGAGCTGCGCGCCGCCGAATTCGGCCCGTTGCAGCTCGGCACTGGCGAATCTGGCGCCGTTGGCCGAGATATTGCTGAAATCGGAGCGGTATGCCTCGATCCTCGAGAAATTCGCCGCGTCGGCCCGCGCATTCTTTAACCACGCGCGCACAAGCGTTGCCTTCTCCAGATTTGCCAATGTGAGATTGGAGTTGCTGAGATCGGTGCTGTCGAAATGAGCGCCGGCAAGATTTGCCCCGTGCAGATCACTGCCCTGCAGCATGATGCTGGTTTTGCTGCATTCACTCCAATTCAGGCCGGGCGAGGCAACTCTGTCGCAATCTGCGGCCTGCGCGAGATCGTGGGCACCAGATGCGAGCAGGATTGCCACAGCCAGCGCCAGCCCGGAAAGACCGGCGGCAACAGGCCCATTCACGGCTTTCATGGCTGTAAAACAACTCAGAGCCGAACCGCCGGCATTTCGTCCCCGCCAAGACCGCATTCTCATCCCTCGCTTCGCTTTTCCAAGCGGGAGCCTCTCCTCGACATCGAGTCAGTCGTCCCGTTTCAACTCTGTATATAGTGTTTCCTGCAACGAAAAGCGCAATGCCGCAAAAGGATATCACGCAACAATTGCCATGACTGGATTGCTGCACCGTAAGAAGGCCGAGAGCAGAGAGGCGGCGGTCAATACCGACATAAACGGCATATCGGCGGCTCGCGATGATTACGAAGGCCAGCAAGAGCACAAGACAACGGGAAAATTCGGAAACACCGATATAGCCAAGGACTCCGACACTTGTTTCGAGAGCCTTAACCGAGGCCGGTAGCAACTGAGTGATGCCCCAGAAAAAAGTGGCCTGGCCGAGGGAAACGACCAGACCACCATGGTGCAGATTGGAGGTCAATCTAATCTAGCAAGCTAATGGTAAGTTAGACTTATTAATTGTCAACAGCAATCTGACCGCGCTTTTTGGCGCAGGTGGCTGCCGCGTAATCGAAGGCTTCATACGATGGATTTCGAGAGATTGGCCCGATCCAAAACGGCACAAGATTGGTGGATATTAATCAGAGGTTACCCAGCTGCGCGGCTACCATTGGATCATCTTGGCGAGACCCGCTTAGTTGCCCGCGCTGTCGTACTCACCCCTTAACGACAGCCGGGAGTTTCGGTGGGCGGGCCCACAAGGTGGCCGAAACTCCCGTCATCGCTCAAGAGCGAACAGATAGGCGAAATCGTGAAAACTCGTCAGCCTGCGAGATTGCAACTTTACCGTCGCTTAGCAACAGCGTCGAAAATATAATCGCCGATCACTTCCCACTTTGCCGCCGGAGCGTCCTGAGCGACAATCTCCCTCTGCCGATTGGGAACGGAGCGCGAGACAGGCGGCCTGTCGTCTCGAAACATACTATGAAGCCATCATGCGGTTGAACGAGGCGGTATAGCCATGTGTGGACGCATCTACATCCGAACATCCCTGAGGGAATTACTCGCCAACTTCGCTTTTGCCGGCCCCGGCGATGTCGAGCCGCTGTCTAACGGCTTCCCCCGTTATAACGGAGCGCCGCAGCAGGATTATCCGATCATCATCCGCGAGATCGTCCGGGAGCCCGACGTCATGGGGCCTGTCTTCGCGACGGCGCGATGGGGCTTTATATCGACTTGGATAAAGGATGCCGGTCGGCCGATGATCAACGTCAGGTCCGAAGGCATTTCGACCAACAGCATGTTTAAGCATTCCTATAAGTCGAAACGCTGTCTGGTGCCGATCAATGGCTTTTTCGAATGGAAGGACATTTACGGAACCGGCAAAAACAAGAAGCCCTATGCTATCGCAATGAAGTCAGGCGAGCCCTTCGCCCTCGCTGGCATCTGGGCGAGCCGACGCGATCCGGAAACCGGTCTTGAGCGGAGAACCTTCGCTATCATCACCTGTAAGCCAAATGAGCTGATGGCGACCATCCACGACCGCATGCCGGTCATCCTGCATCCGGAAGATTACGAACGCTGGCTTTCCTTCGAACCGGATCCGCACGATCTCACCAAGCCGTTTCCGTCTGAGCTTATGACCATGTGGCCGATCGGCAAGGATGTAGGATCGTCGAAAAATGATAGGCCCGATATCATCGAGCCTGTTGTAGAACCGTCCACGGACGATCCGGAACCGCCATTGCTGTAGCTCCGCCGTCTCGAATGGCCCGTTAGCTGGAAAATGGCTCTTGAGGAGGAAGTATTGTTCGGGATGACAGCCTTGAGTTCCTAGGCTTTTCGGCTGGTCGGAGTGGAGTGATTCGAACACTCGACCCCCACGTCCCGAACGTGGTGCGCTACCAGACTGCGCTACACTCCGTGACCAGCGGCGCCTCTATAGACCAGCCATTTTTGAAGCACAAGCACCAAAATCAAAAAAACCGTTTGATTCTTGACGAAAAAATTGCAGAGGCAATTGCTCAGAAAATCGGCAGGAAAATGGGTGTCGAACCGGCCGAAGTGCATAAGGCGCAACACATTTAGCAAAATCCCGCTTGTACACGCGGATGGGAATTTTCTTTTGCCGGCTTTGGCGCTAAAGCCTTTGCGGGACAGGCGGAAATGTCGTGGGACAGCGGCGTTTCCGCAGCCGATTGCGAGACAGAAGCTCAAGGACGATACGATGAATATCCGCATGATCACCGCGGCGGGGCTGTTGCTGGCCCTTGCCGGCTGCACCACCACAACTGTCGCTCTTCCGACGATTGCGAGCAACCCGGTTCAGGACCGCTGGGAAGGCCAGTCGGCTGGCCGTTTCTTCGCCACCTTCGGCCCGCCGATCTCCGACCGCGACGAAGGCGGCAACCGCGTCTACACGTGGCGGGGCGGCTACAAGACGGTCACCATCGCTGGCAAGAAGGGCGAAAAGAAGGGTAAGCTCTATCTCAGCTGCAAGGCCGATATCGTCACCAACCAGAGCTATGTCATCCGCGCGGTCCACATCCTCAGCGACCAGCCTGGCACCAGCGGCTCCTCCTACTGCGCCGAACTGCTGGCGCCGCCAGAAAAGGCGAGCTGAGTCTCGGGGTTTATCGGGGACGGAATATCGCGGGCGGCTCGAAAGGGTCGCCTGTTTTCATTTAGGAAATGCGCTCGGCATCGAAAAACACGCGTGCTACTGCAGCGTATACTTCTGCCCCAAACCCTGAACGAAGGCGTCCATCGGATCCAGGGGTCGACTACCATCCAATCCAATCGCCACAACAAACAGACGAAACCTGCCGTCAAGACTGGGGTCGAAGATTGCACCGATGACGATTTCGGCGTCGCCCTGCACTTCGTCCCGAATGCGGCTCGCTGCCTTGTCCACCTCGAAGAGTGTCATATCCGAACCTCCGGAGATCGAGACTAGAACACCCTTGGCACCTCTCATTGAAACGTCATTCGGCAACGGGTTCGCGATTGCCGCTTCGGCCGCTCTCATTGCCCTGCCTTCGCCCGTGCACGTCTATCGCTTCGAACAGCGATCGCGTTTCATCGTAGAAGCGCAACAAGGCGTTGATGGGGCATAGGCGGAGAGAGAAGAAGCCGATCAGTGCTCTCTAACGCAATCCTCTATTGTCAGGTATATTGCGATATACTTGCTCTGCTATCAATTTCGGCGATCTGGAAGTGTTGGGGGATGTCGTGAATCGTGCTCATGCCTAAAGCTAACAACTTTTAGCCGAGGACGCACGCTGCACGATTCATGATCAACATGGATGATAGGGAATCCCAGCCTCAAAGTGCTGATTCAAGCAATGAAAAATGTGGCGTCGGCTGCTATATTCAAAAGCGGCATCTCCTGCTGGGAGGCAGCTATGTCCGGGAAAAAAGAGCAAGGTCGCTCCAATACAGTCCCCATCCGAGGGTATCGCCTTCGCGCGAAACGGGGACGGCAATCTCGCGTCCTTCAACGAGCCAATCGCCAAGTCACCCTGATGGCCGCAGCCGTCATCATCGCGTTCTTTGTGGCCGTAACTCTGCAAGCCTTGCTGACGTAACTCTGGTCGGTTTCCCGAACATAGAAGTGGCTGGGGCGCCTGGATTCGAACCAGGGGATGGCGGTACCAAAAACCGCTGCCTTACCGCTTGGCTACGCCCCAACACTGGGAGATGGCGACTGTTCGCGCCAAATCGGCGTCTGATTAGCAAAGGTCGCATCCGCTCACAATCATTAAGTTATGGGTGAACGCATATTTCTGTGTGCTTCCGGCTGCCCTATGATAGGGCTTGTTATCCCAAAATCCACCCAGGAGATCTAATGAGCCAGTATCGTGCCCGCCCTCCGGCCGTCCCGTCGGTGCTTGTCGACGACGCTGTGGTGCGCATCACCCGCTGGGACTTCGAGCCGGGCGCCGATACGGGGCATCATGTCCATGGTCTCGGCTATGTCGTTGTGCCGATGACGGATTGCCGGTTTTTGATCGAGGAAGGGTCCGAGAGCCGACGCGTCGACCTCGTCAAAGGCGCGGCTTACCGGCGCGATGCCGGCGTCGAGCATAATGTGGTCAATGCCGGGTCGGAACCAATGGCCTTCATTGAGATTGAATATAAGCGATGAGCACTCCCGAATTCGACCTTGCCTTCGATCCTGCCTATGGCCGCGCCGTCCCCACAGCGCCCGGCGTCGAGCGGATGACGGTCAACAATCCCAGCGCTTTTACCTTCCACGGCACCAATAGCTATATCGTCGGCGGCTCGTCCGTGGCGGTGATCGACCCCGGCCCGGAGAATGACGCGCATTTCGCGGCTCTGATGACGGCGCTGAAGGGGCGCGAGGTGACGCATATCTTCGTCAGCCATACCCATCGTGACCACTCGCCGCTCGCCAGGCGGCTCAAGGAGGCGACGGGTGCCCTGACGGTCGGCGAAGGGCCGCACCGCGCCGCGCGGCCACTGCACGAGGGCGAGATCAATCCCTTCGCCGAAAGCTCGGATACGGGTTTCCTGCCGGATATCACGCTTGCCGATGGCGAAAGCGTCTCGGGAGACGGTTGGCAGCTGACTGCGCTTCTGACGCCTGGCCACACGGCCAACCACACCTGCTTTGCGCTGGAGGGGAGCGGCATCGTCTTTTCCGCCGATCACGTCATGGCCTGGGCAACGACGATCGTCGCCCCGCCTGACGGTTCCATGGCCGACTATATGGCTTCGCTCGACCGGCTGCTTGCCCGCGACGACCGCCTGTTCTTTCCCGGCCATGGCGGGCCGGTGATGGAGCCCGCCGCCTTCATGCGCGGGCTCAGAACCCACCGGCGCATGCGCGAGCGCGCCGTGCTGGAGCGCATCAGGGCTGGCGACCGCTTTATCCCCGACATGGTGAAAGCCATCTATCGCGAAACCGACCCGCGCCTGCATGGTGCGGCCGCACTCTCCGTGCTGGCGCATCTGGAGGATCTGGTGGAGAAAGGCCAAGTGGAGACAGACGGGCCGCCGGCGCTGTTCGGCGCCTACAGGCCTGCCTAGCCCATCAGCTTCCGGCAATGCCCAGAAGTTCGGCATCCAGCGCCTTCAAATAGCTTTCGGCTATGTTGGCGCTGATGCCGAGATCGTCCTGGCCGTAGCGGGAAGCGACGCGGACGTCGACAAGCGTCGTCTCTTCCTCTTCACGCAGGCGGATCAGCACATCGAAATGCAGACCGAGAATGCGGGTGCGGGTCTCGCCCTGCAGGACGACGTCGGAGTTTTGGCGAATCAAGGCAGCCACCTCGTCGCGAAGGGGACGTGGCGTCGGCACGGGGACGACATCTGGCATGTCGGTCACGGCACTATCGTCCGGGGTCTGGCTAGGATGCTGCCGCGGCCCGCGGCGCTTCGGCTTTTCATCGCCGTTCGGATCGATGACATCGGCGCCTTCGGCCTTGACGATGGTGATGTGATTGTCCTTGGCGACCTTGCGCACGGCCTCCAGCACGCGGTCGACAGCGCCCTCGTAGCGACGGCTGGTCAGGGCCGGATAGGCGGAGGATTGCGCCTCACGGTCCTCTGTTGTCACAAAATGCCTTGCCGGCAACCAAATCTGTTTGGCCTCCGGTAGCGCCAGCCATTCCGGAGCGTCGGTGAGATCCGTGGAGACATCGTAGATGGCGGGCCGCGTCCAATAGCGCTCGACGCCGATACCGACGATCGCCAGCGGCAAGGCGGCGTAAATCAGCGCCTTGACGGCCGAAACGCCACCGATGGCGGCAACCCGCCAGAGCTGGGTCAGGCCGACGACCGCCAGCGTTACCGCCAGCGCGGCAAAGCCCGCGGAAATCAGCATCAGCAGGACGAAATAGGGCGTTTCCAGTGGTCCGAATCGATGGCCGATCAAGATCACCCCGCTCAGCACCAGCGCAAAGGACGCAATCAAGCGCGCGGCGCGCGCGGCATGCGAAACGGGACGGTCGAAGCGAATGGTCATCAAAAGCTCGTCGGCGCGTCGGATCGGAAGGCGGATGCTACCCCAATCCCCAAGGTCGACCCCATGTTTAGAACAAGAAATGGCGAAAATAAATCAGATCTCGGCACAGACGATTAACGCGCCGCTGCAAGCAGATTCCGGACTAGAGCGGTTCAGCATTTCTCGGAATCGCTTCCTCGCTCTATTCCTTTGTTTTTGCGCATTCCGGACGGAAAACCGCTTCGCACTTTTCCTGGAATTGCTCCAGTGACGCAAAAACGTGAGTACTTGCTTAAATTCTGAAAAAGGGTCATGCTTTTTGACGTTTTACTGAGGCCATGAAAGGACTTGAGGAGATGGAAACGATGCAATCGCCGGACATCGCCGCCAAGCCGTTGCCTGCAGCGGCCGGCACGGTTGCCGATGCCGCCGATCCTACCTTGCCGCTCGAACTCTTGGAGCTGGAATTATCGCTTGAAGGTTTTTCCGGTGGCGAAGCGGCCTTTTGCGAAGCAGTGCGAGACGCTGCCGGGGCCGCACATGGCGAATTCCTCTTCGATCTTCCGGCCACGGGATTGATATCGGATTGCTGCCGGATTGCAGTTCTGCGAATCCCTGAGGATGGAGAGGCCATGCGTGTCATCTTCGCGGCGCTCGGCGAAGACGGCACGGAAATCCGTCTGCTGCAGCCGGATGAGGAAACCGAGCCCTTGCTCCACTTCACCGACGCTTTCGTCAATCTGCTGCAACGCTTGCCGCAAAGGCCGCGCGACGACGCTTGAGCAGCCTTTTGTTCTTTCGCAATTCCGGACGGAAAACCGCTGCGCACTTTTCCTGGAATTGCTCCAAGCCCCATCACGCCCTTCAACGGTTCGTGATAAGCTGTTGCCAATACGCCTTTCGCACCTCACCAAGCCAGACTATAATTCCCGGGTGCATATTTGTGCCGAGGATATCGAGTCATGCGTATTTTTCCCGCACTCTCTCTCATTGTCATAGCCCTGGTATTATCTGCCTGTCAGACGGCGGAAGAGATTCGCGCGGCAGACGAAGCGAGATGCAGCAGCTACGGCTTCCGGCGCGGCACCGAGAATTTCGCCAACTGTCTGATGAATCAGGACCTGAGCCGCCGTGCGGACCAGCGGGCTTTCATGGAAAGCAATAATGATTTCTACTGGGGGCCGCCCTTCGTGGTCGGACCGGGATATCATCGCTATTATCACCACTGGCACTGATCACTTCGCCTTTCGGCGACGCCCTTCCCCGCGACGAAGGCTATGCCTTGCCTCTGATCGCCGCCTGCGCCGCCGCAAGCCTTGCGATCGGCACGCGGAAAGGCGAGCAGGAGACATAGTCCAGCCCGATCTCCTCACAAAAATGGATCGAGGCCGGATCGCCACCATGTTCGCCGCAGATGCCGAGCTTCATATCGTTGCGCGTTCGGCGGCCGCGTTCGGCGGCAATGCGGATCAGCTCTCCCACACCATCGAAATCGAGCGAGATGAAGGGATCATGCTCGATAATCCCTTTGCGCTGATAGGTCGGGATAAAGGCGGCGGCATCGTCGCGCGACATGCCGAAAGTGGTTTGCGTCAGGTCGTTGGTGCCGAAGGAGAAGAACTCGGCCGCCTCGGCAATGATGTGGGCGCGAAGGGCAGCTCGCGGCAGCTCGATCATCGTGCCGACGAGATAGTCGATCTTCATCTTGGCTTCCGTCATGACGGCTCGGGCAACCTCATCGATGCGTGCCTTGACGTAATCGAGCTCCGAGCGCAGGCCGACCAGCGGCACCATGATCTCCGGCACGACCGCCGCACCCGTCTCCCTTGCGGCAGAGACGGCAGCTTCAAAAATAGCACGGGCCTGCATCTCGACGATTTCGGGATAGGAGATTGCCAGGCGGCAGCCGCGATGACCGAGCATGGGATTGAATTCATGCAGCGCATCGACGCGTTGGCGCAGCATGGCCGGCTCCATGCCCATGATGCCTGCAACCTCGGCGATCTCCTCATCCGTTTTCGGCAGGAATTCGTGCAATGGCGGGTCAAGCAGCCGGATGGTCACCGGCAGGCCGTGCATGATGGTGAACATGCCGGTGAAATCGAGCCGCTGCATCGGCAAGAGCTTGGCGAGCGCGGCGCGGCGCCCCTCCTCGCCTTCCGCGAGGATCATTTCGCGCATGACATGGATGCGGTCTCCCTCGAAGAACATATGCTCGGTGCGGCAAAGGCCGATGCCTTCCGCGCCGAAGGAGCGGGCCGCGCGGGCGTCCGCGGGCGTATCCGCATTCGTACGCACCGTCATGCGGCGCGAACGATCGGCCCAGGCCATGATGCGGCCGAAATCGCCGGACAGTTCCGGCTGGATCATCGGTACTTCGCCCTTCAGCACCTGACCGGTAGAACCGTCGATGGTAATGACATCACCCTTTTTCAGGGTGACGCCAATACCGATCAGCTTTTCGTTGCGCATGTCGATGCGCATGGTGCCGGCGCCGACGACGCAGGGAATGCCCATGCCGCGGGCAACCACCGCCGCGTGGCTGGTCATGCCGCCGCGCGTGGTGAGAATTCCCTCGGCGGCATGCATGCCGTGAATATCCTCCGGGCTCGTCTCGATGCGCACGAGAATGACCTTGCGGCCCTCCTCTTCGGCGATGATCGCCTCCTCGGCGGTGAAGACCACCTCCCCGATGGCCGCCCCCGGTGAGGCCGGCAGGCCGGAGCCGATGACCTCACGGCGCACGCGCGGATCGATCGTCGGATGGAGAAGCTGGTCGAGCGTCGCCGGCTCGATGCGCGAGACGGCCTCGTCCTCGGTAATCAGCCCCTCCTCGACCATGTCGACCGCGACCTTCATCGCCGCCTTGGTGGTGCGCTTGCCGGCGCGGGTCTGTAGCATCCAGAGCTTGCCGCGCTCGATGGTGAATTCCAGATCCTGCATGTCACGGTAATGCGCTTCGAGTTCAGCGCAGATGCGGCGGAATTCGGCAAAGGCTTCCGGCATCACCTTTTCCATCGACGGCCGGTCATAGCCGGAGGCGATGCGGGCCACCTCGGTGATGCTTTGCGGCGTGCGAATACCGGCGACGACATCTTCCCCCTGGGCATTGACGAGGAATTCGCCATAGAGCTCTTTCTCCCCGGTCGAAGGATTGCGGGTGAAGGCGACGCCGGTGGCCGACGAATTGCCGAGATTGCCGAAGACCATGGCCTGGATATTGACCGCCGTGCCCCAGGCTTCGGGAATATTGTGCAGATGACGATAAGTGACGGCTCGCGGGTTCATCCAGCTCGAAAACACCGCGCCGACGGCACCCCAGAGCTGCACTTCCGGCTCCTGCGGGAAGGCATCATCTAGCTCCTCTTCAATGACGGCCTTGTAGAGCGAGACAACATGCTGCCACTCGACGGCGGAAAGATCGGTATCGAACTCGTGGCCGAGACGGGCCTTCTCGTCCTCGAGGATTTCCTCGAAAACCTCGTTGTCGAGCCCCATGACGACGTCGGCATACATCTGGATGAAGCGGCGATAGCTATCCCAAGCAAAACGCGCATCGCCGGCATCATGGCCGAGCGCCTGCACGGTATCGTCGTTGAGGCCGAGATTGAGGACAGTATCCATCATGCCGGGCATGGAGGCCCGCCCACCGGAGCGCACGGAGACAAGCAGCGGCCGAACGGTATCGCCGAACTTGCGTCCGGTAATTTCTTCCATCTGCTTCAGCGCTTGCATCACCTGGAGTTTCAGATCTTCCGGAACATTGCGGCCGTTCTTGTAGTAGTAGGCGCAAGCGTCGCAGACGATCGTCAAGCCGGGCGGAACCGGCAGACCGAGGCTGCACATTTCGGCGAGATTAGCACCCTTCCCCCCGAGCCGCTCATAATCCCTGGCGCGACCCTCGGCCTTTCCATTGCCGAATGTATAAACCCACTTCGTCATTTTCCCCCGTCCAACTCCCAAGGTTGAACTTAATTCATTGAGGTGGAAATGAAAATCGACAAATGCGGCAAAATGTTGCGCCGCACAATAAATATGGAGAAAACCGCAAAAATACGGACAGATTGGCAAATTTCTCTTCATTGCCGATTGGTTCAGAGCTAGCAATCGCTGATGCAATTTCTAAGAGCTATATTCAAAAAGCCAGCAACCGAGCCTGCAATGGATTCGATCACATCCTATCGAGTCTATACGCGTGAGTTCGACAAAACCTTAGCATCCAATCAGTTGGATAGCGCTCTGGGACCACTCTCGATTGAGCATGCCGCAGCGTTAGATGCAGCATGGCAACGATATCAAGGCGCGCTCGTTGATTGGCGGATGGAATGCGATATTGCCGCATTAGAGGCTTCACGGCTGGTGCGGATGCAAACCACAGAACAGATGCGCAATGATACAGTGGTCTCGATCTTAGTCGACCATTCCGGCTCGATGAGAGGGCAATCGATATTGCTCGCGGCGGCCACAATCGACGTCGCCACTGATTTTCTAGTGCACCTCGGTTGTAAGGTGGAAGTTCTCGGTTTTACAACGACATCCTGGCAGGGCGGACGCTCGCGAAAACACTGGCTTTCAGAACGCCCACGTCCAAAGACGCCTGGACGACTCTGCGACCTTCTCCACATCATCTACCGAACTGCAGACAGCACTTTGCCGCACGCCGGCGACCTTAGGCCGATGCTAAGACCCGATTTGCTGAAGGAGAATGTTGACGGTGAAGCGCTGCAATGGGCCGCGAGCCGACTACGCGATCGGCCTGAAAAACGTAAGTTGCTGCTGGCCGTTTCCGATGGCGCTCCTGTTGATGATTCTACGCTCGCTGAAAATGATCATTATTTTTTGGCAAGACATCTAACCGAAGTCATTAAGAACATTGAAGCAGAGGCCGTTATCGAACTAGCGGCAATAGGTATCAGAAACGACCCCGCTCACAGCGTAACCCATTATTATCGCATTGCAGAAAGCATCGACGTTCCACAGGACTTAGGCAGGTCGACACTCGACCTGCTGCAGCGTTTGCTGCTGAACAATGGACAGCAGAAATCGGACTAAGCCTCCGCCTCCCGGCGCGCCAAAATCTTGTCGATCCGCATACCGTCCAAGTCGACGATTTCGAAGTGCCAGCCATCGAACGTAAAGCTCTCGCCGACCTCCGGAATATGACCGAGCTGGAAAAGCGCAAAGCCGGCGAAGGTGTGAAAATTGCCGTCTTCGGAGGGCTCACGCACGCCTAGTCTTTGGAAGGCGTCATAGGCAGGCATCATGCCTTCCATCAGCAATGAGCCGTCGGCGCGCTCGACGATATCCGGTCCCTCGTTCTCCATGTCCGGCAGGTCACCGGCGATGGCTTCCAGCAGGTCCGTCTGCGTGACGATGCCCTCCAGGCTGCCATATTCATCGATGACCATGGCGAGACGGACGGGCGCGCGCTTGAAACTCTCAAGCACTTTAAACACGGCCGTCGCTTCATGAACAATGAGCGGCTGACGCATGACTGCAATCGGATCGAGGGGCTGGCCGTTCAGGAGCTGATCGAGAAGATCCTTCTTCAGGATCATGCCGATCGGTTCGTCTATCGTTCCGCGACCGACCAGAAGCTGTTCGAAACGGCTTTCGCGAATGGCCTTCAGCATCTCCTCAGGCGTGTCCTCGGCATCGATCCAATCAACGTCCAGCCTGGGCGTCATGATATCGGAAACATCGCGATCGCCAATGTTGAAGACACGCTCGACCAGCTCCTGCTGTGCCTGTTCCAGCAAGCCTGCCTCCTGGCTTTCCGCCACCAGCATTTTGATCTCGGCAGGGGAATGCAGCGAGCCTTCGCCGGCGCCCGGCCGCAGCCCGAAGAGGCGCACAACCATATTCCCGAGGCCGTTCAACACAAAGATCGCTGGGCGGAGCAGGAACAGGAACAAGCCCAACGGCCGCACGACACCCAGGGCAGTGCCTTCACTGCGCTGCAACGCCAGGCTCTTCGGCGCAAGTTCGCCGAGAACGATATGCAGGGCCGTGATGATGATGAAGGAAATCGCGACGGCCACGGCATGCGATCCGGCAGCGGCCCATGAGCCGGGCAGAAAATCGAGAAGCGGCTCAACCAGATGGGCGAGCGCCGGCTCACCGACCCAACCGAGCGCGAGCGAAGATATGGTGATGCCGAGCTGGGTCGCCGCAAGATTGGCATCGAGATTGTCGACCGCCCGTTGCAGGGCCGCGGCATTCATGCGTCGTTCGGCTACAAGCTCGGCCACACGGCTACGCCGAACGGAGACGAGCGAAAACTCTGCGGCAACGAAGAAACCATTAGCGGCGACAAGAAAAAACACAGCGAATATTCCGAGGACATCGAAAATACCGCCATCATATCCAGACATACTTCCCTTCCGGGCGGATTAGCGCCACGTATTATTGATCGAAAAGAAATCTAACACGCTTTCCGGCTGTGCGGCAGCCGAGACAGCAATTTCTTGTAGATAAGTGAAACATTTTTCGTTCCAAGGGGCGTTGCCGGGATACGGCGAAATGCAAAGAGCGCCTAGATTTCTTGAAACCAAAGGGTCAAATGAACCGTCAAGACCTGCTGTGTACGGAGCCAAAGCGGGAGGTCGATAGCGGCTTTCGCCAGGCTAACTTTCGACACCGTAATAGCGCTCGAACAGAAATTTCGCCCGGACATCACGCTAGGCGAAGAGCCCACCAAAGATGACTTCCTTGAATTCGAGCAGCGCTGCATCGCTCTTTTCGGCTCGCATACGCAACAACGCGCCTTCCCAACTGTTCAACACGAAACGACCGAGCAAAGCCGCAGGAAGCTTGTTGTCGATGTCTCGCCGCTCCTGCGCCTCTGCGATACATTTTTCAAAGAAACTGCTCCAAGCTTCAAGATGTTCAACCACATGCTCGCGCACGGGCTCGCTATGATCGGCAACCTCTGCGGCGAAATTGCCAAGTAAGCATCCTCGCGCAAATCCATTCGCTCTGAAGGCAGCGATGCGATCATCGAAATAGGCTTCCAACCTGGCGAGTGGACCAACATTCGAATTGCAGAAGAAGTCACGCAACTTGCTCTCGTTGCGATCGAAATAGGCATCGATCACTTCGATCCCGAATGCCTCCTTGCTCGGGAAATGATTGTAAAAAGAAGCCTTGGGAACATCCGCCCGATCTACGATGCTCTGGATGCCGGTCGCGGCATAGCCTTCGGCGTGGATTATCTGCAGTCCCACCTGAAGGAGGTTGTTACGCGTATCGGGCTTTGGCTTTGGGCCGCGCTTGGCGCCTGTAGAAGATTTCATTTCAGGCCTCTTGACTAATTCAGACCAACCGGTCATACGGTGTTTATCGCCAGTCTCGGAACAACTGTCAAGAGAGGGGCAGCTAACACGCATCATACCGGAAGTCGAATACGGGCATCCTCGTTTGGGACGCCTGCCGGCGAAGCGCGCCCCGATCATCGCGAATATGAGCATTGATCCAACGAGATCAATTGGTTGCCAAGCCCTCAAACCGCAATGGAGATAACAATGACCGAGATTGAAACTGCGAAGCCGGGCCTGAACTGGGATGTATTGACGATCAAACGCCCCGGCCTTGGCCGCGACGTGCCAGCCGGCAAAGAGGAGCTGATGTGGGTGGTGAATTCATCGACGCTCATCTATGGCGAGCGCGACGCAGTCCTTGTCGATACGTTTCTCACAGCCGAGCAGGCGCAGGTCTTGGTGGAATGGGTCGCCGCGAGCGGCAAGAACCTCACCACGATCTACGTCACCCACGGACATGGCGATCATTTCTTTGGCCTCGCGCCGCTTCTGGAGCGTTTCCCCAATGCAAAGGCGTTCGCGACGCCGGCGGTGGTCGAGGCCATGCATGCGCAACTGTCGCCAGAGTCGATCGACAATTTCTGGCGCAGACTCTTTCCCGGCCAGATTCCAGACCGATTGCTCATCGCCGAACCGCTCGACGGCGACAGTGTAGAACTGGAAGGGCATAAGCTTGTCGTGGTGAATACTGGGCATACCGACACGAGCCATTCAACCTGCTTGTATGTCCCCTCGACCGGCCTGATCGTCGGCGGTGACGTCGTCTATAACGGTATCCATCCTTACCTTGGCGAGACCGATACGCAGAGCCGGCTTGAATGGATCGCCGCGCTTGACAAGCTTGAGGTACTGCAGCCCCAGACGGTAATCGCAGGGCACAAATTGCCTGAAAACGCCGATGATCCCCGGATTATCAGCGAGACGCGGCAATATCTTCTCGATTTCAATCGCCTGAATGAGGCAACGACGACCGCGCGTGAGCTCTACGACGCTATGCTGGAACTCTATCCCAATCGCGCCAATCCAGGCTCACTTTGGGGTGCCTCGAACGCCGCCAAAAAGCAGGGTTGAGAACACGTCTCGGATTGGTTCGGACAATCAACGCATTGTTGGAAGCTGCCGCCGAACAACGAAAAACATCAAGCTATTTCCCGCAATTGCTCCGCGGTCTGCAGGTCGACGGAAACAAGCTGTGAAACGCCCTGTTCGGCCATAGTGACGCCGAAGAGACGGTCCATGCGCGCCATAGTGATGGGATTGTGAGTAATGACCACGAAACGCGTTTCAGTCGATGCCGCCATCTCGTCCATGAGATTGCAATAGCGCTCGACATTGTGGTCGTCGAGCGGCGCGTCGACTTCGTCCAGCACGCAGATCGGCGCCGGATTGGTGAGGAAGACGGCAAAGATCAGCGCCATCGCCGTCAACGCCTGTTCGCCACCGGAAAGCAGCGTCATGGTCTGCGGCTTCTTGCCCGGCGGACGGGCGAGGATTTCGAGGCCGGCCTCCAGCGGATCGTCCGATTCGATCAATTGCAACTCGGCCGTTCCGCCGCCGAAGAGATGCGTAAACAGCCGCTGGAACTGCACATTGACGACGTCGAAAGCGGCGATCAGCCGCTCGCGGCCTTCTCGGTTAAGGCTCTGGATCGCACCGCGCAGCTTACGGATGGCGTCGATGACATCGTCGCGCTCCTTGATCAAGGCCCGTAGCCGTTCGGTCAGTTCTTTGCTTTCCTCTTCGGCACGCAGATTGACGGCACCGAGGCGCTCGCGCTCGATCTTCAGCCGCTCCAGCTCACGCTCCACTTCGCGCAAATCGGGAATATTCTGCCCCGCCGACAGGCCCGCGAGCCGCAACACCTCGTGCAGTTCTACATTCAACGCCTGGCGGATGCGCAACTCGCTTTCCTGACGGCGCTCGCGGGCAGAAACCAGCCGCTCCTCGATACGGCCGCGCTTTTCGCGGCTTTCCGCCAGTTCCGACAGCGCCGTGGCGGCCTGGCGGTCGGCCTCGCGCTGAACGATTTCTGCCTCAACCAGGCGGTCGGCCGCGGCGCGGCGCGCCTCCTCGGCCTTTTGCAGCTCGTTCATCAGCGCGCGGCGCTTATCATCGAATTCATCCGGGGCAAGGTCCAGCTCGGCTGCCTCGTCGCGCGCCTCTTTCTCGCGGTCGCGCAAAGTCTGGATATGCTCTTCGGCGCTGGCGGCACGCTGGCGCCAACCGTCGCGCTCCTGCCGGATCGCCAGGATGCGGCGCTGCCGCGCTTCGTTTTCCCGATTGAGGCCCTCGTAACGGGCACGCGCCTCTGCGAGAGCACCGCGATCTGTGGCGACATCCGCCTGCTGATCGCGCAGCTTGAGATCCATCGTCGTCAGATCGGGCGCATCCTCCAATTCGATGCGGGCATTTTCATCTTGCACCGCCACCTCTTCCATCTGTGCCTGCAGATGGCTGGTAGCTTCCGTGATGACATCGCGACGGCGGATCAAGTCGCCGGAGGCGCGCTCCGCCATCGCCAATGCTTCGCGAGCTTCCGCGAGGTGGCGGGCAGCAAGCCGGCTGGTGTCACGCGCGACGACAAGCCGACCTTCCTCGGCGCGGATCGCATCGCCGGCGATTGCCAAGCGCTCCTCGGCCTCGGCCAGGACATCACGTGCCACCTCGGCTTCGGCCTCAAGCTCCGCAAGGCGATTTTTCTGTGCCAATCGCAGGGCGGCTGCGCTGGGGGCATCGGCCCCGGTCACGTGCCCGTCCCAGCGAAATACGGCGCCGTCTTTCGTCACCAGCCGCTGGCCTGGTTTCAATGTCGGCATGAGACGCATGGCGTCCTCGGCGGCGACAAGGCCGATCTGGCGCAGACGCCTCGTCAACGCAGCCGGTGCGCCGACATGCGTAATCAGCGGCACGACGCCTTCCGGCAAGGCGGGATCGGTCGCGCCGCTCCCATTGTCGGACCAATACACCGGCGCTTGCGGATCCAGCGGCGATTCAAGATCGTCGCCAAGAGCTGCACCAAGCGCGGTCTCGAAGCCGCGATCGACGCGCAGTTCTTCCGCAACGGGTGCAAATGCGGCCGAGGTGGCTCCCGCCGCCAGCATATTGGAGATCGTGCGTGCTTCCGTTTCCAAGGCATTCAGCCGCGAACGGGCTTCATCGACCGGCGCGCGGGATAAAGCTTCGGTTTCACGGGCCCTAGAGAGGGCCGCCTCGACGAACTGGATCGCCACCTCCGCATCGGCTACGACATTTTCAGCGGCCTCGACCACGTCGCGCTTTTCGCCGGGATCCGGCAGGGCGGCGATTTTTTCATCGATCGCAGCAAGCTCACGGTTCGCCTCGTCCATCTGGCGTTCCAGCCGCATCTTGCGGTCGGCAAGATCGCGGATGGCGCGCTCGAGCTGATTGCGGGCGGCAGCAGCTTCTGCGCGTTCCGCAGTCAGCGCGGTAAAGATACGCTCGCTATCGGCCAGCTTGGCGGCAGCCTCTTCGAAAGCCTCGCGCGTCTCCTCGGCAAGCCGGCCCGAATCGGCGAGAATATCGGCAATATCGGCCTCCTCCGCGTCGAGCTTGGCCAGGATTTGAGTATTGTCGGAAACAAGGCGCTCTTCGCGGCGGATATCTTCAGCTAGTTGCGCCAGCCGCCGGGTCAACTCGTCTCGACGACCGAGAATGCGGTTGGCATCCTCTTCAAGCTGAGTGCGGGCGATCTGCAGGCGCTGCAATGCGGCCGCGGCTTTTGCTTCCCCTTCTCGCAGTTCCGGCAGCTTCAGGCTGGCGACACCCTGTGTCTTCGCCGCCTCCATCTGTATCTGCGCCTTTTCGGCAACCAAAAGCGTCGCCTGCTTGAGGGCGTTGTCGGCCTCCGCTTCCGCCTCCTTTGCTTGCACCCAGTGGATATGCAGGAGCATGGCCTCGCGGGCTCGGATATCGGCGGAGAGCATCTTGAAGCGGTTGGCCTGACGCGCCTGGCGCTTCAGGCTCTCGATCTGGCTTTCAAGCTGCGAGGTCACGTCATCGAGACGTTCGAGATTGCCTTCGGCGGCGCGCAGGCGCAGTTCCGCTTCGTGTCGGCGCGAATGCAGGCCGGAAATGCCGGCCGCCTCTTCGAGAAGTTGCCGGCGAGCCTGTGGCTTGGCCTGGATCAGCTCGCCGATACGCCCTTGCCCGACCATCGACGGCGAACGCGCGCCGGTCGAGGCATCGGCGAACAACAGTTGCACATCCTTGGCGCGGGCCTCCTTGCCGTTGATGCGATAGAGCGAGCCCTGCTCGCGTTCGATGCGGCGGGTGACCTGGATTTCGTCACTGTCGTTAAAGGCGGCGGGTGCCGTGCGGTCGCTGTTGTCGAGATAGAGGCCGACTTCCGCGGTATTGCGCGCCGGGCGATTGCCGGAACCGGAGAAGATGACATCGTCCATGCCTGAGGCGCGCATGTTCTTGTAGGAATTCTCGCCCATCACCCAGCGCAGCGCTTCGACCAGGTTGGACTTGCCGCAGCCGTTCGGACCGACGACGCCGGTCAATCCGCGCTCAATGACGAATTCCGCCGGCTCCACAAAGGATTTGAAGCCGACGAGACGAAGCCTGTTGAACTTCATAAGCGCCACTCCCCCTCTCCGCGCGGGCGGAGGAAGGACGAAACCCCTATCTTTTCAGGAGTGAGAGACGAAAAAACGGGCGCGCAGGTTTCCCCGCCGCCCGCCGTTTCGAAAAGGCACGGATCAGAGAAGGCTATCGATGAGCTTCGACATAGCACCAACCGACATGTCCCCTGCATAACGCTTGCCGTTGATCAAGAAGGTCGGCGTAGCATTGACGCCGAAGTCCTTGGCCGCACGTTCCCTAACTGAGTTGACATCATCCAGAAGCTTCTGGTTCGTCAAGCATTTCGTAAAGCTATCCTCAGTAAAACCGGCAAGTTTCGACATTTGCAGCAGTGCGGAACGGCCATCCACATCCGGCGACGCCCAGGCGATCTGCTGCTTGAACAGCATATCGACCATCGGAAGATACTGTTCCTGCGGCGCACAACGGGCCAGCATGAAAGCGGCGGCGGCGCGCGGGTCGAAGGGGAATTCGCGGATGATGAAGCGGACCTTGCCGGTGTCGACGTATTTCTGCTTGATCGCGTCGAAAGTCGTCGTGGCGAAATGCGCGCAGTGCGGGCAGGTCAGCGACATGTACTCGACGATCTTGACCGGGGCGTCTTCCTTGCCAAGCGCGATCTCCGGCAGCGGGCCGGGCTTCAGCACCTCGTTCATGTCGACGTTGCCTTCCGACGACGGAACTTGGTCCTCCGGCGAGGCGGCATTGGTGGTCTCCTGGGCACCGCCGACGGTGGTGGCATTGGCGGCGGATGCGGTGTCGGCAAAGGCAGCGAACGCCAGGGAGAGGGCCGCCGCGGCGGTGCCGCCCAGCAGGTGGCGTTTAGTCAAAAGCATGTCGGACATCGGCATAGAGTCACCCGTCGTTTGAGAGGTCTGTGAATGGTTCATTGCGATATAACGGCCAGTTACCACTAACAAGGCACGGTTGACCAACTTTCTTCAAAGAATTGTGACCTACAGAAGACAAAAAGGTTAAATTATCGTCAGAATTGATTGGGATGGGGCAGTGCGCAAGCTCAGTGCTCGTCGATTAAGGTCGATGGGATATTTTGACCAGCATAAAAGAGACGTAGAATAATCACCTGCTCGTTCTTGATATGATATGCGACCGTCACCCGCCGCTCGAACACCATAATTCGAACACCCGACCCTAAACCCTCACGTTGAGGACCTCGAGCGGCCATTGTCTTAAGCGTTCCGCACTGTACCCGGAGCCGTTGGACAAACGACAGCGCGCGGCTCGGGCTGTCTTTCGCAATGAATTCATAGATACCAATAAGGTCGTCTTCGGCAAAAACGCTGAAAACAACCCTATAGTTCACGACCAGCCGCTTTCATCCGCTCGGCATGTATTTTTTCGACTCGATCAAAAACTTCGTCAGCGTCTCTGCCGGGTCGAGGGTCATCAAGCGCTTCCTGGATCTTTGCGCGCATGATTTGATTGATGACTTCTTCTTCACGGTCCAGCGCCCTCAAAGCAGCGCGCAGGACCTCGCTGGCGGAATCGTACGCTCCGGATTCCAATCGGGCATCCACACCGCGCTGTTGGCTACCGAGTGTGACCGTTATCGGCTTGCTGGTTCGCATATTTAGCTCCTGCAAATATCTTCTGAGTATGACAGTGTCATTCACAAAAAGCAAGTTTGGATTATCTCTTACCCCGCTTCCAGACCATCGCCGTACCCAATCTTTGAATTGCCGCACGGAGCTTGTCGTCCTCGATGCCGTCCATCATGTCTTCCAGCTTTCGCGCCGCCTCGCCCTTTAGCGGCGGCGGCGTGCGCGAGCGTTTGGAGGCAACGGAGACCGGCTTTTGGACGATGCGGATCTGGCTGACGGCATGGAAGCCGAAGAAGCCGTTGATGCGCTGGATGAGCTCGCCCTGTGCATGGGTCAGAAACAAGGCGCGAGCGCCCTCGCAGGCGACGGTCAGCACACCGGGCTGATAACCGCCATCATCGCCCGAGCCGCCGCGTTTGGCCCAGGCGATCTTCTCCGGCCGTGTGCATTCGGCGAAATCCTCGCCGGCGATCTCGTCCCAGGAACCGAGCAGCGCGGTATTAATTCCCGCACGCTTCGCCAGAACGGGATCGATGATGCCGTTGGTCAGCTCGGAAATCTGTTTTTCGCCGCGACGCGGCATTTTTGACAGACGATATTCGCTCATTTTGAGGCTATAGGTCGCTTCCCGGCGTCAGAACGAAGCATTAGCGCGGCAGGAACGTCAAAGAGAACTGCCTTTTCTGTTTTGCAAAAGAGCACGAAATAATCTCCACTCTTTCACTGCATTGTTGCGCATCAGTTGCGTTGCAACAAGACCAAGAAGGAAAATCCCAGGGCCAGTAGCTGTAGGGGAAATACGCCCTTCTCACCTGTGTGCCAAGCTGCAACGAGCAACACAACCGACGACGCGGCGTAGACGCTTAGCGCCATTACAAAGAAGATGAGCGCACCGAAAGCATGATAAAACATTTGTGAGCGATCCGAACTCTTCTCTTGCTGCGGCCGTAATTCTTGTTTGAGATAAGCGATGAGAACCTTAAATGGTTGTGTGTGCAACAACTTCCACATCACACAATAGACAAGCGACAAGAAAAGAATTTCTGCCACGCAGATATTCAGAAGCCCTAGGTTGGGACTCGCATTCAATAGACGATCGAAAAGCTCGATAAGCATGATGAATTCTCCTTCATCTCCACCGTTTAGGGGATCTCATATTTTCCGACTTTCACTTCCCGAGCAATTGCGTCTAGAGAGTTGGATGTAATCGCTTCACCGATAGGAAATTATGGATATTTCACCGCAGATATCGTCCCTGAGCGGAGAGCTTCTTTCCTGGTACGACCGTCATCACCGCGACCTGCCCTGGCGGATTTCGCCGCTGATGGCGGCGCGCGGCATCCGGCCCGATCCCTATCATATCTGGCTATCCGAGGTGATGCTGCAGCAGACCACGGTGCCGGCGGTCAAAGCCTACTTCGCCAAATTCCTGGAGCGCTGGCCGACGGTTCGTGATCTTGCGGCGGCGCCCACCGATGATGTCATGGCCGCCTGGGCCGGGCTTGGCTATTATGCCCGCGCCCGCAACCTCAAGAAATGTGCGGAGGCCGTGGCGGCGGAACATGGCGGTCTGTTCCCGGATACCGAGGACGGGCTGCGGGCCTTGCCCGGAATCGGCGACTATACGGCAGCGGCGGTCGCGGCCATCGCATTCAACCGGCAGGCGGCCGTCATGGACCGCAATGTCGAGCGCGTCATTTCCCGCCTTTACGCCATCGCCACACCGTTGCCCGCGGCCAAGCTATTGATGAAGCAGAAGGTGGCGCTACTAACACCTGCCGATCGTCCAGGCGATTTCGCGCAGGCGATGATGGATCTGGGCGCGACGATCTGCACGCCGAAACGGCCGGCCTGTGCACTCTGTCCCTTCAACAATGCCTGCGAGGCATTGCGGCTGCATGATCCCGAACATTTTCCTGTCAAAGCGGCAAAGAAGGAAAAGCCGGTGCGTCAGGGTGCCGCTTTCGTGGCGGTGAATGACGATGGCGAGATTTATTTACGCCGGCGCATTGCCAGCGGCCTGCTCGGCGGCATGACGGAAGTACCAACCACCGGTTGGACGGCACGGATCGACGGCGAGACCAGCGCTGCAGC
This sequence comes from Rhizobium jaguaris, assembly GCF_003627755.1. Taxonomy (NCBI): domain Bacteria; kingdom Pseudomonadati; phylum Pseudomonadota; class Alphaproteobacteria; order Hyphomicrobiales; family Rhizobiaceae; genus Martinezella; species Martinezella jaguaris. The sequence goes on along the minus strand of NZ_CP032694.1, from coordinate 1,203,500 downwards.
CGCGCCCTTCCCTGCCGATTGGCAGGCAGCCGGGACCGTGACCCATGTCTTCACTCACTTCGAACTGCGGCTATCGATCTATCGCGCTCAGGTGGCATCGAACACGACCCGCAATGACGGATGGTGGGAGCCGGTTACAAATCTTGAAGCACAGGCCTTGCCGACCGTCATGAAAAAAGCGATCGCACAGGCTATTCCACGCGCATTCATTAAAGCCAGCGCTTACACATCAGGACGCAATTCATGACTACGGAAATCCGGCACATCGTCTTCGACATCGGCAAGGTGCTTGTTCACTACGATCCGAGCATCCCCTATAGCCGCATCATCCCGGATGAGGCGGAGCGAGCCTGGTTTCTCGCCAATGTCTGCACAAATGAATGGAATATCGAGCAGGATCGCGGCCGGGCCTGGGAAGAGGCCGAAGCTCTGCTGATCGCCGAGCATCCGGAACGCGAAGAACAGATTCGCGCCTTCCGCAAATATTGGCACGACATGGTGCCGCATGCCTACGACGACAGCGTTGCCATCCTGGAGAAGCTGATTGCCGAGGGCCGCGACGTCACCATGCTCACCAATTTTGCCTCCGACACGTTTCGCGAAGCGCAGACGCGCTTCGATTTCCTCTCCAAGCCGCGCGGCGTTACCGTGTCGGGCGACATTGGCCTGATCAAGCCTGATGTTGCTATCTACGAGGCGCATGTCAAAAGTTTCGATCTGGACCCGGCTTCCACCATCTTCATCGACGATTCGCTCGCCAACGTAGAAGGTGCAAAAGCCGCGGGTTGGAATGCAGTCCATTTCACCGGCGCCGAGAAGCTGCGCAGCGATCTCGCCGCCTACGGCATCGAGGTTTGAGCTCATGATTTTCGATCCGGCACAACGCATCACCCTGTTCCACGACGCGATCAACAGGCTCGACTACGAAGCAATCGAGAATTTCTTCGCGGAGAATGCCACCTATGTCTCCAACGGCGTCGGCAGCCTTGCCGGCCGCGAGGCGATCATGGAAGCTTTCCGCGGCTATTTCGATACCTATCCGGATCAAACCGCCTCTAATTCCTTGGTGGAAACGCTGACGCCACTCTCCGGCCGGGCCGTCTGGTCCGTCCGGGCGACGAACAGCAAGACCGGCAAGCCGCTGATCCGCGAGGGCGAGGAGACGATCACTTTCGACGAAGACGGACGTGTCGTCCGGGTCGATGTGACGGACTATCAGGAATTCTAATCTAGAAGGCCTCCAAAAAAAGCGCCCAGGGCCTTACCGGACGTGCTGTCCGGTAACATTTTGAATGACGCATAATCCTTTCCTTAAATCCATTTGGATTTAAGGGGTTATGCGTGAACCCTGGGCGTTTCGCCTTCCTCCCTAACTGGAGGTACTCGACGGAAGAAGGCGGATATGCGGATCCGGCAGTGGCATGATCGCGAAAGCTGGGAAAGGCTTTCGGATAAGATCATGCCACTTAAATAGTTGGGATTATTCTGCCTTGGCCAGATCATTGCGGACGATCGAACGCAGATCGTCGATCGGGCGCAGGGACTGCCCGTCGTCGAAGTGCCAGAACGTCCATCCGTTGCATGCATCAAGGCCCTGGACTTTCGCGCCGAGGCGATGAATTGAGCCGGCCTCACCGCCGGACGCGACGGTACCGTCGGCGCGCACGATGGCGCTATAGCGGCGCCTCGCATCCGTCAGCACCTGACCGGGCTTGATGAGGCCGCTTTCGATCAGCACGTTGAAAGCGACGCGAACTTCGGCCTTCTTGCCGGTCATGACGGTCAGTTCCGCCTTGCCGAGCGGCTCGACGGCGGCGATGCGGGCACTGGCCGCATCGATGTAATCCTGCTCACGTTCGATGCCGACGAAGTGGCGGCCGAGACGCTTGGCGACGGCGCCGGTAGTGCCCGAGCCGAAAAAGGGATCAAGCACGATGTCGCCGGGCTTGGACGAAGCCATGATGACGCGGGCAAGCAGAGCTTCCGGCTTCTGCGTCGGATGCGCCTTCTTACCGTCCTGATCCTTCAACCGCTCGCCGCCGCTGCAGATCGGGAACAGCCAATCGGAGCGCATCTGCACATCGTCGTTGGCGGCTTTCATGGCATCGTAGTTGAAGGTATAGCCCTTGGCCTTGGCGTTCGGGCTCGCCCAGATCATCGTTTCATGCGCATTCTGGAAACGGCGGCCCTTGAAATTCGGCATCGGATTGGTCTTGCGCCAAACGATATCGTTGAGGATCCAGAAGTTCAGATCCTGCATCGTTGCGCCGACGCGGAAGATATTGTGGTAGGAGCCGATGACCCAGATCGTGCCCGTCGGCTTCAGCACGCGGCGGCAGGCCAGCAGCCAGGCACGCGTGAAAGCATCATAGGCCTCGAACGAGGCAAACTGGTCCCACTCGTCGTCGACGGCGTCGACCAGTGACTGATCGGGACGATGCAGCGTGCCACCGAGCTGCAGGTTATAGGGCGGGTCGGCGAAGATGACGTCGACGGAATGGGTGGGCAGTGCTTCAAGAGCCGCCACGCAATCACCCTTGATGATCGTGTCGACCCAAGAGCCCGGCGTTGCGGAAGTCCTGAGGTCGGCAAGCGGGAAAACTGACGCCATGTGATACTCGCTGTTACACTTACTCGATACGCTTAACTGAGTGTTATGGTTACCTAAGTTGGTTACCAAAGGCTAAAGCGAGCTCCACATTTTGCAAATTCTCAAGACAGCGTCGATCGTCGGTCGTCGCTCCCCGTCTCGGATCCATCATACACCGCGCGGCTGTCGGCCGGTGCCTCGTCCCTTTCATTCATCCCGTAATCCCGCATCACATGCGCTATGCGCAGCCGATAGTCGGCAAATATCGCCCCTCGCCCGGCCTTCTGCGCAGCCCGATGCGCTTCGCGGTTCCGCCATTCCTTGACCGCCGCCTCGTCGCGCCAGAAAGACAGCGAGAGAAGCTTGCCGCGTTGCGTCAGACTTTCGAAGCGTTCGATGGAGATGAACCCGTCGATCGTTTCAAGCTCCGCGCGCAGCTTGCCGGCAAGATCGAGATAGTGATGACGCTCGCCGAGATAGGGAACGACCTCGAAAATGACGGCGATCATAACGTCACCTTCGGACCATGCGGCAGCGACACGTTTTTCAGGAAGATGCGATCTTCCCTGATTATGAAACGTTCGCGGCAGGAAAAATCGTAGTTCGCCTTACCGAGCGGGTCGGCTGCGAGACGAGCACGATAGGCTTCGTAAGCAGCCAGGCTTTCGATGTTGTAGACGCCGTAAGCAGTCGTCGCGGAGCCCTCGTGTGGAGCGAAATAGCCGACGAGATCCGCACCGTTGCGTGGGATAACCTGCCCCCATGCCCTGGCGTATTCGACAAAGGCGTCCCTCTTGAAGGGATCGATCTCGTAGCGGATGAAACAGGTGATCATGATTTTCTCCTTTGGTGATGGAGATGTTGTCGCATATTGCGTGACGCGGATGCTTCGGTTACGATCGAAGTATGAAGGAAGGTCCTGACATAGTGCAGATAGGCGCGCTTATCGGCGATCCGGCACGGGCGAACATGCTCACCGCGCTGATGGGCGGCCGTGCTCTGACGGCAACGGAGCTGGCGGAGGCCGGCGGCATCACGCTGCAGACGGCGAGCACGCATTTATCGAAACTCGAAGCGGGCGGGTTGCTCGCCCAACGCAAACAGGGCCGACACCGTTATTTTGCGCTGGCCGACGACGGTGTCGGCAAGCTGCTCGAAAGTATCATGGGCTTCGCCGCCACGCGAGGGCACCTGCGGCACCGCCCCGGTCCGAAAGAGCCGGCGCTGCGCAAGGCACGCATCTGCTACGACCATCTCGCCGGCGATTACGGTGTGCGCATGCTCGACAGCCTGATTGCGGCCGGCGCCATCTCGGCGGTCGGTGACGGCTTGAGCCTGACGGAACGCGGCGAAACGCACCTCACCTCGATCGGCATAGACGTGACCGGGCTGCGCTCGACACGCCGTCCACTCTGTCGCTCCTGCCTTGACTGGAGCGAACGCCGAGCGCATCTCGCCGGCAGCCTCGGCAAGGCACTGCTTTCCAACTTCTTCGACAAGGGCTGGGCACGGCGAACGGAAAACAGCCGCTCGATCCTGTTCACATCGGAAGGCGAACGCCGGTTTTTGGCGCTGTTCCCTATCGAAGCCGATGTGACGAACAAAGGGCTGGATGGGGCCGACGCTTAAGTGTCGGGGACATCGCTCGAGGATGAAGGGCGCGCCCGTATCATCCCCCACGACGGGAGACCACGGCATCCAAATTACCTATAATTTACCCAACAATCGCAAAAGCTTCGCGTGTCGTGCCCGAGGGTGTCCGCACCGGTGCCCGGCCGATCCATTGCACATGTTTCTGCAGGATAGACGCCGCTTCCTCCGTCCGTCCTTGGCGCAGAGCGGCGAGGATTGATCGATGGTCGTGATCGGTGCGTTTTTCCCAGCCGGATTGCCAGGCGGAGAAGAGAAAGCGAGCGCTGGCGGCGTGCAGGTCATCGATCGATGCGAGGAGCCGCGCCATGCCGCAGGGCGCAAGGATCAGGCGGTGGAAGCGGCGATTGGCCTCTTCCCAGGCGCGGACATCGGCAGCCGCATCCCCTTCCCGCGTCGCCTGTTCAGCGGCATCGAGGATTGCCGGCGTCAGGTGTTGCGCCGCATGTTTCAATGCCAAACTCTCCAGCGCCGCCCGCATTTCCGCGACTTCACGGACTTCCTTGAGATCGAAGGAAGCGACACGGACGCCGCGGCGGGGCACGCTGATCGCCAACCCCTGCGCCTCCAGCCGCCGGAACGCTTCGCGCACCGGCACATGGCTGGCGCCGAACTCCTCGGCGATGTGATCCTGCCGCAGGCGCGCATCGGGCGCGATCTCGCCGCGGATGATGCGATCGGCAAGCACCCGGCTGATACGGCTGGCAATCGTGTCGTCGCGCTCTTTGGCCATGGCCGATCCTTAAAGGTGGCGATCGGCCTTGTCGAGCGTCCAGATCAAATGCAATGACGCCTTGATCTGGTGCATATGCACACGTATATTAGAAACATGCAAATCGAAGATGATCTTGGTCCCCTCGCCTGTCATTGCCTGGCAACCCGGCAACTGGCCCGGCATGTCTCGAAACTTTACGAGCGGCATATGGCGCCGACCGGCATAACCAGCACGCAATTTTCCCTGCTGAACTTCCTCGGCCGCGACGCACGCATGACGATGAACGAACTGGCAGCCGCGATGCTAATGGACCGCACGACGCTCCTGCGGGCGGTGAAGCCGCTGCAGCAGCAAGGGTTGGTCATCAGCGCACCCGAAACGGAAGAGAGCCGTCGGTTGATGCTGGAGCTATCGCCGGCCGGGCGAGGCAAGATCGCGGAGGCCGAGCCTTTCTGGCAGGCGGCGCAGGAAGAATATGAGTCGCAGGTCGGCCAATTACATGCCAAAAGCCTGCGCAGCGACTTTTTCAACATGACCCATCACGGCTGATCCGCTAAGTCAGGCTCAGACTCAGTCTATCCCTTCCGCCTGTGCATTTCTGCCATGCCAGCTGATTGGTTGAGCTTTGCCGGAGCATCGTGTAAAGCCGCACGATCCTTTTTAGAGCAGGCCCCAAAAAGCGCGGAGCGGTTGTTGGATAAGGCCGTGCCAAATCCAGAGCTCCCTCAAAGGCAGTGTATTCTCATGAGCAATGGCTTCGATCTCATTATCTTCGACTGCGACGGCGTTCTGGTCGATTCGGAAATCATCGCGGCGGAGGTTGAATCCAAGCTCCTGACGGAAGCAGGCTACCCAATCGGTGTCGAAGAAATGGGCGAGCGCTTTGCAGGCATGACCTGGCAGAACATTCTGTTCGAAGTCGAACGCGAGGCGAGCATCCCGCTCTCGGCATCGCTGCTCGACAAATCCGAGAAGCTTCTCGACCTCAAGCTCGCCAGTGACGTCAAAGCTATCCCGGGCGTTCCTCTCGCTCTGTCGCGGCTACCGATGCCGCGCTGCATCTGCTCGAACTCCAGCTCCGCGCGGATCGACATGATGCTCTCCAAGGTCGGCTACAAAGAGCTGTTTGCGCCGCATATCTTCTCCGCCAAGGATCTCGGCGCCGATCGAGTGAAGCCGAAGCCCGATATTTTCCTGCACGGCGCCAAGCAGATGAACGTTGCGCCGGCCAACGTCGTCGTCGTCGAAGATTCGGTCCATGGTGTCCAGGCGGCGCGCGCCGCCGGCATGCGCGTCATCGGCTTTACCGGCGCCTCGCACACCTATCCTTCCCATGCCGACCGGCTGACCGACGCGGACGCGGAAACCGTCATCGCCCGAATGGCCGACCTGGCCGGCGTGGTAATGGCGCTGGCGGAATGGGAAGGCGTTTTGTAAGGCTATAGGCAATAGATGTTGCGGCTATACTGCCGGCAGTAGCAAGGACAGGGCGACCTTTTGCTACTGCCTACTGCCTACTGCCTGATCCCAGCCTTACTGATGCTTCTTGCGGGCCGGCTTCTGGCTCTTCACGGGCTTCTGCGGTCCCTGATCGAAGCCGACCTGGACGCTGGTGAAGCCGCCGGAGCCGCCGGCAACCTTGATGTCGTTGTCGGTGAAGAGGAACTGCGTGGTGCTCTCACCCGGCGGGATTTCGGCGGTGAAGTTAATGGTCTTCTCGTAGAGCGCGTTGTTGTCGTCCATGACGGCGACATGGATCGGCAAGGTTACCTTACCGGGGCCGCCCTGCGGGCCGGCGACGAGACGCCCCTGCGCGACGACGTTGATACCGAGGCTGGTGCCATCGCTCGTGCACTGGCGCGTCGCTTGTGCGAGCGAGGCTTGGTACATCAATTGGTTCGGATCGTCCTTGGCACCCTTTGCATAGGTGCGGTAGACGGACGACTCGTCACGGATCACCACTTGCGGGCATTTGCCGGCGACATAGGCCTGGCCGCCGGTCACCTGCGGTGCGGGGTCGGCAGAGGCTGTGCTGCCCGCTGTTACCTGCGGCGCAACCGTTACATCCGTTGCGGGCTGCTTGTCGCCACCACCGAAACCAAGAGAACTGCAACCAGTCAACAATGCCAGAAGCGAAGCGGAGAAAAGACGACGAGAAACTCTGCCAAACACTATTATTCCACCCTCTGCATATAATTCAATTATCGGCCTGCAGCCTGTTCGACGGGCCTTTAATGACACTTGGCGATGGTCTATACCAGCGGCGCAGCGAAAAATCGATTGGGTAGGCACCGTTTTGGCTCACTTTTCGACGTCGACAGATTGGCGCAAGCCGCCGCCCGCCGGAAACAGCCGGGCGGACATTGTGCAAACGCGAAAACCACGCGGCTGATCCGACGCAAAAAGACGGGCTGCCATCGCTTCGTTCTCCTATCCTCTCACCCCATCACTCCGGCAATTTTGCGACCAAAGGAATTCTAGACCGTGGACTATATCTCAACGCGGGGAGAAGCCCCTGCTCTTGGCTTCTGCGACGCCCTTCTGGCCGGCCTTGCGCGTGATGGCGGGCTTTATGTACCCCGTAAATGGCCGACCCTGACAAAAAAGAGATCCGCGCTTTCCGCGGCAAGAGCTATCAGGACGTCGCGTTCACCGTGCTGTCGCCTTTCACCAACGGCGAAATTCCGGACAACGTCTTCCGCGGCATGATCGACGAAGCCTATGCCACCTTCCGCCACCCCGCCGTCGCGCCACTGGTGCAGACTGGCCCGAACAGCTTCGTGATGGAGCTGTTCCACGGCACGACGCTTGCGTTCAAGGATGTCGCCATGCAGCTGCTTGCACGGCTGATGGACTACGCGCTGGAAAAGCGCGGGCAACGGGCAACCATTGTCGGAGCGACCTCGGGCGACACCGGCGGCGCGGCGATCGATGCTTTTGCCGGCCGCGAACGGACCGACATCTTCATCCTCTTCCCGCATGGCAAGGTTTCGCCGGTGCAGCAACGGCAGATGACCACCTCGACCGCGGCCAATGTGCACGCGCTGGCGATCAACGGCAATTTCGATGATTGCCAGAACCTGGTCAAAGCCATGTTCAACGACACCGCCTTCCGCGATCGCGCCAAACTTTCGGGCGTCAATTCGATCAATTGGGCGCGCATCATGGCGCAGGTGGTCTATTATTTCACCACCGCCGTCGCGCTCGGCGGACCCGACCGGAAAATTTCCTTCACCGTTCCAACCGGCAATTTCGGCGATATTTTCGCCGGCTATGTCGCCAAGCGCATGGGCCTGCCGATCGACCGGCTGGTGATCGCCACCAACGAGAACGACATCCTTGCACGCACCCTGAAGACCGGGCGCTACGAGATGCGCGAGGTCAAGGCTACCACTGCGCCGTCGATGGACATCCAGATCTCCTCCAACTTCGAACGGCTGCTGTTCGAAGCCTATGACCGCGACGCCTCGAAGGTGCGCGCGGCGATGGAAAGCCTGAAACAATCGAATGGTTTTTCGATTGGCGACCACGCTCTGAAGACCATCAAGAAGGACTTCCGCGCCGACCGCGCCAGCGAGAAACAGGTCGCTGCTACGATCCGCAAGATGCTCGATGACACCGGCTATCTCATCGATCCGCACACCGCCATCGGCGTTTTTGTTGCGGAAAAGAACGAGAAGCCGGCAAGCCCGATGGTAACGCTTGCTACCGCACATCCGGCAAAATTCCCCGCCGCAGTAAAATCGGCATGTGGTATTGACCCGGCGCTTCCGACGTGGCTTGCTGGACTGATGAACAGGGAGGAGCGTTTCGACGTCCTCGATCCGGAGCTTAAAGCCGTAGAAACTTTTATCGGCAAACATGCCCGGGCCGGGGAATAATAAACGCAGAAAGACAGACGATGACAGTGGAGTGCACCCGGCTTGCGTCCGGGCTGACAGTAGCGACCCAGACGATGCCACACCTCGAAAGCGTGGCACTCGGCGTCTGGATCAAATCGGGTTCGCGTAACGAAACCGAGGCGGAGCACGGCATTGCGCATCTGCTCGAACACATGGCGTTCAAGGGTACGGCGCGTCGCACGGCGCGTCAGATCGCCGAGGAAATCGAGAATGTCGGCGGCGAAGTCAATGCCGCCACTTCTACCGAGACGACCTCCTATTATGCCCGCGTGCTGAAGGACCATGTGCCGCTCGCCGTCGATATCCTCGCCGACATCCTGACTGAATCTGCTTTTGACGAAGACGAGTTGCAGCGCGAAAAGCAGGTCATCCTGCAGGAAATCAACGCCGCGAACGACACGCCCGACGACGTAGTCTTCGACAAATTTTCCGAAGTCGCCTATCGCGGCCAGACGCTCGGCCGGGCGATTCTGGGCACGCCGGAGACTGTCGTTTCCTTTTCGCCCGACCAAATCCGTGGCTATCTCAGCCGCAACTACACAACCGACCGCATGTTCGTGGTGGCCGCCGGCGCCGTTGACCACGAAAGCTTCGTACGCCAGGTCGAAGAGCGCTTCTCCAGCCTGCCGACCAAGCCGTCGGCGCCGCCCGTCATCGAGCCTGCCCGCTATATCGGCGGCAATATCCGCGAGACGCGCGACCTCATGGACGCGCAGATCCTGCTCGGCTTCGAGGGGCGCGCCTACCACACGCGCGACTTCTACTGTTCGCAGATCCTTGCCAACATTCTCGGCGGGGGTATGTCCTCACGGCTGTTCCAGGAAGTGCGCGAGTTCCGCGGCCTCTGCTATTCTGTCTATGCCTTTCATTGGGGCTTTTCCGATACCGGCATTTTCGGCATCCATGCCGCAACTGGCGGCGAGAACCTGCCGGAACTGGTGCCGGTCATCATTGATGAGCTGCACAAATCCTCCCATCAGATCGAGCAGCAGGAAATCGAGCGCGCCCGCGCCCAGATCCGTGCGCAGTTGCTGATGGGACAGGAAAGCCCAGCGGCGCGCGCCGGTCAGATCGCACGGCAAATGATGCTTTACGGCCGGCCGATTCCCAACCAGGAAATGCTGGAACGGTTGCAGGGCATCACCATCGACCGCCTGACGGATCTTGCCGGCCGCCTGTTCTTCGACACGGTGCCGACGCTGTCGGCAATCGGGCCGTTGGAACAGTTGGCGCCGATGGAAGATATCATCACGTCCTTATCATCGCCGACCCCCGCCTCCAAAAGCGCGAGCGGCTAAGACCGCATCGCGAGCCTATGGGTTCAATCTTTCGGGGAGTACTGGGCGGAATGCAAAAATCGGTCTTTCGGTTTCTGTCACGTCATCCGGACGCGGTCGAACTCGAAAACGCGACCTATTTGCTGCGGCTGCCGCGTTACTCCGATTTCAATCAATGGCACCGGCTGCGGGCCGAAAGCCGACGCTTCCTGGAACCCTGGGAGCCGACCTGGCGCCATGACGAACTGACCGAGGGCGCCTATCGAGCCCGCGTCATCCGTGGCAAACAGGAATACAGCTCCGGCCAGGCCATCCCACTTTTTATTTTTCTTAAAGAGAATATGACTTTGCTCGGCGGCATCACGATCGGCTACATCCGCCGCGGCGCCGCGCAAAGCTGCATGATCGGCTATTGGATGGGCGAGCGGCACTCAGGCCAGGGCCATATGTTCGCCGCACTTCAGTTGGTTATACCCTACATCTTTTCGGGACTTGAGTTGCACCGTATTGAAGCAGCCTGTATTCCGGATAATGAGCGTAGCATGCGGCTTTTGGAAAAGGCCGGTTTCCAACGGGAAGGTCATTTGCGCGGTTATCTTAAAATCAACGGTCAGTGGCGTGATCACGTGATGTTTTCCCGGTTGGCGTCCGACGCCGACCTGAGCAGAAAATCCGACCAGCAATGACCGCCGATCTCACGCCAACCCCGCCGTTGACCAAATGGTCGTCCGCGATCCTCGCGATCCTCACGGCTGCCATGTTGTTCTTTCTTGCCGGCATGGCGCATGCCGCCGAACCGGTGAAGATTTCGCGCGACGACACCGCGCTGGATCTGACAGCGACGACGGAGATCTACACCAATCAGGGCGAGGCCTTTCAGGTTTCCACCGCCGCCGGCGCCGACGGCATTCGCCGCCGCATCGAGGTGCGGTCCTCATCGCCGAACCATCAGGGCGACTGGGCCGTCTTTGCACTCGCCAATGTCTCGGAAGAACAGCTTGAGCGCGTCATCGTCGCACCTCACTTCCGCCTGGTGAACTCGAAAATGTTCTGGCCGGACCTCGGCTCGCAGCGCATCATCGCGATCACGCCGAGCGAGGGCTTTGCCCTCGACCGGCAGCCAAGCGACGAGGCCGACGTCTTCCGCATCACGCTGAACCCCGGCGCGGTCGTCACCTTTGTCGCCGAACTCTCCTCGCCGAATCTGCCGCAGCTCTATCTTTGGGAGCCGAACGCTTACAAAGACACTGTCAACGCCTTCACACTCTATCGCGGCATCGTGCTCGGCATCGCCGGTCTGCTGGCGGTATTCCTGACCATTCTCTTCGTCGTCAAGGGCACCTCGATGTTGCCGGCGACGGCAGCGCTTGCCTGGGCAGTGCTCGGCTATATCTGCGTCGATTTCGGTTTCCTCGGCAAACTCATCAGCATCACCTCCAGCGATCAGCGAATATGGCGCGCCTGTGCGGAGGTAGCGCTCGCGTCGAGCCTGGTGATCTTCCTGTTCACCTATCTGAACCTCAATCGATGGCATGCGCATCTGGGCTACGTGACACTTGCCTGGGTGCTCGGTCTCGCCCTGCTTTTCGGCGTGGCGATCTACGACCCATCCATCGCCGCCGGTATCGCACGGCTGTCGCTGGCGCTGACGGCGACGGCGGGTCTGCTGCTCATCATCTATCTCGGCTTCAGCCGCTATGACCGCGCCATTCTGCTGGTACCCGCCTGGGCGCTGATCCTGGTCTGGCTGTTCGGCGCCTGGATGACGATAACGGGTAAGCTCGACAATGACATCATCCAGCCGGCGCTCGGCGGCGGCCTCGTTCTGATCGTGCTGCTGATCGGTTTCACGGTGATGCAGCATGCTTTCGCGGGCGGCGCATTCCAGCAGGGCCTGTTCTCCGATCTCGAGCGGCAATCCCTGGCGCTTACCGGTTCCGGCGACACCGTTTGGGACTGGGACGTGGCGCGCGACCGTGTGGTGACGACCCCGGATATCTCGATGAAGCTCGGCCTGTCGCCCGGCACCATGCATGGTGCGGCTCGCAACTGGCTGCCGCGGCTGCATCCCGACGATCGCGACCGCTTCCGCGCAACACTCGACGTGCTGCTCGAACACCGCCGCGGCCGGCTGAACCATGAATTCCGCATCCGCGCCGAAGACGGGCATTTCCACTGGCTGTCGATCCGCGCCCGCCCGGTGCTCGGCTCGAACGGCGAGATCATCCGCTGCGTCGGCACCATCGTCGACATCACGGAGCAGAAGAATTCGATCGAGCGGCTGCTACACGACGCGCTGCACGACAATCTGACCGGTCTGCCCAATCGCCAAGTTTTCATAGACCGCCTGCAGGCCGTTCTCACTTTGGCGCCTGAAGGCAACCAGCTGCGTCCGACGGTGATGGTGATCGATATCGACCGCTACAAGCTGGTCAACGATACGCTCGGTGTCGCCGCTGGCGACAATATCCTGATCGCGCTTACACGCCGTCTTCGTCGGCTGATGAAGCCGCAAGACACGCTGGCGCGGCTCTCCGGCGACCAGTTCGGCCTGATCCTGGTTTCAGAACGCGACCCGGCAAAGGTCGCTGATTTCGCCGATGCGATCAGCAAGGCGATCATGGTGCCGATCAATTTCGCCAATCGCGAAATCATCCTGACTGCTTCGATCGGGCTGACGTCCTGGGTCGACCAGCAGGAGAGTGCCACCGGTCTGCTGAGTGACGCCGAGCTTGCCATGTATCGCGCCAAGCGTGCCGGCGGCAATCGCGTCGAGCCTTTCCAGCCTGCATTCCGCAGCTTCGGCACCGACCGTCTGCAGCTTGAAACGGACCTTCGCCGTGCCGTCGAGCGCAAGGAATTGTCGCTGGTCTACCAGCCGATCGTTCGACTGGAAGACGCCGAAATCGCCGGCTTCGAGGCGCTGATGCGCTGGGAGCATCCGAAACGCGGCAATATCCCGCCGTCGGAATTCATACCGATCGCCGAAGCCTCGGATATTATCGGCCCGCTTGGCATGTTCGCAATGGAACAGGCGACCAACGACCTGATGGCCTGGCAGCGCCAGACCGGCGACCTGCCGCTCTTTGTTTCCATCAACCTGTCCAGCGTGCAGCTCCTCAACAACGAGCTCTACGATGATGTCCGCGCTTTGCTCGCCAAAACTCATTGCGAACCGAACCGCATCAAGCTCGAATTGACCGAATCGCAGGTAATGGAGAACCCGGAACAGGCCCGCCTCGTGCTCGGCAAGCTGCGCGAAGCCGGCATCGGCCTAGCGCTCGACGACTTCGGCACCGGCTATTCATCGCTCTCCTACCTCACCCGTTTCCCCTTCGACACGATCAAGCTCGACAAGGCGATGGTGCGTGACGAAAGCGACAAGAAAGCCGTGCTTTTGCGTTCCGTGATCTCCATGGCGCGCGAACTCAATATGCGCGTCGTCGCCGAAGGCATCGAATCGGAAGAGGATGCGCTCGAACTCGCCAAGATGGGCTGCGCCTACGGCCAGAGCTTCATCTTCGGCCCGCCGATGGGATCGGACTCGGTCATCCGGCTGTTGAAGGAACGCTTTCCGCTGACGAAGCGCGCCTAGAGCATCCAAAAGATTAGAGCGACCTTTGTGCGTTCAAATGAACGCACGGCGCTCTAGCAAGAGCTACGCTCCCCTAATTACTCCATGTAGATATTCCAGCTTCGCCACCACCGGCGGCGACAGGATGAAGGGATAGGAATCCGGCTGACCCATGCTGCGCTGGATGGCGTTGATCGCGACGCTCAGGGGAATCCAGGCGCTGACGAGCTGTTCGGCGCTTTCAGCCCAATAGGGATTGAAATCGACCGCCGTTGCCATTTCGCGATAACCGTTGGGATCGACCGCCAAGCCGAAAGAGCGGGCGGTCTCTAGAGTATCGACGATGTGAAGGTAGTGCGCGAAACATTCGGCGAAATCTTCCCAGGGGTGCGCGCTGGCATAGGCGCTGATGAAATTGTCCTGCCAGTTCGGCGGCGGTCCATTCTCATAGTGCTGCTGCAGGGTTGCGCCGTAGTCCACCCGCTCATCGCCAAAGACAGCACGAAAGGCATCGAACTGGTTGCGGTCGCGGATCAGCCTGTTCCAGATGAAATGGCCAGCCTCATGACGGAAATGGCCAAGCAACGTACGATAGGGCTCATTCATCGATGTGCGCGCCTGCTCGCGCGTGACATCGTCAGCCTCGGCGGCGCGGATGGCAATCAGCCCCTCCTCATGGCCGGTTCTCGCCGGCACGACATTGCCACCCTGCACCTCGTCCTCGAGGAAATCGAAGACCAGCCCACTCTGTGGATCCTGTTGGCGATCGGGATGCGGCAGGTTCCAGCGCAGCAGCGAATAGAACAGATGCCGCTCGGCGCGACCGATCCGTCGCCAGCGATCCGTGCCCGGCTGTGTATCCGTATTCGGCACTAGCCGGTTATGGCGACAAGCAATGCAGAAAGGTTCGGGATCTCCGGCTTCGACCATCCAATTGCAGATATCGAGTTCGGCGTTGGCACAGAAGCGGACAACACGTGTCGGCTCGGCGACCAAGCGCCAATTCGGCCCATCAGCCTCCAGCGCATACATTGCAAGAAGCTCTGGAACAAAGCCGAGCTGGTGGCCGCAGCGCATGCATTGCCGGTTATCAAAATGCACCGGTTGGCCACAATGGTCACAAGCGAAAAGCCTCATGGAACGCGCTCCAAAACTCGGCTGCCAAAGACATGAAAAAGAGCCTGTCGCGAATTCGTGACAGGCTCTTTTACTGCGCCGCGCATGCGACAGCACGCGAAAGGACGCAGCACTTAGCTTAACGCATACCGAACTGCCGGATCACATCCGGCCTACTGCGCCCTTGGCTTTGTCCTTGGCCTTGCCAACCGCCACTTGAGCCTTACCCTTAGCTTTCTGGGCCGTGCCTTCGGCCTGCATGCTCTTGCTCTTCGTGGCCTTGCCGACAACCTGTTTGGCCTTACCAGCCATCTCGTTGGCTTTGCCGGATGCCTTGTCACTCATGCTGCCCATAGCGAACGCCTCCTCATTCGGCACCGGCGGAGTTGCCGGTGCGGTGACAGGGAAACGCCACTATCAATATTTCGTTCCAAAAGGACGGTCGGCTAGGCATGCCCCGCATGCGGCGACAGCATGGCGGCATTGATACCCATCAAGGCCAGGGCACGTTCATACTTGTCGTCAAGGCTCCGATCGAAGATCAGCTCTTCGTTGGCCGGGCAATTGAGCCAGCCGTTATTGCTGATTTCCGCCTCCAACTGACCTGCGCCCCAGCCGGCATAGCCGAGCAGCATGGTGGCGCGCTTCGGCCCGCCGCCCTTGGAAATGGCGCGAACAATATCCAATGTCGCCGTCAGGCTGATATCGTCGCTCACCGGAATACTGCTGTCG
Organism: Rhizobium jaguaris; assembly: GCF_003627755.1. Taxonomy (NCBI): domain Bacteria; kingdom Pseudomonadati; phylum Pseudomonadota; class Alphaproteobacteria; order Hyphomicrobiales; family Rhizobiaceae; genus Martinezella; species Martinezella jaguaris. Next base: position 1,187,944 of record NZ_CP032694.1, on the reverse strand, counting down.
CTGATATAGTCGTCGGAATGGAGGACGAAACCGCGGCCACTTTCAACGGGGCCGCCAGTCTGGATCGGGAAATCCCGAGCGACCGCCGGCAGAAGAATAGCATCATCGTCCTTGATCATTTCGAGATGCAGCAGCACGTCGGTAAAGGTGAGGTTTTGCGCCCGGTTGATGACGAAGCCCATGGCACCGGCTGCGGAATGAGCACAGATATAGATCACCGTGCGATTGAAATTCTGGTCTTCCATACCAGGCATGGCAATCAGGAACTGGCCGTCGAGAAAACCTCTTTCGCTTTTATTCTTCAGCGTCGATAGGGACATCGTACCTCCTGACTGCAGTCTGTAACTGCGCCCCTCAAAAAGAAGATGCGGCAATGTCATAAATCAATCAACTGAAAATGATCATTTCTTGTCCGCGTCGTTCTGGCACAGCATCGCGCCATCCGGTAAATCCTTGTTCCATGATCGGAAAACTCTCCTTCGCTCCCCTGTTGACAACGCTGCTCGGAACGCTCGCGGCCGCAATACTGACTGACGGCACCGCCGCCCATGCGGCCATGAGCGGCTGGATAGACAATGAGGGCGGACGCATGCGGCTAGTGGCCCTGGCGCCGGACGCTCAGGGCCATATCCGCGCCGCGCTGCAGATCGAGCCGGCGCCCGGCTGGATCACCTATTGGCGTGAGCCCGGCGAAAGCGGTATTCCGCCACAGGTGAGCCCGGCGCCCGGAAGCGGCGTCACGTTGGAAAAGACCAGCTATCCGACACCCAAGCCGATCACCGTTGGCGTAATCCAGGAAATCGGCTATGACGCGCCGGTGACCTTGCCGCTCGAGTTCCGCGTCAATGGCAAACAGCCGGCGACACTCGACCTCACCGCCTTCATCGGGCTCTGCAAGGACATCTGCATCCCCTTCCAGGCCCAATTTTCGCTGCCGCTATCGGACGCCGGCCAGTCAGCTCCGCATGAGCAAGCCCTGCTGGACGCCGCCAATGCGTTGCTGCCGCAAGCCCCTTCCCCGGACTTTGCCGTCGAAAATCACGGACTTTCGGCAGATGCGAAGACCCTTTCGCTGCGCCTGACGCTGCCGGAAGCAAACGGCGAAGCGCCGCTAATCTATCTGACCGGCCCGGCCGGTTATGTCTTTTTCAAACAGGCCAACGGCAAACGCGACGGCAAGACTTTTGCGACCGAAATCGCCATCGGCAAGCTTCCGAAGAACTACGATATCAAAGGAAAAAGCTGGGGCATCCTCGTCGTCGACGGTGAACGCGCCATGGAAACCACGCTTGCGTTCGAATAGCCCGGATCTATAGTTTCGACCAACCGTTTTACTCACGGGGCGGCCATTCAAGCGCCCCAAATCGCAACCTAAGGAGAGTGCCATGACCATCGCTGTCGGCGATAAACTGCCCGCCGCCACGTTCAAGGAAAAGACCGCTGACGGTCCGGTTGAACTCACCACCGATCAGCTTTTCGCCGGCAAGCGCGTCGTGCTCTTCGCCGTTCCCGGCGCCTTTACGCCGACCTGTTCGCTGAACCATCTGCCGGGCTATCTGGAAAACCGTGATGCCATCCTCGCCAAGGGCGTCGACGACATCGCCGTGGTTGCCGTCAACGATTGGCATGTCATGGGCGCCTGGGCGCAATCTTCGGGCGGCATGGGCAAGATCCATTTCCTCGCCGACTGGGACGGCTCTTTCACCAAGGCGCTCGGCCTCGATATCGACCTCTCCGCCGGCGGCCTCGGCATTCGCTCCAAGCGCTATTCGATACTGGTGGAAGACGGCGTGGTGAAAGCGCTCAACATCGAGGAAAGCCCCGGCCAGGCAATCGTGTCGGGCGCGGCGGCGATGATCGAGCAGCTTTAGGCGCTAATTTCAATAGAGAGGCAAAGGACCACTCAGAGTGCTGCTTTGCCTCAATCCTCTTGATGGAAATGGCTGTCGAGATCGCGATGGCCTTCGAGTACATTCAAGACTTCAAAAACATCGTCGATATAATGAAAGAAGATTATGTAGCTCCGAAAGACAAAGCTACGCATATCATGTCTAAGTTCAGGCCTAGGACGTCCCATATGGCCCGGAAGCGACGCAAGATCAGAACATTTGCGGCGTAATGAGGTCGTAAATTTCAAAGCTATCTTCTGACTACCGCTCTCATGCGTGATAAATGTCAGGATATTGAGAATGTCGCTTTGCGCGTCTCTCGTGTAACGAAGCCGCGCCACTCAATACCCTTCTTTGGCGAGCTCAGCAGCTTTAGCATCCAAAGCTGCACCGAGCTCCTCATCGGAGATATCGCCGCCTGCGGCAATCGACGCCTCCAAAGTGCGGCGTAGCGAAGCAAGTTTTGCTTCGCGTTCCTCGACGAGTCGCAGACCTTCGCGCACCACCTCGCTCGCGGAACCATAGCGTCCTTCTTTCACGGCTCTCTCGACGAATTTTTCCAGACGCTCTCCGATAGAGACATTCATGGGTTTGCTCCGCTAATCTCGATATCCGATAACAATATATGCGCTATATATAGCATTCCCGCGACATTTTACAGTGTTGGTTGCATAGCAGCGGCTCAAACCATAGCCATCGCCGCTTTTTTGCCGCATTTTCTCCTTTACAAGACGTAATGTTATTACATTTACGGAAATTGCCGCATGCCTTTCAGCAGCGATCCCTTTGCCTCCTCCTTAATTGGGCGCTCTGTATTGACGCGTCTCGCCTTCGTTGCGATCGCCATCACAATCCTCTGGACAATGATCGGCTGGGCGGTGGAATTGGCATGAGTGTTCCGATCCGTCTTGACAACCTCACCGTCACCTATGAGCGCCATCCGGCCGTGCATCACGTTTCCGGTGCCTTCCAGCCCGGTAGTCTGACGGCGATTGCCGGGCCGAACGGGGCAGGCAAGTCGACGCTCCTGAAGGCGATCATCGGCGAATTGAGGCCGGCGGAAGGGTCTGTCGATCGCGGCGAGCTGACGCGCAATGATTTCGGCTATCTGCCACAAGCGGCCGACATCGTCAGGCATTTTCCGATCTCGGTGGCCGATACCATCATGCTCGGCGCCTGGAAAAATTCCGGTGCCTTCGGTCGTTTTTCGCGCGCTGACGCGGAGCGCGCCCGGGATGCGCTCGCAGCCGTGGGTCTGGCGGGCTTCGAGCGTCGCCACATCGGCTCGCTCTCTGCCGGGCAATTCCAGCGCGTACTCTTCGCGCGGCTTCTGCTGCAGGACGCCCGCATCATCCTTCTCGATGAGCCCTTTACCGCCATCGATCAGCGCACGACGCGCGACCTGCTCGACATTGTTCTGCGCTGGCACGGCGACGGCCGCACGGTGATTGCCGTACTGCATGATTTCGATCAGGTACGGGGGCATTTTCCCGAGACGCTGCTGATTGCCCGCGAACTGGTTGGCTGGGGCCGGACAGAGGACGTGATGAACCCCGATAATCTCATCAAGGCGCGGGCCATGGCGGAGCACTGGGACGAGGATGCTGGAGACTGCGCGCCGGAGCGGGAACCTGCTCACCGGAAATTGGCGAAGCGGGAGCCGGCCGAATGACGGCCTATGATATCTTTCTTTCCCCCTTTGCCGACTACGGCTTCATGCGGCGCGCACTCATCGCCTGCCTCTGCCTCGGCCTTGGCTCCGGACCGATCGGTGTCTTCCTGATGCTCCGGCGCATGAGCCTGATGGGCGATGCCATGAGTCATGCTGTCCTTCCCGGCGCAGCAATCGGATATCTGATCGCTGGCTCGCTATCGCTGACGGCGATGGGGCTAGGCGGACTTGTGGCCGGCTTATCGGTGGCGCTGCTCTCCGGCCTCGTCAGTCGCATGACGGTACTGCAGGAAGACGCGAGTTTCGCGAGCTTCTATCTGACGTCACTGGCGTTGGGCGTACTCATCGTATCGCTGCGTGGCTCTAATATCGATCTGCTGCATGTGCTCTTCGGTACGATCCTAGCGATCGACGCCCCTGCCCTCTACCAGATCGGCGCGATCACCACGGTGACGCTCCTGGTGCTCGCCGCCATCTACCGGCCATTGGTGATGGAGTGCTTCGATCCCGGCTTTCTGCGCGCCGTGGGCGGTCGGGGGCCGGTCTATCATTTCCTTTTCCTGCTGCTGGTGGTGCTTAACCTTGTGGCCAGCTTCCAGGCGCTCGGGACGTTGATGGCGGTCGGGCTGATGATGTTGCCGGCGGCAATCGCGCAACTCTGGTCGCGCAGCCTGCCCGCGATGATGACAATCGCGGCGGCAACGGCGACCGCGTCGGGCTATATCGGGCTCGTCGCTTCCTACCATCTCGAGTTCGCCTCCGGCCCGACCATCATCATCACGGCGAGCCTGATCTATGGCTTTTCCATTCTGTTCGCACCGTCTGGCCTAGCCCGCCGGTTTATTCCCCGCCCCCATCTCAGGGGCTAATTTTGATCAAGGAGATTATCGTGACCAAATATAGACTGCTTCTCTCCACGGCGCTGCCGGCCTTCATCGCCTTCGGCATCGCCGCACCGGCTTCTGCCGAAACCTTGAATGTCGTTGCCTCGTTCACCGTGCTGGCCGATGTCGTCAAGCAGGTGGGCGGCGACCATGTGAAGGTGTCGAGCCTGGTCGGCCCGAACGGCGACCCCCATGAATTCGAGCCAGCGCCGGCCGACGCCAAGAAACTAAATGCGGCCAAGGTCACCTTCGTTAGCGGAGAAGGTCTGGAAGGCTGGATGGATCGGTTGATCGGCGCGTCCGGCTACAAGGGCATGCCGATTGTCGTCTCGGAGGGGATCAACACCCGCACCATGGTCGACGACGGCAAGACTATCGCCGATCCGCATGTCTGGAACAGCCCGGTCAATGTGAAGGTCTGGGTCGCCAATATCGAAAAGGCGCTGATAGCAGCCGATCCGGCCGACGCTGCCGATTTCAAGGCCAATGCCGAACGCTACACCAAGACGCTGAGCGATCTAGATGCCTATGCGCACAGCAAGTTCGACAAGATCCCGGAAGATCGCCGCAAGGTGCTGACCAGCCATGACGCCTTCGGCTATTTCGGCCGCGAATACAACGTCAACTTCCTGTCGCCGCTTGGCGTCTCGACCGAAACCGAGGCCTCGGCCGCCGGGGTCGCCAAGCTGATCGAGCAAATCAAAACCGAGCACGTGAAGACCTATTTCTTCGAGAACTCGAACGATCCGCGCCTGGTCAAGCAGGTTGCCAAGGCCACGGGTGCTGAGCCCGGCGGCGAACTCTATGTCGAATCTCTCTCCAAGGCCAACGGCCCTGCTCCGACATATGAAAAAATGTTCCGTTATAACGTTGATCAGCTCGCTGCTGCCATGGCGAAATCAAGCTGAGTCCAGCCGGACAAACCGGGGCTGCGGGCGCATGTCCGCGGCCCCGTTGTTCAAAAGACTGAGATCGAAAACCGGCGGGCCGACATGGCCACCATTGGTCAACGAGGCAATGGTTCACTCACAGTTTTGTGCTCCAACCAAAGGAGAGCTCGACAATTACATATCAAGTTATATAATAGCTTATGTAAATCGGAGAGGAACGTGTCTTGGTTGAAGATATCGTGAAATCGCTGGGCTTCCTCTGCCTCGGCAGCCGTTTCCGCCGTATTGGCGAACGCCTTCAGGCCGATACGCAGCAGATCATCGAAGAGCTCGGCGTCTCCATCCAGTCTGCTCATTATCCCTTTCTCGCGGCGATCGATCGCGCCGGTCCGCTGACCATCGGCGAACTCGCCCAGGCAGTCGGCATCACTCAGCCGGGTGCCACGCGCTCCGTCTCGCAGCTTCTGGAACAAGGTTACGTCGACATGCAGGCCTCGGCCAAGGATCAGCGCCGAAGACTGGTCTCGCTGACACCGAACGGACAGGAACTCGTCGATTATTCGAAACGATCGGTCTGGCCGCGCGTCGAACAGGCGGTGACCGAGCTTTGCGGCGATATCTCCAGACCGCTTCTGGAACAACTCGCAGCAATCGAGGATGGGCTTGCCGAAGCGCCGCTTGTCCGTCGAGGCAATCGCGACAAGGAGCAGAAACCATGAGCCATATTCTTGACCGTCCGGCCTGGAACGCGCTTCAAACCGCCCACGCGACTTTGGCCGAAGGCAGCGAGCGCGCCCGTCGCTATCCGCCCTCCATCGTGCCTTTCGCAGCCCCAGCCGACGATACGGTCGAAAGCCTCGAAGCTCTGGCGAACCTGCCGGCCGGCGACGAGGTCATGGCGCTCGTCGAAGCCAACCCCATCACGATCCCCCAGGGACTGACGGTTGTCTTCGAAGACAAGCTGGTGCAGATGATCGCCGAACGGCCCTATGAACGGATCTCGGACAGCCGGATCGAGCCGCTGACGGAAGCCGATGCGGCCGACATGCTCGCCCTGGCCACGCTGACCAAGCCCGGTCCCTTCACGCTCCGCGCCCAGAGCCTCGGCACCTTTTGGGGGTAAAGATCGATGGCCGCCTCGTTGCTATGGCCGGCCAACGCATGCGCCAGCCCGGTTTTACAGAACTCAGCGGCCTTTGCACCCATCCCGATTTTCAGGGACGCGGCCTCGGCACCCTGCTCTTTCGCTTCGTTGCCGGCGATATCTCGGCGAGGGACGAGACCGTCTACCTGCATGCCTATGCAGCGAACACACCGGCCGTCTCGCTTTACAAGGCGATGGGTTTTCGCCTGCGCTCCGAGATGAATCTCACAGTCGTCACGCCCCGGCGGCCGGCATGAGGCCGCGGGCACATGCCGGCGGTCCTCCTTGTTTAAAGATTGAGGTCGAAAACCAGCAGACCGGCAAGACCACCATCGCTTGACGAGACGATGCGCTCACCGACGGCGACGTGTTCTGGGTGCACGAGATAGGCATCACGCGCTTCGGGGCTCTCAAACGTCACCACGAACCCATCGACGAAGCCGCCATGTAGCCCCTCCGGAGAGACATTCGGCCCGTATTTGACATCGATGATGCCGGGAATGACCTGCTTCAAAGCGGCGATGGACTCGAAGAGCGCCTTTTTCTCATCCTGTGTCATGGCGGATTTGAGCCTCATGAAAACGCAATGCAGGATCATATTTATCTCCCTAGATGTTTGGCGCAGCATAGAGGGAAAGGGCCGTGGGGCAAGATACCACCGTCGTGGTCTTCGCGCTTTTCGGCAGCGACGACAATGTATGCAGGTGGCCCGAAGTGGCCATTACATGACTTTGCAGGGTTAGCGGAAGCCTCGCAATGCGTGCCGACCAGGCTATGACAAGAGTGGAGCCCTGTATCTATTTGTGGGCCAACTCTTCGGTATCGTGTGCACGTATTAGCCTCCCGCCCCCACCAAAGTCTGAATCAGTGCGCAACTCCCAATCCTCAACCTATCGATCCGCAAGCGCCCTTTTGGTGGAATTATCCACTGTCTCCAATCGCGATTTTTCTAAAAATGGTTGTATCAAAGAGGCCCGAGGCAATAGCATTTACTCTGCTATTTGTGAGGCGTTTCATGACTATTCGTTTAGGCTTTCTGGCAAGCTTTTGCTTGATCATCGTAAGCTTTTTTCTGCCCTTGGTTGCCGCCATACCGACCGCCGCAGCCGCACAGGCGCCCGAAGAGTGGCCGATGAATTTCGCTCTGGTTCGGAGCGGCAATTGCAAGGAAATCTGCGTCCAATGGATATCTGCCGAAGGCAAGATAACGGCTGACACGCCCAAACGATTTAAGGAGCTTCTGAAGAGCCTCAAAGGCCAAAAACTTTCTGTCGTGTTTCAGTCTCGCGGCGGAGATGTGGATGCGGCGCTCTCGGTTGGACGTATGATCCGAGCTGCCGGCCTCGAAACCGCGGTGGGCAGGACGCAGTTAAATGATTGCCCGATGATGGTGCCGCGCTGTGCAGAAAAGATCGTCAGGGACGGCTGGTCGGAAGGCGAAGTTCGCGCTGGAGCAGCGTACTGTTTCTCGGCTTGCCCATTCGTCCTGGCAGGAGGCAGAGTGCGCGCTGCGGCTACTAACGCATATATCGGCCTTCATCAGATAACAAATGGCCCAAATCGTCAGGATACAGGAAGAAGAAACCTCGATGAGATATCGACGAAGGCCGATCCAGCGCTGAAGCGGAGGCTTTCCATTTACCTCGACGAAATGGGCGTCAGCAGTGATGACGTGTTCGCTATGATGGGGCTAGCAACACCGGAAGGACTCTACTACGTCCAAAGCGCCGAAGCGCTCAAGTCAGGCGTCATTACGAAAGTCTTCTCGTACGCCGACGAACCGGGTGATGTCGTTCGTGGAACCGGGCTCAAAACAGCCACGCCGTCCCCAGTGGATTCCGACTCTTCGCTGGACTTGAAGAAGCCAGATTACATGTGTCACATCGTCAATCAAGCATATGTAAATACTAGAAAGACCGCGATCTATCGAGAAACCGTCAACTTCGTAGAGCCTAGTGGCCTAAGGCTGTTGGTGGAAGGCCTCAGAACCGCTTCGGGAGCTTTTGAGAAGTGGGGAAGCCAATCAAAATGGGCTAGAGGGACAGCCCCACATGCTGTCGAAGGCTATCCAAGGTTTACGTCCTGTACGTACGTTGACGGCGGTGAGGGACCGCACTTTCGTGCGTACTGGCACAACCGCTACCCGTCTCAAACGGCCAGTGCCGATGTCTGGTTGACTCCAGATATTCAAAGGCTGAGCAAGGTGGTCCGTCGTTTTCCTACCGACGACATTCGGTATCCTTCCAAAACTTTATTGGCGACTATGGATTATGATGTCGCGCGTGCGGTCGCTCCCTCGGTCGAAGACCTCGTGCAGTGAGCGGGTTTCGCTTACCCGCTGGACTATTCTCCTCGCACCGGCGGCCGGTGCCCTGAACCTTCAGAACACCGGCCCCACCCCGCTCACGCAGCGGCGCGGTCAGCCATTGGTCGGCGGCGCAACACCGCCTTCAAAATCGCCGGTGGATTGTAGGCGGCCTCTAGCGGTCCGACGTCGGTGCCAGGCGGGACAATCGCGTCGATCCGATCGAGTATTTCGTCTGTCAGGCGCACCTCGGCGCCAGCGAGCAGATCGTCGAGATGCTCCATCCTCCGGGGACCGATGATTGCCGATGTGACGCCGGGGTGAGCCATCACGAAAGCCAGCGCCATATGCGTCAGCGGCAGCCCCGCCTCCTCTGCCAGAGGGATGAGCTGCTCGACAGCATGCAGCCTGCGTTCATCGGACATCTGTGTGGGGAACCGTCTGGCGCGGCCGCTATCAGGCTGCGGCTGGCCCTTCCGATAACGGCCGGTGAGCATGCCCATTGCTAGCGGGCTCCACACCATCGCGCCCATGCCGTACCGCTCGCAGGCGGGCAGCACCTCGCGTTCGATACCGCGGTTCAGGATCGAATAGGGCGGCTGTTCGGTGCGGAAGCGCGCCAGCCCGCGCCGCTCTGCAACCCACTGGGCCTCGATGATCTCCGAGACCGGGAACGTCGATGATCCGATCGCGCGTATCTTTCCCGCCCGCATCAGATCGGTGAGGGCCGAAAGAGTTTCCTCGATGTCGGTATCCGGTGCCGGCCGATGAATCTGATAGAGATCGACATGGTCGGTCTGCAGGCGACGCAACGAAGCGTCCAATTCCTGGGTCAGCCAACGCCGGGAATTGCCTTGCTGGTTGGGGTCGTCGCCCATCGGGAGATGTGCCTTGGTGGCCAGCACGACATTGTCGCGCCGCCCCTTGAGGGCCTTCCCGACGATCTCTTCCGATTCACCTCGACTATAGGCATCTGCGGTATCGATGAAATTGATCCCTGCGTCCAAGGCCTTGTGGATGATCCGGACGCCTTCGTCGTGGTCGGGATTGCCCGCAGCACCGAACATCATCGCGCCGAGGCAAAAGGGGCTGACTTTGATGCCGGTTTTTCCCAGTGTGCGGTATCGCATAGTCCATTCCTTCCTTTGTGGATTGATCGGTGATCAGCGCCGCCCTTTGGCGCGATGATGTGTGGCCAACACCGCCACACCGTGTTAAAAAACAAACGGAATGTTATTCCGTTTTATACGGAACATTGTTCCGTTTAGCAAATGGAAAATTGCATGGGCGATAAATTTGACAAACAGGATGATGCCCTGGAGGCAGCGAACCCGACGGAACGGCGGGTGCGAGCCGACGCGCAGCGCAATCTCGACGGACTGCTGCAATCGGCCATGACGGTCTTTGCGGCGTCGGGGGTTGACGCGCCAGTCCGGGAAATCGCAAAGCAAGCCGGCGTCGGCGTCGGCACCGTCTATCGCCACTTTCCGCAGCGCTCCGATCTCATCAAGGCAGTCTTTCGTCGCGAGATCGATGCCTGCGCGGATGCGGCATCCGTGTTGGCCAAAGAGCACGAGCCCGGCGAAGCGCTGGCGCGGTGGATGCAGCGTTACGTTGACTTCCTCTCAGCCAAACGCGGGTTGGCCGCGGCCCTGCACTCCGGTGACCCTGCCTACGAAGCCTTGCCGACCTATTTCGACAAGCGGCTCCGTCCGACGCTGGAATCATTGCTCAGCGCTGCGGCTATGGCGGGCGAAATGCGTTCGGGGGTCGAGCCAAATGACCTTCTACGCGCGGTCGCAAGCCTCTGCACATCTGCGAACGACGTCGGAGCCGATCATGCGAGGCGGATGGTCGCCCTTCTGGTCGATGGCCTGCGCTATGGGGCGAATGGGCACAACCGCGGGTGAGACTGGCAGGGCATTACCCTCCCCGTAACTTGCGCCATTGGCACATTTGAACCCAGCGGAGATTGGATGTTTGCCATAACAGGCACTGTTAGTGGGCGATGCGGAATCCCGTCGGCATCTCCGCGAGTGCGGTCGGCTGCTTCTCCACACGGGAAACCGACGCGCCAGGAGGCCCCTTCCAGAAACGTTCGACCATGGTCGAAATCGCGGTATCGGATCCCACAATCAGCGCGGCTACAGACCCATCCGATTCGTTGCGAACCCATCCGGTCAAGCCGAGCCTCAGCGCTTCATCGCGTGTCCAGACACGGAAACTGACACCCTGTACCCTGCCGGTTACCCGTACCAGAGCAGCCTCATGATCATCGGACATAGCTGCCTCCTCTGGCAACAACATCAAAATGGGAATTGCAACGAACGCTGTCGATAGATGGTACCCCTTCCCGCATGAACGGCAAAGGTTCCTCGATCGGATCATTGTGTCGATTCCCGTCCCGGCTTGACTCATTCATAGCCAAGCAGCTATACGTCAATTCATAGCCGTATAGGTATGAATTGAGATGTCGAATGCACATGACTTGCTGTTCCGAACACTTGCCGATCCGACTCGCCGGGCCATTTTCGAGCGGCTGTGCCGCGAGGGGGAAAAAACTGTCGCAGCGCTGACGGCACGGGCCGGAGTTTCGCAGCCCGTCGTCTCAAAGCATCTTGCCGCCCTGAAGCGCGCCGGCCTGGTGCGCGATCGCCCCGAAGGTCGCCAGACGCATTATAGCGCGCAGCTTGCAGCGCTGGCGCCGCTGACAGACTGGACAAACGAGATGACCGGGTTCTGGGAGAACCGGTTCGACGACCTTGAAGATCTACTCAGAAGGATGGACCAATGAACGAAACGTCAACCGAGATACGCTCCGTTGTTGTCGAGCGGGACGTCGCCTTTCCGCCGGAAAAGATTTGGCGCGCGCTCACCCAGCCGCATCTCATCGAAGAATGGCTCATGAAGAACGACTTCAAGCCAAATGTGGATCACCGTTTCAAGCTTAGCGCCGATTGGGGCTCCGTCGATTGTCGCGTTCTGGAAGTCGAGCCGAACAAAACCCTGTCTTACACATGGGATGCCTATGGTCTGGAGAGCGTCGTCGTGTGGACGCTTACACCGACAAGCGCAGGAACCCACCTCCGCATGGAGCAGTCAGGCTTCCGGCCCGATCAGCAGCAGGCTTATGTCGGCGCCCAATACGGATGGCAGAAATTCTTCGCAAACCTGGAGCAGGTTTTAGCGCGCGCAGATTGAAATCCGATCGACCATATTTGAGCGACGAGAAGCAAGAGCGGATAGGCTCGCCTTTGGAGGAGGCAAAATGAATTGGAGTAAGTATATTCGGCAGGTCCATCGTTGGCTTTCCATCATCTTTACGGTGACGGTTATCGCCAACTTCGTCGCCATGGGGGTCGGGACACCGCCACCTTGGGTGGTCTACTCGCCACTGCCGCCGCTCTTCCTGCTATTGTTCACTGGCCTATACATGTTCGCGCTGCCCTACACCGCCGCAAGGCGCAGTGCAGCAAGCATCGGTGAATAGGGGCGATAGCCAGCGGATGGGCGGCCGCGTCCAGAAATTGCTGGACACGGCGCCTCACCCCATTCATTCAACACCGAGGTCGGTGACTGACCATTCGCCACCCCGTTTGGCCGGTTGCCATCCCATTGGACAGACAAGAGCTACGCTTCCTATGGCCCGGTCGACAGAACCAAAAAGTGAAAAATGGAATGGGCCGTGGCCGACCTATACCAGCCCGGCACATGCCTCGCTTTATCCATGACTGAAAGTTACTTCCTCTTGAAAGGCTCCATGCCCTTGCGGGCCAACTCGTCGGCCCGCTCGTTTTCCGGGTGCCCCGCATGGCCCTTGATCCAATGCAGCGTTACCTTGTGACGATTATAGGTGTCATCAAGCGCTTGCCACAGCTCGGCATTCTTCACCGGCTTCTTGTCGGCGGTCTTCCAGCCGTTCTTCTTCCAGCCGAAGATCCACTTGGTAATGCCGTCCTTGACGTAGACGCTGTCGGTATAGAGATCGACCTCGCAAGGCGTCTTCAGCGCGCCGAGGGCAGAAATTGCTGCCATCAGCTCCATGCGATTGTTGGTCGTCTCCGCCTCGCCGCCGGACAATTCCTTCTCCACCCCGCCGTAGCGAAGCACGGCGCCCCAGCCGCCGGGACCGGGATTGCCGGAGCAGGCTCCATCTGTGAAGATATCGACGTGTTTCATGCCTTGAGCCCGTATTCGGCGCTCGAGGCGATCTGGCGATGGAAGCGCAGCTTGCGCAGATATTCGATCGGGTCTTTCTTGGTAACCAACGCGCCGACAGGCGTCGTCAGCCAATCGTAGAGGCGGGTCAGGAAGAAGCGCAGCGCCGAGCCGCGCGACAGCGTCGGCAGGGCGGCGATTTCGGCGTCGGACAGCGGCCGCACGCTCTGATAGCCTTCTAAAAGCGCCATGCCCTTGGTGATGTTGTAAGCGCCGTCTTTCTCGAAACACCAGGCGTTGAGGCAGATCGAGACGTCGTAGGCGAGCAGATCGTTACAGGCAAAATAGAAATCGATCAGGCCGGAAAGCTCGTCGCCGAGGAAGAAGACATTGTCCGGGAACAGATCGGCATGGATGACGCCTTCCGGCAGGTCCTTCGGCCAATAGCGCCCGAGGAAATCGAGTTCGCTGCGGATCTCGTCCTGCAGGCCGGGCTCGACCTCGTCGGCGCGCGCTTCCGATTTTTCCCAGAGCCCCTGCCAACCTTCAAGCGACAGCGCATTCGGCCGCTTGATGGCGAAACCTTCGCCGGCGACATGCATCGTGGCTAGCGCCTTACCGACCTCACGGCAATGTTTTGCCTCGGGCTTGCGCAGCCACATCCCTTCGAGGAAGGAGATCAGCGCCGCCGGACGGCCGGAGAGATGGCCAAGCAACGCGCCGTCCTTGCGCGGCAAGGGCAGCGGGCAGGAAAGGCCGTGGCTCGCCAGGTGCTGCATCAGGCCGAGGAAAAACGGCAGGTCGCTCTTCTCGACGCGCTTCTCATAGAGCGTCAAGATCAACGGTTCGCGCGACGTATGCAGCAGGAAGTTGGAGTTTTCGACGCCCTCGGCGATGCCCTTGTAGGAGAGCAATGTGCCGACATCATATTCCGTCAGGAACCACTTCAAATCGTCTTCGGTAATATCGGTATAAACGGCCACGAATTATTCCCTGTTTGATACACGCCGGCCACCGCAACCATCCGCCCTCGTGGTGCCGAGACGGCCCTGCGGGCTTCCTCACCATGAGGGCTGATCTTTGGCACCTGGTGGCGAAATCTCTCCACCTCGTCCTGAGATGCCCCGGCGATGCAGTGTCAGCGCAAGCGGCAAGGCCTCGAAGGACGAGGTGGCCATTCTTCAATCTCCATTGACGAAGGCCATGTCGGCCACCGTCAGTTCGACATTGCGCAGCTCGCGATTGACGAGGAAATTCTCGGTCTCCTTGACCGTTTCAGCAAGCTCCACAACAGCATTGTAGCGGGCGCGGAAGGCCTCGATGATCTCGTTGACGATGACTTCAGGTGCCGATGCGCCAGCCGAGAGACCGACGGTTTTGACTTTACCGATATCGTCCCAATCGATCTCGGAGGCGCGCTGGACAAGCACGGATTTCCTAGCCCCTGCCCTGAGCGCCACCTCGACGAGGCGCTTGGAGTTGGACGAATTCGGTGCGCCGACAACGATGAAGAGATCGCAGCCCGGAGCTGCTTCCTTCACCACTTCCTGGCGGTTGGTCGTGGCGTAGCAGATCGAATCAGCGGATGGTGCTGTGAGATTCGGGAAACGCTGCTGCAACCGCGCGATGACACCGGCGGTGTCGTCGACGGAAAGCGTCGTCTGCGTAACGAAGCCGAGATTGTCGGGATCGGCAGGCTGATAGGCATCTGCATCCTCCACCGTCTCGATCAAAGACACCGCACCCTCCGGAAGCTGGCCCATAGTCCCGATCACTTCCGGGTGGCCGGCATGGCCGATGAGGATGACATGGCGACCGAGGCGGTTATGCCGCATGGCCTGCTTGTGCACCTTGGAGACCAGTGGGCAGGTGGCATCGAGATAGAAGAGATTGCGCGCATCGGCATCCGCCGGCACGGCCTTCGGTACGCCATGGGCGGAAAAGACAACAGGCTGAGCGCGATGCTCCGCAGGAATCTCGTCCAGTTCCTCGACGAAGACGGCGCCCTTGGCCTCCAGCCCTTCGACGACATAGCGGTTATGCACGATCTCATGACGGACATAGACCGGCGCGCCATAGGCCTTCAGCGCCAGCACGACGATCTGGATGGCGCGATCGACGCCAGCGCAGAAGCCGCGCGGACCGCAGAGCCGGATGGTCAGGTCAGATTTGGAAACCGCTATGTTCATCTCTCTTCCGAAATCAGTGACGATGGCGAAGCTATAGATAGGTTCGCCCCCGCCGCTTGCTCTATTTGGTGCGCATGATCTTATCCAAAAACCGCAGCGCACTTTTTGGGATCATGCTCTAGCCGAATATTCCATCGAAATGAAGCTATTCTATTGCGCAAATCTATTGCTGGGGCGTGTCTGGATGGCGTTTGCGCCACCAGGCGATGGCGACGATGGCAACGAGCGCCGCTGCTAGGCCATACCATGTCACGGCATATTGCAGATGGTTATTCGGCAGGTCGACGATGGTGACGCCGCCGATGGGCAAGCCCGCGGGATTGGGAGTCTTGTCGGCATCGACGAAGAAGGGCAGCACCTTATCCTTTGGAAGCCCATCGCTGTCAGCCATCGCGTCCAGGTCTTTCCAATAGAATATGTTCTTCGCCAGATCATTGTCGGGCATGCCTGAGGGCTGGCCGGCGAGCTTGGCGCGGGCAAGGCCGGTGACGGTCTGTTCGTCCGTCAACTGCCCCTGCACGCGCATTTCCGGCTCCTTGGCGTCGTAGGGCACGAAGCCTCTGTTGACGAAGAGATAGCGCCCATCCGCGAGCTGCAACGGCGTATAAATGTTGAAGCCAGAAGCGCCGTCGAAGGTCGCGA
Organism: Rhizobium jaguaris; assembly: GCF_003627755.1. Lineage (NCBI taxonomy): Bacteria > Pseudomonadati > Pseudomonadota > Alphaproteobacteria > Hyphomicrobiales > Rhizobiaceae > Martinezella > Martinezella jaguaris. The sequence goes on along the minus strand of NZ_CP032694.1, from coordinate 1,172,171 downwards.
AGAAGTGCCGTTCCTTATTGTTGAGGTAACGACCGGTCGCTGTGACGACGCGATATTCGATATCGCCGCCGGATGCGGCCATGGCCTCGATCGTCGACAGCGGCACAGGGGCCGCGCCCTGGCGCGCGGCGATATCGGCGAGCAAACCTTCCTTCCAGTGCAGCCGCTCGACTTGCCAAGTACCGAGAGCCAGAAGGATGCCGAGCGCAACAAGCAGGATCAGCACCTTGCCGACCCGCCAGAAAGGATTGGCGCGGCGAGCGGGCATGGCGGCCTCAGTCACGATGGATACGCCCTTCGCTGGCATTGTTGCGATATTGCAGCGCAATCAGGATGCCCTTGCACCAACGCAGCGACAGAAGCGACAGAATGATGGTCAACGGACCGAACAGCAGGATATGCACCCAGATCGGCGGCGAATAATTGACCTGCAGCCACAACACCGAACCAATGACGATGAAGCCGACAATGAGGATGACGAAGACCGCCGGCCCGTCGCCGGCATCGGCAAAGGCATAGTCGAGTCCACAAGCTGCGCAACGCGGCTTCAGCGACAATAGCCCATCGAAGAGCTTACCGTTGCCGCAACGCGGGCAGCATCCCTGAATGCCGACCTTGAACGGGTCGACCGGTGGAAAGAGGGCACTATCGCTGTTTGCCCCTTGATTTGGGCTTCCGTCTTGCTCTGGGCTCAAAGTTTGATCTCGATCGATTGCCGTTCCCCGACGAGTATTCAGTTCTCGTCTATATCACCATCAGTAACCGCGATGCAGCCGCCCGTCCAATCCAAAAGCATTATGCCGACCGAGCCCCTGTCGAAATAGGAGGCCCGTTCCTGCACCATGATGTCGCAGCCATGTTTTGCAGCTCTTTGCAACCGGTGTCGCTGGGATCAGAGGAAGATGCGATATTGCTTCAGTCAAATTGCTGCGCTTGAAAATCACCATCGCGAGGATAGAAAGAGGGTATGGCCAACCACCCAGACACGAAGACCGGTCGGATCATCATTTTGAACGGTGCGCCGCGATCCGGCAAATCGAGCATTGTCGACGCTATCCAGGCAACATTCGACCGCCCTTGGATGAATCTCGGCGTCGATGCCTATGTGAGACACATCACTCCGCAACGCTACCGGCCGGGGATCGGCATGCGGCCGGGTGGCGAACGGCCTGATCTTGAGCTGCTAGTGTCAACGTTCTATTCAGCGCTTTATGCCTCGATCGCGGCCCATAGCCGGCTTGGGCTCAATGTCGTCGCCGAATTCGGCCATCACGACGCCTATTCAAGGCCACTTGGAATCCTGACGGATTGCGCCCGGCAACTGGCCGGTCTGCCCGTTCTTTTCGTCGGCGTGCACTGCCCGATCGAGACCATCATGCAGCGGCGTTTGGCGGAAGGCGCCGAAAGGCGCAATGATTACGTCGCAGTTTCAGCCGATGCCCCTATTCCCGCACCGATACTCGCCTGGCAGGCGCAGGTGCATCGACCCGGCATTTACGATCTGGAAGTCGATACCTCGATCAAAAGCGCCCAAACCTGTGCGGACGAGATCAGGCAGCTCATGGATCGCGGCGTGCCTCACCCGACCGCGTTCGAGCGGCTCGCGGCAGGCAACTAAGGCAAGGCCTCGAAGTCGGCCACATCGACTCGTAGTCGTTCAGAATTGCGCGGACGAATGATTTGCCAGTTTTTCAGCGTAATCCTACGGTTATGATTCGAGCCGCCGTATGTAGCGTTCGGCTGAACGGGCAACACTTTCCCTTGCCTTGCTCGATATGACCTTCTCTTTCCAAGCGCCGTAGATGCGATCAAAGCGTATGTCTGCAACTCGGCTGGCAATACGCCGAACCTCTCGCGCTGGCAGCGGTATTAGGTTGGGGAAAGAATACATGAAAGAAACCCATCCTTTTGCCGGAACCACTTGAATCGTGTCCCCGACGAGCAGCGCGCCATTCTGCTCTGCACCTGCCTCCCATTCCAAAACACAGCTTCCCTCAAAGTGTCCACCCAGCCGGTGAAGGGTGATCCCGGGCAGCACCTCGTACCGATCTCCCAGCCAAGGTCGAATATGTTCGCTGGTGCGTGTGACATATACCAGATCGGCTTGGGGTAGCAGGATCGGTACACCGCCCAGGGCTTCGCTCCATTCCACCATGCCAGTATAAAAATGTGGATGAGACAGGCAGATGGCCTTGATGCCACCGAGTTCCAAAATGCGATCTCGCGTTTTCCGATCCAGAACAGGGACGCAATCCCACAGAACATTTCCGTGCGAAGATAGCACCAAAAGCGCGCGTTGACCGATGCCGATGGCCGGAGAAACGCCAATGCTAATCAAGTTAGGTTCCAGCTCGGTCCAATCATTCGAATGCGTGGAGGCAAGAGTTTCCCGGGCGATCCATTCCTGCCCGCCCTCGGGAACGAACTGTCGTTCATCATCACAAATGGAACATTTCGGTGGAGGGCCGCTACGCGACTCGGAGTGTGCACCACATGCTCTGCAGATCCAGATAGACACCTGATTGATCCTTATAAGGCCCAAGAGCTGTGAAGGGCGAAAATGACATTTGTGGCGCGATGGTAGCGATCGGGTCGAACGCTTTGCTCCTACTCTTGCCTCGGCGATCAACATTCACCAGATAGGCAAACAAAAATGCCGTCACGAAAACCCCAGGCCAGACCCGGCTTTCGCAACGGCAAGCAGCTCGCAATCGGTCAAAGACCGGTTGCTGGGACGTCCTCTGTTCAGCCAGCCGCTACCGGCGCGCCCCAGCTACCCCAGATATAGATGCAGAAGAACAGGAACAGCCAGACGACGTCGACGAAGTGCCAATACCAGGCTGCCGCCTCGAAGCCGAAGTGCTGCTTCGGCGTGAAGTCGCCGCGGATCGCGCGGATGAGGCAGACCAGCAGGAAGATCGTACCGATCAGCACGTGGAAACCATGGAAGCCGGTGGCCATGAAGAAGGTCGCGCCATAGATCGTGTTTCTGAATTCGAAGGGCGCATGCGCATATTCATAGGCCTGCACACTGGAGAACAGTGCACCGAGCAGCACGGTCAGAATCAGCCCCTGAATCAGGCCCCTGCGGTCATTGTGCAGCAAAGCGTGGTGCGCCCAAGTCACCGTCGTGCCCGAAAGCAGCAGGATGATGGTGTTGTAGATCGGCAAATGCCAGGGATCGAGGACTTCGATGCCCTTCGGCGGGAACTGGCCGCCGAGGAAGGCCGTTCGCGAGGCCTGGATCGCTTCGTTCGGGAAAAGGCTGACGTCGAAATAGGCCCAGAACCAGGCAACGAAGAACATCACCTCGGAGGCGATGAACATGATCATGCCGTAGCGCAGATGCAGCGAGACGACGCGGGTATGCGCGCCCTCATTTGCCTCCTTTATCGTGTCCGACCACCAGCCGTACATGACATAGAGGATTACGGCCAAGCCGATGAAGAACAGCCATGGCTGTGCCCAGTTCAGGCCGAACAGATGCACGGTGCCACCGTTCAGGTAGCGCATGAAGCAGACGCCGCCAAAGGTGATGACGAAGGCTCCGAAGGCCGCTGTGATCGGCCACGGGCTGGGGTTGATGATGTGATAGTCGTGGTTTTTCGTATGCGCCTCTGCCATGTCAGCAATCCCCGAATAACTTTTCCCATATCGCTTGCGGCTTAGCCGAAAGCAGTCTCCATCAAAGTTTCTTTTCCACCACCTTCGCTGCGCCGTCGTTGGAAGCCACAGGCTTCGCGCCGTCGCGCGGATAGAAGGTATAGGATAGTGTCAGCGCCGTAATCGTCTTGGTCTCTTCCGCTTTAGTGATCTCGGGATCGACGTAGAAAACCACCGGCATCTCGCGCTTTTCCCCCGGCGCCAGATCGGTCTCGTTGAAGCAGAAGCATTGCACCTTATTGAAATAGGCGCCCGCTTCCACCGGCGTGACGTTGAAAATGGCCTGCCCGCGCGTCGGCTGGTCGGACTTGTTCTCGACCAGAAAATTGACCTGGACCGTCTCGCCGATCTTCATCGTGACCGACTTCTGCTCCGACTGGAAGTCCCAGGGCACGCCGGGCGCAACATTGGTGTCGAAGGAGACGGTCACCGGCTTGTCGAGAATAACGCTGGAGACCTGGTCGACGCGCTGCGTTGTGCCGTTGAAGCCGGTCACCTCACAGAAGATGCGATAGAGCGGCACGGCGGCGGCGCACATGGCGCTCATGCCGACCACGAAGCTCAGGCACATGGCAACCACCAGGCCGTTGTTGCGGCCGGCGGTCCTTGCCTTGGTTGTTGTCCCCTCCTCCATCACGCCTCCTCAAACGTGTCCGGTGCCGACCTTGATGATGGTGATCGCGTAGAACAGGATCACCAGGCCGGCGAGCACCAGGCCGAGCGCGATGTTGCGCCCTCGCCGCGATTTCTTTTGCGCTTCTGTGAGCTTTACGACTTCGATCACAGCCAGCCTCCCGCACCGCTAGATATCAGCACCGCAACAAGCCGGTCGATCAGCAGTGCCGAAAAGATTGCGAAGAGATAGAAGATCGAGAAGGCGAAGAGTTTCTTCGCCGGGATCATCTTCACGTCGCCGTCCGGCATACGCCAGACGGCGATGGAACAGTAAATGAAGATCGCGCCGAGCGCGGCCGCGACAATACCATAGCCGAGGCTCGCCAAGCCCATGAATGCCGGCACGACGCCGACGACCGCCGTTAGCACTGCATAGGCGACGATCTGGTTCTTGGTAGCCGGCACGCCCGCAACGTTCGGCAGCATTGGCACGCCGACGGCTTCGTAGTCGCGCATCTTGAACAGCGCCAGCGCCCAGAAATGCGCAGGCGTCCACAGGAAGATGATCAAGAAGAGCACGACGCTTTCGATCGTCACATTGCCGGTGACGCAGGCCCAGCCTATGACCGGCGGGAAAGCGCCGGCGGCACCGCCGATGACGATATTCTGCGGCGTCGAGCGCTTCAGCCACATCGTGTAGATAACGGCATAGAAAAAGATAGTAAAAGCGAGAATCGCGGCCGAAAGCCAGTTCACGGCAAGCCCGAGGATCACTACGGAGAAGCCCGAGAGTACCAAGCCGAAGGCGAGCGCCTCGGAAGGCTTAACGCGGCCTGCCGGGATCGGACGGCGTGCCGTGCGGCTCATGACCGCGTCGATGTCGGCGTCATACCACATGTTCAGCGCGCCGGACGCGCCGGCGCCGACTGCAATGCAGAGAATGGCGATCACGCCGAGAACCGGGTTGATATGGCCGGGCGCCAGCACCAGACCGGCAAAGGCGGTAAAGACGACCAGCGACATGACCCGCGGTTTCAGAAGCTCGAAATAATCGCGCGCACTCGCTTCCGACAGGCCGGTTTCGCCTTTCTTCGCGAGCACTTCGTGATTGTCGATGACCGTCATTCTCTCATCCAATGTCAGTTAAGCCGGACGCCGCTTATTACGGCGTCCGGAAATAAGCTACTTGATACGCGGCAGCTCTTCCCACTGATGGTACGGCGGCGGCGAAGAAAGCTGCCATTCCAGAGTGGTCGCGCCTTCGCCCCAGGGATTGTTGCCGGCAACGCGCTTCTTCACGAAAGCATCGATGACACCCCAGAAGAAGAAGCAAAGGCCGACAGCTGCAACATAGGACCCGATTGAGGAAACGAAATTCCAGCCGGCGAAAGCGTCCGGATAGTCGATGTAGCGGCGCGGCATGCCGGCACGACCAAGGAAATGCTGCGGGAAGAACACCATGTTGACGCCGACGAAGGTGATCCAGAAATGCGCGTTGCCGATCTTCTCGTTGTACATATAGCCGGTCATCTTCGGGAACCAGTAGTACCAGGCGGCGAAGATGGCGAAGACGGCGCCGAGCGACAGCACGTAGTGGAAATGCGCGACAACGTAATAGGTGTCCTGCCATACGCGGTCGAGACCGGCATTGGCGAGCTGAACGCCGGTGACGCCGCCCACCGTGAACAGGAAGATGAAACCGATCGCCCAGATCATCGGCGTGCGGAACTCGATCGAGCCGCCCCACATCGTCGCGATCCAGGAGAAGACCTTCACGCCGGTCGGAACGGCGATGACCATCGTTGCGAAGACGAAGTAGCGCTGCGTGTCGAGCGACAGGCCGACCGTGTACATATGGTGGGCCCATACGACGAAGCCGACGGCGCCGATCGCAACCATGGCATAGGCCATGCCGAGATAGCCGAAGATCGGCTTGCGCGAGAAGGTCGAGATAATGTGGCTGATCATGCCGAAGCCGGGCAGGATCAGGATGTAGACTTCGGGGTGACCGAAGAACCAGAACAGGTGCTGGTAAAGGATCGGGTCGCCGCCGCCTTCCGGCGCGAAGAAGGTCGTGCCGAAGTTGCGGTCGGTCAGCACCATGGTGATGGCACCGGCGAGCACCGGCAGCGACAGGAGCAGCAGGAAGGCAGTGATCAGCACCGACCAGGCAAACAGCGGCATCTTGTGCAGCGTCATACCCGGGGCGCGCATGTTGAGGATGGTGGTGATGAAGTTGATCGCACCGAGGATCGACGAAGCGCCGGCAATATGCAGTGCGAAGATCACCAGGTCCACCGCCGGACCGGGATGGCCGACGACGCCCGACAGCGGCGGATACAGCGTCCAGCCGCCACCCGCGCCGTAAGCGCCGGCCGGGCCTTCGACGAACATCGAAAGGATCAGCAGCAGGAAGGCGGGAACGATCAGCCAGAAGGAAATGTTGTTTAGGCGCGGGAAAGCCATGTCCGGCGCGCCGATCATGATCGGCACCATCCAGTTGGCGAAACCGCCGATCATCGCCGGCATGACCATGAAGAAGATCATGATCAGCGCATGGGCGGTGACGAAGACGTTGTACATCTGCTTGCCGCCATCGATGGAGGCGTCGCCCGAGTAGCCATAAACCATGGAAGCCAGACCGCTGAAGATCTGGATGCCCGGCTCCTGCAATTCCATACGGATCGCGACGGACAGCAGGAAACCGATGACACCGGCAAAGATCGCAAAGATCAGATAGAGGGTGCCGATGTCCTTGTGGTTCGTCGAGAAAAGCCAGCGGTTCGCAAAACTGAGCTTGTGAGAGTGATGATCGTCATGCGCGTGAGCGTCATGAAGAGCGTGCGAATGATCGTCGTGTGCCGTAGATCCAGCCATTATCCCTATCCCTCTTACTCAGCCGTGTTTTCAGCGACGTTGACGGTAGCCGGCTGATCGACGGCGGCCATCAGGGCCTTGTTTGCCTTGCTCAGGTCACTTGGAGCGGCGGCCAGCCACTGCTGGTATTGATCCTGGGAGACGACGCGGATGGCGATCGGCATGAATGCATGGTCCTTGCCGCAAAGCTCGGAACACTGGCCGTAGAACAGGCCTTCATTGTCGGCCTTGAACCAGGTTTCGTTCAAACGGCCTGGAATAGCGTCGATCTTGATGCCGAAGGACGGCATCGCGAAGGAATGGATGACATCGGTCGGCGCGGCAGTGACGAGGACGCGCACGACCTTGCCGACGGGCAGCACCAACTCGTTGTCGACAGCCAGAAGCCGCGGATATTTCGACTTATCTTCCTTGCCGGCCGCAGCTCGGTCCTGGTCCTTCAGGAGGAAGGAATCGAAATCCAGCGGTGTGGCACCGCTGTTTTCATATTCATAGTTCCACTGCCACTGAGTGGCCGTCACCTTGACGGTGACATCAGGATTTTGTGGGAACGTCAACTGCGCGGTCAGAAGATCGAAGGACGGAACAGCCAGGAACAGAAGAACGAGGACCGGCCCCACGGTCCAGATGACCTCGATCAGCGTATTATGGCTTGTTCTGGAAGGCACGGGATTTTTCGAGGCCCGGAACTTGACCATGACGACGATCAAGAGGACCAGCACCAGCAGGGTGATCGGAACGATAAACCAAAGCGTGTATGCTTCGAACCAGCGTATTGCATGCATGTTGCCGGTTGCCGCCTGTTGCAGGCCGGTTTCCCACGGTCTTGGCTGATCGGCATAACTGCCGGTCGCAAAAAGCAGACAGGCGATAGCCGCCAGAGCTGCGTAAGCCCTCTTAATCACGATGTCTCTCCCTCCAGCGTTTGATCCCAGATCAATCTCAAACGCAGTATCCCTACAATCCATTGCGCTTCAAACCACAGTTTGGAGCACTCCGCAACAACTCCCGACATTTGTCCGTGCGGCATTTTTGCGCGAAGTATAGTCCCCCCGCTCGCCGAAACATGGCAAGCATTTCATCATCATACGAAAAATTGCATGATGGTCCATCGCATTGCCTGGGCAAAATAGGATAGAGGTCGTATTTCCGCCGCAGTCGGTTGGAATCCAGCAACCGGGGCTTTTCATTTGCCGGCCTGGGCTTCAACAATAGCGGCACTGATTCGAATCTAGAGGTTTCCATGGGTTTTCGTTCCCTCGCCCGGCTTTCGTTTGTCACCGCCAGCATCGCTGCCGCGGCAGCAGCGCCCGTCCTGGCGCAGCAGGCACAGCAAACACAACCGGCGCAGCAGGCCCAACCGCTGCAAACCCAGCCACCGCAGCAGCCGGGCCAGCAACCGCCCGCGCATACCCAGCAGCTTCCAACCAGCCAGGTTCCACAACCGCCGGGTACGGTGCGTTCGAGCCACGGGCATGGTCCGTCGTCTGCGACAAGCCGGCGGGTGCATCGACCGAACAGTGCGCGCTGATGCAAAACGTCATTGCCGAGGACCGGCCGGAAGTCGGCCTTTCGGTCGTCGTGCTGAAGACCGCCGATCGCAAGTCGAAGATCCTTCGCGTGCTGGCCCCGCTCGGCGTGCTGCTGCCGAATGGCCTCGGCCTCAACGTCGACGGCAAGGATATCGGCCGCGCCTATTTCGTGCGCTGTTTCTCGGACGGCTGCTATGCCGAAGTGGTGCTTGAGGACGAGCTGCTGAAAACGCTGCGTAGCGGTGCGACCGCCACCTTCATCGTCTTCCAGTCGCCGGAGGAAGGCATCGGCATCCCAGTCGATCTCAAAGGCTTTGCCGAGGGCTACGACGCGCTTCCGTAACGCGACAGGGCTTGCTCTCTCGTCATCCGAAACCTACATCGGCTCTGAACGGAGCACCTGATCATGAATACCGATCTCCTTACCTTGTTCGATACCGACGAAACCAAGCTGCGCGGCATCGTCGCCGGGGCGCTTACCGGTGCCGACGATGGCGAACTTTTCGTCGAACATATCCAGGCGGAATCGCTGACCTTCGACAACGGACGAATGAAAGGCGGTAGCTTCAACACCGAGCAAGGCTTTGGCCTGCGCGCCGTCGCGGGCGAAGCGGTCGGTTATGCCCATGCGGGCGATCTCTCGGAAGCAGCCTTGAAGCGCGCCGCCGATGCGGTGCGCGCCGTCACCAGCGGTTATGCAGGTTCCTACGCCGCCGCCCCTCAGCGCACCAACAAGGTGCTTTACAGCGACGAGAATCCGATCGGCAGCCCGAGCTTCGAAGACAAGGCAAAGCTGCTGCAGGAGATCGACAGCTATCTGCGCGACAAGGACGGCAAAGTGCGTCAGGTGACGGCCTCCATCGCCGCAAGCTGGCAGGTGGTCGATATCCTGCGGGCCGACGGCCATCGCGTTCGCGACATCAGGCCGATGACGCGCATCAATATCTCGGTGATGGTCGGCGAAGGCGACCGACAGGAATCCGGTTCGTTCGGCACAGGCGGCCGCATCGGCTTCGCCGATTTCATCACGCAGGAAAATTGGCGCCGCGGTGCCGACGAAGCCTTGCGCCAGGCTCTGGTCAATCTCGAAGCGATCGATGCGCCGGCCGGCGCGATGGATGTCGTTCTCAGCTCTGGCTGGCCGGGTGTCATGCTGCATGAGGCGGTAGGCCACGGGCTGGAGGGTGATTTCAACCGCAAAAAGACCTCGGCTTTCGCCGGGCTGTTGGGACAGATGGTCGCCGCACCGGGCGTTACCGTCGTCGACGACGGCACGATTGAAAATCGCCGCGCTTCGATCACCGTCGACGACGAAGGCACGCCTTCGGCATACAATGTGCTGATCGAAAACGGCAAGCTGGTCGGCTATATGCAGGATCGGCAGAATGCCCGCCTGATGGGCATGAAGGCAACTGGCAACGGCCGCCGCCAGGGCTATGCCCATACGCCCATGCCGCGCATGACCAACACCTATATGCTCGGCGGCGACAAGACGCCGGAAGAGATCATCGCCTCGGTGAAGAAGGGCATCTATGCCGTCTCCTTCGGCGGCGGCCAGGTGGACATCACCTCCGGCAAATTCGTCTTCGGCTGCACTGAGGCCTATCTGATCGAGGACGGCAAGATCGGCGCACCGATCAAGGGCGCCATGCTCATTGGCAACGGCCCGGATGCGATGAAGCGCGTCACGATGATCGGCAACGACATGAAGCTCGACACCGGCATCGGCAATTGCGGCAAAGGCGGTCAATGGGTGCCCGTCGGCGTCGGACAGCCGCATCTGAGGATGGATCAGGTGACGGTCGGCGGCACAAAGGCGTAGCGGCTCAGACTACCGAGCCGTTGCTGCCCCTATTCTCTCGGCCGGAATAGCCATTTCCGCTCGACGGCCGCGGCAAGATCGAGGCCGTTGCGATGGGCAAAGAGGAGGATATGGCCAAGCACGTCGGCGGTCTCGTCGGCCAGCGCCGTTGCCAGCTCTTCATCGGTCATGCCCTTGCGTCTTCCGCGCCCGGTCGCCTTGTTCCAAATCTGGGTGAGCTCGCCCATCTCCTCCTGCAGTTTCAGAACAAACCAGTCGGCATCGCGCTCCAAACCATTGGCGGCGGCGTAAGTGGCGGAGGCTTTTTCGAATTGTTGGATCAGGCCGGAGAGCATCGACATCGTTCCCTGTATGTTCTCAAAACACCAGTGAACGATTCTCCCGGAAATGTCGAGACGGCAGAGCTTGCGCCCCGCCGTCTCGATAATTCCAAATCTCGACTTCCGCTCAGCCCTTGTTCGGCAACAGCATGCAGTTGAAATCCTTGCGCTTCAGCGCAGCACAGGCGGAATTCGCGTCATCGCGGCTGCCGAAGCCGACGAAGCGGGCACGATAGACCGTGCTGCGGCCTTTTCCGACGGCCTCTGTATAGGGCGAGGCATTGGCCAGCGCACCACCGGCCTTGGACTGAGCGTCGGAGAGCAGGTCCTTGGCCGCCTGTGCCGTCGGGGTGGCTGCGATCTGCACCTGCCAGCCGCCGGCTGTTACCGGTTTGCCAGCATTTTGGATTTCATCCATTGCCATCGGGCGATCCACCGGCACGGTCACATTCGTCGTGGCGGCATAAGCGAGCGGGGCTTGAGAGGGCGTGAACTCGGCGCGTTTACGCGTCGTGGCCGCGTGCGCCGTAGCCGTGGTTTGCGCATCGACATCGACCGCAACATCATCCGTCGCCGAAGCGACTTCAACCTGCTTTGCACCGCCGACACTCGCCACGAGGCGCGATGAGGCGGCGGAGGTAGCTTTCGGCACGTAGCGATTGAGAAGCGAAGCCATGAACGCGTCGCGGCCGCGGGCAGTCGCGCCGCCCATGACTACGCCGATGACACGGCGGTTGCCCTGACGCACGGCGCTGACGATGTTGAAACCGGAAGCATTGGTGTAGCCGGTCTTGATGCCGTCCATGCCCTCGTAGCGATACATCAGATTGTTGTGACCACGAATAGGGCGGCCCCGATAGGTGAAGCCCGATTGTGAAAACAGCCGATATTCCTGAGGGTAGTTGTTGATGAGCGCAACGGCGAGCGTCGACATGTCGCGCGCGGTCGTCACCTGCTCCATGCTCGGCAAGCCTGAGGGATTGGTGAAGACGGTGCGGCGCATACCGAGCTCGCGCGCCTTCTGCGTCATGATGCGGGCAAAGCCGCTTTCGCTGCCGCCCAACGCCTCGCCCATGGCGGTGGCGGCATCGTTGGCGGACTTGATGATCATGCCGTCGACGGCATCCCGGACGGTGAGAGTGCTGCCCGGCTTCAAACCGAGCTTGGTCGGAGGCTTGCCGGCGGCGTTGCGTGACACCGGTATCGCGCTGTTCCAACTGAGCTTGCCGCGATGGATCGCCTCGAAGGTCAGGTACAGCGTCATCATCTTGGTGAGCGAGGCGGGATGATTAAGATCATCGGCATTATCCGAAGCCAAGACCTTGCCGGACTTCGCATCCATGATGAAATAGGCGCTGCCCGCAAAGCTCGCCACTGGTGCGCCCAACAGCAAGACGGCCGCAGAAAGGGCCATCAAAAGTTTTTTCATATTCGTCCCCAACTGAAACAAATGCCAATACACCGCATCAACCCGTTGTGCGCCTTTGCGACAAAAGCCTGATTTCGGTGCGATATTGAGGCAACACCCTCGATAGAATTCCTATTTTGCCTTTGCTGGTAAAATAACGGTTAACGCATTGAAAAGATGGCGTGGATTCAGCAAGACTTAACGCCAGATGGGCTACAGCATGGACATTTTTCAACCGGGTCAATTCCCATGGAACAGGGCATCAGAATCCGTCTCAAGCGTGCCGCAATTTCCGGCGGGCTGGAAACCGCCGCAATTCTGAAAAGCCTCGGCCTGATGCGCGACGTCGCCGGCCTCGGCGTCATCTTCACCCTGCATCATGTCCGTCCTCCCTTGCCCCGAACCTTCGCCCCGAATGCACATCTGGAAATTTCGCCCGAATTCCTCGACCGGTCATCATCCGGCTGAAACGGGACGGCTATGATTTCATCGCTGTCGATGCGTTGCCGGAACGTATCGCAAATGATCGCGACAAGCCACCCTTTGCTGCCTTCACACTTGATGACGGCAATCGGGACAATCTCGACCACGCGCTGCCGGTCTTTTCCCGCCACGGCGCGCCCTTCACTGTCTTCGTCGCCCAGGGGCTGTCGGAGCGAACCCATAGCTTATGGTGGGAAACGCTGGCCGACCTCCTCAACCGGCTGAGCCGCGTGACATTTGATTTCGGTACTGGCGCGGAGAGTTTCGACCTCAAGAAAGCCGGTCAGCGGCAAGCCGTGTTTGCCCGCTTCGCCGCCTATGTTCATAGCCACGACGAGACGGAGGCCGTCGCGCGGATCGACGAGCTGGCTCGAAAAAACGGCCTGGAACCGCTCGATCTCGTGCGCGCATCGATCATGGACCGGGACGAACTTAAGCAGCTTGTCCGTCACCCCCTTGCCTCGCTCGGCGCCCATACGGTGAGCCACCGGGCGCTCGCACGTTTGCCGGAAGCGGAAGCAGCGGCGGAAATGGCATTGTCGGCGGATTACATCGCCGACATCATCGGCCGGCGGCCGGCGACGATCGCCTATCCCTACGGCACCGCCGAGGCGGCTTCCCCCCGCGAAGCCAAGCTTGCGGCGGAACTCGGATTTTCCGTCGGCGTCACGACCCGGCCTGGGACGATCGGAGCGGCAAGTGCGGCTGCCCTCACCCATCTGCCTCGGCTATCGTTGAACGGGCACTACCAAAAGGCCCGATACGCTTCGGCGCTTGCCTCCGGCATCCCCATGCGGTTGATGGGGCGCTAAAGCGCTTCGCGATCTTTCAGACTCCTTCTTGCGCTTTAGGCTCTTGAATTTGCGCATGTCGCTATCGCAAAACCGCTGCGCACTTTTGCGCGACATGCTTTGGGCATCGACATAATCCGTTACGGATACATCCGCACCTTTTCCCAGGCACCTTCCGGCACGTCGCGGCGGAATTCCACGCGGTCATGGAGGCGGAACTGGCGATCATGCCAGAATTCGATCGAGAGCGGCCGGATACGGAAGCCGGACCAATAAGGAGGACGCGGAATATCGCCGATCGCGTAGCGGGCGGTATATTCGGCGACCGCCTTTTCCAATGCAAAACGGCCCTCGAGCGGACGCGACTGCTTCGACGCCCAAGCGCCGATGCGGCTGCCGCGGGCGCGCGTCTTGAAATATTCGTCGGCTTCCTTGTCGCTGACCACTTCAACCAGGCCGCGCAACCGCACCTGCCGACGCATCGACTTCCAGTGGAAGCACATTGCCGCTTTCTTTTGGGAAAGAATTTCTTGGCCTTTCTGGCTTTCGAAATTTGTATAGAATACGAATCCCTGACTATCGAAACCTTTCAGAAGAACCATGCGGACATTTGGCAATCCATCCTTATCGACCGTTGCCAAGGCAACCGCGTTCGGATCGTTCGGCTCTGTGGCTTCGGCCTCGCGCAGCCAGGTGGCGAAAAGCGCGAAGGGTTCGTTCTGTTCGGTGAAGTCACCTGTTGTTAACTCGTTTTCCGACATATTAGCTTAAATTCTCCGCATTTCCTAAAAACCGCCAGCCCCAACACTGGCCAAGATACTCAGGTGGAAGTCATAGCAAAGTCGACGGTTCATACAAAGCGCAAGCTTGTAAAAGGCGCGATGATGGCGATTGCCATTTTCTCCCTTTTCACCCTTGGCGGCTGCGTTGGCGGCGGCATGGACACACTGAGTTCGGCGAAGGTGGACCGCAGCGTTTCCACTGGCACGGTCCCGACCGCTCCCGTAACAGCCGACAGCGTTTCCGACGAGACCACCGTGCGCAATGCTGTGACTTCAGCGGATCTCAACAAGCTGAACGGACAGCCCGTGCCCTGGGCGAATGCATCGACGGGAAGCGCCGGTGTCATCGACACCATCGTCGAAAACAACGCCTCTGGACAGGTTTGCCGCCAGTTCCGCACGACGCGCCACTCTTATGACGGCATAGCCAATTTCTTCGGCAAAACCTGCCTTCTCACTGACGGCGAATGGCAATTGCTGAGCTTCCAACAGGCCGGCTGATCGCCGTCCCGTTTCTCATTTCATAGTCAAAAGCGGCCCGATAAGCGCACCCGCGGCAATGCCATCCGCAAGCGCGTAGATATCGTTGCTGGGCGAACGGTCAACCTCTAGCGGCGGGGCGATCGAGCGGACGGCAGCAAACAAAGCTTTGGTCCCCTCACCCAACTCCATCGCGCCGCGCAGATCGACGGCGCGAGCCGCCACGATCAGCTCGATCGCGGTCAGATATCGCAGCTTCTCCACAAGCCGTCCGGTCTTGTCGATCACCGACATGGCGAGCGAGGCATAATCCTCGACACGATCGGCGACCGGAGTGACCGCAAAGGGCATGGGCATCGCCAGATGGCCGATCTCCGCCGTCAGCGCCGCAACGGTCTTTTGCAGCGCGCCAAAGCCGTTGGTGCCGACACCTTCCGGGGCGAGAAAGCGCGGTAGATCCGAGAAGCCAGGCGATAACAACTTCATGATCCGTTCGGCCGCCATGGCGGCCAGGCGCGCGAGCGCCAGCGCCAGCGTGTCGAAAGCCAGCACCATATGGGTCGGATCGAAATTGCCGGTCGGCAATACGACATCTTCGGCGGCAAGTACCGATGGATTGTCGTCACTGGAGCGGAGCTCCAGCTCGGTAGCGGCCCATGCCCCCCTCAGCGCATGTAAAGCGGCGCCGGAGACCGATGGCACGCAGCGAAGGCTGAGCGGGTCCTGAAGACGTCGCGCAGCACCTTGTTTTGTGAGATCGCCCCCTTCAAGCAGCGACCGGACCGCGGCAGCGACGTCGCCCTGACCGGGGCCGGGCCGCAAGCGGCTCGCCAACGGATCAAGTGGATCGAGACTGGCGCGAAATCCTTCGTAGGACAGCGCGGCCGCGCCGATATGCGCCTCGAAAACGCGTCTGATGTCCTGCAGCAGCAGACAGGCGAGGCCGACGGACGCAGCGTTGGAAGAGATCAGCGACAGTCCATCCTTGATGCCGAAGGATGGCTGCGCAAGCCCAGCAGCCGCAAGTGCATCGGCGCCGGAGACCTCGCGCCCATCCGGGAGGATGGCGGTGCCTTCACCGACTAATACAAGGGCGATATGCGCAAGCGGCGGAAGATCCGCTTCGCCGATCGAGCCGGTCATCGGCACCTTCGGATGCACGGAGCAATTGAGCATACCGGCAAGCGCTTGCGCGACCTCAGGCGACACACCTGAATAGCCGTGGCAGAAGCGGGCCAAGCGCGCCGCCATCATGGCGCGGGCCTGGTCCGCTTCGGCAAAGCGTCCGACGCCGACGGCGCGAGGGCGCGGAATACGGTGTTGACCGGAATCCTTCGTGAGATCGAGGCGCGTATCCACCGCAGCGCCCAGGCCGGTGCTGACTCCATAGATCGCCTTGCCCTCGCCGGCATGGCGAACAAGACAGGCATAGGCGGCTTCGATGCCAGCGATCGCATCTGCGCCAATCGTGACCTCGAAGCTGTTGCGCGCAACGGCGCAGATCGCATCAATATCCGCGCTGGACCTATCGAAGATCACGCTTTTCGCGCCCACATCCATCCGTCTGTCCGTTTCTCAAGCATTCGTTTTCAGGCGAAGCGCAGGCGCTGGCCGATATTCATCCGCTTCGCTTTGTCGACCATAGCCGCGCCCAGCGCAACGTCGGTGGTGCTGAGGCCGCGATGCCAAAAGAGGATGGTCTCGTCATCGCTCTCGCGGCCGGGCCGTGCGCCGCAGACGATCTGGCCGATTTCAGCATGCAGCGTCTCCGCCGTCACCTTGCCCTCGTCGACGTGCCGGCGCAACGCGCCATACGGACGGCCCGGACCGCACTGGCCCCAATCGTCGACGACGACTTTGTTCATGATGTCGGTCAGGTCGAATTCTAGGGCGCTCATCGTGCCATACGGAACGACGAAGGCACCCTTCTTGACCCAGGTCGTCTTGAAGAGCGGCGTCGGTTCAGGCAGGCGACTGGCCTCGACCATGATGTCGGCGCCTTTCAGGCAGTCTTCCCAGTTATTGGTGACGGTGATCTTCTTGCCGAGGTCCTTTTCCAGGCGCGCAGCAAAGGCGTCGCGGCTTTCCGGGCGACGGGAATGGACGCGGATTTCCTCAAAATCGAAGAGATGGTCGAGCAGGCGGACATTCCAATAGGCGGTGCCGCGCGCGCCGATATGGCCAAGCACCTTGCTGTCCTTGCGCGCGAGATGGCGCGCGCCGATGGCGGTAACGGCGCCGGTGCGCATGTCCGTGATCGCGGTGGCGTCTACAATCGCCTTCGGCACGCCGGTACGCGGATCGAAAAGGTTGAGCACTGCCATTTCGGAAGGAAGGCCCTGTTTGTAGTTATCGACGAAATCGCCGACCACTTTGACACCGGCATAATCCAGCGGCTTCACATAGCCACGCAGCACATTGAAATGCCCTTTGTCGGAGCTTTCGGGCACGAGATGCACTCGGGGCTCGATCACCGTTTCGCCGAGTCCTTGCGCATCCAGCGCCTTGCTGACTGCCTCCAGGATCTCGTCATTGGTCAGCGCCAGCGCCTTGGCATCGATGGCGTTCAGATAGTCAATCCAGATTTCCTGCATGGGATGCCCAGCCCCTTTCGCTTGTCGCCATGTTCGTCTCGTCATGAAACGATTTGTCTATACTTATTGTCAAGGTGAATCCTGCTTGGAAACCGCACCGTCAGCCGTAGGCCGGGCATGGCGCCTAGAGCGCCGCGCGTTCATTTGAACGCGCAAAGGTCGCTCTACTCTTTTGAATCTAGAGCATCTTATCCGCTTGCAGGCGATTCCACCTGAAAGCGGATGCTCTAGGCAATATCTCGCGCCAAAGCTTAGGGAACGGCTAACCATCACGGCAGATCGGACCGACACCGCCGGCCGGCGTAACAACTGATTAGCAACTGCTCCCGCAGGATCACACCATGTGCGCGTCAACCTTTCTTGCTTCCGGGGAGCGGGGAATGCGGCGCGATCCATATCTTTTTCTTTCTTTTGGGGTGTCACACGAGGCCGGGCACGCCCATCAAAACGGTGGTTACAATGATGCGCGATCCTTACAAGGTGCTTGGCGTAAAAAGGGATGCTGGGGCAGACGAAATCAAGGCGGCGTGGCGCAGCCTCGCCAAGGCCGTCCATCCCGACCATAATATCGGCGATCCCACGGCAACGGAGCGCTTTGCCGAAATCGGCCGTGCCTATGAGACGTTGAAGGACCCGCAGAAGCGCGGCCGTTATGACCAGGTGGCGCGCATGGCCGAAGCGAGCGGCCAAAGCAAAGAACAAACCATCATACAGCAGCGCCAGGCGGCCCGCGAAGCCGCGGAACGTGCCAAGGCCGCGCGCGCCAACGCCGAAAAGATCCTGGAAGAGCTCGCCCGTGCCAATGCTCAGAAGGCGCAGAAGGCTGCGTCGGCCGCCAACCCGCAGGCTGCCGGTGCCGCCGCAACCGAGTCACCCGAGGATATGGTCGAGCGCATTTTCGGCGCCAAGGCCGCTCGCGCGACACCGAATCAGACTGCGACCGAAACCGGTGTCGCGGAGGCAGGCAAGCAGCAAGAGCCGAACAGCGGCGAGACCGGCGAAACCTTTGCCGACGAAGAGCAGCTTGCAACCGGGACCGGCCCGGGCGTCGTCCGCTCGCGCTTCGGCATCCTCGGCTCGCTCGTACGCCGCATCACCGGCGGCACCACGCAGGACAGGGTGCCCGAGAAGACGCCGGAGATCGCAGCCGAAGCGACTGTCACCCTCGATGACATGCTAAAGGGGCACTGGATCACCGTTCCGCTCTCAGACGGACGGGAGGCGCGCTTTCAGGCCACGACGGATATCAG
Source organism: Rhizobium jaguaris (assembly GCF_003627755.1). Lineage (NCBI taxonomy): Bacteria > Pseudomonadati > Pseudomonadota > Alphaproteobacteria > Hyphomicrobiales > Rhizobiaceae > Martinezella > Martinezella jaguaris. Next base: position 1,153,554 of record NZ_CP032694.1, on the reverse strand, counting down.
CAACGGCCAAGTCGTGCATCTGAAGGGCCAGGGGCTGAAATTGCAGGGCATGCAGCGCGGCGACGTGGCCATCACCATCCACCTCTCCACCGACCGCCGCTTTACGCTTAGGGGCCTGGACGTCCATACGACACTTCCCGTGACCATCGAAAATGCGGTGCTCGGTTATGAGACAACGGTCGAGGGATTGAACGGTCCGGTCAAGCTGACAGTCCCCCCCTGGTCCGGTTCGGATCAGGTCGTCCGAATCTCCGGTGAGGGACTACCGGATGGGCATGGCGGAAAAGGCGATCTTGTGGTGGAATTGCGCTTGATGCTGTGGGAAAAACCAGATGATAAAGTTACCGATTTGATGCGCAGCATGCGCGAGGGCTTTTTTCTGTGAAATTTCAGTGACAACCGCACCCTTTGTTACGATCCCTAACAGTTGATGATCTTTCCGATGCTTGAACAGGGGATCGGGCTATGCCATAGGCAGGATCAATCGAAAGTTCAAGGGAGCAGAATATGGCTCAAGCCACTGGCCTCATGGCAGGCAAGCGCGGCGTCATCCTCGGCGTTGCAAACAACCGTTCCATAGCGTGGGGTATTGCCAAGGCCTGTTCGGAAGCCGGTGCCGAGATCGCATTGACGTGGCAGGGCGACGCCTTGAAGAAGCGCGTCGAGCCGCTCGCCCAGGAACTTGGCGCCTTCATGGCAGGCCATTGCGATGTTACGGAACCCGCAACGATCGACGCCGTCATCGACACGCTGGAAGCCAAATGGGGCCGGATCGATTTCGTCGTGCATGCCATCGCCTTCTCTGACAAGGACGAACTGACCGGCCGCTACGTCGACACCAGCCGCGATAATTTCGCGCGCACCATGGACATCTCCGTCTATTCGCTGATCGCCGTCGCACAGCGCGCCGAGCGCATCATGAACGACGGCGGCTCGATCATCACGCTGACCTATTATGGTGCAGAAAAGGTCATGCCGAATTACAACGTCATGGGCGTTGCCAAGGCCGCTCTCGAAGCGAGCGTGCGCTATCTCGCCGTCGACCTCGGCGGTCGCGGCATTCGCGTCAACGCCATTTCGGCCGGCCCGATCAAGACGCTTGCTGCAGCTGGCATCGGCGACTTCCGCTACATCCTGAAGTGGAACGAATATAACGCGCCGCTGAAGCGTACGGTTTCGATCGATGAAGTCGGCAGTTCCGCGCTTTATCTCCTCTCCGATCTTTCCACCGCCGTTACCGGCGAAGTGCACCATGTCGATTCGGGCTATCACGCCATTGGCATGAAGGCCGTGGATGCGCCGGACATCGCGGTCGTTAAGGACTGATCAACAGGAAATCTGACCGTGCCGCCCATCATCTATGTGATACGCCACGGTCAGACGGACTGGAATGCCGAGCGTCGGCTGCAGGGGCAGAAGGACATCGATCTCAACGCCATCGGCCGCGCGCAAGCGCGGCAGAACGGTGTTGAGCTTGGCGAAATTCTCTCCTTCGAAAACCGGCCTTTCGATTTTGTTGCGAGCCCACTGAGGCGCACCCGCGAGACCATGGAGATCGCGCGCGACGCCATGGGGCTGCCGCCCAAGGACTATTGCACCGACGAACGGCTGGTCGAAGTCTCCTTCGGCGCCTGGGAAGGTTTTACCATCAAGGATTTGAAGGCGACCGAGGCCGAGCGCCTCGCCGAGCGCAATGCCGGCAAATGGGATTTTATCCCGCCCGGCGAGGATGCGGAGAGCTATGAAATCCTCTCCTGGCGCGTCGGGTCCTGGCTGACGTCAGTCGATCGGCCGACGGTCTGCGTGACCCATGGCGGCGTTATCCGCTCGCTGTTCCGGCTGATCGGTGAAGTTCCGAAGGAAGATGCTGCCGAAGCGGATATCCCGCAGGACCGTATCTTGAAGATCGATCCTGAGCAGAAACTCATCGGCTGGATTTAAAATGCCGTCAGCCTGCTAACGGCGTCTAATTCTCACTGTACGATATCGAGATCGTTGATAACGCGCTTGCCGTCGATCTCGGTATAGAAGACGACGACCTTGACGCCTGCCTTCAGACCGGTGAAATCGAAATCCTGGGGCGCCTGATAATTCTTGCCGTCGTCCAAAGTTATGCTGAAATTCTTCTCATCGACCTTCTTGATGGTGGCCTCCACGTCAGCGCTTTCGGCAAAGCCGGCGACGGGGGAGAGAAAACTTGCCGTGGCCAGGAGCGTCGCAACAAAGAAGCGCATCGGCGGTACCCTTTTAACTTCATTTTCGGTGTTAAATCTTGATTGGGTACAGATAGCGCTTTGAATATGGCGGAAATTGCCCGCAACAATGGCGTTCGCCGCCCAATTGATGAATGTATTTTCACAATCCACAGCAAGGATTAATCTTCGTTTACCACGTCAGGCGCCGGGCAGATTCCGGCGCTGGCGGCGCCTGCTCGGTCACCGCGGAAAGAAAGATTTGCCTCGGCGGCTTTTTGGCCTATGAGTGTGCCGCAATTCCACGAGATAAGGGCGCGGCCGCCGGGCCGCAGCAATCCGGTCGCTTCCATGTCACACAATACATTCGGTCACCTCTTCCGCGTCACCACCTGGGGCGAAAGCCATGGGCCGGCGCTCGGCTGCGTCGTCGACGGCTGCCCTCCCGGGCTCCGTTTCAAGCTTGAGGACATCCAGGCCTGGCTCGACAAGCGCAAGCCCGGCCAGTCGCGTTTCGTCACGCAGCGCCGTGAAGACGACCTCGTCAAGATACTGTCCGGGGTGATGCTGGATGAGGACGGCGAGACGATGATATCGACCGGGACGCCGATCTCGATGCTGATCGAAAACACCGACCAGCGCTCCAAGGATTATGGCGAAATCGCTCGTCGCTACCGCCCGGGCCATGCCGACTATACCTATGACGTCAAATACGGCATTCGCGACTATCGCGGCGGCGGGCGCTCGTCGGCCCGCGAGACCGCGGCGCGCGTCGCCGCCGGCGGCATCGCGCGTCTCGTCGTGCCTGGCGTCACCGTGCGCGGCGCGCTGGTGCAGATCGGCAAGCACAAGATCAACCGCGCCAAGTGGGATTGGGCGCAGGTCGACCAGAACCCGTTCTTCTCGCCGGATCCGCAAATCGTACCGGTCTGGGAGGACTATCTCGACGGCATCCGCAAAGCCGGCTCCTCGGTCGGCGCCGTGGTGGAAGTCGTCGCCGAAGGCGTACCGGCCGGCCTTGGCGCACCGATCTACGGCAAGCTCGACCAGGATATCGCTTCGCTGCTGATGTCGATCAATGCGGTCAAGGGCGTCGAGATTGGGAATGGCTTCGCAGCCGCCGAGATGACCGGCGAAGAAAACGCCGACGAAATGCGCATGGGCAATGACGGCAACCGCATTTTCCTGTCCAACCATGCCGGCGGCATCCTGGGCGGCATTTCCACCGGCGAACCCGTCATCGCGCGCTTCGCCATCAAGCCGACGTCCTCGATCCTGACGGAGCGCCGATCGATCGACGCCGACGGCCACAATGTCGATATCCGCACCAAGGGCCGCCACGACCCCTGTGTCGGCATTCGCGCCGTGCCGATCGGCGAGGCGATGGTTGCATGCGCTATCGCCGATCATTACCTCAGAGACCGCGGCCAGACCGGCCGGTTGAAATAAGGACTTTTTTCATGGCCTATGACCAGAAGCGCGTCGTGGAAGCCCTCCGAGCCTTCGAGGCCGGCGAGATCGTCGTCGTCATGGACGATAACGATCGCGAAAATGAAGGCGACCTGATCGTCGCCGCCGTCCATTGCACGCCCGACAAGATGGCCTTCATCGTCCGCCATACGTCTGGGATCGTCTGCACGCCGATGCCGCGCGAGGAAGCCAAGCGCCTGAACCTCAACGCGATGGTGGCGGAAAACGATTCGGCGCACACCACGGCTTTTACCGTCTCGGTCGACTTCAGGCATGGCACGACCACGGGCATTTCCGCCGACGATCGCACGCTGACAGTGCGCAATCTCGCCAATCCGAACGTCGGCCCGGCCGACTTCGTTCGCCCCGGCCATATCTTCCCGCTGGTTGCCCGCGAGGGCGGCGTGCTGATGCGCTCCGGCCATACCGAAGCCGCCGTCGACCTCTGCAAGCTCGCCGGCCTGCCGCCGATCGGCGTCATCTGTGAACTCGTCAATGACGACGGCACGGTGACGCGCGGCCAGCAAGTGTTGGATTTCGCCGAGCAGCACGGGCTGAAGCTCGTCTCAGTCGCCGACCTCATCGCTTATCGCCAGCGCAAGGAAACGCTGATCGAACTTGGTGCCAGCTTCGATCTCGAAACGCCGTTCGGCAAGGCACGCGCTCACACCTATTCGCTGCCGTGGGACCCGATGCAGCACCTCGCCGTCATCTTTGGCGACATTCGCGACGGCATCGACATTCCGGTGCGCCTGCATCCGGAAAGCGTGGCCGAAGACCTGTTCGGCAAGCGCCGTCCCGTCGACTTCTACATGAAGAAGATCGCCGACGAGGGCCGTGGCATTATCGTCTATCTCCGTGAAGGTTCCGTGGGCGTCGGTCATTTCGATAACGGCCGCAAATCCCGCCAGCCCGGTCACGAGACCCATGCCGAAGCCCAGGCCCGCGACAATGAATGGCTGGAAATCGGCCTCGGCGCTCAGATCCTGAAAGACCTCGGCGTCAGCTCGATCAAGCTGCTCACCAGCCGCGAGCGGCACTATGTCGGCCTAGAAGGGTTTGGCATCAAGATCGCCAAGACGGAGCTCTGCTGAAAGATTTCTCTCGCCCCTGGCGGGCGAGAAAGCGAAAACTTAGGCTTGGATGAGGGCCTGTCCCTTATCCAAGCCTAAGTTTTTGTAAGAGAGGGGGTCGGCAGGGACACACAGAATCCCTAAACTAAGTTGAGCAAGAAACGGACCCCCGCTCTTGCAATTTCAATGGCTTAGAAATTGCGCTAAGCTTTTGAATGTGTGGAGCTTCCGGTATCGCAATTCCTAAACCAGTGAATTTGCTTTCTCGCCCGCCAAGGGCGAGATAGGGCCCACATATGCCGCACCTTGCGCAGCTCGAAGTTAGCTTGCCCGCCACCCGTCCAAAAATACCACCTTCTCAACGCCGGTAAACCGCGCCACTCGCTCCAATTCCGCTTCCAGCTTCTCCAGCCGCCCGACAGACGGCTTAACACCCGGCTCCAGCCATAAGCGTTTGACGTCGAGAGTGCCAGCCTTCCTGTCGGCTTTCATGTCAATCCGGCCGATCAGCCGGTCTCCTTCCAAAAGCGGGAAGACGTAATAACCGTATTCGCGCTTCGGCTCCGGCACGAAGACCTCGATGCGGTAGAAGAAGCCGAACAGGCGTTCGGTACGGTTACGGTCGCGCAAAGTCGGATCGAACGGACTGAGGACGCGTATGCGCGCTGGAGCTTCGGGGAAGCTGTCCAGCGTGGCGGGGAAACCCATGAAGGCGAAGGAAGGGCGTGGCTTGCCGTCACCTGCAGGCTCGATCAGCATTTCCGACAGTTCGCCGCGATGCGCCTCGACCCAGGTCTTAGCCTCCTGCGGCGTTACCAGATCCCAGAAAGCGGCGATCTCGCCCGACGTGGCGAACCCCAGGCGTTGCAAAGCGCTGCGGCAGGCCCAGTCGACGAATTCGTCGTGATCGACTTCAGGCGTGTGGACATTTTCCGGCAATACGCGCTCGACCAGATCGTAGACTTTCTGGAAATTGGTACGGCCGGCGATCGCGAATTTGCCGGTGCGCCAGAAATATTCGAGCGCCGTCTTGTTCGGATGCCAATTCCACCAGCCACCTGAGGTATGATTTTCGTCCTTGATCTCGCGGGCCGTGATCGCGCCGTTTTTCAGGACGCGTTCATAGGTCTCCTCGAAGGCGGCCTCGAACCCCTCGCCGCGCCATTTGCGCCAGCGCTCGACGATTGCCAGTTCCTCGCGGCGAAATCGGTGCTTCCAATAGACGAAGAAAGCGCTCGGCAGGATGGAAGCGTCATGGGTCCAGTTTTCAAACAGCGCCCCGTCTTTTTCGAGAAGCTCGGTTAGATGTTCGCGCCGATAGGTCTGGTTGCGCGAAAACAGGATCTGGTGATGCGCCCGCTCGACGGTCGCGATGCTGTCGACCTGCACGAAGCCGATATCGTGGATCAACTGCAGCAACCTCGCCTTGGTCAAGGCGCGGTTCGGCGGATTGGAAAGCCCCTGCTTGGCGAGGAAGACACGGCGGGCATCGCGGTTTGAAAGCAGATTCGTCATGCATCAATCATAGGCATTAATTCCCATGCTTTCAAACAGCCGCTGATTTGATAATTCCTCATGATGGGCTATAGGACCGCGATGGATATCCGCTTTGACAGTGCCGGCGTGAATTTCGGTCCGCGGCTTGCGCTTTCGCCGCTCAGCCTGACGCTGAGCGAGCGGCGCATCGGCGTGATCGGGCTCAACGGCTCCGGCAAGACAACGTTTGCGCGGCTGATCAACGGGCTTACGAAGCCTACGACCGGCCGGGTCACCGTCAACGGGCTCGACACCGTCACCGACGCCAAATCGGTGCTCGGCAAGGTCGGTTATATCTTCCAGTCACCGCAGAACCAGATCATCCTGCCGATCATTCGCGACGACATCGCCTTCGGTCTCAAGGCTCGCGGCCTCGGCAGGAGCGAGATCGAGGCGGCGGTGGACGGCATTCTCGACCGGTTCAGCGTGCGGCATCTCGCTGCACGGCGGGCGCATGAGCTTTCCGGCGGCGAGCTGCAGATGGCCGCTCTCTGCTCCGTGCTCGTCACCGGGCCGGACGTCCTCATCCTCGATGAACCGACAAATCAGCTCGATCTCAGGAACAGGGCGCTGGTGCAGACAACCATTGCCGGCTTGCCGGAACATGTCATCGTCATCAGCCATGACCTGCCGCTGGTCGAGGATTTCGATCGCGTGCTGCTGTTCGACAAAGGCTGCCTCGTCGCCGATACGTCGCCCACCGAGGCCATCGCACGCTACAGGGAGCTGGCCGGCTGATGCAGACATTGCACGTCGACGCCGATACCTGGATGCATCGATTGACGCCACGCGTGAAGCTCGGCGTGCTGGCCGCTCTCGGCATCCTATTGTTCCTGACGAGCTCCCTCACGCTGCTCGGGCTCGCCGTCGCCGGCGGCGCCCTCCTCTATTTCCGCAGCGGGTTGCCGATGAGCGAAGCGTTGCGGCGGCTGCGGCCGGTCATTCTGACCATCATAGTCGTCGCGCTGTTCAGCCTGATCTTCAATCCCGTCCATGTCGCTATCGTCACCGTGCTGCGCCTGACCGCGCTCATGCTTTTCGCGGCCTCGGTGACGGCAACGACGTCGATCGCCGCCTTCATGGACGAGATCACGGCGCTTGCCGCGCCATTGGAAAAGATCGGCCTGCTGAAGGCTGCCGATATCGGCCTTGCGGTGGGCCTCGTCGTGCGCTTCGTTCCGGAAATTCTCGACCGTTACCGCGCCATCCGAGAGGCGCATGAGGCGCGCGGGATCAAAATCCGCATCACTACCGCGCTGGTGCCGCTGATCATCCTGACCTTGTGCGATGCCGATAATATCGCGGCTGCGATTGACGCCCGCGGCATTCGGCGGCATTGAAAAGACTGTGTTTTCGAATGGAGCCGTCATGAGCACTCGCGACCTCGTCCTCTCCGCGCTTTTTGCGGCCATCATCGTGGCGCTTGGCCTACTGCCGCCGATCTCGATCGGCATCATCCCGGTGCCGATTACGGCGCAATCGCTCGGCGTCATGCTGGCGGGTGTGGTGCTCGGCGCGAAACGCGGTGCGATCGCGGTACTGATTGTCGTCGTGCTGGTGGCGATCGGCCTGCCGGTGCTATCGGGCGGCCGCGGCGGGCTTGCCGTCTTCGTCGGCCCGACCGCCGGTTTCTTCATCGGCTGGATCTTCGCCGCTTACGTTACCGGCTATCTTTCCGAGCGGCTTGTGAAGGCCGAACAGACGGGCCTCGCCCAAGGTATCGGCTTCTTCATCGCTTCAGTGGCCGGCGGCGTCGTGGTTCTCTACGCTTTCGGTATTGCCTGGCTCGCGATTGCCGCAAATCTCGGCTTCACCAAAGCGTTCCTGGGGTCGATGGGCTTCATTCCCGGCGATCTAGTCAAAGCTGTCGTCGCCGCCCTCGTCGGTCGCGCCGTCATGGTCGGCTATCCCCTGCTGCCGCAGCGGAGCTGAGGACGATCCTTAACTGAAGGACCACGCATCGACTGTGAAACGGTTTTCGGACAGGATCGTGATCAACTAAGAAGTCAGTCCAGGTATTTGTAGAGCCAGTCGCGGGTATCTTCGGGCAGTGCCACGGGATCATGTTCCTCGCCGCGCACCGCCAACCAGAGGATTTCCACCTCCGCCGCCAGTTCGTTGCCGGTTTCGACCATGACCAGGAAGCCGATGGACTTGCCGCCGATCTTGTTGACGCTGACCGAAAAGCGGGCGAGATCGTCATAGCGCAGCGCCCGATGCAGCGAGCAGGAGGCCTTGGTGGGGATATAGGTGGGCTCGTCGCTGACCAGCGGCCGGGCGCGCCAGAATTTCGACAATGCTGTCTCCGCCTGGGAGATATAGGAGGCGATGAACATCTGCCCGTGCCTGTCGACATCGCGAGGCGGTACTCGCATCTCGATGACATCGGATCGTTCTACATTCATCATCACGCAAAACCCTGGCCGGCGCGCCTCTCACCTTAATGAAAGCTTAACATCGCGCTTCAGGAAGTAAACGGGCGGTCACTTAACGTGGTTAAGATGGATTGTTGACATTATGGTGATACTGCCCATGTCCCTGTAGCAGATGTCATATCTGGTCTATAGATTTGGTTTCATGAGCACACGTCTTTACGAGCATCCGATCTTTCTTGAACACCTTACCCCTCCGGGTCATCCGGAGAGGCCTGACCGGCTGCGGTCGCTGAATATTGCGCTGGAGCACCCGAACTTCGCGCGGTTGGACCGGCGCAAGGCGCCGCTCGCCAATGAGGACGCCGTTCTGCTCGCGCATCCGGAAGAACATCTGACCTTCGTCCTGCGCTCGATACCTGATAGCGGCGACGAGGGCGAAATCAACCAGCTCGAGGCCGACACCTATGCCAGCCCGAAGACGATGCAGGCGGTACTGCACGGCGTCGGTGCCGCGATGGCGGCGGTCGACGACGTGTTCTCGGGTGCGGCCGACAACGTCTTCGTCGCGGCCCGCCCGCCCGGACACCATGCCGAGAAGACCAAGGCCATGGGCTTCTGCTTCTTCAACAACGCGGCGATCGCCGCCCGTCATGCCCAGAAGGTTCACGGGGCCGAGCGTGTCGCCATCGTCGATTGGGACGTGCACCACGGCAACGGCACCCAGGACATCTTCTGGGACGACCCGTCGGTGCTCTTCTGTTCGACCCACCAAATGCCGCTTTACCCCGGCACCGGCAAAAAGGACGAGCGCGGCGCGCATAATACCATCGTCAACGCGCCGCTTTCGCCTAATACCGGCGGCGACCATTTCCGGGAGGCTTTCAAATCGCGAGTCCTTCCGGCGCTCGATGATTTCCGCCCCGACCTCATCATCATCTCCGCCGGCTTCGACGCCCACCATCGCGATCCCCTCGCGCAACTGAACTTGATGGGCGAGGATTTCGACTGGGCGACCGGGCGTATCCTGGAAGCTGCCGACCGCAGCGCGAAGAACCGGGTCGTCAGCCTGCTCGAAGGTGGCTATGATCTGGAAGGGCTCGCCGAATCGGCGGGCTTGCATATTCTGCGCATGATGAAGGGTTGACGATGAGCGAAAGCGCCAAAGTGGATGTGTCCGGCTATTCCTTCGAAAAGGCCGTGGCGGAGCTCGAAAGCATCGTGGCGCGGTTGGAACGCGGCGACGTGGCGCTCGACGAATCCATCGCCATCTACGAGCGCGGCGAAGCGCTGAAGAAACATTGCGAAGCCCTGCTCTCGGCGGCCGAGAACCGCATCGAGAAGATCAGGCTCGACCGGGCCGGCAAGCCGCAGGGGACGGAGCCGCTGGACGGACAGTAAGGCACAACGCTCGCCAGGACCTACCGCTAGCGGCGTCGAGCGAGACCATCGGCGGCTGGACTCCCTGCCATGACGGCCAATACTTGGTATCGAAGAGCAAAGCAGGCGATGATGCGACCATCTGTGCCTTTCGGTAGGCAAACCTCACGCTTCGGTATCTCGGCAGCTTCGGCTATCGCTTATTCCTCTTTCCGGCTAAGTTAATCCGCAACTCAATGGAGATCCCGCCATGTCGTTCTTTCCTGGCAAAGATCCACTGCCCGGCGATACCTTCGCCTGCGACGCAATCGAGCATCTCATCATTCCGCGCACGACGGATCTCGGCGGCTTTTCCGTCCGCCGCGCGCTCCCGAGCAGCCGGCGGCGGCTCGTGGGGCCGTTTATCTTCTTTGACCGTATGGGTCCGGCGGTGCTCAGACCCGACGAAGCGGTGGATGTGAGGCCACATCCGCATATTGGCCTGTCGACCGTCACCTATCTTTTTGACGGGGAAATCCGGCACATGGACAGCCTGGGCACGGAAAAGGTCATTCGTCCCGGCGACATCAACCTGATGACGGCTGGGCGCGGCATCGTGCATTCCGAGCGCACGCCGTATAATCTGCGCGGCCATCCGCTGTCGATATCCGGCCTGCAAACCTGGCTTGCCCTGCCGGACGACAAGGAAGAGATCGACCCAGCCTTTGCCCATACTGAAAAAAGCGACCTGCCGCTGATCGAAGAAGGCGGCGCGATGGGCCGCGTGGTCGTCGGCAGTTTCGAGGGCGTGACTTCGCCGGTCAAGGTCTTCTCAGACACGCTCTATGTCGACCTTCAGCTTCAGCCCGGCACGAAGTTTCCCTTCGGCGCGGGCCATGAGGAGCGTGCGGTTTATATTCTCTCCGGCTCGCTTCTTGTTGCCGGCGACCGTTTCGAACAGGATCAGCTCCTCGTCTTCCGCCCTGGCGACGCCATCACCCTCGAGACAGCCGAAAATGGCTGTCATCTTATGCTTTTTGGTGGTGCAGCGCTCAATTCGAAGCGCTATATCTGGTGGAATTTCGTGTCATCTTCCAAGGAACGCATCGAAAAGGCCAAGGAAGAATGGCGCACCGGCCGTTTCGACATCGTGCCGGGAGACGAGGAAGAGTTTATTCCTTTGCCGGAAAGCTAACGAGTTCATAACAATGCCAAATGTTTCTTGTTCAGGAACTCCTTGAATTCGGCGCCTTTTGCCGCAATCTGTTTTGAGATAAAGGCGGGCTGCCGCCCAAGAATAGCAAGAAAGAGGCTTCAGCCTTGACACACATGCCAGAGACACCCCTGCTGGACCAGGTCCACTATCCTTCCGACCTGCGAAAGCTGGAGGACCGAGACTTGCCGCAACTCGCCCGCGAACTCCGCGACGAGATGATCGATGCGGTATCGCGCACGGGTGGACATCTTGGCGCCGGCCTCGGCGTCGTCGAACTCACCATCGCCATCCACAATGTCTTCGACACGCCCAACGATCGCCTGATCTTCGACGTCGGCCATCAGTGTTATCCGCACAAGATCCTGACCGGCCGTCGCGAGCGCATCCGCACGCTGCGCCAGGAAGGCGGGCTTTCCGGCTTTACTCGCCGCGCGGAGAGCGAATACGATCCCTTCGGTGCGGCGCATTCCTCCACATCGATCTCCGCCGGTCTCGGCATGGCGGTCGCCGCCGAACTCGACAAGACCGATCGCCGCGTCATTGCAGTTATCGGCGACGGCGCGATGTCGGCCGGCATGGCCTATGAGGCGCTGAACAATGCCGGCGCCCTCGACGCCCGGCTGATCGTCATCCTCAACGACAACGACATGTCGATCGCACCGCCGACCGGGGCCATGAGCGCCTATCTCGCTCGCCTCGCCTCCGGCCGCACCTATATGGGCTTTCGCGATTTCGGCAAAAAGCTGACCGCCTACCTCGGCAAAAATGTCGACCGCGCCATCACCCGCGCCGTGGAACACGCGCGGGGCTATGTCACCGGCGGGACGATGTTCGAGGAGATGGGTTTCTATCATATCGGCCCGATCGACGGTCATTCCTTCGACCACCTGCTGCCGGTGCTGCGTAATGTACGGGACCATGCACAGGGCCCGGTGCTGATCCATGTCGTGACGCAAAAGGGCAAGGGCTACGCCCCTGCCGAAGCAGCGGCGGACAAATATCACGGCGTCAACAAGTTCGACGTCATCACCGGTGCCCAGGCCAAGGTCAAGCCGAACGCACCGAGCTACACCAGCGTCTTCGCCGATGCTCTGGTGCAGGAAGCCATGCTGGACGACAAAATCGTCGGCATCACCGCCGCCATGCCGAACGGCACCGGCCTCGACAAGCTGCAGGAATTTTTCCCGGCCCGCTGTTTCGACGTCGGCATTGCTGAGCAGCATGCCGTTACTTTCGCAGCCGGCCTAGCCGCCGAGGGTTTCAAGCCGTTCGCGGCACTCTATTCGACCTTCCTGCAGCGCGCCTATGACCAGGTGGTGCATGATGTCGCGATCCAAGGTCTGCCGGTGCGCTTCCCGATCGACCGCGCCGGTTTCGTCGGCGCCGACGGACCGACTCATGCCGGTTCCTTCGACACGGCCTTTCTCGCCACCCTGCCCGGTTTCGTGGTCATGGCCGCCTCCGATGAAGCGGAACTGAAGCATATGGTGCGCACGGCGGCTGCCTACGATCTTGGCCCGATCTCCTTCCGTTATCCGCGCGGCGAAGGCGTCGGCATCGAGCTGCCGGAACGCGGTGAAATTCTTCAGATCGGCAAGGGCCGCATCGTCAAGCAGGGTTCGAAAGTAGCGTTGCTGTCCTTCGGCACGCGTCTCGCCGACAGTCTCGTCGCCGCGGAAGATCTTGATGCCGCCGGCCTGCCGACGACGGTTGCCGACGCTCGCTTCGCCAAGCCGCTGGACCACGATCTCATCCGCCAGCTTGCCAGCCACCACGAGGTACTGATCACCATCGAGGAAGGCTCGGTCGGCGGCTTCGGCAGTCAGGTCATGCAGTTCCTCGCCACCGAAGGCCTGCTCGACAACGGGCTGAAGATTCGCACGCTGGTGATGCCGGACATCTGGATGGAACAGGCCAAGCCCGAGGTCATGAACGCGAAAGCCGGTCTAGACCGGGCCGGCATCGTGCAGACGGTGTTCAAGGCGCTGGGTCGTAGCCGCATTGTCGGTGCGGCTGGGTAAGGAGCGGCTCAGAACAGCCGAATCCGTGCTCGTGCCGTCGGGCGCCTATTCCACGAGCGTCCGATATCCCTGCGGTGAGCCGACATGTTTGTACACCGTCGTCCGGGAAAGGCCGAGGGCGCGGGCGGTCTGCGAGACGTTCTCATTGGTCCTGCGATAGACCGAGCGTATCTCCTGGCATTTCGCACGGCTGAGCGGGCGGCGCCGGCATTCCTCGCAGCAGTCCTCAGACGAATTTAAGGCAGGCACGGCTTCGTCAAAGCAATCCTCATCGATATAATCGGTACGTCGCCGTACCAGCGCTCGCTGCAACACCGTCTTTAGTTCGCGGATATTGCCCTGCCAGTGCCTCATCGAGAGATTGGCGATCGCTGCATCGGTCACAGGCATGCCGGGCGCCATTTTCTCCATCAGATAGCGCACAATCGCTGCAAAATCGCTGCGTGCTCTGAGCGGAGGCAGATGCACGGTGAAGGCGTTGAGCCGGTAGTACAGGTCGGCGCGGAACAGCCGCTCGGTGACCATTCGCTCAAGGTCGCGGTTGGTGGCGGAGACGATCTGCACGTCTACCTTATCGACTTTTTGGCCACCGACCGCGCGCACTTCCATGCTGTCGAGGAAACGCAGCAGCGAGGTCTGGGCGGCAAGAGGGATTTCCGCCACCTCATCGAGGAACAATGTTCCCCGATCGGCACTGCGGACAAGACCCGGTGCACCCTCCGTCCGCGCATTGGTGAAGGCGCCGCGTTCATGTCCGAATATCTCGGCGATAAAGAGATCCTCAGGCACAGCGCCACAATTCACGGCAACGAACTCGCCCTTGCGGCCGCTGACGCGATGGATGTGCCGCGCCATCAATTCCTTTCCGGTGCCCGTTTCGCCGGTAATATGCATGGGCATGCGCAGCTTCGCCGCGCTGGAGACATCGCCGAGCGACCGCTTTACGCTATGGTCGTCGCAGACGAAATCCGGCATGTCCTGCTTTTGCAGCAACGGGGGAACAGCCGACGCCACAGGCTTGCGCGCGGCGAGCCGACCCTGCCCGATCTGCCGGCAGATCATGAAGACGCCACTCCCGGCACGATCGCGGATGCGAATGCAGCCGCCATTGAGAAGGCCGTCCATTGCCGCCCCGAACCCCGCTTCGAACAGCGTGTCGAAGTGACTGCCGAGCATAGCGGGTAGACCCGCCAGCAGCACCTTGCCACGACTGTTGATCGACGTGACGCAACCGTCCGGCGAGACGGATAGGAGGCCAGCGGACAAAGTATCGAGATATTCCACGCGCGGATGGAAGGCAAAGACGAAGCTGTCGGAGCATTCCCGATAAACCAGCCCCTTTTCTATCTGCGCTGCCGCCATGCGCACGAGCGCATGCGTATGTTCCTGCCGTGCCTCATGCGTGCACGAGGCATCGAGCAAACCACATATCTCGCCATGCGGATTGAGGATCGGAGCAGCCATGCAACTCAGATGACCATGACCGGCAAAATAATGTTCCCGGCCATAGATCGCCACGGATGTTCCAATTGCCGCGGCAAGACCGAGCGCATTGGTGCCGCGTTCGCCTTCGCTCCAGACGCTGCCCGGCAGGATGGCGCGCCCAGCCTCGCTGTCGGCGAAATGCTGGTCGCTGATCGTATCCATCACGACACCGTCAGCGTCAGCGAGCGCAATCATGAAGTTGGAGCCGGCGATTTGTGAATAGAGAAGCTGCATTTCCGCCAGGGCCAGATGGCGCATAGCCGACTTCGCCTCCCGCCTACGCTTGATATCGGAAAACGAAATGACTTGTTGCGGCGGCGGCTTGTGGGGATCGAGGCCGTTGTCGCGGCAGCGTTGCCAGCTCGCGGCAACGACCGGCTGCAGGGCGCCCACAGGAATCCTCTGGCCCTTCTCAAGCGCATAACGCGCGCGATCGATACCCGACAGATGTTGCATGGCTCCTCCTCATGCGTCACCCATTTGCGAAGGATAAGGCGGCGCCATGCCCCTTGCAATAGACACAAACTGAACAGTCGAAGCGGACAAGCGTCCAGCCGCTGAACATCGCGGCAAACCGAAACATAAACCAACCCATTGATTTTACTGATTCGCGAGGCTTGGCATGGCGCTTGCCACTCTTTCTCGGAGAAGCGGATAGATGTTCCGCTGAAGGAGGAGGAGAAACGACATGAAGGCACAGGTGCTCACGAAATACGACGATGCGCTGACGGCGGACCAATGGGTCTCGCTTCAGAACGTCCCGGATCCCGCCATCAGCAAATCGACGGATGTCATCGTCCGGATCGGTGGAGCGGGCGTCTGCCGTACCGACCTCCACATCATCGAGGGTGTGTGGCGTCCGCACATGGACCCGAACGGCAACGATCTGCTGCCGCTCATCATGGGCCATGAAAATGCTGGCTGGGTGGAAGCGGTCGGCAAGGAGGTCGAAGGCATCAAGGTCGGCGATCCGGTCATCGTCCACCCGAAGATTTCGGGCGGCACGTGCCTCGCCTGCCGCCGGGGTTTCGACATGCACGGTCCGGGAAAATTCCCGGGGCTCGATTGCAACGGCGGTTATTCTGAATACCTCTGCACGTCGGAACGCAACATCGTCGCCCTACCGAAGACGCTGGCGCCCAAGGATGTTGCACCATACGCGGATGCCGGCCTCACGGCCTATCGGGCCATCAAGAAGGCCACCCGGCATCTTCTGCCCGGCGAGACCTGCGTCGTCATCGGCGCCGGCGGTCTCGGTCACATTGGCATCCAGTGCCTCAAGGCGATGTGTGCGGCCGACGTCGTCGTCGTCGACAAGTCCGACGCGTCGCTGACGCTTGCCAGCAAGGTCGGTGCCGACAAGACGGTCAAGGCCGATGGCAACGAGGTGGAAGCCGTGCTGCAGCTGACGGGCGGACAAGGCGCCGAGGCCGTGATCGATTTCGTGGGCGAAAAGGGCACCACGACCAAGGGGCTCGCCATGACTCGCCCCATGGGCAGCTATTACGTCGTCGGCTACGGCGAGGATATCCGCGTGCCGACGGTGGATATGGTCATCACCGAGAAGAACATCATCGGCAATCTGGTCGGCACCTGGGCCGAGCTGGTCGAACTGATGGCACTTGCCGACCGGGGTCTGGTCGATCTGACGACGGTCGAATATCGGCTTTCCGATGCCAATCAGGCGCTCAGGGATCTCCACAACGGCAAGATTCACGGGCGTGCCGTGCTCATCCCCTGAGCTGGCCGACATAGCGCGGGGGCCGAAATGACGGGATCCGATTGTGGCCGACAGGCTTTACGATCCCGTCAAACGCCGCTGGATTGATGTTCGCCGATGGCGGAGGACATTGACCCTCGGCATATCGAGCCTCTCGCATTGTCGCCTTGGCGGACTACGCTGAATGAGCAGGGAGGAGAAAAGCATGATGTGCAGGATGCTAACGACGCAGAGTCGCGAGCGGTTTATCAAAATCAACCGGTCCGTACGTATCTCCGGACATTCAACCAGCGTGCGTCTGGAAGATGCATTCTGGAGAACGCTGGAGGATATGGCCGCCCTAGAGGGAATGTCGACCGCGAAACTTATCGCCGAACTTTATTACGAAGCGCTGGAGCAGCACGGCAGCGCACCCAATCTGGCCTCCGTGCTCCGCACGGTCTGTCTGCTCTATCGCGAAGAGCGCAACATGCATCGGGACATGCCGCGCCTGGCCTGAATCGGCCCCCTGCCGCGTCTTGATCTGCAAAGCATATTTTCCCGCCGCCGGCTTACGGTTGATGACCGTCCGGCGGCGGCAAAAGTCGTTAGTTGGTCTTTCTGTCGCCGTCGGCACGCCCTTCGGCGATCCATCGCGCGCCAAGCACCAGGGCGCCCATGCTGAAATCCCTGCCGTGCTCGGCAACCATCTCCTGGGATAGTCTGGCAATCCTCTCGAAAAAGGCGTCCTTGCTTTTTTCCTCTGCCGTCAGTTCCTTTTGCATGATGTCCTCCACTCGCTGCTACTTGAAGAGTTGTTTGGGAAAGGTGACGACGGCGACACTGCCGAGACTGTCGGCCAGCGCCAGATGATTGCCGTCGTTGCTCCATCGCAATTCATGGACCGCGCCGCCCGCCTGGCGCACGATCAGTTCTTCTGGGGAGCCGATCTGTGCGACGACAACCCGACCATTTGCATAGCCGGCCGCGACCAGCCGATTGGCGGGATGCGCCGCCACCGCTTCCACAACGGCAAGGCCAGGCCGGCCCGTGCCGAGTGCACCCGCCGCGCTCGTATCAAAGGGCGGCGTGTCCATCGACCATCCGGCGATGCGGAAGGCACCGGATGCAACGAGGGCATTGGCCGCGCGGTTCCAGCCGAGCACGCCGACCGGACCCGGAAAATCGATGAGATTGGCCACCCGCCCGCTCGCCGTGTCGAGCAGACGCAATCCACCAGTCTCCAGACCACATGCCAGCCACCGGCCGTCGGCGCTCCACTGCAACGACAGCGGCCGCGCGGGCAACGTGGCCAGGCGCTCGGGTCGGGATAATGTATCGGACCGGCAAATGATGAGTCCGCCAGTACCCGCAAGCGCGATCATGGCACCATCATCGGAAATGGACAGGATATCGGCCGTCTGACCCTCGAACCCGATTTCGGCGATCACCCCCCTGCTCTCGGACTGCAGGTAAAGCCGGTCCGCTGCCATGGCCGCCGTAACGCCGGCCGGACCATTGTGATCAAAGGCGGCAATGGGAAGCTTGTCCGTGACGAGCCGATCGCCGGGCATGCCGGCACGGCTCAAGCGAAGGAGTTCGCCATTTCCGGTCAAGACGAGGAAGTCTCCTCCCTGACAGGCGGATAGGGCCGCCCCGTCCTGCAGCCTCGTCCGAATCAGCGGCGCCGGCCTGCCCTGCCGCGGACTGATGGTCATCTGTCCGCTCTCGATCTTGATGCGGGCTTCCGGCGGCTCGTTGTCAGCCAGCCGCGCAATTGCGGCAGCGCCGTCAGCGCCCATGATCGCGAGCATCGTGTCGTCATCATTGAAACAGAGGCGGGCGGCTGGGCATTGCCATTCACGGGCCAGTAAGTCGAACAGCCCGGGATTGGGAACAGTCTGCTGGTTCATGAAAATCCTCCCTAATCCTGACGCGCCACCGCGATCTGCCGGTCCACGTCGGCAACTTCCTCTTCCGCGGCCGCTATTTCCTCCAGGCAATCATCGTGTGCCGCTCGCATCCGCGCCGCATTCTCCTGACTCTCATGCAATTCCTGCACCAGTTGGGTGCTCGGGGCATTTCGACTGATCTCAAGCTCGAGCCGAAGGATGTCCATATCGACACCGGAAATCGCCTGGGCGAGCTTCAACGCCTTGGCAGTCAGTGCCGAAACCGTCGAAACAAGCGAAACGCGTTTGCGAACCAGAGCGTCGAGTAGATCCTTGTCTTCATCGGCCATTGTGAATTCCCCTGTTTCTCCAATAAGACCGGCGTCCCGGGCGGACCTTCACGCCAATGGCAATGCCATGCCTGTGCGTGGCAACCCGAGCGGCGGAAATCATTGAAACACAGTCATTTTCGATCGTTGCCGCTCGGATCCTGTGGCGCTTTCCAAGACTCGAGAATGACCGGCAATTCCGGCAACTGCCCTCTGAATTGAGCCTCCGCCATCGTGATGTGACTGCGAAGCTGGTCCCAGACATCGACCCGGATCATTGGATCTCGCGTCAACTTCTCCATCTCCTCGACACGGAACTGCCGTGACAATGAGACCCCCGAGAAGACGAAGTCGCGCAGCAAGATCGCATGCCTCTCCGCAAAGGCGTGGATCATCGGGTGGGTCTCCGCCGTCACGCCCGTAGCAGCCAGTTCCCGAAGGATAAAATCGTGGAAATGGCTCTGCATCAGATACTGGCTTTCCCCCATGAAACGCATCACGAACACGAGGTCGCGCTCCATGTTCCGGGCGAGTTCGGTGGTCACGTCGCCGTCAAGGGAAAGGGGTGGGTTTTGTGGTCTGTCTGCCATGGCGGTTTCCAAAACTCGACAGTACCATTTAATAAAACGAGACCTCAAATATAAATCAATAATAAAAATTCATTCCGCGTATATTTTTGAAGTTGTAAATTAAACTTCAGATGTACCACCCAATATAAAAATTACAAATGTGAATTACGATTGTAAAATAACGTTACACTGATCTCCATTTCCCTTGTTCCAGATGCGATAAACAAGCCTATTTCTGGCTTGGCACGGCCTTTGCATTAATTCCGTCATAAGAAGCCATCGCGCTCACAGCGACGCTAGAAGAACGAAGGAGCGGAGGAGGAACTAGCGAAGATGCCTGGACGGAAGTCGTCCAGTGTTCCTCCGGAATACCTTTGCCATAATCCACTTGAATGGCCGGACTTCGGGACGCGCCCAGGCGCAGCTTTGTCTTGCCGTTTCAATTTTCGCTCGCGGTGCTTTGCGCGCCGTTCCAGCCGAGGCCGGAGGGGCCTGCGGCAGATAGTTAGATAGTGGAGGCTAATGACGATGTCGTCTTTGACGCTGAACAAGATTACCTCACAGCGCGGTATTTCCGTCGGTGAGGCAACCAAGAAGATTTCCGACCTCGGTTGGAATCCCACCTACGTCCAGGAAGCGATGACGTTTCCGACGGATTACAAGATCACCAAGGCGCCGCGCGATCCGATGAAGCAGGTTCTGCGTTCCTACTTCCCCATGCAGGAAGAAAAGGACAATCGCGTTTACGGCGCTCTCGATGCCGCCCTGCGCGGCGACATGTTCCGCAACGTGGAGCCGCGCTGGGTCGAGTGGATGAAGCTCTTCCTCGCGATCATCCCCTTCCCGGAAATCTCGGCGGCCCGCTCGATGGCGATGGTCGCGCGTATCGCTCCCGGTGAAGACCTGCGTACCGGCTTCACCATGCAGATGGTCGACGAGTTCCGTCACTCGACGATCCAGATGAACCTGAAAAAATGGTACATGGAAAACTACATCGATCCCGCCGGCTTCGACATCACCGAAGAAGCCTTCGGCAAGTGCTATGCCACGACGATCGGACGTCAGTTCGGCGAGGGCTTCATCACCGGCGACGTGATGACCTCCGCGTGCCTGTACCTGACCGTCGTTGCGGAGACCGCATTCACCAACACGCTGTTCGTCGCAATGCCGTCGGAGGCCGCCCGCAATGGCGACTATGCCCTGCCGACCGTCTTCCTGTCGGTTCAGTCCGACGAAAGCCGCCACATCGGCAACGGCCACTCTCTGCTGATGGCCGCGCTGAAGGAGCCGGAAAACCATCTGCTGCTGGAGCGTGACCTGCGCTACGCCTTCTGGCAGAACCACGCGATCGTCGACGCCGCTATCGGCACATTCATCGAATACGGCACCACCAATCGCGACAAGAACAAGGAATCCTATGCGGAAATGTGGCACCGCTGGATTTTCGAGGACTACTACCGCACCTACATGCTGCCCCTCGAAAAATACGGCATCAAGGTTCACCACGACGACGTTCACGAAGCCTGGAACCGCATCACCAAGAAGAACTATGTCCACAAAGTAGCCCAGTTCTTCGCTGTCGGCTGGCCAGTGAACTTCTGGCGTATCGAAGCCCAGCGCGAGGCCGATTTCGAGTGGTTCGAACAGAAATATCCGGGCTGGTATGCAGAGTTCGGCGACTTCTGGAAATGGTATGACAAGCTCAGCCATCGCGGCGAGAAGATCATCACCTTCAACGAAGAGGTCGGCTACGTCTATCCGCATCGCTGCTGGAGCTGCCTCGTTCCGGCGGTCATTCGTGAAGACATCGTCACCGACGAGATCGACGGTCAGCTTCATACCTTCGCGCATGAACTGGACCGCTGGACCGCCGTCGAGGCGTTTGCCGATGAATACCAGGGCCGGCCGACACCCGCGATGGGCCGCTTCAGCGGCAAGCGCGAGTGGGAGTCGCTCTATCACGGCTGGGATCTCGCCGACGCGATCAAGGACCTCAACTTCGTCCGTTCCGATGGCAAGACGCTCATCCCGCAGCCGCATCTGCGTTTCGACGGCAAAGACATGTGGACGCTCGACGATGTCCGCGGCCACACGCTGCAGTCTCCATTGACGCTGCTGCGCCAGATGTCGCCGACCGAGCGCGAGCAGCACCTCGCCGAATACCGTGCTGGCTTCACCATCACGCCGTTCAACTAAGGCGCCGATACGGCGGAGGCTGCGAAGGCCTCCGCCACATTCCGGGAAGAGGCCGTTCTCCTTTCACGAGGCGGAGCGGTGAGGAATTGGGAGTTGCAAATGGCCAATGCGCAAAAATTAGATCAACCGGTTCATACGGTGCGGCTGGAGCCAGTTGGCGTCGAATTCGAGGTGGAAAACGGCGAAACGGTTCTGAACGCTGCCTTCCGCCAGGGCATTGCCCTGCCCCATGGCTGCAAGGAAGGACAATGTTCCGCCTGCAAATGCGTGCTGCTCGACGGCGAAGTCGACCTGCTGAAATATTCGACCTTCGCGCTCAACGATATGGAGAGGGATTCCGGACACATCCTGCTCTGCCGGACGATTGCCTATTCGGACATGGAGGTTGAACTTCTGAATTACGATGAGGAAGTTCTCGCAAAATCGATCGCGGTCAAAAGCTATACGGGCCGGATTACGAAGATCGAAAAGCTGACCCATGACATTCGCGGCATCGAAATCGAGCTCGGTTCGCCAATCAAGTTCTGGGCGGGGCAGTATGTCGACATCACAGTCACCACGAAAGATGGGGAGACGATTACGCGCTCGTTCTCCATGGCAAATACGCCGCGCGAAACCCAAGAACTCTCGTTCATCATCAAAAAATACCCCCAGGGAAAATTCTCCGGAGAGCTCGATTCCGGAGGAATCGAGCTCGGTGTCGCCGTTACCGTCGTCGGACCTTACGGAACCTGTTTCCGGCGCGAAAATCGAGAAGGACCTCTAGTTCTGGTCGGCGCGGGATCCGGCATGTCGCCGGTCTGGTCGATCCTCAACGATCATCTCCTCAGCGGCGAAACACGGCCGGTCTATTTTTTCTACGGCGCGAGAACTAGCGAGGATCTGTTCCATCTCGACAGGATCGACGAGCTCGTCGCTCGGCACCCGGAGGTCACTTTCATTCCGGTGCTTTCGCACGCCGCCGAGGATAGCGGCTGGACGGGCGAGCGCGGCTTCGTTCACGAAAGCGTCGACGCCAAGCTCAAGGAGCTGGCGCTGGACGGCAATGGCGACGTCTATGCCTGCGGCCCTCCGCCGATGATCGATGCTCTGCAGCCGGTCCTTTTCATGAACGGCTTCGAATCCGAACGCATCTTCTTTGACAAATTCACCACTTCGTCCGGAGGAGGAACGCCCGGGCATTAAGGCTGGACGGAGACCGAACAGCAACATCGCAACGCAACATGGGAGCGAGAACTATGCCAGCATTATCGAGTTCAGTCGGGTCAGGTGCCGCCGGAGCGGCGATCTTTGCCGATTCCAACAGCCGCAAATACCGCTACTTCGATCCGAAGGGCCAGCGGGCCACCCACTACGAGGATGTCACTGTCGACGTCCAGCCGGATCCCGAACGCTATCTCATCCAGAATTGGATCATTTCCTTTGCCGACGGCAAGGGCGCATACGTCAAGGACAACACAGCCGCCAAAAGCTCCAACTGGCATGCTTTCCGCGCGCCGGACCAGGAATGGGAACGCACGCACTATCAGCGCCAGTCGAAGATCGAGACCATGGTGCAGAGCGTGATTGCCAACGCACGCCGCGCCGGCGCGCCAAAGGCTTTCGACAAGGCCTGGATCAAAATCTTGCAAGCGCATCTCGGCGCGTGGAAACACGTCGAATTCGGACTGGGGACGTCGTTGATGCAGGCGCAGCGCTACGGCTACACGCAGATGATCAACAACGCCACGCTGACCAACTCGTCCTACAAGCTTCGCCTTGCCCAGGACATCACGCTTTACCTCGCCGAGATCGGCATGGACATCCCGGGTTGGGATGACGAGCTTGGCAAGAAGCATTGGCTCGAGGACGGCGTCTGGCAGGATACGCGCAAGGCCGTCGAAACGATCATGGGTACGGCCGACTATCTCGAGCAGTATTTTGCCATCAACATCGTGTTCGAGCCGTTGGTCGGCGAACTCTTCCGCTCAGGCTTCCTCATGCAGGCGGCTGCGGCAAATCATGACTTCGTCACTCCACCGGTGATTTCCGCCGCCGAGGCCGATTACGAGCGCAATCTCGCTAACACGATCGACCTGGTCTACCTGCTTGCCAACGATCCGTCTCACGGGACGGCCAACCGCAAGCTTTTCCAGAGCTGGATCAAAAAGCATGGCGAGCTTGCAGACAAGGCCGCGCTCGGTCTGCAGCCGATCTGGTCGATGCCGCACTCCAAGCCGGTTTCGTTCGCCGACGTCCAGGCCCAGTCACAAGAACGCCTCGGCAAGATCCTCGGCGAACTCGAACTCAAGCGTTAATCGAAGGGAGCTTTTTCCATGTCAACCGTTGCACGCGATACTTCGCACGACAACATCTTCAAGTCGATGAAGGATATCACCTTCGAGCAGACGATTTCCCACCAGTGCGGCGTCACCATGAACGACTCCGTCGAGGCGCGCGCCATCGCCGAGTTCATGAGCCAGAAGCCCGGTGTGATCGTCACCTACCAGCCAGCCCTGATCCGCATCGACGGTAACGGCAAGCTGATCTTCAAGATGGACGAGATCAGCGAATATCTCGGCCGCGAAATGACCGCCGAGATATTCGAGGTCAACACGTCCACTCACTATGGCCGCATGGTCCGCATCGATGACAACACCGTTATCCTGTTCGGCAACATGGACGAGGTCTTCGAATACATCTGACGTCGGGCGAGAGTGGCGCGCGCGGAGGTGCGCGCCATGACGAAACGGTAAAAATTTGAGAGGAGACCACCATGTACCTGACACCCGAAGGCAAGGAAATTTTTGTCGTCGACGGCCATACGCACTTCTGGGACGGAAGCCCGGAGAACCAGCGCAACGTCCACGGCAAGCAATTCGTCGAATGCTTTTATGCCTATCACACCGCGCTGAGCCCGAAGGAGGAGCTTTGGGACAAGAGCAAGTTCGAAAAATACAGCGCCGATGATCTTTACCGCGACCTTTTCATCGACGGTCCGGATGATGTTGCGATCGTTCAGTCGACCTATCTCAAGGATTTCTACAAGAACGGCTTCAACACGATCGAGCGCAATGCGGAGATGGCGAAGCGGTATCCGGAGCGCTTCATCGTCAACGGCTCGTTCGATCCGCGCGATGGGGAAAAGGCGCTCGAATACATCCACTACATGAAGGAGACCTACAATATCCAGGGCGTGAAGATGTACACGGCCGAATGGAACGGCGCCTCCAAAGGATGGAAGTTGAACGACCCCGAGGCCTATCGCTGCTTCGAACTCTGCGAAAAGCTCGGGATCAAGAACATCCATGTCCACAAAGGCCCTACGATCATACCGCTGAACAAGGACGCCTTCGACGTGCATGACGTCGATTATGCTGCGACCGATTTCCAAAACCTCAACTGGATCGTCGAACATTGCGGCCTGCCGCGCCTCGACGATTTCTGTTGGATCGGCGTGCAGGAGACGAATGTCTATGGCGGCCTGGCCGTGGCGCTTCCCTTCATCCATTCGCGGCCGCGCTATTTCGCCGAGGTGATCTCCGAACTTCTGTTCTGGATCGGTCCGGAAAAGATCCTCTTCGGCTCCGACTACGCGATCTGGACGCCGCGCTGGCTGGTCGAGAAACTCTGGGCCTTCGAACTGCCTGATGACATCAAGAAGGAGCGCGGCGTAGACCTCACGCCCGAGATCAAGGAAAAGATCCTCGGCCTGAACGCCGCACGGCTCTACAACATCGACGTCGCCGCAAAGAAGTCGGCGCTTGCTGGATCACCCATCAGCATCGCCGCGGAGTAGCCGGAATGACCTCCCTAGACCAACTCGAAAGCCGCCAGGGGGAACTCTGGCGGCGCCTGGAAGGGGTCAACGACCCCGAATTGGATGAGCCGGTCACAGAGATGGGCTTCGTCGAGAAGGCCGAGATCGCGGCCGATGGTCATGTCGACATCGACTTCCGGCTGCCGACCTATTGGTGTTCCCCGAATTTTGCGTTCCTCATGCTGGACGACGTCAGGACGGCATTGGAGAGCCTGTCATGGTCACCGGCCTATCGGATTACTCTTCACGATCACATGTTCGCGGAGGAGGTGAACCTAGGCGTTTCCGAGGGAAAGACGTTCGCCGAGATTTTCGGATCACTCGCCGAGGACACGGACCTCGAAGCGCTGCGGGGGAAATTCAAGCAGAAGGCTTTCAAACGCCGCCAGGAAACGGTGATCCTCGGATTCAGACGCATAGGCCTGTCGGATGCCGAAATCGTCGCCATGACGGTGGATGGCTTCGACACCCTCGCCGCCGACAGCGATGAAGCGGCGAAAGGAAGAGCCCGTTATCGGGAGGCTCTGCAGGAGCGGCGGCAAGGTCGCCTGCAGTCGCAAGATGCGGCTGTTGTTTGCTGGGATGGAAAGCGGATCGAGGCGGAGGCTCTCACTCTTTATCTCGCCGACCTGCGCAGCGTGCGGATCAATATGGAGTTCAACGGCGCGCTTTGCCGCGGGCTGAAACAGACGCGCTACAAGGAAGTCGAGATGATCGAAGGTGAGCCGACTCTGGTCGATTTCATCCTGGATCGGGTTCCCGCGCGGCAGATGGTCGGCTGTTCGACGCGTAGCTGAAGGCCGGCCTTAAGCGACCAAAGCAACGGCCTTCTCAGCATAAGGCCCCAAACCAACAAGCCGCCCGTCAGGCGGAAGGAGGAGTCATGCCTAAAGTGATGTTACACAATTCCGAAGCCCGTCGCGCCCTTGCCCGCGGGGTCAGCCAGTTGGCCGCGGCCGTGGAGCCGACCCTTGGCCCGAAGGGGATGAACGCGATGATCGATCGCCCCCTCGGAACGCCCATGGTGACGCGTGACGGCGTCAGTATCGCCTCCGAAATCGAATTGCATGACCGTTTCGAAAACATGGGCGCGCAGGTGGTCCGCGAGGTCTCCATGCAGACCAACGAAATCGCCGGCGACGGCACGACGACCGCAATCGTCCTTGCCAATGCCCTGGTGCAAAAGGGTATCGAAGCGAGTGAACGCGGGGCGAAATCGGTTGACCTGTGCAAGGGCATCGACCTCGCGGTCGGCAAAGTGATCGAAGCGCTGAAAGCCACCGCCAAACCTGCCAGAGGCAACGGCACGCTGGCCGCTGTCGCCAATATCGCCGCCACGGACACGAAACTCGGCGCGCTGGTTGCGGAAGCCTACGAAAAGGTCGGCGCCGACGGGGTCATCACCACCGACTTCAGCGTCACGACCGAAACCACGCTGCATGTTGTCGAAGGCATGTCCTTCGACCGGGGCTATCTTTCACACCACATGGTCACGGATCAGGAGAAGATGGAGGCTGTGCTCGACCGGCCCCTCATCCTGCTGACGGACCTGAAGATCAAGGAGCCGGCGGCGTTGGATGCTGCGCGCGCCATTGCCGAAAAGGCCGGCCGGCCGCTGCTGATCGTCGCCGAGGAAGTGTCGCCCGAAGTGGTCGTAACCCTGCTTGGCAGGCATGGCCCGGGAAAATATCTGATCGTTCATCCGCCGGAATACGGCCACTGGCGAAAGGCGATGATGGAGGATCTGGCGATCCTGACCGGCGGGCGGGTGATCGCCCGCGATCTCGGAGGCCGATTGGAAGCCATAACGGCGGAAGATCTCGGATCGGCCGAGCGCGTCAAAACCAGCTCGACCCAAACGACGATCGTTGGCGGCGGCGGCGATCACGCAGTCATCGAAGCGCGCCGTGCCCAGGTACAACGCCAGTATGAGCTGGCGCCGCCGAATATCGAGCAGGACAAGTTGCGCGAACGGCTGGCCAAGCTCTCCGGCGGCACCGCGGTGCTCTATGCGGGCGGCGTCACGCCCGTCGAACAGAAACGGACGATCCAGTTGATCGAAGACGCACTGCATGCAGTTCGCGCGGCGGCCGAAGAAGGGGTGGTCGCCGGCGGCGGTTCTGCACTCGCACAGATCGCTCCTGTGCTCGATGCGGTGATCAAGTCTGCGACGCCAGAGGTGGGCGAAGGCGTCCGGCTTGTACAGTCCGTGCTTGCCCGCCCGCTCTGGAGAATTGCCACCAATGCCGCCGGCGATCCCGATGCCGTCGTATCTGAAGTCACCCGCGTCAATGGCGGCTATGGCTACGATGCCTCAACCGGCAAATACCAGAACATGATCGAAGCCGGGATCATCGACCCGGTGCGGGTCACCTATACCGCGCTTCAGAACGCGGCCTCAGTCGCCAAGCTCATCCTGACGACCGAGACGCTGATTGGCGATCTCGCCGAGGACGAAGATCCCACGGCAGGACCTGCGCTCGGTGGCGGAGCCGAGAAACTCGGTCGTCCGTAGCGGCCGCAAGCTATGCCCTCGATCGCCGAAAGAAGAACATTTGCGGCGATCGAGGGAAGAATGGCTGGTGACGGATGGAACCGAAACGCATGTGAAGTTCATCGAGCCAGGAAAAACCCCATGACACGAATGCCATGGGGGGTTTTGCACGTCCGATGTTGGATGGGACTTTTTCGTGGGCAGTCACACGAAGCTGCGGCGAATGCCGAACTGCTCGAGCTTCCTATAGAGCGTCGGCCGCGATATGCCGAGCCGCTGCGCCACCTTGCTAAGATTGCCACCTTCGGCCGCGAGCGCGTTCCTGATCGCCTGCCGTTCTGCCTCTTCGAAACTGACAACGGGGGTGTCCATTGCTGCTTTGGCGATCGGCGTTTCCAGCAGTGCAGGAGGATCGGCAGACAGTTCGGTGACATCGGCGGGCAGATCGTCAATATCGATGAAGCCGTTTCGGGTGAGCAGATGCAGGCGCTCCACGAGATTGCGCAATTCGCGGACGTTGCCGGGCCAGTGGTAGGCGAGGAGCGCATCAAGGGCTTCGTTCGAGAAATGCAACGGCTCTATCTCCTTGCGTGCCGCCAGCCGCCGGTTGAAATGGTCAAGCAGCAGCAGGCTGTCGCCGCCGCGTTCCCGCAGTGCCGGAATGCGGATGGATACGGTGCTGATCCGATAGAACAGGTCTCTGCGGAAACGGCCGGCGCCGACCTCCGCCTTCAGGTCCCGGTTGGTGGAGGCGACGAGCCTGACATCGACCGGCCGCGCCTGGCTGTCGCCCAGACGGTGGACGACGCGCTCCTCCAGCACCCGCAAAAGGAAGGGCTGGATGTCCAAAGGCATCTCGCCGATCTCATCCAGGCTGAGGACACCGCCGTTGGCGCGCTCGAATACACCGGCCTTGCCCTCGCGGGATGCTCCTGTGAAGGCACCGTTGACATGGCCAAACAGCTCGCTGCCGAACAGTTCCTTGGTGATCGCGCCGCAGTTGAACGCGATGAAGGGGTTGGCCGCTGAATTCCCGCCGCCAGCATGGATGAGCCTGGCGAAAAGCTCCTTGCCCACGCCGGTCTCGCCTTCGATCAGCAGCGAGGTCACGTCTTTCGTCTCGGCGACCCTGCAGGCGACATCGATGGCGGCGAGAAGCACGTCGCTTTCGCCGACGATCTGCGCGCGCGCTTCCTTCAACCGCTGAGACGTCTCGCTGCCGCCGATCCGGGATGTCTTGCTGCTTGGGGTTTTCGGAAAGACCAGCGCCGCGCCGCGGACATGTCCGTCGAACTCCAGCGGCCGGACGTGGCAGGATCGCATGTCCCGCGGGAGGGCGTTCGCGATGTTGTCGAGAAAGCCGGAGTTCGTCAGCTCCGGCAGCCGACAGCTACCGCCACCCTGCAGGGTGTCGCCAAAGCGCTTCTTCTCGGTGATCGGTACATTGTTGCTATAGACCGCGCGGCCCTGTCGGTCGATGATCATGACGCCGTCGCTGGAATGGTGATGGCTTGCCGATGCGATGAAGGCTTCGAGCAGGCGGATGCGTTCCTCATTCTGCGAGTCCGACAACGCCCGTTCGATTTCGCGGGCCGCGGCCGCCACCAGCGCGATATTGTGCGGCCGGAAAATGTCGGGATGGCCGGAAAGGTCGACGACGCCGATCACCTTGCCATCAAAGGGATCGCGGATCGGAGCACCGGCACAGGTCCAGGTCTTGATGCCGGCGCAGAAATGCTCGGCGGCGTGAACGAAGACCGGTTCGCCAGTCCAGAGAGCCGTGCCGATGCCGTTGGTGCCGACAACGTCCTCAGTCCACTTGCCACCTATACCGAGATGAATGTCCATTCCGTCGTAGATGGTCTTCTTGTCGCCCATGACATCGATCAGCACACCGTCGCCGTCGGCGAGAACCAGCATCGCGCCGGTGCCGTTGAGCATCCTGCCGATGGCGGAAAACGGACGCTTGGCGGCTACAAGCAACTCGGAGCTGCCTCTGGCCAGCGCTTCCACGACATCCTTGTCGGTTTCCAGCGGTGCTTCGTTACGCTGCGCATCGATGCCGCCATTCGCGCAGCGATACCAGGAATCGCCGATCGTCGACCTGACAGGCAGATAGGAACGGGCCGGTTCGAGCCGTCCTTCCAGCAGGCTTTCCCAGGCCCGCATCGTTATCAGTTCATCGTAAGTCGAGTGAAACGCCGCATCGGCAGCCATCAGCTCGCCGACATGTGGTGATCGAGAAGGGTTCGGGCTTCCCGCCGTATGCGAACCTTGCTTCATGCGTGCACCCCGCACTCAAGTTGGAGAAAAACGCGGCCTGCCGCCGTCACATCTCGGGAAGAATGTCGATCCTTTGGCCGATATCGGAGGCCAGCTCCGTATTCGAGTAGGACGATCCGATCGCGACGCCGTCGACATCCGCCAACAGCCGGACCAAGTCATCCTCCAGGGGAGCGATGAAGCCGTTCGCACTGGTTGCGAGTATGAAGACCTTTGTGCCTTTTCGATCCCGTATGTCGCCGAAGTGCGCTAGCTGCCGCCCCGATTCAATGTCCACGGCGACCACACGGCCGTTGGCGGTCACTCTCACTCTCGGTTCGGGATGAGGTTCGGGCTTATGGCTGTCGCCGATATGAATGATCAGGCCTTCCGCTTGCGGTTTCGGCCTCGGTTTTCTCAGTTCCGAGTAGCGTCCGTTGCTCAGTTGATCCGCAAGCTTGGTGATGACACCCCGGTTCTGCTCTATGAGCCGCTTGACCTGCACATCCTCCCGGCGCGGACCGTCGCGCTTCGAAAATATCTCGACCATGAATCCTCCCAGATTCCGTCTGGCCTAGTCATGCAATTTCTTAGCAGTGCCCTTGGCGGCTATTGCATGGCTAGATTTAGAGTATCCTACATGAGGATCGGAGCCGCAAGGTGGTACCCGAATGCGGCATCGGACTGCGCCCCACGCACGCACGAGATGCAGCCAAGGCGATTGTACAGCGCTTATGATGCATCTTTCATATATGAAGGCTTTAAGCCTAATTTAAATAATGGACATCATGATTTGGGTTAACTGCTGCCGATCTGCGGCACAGACTGTCCTTTTTGGCCGCATGAAGCCGCCAATAATTTCCCCTGCAAGATTTGAAATGAACGTCCCTGCGCGACGTCTCCTTCCCATGAGGTTCTCGATGAAACGTCCCAACATAAAGACCGCTATGACCGGCATTTTTGCCGTTTTTGCGATCCTCTTTGCTGTCACCGGCTACGTCGCACTGAACGGTCTTGAGACGTTCAACGAGAATACCGAAAGTCTTGCGACCAGCATCCAGCCGGGCATATCGAGGGCCAAGGACATCCAGCTTGCCCGCTACTCTCTTCGTGGCTCCTACAGCGATTTCGCCATGGGGAGGACGTCTGGCGACATCGGCGCGCTGGAGGCGAAGATTAAGGAACGCGAGGCCAAGCTCAGAAAGACTGTTCTTGCCTATCAGGAGCTGGTCAATTCGGATACCGAGCGCAAAGCGTTCAATGAGATGGATGCCTCCTCGGCGAAATACATCAATGAGGGCCAGAAGGTGATAGCGCTGACAAAGGCCGGGAAGACGAAGGAAGCGATCGATGCATTCGACAACGATCTGGGACCGGTCGCCGACGCCCTGGCCGACGACGTGGATATCCTGGTGAAATTCAACCAGGATGCCGCCGATGCCGGCATCGCCGAAGGCCAGGATGAATATTCGCGGACTCTGACGCTCATTTACACCATTCTCGGCATCAGCGCCCTGCTGGTCTGCGGCGCGTCCTATTTCGGGATTGCCGGAATCGCCAATCCGATCGTCCGGATCACCAAGGCGATGCGCGGTCTGGCAGGCGGCGACACCGCATCGGAGATATCCGATAGGGAGCGTAGAGACGAAATCGGCGAAATGGCCAACGCCGTGGAAATATTCCGGCAGGCCGCCATCGCAAACCAGCAGCTGGAAGCGGATGCGGAGGCCAACCGCACCAAGGCGGAAGCCGACCGCGTTCGCCTGACCACCGAGGCCGAAGCGGCCGCTCAAGAACGCCTCAATGAAGCAACTGCAGGCCTCGCCGCCGGCCTTCGTCGCCTTGCCGCTGGCGACCTGACGTTCCAGCTTTCCGAGCCTTTCGCACCGGATTTTGAATCGCTGCGGCATGATCTCAACGCCGCCGTCGCTCAGCTCGGGAAGACCCTTGGCGCTGTCGCTCAATCAGCCAATGCCATTGACGGCGGGACGCAGGAAATCAGTCAGGGCGCACAGGATCTTTCCAAGCGTACGGAACAGCAGGCCGCCTCTCTTGAGGAAACCGCAGCGGCGCTCGATCAGATCACCGTAAACGTCTCGAACTCGTCCAAGCGCGCCGATGAAGCCCGCCATGTCGCCATTCAAGCCAACGAAAGTGCTGCACAATCAGGCAGCGTGGTCGCGGACGCCGTCGATGCAATGCAGAAGATCGAACAATCATCCAACCAGATTTCCAGCATCATCGGCGTCATCGATGAGATTGCTTTCCAGACCAACCTTCTCGCCCTGAACGCAGGCGTCGAAGCAGCCCGCGCCGGCGAAGCGGGCAAGGGTTTTGCAGTCGTCGCCCAGGAGGTTCGCGAACTGGCGCAACGCTCGGCGCAGGCGGCAAAACAGATCAAGGATTTGATCCGCAATTCCTCGATCGAGGTCGAAAGCGGGGTGAAGCTCGTCCGCGAGACCGGTGAGGTCCTCAAGACGATCGAGGAGCTGGTGGTGACGATCAACCAGCACATGGACGCGATCGCCACCTCTTCGAAGGAACAA
The DNA here is from genome assembly GCF_003627755.1 of Rhizobium jaguaris. Lineage (NCBI taxonomy): Bacteria > Pseudomonadati > Pseudomonadota > Alphaproteobacteria > Hyphomicrobiales > Rhizobiaceae > Martinezella > Martinezella jaguaris. Next base: position 1,121,044 of record NZ_CP032694.1, on the reverse strand, counting down.
TCGACCGGTCTTTCCGAGGTGAATACGGCGGTCAATCAAATGGATCAGGTCACCCAGCAGAACGCAGCGATGGTTGAAGAAACCAATGCCGCAAGCGCCACCTTGGCAGCGGAGGCAAGCCGCATGAAGGAGCTGATTGCCCAGTTCCAGCTGAGCGGCGAAACCGGCGGCGCGGATGATCAAGCCAGCATATTGCGCCAGGTCGCAGCGACAATGGTATCGCCTTCCCCGCAACGAAAGGTCGCCGGGCGGAGGTTCCAATGAGGCCGAATCGGCTGAAGGACATGCTGTTTGGCCACGGCTAGCGCTCCGGCCGCGGCTTTTCGATCCCCGGGATGAGGCCAATCTGCCCGACGAGAAAGTCGACCAGCAGCCGGACCCGTGCAATGCCCGCGCGCTCCGGGACAATCAACATGCTCAGCGGAACGGGCGGCGGCGAATAGTCCGGCAGGATCGCCTCCAGCCGACCGGCCGCCAGGAGATCATCGACAAGCCATTGATGGGCGGGCGCGATGCCGCGCCCAGCAACAAGGGCTTCGCGCGCGGCAAGGCCATGATCGACCCGAAACCGTCCTGCGAATGGGACAGCGTGGTGCTCGCCGTCCGGCCCTCGCAAGCTCAGGACATCGCTGCCGGCAACGTTCGACATGCGGATGCCCTCATGGCCGGAAAGGTCCTGCCGGCCAGCCGGTCTCCCCCGTTGCGCCAGATAATCCGGTGCGGCGACAAGCAAACGCCGGGAGTAGCCAAGTGCTCGCAGTTTCATCGAACTGTCGGTGAGCGGGCCTAGGCGCAGTGCGACATCGACGCCCTCGCGCACGAGGTCGACCCGCTCGTCGGTGAGGCTAAGGTCGACCCCGATGTCGGGATAGAGGTCCTGAAACGCAAAGATCAGCCGGCTGACATGCAAGACCCCGAAAGCCGCCGTGCAGGATATCCGGATCGTGCCGGCCACCGCGCCGCGTGTGCCCCGCGCCTCATCGCCGGCCTGCTCGACAAGGCGCAGGATCTGAATGCTGTTGGCATAATAACGGCTGCCCTCGTCGGTCATTGTCACACGCCGAGTGGTTCTGCTGAGCAGAGGCACGCCGATGGCTTCCTCCAGCTCCCGCAAATGCCGCGTGACCGTCGACTGGCCGACACCGAGCTCGCGCGCAACCGCCGACAGGCTCCCGCGTTCGGCAACACGAACGAAGGTGCGCATGCGCTCGAGGGTGACGTCCGACTTATCCATTATTCGGCATAATCTTATGCATTCCCTACATGTAGCGGAATATGCCTGCACTATCTAGTCACCTGGAACAGAAGTTCATTACATTGTACGCTTGGCCTCTTCATGGGAGGTTGAGCAATGGCAAATGCGACTGGCCGACCGACGGCACCCCTGATTTTGAGCGAGGCGGAGCGGGAATATCTAGAGCGGCAGGTTCGTAAACATCGCGTTGCTCGTTCCATGTCTGAGCGGTGCCGGATCATTCTTCGCTGCGCCGACGGGATTGCGAGCAAGACCGTTGCGAGCGAACTTGGTGTACATGAACATACGGTTGGCAAATGGCGACGGCGCTTTCTTAAAGATCGGCTCGATGGCCTGCTCGACGAAGTTCGCCCTGGCCGGCCCCGAACGATCGACGATGATCAGATTGCTGCTGTGATCGAGCGCACGCTGCGTTCTACGCCAAGCGATGCGACCCACTGGTCGATCCGCTCGATGGCAGGAGCCGCCGGCTTTTCGCACACGACGATCCGCCGGATATGGAACGCCTTCGGCCTGCAGCCGCATCGCACTGAGACGTTCAAGCTGTCCAGCGATCCCCTGTTCGTCGATAAGGTCCGCGACATCGTCGGTCTTTATCTGTCGCCTCCCAATCGGGCGCTGGTTCTCAGTGTGGACGAGAAGAGCCAAATCCAGGCACTCGATCGCGAGCAGCCAGTCCTGCCGATGATGCCTGGCGTGCCTGAACGGCGTACCCATTCTTATGTTCGCCACGGCACAACGACGTTGTTTGCAGCTCTGGATGTCGCCTCCGGCTTTGTCATCGGCAAATGCTACAAGCGGCATCGGGCCACCGAGTTCCTCGACTTCCTGAAGCAGATCGATGCGAATGTGCCGCCCGATTTGGACGTGCATATCGTGATGGACAACTATGCAACGCACAAAACTGCATCGATCAAGAACTGGCTGCTGCGGCGGCCACGCTACCACGTGCACTTCACCCCAACCTCGGCTTCATGGATCAACCAAGTCGAACGCTGGTTTGCGGAATTAACCCGCAAGCAATTACATCGTGGCGTCCATACTTCGACAGCTCAACTCGAAGCCGACATCAAAAGCTTCATCGAGCGCCACAACGAAAATCCCAAGCCGTATCGGTGGACCAAATCGGCAGACGACATTCTCGCCGCCGTCAAACGCTTCTGTCAGAAGGTCGACAACAGCTTATGACACGAATTTCCGATTCAGCTGACTAGCTTGAGGGTCGACCTACCAACCAGGATTAACGACCCATGAAAGTTCTACTTGTCTATGCCCATCCCGAACCGCGCTCGCTCAACGGGGCGCTCCGCGACGTCGCAGTCAAGGAGCTCGAGTCCCAGGGCCATGAGGTGCGCGTGTCGGACCTTTATGCCAACGGCTGGAAATCCGAGATCGATCGCGCCGACTTTCCGTGGCTGACGCCGGATGCTCAGCTTATACCGGGCGCAGCTTCCAAAAAGGCATTCGAAGCCAATGCGCTGACGGAGGATGTCAAGGCCGAGATCGAAAAGCTGCTGTGGGCCGATATGCTGATTCTGCAGTTCCCCCTCTGGTGGTTCACCATGCCGGCTATCCTCAAGGGTTGGGTCGACCGGGTATTCGCCTATGGCTTTGCCTATGGAGTGGGTGAACACAGCGACAATCGATGGGGTGATCGCTACGGCGAGGGAACTCTCGCTGGAAAGCGCGCAATGCTGATCGTAACAGCCGGAGGCTGGGAAGAGCATTATACCCCGCGTGGAATCAACGGACCGATCGACGATCTGCTATTCCCGATCAATCACGGCATCCTTTATTATCCGGGTTACGAGGTGCTTCCGCCCTTCGTGGTCTACAGAGTCGATCGTTTCGACGAGGCCGGCTTTCAATCGGCAACGGAGCGCCTGCGCGAGCGGATGCGGACGATCGAGACCACCCCGCCCATCCCCTATCGGCAGCAGAATGGCGGTGACTACCTGATCCCCAGCATGCAGCTCCGCACCGAGCTTGGCGATCCGGGTGCGACCGGCTTTGCGCTACACCTGAACGGCACTGACGGCTAAACCTCGGTGCAATGGCCCTCCCCATGGGAGAGGGCCAAGGACGCATCAGAATTCTTCCCATTCGTCCTGAGCGATCACAGCAGCCGCTGCCTTGCCGCCGCCGAAGGCCTTGGCGACCGTGCGGCCCAGAGCCCGTGCCGGAGAAGCGGCGGGCTTTGAACGCGCCGTTGCCATTGCCGGCCGTGCGAGAGCCGCCTGCGGTGCATCGCTCAGCTTGAATTGACGCAGCAGGTCGTTGAGGGAAGCGGCCTCGCGGGCGAGCGCATGGCTGGCCGCCGTCTGTTCCTCGACCATGGCGGCATTCTGCTGTGTGCCCTGGTCCATATTGTTGACGGCGGTGTTGATTTCCTGCAGGCCCGTCGACTGTTCACGGGTGGCGGTGACAATGGCGCCGACGTGGCGATTGATCTCCTGCACTTCGGAAACAATCAGTTCCAGCGCCTTGCCGGTCTCGCCGACCAACGACACGCCGGTATTGACCTGATCGCTCGAGGTGGTGATCAGCGCCTTGATCTCCTTGGCGGCGTTGGCTGAACGCTGTGCCAGCTCTCGGACCTCCTGGGCAACGACGGCGAAACCTTTGCCCGCGTCACCGGCGCGGGCAGCTTCGACGCCGGCGTTCAGCGCCAGAAGGTTGGTCTGGAAGGCGATGTCGTCGATGACGCTGATGATGTTGCTGATCTCGCCCGAGGACTTTTCGATTTGCTGCATGGCGGAGACTGCGTTACGCACCACTTCGCCGGACTTTTCGGCGCCGAGGCGGGCGCGTTCGACGAGATGGCCGACATCTTCGGCGCGTTTGGCCGAATCGCGAACCGTCGTCGTCACCTGTTCGAGGGCTGCTGCGGTCTCTTCGACGGCGGCCGCCTGCTGCTCGGTGCGGCGGGCAAGATCGTCGGCGGCCGAGCGAATTTCGCCGGCGCCTGCATTGATCGCCGATGCGTTGCGGCCGACCGACTGCAGGGCGGCCTCCAGCTTTTCGACGGCATTGTTGAAGTCGGCGCGAACATTGTCGAACTGCGGTGCAAAGGCGCGGTCGAGACGCGCGGCGATATTGCCGGAGGCAAGGGCGGAAAGCCCGCTGGCCAATGCGTCCATTGCGAAGCGGATTTCGCCCTCTTCGCGAGCCCTCTGCTCGTCGCTCATTTGGCGCTGACGCTCGGCGTCGCCGCGCATGCGCTCGGTCTCGCCGGAAAGACGCAACTTCTCGATCGCCGCATCCTTGAAGACGAGGACGGCATCGGCCATCCGGCCGACTTCGTCGCCGCGGCCGATGGCCGGCACGTCGATGTCGTGTTCGCCGCTGGCGAGGCGGGCCATGGCGGCAGTCATGCCGACGATCGGGCGGACAATCGTGCGTGCGAGCAGCCAGGCAAGCACGGCTGCGGCCAATGAGGCGATGATACCGCCGGCAATCAGTGTCAGACGCAGGTCGCTATTGGCATCGTCCTGGGTGGCGGCCAAGGCATCGGCCTTGTCGCGGGCAGCATGTTTGATCTTGGATGCCGCCTCACGGAAACCGTCGAGCTGGCCCTTGGTCTCGTTCTGGCCGATCTTGACGATCTGATCGAGCGGCATCTCGGTTTCCTTGCGCGCCTTCATCTGCGGCTCGGCAAGCTGATGGAAATAGAGGTCGGCTGCTCTCTGCATACCGTCGATTGCCGAGAGCAAGTCCGGCTCATCGGCGGCAACCGCCTTGGCGGCAGCGATGCTTTTCAGCATGCGCTCGCGATTGTTGCCGACATCGCCATAGGTGCTGTCGCTGCGCAGCAGCAGGAAACCGCGCAGGTTGACGGCCTGCTCCAGCATGGCTTGCAGGGAATCGTCGATCAGATTGACGAGCTGCTGCGACTTGACCTGCTCGGCGGCGGCCTGTGAGGATACGTCTTCCTTGGCGTAGACGAAGGCGGAAACGCAGGCGAAAATAGCGATGAGTGCGGCAAAGGTGATGGCGAGTTTGCCATTCAAAGAAAGGTTTTTCGCAAACATGGGCGAGCGCCTCCTGAGCGCTGGTCCTGGTAAACATCGACGAGCCTGCTGGGAGGAGCGCGGCCGGATGTTCGAAAATTCAGAGAAACGGCATGATTGGGCGCAAAGGGGGCGAAGCCGTCATGGCAGGCGATTATTCCCGACACAGATAATCGCAATCGTATGCATAACTAGACGCCACAACTTTAAAATCACTTAATTTTGTGCAGTGCAAAAAGTGCCGCGATACCCTAATTCTGAGATGCCGCGTTGAGGATCAGAATGTCCAGATCGTGTTCGGGATAAAAATCCTCTGCGGTCATCTGAAAGGTCGTTGGACCGGTTTTCTTGACGCCAGTGCCGCAGAAACTGACATAGTTATCCGGGTTGCCCTTATCGACCGTCAGTTGGAAATGCTTGATCGGGCCGGACCAGTTGGCACCAGTGCTGAGCACATAGGAAATCCAGCTTTCGGTATAGGTTCGCCCGCCTTTGTCGGCAGCGGCAGACAGCTTGGTGGCAGTTTTGAGAAAGGCGTCGTCGATGCAATATTTGCTTTGATACGTCTTGAGCTGCTCTCTCTTGTAATCGTCGTCGCCGGCAAAGGTGATGGCGACCGTGCCACCGACGCTCGGTTTGTAGCGATGCTGCACGCTGATCTTGGTCTTGGCCGGAAATTTGGTACGCCACCAATAGGTTGTATGCAGGGTCCACATCGGCGTCGGATGATGCTTCATGCCCTGGCCGTCATTGTCGTATTCGTCGTCAGCGGTGAGGCCGCGAGCCGTCCAGTCCTCGAGCACATCGGGCGGCAACTTCGCAACCGCGTCCAGCGTCGCTTTGCTGAGCGGCAGCAGCGGAATGTTGTGCGCCCTTAGCTGCGCCGTCATGTCGATACCGGCGACGGTGACGCTCTGCTGCAAAGTCGGCGTGATCGGCTTGCCGTCCTGCGCGACAGTGAAATCGAGGAAATTATCGGCGTCGACGTCGGCGATGGCGACCATGCTGTCGATGTCGCCCTGAACATCCGGCATCGGAAAGGCGACGACGCTTTCGACATCCTTGTCCGAGGTGTTCTCAAAGATATAGTCGACCTTCACCTCGGTCGGCGAAACGAAGAGCTTTTCGTCATCCATGCTGATATCGCCGGTGCGGACATAGGCGAGACCACCAGTCTTGAGTTCAGCCATGGTATCATTCGCCAAGGCCGGCGCGGCAAACATCGCCAGAACCGTTGCATAGCCGCAAACCCCGCGCATTCGAGCCCCATCTACCGCCGGTTTTGCGGCGATTATGGTCGGATACTGCATAGCGTCAACGCCGACATTCGCCCCATCAACACAAAACGCTTGCAACACAGATCATTGCCCGGCATGGACAGCCTATGTCCGAACCACAGCGCCTTGATCAACTTCTCGTCTCCCTCTCGCTTTTCGCCAGCCGCTCGCGGGCGCGCGACGCCATTCAGCGCGGCACGGTGACGGTTGACGGCAAAGTGGTGAGCAAACCCGGAGCGTTGTTTTCAGAAGATGCTCAGATCGCGATCGATGATCCCGCTCAGGACTATGTATCGCGGGCCGCGCTGAAGCTGGTGGCCGCGCTGGATCATTTCAAACTCGACCCCAGAGGCCAGCACTGTCTCGATGTCGGCGCTTCGACCGGCGGTTTCACCGAAGTGCTGCTGCAGCGGGGTGCTGCCCATGTCACCGCCATCGATGTCGGCCATGGGCAGATGCATCCGCGCATATCAGCCGATCCACGCGTGACCAATATCGAGGGGCTGAACGCCCGCAATCTCACGCCGGAGGATATTGGCAAGCCCATAACCTTTATCGTCTCCGACGTCTCCTTCATCTCGCTGAAGCTGGCGCTGGCACCGGCCCTTGCACTCGCAGAGCCGGGTTCGCACTGTGCGCTGCTCGTGAAGCCGCAATTCGAGGCCGGGCGCGAGGCGATCGGCAAGGCCGGCCTATTGAAAGACCCCTCCTCCGCGCCGGCGGTTGCCGCTGAACTGCAACGCTGGCTCATCGAGGACATGGGCTGGCGCAGCCTCGGCCTCATCCCCTCGCCGATCGCGGGTGGCGACGGCAACCAGGAATTTCTTCTCGCAGGAACCAAGCCATGAGCACCGAAACCATCACCATCCAGAAGCTCGGCGCCCAGGGCGACGGTATTGCGCAAAGCGCGGACGGGCCGGTTTATGTGCCTTTCGCGCTGCCCGGCGAGACCGTTGCCATTGCTCGCGTGAAGAGCCATGGCACGTTGATGTCGATCGCGGCCGCCTCGCCCGACCGGCAGGAGCCGCACTGTCGGCATTTCGGCCCTGATGGCGTCAATGGCACCTGCGGTGGCTGCACGCTCCAGCACTATGCCGATGCGCCGTATCGCGCCTTCAAGCGCCAGCTTGTGGTCGATGCATTGCGTTCCAAGGGGCTGACGCCGGAGGTGGATGAGCTTATCGCCGCCCATCCAGGCGAGCGCCGGCGTGTCGTCTTCGCCGCGCGCAAGACCGAGAAGGACATGTTGATCGGCTTCAATCAGGCGGAAAGCCACCATATCGTTGCCATTCACGAATGTCCGATCGCGTCGGCCGGGATCATCTCGCGGCTGCCGGCGATCAGGGCAGTCGGGGCAGCGCTTGCCGTCAATGCCGAGGCATTTCGCATTTCCGTTCTGGAGACGCTCTCCGGCCTCGACATCGCCGTCGATGAGATCAAAAAACTGTCCGACAAGCAGCGTCGCAGCGCCATCGAGACCGTTCTTGCCCTTCGCGGCATCGCCCGCGTCTCATTGAATGGCGAGATCCTGGTCGAACCGATGAAGCCGATGATCGATTTCGGCGGCGTGCAGGTTTCGCCGCCACCGGGCGCCTTCACCCAGGCGACAAAACCGGCGGAAGATGCCATGGCCGACCTGGTCGCCGCCCATGTCGGCAAGGCAAAGCGCATCGCCGATCTTTTCTCCGGCAGCGGCACGTTCACGCTGCGCCTGGCGCGTATCGGTCGCGTGCATGCGGTCGAGGGCGAAGACAAGCCGCTGGCAGCGCTCGACCATGCGGCACGCAATACGCAGGGGTTGAAACCGGTGACCACTGAACGCCGCGACCTTTTCCGCCGGCCACTGATGGCGCAGGAGTTGAAAGCCTACGACGCCGTCGTCTTCGACCCGCCACGCGCCGGAGCGGAGTTCCAGAGCAAGGAACTGGCTCGCTCCGCCGTCAAGAAGATCGTCGCCGTCTCCTGCAACCCGTCGACGCTTGCCCGCGATCTGGCCTTGCTGGTCGAAAGCGGCTACCGCATCACAAGAGTGACGCCGATCGATCAGTTCCTGTGGACCTCGCATGTCGAGGTGGTGGCGGCGCTGGAAAAGTGAGACCGCCGCGAGCTAGGGGGCCGACCCTCGTGGTTCGAGACGGCCCTGCAGGCCTCCTCACCATGAGGGCGGAGGGGGCAACCTCCTAGACCATCCTCCGACAAGCTACGGGCATCGCACCTCGCAATGAGCGCGGAGTGAGAATCGCATAGTCGTTATCTCGATCCCTTTTCCTTCGACAAAGCCAGGACGAGTGTGGGATTTGCCGAATTTGGAGGGCCGGGAGATTAGCCCTCATGGTGAGGTGGGCGCGCAGCGACCCTCGAACCACGAGGGCGGATGAGGGAAAGGAATATCCCTCACCGTTTCATGAACGCTTCAAAGGCGGCCCGAGCCTCCGCGCTCTTCAACTGCGCCGCAAAGTGCCTCGCCTCTTCATCGATGCGGGCGAGAACATCCTCGGTGGAGCCCCGCATCAGATCCCGCGCAATCCGCAAAGCCTCGGGCGGTTTGGTCGCAAGTGTGGCGGCGAGCGACAGGGTCTCGGCCTCAAGCGCTTCCGGAGTGGTGACTTTCCAGATCAGGCCGGCATCTTTCGCCTCCGCGGCGGAAAAGCCCTCGCCGAGAGCGAGCAGAGCGAAGGCCCGCTGGTGGCCCATGAGACGCGGCGCGATCAGGCTGGAGGCAGCTTCGGGGACTAGGGCGAGATCGACGAAGGGCGTTTTGAATAGGCTGCGGTCGGAAGCGATCGTCAGGTCGCAATGGAGATGGATCGTAGCGCCGATGCCGATCGCCAGGCCGTCGACGCCGGAGACGACGGGCTTTTTCGCCGTCGCCAGCGCACCTAGAAAATCCAGCACCTCGCGGCCCATGGTGCCGCTCATGGCGAAGGCCAGGAAATCGGCCATATCGTTGCCGGCGGAAAAGCAGCCTTCGCTGCCGAGGAAAACGGTAACGCGAATATCCGAGGCCTCATTCGCTGCCCGCAGAGCGTCGGTCATTGTTTGATACATCGCGCGGGTGAAGGCATTTTTCTTTTCCGGCCGGTTGAAGCGGATCACCTGCACATAAGGCGCTGTCTCAGGTCGTTCGATCAGGATGTGGTCGGTCAAGTGCATGTCCTTAGGCAAGAGCGATGCGCGCCGCTTCCAGGCTGGCAGCGCCGGCGACGATGCGATCGGTGAGTGCGGTGGTTTCATCCAGCATGTTTTCCGCGGCAAAACGGCAGAGCGCGATGCGCTTTTCCCCCTCGCCGTCCGCAACGTCGGCCAGACCGCCCTTGGCGAGATAGCAGCCCGTCAACACAAGACCGAAAAGCCGCTGATAAGGCGTGGCACCCGCCAGAGCCTCCGCGATACGGCCCTCCGCCTGGCGCACGAGCAGCCATTCGCTTGCCGCTTCAAGATCGGTGATAGCCGCGTAGAGCCGTTCAGCCGTCTCACCGAAACCGTCAAGATTGGATCTCGCAACGGCATCGGCGATCTCGCGCAGCTCGTGAGTGAAGCCACGCAGATGCTCCCCGTCGGCAATTGTTAGCTTACGGGTCACGAGGTCGATCGCCTGAATGCCGTTCGTGCCTTCATAGATCGGCGCGATGCGGGCGTCGCGCAGCAGGCGGGCCGCGCCCGTCTCCTCGATAAAACCCATGCCGCCATGCACTTGGATACCAAGCGAGGCGACATCGACGCCGGCGTCGGTGGAGAAGGACTTGGCGATCGGCGTCAGCAGGGCGGCGCGCTCCTGCCAATGCCGCGCCCTGCCGGGATCGCGATGCGACATGTCGATAGCCTCTGCGCAGGCATAGCAGATGGCGCGCGAGCCCTGCGTCAGCGCCTTCATCGTCAGCAGCATGCGGGCAATGTCGGGATGTTCGATGATAGGGCTCATGCCTGCGCTTGTCGTACCCGGCGCCCGGCCCTGCGTGCGCTCCTTTGCATAGGCTATGGCTTTCTGCGTGGCGGCTTCGGCAATTGCCACCCCCTGGATGCCGACTGCGAGGCGCGCATTGTTCATCATCGTGAACATGCAGGCGAGACCCTTGTTCTCTTCCCCGACGAGCCAGGCAACAGCACCCTTCTCTGTCCCGTATTTGCCGTCGCCGTAGATGATCGTGCAGGTCGGCGAGCCGTGGATGCCGAGTTTGTGCTCCAGCGAATGCGCGAAATAATCGTTGCGGGGGCCAAGCGAACCGTCGTCATTGACCAGGAATTTCGGCACCAGGAACAGGGAGATGCCGCGGGTGCCGGCAGGCGCATCCGGAAGGCGGGCGAGCACGAAATGGACGATATTCTCCGCCGCCTCGTGATCGCCCCAGGTAATGAAAATCTTCTGGCCGAACAGGCGATAGGTGCCGTCGTCGCGGCGTTCAGCGCGGGTGCGCAACGCCCCGACGTCGGAGCCGGCATGCGGCTCGGTCAGGTTCATCGTGCCTGTCCATTCGCCGGAGACTAGTTTTGTCAGATATTTGCGCTTAAGGTCTTCGCTGCCGTGGGCGATCAGCGCCTCGACGGCACCCATGGTCAGCGTCGGCGCGAGACCAAAGGCCATAGAAGCGGAGTTCCACATTTCCAACGTGGCGATATTCAACATGTGCGGCAGACCCTGACCGCCGAACTCCTCCGGCGCAGTCAGCCCGTTCCAACCGCCTGCAATCCAATCGCGATAGAGCTTCTCCCAGCCATCGGGCAACACCACCTTGCCATCGACAAGCTTCGCGCCCTGCCGATCGCCGATCGCTGCAAGCGGTTCCATCACGTCGCCGGCGAAACGGCCGGCCTCCGTCAAGACGGCGTCGACGACATCACCGCTGAGATCGCCGAGGCGCCCCTCTTCCATCGCCTGCCCCATGCCAGCGACATGCTTCAGCGTAAACGCGATTTCCTCGACCGGCGCCTTATACATGGTGTTCTCCTCCGCGGTGATGATGCCGACAGTCTACCTCACCCAGGCTATCGGCCGCATGATGTTTATAGCTAGTTGATTTTTACGTAAACGTCAATTTTGAAGAAGCAATCCGGGGATGCCGTGCGGGGTTGGTCGTCCAGAAAACGTCATTTCGTCGGGTCTGGAATACACCCAAATCACGGGTGGTCGACAGAAATCACCCGTCAGAAGTCCCGCGATCAGAGCGAGTCGCGCTGGGTGCGCAGATTGGAGACGACGCGCCGGTTCTGCACCTTGCAGGAACGGCTGGTGCAGTCGCGGACCTCGCGGTCGTTGCCGTATCCCTTGGCCCACATACGGTTGGCATCCACGCCCTTCGAGACGAGATAGGCCATCACCGTATCCGCACGTGTCTGTGACAGCCTCGCCATCTGTGACGCGGACCCGGAATCGTCGGCAAATCCTTGCAGCTTGACTTGCCACTGCGGGTTGCTGTTGAGCCAGATGGCCTGCTTATCCAACGTTGCCTTGGCGACGGAATCGAGCGTGGACGAGTCCTGCGTGAAGTAGGTCCGTCGGCCGACATTCAGAATAAAGTCCTGTTCGCTGCCAACAACGACCTTCTCGAAACCGGGCGCTGGATCGTTGGTCTGTCCGGTCATCGGCGGCGCGGCCGGTTCCTCCACCTCGGCGATATCGGTGGTGGTGCTGCAGGCGGCAAGCGTCAGGAGCATGGCCGCGGCGACAAGCAGCCTCGAATATCCGGTCAAAGCAGACATCAGTGTATATTCCTCATTGAACCGGAGTTGCTTGGCTTAGCCGGGCGGCACTTTCAGCCTGGTCGGCAATGTGCGGCAGTACTTGCACCGCAGTGCCAATGGGGCAACGCTGATAAAGATCGATGGCATCTTCGTTGAACATGCGAATGCAGCCGCTGGAGGCATCCTTGCCGATGCTGCCCGGCTCCAGAGTACCGTGGAAACGATAGCCGGTATCGACGCCATCGCGATGCAAATACATGGCGCGCGGCCCAAGTGGGTTCGTCGGAGCGCCCCCGTCGACGTATTCAGGCAGTTCGGGGTGGCGTTGCCGCATCTCCGGTGGCGGCGTCCAGCGCGGCCAGAGCGATTTCTGGTCGATTGTCGCGCGACCATACCATTTGAAGCCCTCGCGGCCGACACCGACGCCATAGCGGATAGCAGTCTTGTTCTCCATGATCAGGTAGAGAAAATGATGCGTAGTATCGACAACGACGGTGCCAATCGGCTCGCTGCTGAAATATTTGACAACCTGGCGCTGCCACTTCCTGTCGATCTTGGCAAAGTTCGTGCTTCGGAACGTCACGCCATTGTCGACGCTGGTGCCGGAAAAATAGGAAGACGCCGCAGCGAATGTCGGTTTCAGGACCGCCACAGTGCCAAGTGAAACCAAACCACCAAGCAAAATATCCCTGCGCGTCCACCCCATTGGCAAAATCCCCCTAAAGCCAATTAGCAAGCGCTCATGTAAAACAGATTCTTTAATTCCCACAACCTTAAAATTAAGCTGCTCAGCATCCTCGGGTGGAGTGGTGATTGCGCTCCCATGTATGTTGGTGCGCGATTGCCCAACCTGCCAACGCGTCACGTGACGGTGCCAATTCGTTGATGCAGCTCTGTCGCATTGCCCATAATGCTAAAATTCTATAGATCCTGAATGGCGCCCAGGATTTCAAAATCATTTTGTTTCCCGAGACCTAAGTTGTATCGGAACCAAACCGGCAATCCTCCAGCCACCCAATCCTCAACTGCGGCATATCCGCCACTCTGCACGATTGTCGCGCCGCATCCCGGACTTGCATAAACAATCGTCATGAATAATGACTATGGCAACTCCCTCGACGATGCGAACGACCCGGCCATGAACACGATCACCTCAACTTCCATGATACCCGGTCTCGTCTGGGCTTATCGTCTGCGTCCCGGCGCGGATAAGCCTGAGCGGCTGTCCGATGACACCGACCGCGCCAGGCTGTTTGCCGATGAAGGCTTTCTGTGGCTGCATCTGAACCTCGTCGACGCCCGTGTGCCTGCCTTTCTGGAGGATGCACCAGGGCTGAACGAGGCGGCTCGCATGGCGCTGACGACGCATGAGACGCATGCGACCATCACAGTTGATGAGCAGATGCTGTTAGGCACGCTGGTCGATTTCCAGCGCGAATTCGACCAGGATACGCGGGACATCGGCTGGCTGCATTTCGTGCTCACCGACCGCATGCTCATCACCACTAGGCTGCAGCCGCTGCGCAGTGTCGAGCGGGCGCGCATGCAGATCGAAAAAAACGCCGCCAAATTCTCCCATCCACTCGATATTTTCGAACTGCTGGTCGTCGAATTCCAGCGCACCTTGATCTCATTGGTCATCGAGATGACCGAGGAGCTGAACCTTATCGAGGATTTCGTTTACGAGAATGCGCCGCGCGACGAACGCCGGCGGCTGGCGCCCGTGCGCCGGACGATCGTGCGCCTGCACCGGCATCTACGCACGGTTTTGACGCTGATGCGCCGCGCCGCGGCCTCCGACGACGAGGAGATGCCGCTCGGTTTCGAGGATGTTGCCGGCCGCTTGACGGCCCGGCTCGAGGCGGTCGATCACGACGTCTACGCGCTGCAGGAGCGCGCTAGGCTGCTGCATGAAGAAATCGACTCGAAGCTTTCCTCCGAGATCAACCGCCATCTCTACATCCTGTCGATCATGACGGCTTTCCTGCTGCCGCCGACGCTGGTCACCGGCTTTTTTGGCATGAACACGTCGAATCTGCCTTTTTCAGGCGGCAGCGGCGGCACTGGATATGCCGTCAGCCTCATCATCGTCTCGATGTTGCTCGCCTGGTGGCTGCTGAAGCGGGTCAACATTCTCTGACGGCAGGATAGGCATCAACAAAAAACCGCCCGGCGAACGACCGGGCGGTTTTTGATGGGCTAAAATCTCTCAAAAGTAGGGCGAGTAGCACTGTTGCCGAGGACCGTAATTGGGCTGGAACGTGTTGTCATAAGCTCGATAGGACCGGTAACGCGCCTCGCACCATTCGATGTGGCGCGGATTGATGCCCCCAGCCGGGGCAACATAGTGCGGCTGGCTGGCAATCGCGCCGCCGATGAGGGCTCCAGCGCCGAAAGCCGCAAGCGGGTACCAGTAGCCATCGTAATAGCGGTAGCCATGACGATAGCCCGGATAACCGCGATAGCCGCCGTACCAGCCACGACGATAGTAAGGACCACCATGATAATAACCGCCGTAGCCGCCATAGTGACGCCATTGAACCTGCTGGACGCCGACAGGAGCGGCCTTGTCTGCTGCCGCAAGAGGCGCGGCAGGCATCTGTATTGCGAAGGACGGGGTGAAGCTCGTCAGAGCCACGGCCGCCGAAATAGCGAAAGTCGCAATTCTCGCACGGAAACCAAACATTTATATCTCCATTCCCTGGCTTATCTTGTGCTCAGGCAAATAATGTTCCGTATCGGGGAAGGCTCCCCAAAACAGGGTTCGAATTACCTGCCGCGTCGCGCGTGTATTGACGCGCTGATACGCAGCGGCGGCGCAAATTCTGTCCCCTAAATCGGCACCAATTTAAGGGGGTATGCGCGGACCCCACGGTCAATCTATAGTGATCTCATTCTTAACCCAGGATTAACCACTGATCCTTACCATTATTTCATGAAGGAATACCGGCAGACTCACCCTCTGATTTGCAGTTTCCTGATGATCCTGGCGCTACTGGGATCGGCTTCCCGGCCTGCGGCCGGCGAGAACCAGCCCTGGAACGATCCCCAATACGCACTCGTTGTCGATGCCTACGAGCTGAACACGATCGATTGGGATCAACTGCTGCAAGACAAGCGCATCGCCGCCTTCATCTCCAAAGCTTCGGATGGCCTTCCCGAGAGCTTCGCCTGCACAGGCGATCACGCCGGCGACACATTTGCACACTGCAAGACGATGTGGCGCAAATATGCGGTCAGCCGTGAACTCTTTCAGACACGCCGGATGCTTGCAAAAATGAACGGCCTGCTTTGGGGCGCTTATCATCTCGGACGGCCCGGTAATCCGATCGACCAAGCCAACCATTTTCTCGATTATGCCGATCCGAAACCGGACGAGCTGATGGTGCTCGATATCGACGGCATGGACACGACACAATTCATGTCGCTGGACGATGCGCAGATCTTCGTCGGTCACGTCAAGACGAGAACCGGCCGCTATCCCATTCTCTACACCAATCACAACACCGCCCGTTACATCGCCGATCATCGCGAGGACTATCCGATCCTGTCGCGGCTGCCGTTGTGGTACGCGCGTTACAAGCCGGATGTGAAAGGCACCTTCCCGCTCGGCAATTGGGACAACTATGCGCTCTGGCAATTCTCCTCGTCCGACAATTGCTCGGAGAAAACCTGTCCTTACCGCGTGCCGGGAACGCTCGCCGATATCGATGTCAATGTCGCGCCGATGACGAAGGTGCAGCTCGCAAAAATCTGGCCGCAGGGCGATTTGCTCCCCGCCAAACCGGAGCCGGCCCCGATGATCATCGCTCAAGGACCGAGTTGTACCGGCTCGCTGCAGACGCTCGTATCGTTGATGATCGATCCCATCGTCACCGCCTCCACCCCTCCTAAGCCAGTCGAGATCAACGAGCTGAACTATGAGGATTTCTGATCTTCGATTTCGATAGCGATCTTCCGAAAGCCGCGTCACGCTTTTCGCTGCGTGGCTTTTCGGTTCGGGATCATGTTCAGGCTTCTATCTGCACATCCGATTTGGGCCGCGAGCAGCAGGCGAGAATGTAACCTTCATCGATTTCGTCGTCGAGGATGCCGCCATTGTGGCTCATCTCGACCTCGCCGGACAGTTTCATCACCCGGCAGGTGCCACACAGGCCGGATTCGCAGGCAGCACCAATGCGCACACCGGCACCGCGCGCGGCCTGCAGGATCGTCTGGCCAGGGGCACAGGCCACGTCCTTGCCGGCCATGGTGAAGCGGATCGAGGTCGCCGCTTCCGTCGATGCGTCGTCGCTGACTTCGGCGAGCGGCGTTGCCGCCTGTGCCGGCTGGAAGCTTTCCTGGTGATAGCGCGCCATGTCGAAGCCGTGAGCTTCGAGCATGGAGCGGACGGCATCCATGAAGATTTCCGGGCCGCAGCAGAAAATGGTGCGTTCCATGAAATCGGAAGCCAGCAGTCCGATCTTCGCCTTGTCGATCCGGCCTTTCAGCCCCGACCAGAGATCGGTGCGGCTGCAGCCTTCGACGATGAAGCCAAGATCGAGGTTCGGCATGAAGCGCGCGAGATATTCCAGCTCCGAGCGGAAGATGATGTCGGCGGGACTGCGCGCGCAGTTGATGAACGTGATGTCCGATAGCGGTGCCGTGTCGGCCATGTATCGCGTCATCGCCATCATCGGCGTGATGCCGGAGCCGGCGGAGACGAACAGGTATTTCTCGCCGGGATGACGGATATGGCTGAAATCGCCGAGGGGACCGAAAGCCTTGATGCGCATGCCGGGCTTCAGATTCTCGAACATCCACCGCGTGCCGATGCTGTCCTTCTGCGCCTTCACCGTCACGGCGATGGAAAAGGGCCGCGACGGCGTGGATGACAACGTATAGGTGCGCATGACCGGCTCCGGGGCCGTCGGCAGCTCCAAGGTCACGAACTGGCCGGGCAGGTAACGGAACCAATTATCCTTGTCGGAGCGGAACGTGAAGGTCATCACGTCGGGCGCTTCCGGCGTTGCCGAGAGACATTCGAGCAGATGCTGCCTATCGCTCCAAGGCTGCATCTGGTCCAGGTGCTGATGACGGAGGGAGACGGTCATGTCCATAACTCAGGCGACCGCCGACAGCTTGGCCTGATCGCCCTGCAGCCGATTGATCATGAAATTCGTGTACCATTCGACGAACTGCATCACGCCGCCTTCCTGGATTTCCGAATAGGGGCCGGGCTCATAAGCCGGCGAGCGGATGCCGAAGGCATTTTCCTCGACGATGCGGCGGTCCTGGTCGTTGGTTTCCGTCCAGACATGGGTCAATTCATCGAGGTCGTAGTCGACGCCTTCGACCGCATCCTTGTGCACCAGCCATTTGGTGGTGACGGCGGTTTCCTCGGCGCTAATCGGCAGCACGCGGAAGGAAATGGCGTGATCGCCGAGAAGATGGTTCCATGTCGTCGGGTAGTGGAACAGCAGCATCGTGCCGATGTTGTTGATCGTTACATCAGGCGACAGCGGCCGCTTGACGGCGCGCTGACCGGACATGGTGTAGCTTTCAGCCCCTTCGATCAGCGGCATGCGGGTAGTGCGGAACTGACCATCGGGCGACAGCTTGAATTCGCTAGGCAGGCCGGCAGCTTCGCAGCGCCGCCAGTGCTCGGTGATGACGGGATCGCTTATCGCGCCTTGCACGCCGCTGATGGTCGGCGCTTCCGGAAAAGTGCGGCAAAGTTCGGGATGATTGGCGGTGCAGTGGTAACACTCGCGATTGTTCTCCCATACGAGCTTCCAGTTACCCTTCTCGATAATGGTGCTCTGGAAGGCGACCTTGGCCTCGCCGATACGATGCGGCGCCATATAGGGCTCGATCGAAGCGCGGACCGAGGAGAAATCTGGGGCGTTCTTCGCGAGGCAGATGAAGATATAGCCGCCGACGCTTTCGCAATGAACCGGCTTCAGGGAGAACTGGCTCTTGTCGAAATCCTCCGCCATCTGCCGGGCGAAGAGCAGCGAGCCGTCGAGTTCGTAGGTCCACTGGTGATAGGGGCAGACAAGCTTGGCCGAAGAGCCGCGCTCGGACGCGCAGACACGAGAGCCGCGGTGGCGACAGCTATTGTGGAAAGCGCGGATGACCTGATCGCGGCCGCGGACGATAACGACGGGATAGTCGCCGATCTGGACGGTGAAATAATTGCCCGCACGCGGCACTTCGCAATCATGGCCGATAAACAGCCAGTCGCGATAGTAGATCATCTCCATGTCGAGCTTGAAATAATCCTGATCGATGTAGAAAGGCTGCTCCAGGCTGAAACCTTGACGGCGGTTCTTCAATTGCCGCAAAACATTGGTGCTGATATCCATTTGCCTATCCTTGTGCAGTGCCAGGCAGCAGGCAAAGGACGTACACCGGTCGGCCGCGAACGGCTCAACGCGTTGCCCGACCGCCCGCCGCGGTCAGTGAATCTATCGTCCCAAAGGCTGGTTTCCGGGCTCTGGAGCGGTCCGCAAAAAGACCCCATGGCGCCTTCCCAGGCTGTCTCAACCCAGTGGCTTTATCTGCCATGCCTTACTCCACCACCGTTGCGGGGGCAGCGCCGGATTTCGACCGGCTTCCCAATTCTCCGCCTCCCTAGCTGGCGGCACCTTGAGATTGACATCATCATAGCTATCGCCTTGCGCGCCGCTCTGCTGCAATGCGACATGGGCTTCGAAATTGGCGACAGGTGAGATGAAGTTTGGAAACGGGGCAAATATAGTCGCGATAATGCAAACAAATTCAATTTGTTATCGTGTCGCCTGCAAGACGACTGCCTGTGTGAACCGGTCGGCGTTCCACGACGCTTTATCTTGATTGCGACAAAGCGATCGGCGACCTTTTTCTAAAGAGGATCTTGGCCGGCGGAGAGCGCCTTCAGTGCCGCCATGGCACGCTCGGCATCGGCGGTCGGCACGAAGATATGGTCATGATAATAGGCCGCAATGACATTGGCGCTGATGCCCTCGTTTCCGAGCGCCGTGGCAAAGGCGGCGGTCAGCCCGACCGCTTCCAGCGAGGAGTGGACGTCGAGTGTGATCATTCGCATCACGGGTTCAACCGGAAGCCTCTCCTGCCGGGCTGCCTCGATCGGAAGGATCAGTGTCATCCCTTCCTTTTCCTGAAACATCCCGATCGGCTTTAGATGGAAGTACTTTGTCAGCGCGGAAGCGGGCACGCTGCAAAAGACGAATTCACCTTGGACGAGACTCGGTTCCATGCTCGAAATCAACTGTTTGAGATCGGTGATGCCCGGCATGGTTCTGATCCTCTTCAAACTGTCAGCACTCTGCGCTTAAGCCCGGCTCAAGCTAGGCGATCTATCAACTGGTATCCATACCCATACCGTGAGTGCCGCCATGGCCAAGCTCAGATATTTCGACGCCAAAAAGCCCGCAGAACCGGAACCGGAATTGCCGGTGGCCTCCCATAGCGAATTCCTGCGTACCGGCCGCATCAGTCGCGCCAGGACGCATTGGCTGGCCGAAGAACGACGCTATCTCACTTATGAAGAGGTGGCCGAACGCACGGCCAACAAGCTGCGGAACGCCGGGGAAAAAACCCATGACCGGCTGAACAGCTTTCACCAGTCGATCCGTTTTCCGAAGCTGATCTTTCATCACACGCTGAAAGATACGCCGCATCTCGGCTATTGCCATGTCACCGCGGCGCGAACGCAATTCGCGCAGTATGAGGAGGTGAGCTGGGCCTTCTACATCGCCAACTTTTTTGCCCGCATCGGACAGAACGACAATTTCTTTGAAGACATCAGCCTGAAATATTCGCGGATGTATTTTGCCGTCGCCGTCCAGCCGGATCAGGAATCGCCGGAAAAGAAGCTAACGATCAACCGCGAAATCCGGGGGAGCGGCGTGCTCTTCCACACCCATGATCCGCAAATCGCCATCCGCAACGTGCTGCTGCTTGGTGCGCGCAATGAACAGCTCCGCGACATCATTCGCCAGCTTTGATCATTGATCCCCAAACTTGAAAAGCATAAGAACGGCCTGAACTGCAACCGGTCAAGCCATGGCACGACACGTAGACATTCTCCAACACCCTGAAACGGCGATAGCCGAGGCGTCAGCGACACTTGCCGACGGGCTGCCAATCGGGCTGCCGACCGAGACGGTCTATGGTCTCGCCGCCGATGCCACCAATCCGGCAGCGATCACCCGAATCTACGAGACCAAAGGCCGGCCGCGCTTCAATCCGCTGATCTGCCACATGAGCGATCTCGCCATGGCGGAACGATATGCGATCTTCGACCCGATCTCGCGAAAACTGGCAGAAGCCTTCTGGCCCGGCCCACTGACCCTTGTGCTGCCTCTGCGACCGGGAAGCGATATTCACCCTCTGGCGACGGCGGGGCTCGATACGGTCGGCATCCGCGTTCCCCAGGGTTTTGCCGGCGAGCTGATCCGCGCCTTCGGACGGCCACTCGCCGCCCCCAGCGCCAATACATCCGGCAAGATCAGCGCTACCAGCGCCGACCATGTTCATGATGATCTCGGCGAGAGGATTTCGCTGATCCTCGATGCCGGTGCTTCCGTCGTCGGTGTCGAATCGACAATCGTCAAGGTCGAGGAAGGCGAGATGCGCCTGCTGAGGCCGGGTGGACTGGCGGCAGAGGAGATCGAGCGGGTCGCGGGCCAGCCACTCAAACGCAAGAACGGCGCATCGCCGGCCATCGAAGCGCCGGGCATGCTTGCCTCGCATTATGCGCCAGGTGCCGCCGTGCGGCTCGATGCGACTGCTGTTTCGCCGGGCGAGGCACTGATCCGTTTCGGCCGGCCAGACATCGCCGGTGCGGAGAATGCCGCCATCGTGCTCGATCTCAGCCCGTCCGGCGATCTCGCGGAAGCCGCGGCCAACCTCTTCGACTTTATGAAACGCGCTGACGGCAGCGGCGCTGCGATCATCGCCTTTTCCAGCATTCCCGACGAAGGCCTCGGCGAGGCCATCAACGACCGGCTGCGCCGTGCAGCCGCGCCCAGAGAGTAAATCCGGTCAAAAACAAATCGGCAAAGGACACGCCATGAGCAGCTCCGCCCCCTCCTCCGCTCTTCTCGACCGCTTTGCCGCCATCGTCGGCGAAAAGCATGTGTTGCGGGAGGCGGCTGACATCGCGCCGCATCTCATCGAAAACCGTGGCCTCTATCACGGCACATCGCCGCTGCTCCTGAAGCCGGGCTCGGTGGAAGAGGTTTCCGCCATCCTGAAGCTTGCCGGCGAGACCGGCACGGCGATCGTGCCGCAGACCGGCAATACGGGCCTTGTCGGCGGCCAGACGCCGCGCGAAGGTGGCTCCGACATCATTCTCTCGCTGGAGCGCATGAACCGCATCCGCGATATCGATCCGGTGGGCAATACCATGGTCGTCGATGGCGGTTGCATCCTGGCGGACGTGCAGAAAGCAGCGGAAGAGCATGGCCGCATGTTTCCGCTGTCGCTCGGCTCCGAGGGCTCCTGCCGCATCGCCGGCAATCTTTCCACCAATGCCGGCGGCACGGCCGTTCTAGCCTACGGCAACATGCGCCAGCTCTGCCTCGGCCTCGAAGTGGTGTTGCCGACCGGCGAGATCTGGAACGGCCTCCGGCGGCTGAAGAAGGATAATACCGGCTACGATCTGCGCGACCTCTTCATCGGTGCCGAGGGAACCCTCGGCGTCATCACCGGCGCCGTGCTGAAGCTTTTCCCGCAGCCGCTCGGCCATCAGGTGGCCTTTGCCGGCATTCAATCTGTCGAGGACGCGCTGACGCTGTTCAAGAATGCGTCCAGCCTCTGCGGCCCGGCGCTGACCGGCTTCGAACTGATGCCGCGCATCGGCGTGGAGTTCACCGTCCGCAACATTCCAGGTGTGCGCGATCCGTTGGAAACGAGCCATCCCTGGTATGTGCTGATCGATATCTCCACTTCGGATTCGGCCGAAACGGCAGAGCGGATGATGGCGACGCTGCTGGAACAGGGATACGAGGCCGGTCTGGTCCAGGATGCGACCATCGCCAGCTCCGAGGCGCAGCAGAAGGCACTATGGCATATGCGCGAGAGCATGTCGGACGCGCAGAAGCCGGAAGGCGGCTCGATCAAGCACGATGTCTCCGTTCCGGTCGCGCAGATCCCGAAATTCATGCACGAGGCGGAGACGGCCGTGATGGCGGCCATGCGCGGCGCCCGCATCTGCGCCTTCGGCCACATGGGCGACGGCAACATCCACTACAACATCTCTCAGCCTGTTGGAGCCGACAAGGCGGAGTTCATCGGCCGTTGGCGCGAAATGAATAAGATCGTGCACGGGCTGGTGCTGCAACATGGCGGCTCGATCTCCGCCGAGCACGGCATCGGTCAATTGAAGCGCGACGAGCTGGCCTCGATCCGCCCCGAAATCGAGATGGACCTGATGCGGCGGATCAAGATGGCATTCGACCCAGCCGGGATCATGAACCCGGGGAAGGTTCTCAAGGTCTGATATCCAGTCAGCGACCTTAGACCGTCACGACAACCCGCTCAGAGGCGAAGCAGCCGATCTGGCAGGAAATGATCGTGCCGGCGGCATCGACGTCTTCGCCGGCATAGGCAAGCACCGGTGTCAGGCGCGATTGCTGCAGGAGGCGCGCCTCGGCTTCGGTCGGCATGCGCGCCGTGATATCGGTGGAGCGGCGCCAATAGTCAGTGACGCCATAATCCTTCAGCGCCGCCGTGAAAGAGCCCATTGCGCTGAACTTCTCCGCCAGGCGGGGGAAACGTTTGGCTGAGCAACTGCGTATGACGACCGAGACGGGAAGCTCGTCGGCATAGGCGACCACGCACATCTCCAGCACCGCCTCACCCGGCTGCAGATTCAATCTCAAGGCAATATCGGCATTTGGCGGAACTTCCCTGGCCGAGAGAACCTTGCGCGTGAGATTTGCATCTGTCGCGGTCAGATCCTTGCTGAATCTCACCTTGTTGCCCAATTGAAAGTGAACAGGCATGTCGGCACGGACATAGGCGCCACTTCCGCGCGCCACGCGCAGCAGCCCCTCCCCCTCCAACTCGGCGATCGCGCGGCGCATCGTCACCCGCGAAACGCCGAACCGTTCGGACAAGGCGCGCTCGCTCGGCAAGCGGCTACCCGGCGCATGCTCGCCCTTGTCGATGGCGCTTCGCAGCTCCGCGGCCACGACCGCCCAACCTCCGCCCGCTTTCAAGCCTTTGCCCTCCCGATTTTTCTCATCCATCACAATTCTGCCGCCTTGAAATTGGTATATACCAATTTATAAAGATCTGGATTGTTTATGGAAGGGTTGGGCATGACCGACAAGCGGATATATGTGACATCAGTCAGCAGCAGCGACGTACATGGTTTCAGCAAGCAGAACCGGGATCATATCCAACTGCTGACGGGGCTCGGCGTGGAAGGCGACGCGCATATGGGGGTCACGGTGAAGCACCGCTCGCGCGTCGCAGTCGATCCGACTCAACCCAATCTGCGCCAGGTACATCTCATCCATGCAGAGTTGTTCGACGAACTCACCGAAAAGGGATTTTCCGTCGCCGCGGGCGACATGGGCGAGAACATCGCGACCAGAGGAATCGATCTGCTGTCCCTGCCTCAGCGCACGCGCCTGCATATCGGCGACGAAGCGATCGTGGAGGTGACCGGGCTGCGCAATCCCTGCAAACAGATCGACGATTTCCAGAAGGGCCTGCTTCACGCTGTGCTCGATCGCGATGCTGACGGCGGCCTGATCCGCAAGGCCGGTATCATGAGCATCGTCTTACGGGGCGGCCGGGTGCAGCGCGACGATGCCATCCGGGTCGAGCTGCCGGCGCTGCCGCACATCAAGCTCGAGCGCGTCTGATAAAAAGTCATAACCTCCACCAAAGGTGGAGGTTTGAAACGCTGCGCTTGAACCGCTAGAAGCGGTTTTGTTAGCGCTTAGTAGCTACGATTGAAGAGGTCGGCAAAGTCGGAAGCTTTGTCGGCCTTTTCCTGATTACGGATATATTGTCTGACGACCTGCTCGTTGTAGCCCGTCGTCGATACGAAATACCCGCGCGCCCAAAAGTGATAACCCTTGTAGCGGCGCTTGCGCGCATATTTGTTGGCAACGTAAAGGGCTGTCTTGCCCTTCAAAAAGCCGACAATATGCGCAACCGAGTATTTCGGCGGGATCGATATCAACATATGCACATGGTCGGGCATCAAATGACCCTCTTCGATCTGGCAGCCTTTCTGCTGTGCCAGCCGACGTAAGAGTTCTCCCAACTCACGCCGTACGTCCCCGTAGAGTCTTTTCGTTCGGTATTTGCTGCCAAAAACAACGTGATACTTGCAGTCCCACGTCGCATGCGAGAGCGTTTGCTCATCCATAGAACCTCCTTGTTCGAAGTCTGGGCCGCGCCAGCGGTTCAAGCAGGAGGTCTCTCAACTACCGTGTAGAACTCGTCCAGTCCTCCACCATAGGTGGAGGTTTATTTATGGGTATAAGAAAAGCGGCCTTCCATGGGAAAGCCGCTTCGAATATCGCGCCTGCGTGGCCACCGGGCGGATCAATCAAAATCGTCCTGGCCCGAATTGCCGCCGCCATTGCGATTGCCCGAGATGATCTCGCGCTTGCCGACATGGTTGGCGGGGCCGACGAGACCGTCCTTCTCCATGCGCTCGACGAGCGAGGCAGCGCGGTTGTAGCCGATGCCGAGGCGGCGCTGGATGTAGGAAGTCGAGCACTTCTTGTCGCGCATGACGACCTTGATCGCCTGCTCATAAAGATCGTCGCCGTCTTCCGACGCGATCGCGCCCTTGTCGAAGACAGCCGTGTCTTCTTCCTCGTCTGCTTCATCCTCGTCGGCGGTGACCGTGTCGAGATATTCCGGCCGGCCCTGCAGCTTCAGGTGCGCGACGACCTTCTCGACTTCCTCGTCCGAGACAAAGGGACCGTGGACGCGGGAAATGCGTCCGCCACCGGCCATGTGCAGCATGTCACCCTGACCGAGCAGCTGTTCGGCACCCTGTTCGCCGAGGATTGTGCGGCTGTCGATCTTCGACGTCACCTGGAAGGAGATGCGGGTCGGGAAGTTTGCCTTGATCGTGCCGGTGATGACATCGACGGAGGGGCGCTGCGTCGCCATGATCAGGTGGATGCCGGCCGCCCGCGCCATCTGGGCCAGACGCTGGATCGCACCTTCGATTTCCTTGCCGGCGACCATCATCAGGTCGGCCATTTCGTCGACGATGACGACGATGTAGGGCATCGGCGTCAAGTCCATTTCCTGTTGCTCTTCGATCGGAGCACCGGTGCCCTTGTCGAAGCCGGTCTGGACCATGACGTGGATCGTCTCACCCTTTTCGCGGGCCGAGGCGACACGGCTATTATAGCCGTCGATGTTGCGGACTCCGAGGCGCGACATCTTGCGATAGCGGTCCTCCATCTCGCGCACCGCCCATTTCAGCGCCATCACGGCCTTCTTGGGATCGGTGACGACGGGGGTCAAAAGATGCGGGATGCCGTCGTAGACGGAGAGTTCCAGCATCTTCGGATCGACCATGATCAGGCGGCACTGCTCCGGCGTCATGCGATAGAGTAGCGACAGGATCATGGTGTTGATGGCGACCGACTTGCCCGAGCCGGTGGTGCCTGCAACAAGCAGATGCGGCATCTTGGCGAGTTCGGCGATGACGGGCTCTCCGCCGATGGTCTTGCCGAGACCGAGTGCCAGCTTGTAGCCGCTCTTCTCGAAATCGGCCGACTCGATCATTTCGCGGAAGTAGACGGTCTCGCGGGTAACGTTCGGCAGTTCGATACCGATGACATTGCGGCCGGGGACGACCGCAACGCGAGCCGAAAGCGCTGACATCGAGCGGGCAATGTCGTCGGCAAGGTTGATGACGCGCGAGGATTTGACGCCGGGAGCCGGCTCGAATTCGTAGAGCGTCACGACCGGGCCGGGACGAACATGGATGATCTCGCCCTTGACGCCGAAATCCTCGAGCACGCTTTCAAGAAGGCCGGCATTCTGTTCCAGCGTTTCCTGCGTCATGATCACGCCGGACCGGGCGACCGGCTCTTGCAATAGCTCGCGCGGCGGAAACTCGTATTCTCCGTCAGCGGTGCGGGCGATCGGGCGCCACTCCGCCGGAGTGAGGGCGGCGGGCCTGCGCGGCGCGATCTGCGATGGTGGCGGATCGATCAGGCGCTGCTTGGCGGCTTCCACAGCGGGAACGACCGGTTTTGCTTCGACAACGGGAGCAGCAGCAGTAGCCGGCGCCGATGTCCGAACCGGCATAGGAGCAACGACCATAACCGGCGCGGGCGACGGTGTGCTCGATGCTGGAGCAGGCTGCGGCTCGGCAGCGGTCTCGGCTTCATTGCTATAGACGGCCGAAACGAAGGATGGCGGAACGAAGGCTACAGGCTCGATCTTTTCCAGTTCGGTAACGGCCGGCTCAGCCGCTTCGGCCACTGCTGGCACGACGGGCGCCAATGCAATGGCCTCCAGCGCAGCAAGCTCGTCGATCACCAATGCGCTGGTCGAGGCAGCTTCCGCAACAGGCTGAGGTTCAGCCGCCACGACGACGGCAACATCTTGCGAAACAACAGTCTCTTGCTGCATCGCGGCGGCAGGTGCCGGACGGCGGCACTCGACGACACGGAACTTCGCGACGATCGATTCGGCGTCGGCTTGCACCTCGGGAATGAGCACCGGCTGAACCGGCGTTCCCTTGATGGCGGAAAGGAATTCGCTTTCGAAGGGCATGGCGTCCCAGAAGGCGAAATCGGAGAGATGGGCGAGCCGCGACTCGACCACAGGCGCGGCGACGGGTTGTTCTACTTTCGGCAGTGACGGCGAGGCATCCAGCGCGATCGCGGGAGCCTTATGAAATGCGGTAGCGATGACGGTCATCTCCAATGCGTCCGGCTGCATCGCCGGAGATTTCTGAATTACGGTAGGCTTGTAGGTCTCCGCTGCGAGGGGCATGCCTTCCCATGGCGGCAGATGGAATTCGGCCGACTGTTCCTCTTGCGGAATTTCAATCGACACGGCTGATTCGATTACAGGCGGTTCTATGACCCGCATCGCGGCATAGTTCACCGTCGAGGGCATCAAGACGGGCGCATGCTCCGCGGGTGGGCGCCGGCTGATGATCTCGGCCTCACGCGTACGGGTGAACCGGACGTTCGGCCCCATCAGAAATGCATTTTGCCAGCCGGGCGAAGCAAGTTCCTCGGCCGAGATCCCATGCGGCGTGACAGGCATGATCGGGCCGCTCGCCGCAGTGCTGGCTTGCAAAGCCTCTACGATCGGTTTGGGTGCTGCGGCGATCCGCAGCCGTGCCTCTTCGGCAAGCCGCAATTCTTCGGCGCGACGCCGTTCCTCTGCTTGACGCTTCGCTTCGCGCGCGTTGCGGATCTTCTCTTCCAGAAAAGCGCGACGCGCGGCAATCTGCTCGGCTCGGCGTGCTTCCTCCGCGACCTGTTCAGGGGCCGACTCGCCCTCCGGCTGGAAGCCCGTTGCCGCATTCGAAATGTTCATTCGGGAAAGACGCATGAGACCTGCAACCCAGTCATTGATATTGCCGATGGCTTCACAAATCGAATAGGGCAAAGACGGTTAATAAGTTCCTTCTTATCGGCGCCGAAGGCACTTATTCCGAGTCTCCTGACTAGTAGAGCGCTCCATATCGGCACGGCTGCAACAGACGCGCGAAGTTGCTCTCGCGCCGCATATCAAGGCAGCCCGAACCGGGCACCATTTTTAGGATTCATTCGCTATTTATTGGAAAGCTGCGCGATCGAGAGCAGCGTATCGGCGCTGATGCCGACGTTTGAGGAACCGGTGAGAATCGATAGAGCCGGCGAGGTCGACGATGTGGTGTTATTCGCCAAATCGTACATCGCGGAGAACCGCTGCATGAGCTTACTGACCTTGTCCGGGTCCTGCAGGTCGGTGACATTGATATATTTACCCAGCAGCTTGGCCTGCTGAGTGACATCCATCGACGAGATCGAACTCGACAGGCTGAAGGTCGTCTGGATGACTTGGTAGAGTGCGCTATCGCCCATGATATCGTAGATGGAATGGATATCCGGTGCCTTGCGCTGGAAGTAGAGGGCCAAGCGCACGCCCGCGTTGGTCTGCCCCTGCTGATCCTCAAGGGTCTGGTGCAGGAACAGGTCATTGGTCTGCGCGATTGCGCCCTGATTCTGTGCCGTGCCCAGTTTCGTGTCGGTCAGGTTTCCCTTCGTGTCGAAATTGAATGCCTCGACGATATTCTTGAACTGAGCCCCATCAGCCGTGTTGACGAAGCTCTTGGAATCCGACGGATCGGAAGCGAAGGCCTTCTTCAGCGTCGCGGTGGTGACCTTCTTCGGATCGATGCCGTTGGCGGTCAGGATGAAATTAGTAAGCTTGCTGTCGGCGAGAAGGTCGGTAACACTGGTGATCTTGACGATATTTGTCGCAAAATAGGTACCGGCAGTCTTTGCGTCGCTGGTGGCCTTTGTCGCCTGAGCACCCGTCAGTCCTTCCGTGCTGCGGCTGGAATATTCGGAGATGTAGTTATTGATCTGCGTCTGTGACAAAGCCTGGACCGGCGCCTTCAGCTTGCCATCGCTGCCGAAATTGAAGGCCTCGGCAAGTTTGGTGAAACGCGAGTCCTTCAGCGAGCTGACATAGCTCTTCGAATCGTAGGGATCGCTTTCGAGAACCTTCTTCATCTGCGTTTGCGACATCTCGTCTGGGCTAATGCCGTAAGCGCGCAGCGCCATTTGGTAGAGCTCGGGAAGAGAGTCATTGGACTGGTTGCTGTCTGCGGCCGCATTGGTGGCGAAGAACTCATCGATATTCTTCACGCTGGTAATGCGGTTCTTGTAATTGTTGACTGCGTTGGTTGTCAAAGACGACTGCGACGTCTTGTACTTCGTCATATAGGCGGTCGACTGCGCATTGATGGCGTCCTGGGACTGCGCGGTATCCCCGGTCGCCAAGGTGCCGTCCGTCTGGAAGTTGAACGCCGCAACAACATTGGTGAGGCCAAAAATAGAGGCGGTGGTGGGGTCGGCGAAGGCGTTTTTGAACACAATAGCAGGGGTGGTCGGATCGACCCCATAGGCCGTCTTGATGTAATCGAACAGCCGGGTGTCCGAGGTCAGTTGGTCGACCGAGGTGATGGAGCCGATGTGATCCTTGTAATAAAGATCGTTATCGGTGGCGCCGACATCGGTCGTGAACGACGGAACGGTGGAATTGTAGGCGCTCATGACATCGGCCGTCTGGCCGAGCGTCTGTGGGCCGCCCGGATAATTGGTTGCATAGGCTGACGTCGTCGCGCTTAGCTGAGTGGCGGTCTGCGCTTGCTCGCCGCTGGCGACCGTGCCGTCGGCCTGGAAATTGAACTGCGCGATCACATCCGTGAGCCCATTCGTCTTCGCGACACCCGCATCCTTGGCCGAAGCATTGAATTGGTCGGCGGTGATATAGACCGGGATGCCGAAGGCGGTTTTGACATAGTCGAACAGCTTGGGATTGGAAGTGAGCTGATCGACGGATGTGATCGTGCTGATTTGGTTCTGATAGTAGGTCGTATCGGCGGCCGCCGTCGATGTCTTCACCGTTCCGTCGGCGTTGAAATTGAATTCCGCGACCATCGCCTTGTCGGCGGCGCTGCCGTTCTGATTTACGAAGCTGTTCGGATCGCTGACATCACTCGTCAGCATCTGTTTCAGGATTGAATTCGACACATATGTCGGATCGATCCCATAGGCCTGCAGGACATAGTTTCTGAGGCGCGTGTTTCCGAGGAGATCATCCACGGTTTTAACGTCGCTGATGTGCTGGCTGTAATAATTTGTTTCGGTCTGGGCGTTGGTTTCCTCAGTCGTAAAGGACTGCTGATAAAGGCCGACCAGATCGTCTTCCTGTTCACTGGTTTGCGCCGTCTTATCGCTGCTCGTGCCGAAATTGAACGCCGCGGCGAATTCCTTGTAGCGCGGATCCGTCAGCTTGTT
The DNA here is from genome assembly GCF_003627755.1 of Rhizobium jaguaris. NCBI lineage: Bacteria > Pseudomonadati > Pseudomonadota > Alphaproteobacteria > Hyphomicrobiales > Rhizobiaceae > Martinezella > Martinezella jaguaris. The sequence goes on along the minus strand of NZ_CP032694.1, from coordinate 1,090,812 downwards.
TGCGAAACTGCTGGAGTCGCTGAGGTCGCTGGTCAGCACCTGTTTCATAAAGGCCTTGGCATAGGTCATGTCCGAAAGACCGTAGGCTTCCATCGCATAGCTATAGAGCTGATAGTCGTTCATGAAATCGTCGACATTTTTGACCTTGCCAATATTGGCATTGTAATAGTCGATCTCGCGCTTGTTCTGCGCTTGCGATGCCACCTGATTGAGCGTCGTCGCCATATTCCTGGTCGCGATCGAATAGCCAAGATAGGTGGATATCATCAGCGTGAACCCCAATAAATCTCTAATATACGCAAGCGAATCTGTCGGTAGTATCGCAGTTAAACCTTACCCGAGACTTACAATACTTCAGCCGTTACGTGCATCAGACCGGCACAACCGATTTTGCCGTGCATTCACTTTATGGAAACCCTGATGCATTCGATTTTGCTAACCATTTGAGGACGCAAAGTTTTCTTAACCGCGATTTTTAAGCTGTCTGGAAGAGCCGCCGCCTAATCTGCATCCCAACGAGAGGACAAAAAGTTCTCCGTAAGAAGACCGGAAAACCGGCTCTCAGGTAAAGCAAGGGTAGAGATTAGATGACAAATACCGTCCTGAAGCCCGATTGGGCTGGAACCACACTGCGGCTTGATCCGACGCGCTTTCCGCAACAGGTCAGCTATGCCATGCGCGGTGCCGCGGGTGATGTCACCATCACGATCGACGAGCGCGGCGCGGTGCTGCGCAAGATTTTACCGTCCAGCGGCCTGCCGCTGTCGGTCGCACTGCCGAAGCGTGCCTTCAAAGGCGTTGCCGCCCGCGCCATAGACCATGGCGACGGCGAAGTCACGGTGACGCTGGAGCTGCATCATGAGGATCCCGACCTCTGCATCCCCCTCCTCGTCGCCCATGATCTGAGCGACATCGCCGCCGACTGGCGTTCATGGTCGGAAGCCTTCCGCATTCCGATGCTGATGATCGAAGCCGATGGCATCGCGCGTCCGCTGGAAGAGCATCTGGGCGGGGTTTCCACCCGCGATATCCAGCCCCGTCGCCGCCACTCGTATTTCGCCAATCGCCGCCCACGCTTCCTCGTGCGCCGCACGACCGGCAAACTCGGCATCAAGATGAAGATCGAAGGCCGCGAGATCATCGCGCGGAGTTAAACCTTTCGTCGATCACCTCCCGAATCAAAGCCCGGCATCCCAGCGCCGGGCTTTGTACTTTCATCAGGGAACGAGGAATAGAAACGACAGAAAGAGGCCGGCGAAGATGATAAGGCCGACCTTGCTGTTGGACTTGAACAGGGCCAGACACTGTTGCGCATCGTTGATGTCGAGCACAGCGATCTGAAAGGCGAACATGCCGCCGGCAACGAGAAGGCCGACATAAGAGAGCCACCCTGCCCCCGCCAGCGCAAAGGACAACAGCATCAGCACCAGCGATACACCATAAAAGCCGATCAGCCAGAGGCGCGTCCTGTCGCCGAAGAGCCGGGCTGTGGAGCGCACGCCGATCAGTTCGTCATCCTCCTTGTCCTGATGGGCATAGATCGTATCATAGCCAATCGTCCATAGAATGGCGGCGGCATAAAGCACGATGGGGGCGAGCGACAGGCTGCCGAACAGCCCGGCCCAGCCCATCAATGCACCCCAGGAAAACGCCAGCCCAAGGCAGAACTGCGGCCAGTCGGTAAAACGCTTGGCAAAGGGATAGAGCGCGACGACGGCAAGCGACAATACGCCGAGAACGACGGCAAACCAGTTGAACTGGAGCAGGACCAGCAGGCCGACCAGCGCCTGCAGCGCCGTAAAGGCCTTCGCTTGCCAGCGCGTCACGCGGCCGGACGGCAACGGGCGCGAGCGCGTGCGGGCGACTTCCATATCAATCTCATGATCGACCAGATCATTATAGGTACAGCCGGCGCCGCGCATGGCAACGGCGCCGATGAAATAGAGTATGAGGTGGTAGATCAGCAGAAAACCGGGCGAGATCTGGCCCGACGCTACAGCGGCGTTGGCCGCCAACGCGGCCGACCAGAAGCATGGCCACATCAAAAGCTGCCAGCCGATTGGCCTGTCCCAGCGCGCGAGCTGCGCATAGGGCCAGAGCGCCGGGGGCAGGATGCGGTAGACCCAGTTGCCGGACGGCGCGTCAGCGACGCGCCCGTTGATGTCGCCTGTATTTTGCATAAGCGACTAGTAGTGACATCTGGAGCCCGCGGTCAAGCGGCGGGGCTGCAGCCCCGTTCTTTTCTCAATTCAGCGTGAAATTGAACTTGTAGCTGGCTGAGACACCAACCAGCAACTGGTTGCGATCGCCGCGCTCACGCACGAGGCTGCTATCGGCCGCCGGGCCCGTCAGGCGGCTATATTCGACGAAAGCGCTGGTGGTCCAGTTCTGCGTCGCCTTCCAGGTCAGCGCGCCGCCGGCGCCGACCGACTTCACACCGCCACCCGGATTGTAGCGGCCGAGGCCTGATGCAGCCGACTCCTTGGCGTTAACACCATAATAGGTGTCGAAATAATCGGCGGAGGCGAGCGTCATGCGCGGACCGCCAGAAAGGCGCAATTCCGGCGTGATATCGGTGAAGGCGTCGACGGCGGCATCGGCGACGATGCCGCTATGCGCGCGAATACCCTGCCGGACTTCGACGCGGGCGCGCAGCCAGTCCGTCGGGTAGGCTTCGACGAAACCACCGGCTTCGACACCCCACTTGACCTTCTTCAGGCCCTTCAACTCGTGACCGTCGCTGGAATCCCGACTCGGCACGAATTTGCCGACAATGCCGGCTCGGATGCCGTCATTATCGATGAACGCAAAAGAGGGATTGTCGTTGCGCGAAGAGAATCGCGGGCCGGGGCCTTGCTTTCCAACCGAGACCAGCGGCGACCATTGCAGCCTGTTGTGTTTGCTGCCTTCGAATTTTGGCGCGGTGAAACCGGCTGCACCGACGCTTAGATACCAATCACCCGACCAAAAATGCTGACCGTCCCCGGCCGAAGCGGCGCCCGCAGAGGCGGCAAACAGACCAAGGGTGAAAAACAAACGCGATTTCGCAAACACTGTGCAACTCCATAATACGCAATACAAAAGAGCCATATAGGCCCTCAGAGTTGCCGCAAATTATTCGGATCGCGTTACCGCTCTCTTAACCAAACACGACTGAATTTCAGGGATGACAGTGAAATATTAGGCGCGGTTTACATCAACTCACGACTGCGCTGATGTGTCGCGGTGATTTAACTCCGGCACATTACTCAATCAAAAGTAACCGGCAGGCCCGTCCGGAGCGTAAGTAATTCTTTACTAATATTCAAACCAATTAAGAGAGCGGAATGAAACCTATATCCTTGATTTCTCTCAGTGCATTTGTCGGCATCTGCATGGCGCTTTCAGGCTGCGTCAGCACGCCACTCGATGGCGCCAAGCAAAACCAATATTCCCACAGAGCCATCTCCGGCAAAAAGACGGCGCTTGGAATGGTCGCTTCGGTGAAGCGGGATTGCACTTTCAATTCCTATCCCTACACGGGAATCATCAAGCAACCCGCCCATGGCAAAGTCACGTTCGAACATGGCCCGGTTCGCGTTAAATACGACAAGGACAGCGACGTTTACATCTGCAGCGGCAAGCAGGTTGAAGGCACCACGGTATACTACACCTCCGATCCCGGCTTCACCGGCACGGATCAGTTCACCATGCGCTTGACGGTGTTGTACGCAAATAAAGTCAACGACGAGAATCTGACCGTTCAAGTGGTCAAATGACACGCGTGCTGTCGCCGCCTGGCGGGAGGAAAACAAAACACCGGGCTCATGGGTTTCCATGGCCCGGCGCGACTCAAAAATAACAGCGGGCGTTTAGAACGTCACCTTTTCCAGCGGCGCACGGGTCGCCTCGAATTCCCTGAGCTTTGCTTCCCGCTCGGCAATGTAGTTGCGGTTGTCGGGAACGGCGAACTGGTTTTTGGAAATCTGGATCTGCATGATGAAGAGTTCATCCCAGCGGAAGCCCATCTCCGAGCCGGCCAGATAGAACTCCCACATGCGGAAAAACTTTTCATCGTAGAGCGCGACAGCGTCGGCCTTACGCGCCACGAAACGATTGCGCCAGTGCCGTAGCGTATGGGCGTAATGCATCGGCAGGATTTCGACATCCTTGACCAGAAGCCCCGCCTTCTCCAGCGGCGGCGTGGTCTCGCCAACCGACGGGATATAGCCGCCCGGGAAAATATACTTTTCGATGAAGGCGTTTGTCGCAAAGCTCGGCTTCGGACGGGCGATGGAATGCAGCACCATGACCCCGTTATCGTCGAGCAATTCGGCAACCTTGCGGAAGAACTTGCCATAGTCGCCGATGCCGACATGCTCGAACATGCCCACCGAGACGATACGGTCGAACTTCTTGCCCGTCAAATAGCGGTAGTCCTGAAGCTCGAAGCGCATGCGGTCTGACAGTCCGCGCTTGGCGGCGCGATCGCGCGAAACTTTGAGCTGCTCTTCGCTGAGCGTAATGCCGGTGAAATCGAGGCCGGGGTTGGCTTCGGCAAGATACATGCCCATGCCGCCCCAGCCGGAACCGATCTCCAGAACGCGCTGGCCGGGCTCGACCAGGAGCTTGGCGGCGATATGGCGCTTCTTGGCCACCTGCGCCTCGTCCAGGCTGATGCCCGGCGGCACGAAATAGGCACAGGAATACTGCCAGTCCTCGTCGAGGAAGAGATCAAACAACTTGGCCGACAGATCGTAGTGATGCGCAACATTGTATTTATTGCGGTTGATCGGCGAGCGGCTCTTGATCTGCTGCCAGGCGATGCGGCCAATCAGCAGCGCCGCCATGCGCAGGTCAAAGATTTCGTTGGTGGTGTTCTGCTTCACCAAAGAGAGGAATTCATAGATATCCCCCTGCTCGAGAATGAAGCGCCCTTCCATATACATTTCGCCAAGCTTCAGGGTCGGATCGCGCGCAATCGCGTCTTCCGCCTGCTGGTCGGCCACGCGAACGGCGACTGTTTCGCCGGACCCATCGCCGATCATGTGCGTCTCGCCGGAAGCGAGCGTAAGTTTCAGGGAGCCTTTACGGATGATTTTCTTGACAATCGAGAAGAGTGCCGACGCCATGGACGCCTCGCATATGATGACATGACATTGTGGCTGACTTTAGCGCCTCAGCGCATTGTGGCAAGCTCACCTTTTCGCATGCGTTGGCACTCTGGCAACAACTCTGCCAGAGTGTGACATTCTTGCACTGACTCTCGCTAAGTACTTATTTTCGCTTGAGTGCATCTGCCAGAGCGGCGCCGAAGCTGCCCTGCTGTTGCGGTTTCGGTCGGCCGTCATGCCTACCGCCAGCGTTGCGGGCGCCGCTTTGTTCGCGCGACTCGCGTCCGGGCGCGGTTGCCACAGTGCTGCCATCTTTGCGCATTGTGAGACCGATTCGCTTACGTTTGACGTCGACCTCTACAACCTTGACTTTCACAACATCGCCAGCCTTGACCACCTTATGCGGGTCTTTTACGAAGCGGTCCGCAAGCTGCGAGACGTGGACGAGGCCGTCCTGGTGGACGCCGATATCGACGAAGGCGCCGAAAGCGGCGACGTTGGTCACCGTGCCTTCCAGCAGCATGCCAGGCATGAGATCGCCAATCTCGTTGATCCCTTCGGCAAAGGTCGCGGTCTTGAAACTCGGGCGCGGATCGCGGCCGGGCTTTTCCAGTTCGGCGAGGATATCGCGTACCGTCGGCAGGCCGAATTTTTCGTCGATGAACTGGCGCGGATCGATAGCCTTCAGCACGGCTGCGTCACCCATCAGGCTGCGCAGATCACGGCCGCAGGCCGCAACGATCTTCTTGGCCACACCATAGGCTTCCGGATGCACCGATGAGGCGTCCAATGGCTCCTTGCCATCGGGGATGCGCAGGAAGCCGGCGCATTGCTCGAAGGTGCGCTGACCGAGGCGGGCAACCTTCAGGAGATCGCGGCGCGTCTCGAAGCGCCCCTCGCCGTCGCGATGCTTGACGATCGCGTCGGCGATCGACGGGCCGAGACCGGAGACGCGGGCAAGCAGCGGCGCGGACGCCGTGTTCAGATCGACGCCAACCGCATTGACCGCATCTTCCACGACCGCGTCCAGCGAGCGTGACAGCTTCTGCTGGTCGACGTCGTGCTGGTACTGTCCGACGCCGATCGACTTCGGTTCGATCTTGACGAGCTCCGCCAGCGGATCCTGCAGGCGACGGGCGATGGAGACGGCGCCGCGCAGCGATACATCGAGACCGGGAAACTCCAGCGCCGCCGTTTCCGAGGCCGAATAGACGGATGCGCCTGCCTCCGAAACAATCACCTTGGTCGGTTTCGGCGCCGGCAGGTCGGCGAGCATATCGGCTACCAGCTTCTCCGTCTCGCGGCTGCCGGTGCCATTGCCGATGGAGATGAGTTCGACCTTGTGCTTGCGCACCAGTGCGGCCAGTGTCGCCTGCGTGCCGCGCACGTCGTTTTTCGGCGGGAAAGGATAGACGGTCGTCGTCTCCAGCAGCTTGCCGGTACCGTCGACCACGGCGACCTTGACGCCGGTGCGAATGCCCGGATCGAGGCCCATGGTCGCGCGCGAGCCAGCTGGAGCGGCGAGCAGCAGATCCTTCAGATTGCGGGCGAAGACGTGGATGGCCTCCTCTTCGGCGCGTTCGCGCAGCTCGCGCATCAGATCGAGCGACAGCGACATGGAGAGCTTGACACGCCAGGTCCAGTTCGCCACCTCCGTCAGCCAGCGGTCGCCGGGTTTGCTCATACCGATTTCGTAGGCTGTCGCAATCATCCGCTCGACCGGCTTGTTCGGCGAGACGGCATCGACATCGACATCGATGGTCAGCGTCAGCATCTCTTCATTCCAGCCGCGCAGCATGGCGAGCGCGCGGTGGCCTGGGGCGGTTGCCCAACGTTCATGATGGTCGAAATAGTCGGCGAATTTCGCGCCCGCCTCCTGCTTGCCGTCCACGATCTTGGCTTTGAGCACAGCATTCGTTTTCATATAGATGCGCAGCTTGCCGAGCAGGTCGGCATTTTCGGCAATGCCTTCGGCGATGATATCGCGGGCGCCTTCGAGCGCCGTCTTCACGTCCGGCACGTCAGCGGTGATGAAACCTTCAGCGAGGACAGCCGGTTCCTTGGAGCGATCGGCAAGAACGGTATCGGCAAGCGGGCCAAGGCCGCGCTCCCTGGCGATTTCGGCGCGGGTACGGCGCTTCGGCTTGTACGGCAGATAGAGGTCTTCCAGCTCCGCCTTGGTGGCGACCACGGCAATCTTGCGCATCAACTCGTCGGTCATCTTGCCCTGGCCGGTGATCGACTCGACGATCGCCGCGCGGCGGGCTTCCAGCTCGCGCAGATAGACGAGGCGTTCCGCCAATGTGCGCAACTGGCCGTCGTCGAGACCACCGGTCACCTCCTTGCGATAGCGGGCGATGAACGGCACCGTCGCGCCTTCGTCGAGAAGCTCGATCGCGGCCTTGGCCTGATCAGGACGGGAATTGATCTCAGTGGCGATGGTTGCGGCAAGAGAGCGGATGTCAGCGGCCATATGATTCTCTGAACTTGATAGAAGTGCGGCGACCATAGTGGCACAAAAAGGCGTTGCAATGTTGTAGCCTATGCCTCCACAGGATTTGCCGCTTGACCTTTGGTCCAACGGCCCTTAACCGCGCAAATGGACGTTAGAAGAGGGCAAGCCATGAAAGTTCTGTTGATCGGATCGGGCGGACGCGAGCATGCGCTGGCCTGGAAGCTGGCGCAATCGCCGCTGATGACGGAATTCTACGCTGCGCCCGGCAATCCCGGCATTGCCGAACATGCGAAGCTTGCCGCCATCGACATCGAAGACCATAACGCGATCGCCGCCTTCTGCAAGGAGAAGTCCATCGATTTCGTCGTTGTCGGTCCGGAAGCGCCGCTGGTCGCCGGCCTTGCCGACCGGTTGCGAGCCGACAACATCGCCGTCTTCGGGCCGTCTGCCGCCGCCGCGCAGTTGGAGGGGTCCAAGGGATTCACCAAGGATATCTGCGCCCGTTACGATATCCCAACCGGTGCCTATCAGCGTTTTAACAATGCGCCGAAAGCGAAAGCCTATATCCGCGCGCAGGGTGCGCCCATCGTGGTCAAGGCCGATGGGCTCGCCGCCGGCAAGGGCGTCACCGTGGCGATGACGGTCGACGAAGCGCTGGCTGCGATCGATGACTGTTTCGAAGGCGCATTCGGAGCGGCCGGCGCCGAAGTCGTGATCGAAGCCTATCTCGACGGCGAGGAGGCAAGTTTCTTCTGCCTTTGCGACGGCAAGCACGCTTTGGCACTCGCCACCGCGCAGGACCACAAGCGCGTCGGCGACGGCGATACCGGCCCGAATACCGGCGGCATGGGCGCCTACTCGCCCGCTCCGGTCATGACGGCTGACATGGTCGAGCGCACAATGAAGGAAGTCATCGAGCCGACGATCCGCGGCATGGCGGAAAGCGGCTATCCTTTCTCCGGTGTCTTCTTTGCCGGGCTGATGATCACTGCCAAGGGGCCGGAGCTGATCGAATACAACGTCCGCTTCGGTGATCCGGAATGCCAGGTGCTGATGATGCGGTTGAAGAGCGACCTGCTGCCGCTGCTTCTCGCTTGCGCCAACGGCACGCTGGATCAGGTCAGCGCCGAATGGAGCGATGATGTGGCGCTGACCGTGGTCATGGCCTCGAAGGGCTATCCCGGCTCCTATGCCAAGAATACGCCGATAGCAGCTCTGCCCGCCGATAGCGATGGCGCCAAGGTGTTCCATGCCGGCACAGCGCTGAAGGACGGCGCATTGGTGGCAACCGGTGGCCGGGTGCTGAATATCACTGCGACCGGCAAGACCGTAAGCGAGGCACAAAAACGCGCCTATGCCCTTGCCGGCGAGGTGCAATGGGAGAACGGTTTCAATCGCAGCGACATTGGCTGGCGCGCAATCGAACGCGAAAAGATTTGACGCGAAAACCGCAAATCTGTCCCGTTCTCTGCGTCCATTAAACTTTTACCCAATCTCCTGACGGGATAGAAACAAAGGGGCGTTATTCTCCCTCTCAACATGAGACGGAGTGGTTTGTAATGCGTCCCTTCTTCCTGACTTTGGCATTTGCGCTGGCCGGCGGCTCGGCCATGGCGTCGTCGATCCAACCCATCGACAGCAAGACGGAAACCGGCGCCGGCAGCATCATCGACAAGGTCTGCACCGATTGCCCCGCCCTCAAACCGCCGATGGTCAAAAAGGACTATGTGGTGCCGGACCTGGAGCCAGGCACACAGTCCATCGTCGTGCGCGACATCGATGGCCAGAGGAAGGTGGTGCGCACCGAGGCCTGGATGGGCGGCTCACCGGTTGTTTTTATCTCCAAGCCGACGCCGGAGGCCCTGGCAGCCGCCGGCGCTCCAGCCGACGGCATCGATATGACCGCAATGACGGCCGCCCTGCCTGAATCCGCCAAGGCAAAGGCACCCGCGCCGCTCGATCTCTCCGGCTTTGAGCTTCGCCAGTAGTAATGGTTGCCTGATCCCGTTCCCTGCCCCGCCCGGCCAAGGTTTCGGTCGACGGGGTCTGCCGCAAGGCAGACCAATGCGCCCCTGAAGAGAAGCAGGGGCGCATTCGTTTTATACAGACAAAGCATAGAAGCTTCGCACATGACTCAAGATAATATTGAGCGTGTTTCAGTATTGTTTATTGTGATGCAACAAATCGGCTGCTTAAAATTGCTTAATTTCCGATCACTCTGATTTGATTAAAAGTTTATTAGATATAAGGCGCGATTTTGCTTGCACCGGACAGCAGCATGTCATTCGAGCGGCGGCAAGCGTATTGGGTTCTCCCAGGCGATCGCACAGGCGGTAGGAAACCGCGCCGGTATTCACCCTACCCTGGCGCGAGGCATTATGAAGAATCTCAAGATCGCACACCAACTCTTCGCCCTTCTGGGCGTGCTTATGGCGGCTTTCGCCGTGGCGACCTATTTCCAGATCCGGTCGCAGGCGGATTCCATCTACGACGACCGTTTCGACATGCTTCGCACGCAGGTCGAGTCCGGCATTTCGGTATTGAATCAATATTATCAGCGCGAAAAATCCGGTGAGATGACGCATGAGGCCGCACAGGCCGAGGCCTTCAAGGTTCTCTCGCATGTGAGCTTCGAACCGTCGGGCTATTTCTTCGGTTTCGACTACAACGTCATCCAGCGCATCCATCCAAGCCCGGTCAATATCGGCAAGGACATGTCCGGCCAGGTTGACAAGAACGGCACGCATTTCAGCAAGGAAATGGTCGAGAAGGGTATCAAGGGCGGCGGACGCACCATCTATTATTGGAACAAGCCCGGCCATCCCGACAGTGACTTCTTCCTGAAAGGCAGCTATTCCGCCGCCTTCGCGCCATGGCAGATCGTTCTCGGCTGCGGCGTCTACATGGACGACCTCCAGACCCAGATCAACACGACAATGTGGAATGCGCTGCTGATCTGCGGCGTTGTCTTCCTGATCGGCATCGCCGCCGCGCTGTACTTCATCCGCGGCATCACCAAGCCGCTGACGGAGGTTCACGCCGCATTGAAGGCTGTTGCCGACGAGGACGTGAAGACGGCGATCCCGCATGTCGGTATGCGCAATGAGATCGGCCTGATGGCCAAGGCCACCTTGGCGCTGCAGGAAAAGATCCGCGAACGTCATGCGCTGACCGCGCGCCAGGCGGCACAGGAGCAGGAAATCAACACCGAACGCCAGCAGAACCTGCGCCAGCAGCAGGACGAGGCCCAGGAACAGGCCCGCGTCGTCGCCACCATCGGCCGGGCACTCGAAGAGCTTGCCCAGGGCGATCTGACCGTGCGCTGCGGCGATATCGGTGCCGGCTATGCCGGCCTGCGCAACAACTTCAACGAGGCGCTGTCGCATCTGGAAGCCGCCATGGGCCGGGTCAATGCCAAGGGCAACGATATCGGCGTCTCCAAGGAAGAGATCCGCCGCGCCTCCAACGAACTGTCGCAGCGCACCGAGCGCCAGGCCGCAAGCCTGGAGGAAACCTCGGCCGCCCTCGACGAGCTTACCGTCGCCGTGCGCCAGACCGCCGAAGGCGCACATGAGGCCAGCAAGCGCGTGCATGCCGTCTCGACCGAGGCCTCGCGCAGCGATGCCGTCGTCGCCCAGGCGATCGAAGCAATGAGCGGCATCGAGAAGTCGTCGGAAGAGATCGGCAAGATCATCGGTGTCATCGACGAGATCGCCTTTCAGACCAACCTCCTGGCGCTCAATGCCGGCGTCGAGGCGGCCCGGGCCGGCGAATCCGGCAAGGGCTTTGCCGTCGTCGCCCAGGAGGTGCGTGAACTGGCGCAGCGCTCGGCCGCTGCCGCCAAGGAGATCAAGGACCAGATCGCCCGCTCCTCCGGCCAGGTCGACCAGGGTGTGCGGTTGGTCGGCGAGGCCGGCGAAGCCTTGAAGCGCATCTCCGACCAGATCAAGGCGGCCAACGAGATCGTCTCGAAGATCGCCCACAGCGCCTCCGAACAGGACACGACGCTGCGCTCGATCTCCTCGTCGATGAACCAGCTTGATGCCGCCACGCAGCAGAACGCTGCCATGGCGGAAGAAACCACCGCTTCGGCCGAAACGCTCGCCGCCGACACTGAGGACCTGCTCGGGCTCATCCGCGGCTTCCGCGTCAACGACGGCCGTCCGCTCGCACAAAACCGCCGCGCCGCCTGATCCCAGAGCCCACATCGACGCAAATCATCAGACCGCCGGAGAAATCCGGCGGTTTTGCTTTACGCCAGCCTTTGTTTCAGCCAGGTTTGGAATTCAGCAGCACCGCTTACGCCGCCGTCCAGCACAGCCTCATACACAAGAAAGCTCGGAACCGGCTTGTCATAAGCAAGGGAGCCAGCGGCCAGCGCCGACTTGATCGTCAGAATTGTTTCCAGCATCGTTACCGACAGACGCGGAAGAATAGTCTCGAGATGTTTGAGATCTGGCTGTCTTTCCGGCTCATCAACGAACCATATATCGAGATTCCAGTCTTTATCGTCTTCAGAACGATAGGTTATTCCGAGATAAAGACCATCGGGATATTCTTCGGGGACCTTGTTCCAGAAACCAGTGTCATTTCTGAACCGCACTGCGCCCGTGCGCGGATGAAGCATCAGTTGTCCGGCGATTTGCGCTATCGCGACATGCGTAGCCCGATCCAATTTCTTGCAAATGACCGTGACGTCGATGTCCCGGCGAACCATCACGCCCAGTGCGGAACTTCCGACGCGAACAGGATTTCCGGTGATGCACAATATGCTGTCGAGATCGAGCGCATCTACGATTGCATCTGCTTCCGCCTGGAGCGCAGCCTGCTGTTTCAAAATATCCTGCATTTCTTGCTCCGCCTTTTGACCTCATCTCAACAGTCGGCGGCTATCCGCTCGGCCAACAGATCGATTTCGCGATCGGAATAGACTTCGATACCGGCTTGCTTCAGCAACGCAGCTGTAACGCCATTACCGGGATGCCGGCCGCCGGAGAAGGTGCCGTCATAGATGAAGCCGGAACCGCAGGACGGGCTTCCGTCGATCAGGAGAGCATAGCGGCAGCCGGTTTCCTGTGCGAGCGCCAAGGCATTTTCAGCCGCCTGACGAAATTCTGCAGTGACATCGCCGCCCGTGATCTCCGTCACGCCCGCCGTGCCGGCAATCACATCCTCGCCAGTGGCGCCACCTGCAATTTCGGCCGGCGGTCGCGGCACGACCATTCCCGCGGACATTTCCGGACAGATCGTCACTAGCCGCCCCTCCTCCCGCCAGCGGTCGATGGCTGGATGGACGAGCGGTTTGGAACGGCCGTCGTAACGAACGGCATGGCCCATGAGACAGGCGCTGACGAGGATCTTTCCGGTCATCGCGCCTCCATGTCTTATCCCGCGATCTTCGAGAAATCCGCGACCGTGCCCGTGGCCTCACGGATCAGCCGCAGCAGAGCAAGGCGGTTGGCGCGGATGGCAGCATCCTCGTCGTTGACGAGAACATCCTCGAAGAAGCGGTCGACGGGCGCGCGCAGTTTGGAGAGCGCTGACATGGCCGAGCGGAAATCTTCCTTGGCGATCGCATCGGACGCCTCGGCGGAGGCTGCCTTGATGGCGGCGAAGAGGTCCTTCTCGGCATCGAGCTTCAACAGCGCTTCCGAGACGCCATCGGCTATGACAGTGCCCTTCTTTTCCTCGGCGGCGAGAAGCTGCGTGGCGCGCTTGGTGCCGGCGAGCAGGTTCTTGCCGTCTTCCGAGGTGATGAAAGCCGTCAGCGCCTCGACGCGACGGGCAACCATCAAAAGGTCGTCGGCCTCCGGTGTCAGCACGGAGTCGATAAGATCGTAACGGGCGCCCTGGTCACGCAAGTAGACTTTCAAGCGATCATGGAAGAACGCGAGAAGATCGACGTCTTTCGTCGTCGCCAACAGCGGCAGCCGAACCTTCCGTTCGAGCAGGATTCTCACTACGCCCAGAGCCGCACGGCGCAGCGCATAGGGGTCCTTCGAGCCTGTGGGCTTTTCGTCGATCGCCCAGAAGCCTATCAGCGTGTCCAGCTTGTCGGCGAGCGCGACGGTGATCGCCACCTCGTCGTCCGGCACGCGGTCGGAGGGTCCCTGCGGCTTGTAGTGATCTTCGATCGCGGCGGCCACCGAAGCGTCTTCACCTTGCAGCACGGCATATTTGCGACCCATGACGCCCTGCAGTTCCGGGAATTCGCCCACGGCTTCGGTGCGCAGATCGGCCTTGGCGAGCACGGCGGCGCGATCGACCTTGGCCGGATCGGCGCCGGTAATCTTCGCAAGTTGAGCCGCCAGCAAACGGATGCGGGAGACGCGTTGGCCCTGGCTGCCGAGCTTGGCGTGGAAGGTGACATTCAGCGTGTCGAGCTTTGCCATACGCTGATCGAGCGGCTTCGTCAGGTCGAGGCCGAATTTTGCGGCAGACGCTTCCAGCGTTTCGAGGTCCGGCAGGTCGCCCTGGTCGCGCTTCCAAAAATGCAGCGCGTCGGAAAGACGGGCGCGCACGACCTTGCCGTTGCCGTGGATTATCTCCTTACCGCCATCCGTCGCCTGGATATTGGCGACAAGGATGAAGCGGTTGGAGAGCGTCTCGCCGACCTGCGGACGGGTGACAAAGCACTTCTGATTGGTCTTGATCGTCAGTCGGATGATCTCCGACGGAATCGACAGGTAATCCTCTTCGAAGGAGCCCATCAACACCTGCGGCCACTCTACCAGGCCTGAAACCTCTTCCAGCAGACCCTCATCCTCGACCAGTTCCAGGCCAGTGGCAAAGGCGATGTCGCGCGCATCGTGCAGGATGATGTCCTTGCGGCGCTCGGCATCGAGAATGACCTTGGCCTTCTCGAGGCTCGCCGCATAGTCATCGAAGCGCCTGACGATGATCGCCTGCGGCGCATGAAAACGGTGGCCATAAGTCACGTTCGAAGCGACGATGCCGTCGATCTCGAAGGGGATGACGGCAGTCTCTTCATGCTCGGTGCCGAAGAGACAGACGATCGACTGCAGCGGGCGCACCCAGCGCAGCGAGCCGGGCTTGGCCGACGCCTTGCCCCAGCGCATCGACTTGGACCAAGGGAAATCCTTGATGATCCCAGGCATGACTTCGGCGATGATGTCCTCGGCGGCGCGGCCGGGCTTGGAAATGACCGCAATGTAGAAATCGCCCTTCTTCGGATCACTCTGCACCTGCGCTTCCGCAATGGAAGACAGGCCGGCGCCGCGCAGGAAACCTTCGATCGCCTTTTCATTGGCGTCGGTGCGCGGTCCCTTGCGCTCCTCGCGCACGTCGGCGGAACGCGCCGTCAGGCCGCGAATATCCAGCGTCAGACGCCGCGGTGTCCAATATTCGCGTGCACCCTCATAGGAAAGACCCGCTTCGACCAGCGCGTCGGTGACGAGCTTCTTCAGGTCGCCGGCAGCCTTGCGCTGCATACGGGCGGGAATTTCCTCGGAGCGGAGTTCGAGAAGGAGATCGGGCATGAGAACTGTCTTTTATGTTGAGGCAAAAAGGGTCCGGGCGGACTTAGCAAGCCCGGCGGCAAAAGTCATCCCGGCAAACGGTTAAATTACGATCCGCCGCTTTGCCCCGACCTCCCCCTCAAAGGGGAGGTGTTCGATCACCATCCGCCTCCGCCACCCCCTCCTCCTCCACCGCCGGAGAAGCCTCCACCGCCGCCACCGCCGCCCGAAAATGCAGAGGAAGAACTCGATACCGGTGCCGGAATGGTGGAGGCGATGGTGGATGCCATGGACGAGGAGAAATCGCCGATCGTGCCGCCGATATTGCCCGGGTGGAAATCGCCGGAATACCAGACCGGCGCATAGCTCGCGGCCACAGCTGCGCCTGCGGCTGTGGCCAGCCAGGCTTCGAAAGCGCGCGACCAGGGCTTTTCGACGCCGAGTGCGACCGCATAGGGCAGCAGTTTTTCGAAGTGCTGCGGCGACATCTGCGGCGCGCCCTGCATATTCATCCGGTCGCGTTCGGCAAGCGTCAGATATTGCCTCAGGCCAGCGATGCCATCCATCATCTTTCGGCCGAGAGGCGTCGGAGCGCCCATCAGGAAGAAGAAGACAACGTTAAGGGCGAAGATGCCGACTATGCCGGCCACCAGCGGCAGTTCGCCCGCTTTCATCAGCGGCACCACGACCGCCGCGAAAACGCTGGCGATGGCCGACACCATGACGAAGCCGATGAACGCGAAGATCAGCACGGAAAAGATGCGCCGTCCGAGACCGGCATCATGGCGAAGGAATGTCCGGCCTATCGCACCGGCAAAGACGGTGACGACAATCGAAAGGAAGCCCGGCACCACGATGAGCGGCAGGGCATTCTCATGCAGGCGGCCGAAGATGACGATAGCGGCCAGGATGAGCACCGACAGTGCGGCACCGATGCCGATGTAAAGGCGATTGGCCTTGTAGTATTCGCCGCGATGGTCACGCTCGATCGCGCTGCGGAATTTCGAGCCGAGCCGCTGCACCGCCTCACCGTTTTCCTTGTCGATGACAAGCGGTGAGAAAGGCCCAACGGCCTGCATGAGCACCTTGTCGCCGCCGCTGAGATCGCTGGCTGCCTTGCCAGCCGCCCGGATGACCACCCTGCTCTTCAAATCGTCGAGGACAACGTAACCGCGCACTGCAAGATCGATCGCCGATGCCGACAGCGCGCTCCATCCCGCACCGGAAAACCCCCTATTGTCGATATAGTTGACCAGCGCCGGGGAAATACCGTCAGGCGGATCCCAGCGCGGAACCATCACGCCCGGCCGCGGATCGCGCCCGACGGCAATCCAGCTGCGGAGATAGTAGGCGAACACCAAAACCAAGCCGCCGATGGCGATGATCGCGTCGAGATGATCAGTGATGAACCAGCGCCATTGCTGGCTGCTGCTCGGCGCTACGATCGCGCCTTTCGGCAGCTTGATGGCGATCGTCAGGCCCTCGGCCTGGGCCAGAGGCCGTGTCGTGACGAACGTGACCTTGTTCGCCTGCGCGCTGGCGCTGGCGTCCTGGCCCGTCGCGCCGATCGGCCCGGTATAATAGGCAAGCTGCAGCGGCTTCACGCCATCCGGCAGGGCGACCGTGACTGAGGCGCGCAAGATCGGGAATAGCCAGCCATTGCCGGTGACGTTCCAATAGAGTTCGTCGTGATCGTCGAAATAGCGGATCTGCCTGTTGGTGTTGTATGTGATGCGGAACGTGTGCGAGCCGCGGCTTATGATCCGATCGGCATTTCCGATATAGATGCGTTCCCCGCCCTCGATGCGTTCCTTGCTCCAATCTTCCGGCTGCCCGTCGCGTTCGACGGAGACAACGTCAAAATCCACGTGCGCTTCACGGCCGGCAGAATCGATGAAAGTCAGCGGAAAATCCCGGAAGATACCGCGACGGATGGCCCGGCCTTCTGCATTCACGGCGATCGTTTCGGTGACCTGTATCGAACCGTCGCGGTTCAACGTGATCGTCTGATCGAAGGCGTTGATGACTTCGGCCGCCGGCGCTGCCGTTGCGAAAAACAGCAGGAGCAAGGCCAGGACAAATCCGGAAAGCCAACGCGTCATCACACCCCCATGTGATCCAATGGCGCCCTATCTCGGGCGCGATATGTCAGGAACGGTTATCCACCCTCCCTCTGGGGAGCGGTACTATTCGTCGTTGGCGACGCCGAGCGAGGCCAAAGTGTCCCAATAGGCCGGGAAGGTCTTGGCGACGCAATCGGGGTCGAGAATGGTGATGCCGGCAATCTTGAGCCCGGCAAGCGCGAAGCTCATAGCGATGCGGTGGTCGGCAAAGCTGTCGATCTCGGCCGGCAAGGTCCTGCCGGCAAGGCTCGGGTCGGAAGCAACGATCAGGTCGTCGCCTTCCTCCGTGCCGAGGCCGGGAACGATGCGCGACAGGCCGCTCGACAGCGCCCGGACGCGATCGCATTCCTTGACGCGGAGATTGGCGATGCCGACAAAGCGCACCGGCGTTTCGTTGAAGGCGGCGAGGACGGCGAGCGTCGGAATGGCGTCTTGCATCTGCGATCCGTCGATGACGGAGGGCAAATGCGGAAACTGCGAGATCATATCGTAGGCACGGGCGTCCGGCTGCGAGAATTCGGTCGCCGGCGTGCCGAGATCGATCTTGCCGCCGGTCAGCACTTCGGCCGCCCAGAGATAGGTCGCAGCCGAAGCGTCGGGTTCGATGAGGAAATCCGCCGCATGGTAGCCAGTCGGCTCGACGCGCCAGGTCACCGGGCTTGTGCGCTCGACCTTGGCTCCGAAAGCGCGCATCGCGGCGACCGTGAGATCGATATAGCCGAGCGCGCCGATATGCTCACCGAGCAGTTCGACATCGACCGCGCGGTCGCCGCCGGCGGCCATCATCAGCAGGGCGGAAACATATTGGCTGGAGAGG
Source organism: Rhizobium jaguaris (assembly GCF_003627755.1). Classification (NCBI taxonomy): domain Bacteria; kingdom Pseudomonadati; phylum Pseudomonadota; class Alphaproteobacteria; order Hyphomicrobiales; family Rhizobiaceae; genus Martinezella; species Martinezella jaguaris. The sequence goes on along the minus strand of NZ_CP032694.1, from coordinate 1,072,846 downwards.
CCGCCGTCGATCTGCACGCGGCTCGCCTCGAAACGGCCGGTACCATTGACGGTCACGGGCGGGCAGCCGGTCTCGGCGGTCGCGTCGATACCGAGAGAGCGCAGGGCATCGACCAGCGGGCCGATCGGTCGCTTGCGCATATGAGCGTCACCATCGACCACCACCTTGCCGTCGACCAGGGCAGCGGCGGCCGTCAGGAAGCGGGTCGCCGTGCCGGCATTGCCGAGAAAGAGCGGTGCGGCGGGCGACTTAAGCTTGCCGCTGCCGGTGACGATGAACGTGGTGTCGTCGGGTTCATCAATCGAGACCCCCATGGCGCGGAGCGCTTCGGCCATATAACGCGTGTCGTCGCTCTTCAGCGCGCCGGTCAGCCGACTGGTTCCTCTGGCGAGGCCGGCGAGTAGCAGCGCGCGGTTGGTGATAGACTTCGATCCCGGCGGCATGGCGCGTCCGGTCAGCGGCTTGCCGGGGGGATAATCGTGAGTTTGGCTCTACCCATCATCAATCTCTTTGGTCAGTCCAGAAAGCGGCCAACGGCCTGTGGTCGGCTTCCTTTACCGCCTCGGACACAAAACCGATAGGCGGAATCTTAGAACTTGACCGTGGGAACGGCGCGGTCGGCCTCGTTGGTGATTTCGAAAAATTCGCGTTTGGAAAAGCCGAACTGACCGGCGAGAAGATTGTTGGGAAAGCTCTCGACCTTGACGTTCAGCTCGCGCGCCGCGCCGTTGTAGTAGCGCCGAGACATCTGGATTTCCTCCTCGATACCTTCGAGCGAGCGTTGCAGTTCGATGAAATTCGTATTGGCCTTCAGGTCGGGATAGGCTTCGGCGAGCGCGATCACACGACCGAGGGCCTGAGAAAGCAGGCCTTCCACCTGCCCGCGTGCGGCGACATCGCCCGATGGCATGGCCTGCGCCTTGTTGCGCAGTGCCACGACCTCTTCCAAAGTCTGGCGTTCATGGGCGGCATAGCCCTTTACGGTTTCGATCAGATTGGGGATCAGATCGGCGCGGCGCTTCAACTGCACATCAATGCCGGACCACGCCTCCTCCGCCACCTGTCTGGCGCGAACGAGACCGTTGTAGATGAAAACGGCATAAAGCGCGATCAGAACGATGATCGCCAGAACAATATACATCGCGAAATACATCGCGAACCCCCGTGGCGAATGCAACCACGAGGGAGACTATGTGGCCTAACGGATATTGTCATCCGCTTTTCGCCATCAGGCCAATACCTTAGAGATACGAAATGTGACTCAGGCCGCCTGCTTGTCCCAATTCGCCCCGCCTGCATCCGTCAACAGGAAAGCCTCGCCGCAGGCTTTCGCCAGCGTGCGGACGCGCAGGATATAGCTCTGCCGCTCGGTGACCGAAATCACGCCGCGGGCGTCGAGTAGATTGAAGACGTGGCTTGCCTTGATGCACTGGTCGTAAGCGGGGAAAACGCACTTGTGCAGCAGTTGGTTGGCGTTGTCGCCCGGCGCGCCGGCGGCGAGAAGCGCCTGGCATTCTTTCTCCGCGTCGATGAAGTGGCGGTGCAGCATCTCGGTGTTGGCGTATTCGAAATTATGCCGGGAATATTCCTGCTCTGCCTGCAGGAAGACATCGCCGTAGGTGATCTTCTCGTCGCCTTCGAGACCGTTGAAATTCAGATCGTAGACGCTGTCGACGCCCTGGACATAGGTTGCCAGACGTTCGAGACCATAGGTCAATTCGCCGGCGACCGGCGAGCATTCGATGCCGCAGACCTGCTGGAAATAGGTGAACTGCGACACTTCCATGCCGTCGCACCAGCATTCCCAGCCAAGCCCCCAGGCGCCAAGCGTCGGGCTTTCCCAGTCATCCTCGACGAAGCGGATATCATGCACCAATGGATCGAGGCCGATCGCCGCGAGCGAGCCGAGGTAAAGCTCCTGCAGGTTCGGCGGGTTCGGCTTCAGGATGACCTGATATTGGTAATAGTGCTGCATGCGATTGGGGTTTTCGCCGTAACGACCGTCCGACGGCCGGCGCGACGGCTGCACGTATGCAGCCTTCCACGGCTTCGGCCCGAGCGAGCGCAGGGTGGTCGCCGGATGGAACGTGCCGGCGCCGACTTCCATGTCGTAGGGTTGAAGAACCGCGCAACCCTTGTCGGCCCAGTAATTGTGCAGCGTCAGGATCAACGCCTGGAACGAGCGCTTCGGATTCATGTTATCGGGCGGGGTCGCGGTCATGGAGATCGATTTCTTCAGGTGATGGATTGTTTGGCGGACAGGTGCCACGGCAGGACGGAAGGGTCAAGGCTTTCACGTGCAAGCCGTCGCTGTCACCATTTCCCGTTTCCACCCTCTATCAGACGCTATTCGTCATCCCGCTTCACCCGATACTCCCCTGTCTTCGGATCCTTTACCAGCGTACCAATGGCGCCGGTGCGCCGTTCACTTTCGGCACGGCGGGATTTCTCCGTGAGTTTTTGGGCATCGCGCACGAAGCGTCGATAGAGAAACCAAATACCGCCGACGGCGACGAGGAAGAAGATGATCTGCGGCATCTCGCAGCACTCCCGGTTACAATCCGTACCGCCCCCACAATGCCTTTTCCTCTGCCACTTCCGCAAGTCCGGAGGCAAGGCCGGCGCCGATGCTGTCCATGCTTGAAAGGGAAATGCCGGGCGCACGGCGGCCGAAGAGGCTGCGTGGTGTGGTAACCAGCTCGAGCTTGACCTTGTCGCCGAAACGCTTCCTCAGTTCCTGGCGCATATCGCCGAGCCCGTCGATCAAGCCGAGTTCCAGGCCGCGCCCGCCGGTCCAGAAGAGGCCGGAAAACACGTCCTCGTCCGCGGCCAGTTTACCTGCCCGGCGCTCGCGCACCATGTCGATGAAAACCTTGTGGATCTCCAGTTGCAGGCTCTTCAGATATTCGATGTCCTTTTCCTTCTCCGGCTGGAACGGATCGAGGATCACCTTGTTTTCGCCGGCAGTATAGACGCGGCGCTCGACCCCGAGCTTCTTCAATAGCTCCGGAAAACCGAACCCGCCGGAGACGACGCCGATGGAACCGACAATGGAGGAGGCATCGGCAATGATCTCATCGCCGGCGAGAGCGATCATATAGCCGCCTGACGCGGCGACATCCTCGACGAAGACCAGCACCTTCTTCTCTTTTTCGCGGGCAAGATCGCGGATGCGATTATAGATCATCCGGGACTGCACCGGTGAACCGCCAGGCGAATTGACAACGATGGCAACGGCCGGGGCAGCCTTCACGCTGAAGGCCCTTTCCAGCGCCAGGGCGACACCCGCTAGGTTCAGCGACTGCCGGAGAGGACCGCCGCCGGACGCGATGACCCCGCTCAGCCGGACGACAGGTACAACCACTCGATCCTTGCGAAACCGCTTCGGAAGCATGCGCCTGAAAAATCCAGCCATTCGTCGATCCTGATTCATGATGTTTGCTGCAGGTGATGTATGCATGGAAACGGCAAACGCAACATCAATCATCGTATTTCGCGCCCGGATTCCTTCAGCCGGCGTAGTTTTTCATCAACATGCCGAGAGGATGAGGACATACCGCCTGAAGCCGCCTTGTCATTACATACGGTTTCGCCGATTTCCTCCCGAAGATTGGATTTTCGCGAAAGGCGACTTCGCACGCCAACTTAGGGGCTTGGTTTCAGCGCCCGACCGAAAGCGGTAACGACCATATCGATCAGCTGCGCGTGGATTTCGTTACGTGAGCGTCCTCCACCATCCGAGCAGATCGGATCACCTATCTTTTCAGATTCGGCAATCTCGGCTGCACCGGGCTTGCATTCGGCAAACATGCTAAAGTGGCTCGCATCTTCGATCGTGGAATATGTCGCGTTTGGAATGGCTTCCGCAATTTTGGCAGCCTGCACGGTCAGAGGGATTTTTCGGGGTTGACCTAGATTTACGAGATCAACCGGGATCGAAATTCTGGAAAAGGTATTGAATTCGAAGACATCAACGGGTCCAGGATCAATCGCCACGGCAAATCGGATACGCGTATCTTCATTATCGCGACCGGCCAACGTCAAATCCATGGCGTGTAAATCGACGCCGCTTTGCCTCACCCAACCACAAAGCGAAGGGTTGAGTGCGTCCGTATCGCAATAGCTCGCCAAGCGCTTAGGGTCGATGCGAGCGCCCGCTATTGCTAGTGCCGTGCTGCCGCCCATCGAAAGCCCGAGCATCCCCACCTTGTTCAAATCAAGATGTTCCTTGAATAGATCGTTTTCGCCTATTGCACTCAGGGTCTCGGTGATATCCGACGGCCGCAACCAAAGCTTCATCGTTTCTGCTGCAGATCGGTTTGCACCTGTATTTCCGGGGTGGGTTGGAGCAGCAACGATGAAGCCCTGTTTTGCCAGAGGCACAGCAATCCAGCTTAAGGCTTGTGCGTTTCCTGCCAGACCAGCCCCATGGGAAAGCAATATCAGGGGGAATTTTCGATCTGAGATTGGGGCGTCGAGCATGGCGAGCGTCCCCACAAAAAAGACGTTCTCGCCAAGCGAGACAGGCTTACCACCCGACTCCGCCGGGTACCAAACAGTCACGGCGAGATCGTAGCCCCGCTCTCTGGAGGGAGCCGCAATCTGGCGCACACCGACATTTTCGCCAGCAAAGGCTGATTGCTGCATTATCACGATGGCGCAAAGCATGAGCGCAATTTTCATCAATAATTTCATTGTTTTCCTCTTGTGGCCCTTATCCTCAACATACCGTCGATCCCCTGCCGCATTCGGATTGATGGCCGACCGGGATAGCGTATGCCCAGGCTCAAGATTGACGGAAAAACAGGCCGAATCGCCCTCGAACGCGATCTTGGACGTCCGAGATCGTGATCCAGATCGTTTCGTGCGATGAGCTCTCCACCAAGGCGAAGGGTTACGAGGCGGACGCGCCAGTCTGCACCTCAGTGGCAGTATCTGCGTCGCCTCCGAGGCGGCGATAGTTACTCGGGGTCATGCTCGTCACGCGCAGGAATTCGCGATTGAAGTTCGACTTCGTGCCAAAACCCGATTCCAGCATGATGATTGTTACCGGATCGCGTGTTGTGACCAGTCGCCGCTTGGCATCGCTGACTCGATACTCATTCACAATCTGGGAAACGTTGCGGCCATAGATTCGATTTAGAGCGCCAGAAATCTGACGCGCCGGTATCCCGGCGCGTCGCGCAAGGCGTTCCAGTGTCAGGTCCGGATCACGATAGAGATGCTGTTCTCTCATTAGGCCATCAATCCGGCTTACTATGGCTGTGTCCTCTTCGGTGCCTGAAGAGGAAACGCGAGAGAGGGGCTCAGTGGAAGGGAAAGCAAAATTCGCCTCAATGGCGTTGGATTCCGTATCGGGACGGGCATCGTACGCAATCGTAGCGGCATAACCGGCAACCGCCAGCCACAGGACATTTGCAACGATCAGCAGCGTTCGGGCCTGCTGACCTTCGCCCAGAGAAAGATCGAGCGATATTGTTGCGTCGATGAAGGCCGTCACAACAAGCAAAACCGCCACCGCGACGAGCGCTTTATGCGCGGTCCACTCATCGTTGACGCGCACAGCGGCAAGTGCACTTGGCCCCTGCCGCGCCACCCGCAGGAGGGCAAGGCCGTATCCGAGGCAAATCGCAAAAAGAACGAGATCGATTGGCCCGCGCCAGAAGGCGACAAGAGCTGCGACAAGGCTCGCCGGTATCAGGTGCAGCCACAGGTCTGAAAACTTCGCGACATTATTGCGACGAAGCTGATCGAAGGCCGCAAAGGAGAGCGCCGGCAGGAGCGCCGCGACGATCGGCTGGATAAGGCGCGCCGGATACCAACCGATGTTCCAATTCAATCCCAGCAAAACCGCTTGAATGGCGAGGGTAGCGACGAGCAGCGGAAATAGTCCGAGCTTTCGCTCTTCCTGCCGGATCATCCGCACCAGGATAAGGCAGAGAACAAGGGAAACGACGAATGGCAGCGGCATCGAAGGCATGGATGACCATTACCACATAAGGTCTGTTAGTCGCATCCGTGCATCATCTGGAATTCATCCTCCCCCTATTCAGAGCGTTCTGCTCTCCAGGTTCATGAGATGTGGGTCGGTAAACAGGTGATCTAGGATGCCACATTCAGTTGCGTGTCGATTTAATCCTTTTGAACGAGAGTGGCGAAGCTCTTTCCGCTCGTCTATTCGTCTGGCGCATGTCAAAGTGACGAACTGAGGCGGGTTCGGCTGCAACCAAGGTGAAGGTGGTCCATGTCGGTAGTGCAGGTCCCAGGATTGCAATCGTTCACCATTGCGATCCTCGTGTTCTTCGCTGGTGCGAACCTCAACCGTTTCATTCCCGTCCTTGCGCGGTGGAGCATACCTGAAGCGGTGACAGGTGGCCTGCTTGCCGCCTTGATAACGCTGGTCGCCTACGAATTCTTCGGTTTGGAGATCAATTTTACACTCGCCGCACGCGACATGCTTCTTCTCTACTTCTTCACCGGGGTCGGTCTCAACGCCAGGCTCTCCGACCTTGTGGCGGGAGGCAAGCCATTTCTTATCCTATTGGGCGTCACGCTTGTATTTCTCGTCATCCAGAACGCAATCGCAATCGGAGTCAGCGACACGCTCGGTCTCCCCGATGGTATGGCAATCTTGCTTGGCTCGACGTCGCTAATCGGCGGTCACGGCACAACGATTGCCTGGGCACCGATTATCACCAGTCGTTTCGGACTGACGAATGCGCTTGAAATCGGCATCGCGAGTGCAACACTTGGTCTTGTTATCGCCAGCCTCATCGGCGGACCAACTGCGCAATTCCTGATCAAACGCTATGGACTGAGCGGACCCACCACCGAAGAGTTGGTGATCGGTGTGTCGCGCGCTGCAGAAAGCAGTCACGAAGATGATGTCAGCTATGTCAGTCTGCTGCGAGCCTTGCTGGTGACCAATATCGCCATTCTCATCGGGTACGCCTTGCATGAGATCATCGTGGAGGCTGGCGTCAATCTTCCGCTGTTCGTCGTCTGCTTGCTGGTCGCGATTGTGATGACGAACACCATTCCGCTGCTCGCACCGCGCCTCCCTTGGCCGACGCGCACGCGAGCGCTCTCGCTCATCTCCGATCTCTCGTTGAATGTCTTTCTCGCAATGTCGCTGATGAGCATGCAGTTGTGGGCTCTCAGCGGACTCGGCGCTGCGCTTGTGATCGTCCTCGTCGTGCAGACGGTTGCGGTCGTGGTTTACGTCCTGTTCGTTGTGTTCCCCGCGATGGGCCGTACGTATGATGCGGCGGTGATTTCTGCAGGCTTCTTTGGTATCTCGCTTGGAGCGACCCCGACGGCAATCGCCAATATGACGGCGGTAACCAAAACTCATGGGGCAGCAACCATCGCATTCATCATTCTGCCGCTCGTCTCTGCGTTCTTCATCGATCTGGCAAACGCAGCCATGCTTGGGTTCCTTGTTCGGTGACTGGTCCTGCGCAACGGCCGGAGCAATCTACGTGCCGCGCTCACGGTGGCGCGTTGTAGAGGTCGTAGATATCCCGCAGCGGCCGCTACGGGTTGCAACGCTGCGATGAACGCCGTTGCCATGCCTGGCTTCTGTTATCAAATTCCGCATTTATGTCGGGGGAAGTCCGCGGCTAAGGCGTCAGCGAACAAAAAAAGGGCCGCCCTTGCGGGCGGCCAGAGGCAGATGGAGGTCTGCTTGTTATTCCGGGTTGCGGCTGCCCTACGGATCAGGCCGTTTTCCGCTCATCGTCGGATTCATCATGCCACCCATCATCGATTTCATCATCGGCATTATATTCGTGGCGAGATTCATCTTGATCATCTCCGGTGCTCACCCGCATTTCGGCTCTCGGGTGAGAATTCGGACAGAATGACCAGAAATAACGTTCAATATGAAAAAACGTTCCGACAATCTTTCCTTCAACGGAATGGAAGCCTGTTCGTCTGATATCGGGCAAATTCGTTATCGCCTATTTCTCTCCCCTATTGCGCATTGCAGGAAAGCCACAGCCGATGCGAACGTGGTCGGGAATGGTTTTTCTTGTTGCGAATGAATTGCATTGTCATTCTAAACAGCTTACCTCTCGCAGGATCGAAGCCTGCGGAATCCCCATGGATGTTATGAAACCCAAGCCCGATGCGGGCTGGCGTCACGACCGGCAAGAGGGCACTCTTTCCGATGTCTACCGCTCAGTCGAAACCGCCAAAGGCGGCTCAACACTGCGCCGCATCGCCGCCTTCGCCGGTCCTGGCTATCTCGTCGCTGTCGGCTATATGGACCCCGGCAACTGGGCGACCTCGCTGGCGGGCGGATCGAGGTTCGGCTATGCGCTGCTGACTGTCGCGCTGTTGTCCAACATCATGGCCGTGGTGCTGCAGGCGCTCTGCGCGCGCCTGGCGATCGCCACCGGCCGCGATCTGGCGCAAGCATGCCGAGATGCCTTTCCGCGCTTCGTCTCGGTGCCGCTCTGGGCGATGGCGGAAATCGCCATCATCGCGACGGATATCGCAGAAGTCGTCGGTACTGCCATCGGCCTCAATCTCGTCTTCGGACTGCCGCTCGAATTCGGGGTGCTGGTCACCGCATTCGACGTGTTTCTGATCCTTTTCCTGCAGCGCCTGGGCTTTCGCTGGGTGGAAGCGCTGATCATCACCCTGCTCGGCGTCATCGCCTTCTGTTTCGGCATTCAGGTCTTCCTCGCCGATCCCAATTGGGGCGAGGTCATCAAGGGCTTTTTCCCGACGACCGAGATCGTCAGGGATCCGAACATGCTCTATCTCGCGCTCGGCATCCTTGGCGCGACAGTCATGCCACACAATCTCTATCTGCATTCCGGCATCGTGCAGACACGTGCCTTCGGTCATACGCTGACCGAAAAGAAGGAGGCGCTGACCTTTGCCACGATCGATTCGACCGTGGCACTGACCTTTGCGCTGCTCATAAACGCCTCCATCCTCATTCTCGCCGGGGCGGCGTTTCACGCGCACGGCCATACCGATGTGGTGGAGCTCGCCCAGGCGGAATCGTTGCTGGCGCCTCTTCTCGGCCTGGCGATCGCGCCGACGCTGTTCGGGATCGCGCTTCTCTGTTGCGGCCTCAACTCGACGGTGACGGCGACGCTTGCCGGGCAGATCGTCATGGAAGGTTTTCTGCGGCTGAAGGTAAAACCCTGGCTGCGCCGCCTTGTGACGCGCGGTCTGGCGATCATGCCCGCGGGGATTGTCACCATCTGGTTCGGCGATTCGGGTACGGCGGAATTGCTGATCCTGACCCAGGTCGTGCTCAGCCTGCAGCTCTCCTTCGCCGTCTTCCCGCTGGTCATGTTCACCGCGGACAAGACCAAGATGGGCGAGCTGGTCGCGCCGCGCTGGCTGAGCACCATTGCCTATATCATCGCTCTCACCATCGCCGTTTTGAACATCAAGCTGATCTTCGACGCATTTTGAGGCATTTCCCGATTTTGCTTGCGTTACTTCCGGGAATAAGCGGCGCGGCCATTGTTGAGGTCATCGACAAAGTCGGAGAATTTGTGCGTCCCCTCACCATGCATGATCAGCGGCGCCCGAAGCGCCAGCCTTGCCCGTGAGCCTTTGATCGCCGTCACCAGGATGCGAACGGCATTTTCATCCTCGCGTGGATGGATGGGCGTGATCTCGATGCCGCCGAAACGGCGGCCGCAGGCGGCGATGAGCTCGCCGATCGATTGCGGCCGGGCGATTAGCGACAGTTGCCCGCCGGGGATCATGATCGCGCCTGCTGTCCGCACCCAGCTTTCGAACAGGCCGTCGGTCATGGCGTGCGCTTGCGCTTTTAACGCATCCGGCGTCAACCGGTCGCTGGCATCGTTGAAAGGCGGGTTCATGATGACATGATGAAAGCTGTCATCGATGAGACCGGCATTGTTGCGGGCCTTCGCGGTCAGGGTCACATCGGCTTCGACAACAGCGACACGGCCGGCGAAGCGGGCATTTTCCGAGAGTGCCAGGCTCTTGCGGGCAAACTCCGCCATTACCGTCGAGCGCTCGAAGAGCACCACCGTTGCCTGCTCCAGCCGGGAGGCCACAGCCATGCCGGCCGCCCCCGCGCCGGCGCCGAGGTCGGCCACTCTGATGTTGCGATCATCGGCCACCAGCGCTGCGAGCAACATGGCGTCCATGCCGGAGCGATGGCCCCTGCCCTTCGGCTGGACGATATGGAAAGCGCCGCGATGGAAGGCATCGATGGTTTCGGAAAGGTCGTCGGCCATAGCGGACCTCAGCCGCGCACCGGGCGCAACTCGTCGCCGAGGCCGGCGTCGATGAGAATGCGCCGGGCCTGATCGGCACGTTCGTCCTCGACCAGAAAACGGCGCGGCAGCATGCCGAGCGAGCCTTCGAGAATGCTCATGGCTTGATCCGCGATGAAACAATGAATCCCGGCGTCCTTCATCAGGCTCTCGGCGAAGGAGAGGAGAACTGGATCATTGGTGCGGATCAACTCGTGCATAAGCCTTGTGTTTCCTGTCAAATTTGCGAGACGAGACAAATCGCCTCTTGCCGCCTCTTTCGCCCCTTCTTATGGTGCTTTGCAGAAAATGAACAGGAGTCCGGATCGTTGGGCGTCGTGATACCGCTTGAAGAAAGCAAGAATAAACTGGCATCCATCAAGCCATTGGTGGACCTGACCAAGGCGGATATGGAACGCGTCAACCAGCTGATCCTGTCGAAAGCCGGCTCCGATGTGCAGATGATCCCGGAAGTTGCCGAGCATCTAATCTCTTCCGGCGGCAAGCGCCTGCGGCCGATGCTGACCATCTCCTCTGCCGCCCTCTACGGCTATCAGGGTGACAACCACATCAAGCTCGCCACATCGGTCGAATTTCTGCACACGGCGACATTGTTGCACGATGACGTGGTGGATGAAAGCGATCTGCGCCGCGGCAAGTCCACGGCCCGCATGATCTGGGGCAATCAGGCAAGCGTTCTCGTCGGCGACTTCCTGCTCGGCCAGGCCTTCCGCATGATGGTCGAGGTCGGTTCGCTGGAGGCGCTCGATGTGCTGTCATCGGCAGCTTGCGTCATCGCCGAGGGCGAGGTGCTGCAACTCTCAGTCTCCAAGAACATGGAGACGACCGAAGACGATTATCTCTCCGTCATCCGCGCCAAGACGGCAGCGCTTTTCGCCGCCGCCGCCGAAGTCGGCCCGATCGTCGCCAATGCCGGCAAGGCCGAGCGCAACGCCTTGAAGTCCTATGGCACCAATCTCGGCCTCGCCTTCCAGTTGGTGGACGACGCGCTGGATTACGGTGGCAAGGCCGCCGATCTTGGCAAGAATGTCGGCGATGATTTTCGCGAAGGCAAGATCACCCTTCCCGTCATTCTCGCCTATCGCCGTGGCACCGAAAAAGAGCGCGCATTCTGGCGCAACGCCATCGAGGCCGGAAACAACAGTGACGAGAACCTGGAAAAGGCGCTGGGTCTGATCACCAAATATGGTGCGCTCAGCGACACCATCGCCCGCGCCGTTCATTACGGCACCATCGCCCGCGACGCACTGGCGCCGCTACCGGAAACGCCGTGGAAATCCGCTCTCATGGAAGTGATCGATTTCTGCATCGAACGCGTGAACTGATCGCAACCGGCCGAATTTCTTGCAGGACCGCTTCAAAAAAGCCATCCTGTTGTGAATCATTGACACGAACGATTTGTGCCGCCGGCACGCTTACCGGCAATCCCTTGATGAAAGGCTTTCTAATGCGGCAGAGACTTGCCATTCGTTTCCTCTCGGGCGCAGCCCTGGCGGCGATCCTCTCGATGTCCGCGCTGAACAGCGCGCGCGCCGAGGATGCTCCGGCAACGCCGGAGGCCAGTGCTCCAGTGACCTTCGACGCGGAAGGCGTCGACACCTTCGCAGGCGCTTTTCTTGCTGCTCGCACCGCCGATGTTGACCATGACTACGACACTGCGATCTCGCTCTATAAGAAGGCGCTGATGATCGAACCGGGCAATCCGGAGATCCGCCAGCGACTGATGATTTCGCTGCTGCTCAACGGCAATCTCGAAGAGGGCGTGAAATACGCAAACGAGCTGAAGAACGATCCCTCGGTCGAACGCGTCACCACAATCGTACGTGGCATGGACGCCATCCGCCGGCATGAATACAAAGCCGCCCAGGACATTCTCAAATATGATGGTCCGAACGATCTCGACCGGATGATGAACAGCCTTCTGCTCGCCTGGGCGCGTGCCGGCTCCGGCCATGGCAAAGAAGCGATCGGCATGATCGACAAGATGAGAGGGCCGGACTGGTTCAACATCTTCAAGAACTACCATGCCGGCGCCATTGCCATCACCATTGGTGATACGAAGTCCGCCCGCTCGCACCTGAACGACGCTATTCTCGACAAGGCGGGCGGCGCAACGGCCCCCGACACATTCATGCGCGCTGTGATGGCACTTGCAGCGCTTGAAGCCAAAGCCGGCGACAAGCAGAAGGCGTTGGATGCCGTTTCGGTCGGCGACAACCTCGTCAACAATTACGCACCGCTGAACGCGCTGCGCGACAGCATCGGCAAGGGTCAAGTGCCGGACCAGCAGGTGACCGACACCGCCCAGGGTGCAGCCTCGGTGCTCTTTACCATCGGCGCGGCGCTCAACCGTGACGGCGCTGAAGATGTCGTCTCGCTCTATCTGCAGATTGCCAACACACTCGATCCTAGAAGCGCCGACACCCTGGTTCTGCTCGGGGGACTTGCGGAAAAGCAGGAGCAGATTGACCGTGCCATCTCCCTCTATAAGAGGGTGCCCAATGATTCGCCGATGGCCCGCATTTCCGAGCTGCAGCTCGGCCTCGCGCTTGCCCAGGCCGGCAAGGTCGACGATGCACGCAAGCATCTGAAGGCGCTGATCGATTCCGATCCGAACGATATCCGCAGCTATCTCGCCTATGGCAGCGTTCTCTCGGACGCCAAGGACTTCCGGGGCATGGCCGACAACTACGACAAGGCCGTGGAGGTCATCGGCGCCGTGCCGAATCGTGGCGATTGGGCGGTGTTCTTCCAGCGCGGCATCGCTTATGAACGGCTGAAGAAGTGGGACAAGGCTGAGCCGAACTTCAAGAAGGCGCTGGAACTGAACCCCGACCAGCCGCAGGTGCTGAACTATCTCGGCTATTCCTGGGTCGACATGAACATGAATCTCGACCAGGGCCTCGGTATGATCAAGAAGGCCGTCGATCTGAAGCCGGATGACGGCTATATCGTCGACTCGCTCGGCTGGGCCTATTTCCGTCTCAACCGCTTCGACGACGCGGTGAACGAGCTGGAGCGCGCCGCTCAGCTTAAGGCGGGCGATCCCACGATCAACGACCATCTGGGCGACGCCTATTGGCGTGTCAACCGCAAGCTGGAAGCTGTCTACCAGTGGAACCGTGCGCTGGCATCGAAGCCAGAGGATGCGGATATTCCGAAGATCAAGGACAAGATCGCCAACGGTCTGCCGGCGCTCGACACCGACCCAAGGACGGTCGACAAGACCAAGCAGCCTGATCCGGCTCCGGCGGTAACGCCGTCGCCAGACACAACAACGCCGCCGCCGGCCGACAAGAAGTCCTAAGACTTTCGATGACCGTGATCTTAGCTGCGGGTGATTTCGACTTCACGGAGGAAGCACCCGCCAAGATCAATCTGGCCCTCCATGTGACGGGACGACGCGCCGACGGGTACCACCTGCTCGACATGCTGGTAACCTTTGCGCGGCACGGCGATCGCCTTGGTTTTCGGGTGAGTGAGTACGACGAACTCAGCCTTTCCGGGAGCTTCTCCCCTCTTCTTGCCGAGGCAGATGCCGGCGGCAATCTGGTACTGAAGGCGCGCGATCTCTTACGACAGGCGGCTCATGCCGCCGGTTTCGAGGCACCGCCGGTGCATATCCATCTCGAAAAAAACCTACCCATCGCCTCCGGTATCGGCGGCGGTTCGGCAGATGCGGCAGCGACCCTGCGCGGGCTGACGCAGCTGTGGGCGCTCACCGTGCCCTCAGACACGGTGATGACGATTGCCCTGAAGCTCGGTGCCGATGTGCCAATGTGCCTCGTTAGCCGGCCGCTGATCGCACGCGGCATCGGCGAAACGATCGAACTGCTGCCGGACTTTCCGTCTTTCGCCATGGTGCTCGGCAATCCCCTCGTCGGCGTTTCGACACCGGAGGTGTTTCGCCTACTCGCTCGGAAGGACAATCCGCCGCTCGCGCTTCCCTCGCAGGCGCCAAACGACCACGCACAATGGATTGGGGCGATCAAGAGGCTACGCAATGATCTGGAGCCGCCGGCGCGGATGCTCTGTAACGAGATCGCCACGCTCTCGCAATTGATCGAGAGCCAAGGCGCGCTCACCACGCGTATGTCCGGTTCAGGCGCAACCTGCTTTGGCCTGTTCGATCATCTCGAGCAGGCGACGGCGGCAGCGGCATCGCTTCACAGCATAAGGCCAGACTGGTATTTCCAGGCGACAGAAACGATAAAGGGAGAAACATGATGGCCGGTTCAAGCGAAGCAAGGCCCTTCATCCCGGTCGGTATCGCGGTGCTGACAGTTTCCGATACGCGCACGCTCGCCGATGACAAATCCGGCGACACATTGGTTGGCCGCATCGCCGAAGCCGGCCATAGGCTGGCTGCCCGCGCCATCGTTCCCGACGACAAGGAGCGTATCCGAAGCCAGGTGGAAGCCTGGACACGCGACGAAACCATCGACGTCGTCATCACCACCGGCGGGACCGGCTTTACTGGCCGCGACATCACACCCGAAGCGCTGGAACCCCTGTTCGAAAAGCGGATGGACGGGTTTTCCGAGGTGTTCCATCGCATCTCCTACGACAAGATCGGCACGGCGACGATCCAGTCGCGGGTAACCGGCGGTGTCGCCAACGCCACCTTCATTTTCGTGCTGCCGGGCTCTCCGGGCGCCTGCAAGGATGCCTGGGACGGTATCCTGAAGGCGCAGCTCGATTACCGACACATGCCCTGCAATTTCGTGGAGATCATGCCGCGGCTCGACGAGCATTTGAAGCGTGGCGCCGGCTCAAAATAAGATTGGCGCATTATTTGAGGAATATTCCTCGGCCTTTCCCAATCCCTATGCCTTCGATCCCGGCAAAACAGGAATTGATTCCCAATTCTGACCGCTGAGGATTACGCAACTCCGGCCAGAGACATCGGTGATCATCATTGTCCAACTGCCACTTTCGGCGGCAAAGATTTCGATGATCCTCTTCGGGTCAAGCTGACCAACGGCCGAGAGCTTTTCGGAATAGCGCGCATCAAGGAAAGCGACAATTTCGACACGCTGGGCACAAGCGAGCATCGCCTGCGAAGCTGCTGAGCCCGGATGAAGGATTGCCGTTGCCACAAGGGCCGTTCCGATGAGGCGGTAGAACATCGTGCGTCCCATGACGCACCTCCTTTCGCCGGAAATCCGGCAGAAGAGGAGAGTTCTGCTGACCTGCTCTGCCGCATACCGGCATCTTCATGGTCGGCCGCCCGACGCGACACGCGAGAGGTGCCGCCACATCAAAATTATGACATCTATTATCTTATTTTCAAATGGAATCTGGGTCGATCACGGAGCCGGGCTACCGGGCCGCCCGCGCGACCCAGGAGGGAATCAGTTCGCTGGACAGTTGGCGGCTCTTCTGGCCCTTGGCGAACTCGGCAAGCCTCATGCCGGTTTTTGCGACGGCGATGGCTTGGCCTTTGGAGAGGAGCAAGCCCAATTCCAGCGGCGGCAGACGGCGGCCGATGCGCTGCAGCAAAGGGCGGCGATAGCCGCGCGAGGCAGTGAACCGCGCAGGCACTTTGTTGAGCGAGACATATTCGGCGATCTCATCGATCCAGCCGGCCTGCGGACGCGCGCCGGGCTCGACGAAAAGTAACCATTCGCCCCGCGCCGAACTCAATATGTCTTTGATATCCCATTGTGAATAGAAACGGCAGCCGGCAGCGTCGGCGACGTGCGAGGTGCCGTCACGCGAGCCATGATCGAGCACGACGACGTCGCATACGAGCCCTTCGATCGCGCCCGCGACCAATGCCGCCAATGTCTGCGCCAGCTCAGGTTCCTGGTCCTGGCATTCAATGATAACTGTCAACATTGCCCATTTATAAAGCGCCGCACAATTTATTGCCAGCGCATAACCCCCTTAAACCGGAAGGTTTAGGTAGAGCTTATGCGCAGACAAAAATGCCGCCGCGACCCATGCGGACATGTGGCGCGGGTGAATGCAATTGCGCATTTTGTTCTTGCATTGTTCTCATTTGTCGGATAGGAATTTAATCATCTTAGACGCGGCGTGCCATACCGCAAACCGCCCCGGAGTTACCGATGAACGAGCAGTCCCTTGCAGGGCAGGCCGCATTTGCGCCTGCCAACACGGCAGATGTTGCCAATGCTTTGATCGCCGACACCGGTCTCAGAGTCGAGATCGATCGCAGGCGCGGTCGCGGCGCTGGGCTGAACCCGAGCGGCCGGTTCGAGCCGCTGCGGCGTGAGACATTCGACGACGGCTGGCAGACGCTGGAAGAATTGCCGCCGTTCAAAACCGAAGTGCAGGTGGAAAAGCCGCGCACGGCAATCACGCGCAACGAGTCTCCCGATATCCCCTTCGATCGTTCCATCAACCCCTATCGTGGCTGCGAGCATGGCTGCATCTATTGTTTCGCACGGCCGACACATGCCTATATGGGCCTGTCGGCGGGGCTCGATTTCGAATCGAAACTCTTCGCCAAACCTGATGCTGCGCGACTGCTGGAACGAGAACTCGCCAAGCCCGGCTACAAGCCGCGCGTCATCGCGATCGGCACCAATACCGATCCTTATCAGCCGATCGAGAAGGAATGGCGGATCATGCGCCAGATTCTCGAAGTGCTGAACAAGGCAAACCATCCGGTCGCGATTGTCACCAAGTCGGCACTGATCATGCGCGATGTCGACATTCTGAAGGAGATGGCAGCCAAAAGCCTGGTGCGTGTCGGTATCTCCGTGACCACGCTCGACCGCAAGCTGGCGCGCACCATGGAACCACGCGCCGCTACACCCCAGCGACGCCTGGAGGCGATCCGCGCGCTCAGCGAGGCCGGTATCCAGACCGCCGTGATGGTGGCGCCGATCATCCCTGCCCTCAACGACCACGAGATCGAGCGCATTCTCGATGCGGGCAAGGCAGCCGGCGCCATGGAAGCGAGCTATGTCATCCTGCGCCTGCCGCTGGAGGTCAGCCCGCTCTTCCGCGATTGGCTGCTGCAGAACTATCCGGATCGGTACCGCCATGTCATGTCGCTGATCCGTTCGATGCGTGGCGGCAAGGATTATGATGCCGAGTTCGGCAAACGCATGAAGGGTGCAGGCCCCTATGCTTGGCAGATCAGCCGCCGTTTCGAAATGGCAACGAAGCGGCTGGAGCTCACCCGCCGCAGCATTGCGATACGCGACGACCTGTTTGTGCCGCCGGATGGCAGCGGCGCGCAGCTTTCACTGCTGTGAACCCTTTTCCCGCGGGTTTCCCTGCCCGCCGGAAAAGTCCCCGGTTTCGCCGCCTTGATCCACCGGGGGCTTGCAGGAGATCGGGTGGTGTGCGAGCTTTGCCGCATGCCACGCAGCACACCATCCGATTCTCCCATGCTTTTCGACGAGGAGCCGATCGTTCCGACCTTCGAGTTGGAACTGATTGCCCGTCGCGCTGGGCACTGGCCGGTAGCGGGTGCCGATGAGGCGGGACGCGGGCCGCTGGCAGGCCCCGTTGTAGCGGCCGCGGTCATTCTCGACCCGGAGCGCATTCCCGAGGGATTGAACGATTCCAAGCAGCTTTCGGCCGTGAGGCGCGAGGCATTGTTTGTCGAAATCCTCGCGACCGCCACCGTCTCCATTGCCTCCTCAAGTGCTGCCCGCATCGACATCACCGATATCCGCAAGGCGAGCCTGGACGCTATGCGCCGGGCCATCTGCAGCCTTGCCGTGCCGGCAAGTTACGTCCTGACCGATGGGCTGGATGTGCCCGGCGGGCTCGCCTGCCCGGGAAAAGCCGTGGTCAAGGGCGATGCGCGCTCCTTTTCCATCGCCGCCGCTTCGATCGTCGCCAAGGTGACCCGCGACCGGATGATGGCTCGCGCCGGCGACGTCTTTCCTGTCTACGGTTTCGCCGCCCATGCCGGCTACGCCACCGCCCAGCATCGCGCCGGCATCGAAAAGC
This sequence comes from Rhizobium jaguaris, assembly GCF_003627755.1. Lineage (NCBI taxonomy): Bacteria > Pseudomonadati > Pseudomonadota > Alphaproteobacteria > Hyphomicrobiales > Rhizobiaceae > Martinezella > Martinezella jaguaris. The sequence continues at coordinate 1,054,634 of NZ_CP032694.1, read as the reverse complement.
ACGGTCCCTGCTCGCTGCATCGCATGAGCTTCCGGCCGCTTCGGAGGGATGAGGCCTGAAAGCCGCCTTTCCGATCCTTCATTCCACAAGGCCGGCTATAATCTGCTCCCGATGCTCGCCGATATAAGCGACATCGCGCCGGTAAATGTGATCGTGGCCTTGTTCGAAATTGCGGCGATACCGTTCCACACCATTGGCCGCCTCGCGTTCCATGAAGCCGACCAAGGCGTTAAGACGGTCAATGATCATGCCCGGCAATGCCGGTCGTTCCTTTGCGGCCAAGCCGTAGGCATCAAGAAAGATACGGGTGCGGAGAATTTGTGTTTCGAGCTCACCGAGGTCTTTGACAGTAACGCCGGCAGACAGAGGCGCCCAGCGATAGATGGCATAGGCGAGATCCCAGCCGCGCGGGCCAGGATGGGCCGTCTCGAAGTCGATGATATCAGTCACCTCGCCGCCGTCTCGAAGTCGATGATATCAGTCACCTCGCCGCCGTTGAGAATGACATTATAGGGCGCGAAATCGCCGTGGCAGATCACCTCAAACGGTGGCCGCGGCGGCAATTGCCATGTCTGGTCCTCCAGCATCGCGCGCATAAACAGCGCGGTGCAGTCATGATAGCGCCGCAGCAAGCAGGCCGCCGATCGTAAGGCTTCCAGGGACCTGATATTCTCATTCTCATCCAAATCACCGGTCCCGCCTGGGACAAAGCTCACCCTCTCCCACGCCGCGTCATATCCGCCGGACAGTGGCGCGTTCACAAAGCCATGTGCTTGAAGTGCCGAGAGAAGGGCGTGAACACTCGCTGTCCAAGGAAGAGTGCGCCGATAGATGATATCGTCATGGCGAAATGGTCCTTCACCGCTGTCCACGCTTGGTATCACCAGCTCACTCCTTAAAGTGAGCCGAAATCTAGTTTGGATCCAGGGCTATCGTCAAATGTTGCCGCGGATCATTAGTGTCTTCAAACGCAAAAAGCCCGGCCGAAGCCGGGCTTTCCTAAGATCGATTGCTTGCGCGCTCAGTTCAGCCGAGTCTTCACTTCGCCAATGGCGTTGCTGAAGAGTTCGGATTGAACGCGGCCGTCGGCCTTCTTGGCGAGCACGGATTCGGCAGCGGCAATGGCCAGGTCGACTGCAGCGGAGCGAACAGCCTTCATCGCGTCGGCTTCCGCCTGCTTGATCTTCTGCTCGGACACCGCCGTGCGGTTGGCGACGAATTCCTCCGTCTTCTTGCGAGCTTCCGCCGTCAGCATTTCAGCTTCGCGCTCGGCCGCGGCAACGATATGCGCAGCTTCAGCTTCAGCTTCCTTGCGCTTGCGCTGGTATTCGGCCAGCAGATGCTGGGCCTCTTCGCGCAGGCGCTTGGCTTCGGCGAGTTCGTTGCGGATCTGATCGGCGCGGTCATCCAGCGACTTTGCCATCATCCCCGGAACTTTCAGGTAGACGACGAGGCCGAGGAAGATGATGAGAGCGACGAAGGCAAAGAAAGTTTCGTCCAGACCGAATTCCATGGATCAACCCTCCCGCTTAGCGGATGCTTCGGCAACAGCCGAAGCGACATCAGCCTGGCCGGCGACGCTGCCGACAAGCTGCTCGACAACGGCAGCGGCCGTTTCTTCAGCAATGGCACCGACGTCGCCGAGGGCTTTCGCCTTGATCTCGCTGATTCGGGCCTCAGCGGCCTTCAATTTCTCGGAAAGGCTTGCTTCGATCGCCTTGCGATCCTCCTCAGCCTTTGCCTTGGCGGCGTCACGGGCAGTGGCGCCAATCGAATTCGCCTTGGTGCGCGCTGCAGCCAGCTCGCTTTCGTAGGTCGCAACGGCAGCATCGGCTTCGGCCTTCAGACGCGAAGCTTCGTCGATATCCTGGGCGATACGGTCGTGGCGGCTTTCCAGGATGCCGCCAACGCGCGGAACGACGATCTTCTGCATGGCCACGTAGAAGATCGCGAAGGTGATCACCAGCCAAAGCAGCTGTGACGGATACGTCGTATGGTCAAACGGCGGGAATACGCCTGCGTGATGGCCCTGATCGGGCGCACCCGTCTCCGTTTTCACCGCGCCGGCTGCCGGCGGTGCTTCTTCAGCATAAGCCGGGGTCACAAACATGCTCACCTCCAGGTGGTCTGCAAATACAAAGAATCACGGCTCGCTGTCCCGCGAACCGTGATCTATCACGCCGCTGATATCAGACGGCGAACAGCAGAAGGAGAGCGATGAGCAGCGAGAAGATGCCCAGAGCTTCCGTAACGGCGAAGCCGAATACCAGGCGGCCGAACTGGCCGTCAGCAGCCGACGGGTTGCGCAGTGCGCCGGACAGGTAGCTGCCGAAGATATTGCCGAGGCCGAGAGCCGTGCCGGCCATACCAAAGCAAGCCAAACCTGCGCCGATGAACTTTGCTGCTTCCGCGTCCATGTTGAACTCCTTTGAAATGGTTGTGCGGTGAATGACTGACGCCCTTAGACGTCAATGTCTTTATCCTTAGTGGCCACCCGGATGGATTGCGTCATTGATGTACATGCAAGTCAGTACCGCAAAGACGTAAGCCTGGAGGAAGGCGACAAGGAACTCGAGACCGGTGAGGGCGACGGTCATGATCAGGGAAGAATGGCGCCACCAATGCCAAGCGCGCCAAGCGCTCCGAGCGAGGCAACGAAGCCTGCGAACACCTTAAGCGTGATATGGCCTGCCAGCATGTTGGCGAAAAGACGAATGGAGAGTGAAACCGGCCGCGACAGGAAGGAGATAATCTCGATCGGCACCACCAGCAGCAACAGAATGCCGGGTACACCTTGCGGCACGAAGAGCTTCAGAAAGCCGAAGCCATGCTTGATGGCGCCGTAGATGATGACCGTCAGGATGACCAGAAGCGCCAAGGCGACAGTAACGATGATCTGGGCGGTAATGGTGAAGAAATAAGGAACCATGCCGAGCAGGTTTGCCGTCAGCACGAACATGAAGAGCGAGAAGACCAGCGGGAAGAACTGCATCCCCTTGGTTCCCGCCCCTTCTTTCAGCATCGAGGCGATGAACTCGTAGGCCATCTCCGCCACCGATTGGGCGCGGCCAGGAATGACGCTGCGGTGCGAGGTGGCAAAATAGAGGAAGCCGGCAGAGATCACCGCCGAAGCAACCATGAACAGCGAAGCATTGGTGAACGAAAAATCAATCCCGCCGATATCGATCGGTATAATCTTGAAGATCAGGAACTGATGGGTAGGACCGTTTGCCACCGCTGTTCTCTTTCATTTTCCCGCTTGTCAAAGCGGATGCCTCTCACCAGGAAACCACGCCGCAGCGCCGCTTCCACCTCATTTCTTATCAAGCCCGTGCTTTTCGGGCATTGGTGTCGCCACCTTGCCTGCAGAGCGCAGAACATTCAGCACGCCGGCACAAAATCCGAGAAGCAGAAGAATAATCATGCCCCACGGCGCAGTGCCGACAAAACGGTCGAAGAGATAGCCCAGAACTGCGCCAACGATGATGGCAGCAATGAATTCACTAGAAAGCTTCATCGCCTCAGCGTAGCCTTTCCGGCTCTCCTCGGCGCGAACCTCCCCTCGTTCATCCTCTCCCAACACAGAGCGCTTGGTCGCCAGTTCGGCTTCAAGTTGCTCCCGTCGCTTTTCCAGACTTTCGTCGCGGTCATCAACCATGGTGATGTCCTCCCAGTTTCGTAGCGCGCAGCCCCATTACCCCGGTCAACGCGTAAACGAACGGTAGGTTTCGCCACCTTTCGGCCCGTTTTGAAGTCGCGCGCAACATAGTTTTAGGAAAAAGCATAGTCAAGGCGTAGACGTCATCTGTCCAGCCATAAATTAGCCGAATTAAATCATGATCTTAGAGCGCATATGCGATGCTGGTGGGAAACTGGGCCTAAGAATCGTCTTCAGGCCAAGCTTTTCTGCGGCCTTTTTTTGCCGACCGCCTACCGCCTGCTGGACCGCATCGGTCCCGCCGTGCGATCGCTGTCAGCTCCAGCCGCCGCCATAGGTGCGGTAGAAGATGTGCATGCCGATACGGCCGACCTTCACCATTTCAGCCGCCCATTTCGGCCGGACGTAGACGGCATGGTAGTGTGTGGCGGAGCCGACTTCCGGCAGCCAGATCTTGCCGGCGGTCACAGCCATGGCCACCTGGCGGGCGATCTTCCAATGCTCGGGCGAATTGACGCGGTCTTTGACGTTGTCGCAGGCAAAGGAAAACTGGCAGGCGTTGTGCCAATCGTCGTTCTGATAAACGACACCGCAAATGGTCTTCGGATAGGCCGGGTTGCGGACGCGATTGAGGATGACCTGGGCGACAGCCGCCTGCCCCTTCACCGATTCCCCGCGCGCTTCGAAATAGATGCCGGTGGCAAGGCACTGCTGTTCGTCCGAAGAAAAGACCGAGGGAGGCAGGACATTCGCGGCCCAGGCATGGTCCTCAGGACCAATCTGCGGCACGAAACGGCCTTCATAGTCCTGATCCTTAGCGAGGATCGAATCGAAGGGCGAGACGCGGGCGTAGTCCTGCGGCGGCGACGCATAGGCGGCGGCGAGAACATCGGCATCGTGGCTCGTGACCAGGCTTGCGAGGTAGGACGGCACGCTGTTATCAGGCTTCGGCGGTTCTTTCTTATAGAAGGCCGTGGCAATCTGGATCTCTTTTCCACCGATCCTCGGCTTCAAGAAAGCAGTCTTGTCCTTGGTATCCAACTCGGGTCGGAACAGCATGCTGTCGCGCTGCAGCACGGAACCGGCGGAAAAATCCTTGGGCGGCTGCATCGGCGCGACTGCAACCACACGGCTCTTTTTGTCCTGGCGGTTGATGCGATCTTCGTCGGGCCTGGGATCGCTGCCCTTTTTCTGCGATACGAAGGCAACGCGACGGCCGTCGGGCATGACGAGACCGCCTTCGCCGACCGCAGCCGCGGTCGACGCGTCACCGAAGGCAAGTTCTTCCTGGTGCGTGGAGCCGGCCGGCGATTTGGTGATCACCATGCGCCAGTTGCTGCTACCCCTGTCGATACCCGCCAGCAGACCGGCAAGATCGGCATAGGCCACTGTGGACGGAAAGATCAGCCATGCGCAAAACCCGAAGACAGCTGGCGAAGTCCAGTTTTTCGGCAAGAAACCAAACTTGCGGGGGACACGACTCGGACGAGGCAATACCGGACTCCAACGGCACTCTGGACTAAGAGCCGGAATAATCTCCGATTAACCTTGATGGATGGTTAACTCGGCTGTTGCGCGTTCACGAATACATTCGGAAATGTCGGCGTGTAAAGGCCCCGGCGGATATCCACCGGGCCATTGATGCAAAAAAGCTGATTTAGTCCGCGTCAGATGATGACGTGCGATCCCAGTTCCACCACGCGGTTGGCCGGCAGGCGGAAGTAGTCGGAAGGATCGGTCGCAGCGTTGGCGAGCGCGATGTAAAGCCGGTCCTGCCAGTGCGGCATGCCGGATTTTGCGTCTGGCACCAGCTTGCGGCGGCCGAGATAGAAGGAGGTCGACATGATGTCGAACTTCAACCCGGTCTTGCGCAAAGTCGCCAATGCCTGAGAGACGTTCTGCGATTCCATGAAGCCGAAACGCAGTTCGACAACCGAGAAGCGGTCGGAGACTTTCTCCACCAAGTAGCGGTCCTCCTGGGCGACACGCGGCTTGTTGACGGTGCGAATCGTCAGGATGACGTTCTTGTCGTGCAGGACGTGGTTGTGCTTCAGATTATGCAGCAGCGCAGCAGGTGCGGATTCCGGATCGCTGGTGAGGAAGATCGCCGTACCAGGAACGTGGGCCGGCGAGTGGTCGCTCTTGCGCTCGATCGAGCTCACGAAGGACGACAACGGAATATCGGTGTGCCGCGTCTTCTCCATCAGGATCGCCGTGCCGCGGCGCCAGGTCCACATGATGACGGTGAAGGCGGTCGCGATCAGCACCGGAACATAACCGCCGTCGCGGATTTTGAGGAGGTTCGCGCCAAGGAAGACGAATTCCAGCAACACCAGCGGCGTCAGCACCGCGACCGCCATCGGCAGCGTCCAGTTCCAGCGAACACGTACGAACTCGAAGGCCATGATCGAGGTGACAACCATCGCACCGGTCACGGAGATACCATAGGCTATCGCCAGTGCATCCGAGGTCTTGAAGCTCAAGACGAGGAAGACGACGCCGAAAAACAGCACGGCATTGGCCGACGGCAGAAAGATCTGGCCGGTATTGGTCTCTGACGTGAAGAGAATCTCCATTCGCGGCAGGAAGCCGAGATGGATAGCTTGGCGCGTGAGCGAGAAGGCACCGGTGATGACCGACTGGCTGGCGATGATTGTTGCCAGAGTGGCGAGAATGACCACCGGCAGGATCGCCCAGTGCGGATACATCAGGAAGAACGGGTCGGACATGGCCATGGGGTTGCGCAGCACCAGGGCGCCCTGGCCGAGGTAGTTCAAAGCCAGCGACGGAAACACAAGCACAAACCAAGCCCACTGGATCGGGCGACGGCCAAAATGACCAAGGTCGGCATAAAGGGCTTCCGCACCCGTGACAGTCAGGAACACCGCGCCCAGGACGACGACGCCGAGAAAGCCTTCCCGCAAGAGGAAACTGACCGCGTAATAGGGATTGAGTGCGGCCAGAATGCTGAAATCATCGGAAATGTGCATGACGCCAGCAAGGCCCATGACGATGAACCAGAGTGCCATGACCGGGCCGAAGAAGCGTGCAACTGCGCCCGTGCCATGCGACTGGATCGCGAAAAGCAGAGCCATGATCGCAACCGATATGGGCACGATGTATTCCGACAGTGACGGTGTGACGAGCTTCAGGCCTTCGACGGCGGAGAGAACCGAAAGCGCCGGGGTAATCATCGCGTCGCCGAGGAAGAGTGCGGCACCCATTAATCCCAACAGCATCAAAATGGCCGTGTGGCCATTCGCGGTCTTCATCAACAGCGCCAGCAGCGACAGTGTGCCGCCTTCGCCGTCATTGTCTGCACGAAGCAGAAAAAGGACATATTTGATCGTGACGATGATCGTCAGAGTCCAGAACATCAGCGAGACGACGCTGATGACTTCGCCACGCGTCAGACCGTCGGCAGCGACCGGCTTCAGCGCCTCGCGAAAGGCATAGAGCGGGCTCGTGCCGATATCGCCATACACCACGCCAATTGAACCGAGGGCGAGGAATGCGAGCTTACGAGCGTCCATTTTCCCGTCGGGAGAATGATGGGTTACGTCAGACATTCAGGATCACTAGACTCTCAGAGCCAGCCTTTCCAGCGAAAAAAGAGAAATGGAACGACGGCAGACACCACCATCAGAAACAACGATGCTGGGTATCCATAGGCGAAATGCAACTCGGGTATGAACTCGAAATTCATACCGTAGACCGAGGCAACAAGCGTCGGCGGCAAGAAGACTACGGAAGCGATCGAGAAAATCTTGATGATGGCGTTCTGCTCGATATTAATCAGACCGAGCGATGCATCCAGCAGGAAGGTAATGTTACCGGCGACGAAAGATGCATGTTCGGACAAGGATTGCACATCCCGCGAGACGTTGCGGCACAATTCCTTGGCCTCATGGTCCTGCTGCATGGCGGGGATGGTATGAAGGAAGGTCAGAAGCCGCGACAATGAACTCAGGCTATCGCGCACCTTGCTGACCGTGCGATGGTAACCTGCAATGTCCTTCAGTTTCTCTTCCAGATAGTTCGACGGACGGCGGACTTTCTTCACGCGGTCGCCGAACACATGCACCGACAATATATCGATGCCTGAGACCGTCTGTTCAAGGACTTCGGCCGTGCGGTCGACGATTGTTTCCAGAAGTTTCGCCAGAAGCGCGACACCCGTGCGCCGCTCCTTCGGAATGCGTTGCAGCGCTGCGATGAACAGCGCGAAGGACTTCGGCTGGGCGTAGCGGATCGTGACCAGGCGATGATCCGTCAGGATGAAGGCAACATCGGTCAGCGTCGGCAGATTGGTATCGACCTTCCACAGCAGCGACGCCGTCAGAAAGACCGAGCTGTCTTCGACATAGAGCCGGCTCGATGGCTCGATGTCCTTCATGTCCTCGCGGGTCGGCACCTCGAGCCCAAGCAGGCGCTCGATATTCGCTTCTTCTTCGCGGGACGGTTCGACCATGTCGATCCAGACAGCGTTCTCCGACAATCGGGCAATGCTCGAAAGATCTGCCAATTCGAGCGACTTGCAGTCGGAGCTATAGGCCGTGATCAACGGATCGTCCTCGGCGCGTCAGAGCGGTTCAGCTTTCCGCAAAATCGCAGAGATGCGCTATCTGCTTGTTTTTCCGCGGTTTCGGACGGAAAACCGCTGCCCACTTTTCCTGAAATTACTCTAGAGGCAAAGCTGTAGCCATGGCGCTTTGTGCGCTCTTGCCGCGATTCTGCAGATGGCCACTGAAAAAAGTTCATAAAACTCCGGGCGTATCCCGCCGTTCCGGCAGGGAATCCGTGTCCATGCTCCATTGCGCTGCTGTACCAATCCTTCGTCCGTCATGAGAACGCCGATTGCTCAAGCGAGACGAAGTCACCATTTGGCAGATGGCCGTCATCGGATATGCCCGACCAAATTCACGCCGGCGGCGCATATGCAGCAAAGCTCGCCAAGAATCAAGTCACAACCCTTTCAATGCGCGCTTTCACCGCAGATTCACGACCCGGCGAAGTCATAGCACACGGCGCGAGCAAGGCAATCGTGCCGACCGCTGACCGGCACGCATGTTGTGAAATTATTCGAAGACGATGGATGGTGCTGCGCGCTGAGGCGTATTGCTTATCTGTGCCCAGACTTTGGCGGCGATATCGCGATAGACGCCGGCAACGGCGCCATTTGGGTCGGAAGCAACCACGGGCGTGCCGGCATCGGAAGTCTCGCGGATGCCCATGGTCAGCGGCACTTCGCCAAGGAAAGGCACGCCGATACGCTCGGCCTCCTTCCGCGCGCCGCCATGACCGAAGATATCGTAACGTGCACCGGTGTCGGGGGCGATGAAGTAGCTCATGTTTTCGACGATGCCGAGCACCGGTACTTCCACCTTGCGGAACATGTTCAGGCCCTTGCGGGCGTCGATCAGTGCCAGATCCTGCGGCGTCGAAACGATGATGGCGCCGGCGAGCGGCACCTGCTGCGCCATGGTCAGTTGCGCATCGCCGGTCCCTGGCGGCATGTCGACGACGAGTACGTCGAGCTCACCCCAGGCGACTTCGCGCAACATCTGCAACAGTGCCGACTGCACCATTGGCCCGCGCCAGATCATCGCCGTCTCCTCATCGACAAGGAAGCCCATGGACATGACCTTGAGGCCGTAATTCTGCATGGGGTTGATGATGCGGCCATCGATCTGAGTCGGCCGGCCGGAAATCTTCAGGAGACGCGGCATGGACGGGCCGTAGATGTCGGCATCCAGAATGCCGACGCGCAGGCCGTTGGCGAGCAGGCCGAGCGCGAGATTGACGGCCGTGGTCGACTTGCCAACGCCGCCCTTGCCGGAGGCAACGGCAATAATGGCGCCGATGCCGGGAACGCCGATCTTGCCGGCACGGGGCGGCTGTTGCGGTGCATGTGCGTGGGAATGCGCACTCGGCTGGGCGGGCGCCGGGCGCGCGGCAGGTGCACCCGCGCCAGCCTTCTTGTCCGCAGTCAGCGCGACCAAAGCGCCCTTCACGCCGGGCAATTCCTTGATGACTCTCTCGGCGGCGAGGCGCATCGGCTCCAATTCCTTGGCACGCTCGGCGGGAACCGTAATCGAGAAATACACCTTAGCATCGGAAATGAAGACATCCGACACCATGCCGAGCTCAACGATATTGTGCTCCAGGTCCGGGCCGCGAACGGTTCTCAGCGTTTCCAGAACCTGTTCCTTGGTGATGTCTGCCATTCCATCCTCACTGCGCGATATGCGTCCGGATCGCGGCGCGCGACCGCACGCTTCCGATCTCTCAGGCTTAGATAGTGGAGCGGTGGAACTTCGCCAATCGAAATTAAGGGGAATAGCGACAAAACGGCTGGACGCGTTGCAGCCGGCAGGTCCGCCGGGCTTAGAGCCCCACCGGCCGCAACGCTCGCTAGGAGAAGCGATATTTGCGGGGGACATAAAGCAAAGCTTTGAAAGGACTAGGGCGAGCGCGCGAAAAATCGCGCATTAAACCGCCTTGATTTTAAGGAAGTGCCAAATAAGCAACAGCCGCCGCCGATACCTTGCCGTCGGAGAAGCAACGACAATAGCATCAGCAACGGCTGCCTGATCCGCGCGCGTTGATCGGCGCTGGTATCAAAGTCCCCTCTGGACCTCTGTCCATTGATAAGCAGAAAGCGTGCCAGTTCCGCGAAATCAAAAAACTATATATTTTTCAGGATATTGTAGGGGCCACTCCAAGTTCGGCCCGCAGTCGCCGCAGAAGCCATCAGCAAGTTTTATGTGCAGCGCACAAAATTAGCGCAGAAAATTGCCCGGATTTCACTCGCTCTCACTCTTTATTGAGCAAAATCTCCGCTGAAATCGCCGCGCTTCCTGGGATCATGGTATCTTCCGGGCGCGATCTTCTCCAAAAACCGCCGCACACTTTTTGGGATCATGCCCTACTTGATCAACCCGACGCGCAGCGCTTTGGCGACTGCCTGGGTGCGGTTGACTGTGTCCAGCTTCTTGGTGGCCCGGTTCAGGTAGTGATTGACCGTATGTTCGGAGAGCGTCAGGATTTCCGCGATTTCGGCGCTGGTCTTACCCGCAGCCGTCCAGTTCAGACAATCGATCTCCCGATCCGTCAGCGCGTCAGTGACCCGGATATCCATATTGCGGATTTCCGCGAGCCGATCGAAAACATAGAGCGCGACATAGCAGAGATCCTTAATCTCCTCGGGTGTGAAGAGCTCGCGATCTCCGGCAAGCGACACAGCGCCGCGAAGACCGGATGCGTCATGGGTCGGCAAATAGATGCAGCGTGTCATGCGAAAGCGTTCGAACAAGGCGGTGATGAGTTGGGCTCTGCCATCATCGCGATTGGTGCTTGCCGTTGTCTCGTGGATAAAAGGCAATGTGGAATTACGCAGACGTCGCAGCACCGGACTGTTCGTCATCAGCCCTTCCTGGTCGTAGGTTGCCAGGAGTTCGGCGGGCCAGTTGTTGATAACCGAATTGCTCTGCAGTTCGAAAGATGTAACCGGGGGCAGGTTCAGTACCATGAATGCACGGCAGCGATAGGCTTCCGTCAGCCGCTTCATAAAGCGAAAAACATCGAACTGTGTCTTCAGACCGGTAATTTCATCAATATAATCCTCGCCCCGAGGGGCCCTTCCCGCCTGCACCAATGCCGCCATCATTAGTCTTCTTCGTGTAATGGAGGGGCACAAACGCGAAATCGCCGCCTCCAGGCCTCCGGGTCACCGCATGAACGCCGACAAGCCGGCGATTGATCAAATATAAATTTTTAAAAATATCACCCGCTGCGACACTCATACTACGGCGCCTAGCAATCGGTCCGCCCTTCTCCTCGGAGCGTAGCAGCAGGTACTCAACGAGAATGGCAGCTCATCCGCGATTCTCAACAAGCGACTTAGAATAAACGTTTAAGTTGGCCAAGGTCCAGCACACGAAAGGCTAAATTGGTGAATTTCGCATGACAGTCGAGAAAATCGGCAAGATTAGCGCCTCGGACCTAGCCGACTGCGCACATCCTGCATGATCGCGGCCGCCGCAACCTTTACCAAAGGCGCCCATTCCTGCAATTTTTCCGACGTAACGCGGTAGGCTGGGCCGGTTACCGAAACGCCGGCCAGTATATCGCCATCGTCTGAGCGGATAGGCGCGGCGACGCAGCATATGCCGTTTTCATGCTCCTCGCGGTCAAAAGCGCAACCGCGCGCCCTGATAGCAGCGATGTCGGCCTGAAGATCTGCCACGCTGCGATGGGTATGCTCGGTATAGGCATGAAACTGGAGGCCGGAGACTCGTGCTTCGAGGCCGATATCGTCCAGAGCAGACAATGCAGCCTTGCCGACGCCGGTGCAATAGGCCGGCGAGGCGTTGCCGATCTGCGAATACATGCGCACGGACTGCCGACCCTCGACCTTGTCGAGATAGATGACCTCGGTGCCGCGTAAGACGCCGAGGTGCACGGTCTCGCCGGTCTGTGCCTGCAGAAGGCGCAGATGCGGCTCGGCGACGGTTCTGAATTCATTGCGCGCCCAACTGCGTGACGCTAAGCTCAAGAGCCTGATGCCGGGCAGATAACGTCCATCGCGATCGGTCTCCAGCAGCCCCTCCTCGACGAGGTGTGACAATTGCCTATGCAGTGTGCCCCGCGGCTGGTCGGACAGCGACAGGATGTCGGTGAAGCGCATTGGGTTATCCGCCAGCGCAACGAGATCGACGAGCGCCATGAGCTTGCCGAGCGTACCGGTCTCCGTAGCGCGACGGATTTCCCCTTTATGTTCGTCCCGTTTCGAATCCATAACTGCCTCGCCACTTCTGCGGCGTTCCATGCATCCTTGACATGGTTGAAGGTAATCCGATAATTCCATATAGTCAAATACCGTTCCAAATAGTGGAACTATCTGATGTTTTTCCGGGAGGGAGACGAACTTGACCGAGGCACAGGCAAAATTTCCCGATCTCAAAGATCGCACCGTCCTGATTACGGGCGGCGGCTCCGGCATAGGCGCGGCACTTGTCGAAGGTTTCGCTCAGCAGGGCGCCAAGGTCGCTTTCATCGACATAGCGGAAGAGCCGAGCAAGGCGCTTGCTGTCCGGCTCTCGGCGCAATCGGCCCATCCGGTCGCCTTCTATCATGCCGATCTGCGCGACGTCGGCACCATCAAAAGCACGGTCGCCGCCGTCGAATCCGATCTCGGCGCGATCCGCGTCCTCGTCAACAACGCCGCCTGGGATGACCGGCATGAGATCGACACGACGACCGAGGAGTATTGGGACAATAGCCAGGCGATCAATCTCAAACAGGTTTTCTTCGTCTCACAGGCCGCAGCGCCGGGTATGCGGGCGGCTGGCGGCGGAGCGATCATCAACTTCTCGTCGATCGTCTTCAAGATGAACCCGCCGCATCTCTCCGCCTACGCAACTGCAAAGGCGGGCGTCATCGGCCTGACCAAGAGCCTTGCCGGCCGCTTTGGATCGGAAAATATCCGCGTCAACGCCGTTCTGCCAGGCATGGTCGTGACCGAGCGGCAGATGGAGCTTTGGCTGACGGAAGAAAGCATAGCCAAGACGGTCGAGCGCCAATGCCTTAAGCACGTTCTAAAGGCTGCCGATCTGGTCGGCCCGACACTTTTTCTCGCATCCGACAGCGCGGGCAGCATCACCGCACAGTCCATCATTGTCGACGGAGGTATTTTCTAGTGGCAAGTCCCGCATATATCGCGGTCGATTGGGGCACCAGCAGTTTCCGGCTGTGGCTGATCGGCGAAGATGACAGCATTCTCGGCGAGCGCCGCAGCGGCGAAGGTATGACATCGGCGGCTCAGACAGGCTTTGCCCAGGTGCTGCAATCGCATCTTGATGCCCTCGCCGCGCCAGAAAACCTTCCCGTCATCGTCTGCGGCATGGCCGGCGCCCGTCAAGGCTGGGTGGAAGCCGGCTATATCGACACACCCACATCGCTCTCCGCCATCCTCACCGGTGCCGTTTCCGTGCCCGGCCAATCGCGCGACGTCCGTATTCTGCCGGGTCTGGCGCAGCGCGACAGGCAAGCGCCTGACGTCATGCGCGGCGAGGAAACACAATTGCTCGGCGCGATAGCGGCTGATGCCAAGGGCGAGCAGGTCGTCTGCATGCCTGGCACACATTCGAAATGGGTCCGCGTCGTCAATGGCCAAGTGACCGGCTTTTCGACCTTCATGACCGGCGAGCTCTTCGACGTCATCACAAAGCACAGCATCCTGTCGCACGCCGTTGCCGGTGCGGCCGACGTGCCTGCCGACAGCACCGCCTTCGAGTCCGCGATCAAGGCCGCCTTCAACAAGCCGGCACTTGCCACGAACCTGCTCTTTACCGCCCGTGCTGGCCAACTTCTGCATGGCCTGACAGCGGCCGGAGCGCGGGCATTGATCTCGGGCACGCTGATCGGCGCCGAAATCGCCGGTGCGCTGTCATCTGCCGGACAAGGGGCTGCGATTACCCTCGTCGCGTCAGGACGATTGCAGACGCTCTACGAAGATGCATTCCGCACCTTAGGCCTCACCTATACGACTGTTGATGCCGATGCCGCCGTCCGCCGCGGGCTTTCCGCCGCGGCGAAGGCGATTTGGCCAAATAACGAAAGAAAAAGCTGATGACGACCCGCACCCCCTTCCCCCCCATGAAGCGCCCGCTTATCGCCATTCTCCGCGGCATCAAGCCCGAAGAGACAGCCGATATCGTCGGCGCTCTGATCGATGCCGGCCTGACGGCGATCGAAATCCCGCTGAACTCGCCTGAGCCCTTCCGCTCGATCGAGATCGCCGCCAAGATGGCGCCCGCCGACTGCCTGATCGGCGCCGGCACGGTGCTGACTGTTGAAGACGTCGATCGGCTGGACGCCGCCGGCGGCAAGCTGCTGGTGACGCCGAATGTCGAACCTGCCGTCATCAGTCGCGCACGCGACAAAGGCATGGTGACGATGCCTGGCGTATTCACCGCGACGGAAGCGCTTTCGGCTGCACGTGCCGGTGCAACGGGTCTTAAATTTTTCCCGGCCGGCGTGCTGGGCGCCTCCGGTATCACCGCCATCCGAGCCGTGCTGCCGCCCGAGCTTGTCATCGCTGCCGTCGGCGGCGTTTCGGACAAAAATTTCGGCGATTACACCAAAGCCGGCATCCTGGCCTTCGGTCTCGGCACCAGCCTTTACAAGCCGGGAATGACGACAGCAGAGGTTGCCGAACGCGCCAAGGTGACCATTTACGCCTATGATGCTGCCGTAGGAGCCTGACCCATATGACCGACATTCATGATTTCCAGGGTAATATTCTCTGCAACACCGCATCGGTTTTGGGCGAAGGACCGACCTATGATCCCGATACGGATACGGTCTGGTGGTTCAACATTATCGGCAAGGAACTACATGAACTGCATCTAGCGACGGGCAAGAAGGAAGTTTACGCGCTGCCGATGATGGCAAGCGTACTCGCGCGTGTTGACGACCGACGGCAATTGCTCGCCACCGAAGAAGGATTGTTTCTTCGCGATGTCGGATCCGGCGAACTGACCTTTTATACCGCGATCGAGGCGGACAAGCCCGAGAACCGCTCCAATGACGGGCGTACTCATATTTCCGGTTCCTTGTGGATCAGCACCATGGGCAAACGGGCGGAAATGCAGGCTGGCGCGATCTATCATGTTGCCGGCGGCAAGGTGACGAAGATCTTCGATCAGCTTAGCATTCCGAATTCCATCTGCTTTTCACCCGACGGCACGATCGGATATTTCACCGATACGCGCGTCAGCCAGTTGATGCGGGTGCTGGTCGACCCACTCACCGGGATGCCGGTCGGCGAGCCGATTGTCATGGTCGACAGCATGGAAGACCCGGGCGGCCTCGACGGCTCGGTCTGCGATGCTGACGGTTACATCTGGAACGCCCGCTGGGGCTCCGGTTTCGTCGATCGCTACAGCCCTGACGGCTTGCGCATCGAGCGCTATCGCGTACCCGCCATGCAGCCCTCCTGCCCGGCCTTCATCGGCCAAAATGCCGATCGTCTCGCGGTGACGACAGCCTGGGAAGGCCTTGACGAAGACGCCCGCTCAATGCAGCCACAAGCCGGTGCGCTCCTGGAACTTGGCCCCACGGTCAAGGGCATTTTTGATCCGATCTACAAGATTTGATTGTATTTTTGCCTTCTCCCCACCGGGAGAAGGTGACCCCTGCAGCAAAAATTTTGCTTGTGCGGCGTTCAGCGGACAAACAGGTGCTATGCACCGAAGTCAGCCTGTTCATCGCTGCAACCCGGTTATGAAATCAATTGTTTAGGTTGTATTAACCTGCACGTTGTCCTTTGATTCTTCGCGTTATTTTGACCTCACAGAGGCCGCGTACCGCCGCCGCCCGCAACTCTTGCCGGAACTAAAGCTCTTTTCGACCATTTTTCTAACGAACCGGCACGGTGATGGTCAGCCAAAAGAGTGGCCCCGCCCGAGCTGGTTAACATGCCCATCAGAATGAAAGGTAGGTTCACGATGACCGGCAAATTGTTCACTTCCGCCGCTGCTGGCGCGATCTTTGCCACAGCATCGGTTCTTTCACCGATGGCTTTCGCTCAGGCACAGCAGCCGTCAACCGGCAACAACACCACCGCGCCGATGACGCAGACCGCTCCGGCAACGCCTGACACCAAGACCGCTAAGCCGCAAAACAATGCCCAGGCTCCGGCCCCGGCACCGACGACAAACACGGCGCAGGCCGCTGGATATCTGACCCAGCAATCGGCAGATCAGATCAGCGCCAAGACCTATATGGGCCAGTCGGTCTATAACGGTCAGAATGAAAGCATCGGCAGCATCAACGACCTCATCCTGCAGAAGCAGGGCGGTGTTACCGCCGCAGTCGTTGGCGTCGGCGGTTTCCTTGGCATCGGCCAGAAGAATGTCGCCGTTCCCTTCGACAAGGTCACCGCGACCCAGAATGCCCAGGACGGCAGCATCAAGCTGACGACTACCGAAACGGCTGACTCGCTGAAGGCCGCACCGGAGTTCAAGACGCTTGCTATGCAGGCTTCCGAAAAGGCTGCGAAGACCCCGGCAACGGCCGCGGTGCCTGGAACCGACACCACGACGACCTCGTCGACCAGCAAATGACGAAGGTGTCGTGTAACATTGAAAAACGGCGATCTTGGTAGGCCGTCGTTTTTCATATCTGCAGCAGCAGTAGAACGGTCCTGCTTTTTCTTGAAAAGCCGGGCCACTTAGGCGCTTTCGCGCTCACCAGCCAGTTCGTAGTAGTTTTCGTGGAGATATCTGAGCGTCGCGACGCTGTCGGCAGGCTTGCCGTAATAATAGCCCTGCCCCATGGCGCAGCCGAGCGACCTGAGCTTTACCGCCTCGGCGTAGTCCTCGATTCCCTCGGCGACCACCTCCAGGTCAAGTCCCTCGCACATCGCAAGGATCGCCTTGACGATATGTTCGGAGGCTCGGTCGGAATTGATGCGCGAAACAAAGGCGCGATCGATCTTCACCTTGTCGAAAATGAAATCGCGCAGCCGGCCGAGACTGGATTGGCCGGTGCCGAAATCATCCAGTGAGATGCGCACGCCTGCCGCCCTGAGATCGGCGATGATGCGGTGTGCCGTGTCGGCGGAGCTCATGACGGCCGTCTCGGTGATTTCCAATTCCAAGCGATGCGGATCGAAACCGACGCGGCCGAGAATGGCAAGAATGCTGCTGCTCGTGCCGGGATCCATCAATTGCGCCGAGGACAGATTGAAAGACAGGAAAAGCTCGCGCGGCCAGGAAAGCGCTGCCTCCGCGGCCTTGCGCAGAAGGGTCTCGGAGAGAGCGTCGATAAAACCGCGCTCTTCCGCAAGCGGTACGAAGACGGCGGGCGAGACAAAGCCGAGATCGGCGTCGTTCCAGCGAGCCAAGGCCTCGAAGCCAACGATCAGATTATTGGCGAGTGATACGATCGGCTGGAAATGCACGTCGATGGCATTGGATATGATGGCGTTGCGCAGCGCCTGTTCAAGCTGCGTCGCGCGCTTCATTTCCTGGGCGATCTCTTTGGAATAGACGGTAATCTGACCGCGGCCGCGGCGCTTGGAGCGATAAAGGGCCGTCTCGGCGCTTTTCAGCAGATCTTCGAATTCCTCGCCGGCGAAGGGATAGATGGCGAAGCCGAAGGAGGCGGAAAGGCGAACGTTGCGATCACCGAGATCATAGGGCGCCGACAACACTTCGCGGATCATCTGCCCGAACTTCTCGGCGCCGACACGTTCAAAGACGAGTGGCAATACGAAGGCAAATTCGTCGCCGTCATGACGGGTGACGGTGGCGCCATCGGGAATGCAGGCTTTTAGGCGGTGCGCGACCTGACAAAGGATCTCGTCGCCAGCTTCCACACCGAAGAGGTCGTTGATCGGCTTGAAGGAGTCGAGATTGGCAATGCCGATGGTGAAGGGCGCGGGATCGCTGGCGCGTTCGACGGAAAGCAGGCGCGCGCGGTCGCGCATGCGATAGCGATTCCCCAATCCCGTCAGTGGATCGGTATAGGCCATCGCCTGCAATTCATTCTGACTGACTGGCGCGAGCGATATTTCAGCCGATTTCATATTCAGTCCCGACATTTTCCTCCACCCGCGAAGGAGCATGACGGCGAAGTCTTAACAAAGGATGGCGGGACGGCAGTCATTCGATGCGAGCAATATCTATTCATTAGAAACTATACAGCTATGAGACTTGCTTACTTAATTTGTGCTTTACGGCCACTGCGCATGTATTTCTGAAACACGGTCTCCAGAATATCCGGGCTGACGGGTTTCATGATGACATCGTCCATGCCGGCGTCCACGCATTCGTTGCGGTCACGCTCGAAAGCCTGGGTGAGCACACCGATTATCGGGGTATGCGTTCCGCTGCCTTTTTCTGTACGGCGGATCAGCCTTGCGGCTTCGAAACCGTTGAGACCCGGCAGGGAGATATCCATCAGGATCAGCTCCGGGTGATGCTCACTCCACAGGCGCACTGCCTCGTCGCCGCTCGCGGCGATCACGTAGCGATAACCGAGCCCCTCCAGGATCTGAGAAAAGACGATCTGATTGATGTCATTGTCTTCAGCAACCAGGATCTGGAAACCACGATCCTCGCCACGGGTTGCGATCTGCCAGTCCTCCGCGTCGCCTTCAGCTAACTGGCCCGCCTCGCCGCGGATATTGCGGTTGAAATGCCGAGCGATCAGGAAAGTGAGTTCGGTGGCGAGCTGCGAGCCGTCCAGCAACAACGCCGGCACGTTCTGCCGCTCGGCCAGCTCCAGGCCGCGTTTGCCGAGCTGGTTGTCGACGATAACGAGATCGATCTTGATGCCAAGAGAGCTAGCAACATCCAGAAATGCCGCCTCCTCGCTTTCATTGTGGACCGAACAAGCCTCAAAGCCATATTTGGCAAGCATCTTCAATGCCGCTGATTCAGCAGCAAGATCGCCGGTAACCACAAGGATCTTGCGACCGGAGAAATTCTCAGGAACGAAAGTCTCCATGGCGGGCGGGCGGCGCGAGGCAGTCTGAAGTGCTGCCATCGGCACATAAGCGCGCCGATAGGACCGGTCGTTGTTCTCCTTGATCTGCGAAGCAAGAGCGAACTCGTCGAAATCCGCGCCCTCTTTCGGCAGATCCTGCATGGTGGCAACCAGGAAATAGCGGCCGGGCTTGCCTATACGCTGTTTCCTGGTCACCACATCGCGCTCCACGCCATCGCGGGCAATCTGCCGCTGGCGCGAGATCGACATCTCGCCGGTCTCCATGACATGCCGGTCGCTTTCCTCGAAGCGGTTGGCAACGTCGGTGGAGAAGAGATCGATGCCCTTGCGGCCCAACACCTCATCCGCGGAGGTTTGATATTTGTCGCAGAACGCCTTGTTGACCGCGACATAGACCATGTTGCGGTCCTTGACGAAGAGGGGAAACGGCAGGTTGTCGAGAATATCTTCCGTAAGCTGCACCCGCTCCATATCGAGGCGCCACTGCTCCTCCCGCTTCTTCACCTCCGAAATATCCGAGAGGATGCAAACGCCGAACCCCGACGGCAGCCGGCGCTTGACGAAGCGAACCCAACGATCCTCGCCGAAACGCTCCGTTGCCTCAAAACGCTCTCGCCAATGCGAGGCGATCCGCTGCGAGACCCAATCGTCACGCGTTGCCGCCGACTTCGTATGAACATCGCGATGCCGGACGCCGGTGTCAAAGACAGCGCCGAGAAAATCACGCAGCCGTGTTGACGGTTGCAGAAATTGCGGCGGGATCGGGAAAAAATTCAAGACCTGACGGCTGGCGAACAGCAGCAGATCGTTCCTGTCGTAGATAAGGAAGGCGCTGGAAAGCCCATCACAGACCGCATCGAACAGCGCCGCCTGCAGATTGCCGTCAGACGGAACGTCTTCAGTGATTGCTGCAAAAGCTGCCTTATCAATCTCGGCAGTCATTCGTCCGATTCCTACATTTATCCGATATCACAGCACGCAAAGGTTGAGAGCAGTGGTGATAGCTCTCAAGGTAAATTTATGAAGATATCATGCTGGCCTGAGCACTTGAAACAGGTGGAAGTCGGCTCATAGATATGACGGTCACCAGCCTGCCGCCAAAAGCCGTGAACGTGCAAAAGCGCGCCACCTGCAATCATTTCAAGTTCTGTGAATGCAACCTGTCATTATTCCCTTAAACATTGATTAAATTTTTAATCACGGCCGCACCTGAATCGGGTGGATGACGAAAGTCAGAATAGGTTTTCTCTTTCCACCTCGCCGCGAATCCACGAAAATGACGATATGGCCATCAAGCAACTCTCCGAAACCCTGATCAACCAGATCGCCGCCGGCGAAGTCATCGAGCGGCCGGCAAGTGCTGCCAAGGAGTTGATCGAAAACGCGCTGGATGCCGGCGCGACGCGCATCGAGATCGCGACAGCCGGCGGCGGCAAGGCGCTGCTACGAGTCAGTGACAACGGTTCCGGCATGGAGCGGGCGGACCTGGAGCTGGCCGTCAGACGGCATTGCACTTCAAAGATTTCCGATACGCTGGAGGATATCCGCACCCTGGGCTTCCGTGGCGAGGCCCTGCCCTCGATCGGCTCGGTTGCGAAGCTGTCTATCGCCAGCCGGAGACCCGGCAGCGATGGCGGCGCGGAAATTTCGGTCGCCGGCGGCAAGGTGCTGCACCTGCGCCCGACGGCCGCCAATCCCGGCACGATCGTCGAGGTGCGCGACCTGTTCTTCGCGACGCCGGCACGACTGAAATTCCTGAAGACCGAGAAGGCCGAAGCTGCCGCGATCACCGAGGTCGTCAAACGTATGGCGATCGCCTTCCCACGCGTGCGTTTCGTGCTTTCCGGCAGCGACCGCTCGACACTGGAATTTCCGGCCACCGGCGATGATCATCTCGCCCGCATGGCGCAGGTGCTCGGGAACGAGTTCAAGGACAACGCCATCGAGCTCGACGCCGCGCGGGAGGATGTGAGTTTGACCGGCTTTGCCGGCGTGCCGACGTTCAATCGCGGCAACTCGGCGCATCAATATGCCTTCGTCAACGGCAGGCCGGTGCAGGACAAGCTGATCCTGTCGGCGATCCGCGGCGCCTATGCCGAGACCATACCTTCCGGGCGCTATCCCGTTGCCGTCCTCTCCATCATGCTCGACCCGGCGTTCGTCGATGTCAACGTGCATCCGGCGAAATCCGATGTTCGTTTCCGCGATCCCGGCCTCGTGCGCGGCCTGATCGTCGGCGCCATCCGCGAGGCCCTGGCGCGCGAGGGTGATCGTGCGGCGACGACAGGCGCCGACGGCATGCTTCGTGCCTTCAGCCCTGGCCGTTCCGGTTTCCAGCCGGCATGGCGGCCGTCGACACCATCAGCACCCTGGACGCCCGAGGCTTCGCCATCCAGACCCTATCAGCCCTCGACGAACGGACATGGTTTCGATGAGCGACCCCAAGCCGCCTTCGACGGCCTCGCCGTACCGACTGCCCGCGCCGAAACCGCAGCACCTATCGAGCCCGTACGCATGGAGGAACCGGCTCGGTTCCCCCTGGGTGCAGCGCGTGCCCAATTGCATGAGAACTACATCGTTGCACAGACCGACGATGGCCTCGTCATTGTCGACCAGCACGCGGCGCATGAGCGGCTCGTATTCGAAGAAATGCGCAAAGCCCTGCATTCAAAGCGGCTGTCTTCGCAGGTCCTCTTAATCCCGGAGATTGTTGATCTGCCGGAAGAGGATTGCGACCGGCTGATGGTATTTGCCGACGAGCTTGCCGAACTCGGCCTTGCCGTCGAGCGTTTCGGTCCTGGCGCGATCGCGGTGCGCGAGACGCCGGCGATGCTAGGCGAAGTGGATGCGCAAGGGCTGATCCGACAGTTGGCCGACGAGATCGCCGAATGGGACACGGCTTCCGGCCTTGCCGCCAAGCTGGAATATGTTGCCGCTACGATGGCCTGCCACGGTTCGGTGCGCTCCGGCCGGCGGCTGAGGCCCGAGGAAATGAACGCACTTCTGCGCCAAATGGAGGCAACTCCCGGGTCGGGCCAGTGCAATCACGGCAGGCCGACCTATATAGAGTTGAAGCTCTCGGATATCGAACGGCTGTTCGGACGGAGCTGAGAGCAGATACGATCGAAATAACTGGAAAAGTCCAGCTTGCCGGGGTATGGCAAACAGATGACAGAGATTGGGGACGGCATCAGATGAATCTTTTTGAGGGACATGGAAACCGCGAGGCGAAGATTCGCTATCTCGACGGCGACTTCCAAATCCTCATGCCCGGTTCCTACGTCGTCTGCGCCATGACCGGCAAGCATATCGCGCTCGATGAGCTGCGCTACTGGAGCGTCGCCCGGCAGGAACCCTATGCCGACGTGATCTCTTCGCTGGAAGCCGAAAAACGCGCCGGCGCGCTTCCGAACCAGAAGCGCTGACTATAGCAATTCCTATTTTGCCTTCTGTCCTTCCCGTAACCGCCGTTCGCGGGCGGCTGCGATCGCCCGGTCGATGATCAGAGCCGGCGCGCGGTGATCATCGAAGACCATGTCGATCTCGATGACGCGGCAGGCCTGCAGCAGCTCCTCGGCACGGCCGTGATGGCCGATCAAGCGGACATAATCCTTGGAGGTGGTGACGATCTCCAGGCTTTCCCGGGCGGCAATATCGAGAATGTCGGCTATGTCGTCTTCGCCCAGATGTTCGTGATCGCCGAAGGTGCGGCTAACAGCGATGCTGGCCCCCAGCGACTCAACTGTGCGGAAGAATTTGGTGGGATCGGCAATGCCTGCGAAGGCGAGCACGTTTCGGCCGAGCAGATTCTCCTGCCCACGCACCTTGACGGACGCTGCAAAGAAAGGTTTCCCAGCCCTCGCCGCCATGCGCACGATCCGATCGGCGGCATTGCCTTCGCCGACTTTCAGCAGCGCCGACGCATAGCGCAACTGTGTCCGCAGCGGCGCACGCACAGGTCCGCTGGGAACGAGATAGCCGTTGCCGATACCTCTCGTGGCGTCGATGACGACCAGGGCGTAGTCAATGGCAAGTTGCGCGCTCTGAAAACCATCGTCCATGATGATGAGGTCAGCACCCTCGCGGACCAGCCGCTCCGCGCCCTCGAGGCGGCGGCGCGAGATGACCGTCAATGCCTCGCGAGCAAGCAGCAGCGGCTCGTCGCCGACCGCGGTGGCATGATGGTGATGCGGATCGACGACGGTCGTCACGTCAAGCGAACCGCCATAGCCGCGGCTGAGGAAGCCCGGCTTCAATCCCTTTGCCTTGGCGACACGGGCAAGCGTCAGCGCCGTCGGTGTCTTGCCGGCGCCGCCCACCGTAAAATTGCCGACGCAGATGACCGGCACCGGGACGGAGGCGCGCCGGCCATGCGCCATGCGATGGCCGGCGATCCGGCCGTATAAAAAGGAAAAGGGCGAAAGGCCCCAAGCGCGCCAATCAGGCTTCCGCCACCAGAAAGGCGGTGCTTCCGATACCATAATCTAATCCCACCTTGCGCCCGCTCTTGCCCGTACATCTCGGCAAGGCGGCAAGAAAGGGCAGATCGGATGAAAAAGCAAGCCTTGGCCTTGGTCACACCGGCTGAGCAACGGACAGCAGGCTTTCCAATTCCGTGATGTCGTTCAGGCAATAGTCGGAAGCGGCCGCGAGCGATTCACGCGATCCGGTGCCGGTCAGCACGCCGACCCTCAGGCCAACTCCGGCATTGTGTCCCATGTGCAGGTCGTGATTGTTGTCGCCGACGACGGCAATTTGCGCGGGGGCAAGGCCCGTCGCTTCGCAGAAACCGAGCACCATTCCAGGCTCCGGCTTGGTTCCAAAACCACTGTCGTAGCCGGCGATATAATCGAGATAATCGAGGAAACCAAAGCGGCGCGCCGTCTGGCGGATGGAGCGCTCATTGTCGCTGGAGGCAACGCCGAGCCTATAACCGCGCTCGTGAAGTCGGCGGAAGAACGCGGCGAGATCGGTGACCGGCGCCGAGAAGTCCGCGGCATGGGAAAATAACGCATCGAGCTTTTCCGTGAGCTCGATCACATCCATCCGGGAGCCGGCTGCAACCAGACCCTCGGAAATCTGCCGGGTATTGCCGGCGGCAAGCAGGCTGTCGGGCACAATATGGCCGGTAACCGGGTCCATGCCGCACGCCAGAAGCAGTTGATCGGCAAGTGCTGCGTCACCCTGGGCGGCAATGCTGGCAAGCTCGCGATTGACCGGTAGCCAGCTCTCATCATAGTCGAGCAGCGTGCCGTCCTTGTCGAAGAGAATGCCCGCGATCGTGCCCGGCCTGATTGCCGTCATGGAGTACTCCTCTATCCCTGCGCCATCTTCGGTAGCAGCCGCGCCTTCACCGTCAGCGGATTGATGTAGGGTTCCAATCCCTTGATGGTCGCCGCCAACGCTCCGCGCATCTCGTGTACGGCGATGTAGCCGGCGTCGATCATGCCTAGCCGCGCCGCATCGTTGGTCAGCAGGTAGTGCACGCCCCTCGCCAGCATCTCGGTATCGCGCACCATGCGGGCGCTACCGCGGCGAGCGAGCAGCTGGTAGGCATCGCGGAAATTCTGAACATGGCCGCCGGACAGAATGGCGCAACCGAGCATGGCTGGCTCGAGCGGGTTCTGGCCGCCTTCGTTGAACATCGACTTGCCCATGAAAGCAACTTCGGTCATGCGTAAATAGAGACCCATCTCGCCGATCGTATCGCCGAGGAAGACATCGACATCCGGCGAAAGGATATCGTTGCGGGTCCGGCGCGCCACTTTCAGTCCCTGCTCGACGAGCATCGCCTCGATCGCGTCGCAGCGTTCGGGATGGCGTGGCACGATGATGGTCAACTGATCGTTATGCTCTTTCAGCGTCTTGTGGACGACGGCAGCGGCACCCTCCTCACCCTCGAAAGTCGAGACGGCGGCCCAGGTTTTGCGGTCGCCGATCTGCTTCATGTAGCGGGCAAGGGTCGGTGCATCATAGGGCGGCGCGTCGGTATCCACCTTCAGATTGCCGGATTTGATCACTTGCCGCGCACCGAGATCACGGTAGCGCTCGGCATCGAGATCGGACTGGGCGACGACCAGCGCAAGACTTTCGAACAGCGCCTCAGAGAGCGAAGTATGCCTGCCCCAGCGAGCAAAAGAGCGATCCGACAAACGGGCGTTGACGAGGATCTGCGGGATGCGCCGGCGGCCAAGCTCCATGATGGTCATCGGCCAGATCTCGGATTCGGCGATGATGGTGCAATCGGGCTGCCAATAGTCGAGGAAACGGCTGATGGCCGGCTTCAGGTCAAGCGGCACATATTGGTGGATGACCTCGTCGCCGAGACGCTCCTGCGTCACCTTGGCGGACGTGATAGTTCCCGTGGTCAGAATAACGTGGATGTCGCGGCGGCGGATTTCACGGATCAGCGGAACGACCGCCGAAGTCTCTCCGACGCTTGCGGCATGAAACCAGACAAGCGGTCCCTGCGGGCGATTGGCGCTGGCGTAGCCGGAACGCTCCAGCCGACGCGAACGATCCTCCTTGCCCTTGGCGGCACGGAAGGCGAGATAAGGCCCGATGAGGGGATAGATCGCAATCCCACCGAGGCGGTAAGCACCCAAAGTGAGGCGCGCCCTGAGGCTGCTCATCTCGATTGCCTCCGATCCAAGCTGATCGTCATCGATGCCAAATCCCAATTGTCTCTCGGCCGAACGTTCGGCCGATTCTTCGTTCTGATTGCGTCAAAAATACTGCGCCATAGCCGGATTGAAAACGACAACGCCCATCCGGACGGGAATATCAAATGTTAAATGAAGCGGAACGCGGCTTCAGGAGGAAGCCTTGTCCTGCGGATCAAGCAAACGATGCAGGTGGACGATGAAATACCGCATGTGAGCGTTGTCGACGGTCTGCTGAGCCTTCGATTTCCAGGCGGTCAGCGCGCTCGCATAGTCGGGGTACATGCCGACAATGTCGAGTTCGTTCAGATTGCGGAACTGTACTTCCTCGAGATTTTCCAATTCCCCGCCGAATACGAGGTGCAAAAGCTGCTTTTTGCCGCTGGAGTTCGTCATTTTCGTCTCTTTCTGCTGTCGTCCCCCTCCGCTCTTCCTCTGAGGGATTTTGACCAAAAGGTCAACCGTTTCGTCTGTGGGAGAGTTGACGCAGGAATTCCGGCAATCGTGCAGCCGGCGCGCCGCAGAGTTCGCCATGCGAGACATCGGGGCGGTTATAGGTGAGCGGATGGCCTGAGAGATCGACAAGCGCGCCGCCCGCCCGTTCCAAAATGAGATCGGCGGCGGCGAGATCCCAGTCGTGGGAATTGCGCTTGACAATCGTCCCTTCCAGCCGGCCGTCAGCGACCATGGCAAGGCGAAGGGCGAGCGAAGGTACATGCTTCACCCGTTCGATCGTCTTGCGGAAATCCGCATCGAAGCTGTTCAGCATGTCCTCAGCGGTGGCAAGCCTGTGGATATCACGTTCCCGCCGGGCCGAAACCACGATCGGCTCACCGTTCTTCAGCGCCGGGCCGTCGGCCGTCGCAACGAACAATTCCTGCAGCGCCGGCGCATAAAGTACGCCCGCCGTCGGGCGCCCATCGGTCACCACGGCGACACTGACACACCACAGCTCGAGCCCCGACAGAAACCCGCGCGTGCCGTCGATCGGATCGACAACGAAGAGGGTCCCATGCGACAGCCGCTCGGCATCATCGTCGGTCTCTTCGGAAAGCCAGCCATAGTCCGGTCGTGCGGGACGCAGGATGGAGGCGAGCTTTTCGTTGGCTGCGAAATCGGCGGCGCTGACCGGGGAGCGGCCTTCGTTCTTCCACCAGACCTCGGGCGATTGCCGGAAGAAGCCGAGAGCAATTTCGCCGGCCTGGCGCGCTGCTTCAACGATCAATTCGAGATCGCTCCCTTGGCCAGCTACGTCCCTATCGCTCATTCCCAAATTCCAATCTCCGGCTCAGCGCCCAGCCAGCGTCATGCCTTCGATGGCGAGCGTCGGAGCCGCGACGCCGAAATCGCGGTCGATATCGTTTGCCGGCGTCACGCGCATGAACATCTCCTTGAGATTGGAGGCGATCGTCACCTCCGAAACCGGGAAAGTCAGTTCGCCATTTTCGATCCAGAAACCGGTAGCGCCGCGGCTGTATTCGCCGGTGATCATGTTGACGCCCTGGCCGATCAGCTCGGTGACGTAAAAGCCGTTGCCGACATTGCGGATCAGCTCCTCCGGGGAAATATCGCCTGGCTCCAGCGCCAGATTGGTGGCGGACGGAGAAACGGCCGTGCCGCCACGCGATCCGCGGCCGTTGGTCCTGAGACCGCCGATCTCGCGCGCTGTCGACGTGGACAGGAACCAATGCTTCAACACACCGTCCTCGATCATCACCAGCCGCTTGCCCGAGACACCTTCGCCGTCGAAGGGGCGCGAGGCGGGGCCGCGCACGATCAAGGGATCATCGGTGATCGACAGGCCGGCTTTCAGCACCTGCTCGCCCATTTTGTCTCGCAGGAAACTGGTTTTGCGTGCAACGGCTGCACCGTTGATGGCCCCGGCGATATGCCCGACGAAACCGCGTGCCACGCGCGGATCGAAAACGACAGTCACATCCTTGCCGGTCGGAACCTGACGCGGATTGAGGCGCTTGATCACCCGTTCGCCGGCACGGCGGCCAATATCCTCGGCTGCGTCCAGCTCGGCGAAATAGAGGCGGCTGTCGAAATCGTAATCCCGCTCCATGCCGGTGCCTTCGCCGGCGATGACGCTGACGGACCGGCTGAAGCGGGAGCCCATATAGTGACCGGCAAAACCATGTGAGGTGACGAGTACCATACCACCCATGCCGGCGGATGCGCCCGCGCCCGAAGAATTGCTGACGCCCGGGACGGCGAGCGCCGCCTCTTCCATCGCAAGGGCTGCCTCACGCAGTTGAACCGACGAAACCTCGGTCGGGTCGAAGAGTTCGAGGTCGGGATAGGTCTTGGCGAGATCGGCTTCATCGGCAAGGCAGGCGAACGGGTCTTCCGGAGAGACCTTGGCCATGGCAACGGCCCGCTCGGCCAGCGCCTGCAGATCGAAGCCGGGATTGGCCGAGACGTTGGCGACACGGTTGCCGATAAACACCCTCAGCGAAAAATCATCGCTTTCGGAGGATTCGGTACCCTCGACCTTGCCGAGGCGAACGCTGACGGATTGCGCCCGCGAGCGCACGACGACGGCATCAGCCGCATCCGCCCCGGCTTTCCGGGCGAGGTCGATCAATTGGCTGGCGCGGGAAAGCAGAGTGGCGGAATCGATTTCTGAGGACATGATTTAGCCTTTCCTTCGCGTTCCATTTATTGTGCACTACATAAAGCATCAAGGGCGGCTACGCCGATTCTTGTCCGAATGTCTTCACGCATGGTTGTTTCTGATGACTATGCGCTGCAACACCGCCTGCCCACAGAAAGAAACAGACGATGTCCGCGCCCAATGCCCTCTTTACCGAAACCCTGATGCTGCTCGGAGGCGCCGTCGTCACGGCGCCGATCTTCAAGAAATTGGGGCTCGGCACCGTTCTCGGCTATCTCGCCGCCGGCGTCGTCATCGGCCCGATACTGCACAGCATCGGCGATGGCGAATCCGTGCTTTCCGTCGCCGAACTCGGTGTCGTTTTCCTGCTGTTCATCATCGGACTGGAATTGAAGCCGTCGCGCCTGTGGCAGATGCGGCGTGACATTTTCGGCCTCGGCACGGCGCAGGTGATCTTGAGCGGATTGGCGCTGACGCTCGCTGCCGATCTCGCAGGCATTGCCGGCTGGCGCGGCAGCATTATCGTCGGCTTCGGCCTGGCGCTGTCTTCGACGGCGTTTGCCATGCAGATCCTGGAGCAGGAGGGCGACGTCAATACGAAATACGGGCAGCGTTCCTTCTCGATGCTGCTGTTGCAGGATCTCGCGATCGTGCCGCTGCTTGCCCTTGTCACGGTTCTTGGTGGACCGACGCAGGCTTCCAATCCGATTCTGGACCTCGCCATCGCCGTCGGCGCCGTCGCGGCGATGATCATTGCCGGGCGTTATCTGCTGACGCCGCTGTTCCAGGTCATCGCCCGGACCGGCGCACGTGAGGCTATGATCGCCGCCGCGCTGCTCGTCGTCATAGGATCGGCGACGTTGATGCAGCTTGCCGGCCTCTCCATGGCAATGGGGGCCTTTCTCTCCGGCGTGATGCTGGCCGAATCGTCCTATCGCCATGAGCTGGAGGCGGATATCGAGCCGTTCCGCGGCGTGCTGCTCGCCATCTTCTTCATCGCCGTCGGCCTGTCGCTGAAACTCGATGTCATTACCGACAACTGGATACTGATCGTGCTCGCCGTGCCGGTCGTCATGGTCATCAAGGGCGTGATCATCTATGCGCTCTGCCGCGTGACCGGCTCGTCGCATAACGACGCCATCCGCATTGCTTTCCTACTTCCCCAGGGCGGTGAATTCGGTTTCGTGCTGTTCGGCGCGGCCAGCGCCAGCGGCGGGCTCCTCTCCGCCAGCACGGCATCGCTGCTGATCGCGGTCGTAACGCTCTCCATGGCGCTGACTCCGCTTGGTGCGGCGCTTTCGAAGCGTCTGCTGACCGGCGATGCGCATGAGGAGCTTGAGGAGGATTTCGAGGGTGCGGGTTCCGACGTGCTGATGATCGGGTTCTCGCGTTTCGGCCAGATCGCCGCGCAAATCCTGCTTGCCGGCGGCCGCGACGTCACCGTTATCGACTTTTCCGCCGATCGTATCCGCCAGGCCTCCAACTTCGGCTTTCGCATTTATTTCGGCGACGGTACCCGCAAGGATGTGCTGCGCTCGGCCGGCATCGACCGCGCCAAGATCGTCGTTGTCTGTACGCATCTGCGCGAAATCACCGACAGGATCGTCGAGCTGGTGCAGACGGACTATCCGCACGCGCGCATCTTTGTCCGCTCCTACGACCGCATTCACTCGATTGAACTGCGCAACAAGGGTGTCGATTATGAGCTGCGCGAAACGCTGGAATCCGGCCTGCTGTTCGGGCGCCGCACTTTGGAAGCGCTCGGCATCAGCGAGATCGAAGCCTTCGAGATCGGCGAAGATATCCGCAAGCGCGACGAACAGCGGCTGGTGCTGCAGACAAGCGAAGGGCTGCAGGCCGGGCGCGATATGCTCTATTCACGGCCGGTCAAGCCGGAACCGCTGGTCAAGCCGAAGCGCGCCGCCGACATTTTCAGCGACGACGACGATCTCTCCGTCATGCCGGAGGAGGAGCCCGAACGGGCTTAATTCTTAGCCGTAATCACCCGATCGAGGGCGAATTTCAGCTCGTCCTTGACGCCTACGGACATAGCGAGGATATCGCGGGCCTTGAGAAAATCGAGCACGCCGGTGCGGCCGACGGACGGCCTCAGGAAGATTTGCGGTGCAAGCAACCGCAGCTTTAACGCGATATTGGACTGCATCGTCAGTTGCCCGGCGCCGAACAGGCTCTCGATGCGATTTGGAATATGGGCGCCGTCGCCTTCCGGTCCGCCAACGACGTCGATGCCGATGATGATGTCGGCAAGCCCGGCCAGATGCTCGTAGGGGACCGGATTCATGATGCCGCCGTCGATCATCACGCGGTCGCCGACCTTGACCGGCATGAAGACGGCGGGGATGGCGGCCGAGGCAGCAAGCACCGGGAAAAGCTCGCCTTTTTCGGTGACGACTTCGGCCTGATCGTAATAATCCGTCGTCACGACCTTCAGCGGGATTTGCAGCTCGGAGAAATCCTGCGGAAAGGTTGAAGGCATGAAAGCACGCAGGATGCGTTCGAGATTGAACTGTCCGATCCGGAAGCCGCGCATGTTCGCGGGCCTGAGGCTCCAGATCGTGTTCAACACAGCCGGACGGTTGCCGACCGTGGCGAGCGTATGATCACGGATTTCCGCGCCGCTCATGCCGGCTGCCATCGCCGCGCCCATGACAGCGCCGATGGAGGCGCCAGCGATCGCGACCGGGCGAATGCCGAGCTCGTCCAACGCTTCGATGATATGGATATGGGCAAGTCCACGCGCGCCGCCGCAACCGAAGGCGACCGCGACACTCGGCGTGCTGGATGTCGCGAGCGGATAATCGCTCCCAACAAAATCGGCATAATCGCCCATATTTCTCTTCCTCCGCCCAAAAGCGTGTCGCGATCTTTCAGATTCGCTCGTTGCGCTTTAGGCTTTTGATTTTGCGCATGTCGTGATCGCAAAACCGCTTCACACTTTTGCGCGACATGCTTTAGGCCTGCCGAGGTTGATAACGGAAGAAATGCATTTTGCTGTCGCCGAAAGTCCGCTCTTCAAGGAAAAGAAAATCCGGCGCGACAGCAACCGTGACGTCGGCGCGTTCCTCGAGGATAGCCAAGGCTCCCGGCACAAGCCAGCCGCCGGCTGCGGCCGCGGCGAAAGCCTTTTCGCCTAAGCCTTTACCATAGGGCGGATCGGCAAAGAGAAAATCGAAGGGCTCCAGATTGCCGACGCTGCCGAGGTCGGTGGCGTCGCGCCTCAGGATGCGCGTGCGACCATGCAGGCCGAGCGCATCGATATTTTCCCAAAGTAGGCCGCGGCCCTCGACGCTGCTTTCAACAAAAAGGACATGGCGGCAGCCGCGAGAGGCGGCTTCCAGGCCAACTGCTCCGGTGCCGGCAAAGACGTCCATCATCCGCGTGGCATCGATGGCCTCGGGATAGGCATGGCTCACTATATTGAACAGGCTCTCGCGCGTGCGGTCCGCCGTCGGACGAATGTCGTTCGACTTCGGCACCGCAAGCGACCGACCGCGAAACTCACCGCCGACGATCCGCACCGCGCATCAACCCCTTCCGCCCTTTGGGCCGCTCCTACCGGAACCACCGCGATTTGGGCCACCGCGGCCGGGACCGCCGGACGGGCGACCAGCGCCGCCTGACTTGCCCGAGAAACCGCGTGCCCCGCCGGGCTTTCCACCCGGCTTGCCGCCAAAGGACTTTCCACCCGGCTTCTTGCCGAAGGGCTTGCCCGCCGGGCGCTCGCCGTAGGAACGTTCGCCTTGTGGGCGGTCGTCGCGGGGACGTTCGGAACGTTGCTCGCCTTCGAAGGACCTCGCGCGCGGACGCTCATCTCCCTCGACGCGCGGCCGCCGGTCACCATACGGACGATCTCCACGGGGCTTTCCGCCGAAAGGCTTGTCGCCGCGCGGCGGACGATCACCGAATGGGCGGTCTCCACGCGGACGCTCGGAGCGGGCCTCGCCCTGGAAGGATTTCGCACGGGGGCGGTCGCCGCCTTCCGAGCGCGAGCCACGTTCGCCACGCGGACGATCGCTAAAGGCCCGATCGCCGCGAGGGCGGTCGCCAAACGGACGATCCCCCCGAGCGGGACGGTCGCCCTGCGGCCGATCTCCACGGGAGCGCTTGCGCTCGAAACCTTCGTCATCGCCACGAGACTTGCGCGGGGTCACCTCGCTTGAGCGGATCCATTCGCCGTCCGCCTCATCGACACGATTGACGCGAACACGTGGGCCTTCATCGGGGCGGTCAAATCCGCTGCGCGGCGGACGTGCGGTCTCGCCGCGCTTGGCAGCGGTCTTCGCATTCTTGGCAGCCTTCAGAGCAGCCTTTTCGCCGAGCGGTCTGGCACCGGGCGCCATCCAGACGTTGGCACTGCGACGCGGGGCGAGCGGCTGCCGCTTCGGACGGTCTTCTTCCCCATGGCGAGAGCTCTCCCGGCGGTCGTCCGCACGGCGGCCGCCTTCATGACGATCGTCGCGCTTGGTGTCGAGGCGGCTTAGGGCGCGCTCGCGCTTATCTTCGGGCCGTTCGCGGCGCGGGCGTTCCTCTTTCGCAGCGCGTGCCGGCTTGGCGTCTGCCTCATCGTCGGGGGCAGTGGCCGAAGTGTTATAGAGCGGCGCATCGAAATTCGCTTTGGCGTCTTCGACCAGGCGGGGGCCGAGCTGATCTCGCAGCGTGCGGCCGCGCACTTCCAGCACCCGACCTTCCGGCAGCTCGCCAAGCTGGAAGGGGCCATAGGAAATGCGGATCAGGCGATTGACCTCGAGGCCGAGGGCGCCCAGCACATTCTTGATTTCGCGGTTCTTGCCTTCGCGCAGGCCCATGGTGATCCAGACGTTCGACCCTTGCGTGCGGTCGAGCGTCGCCTCGATGGAGCCATAAAGCACGCCATCGACAGCAATGCCTTCCTTCAGCTTGTCCAAGGCTTCCTGATCGATCTCGCCATGGGCGCGCACGCGGTAGCGCCGCAGCCAGCCGGTGGTCGGCAGTTCCAGAACACGGGCAAGACCGCCGTCATTGGTCAGCAGCAGCAGGCCTTCGGTGTTGATGTCGAGACGGCCGATCGACATGACGCGCGGCAGCTCTTCCGGCAGATTGTCGAAGACTGTCGGACGTCCTTCGGGATCGGCATTAGTGGTCACCAGGCCCGCCGGCTTGTGGTAAAGCCAGAGGCGCGTGCGCTCGATGCCGCGGATCGGCACGCCGTCCACGTCGATCTTGTCGGTCAAAGTCACGTTGACGACCGGAGTATCCAGCAGCACGCCGTTGAGCTTTACGCGGCCATCCATGATCATGCGTTCGATGTCGCGGCGCGATGCTACGCCAGCGCGCGCCATCACCTTGGAAATGCGCTCGGCTTTTCCATCTCCGCCTTCTGTCTCTGCCGTCGCCTTGGCGGACGCAGCCTTCATCGGCTTTGCGTCGTCGCGTATCTTCGCCGGCTTCGTCTTGACGTCGCGGGTAAAGGGTTTGGACCCAGGCCGCTTGGGCTTGTCATTCATTGTCATTTGTTGTTTGCCTGAATTTTTAAGGCGTGTTCCTATCAGGTCACGCCCCCGCGGTTAAGTGGAAAATCTTAAATGGTGCATACAAATCACTTCATGGAGCTGGCGCTCGCCGAAGCGCGGGGCGCAAAAGCGCGTGGTGAAGTGCCTATCGGAGCCGTCCTCGTGCTCGGCAACACCGTCATCGCCAAGGCCGGCAATGGCACCCGTGAACTCAACGACGTCACCGCGCATGCCGAAATCACGGTAATCCGCATGGCGTGCGAGGCGCTCGGCCAAGAGCGGCTGACGGGCGCCGATCTCTATGTGACGCTGGAGCCATGCACCATGTGCGCGGCCGCCATCTCATTTGCCCGCATCCGCCGCCTTTACTACGGCGCGGAAGATCCGAAAGGTGGCGGGGTGGATAATGGCGTGCGCTTCTATCGCCAGCCGACCTGCCACCACGCCCCAGAGGTCTATTCGGGCATGGCCGAACAGGATGCAGCTGACATTCTCAGGGACTTCTTCCAGCAAAAGCGTATGGAAGACTAAAAAGCGGCGGATTTGACCGCCGCTTTATCAGAAAAGGCTTATTGGAACGGCTTCCACCAGCTACTGGTCTGCTGCGCGGCCTCGGCGTCCTTCTTGCGCTTCTTTTCCTTCTTGCTCTCCGGCGTGCCAAGATCGTTCAGCGCAGTCGGATCGGAGACCTGGCGGTATTGCTGCGGCGGATCAATCAGGTAGCGGCGCTGGTCAATATAGGTGCCGGCCTGATCCTGGCGTGCGGCGCGATAGGCGGCCGTCTGCTGCTGCTCGGTCACACGATTACGGCCGCTATCGGCCTGGGCGAGCGGCGAGCGATAGTTGACGTCGTTCTTATTCTGATCGGCTTCGTCGGCCAGGCGTTTACGCGCTTCTTCCGGTGATTCCACCCAGGCCGGATTATCCTTGCTTGCCAGCGACTGCTGCGGCGAAGTCAGGTCTTCCCTATTCTGTTGAGCGGGGAGAACCAGGCCGGGCCGGTTCGGATATTTTACACCCTTGTCTTTCGGCGTGGCGGCCGAAACGGACGCGATGTCGCTGAGATCGTCAAAGAGCTGCTCGCCGGCGGTCTTGTCCGTGCCGTAGCGCGGGCTGCTCATGCAGCCGGCCATCAGACCGCAGCCAACCACGAGTGCCGTCAAGCTGACGCCGACACGAACCCTATGCATCGCTCTCATGAATACCCTTCCCAGCCATGCCGGTACAACTATCGCAGAACCCCAATTCATGCCAACTGCCGCAAAAATCGGGCCATTTTCAGGCAGCTTTTACCGGATGAACGCAGCAAACGCAATTCATCCGGTAATTTTCTTCAGTTGATGGCCATCAATTCGCGCAGCGCCGCCGCATCACGCGCCGACACGTCGGGATATTCCGGATCGGAGCCGACGTCGGTGGTGATGCGCCATGAGCGGGCGCACTTACGGCCTTCTGCCAGTTTCGGCACGACACTCACCTTGGCGGCGTCATCCTGACGGAAGGCATTGGCCGGGCCTTCGCCACCACGGATGGTGATGTCGGAGGTGATGCAGATTTCTGCAAAATCCTGGCCTTCCAGCACCTTCAGAAGCTCCGGATCGGCGATGTAGACAACCGGCGCGGCTTCCAGCGAGGAGCCAATACGCTTGTCCTTGCGCTCGATTTCCAAGGCGCCGGTGACGACGCTGCGCACCGCACGGATCTTCTTCCATTTCTCGGCCAGGATCTCGTTCTTCCATTCGGCGGGAACGGCGGGAAACTGTTCAAGATGCACGGAAACCGCGGTCGGGTTGCGCGACAACCAGGCTTCTTCGGTCGTGAAAGGCAGCATCGGCGCCAGCCAGGTCACCATGCAATCGAAGATCATGCGGATGACGGCGAGCGACGAGCGGCGGCGCAGGCTCGACGGAGCATCGCAGTAGAGCGCATCCTTACGGACGTCGAAGTAGAAGGCCGACAGCTCGACATTGGCGAAATCGATAAGGGCGCGGGCAATGCGCTTGAAATCGAAGGCATCGTAGCTTTCGCGCGCCAGCTCGTCGAGTTCGGCGAGACGATGCAGCATCAGCTGTTCCAGCTCAGGCATGTCGGCATAGGCAATCACCTCGCCCTTGTCATGCGCCAGGGTGCCGAGCATCCAGCGGATTGTGTTGCGCAGCTTACGATAGGCATCGACATTGGTCTGGATGATGGCCTTGCCGAGGCGCTGGTCTTCCCAATAATCCGTGGTCATGACCCAGAGGCGCAGGATATCGGCGCCGGCATCCTTCATCACGTCCTGAGGGGCAACGACGTTGCCCTTGGACTTCGACATCTTCTCGCCCTTCTCATCCATGGTGAAGCCATGGGTGATAACGGCATTATAGGGCGCGCGGCCGCGTGTGGCGGCGCTTTCGAGCAGCGACGAGTGGAACCAGCCGCGGTGCTGATCCGAGCCTTCGAGATAGACGTCTGCCGGCCATTTCAGGTCCGGACGGTCTTCCAGCGTGAAGGTGTGCGTCGAGCCCGAATCGAACCAGACATCGAGGATATCCATGATCTGCTTCCAAGGCTCATTGGCCTTTTCGCCAAGGAAACGTTCACGCGCGCCTTCGGCGAACCAGGCATCGGCGCCTTCCTTCTCGAAGGCTTCGAGAATGCGGGCGTCGACACCGTCGTCCTGCAGGATCTGGCCCTCTTCATCGACGAAGATGCAGATCGGCACGCCCCAGGCGCGCTGGCGCGACAGAACCCAGTCCGGGCGCTGTTCGATCATGGCGCGCAAGCGGTTCTGACCGGCGCCGGGCACGAAGCGCGTATCGTCGATCGCCTTCAGGGCGCGCGAACGCAGCGTCGAGCCATCAGCGAAGTCCTTGTCCATGTACACGAACCACTGCGGCGTATTGCGGAAGATGACCGGCTTCTTCGAGCGCCAGGAATGCGGATAGGAATGCTTGAGCCGGCCGCGGGCGAAGAGGGTGTTCGTCTCGATCAGGGCCTTGGTGACGATCTCGTTCGCATTGCCCTTCTTGCCGTTGTCATCCATGACGCGGCCGCCCTCGAAGCCGGGGGCATCGGCGGTATAGAAGCCGGCGTCATCAACAGGGAACGGGATACGGGTCGAGATCCCACGCGCTTCGATCAGGCGGGAATGGGTCGTCCAGGCGTCAAAGTCCTCGCGGCCGTGGCTCGGTGCGGTGTGCACGAAACCGGTGCCGGCATCATCGGTCACATGATCGCCGTCCAGCAACGGGACCTTGAAGTCGTAGCCGAGCGAAGCCAGCGGATGGGCGCAGGTGATAGCAGCCAAATCGTCGGCCGTCACGTCGCGCAGGCGCTTGTACTGCAGCTTCGCCTTGGCAAAGGATTCCTCGGCAAGCTTGTCGGCGAAGATCAGCTTTTCGCCCGGACGCGGGCCGAAATCATTGGCGGCTTCCGTCACTTCGTAAAGACCGTAGGAAACCCGCGATGAATAGGAGACCGCCCGGTTGCCGGGGATCGTCCAGGGCGTCGTGGTCCAGATGACGACGAAGGCATCGGCGAGCGCGGCTGGACCTTCGACGACGGGGAACTTTACCCAGATCATGTCGCTCTCGACATCGGCATATTCGACTTCAGCTTCCGCCAGCGCCGTGCGCTCGACAACCGACCACATGATCGGCTTGGAGCCGCGATAGAGCTGGCCGCTGCGGGCGATCTTCAAGAGTTCGCCGGCGATGCGGGATTCCGCATGGAAATTCATCGTCAGATAGGGATTGTCGAAATCGCCCGTGATGCCGAGGCGCTTGAACTCCTCGGACTGGATCTTGATCCAGCCGGCGGCGAAGTCACGGCATTCCTGACGGAATTCGTTGACCGGAACCTCGTCCTTGTTCTTGCCCTTCTCGCGGTACTTTTCCTCGATCTTCCATTCGATCGGCAGACCGTGGCAGTCCCAGCCCGGAACGTAATTGCTGTCATAGCCGCGCATCTGGAACGAGCGGGTGATGACGTCCTTCAGGATCTTGTTCAGCGCGTGTCCGATGTGGATGTTGCCGTTGGCATAGGGCGGGCCGTCATGCAGCACGAATTTTTCACGGCCGGCGGCGGAAGCACGCAGCTTCTTGTAGAGGTTCATCTCCTGCCAGCGCTTGACCAGCTCCGGCTCCTTCTGCGGCAGGCCAGCGCGCATCGGAAAGTCGGTCTCGGGCAGGTAAAGAGTTTTCGAATAGTCGATCTTTTCAGCGGTATCGGTCATTGTTCTGACAATTGCCTCGGCGTTTCGGGCGTTTCGCGCCGGAAAGGCGCAGCCATATAGGGATTTTTCGGCGGCGGAAAGCGCCTCGGGAACAGGCGCCAAAAACCCGGACCTTCCGGCAGCTTAAAGCGCGCGGAAGGCCGGGCCAATAATTCGTATCGATGGGCTCAGCCGAAATTGGGTCATGGTTGGCGGTTCATAGGCGCTTTTTGCATGGAAAGGAAGAGGGATCAGCCGCCGCAAGGCACAGAAAAGCCGCGGACGTTTCCGCCCGCAGCCGATCGGAGGCGGTCTAATCAGGCCCGTGCCGTGGCTCGTGCCGGCGTGACGACGTTGACGATCACGGCGGCAACGATATTGGCGATAAGCGCCAGCAGGCCGATGTAGACCGTAAACGGCGTTCCTCCGAGGCTGATGGCCTGCAACGGCTTCAGGCCATTGATCCAGACAAGGTAGGTGCCGCCAAAGAAGCCAACGACCCAGCCGGCTAGCAGGCCAGGCCCACGGAACCAGTTGGAATAGAGGCCGAAAACCAGCGCCGGCAGCGTCTGCATGATCCAGATGCCGCCTAGCAACTGCAGATCGAGCGCGAACTGCGTCGGCAGAAACAGAATGACGAGCAGCGCGCCGATCTTGACGATGAGCGACGTCACCTTGGCCACTTTGGCCTCGCCTGCCTCGGTGACCTGCGGGTTGATATAGGCTTTCCAAAAGTTGCGGGTAAAGAGATTGGCCGCGCCGATGCTCATCACCGCCGCAGGAACCAGCGCGCCGATCGCAATCGCCGCGAAGGCGAAGCCGGCAAACCAGCCCGAGAACAGCGTCTGGAAAAGCGCCGGCACGACATCATTGGCGCTTTCGAGTTTCAGGCCGGCGGCATGGCCCATATAGCCGAGCAGTGCCAGCAGGCCGAGCAGCAGCGTATAGGCCGGCAGCAAGGCGGCATTCTTGCGAATGGTTCTGCCGCTGTTGGAGGCAAAAATGCCCGTCAATGTATGCGGATACATGAAGGCTGCCAAAGCCGAGCCGAGCGCCAGGGTCGCATAGGCGACGTACTGGTTGCCAGCCAGCAGCAGACTGCCTGATCCCTTGGCCTTGAATGCAGCATCGGCTGCGGCGAACACATTGGCGTAGCCGCCCAGCTTCGCGGGGATGAGTGCGATCGCGGCAATCACCACGATATAGATCATGATGTCCTTGACGAAAGCGATCAATGCCGGCGCGCGAAGGCCCGCCGAATAGGTGTAGAGCGCCAGGATGATAAAGGAGGCGGCGAGCGGGATCTCGCCATGAAGTCCCAGGGCTTTGAACACTGCCGTCATGCCGACAAGCTGCAGCGCGATGTAGGGCATGGTCGCGATAACGCCGGTGATCGCCACGGCCAATTCGAGGGCACGAGAGCCGTATTGGCCGTGTACGACATCGCCCGCCGTGACGTAGCCGTTGTCCTTTGCGCGCTTCCAGAGAACCGGCATTACCATGAAGACGAAGGGATAGACGATGATCGTATAGGGCAGAGCAAAGAAGCCGTAGGCGCCGACCGAGTAGACCAGGGCGGGAACGGCAATCACTGTGTAGGCGGTGTAGAAGTCGCCACCGACGAGGAACCAGGTAATCCAGGTGCCGAAGCTACGTCCCCCTAGGCCCCATTCGTCGATGCGGGCAAGGGTCTTCGGCCTGCGCCAGCGCGCGGCGATAAAACCCATGACGGTGACAAGCACGAAAAAGAAGATGAAGACGGCAAGCGCGGTCGGGTCGATCTCAGTCGTCATTGCGCATGCTCCGATAGGCGATCCAGGTAAGGAAAGCGGTGATCGGCACCCAGGCGAGCTGATACCAATAGAAGAAAGGGAAGCCCAGAAGGACCGGGTCGTGGTGGTTATAGAAGGGAACCCAGAGCAAGCCGATATAGGGAATGACGAGCAGCCAGCAAGCCGCCGTTCCAAAGCCTTTATCCATTTCGTGCGCCTTTCGGAGATCGGGCGCGGCGACTCCGCACCTCATCACCTATAAGAAGTAGCTCATCTGGTAGTCGGCTCAAGCCAAAAAGATGCTGCAGTGCGGCACGTCCTCTCCGCACAACTCCTTGAGCGATATCAGGAAAAGGCGATAAACAGGTCGATGTCCCCGAGCGGCCGCACACCGGCGAGCAGTGCCCTCGCCTCCTCCCCATCCTGCCTGATCTGCGCCACCAACGGTTCGAGGCCGTCGAACTTCAACTCGGGCCGGAGGTAGCCGAAAAAGGAGACAGAGCAGATCTGACCGTAGAGATCGCCGCTGAAGTCGAAAACGAAGGTTTCGAGCAGCGGCGCGCCGTTGTCCGTCACTGTCGGACGCCGGCCATAGCTGGCGACGGCATCGCGAATGACGCCATCGGCGCCGCGGAACCGCACGGCGTAGATACCGGCCTTCAACTCTGTTTCCGGCGGCAGCTGCATGTTGGCGGTCGGGAAGCCGAGCGAGCGGCCGAGTTTTTCACCACCGATCACTTCCGCCTCGACGGTGTAGCGATAGCCGAGCAGACCCGCCGCCTCCGCCACCTCGCCTTCGACGAGCAGTTCCCGGATGCGGCTCGACGAGACCACATCGGCATTCTCGTCACGGTAGGCATCGATCAAGGTTACGCCGAAACCGTTTTTGCTGCCGGCGTTCATGAGAAAGGCCGGACCACCCTGGCGGTCATGCCCGAAATGGAAATTGAAGCCGGTGACGACTTCGGAAGCATGGAGCCAGTCGATCAGAATCGAATGGACGAATTCATCGGCGGAGCGCTGCGAGAAGGTCCGGTCGAAGGGATATTCTATGACGGCGTTGAACCCGATCGCTTCCAGGATGCGCGCCTTCAGCGGCGCCGGTGTCAGGCGGAAAACCGGGTGATCGGGCTTGAAGACGGTCCGCGGATGCGGCTCGAAAGTCAAGACCAGCGCCGGTATGCCGCGCTCCTTTGCGATCTCCAGCGCACGATCGAGCACGGATTGATGACCGCGATGCATGCCGTCGAAATTGCCGATGGCGATAACCCCGCCTTTCAGATTGTCCGGCAGCGGTTCGCGGGTCTCATTGCGATGGAAAACGGTCATCGGCTACCACTCCCCTCAGGCAAGTCGCGGCATCCACCACTTCGGCGACGCCTGCTCGCGCGCCAGAAAGGCGCCGAGCGCTGCCTCGTCGGTGTGACCCTCGACGACATATTCGCGGGCATGGATACCATGGCTGATATAAAGAAGATCGAGGCCGTAATCGAGGGCGCCACGCACATCGGTCGGCATGCCGTCCCCGATCGCCAGCACCCGCGACAGCGGGAATTCGCCGCGCACGTCGCGGGCAGCGGCGATCGAGGCTTCGTAGATCGGCTGATGCGGTTTGCCCGCTATCCGTGTCTCGCCGCCGAGCCGGTCGTAATAAGCGGCCATAGCGCCGGCGCAAGGGATCATGCGGTGGCCACGCTCGACAACGAGATCGGGATTGGCGCAGATCAGCGGCACCTTACGGGCCGACCAGGCAGTCAGCATGTCGGTATAGTCATCGGGCGTTTCGGTCTCGTCATCGAAGAAGCCGGTGCAGACGATGCTTTCGGCCTCTTCGGCCTCGACACGCACGACATCCAACCCCTCGATGATGGCGATGTCGCGTTCGGGACCAAGCAGAAACACCTTCTTCGGGCCTTCGGCTATCAGGCGGCGGGTGACGTCGCCGGAGGTGACGATGCGGTCATAGGCGCTGTCGGGAACGCCGATCTGGCGCAATTGCTCGACCACTTTCGGTGCGATGCGGGGAGAATTGGTGATGAGGACGACGGTCAGTCCTTCGCCGCGTGCAGCTTCCAGCGCGACCGACGCTTCCTTATAGGCGGAGACGCCGTTGTGCAGGACGCCCCAGACATCGCAGAGCGCGACATCATAATGTCCGCCGATCTCGCGAAAGCTTTCGATACGCTTGCCCATGCCGTCCTCGCATTCAAAGAAATCAGCGGGTGACATCGCAAACCGGCCGGCAAATTACAAGAGCGCGGCAAAAGGTTTTTGCGCCGCACAAGGCCCCGGCGACAGGTCGGCGCCGAACCGGGCGGCCGGTAAAGCCGGGCAGCCGAGAGAGGCAGGATCGGGGCCAACATTTTAACTGGCGATCGAGCCAAGATGTCTTGTCCGGCAGTTCACCGGGCAAATTGGATGAGCTTCAGCAGCACTATAGCAAGATACACACCGTAACAGGCGTGACCGGCGCCGTTAATCATCTGCGGAACGAGCCGATGCGCGCCGTAAAAAATTCACCGTGCTGTTCTTGACTCATCCGGAAGCCACCCCTAAATCACCGTCGCTAGCACTCGCCGAGGCGGAGTGCTAACAAAG
This sequence comes from Rhizobium jaguaris, assembly GCF_003627755.1. Taxonomy (NCBI): domain Bacteria; kingdom Pseudomonadati; phylum Pseudomonadota; class Alphaproteobacteria; order Hyphomicrobiales; family Rhizobiaceae; genus Martinezella; species Martinezella jaguaris. The sequence goes on along the minus strand of NZ_CP032694.1, from coordinate 1,012,100 downwards.
CCCCATACGGATCCCCCGCTGATCCGTGAATGTCATTTGATCGAGGGATTAGACAATGGCAAGCACCAATTTCCGCCCCCTTCATGACCGTGTCGTCGTTCGTCGCGTCGAGTCGGAAGAAAAGACCAAGGGTGGCATCATCATTCCCGACACCGCCAAGGAAAAGCCGCAGGAAGGCGAAATCGTCGCCGTCGGCTCTGGCGCCCGCGATGAATCCGGCAAGGTCGTAGCACTCGACGTCAAGGTTGGCGATCGCGTTCTGTTCGGCAAGTGGTCCGGCACCGAAGTCAAGCTCAACGGCGAAGACCTTCTGATCATGAAGGAAGCCGACATCATGGGCATCATCGGCTAATCCGGCCGGTTCCTCTTTTTTCCGATAAAGCTGACGGGCCATAAACCCGGACAACGCGAATTCAGGAGTTCAAACAATGGCAGCTAAAGAAGTAAAATTCGGCCGCAGCGCCCGCGAAAAGATGCTTCGTGGCGTCGACATCCTCGCTGACGCAGTGAAGGTCACGCTCGGCCCGAAGGGTCGTAACGTCGTCATCGACAAGTCCTTCGGCGCTCCGCGCATCACCAAGGACGGCGTAACCGTCGCCAAGGAAATCGAACTCGAAGACAAGTTCGAAAACATGGGCGCACAGATGGTCCGCGAAGTTGCTTCGAAGACCAACGACATCGCCGGCGACGGCACGACGACTGCAACCGTTCTCGCCCAGGCCATCGTTCGCGAAGGCGCCAAGGCAGTTGCTGCCGGCATGAACCCGATGGATCTGAAGCGCGGCATCGACCTCGCCGTTGCCGAAGTCGTCAAGGATCTCCAGGCCAAGGCCAAGAAGATCAACACCTCGGAAGAAGTTGCACAGGTCGGCACGATCTCCGCAAACGGCGAAAAGCAGATCGGTCTCGATATTGCTGAAGCCATGCAGAAGGTTGGCAACGAAGGCGTCATCACGGTTGAAGAAGCCAAGACCGCCGAAACCGAACTCGAAGTCGTCGAAGGCATGCAGTTCGACCGTGGCTATCTCAGCCCCTACTTCGTGACCAACCCGGAAAAGATGATTGCCGACCTCGAAGACGCCTTCATCCTCTTGCACGAGAAGAAGCTCTCCAACCTGCAGGCGATGCTGCCGGTTCTCGAAGCCGTCGTTCAGACTGGCAAGCCGCTCCTCATCATCGCTGAAGACGTCGAAGGCGAAGCTCTTGCAACGCTCGTCGTCAACAAGCTGCGCGGCGGTCTCAAGATCGCTGCCGTCAAGGCTCCGGGCTTCGGCGATCGCCGCAAGGCCATGCTGGAAGACATCGCCATCCTGACGGGCGGCACTGTCATCTCCGAAGACCTCGGCATCAAGCTCGAGTCCGTTACCCTCGACATGCTCGGCCGTTCCAAGAAGGTTTCGATCTCCAAGGAAAACACCACGATCGTCGACGGCGCTGGCGCCAAGTCTGACATCGAAGGCCGCGTAGCTCAGATCAAGGCTCAGATCGAAGAAACCTCTTCCGACTACGACCGCGAAAAGCTGCAGGAACGTCTTGCCAAGCTCGCCGGCGGCGTTGCCGTCATCCGCGTTGGCGGCTCGACCGAAGTCGAAGTCAAGGAAAAGAAGGACCGCATCGACGACGCTCTCAACGCGACGCGCGCTGCTGTTCAGGAAGGCATCGTACCGGGCGGCGGCACGGCTCTGCTGCGTTCTTCCGTCAAGATCACCGCAAAGGGTGAAAACGACGATCAGGAAGCCGGCATCAACATCATCCGTCGCGCTCTGCAGGCTCCTTGCCGCCAGATCGCTGAAAACGCTGGTGATGAAGCCTCCATCGTTGTCGGCAAGATCCTCGACAAGAACGAAGACAACTGGGGCTACAACGCTCAGACGGGCGTCTATGGCGACATGATCACCATGGGCATCGTCGACCCGGTCAAGGTCGTTCGCACGGCTCTGCAGGACGCAGCTTCGGTTGCTTCGCTGCTGATCACCACCGAAGCCATGATCGCCGAGCTGCCGAAGAAGGATGCCCCGGCTGGTATGCCGGGCGGCATGGGCGGCATGGGTGGTATGGACATGATGTGATAAGGCATCAGCCTTATTGCGATTGTTCATTCCGACATCCGGAATTGACGAAGGGCGGCTCTCGGGCCGCCCTTTTCGTTTGCGCTGAACCTGCTGCAGGGCAAGGTTTAAAAGATTTTACAACGGTGCAATTTTAAGCAAATTGCCCCATTGCCGTTTTCAGAAAAGCTCCTATAAATCGCAGCGCAATGATTTTCGAGGGATTGTTGCAGAGTTCATAAATTTTACTTGTTTTCGACACGCATTACCTGCGGCCAAATATTTTCATAACCTTTTTGATAGATAGCTTGCGTAGATTCATTACTTGACGTGACTTGATACATTGAATTGACGATCCGGAAGCACGCCCGGTGTGGAGGGGGTGGCGAAGATGTGGCTTCGCCGGTCCGCCGCTGTGCAATATGCGGAGCGATGCTCCGTCCAATAATGCATGGAATTCGATTGAAGCGCGCGCAGGGGAACCCGCGCCTCAAGCTGGGGGATATCTTGTTCAAGATCGCCAAAGCCAATCTTGCCGCACCTTTCGCTCCAGGGTCACTGGAGTTGGGTGGGCATGATCCTGATCTGCTGGCGCAGTTCTGCGTCTCCGAAGGATGGACCGGCGATTTATCAAGCGGCGTCATCAAGCTTGGTCAGTGGAGCACCATGCTGCACGGGTTGACCTCGTCGGAATGCGGCCTGTTGAGCCTGATGCATTGCTACGACGCCCATGACCGCGCCCGCATCCTCGACCTGTTCGAGCAGGCCGCAACCGCGTCTTCGTCTTTCTGCTACTCCACGACCGCGCTTGGCGTCGGCGGGCATCGCCAACCGATCTTCTGCGTCGGCGAATCGATCGGCGCGGAGGGAAAACACGCCGGCAGCATGGTGGGCATGTTCGTGTTTCCGCGTTTCAAGCTCGAGCCGGGCAGCCAGTTAGCGAGCCGGCAATAGCGCCCTGAACGCAAAAGGCCGATCCTTTCGGACCGGCCTTGCATCGCGCGCAGGCTCGATATCAATCCCGCTTCGGAATATTCAGCCCGCGCTGGCTCGCCGGGCGGGCAATGGCACGGTCGAGCCAATCCATGACCGAGGGGAAGCTTGCGAAATCGAGAACCTCCCGACCGCCATAAAAGACGTCGACGCCCCGGACCCACGGGAAGGTGGCGATGTCGGCGATGGTGTATTCGTCGCCCATAATCCACTGCCGGCCCTTCAGGCGGCTTTCCAGGATGCTCAACAGGCGCTTGCTCTCATCGCGATAGCGCTCCACCGGGTAGGAGTTGTTGGCAACCTTGTCGGCGGCAAATTTGAAGAAGTGGCCGAACTGCCCGAACATCGGGCCGATGCCGGCCATCTGGAAGAATACCCACTGCAATGTCTCGTAGCGCCCGGCAGCGTCCTTGGGCATCAGCTTACCGGTCTTTTCGGCGAGATAGACGAGAATAGCGCCGGATTCGAACAGGCCGATCGGCTTGCTGTCGGGGCTGTTGGGATCGATGATCGCCGGGATGCGGCCGTTCGGGTTCAGCGAGACGAATTCCGACGACTTCTGGTCGTTCGTGCCGAAGGAAACCAGATGTGCCTCATAGGGAAGGCCGAGTTCTTCGAGGGCGATCGAAATCTTGACGCCATTCGGCGTCGGCAGCGAATAGAGCTGGATGACATCCGGATTGCTGGCGGGCCAGCGCTTGGTAATTGGGAAAGAGGACAGATCGGCCATCGGGCTTCCTTCTGAAGATCATGATTTGGCGAATAAATTCGCGCCAAGATAGCCGATATGGAGCGTATGGGAAGAGCGCCGCCTGCGAGAGATTGTTCAGCAATTGTGAACTAATTGTGTGCAGTTGTTTATCTTTCCAATCTCAGCAAAATCGCGAATAAACGGTTTCAGGAATTGTTACCCACCACATTCACTGGAGACCGCCATGTCCAACACCAATAACATCATCATCCTCGTCGCACGCATCCTGCTCGCTTTCATGTTCATCTTCGCCGGCTTCGGCAAGCTCACCGATCCGGCTGGCACCGCAGGCATGATCGCAGGCGCCGGCATGCCAGCTGCCACGCTTCTCACCTACCTCGCCGGCACCTTCGAATTCGTCACCGGCGTCTGCGTCCTGCTCGGCTTCCAGATCCGCATCGTCGGCTGGCTGCTCGCACTGTTCTGTGTCTTCACCGGTGTCGTCTTCCATCTGCCGACCGTCAACGTTCCGGATTTCCCGGCTGCCGCCAATGGCTGGATCAACGGCCTGAACTTCGTCAACTTCCTGAAGAACGTCACTCTCGCCGGCGCCTACGTCATGCTCGCCACCAACGGCCCGGGCGTCTACTCGCTCGATGCACGCCGCGGTGCCTACGCAGCCGCGTAATTGCCCCAAACCTCCCAAGCAGAAAAAAGCCCGCCGTTTCCCACGGCGGGCTTTTTGCATCGTCAAACAGGTCTGAAAAGGTCAAAGTGCAGCGCGCACGGCCGCAATGATGCGCTGAACCATCGGATCGCTCTCGTGGCTTTCCTTGCGCGCGCGGACAAGGCAAGCCTCGGAGCGCAAGATAATCCCATCAGACAGAACCTTCAGATGGTTTGCCTTCAGCGTCGAACCGGTCGAGGTGATATCGACGATGATATCCGCCGAGCCGGCAGCAGGCGCCCCCTCTGTCGCACCGAGGCTTTCGACGATGCGGTAGAGCTGGATGCCGTGCTGGCTGGAGAAGAACTGCTGCGTCAGCCGCCAATATTTGGTGGCGATCGCCAGCCTGCGGCCGCGCCGCGCCCGGAAGTCGGCGGCGACGTCGCCAAGATCGGCCATGGTATCGACATCAAGCCAGATATCCGGCACGGCAACCACAACATCGGCGTGGCCAAAGCCGAGACGGGCGCAGAATTCGACGCGGCTATCGGCCTCCGCCATGCCCTCGCGCACCAGATCCTCACCGGTGACACCGAAATCGACGCTGCCATTGCCGATCTCGCGCGAGATTTCCGACGCCGACAGGAAGGCTATTTCGACATTATCCCAGCCTTCGACACGGCCGCGATAGGAGCGGTCGTTACCAACTGCAACGATCGGCATGCCGGCGCGCGCGAAGATCCCGGAGCAGTCGTCCTTCATCCGGCCTTTGGACGGGAGAGCAATGGTAATGGTCATCAGGCTGCCCTCGCGGTTTCGATGCGGTCGAGCCAGAGCGCGAAGCCGACAGCCGGGATATGATCTTTTGCGCCGAGCAGCGTCAGCAGCTGGTCGAACCGTCCGCCGCCGGCCAGCACTTCGGTCGAACCTTGTGCCGTCACTTCGAAAGTGAGGCCGGTATAATAATCGAGCGGACGGCCGAAAGCGGCACCATAGTCGATCTGTGCCGCATCGACGCCGGCATTGGCGAGTGCTGCGACGCGGGCGTCAAAACGCTCAAGCGCCGCGCCAAGCTTCAGCCCGGCCGCGTCGGCAAAATCGGCAAGCGCAGAAGAGGCGTCCGCAAGCGGCAGGCTGAGCGACAGGAACTCTTCCAACACGCCGAAGGCGGCATCGTCGAGATAGGTCGTCGACAACACCAGTTTTTCCCGCAAACGACGGGCGATCTCGAGCGGCGAGCGGCTGGCATTGGTGGAATAGCCGGTTGCCTGCATGGTCTTGTCAATATGATCCACCAACCCCTGCTCATCGCCACGGGCCAGAAAATCGACCACATGACGATTGAGGCCGACGACGGGCTGGGGACTTGCCAGACGTGCCAGCAGGGTTTCGAGCTGCGTCAGATTGCCGAAGGCGTGGATCAGGCGCTTCTGCCAGCCAGACGGCAGACCGAGCGCCTGGACGACGGCCTCGAACACTGCCTGATCGCCGAGCGTCACCGACAGCGCCTTGCCGGGAACCAGCCTGTCGAGAATGCCGATGGCGTCGCCGATGGCGCGGGCATCGGCGCTGGCGATATCGCGATCGCCGAGATCCTCCATCCCCGCCTGATAGAATTCATTGCCGCCTTCACGACGCTGGCGGAAGATCTCCCCGAGATAGGAATAGCGCTTCGGCGTGCCGGTCGCAGTCTCGATATGACGCAAGCAGACGGGAATGGTGAATTCCGGACGCAGGCAGAGGCTGGCGCCAGTCTCATTCTCCGTCATGAAGATACGGCGGCGCAGGTCTTCGCCCGCCATGTCGAGAAACGGTTCGGCCGGCTGGATGATGGGCGTATCGACCCGTTCCGTTCCACGGGCGGCAAATTCGGCAAGAAGATCGTCGGCGAAATCGGGAAGGTTGATCAGGGGCATGGGATTGCCCCCCCTTCTCCCCTCGGGGAGAAGGTGGCCCGAAGGGTCGGATGAGGGGGGCTCTCAGCACGGGAAAACTATCCTTCGCTTCACGCTCATGATCCGCGTCGCTCCGCCCCTCGGCCCCCTCATCCGCCCTGTCGGGCACCTTCTCCCCGACGGGGAGAAGGGGATGAGGGAAATTAGCGCCATCCACGACGCAACCAAGGGACGAGAGGCCGCAGCAAAAGAGATTGTCCCCTCTCCCCGCCTGCGGGGAGAGGGCTAGGGTGAGGGGCGAAGCCGCACGCTCAGACATTGCCGGGCGCCCTCTTCCGATCTTCCGCCTGCGCCGCCAAAATCTCCCGTACCTTGGCCACCAGATCGGCTTCGGGCACGGTCTCCTGCGCAACGCGGGCTTCGCGCCAGCTCTCATTATCCTCGATTTCGCCCGAGAGGCGCTTGCCCTCGATCAGATCCTTGAGCTGTACGACACCCTCGGCACGCTCGTCGCCACCCTGGATGATGGCGATCGGGCAGCCGCGGCGGTCGGCATATTTCAGTTGGTTGCCGAACTTTTTCCAGTTGCCCTGGAACATCTCGGCGCGAATGCCGGCGGCGCGCAGTTGCTGGGTGAATCGCTGATAGCGGCCCATGGCCTCGACATCGCCATCCATGACAGTGACGAGCACAGGCTCGATCACCTCTTCCGTGCCGAGCTTGCCTAGGTTCTTCAAGGCAGTCATCAGGCGCGACACGCCGATTGAGAAGCCGGTGGCCGGCACCGGCTGGCCCATGAAGCGCGAGACAAGCCCGTCATAGCGGCCACCACCGCCGACCGAGCCGAACACGACCTTCTCGCCCTTTTCGTTGGTGACGTCGAACAAAAGCTCGGCTTCGTAAACCGGGCCGGTATAATATTCGAGGCCACGCACGACGGACGGATCGATCTTGATACGATCGGAATGATAGCCGGCGCTGGTGACCAGCGAACCGATCAAATTCAGCTCCTCGACGCCTTCGCTGCCCTTGGATGTGCCGGCGACAAGCTCAGCGAGCCGGACAGCACTTTCGGCATAATCCTTGATGCCGACGAAGAAGAGCACTTTTTCGATCTGGTCCGCATCCAGCCCAGCGCCCTTGGTGAAATCGCCAGACTCGTCCTTGCGACCCGGCCCGAGCAGCAGCGCTACGCCTTCCGGCCCGAACTTGTCGAGCTTGTCGATGGCACGCAGCACGTTGAGGCGCTGAGCGGCCTTGTCGTCGCCGCCAAGACCGATCGCTTCGAGCACGCCGTCGAGGACCTTGCGGTTGTTGACGCGGATCACATAGTCGCCGCGCTTGATACCGAGCGCTTCCAGCGTATCGGCCATCATCATGCACATTTCGGCATCCGCCTGCACGCCCGGCGCGCCGACCGTATCGGCGTCGAACTGCATGAACTGGCGGAAACGGCCCGGGCCAGGCTTCTCGTTGCGGAAAACATAGCCGGCGCGGTAAGTGCGATAAGGTAGTTGGATCTCGTTGAAATTCTCCGCCACATGGCGGGCGAGCGGCGCCGTCAAATCGTAGCGTAGCGACATCCACTGCTCGTCATCATCCTGCAGCGAAAACACACCCTCGTTTGGCCGATCGCTGTCAGGCAGGAATTTGCCGAGCGCATCGGTATATTCGAACAGTGGTGTCTCGACGGGATCGAAACCATAATGCTCGTACACGGCCCGGATCTTGGCGGTCATTTCGTTGACGGCGCGAATGTCGCTCGCCGAACGATCGACAAAGCCACGCGGCAGGCGGGCCTTGAGCTTTTGCGGTTTCTTTTGTTTATCGCTCATTTGCAGGATAATCCGGTACGGGAACAGTGGCGGTTAACTAGCGGATAGCGCGGGATGCGGCAAGGATTGTTGTATGTTGCTGTCCGTCAAAACTGACAAAAGCAACAGAAGCAGCAGGACGGGACGTGGAAGCCATGCCCTATGCGATCAGCCTGAAATGCACCAACAATACGGCGATGCCTGTCCGCGATCTGTGGCGGCAAGCCGGCGCCTTCGAAACCGTGCCGTCGATGCAAGGGCTGAACTACCCTCCGCATCTGACCCTTGCCATCTACGAAAACATCTCACCCGACCGCCTCTGCGAGACAGTTCACAAGACTTTTCACGACATTCCGGCGATTTCCGTGGAGTTCTCGGGCATCCACCACTTCCGCAACGATGTGCTGGTGCTATGGGCGCGTCCCGTCGATGACAGCCCTTTGCGACCGCTCCACCAGGCCATTCATCGGGAAATCGATCCCATCCTATGTCATGAGCACTACCGTCCCGACCATTGGCAACCCCATTGCACGATCGCGATGAAAATCCCCATGGCATCGGCCGAAACGGCGCTGAGTTGGGCGGCGGAAACGCCGGCAAGATTTACGGTGACTTTCGATGCGGCAGACTGTGTCAGATCTCCTCCGGTCGAAATCCTGAGCGAGGTCAAACTGGCGCCACGATATTCTGCCAACCATCGCTGAGCGATTTCCGCTTGCCTTTTGCGACCACAAATTTAGTTTTTTGCTTATGCGCTTCTTCGCGATCCTGACAATGCTGATTGCCTGGCTGTTCTACGGTGCCATGCCGGCGCTGGCGAACTGCCCCATCTGCGTTTCAGAGACGGCAATGCCGGTAGCCTCCACCATGAGCATGCATGAGGCGATGCCAGGCGTGGCTATGGATCATGGTTCGATGGCCATGCACGCCAACAGCGCGATCCCCGACAAGAAACCGGACAACCCCTGCGCCGGCGGCATGGCGCATGTGCCCTCCTGCGCCGCCTGCCTGGCGGCAGTGCCGCCCCTTGTCGCCGATGACGGCAAGGCGCTGGCATTCTCCTATCCGGCGCCGACACATGGTCAACGGCTTGCGGATTCCCGTCCCGCACCAACGGCGCCGCCTCCCCGTTTCGCCTGATACGCGTCTGACTTCATCCAATTTACGAAGCGATTCTTCGCTAGAAATTCAGATACCGTCTCGAAAACGGAAGGAACTTACATGCCTATTTCAAAATCCATCATCCTCGCCGGCGCTCTTGCGCTCACCCTCGCCATCCCCGCCCTCGCCCAGGACATGTCCGGTGTGGATATGGGCAAGCCGATGGGCGACCAGGGCGCCTCCAGCAAGGCATTCAACGATGTCATGGGCAAGATGAACAAGGATATGATGATCACCTATAGCGGCGATGCCGATGCGGATTTCGTCCGCGGCATGATCCCGCATCATCAAGGTGCGATCGACATGGCCAAGGTGGAACTCAAATACGGCAAGGACCCGGAACTGCGCAAATTGGCGAAAGCCGTCGTCACCGCGCAGGAAGCCGAAATCAAGGAGATGAACGCCTGGCTGAAGAAGCACGGCAAGTAATTCGTCCGATAACGGGAGGCGGCATCCAGGCCGCCTCTCTCACCGCTCAGAAAGCGGGCGACGGAATACCTCATCCAACCAATCGGAAACGGCGCGGATGCGGACGAGCTGACGAAGCTCTGCATGCATGAGCAGCCACATCTCGCGCGCAGGCGGATTTCTGTCGCCGCCGTCGACGCGGCAAAGACCCTCGGCACTCTCGGCAAGGATTTTCGGCAGAAGCGCGCGCCCTAGGCCTGCAGCGGCCGCTTGGAGCAGAGCTTCGGCGTCGTTCACCGCAAGCGGGCTGAAGCGAGCGGATTTCTCCGCCTGCGCAGCAATCCAACGGGCGTGCGGCAGATGCAGCATGGCCTCTTCGTAGACGATCCAGGGCAAGCCTTCTGCCCGGCTCTCCTGCCCGGCGGCAACGTAGACAGCATAATCCAACGTCGCGATCCGCCTAGCGACGACCTTGGCGTTTGCGACATCGGCTGGCCTCGAGAGGCGTAGCGCCATATCCGCCTCGCGCCGGGTCAGGTTGAAATTGCGGGCATCGCCGATGAGCTCCAATTGAAGGCCCGAGTGCTGAGCCAGCAAGCCGGGCATAGAGGGAATCAGCAGCCGGCTGATGAAGGATGGCGCGGCGGTGAGGCGCACCTTGCCGAGCGCCATGGGATCGACCGCATCCAATGCGCCCGATAGCGCCATGACTTCGGCCTCGATCGCCTCGGCCTTCGCAACTGCGATCTCGCCCGGCGGCGTCGGCGACATGTTACCGCCTGCATCGCGCGAGAACAGTGTGGTGCCGAGGTGTTGCTCCAGGATGCGCAGTCGGCGACCCACTGTCGTCGCATCTGTCGCAAGTGCTCTGCCGGCTGCAGCAAAGGATCCACCCCGCGCAAGAGCCAGAACATGGCGCAGATCGTTCCAATCGATATCGTGCAATTTTGCAGCCCCCAGCAGCAAACTTACCGCGTGCAACGGCATTATTGCAGTCATAAACTGAAAATATCCAGTAAGGAGGTGACATGAAAGAGGCCACCTCCACCGACAGAACGGATCACTGAGATGCAGGTGATGATCGAGGGACAGTCACACTTCCAGCCTTTCGGCTTACCTTATTGGGGTTTTGCAGATCTCAACAAGGGAGTTGGAAGCATGACTGCCTCTTATGAATACCATATCGGCGTCGACTACCACAAATCCTACAGTCACCTGGTGGTGCAGGATTCGGCCGGCAAGACGCTACGCTCCGGCCGGGTGAAGAACGATCGCCAGTCGCTGGGCGGGTTTTTGGAACGCTACCGCGAGAACTCGCATGCGGTTGTCGAGGCGACCCGCAACTGGATGGTGATGTACGACTGGCTCGACGACATTTGTGATGATGTCGTTCTCGCCCATCCGTTGAAGGTCAAGGCGATCGCCGACGCCAAGATCAAGACCGACAAGATCGATGCGACGGTGCTGGCGCATCTGCTCAGAGCCGACCTGGTGCCGGAGGCCTGGGCACCAAGCGAGAAATCGCGAGACCTTCGCGTCGCCCTTCGCGAACGGATGTTTTACGTGCGGCTGCGCACGATGACCAAGAACCGGATTGTGACGGTCTTTGATCGTTACCCGGAGCAGACGGCGCAGTTGAAGACGCTTGGCGACCTGTTCGGCAAGGCCGGCCGCATCCAGCTGGCTCAGGTGAAGGTCTCAGAGATCGACCGCATCCAGATCGACCGCGGCCTCGCCTTCATCGCCGACATCGACGTGCGGGTCAAGCAATCGGAAGCAACGATCCGGGCGATGACGAAAGCGAACACCAATGTGAAGCTGTTGAAGACGATCCCCGGCATCGGTGAGTTCTTCGCCCGACTGATCGATGCTGAGATCGACGACATATCGCGGTTCCGCAACGCCAAGAAGCTCGCCGCCTATGCTGGTCTGGTGCCGTCGACCTATTCCTCCGGCGGCAAGACCTTCCACGGCAAGATCATCAAGCAGGGCAACAAGTGGCTGCGCTGGGCCTTTGTCGAGGCGGTCGCTCCGGCCATCGCTGCCGATGCGCAGCTTCGCGCCCAATACGAACATCTGAAGCTCAGAGGAGTAAACAAAGCGCGTGTTGCGATCGCGCGCAAGCTTTTGACGATCGCCTTCCAGATCCTGCGTGACCAGCGCGCTTACGAGCCGCGCAGCACCAGCACCATGGAAGCGACGTCGACGATATCCCGGTTGTCCTGATCGTCTGTTAGCGAGCCCGGCAGGTCCGGGCTGCGCTCCTCAAGGAGAATGGGAAACCGGGAGCCGAACGTCACTCTGTGGCCGAAGCCAACACATCAGGTCACGCATTGGAGATTGGTTCAAGAACCGAAGGACAACTCCGTCCTGCGGACGGAAGAGATTGAGCCGATCGGCGCAAACGCCGGTCAAAACATAACCGAACCCAAGGAAAGCCGCCAAATGGAGGTGTTTTGCCCCTTGAGTTCTTTCATTGGAGATGACGATGTCGCTATTCGCAGTTCTATTCGAGGACGACCAGCAAAACGCCGCCGCCATCCGCAAGGACTATCTGCAACGCCACTTTGCCTTCCTGGAGGCGAACGCCGCTTCGATCAAGACGGCAGGGCCGCTCAGCCGGGAGGGCGATGCTTTCGCCGGCGGTCTATGGATTGTCGAAGCTCAGGCTTTCGATGACGTCAACCGGTTAGTGAAGGAAGACCCATTCTGGTCGGCTGGCCTGCGCAAATCCGTGCAGATCCTGCAGTGGAACCAAGTATTTGCAGAGGGTGCTCGCGTCTAGCCAAAGGCCATTCTTTGGTGATCAGTTCATGATGTCAGGCAGGCGTGCGGCCAGCAGGTCGATGACCGCGCGCATCTTCAGCGAGAGCTGCGGCGTCTGCGGCCAGACCGCATAGACGTTCACAGCGCGGCTGGACACATTCTTCAGCGCCGGCGTAAGCGTGCCGGCAGACACGTAGTCGCGTACCAGCCAGCAGGGCAGCCACGCTATCCCCATTCCCGACACTGCCGCATCCGCCATGACTTCGAGATCATCAAGTCGGAGCCTTGTTTCCGCAAAATAGTCGACGGCCTTGCCGTCATCTTGCAGAAAGATCCATTTCTTCGTTTCGCCTGATCTTGCATAGACAATCAGGTCGTGGCCATCGAGATCGGCAATGGTCTGCGGCTTGCCTCTCTCGGCGAGATAAGCCGGCGAAGCGCAGAGTGTCATACGATGCAAGGCGATCTTGCGAGCGGCAAGGCCGGCTTCATCGCGTAGCACGCCGTTGCGAATGGCAAGATCGAAACCCTCGTCAAAGAGATCGACGACACGATCGCTGAAGGAGAGATCCATTTCGAGCTTGGGATGCATGCGGGCAAGTTCCAGCAGCAACGGCGCGGCACAGCGGCGACCGAAGAGCACCGGCATGGAGATGCGCAGGCGTCCAGTGACTTCGCGCTTGCCCGATTCCAGCATGGCCTCGCCCGATTGTATCTCGTCCAACGCCCGACGGCAGCGCTCGTAGAAGGCCTGGCCCTCATCCGTCAGACTTTGCATGCGGGTGGTGCGATGAAACAGGCGGACGTTCAGCCGCCTCTCCAGCCTCGCGATGGTCTTGCCGATCGCGGAGCGCGAGAGATTCATGCGCGCCGCCGCCGCCGAAAAGCCGCCCGCTTCGACCGCCTCTACGAATTCCGGAATGCCGTTGAGCATGTCATTCATGATGATTGCTTCCTCGTGGGAACCAGTTAACGGAAATTATATCGCCACTGGCGACACAGAAGCAACGATATAGTGACTCCATTGCTTCCAATTCCTCACAGGAGATCGTGATGACGAAGACAATGAAGCGCTGGACCCTTGAGAATATTGCCGTCGGCGCCCCCTTGAGCCTCACGGAGACGGCGGTTCCCACGCCCGCACGCGGCGAAGTGCTTGTGCGGGTCAAAGCGGTTTCGCTGAACTATCGCGACAAGCTCGTTCGCGAGACCGGCATGGGCCTGCCGATTCAGTTTCCCTTCGTGCCAGCGTCCGACATGGCGGGCGTGGTCGAAGCGGTGGGAGACGATGTCGCCAGATTCTTCGTCGGCGATAGGGTCATTTCAACCTTCCATCCCGGCTGGATCGATGACAAGCCGCTCGGCGATGCCCGCAATCCACCCTACAAGACGCTTGGCGGCTTCTATCCCGGGGTACTTTCCGAATATGTGGCCATGCCGCAGGATTGGCTCGTATCGGCACCCACTAGCCTCGACGATGCGGAGGCGAGCACTCTGCCTTGCGCCGGCCTGACAGCCTGGTTCGCCTTGGTGGAACGAGGCAAGATCAAGCCAGGCGATCGCGTGCTGGTGCAGGGAACGGGTGGCGTGGCACTGTTCGGCCTGCAGATCGCTGCCGCACAGGGAGCCGAAGTATTCGTGACCTCATCGGGGCCGGAGAAGCTGGCACGGGCAAAGGCTCTCGGAGCCCATCACGGCATCGACCGCAATACCAACGACTGGGTGGAGGAAGTCTATCGACTTACCGACGATCGCGGCATCGATCATGTCATTGAAATTGCTGGGGGGCCGAACTTCGCCCAATCGCTGAAAGCGGTGGCGCCTCACGGCAGGATTTCCGTCATCGGCGTGCTGGAAGGCTTCGACATCTCCGGTCCGGCGGCGCCGCTGCTGTTGAAGTCTCCTGTCGTCCAAGGCATCAGTGTCGGCCATCGACGCTCGCTCGAAGATTTCGTGCGCGCGGTGGACAGCATCGCCCTGAAGCCCGTCATCGACCACCGCTATGTTTTCGGCGAAGCTCCGGCGGCCTTCGATCATCTCGATCGCGGTGCCTTCGGCAAGATCGTCATCGAGCTGTGATTGCAGCCGAGCCGCCGCGAAAAGTGGCGGCCCGGTCTTAGCGAGATATCAGGCCTTCGGTTCGAAAGGCTGCGGCCGACGGGCAGCACCCTGGCGCGGGATCATCCAACCGGGATATTCGGCTGCGAGCGCGCTGACCTCGTCGAGTTTGGCGAGATCGTCTGCATCCAGCTTCAGCTTAACGGCAGCCAGATTCTGGTCGAGCTGATCGAGACGTTTGGCGCCGATGATGATGCTGGTAACGAAAGGCTTCGCCAGGATCCAGGCGAGCGCCACGGTGGCAACGCTCGCGCCGTGTTTCTCGGCCACTTCACGCATGGCGGCGACGCAGGCCCAGGCGCGGTCCTTGTCGACGGGCGGGAAGTCGAAGCTGGCGCGGCGCCCTTCGCCGTTGCCGGCCGCGCCGGGGCCGAACTTGCCGGAAAGGAGACCGCCGGCAAGCGGCGACCAGACCATCAGGCCGAGCTTCTCTTCAGCCATCAGCGGCACGATTTCGCGTTCCAGATCGCGGCCGGCGATCGAGTAATAGGCCTGCACCGTTTCGAAGCGGGCAAAGCCGCGGCGTTCTGAAATACCGAGCGCCTTGGCGATGCGCCAGGCCTGCCAGTTGGAAACGCCGACATAGCGGACCAGCCCACGAGAAACGAGATCGTCGAGAGCACGCAGCGTCTCATCGATCGGCGTCACCGAATCCGTGGCGTGGATCTGATAGAGGTCGATGTGATCGGTCTGCAGCCGCTCGAGGCTCTCCTGAACCGAGTCCATGATATGGCCACGCGACGCGCCGCGGTCGTTGGGTTTGTCGCCCATGACGCCGTAGACCTTGGTGGCGATGACGACGTCCTTGCGCGGCACGCCGACATTCTTCAGCGCCTGGCCGAGCAGCTTTTCCGAGTTCCCGAAGGAATAGACGTCAGCGGTGTCGATGAAGTTGACGCCGGCGGCGAGTGAGTTTTCGACGATCTTGTCGGCCGTCGCCTGGTCGACATCGGCGATGGCGCCCCAATTGCTGTCGGGATTGGCTTCGCCGAAGGTCATCGTGCCCAGGCAAAGTTCAGAGACGAACATGCCGGTATTGCCGAGTTGGTTGTAACGCATCTGAGGAAATTCCCTTGTGATCCGCCGGAAGGCGGCTTCCGGTGAATTCTTATCTCTTGGCTATTGGCCTCGGCATGACAGCCGCTCATCCGCGCTGCCTTGGGAGGTCCGAAGAAGGTCGTCGAGGAGCAGTCTCGGCGCCGCAATCATCGAGACAACATCGACATAATGCACCGGAATCCGATTTCAACGCGATACCCGGCGCCGATCACGATGCAGTTACCGGCGCTTCGCTCTTGCCTCCGTTTCAACGCGCGATAGACTCTCGCATCCATGCAATTCGCAGGATCAAGCATTTCAATGACGCAACGCCCTTTGACCACCATCGGCTTCGACGCCGACGACACGCTCTGGCAGAACGAACAATTCTACCGCCTGACGGAACAGCAGTTCACCGAACTGCTAGCCGACTATGCCGAGAGCGAGACCATTTCGCGAGGACTGCTGGAAGCAGAGAAGCGCAATCTGCGCCGCTACGGCTTCGGCATCAAAGGCTTCACACTTTCAATGATCGAGACGGCGATCGAGATCACCCAGGGCGAAGTGCCGACGACCGTGATCACGCAGATCCTCGACATCGGCCGGGATCTGCTCGCCCATCCCGTCGAAACGCTGCCCCATGTCAAGGAGACGCTGGAAGCTTTGGCGGGCAATTATCTGCTGGTGCTGATCACCAAAGGCGATCTTTTCGATCAGGAGCGCAAGCTCGCGCAATCCGGCCTCGGCGATTTCTTCGATGCTGTCGAAATCGTCTCCGACAAGAATGCCTCCACCTATCGCCGAATCTTCTCGAAAGTCGGCGATGGGCCGGAACGGGCAATGATGGTCGGCAACTCGCTCAAGTCAGACATCGTGCCCGCGCTCGCCGCCGGAAGTTTCGGCGTCTTCGTGCCGCACGAACTCACCTGGGCCTTGGAACATGTCGAGGAGCCGACGGAGGCGCCGCGCTTTCGCAAGATCGGACACCTTGGCGAGCTGCGAGGGGTGATCGAGGGGCTGTCCTAACTATCCCTCACAGCCCCTGTTTTGCCTTCGGTGGAAACAGCAAGGGTGCTTGATCCGCCGGCTGGTTCTGATCCTGACCTGCCGGTTGCTGTGTGGCCGGCGGGTTGGGATCGATGAGGATTTCGTAGGGCGCTCCGCGGCCGCGGCGGCGGGTAACGCGAGAGTAGTAGGGTTTGATCAGCCAGGTCGTGTCCTCATTGACGGTGACATCGGCGGTCATGCCGTCCTCGTCGGTACCGAAGAAGGATTCGTCATCGTTCGAGGAGAGATCGAAGATCGCCATATAGGCATATTTGCTCTTCGAGCTGAAGGTGATCCGGACGTGCTGGCCTTTCTTGAGCGGCAGTGTATAGACCTTGCCCTTGCCGAACTTCGTCCAGCCCGTCAATTTCTCCAGGACAGCAGGGAAACCAAGCTTTTCCACGGTCTCGCCACGGTCGAGTTCCGGAAGCGCCGTCTGCTGGGCGCCCTGTGTGCTGTCATCATTCTGCGTATCCTGTGCATGGGCGGCTTGCCCGCCAGGCAGGGCAAAAACGAGCAGGGAAAAGGCAAGCAACAGGCGTCTCATGGCCGTACCAATGCACTCCGCATCGCCTCCACCTCTTTCCGGCAATAGCAGCCTTCGATGTGATCGTTGACAAGGCCCATGGCCTGCATGAAGGCGTAGACCGTGGTTGGACCGACGAAGGTCCAGCCGCGCTTCTTCATATCCTTCGAGATTCGCACCGAGGCCGGCGTCGTCGGATTGGCCGCGATGGTCGGATAATCGACAAAGGCCGGGCGCTCGGCGGCTGCCGGCTCATGGCTCCAGAAATAGCGCGCCAGCGACCCGAACTCCTGGCGCAGCTCGATGGCGCGGCGGGCATTGTTGATAGTGGAAACGATCTTGCCGCGGTGGCGGATGATGCCGGCGTCGCCCAGGCAGCGCGCGATATCGGCCTCATCGAACTTGGCCACCTTCTCGAAATCGAAACCGGCAAAAGCGGCGCGGAAATTCTCGCGCTTGCGCAGGATCGTCAACCAGGACAGGCCGGATTGAAAACCTTCCAGGCAGATTTTTTCGAAAAGCCTGATGTCGTCGATAACGGGCCGACCCCATTCCTCGTCATGATAACGCTGATATTCCGGCAAATTGCCGTGCCAGAAGCAGCGGTCCTTGCCATCCTCACCGGTGATTATGCCCGTTCCGGCCATTTTCGCAGTTCGTCCTCAATTTCAGAGCATGATCCCGAACACTGGCGGGCAGCTATCGAATAAGATCAGGTCAATCAAATAGTTAAGATCGAGAGGACGATTCGAAGGCAAGTCATCCCGATTCAAGGTTTACCACTTGCAAACCGTCTTTCCAAACCAAGTAGTAACCCTGACAAAGGTTTATCGGCTTCGCGGCATTTTGATGAATAGATGTTTACCATTCGCTGGCGTGCAAGTGGCACCATATTCGGGAGCGGGCGCAATTACGCCCATCCTCGGCCCATTTGTAGAGAGTTTGTCCGATGATGAAACAATGCTTTTTATTTGCCGCGGGCGTTTTGAGTCTGCTCGCTACCAACGCAGTCGCCGATGACCGTTACCAGTCGCGCCCGCCTGTTATCGTCAGCCCCGACCTGACCGCTCCCTGGGTGATGCAGCTCGGCGGTACCAATGTACAGCCGGCCGTCTATGCCACTCGCCCTGTGGCACGCCAGGCAGTCAACCCGATGAGCGATCCGACGGATAGCCAGGCCGTCAATCCGGAGGTTCGGCGGGTGATCCAGCCGCGCGGCCTGTTTGCACGTCCGATCGTGCAGCCGGTCGCGGTCGTCCGGCCGCAATATCCGGCAATCCGCGGCCAACTCGACCCGCAATTTCTGCCACAGATCGTTGACTACCAGTCCAAGGAAAAGCCAGGCACCATCGTCATCGATACCAACAATCGCTTCCTCTATCTGGTGATGGACGGCGGTAAGGCGCGGCGCTATGGCGTCGGCGTCGGCAAACCCGGCTTCGAATGGGCCGGCGCCCATACCGTCACCCGCAAGCAGGAATGGCCCGATTGGACGCCGCCGGCAGAAATGTTGACGCGCGAAGCCGAGAAGGGGCATTACCTGCCGGCCCATATGGAAGGCGGTGAAGCCAATCCTCTCGGCGCCCGCGCAATGTATCTCGGCTCGACCCTCTATCGTATCCACGGCACGAATGCTCCCTGGACCATCGGCAATGCCGTGTCTTCCGGCTGCATCCGTCTGCGCAATGAAGACGTGATCGATCTCTACGATCGTGTAAAAGTCGGGACACGCGTTATAGTGATGTGATTGCTACCAAGATTGCTGCGCACGGCTCGCTCGCGCGCAGCAATTTTACCACCGGGCGCAGCAATCCTGTTGTAAGCATTGATATAACCCGACAATAACGCTCTTTTGACGCCGGAACAGGTCGCTGCTCCATCGGCTCGATCTTTGTCATCAGCGATTTCATCTTGATCCTCTCGTAAGTTTCGTTAGTTTCTCGCTGGGTAAATCGAGAGGGGAATGACAGATGAAATCAATACTACCGGTCGTGGCGGCGGCGGGCATTGCTATGTCGTGCCTCATGGCGGCATCGGGCGCCGCAGCCTTCAACACCTCTGCACCTCAGGCCGCGCAAGTGACGCGGACCGATGTGATCCGCGTGGCAACCGAGCCGCAGGGTCAGGTCAAGCCACAGTTTCAGCGGAGGGTCGTGCGGCTGGTGACCAACGAGGCGCCGGGCACGATCATCATCGACACCAACAACAAATATCTCTACCTCGTCGAAGGCGACAACCGGGCGCGGCGCTACGGCATCGGTGTCGGCCGCGAGGGCTTCGGCTGGTCCGGCGTCGTCAAGGTCGCCCGCAAGGCAGAATGGCCCGGCTGGACGCCGCCCGCGGAAATGCGCGTCCGTGAGGCCAAGAAGGGCCACAAGCTGCCCGCCTATCAGGAAGGCGGCGAAGACAACCCGCTCGGCGCCCGCGCCATGTACCTCTATCGCAACGGCAACGACACGGCGTTCCGCATCCACGGCACCAACCAGCCCTGGAGCATCGGCCTGAACATGTCGTCCGGCTGCATCCGCCTGATGAATAAGGACGTCATAGACCTCTACGACCGCACGCCGGTCGGTACCAAGGTCATCGTCGTCGGCCCTGGCAACAAGCAGGGCGAGGTCAGCTTTGACGATCGCGGCATCGATCTATTGCGGACCATGTTCGGCAGCTAAGGAGCGAGTCGACGAAACGGCCCGTTGGGGCCGTTTCGAACGATGAAGACCCTGCGATTTCGATGTCGGCTACGACAACCTCTCGCAATCCAGCCGCGAATATAGCCGGATGTTCTGGGGCGCCTTTCGGGTGCAAGAGGTCGTCAGCCCCGCGTGAGTCGAGTCGCCGCGCACAAATGTGCGGCCGCAGCGTACCCGCCCGGCAACATCAACTGTGGCACAGTTGTAACATTCCCAGATTTATCGTGTTTTCTGCTGGGGAAACTGCCCTTTTGTTCAGTTTCGTGTCAGCTTCCCTACCTAAGCCATGGCGGAATGGGGTATAACGCAATAGAACTGTCATAGAAGCACGCTTAGATAGCGACACTTTGCCATTTGGGGATCTTACATGCATCGTGCATTTCGCATCAAGCAGCCGGCTATCGCCGCGCTTGCAATTTCAGCTTTTGTCTTTGTCGCTGGCTCAGCTTCGGCGGAAATGCAGTTTTCGGCTTACGGCGGTTTCCAAGGCGCGACCGGAAACAACGTCAAGACGTCGGATGGCGCCGATTTCGATCCAAATTGGTCAGGCAAATCCTTCAAGATGCCGCCCTATTTCGGCTTTCGCGGCATCTGGTGGCTGGACCAGTTCAACGAGTCAAACTGGGGTGTCTCGCTCGATTACACCCACGCCAAGGTCTATGGCGATCTCGGCAATACGCCCGGCTGGTCGCATTTCGAGTTCACCGACGGCCTTAACATGCTGACGCTCAATGCGCTCTATCGCTTCCAGGATCCGAGCCGCAAGTGGACGCCCTATGTCGGCCTCGGCGCCGGCATCAACGTGCCGCACGTGGAAGTGACCCGTGCCTCCGGCCGCACCTTCGACTATGAGTTCGGCGGCGCATCGCTGCAGGCGCAGGCTGGCATCAGCTATCAGTTCAGCAAGCACTGGGCGACGTTCGTCGAATATAAGGGCAACTACAACTTTGTGGACGTCCCGATCGACAGCGGCGCTAATCTGAAGACCAACGTCTTCACCAATGCCATCAATTTCGGCGTGTCGTTCAACTTCTAAGAGACACGGCCATTATTGTTGCGGAACCCCTGAATCGATTCCGATTTGGGGGTTTTTGTGTTAGACAATAGTGGCATGAGCTTTTCCTATTACCGATGCGACTGGATCCATCCGGAAAGCGGCGACCCGGTCATTATCTATTATGAGGTTGATGCCGAGGGAGACGTCCCGCGGCTTGTCGACGTGTTTGCCGATGGCCGGCGGGAATGTGCATCCGTTGCCGATTTTTGCAGCCGGAACCGCGACATGGCGGGCACCCACAGTCTTGTCGAAGGTTCGTTCTACGATGGCGTCCGCAACGTCGTGGACGGCCTTTTCATCTGCGAGGGCCAAGAGCGCATAAGCTTGACGCTCACCAGCGCCGAAAAGTTCGAGATTGAATGGCTGCGGCCCGCCAGAAGCCACTAAGGCGCATCGCGATCTCTCTGAATCACTCCTTGGACTTTAGGCTCTTGATTTTGCGCGCTTTTGCGCGACAGCTTTAAACCCTCTGTTGCATGATTGATACAGTGCGGCAGGCTTTGTCTGCATCGGTCAGGCAGCTTTTCCAATTTGATCTAGCTCAAATCATCGCCCTCCCCGGAGCGGATATCTCTCCTCAACCGAGACGACACGAGTCTCGCATTGAAGGAGAAAGAGATGATATCCAGCAACATCGTCCGCGCCATCATAATAGCAGCCACATTGGCCACCACCTGCACAGCGGAAGCGGCGGATCTGACCGGCGCGCAGCCCGCGGCGCCAGCTGCGACGAGCCAAAGCCCGTGGCAGATACGCCTGCGCGCGCTCGGCGTGATCACCAGGGACTCGGGCCATGTCGACGGAGTGGCGGGTTCCGACCTGTCCTACTCGAACACGGTCATTCCGGAATTCGATATTTCCTATTTCTTCAACGACAATATCGCAGCGGAACTGATTCTCGGCACCACTTACGCCAAGGTACACGGCAGTGGCTCGATCGCGGGTCTCGGCGAAATCGGCAAGACATGGTTGCTGCCGCCGACACTGACGCTGCAATACCACTTTACCGATTTCGGTGCCTTTCGCCCCTATGTGGGCGCAGGCGTAAACTATACGATGTTCTACAACCAATCGGGCAAAAGCGCCCAAAGCCTCGATGTCAAGAATTCGTTCGGCGTCGCGTTGCAGGCTGGTTTCGACTACATGCTCGACGAGCATTGGGGTCTCAACGTCGATGCGAAGAAGATTTTCCTAAGGCCGGATTTCGATGCCAATGTCGGCGGCGCCCATGTCAGCGGCAAAGCCAACCTCGATCCCTGGCTCATCGGCGCCGGCGTCAGTTACCGCTTCTAGAAGTTCGACCGGGCGTCGGTTTTCTGCCGGTGCCCTCATCCTGCTTATAGGCGCTGCCGTTTCCCAATGGCAGCCCTAACCCGCCGGCTGCTTAAGCCCGCTAAGCTTGGCTGGCGTGTCGCCGCCATAGGCCCAATCCAGCAATTCGACCGTATGCAGGATCGGCATCTCCGTTCCCGTTGCGATCTGCGTAATGCAGCCGATATTGCCGGTCGCGATGATATCGGCCTTCGTCGCCTCGAGATTCCTCACCTTGCGCGCCTTCAACTGGCCGGAAATTTCCGGCTGCATGATGTTGTAGGTGCCGGCCGAGCCGCAGCAGAGGTGCCCTTCCGCCGGATCGCGCACGGTGAACCCCGCGGCCTTCAGCAGCAGTTTCGGCGCCATGGTGATCCTCTGGCCGTGCTGCATCGAGCAGGCGGAATGATAGGCCACGGTGATGCCGCGCGGCATGTGCGAAGGCAGATCGAGGCCCGCGAGATATTCGGTAATGTCCTTGGCGAGTGCCGAAATCTTTGCGGCCATGTCTGCATAGGCAGGGTCGAGCCGCAGCATGTGGCCGTAGTCCTTGATCGTCGTGCCGCAGCCGGACGCTGTAATGATGATCGCATCGAGCCCCCCAGCTTCGATCTCGCGCATCCAGACATCGACATTGGCGCGGGCGCTGGCCAGCGCCTGTTCCTCGCGCCCCATATGATGCACCAGCGAACCGCAGCAAACTTCGCCTTCCGGCACCACCACTTCGACGCCGAGCCGGGTCAAAAGCCGGATGGTTGCCTCGTTGATGGCGGGATCGAGGACCGGCTGGGCGCAACCGGTCAGGAGCGCCACCCGGCCCCGCCGCTCCGTCTGCGGCCGATGCTGTCCGGGCTTGGCGAATGGCGATGGCGCCGGGATGGAGCGCGGTGCGAGATTGAGCATGGCAACGAAGGGGCTCAGCGCCGGAATGCGCTTCATCAGCCGCTCGAATGGTCGCCCGAAACGAGCAAGGTTGAGCGCCAATCGGAAGCGACCGGGATAAGGAAGGACCGCGGCCAGCACGTTGCGCGTCAACCGGTCCATCAGCGGCCGCTTGTAGGTTTCTTCGATATGGATACGGGCGTGATCGACCAGGTGCATATAATCGACGCCCGAGGGACAGGTGGTCACGCAGGCAAGGCAGGAGAGACAGCGGTCGATATGCGTCACCACCTCGGCATCGGCGGGCCTGCCGTTTTCCAGCATGTCCTTGATCAGATAGATGCGGCCGCGCGGGCTATCGAGCTCGTTACCGAGCGTCACATAGGTCGGACAGGTGGCGGTGCAGAAGCCGCAATGCACGCATTTGCGCAGGATCGCCTCGGATTCGGCGACATGCGGATCGGCAAGCTGAGCTGGGGTGAAGTTGGTTTGCATTCAGGCTCTCCCTACCTTCGCCCCAGCGGGGAGAAGGTCGCGCGCAGCGCGGGTTGAGGGGGCGCTACCGATGCAAACAATATACTCTCGTTGGGGTTCGAGCTGTTCGTCGCTGACGCTCCTCACCCCCCTCATCCGCCCTATCGGGCACCTTCTCCCAAGGGGAGAAGGTGAAACGAGAGACTCGAGGAGCCGCTGCAAATGAGGTCGTCCCCTCTCCCCCGCGGGGAGAGGGCTAGGGTGAGGGGGTGCCGAGCAAAAGACTCCATCCGCATCACCCCATCTTCCCCGGGTTGAAAATCCTCATCGGATCGAACTTTTCCTTGACGCGCGCCGACAGCAAAGCCACGGCTTCCGGCTGCGGCTGAAAAGACAGCGTTGTTGCGCGAGCGGCAGGTGTGGCGCGCAGCAAGGTGGCGTGGCCGCCGCCGAGCACATGGATATAGCGACGCAGTAATTCCCCCTCCGGTTCTGCTTCCATCCGCATCCAGACGAGGCCGCCCTGCCAATCGTAATAGGCATCGACGCCGGCTTCGAGGCGCAGCGCCGCGACAAGCTGATGACCGACACTGGGGGCGACCGAAACGCGCCAAATAGGGCGCATCGTCCCGTCAGCATAGGGCTTCACATCGCGGATTTCGCGCCACAGCCGGTGGCTTTCAGCCTCGGCAAGCCGCGTTACCGGGCCAAGGCGGCGCATGGCGGAGGCCAGCTTCTCCGCCCTTACCGAGACAGACCCAGCCAGACCTTCGATGCGCAGGACTGTCGCCTCTCCTTGCGGTAATTGGCCATCCAGAAACGTCCAGGCGACGGTCAGCGGCAGATGCGCCGCACCGGACACGTCGAGCGGCAACGCCATGACGGCCGCCATGGCATTTGCCGCCTCGGCATCGTTGAGGCCGGAAACGATGATCGTCTCCTCCGTCTTCGGTCGCGGTGGCACGCGGAAGGTCACCTCCGTCAGAAGACCGAGCGTGCCGTGCGAACCAGCCATCAGCTTGACCAGATCGAGGCCCGTGACGTTCTTCATCACCCGTCCGCCGGCCTTGACGATCTCGCCCTTGCCGTTGACGAAGCGGACGCCGAGCAGGCTGTCGCGTGCGGCTCCGCTTACGAAACGCCGCGGCCCGGAGACATTTGCAGCAAAGACGCCACCAATCGTCGGCTCGCCATCGGTGTCCAGCAACGGTCGATGATCCATCGGTTCGAAGGCCATCATCTGGCCGCTCTGGACCAGCGCAGCCTCGATGTCGGCAACCGGTGTTCCGGCCCGCGCTGTGATCACCATCTCACCCGGATTATAGGCGACGATGCCGGTAAGCTCACGCGAACATAATGTCGCCTCCGCGGCTACCGCATTGCCGAAACCAACACGGGTATTGCCGCCAACAACGGCCAGCGCGGCACTACGCGCCGCATGGTCGCGGATGATGGCTGCCGCCTCATTTTCCGTCTTCGGTAGAAATTCTCTCATCCTGCGTTACGACCGTCCAGCGGGAAGACTTTGGAGGGGTTCAAGATCCACGCCGGATCGAAGGCAGCGCGCACCGACATCATCTGGGCAAGATCGACCTCCGCATATTGGTGCCGCATCAGGTCACGCTTCTCGATGCCGACGCCATGCTCACCCGTCAGGCAGCCGCCAGCATCGACGCAGAGTCGGAGAATGTCATTGCCTGCGGCTTCCGCCTTGGCGGCATCTTCAGGATCATTGGCGTTGAACAGGATCAGCGGATGCATATTGCCGTCGCCGGCATGAAAGACATTGGCGACGCGCAGGCCGTAATGGTCGACGATTTCAGAGGTCTTCTTCAGGACATAGGAGAGCTGGCTGAGCGGCACCGTCCCGTCCATGCAGATATAGTCTGCAATACGGCCGGTGGCGCCGAAGGCGGATTTGCGCCCCTTCCAAATCAGCGCCGCCTCGGTTGCCGACTGGCACTCGCGTACCGTCTTTACTTTGTGGGCGCGGGCGATCTCGACAATGCTTTTCAGCATATCGTCCATTTCCGCTTCCGAACCCTCGACCTCGATGATCAGCAGCGCCCCGACATCCAGAGGATAGCCGGCATGGGCGAAAGCCTCGCAGATTTCGATCGCCGGCTTGTCCATGAACTCGATGGCGACCGGAATGATACCGGCGGCAATGACATCGGCAACACAGGCGCCCGCCTCCTCCGACGTGTCGAAGCCGAAGAGAACCGGTCGCGCACCTTCCGGCTTGGCGATCAACCGCACCGTCGCTTCGGTGACGATGCCGAGCTGGCCCTCCGAACCGCAGACAAGTCCGAGCAAGTCGTAGCCCGCCGCATCGAGCGCCTTGCCGCCAAGGTCGATCACCGTGCCGTCGGTCAGCACCAGCTTGACGCCAAGCAAATTGTTGGTGGTGACGCCGTATCTCAGGCAGTGCGCACCGCCGGAATTCATCCCGACATTGCCGCCGATCGTGCAAGCGAGCTGAGAACTCGGGTCAGGCGCGTAGAAGAAACCGTCCGCTGAGACGCTTTCGGAAATATGCAGATTGGTGACGCCGGCCTGCACCGTCGCCGTGCGGTTGGCGAGATCGATGTCAAGAATGCGGTTCATCTTGGAAAGGCCAAGCACGACGGCATCTTCCTGCGGAATAGCGCCGCCGGAGAGCGATGTGCCGGCGCCACGCGGCACGACGGGAATGCCATAGCGATGACAATATTTCATCACAGCCGCGACCTCGGCCGTGGAACGCGGCAAGGCGACGGCGAACGGCATGCGGCGATAGGAAATGAAAGCGTCCGTTTCGAAGGGCATGAGCTCGCGCGGCTCATGGATCAGACATTCCGGGGGCAGGAGATCAGCAAGGTCTGCGACGATCTCGCGGCGGCGGGCAAGGACATCGGCGCGCGGCGCCAGAAATGAAATGGCCTCGGCCATGGTGTTCTCCTCATGCACCCGAATATGGGCGCTCCCTCTTTTTAACGCCATATCATGCTTACCACTTTCCCGAAATTGGCGTAAATGATAAGCATTTATGCCAAAAGAGGAATAAATAAAGCGCCATGACCAATCTAGGGGATCTCGAGATTTTCGCCAGCGTCGTCACGACCGGCAGCATGTCGCTTGCCGGACGCGCTCTCGGCTTTTCGCCGGCGGTCATTTCCAAACGAATCAAACGGTTGGAGGATCGGCTCGGCACTCGGCTTTTGCAGCGCACGACACGGCAGATATCGCTGACAGAGGCGGGTCAGGGCTTCTACGACCGGGTGCTCGCCATCCTCGCCGGACTGGAGGAAGCAGAGGCTTACATCGCCGGGCGCTCGGCACAGATGCAGGGCACGCTGAAGATTTCCGCCCCCACCTCGTTCGGCCGGTTGCACATCGCCCCACATCTGAAGGCTTTCATGCAGGCGCATCCGGACCTGGCGATCAACCTGGTGCTAACCGACGAGTTTATCGATATCGTCGGCGGCGGCTATGATCTTGCGATCCGCATTGCTGAGCTTACCGATTCCAGCCTCGTTGCCCGGCGCCTGGCGCTGGTGCGCCGCGTGCTCTGCGCTTCGCCCGCCTATATCGCCGCCAACGGCATGCCGGAGGATATCGATGATTTGCGCCGTCACACCTGTCTGCCACCACACAATAACGATCCCTGGCGGCTCGATGGACCGAAGGGCGCGCTGATCTTTCGGCCGGAAGGCAGGCTGATCACCAATTCCAGCGAAGTGGTGCGCGAAGCCGTCATTGCCGGCCTCGGCATTGCGTTGCGCTCGACCTGGGATATCGGCCCGGAACTCAGGGACGGCCGCCTGGTGCAGGTGCTGCCGGCCTATGAAGGCTCGCACAGCGTCACGCTCTCGGCCGTTTATCCCAGCCGCCAGTTCCTGCCGGCGAAGGTGCGCGTCTTTATCGATTTCCTGGCGGAACTTTATGGGCCGGTCCCCTATTGGGAGCGATAGACGACCACTACCTCATCCTATGGATTGGAGAGTGTCATCATGCCTGCTTTTGAAACCATCCGCTCCGATCTTTCTGCAGTCTCGAATACACGCTTCACCATCATCCTCGGTGATATCACCGAGCTCGCGGTCAATGCCATCGTCAATGCGGCAAACAGCAGCCTCCTGGGCGGCGGCGGCGTGGATGGAGCTATCCATCGTGCAGCCGGGCCAGAATTGGTGGCGGAATGCCGGACGCTGAACGGCTGCAAGACCGGACAGGCCAAGATCACTAGGGGATATCGCCTGCCGGCCAAGCATGTGATCCATACCGTCGGCCCCGTCTGGAATGGCGGCGGGCGTGGCGAAGACGACTTGCTCGCAAGCTGCTATCGCAACAGCCTTGGCCTTGCCATGGATCACGATCTCAAGACTATCGCCTTTCCGGCCATCTCCACCGGCGTCTACCGTTTCCCCGCCGAGCCCGCCGCCACGATCGCGACGCGCACTGCCGTCGCCGAGAGCGTGAGCGGCGATTTCGATGAAATTATCTTCTGCTGTTTTGGCGATGAAATGGCCGCACTTTATGACCGGCTGCTGCCAATGGCGCTGGCAAGAATCTAAGAGATCTTGTCAGTTTGCCAGGCGTTCGATGACAAGATCCAGCAGTGCCCGCAGCCGTGCCAGCCGTTTGAGATCGCGGTGATAGCCGACCCAGGTATCGCGGCCCGGCGGGGCTTCGCCAATATCGATCCGCTCGATACCGGCGATCGCATCGCCAAGAGGGCGGGGCAAAACAGCGAGGCCGGCGCCCCGGGCACAACATCTTGCCTGGACATCCCTGTTGTTGCTGCGCATCGCCACCTCGGCCTTTGGAAGCATGCGCTTCAGCCAGGCGACATCGGGCATGCCGCCAAAGGCCTCGTCCATGGTCACCAGCTTCGCGCCAGCGCCGTTACCCCGGCTCGGATGCTCGGATCCGCTCGCGACATAAAGGCCGTATTCGATGTGAAGCAGCTTACGCGAAATGATATCGGGCTCGGTAAAGGGCGTGATGCGAAAGACAAGATCGGCATCGCGGCGGGAGAGATTGAGCAGACGCGCATCGGTGATCAGCTCGACCAGCACCTTCGGATGCTGCAACGAGAACTCGGCAAGCACCGGCGAAAGCATACGTGCGCCAAACCAGTCCGAAGACGAAAGCCGAAGTGCTCCCTCCAACTGCCGCTCCTGCCCCACGAGTGCACGCCGCAGCGCCAAAGCCTCCTCCTCCATGCGCTCGGCATGCGCTAAGATGGCCGTCCCCTCGTCCGTCAGCACAAAGCCATCTGGCGTGCGCTGAAACAGCACCTGTCCAAGTGTGGTTTCGAAGGCTTTCAGGCGGCGGCCCATGGTCGGTTGCGTCAGCCCAAGTTTACGCGCGCCACCTCCCAGCGTTCCTTCGCGGACAATGGCGAGAAAGATTTCGACATCGCTCCAGTTCATGCCGTTCTCCGGATACCAAACAAAAATGCATGGATATCGTACAGCCTTGTAGGTTTCCATTCTTTCCTGAAGGACCCATCTTTCCAGCATCGAAACTCAAGGAGACAAACATGCTTACTCCTTCCACCATGAAGGCCCTCTACATAGACAGCCCGAATGCGCCATTCCGGCTGGCGGAAATCCCCAAACCGAAGCCTGGCCCTGGTCAGGTGCTCGTCCGCATCGCTGCCAGCAGCGTCAATCCGCTCGATACGAAAATCCGTGCGGGTGCTGCTGCCCATGCCCGCCAACCGTTCCCCGCGGTACTCGGCATCGATCTTGCCGGCACTGTCGAGGAAATCGGCGACGCTGTCTCCGATTTTCATCCGGGCGACGAAGTCTACGGCATGACCGGTGGTGTCGGCGGTAATCAGGGATCCCTGGCGGAATACGCCGCGGTCGATGCCCGTCTACTGGCGTTGAAGCCGCACAACCTCTCCATGCGCGAAGCGGCGGCACTGCCGCTGGCAACCATCACCGCCTGGGAAGGCTTAGTCGATCGCGCTCATCTGCAGGCGGGTCAGAAAGTGCTGGTGCTTGGCGGCGCGGGCGGCGTCGGTCATGTCGCCGTGCAGATCGCCAAAGCGTTCGGCGCCGATGTTTATGCCGTCGATGGTGGCGCCAAGGCCGACTACATCCGCAGCATCGGGGCGACGCCGATCGATTATCGCGCTGAGACCGTCGAAGACTATGTGGCAGCTCATACCGGCGGCCGAGGCTTCGATCTTGTCTATGACACGATCGGCGGCGCCAACCTTGATGCCGCCTTTCAAGCCGTGCGCCGCTTCGGCCATGTGGTCAGCGCTCTTGGCTGGGGAACGCATGCGTTGGCGCCGCTATCCTTCAAGGCCGCCAGCTACTCCGGCGTCTTCACGCTGCTGCCGCTGCTGACCGGCGAAGGTCGGGAGCATCACGGCGAGATCATGCGTGCAGCAACGAAACTGGTCGAGGCCGACAAACTGGTGCCACGGCTTGATCCCCATCGTTTCACGCTCGCCGATGTCGACGAGGCCCATGCGCTGATCGAGAACCGCCAGGCGCAAGGGAAAATCGTTGTAGATGTGAGTGGTTGATGCTGGAAGCGCGGCGAATTCGTTCTATCTCGCCCTTGGCGGGCGAGAAAGCAATTTCACTGGTTTAGGAATTGCGACGCTGAGAGCTCCACATGCTCAAGAGCTCAGCGCAATTTCTAAGCCATTGAAATTGCAAGAGCGGCGGTCCATGACTTGCTGAGATCGTGGCGAGACCACATGCGTCCCTGCCTACCCCCGCCCTTGCGAAATCTAGCACTTAGCCTACCGGCTAAATGCTGATTTCGCTTTCCCGCCCGCCAAGGGCGGGATAGGCGCCAACCTCATCGCGCCAGATCGAGATAGGCCGATGCCACCATGGCGTCGATATCCGCCGGCACGGGAATGATGCAGGCTTCTTTGCCGAGACCGCCCTTCGCCACGCGTTCCAGGCAGCGGGTTTGCAGCGCAAAACCAAGATCCATGGATTCGACGGTATTGCCGAGCGGACGCGGGCCGGCGAGGTTGGCCATGTGGCCGGCGCCGAGAATGTGGAAAGCGCGGCCGTCCCGCATGCGGATAGTCTCGATATGCTCGGCCTCATAGCGATCGACACCGGCAACATCCGGGCTGTTTCGGAAGGCCTCGACATCGATCTCGTGCGGGAAATGACCGCCGTTCATCAGGATCGCGCCATCCTTGATGAGCGGCAGGTCGGCTGCGGTGACGATACCAATATAGCCAGTGACGGTGATGAGGATATCGGCGGAGCGGATCGCCTCGGCGCGCAACGGCGTGACGAAACCATCCAGATGCGCCTCCAGTGTCGTCACAGGATCGATATCGACGACGCTGACGGTGGAAAAGGCGTTGCGGAAACACGCGGCCGTGCCCTTGCCGCAGGCGCCGTAACCGAAGACGGTGACGCGCTTGCCGTTGGTCGACCGGTTGGTAAAGCGCAGATAGCTCTCGAACAGGCTCTGGCCGACCGCATGCTTGTTTTCGGCGAACTGTTTGATAGGGCTGTCATTGATGACGAGGATCGGCATGGCCAGCTTGTCGCGCATCGGAAGCAACCGGGTGCGACCCGAGGTCGTCTCCTCTGTGCCTCCCAACATATCTGCGTAGGGTCGCTCGGCGGCGCGAGCGAAGAGATCGCCGCCATTGTCGAGCAGCAGGTCCGGCTTTTCCGCCAGGATGGCGTCAAGGCTGGCGCCGTGTTCGGCGGCATCGGTGGTCTGGGTGGCAAAAACGGTGATGCCCTGCGCACGCAGATAGTCGACGGTTTCCTGCTGGGTGCTGTTGAGATTGCCGGTACAGACGAGGCGTGCACCGCCGGCCCGCAGCGTCATCAGCAAGGCCACCGTTTTGGGTTCAAGATGGATGCCGGTTCCGATCGTCAGGCCGGCGAAGGGTCGAGTCCGGCTGAATTCTGCTGCCGTGGCCGCCAGCAGCCGGCAGCTCCGGGCAACCCAATCGATGCGGGAAAGAGAGGAAGGCTGGTCCATAAAATGCGCTCCTGGTAGCGGTCTGTCGTGCCTCGATCTCTCATGGGAAATGACAGGCTGTCTATGGACATTGGATTGAGCGATAGGGCAGAAAAAGTGCCATATGCACGAGGCCTATCTGGCCCTTGGCGGGATGGGCCTAGCGCCTGCTGCGATCAGCCAATCAACCAGCCTGGCAAATGCCGTGTCCTTCGCATCGCCGCTGCGGATGCTCAGACTGTATCCGGCGGGTCTTCGGATAAAACCGTAGGGTGCCACCAGCACGCCGCGATCGATTTCCTCGCCGATGGCCGTGCGGGGCGCGATGGCAATGCCGATGCCGGAGCGAGCGGCGCCGATCGCCAAAAGCAAATCTTCGAATTCACGATTGCGGGCGAAGCGGATGGGCGCATGGCCGCTCTCAGCAAACCAATCATCCCAAAGACGAGGTGCAGAGCGGCTGGTCAGGGCGACGGCGCCGGCAAGAGCTTCGACGCCGGCGGTAAGGTCAAGGCGGGCGGCAAGATCCGGCGTTGCCACTGGGCCGAACTCGTCTTCCATGAAGCGAATGGCAGTGATGTCAGGCGCCGGCCGATATTCGCCGCCCATGATCACCGCGTCGAGATCGGGATGGCGCGCCAGCGGTTCGACCGTCGCCATCGGGATAATGTCGACATCGACATCCGGAAGTGCGGCTTGCAGTTCGGCGACGCGCGGCATCAGCCACCAGACGGCAAAAGCCGAGGGGACGCCGAGGCGGAACGTCCGGCGCTTACCTGCCGCGAGTTCGGCCGAAGCCCGCGCCAAGATGCCGAAGGCGATGCCGACGGAGTCCGAAAAGGACCTGCCCTTCTCCGTCAGCACTAGACGACGGCCATCGCGCCGGAACAAAGCAGTACCGAAAAAAGTTTCCAACACGGCAAGTTGCTGGCGTATAGCGCCACGCACCACACCGAGTTCGTCGGCTGCTTTTAAAATGCTACCGCAACGAGCAACGGCATCGAAGGCGCGCAGCGCGTTCATCGGCGGAAGACGTTGCGGCGGAGAGCGTTCGGACATAACGGAGATTTAGCTTATTTGCCGGTATGATAGGAAGAGCTATACAGCGATTACACCATCTGCGGCATGGAGATAGCATTCAATGTCGCTTTCAGCACAGTCGCTGGCGAATATCGGAGGCCGAATCCTCCTATTTTTATCTATGGAGCACTCAACAAAAGTGTGGGGAAATACCATATAAAGTCGAATGGAATGCACAATTTTTCCATGCAATGCTAATATGACACTGATTCTAAACTCGAACTTCTAAAGGTGACCCGACCCTTGGCCATTCTCGCCCGTATCGCAAATGATGTGCAGCTCATGTTTCGGCGCCCGCCGCGACAGCAATATGCTGCGCTCTGTTATCGGGTGAGGAAGAAGACAGGCGAGCTGGAAGTGCTGCTGCTGACCAGCCGCGACACCGGTCGCTGGGTCATTCCCAAGGGCTGGCCGATGCCGGGTAAGCTGTCGCATGAAGTGGCGGCCCGTGAAGCCTTCGAAGAGGCCGGCGTGCGCGGTACGATCGAGACCGAGCCGTTGGGCGCATTCAATTATGACAAAGTTCTGAAGGACGGCATCCAGGTGCCCTGCCGGGTTCAGGTCTATGCGCTCGATGTCACCGATCTCGCCAAGAATTTCAAGGAAAAGGGCGAGCGCTCGATCGAGTGGGTCTCCTGTGACGAAGCCGCCAAGCGCGTCCGCGAGCCAGAGCTGCGTGGCATCATCCTCGCCTTCGATCAGCGGATGACGGCAAAACCTGCCGTGGCAGTGGCCAAATAGGCCGCAACATACTCCCAACATATTGCGCCGAAATAATCGCCAAGCGTTGCGTGGCCTATCAGGCAGCGTAACACCATACATTTTGAGTCAGAGAATAGCATGCCCGACGACCGACCG
Organism: Rhizobium jaguaris; assembly: GCF_003627755.1. Lineage (NCBI taxonomy): Bacteria > Pseudomonadati > Pseudomonadota > Alphaproteobacteria > Hyphomicrobiales > Rhizobiaceae > Martinezella > Martinezella jaguaris. Next base: position 978,620 of record NZ_CP032694.1, on the reverse strand, counting down.
GCGACACCGATAAAGCGCACACTGGACAAAGACCTCGACAAGGTCACCTATGTCGAGGATGCCGCTTATCATGTCACAAGACGGCTGGTCGCTCCCAGTATCGGCCTGATCTTCCTCGGCCTCGCCATGAGCCTTGCCGGCATTTACGTGCTGAACCAGCCGGGCGCGACGCTTGTCATCGCCGCCGTCGCGCTCGCCGGCTACATGGCCATGAATATCGGCGCCAAGGACGTCGCCAACAATGTCGGCGCCGCGGTGGGCGCGCGCGCCATTACCATGACGCAGGCTCTGGTCATGGCGGCGATCTTCGAAATTCTGGGCGCGACGATCGCAGGCGGACCGGTCATCAAGACCATCTCCTCGCATATCATCGATACTGATCGCATCGTTACCAGCGGCAAGATCGCTTGGCTGATGATGGCCGCGCTTTTGGCCGCGGCGCTCTGGATCAATTTCGCCACCTGGCTGAAAGCGCCGGTTTCGACAACGCATACGATTGTCGGCGCGGTGATGGGTGCTGGCGCTGCCGCCGTCGGGCCGGCGATGGTCAATTGGAGCGTGATGGCGGTCATTTCAGCCGGCTGGGTCGTTACGCCCTTTCTCGGCGGTACGATCGCCGCCGGCATTCTTTTTTTCATCAAGACCTTCATCGTCTATCGCGACGATAAAATAGCGGCCGCCAGGTACTGGATTCCCATCCTGATCGGCCTGATGGCTGGCGCCTTCACTGCCTATCTGTTCGTGCAGCTTGCGCCCAAGGGCACGGTTGCAGGCTTCTCGACCCTCGCGATCGGCATTGGCGTCGGCTTGGTGACCTGGTTCGGTGCAAGACCGCTGGTGGCGGCACAATCGGTCGGCTTCGAAAACAAGAATAGCGCGCTGCGCAAACTTTTCCGCCTGCCTCTGATCTTTTCGGCGGCGCTGATGTCCTTTGCGCATGGCGCCAACGATGTCTCCAACGCCATCGGCCCGCTGGCTGCGATCGTACGCAGCGTCAATCTCGGCGGCAATTTGAGTATCGTCGGGGGAGCGGCCGAGCAACCCGCGCCTTATTGGACCGTGTTGATCGGCGGCTGCGGCATTTCCGTTGGGCTGCTGCTATACGGTCCACGTCTGATCCGCCTCGTCGGCGAGCAGATCACCAAGCTCAACCCGATGCGGGCCTATTGCGTGGCGCTGTCGGCGGCACTCACCGTCATTGTCGCCTCCTGGTTCGGCCTGCCCGTCAGCTCTACCCATATCGCCATCGGCGCGGTCTTCGGCGTCGGCTTCTTTCGCGAATGGTACACCAGACACTCGAAGCGCCGCCTCGCTTATATGCGGAGGAAAGCCGAAGCCTCGGGAATCCCATTGGGCGACCTGCAGGAAGCCGATGAGTACAATCCCGACGAAATCCATCGCCGACGCCTCGTGCGGCGCTCGCATTTCATGACCATCATCGCCGCCTGGGCCATCACCGTCCCGGTTTCGGCGATGCTTGCGGCCACGGTATATTGGGCTATGGTCGCGCTCTTCATTTAAGGGATTACCCATGCGCGCCAATTTCCGCATGCAGCGGCTTTTCGTGGTTTCGGATATCAGAGCAAATACCGGCATCGAAGCCGATCGGGATCAATTCAACTATCTCGCCAATGTGCTGCGCATGGAGGACGGCGCCGAGCTGTTGATCTTCAACGGCCGCGACGGCGAATGGAAGGTCAGCGTCTCCTTTCCTTCGCGCAAGCATATTCTGCTGACGCCGATCGAGGAAACGCGGCGGCAACCCACCCCATCAGACCTGCACTATCTCTTCGCGCCGCTGAAGGTCGGGCGGCTCGACTATCTGGTGCAGAAGGCAGTGGAGATGGGCGCCGGCCTGCTGCAGCCGGTGATGACGCAGCATGTGCAGGGCAAGATCACCAATCTCGACAAGCTCAAGGCCAATGTCATCGAAGCGGCCGAGCAATGTGGCATTCTTGGCATTCCCGATGTGGCCGAGCCTGTAAAGCTTGCCGATCTCCTGGCACGCTGGCCGAAGGAGCGCCGCATCATCTATTGCGACGAAGGCGATGCCGGACAGAACCCGCTGCCGCTTCTGGCTGAGATCAAGGAAAAACGTCTGGCACTGCTGGTCGGCCCGGAGGGCGGGTTTTCGGAAGATGAGCGCGCGCTGCTGCGCAGCCTCGATTTCGTCACCGCCATTCCGCTAGGCCCGCGCATTCTGCGCGCCGATACGGCAGCGGTGGCGGCCATGGCGGTCATCCAGGCGGCTATCGGGGACTGGAACTAGCTTCCTCGACCGCGAGCGGGCCCTGGACCCGTCCGGCAATGGTTTTTCAACCCGCCAATGCGAGCGCGGTCGTGATGATCAGCGTACCCGCCAGCGACATGTTCACGATACGCGAGATGGTCGGGTTCTGAAGGAAGCGGGACAGCGAGGTCCCGACCAGAAGCCAGCACAGGTGAATGATGACGATCATCATGCTGAGCAGCGCGATCTTGCTCACCGCGTCGAGCGTGCCCCGGCCCTTGAAAAGGCTGACTCCGGCAAAGATGGCGGCAATCGCCAGATAAGCCTTGGGATTGACGACCGCCAGAAGAAAGCCGCCGGCGAAGGCAGGCGTAGCGGCTTGGTCGCTGCGGCATGCGAGCGGCGGAGCGGTGGCGATTCTAAAGGCCAGATAGAGGATGTAGACCGTGGAGACGGCGGTAAGCGCCGAGGCGCCGTGCGGCACCGACAGCAGAATCGCGACGACGCCGGCCGCGACTGCCAGCAGCACGATCATCGTGCCGGCGATAAGACCGCAGACGTAACCGATCGACCGGCGGAAACCGTAGACAGCACCAACCGCCGTGGCGCTGATGGTGGACGGACCCGGGCTGCCCATGATGGCAAGAGAGGCCAGCAGCAGCGTCAGGGTCGGATAAAGTGCGGTTTGCTCGAACATCGATATGCCCTCCCGTCGTCAATGGAAGGCAACGCTATTTCGAATGTCGGTTGGGTGTCTTGAACGCTTGTGCAAGCGCGCCGGGATCAGCTTCGATCACGCGCAGCTTCCAGAGGCAAAATTCTATTTTTTTGATCGGCCCTTGAAAGAAATTCACTTGCACCGTACCTCAATCCGCGTCAATCACCCTTCCTATTGGCTTGCGGCTTGCGCGGGCTCCCTTCCGAGATCAAGGTAATACCATGGCGCGCGACACCACCGACCAGACTCCGCTCTCTTCGGTCTCGGACATGACGGCTTATCTGGCCGCCGGCAGCAAATCGAAGGAGCAATTCCGCATCGGCACGGAACACGAAAAATTCGTGTTTTTCCGTGCCGACAACAGCCCTGTGCCTTATTTCGGCGACGCCAGCATTTCCGCGCTTTTGAGGGGCCTGCAGAAAACGAGCGGCTGGGATCCCATCATGGATGGCGACAACATCATCGGGCTCGGCGAGCCGACCGGCATGGGCGCAATCTCGATCGAGCCCGGCGGCCAGTTCGAACTGTCAGGCGCACCGCTCGAAACCCTTCACCAGACCTGCAAGGAATCGAACCACCATCTGGCGACATTGCGCGAAATCGCGGAGCCAATGGGCATACGCTTCCTCGGCATTGGCGGCAGTCCGAAATGGACACTGGCCGAAACACCGCGCATGCCGAAGTCCCGCTACGAGATCATGACCCGCTACATGCCGAAAGTCGGTACGAAGGGTCTCGATATGATGTATCGCACCTGCACGATCCAGGTGAACCTCGACTTCTCTTCGGAAGAGGACATGCGCCGCAAGATGCGTGTGTCGATGAAGCTGCAATCGCTGGCGACCGCGCTGTTTGCTTCCTCACCCTTTACCGAAGGCAAGCCGAACGGCCTCTCCTCCTGGCGCGGCGACATCTGGCGCGATACGGACAACCGCCGCAGCGGGTTGCTCGACTTCACCTTCCGCGAAGATTTCGGGTTCCATGACTATGTCGAATGGGCACTGGACGTACCCATGTATTTCGTCGTGCGCGACGGCCGCTATCACGACTGCACCCATGTCACCTTCCGCCAGTTCATGAACGGCGCACTGAAGGGCGAGATCGCCGCCTGGGAGCCGACGATGGGCGACTGGACGAACCACCTCTCCACCCTCTTCCCCGACGTGCGCCTCAAGCGCTTCCTGGAAATGCGCGGCGCCGATGGCGGCCCCTGGCGTCGCATCTGTGCGCTGCCGGCCTTCTGGGTCGGCCTGCTCTATGACGACGAGGCGCTGACAGCTGCCGACGAGTTGACCAAGGACTGGACTTTCGAAGAGGTGAATGCATTGCGCGATGTCGTGCCGACGCAGGGCCTGAAAGCCACGCTCAAGGGCCATAGCCTGCTGGATGTGGGGCGCGAAGTGGTTGGCATTTCCCGCACCGGTCTGAAAAACCGCGCCCGTCTGAACGGCGACGGCCTGGACGAAACCGTCTTCCTGGCGCCGCTCGACGAAGTGCTCGCCAAGAAGGGCACGCTCGCCGACGATCTGCTGATGCTCTATCACGGCCGCTGGAACCAATCGGTCGAACCGGTCTTCGAGGAATATCAATACTGACAGCCGGTTTCGGCCTGGATTGTTGCGGCGCACACCGGCAGAAACCGGTATGCGCCGTCTTTTTTCCCGCTATACTACTGGGATTGCATGCCTTCTGATTCCGAAGCGGCATGATTGCGGGGAAAGGGACTTCGATGCTGCCACTCTTCGACATGATGATGCAGGCACAGAACGGCGCCGCCACCGAAGCGATGGCCAAGCAGTTCAACCTCGCGCAGGAACAGGCAACCAAAGCCATGGCGGCGCTGATGCCCGCCTTTTCCTCGGGGTTCAAGCGCAGCGCGACGAACCCTTATAATTTTATGGGGGTGATGCAGGACATCGCCTCCGGCAGCTATGCCAAATATTTCGAGGATATGAGCAAGGCCTTCACGCCGGAAGGCATTGCAGACGGCAATACCGTGTTGGCACGATTGTTCGGCTCCAAGGAAGTATCCCGCGCGATTGCAGCGCAAGCCGCGCAAATGACCGGCATCGGTCAGGAGATTTATAAGCGCATGCTGCCCGTCATGGCCGACACGCTGATGGGCGGCCTGTTCAAGGAAACCAGCGGCCAGATGCCCCAGATGGCCAATCCGTTCCTCAACACGGCGATGGGCGAGATGATGCAGAGCTGGCTACAGACCATCGGTTTTGCGCCAAAAGAGCGACCGACACCGCAGGCGAGCGTCTTCGACAATCCTTTCACCCAAGCGATGGAACTGATGTTCGGCACCCAACCCGTCGAGCACAAAAAGCCGGCCCCGGCCGCGAACCCCTTCCTCGACAACCCCTTCGCCAAAGCGTTTCAAGACATGATGCGCAATTTTCCGATGCCTGCGGAGCCGCCGAAGGAAGAACCGAAGGCCAAGCCTGCCATCCCTGGCGTCGACATGGCGGCCTATACCGAGATGTTCAACGCCATGTTCGACAGCGGTCTGGAAGTGCAGAAGAGCTATCAGAAGAACATGGAAGCGATTTTCGACAGCTACATGCAGTCGGAAGGCAAGCTCGCGCCGAAACAGAAGTGAAGCTCGGAGCGGACGCGGAAGCGAGGCAATCGCCTCCACGTTCTCAATGCCTGTTCTTACTGCGCCGTCACGTGCTGGAGTGCGGGAACGATCGTCACCGGCGGCGGGTTCCATTTGCCGGTGAGAGCTTCCGCCTTCGGACCATAAAGGCGCATCGTCAGGTTGAACGGTCCCGTCGGTGCGGGTAGCCAGTTGGCTTCTCGTTGCTTTCCTGGGTTGGCATTCTGCAAGTAGAGATCAAGCGAGCCGTCCGGGTTGTATTGGAACGGCATCCAACTGCTCACGGCAAAACGGTTCAAGTCGTTGCCGACTTGAAATCCCTCGGAGTCGTAAAGAGTGACGGACCAGAACGCATTGACAGGCGGCAGGGTCTGCTTGTCAAAGTGGATCGTGTAGTGGTTCGCGCCTGTCAGCGGATTGCCTTTTTCATCGCCAAGATTAAGCGGATAGACCGCGTCCTCAGGCAGGTTCGCTCCGAGCCCCAATTGTGCGACGATTGCGCGCTTCAAATAATAATTGCCGTAGACACCCATCGTATCCGTGTTCATGGACCAACCGTTGGCAACCCGCGCCAATGTCGGCGTCTTCCATTCCATAAGTTTCTGTGCGTCTGCCGGCGCGCCTTCAAGGGCCTTGGCGACAACCGGATCGACCTTGCCGATGTCGAAGCTCTTGCCCGGTTCGATTCCGATCCGCTTCATTCGGGCTATGATCGGTTGATCGGTGCTGTGGGGAGGATTGACCTTCAGGAGGTCGGCCGCGTAGACAAAGAAGGCATCCGCGCTCATCGCGTCCACTGTCGTTTTCGGGGGTGTCTTCATGTCGATCGTCGGATCGATCGCCACTTTCACGGGATCCGTTTCCTTACCCCACTGAGAGAGCGGCGTTACCTTGTAGCCCGCCTGAATTTTATGGACCGCGGCGTAGTCGTCAGGACCATCGGTTTTAGTGCGTCCTACGATCCAGACGAAAGGCGTCGGCGCATCGACGCGCTGCGTTCCGGCCGGCAATTCCTTACCCTGCCATCCCGGAGGCACGACGACGAAGTCAGCCTTGGCGGTTCCCGTGGTCCGCCATCCGGGGGACGCGAATACGTCCGTCCACATGTCCAGCATCGGCAAAAGATAATAGCGGCCGTCCGTGTCCGGCGCGGAGACAACCATCGGTTCCTTGGTCATGTCGAGCCAGGCGATGGAGTAGAGCGTATCGAAGTTGGGGCGCACGACATCCCGGAAATTGGCCGGCGGAAACTCCGGTACATTGGTAAATTCATTGGCCGGCCCCCTGCCGAAAACCTTGCCGGCTTCGACATTTGTCGCCTGCTTGCGGGTAATGTCCATAGTCACCAAGGGATAGAGGTAAATATAGGCGTCGACCGCGATAGCATGCGCCTCCTCCGAACTGACCGATTCCGCGGCAAGCGCGGGTGGGGCAAGACACGCGACGGAAAAAAGCAGGCTGCTGACGAGCCCGAAAACTGTTGTTCTCATGATGGTCCTCCCGTGTTTCTACTCTGTAGGCCAGGCAGTCTGTGCGGAATTCGCAAGTGCCGAGAGCGTATATTTTCGGGCAGGCGTTGGTTGCTTCTGCGGTCAACGTGCCCCACGACCGCAAGCTCAGGTCGGCGCCCCGGACCACAACCCCCTATATGAACCACTGGTTGAAATAGTAATTGCTAAAAGAAGAACCTGTCAATTGTCCTTTTGGGCAGGCTGGATCTGACTAGATGCCCGGAATTGCAGTCGTTTGCTCTTTGCAAACTATGATGGCACTGCATTGACGACGTGCAAAATCCTGTCTAGCTTTGGCTGCATGAATATCGCGACGGTTCTCGTAGTGGTGATTGGGCGCATGGGCAGGATGGTATAACTATCCGGCGGAAGCACCCATGCGCGGTAAGCAGGCTCCTGACGGGGCCTTTTTTTATGCCCTGAGTTCGGGCCACGCCTCGTCGGACTTTCACAATCCCACGGACAAAACGGACGAGAGAACCATGACGGGCGATACTCCCATTCAAACTTCCAGTGCGCAAATGAGCGAAAAAGCGGCCGCAGCTCCGACGAGTGCTCCGCCTCGATTAACAACCCTCATTTTATTGTCGGCGCTGTCCGTGCTGCCGGTGAACATGATCGTACCATCGCTGCCGAAGATCGCCGCTGCGTTCCATGCTGATTACGCTCTCGTCAACCTTTCAGTCGCCGGCTATACGATCGTTACAGCTCTGATAGAAATCGTCGCTGGTACAATATCGGATCGGTATGGGCGCCGGCCGGTCGCATTGATGGCTGTCTCCATTTTCATCGTCGCGTCGGTTGGCTGCGCCCTCGCGACCAATATTGGCATCTTCCTTCTGTTTCGAGCGATGCAGGCATCGATCGGCGCCTGCTTTTCTGTGGCGCTCGTCGTTGTCAAGGAAACATCGGGTGAGCGCGGAGCGGCAAGCAGAATTGGCTACGTCTCCATGGGATGGGCGATTGCACCCATGGTCGGCCCCATGTTTGGCGGGCTGTTGGACGAGCTGTTCGGATGGCGGGCGATGTTCGTTGTCTTGGCGATCCTTGGTGTGGCTGTCCTCGCTTTGTCCATGCGGGAGCTAAGGGAAACCTCCGCGCGCGCGTCGAGATCCAATGCAAACTACCTCGCCTCATACGCGCAGCTGCTGCGCTCGGCACGGTTCTGGGCCTACACACTGTGCATGGCCTGCTCCATGGGGACTCTCTATATCTTCCTGGGAGGCGCACCGTTGGTATTTGGCCAATCGCTCGGCGGATCAAGTGCGACACTGGGCTTCTACATGGGAATGGTTCCCGCCGGCTTCATTCTGGGTAGCTATCTGGCTGGTCGCTATGCCTCGCGACATGCCCTGAGCACCACCCTCATCGTCGCACGCCTTTTCACGTGCGCGGGTCTGTTGGCTGGCCTGGCCCTCTCAATGTTGGGCACCGCTCACGTTCTCGCATTCTTTGGACCCTGCATGTTCATCGGTATAGGCAATGGCTTGACGATGCCCGCCGCCAATACCGGCGTGCTGTCCGTGCGTCCTGATCTCGCTGGTACCGCTGCGGGGTTGTCTGCTGCAATGAGACTTGCAGGAGGAGCGCTCATAGGCGCTATCGCCGGCCTGTTTCTTGCTCAGTCGGGTACAGCTTATGCGCTATTCGGTATGATGCTCGTATCGGCTTCGCTCGCATTGTTTGCGGCATTTTACGCGGCTTTTCTCGATTGGCGTGCTTCCAAGCCGGTTTTCTAATTTGGCCGATGGCCGCAGCCTATGTCGCGCTGCGGCCGGGTCGCTGATCCCTACGTCGGCCGTTTCCGGCCATTGAAGCTGGTCTGGCTCATGGCCTCCCACCCGCGTCCTGGTTCCGGAACGCCTTCTCTCCGGCATCCGAAACCTCGACCCACTTCTTATCGGGCGCTGCGTCTGCAATGTAGCTGTCGTGCCAGTTCCACCATTTGTAGGTTGGGGTCTGAGGATAGCCTTCGGGTGATTCCTCCCAGACCTCCTGCCGGCCGAGCGGTGTGATGTCGAGGTAGTTCCAGGTGCCCCCCATCTGCTCGTCGCCACGGTTGTTGATGAAGTAGGTGCGGAACACGCGCTTGCCGTCGCGGTAGAATACGTTCGTGCCGTGCCACTCATCCACGCCGAAGTCGCCGTCGAAGCTGTCGGTGACGGTGAACCATGGTATCCCCTCCCAGCCCATCCGCGCCTTCAGCCGCGCGATATCAGCCTGCGGCGCACGCGATACGAAAACGAGGGTGGTGTCACGGGCATTCAGATGAGCGACGTGGGCGACCTGGTCGGCCACCATGGAGCAGCCCCGGCAGGCGTGGTCTGGCCAGCCGAACACGCCCGGCTCGAAGAAGGCGCGGTAGACTATCAGCTGACGGCGACCTTCGAACAGGTCGAGCAGGCTGGCCTTGCAGGCTGGCCCCTCGAACGTATATGCCGTCTCCACGGCCATCCACGGCATGCGCCGGCGCTCGGCGGCCAAGGCGTCACGGGCGCGGGTCTGCTCCTTTTCCTTCACGAGTAACCCCTTGCGGGCCGCCTCCCAGGCCTCTGGCGACACGATAGGTGGTGTGTGCATGGCAGGGTGTCCGTTTTTCCGTCCGTTCTCAGCTGATATAGTCATGGCTTTGAAATCTCCTATTTGGGACGAATTTCCGTGCCTCGTCGCCGAGGCGCGGTTCCAATCGCTGCTCATTGCTCGCTATTGGTCATGAGATAGTCTGGCATCGGGAATCGGACAGTGGGAGTAACAAGTGTGGCGGCATTCCGATGGGAGGCGGTGGTTGCAGCCAGCTCAGGGTCGAGCCAAAAGTCGGACCAATTGGCCAGTTGCCACCTAAGAGCATATTTTGCTTATTCCGTAATCGAGGCCTCGATTGCCCGCCGCGAAGACAGTTCCAGCCGGCCGGATATCTGGATGCCCTCCAGAAACACCTCATCGTGGCTGACAACCAGGAGCGCGCCGTCATAAGCGCGCAGGCCGGCCTCGACTGCGGCAATCGAATCGATGTCGAGATGATTTGTCGGTTCATCGAGGATCAGCAGCGGGGGTGGCGTCGGTCCGCCCAGGACGCATGCGAGACCGGCGCGCAGCAATTGCCCGCCGCTGAGCGTGGATGCGATCTGAAGCGCGGCGTCAGCCCTGAACATGAACCGGGCAAGCGCCGCCCGGCAGGCATTTTCACCCGCTTGCGCGTTCATCCGCCGGAAATTGTCGCGGATCGAGAGCGACGGATCGAGAAGGCTCACCTGCTGGTCGAGCATCGAGACCGCGGTCATGAGGCTGATCGTCCCGGCCCAGGGCTGCAGCTCTCCGGAGATCAGCGCCAGCAACGTCGTCTTGCCCGAACCATTCGGACCGGTGACAGCTATGCGCTTCGGCCCAGTGATGTCGAAAGTGAGATCGCTGATAACCGGCTGGCCAGGCTGATAGCCAACTGTCGCGCCGTCGATCTTCAGGACGACCTTGTTCGCCGGCAGTCCAGTCGACGGAAGCCTGATCGACAGGGGCTGAAGGATTTCAATGCGCTCGCGGGCAGCGGTGGCGTCTTCAAGCGCCTGGGCGCGCCGGCGTTCGGCAAGGCGGGCGTTCTCGCCGCCCGTCATCTCGCTCCGCTCTCTCAGCCCGCCGAGCATGATGCGCGGTATCCCGCCCTTGGCAGCCTTCCTCTTGCCGGCACCATCCCTTCGCGCTTGCCGTTCCACCGTTGCCTGCGCGTTGCGGGCAACCTCGGCAACGCGCTTTTCGGCATCGGCAAGATCGTGTTCGGCGGCGGCAAGCTCGATAGCCCTTCGCTCGCGATACTGGCTCCAGTTGCCGCCATAGCGCGTGGCACCGAGCGAGGTCAGCTCGACGATGGCATCCACCGTGTCGAGCAATTCCCGGTCGTGGCTGACAACGATCGCGCCCGCCCGCCAGTTTGCAAGCAGCTCGATCACGGCCTCGCGACCCTCGCGGTCTAGATTGTTCGTCGGTTCGTCCAGAATGAGAAAATCTGGTTCTGTGAAAATCAGCGCGGCAAGGCCGGCGCGCGTGCGCTGCCCGCCCGATAGCGCCGCGAGGAGCGTGCCGGGTGCGGCATCGAGCCCGGCACGGTCGAGAGCGGAAGCGATGCGCGCTTCCAGCGTCCAGTCCGCTGAAGCAAGCTCCTCGGCCGTTGCCTCACCCGCTTCGGCACGGCGGAGAACAGCCAGCGCGTCCCTCGCCTGGAAGAGATCGGCGACGGTTTCGTCGGGCTGCACACGAACGCTTTGGCGCAGAATGCCGAGACTGCCCCCGAAAGACACCGCCCCGGACTGAGGCTGCAGCTCGCCGGCAATGAGTTTGAGAAGGGTGGTCTTGCCGACACCGTTGCGGCCGACGAAGCCGGTGCGCTCGGCGCCGAAACTCAGATCAAGGTTCGAGAAAAGCGGCCGGCCGTCAGGCGTGGACCACGAGAGATTGGATAGGATGATGGATGCAGGCATGGATATGACGTTCCCCGGTGACAAGGCAAATTGGCTTTGTGATCGGGTTGGAATCCATTGTTGCACACATCCTGTTGGAATGACTGACCGCAGGGAATGTAAGCGGCAACCGCCTTTAGTTCAAGCCCGGCCTAGAGCGTGTCGAGGAAGCGGATGACCCGGCTCCAGGTCAGATCGGCCGCTTTGGCATCGTAATCGGGCAGGCTGGCGTCGGTATAGAGGTGGCCGGCGCCCGGATAGGTGAAGACATCAGCCGCGATCTGCGATCGTTCGGCTGCAGATCGCCATTGAGCAACAATTTCCGCGGGCTCGAACGGATCGGGATCGGCAAGATGGACCTGCACGGGCAAGCCCTTGCGAGCGTCTTCGGGGATTTGGGCGACACTATGAAGGTAAAGCACGCCGGCGGTTTGGGGCCGCTTCGGCCAAAGACTTGCCGCAACGGCCGCGCCCATGGAAAATCCGGCCAGAACCGTTGACGGCGGCAGGCCCGCCATCGCCCATTCCGCCCTTTCGCAAATGGTCGGCCAACCGATCTCATCCTTCAATTCGAAGCCTTCGTCGATCGAGTTCGCGACCCAACCGTCATAGAGATCGGGCGCGAACGCCTTATGCCCTGCCGCCTGCAGGCGCTCGACGGCGTCCAGTTCGAGGGGGCGCAGCCCGTAAACGGAATGGAAGAGGATCACTGTTGCCATTATCACAGCCTCCGCATTTGGTTCGGTCGTAACATAAGGCATTCGAAAGACAAGGCAATTTCCCGATCGCCTTTCCTTGGGCAAAGCCGCTCTCACAAAAGAAAAAACCCGGTGTCGGTTGGGAACCGAACACCGGGTAAGAGGCAGGGCTTATTGGCTATCACCCTGCGGGGAAACGTTTAATCGCCCTCAGCGACGAAAGTTATTGAGGCCGAGGAAGCGCGTACGGCGGCGCGCGGAGTTGGTCAGATAGCTGGACGGATCCTCGAAGAAGGTCGAGGTGTTGAGCGCCGATTCGATGTCATGACGCGTCAGGCCGATATCCATCAATTGGCTGTCGTTCAGCTCATTCAGAGAATTGATCTCGCGGCGGTTGCGGAGTGTGCGCCAGACGGATGCCATCTTATCGAAAGCAAGCGTCAGGCGTGCCGTCAAGGGCAGCGACGGCCTTGCGTGGCCGAGATGTAGTGTCCGATCTGTCGTGCGCATTTCAATGGTCCTTTCTTTCAGGCACACGCTGGCCAAGCTCCTTCCCGGAGGTCCGGAGAAGGAGCGTGGTTGGGAGGAGTTCGGCAGGAGGATCTGTCCGATTGATATGCTGATTTGCATTAGGAAGATGCCAAAGCCCTATTGATCAGTCCAACGAATGTTTCTAATGATAATTATCAAACTCTTTTATAGGTGAGATCATGGCCGCGCCGCTCGATATCGATCAGTTGCAGACCTTCATCGCCATCGTGGATTCGGGCAGCTTCACCAAGGCGGCCGATCGGGTATTCAAGACGCAATCGGCTGTCTCCATGCAGATGCGCCGGCTGGAGGAACGCGTCGGCAAGCAGCTTTTCATCAAGGATGGCCGTGGCAACCGGCTGACGGCGGAGGGCGAAAAGCTGCTCAACTATGCGCGCCGCATCATCCGCCTGAACAACGAAGCGATCGCCGCCTTCGACGACAACCGGCTGGAGGGCACGTTGCGCATCGGCACGCCAGACGATTATGCCGATCGCTACATGCCCGAGATCATTGGCCGCTTCGCAAAGACGCATCCGAATGTCGAGCTCTATATCGTTTGCGAACCCTCCGTCGATCTGGCCGAACGCATGCATCGTGGTGAGCTCGATATCGCGCTGGTTACCCATAATCCGCGCGAGAGGATGTCCGATGTCGTGCGCACCGAGCCGCTTTGCTGGGTTGGCTCGGCCAATCATCCGCTGCGCGACGACGCACCCGTTCCGCTCGCCGTCGGGCGGCGCGACTGTCAGTGGCGGCAGCTTGCCTGCTCGGCGCTCGATGCCGGCGGTCGCGACTACCAGATCCTATTCACCAGCTGGTCCTGCACCGTGGTTGCCGCTGCGGTGCTTGCCGGCATGGCGGTATCGGTCATGCCCGAATCGGCGCTTCGCACCGGCATGAAGGTGCTGAGCCAGGCGGACGGCTTCCCGCCGCTGCCGCCGGTGCAGATCGGCATCATGAAGCGGCCGGGCCTTTCTGTATCGCTGATGAACGCCATCACCGCACACATCTCCGCCTGCCTGGACAACATCACGCCGGCGGCGGTCGACGACGATCTCGAAGGCGAGGTCAAGACCTTTACCCGCTACCATCCGCGCCTGCGCGCCGGACATATCCTGCCGGGCTGGTGATGCTTAGGCTGTAAGCAGCGGAGATTGAATGGCAGCCTTGCGAGGCACGAGGCCCTGAAAGCGGCCTAATTTCCGCGGGCGATCATCGGTGGAATGCCGAATTGCGCCTTGAAGGCCCGGCTGAAGGCGGCTTCGGACTCGTAGCCCACTCGGCGCGCCACTTCGCTGACCAGAATGTCGGAGCGCCGGAGCATGTCGCTTGCTAGCAGCAAGCGCCAGCGGGTCTGGTAGTGCAGAGGACCGGCACCGACTAGGGTCGAGAAGCGCTCGGCGAAATTGGATCGCGACATGCCGGCCGTGGCCGCGAGGTCTGCGACGCTGCGGCGCCGAAACGGCTCGTCGTGGATGGTCTTTAGCGCGCGGCTGATCCTCGCATCCGCGAGCGCCGCGAGCCAGCCCTTCTCCTCGGGTGGTGCGGTGCGGACCCAGATGCGCATCGCCCGGATTACCATCACATCAATCAGACGCGAGATCATGATTGCGGCACCCGGATGTGCTGCACGCGCCTCTGCCAGCAGGGAATGCGCGAGCAGGGTTGGCCAGCCCTGGTCCTCCGCATCCGTCGATCCAGCAATGTGGATCACGGAGGGCAGTACCGCGAGCATCGAGGGCATGTTGTCGCCCTCGAAGCGATAGACGCCGGTCATCACCCGAGTGAGGGGACCAGCGCCCTCCATTCGGACCACAAGGCTGTCGTCACGCAATTGCGCCTCGAGCACCACGCGCGCATCGATTGGCTTTGCCCCCGGCGTGCCGATCGCATGGCCGCTGCCTTGGGGGAGGACGAGCAGATCGCCGGCAACGGCATCGACAATCTTTCCGTCGCTGGCCGTGAGCCGCATTTCGCCATCCGAAACGACGTGGAAATAGCCGGAGCCGGGCGCGAAGCCGAAAGCCCAGGGCGCATGGAGTTCCGCCGAGAAGATCAGTTCGCCACGCAGCCGGATCAGCGTCAGAATTTGTGACAGGAAGTCTGCGCGGGACGCCATCATCGGGAAACTGGTTTCGGACGCCGGGGCATGAGGTTGGGAGGCGCGATCATGGCTGGTCATGCAGAAGGCCTTTATGTTGCAGCCATCGCTTGAAGCGAAAACGCAGTCAAAACCGAAGGATATGGAGAAACCCAGTCGGCGATGCCGCATCCGGGCACCGGTTAGAGACATTGCCGATCGTCCAGAGCCTATCACAACCTATGGAGTTGAAAATGAAATCCATCCTGTCTTCTCTCATGCTCGGCACCGTCGTCATCGGTGTCGTCCCCGCCGCCGCGCAACCGGCCAAGAACATCGTCCTGGTTCAAGCGGCCTGATCTCGAAGGCCGAGGATGTCGCCACGGTGATCGAGGAGGCAGCCCTCATGGGTTCGTGGGATCTGTGAATTCCCTTCGCATATCCTGCGAACCCCCACCGGCTACCGCCTAAACCCGACCTCTTCTATCTCTTCCGCCAACAGGGACAGGCCCTGGTTCATACAGCCAAGAACGAAAGGATAAGATCATGACTCTCAAGGATATTCTGCCAAGCAAGCTCGGCTTCGGCGCGGCCCCTCTCGGCAACATGTTCCGCGACATTCCGGAAACCGAAGCCCTGGCGACGGTGGAAGCCGCCTGGAATGACGGCATCCGTTACTATGACAATGCGCCCTTCTATGGCGCCGGCCTTGCGGAGATCCGCATGGGCCAGGCGCTGGCCGGCAAGCCGCGCGAAGACTATGTGATCAGCACCAAGGTCGGCCGTGTCATTCTCGACGAGATCGGGGACGTCAGCGCTCGCGACCTCGGTGAGAAGGGTGAGGTCTTCAAATATGGCCGCCCCAACAAGATCGTCAACGACTACTCGGAAGACGCCACCTACCGTTCGATCGAGGACAGCCTCAAGCGGTTGAAGACCGAGCAGATCGATATTGCCTTCGTCCATGACGTTGCCCAGGATTTCTATGGCGACGAATGGCTCAACGTTTTCGAGAGCGCCCGCAAGGGTGCCTTCAAGGCACTCGACCGGATGCGCGACGAAGGCGTGATCAAGGCCTGGGGCCTCGGCGTCAACCGCGTCGAGCCGATCGAACTGCTGCTGGCGTTGAACGGTCCGCGCCCTGACGGCTTCCTGCTCGCCGGCCGCTACACGCTGCTCGACCATGACCGCGCGCTTCAGCGCGTCATGCCCATGGTCGCCGAGCGCGGCCTCGGCATCGTCGTCGGTGGTCCCTATAGCTCCGGCGCGCTGGTTGGCGGCCCGAACTTCGAATATGCGCCCGCCACGCCGGCAATTCTCGACAAGGTCGCCCGCATCAAGGCCATAGCGGACCGCCATGGCGTGAGCATGAAGGCCGCAGGCCTGCAATTCGCGCTCGCCCACCCCGCCGTCGCCGCCGTCATCCCCGGGGCCAGCAAGCCTGGCCGCATCGCCGAAGACAGCGCGGCACTGGCCGAAAAGATCCCCACCGAATTCTGGCGTGAAATCCGCCATGCCGGTGTCGTCAACCCGGAAGCACCGCTTCCTGGATTGGAGTGAAGGTCATGGCCTGCAAATTCAAGCACAGTTTAGGTGTTGGCGGCTATGGTATCCCCAAGCGGCTCGCCCGCCAGGAACTTCTGCATGCGCGGCACCGTGAAATCGATGAAGGCCCGTACGCGGGCCGGCATCAGCTGCGCGCCCCGGTAGAGCGCGTTAATATCGTCGAAATCGGAAACGGTGCTGTCGGCGAGCAGCTCGATCAGCTCGCCCCGGGCGATCGGGCCGCGGACGTGGTAGTCCGCGATGCGGCCGATGCCGACGCCGGCGATCGCCATCCGGCGGATTGTTTCGCCATTGTTGACCAGAAGCGAACCGCTCAGCATCCGTTCGACGATCCGACCTCCTTCACGCATCGGCCACACCGGGTTCGCCCGGCGAAAGTTGAAGCCGAGGCAATTGTGACGGAGCAGGTCCTCCGGCGTTTCGGGGACGCCCCATTTCTCGAGATAGGCCGGCGAGGCGACGATGCGGCGGCGGGTCGTGCCGATCTTGCGAGCGATCAGATTGGAGTCGGCGAGCTTGCCTACTCGGATCGCCACGTCGGTCCGGTCGAGATAGAGATCGACCGTCTCGTCGGACAGCGACAGATCGACGACGATGCCCGGATAGGCCTGCCAGAAATCAGGCAGGATCGGTTCCAGCGCCGCGACGCCGAAGGTCACCGAGGAACTTACCCGGATCATGCCCTCCGGCTCGGCGCCGCCCTGCGCGATCTGCTGTTCCGTTTCGTTGAGATCGGCGAGCAGTTGCTGACTTCGCTCGTAGTAAAACTCACCTTCCTTGGTGAGAACCAGCCGCCGCGTCGAGCGTTCGACAAGCCGGACGCCCAGCCGGGTCTCCAGCCTCGCTACAAGCTTTGAAACCGTGGACGGCGTCATCAGCAGCAGCCGGGCGGCTTCCGAAAAGCTGCCGGCCTCGACGACTTGAACGAAAACCATCATCTCGCCAGCCCTGTTGTCCATGCCGCCCCCCGCACCGGTCTACAAGTGGGGCCGACAATAGCCGCGAACGCAGGTGCTGTCTCGGGATAAGCAGCGCCGTTCGCACCCATCTGTGAATTTTCTTCTCAAATCGTGAGAAAGCGACCTGGCTACTGCCGCCGGGCCGAACATGAGATCCATTTCGTCAAGCAACACACTGGTTTTGAGTTCCGCCAAACGACTGCACCCCATTCCGTTCCCGAAAGGATCATCGAAATGTCCATCACCTCAGAAACCCAGGTCTACTTCCCCGCCGCAACCGATGGCGTCGCCCGTTCCCAGAAGCTGACCTTGCTGGCGCTCGCCCTCGGCAGCTTCTCGATCGGAACGTCGGAATTTGCCAGCATGGGCATCATCCAGCTGTTCTCCGACAGCCTCGGCATCAGTGTTCCTGACGCCACCAACGCGATTACGGCCTATGCCTTCGGCGTCGTCATCGGTGCGCCGCTCGTAACGCTCGCTGCAGCCCGGCTCAACCGCCGCACGCTTCTGCTGCTGCTCATGGGCCTGTTCATCGCCGGCAACGTGCTGTCGGCCGTGGCTTCGAACCTCGGCTTCCTGATGCTGGCGCGTTTCATTAGCGGCCTTCCGCAGGGCGCCTATTTCGGCGCCGGCGCGGTGGTCGCCTCCTACATCGTCGGTCCGGGTCAGGCGGGCAAGGCCTTTGCCATCGTCATGACCGGGCTCACGGTCGCGACCATCGTCGGCTCGCCGCTCGCCACTTTCCTCGGCCAGACTGTCGGCTGGCGCCAGACTTATCTCGCTGTCGCGGCCTTCTCGCTGCTGGCCTTCGCCGCCATCAGACAGTGGGTGCCGCGCACGAAAGCGCTTGACGGTGTCCCGGTCATCCAGGAGCTTTCGGCCTTGCGCAAGGGCTCGGTCTGGGGCGTGATGCTCGTAGCTGCACTCGGCGTCGCCAGCATCTTCGCGGTCTATACCTTCATCGCCCCCTTCGTCACCGACGTCGTCCGGCTCGATCCTGAAATGATCCCTGTTGCGCTGACCCTCTTCGGCATCGGCATGACGGCAGGCAATGTCTATGGCGGCAAGCTGGCCGACCGCTATCCGGCCCGCGGCATCGTCGTCGGTTTCGGCAGCGCGTTGGTCCATCATGGCAATTCTGGCAACCGGCGGCGCCAATCCCTGGGTCTTCTTCCCCGCCATGTTCGGCGTGGGTGCCGCGATGATGGCTGCCATTCCGACCATCCAGGTTCGCCTGACCCGCTTCGCCCCTGAAGCACCTAGCCTGATGGGCGCCATGAATCTAGCTTCGCTCAACGTCGCCAATGCCGTGGGTGCTTGGGCCGGTGGTGTCACGGTTGCGGCAGGTTACGGCCTTCTCTCGGCTGTCTGGGCCGGCTTCGCACTCACCCTCGTCGGGCTCGCAATCTTCGGCCTGACGCTGATGCAGAAGCAAATGGCCGTGGCTGAATCCGTTGGACACTGAGTACTCCGGGCTAGGTTTTGCTCAGTGCGACATCACCGTTGTCGGTCGGCCATTTTGATGGGGCGACCGATATCTACTTTGGGCCTAGAACTGGCGCGGGTGGCATCGGCCACCGAATTCCGGAGAATATGCCTACTGCCTACTGCGCGGTGCCTATTGCCTCACCCGCACTTGGCTCGGCAAACAGCGTCGCCCGGATCACCTGTTTCCATTCGTTGAGCATGCGGACGGCGAGGCTTTTTTCGCTCATGACCGCGAGGCGGACGGAAGCGCCAATAAGGTGGCTGAAGAGTTGGGTGCGGGCGTGCAGGTCGATTTCACTGCCAGCCGGGATATAAGCTTCGATGCCCGTCAGGAAAATTTCGGCGACGCGGTTGCTGTGCTGAATGTTCAGCCTCAGAATATCCTGGTCCATTTCCGTCCCCAGCCACACGCCCATATAGGTCGGATCACCGCGGAACTCGCGATAGTACCAGTCGATCATGCCGCAGACGAGATCAACGGCGTGGTCGAGGGACTTTACGACGGCGAAGACTTCCGTCGTCTTTTGCTGGACGAGAACGGCGTGGCGATCGAACAATGCTGTGACGATCGCGGCTTTCTCGGGGAAATATTGGTAAACGGAACCTATCGGTACGCCGGCAGCAGTGGCAAGCTCCGTCATTGTCATGGCGCTGACGCCTTTTTCGGCAATCAACTGTGCGGCAGCCGACAGAATGACATCGACGCGGTGGATGCTGCGCTCCTGCTTGGGCTGCTTGCGGAATTTGATGCGGTCGGGTGTTTCCGGGCTCATCCATTTCCCATTTCATTATCACTCGGAACGACGCCGGGGCGTGCGCCGGTTTATGCCACACGCATGTTCAATGCGCGTAAATGGGAAAAGTTCAATTTTAAGTGTTAATATAGAGAAACAATGTGCTGCCAGAGACAAGGATCGAAGTATCGTGTCGACCAGCAGATGGACGCGGTCGCGAATGCCGCTGTCGCGTCCGCTCCCATGTCGCTGACCGCTTAGCCTAAGCCAGATACTTCTTCAGAAACGCCATCGTCCGACCCCAGGCAAGATCGGCGGCTTTCTTGTCGTAGCGGGCAGCCGAGGTGTCATTGTTGAAGGCGTGATTGGCGCCGTCATAGACGAATATCTCGAAGGTCTTGCCGCCGGCCTGCAGCTCTTTCCGATAAGCATCGATGCCGGCATTGGTACGGTCGTCGAGGCCGGCATAATGCAGCATCAGGGCGGCTTTGATGTCGGGCACATCTGCGGCGGCGGGCTGCATGCCGTAATAGGCGACGCCGGCCTTCAGCTCCGGTGATTTGGTGGCGAAACGATTGATAACGCCACCGCCCCAGCAGAAGCCGACAGCGCCGACCTTGCCGTTGGAGCCGTCGAGCTTGGAGAGGTAAGCCAGGCTCGCTTCGGCATTGGCAACCGTCAGCCCCGCATCGAGCTTGTTGAACATATCGCGTGCCTTGTCCTCATCCTCCGGCGTACCGCCGAGCGGCGACAGGAAATCCGGCGCTAGGGCAATGAAACCTTCCAGCGCAATACGGCGAGCGATATCGCGGATATGCGGGTTGAGCCCACGATTTTCATGAATGACGATCACACCGCCAAGCTTACCGCCGGCTCCCTTGGGCTGAGCGAGGTAGCCTTTCATTTCACCGGTGCTGCGAGGATAGGTGACGTCCTTCGTATCGAGACGGCTATCATTGGCGGCAACGATCTCGGCGCTCGCCTTGTTGGCCGCAAGCAAAGGCGCAATTGCGGCGGCGGCCCCGGCCGAGCCTGCGAGTTTCGTCAGCTTTTCCATGAAGCTACGCCGGTCGAGCGTCAGATGCGTATATTCGTCATAGGCATTGATCATCGCCTGCGTCACGATGGGCTTATCCATGTTCATTTTGGTTTCCTCTTCACCTTTCCCCAGCAGCCAGCATCCCAAAGCAAAGCCACCCGATGACAAGATAGGTCAACGGAGTGCGGTGGGGCGGTAAAGGAAGAACACAAATACGTTACCGCAGGTTGTTTCCTGCAGGAACGCAAGTCAGATCAGGAGAATGCCATCCAGACAGCAAGCCAGACCCACATGCCGGCAAGGGCGATATAGCCGATGGCGAAAAGCGGGCTGCGGTATCGCAGGTTGTTGCTGGTGACATGCACGAAGGCGTGGGCGTAGCGCGACACAACGAAGATCCAGGCCAGGATCAAAGCGGGCAGATTATCCGCCTGAGCGACGAAGAGCGCGATGGAGCAAGCGTGAAAAAGAAGGGGAAGTTCGAACTGATTGGCGATGCTGTTGCGCACCACCAAGCTTTCCGCCGGCTCATCGGCAGCATAATTCTCGCGAAACTGCGATTGCTTGATCCGGCCTGCCTTCACCGCGCTCCGGCGGCGCAAGCCCAACAGCGCGTAGAGAACATAGACAAGCACTGCATGGGCCACCATGGGCCAGAACATCTCATAGCCGGTCACGCCGCCAACTCCGTAGAGCAATTCCAGGAAAAGTGCGAAGCGGCTTTCCGTCCGGAATTGCGTAAAAACAAAGGATAGAGCGGGAAAACGTTCCGTGAAACGCTGGACCGCCCTACGGGTTGCTGAACGGCGGAAATGACCGTTCAGGACGGCTTGGAACCGTCCGGAGACAGGTAGCGAAGAATCGCGAACCGGGCCAGCAGAATGATGGTGACAACCAGCAACAGGAACTTTAGCCGCACGATGACCGGCAGCAGGCCCGCGAGCAGCCTCACGGTGCCATCAGACGGCGCAGCCGGCGGATAGAGCAGCAGGCCGGCAATAGTTTCGGCATAGTTCATCACGCCGTAGAAGATCGGCAGGAGGAAAATCAGCGAAACCACCACAGGCGGGATCGGTCGGCCGAAAAAAGTGCCGCCCGGCCTGACCAGCCGCAGCATGCAGAATAGCAGGCCGCCCAACGCGAGCGGAAAGACCAGCTCGGGCCCAAGATACATGGAATGCAGGATTGCGGCCGGGTCAGGATGATCTTTGAGGTAGCGCAGCATGGCGGCGACGTCTTCCTGCTCGTAGCCGCCGATGCGCGCATCCAGCATCTCCTGTCCTGCGGCGGCGTCGCGGAAGGCCGTGACGAAGCCCGCATAGATCCAGGCAAAAAGTGCCAGCGACAAGGCGGCGAGCACCGCCGTCAGGCCTTGAAGAGACCTGACGTTGCCTTGAGCGTTACCCGGCATCGATCAGCCGCCGGCACCCGGATAGTTCGGGCTTTCGCGGGTGATGGTGACGTCATGGGCATGGCTTTCACGTAAGCCCGCGCCGGAGATGCGCACGAAAGTGGCACGCTCCTGGAATTCCTTGAGGTCGGCGCCACCGACATAGCCCATGGCCGCCTTGAGGCCGCCAGCGAGCTGGTGCAGCACGCCCGAGACCGAACCCTTGTAGGGCACCTGGCCTTCGATGCCTTCCGGCACCAGCTTCAGCGTGTCGCGTACTTCTGCCTGGAAGTAGCGATCTGCGGAGCCCCGCGCCATGGCGCCGACGGAGCCCATGCCGCGATACGCCTTGAAGGAACGGCCCTGGTACAGATAGACCTCGCCCGGGCTTTCGTCCGTCCCGGCGAGGAGCGAGCCGACCATGGCGGCAGATGCGCCGGCGGCAATCGCCTTGGCAAGGTCGCCGGAGAACTTGATACCGCCGTCGGCGATGACGGGGATATTCTGTGCCTGCGCGGCCTCGACCGCCGACATGATGGCGGCGAGCTGGGGCACGCCGACGCCTGCGACGATGCGGGTCGTGCAGATCGAACCAGGGCCGATACCGACCTTGACGGCATCGGCGCCGGCATCGATCAACGCCCGTGTACCATCATAGGTGGCGACATTGCCGGCCATGATGCGAACAGAGTTGGAGAGCTTCTTGACCCGGGTGACCGCGTCGAGAACGCGCTGTGAATGGCCATGGGCGGTATCGACGACGAGAAGGTCGACGCCGGCGTCGATCAGGCGTTCGGCACGCTCGTAGCCATCGTCACCGACACTGATGGCGGCGGCGGCGCGAAGGCGGCCCTGCGCATCCTTGGAGGCATTCGGGTTGAGCTGCGACTTTTCGATATCCTTGACGGTGATCAGGCCGACGAGGCGGGCTTCGCCGTCGACGACCAGCAGCTTCTCAATGCGATGCTTGTGCAGCAGGCGCTTGGCTTCCTGCTGCTGCACGCTGTCCGTGACCGTGACCAGATTTTCGTGAGTCATCAGTTCGTGGATCTTCTGCTCCGGATCGGAGGCGAAGCGGACGTCGCGATTGGTAAGGATGCCCGCGAGGCGATGCGACTTCTCGACGACCGGGATGCCGGAAATGCCATGCGCCCTCATCAGAGCGAGCGCTTCGGCAAGGGTCGCATCAGGACCGATCGTGACCGGATTGACCACCATGCCGCTTTCGAACTTCTTGACCTGACGGACCTCTTCGGCCTGCTGCACCGGTGTCAAGTTGCGGTGAATGACGCCCATTCCGCCGGCCTGAGCCATGGCGATTGCAAGGCGGCTTTCCGTCACCGTGTCCATGGCTGCCGACAGGATCGGCAGATTGAGTTCGATGTCCTGGGCGATGCGGGTGGCGATATTCGTCTGGCCGGGCATGACCTCGGAGTGTCCCGGCTGCAGGAGCACGTCGTCGAATGTCAGAGCATCCAACCCGGTTGACGTTTCAATAATGCGTGCCATGGCCAATTTCCTTCATCTCTGAAAAGCAGGAAGGCTCCGGAACGAATCGTCTACCGGGCGATCTTGCAAGTGTTGCTTGGAAGTTGGCGAGGGCTGGTAACACGTCTATGACAGGAAGTGAATAGGGAAAACGATGACATGAGTTCTTGCCATCGACTCAAGAATATCCAGCCAATCTCAGCGCTCTTCCATAGATGAAGCGATGGACCCGGCCTTTCGCTCGATCGCCTCCACGATGCGCATCGATAGCGCCGGGTCGGAAACAGCGCGCGCCATGGTTACGCCGCCGGACAAAAGCGCCAGAAGCGCGATCGCATTTTCTTCGCGCTCCTCGCCCGAATTGCCGGCCAGGCCGGAAGCCGCTTCCTCTATGACCCTGCGCAGTTCGACTTCGTAGGCAGCCCGCGTATCGGCATCGGCACGCATCACGTCGGGAGAAAGGCTAGGCAAGGCGCAGCTCTGTCCGAGCGCGCAGGTGCGCTTCGGCCCGAGATAATAGCTCACGAACGCCGTGAGCCAGCCCCTGCCGTTTTGGGCTTTCAGGTTCGATATGCCGAGCCGCAGTTCATCAAGTCCCGCCTGAACCGCCGCCTTGAACGCTTCGCCCTTTGATTTGAAATGCCCATAGAACGCGCCGTTCGTGACACCTGCAGCCTTGGTCAAGGCATCGATGCCGGAACCGCCATAGCCTTCCTGGCGGAAAAGCTCGCCCGCGGCGTTGAGGACGCGCGTGCGCGTTTCGAGCTTGTGTTCTGTGCTGTAGCGCATGGCAACTTTCTTTAAGAGTGATCACTCTTTATGTTTGCATAGAGAATGATCAGCGTGTATCAATAGAGAGCGATCAGTATTTATGTAGCACCGCCAACCGAGTTTTCAAACGAAAGGAATCCCGCCATGCCTATCACACTCACCGTACCGGAAGGTTTGCTGTCGAGCGAAGCCGAGGCCCAAACCTTCGCAGAATTGACCGATGCTCTCTTGAAGGTTTCACAACTCTCCGGGAACGCATTCATGACCCCGAATGTCGTCGGTACCATCAACGTTCTGCCGCAGGGACGCGTATTCTCAGGCGGAAAACCGGCCGCGGCCGCGTTCATAGAGCTGAAACTGCCAGAGATCGCACTTGCCACCGACGAGGCCAAAAAGGCTTTCACCGAGGCAGCCACAACCATCGTCGAACGCGCTTCGAATGGACGTGTATCCCGCGATCATATCTGGACCAATATCGTCTATGCCGCTGACGGCTCCTGGGGTATCGGCGGCCAGGTTTACGGCAGCACCAAGCTCGTCAGTGCGATCCAACAAGCGGCTGCGCTCTAGAAAGCTTGCCAAGCGATGCGGCAAGTTTCCACTCGTAGCCTGTGACCAGAGTGAGGCTCGCCATGCGACTTTCCAATTATCTGTTCTTCACGACGAACTGCGAGCAAGCGCTTGTCTTTTACGAGACCTGCGGCCTCGGAAAAATTGTCGAAATCAAGCGTTACGGCGTGGATGGAATCCCCACGCCGCCCGGATTTGTCCAGGGCCAAGTCATGCATGCGAAATTCCAGGGCCCTGGCGTCCTTTTCTATGCTTCAGACAATGACGACGCGGAGCCGATGCGCGGATCAGCACATTTGCTTGAGTTCGAAGACCCAGAGCAGACGAAGGAGATGTTCGCCCGCCTGACGGCGGGCGGCATGATATCGACACCGCTCGGCAAACAACCCTGGAGCAACCTCTATGGGAAGCTTACCGATCAGTTCGGCGTGCAATGGATGCTTAATTGCGTCGTTTGAGTTCGATTGCGCTCAACTAAGCAATCGAGGCTGCGCCTCACAAATCGAATTGATAGGTTTTCGGCACATACCGGAACCCCTCCGGCTGCTTTTCAACGAAACCGACTGCCGGGAACGGCATATGGAAGCCGAGGAAGGGGATGCGGTCGGTGGCGATCATGTCGAAGATGCGGCGCCGGGTCTTGATGGCCTGGGCCTTGTCGGCGTCGAAGCGCACCTCCCAATCCGGACGCCCGACCGACAGGATATAGTGATTGGCCGTGTCGCCCGTCATGACCAGTTGCTTGCCATCCGATGCGAGGTGGTAGACGAGATGACCGGGCGTATGGCCGGGAGCGAGCATGGCGGTCATGCCGCTGACGATTTGATCGCCTTCTTTGAGGAAAGTCATCTTCTCAGCAAAGGGCACGACATTGGCGAGCACGGCCTTGTGACCGCCTTCGGCAGGCGTCCCTTCGCGTGACTTGTCCGTCCAGAACTCATATTCAATCTCGCCCGCGGCGTAGCGCGCATTCGGGAAGGCCGGAGCGCCGTCCTCCATCAATCCGCTGATATGGTCGCCATGCAGATGCGTCAGAGCGACGACGGTCACCTGCTCCGGCGTGTAGCCGACAGCTTTCATACCCTCACGAAAACGACCCAGACCGCGCGCGCGGCCGGCGGCACCGAAGCCGGTGTCGACCACGATCACGTCGGCGCCGGTGTCAATGATGGCGGGCGCATAGCTATTGACGAGCTTTTCGGTCGGCAGGAAGTTCTGGGCCAAAAGCTTTCGTACCGTTTCCGGCGCCTGGTTCGATCCGAAGATTTCCCAGGGATTCTCCAGAATGTTCGCACCATCCTTGACGACGGTGATGGTGCAGGACCCTAGCTTGAACTGATGGGTGTCGGGCGGCAGAACAACGGCGGTCATTATCTCATTTTCTCCAATGGTGGCAGCGTAAGCTGCGCCTATCATCGTCGTCGGCAGCGGCACGCCGGAATACGACCTTTCATGGCCGAAAATTTCGCCATGACATATCCATCCAAATCCGCTAATACACCGAACGACGTTTTATGCGTTTAGCATTTCCATGCGTTTAGCATATGTCAAACTTGGTATCCTATACTGGGCGGCAAGCGGCATCACGAAGACGTGATCCCCAGGAAGCCACAGGGCAGAATCGGGGATTGGCAGAGGCCGCGCATAGGACTACAGAGCGGGTGCCCGTCTCAGGCGGACCCCTTCCCCGAAGACACTACCCACCAAGGCATCTGCCTATGAATCGCATCGTTCCCCTGATCCTTGCCGTCGCTCTTTTCATGGAGCAGATGGATTCCACCGTGATTGCGACCGCGCTGCCGGCCATCGCGACCGATCTCCATGTTGGTCCGATCACGCTGAAGCTGGCGCTGACTTCCTACATGGTGTCTCTGGCGGTTTTCATTCCGATCAGCGGCTGGATGGCGGATCGCTTCGGGGCGAAAAACATCTTCCGGCTTGCCATCTGCGTCTTCGTCATCGGCTCGATCATGTGCGCCTTTTCTGGCGGCCTTCTTGAATTCGTCGCCGCCCGCTTCCTGCAAGGTCTCGGCGGCTCGATGATGACGCCGGTGGGGCGCCTCGTACTGGTGCGCACGACACAGAAAAGCGACCTGGTCTCGGCAATGGCGCTGCTTTCCATTCCCGCACTTGTTGGCCCGCTCGCCGGACCGCCGCTCGGCGGCTTCATCACCACTTACGCCTCCTGGCACTGGATCTTCCTCATCAACGTGCCCGTCGGTGTTCTCGGTGTCATCCTGTCGTCGATCTTCCTGCCGGAGGTCGAGGCGACCATGCCGCCGAAGCTTGATTTCATGGGCTTCGTGCTGACATCCGTCGCTGCGGCCGGTGTCGTCTTCGGCATGTCGGTCATAAGCCTGCCGGCATTGCCGCCATTCATTGGTATTTCGGCCGTCGTCATCGGCTTCGTCTGCGGCTTCCTATACGTCGGCCATGCCCGTCACCATCCGGCGCCAATCCTCAACCTGTCGCTTCTGAAGAATGCCACCTTCCGTGCTTCCGTCACGGGCGGCACGCTGTTTCGTATCTGCATCGGCGCCATGCCATTCCTGACGCCGCTGATGCTGCAGCTCGGCTTCGGCCTCAATCCATTCCAATCGGGCCTCATCACCTTCGCCGGCGCCATCGGTGCCATCAGCACTAAGTTCATCGCCCGCCGCGTCTTCACCGCGGTCGGCTTCAAGACGGCGCTGCTGTCGGCGGCAGGGATCACGACCGTGACCACGATCTGCACCGGCCTGTTCCAGCCCTGGACGTCGCATCTCATCATCGTTGGCGTGCTGCTGATCGGCGGCTTCTCGCGTTCGTTCTTCTTCACCGGCATCAATGCACTCGCCTTCGCCGACATCAGCGACAAGGAGGCAAGCCAGGCCACATCGATGAGCTCGGTCATGCAGCAGATCAGCCTGGCACTCGGCGTTGCCGTCGCCGCCATGATCTTGGAAACCTCGACCTTCTTCAGCGGCACCGAACTGCAGGTTCGCGATTTCCATATCGCCTTCTTCTGTATCTCCATCCTGACGGTGGTCGCCACAATTCCCTTCATCCGCATGGACCGCAGCGCCGGCGCTACGGTCTCCGGCCACAAGGCCGGCCTGAAGCGTGTGGCCGCGACACAGCCACCGGTGCCGCAGCATCAGCAGCCGATGGTGAAGTAGGTTTTCACCCTCTCCCCGTTGGGGCGAAGGTAAATCCTATTCCGGCCGCTCGCAGACGGCGCTGAGCTTGTTGCCGTCGGGATCGCGCACATAAGCAGCATAGAAATTCGCATGGAAAGAGCGCAGGCCCGGCTTGCCCTCATCGGTGCCGCCATGGGCAAGGGCTGCGGCATAAAAGGCGTCGACATCGGCGCGGCTTTCCGCGTGGAGAGCCACCATAGAGCCGTTGCCGATCGTGGCCTTGCGGTGATTGTAAGGAACCACGACCCAGAAACGGCATCGCGTATCGCCATCAGCAGCGTAGCCGATTTCCTCATCCGATTCGCGTTGACGACGGTAGCCGAGGACCGGCAGAACCGCATCATAGAAGCTGCGTGCACGCGGAATATCGTTTGAGCCGAGAGTGACGTAGAGAAGCATGGTGAGAATGCGCTGCCTGCAATGCCGATGAAACTGTATCATCGGACAAAAGCGACGGCTAAATCAAGCGCTCGTTGCTTCGTCTTCCGTCTTGCGTCCCTTGAAGCCCTTCGCCAGCAGGAACATCTCCACGGATTCAGCCCTGGATGCGCCCGGTTTCACATGAATGACCTGTCGAAAATTCTGCTTCAGCAGCGTCAGCAGGTCGCGTTCTGTGCCGCCCTGAAAGGTCTTGGCGAGGAAATGTCCGCCTTCGCCCAGGACCTCGACGGCGAAATGCGCGGCGACCTCGCAGAGATGCATGGTTCGCAGGTGATCAGTGCGCTGATGTCCGGTCGTCGGTGCGGCCATATCCGAAATCACGAGATCGGGCGTGCCGCCGACGGCGTCGATCAGCCGCTGCGGTGCGTCCGGATCGAGAAAGTCGAGCTGCAAGATGGTGACGCCCGGAAGTGGCGCCATTTCCAGGAAATCGATGGCCGCGACGCGGATGTCTTCTTCCGTCGACCCGGTGACCTTGGCGGCGATCTGCGACCAGCTTCCCGGCGCGGCGCCTAGATCGATGATGCGGCGCGCGCCCTTGAGGATATGGTGCTTCTCGTCGATCTCCAGCAGCTTGAAGGCGGCACGGGCACGGTAGCCCTCAAGCTGGGCGCGCTGCACATAGGGATCGTTGATATGCCGCTCCAGCCATTGCCGCGAGGAGGCCTTCAGTTTCTTTTTCTTCACCCGCTGGCCGAGCTTGCGGCCGGTGCGGTTGCCGGCGATGGTTGGCTTGGTCACGTCTGCGGCCCCTTCATATCCCTCGGTCGATGGCCGCGGCGCGAGCGGCCGCGCCGCCACACACCGTCATCCGCCATCATGTCGGTGAGCAGTCCTTCGCGCAGGCCGCGATCGGCGACGCGCATGCGCGGGCTTGGCCAGCGTCGGCGGATTGCCTCGAGAATGGCGCAGCCTGCCAGTACGAGATCGGCGCGGTCCGGCCCGATGCAGGGGTTGGACGCGCGACCGGCGAAGTCCCAGGAAAGCAACTTCGCCTGCATTGCCGTCACTTCGTCGTCGGACAGCCAGACACCATCGACGCGGCGCCGGTCGTAACGCGGCAAATCGAGATGGACGCCGGCGAGCGTCGTCACTGTGCCGGACGTGCCGATCAGATGGAAATCACCACTGTCGCGGGCAGCCCCCTTAACCGGCGGGCAATCGAAGCGTTCGAGCATGCCCTCGACCTCGCGCACCATGGTCTCGAACAGTTCCGGCGTGACGTCGCGGCCGCCATGGCGTTCCGAGAGCGTCACCACGCCGACAGGCAGCGAAGTCCAATGTGTGATGTGATTGGCAAGCCGGCTGGAGCGGTTTTCGCCAATGCGGATGACGGCGATTTCCGAGGAGCCGCCGCCGATATCGAAGAGCACGACCGAGCGCGCCTCGGGACCAACCAGCGACGAGCACCCGGAAACGGCAAGCCGCGCCTCCGTCTCGCGATCGATGATTTCGAGCCGCAGGCCAGTCTCTTCCGTAACACGGGCGAGGAAGGCTTCACCATTCTCCGCCGCGCGACAGGCTTCGGTTGCGATCAGCCGCATGCGGCGGATCTCGCGCGTCTTCAGCTTACCGGCGCAGATGCGCAGAGCCTCGACGGCACGGTCCATGGCATCGCTTGAGAGCCTTCCACTGGCGCCAAGGCCCTCGCCCAGACGGACGATGCGGGAAAAAGCGTCAACGACGCGGAACTGGCCGGGACGTGTCGGCTGCGCGATCAGCAGGCGGCAGTTGTTGGTGCCGAGATCGAGCGCCGCGTAGAGATCGACGGGTCGAGAATCGCCATCGGCGTGATGATACGGCGCTTGGCCGTCGCGGCGTTGCGACGGCGAATGCCGATCAGGGTGATGATCAGTGCGAGCAGGAGCACGTTCAGGCGCGACACTAGCGGCGGGAGCGACGATCTGCGCCGTCTTTTCGTGCACCAGCGGGCGGCCCTGCAGACCGCGCTTGCTGCGATGCTTGCGCCTGTTCTTGCCGTTCTTGTGCGATGACGCATGGCCGTGCTCGGCTGGTGCACGATGCTCCTGCGCGGCGGAGGCCTGTTGCTGTTGTACCGGGGGGGCATGCTGCGCACCATCATGCGCTCCGCCGTGAGAACGGCGGCGCCGCTTGCGCTTCTTGGCCGGAGAACCGGCGTCGTTATCTATTGGGCGTATCGCCACCAGACTGGACGTGCCGGTCTGGTTGGCCTCCGCAGAATAAGCGTTCGGGCGGGCGCTACCGCCGCGCTTACGCTTAGCGCGCCGGGAGGATTTGCCCTTCCTGCGCTCTGCTACCGACGCCCCGTCTGCCTGCGGCACTTTGCCGCTGTCGGGGTCACTCACGTATCTTTTCCACCGCGCCGCGCAAGGCCGAGAGGCATGCTGCAGGCGCTCATTCGATTTTCGTTGGGCGGAGAATATCAGCAGGATGAGTTTTCGCCAAATTCTTTTTGAATCGCGCGATTTGCGGGAGTTAACCGTTCTCGTTGGGAAGAAGGGGCAATCTCAAACCGCCAGGCTCGCCCGAACACCATCTGCCAGCGTTTTCATCCGATCGATCGGCGAATGGCCGATCAGCATGAAGGCATGGGTAGCATTCGACCAGTAGACGACATTCATGCCCCGGCGGTTTTCCATGTCCGGTGCCGAAGCGCCCTGGGTCGAGGGAATGATGCAAAGCGCCATCGGACCGCTTTCGGGGTCGAGATAGGCGATCTGTGCCAAAGGTTTGCTGTCATAATTCAAGACCTGGGCGCGCCTGAAATCGACGCCCGGCATGGCGACGGTTTCGGGCGTCAGTGCGAGGCCCAGTTTAGAGCCGACTTCTCTCAATTGCGCCAGCTGCTCAGCGCGATCGCCGGCCGGCGCGCTCAGAGTGTCCGGCGTATAGAGCGAAAGATATTCGGCGACGACGGCGCGCCACTCGCTCCCCTCGTCCGGCTTGGCAAGACGATGGCTGATGCCGATCGCGGCGCGGTCGATGGCGATGCCGACAACCAGGCAGGCAGCGACCGCCGAGAGGAAGCCGCGGCGGCTGACGCCGAAAGCGACCTTCTTCTGCTCCGTTGTGGAATTCTGCTCCTTCGTGGAAGGGATGGCGGCAAGCATGGCGTCCAGCTTGGCGCTCGGGGCGGCGGCAAGCACGGGCTCGAATGCTTCGCGGAAGGGCAGATCGCTGCGCGACAGGAAATCGAAGCGGCCCGCCACTCGGGCATCGCTAGCGATCAGTTTTTCTATGCTGTTGCGCTCAGCCGTTTCCAACTCGCCGTCGATGTAAGCGGTGAGCAGTTCGTCCGAGGGCATATTGTCTTTATCCAATTCACTCATTCCCGTTCCCCAGTCGCCCACCCCCAGAAAGCCGCGCGCCTCCTGCCGATCCCGTGCCGTCAGCAAGCTTTGCCCGCGCCGCCGCCAACCGGCTCATCACCGTTCCGATCGGCACTTCCAAAACCTCGGCCACCTCGCGATAGGACAGTCCTTCGACATAGGCGAGGAATACAGCGGTGCGCTGCGCTTCCGGCAGCGCCTGCACCTGCTGCAGGACCTGGCCCGCGAGAATATGCGTTTCCGTTTGGCGCGCGCCGTCGAAGACCAGCGTCTCGTCGGCATCGACAAATCCTTGACCCATGCGCACCCGGCGCGAACGTATCTCGTTCAGCCAGATCGAGTGCAGGATCGAAAACAACCATCGGTCGAGCCGTGTTCCGGCTGCGAACTGACCCGCCCGTTCCAACGCTCTGACGCAAGTCGCCTGCACAAGGTCATCCGCGACGTCGCGTTGGCGCGACAGCACCACCGCATAGCGCCAGAGCCGCGTCAGATGCTGCGATAGGCCCGTCCTGATATCCTCTTCGCTGGCTATGGCACCCTCCGCGAGGTTCGCGTTCTTGGGAATCGCCGGTCTTGCCGGCGGTTCCGATTTTACCCGACTATAAGCAGAAATTGTGGAATGAGCGACTGACACTCGGATATCCCTCTAAATGCTGACTGCTTATAGCGGCCATCTTCGGTCCGGCGGCCAAGATCACAGGCTCGACGGATTCTGGATGGCTTCGTTCAGGTCCTGGTATTCCTCGCAGGAGGTGTTGCCGCAGAGCGTCTTGATCGTGCTCAACTGATCCTTGGCAAGGTCGATCTGACCCTTGATGACATAGGCTTCGCCGAGATATTCGCGAACCAACGAATACTTCGGGTCCATTGCCACGGACTTCAGGTAATAGGAAATACCTTCATCCGTGCGGCCGAGCTTGCGTGTGGCGTAGCCGCGATAGTTCAGTGCTTCTGCGGTGTTCGGATTTTGCATGGTGTCGAGAACTTCCAGCGCTTCTTCATAGCGGTGGTCCTTCTTGGCGAGCGAATAAGCATAGTCGGCGCGGTTCTCGTCGGTGACATTGGCGCCCTGCTGCTTCACGCACTTCTTCGTCTTGGTGTCGTAGATCTCGCCCTTCTTACAGGTCGGTGTCGTGCTCGAATTGTCGCCGGCCGCAAAGACAGGAACGGCAAAAGCGCCGAGGACGAGGCCGGCGCCGAGAGCGACGGAGGCAAGGCGGAAAGCGGTAGTCGTCATGGGATTGCTCCTTGGCAAAATGAACGTTGCGATGGGAGAACACGCCATCCGTTCATTTTATTCGCAGTCATCGGATATTTTTCTCGCGCCTGTGCCAACGACCTGCCGTCACTCTTTCGTGACCGACGCGACTGAATAATTCCTGGCGCTGGCGTGTTTCATCTGCGTACCCGCCGAGGGTCGCAAGGAGAAACAAGTGACCGATACCGTCAAGCTTGTCAGTCTGGCTGTCGCAACGCCCGACAACATCCTCTATCAATCGGAGGCCGCCGCGACCGCCGGGCGCCTGTTTTCCGATCGTTTCCGCGATTTCAAGCACCTCGCCAGCGTGTTCGAAAACGCTGGCATCCACAAGCGTTATGTCGCCCGTCCTCTCTCCTGGTTCGAACAGCCGCATGGCTGGCAGGATCGCATGGAAGCCTATGCCGACGTCGCAAGCCAACTCTTCAAGAAAACCGCTACCAACGCCCTGATACGTGCAGGACTGCGAGCCGAAGAGGTCGATTGTGTCGTCACGGTGTCCTCGACCGGCATTACGACGCCGAGCCTAGAGGCTCGGCTTGCGCGCGAGATGGGCTTCCGCTCCGATATCGAGCGTGTGCCGGTCTTCGGCCTTGGTTGCGCGGCCGGCGTTTCCGGCCTTGGCATCGCCTCGCGCATGGCGAAGGGCCGTCCGGGCGCCGTCGTGCTCTTCGTCGCCATCGAACTCTGTTCGCTCGCCTTCCGGCTGGACGAACTGACGCGGCCGAACATCATCGCAACAGCACTGTTTGGCGATGGTGCGGCCGCCTGCATCCTGCGGGCCGGCAAGGATGGTCTCGCGGAGATCGAATCGACCGGCGAGCATCTCTTTCCCGATTCACTTCGCATCATGGGCTGGAAGATCGACGATACAGGCTTCGGCATCATCCTGGACCAATCGCTGCCGCCCTTTGCCGAAGCGAATATCAAGCCCGCCGTCGCCGGCATTCTCGAACGCGCGGGTCTGACGATATCGGATATCGACCGCTTCATCTGCCATCCTGGCGGCACCAAGGTGCTGGTAGCGCTGGAGACCGCCTTCGGCCTCGATCCCGGCTCGCTGGATATCGAACGCGAGATCGTCAGGAACTACGGCAACATGTCGTCGCCGACCGTGCTCTTCGTGCTGGAGGGTCTGATTATCGACGGCCTGCCGCGGCGTTCGGCCATGATTGCCATGGGACCCGGCTTTACCGCCAGCTGCGTCACGCTGAAGAGGATTGCCTGATGCTCTGGCCGTCGGTCGCGCTTCTGGCATTTGTCACCCTGCAACGGCTGGCCGAGCTCATGCATGCGCGGCGCAATACCGCGGCCCTTCTTGCGCGTGGCGCCCGGGAGATTGCGCCAGGACACTATCCCTATATGGTGGCGATGCACGCGGCCTGGCTGATCGGCCTGTGGCTTCTGGCCGCAGGCCGGCCGATCAGTCCTGTTTGGTTCGTCATCTTCATGGTGCTGCAAGGCTTACGCGTCTGGGTGCTGGCGACCCTGAAAGAGCGCTGGACGACACGGATCATCGTGCTGCCGGGCGCAGCTTTGGTGACGAGCGGACCCTATCGCTTCTTCAGCCATCCAAACTATGCGGTGGTCGTCGGCGAGATCGCCGTTTTACCGCTCGCCTTCGGCCTGCCACTCTACGCCTTGATCTTTTCGCTGCTCAACGCCGCCATTCTCACCCTGCGTATTCGCGCGGAAAATGCGGCTTTGAGACAGGTCATGGCCTGATTGCATTTTTCATTTGCGCCGCAGCATTTTGGCAGGCATTTTCGCTGCTTGAAGCATGGTTCTTGAATAAGATCATGCGCAAATAAAAGAAGCATGCGGATAGCAGGGAACATGACAAAAGACGCAATCGTGCTCGGCGCAGGCATTGTCGGCGTATCGACGGCCATTCACCTCCAGCGGCGCGGGCGCCAGGTCACCCTTGTCGACCGCAAAGCGCCCGGTGAGGAGACCTCGTTCGGCAATGCTGGGCTGATCCAACGCGAGGGCGTGGTGCCCTATGGTTTTCCGCAGCAGTTCGGCCTTCTTCTCCGCTACGCCTTCAACAACCGCATCGACGCGCATTATCACCTGCGCGCACTGCCTGGGCAGATCGCCTTTCTTGCCCGCTACTGGTGGAATTCCAATACCAAGCGGCATGAGATGATCTCGCGCGCCTACGCGCCGCTGATCGAGCATTCGATCAGCGAGCACAATGACCTGATAGAAGCTTCGCACGCCGAGGAATTGATCCGCAAAAACGGCTGGATGGAGATTTTCCGCACGGACGAGAAGCGCGATGCGGAATTTGCCGAGGCCGAACGTCTCAACCGCGAATTCGGGGTCGGCTATGACGCGCTGAGCGGCACCGATATCGCGACGATGGAGCCGCATATCAAGGGTAGGTTCTCCGGCGGCCTGCGCTGGCGCGATCCCTGGTCCGTGCTCGATCCGCATGGGCTGACCGCTGCCTACCGCAATTATTTCGAAAGCATTGGCGGGCGGTTTGCGACCGGCGACGCCGTCTCGCTCGGCCTGTCTGGCTCCCGCTGGAAGATGGTGACATCGGATGGCTCGATCGAGGCGGAGGACGTCGTCGTTGCTCTCGGTCCCTGGGCCGATCTGGTGACGAAGCGTTTCGGCTACGCTTTTCCGCTGGGCGTCAAGCGCGGCTATCACATGCATTATGCCGCCGAGGGCAATGCCACTCTCAACAATTGGACGCTGGATGCCGAGCGCGGCTATTTCCTGGCGCCGATGAGCCGCGGCATCAGGCTGACGACGGGTGCGGAATTTGCCCTGCGCGACGCGCCGAAAACACCGATCCAGCTTGACCGTGCCGAAGCCGTCGCCCGCACCGTCTTTCCGCTCGGCGAGAGACTCGACCCGGAGCCCTGGATGGGCGCCCGCCCCTGCACGCCGGATATGATGCCGATCATCGGCAAGGCGCCCCGCCACAACGGCCTATGGTTCGCCTTCGGTCATGCCCATCACGGCCTAACGCTGGGGCCTGTGACCGGGCGCGTACTCGCTGAGCTGATTACCGGTGAAAAGCCGTTCATCGACATCTCGGCTTACGCGCCGGACCGGTTCGCGCCCTGATATCTTGGATTTAGCGGATCGCGTCGAGGGTCTTGAGTGCGGCCTCGACGATGCCGTCGACCGTGTCATCGATGCCGATCGTCACCACGCCGGGCTCGCCGGTCGGGACTTCCAGCGTTTGTAGCTGGCTTTCCAGAAGCGATGCCGGCATGAAATGGCCCTTGCGCTCGCCAATGCGCCTGGTCAGCAGCTCCTTCGAACCGTCGAGATAGACGAAATAGAGGTGGCCCCCGGCGGCGGCACGCAGACGCTCGCGATAAATACGCTTCAAAGCCGAACATGACACGGCGATCGCTTCGCCTTTCGCCAGGCTCGCGGCGATCTGCTGACCGATAATGTCGAGCCAAGGCCACCGATCCTCGTCCGTCAACGGGATGCCCTTGCTCATCTTCTCGACATTGGCCGCGGGATGCAGTGCGTCACCCTCGACAAAATGCATGCCCAGCCGCGCTGCCATCTTTTCGCCGATGGATGATTTGCCGCTGCCGCTGACGCCCATGATGATGATGGCGAGAGGCGCTTTCGATATGTCGCTCATGGTGCGTCCTGCCATCAATCCAACGGAAAGAAACAGGAGAATTTATGCGTTCCCTCGCCCAGCAATTCCGGCGCTACCTGGCGGCAACGGTCCTGCGCGCGCCAGCAACGAGGATTGAAGTGACAGCCGGTCGGCGGATTGAGAGGGGACGGCAATTCACCCTGCAGGCGGATGCGGTTCTTCTCGCGTTCGGGATCGGCGATCGGCGTCGCCGACAATAGCGCGGCCGTATAGGGATGGCGCGGGCGGGTGAAGACTTCTTCCGCAGTGCCGACCTCGACCGGGCGACCGAGATACATCACCATCACGTCGTCGGCGATGTGGCGAACGACCGAGAGACCGTGCGAGATGAAGAGATAGGCCAGCCCCATCTCCTTCTGCAGGTCCATCAAAAGGTTCAGCACCTGGGCCTGGATCGACAGGTCAAGCGCGGAGACCGGCTCGTCGAGCACCAGCACCTTCGGCCGCAGCATCAGCGCGCGGGCGATGGCGATGCGCTGGCGCTGGCCGCCGGAGAACATGTGCGGATAGCGGTCGTAATGTTCCGGGCGCAGGCCGACGCGGGCCATCATCTCCTCGGCCTTGCGTCGGCGGGTGGCGGCATCGTCGTCAGTATTGATCTTCAGCGGCTCTTCGAGGATAGAACCGACCTTTTGGCGCGGATTGAGCGAGCCGTAAGGATTCTGGAAGACGATCTGGACGGCGCTGCGCAAGCTGCGGTCGCCAAGCTTCGCCGGCTTGCCGTCGATCAGCAGTTCGCCGGCTGTCGGGTCTTCGATCATCGTCACAAGGCGGGCGAGCGTCGACTTGCCGCAACCGGATTCTCCGACGACCGCAAGCGTCCGGCCGGACTCCAAGCTGAAGCTGACGCCGTTCAATGCCTTGACGGTGGCCTCCGGTTTGAAGGTGCCGCGCTTGACCGTGTAGTAACGGGCGAGATCGCGCCCTTCGAGAACAGCGCCCGTCATTAACGGCCTCCTGCTGCTTGCGTGGCGACAAGGCCGGGATGGCCGAGCGGCTTGCCGTGTTCCAATGGATAATTGCAGAGTGCCACGCCGAGGTCCTCGCCCTGACGCTTGACGCCACGGTCGCATGCCGGCGTCGCAAACGAGCAGCGTGGCGCAAAGAGGCAGCCGGAGGGGCGATCATGCTGACCGGGCACAACGCCGGCAATCGACGGCAGGCGCTCGCCGACCACGGCACGCTCCGGCAGAGCCGAGAGAAGTGCTGCCGTGTAGGGATGATGCGGATCGCTGAACAGGGCCTTTACCGGTTGTTCCTCGACCTTCTGGCCGGCATATTGCACCTGCACACGCTCGGCGGTTTCCGCCACCACGCCCATGTCGTGCGTTATCAGCACCAGTGCCATGCCCTGCTCTTTCTGCAAGCGCACAAGCAAATCGAGGATCTGTGCCTGAATGGTCACGTCGAGCGCGGTGGTGGGTTCGTCGGCGATCAAAAGCTTCGGATTGCAGGCAAGCGCCATGGCGATCATGACACGCTGACTCATGCCGCCCGACATCTGGTGTGGGAAGTTCGACAGGCGATCTTCAGGCGCCGGAATGCCGACAAGGTTCAAAAGCTCGATCGAACGCTCGCGGCGCGCCTTGCGGTCGAGACCCATATGGATGCGCAGCGTCTCGCCAAGCTGGAAGCCGACGGTGAAACACGGATTGAGGCTCGACATCGGCTCCTGGAAGATCATCGCCATGTCCTTGCCGATGATCTTGCGGCGCTGGCGCGAAGAGATGCCACGCAGGTCCTTGCCATCGAACATCATGCGGTCGGCGGTAATCTTCGCCGTCCAGGGCAGAAGTCCCATCATTGCCAGCATAGACACGGACTTGCCGGAGCCGGATTCGCCGACGATCGAGAGAATTTCCCCCTTGTCACAGGTAAGAGATACACCGTCCACCGCCCTGAACAGGCCGGACGAGGTCTGGAACTCAACGGTGAGATTTTCAATATCGAGAAGCGGCATCACGACCTCTTCAGCTTTGGGTCGAAGGCATCGCGCAGGCCATCACCCATCAGATTGATGGCGAGAACCGTGATCAGGATGCAGAGACCGGGAAAAGTGACGAGCCAGGGGTTGCTCTGGAAGAATTCACGCGAATCCGCCAGCATCGTGCCCCATTCCGGCGTCGGCGGCTGCGCGCCCTGGCCGAGAAAGCCAAGGGCAGCGGCGTCCAGGATCGCGGCAGAGAAGGCGAGCGTCGCCTGCACGATCAGCGGCCCCAGGCAATTCGGCAGGATGGTCTTGAACATCAGGCGCAGCGGACCAGCACCGGAGACGCGCGAGGCGATGACATATTCCTTGTCACGCTCAGCCAGCACCGAAGCACGTGTCAAGCGGACGAAATGCGGCTGGTTGACGATGGAGATGGCGATCATGGCGTTGGTCAGGCCAGGCCCCAGGATCGCCACCAGCACGAGAGCCAACAGCAGCGAGG
Organism: Rhizobium jaguaris; assembly: GCF_003627755.1. Classification (NCBI taxonomy): domain Bacteria; kingdom Pseudomonadati; phylum Pseudomonadota; class Alphaproteobacteria; order Hyphomicrobiales; family Rhizobiaceae; genus Martinezella; species Martinezella jaguaris. The sequence goes on along the minus strand of NZ_CP032694.1, from coordinate 939,524 downwards.
GGATGGCAAGGATGATGTCCATGATGCGCATGATAATCGTATCGGTGCGGCCGCGGACATAACCGGCGACGAGGCCGATCAGGATGCCGGCGAGCGCCGAAAGCGAGGCAACCACCAGGCCGATGAACAGCGAAAACCGCGTTCCGTAGATCAGGCGCGAAAGAAGATCGCGGCCATTGGCGTCGGTGCCGAGGAGAAAACTGCTATTGCTGCCTTCGGCCCAGGCAGGCGGCAGGCGCTGCATGGCGCTGCCGTAGGCCGTATCGGGATCATGCGGGGCGACCAGGCCTGCGAAGATCGCCAGAAACAGAACGAAGAGGAAGATCGCCAATCCAATGACGGCGCCCTTGTTGCGCGAGAAATAATACCAGAACTCCGCAAGAGCGGAGGGGCGGTCGGATTTGAGACTTACTGTGCTCACGGGCCGCTCCTAGTGACGAATGCGTGGATTGATGAAGCCGTAGAGCAGGTCGACGACGAGATTGACGAGCATGACGATGCCCGCGATCAGCAGCAGACCGCCTTGCACCACAGGATAATCGCGCTTGAAGACAGCGTCGATCATCCATTTGCCGATGCCCGGCCAGGAAAAGATGCTTTCCGTCAAAATGGCGCCGCCGAGCAGCACGCCGACCTGCAGGCCGATGGTGGTAACGACCGGGATCATGGCATTGCGCAGCGCATGCACGGAGACGACGCGCAGCGGCGCGAGGCCTTTGGAGCGCGCGGTGCGGACATAATCCTCGCCGAGAACTTCCAGCATGGCCGAGCGCGTCTGCCGCGCGATGACGGCAAGCGGAATGGTGCCAAGCACGACAGTCGGCAGGATCAGCGAGTTGAGGGCGGAAGCGAAGGCGCCCTTCTGGCCGGACAGCAGACTGTCGATCAGCATGAAGCCCGTAATTGGCTTGAAGAAATAAATCAGCCCGATGCGGCCCGAAACCGGCGTCCAATGCAGATAGCCGTTGAAGACGATGATCAGCAGCAAGCCCCACCAGAAGATCGGCATGGAGTAGCCGACAAGCGCAACACCCATCACGCTCTGATCGAACCAAGTGCCGCGCTTGACGGCGGCGAAAACGCCGGCCGGGATCCCAAGACAGACCGCCAGGATCATGGCGCAGATCGACAGTTCCAGCGTTGCGGGGAAGAAGGTCAGGAAGTCGGTTAGGACGTCGCGCTTGGTGGTGATCGAGGTGCCGAGGTCGCCGTGCAGCGCGTTCCAGACGTAGCGACCATATTGCACGATCAGCGGCTGGTCGTAGCCGAGATCATGGGAGATCTGAGCATGGCGTTCCGGCGACATGACGCGCTCGCCCGACAACAGCATGACGGGATCGCCGGGAAGCAGGCGGATGAAAGAGAAAGCGACGATCGAAACGCCGAGGAACGTCGGGATCAGCACCGCAAGGCGGCCGAAAAGAAATCGCAACATGGCAGATGTCCAAAGTTTTCCGGCGGTCAGACAAGTTGCCTGACCGCCGGTTGCACCCGGTTTTCAATCGGGTATTTCAGAATGTGTCCGTTATTCGGCGATATCAACGCCGTCGAAGCGGTGAACGCCGACCGGATCCTGCACATAGCCGGAAACCTTGGTGCTCATCGGAATGAACTCCTCGGAATGGTCGATGGTCATCCACGGAGCTTCGCGCTTGAAGACGACCTGTGCCTGTTCATAGAGCTTAGTGCGCTCATTGAGGTCGGCAGTCTGCTTGGCCTTCTTCACGAGATCGTCGAATTCCTTGTTGCACCACTGAGCGCGGTTATTGCCGCCGACGGCGTCGCAGCCGAGCAGCGTGTCAAGGAAGTTGTCCGGATCGCCATTGTCGCCGGTCCAGCCTAGGATGGCAGCACCATCGCGGTCCTTGGCGGAGGAGAGCTTCAGATACTGGGCCCAGTCATAGGTGACGATCTCGGCCTTGACGCCGATCTTGGCGAGGTCAGCCTGCATCAGCTCGGCGGCACGACGTGCGTTCAGCATGTACGGACGCGAAACCGGCATCGCCCAGATCTTCATGCTGAGGTTCTTGACCCCAGCCTTTTCGAGCATCTTCTTGGCTTCTTCTGGATTGTATGCGTCGTCCTTGATGTCCTTGTTGTAGGACCACATGGTCGGCGGGATCGGGTTGGTCGCAACAGAGCCAGAACCCTGGAAGACAGCGTCGACGATCGCCCGCTTATCCACGGCCATGTTCAACGCCCTGCGCACTTCGGCCTTGTCGAAGGGAGCAACCAGCGTGTTGTAGGCGAGATAGGAGACGTTCAGGCCCGGCTGTTCGAGAACCTTCAGGCTCTTGTCGGTCTGGAGATCCTTGATGTCGGCGGCATTCGGATAAGGCATGATCTGGCATTCGCCAGACTTCAGCTTCTGCGCGCGAACCGATGCGTCAGGGGTGATCGCGAATACGAGATCGTCGATCTTTTCCTTGCCCTTGAAGTAGGTATCATTCGCCTTGTAGCGGATGACGGCGTCGGGCTGATAGGCGACGAAGGTGAACGGACCAGTGCCGAGCGGCTGCTGGTTCAGCTGTTCCATCTTGCCGTCGGCCTGCAGCTTGTCGGCATATTCCTTCGACAGAACCGAGGCGAAGTCCATGGCGAGATCGGCGATGAACGGCGCTTCCGGATGGTTCAGCACGAACTTGACGGTGAGGTCATCGACCTTATCAACCGACTTGATGAGGGTTGGGAAGCCCATACCCGCAGCATATTCATAGGAACCGCCGGCGACGTACTTGGCCCACGGGCTGTCTTCCTTGAGCTGGCGGTTGAACGAGAAGACGACGTCGTCGGCATTGAGATCGCGCGTCGGGGTGAAATAATCGGTGGTCTGGAACTTCACCCCCTTGCGGAGCTTGAAGGTATATTCCTTGCCGTCGGGGGAAACGGTCCAGCTTTCGGCGAGGCCCGGTTCAACCTCGGTGCTGCCGTGCTTGAACTCGACGAGGCGGCTGTAGACCGTACGCGAAGAGGCATCGAAGGTGGTGCCGGCGGTATAAATTCCCGGATCGAAACCTTCCGGCGAACCCTCCGAGCAATAGACAAGCGTTTTGGACCAGGCGGACGTTGCCATGACCGAAGTCAAGGCAGTCACTGCCAGCAGGACAGAGATCTTTCTCATGATATCGTTTCCCAGGTTTGTTCTTCTTTTGAAACCGTGGATCCCCATAGGTTCCCATCCGGATCGCGCCGATGGAACGCTATTTAATGTGTGAAAGCAACACGCGCCGCCTAAAATTTTTCCAAATTATGGAGTTTGGAAATTTTCAGATAAAAATGGTCTTGGATTGGTAATAATCTGACGAAATCGCGTCCCTTTTAGACGCAATTGGGATAATTTTACGCTTGCCTCTTCGAAAATACTAATAATTTGCCGCAGGATTACCTGACGGCACAAACGAAAAATCCGCGGACACTTCAAAGCGACCGCGGACGAAAAACTGCGCAAATTGAGGGGTCAGGCAGCCGGTGCCGCGATCGCCGGCTTCTTGGCGATCGCCCTGCGATCCTCGTCGGTCAGACCGAGCAGGAAATTGATCTGCGGACGGGCTTTGACGAGGTCGTCGATGGAATATTCCGTCAGCACGTCGAAGAAGGCGTTGAGCGCCTTGCGCAGCGCTGAATTCAGTCCGCAACTATCGACCAACGGGCATTCGACGACACCTTCCTCGAAACATTCCGCCATCGCGAAACTATCTTCGGTTACCCGGACGACGTCGAACAGGCTGATATCGGTCGCCGGCTTGCCGAGACGCACGCCGCCATTGCGGCCACGCACGGTTTCGACGAGGCCGGCCTTAGTGAGCGGCTGCAAAATCTTGAACAAAAACAGTTCGGAAACACCATAGGCTCTGGCGATTTCCGGAATGCGACTCAAGTGGCCTTCATTGGCGGCGCAATACATGAGCATGCGCACTGCGTAGTTGGTCTGCTTGGTCAAGCGCATGCCGATCTCCTGGAATCAAGGCCGCATAGGACGGTTCGACTGGTATATAGTGCCTTTCGTAGTTTTGAACAATTCCAAAAGATGAAAATCACATTCACGTTATTCTGATGGACGATATCGGCCGTCAGTCGCGTTTCGGCGGACGTGTCTCTGTCGCTCCCTGCCCTGCCCGCAGCTCCCTGGCGTAGTCGAGGATAGCCTGCTTGCGTTCCGGCAGGTCCGGATGGGTCGACAACATGCCTGGGGCAAAATAGCATCGGGAGTCACGGCGCTGAAACCCAGACCGCCATCTCGCAGCCGCCGGGCTCGCGGAAATGAAAGCGCCGGCCGCCGGGAAAGTCGAAGGCGGGGCGCGTTACCACACCGCCGGCGAGTTCGACGGCGCGCTGCGCCGCTTCCAGATCCGTCGTCCGCACGACGGGAAGTGGCGCGTCGGTGGCTTCTGCCGCGTTGCCCTGGATGCCAGCGTCGATGCCGGCGGCTTCGATGGCGTGATAGGTCGGCCCGTAGCTGACGAAGCTCCATTCGAAAGCTTCCTCGAAAAAGCGCCGGGTCTTCAACCCGTCGGTCGATGGAAATTCGAGATAGTCGATCTGATAGGTCGCGGACATCGCACCGTCCTCCAGTTGTTCTCGTTTTGTTCTAAAACAAAACGCACCCTCCGGCAAGATGACTCCGCAGAAAATAACCGCAACAAAAAACCGCCGCCCAATCGGATTGAGCGGCGGTGCGTATCAGACGATATCGACGGACATCACTTCATCGTCGGCATGACGAACTCGGCACCATCCTTGATGCCGGACGGCCAGCGGGCGGTGATCGTCTTGGTGCGGGTCCAGAACTTGATCGAATCCGTGCCGTGCTGGTTGAGATCACCGAAGCTCGACGACTTCCAGCCGCCAAAGGAGTGATAAGCGAGCGGAACCGGGATCGGTACGTTGACGCCGATCATGCCGATATTGATGCGCGAGGCGAAATCGCGGGCGGCGTCGCCATCGCGGGTATAGATCGCGACGCCATTGCCATATTCATGCTTCATCGGCAGGTCGAGCGCTTCTTCATAGTTCTTGGCGCGGACGACCGAGAGAACAGGCCCGAAGATTTCGGTCTTGTAGATATCCATGTTGGGTTTGACATGGTCGAACAGGCTGCCGCCGACGAAATATCCGTCCTCGTAACCCTGCAGCTTGAAGCCACGGCCATCGACAACGAGCTTGGCGCCTTCCTCAACACCGCGGTCGATCAGGCCGTTGACGCGGTTATAAGCATCCTTGGTGACGAGCGGGCCCATATCGGCCTTGTCATCGGTGTAGGGGCCGATGCGCAGGGATTCGATCTTCGGCACCAGCCTTTCCACCAGGCGATTGGCCGTGTCTTCACCGACCGGAACGGCGACGGAGATCGCCATGCAACGTTCGCCGGCCGAACCGTAGCCCGCACCCATCAGGGCGTTGACGGCCTGATCCATGTCGGCATCCGGCATGATGATCATATGGTTCTTGGCGCCGCCGAAGCATTGGGCGCGCTTGCCGTTCATCGCCGCCGTGCCGTAGACATAACGGGCAATCGGCGTGGAACCGACGAAGGTAACTGCAGCAATATCAGGATCGGTCAGGATGGCGTCGACCGCAGCCTTGTCGCCATTGACGACGTTGAGGATGCCTGCCGGCAGACCGGCTTCGATCATCAGTTCGGCGAGACGGATCGGCACGGAGGGATCGCGCTCGGACGGCTTCAGGATGAAGGCGTTGCCGCAGGCGATCGCCGGCGCGAACATCCACATCGGGATCATGGCCGGGAAATTGAACGGCGTAATGCCGGCGCCAACACCGACTGGCTGGCGGATGGAATACATGTCGATCGCCGGGCCGGCGCCTTCGGTGAACTCACTCTTCTGCAGGTGCGGAATGCCGCAGACGAATTCGCAGACTTCCAGGCCGCGGATGACATCACCCTTGGAGTCCTCGACCGTCTTACCGTGTTCCTTGGAGAGCATCACAGCCAGTTCGTCCATATTCTTGTTCAGAAGCTCGACGAACTTGAAGAAAACGCGGGCACGGCGCTGCGGATTGGTGGCGGCCCATTTCGGCTGCGCGGCCTTGGCGTTTTCGACGGCTGCGCGAATTTCCTCGACGCTTGCGAGCGCGACCGTTGCCTGCACTTCGCCGGTTGCCGGATTGTAGACGTTGCTCGTGCGGCCGCTGGTGCCGGCGACGTGCTTGCCGCCAATGAAATGACCGATCTCTTGCATGGATGTGCCTCCTCGTTTTCTGGAATGGTGACAGGATCGCACTTCAATTTGCACAAATCAATGAGCTGTTATAAGCAACCGTTGTGCAAAAATTAAAGTCCTGGATGTGCATATGGATTGGGATGATGTCCGCATGTTCCTCGCTGTCGCCCGCACGGGACAGATCCTGGCGGCCTCGAAACGGCTTGGGGTCAACCACGCAACGCTCTCCCGGCGAGTAACGACGCTGGAGGAACGGCTGAAAACGCGGCTGCTGGTGCGCCGCACCAATGGCTGCGACCTGACCGCCGAGGGCGAAATCTTTCTGCATGCGGCCGAGCGCATGGAAACCGAGATGCTGCGTGCCCAGGCAAGCGTCGGCCATCTCGACAGCGCCATTACCGGCACGGTGCGCATTGGCGCACCTGATGGGTTCGGCGTCTCCTTCCTTGCGCCCCGTCTGGGACGGCTGATTGCGCGCTATCCGGAACTGCGCATCCAGCTCGTGCCGGTGCCGCGCTCCTTCTCGCTGTCTCAGCGCGAAGCTGATATTGCCATTACGCTCGAACGTCCGGAACAGGGTCGCCTGGTCTCGTCCAAACTGACGGACTACACGCTCGGCCTTTACGCTTCGAAGGCCTATCTCGACCAGGCAGGCCTGCCCGATAGCGTCGAGGCGCTGAAATTGCACCCGCGCATCGGCTATGTCGAAGATCTGATCTTCACTGCCTCACTCAATTTCTCCGGGGAGATCATGCGTAGCTGGGACGCATCGTTCGAAATCTCCACCGCCATCGGCCAGACGGAGGCGGTGCGCTCCGGCGCCGGCATCGGCATCCTGCACGACTACATCGCCAGGCAATATCCGGAGCTGACCCGCATCCTTCCCGACATCTCTATCAAACGCGCCTACTGGACCATCTATCACGAAAGCGCCCGCGACCTGGTGCGCGTACGCACTGTCGCGGACTTTTTGCAGGAGCTGGTGAGCGAGGAAAGGCGGATGTTTTTGTGAAGCGATGTCAGGCCTCTAAAGCTCGTCACGATCTTTCAGATTCGCTCCCAAGCTTTAGCTCTTTGTTTTTGCATGTCGTTTTCGCAAAACCGCCGCACACTTTTGCGCGACATGCATTAGGCATGCTTCGGCGGCTCTTCGTTCTCATCGGGATTGGGGACAGGCATTTCGTCCGGCAGCCGGTCGGGATCCGGCTCCTGGATCGGCGGCTCGGGTGTCCAGCCGGGACCGGGCATCGGCGGCTTCTCGGGAATCGGGTCGCGTGGCACGGACATGGCCAGTTCCTTCCGTTTTTGCTGTTGATATTGGGGAACGGTCGGGAGCATGCGCGGTTCCACAGGAATTCCGCCAGCCACCCAGCGGTCGCGCCACGATCATGTCACCGATTGCGTTCTAGGAACGTCTCCAGTGGACCCAAGAGGCGCGCCGTAGGTCTTCCAGGTAACTCGCGCTGGACAAGCACCTGCGACCTTCTAATTATCTGGTGAACACCAAGGGGAGTTGGACGATGAGCGAGGAAAAGAAAAAACAACCGAAACTGACCGAAAAAGAAATCAAGGAACAAGACGACTATCTTGAGGAAGCGCTTGAGGAAACCTTTCCCGCCAGCGATCCGATTTCGCCGGGACATGTCACAAAGAAGCCTGCGGATAAGAAATAGACTACGGCCGATAGCGCGATGGCAAGCTTCAAGCATTGGCGATCAATGCGAATTGTCCGAATAGTTTCGGGAGTCAGAAACTTGCTGATTTTTGTGGAAATGGTACGGTTGGGGGGTCTCGAACCTCCGACCTCAGGTGCCACAAACCTGCGCTCTAACCAACTGAGCTACAACCGCACATGCTCGCGTCGCCGCGAACGGGGGTGACATACGAGGACTTTGAAATTATTTCAAGTCCTATCTCCCCGCAATATGAAAAAGCTGGGCATGACTCCAAGCCCATGGCGCACACCCGCATTCAGACGAACGTACAAAAGGTGCTCTGCTGGCCTGAATCTAAAACGTCCCGCTTTCAGTGTTTTCACCTGAAAGCGGGACGTTTCGGCCTTGGGAGGCTTTTGGAAATTAGGCAGCCTTGAAGGAAGCCATGGCCTTTTCAGCCGCGTCCTTGGCCGGCTTTGCCAGCTTTTCGGCGACCTTCTTGGTGGTTTCCTGGATGGACTTGGCCTGCTCGACGGTCACTTCAGCCTGCTTGCGGATGAAGGAGGTCTGCAGTTCGAAGAGTTCGGCGACGGACTTGACGCGAAGCAGGGCTTCCATGTGCGCCAGCGAGCTTTCGGCATTGGTGCGCAGAACGTCGATGGCCTTTAGGCCGATTTCCACGGTGCCTGCCTGGGCGGTCTGCACAGTGGCTTCAACGGTCTTGCCGGCTTCTTCGGCGGCCGTCTTCATCTTGGCGAAGGCTTCCTTGGACTGCGCAGCACCCTTTTCCGCAAAGTCGCGGAAGGATTCAGAGAGCTTGGACGGGTCGAATGCAGCCGTTGAAAAAACGTCGTCTTTCTTTACAGTAGCCATGATAGCGCTCCTATGCGGGCCCTCCTCGGAGGTACCCTTGGTGAATTGATTGAGCGTTATATAATATAAATTATTGTGCATTGCAACATGTTTGTGCGACGCACAATGCATTAACCTTGCCAGTCAAAAACCTGGCCCTTCGCTGGACCTGAAACCGGGGCGCCGTTATTAATAAAGCGTTAAAGCAAGAGAGGCGATCACGCCCGCAAAGCAGGTTGGAACATGCCCGCAATTCAGTACCCATTCATTGACATTGCCGTGCATCCCCGCGTTCGGGAGCGGTTTGCGCGCGGCGAAGCCATGGTGCTGTTTGCGACTGGCATGGATCGCGTGCTCTGGGCCAATGGCGCCGGCGCCAATCTCTTCGGCTACGATGTCATCTATGATTTCCTCGACCAAGGGCCGAAAGCCGGCGACGTCTCCTTCCGGCAGATCGAGGCGACCGCACGTGGACTTGCTGCCCTCGGCGACCAGCGCACCTTTCTGATCCGCATGGCCGCCGGCTTCCAGCGCGCCGTCGTCAGTGCCGCGGTCGAAATCATCCGAGTTCAGGCAGGCGAAGAGGCGATCCTGTTTTCCTCACCAGTCTCCTCTAAGCCGCTGAGCCCCGCCGAAAGCGCGAGGCGGATGATCGGCGGATTTGACGATCCCGATACGCATATGGCCGTGATCGGGCGCGACGGCGAGGTCATCGCCGCTTCCGCGCGCTTCGATGCGCTTGGCGTCACGCCGCAGACCGCGAGGATGTTGACGACCATGGCGGGCGCGCAAGCGGAGCGGCTGATCAAGCGGCCGATCCCAACCGGCCATGGCTATCTGCCCGCCGCCGTCGGCAAGCTGTCGGAAATCCCAGCCTTACATCTGCTCTTCGTCGTCGAGACCGTAGCCGGCAATCTCGATCCGACGGAAAGCCTTGGCGCCGGCGCGGCTGCCGCAGCCATCGAGCCGGAGGCCGAAGAGGCGCGAACGGAACTGGAAACTGCAGCGGCTGAGGAGATGCCCGCTCCCAACGCGGCACCTGTTGCGGAGGCCCCCTCTCCTGACGTCATCGACGCGGTGGCGCATATCCAAGAGGTCGAGGACATTTCGGAGAGCGCCGCCGCCGACCATGAAGAGGCACATCCGCAGTCCGATGCCGCGGGCAAAGATATTGATGCGCTGGTGATGATGGACAGCGCGACGCCGGAACAGATCGAAGCGGCCGCACATGCCGATGAGCTTATTCAGGACGCCGATGACGATCTTCTTTCGAGCGGCGAAGAAGGGCCGGTGGAACATGCGGACACAACCGCTGAACCGGCCGAGGCCAAGGCCGTCATGCCCGAAGTCGACCAACCGGAGGGCTTCACTTTCAAGCGCAGCGGTCGCGCTACGCGCTTCGTCTGGAGGATCGACGCCGAAGGCCGCTTCAGCGAAGTCTCGCGCGAGTTCGCCGAAGCCGTAGGCCCGCATGCCACGAAGGTAACCGGCGTCGCCTTCGCCGACATTGCCGAGCATTTCAATCTCGATCCGGACGGCAAGATCGCCGAGCTTCTGTCGCGGCGCGACACATGGTCTGGCCGGACGATCTATTGGCCGGTGGAAAAGACCAGCTTGGTAGTGCCAGTCGATCTGGCCGCATTGCCGACCTACACCCGCAGCCGCGACTTCGACGGATTCAGAGGCTTCGGCGTCGTGCGCCTCTCCGATGCAATCGAAGATCCGATGAAACTCGGGTTGACGTTGGGCGGAGAGGAAGAGCAGGCCACGCCGAGCATTGCTGAGGAGCCTGTCGCGGAGACGGCAGCGCCAACAATTGCTGAAGAAACGCTGCAGGTCCCGCCGGGGGAAACTGTTGCCGAAGGAAAAGAGGCCGCTCACGAAGCAGGCCCTGAGGCAGCGGAGAATGAAGAGCCGCCTGCCCTGAAGATTGCCGAGACGCCGAACCGTCGCGAATCCGACAAGGTCATCCAGTTGCATCAGCGCCGCCCGTTGATGCAAGGCGGTCTGTCGCTGAGCGAACAGGCAGCGTTCCGCGAGATCGCCCGGCAGCTCGAACCCTTCGGCAAACGCGCCGAGCCGCCCGCCGGTCAGCCTGAAGGGATGGAACAGCCCGAAGAGGTGGTGGACATCTCTCCGCAGCCGAATGCGGCGGATGAGGTGCTGTCCGATGCCGTCGAAACGCCGGCCGATAACAATGCCGCCGAAGAGCGGCCGCATGCCGAAGCTCCGCCGGAGAGCGACGGAACTGCACATTCCGAACCAGACATGCCGGCGCCTTTGGCTGAGACGGAAAAGCCGGAAGAGGTCGCCACGCCCGACCTGGAGGAGCCGAAAACCTCCGGGGAGCCGGAAGGGGATTTCAATCCGCTGAACGTCTTGAACACCGCCATCCCGCCGCGCGTGAAAATGCGCGATGGCCTGTCGGCCGAGATCGTCGACCAACTGCCCCTCGCCATTCTCGTCCATGCCGGGGACCGGCTGATCCATGGCAATCCGGAATTCCTCCGGCTGACGGGCTATGAAAGCCTTGCAGACCTCGAGCATGTCGGCGGGCTGGATGCGCTGTTGCAGCGTCATGATCTCGAAGGCAAGACCGAGCGGCCGGGCACGATGATGGTGGTACGCGCCGACGATGCGCTGGTGCCGGTCACCGCGCGGCTGCAATCGATCCGTTGGGAAGACGGCACGGCTTTGATGCTGGCGCTGATGCCGCTCGACAAGATCGAGACTTCCACACCGTCCGAGCCCGTGCCCGAAGAAGCGCGGCCCGAGCGCATGGTCGAAAAACTCGCCAAGCTGCAGGTCGAAATCGAAGAGCTGCGTTCGACGCTGGAGACGGCAACGGATGGTGTCGTCATCATCGGACAAGAGGGCGAGATCCGCTCGATGAACCGCTCGGCAAGCGCGCTCTTCAACTATGACGACCAGGAAACCCGTGGCAAACCTTTCGTCATGCTGTTTGCGCATGAGAGCCAGAAGGCTGTGCTCGACTATCTCGCAGGGCTCTCCGGCCATGGCGTGGCGAGCGTGCTGAACGACGGCCGCGAGGTCATCGGCCGCGAGGCGGCGGGCGGCTTCGTGCCCCTTTTCATGACCATGGGGCGGCTGAACTCCTCGAACGGCTATTGCGCCGTCATCCGCGACATCACGCAGTGGAAGCGCACCGAGGAAGAGTTGCGCAATGCCAAGCGTGCGGCGGAGACCGCCAATGCCCACAAGACCGATTTCCTCGCCCGTGTCAGCCACGAGATCCGCACGCCGCTCAACGCCATCATCGGCTTTTCCGACATGATGGCCGGCGAGCGCTTCGGTCCTATCGGCCATTCCCGCTATATCGAATATGCGACCGATATCGGCCGCTCGGGCCGGCATGTGCTCGATATCGTCAATGATCTGCTGGATATTTCCAAGATCGAAGCCGGCGAAATGGACCTGGAATTTTCCTCCGTCGGCCTCAACGAGGCGATCGCCGAAGCCGTGTCGCTGGTTCAGCCGCAAGCCAACAGCCAGCGTGTCATCATCCGCACGGCGTTGTCGCAAGCCGTCCCCAACGTCGTCGCCGACTTGCGCTCGATCAAGCAGATCGCATTGAACATCCTGTCGAACGCCATCCGCTTCACGCCGTCAGGCGGCCAGATCGTCGTCTCCACGTCTTACGAAGGCAACGGCAGCGTCGTCATGCGCATCCGCGACACCGGCGTCGGCATGACCCGCAGCGAGCTGGAACAGGCGATGAAACCCTTCCGCCAGGTCTCGACCAATGCCCGCAAGCGCGGCGACGGCACCGGCCTCGGCCTGCCGCTGACCAAGGCCATGGTCGACGCGAACCGCGCGACATTCTCGATCAACTCGGCCCCGAATGAGGGGACATTGGTGGAGATTACATTCCCGTCGCCGCGCGTGCTGGCGAATTGAGGGAAACTGTCAATTCAGTAGAGATGAGAAATGGCTGTATCGAACAACAGAGCCCGATCCTGATCCCGGCCCGAAGCGGTCGCTTTGCTTCATACACCAGACCCCGCCGATCATCGCTCGGCGGGGTCTTGCCTTTTCCAGAGGTTCAATCTCCTACAGCGTGACGACGATTTTCCCGATCTGCTCATTGCTTTCCAAGAAGGTCGTCGCTTCCTGAATCTGATGAAACGGGAAGGTGCGGGAGATCAGCGGATCGAGCGCGCCTGATTGCAGCCCCGCATTGATAAAGGTCTTGGCGCGGTCGAGGATGGCATCGTCGGTCACGATCTCGGTATAGAGGTAGCCTTTCAACGTCAGGCTTTTGCCGAGAACGGCGAACTGCGGGAAAGGTCCCTCGTCCGGGCTAAGCGCCCCGTATTCGAAAAGGATGCCGCCCACGGCCATGCATTCGGTGAGCTGCGCGATCGCCGGGCCGCCGATTGGGTCGAACACGACGCGCGCGCCCTTGCCGTCGGTGATGTCCATTACCCGTGCAGTAAGGTCCTCCTCCGCTGTTGCGATAACGTGATGAGCACCAGCATTGCCCAGCGCCGCGGCCTTGGCGCTCGTCCGGGTGGTGGCAATCACCGTTGCCCCGACACTCCGCGCGACTTGAAAGGCGGCGATGCCAACACTGCTCGACGCGGCAGAAACGATCACGAAGTCGTCGGCGGTGAGTTTCGCCTGCTCGATCAGAGCGCCCCACGCGGTAACATACTGCATCCAGGAGGCGGCGGCCTGCTCGAACGACAGGTTAGCCGGATGCCTTACGACGTGACGGGCTGGGATATTGATGACTTCACCATATGTCCCCCAACGCGCCATGTCCAAAGTCGGGATAACGCTCACCGCGTCCCCTTCCGCAAATCCGGTCACGTTGCTGCCGAGCGCCTTGACGGTTCCGGCGGCCTCATAACCGAGCATGGACGGAAACGCGGCGTCGTAAAGATATGCACCTCTGCGAAACATCACCTCGGCACGGTTGAGGCCGATGGCGCGCACGGCGATCTGCACCTCGTCTGCCGCCGGAGCGGGGACGTCGATGTCCTCGATCCGAAGGACTTCGGGATCGCCATATTCGTGAAAACGTACGATGCGGGTCATGCTCATGCTCCTTCAAACACTTGCCCGCGCGGAATGGGCCGCACGAGTTATCGGAAGCATTTCGCAGCTAGTCGCGAATTTGAAAATACGGTAATCGAAAGCATATAGTGGCCAAAAGTATACCGTCAGGGAGCTCGCAATGAACAAAATGCAGAACTACGACGAGGTGCCCGGCTGCACGATGTATGCGGCCCTCAATCTCATTAGCGGCAAATGGAAAGGCATGATCCTTTATCACCTGCTCAGGGGGACGCTGCGGTTCAACGCCTTGAAAAGGCAGCTCGGGGATTGTTCGCAGCGCCTTCTGATCAAACAGCTTCGGGAGTTGGAGGAGGATGGCCTCGTTGAACGCAAAGTATTTGCCGTCATCCCGCCGAAGGTCGAATATTCGATCACGGAGGAAGGTCGCACCCTTGCTCCAATCCTGATGGGGTTGCGAGATTGGGGGCATGGTTGGCTGACACGGCGCAATCTGGTTGCACGTGACGACCACCTGCTGAATGCGGATACAGATGGCGCGTCTGCTGCACGATAGGCGCCCGCGCACAATCCCTCAGTTCCCAGGCAGCTAGCGAGCGTCATTTGTTCTACGATAGGGAGACAACGTTGCGGCTGTCAGCCTTGTCAGATCGTCCGTGACCTTAGCGGACGAGAGGGGGCGACGGCAGGAAGCTCGAAACAGAGAAGGATCGGAACATGGCGCACATTGAAAGCCGTTTGACAGCGCTAGGCTTGCAGCTTCCACAACCGATAAAACTTCCGCCGGATGTGGTCCTCCGCTTTCCTTGGGTTCGCATCCATGGCAACCGGGCGTTTATTTCGGGACATGGAGCTTTGGCGCCTGACGGGTCGATCGCCACGCCTCTCGGTAAGGTCGGCCGCGACCTGTCGTTGGAGGAAGCCTATCATGCGGCGAAATTGACCGGATTGGCGATGCTTGCGAGCCTGAAGGTGCCGATTCCGATGAAGCCGCCCCTTTGTTCCGAGATGATTGCGCCCCTTGATTCCGGGATGATCTCGCCCCCTGTTTAGTGGGGTCTGCAGGCGATGATTGTTGTCAGTCCATTTAGGCGGGGTGTCAAGCTTTTCGGGGCAGGTTTCGGCGTAGGCTATCGCCGCTCAATTCGATGCGATGGGCGTTGTGAACGAGGCGATCCAGGATGGCATCAGCATAAGTCGGGTTTCCTATGACGTCGTGCCATGCCGACACCGGAAGTTGGCTGGTAATGATGGTTGATCTGCGGCCGTAGCGATCTTCCAGGATTTCGAGGAGGTCGTGCCGGGCCTGTTCGTTGAGCGGTTCGAGACCCCAGTCGTCGAGGATCAGGACTTGAACATGGCCCAGGGTACGTTGCAGCCGAGCATACCTGCCGTCGCCGCGAGCAAGTGCGAGCTGAGCAAACAGTCGTGGGACACGCTGATAGAGAACGGAACGATCGTCACGGCAAGCCTTGTGGCCGAGAGCGCAGGCTAACCAGCTTTTTCCGACACCCGAGGGTCCGCAAATGGCCAGATTGTCATGAGCGTTGATCCAGTCGCCGCCGAGCAGCTTCATGAAGAGCGCGCGATCAAGGCCGCGCTCGCTGCGGTAGTCGACATCTTCCGGGGTGGCCTGGTGGCGAAGCTTGGCAAACCTGAGGCGTGCGGCAAGCTTACGATCGTAGCGGGAACTCCACTCCCGTTCGAGCAGCAGTCCTAGCCACTCGGCATGCGAGAGATGTTCGGCTTCGCCGTTGGTGACGAGCTCCCCGAAGGCCTTTGCCATGCCGGCCAGGCCCATGGAATTGAGTTTGTCGAGTGTTGGATGGGCAAGCATTCTTTGTTCTCCTTAGTGGTAATAGCGAGGTCCACGGATGTTTTCGTGTTGGATAGGCTCATGCGAAGGTGGTCCATTGGTGGAGGCGGCTCGATCGAGATGATTGTCGAGGATGGAGCGCACCGAACCGTAGGTCCGGGCCCCGATCTCAAGCGCACGGCTGCAAGCAGCGTTCACTCTGTCGCGGCCAAAGCTTTTGTTCAGGCGGATAATTCCCATGCAGGCTCGAAAGCCCTGCTCCGGGTGCGGCCTGTCGGCGAGGATCTTCTCACACAGCAATGCAACCTCCGGCCCGATGGAAGAGGCCTCGCGTTGAATGCGTTCGATCGTCCAGTCGGCAAAGCGGCGGTGGGCCGAGGGCATGTGATCGGGGATTGTGGTGTGCTTGCCGTTACCGCTGGAGCGGCGATGAGCGGCTATTCGCTCGCCTTTGTGGAATATCTCGATCGTATTGGCGGTGATGCGCGCCTCGACTTGCTCGCGAGCAAAGCGATAGGGAACGGAGTAATAATGCCGCTCGATCTCGACGTGGTAATCCAATCCAGCACGCCGGATACGCCATTCCGCAAAGACATAGCGTTCAACGGGCAATGGCCTTAAAGCGGGCCGGTCGAGCTCTTCGAACAATTGGCGGCGCGTGACGCCAACCCGGCGAAGGACACGCCTGTCGTTCAAATCATATAGCAAGTCGGCAATCGCCGCATTGACTTCGGCCAGACTGTAGAAGGTGCGATGGCGGAGGCGGCCCAGCAGCCAACGCTCGACGATACGAACCGCAGCCTCGACTTTCGCCTTGTCGCGGGGGCGTCTCGGCCTCGTCGGCAGGACGGCGCTGCCATAATGCGCTGCCATCGCGCAATACGTCCGGTTGACCTGGGGATCGAAGTGGCACGCCTTGATGATCGCCACCTTGGCATTGTCGGGAACCAGCAACGCCGGCGCACCGCCGAAGAACTCCAGCGCCTGAACATGGCATTCGACCCAGTCCGGAAGCGTCTCGGTCCAGCGCGCCTGCGCGAACGAAAGACTGGATGCCCCCAGGACAGCGACAAATAAATGGGCCTGCCGTGTTTTGCCCGACAGCCGATCAACGACAACAGTGACCGTGTCGCCGGCGTAGTCGACGAACAATTTGTCGCCCGCCATATGATCCTGCCGCATCGTCACCGGCAGCTTCAACGCCCAGCCGCGATAGAGGTCACAATATCGGCTGTAGCGGTAACCATCGGGATAACGGCTTATGTATTCGTCCCAGAGAATTTGCAGCGTCACGTGCTTGCGCTTGAGCTCGCGATGGACTTGCACCCAGTCAGGCTCCGGTGCGCGACGATGACCCGTCTTCGTCCCAGCCGCACGGTAGAGCGCCGCCTCCAGGACGGCATCACTCACGTCATCATCCAACGGCCACGAAAGCCCCGCAGCCGCCGCCCGTCGCAGCGTCTCGCGCACCGTCGAGGCTGCTGCTCCGACCCGAACCGCAATCGATTTGTGGCCCAGCCCTTGCTCGGACCGATATCTCAGTATCTCGCGGACACGCCGCATCTCCAGTCTCTCCGCAGGCATCCCGTTCCTTCCTTGTCATCATTGACGGAAGGAACTTCACACCGGCAGAACACCCTTGCCACATCCCTCCGTAGGGGGCGGCATCATCTCGGAACAAGGGGGCGACTAATTCTCGGAATTGGGGGGCGACATCATTTCGGAATCAGGGGGCGGATTGCCTCGGAATTTGCACCTGAAGGCAAGCATTGGCGATCTCGATCGTGTCGAAAGCTGGTTGCGCGTGTTCGGTATGGTCAATGCGGATGAGAGTTTCAACCGCTATCCGCTGGTCATCAATGGTTTCACCGACCTCATAATGGAACTCTATGGCGCGGAACGCGGCGCTCACGCTCGTTCCGCCATCGGCGTAGCCGGATTGCCTTTCAATCTCCCGGTAGAAATCGAAGCGGAAGTCGCGATCCGCGCTTAAGGCGATCATCTCTCCGGCAAACGGCCAGCGCTCACGTTGATGGCTTCGCCCGTCGATGCAAGCCGCTGATTTTGATTTTCCCGCAAGGCACTCGTTTGGCGCGTACTAACAATTGGGCACTTATACGCCAATGCCTTCCGTGGGATAGTTCACCCTTGAGACCGGCGATCCTGGTCGGTCGTTGGATGCAACGGGGGAGGCTCCAATGTCATCGACGGCAACAGAAGCAGGTATGAGCGAAATCTCGCCCAATCTGATAGTAGACGCGATGTTTGCATGCCGGAAGACGGCCGCGATGAAGGCCGCCATAGAGCTCGATCTTTTTACGCTGATCGGCGACGGCAGCACGGCTGAATCGCTGGCGGTTGCGACGAATGCTGCGAAACGCGGTGTCCGCATCCTGTGCGACTATCTCGTTGTAAACGGGTTTCTGACCAAGACGGGCCATCAATATGCTCTGACCCCATCCAGCCGAGCTTTCCTCGATCGGCATTCGCCGGCCTATATGGGCTCGGCCATCGAGTTCCTCGCCGCACCGGAAATGCTGAAGCAGGTTCTGGACGATCCGACGTCCTATGTCCGCAACGGCGGGTCCGTTGGATTGGCAAACATGTCGCCGGACAATCCCGTATGGGTGAAGTTTGCTCGCGGGATGGGTTCGTTCATCAGCGGGAGCGCGATCAGCCTCGCTGCTGAGATGGCCAATTTGCCCGCGCCGCCGAAGAAGATTCTGGACATCGCCGCAGGACACGGGCGTTTCGGGATCGAGATGGCGAAGACTTTTCCCGCAGCCGAGATTGTCGCGGTCGACTGGAGTTCTGTTCTGGAATTAGCCCAAAATAATGCACGGCAATTTGGAGTCGCAGAGCGCTACAAGGTCATTGCCGGCAGTGCATTCGAGGTTGACTGGGGCACGGACTACGATCTTATCCTGCTTCCGAACTTCCTCCACCATTTCGACATGGAAACCTGTGCCGGACTGCTCCGAAAGGCCCGGGCCAGCCTCAGCCGGGACGGCAAGGTGGTCGGGGTGGAGTTCGTGCCCAATGACGATCTCGTCTCGCCGCCCTTCGCTGCCGCCTTCTCCTGGGAGATGCTTGCCGGCACACCTAAGGGCGAAGCCTACACGCAGAAGGATCTGGCCGAAATGGCCAGGCGCGCCGGTTTTCAGAACGCGACGGTAAAACCATTGCCACCCTCGCCGGCGAGCTTGATCTTCTTCGAGTAGCGGTGCTCTGGATGCCGATCTCCTGTTGTCGGGGGATGTGGAGACCGACAGGGGGCTGTTGCACCCTCGACGTCAGCAACGGCCTATCTTGTTTCCCGAAACATTTCCCAACGGTCCCGCCTTTCCTGGGCATAGGCAGGATTGACATCCGCATGCAGATCCCCCGCTTCAGGGGCTCGCCGCAGCTCTCGCACACGGGACCGAGACCCGCCGGTTCGCCGCAGGTTAGATGGGTGTAGTTGATCGCCCGCCCCTCGTCCGGCGCCTTGATCCAGGTTTCGCCCCAGGCGCGTAGCGCAAGGATGACTGGATAGAAGGCGTTTCCCTTTTCCGTCAGGTGGTATTCGTAGCGAGGCGGGCGCTCGCTGTATTTGCGACGTTCCACTATTTCTTCCGCCTCCAGCGACTTCAGGCGGGTAGCGATCATTTGAGGCGTGCCTCCCGTCTGCGCCTGGATTTCCTCGAACCGATGGCTGTGCATGAACAGCTCGCGCAGGATTAGCACGGTCCAGCGATCGCCCACGACTGCCTCCGAGCGAGCCACGGGGCAGAGCGTCTTTTCGACAGAATTCTTTTCCATTTTCTAACTTTCTTTTTCATAGGCACTTGAAGCTATGATTTTCATAGCAAATATAGGTAGCCATGACACCGAATGCAACGGGCCATGAGGGCTCGTGCAGAAAGGAACTGCAATGACGGATGCACTCACTTCCCATCCAGGCGAGAGACTTCCAGACACCGCCAGGACACATATCGTCGGTGGTCGTGAATGGGGCTTAGCCCGCAGCTCAGATGAAGACCTCGACGTTGGACTTTCGCCCCCCGGCTCCGGCCAAGCAATCAGCGATCTCGAAATCGTCGATTCAAGCTTCAGCGCCATCATCAACGCACCGATCGAGAAGGTCGATATCCCGACCTGGTGCTTCACCCTTCCGGAAGACGAATATCGCCGCTGCTCTCCGGCCCACATCGCCGCCGGCTTTACCACCGCACCCGACGGCAAGCGCATGTCGATCAATGTCGAAACGATCGGCGGAAGCCTGATGGTACAGCATTATGTGGAGACGCTGGCTGAGAAGCATCACCTGATTCTGGAGTCGGTTTCGGATATATTCACGCCGACGGGCCGAACAACGATCCACGTACTCTGGGAACTGAGCGTCAGGCGTATCGACGACCGGACGTGCGAATTCACCAACCACGTTCGCTCCAGAGCAACGGAAGAGTTCAAAGCCTCTCTCGACAGGCAAGGCATTCCTTTCGACGTCTTCCGTGCGCAGCGACAGCCAATGTCGATTGCTCACAACAGGGGCGAGACGCCTCTCTTTGCAGCCAGCATCGAGCGTGCGGCACTTCGAAATTAAGTCCCGATGAATCCGAAAGAAATTGGAGACGAACATGTCAAAGCCGAATTACAGCAAGCAGACAACGGCACTGCTCTTTGTCGATCCCTATAACGACTTCCTTTCGGAAGGCGGCAAGGTCTGGAATCGCATCAAGCCGATCGCCGAGGAAGTCGGATTGATCGATAACCTCAAGGCGATCGATGGGGCCGTCCGCGACGCCGGGATCAGGGTCTTCATCGCGCCGCATCGCCGCTGGGAACCCGGTGACTATGAAGACTGGGCGCATCCCAGCCCGACGCAACTCGCCATCGTGGATCGCCATTCGTTCGCGCGCGGCGAATGGGGCGGGGAATGGCACCCTGATTTCGCTCCGAAGCATGGTGATGTCGTCGCCAAGGAGCATTGGGGCCAGAGCGGTTTTGCCAATACGGACCTTGACCAGCAACTGCGGCAGCGAGGGATCACGCATCTCATCATCGTCGGCCTGCTCGCCAATACCTGCATCGAGTCCACCGCCCGCTACGGCATGGAACTCGGCTATCACGTGACCCTCGTTCGCGATGCGACGGCCGCCTTCACGCATGAGATGATGCATGCCGCCCACGAGCTGAACGGCCCGACGTTCGCCCATTCCATCCTGACGACAGCCGAGCTGCTTGACGCCTTGCCGGCTACCTCCGTTAAAGAGGAGGCAAACAAATGATACCGGAAACAAAGCAACCCGCCTCCGGCCATCAGCAGGAGGTTATCGATCAGGGACGGCGGAAGCTCATTGCCTCGGCAGCAATCGGCCTGGTCGCTGCCGGCGCAGCCAACATCTTTCCAGCGTTGGCGGCTCCCGCACCGGCTGCGGCCGAAGATGCCATCCGGCCCTTCCGGGCCAAGGCATCGGCAAAGGACCTTTCTGATCTTCGCCAGCGCATTCGAATGACACGCTGGCCGGATAAGGAAACCGTCGACGACCAATCGCAGGGGATCCAGCTTGCAAAGTTGAAGCCGCTCGTAGAACATTGGGGCAGCGAATATGACTGGCGAAAAGGCGAAGCCAAACTGAATGCCTTTCCACAGTTCATCACCACCATCGATGGTCTTGATATTCATTTCATCCACGTGCGCTCAAAGCATCCAAATGCTCTCGCCGTCATCATTACCCATGGCTGGCCAGGCTCGATCTTTGAAGTGCTGAAGGCCATCGGTCCGCTCACGGATCCCACCGCGCACGGCGGACGTGCCGAGGACGCTTTCGACGTCGTCATTCCGTCGATGCCCGGCTACGGCTTTTCCGGCAAGCCCACAACGACCGGCTGGGGGCCTGATCGCATCGCCCAGGTCTGGGCGAAATTGATGGCTCGCCTCGGCTACACGAGCTACGTAGCCCAGGGCGGCGACTGGGGTTCGCCTGTTTCAAGTGCCCTGGCGCGGCTTGCACCGGACGGTCTGCGAGGCATTCACATCAACCTGCCGGCCGTCGTGCCGCCTGAGATCGCTGCAGTGCTTGCCACCGGCGGACCTGCACCGGCCGGTCTCAGCGACAAGGAACGCGCGATATTCGATGCGCTGAGTGCCACCGCGAAAATGGGCAATCGATCCTACGCTATCATGATGGGGACCCGGCCGCAGACGCTCGGTTACGGGATTACCGACTCACCGGCCGGCCTTGCGGCTTGGATGCTTGGACATCCCGGCTTCTCGCACTGGTCCTACAGCAACAACGACCCTGAAAAGCCCGTCGACGAGGTATTGGACGACATTACGCTCTACTGGCTCACCAATACCGCCACATCTTCGAGCCGGCTCTACTGGGAAACGAGCGGAAGCAGCCCAGCATTTTCGGCCCAGCAAAAGACGAATGAAATCAAGCTACCCGTGGCCATCACAGTCTTTCCGGGGGAGAGCTATCAAGCTCCGGAGAGCTGGGCGCGGCGAGCCTATCCCAACCTGAGTTACTTCCACGAGGTGGATAAAGGTGGACATTTCGCCGCCTGGGAGCAGCCTGAGCTCTTCGCAGCTGAACTACGGGCGGCCTTCCGTCCACTGCGGTAAGCGGAAGGGCCACGGATGGCGCGCAGCTTTGTCGCGCCTTCCACTTTGAGAGACACTCGATATCCGAAGGAACGATCATGTCAAAGCTTGTGGTGCTTGGAACAATCGAGGCCGTCGCCGGCCATAGCGGACAACTAATCCCGTTGCTGAAAGCGCATCGCGCTCGCTGCCTGCGTGATGAGCGCGGAACCCTAAGCTTCGACATCATGACGTCGAACGACGACGACGCGAAGATCTACATCCACGAAGTCTACCAGGACGCCGCCGCGTTTGAGCTGCATCTCAACAGCCCTTCCATCAAGCAATGGCGCGAAGAGACCGCGGGGCTGGTGGCGAAAGTGCTGGTTCAGAAAGCGACACCCGTCGAATAGGGCAGATCACTCTCCGCGCGCCTTGTCAGCCTTACGCTTGGCCCTCGAATTCGGCTTGCCTGCTGCCGGGCCGGCATCTTTCTTGGCGAAATTCGGCTTGCCCGGCTTCTTTGACCAGGGCTTCTTGTCCGGACGTTCGGAAACACTGCCCTCGCCCGCCTGCGTCCGTTCCGGCTTGCGCTCGGACTTCCATTTCGGCTTGGCTGCGTCGTTCGGACGGGCGCTCTTGTCCGAGAAGGGTTTCTTCTTTCCGTAGGTTCCTTCCCGCTTGGCCTGCGAAAAATCCGGTACGCCGGCAAGCGGCTTGACGCGGATGCCCCTTTCCAGCGTCTTGTCGGGCCCGATGGCCGACAGGAGGCGCTCGGCGCCTTCGGCCGAAAATTCCACGAAGGTTTCTTCCGGCATCATCTTGATCGCGCCGATGTCGCGCTTGGTGAGGTTGCCGTTGCGGCAGAGCATCGGGATCAGCCAGCGCGGCTCGGCATTCTGCTTGCGGCCGACCGAGAGCGACACCCAGACGCCGTCGGTGAAGTCGTTGCGTCCGGCGGAAGGCGCATCATCGCGCGGGGCGGAAAAATCGTCGCGGCGGGGTTTCCTGCGCTCGCCCTCGGCGGGAACATCCTGCAGATCCTCCGGCGCGGAGTGGCCGGTGCGGTACTGGCGCAGGAATGCAGCGGCAACCTGTTCGGCACCATGGCTTTGCAGCAGTTGCTGAACCAAGGACTGTTCGTCATCACGCAACGGCGCGGAGAAAATCGGATCGGCGAGAAGACGCTCGTCGTCGCGGCGATTGACCTCCTCGGCGGATGGCGGCTTTGCCCATGTGGCGCGGATGCGGGCGTTCTCGAGCAAGCGTTCGGTGCGGCGGCGGGCACTAAGCGGCACGATCAGGGCGCTGACGCCCTTGCGACCGGCGCGGCCGGTGCGGCCGCTGCGATGCAGCAGCGTTTCCGGATTGGTCGGCAGATCGGCGTGAACCACCAGTTCCAGGCCCGGCAGATCGATGCCGCGGGCGGCAACGTCGGTGGCGATGCAGACGCGGGCGCGGCCGTCGCGCATGGCCTGCAGCGCATGCGTACGTTCGCTCTGGCTGAGCTCGCCCGAGAGAGCAACGACGGAGAAGCCTCGGTTGTTGAAGCGCGCGGTCAGATGATTGACAGCCGCACGTGTCGAACAGAAGACGATGGCGTTCTGGGCTTCGTAGTAGCGCAGAACGTTGATGATGGCGTTTTCCCTATCGCTCGGCACGACCGTCAGGGCGCGATAGTCGATATCGACATGCTGCTTGGCTTCCGAGGCGGTGGCGATGCGCACGGCATCGCGCTGGTAGTTTTCGGCGAGCTTGGCGATCGAGCGCGGCACGGTTGCCGAAAACATCAATGTCCGCCGCTCGGCCGGCGCAGTTTCCAGGATGAATTCCAGGTCTTCGCGGAAGCCGAGGTCGAGCATCTCGTCGGCCTCGTCCAGGACAACGGCCTTGAGCTCTGAGATGTCCAGCGAATTCCGGCGGATATGGTCGCAGAGGCGCCCTGGCGTACCGACGACGATGTGCGCACCGCGCTCCAAAGCCCGCTTTTCGGTGCGCATATCCATGCCGCCGACGCAGGAGGCAATGGTCGCACCCGTCAGTTCATACAGCCATTCCAGCTCCCGCTGCACCTGCAGCGCCAGTTCGCGGGTCGGCGCGATCGCCAATGCCAACGGCGTGCCGGCGGGGCCGAAGCGCTCGGCGCCCCGCAACAGGCCCGGAGCCAAGGCCAGGCCGAAGGCGACCGTCTTGCCGGAGCCGGTCTGGGCCGACACCAATGCGTCCTTGCCGGCAAGGCCAGGATCGAGCATGGCCTTCTGTACTGGCGTCAGCACTTCGTAACCGCGCTTTGCCAAAGCCTGGGCGATCGCAGGAACGATGCCTTCGAATTCGGTCATATCTTGTCTTTCGGAATTCTTCGCACGCCAGCGGCGCGGATCATCGTGACCCGCACGTTGCAGGCCTCTTCTTCTGGCGTGCACATACTTCGTCGGCAAGCCAATGTACAGAGCAGGCGCGTATTTGTGCGATGCACAACGAAAAAAAGGCAGCGAATGTGCGCTGCCTTTGAAATTGATGCTGTCTAACGAAAGCTCGAGTCGATCAACGTCATGTTTCGGGAGCCTTGCGGCTCCAAGCCGCTCCTAACTCAAACGAACGGCCCCAAGTTGGATTTTACCTTTGACCAATGTTTCTTAACGCTGGGTTACCGCCCATAGGTCATGGTTTGCCCCTCAATTTTAAGAGAGGCTTAGTTTTTCAGCTCATCCAGCCCGGCAAAAAGATCCAACGCTTCGGGATTGGCGAGCGCTTCCTTGTTCTTCACCGGCCGGCCATGTACGACGTCACGGACCGCGAGTTCGACAATCTTGCCCGACTTGGTGCGCGGAATATCGGTAACAGCGATGATCTTCGCCGGCACATGCCGTGGCGAGGCGCCGGTGCGAATGCGGGTCTTCATCGCCTTGACTAGGTCCTCCGTAAGCACTGCGCCGACGGCCAGGCGGACGAAAAGCACGACACGGACATCATCATCCCAGTCCTGTCCGATGCAGAGAGCCTCGAGGACTTCAGGCATCTGCTCGACCTGATTGTAGATCTCCGCCGTGCCGATACGCACGCCGCCGGGATTGAGCGTCGCGTCCGAGCGGCCATGAATGATCAAGCCATCATGCTCCGTCCACTCGGCAAAATCGCCATGGCACCAGACATTGTCGAAGCGCTCGAAATAAGCAGCATGATATTTGACGCGGTCGGGATCGTTCCAGAACATCACCGGCATCGAGGGAAAAGCTTTGGTGCAGACAAGCTCGCCCTTTTCGCCACGGACGGGCTGGTCGTCCTCGTTCCAGACATCGACGGCAAGGCCGAGGCCCGGCCCCTGAATCTCGCCGCGCCAGACCGGCTGCAAGGGATTGCCGAGCACAAAGCAGGAGACGATGTCGGTGCCTCCCGAGATGGAAGCGAGCTGGATGTCGTCCTTGATGCCCTCATAGACGAAGGAGAAGCCTTCGGGCGACAGCGGCGAGCCGGTGGAGGTCATTAGCCGCAGGCTGGAAAGATTATGCGACGTCTTCGGCGTCAGGCCGCCCTTGCGCACCGCGTCGATGTATTTGGCGGACGTGCCGAACAGGGCGAATTTCTCCTCCTGCGCATAGTCGAAGAGAATATTGCCGTCGGGCGCGAAGGGAGAACCGTCGTAGAGGCAAAGCGTGGCGCCGGCGGCAAGCCCGGTCACCAGCCAGTTCCACATCATCCAGCCGCAGGTGGTGAAATAGAAGACCTTTTCGCCCGGGATCACGCCGCAATGCAGGCGATGCTCCTTGATGAGCTGCAGCAGCGCGCCGCCGGTGGAATGGACGATGCATTTCGGCACGCCCGTCGTACCTGAAGAAAACAGAATGAACAGCGGATGCGAGAACGGCAGGGGCACGAATTCGACCGCCTTCGCCTCGAAGGGCGCGATGAAGGCCGTGAGCGTCTTTGCATTCGGGGTCGCTGCCGCGACCACATCGGCGTCTCCGGCATAAGGAATGATGACGGCAGGTGCGCCGAGACGTTGCGCGATGGCGCCGACCTTTGCCGTCACATCCTGCAATTTGCCGCCATACCAATAGCCGCTACAGGCGATAAAAAGCTTCGGCTCGATCTGGCCGAAGCGATCCAGGACGCCCTGCTCGCCGAAATCCGGGGAACAGGAGGACCAGATGGCGCCGATCGAGGCAGCCGCCAGCATGCAGGCGATGGTTTCCGGCATGTTCGGCATCATCGCGGCGACACGGTCCGCCTTGCCGATGCCGAGCGCGCGAAAGGCCTGCTGCAGGCGTGACACCATGGCCGAAAGCCGATCCCAAGACCAGCGATCGCGCACCTTGTCCTCCCCCCAGAAGACCAGCGCATCCCCCTCACCGTTTTTCGACAGCAGGTTCTCGGCGAAGTTCAGCTCGGCGTCGGGAAAGAAGCGCGCTTCCAACATGAGGTCGCCGTTGATCAGCGCCCTTTCGCCGCGTTTTCCCTTGATGCCACAGAAATCCCACACTGCTGTCCAGAAGGTTTCGCGGTCGGTAATCGACCAGGCATGCAGGCTGCCGAAATCGGAAAGCGATAGGCCGAAGCGTCGGTTGCAGTCTTCCATGAAGACAAACATCGGGCTTTGCCGGCGAAATTCATCCGACGGTGTCCAGAGCGGCTGATTATCTCCCATATTTTCTCCTCCGTTTTCGGCTTATATACCATGCTGCAGCGCATTATAAAGTCACTGAGTTGTGTGTATTCGCCCTGTACAATGTTTGCATCCGCCGATCATTTCCTATATCCGGCAAACGCAGGCATATCAGCGCTATCAGTATGAAAGTCTCCGCGGGATCATGAGAGCGTCGAGGAATAACAAATGGTGGTTGACGATGCGATCGGCCTCGCGTTGGCTGCCCGCTGTTGCACGCACCACGGGCATCGCCCTTTTTGCCATTATCGTTATCTTCGCCGTTTTCAGGGCAACCGCTCCCTTTCTGATCTCCAGCGGCCTGGTGCGCTCCGGCATCGAGAAAGCGCTGTCGGACTGGACGGGATATCGCGCCCAGATCGAGGGTGCACCGACACTGGAATTCTGGCCGACGCCACGTGTGACGCTCAACCAGGTCACCATCCGCGAACCGACGAAAAACGGCAAGGTGCTCGGCCATGTCGACAGCCTCTCGGCGGATTTCTCGCTGTTTGCCGCGCTGCGCGGACGTGCGCATTTTCATGAATTCCATTTCCTGCGGCCGGTGATCTATATCCGCCGCGACGAAACCGGTCTGATCGACTGGACGAATGAAGGGCTGCTGTCCAAGGCAATCGAACGGGTGGAGCAATCCTCCAACCAGAGCCTGACGATGAGCAAGGATCAGGATGCCGTCATCGGCACGCTGACCATCGAGGACGGCAGCGTCGAGATGACGGATGACCGCAGCGGCAAACTCTACAAGATGAGCGGCGTGAACGCCGACATCTCCTGGCCGCGGCTATCCCGCCCGATGAGCGCTGTCATCCTGGCGCGTCTCAACGGTCAGGACGTCAAGATCGATTTTAGTTCCGCCCAGCCTCTGTTGCTCTTTGCCGGCAAGCGTGTCGATGCAAAAACAAGCTTCTCCTCGCCACTGATCAACTGGACCTATACCGGTGCCACCGGCCTTTCCAATTTTGCCGCACTGACCGGAAATCTGAACCTGAGCGTGCCGAATGTGCCCTCCTTCCTGGCCTGGAGCGGGGAACATCTGCCAGCCGCCAGTACGCTGCAGAACGTCTCTCTCAATGCCGACGTCGCCACGATCCCAAACGGTCTGCGCTTCAATAATCTGAACTTCAAGGTCAACGACTCCGCTGCGTCCGGCGTCATGGATCTGAGCTATTCGAAGGCCGGCAAGCCGAAGATTTCCGGCACGCTTGCCTTCGACCAGATGAACCTCAATCCGTTCCTGGCGGCATTTTCCATGCGGCTGGCCGCCGATACCGCCATCGACGCTTTGCTCAACGGCAATCCGCTGCAGCGCCTCGATGTGGATATGCGGCTTTCGTCGAACAAAGCGGTGCTCGGCCCATTTCAATTCGATGATATCGGCGCCAGCCTGCTGGTTGCCGGCGGCAAGGCAAAATTCGACATCGGCGACAGCGGCTTCGAGGGCGGAGAGCTCACCTCGCATCTGGAGGTCGCGCAAGGCGACTTCGATGGCGGCGGCAAATTGCAGATCTCCATCCATAACGCCGATTTCGGCGGGCTATTCACCCGGCTCAATCTCGCGGGGCCACTGCCGCTGACGAAGGGATCGCTGGACCTTTCACTCAGCACATCGAAGCCGATCTGGGCCGCCAATCTCGGCGATGTCGCCGGCAATATGCATTTCACCTCGGCCGCCGGCTCCTTCCGGCAGTTCAACATCTCAACCTTCCGCGAGCTTGCGTCCAGCAGAGCTTTTTTCCGGATGAGCGACATCGCCGACACGGCCTTCGATTTCGACAGCCTGGATGTCGATGCAAGCGTCGCCAAGGGGTCGGTCGATATTCACGGCGCCAAGATCGTCGGGCGCAACGAAATCGTGATGCTGAACGGCGTCGTTCCCTTCCGTAGCAACGGACTGGCGCTGTCGGGCACGATGCAGGCGAGCGATCCGGCCAATGCCGCGGAGTTGCCGATGCTGCCCTTCTACATCGGCGGCACCTGGCCGGACCCAGTGATCTCGCCTGTCAAAACGCTACTGCACAAGTCAGACCAGCAGCCGCAGCAACAATAGCTCCCCACCCCGCCGCTGGTTTTGCCTTACGCCGCGGCTGCCGCGTGCTCATCTCTCTGGCGCTGCACTTCGCGGCGTTTAGTGACGACGGAGGCGCAGATGACGCCCACGGTAACGACGCCGATCAGGATGGTGCAGATCGCGTTGATCTCCGGCGTCACGCCGAGCTTCACCTGGCTGTAGATCAGCATCGGCAATGTCTTAGCGCCGGCCCCCGAAGCAAATGTGGCGATCACCAGATCATCCAGCGACAGCGTCAGCGCCAGCACCCAGCCGGAAAACACCGCCGGCGCGATGATCGGCAGCGTGATCTCGAAGAAGGTGCGCACGGGCGGCGCGCCGAGATCGAGAGCCGCCTCTTCGATCGAGCGGTCGAAGCTCAGAAGTCTGGACTGTACGACGACCGCAACGAAGCACATGGTCAGCGTCGTATGCGCCATGACAATGGTCCAGAATCCGCGATCGATACCGGCGGCGACGAAGAGCAGCAGCAGCGATAGGCCGGTGATGACGTCGGGCATGACCAGAGGCGCATAGATCATGCCGGAAAACAGGATACGGCCGCGGAAGCGGGTGTAGCGAACCAGCGTCAATGCCGCCAGCGTACCGAGCACGGTCGCGATCGTCGCCGAGAACACAGCGATGCGTACGGTCAGCCAGGCAGCGTTGAGCATGTCGTTGTTTCGCAGCAGATGACCGTACCATTGCGTCGAGAAGCCGCCCCAGACCGTGACCAGCCGCGAGGCGTTGAAGGAATAGATGACCAGCAGCAGGATCGGCAAATAGAGGAAGGCAAGGCCGAGCGTGACGGAGATGATATTGAAGCGGGACCAGCGGATCATGGCTTACCTCCCCTTCTCGTCGGCTTTGGCCTGTACATGTTGGAAGAAGACGATGGGCACCACCAGCACAAGCAGAAGGATGGTCGCCACCGCGGATGCCAGCGGCCAGTCGGTATTGCCGTAGAATTCGCTCCACAACACCTTGCCGATCATCAGCGTTTCGGAGCCGCCGAGCAGATCGGGAATAACGAACTCGCCGACCGCCGGAATGAAAACCAGCATGCAACCGGCAATGACGCCAGGGATCGACAGCGGGAAGGTGACGCGCCAGAAGGCGCCGATAGGCGTGCAGCCGAGATCCTGAGCCGCCTCGATCAGCGTGCCGTCCATCTTTTCCAGCGAGGAATAGAGCGGCAGCACCATGAAAGGCAGATAGGAATAGACCATGCCGATATAAACGGCGGTGTTGGTATTCAGGATCACCAGCGGCTCATGGATGACGCCGAGTGCCATCAGCAGCTGATTAAGCAAACCCGTGGTGCTCAGGATCGCCATCCAGGAATAGACGCGGATCAGGAAGCTCGTCCAGAACGGCAGGATGACCAGCATCAACAGCGTCGGGCGGATGCTGCGCGGCGCCTGCGCCATGCCGTAGGCAATGGGATAGGCGATGATCAGTGTCAGGATCGTCGATATGCCCGCTATCTTCAGGCTCTGGAGATAGGCGTTGAAATAGAGCGGATCGCCGGCCAGCCAGGTGTAATTGTCGAAGGACATGCTCTGCAGCTTGTCCCACCAATCACCGAAACTGTCCGACCAGCTGAAAGCTGGATCATAGGGCGGAACGGAGAGCGCCTTCGTCGACAGCGAAATACGGAAGACGATCAGGAAAGGCGCGAGAAAGAAAATCAGCAGCCAGGCATAGGGAATGATGATGACGAGGCGCTGATAGATGGAAGAGCCGAGCGTCTTCATGATCAGTCCCTCAGCAGCACACCGGCATTTTCGTCAAAGGAGACCCAGACGTCCTGGTCATAGGCAAAAGGCTCCTCCACGGCGCGCACCGCATTCAGCGACGAGGCCTTCACCACCTGTCCGCTCTTGAGCTTGACGTGGAAAACCGTCATGTCACCGAGATAGGCGATATCCCAGATCTCGCCCTCGGCGGCATTGACCGAGGCATTAGCCGGCGGGCGCGGCGTGACACGCAGCTTTTCCGGCCGAATGGCGAAGCCGGCGCGGCTGCCTTCAGTGGGCATCTCGCCAGTTGCGGTGCGCAAGGTAAAGCCGTTGTCGACCGCGATCTCGACCGTGCCGCCATTCGCGCGCGTGACATTGCCGTCGAGAATGTTCACATCGCCGATGAAATCGGCCACGAAGCGGGAATTGGGGGCTTCATAGATTTCCGCCGGCGTTGCCACCTGCACGACTCTGCCATGGCTCATCACGGCAATGCGGTCGGCCATGGTCATCGCCTCTTCCTGGTCGTGGGTAACGACGACGAAGGTGAGGCCGAGATTCTGCTGCAGGTCCATCAGCTCGAACTGGGTCTCCTCGCGCAGCTTCTTGTCGAGCGCGCCAAGCGGTTCGTCGAGCAGCAGCACCTTCGGCCGCTTGGCGAGCGAACGGGCGAGCGCCACACGCTGACGCTGCCCGCCCGAGAGCTGGTTCGGCTTGCGCTTTGCAAATTGCTCCAGCTTGACGAGCTTCAGCATCTGCGCGACGCGCTCTGCGATCTCGGCTTTCGGCATGCCATCCTGGCGCAGCCCGAAGGCGATGTTCTTTTCCACCGTCATATGCGGGAACAGCGCATAGGACTGAAACATCATGTTGACTGGACGACGGTAGGGCGGCGTGCCGGCAAGGTTCTGGCCGTCGAGGACGATCTCGCCTGTCGTCGGCTGCTCGAAGCCCGCGAGCATGCGCAGCAGTGTGGATTTGCCGCAGCCGGAAGCACCGAGCAGGGCGAAGAATTCGCGGTTGTAGATATCCAGCGAGAGATTGTCGACGGCGGTGAAATCGCCGAACTTCTTCGTGACATTCTTGAAGGAAATGTACGGCTTTGCCGAAGGATCGGTCCAAGGAGCAAAGGAGCGCCGGATGTTACCGAGAGACTTCATCATCTATCCCCGAAATCAATGGATGCCGCTCCGGCTTTTCCCCATCCGGTAGCGTTTCAGATTTCATATCAGCCCATCCAAAACTGCTCAGCGCCGTCCTGGACCACTGTTGCACTAAGGAAAGGCCCGGACGTTTCCGTCCGGGCCTTTGTCTGACTTATTGACCGGTAACGACCTTGGTCCACAAGCGCGTCGCCAGACGCTGCGTTTTCGGATCCCACGGCTTCACCGTGAATAGGTTTTTCATGATCTCGTCAGTCGGATAGACAGCCGGATCCTCCAATATTTCCTTGTTCACGAATTGCTGCGAAGCCTTGTTGCCGTTGGCATAGGCGACGAAGTTGCTGGCCTTGGCGATGACTTCCGGCTTCATAATGTAGTTCAGGAACTCGTGCGCCTCGGCCACGTGCGGCGCGTCGGCGGGTATCGCCATGACGTCGAACCACATCTGTGCCTGCTTCGGCATCGAATAGTCGACATGCACGCCGTTCTTAGCTTCTTCGGCGCGGTTGCGCGCCTGCAGGATGTCGCCGGAATAGCCGAAGGCGATGCAGATATCACCGTTGGCGAGCGCATTGATATATTCGGACGAGTGGAACTTGCGGATGAAGGGCCGGATCGACGTCAGGAGAGCCTCGGCCTTCTTGAAATCCTCAGGCTTAGTCGAGTTCGGGTCGAGGCCGAGATAGGCCAGCGCCGTTGGGATGACGTCCTTCGGCGCATCGAGCATATAGATGCCGCAATCCTTGAACTTGGCGGCGACCTTCGGGTCGAAAATCACTTCGAGCGTTGGCTTGTCGTCGGTGCCGAGGATCTGTTTCACCTTGTCGACATTGTAGCCGATGCCGTTGGTGCCCCACATATAGTCGACGGCATATTGGTTGCCGGGATCGTAGGTGGAAATGCGCTGCATCACCATGTCCCACATGTTGGAGATGTTCGGCAGCTTCGATTTGTCGAGCTTCTGGAACACACCAGCCTTGATCTGACGCTGCATGAAGTCCGCCGTCGGCACGACGATGTCGTAGCCGGTCTTGCCCGCCAAGAGCTTGGTTTCCAGCGTCTCGTTGGAATCGAAGGTATCGTAGACGACCTTGATGCCGGTTTCCTTTGTGAAATCGGCCAGGATCGAATCATCGATATAATCCGACCAGTTGTAGATGTTGACGACCTTGTCTTCTGCCTGGGCTGCCGTCACCAGCGAAACGGCCGCGAAAGCCGTTGCTGCGAGCCGTGCGAACATGGACTTCATAGTCTCTCCTGTTTTGTTCAAGGGCATCTTGGCGATACCCAACCCTCTGTTTTTCCCGTTAGACTAGAAAGGAATTCCGAAGGCTACAAGGGGGAAAAGTCGGCCCGTATGAGCTTTCGCGGATTCACTGAAATTCGGTGGAAGACGCCGCAGGAGCGGCGGTGCGCGAGCGCACGCGATTGTGAACGGAAGACTCGCTTCGCGCGCTGAATGCGGGGATGAGCTTTGCTAACATGACGACGTCTCATCTCGAATAGCTTCCCGCCTGTTTTCGCCGCCCTGTCCAAAGGGCAAACTCACCCGTGTTTTCCAAGGGTTTCACCATGCAGTATCAAAAATTCGGCAATACCGGTCTCAGCGTCTCCCGCCTGTGCCTAGGCACCATGACCTTCGGCCTGCAGATCGAGCAGGAAGACATCGCGCATGCCATTCTCGACAAGGCGACCGATGCCGGCGTCAACTTCATCGACACGGCCGACGTCTATCCGCTCGGCGGCGGCGAAGAGCTTGCCGGGCGCACCGAAGAGATCGTCGGCCGCTGGCTGAAGGGCAGGCGCGACCGCTTCATCGTCGCGACCAAGGCCGTCGGCAAGGTCGGTCCCTCCCCCTGGGATCAAGGTGCATCGCGCAAGCACCTTCTCGATGCTATCGATGCATCGCTGCGGCGTCTCGGCACCGACTATGTCGACCTCTATCAGCTCCATTCCGACGATCGTGAAACACCGATCGACGAGACGCTGGAGGCGCTCGACGTCATCGTGCGCTCGGGCAAGGCGCGTTATGTCGGCGTGTCGAATTTCCTCGCCTACCGGCTGGCGCTCGCGCTCGGCCGCGCCGATTTCCTTCGGACCGCCCGGTTCGTCTCGGTACAGCCGCGCTACAATCTGCTGTTCCGCCAGATCGAGCGCGAACTGTTGCCGCTCGCAGAAGAACAGCGCATTGCGGTCATTCCCTACAATCCGATCGCCGGCGGCCTCCTGACCGGCAAACACAAGCATGACGTCGCGCCGACGGAAGGCCGCTTCAGTTCGCAGGTGCGCAGTGCCGGCACCAATTATCTGCAGCGCTACTGGCACGAACGCGAATTCACGACGATCGAAAAGCTGCGCGGCATCGCCGATGAGGCCGGCCATTCGCTGACCCAGCTCGCCGTCGCCTGGGTGGCCGCCAATCCGGTGATCACCTCGGCCATCATCGGCGCAAGTCGCCCGGATCAGTTGACCGACACCCTCGCCGCCATCGACCTCAAGCTCGATCCGGCGTTGAAGGCAAAGCTGGACGACGCGACGGTGGAATACCGGTGGGGCGACGCAGTTCGCTGAACGTTAGCTGTCATCCAAGACCAAGAGACCGGCAGCTACCTTGGCTGCCGGTTTTCATATGTAGGTGGGGCGGTTGCCGGCGAAGAGGTCGGCATGACTCTTCAGCAGGCGCGTCATGCGATCGACCACGGTACGGATTTCGCGGCGGTGGCGGTCGGCGTCGTTCATGACGATCCATTGCCCGTGCCGCAGAGACGCGACCTCCTCGCCGACCCGCTCCAGCCGAGGTTCCAGATCGCCGACGAAGCAAGGAAGAACGGCGACGCCCGCTCCCGCCAGCACGAGATCGTGGAGGGAGCGCGGCCGGTTGACCGTCACCGCGATCGCCTCGCGCTCCTTCTGATGCGGCCAGCGCAGATAGGCGGAAATCGCCTCCTCTTCCGCCACGGCGATCCAGCGTCTCGGTCCGGCAAAGCGCATGTTGCGCGCCTGATAGGCGGCATAGGCAACATCGCCGGTTCTGATGGCTGCCAGATTGATCTCTTCTGGTTCAAAGGCGCGGATGCCGATGTCGCTTTCGCGATGGGCGAGGCTGGCACGGCGTTCGGCGAGATGGAGATCGATGCGGAAGCCATCTCGCTCGGAGCAGATCGACGGCATGTTCTGGCTGAGCAGCCAGCCGACCCAGGTGCCGGCCGCGATCCGGACGATGGCCGCGCCCTGAGTATCGCGCTGCCAGCTATCGACCTTGCGCGCGGCCGCTTCCATCTCCAGCAGTTGATCGAACAGTTCCTGGCCGTCGCCGGTCAGCGCGTAACCTGTCTGGCTGCGCTGAAAGAGCGAACGCCCGACTTGGCTCTCCAGTTCCAGCATGCGCCGACCGATCGTTGCCGGGCTCAAACCGCTCGAAGATGCAGCACCCGTCAGCCCGCCGCCACGGGCGACGTCGAGGAAAAGCTGATAGGAATCCCAGGTCGCATTTTTCATGACTGAAAAACATAGGGTGAAAACGACTGTTTATAAAGAAAATTTCTCTGTGTAATTGAAGGGATGCCTTTCAATATGGAGATTTTCCCATGGTCGACTGCATCGCTTTAGCCAGAATTATCCAGCTGGAGAATGAAGCTCGCCACGCGCTATGGCGCCGTAACGAGGACGCATTCTATCGAGAATACGGCCGTGACCCCTTGCCACTGTTTGCCTGGTTCGGGAACGCGCTCGATACGGGCTATGCGTGGTTCAAAACGAAAAAAGCGGACCGGCCTGATATCGGCCGGTCCGCCTGTGATGGTAACGATTGCTGCGCTCAGGCGGCTTCAGCCCGCAGATAGCCCGCGCCCTGCCCGCCTTCGATCTTGAACTGCTGGATCAGATAGAGCAGCGCGTCCGCTTCGGAGGCCAGTTCGCGGCTGGCCGCCGTGGTCTCTTCGACCATGGCCGCATTCTTCTGCGTCATCTGGTCCATCTGGTTGACGGAGGCGTTGACCTCCTGCAGCGCGCTTGCCTGATCGTGGCTGGCGCGCGCGATCATTTCCACATGCTGGCTGATGGTGACGATCTGTCCGCTGATCTGCGCCAGCACCGAGCCGGCCTCCTGGACGAATTGCGAGCCGGAATTGACCTCGTGGGTCGATTTGTTGATCAGCCCCTTGATCTCCTGTGCAGCAGCGGCGGAGCGCTGGGCGAGCTCGCGCACTTCCATGGCGACGACTGCAAAACCCTTGCCGGCCTCACCGGCGCGGGCGGCTTCGATACCGGCATTCAGCGCCAGCAGGTTGGTCTGGAAGGCGATCTCGTCGATGACGCCGATGATCTGCTCGATCTGTCGTGATGCATCCTCAATGCGTGCCATCGCATCGATAGCATTACCGACAACGACGGAACTGTCGTCGGCGCTGCGCTTGGCTTCGCGCACGATCGCATCAGCATCCTTGGCACGCTCGGCGGACGAGCGGACGGTGACGGTGATCTCGTCGACGGCGGCAGCGGTCTCCTCCAATGACGCGGCCTGCTGCTCGGTGCGCTTCGACAGGTCCTCGGCGGAGGCTGCCATCTGGCTGCCGTTGCTCTGGATCATCTCGACATTGTCGCGGACCTGGCTGAGGGTCTGTTGCAGGCGCGACAACGAGCTGTTGAAATCCTGGCGAAGCTGCTCGAGGCGACCGATGAAAGGCGTCTCGATCGTCGAAGAGATATCGCCTTGAGCGAGGCGCTCGAGACCGGCAGCAAGTTCGCTAACGGCGAAATCGATCTGGCGGTCGAGCTCGCGCTTTTCGGCGTCGTTGCGCTGGCGCTCGTGCTCGGCGGCAGTGCGCTCTTCGTCGCTCTGCTCCTCGATGCGGATTTTCGAGAGCGCATTTTCCTTGAAGATACCGAGAGCGCGCGCCATGTCGCCGATTTCGTCGTGGCGCTGCTCGCCGGAAATCGCGGTTTCCAGCATGCCGTCGGCAATGCGGCGCATGGCTGCGGTGATCTGGCCGATGGGGCGCTGCAGGGTCAAGACCAGGGCGATACCGCCGGCGACCGACAGGATGATGCCGAGCGTGGTGGCGAGGATCGAGATGTAGTTTGCCTGATCGCGTTCGGTGCCGGCACTCTGCTTCTGCGTTTCGGCAAAAGCGGTGAGCTGGCCCCAGACCTGGTCAAGCTGCTGACGGGCGCTGGCATATTCGGTGATGCGCTGAGCGATGGTGTCGACCAGCTTGCCACCGGCCGCATCCATCGACTTGATGGCAGGGCGGATGGCTGTGTCGATATCGCCCGCGAAATCCATGCCTTTGGCGCTCTGGTTCAGCGTATCCATGTCGCCGGCAAGCTTGGAGATTTCCTGACGCAGACGGACGAGATTGTCCTTGTTGGTATTGGACGTGAAATCGGCGAGCACGAGCTGCAGTGAATAGATCGAGCCTTCGAGACGGCGGGTGTCCTGCAGAACCGAATTGGTCTGGACGACACGGGCGTCCAGTTCAACGAAGGTTGTGGTCGCCTGGCGCATCATCTGAGTTGCCGTCAGCTGCGTATAGGTCGAAGTCTGACGGAAGCGCGAGAGCAGCCGGCCGATATTGGTGACGGTATCGTCCGTCGGTGCATCGGCGCTTTCGGTGAAGGCGGTCAGATCCTTGATCGTTCCCACCAGCGACTGAACGACGGCCTTCTGGTTCTGCGGCAATGCAAGGTCGATGGAGCGCTGTGCCTTGTTCAGATCCGGCAGCCGGTCCTTCAGAAGCTTGACCTTGTCCGCCGGCGACGCCGCTTTGTTGAAATCTTCAGCCACGGCAACCAGCATGTCGCCGCCCTTCAGCAGGCGATCGGCAGCGCGCAGCGTCGAGGTCGCGTCGGCCTGGTCCTGGCGCATTTGGTCTTCCAACTGCTGGCCATTGAAATCGACGTTGAAACGAGCGCTGATCAGCGCTCGCTGCGCATCGTCGATCAGTTTACGGAAGGCGACTTCCTGTTCATGCAGCGTCCAGAGCTTGGCGACGAGATTTGCCATGTCGGCGGTCTTCGTCGTCGCATCCGTGAGATTGTCACGGCCTTCCGCATCCTTGCCGAGCTGGTTGAGCGTTGCGTTCAGAACGCCCTGCTGCGATTTGATATCCTGATAAAGCTTGTCGCGCTGCTGCTCATTGGTAATGCGCAGGAAGTCATCCATCGAACCGTAGAGGTTCTTGAAGCCCGTCAGCGATTGCAACACGCTGTTCGAGATTTCCATGCGCCCCTGCAGCAGGCCCGAAGCGTAGAGACCGGTGAGGCCGACGGCGGAAATGCTGATGACGAAAGGCAGGACGAAGATCAGAACCTTCGTCTTGATCTTGAAACGGGACAGGATCTTGTCAATGAACATGGTGGCTTTGGCCTCTCATACACCGCTCCCCCTGCCGACGCCGCCGCGGCGCTGACCGGATGCATAACCATCAATCTTGAGATGTTCGCAGGCGGGGTCCTGACCAGCGCCAGGAGGCAATCATTGCTTCGGCTCTACGTTGTAGAAGCACGCCCCAGAAAATCTTCGCGGATTGTGAGTCCGATTGATTAATTTTCGGATAAGGGGCTGCCGCAGGAGGCCGCAAGGCCTTTTATACCAGGAAAAAGCGCGGAAATGCGGGGGATATGAGGGCTCGGCCGAGAAGATGTCCGGCGTATGTGCGAATGCCGACCGCCGAGGAAACGGCGACCAAAGCCGATCAGGCCGATAATATTAGAAGCTGCGCACAGCGAGGTAAGCGATGCAAGCAGCCGTGGCACCGGTCGCCAGCATCAGCAGCCGGATCGCCACCAACTTGGCATTGTCACGGGTTTGAGCAATTGCAATGGCGCGTGCGCGACGCTGTGTTCTGTTCATGAGCTTAAATCCCATTTTAGCATTTGCAGGATAACCGGCAAAAGGCCGTTCCGGCAACCGTCAATGTGTAGAATAAAGATGTAGGAATGGAAAACGCCGGAACCAGAGCATAGTCGTAATTGTCGCATGTCGCGAAAACCTGCTCAAAAGGCGTAGGGCGTTTGTAGCCGTTCTACTTCGGCAACACGATGATCGCGATCGCCAATTCCGTGGCGATCTTGCCGAACGCTTCAAGCCGCTTCGCCGGCAACGTGGCCGGAAGCCCAAGCCCACTGGAAATTATAGCCGCCGAGCCAGCCGGTAACGTCGACGCATTCGCCGATGAAGAAGAGGCCGGGGATGTTTTTCACTTGCATCGTCTTTGAATCGAGACAGGCGG
Organism: Rhizobium jaguaris; assembly: GCF_003627755.1. Lineage (NCBI taxonomy): Bacteria > Pseudomonadati > Pseudomonadota > Alphaproteobacteria > Hyphomicrobiales > Rhizobiaceae > Martinezella > Martinezella jaguaris. The sequence goes on along the minus strand of NZ_CP032694.1, from coordinate 900,567 downwards.
TATCGACGCCGCCGAGCGTGACTTCCGCCGTGCGGTAGCCTTCGGAACCCGACGGCTTGACCGGCCAGGCTTGGACAGCGGCGGCAAGCTGCTGCAGGCGTTTATCGGGGTGATCGGCCATATTACCCGACATGCCCTCTCCCTCAGCGAAATGCTGTGCCAGCCGCTTCGGCAATATCTCCGCCAGGGCCGTCTGCGCCGATTGCCGGCCATTGGCCTGCCGGGCTGTTTTCAGGGTGATGAAAATGTCGATATCGGGCTCGATCGCGACCGTGATCTCGTCGCCTTCCCGCCAGTAGGAGGAGATCTGCAGGATTGCCGGACCGCTCAAGCCGCGATGGGTGAAAAGCAGGGCTTCGCGGAACGCCGTCTTGCCATGGCGAATCTCGGCGGGCGCGGCAATGCCGGCGAGCGGCGCCAAACGCTGGAGAAGCTGCGGGTCGAGGGTCAGCGGCACGAGGCCGGGACGCGTCTCGACGAGGGGCAGGCCGAACTGCTCCGCGACGCGGTAGGCAAAGCCGGTAGCGCCCATTTTCGGGATCGACTTGCCGCCTGTGGCAATGACCAGGGACGCCGCCTCCAATGCGCCCTCCGATGTGGCGACGCGATAGCCGCCGCCGGCGACGGGTTCGATCGCGCCGATTTCGGTGCGCAGCCGCAAATCCACGCCGGCGCACCGCATCTCGTCGGTCAGCATGCGGATGATATCCTTGGCGCTGTCGTCGCAGAAGAGCTGCCCGAGGGTCTTTTCATGCCAGGCGATGCCATGGCTCTCGACCATGGCCAGGAAATCCTTCGGCGTGAAGCGCGCCAGGGCCGACTTGGCAAAATGCTGATTGGCGGAAAGGAAATTCTTCGGGCCGGCATGGATGTTGGTGAAATTGCAGCGTCCGCCGCCAGAAATGCGGATCTTCTCGCCCGGCGCGACGGCGTGGTCGAGGACGACGACAGAGCGCCCGCGCTGGCCGGCGCGGATGGCGCACATCATGCCTGTGGCACCCGCGCCAAGAACGATCACATCATATCTGCCGGCCACGTTTCATTCCCTTATCGATTGCTGCGCTGCAGCGTCATTTTTCCATCATATGGCGAAAGTCCGAGCGGTTTTCCCCCTCGCCAATTGGCAAACTGTGGTTATGATGCAGTCACCGATCAACGCAAATACGGTGTTTTATGGCCGCGAGAAAGACCCCGCTGAAAGCTTCCATGCCGGTCTCGAAAGTCGCAACTGTACCCCCGAGTTTAAGATCGGCGCGCGGCGTGGCAAATTGGAAGGAAGCGGCTCAATGGCTGCGGGCGCGTGGGATCGAAGACATAGAATGCATCACACCGGACCTTGCGGGCGTGCCGCGCGGCAAGATGATGCCAACCTCGAAATTCACCTCCAACACCTCGCTGGCCCTGCCCTCGGCCATCTATCGCCACACGATTTCGGGTGAATATCCTGAGGAAACCGAGAGCTTCCGCTATGAGCCGCGTGACAGCGACCTAAAGCTCGTGCCGGATCTTTCGACGCTCTCCGTCGTGCCCTGGGAAAGCGATCCGACGGCGCAGGTGATCTGCGACATCGTCAATTCCGATGGCGAGGCGGTGTCCTACACGCCGCGCAATCTGCTGAAGCGGATCATGGGGCTTTACCGTGATCGCGGCTGGAAGCCGGTGGTGGCGCCGGAGATCGAATTCTATCTGGTCGCCAAGAATGACGATCCGGACTATCCGTTGCATCCGCCGAAGGGCCGGTCGGGTCGCTCAATCCTCGGGGGCCAGGGCTATTCGATCGCGGGCATCAACGAATTCGACGAACTGATCGACGATATCTATCACTTCTCCGAAAAGCAGGGCCTGGAGATCGACACTCTGATCCATGAGGAGGGTCCGGCGCAGCTTGAAATCAACCTGCGCCATGGCGATCCGATCGAGCTTGCCGACCAGGTGTTCATGTTCAAGCGCACCATCCGTGAAGCGGCGATGAAGCACGGCATCTATGCCACCTTCATGGCCAAGCCGATCCAGAGCCAGCCGGGTTCGGCAATGCACATCCACCAGTCTGTGGTCAACATCGAGACCGGCAAGAACGTTTTCACCAATCCGGACGGCAGCCCCTCGCCGGAATTCTTCCACTTCATCGGCGGCATGCAGCGCTACGTGCCGAACGCGCTAGCGATGCTCGCGCCCTACGTGAACTCCTATCGGCGCCTGGCGCCGAACATGTCCTGCCCTGTCAACAACGCCTGGGGCTACGACAACCGCACGACGGCTTTCCGCGTGCCGGTCTCCGATCCGCAGGCGCGCCGCGTCGAGAACCGCTTGCCGAGCTCGGACGCCAACCCGTATCTGGCGCTCGCAGCCTCGCTCGCCTCCGGCTTGCTCGGCATCATGAAGAAGGTGGCACCGACGGCGCCGACCGAGGATTCGGCCAATGAAGGTTCGATCGACCTGCCGCGCGGCCTTCTCGAGGCTATTGCGCTCTTGGAAGACGAGCCGGCTTTCGAAGAGGTTCTGGGCAAGGACTTCATCGACATCTATGTCGGCGTCAAGCGCGGCGAATTCGAAACCTTCATGCAGGTGATCAGCCCCTGGGAGCGGGAATTCCTTCTGCTCAACGTGTGAGAGAGGCCCGCCCGTGACATTGCAGGAAGCATGGCAGAGCCCGATCGCGCCGGGCCTTTCCTGGTATCAGGCAACCGTCGGCCCTCGCTCCGCCTATCCCAAGCTCGACGGCTCGTGCAGCGCCGACGTCGCCATCATCGGCGGCGGCTATACCGGCCTGCAGGCGGCTTACAATCTTGCCAAGGCCGGCGTCGATGTCGCATTGATCGACGCCAACCGCCTCGGTGATGGCGCGTCCGGCCGCAATGGCGGCCAGCTAGGCACCGGCCAACGCTCATGGCCGGAAGAGCTGGAAGAGAAGATCGGCTACGAGCGCTCCAAGGCACTGTTCGATCTTGCCGAAGATGCCAAGCGTCACCTTTTCGATTTTGCCGCTGAGCACAACATCGACATCGACTTCATGCCCGGCCAGATGAATGTCACCCATAAGCGGAGCTACAAGCGCGACTATATGGAGAACGCCGAAATCGCCGCGACGCGCTACGGCTATGCGCATGTGAGTTTCATGGATCAGGCCGAAACGCAGGAGCGGCTTGGCTCCAAGTTCTATCTCTATGGCGTCAGGGACATGGGTACGGGCCATATCCATCCGCTGAAACTGCTCATCGGCCTGGCGCGGGCAGCGAAGGCCGCCGGTGCATCAATCTTCGAAATGACACCGGCAAAGGCGATCCGCCAATCTGGCGGCAAAACGTTGATCGAGACCGACAGCGGCACGATCACTGCCGACCGAGTCCTGATCGCCTGCAACGGTTATATCGGCAATCTGGAGCCGGTGACCGCAAGTCATGTCATGCCGATCCGCTCCTTCATCGGCGCGACGGAACCGCTCGACAAGTTTCCGGATGTCCTGCCCGGCGGCGAAGCAGTGGCGGATTCGCGATTCGTGGTGCGCTATTTCCGAAAGTCGAAGGACGGGCGTCTGCTGTTCGGCGGGCGCGAGGCCTACACGTCCGATAACCCGCGCGACATAACGCAGCACATCCGCCGCCAGATCGCCGAAATCTATCCCGGCCTCGGCAATATCGCCATCACCCACGCCTGGGGTGGATCGGTCGGCATCACCATGCCGCGCCAGCCTTTCGTGCGGGAGGTCATGCCCGGCGTCACCTCCATCGGAGGCTATTCCGGGCACGGAGTCATGCTGTCAAATTATTGCGGTAAACTTTATGCGAAAACGGTTCTCGGGAACGCCGACGACCTTGCGCTTTTCAAGTCGTTGAACATCCCGCCCTTTCCCGGCGGCGCGCGCATGCGGGCGCCTCTTCTGTTCCTGGCGCTCACGTGGTTTGCGTTGCGCGACAGGTTTTAGACACAGAATGGATTTCCTCTTCCGGCAATCCGCTCTAAAAAGCCGAGTCTGAATTTTGCGATGCACACTGGCCTTTTTAAATCGATTAGATTAAAAGGGGCCTTAACCAAGACCGATTGAGAGATAGCTCATGAGCAGCCAAATCATTCCCGTTGAACCATTTGACTATGTCGTTTTCGGCGGCAGCGGCGACCTCGCTGAACGCAAGCTCCTGCCCGCCCTTTATCATCGTCAGATCGAAGGTCAATTTTCCGAACCGACCCGCATCATCGGCGCATCACGCAGCGCGCTCTCGCATGAAGAATACCGCAAGTTCGCCGAAGCCGCCCTGAAAGAGCACCTGAAGAAGGGTGAATACGACGACGCGGAAGTGAAGAAATTCTGCGCGCGCCTGTTCTACGTGCCGGTCGACGCCAAGACCGATGCCGGCTGGGATCAGCTCAAGAAGATTCTGGACGAGGGCAAGAACCGCGTTCGCGCCTTTTATCTGGCCGTCGCGCCTGGCATTTTCGGCGATATCTCGCAGAAAATCTCCGATCACAAACTGATCACCAACCAGACCCGCATCGTCGTCGAAAAGCCGATCGGCCGTGACCTCGATTCGGCGCTGAAGCTCAACGACACGATCGGTAAGGTCTTCAAGGAAGAGCAGATCTTCCGCATCGACCACTATCTCGGCAAGGAAACGGTGCAGAACCTGATGGCGCTGCGCTTTGCCAACGCGCTCTATGAGCCGCTGTGGAATGCCGACCATATCGATCACGTGCAGATCACGGTTGCCGAATCGGTCGGCCTCGAAGGCCGCGCCGGTTACTATGACACGGCCGGCGCGCTGCGCGACATGGTGCAGAACCACATCCTGCAGCTCCTCTGCTTGACGGCGATGGAAATCCCCTCCTCGATGGATTCCGAAGCCGTCCGCGACGAGAAGCTGAAAGTTCTGCGCGCACTGAAGCCGATCGACGCTTCCAATGTCGAGCAGGCGACCGTGCGCGGCCAATATCGCGCCGGCGCTTCCGCGGGCGGTCCCGTCAAGGGCTACCTCGACGAGCTGGAAGGCGGCGTCTCCAACACCGAGACCTTCGTCGCCATCAAGGCCGAGATCGGCAACTGGCGTTGGGCCGGCGTGCCTTTCTACATCCGCACCGGCAAGCGTCTTGCCGGCCGCATGTCGGAAATCGTCATCACCTTCAAGCCCATCCCGCATAACATTTTCGATCAGGCTGCCGGCCGCATCGTCGCCAACCAATTGGTCATCCGCTTGCAGCCGGACGAAGGCGTCAAGCAGTCGCTGATGATCAAAGACCCCGGTCCGGGTGGCATGCGCCTGCGCAACGTCTCGCTCGACATGAGCTTCGCCTCGGCTTTCAACGTCCGCAATCCGGACGCCTACGAACGTCTGCTGATGGACGTCATCCGTTCCAACCAGACGCTGTTCATGCGCCGCGACGAAGTGGAAGCCGCATGGCGATGGGTCGATCCGATCCTCAAGGGCTGGGAAGAGGCCGGCCAGCAAGTGCAGGGCTATACCGCCGGCACCTGGGGTCCGAGCCAGGCTATCGCGCTCATCGAGCGTGACGGCCGCACATGGCATGACGATATCTAAACTGGGACGACGACGATGACAGCGAACATGCATGCTTTCGCCAATGGTGCCGAACTCGCCGGCAAGCTCGCGGACAAGGTGGTCGAGGCTCTCTCGGCCGCCATCGCCGCCCGCGGCTCTGCAAGCATTGCGGTCTCCGGCGGTTCGACGCCGAAGGCCTTCTTCCAGACGCTGTCATCGCGTCCGCTCGACTGGAGCAAGGTGACGATCACTCTTGTCGACGAACGGTTCGTGCCGGCTGACAATCCGCGCTCGAACCACCTGCTCGTCCAGGAAAACCTGCTGAAGGACAAGGCCGCGTCGGCACAGTTCTTTCCGCTCTATCAGGCCGCGGCCTCCGTCGAGGAAGCCGCCGTCATCGCCACGGAAAAGACCAAGAGCATCGGCTATCCCTTCGACGTCGCCATCCTCGGCATGGGCAATGACGGCCACACGGCCTCGTTCTTTCCAGGCGGGAGCAATCTCGCTGCGGCGCTCGATCCGAAAAGCCCGCGCGGCATCATCACGATGGAAGCCGAAGGGGCCGGCGAACCCCGGCTGACCTTCACTTTCTCCAGCCTTCAGGATGCCCGATTGCTGGTGCTGCATATCGAGGGACAGGGCAAAAAGGACGTCCTCGCCAAAGCCGAAGCGCCGGGCGATGAGACCGAGATGCCGATCCGCGCAGTGCTGCGCCGGGCCGCCTCGCCGGTCGAGATTTATTGGGCTCCCTGACAGGCCGAACGGCCATCATCGGATCCTGAAAGACACAGCAACCGCTGCTGCGCCGTGCGCCCGAGAGGGCGTGCCGGGATTGCAGTGACATTTGAAGTCTGCGCCTAGCCCTTTCCCAAGATAAGATCAGCGTTGATCTTTCGGGGTTAGGCGCAAAAACAGACGGAGGCAGATCGACCATGGCCGCTGACGCCCGCATTTCCGCGATTACCACACGCATCGTCGAGCGCTCGAAGCCGACGCGCGAGCGCTATCTGGACCGCCTGCGCAATGCCGCAACCGCGGGCGTACAGCGCTCCGTGCTCGGCTGCGCCAACCTCGCGCACGGCTTTGCCATCTGTTCCCCCTCCGAGAAGGATGCGCTGGCGGGCGACCGCGTGCCCAATCTCGGTATCATCACCTCCTATAACGACATGCTCTCGGCGCATCAGCCCTTCGAGACCTACCCCGCGATCATCCGCGAGGCGGCAGCAGAGGCCGGCGGCATCGCCCAGGTCGCCGGCGGCGTGCCTGCGATGTGCGACGGCGTCACGCAGGGACAGCCGGGCATGGAACTGTCGCTGTTCTCGCGCGACCTGATCGCCATGGCAGCCGGTGTCGGCCTGTCGCACAACATGTTCGACGCGGCCGTCTTCCTCGGCGTCTGCGACAAGATTGTGCCTGGTCTGGTCATCGCCGCGCTCTCCTTCGGCCATCTGCCGGCCGTCTTCATTCCCGCCGGCCCGATGACCTCCGGCCTGCCGAATGACGAGAAGTCGCGCGTGCGCCAACTCTTTGCCGAAGGGAAGGTCGGCCGCGCCGAACTGCTGGAGGCCGAATCGAAATCCTACCACGGCCCTGGCACATGCACCTTCTACGGCACGGCCAATTCGAACCAGATGCTGATGGAGATCATGGGCTTCCACATGCCCGGCGCCTCCTTCGTCAATCCAGGCACACCGCTGCGCGAAGCACTGACACGCGAGGCCGCTAAGCGGGCGCTCGCCATTACCGCCATGGGCAATGAATTCACGCCCGCCGGCGAAATGATCGATGAGCGTTCGATCGTCAACGGTGTCGTCGGCCTGCATGCGACCGGCGGCTCGACCAACCATACGATGCACCTCGTCGCCATGGCGCGGGCAGCCGGCATCGTCCTTACCTGGCAGGACATTTCCGAGCTTTCGGACATCATTCCGCTGCTTGCCCGCGTCTATCCGAACGGGCTTGCCGATGTGAACCATTTCCATGCCGCTGGCGGCATGGGCTTTCTGATCAAGGAGCTCCTGAAGAAGGGGCTGCTGCACGACGATGTCCGCACCGTCGCCGGCCAGGGACTTTCCGCCTATTCGATCGAGGTGAAGATCGGCGCCGATGGCGGTGTCGTCCGTGAGCCGGCGCCGGAAAAGAGCGGCGATCCCAAGGTACTGGCAGGCATCGAAACGCCGTTCCAGACCACGGGCGGCCTGAAGATGCTGCGCGGCAATATCGGCAAGGCGGTGATCAAGATTTCCGCCGTCAAGCCGGAGCGGCACATCATCGAGGCGCCGGCCGTCATCTTCCACGATCAGCTTGAAATGCAGCAGGCGTTCAAGGACGGCAAACTGAACCGCGATTTCGTCGCTGTCGTCCGTTTCCAGGGGCCAAAGGCGAACGGCATGCCAGAGCTGCACAAGCTGACACCTGCCCTCGGCGTGCTGCAGGACCGTGGCTTCCGCGTGGCACTTCTGACCGACGGACGCATGTCCGGCGCATCCGGCAAGGTCCCGGCCGCCATCCACGTCACCCCCGAAGCTGTCGAGGGCGGACCGATCGCCCGCATCAAGGAAGGCGACATCATCCGCATCGACGCGATTGCCGGCACGCTGGAGGTGCTGGTCGACGCCGCCGACATGGCCGAACGCGATCCTGTCGTTGCCGACCTCTCCGCAAACGAATTCGGCATGGGCCGCGAGCTCTTCGCGCCGTTCCGCCATGGCGCCGGCCCGGCCGATCAGGGCGCCAGCGTCCTGTTCCATCATTGAAACGATAACGGCCCAAAAAGAACCCAGCGCGGCTGACGCTGCGCGGGGCTCTTTTTTGCTTCGGTTCAAATCAAGCGCGGATATCGAGTACGCGGTCGCGATGCGACGGATGGGTACTATAGACGAAGATCTTGTTCATTTCCTTCTCCGACAGCAGGCGCAGGAAACGGACCTCGATGGTGTTGTTGGGGAAGATCTTCATCAGGATGCAGCCAACCTTGGTGATGCGCGCATCGGGGATGTCGAGATAGAATTGCTTTGGCAGATTATATTGGGTGAGGATTGCCAGGATCGCGCTGCTCTGCGAGATCCGGATGATATCGCAGCGGCGTGACGCCAAGTTCATGACGCCTTTTTCGGTATATTCGATCCGCGCTGCGTTCATCGTATCCTCCATTTTGTACCGCACCTCGCGGTCGTACATGAAGGATTCTTCCTTGTTGAGGAAATGGTGGCCTGGAGTAGCCGTGCCGGAAGCTGCCATCGTCGTAAATCCCTAAAGTATATTACGAAACGCAGGCTAACAGTGGGGATTTAACAGAAGGTTTGGAAGCGCTAGACCAAGTGTATTTTATTAGATTTCTATACTTGGACTAGCGCTCCCGCGCCCTTGGGAGGATGCCTTATTGCTTGCGATAGGTGTGGCCTTCAGCATCGAAGAGATGCAGCTTCTGCCTATCGGCCGCAAAGCGCATCTTCTGCCCGCGCTTAACGTCTGCGATGCCTGGGATCTTGACGATGATCGGCTCACCGTTCACCAGGCCCTCGATGTAAAGTTGCGTGACCTCGCCGAGTGCTTCGACGATAGAGACCTCGCCTTCGAAGAGGTAGTTCTCGTCGGTGGCAACCCTCAGATCTTCCGGGCGAACGCCGAAGCTCGCGGTCTTGCCGTGCTCCGACGCCGCCGTCGGGATGTCGAGCATCACCGCCTTGCCGCCCGTCAGCGTTACAGTCGTCGTCGCGCCAGTTTGGCTGACCGTCGCCGGGAAGATGTTCATGGCCGGCGAGCCGATGAACTTCGCCACGAAGAGATTGGCCGGACGCTCGTAGAGCTCGAGCGGCGCGCCGACCTGCTCCACCCGCCCGGCCGACAATACGACGATGCGGTCGGCCAAGGTCATGGCTTCCACCTGGTCGTGGGTGACGTAGATCATCGTCGTCTCGGGCATGGAGTCGCTGAGCTTGGCGATCTCGATCCGCGTTGCCACGCGCAACGCGGCGTCGAGGTTCGAGAGCGGTTCGTCGAACAGAAAGACCTTCGGGTTGCGGCAGATGGCGCGACCGATTGCAACACGCTGGCGCTGACCACCCGAGAGAGCCTTGGGGAGGCGCTCGAGATATTGCGTGAGCTGCAAGCTCGCCGCTGCAGCGCGAACGCGACGGTCGATTTCTTTCTTGTTCTCCCCGGCGATCCGCATGCCGAAAGCCATGTTGTCGTAAACGGTCATATGCGGATAGAGAGCGTAGGATTGGAAGACCATCGCAATGCCGCGCCTGGACGGCGGCACCTCGTTGACTTTCTGCCCCGCGATGAGCATGTCACCGGAAGTGATGCTTTCGAGCCCGGCGATCATGCGCAGCAACGTGGATTTGCCGCATCCGGACGGCCCAACGAAGACGATGAATTCGCCCTCCTGGATGTCCAGATCGATGCCGTGCAGAACATGCACATTTCCGTATGATTTCCGGATGTCCTTTAGAACAAGTCCTGTCATCTATGCTCTCCTCCCCAAAAGCTCAGGCCAAGCGCGCGAAATAAGCGCCCCAGGCCGGAATATCGATCTGATTGCCGTAGTTGTTGCTTGCGAAACCGTGACCGGCCAGGACCTGCCAGCTCCCCTCAGGCAGGTTTGCCGCTATCTCCGTCGCGCTCATGTTGAACATGCAGAGGATGGTTTCGTTGCCATAGTGACGCGTGTAAAGCAGCACGTCCCCCTGCGGTTCCGTGAAGGCGATCTCACCCTTGGCAAAAGCCGGGTGCTGCTTGCGGAAGGCGAGGAAGCGGCGATACTGCTCCAGCACGGAATTCTCGTCGCCGTGCTGCACGCTGACGGCACGCAGAATATGCTCTACCGGCACCGGCAGCCAGGGCTTTACCGTCGAGAAGCCGCCTTGGGTGACCTGACTGTCCCAGACCATCGGTGTGCGGCAGCCGTCTCGGCCCTTGAATTCCGGCCAGAACTGGATGCCGTAGGGATCCTGCAGATCCTGATAGGCGAGATCGGCTTCCGTTAGGCCGAGCTCTTCGCCCTGATAGAGGCAAACGGAGCCGCGCAGTGTCAGGAGCAGGGCCGCATATTGCTTGGCAAGCGCATCGCGGTCGGCGACCAGGCTGCCCCAGCGGCTGACATGGCGCATCACGTCATGGTTTGAAAATGCCCAGCATGCCCAACCTTCCGGCGCGGCTTCAGCAAAATCCTTCATCACATCTTCGACGCGCTCCGGCGACAGCGGGTCCGGCGCCAGGAACTCGAAGGCATAGCACATATGCATCTTGTCGTTGCCGGAGGTATATTCGCCGACGATCTCAAGACCGCGCTGGCTGTCGCCGACTTCGCCGACGGCGGCAATCGCTGGATATTCGTCGAGCACGGCCCGGAACCGCTGCAGGAACTTCAGATTTTCCGGGCGGTTCTTGTCGTAGAGATGTTCCTGGAAGTTATAGGGATTGACCGCCGGTGCGGTCGACGCGTTGCGGCGCGCTGGTTCCAGTGCCGGATTGTCGCGCAGCTCCCTATCGTGGAAATAGAAGTTGATGGTGTCGAGGCGGAAGCCGTCGACGCCCCGGTCCAACCAGAAACGCACGACATCCAGCAGTCGTTCCTGAACCTCGGGATTGTGCAGGTTCAGGTCCGGCTGCGAGATCAGGAAATTGTGCATGTAATATTGCATGCGGGTCGGATCCCAAGCCCAGGCAGAGCCGCCGAAGATCGACAGCCAGTTATTCGGCGGTGTGCCATCCGGCTTGGCGTCGGCCCAGACATACCAGTCGGCCTTGGGATTGTCCTTGCTCGAACGACTTTCGACAAACCAGGGATGGTGGTCGGAGCTGTGCGACAACACCAGATCGATCATCACCTTGATGCCGAGGCGGTGCGCTTCCGTCATCATTGCGTCGAAATCGGCAAGCGTACCGAAGATCGGATCGACATCTTCATAGTTGGAGACGTCGTAGCCGAAATCGCGCATGGGCGACGTGAAGAACGGCGAAATCCAGATCGCATCGGCACCAAGGGCGGCAATGTGCGGCAGGCGGACGGCGATACCCTTGAGGTCGCCGATGCCGTCGCCGTTGGAGTCCTGATAGGAGCGCGGATAGATCTGATAGATCACCGCTCCGCGCCACCAGTCTTTGTCCACCGTCGAAATCGATTGAGAGGCAATGCTCATTCTTAATAGGTCCTGTATGGGCTGTATAGGTGGAAAGGTCTTGGATCAGCCCCCCTTCACCGACCCGGCGAGCAGACCGCGCACGAGATAGCGCTGCAGACCGAAGAAGACGAGGAGCGGAATAAGAATGGTGACGAAAGCGGAGGCCGTCAGGATTTCCCAATTGCCGCCACGCGAGCCAAGCAAAGCATTCAGGGCTGCCGTCAGAACCAGATGATCCTTGTCGGTGCCGAGGAACACCATGGCGATCAGAAGATCATTCCAGACCCAGAGGAACTGGAAGATCGCGAAGGAGGCGAGCGCCGGAAAGGACAGAGGCAGGATGATCTTGACGAAAATGTCGAAGTCGCTGGCGCCGTCGACGCGTGCGGATTCGATGATTTCCTTCGGCAGGCCCGCGATGTAGTTGCGCAGCAGGTAGATGGCGAGCGGCAGGCCGAAGGCGGTATGCGCCATCCAGATGCCGGGATAGGTCTTCGACGGTACGCCGAATACCTGGCCGATATCGTTGTAGATGCGCAGCAGCGGGATCAGCGACATCTGCAACGGCACGACGATAAGGCCAACGACAAGCGCAATCAGCAGCGCTCGACCACGAAAATCCATCCAAGCAAGCGCATAGGCCGCGAAAGCAGCAATCAGGATCGGAATGATCGTCGCTGGAATGGCGACCGTCAGCGAATTGATAAAGGACTGACCGATGCCTTCGCCCGTCAGAACCGTCCGGTAGTTATCCCTGGTGAATTCCGGCGGCGTCGCGACCGTCAAATACACGCGTCTGGCGCGCTCATCGGCGGCGAAAGCGCCGTTCCTCTGCAAGAGATAGGTACCATCGGAATTGATGGTTAGACTTTCGCCATCGCCGAGGTCGGCCTGCGACCCGGCCTGATAGGCGGCCGGTTCCTGGACGCGCAGACCAAAGGATCTGACCCTGCCGCTGCCGTTATTGTTGCTGCCGTCGAAGACATTGCCTTTGATGATGTAGTTGGCCCCGTCCTGAGTTGCCTTGTCGGAACCGGCAAGACGGACGGCAATCGTCCTGGACGAGCCCGAGAAGGAGGTCCACCAGCCGGAGACCACGATCTGGTCTTTGTCACGCAAGGCCGTAACGAAGATCCCGAGCGTCGGGATCAGCCAGATGATGACGATCAGCAGCACGGCGAAATGGACGAAGAGGCGAGCTGGGCCGATGCGGCCAAGGTTTCCGAGCATGTCAGTGCCCCTTCGTTTCTGCGTTTGCACGACGGATGTTCCAGATCATGATCGGCGTGACCGCGATCATGATAACCAGCGCAATGACGGCACTACGGCCGGAATCAAAACCTCGGAACGCCCAGTTGAACATCAGGTTCGCAAGAACCATCGTATCCCACTGACCGTTGGTCATGGTCAGAACGATGTCGAAAACCTTCAGGACTAGGATTGTGATGGTGGTCCAAACCGTGGCGATCGTGCCCCAGACCTGCGGCACCATGATCTTCCAGAAAATCTGCCAGCCATTGGCGCCGTCGATGACGGCCGCTTCAATCGTTTCCTCCGGAATGCCGCGAAGGGCGGCCGACAGGATGACCATGGCGAAGCCGGTCTGAATCCAGATCAGCATGATCATTAGGAAGAAGTTATTCCAGAAGGGGATGGTGATCCAAACCTGGGGCGTACCGCCAAAGAGCTGCACGATCGCGTTCAGCAAGCCGATCTGCGCGTCGGTGCCGCCGCGATATTCGTAGATGAATTTCCAGATGACCGATGCGCCGACGAAGGAGATCGCCATCGGCATGAAGATGACCGCCTTGGCGATGTTGCCCCACCAGATGCGATCGGTCATAACGGCGATAACGAGACCGAAGAAGGTGCAGGCGGCCGGAACGACGGCGAGCCAGAGGATATTATTGAAGATCGACCGGCGGAATTCGTTGTCGTTGACGGCCCAGACATAGTTGGCGCCACCGACGAATTGATTGCCGTCAGGACCATAGAAGGACAGGATGAGCGTCGCAACCACCGGATACATCAAATAGATGGCGAGGAGGCTAACTGCCGGCCCGAGGAAAAGCCAGGGGCGGATTATGCCGCGGCGACGCAGATTGACCGCGACCCGGTGAACATCGCCACCTTCTTTTGCCGGGAAAATTATCTCCAGCAGCTTGTTGGAAAAGAGAAAATAAGCGGCGCAAACGGCAACGCCAAATATCATGGCTCCAACCGCCGTCAGTATCTGCGAAATCATCCTTCCCTCCCGGATTATTGCTTGCTTGAAGCCGCCCGTCCGGCGGCGTCAGCGCCCCTCTAGGCATCGGCCGCGACAGGGTGGGGTGGCGTCGCCGGGAGATGCCGGCGACGCGCTTCCGCGATGTTATGATTACTTGATGGAGTCCCACGTCTTCTGGATTTCGTCGGCGGAGTCCTGAGCCGACTTGCCGCCGACGAAGTCCACCATGCCGGTCCAGAACGAGCCTGCGCCGATCTTGCCCGGCATCAGGTCCGAACCGTCAAAGCGGAAGGTGGTGGCCGTGGTTAGGATCTCGCCTTCCTTACGGAGGGTATCGTTGGCATAGGCGGCGGTATTGACGGCCTTGTATGGTGTCAGGAAGCCGGACTGCGCCATCCAGATTTCCTGGGCAATCGGCGTCTGCAGGAACTGGATGAAGGCGCGGGCAGCCTTCGAATCCTTGGTAATCGTTGCCAGCGTGCCAGCACCTTCGACCGGCTTGCCGAGTTCAGGATGCGAGGCAAAGGGCGGGAAGTAGAAGAAATCCACATCCTGGCCGAGCTTGGTACCTTCCGGGAAGAAGGACGGAATGAAGGATGCCTGCTTGTGCATGTAGCACTTCGGCGGAACCGTGAAGAGACCCTTCGGGCTATCGCGGAAGTCCGTCGACGCAACTGATGCAACGCCACCGGCGACATATTTCGGGTTCTTCGCGAACTTGCCGAATTCCTCGATGGCCGCGACGACCTTCGGATCGTTGAACTTCAGCGTATTGTCGACCCAGTGATCATAATCCTGCGGCGAGTTCATGAGCAGCATCATCTCTTCGACCCAGTCGGTCGCCGGCCAGCCGGTCGCGCCACCGGAGCCAAGACCGATACACCAGGGAGTGCCGCCATCCTTGACGATCTGATCGGAAAGCTTGATCAGATCTTCCATGGTCGTCGGGACCTTATAGCCGGCCTCTTCGAAATTTTCCGGCACATACCAGACGAGCGACTTCAGATCGGCCTTGTACGGGAAGGCGTAGAAGGCCTCCTTGCCGTCCTTGCCCTTATAGGTGCCGTAGCTTACCCAGCTATCGCCAGCGCCGTAGTTCGTCTTGACCCAGTTGGCGAGATCGTCGCCGAGCGGCGTCAGATAGCCCTTGCTGGCGAGGTTGGCGAGCAGGCCCGGTTGCGGCAGGATCGCGACGTTCGGCGGCGAACCGGCCTGGGTGTCGATGACGATCTGCTGCTCATAGTTTTCCGAGGACGAATACTTGGCGTTAACCCCGGTCGCTTCGACAAAATAATTCAGAACGCTGGTAAAGAGCGCTTCGTCTTCGCCGCGCCATGGACCGAAGATGGTCAGCGTCTCGCCCTTCAAATCCCCATGGGCGGCCTTGAAATCGTCAAAGCTCTTCCAGTTGAACTTGGAGTCCTGGCCGGGCTGGAACTTCAAATCAGCAGCCAGTGCCGTGCCGGCCGTCAGGGCTGCAACGGCAACGGTCATCAAAAACAATTTCTTCATGTGGTTGTCCTCCCAAATCAATCCCACGAGCCCGAACATGATTTACATGCTGCGCGCCCATTTCTCAAAGCGCTTTGGCTACTCACTCATTCCATTGCGGGCAGAGCAAAGTCAAGCGAATTTGTGAATTCGGCTAATATACACCCAAATCTGGCAATGCAGCATGAAATGCGCATCAATATTTCCACAATCAGACGTATTTCATTCGCAATCCGCCTTGTTTCAAATGCACTGCCTGCTACATAGTCAAAAGCGCTTTGGAAGCCAGTCGCATGGCGGGAGGACGCCATTGCGCCGCAGATAATGAGCAGATGGAGGAGCGGAGCCACGTGAATCTGAAGCAGCTATCGCAAATGTTAGGCCTGTCGCAGACCACTGTCAGCCGTGCTTTGAACGGATATCCGGAGGTCAATCGCGAAACCCGCGAGCGAGTGCTCAAAGCGGTTCGGGAAACGGGTTATCGTCCCAACAAGGCGGCGCAACGGCTGGCGACCGGCAAGGCCGGCTCGATCGGCCTGGTCATGCCGACGGCGCCCGGTCATCCCTCCGATGTGCATTTCAGCGAGTTCCTGACCGGCCTTGGCGAAGAAGCGTTGCGGCATGATTTCCATTTCGTTCTGACGCCGGCCGATCCGAATGACGAAGTCGGGGCGCTGAAGCGGCTTGCCGCCAGCGGCAACGTCGACGCTTTGTTCGTTACCTACATGCGCGGCCATGATCCACGCGTCGAAATGCTGAAATCATTGTCCATGCCTTTCCTGGTGCATGGACGGTCCTTTGGGACCGAGCCGGATTACCCCTATCTCGATATCGACAATGAGGCGGCCTTCTACGACGCCACGAAACTGCTGCTGCAGCTTGGCCACAAACGTTTTGCGCTGCTGAACGGACCGATCTATCTCGATTTCGCCATCCGGCGAAAAAACGGTGTGGTCGCAGCACTTGCCGAACGCGGTCTGACGCTGGACGAGACCTATGTCAGCCATACACCGATGACCGATGAACAGGGCCTCTTTGCGATGGAGCGTATCCTGCAGCTCGATGAGCCGCCAACCGCCATCCTCTGCTCCAGCACCGTGCTGGCGCTCGGCGCTGTGCGCGCCATCAACCAGGCGAAACTGAAGTTGGGCGAAGATATTTCGCTGATCGCGCATGACGATGTGCTGACACTGTTGAAGCCTGAGAATTTCACCGTGCCGCTGACGACCACGCGCTCATCGCTGCGCGCTGCCGGCGTACGTGTCGCAGAGCGGTTGATCGGCGAAATCAAGCAACTTGAAACTTTTCCCAAGCAGGAGCTTTGGAAGGCCGAGCTGATCGTGCGCGCCTCGACCGGCGTAGCGCCGGCCGACTAACGCATTTAATTGGCATGATCTATCCGAAAATCGCTTCACGCTTTTCGCGGTGCGGTCCTTCGGTTCGGGATCATGCTCCGACGTCAGAACTTCGGCGCCGGCTTGCCGGCGGCACGATGGGCGGCAATGGAGGTATTGGCCATCAGCATGGCGATGGTCATCGGGCCGACGCCGCCCGGCACCGGGGTGATGACGGCGGCAACTTCCGCGGCTTCCGTAAAGGCGACATCGCCGACAAGGCGAGTTTTGCCCTCCCCCTTGTCCGGCGCGGCGATGCGGTTGATGCCGACATCGATGACGGTCGCACCGGGCTTGATCCAATCCGCTTTCACCATTTCCGGCCGGCCGACGGCGGCCACCAGAATATCGGCGCCGCGGGCGACGGCGGCCAAGTCCTTCGTGCGCGAATGCGCCGTCGTCACGGTCGCATTGGCATGAATCAGCAGCTGCGCCATCGGCTTGCCGAAGAGGTTGGAGCGGCCGATGACGACGGCGGTGAGACCCGACAGGTCTTCGCCATGCATGCGGCGCACCAGCAGCATGGCGCCGGCCGGCGTGCAGGAGATCAGGCCGGTGTCGAGATCGCCGGTCGCCAGCTTGCCGGCATTAACGACATTCAAGCCGTCGACGTCCTTGTCCGGCCGGATCGACTGGATGATCGCTTCGGCATTCAGGTGCTTCGGCAATGGCAATTGCACCAGGATGCCATGAATGGCAGCGTCCTCGTTCAGCGACGCCACCAGCCTTGCCAGCTCATCCTGCGTCGTCTCGGCGGGCAACGTGTGCTGGATGGAATTGAAGCCGCATTCCTTGGCCATGCGGCTCTTGGAGCTGACATAGGTGTGGCTGGCCGGATCATCGCCGACGATGACGACGGCCAGTCCGGTCTTCGTGCCCGTGTCCCTTTCGAGCGCAGCGGTCGCGGTCTTCACCGCATCAATTACCGAAGCAGCCACCCGCTTGCCATCGATCACAGTCGTCACGCCTATCTCCCGATATAGTTTCGGCGGCA
Source organism: Rhizobium jaguaris (assembly GCF_003627755.1). Classification (NCBI taxonomy): domain Bacteria; kingdom Pseudomonadati; phylum Pseudomonadota; class Alphaproteobacteria; order Hyphomicrobiales; family Rhizobiaceae; genus Martinezella; species Martinezella jaguaris. The sequence goes on along the minus strand of NZ_CP032694.1, from coordinate 882,844 downwards.
ATCTACAAGCCATCGGCCCGACGGATTTGCCTGCCAACGCCCTATGGTGTCTGAAAGCGGTAATTGCAAGGAGAAATCGGCCGAGAGATCAGCCGCGCACCGTCTGCCGGCGCGAAGCATAGGTCTCGACTTTCGCACGCAACAGCGCCAGCTCGCGCTGGATCTGCGTCAGCCCCTCGGTGGCGATGGGACGATCATTGGCAACCGGAATAGCGGCGTCGAAGTGCGGTTGCGGCACCGGCATTGGTCGCGGCTGCGGGGCCGGCTCGGGGTCGTGACTGAAAACCGGCTCGGGCGCTACGATGCGTTCGGCCGTCTGATCCTCAGGAAGCAATGCGCCACCCATCCATTTCCGAAGGAAAACCAAGCAGAGCGCGGCGCCGAGGCCCATCAGGAAACCGGCTGTCTGGCGGCCCGCAAGATTGTCGTCGAGGGGCGCCTTGGCAGCGACGGCAGGGGCGATAACGGCGATCGGCACTTTGACTTCGGGTGGCTGCGTTTCGGCGCTTTGCGAATCGGCTTCATAACGGCTCTGTGCGGCTGCAACATCGTCCTGAAGCTGACCAAGGCTGGCCATGTCGACATCGGTGCTTCTCTGGCTGAGAGCGGTCAGCCGCGCGGTAAGCGCCGCCTGGTTCTCAAGTGAGACTTTCAGGCTCGCATCGCTATTGGCGACCAGACGCTGAAGCTGGTTGCGGATATCGGCGGCCAGGCCATCGACCGTCGCCTGCTGTGCCAGCAGGCGGGGATGGCGCGGTCCGAGCTGCGTGGAGAGCTGGGTCAGCACGATCTTGGCGGCACTATAGCGACTGCGCAGATCATCCAGACCGGCGGACGACAGATTCCCCGGCAGCGCGCCACTCACGACACTGGCAGGCGTCGCGGATTTGGCGGCCGAGACGCGGACCTTTGCGCTTTGTACCGCAATTTCAGCGGCTTTGATCTCGCCATCCAATTGCTGACGTTTTTGCTGAAGATCCAGCGCCGCCTCGATCTTGTCGTCACCGTATTGCGCCTTGAAATTGGCCAGTGCGGCCCTGGCTTGATCGAGCTCCTTGAGGCTCCGGTCGACATGAGGACTGCTTTTGCCGGCTGGGCCCGCGCCTTGCGCGACGATGGCGTCGTAGATAGCCGCATCGGCCAGACGGTTGGCGATCTCGGCCGATCTTGCGGGATCGGCTGTCGTAACAGTGACATGCAAGGTGCCGCTCGGCACATCGACGTTGACGGTGATGTCTCGACGAAGGGCAGCCTGCGCACGCGAGGGAGCGTCGGAAGCGTTGCCATTGCCGGACAGCAATTCCATGGCAACACCGATCGCGCCGGCCTTATTGCCGGTAAATTCCGGATCACGGTCGAGTTTCAGCCTGGCAACAAGATCGGAAAGCAAGGATGGCGCGACGATGCGTTTGGCGGTGACATCTAGAAGCGTCTGTCGCGTGCTCCCCTGCCCTTCCATCCGCAGCGCGGTGTGAGAGACATAACGCGGCGGAGCCGCCAGCATTGCCGGCATGAAAGCGCCTGCCAGCGAGGCGGCGACGACGAAGGCAATGGAGCCGAAGCCGAACCTCCAGCGACGACGGGGCAGATGTGCAATCGCTGAAACAGCCGACAGATCGGCCGGAAGCGAAAGCTCAATCCCGGTGTCATCGACGCGAGACGAGGCGGAGGATTGATCGACGGTCGGCTCCGGCTGCCGCTCAACGATCGTTTCGGGCGCTATCGGGCGGTTTTGCAGGATACTGCGGATACGATCGGGCAGCGGCTGAGCTTCGTTGGCACCGGCGGCCGCAGATTTTTTCCGCCCTGAGACGGGATAGGGGTCGCCGTCCAGCATCTTTTGGATGACGGCCAGCAATTCCGCATCGCTCGCGGCTTCGCGATCGTTCAGCTGGACATTGGCGGCAACGAGATAGCCATCCTTGCCGCGATCGAAATAGGCATGGCGTCCGGCTCCGCGGAGAGAGTCGAACGCTTCCGCATCGTCGGAATGGGGTCTGATCGTCGCCTTGCTTTCGAACATGCGGGTTGTCTCGCGCGCATGGTCAACGACCGATGCAGATGGTTAACCCACTCTAAATTTTCATGGCAAAGAAAAGGTTAACGGGGCCGCCGTGATAAGCGATCAACCGGCGAGCTTGTCGCGCGAAGGAAGCTGCAGCAGAGGCGTAGGCTGTGGCTCGGCGGCGCGCAGCATGCGCTCCTTGCGGCCGAACTGATGCCGGATGACCTGGTAGAAGAAGAGCGGCACGCCGAGAATGTAGCGCCGCCATAGCCTGCGCGGCTCCTGGAGCAGACGGAACATCCATTCGAAACGCAATGCGCGCACCAGAGCCGGAGCACGCGGCACCGTGCCTGAGACGAAATCGAAAAGCGCGCCAACTGTCAGCACCAACCGTGCATGCTGCGCATCGATATGCTCGGCAACCCATTTTTCCTGCAGCGGCGTCCCCATTGCGACGATCAGAACATCGATCTTCTGGCGGTTGACTTCCGCGGTGATCAGATCGCTTTTCGCCTTGTCGAAATAACCGTCCGCAATGACGATAAACTCATGCCATGGTGCATGCTCACGGAAGTTTTCCGCGGCCTTTTCAATAACATCGCGGCGGCCGCCGATCAGACCGATACGCTTCGGCCGCTCCATGAAGGTCAGCAGGGCCGGCACGAAATCGGTGCCGTTCAAATTGGCCGGAAAGGAGATTCCGTGAGCAGCACGCGAGGCGATATCCAGGCCAACACCGTCGGGCAGGACAAGGTTTTGCGCTAATACATCGCGATAGTCGCCGTCACGCAGCATCAGCAGCATGTTGTGGGCGTTGACGAAAGAAATGACGGTCTGGCCGACAGGAAGCGATGCCAGCTGGTTGATGAAGTTCAGCGCATCTTCCCAATTGAGGTCACAGACCGGTAAATCGAAAATCATGCGACGCGAAGCGAGCACGGCAAAATTTGCGACCTGTTTCACCCAAGACCTCCTGCCCCGGACGCTTCGCACGCCCAACACCGGCAAATTTCTCGACGCAGATCCTCCACCGCCTGTCCATTCGGTGGCATCGGAAACGTCGCTGAAGGTACTTATAACAAGGCCGTCCCAAGCTTCCGTTAGGAGAATCGATCGGAATTGCGAAAGGGAAGCAAGGATTTGCTAAGGCTGTTGCGGGCGATAGACGCGATAGGCCGCTCCATAACCGGAGCGGCCATGACCGGGCATCAACAGGCCTAATTTGCCGGCTTCGGCTCCGCGTCCGGTGCCGGATCGCCCTGGACGATCTTTACGGGCTTGACGGTTTTCTTGCCGGAGCCGGCACCGTTGTTGATCTCATCCTTGGAGAGGTAGTCGAGCTGTTCGACCAGCACGTCGGCGACGTAATCGCCGCCCAGGCGTTCATTCATCTTCTTCTTGATGTCGTTGCGGAAACCGGCAACATCGAAGCTCGCCGTGTGGGCAATATCGATCGTCTTGTTGCCCACCAGCAGCGAATAGAGTTGATCCGTCGTCAATTCCGTCAGCGGCGTCTGCAGCTCAGCGGCCTTGCCCTTCTCCATCATGAAGGAGATGCGGGTGATGAAGTAGCCGTTCACCTGGCCGTTGGCGATGACGGGCACGTTGATCGATTCGCCCTTGACGTATTCCTGCTGCGCCTTCTTGGCGTCGTCGGGATTGGTCGCGGGCGCCGTCGCCATCTGCACGGAAAAATAGACCGAAGCCAGTGTTACCGCGCAGACCCACAGGCCGGTGATGACGAGCTTGATCATCCGGCCTCACGGACGCGGAATTGCTCCTGCGAATAGGTGCCGTCTGCATCGGCATTCTGCACCGCATTCTTTAGGATATCGGCGACGGCACGGACGGCTTCGAGATGGGCTTCGACGCGGCGCGCGTTCAAGACCAGCTTCTTCTTCAGTCCGTGCAATTGCTCAATATGGGTGACGGCGAGTTCAGCCGGATTGGTATCGCGAAACAGCATCGACAACTCGTAGAGGCAGCGGCTCTTATTAGCATTCGACACCTTGAGATCGAATTCCGGGTCGGTGCCGATCCGGTTGTTCTCGTTGTCGATGATCATCTCCAGGCGGCCAAGGACCGTCTTGATCCGGTAGTCGTTCGAAATTACTTCCATGTCTTCCCCCCGCTTATACTTTCTTGGACGTCAGTGTGTCTTGATTGGTGACCGTCGTATCGCTGTCACCATTGGTATCGGACGCGGCAAGTGTCTTTCGCTGGAAATCGGCGATTGCGCTCAAGGCCATCTTCTTATCGTTCTCATTGGTCGCCGAGTTGATGGCGCCGGTGTTGCGCATCTTGGAAACTTGTTCCTGATACATTTTCTCGGCAATGCCTACGCCGCCATTCTTGGCGAGGGAGTTGCCGAGCTGCTCGGCCATCATGCCCTTCCAGATTTCGCCGGCAGAGCCCTTGCCATAGAGTGTTTCGCTATTCGGCAGCATGTTCTTCACGAAATTCTGCAGCACCATGGCTTCGAACTTGTGATAGACCTGCGGAACTTTGGTCGGCGCGGTATGCGTGTTGGCATTGCTCAGGCCGGCCCGCGTTGCGGCGCTGTTGAGCGCATCTACGGTCGAGGCGAAACCATTGCCGTTTTCCGCCAGGCTGGTAGCGGCGAAGGCAGCCCTGTTGGCCGCGAGCTTTTCCTGGGCCGCCTGCACGTCGGCTGGATTGGCGGCCTGGACGACATCCAGGACCAAATCACTCGGAGGCGAAATAGCCACGTCACGTTTCCTTTCACTAAAGCATGATCCCGGGATGCGTGAAGCAACCATCGGGCGAGGTCATGCCGAATCGAACTGATAGAGCAAGGCGGCCATTCGACGAGACGCCATCCTGCTCTAAGATCGTGATGATTATGGTTTTTGAACCTTGCTGGAGGCTGGCGTAACGTCTGCGAAGCGCTGATCGATGATGTCGTAGACGGCATTGTCGTCTGCCTCGCGCGTTTCCAACTCGCGAGCGTCCCTCATATGCTCTTCCAACCGATCCGCCTTGGTGCGCTCTTGCAGCACCTTCGTCTCGATCAGCTTCTGGATGCCGTCAAGCTGCTGATCCTTAAGCGTCAGGCGGCCATAACGTTCGGCGTAATGGACCGAAAATGCCATATGCACAGGATCGGCCGAGCTGATCGCATCGATCAGCTTTTCCATCGACTGGCTGACCTCGTTGCGCTGGCGAGTCGTATCGGCGAGTTCGTTTTCCGCTATCCGCTCAAGATGGCGCTGTACGGCGACGAGGCGCTTCAGTTTTTCGGACCGGCTTTTTTCTGCCACGGCTCTTGTCCTGCCCCGCTAAAGCTCGTCGCGATCTTTCAGATTCGCTTCCACGCTTTAGCTCCTTGTTTTTGCATGTCGTTCTCGCAAAACCGCGACACGCTTTTGCGCGACATGCATTAATGCCCATTGAAGACGCCGAGGAAGGCATCGGAGAACTGGCTGATCATGGCCGCGATACTGAGATAGAGCATGAACAGGCCGCCCATCAGCTGGTAAGGCGTGGAGATGAAATAGATCGGGATCTGCGGCGCCAGCTTGTTGATGAAGCCGATCGAAATCTGGAACATCAAGCCGTAGAGCAGAAAGGGGCTCGCCAACCGCAGCATGATGAAAAAGGTGGACTGCAGCGTGTCCGTCACCGACACCAGTGAGGCGCGCGCTTCGATATGGCCACCGAAGGGAATGACGGAATAGGAATCGACCAGCGCCTGCAGGACGTAATGGTGGAAATCCAAAATGAACAGCATCATCAGCCCGCAGAAGCTGATCATACTGGTGAGCGCTGTCTCGTTCGACTCTTCGACGATGTCCATGCCACCCGGCGCATTGAAGCCAATCAGCATCGATATGACCGAGCCGGTGAATTGCAGCCCGAGCGTAAAAAGCCGCGCCATCATGCCGTACATCAGGCCGATCACCGTTTCGGTAAAGATCAGCCCGATATAGGTAACGCCGCTCTTGGAAACTTGCGGATAGATGGTGTTCCAAAGCAGCGGCAGGATTGCCATCGACAGCGCCGCCGCAAGCAGCACCCGAACCTGCTGCGGCACCCGGCCTGACGAAAACCCCGGTAGCACCATGATGCAGCCGCCGATGCGGCAGAAGGCGAGAAACAACGCCAGAATGGTGCCCTGGGGGTCTGTTATCATGAAATGGAACCTAGAATCTTGATCTCGATCCCCTTGGCCAATTCCACATGCGACAAGACCGGCAGAGTCGCGAACAGGCGTTCGATGATCATGCGCACATAGGAGCGCGTTTCCGGCGATGTGACAAGCACGAAGGGCAAGCCGCGATCCATGTATTCACGGATAACTTTGCCCGCCTGCTCGCTGAATTCTTCCAGGTTGCGCGGATCGATGTCGAACTCGACGATCTCGCCCTTCTGGTCACGCTTCAGCGCCTGGTGGAAAATGAGATCCCACTTGCTGCCGAGGCGGAGAACACGCAGCACGCCATTATCAGCGAGATCGCCGCAGAGCTGCTGCGCCATACGCACGCGAACATGTTCGACAATTTGCTCCGTCTTGCGCACATGCGGCGCAAGTTCGGCCACTGCTTCCAGAATGAGATGCAGGTTTCGGATCGACACGCGCTCGGCAAGCAGGAGCTTCAGCACCGCCTGCAGGCCGGAGTAGGACATATGCGACGAGCAGATCTCATCGGCGAGCTTCTTGTATTCCGGATCGAGGCGCTCGATCAGGATCTTCACGTCCTTATAGGAGAGAAGCGCCGGCAGGTTATTGCGGATCACTTCGCTCATATGGGTCAGCACGACGGAGACATTGTCGATCGGCTGGAAGCCTTCGCGCTTCAGATCCTCGGTGAAGGCTTCGAGGACAGACACGGCGGGCATGCCGAAGGCGGGCTCGCGGATCTCGTCGCCCGGAACGGTCGGCTTACGACCCGAGCCGGTGACGACGAGCACTTCGCCGACGCGTAGAATATTGGAGGCGACCGTCGTGCCGTGAATGCGGATCTGATAGGATTTGTCGGCAATGGCGATGTCGTCGGTCACCTTGATTTCCGGCACGACGAAACCGTATTGCGTCGCGAACTTCTTGCGCATCTTACCGACACGGAAGGCCAGTTCCTGATGCGCTCCGAGCAGCCGGGTCGAGACGATCTTGCCGAGCGCCAGTTCGATTTCCGAGGTCGTCAGAACCGACTTGACCGAATCCTTCTCCATTTCCTTCGTCTGCATCACCTTCTTTTCCTCAGCGTCGCGACGAAGCTTGTTTTCAGCTTCGACCTGCCGCGGAATGAACCAGGCGCCGCCGGCCATCAGACCGCCGAGAATGAGGAAGGGAATGAACGGCATGCCCGGCATGATGGCCAGGATGCCCATGAGGATGGCGGCGACGGCGAGCGCGCGCGGATAGCCGCTCAACTGGTTGATAACGGCCTGGTCAGTGGAGCCGGCGGTGCCGCCGCGCGAAACGAGAAGGCCGGCAGCGAGCGAGACGATGAGCGCCGGCATCTGCGACACCAGACCGTCACCGACCGAAAGCTTGACGAAGACGTCAGCCGCCTGGCCGATCTGCATGCCGTGGCGGAAATAACCGATGATGATGCCGCCGAAGATGTTGATACAGGTGATGAGCAGGCCGGCGACGGCATCGCCGCGCACGAATTTCGAGGCACCGTCCATCGCGCCGAAGAAGGAGCTTTCCTCCTCCAGTTCCTTGCGCCGCCGCTGGGCTTCCTTTTCGTCGATCAGTCCCGCCGAGAGATCAGCGTCGATCGCCATCTGCTTGCCGGGGATGGCATCGAGAGTGAAACGTGCGCCGACTTCGGCGATGCGCGTCGCACCCTTGGTGATGACGATGAAATTGATGGTGATCAGGATCATGAAGACGATCAGACCGATGACGAAATCGCCGGACATCACCAGGCTGGAGAAACCCGCAATCACGCCGCCCGCCGCATCGTGTCCCTCATAGCCGTGCGAGAGGATGACGCGCGTCGTCGCAATGTTCAGCGACAGGCGCGTCATGGTGGCGATCAGGAGGATGGTCGGAAAGGATGAGAATTCCAGCGGCTTCTTGATCCACAGCGCCACCATCAGGATCAGCACCGAGAGCGCGATCGAAAAGGCCAGACCCATGTCGATGAGGAATGGCGGGATCGGCAGGAACAGCACGCAAAGGATGACCATGATACCGAGGGCAAACCCGATATCACGAATGCTGGGATTGGCTTTGGGAAGTGCTAATGCGGGTGGTTGCGCCATCGACCGGTTCCGTCTCTTCATGAGAGGGGGCAAGCGGCTGACCCGTTTGCCCTATTCGGTCAGATCATTAAGAGGCGAAGCTTGCGCGAGAATGGCCTCGCGCTGATCGCCAGGCTCTTAACTTGCGCATGTCGTCATCGCAAAACCGCGGCGCACTTTTGCGCGACATGCTCTAGAACCCCGATTGGATTCGGGAGAAGACGAGGTTGGTGAAGATCGAAATCTGCGAGCCGACGAAGGGCGCCGTGATGCCGATGGTTACCATGACCGCGACGATCTTCGGCACGAAGGTCAATGTGGCCTCCTGCACCTGGGTCAACGCCTGAATCAAGGCGATGACCAGGCCGACCACCATCGCGGCAAGAACGGCCGGGCCGGAAGAGACGAGGACCGTCCAGATCGCCGCCTGGAAGATATCCAATGCGTCGGCTTCGTTCATGATATCCTCATCCTTTAGTTCAGCCGGCTCCTCATGAGCCGCTGGTTGAGTTCGTGCCAGACGAATCGCTGCTGCTACTATTATCCGTCGACGACGGCTTATCAATCGTCGTGCCAGCGGGAGCAACCGTAACGCCGGCCTGCAGGAGGACTTTGTCGCCTGCGTCGGTTTGCGCGATGATACCGTCAGAATAGACGGTAACTTCCTTGACGGTGCCGGTCACCGTGCCGTCGGCGCTCATGATCTGCTTGCCGATATAATTGGACGCATTCGAAATCCATTGGTTCTGCAGCACCGTTTCCAGGTGTGAGTTCGTCTGGATCTGCTGTTCGACCTGGGAGAAGCTGGCCAGCTGCGAAATCTGCTGGGTGGCATCCATCGGGCTGGTCGGGTCCTGCGTCTTCATCTGGGCGATGAGGAGCTGCAGAAAATCGTTGTAGTTCAGGCTGGCGCTCTGCTGCGCAGCAGCAGCGCTACTGGAGCTGCTGCTCGAGCTGCTATTATTGCTGTTGATCTGACTGACCGGATCTACCGCCACGGTGCGATCTCCCGGCGAATATGCTCGATCGTCGCAGCCGGCATTTCCTGGTTGTTCAGGATGTTATCCTCGACCGGATATAGCCCGCGGATCGCCTTCAGCGCGTCGAAGGCGCGGCCGGTCGCGACGAGGCCGTCGATGCGCTTCAGCTCAGCCAGCACTTCCTCATTATGGAAGCATGAGAGCAGCATGACGATCGACTTGCGGAACATCGCCGTCGATTGTTCCTTGCCTTCCGGATTGATAAGGATCATCTGCGCAATGAAATAGAGCTGGCGCAGAGGCGTCGTCGCATCTTCCGGCTGGAGAACGTGGTTCTCGAGCAGGAAGGTCACATCATTCAGGAATTCCAGGGCAACCTTGCGGTCAACGCGCAGCACGGCCCCGTTGATAAAAATTCTTTCCCCGGCTTTAAGCGATATGCGAAGCGTACTTTTCATTTAAGTCCATCCCTGATGATGGTGGTGACATCGATGATGCCTTGATAATTTTCCGACTGCCGCCTCCGGATCCGGTCGCATTCCTTCAGGATCCAGATTGCGATCGAGATTAGATTGGCACGCAGTTCGACATTAAGTTGGTTCTCTGGACTTTTCAGATCCTCGATGAAGCTGATCCAGACACGTCGTGTGTAGAACAGCGCCTCGATCGCTTCGCGGCCGTACTTCCCCTTGTCACGAGCCGCGGAGAGAAGAGCTATCGACCGGTCCAGAACTTGACGTTCTCGCTCCTTGGCGTCGGCCACTGCATCCTGCATGACTTCCGCATATGAGAACTGATACATTCATGCATCCTTCCTGGTCATTACATCCCTTTGATCATCAAAGGTAATTTACAAGGCTCAGTTGTTGTATCTTAGAGACGATAGTATAGGCTGTCTCGAGCTGAGTTTGGAGGCTGTTGACCTTGGTCGAAGCCGCATAAGGATCGACCCCGGTAAGATCACTGATATTAGTGTTAATGATGTCTTTCTGTGCGTTCAGCGATGTGTTCGCATCGGTGAGACGCGATTGCGACAGGCCGAGCTGGCTCGACTGATTGTTGATCCCGTCGATCGCCTGACGCGTATAGCTGGTGGCTTGGTCGTTGACCGCGTTCAACGCATCCTGGCTCAGGTTCAAACTCGAATCCATCAACGAATTGATGACAGTCGTTGCGAGCGCCAGAGAGCGCATGCCCGGTTCATTGGCATTGGTGGAGGAATCGATCACTTCCGAATTGCTGATGCGGCTCGACATGTTCTGACCCGAAGCAGCCGACCAGTTCGACCAGTCGTCCGAACCGGTGCCTGACGTGAACATCGGCTCGACCTGGGTGGTAATGAAATCCGTCATCTGGGCGCCCGTCAGCTGACTTACGGCTGCCGACGGTGAGCTCGCAGTTGGGTAAAGCGAAGCTGCGTATGTGTTCAGGTCATTTTGAATCGTTGTCTTCGCCGCCGCCGAATTATCGCTCATCGGCTGCACGTCTGTATTGGTGCCGGCGAACAGGTATTCGCCGTTGACCATGGTATTGGCATCGGAGACGAAGCTCGACAGTGTCGCGCTTGCCGTCTGCTGCGTCAGCGACAGGCTGCTGCCATCGGTATTGCCGCGCAGCGCCACCAGTTGATCCATCAGCTTTTGCGCTTGGGACGTCATGTCGCCCAGAGCCGTCTGGGATGACGACATGCGCTGGTCGGCGATCGAGTTGCTGCTGATCAGGGAATCGATGCGCGTCACTTCCCGCGTGAGATTGACGCTGAGCGCGGTGTTGCCGCCCAACGCGACGCCGATATCGGCATAGACGCCAGTCGTCGCCTCGGTCGAAGAATCCGTCATCTCATTCTGCGCCTGACGAATCGTCTGGCGCATAGCGTTCTGAATGGCCGTACTCGAAATGAAGGAAAGTTTCATGGCTTAGCTCGCAATATCCAGTACCGATTGAAGCATCTGGTTGACGGCGTTCAAGATCTTCGTTCCCGCCTTGTAGGACTGCTCGATGTCCATCATCAGGGTCAGCTCTTCGTCGAGATTGACGCCGGTCTGGTTTGAATAGACTTCCGATGAACGCGACAGTGCTGCGGAGGTATTTTCCGCTGCGGTATTCGCCGAGCTGCGCTGACCTTCCAGCCAGCCGATGGAATCGGACGCATAGTTCATGATGCTGGCGTTGGTGTCCGAGCCCGCATTGGGGTCGAAGTCCATCTTCGCGTCCATGCCGGTCACGTAGGAATCAAGCAGGTCGGAGTAGCCGCTGTCACCGCTGGTATTGACGGTGTAGCTCGTGTCGGGAGGAGTGCCTGAAGGGTCGTTGTTAATGCCGCCGTCGCGCAGGAGCGTGGGATCACCGCCCTGTGATGTGATCAGCTTCGGATTGACCGCAATCGTACCGGCCATTCCGGCGACGGCAGTGGAATCGGTCGGCACGGTACCGCCGCTCCAGTTGAAGAGACCGGGCAGGGTCGGCTTGCTGGGATCGCTGCTCTTCTCCGAAAACATCGTCACGAGGCCGCGCGCGATCTCATCGAGCTGCTTCTGATAGGTCGGAGCAACATCGTCGCGGACCTGAAGTGCCGCCTGAAGACTGCCCTGCGCCGTTGTGTTCGCGCCCTGGCCAGGGTCGAGCGCAACACCGTCGATATAAACATTGTTGCCGACGGTGCCGTCCGTGTAGGAATTCGTCGGCGTGAAGGTCACCTGGCGCGGTATCGTTTCGAACAGTGTCGCGCCACCGCTGGTATAGAGCGCCATGTCGCCGTTCGGCCGTGTTACGGTGGTGACGCCGACGATCTGCGAAATCTGCTTCAGGACCGCGTCGCGTTGGTCCATCGCATCCGACAGCGCAGAGGACGTGGGACCGGCGGTCGCAGTCGCGGTCTTGACCGCATCGTTCACCTGCTGGAACTGCTGCAGCAAGCTGTTCAGCGAGTCGACGTCCGAGCTGATTTCCTTGTCGGCGTCGGTGCGTATTCCGTTTACGGCCGTGGTGGCATTGTTCAGCGAGTTTGAGAGATCCTGAGCGGCGTTGATGGCCGATTGCGCCGCAGTGGTGCTGGACGGCGAACCGGCATAGGTCTGCATTGCCGTTTGCAGGGCGGCAAGGTAGGTGGCCGGCGCGATCTCGTTGTTGTTGCCACCGATCGTTCCGGATTGAATATCCTCATAACCCTTCAGCAGGCGTTGCTGAGCAGCATCGTCGGACGTGCTGCCCAGGAACGCTTTCTGCAAGGAAGGCTCGTCGGCGCGGGCGATCTTTACGACCTGCGCGCCAGTCATGTCGGTCGTCAACATCGCCTGGCGACGGGTATAATCCGCGTTGCCGGCATTGGCGATATTGTTCGATACGACACTGCTCTGCGTGCCGGTATTGTTGAATATCGCTTGCGCGTTATTGAGTGCTGTGGTGAGCGACATGGCTGGCCCGGTACCCTATCGTACTGATTAACGTTGCAGGTTGACGAGAACGTCCAGAAGCTCGGAGCCGGCCTGGAACACCTTGGAGTTCGCGGTGTAGCTCTTCTGCGCCTCGATCATGTTCGTCAGTTCGGTCGCAAGGTCGACGTTGGATTCTTCCAGCGCGCCCGACTGGATGTAGCCGAAGCCACCAGTTTGCGGAAAGCCGGTAACCGTAACGCCCGAGTTACCATTGGCCGAATAGACATTGCCGCTTTCGACTGTCAGATTGTCGGGGCTTGCCACCGTGGCGAGCGGGATACGGTAGAGGGGCTTGGTAGAGCTGTCCTTGTAGACAGCATTGACCGTCCCGTCCTTGCCGATCGTGACGCTCGTCACCGGATTGGGAGCCTGGCCGTTCATGCTGCCCGTTGCGTTAAAGGAGGTGGCGACCTGGGTGAAGCCCGAGAAATCCATCGAGATGGTTTGTCCGGACCCGAGGGCAATATCGAAGGAAGGGGCTGAAGACGAGTCTTGCTTACCGTTCGCATCAAAGGTCAGCGTGGTGCTGCCGACCAGGCCATCGCCGCCATAAGGGAACGGAGTGTCGCCCGTAGCCGCATCGGCGTGATTGTAGACCGACACGTCCCACGTGTTGTCCGCCGTCTTGGTGTAGTAAACGTCGAAGGTAACGGCATTGCCCTGGGGGTCATAACCGGTGATCGAGCTCTTGCTCGTGTCGCCGGTTACCGGTGCCGTATTGGAGGCTGGCAAGTTACCGGTCGCGATAGCGGCGTTGGAATTGAGGTTGCCTTCCATGTGACCGGTCGTCGACGCAATCGCGGTCACCCCGTTCTGGCTGACATTGATCGGCACCAGGCCGCTGAAGCCGTTGACGACCACAGACGGCGCCCCTGAGCCATAAGGATAGCCCATCAGCGTGAAACCGGCAGAATTCACAAGGTTGCCCGAAGGGTCTGGCGAAAAGTCGCCGGAGCGGCTCAGAAACGTTTGTCCGGACGAGCTCTGGACGACGAAGAAGCCGTTGCCCTGGATTGCGAGGTCGTTGCTCGAGGTCGTGTAGGAGATGTTGCCCTGCTGCGAGATCGCATAGTGGACCGACGTTTCGACGCCGCCGGAACTGTAGCTGCCGGCCGAGGAGGGCAGAACGAGAGAGGAAAAGCTCGTCGACGCTTCCTTGTAGCCGGTGGTGTTGGCATTGGCGATGTTGTCAGAAACGGTGCCCAAACGGTTCGCTTGGGCGTTCATCCCTGAAACCGCGGTTTTCATGCTGCCGAAAATGCTCATCTGGAATCCTCGTTTTCCTCGTAAGGCTGAGAGTAGGGAGTGGGCCTTGCGTGAAGCTGTCTGAAAAGAGGAAAAGCCGATCGTCATGAAGCAGCTTTTCGGAGATTGCTGCGACGCGCCCATAGGAGCGCACAAGGGTCGCAGTAACGGCAAGAATCGGCGCACCTTCGCATCCGAACACCGCGATCGATGTTCGGTCCCGCGTATAATCCTGGGGAATTGGGAGGAATTCTGGGGAGGGAATTACACGCGGGGTTCAAGCGTCGTTACGCCAAATCCCGATTGAAGCATCAATTCCAATCGATGCAGTAGCCAAGGAAGCGCTTGGAATCGACCGGGTCGAAGCCGAGCTTCTTGCGCAACTTCTTGCGCAGCTTGGAAATATGGCTTTCGACGACGTTCTCTTCGACTTCTTCGTCGAAGATGCCATAGATCGCATTGAAGATCTGCGTCTTGGTGACCCGGCGACCACGGTTGGCAATCAAATATTCCAGGATGCGCCGTTCACGCCGTGGCAGGGCGAAGACATCGCCGTTGATCTCCGGGTCACGGCCATCGGCGAAGACGCGAATCGGACCGATGTCGGTGTAGCTGGTGATCGCCTTCAGCCTGCGGCGGATCGCAGCCGCCCGTGCCAGGATCTCACGCGGATGTACCGGCTTACGCACGACATCGTCGACGCCGCAGTCGAAGAGCGCCAGCGTCGATTCCAACGAGGGCTGATCACTGACGGCAATGACCGGGGCCACCGAGCGGTCGCGAATCGCCCGAGGCAATTCGTGCACATGCTGTCCCTGTCCGATCAGAAATGCTTCGACCGCGGCGATATCGCCGTCCGCAGCAGTTGTGACCCATTCGCCGAATTCCCGGGGGTCGAATCCCGTCGACGGGATGCCCTCGCGTCCAAAGAGAGAAGTATAGCCGTCCTTAACGAGCTCACGCTCATCAACCACTACGATCATTCGTCCGCCTCCGAATCAGTGTGGTGTTTCGATGGACTATGGGTACGAATCGGGCGAATCACGAACAACTGAAGGAAATGAGTGACGGGAATTAACAATTGATTAAGAAATGGGGGGCGATTTGCACTAGATATAGTGGGTACCCTTCGTTTCACACCGATAAAAAAGTAGTTAGTTAGTATATTATTAATATATGTAATTCAGGCAATTTGAATGTTGTCAACCGTGCCAAAAAGGTTAGCAACGACGCACACAAAGCAATATACAACTTTTGGTTGGTTCAATTCTGGCAGAAAGTCGCCGCGTTGGGCGTCCATTTTCCGTATCCGGTGGCGACCAGATTGGCGATAACCCGGCAGACATAGACCTTCTGTTCGGGGTTATTGTTCGGGCCTGCGTGGTATCTTGCTACCGCCATTGTCCAGGTCTCATGCCTGTCATGGAGGTCGCGGAGGAACTTGGCGGCGTATTCGACATTGCGGTGCGGGTCGAACATATCGGCAACGGAGGCGAAATTTTCACCGTGAAAATACTGGTTGATCTGCATACAACCGATGTCGATCAGCTTCGCCCCGCTCTGCTTCGCCATGACGAAGGTCTGCAAGGCAGCGTTTTCCGAAGGCGGAAAAACCGGCCTGCCTTCGATATTGAGAGCATAGGGATAGAGCGAGCCCTTGCGCCCGGTCTCCGTCAAACCGACCGAATACAGGATGCCCTCCGGTATCCCGTATTTTGCTGCTGCAGACTGGATCTCGCGCTCGCAAAGGCCGGCGGCACCGGTATTCGGCGGAGCTCCATTTACAAAAGCAAGGGTGTCAGAGGTAAACGTCGCCAGAGCGCAGGCGCTGAGCACTGCCAGCAGCGCCATCTTCCGTGCCGCGTTCGCCCGAGCTGCGATTACCGTCATTGCCATTTGCCTGCTGCCCTGAATAGCTCTGCCCCTTTGGTCGCGCGTCCCCACCCTGCCCCTGATTCAATAGGGATTGCTGTTGGGACTGCCCCTGAAAGCCGGATTGCCTGCCGCTATCCGATTGCTGATCCGCGCTCGAGGCCAGGGTTACGGTGATGGAATCGACCTGATACCCTTGGGCACGCAACGCATCGATCATATGGCTCTGATCGGCGTGGAGCTGCCGATAGGCCTCTCCGGTCTGCACTTTGAGATCGACACTCAACTGATCGCCCGAAAGCCGCATGGTGGCGGTGACCTCGCCGAGATCGTTGGGGTGCAACTGGATCTTAAGCGTGTTGACGACCTTGCCGGTGCTTGTCCAGCTCGCTGCATTGGCGAGTGTGGAACCCGGCTGCATCGCGCCGGACCATTCTTGGTCTCCCGCAAGGGCGCCGGTAACCAGCGCCGTGTTGGAATTGGCCGCAAGACCGAGGTAGCGGCGGGAATCAAGCACGGTGACAGTCTCCGCGCTGCCGCTGCCAGATGCCTTGACGTCGACCTGTGCCGTATCGTCTTTACCTTTGCTGATCGACATATCGAGCGAACCGCCGCGCCCGTCGGCGCGAACCAACCGAAAGGTCTGCGCTGCGGTACTATTGTCGCCAGAGCCGGAAGCTGCCGTGCTGGCGTCCGTGGCGTTCGCCGACGTGTCCTTCAGCGCTGCATCGGCCAGCTTCGGCAAAGACTGATCCGGCTCCGCCTGCGTCTTGCCGTCAGCACCAGCAAACACAGTCGTAACGCTCTGCGGCGCACCCGCGACCGCGGCGGCTACCTGCGGGACATTCAGAAGCGACAGCGCATCCGACGCCGCACCGCCGGCTTGGGCGCTCTGCGTCACCGATGACTTACCATCATCGGTGGCGGATGCAGACTTTCCGTTCTTGACTGCCGGCGCCTGCGTCTTGCCGTCGCCATCATTCTGCACGGGCTGATCGCCAGCGATCGCGTCCGCCAGTTGCTGGGCGATATTATCGAGCTGACCCGAAGTTTGAGCCTTGCCCTGGACTTGGGTCTCATCCGTATTGCCGGCGGCATCGGTCGGCTGGGCCTTGTCGCCAGATGCCGTATCTACGGAGGCCGGATTCTGAAGGCCCATCAGCGATTTTGAAAGATTTGTCGCGCCCGTTCCCTGCGGGAACTTGGCGCCTCCGGTCTGTTTGGCGCCCGTGGCCAGTTCACCGAGATTCGTTGCGGACGGATCGATCACGTCGGCTCCGCCGTTGGTGCTGCCCCCCCCTGCCGAAGCAACCGCCGACGGATCGCCCGCCGAACTTTTCACCGCATCCGCACCGGTATTGTTATCAGTTCCGGTCGCCGTGTTGGTTGTGTCCGCATTGCCTTTGGCGGTAGAGTCGGACTTGCGCCCATTGCCGTGCGAGCTGGTCAGCGCGTCGAGAAACCCTTTGCCGTCACTGTCATCCTGCCTGGCCGAACGCCCGCCTTTGCCAATAGCAACCAGATCGGCCCCGGGCGGGGCACTGGAGATACCGATGTCCATCATGATCAATGACTTTCCTGCTTCAACAGGCCGTCGATGGCATCAAGCTTCGAGCGGCTCGTCGTGACGAATGCATTGAATGAAGAGTCGGCCTCCTGCCTCCCTTCCTCCGGGGTGTGGGCCGCCTTTGCGGTGGCTCCCTCCTCAACACCCGCCGTGCCAGGGGACTGGCCCCCAGGTTGGTTCGTCACAGCAGCATCGTGTTCAGTACTTTCTTGATTAGGCAGATTAAGGGGTGAGACTTGCGTCAGGCTTGCCGGATCCGGCGCGCGCACGATCTCATCCGCCACCGCCTTGGCGGCCTCGCGCAAGGCACGATCCTGCTGGTTCAATTCACCGGCTGGCATCTGGTCTATGTTGCGGACCGCCGCCCCCAAATCGGGCGTCGACACGCCGGCAACACCGCCATAGAAACTCGCCAGCGCGCCAAATGCATCGCCGCCGTCGTTGGAGATCGCCTGGGCGCGGCCAGAAGCGAGTGCAGCGAGATCAGCCTTGCCGGCGATGGCGGCACGGCGCGCCATACGCAGATAGATCTCCCTTTGCCGTGGCGGGTCCATGAAGGACAAGATGTCGATAATATCCTGTTGCTTGACATCAGCGTCATGATCGACAACGAGCTGCACGAAGAGGTCGGCGAATTGGCTGGCATAGGGGGAATGCAGGAAGCGCCTCGTATAGCGCTCCGCATAGCTGAGACCTAGCGGCACCATCCCGGCGTCGGCGCACAAAGCAAGGGAGCGACGCAGGGCCGATTCCTCAACGATGGTGCCCGGCGACGCCAAGCGCGCCCAGTCGTAAAGCTGCAGGGCCGCCTTCGGGTTCTTGGCGGACATGACGTTGGCGGCAACCAACGAGAGATAGGGGCCGATCTTCTTGTCGCGATATTCCTTGGCGATATCGGCGAGCGTGTTGACCACCAACAGCCCCTTGCCGTTCAAATATTTCCTCAGAACATCGGCGACGCGATTGTCGAAATTGCCGTTGATGTCGCGCGACATCAGATATTCCAGCGTTGCCGGATTGCCGCCGCTCATCGCATAGATCAGCGCGGCATCGACATTGCGGCTATCATCGAAGACGGATTTGTCGGCGGTGCGCAGGCGTTCGTCGATGGTCGACAGCATGAAACGCTGCATCTCGCCTGCCGAGCTATCGCCCGCCACCACGGAATCCTGAATGAATTCGAGCGAGCGCAGCATCTTATAGGGCGGCAGATTGTCCGGACCCTCGGCACGAACGATCCCCGGCATGAAAATGCCGAGGGTCAAAGCGAGCGCGAGGCTATGACGATGCTGAATGCGCGCCATGGACTATCCTTGTTTGCCTTGGCTCGACTTGCCTTGGCCCTGTTTACCCTGATTTTGCTTGCCCTGGCTTGGCTTACCCTGGACGGGCTTGATCGGGTCCTGGTCGCTGCCGTCGGTCTGATTCTTGACGGCCTGGCTCGAAGCGCCTTGAATCAGGATCTCGATGCGGCGGTTGGCATCATTGAAAGGATCATTTGGCAGTTTCAGCCTACGGTCCGCGAAGCCGGAAACCTGTGCAATCCGTTTCTCGTCCAACCCGCCATTGGTGAGCATGTAATAGGCGCTCTGGGCGCGGTCGAGCGACAGGCGCCAATTGTCGTTGTGGCCATCCACCATATAGGGACGCCCATCGGTGTGACCGCGGATCAGGATAGACCCCTTGCGGTCCGCAAGGACCTTGCCGATCTTCGCCATCGCCAGCACCATCTCCTGGCGCGGAACTGCCGATCCGATGTTGAACATCGGGTCATTGGACTGATCCGAAATCGTTACGAGAAGACCGCCCTCGGCCGGCGTGACCTGAAGGCCTTCGGCGAGCTGACCGGCAACACCGCTGATCTGCTGCTGGATCGCCTGCTGCAGATCCTTGGCGTCCTGCTGCTGATCTTTCGTCGGCGCAACGTCTTTGTTCTGCGCCGCGACGGCGCTCTCTTCGACTGTCGAAGCATCACCTTGCTCGGCAGCAGCGCTGGCAACCTGCTGGTTTGGCGCCTGCTTTGCAGCCTGTTTGCCCTGCTGTTCCTTGCCTGGGGTCTGCTGGTCCGCCGACGACTGCTGATCGCTCAGAGTCGGCTGCTCTTCCGGCGTCTGCTGTTGGGTGGCCGGCTGACCGGAATCGGCGGCAGTCGCTTTGGAGAGCGCAATCACCTCGCCCTTCGGCGACTTGTCTGATTTCGCGGACTGTTCTTCGTCCGCCTTCTTCGAGGCACTGGAAACTTGAACCTGCTTCGTCCAGAAATCGGGATCGAAGGGATCGCGATAGGCTTGACCGCCATCCGCGCCTGTCGCGGGACCCGACTGGGCTGCGCCCCCCTCACCCTTGGCGCTGACATTGGCTTGCTGACCGACCTGCTGGGCGATCTCAGCCAGAACCGAATAGGGATTTTCGAAGAAATCGGCTTCGGAATAGTTGGTCTGGTCGCCCGAAGTCGAGGTCTGGTCCTCACCGGTCTTGGCGGACTTGCCGTCGTTCGGATTGTCTTCCTTGTTCTTCGACTTCGCCTGGTTCTTTTGCCCGTCGGCCTGATCGACTGGCTTCTTCAGCCCCTTCTCCGTCGGCTTTTCATCGGCGAGCTTGATCGGATTGAAATAGGAGGCGACCGACGCCTTCGTCTCTTCGTTTGCGGCGTTCACCAGCCACATCACCAGAAAGAAGGCCATCATTGCCGTCATGAAATCGGCATAGGCGATCTTCCATGCGCCGCCATGACCGCCTTCATGGTCACCGCCGCCATGCCGCTTGACGATGATGATCTCGTGTTTGCCTTGATTTTGATCGCCGTCGCTCATTTCAGAATCTCTTTCAGACTAGCGGCCCAGGCGGACATACGGGTCACGAGAACACTCTCTCCGATGGTCACGGTGAGATCGACGTCGCGAGCTTCGACATGGCGCAGCAAAACGCCGTTCTGACCGATATGCGTATGAAGCATCTCGAAGAGATGACGGGGACTGCTGACCGTGATCGGGCCGGCCGCACCGTCGAGAATCGCCGCCGTCACGCGTTCCGCGAGATCGGCGACGGCCTTGGCCGTCAGCGCTTCCGTCATGACGGGCGCAAGTGCTGCGGCCGCCTCCGCGCTGATCGCCTGTCCGAGTACCGTGGCAAGTTCTCGCAATCCGGCGGCAATCTTCTCGGCGGCACGCTCCTCATAGCGGGCGCGCAATGCCTCCATCTCGCCTCGATGAGTTGTGGCGATCGTATCCAGTTCCGCCTGATGCCTTTGCGTCAATTCCTGCGTTGCTGCTTCGTGCCCTTGCGCATAGGCCTCGCGGCGCTCCGCCTCGATATCGATCGAAGGCGCCACCGGACTTTCCGGAAAATCCAAAGTCTCTTCGAACGGCATATCCGGTATGCCGGGAGACTGAGGCGGAGGCTCGGCGCTGAAATCCTTGAGATAGCGGGATAGCGTCGGGCTCATGCTGACATCCTCCCGTTTTCTTCCGCAGAAGGCCGCGAGCTGATTTCTCGACAGGTCCCTTGAATTCCAATGCTCAAAACGTCGATCATCACGCTTCCGGTTTCCGTCCTGCGGCCACGCTCTCTGGACGTGACGCCGAACGTCACCGGAAAATTGCGCAGCCATGCCATTACGATGGACCGTAGGGGGTCAAACTTGTGCGAGGATGAATGCGGCAGGAGCGGCCATCCTGACCGCGCCATCACGGAATTCATTTCCCTTGAAGGAGGATCAGCACCTTGCTCGCCATGGTGTTGGCGATCGACAGCGATTGAATGCCCATCTGTTGTGCCGTCTGAAGCGCGGTTTGGCGTGCTGATGCCTCTTCCATATTGGTATCGACCAGATTGCCAACACTGGTCTTGATGGCATCGCTGAGCTTTGAGATGTAATTCGACTGGTCATCGATACGGGATTTCATCACGCCCAGCGTCGAATCCGCTGACGTCACCTGCTTCAGGATCGAGTTCGTGACGTTGATCATATCGGTGAGCTGATCGTCGGTCGTACTGTTGGAGACGGAAATTTCGGTACCGTCGGCCGGCGCCGTCCCGGAATCGGCGGCCAGGAGATAGTAATTGCGAGGGGCCGACGTTCCACCCGACGTATCGAATGTGCTGGCGTCGACGTTCTTCGTCAGCAGCCCGCGGCTCGCATCGGCGGTGTCGATCATCAGGGTTTGCGAGCTGTCGTAATTGATCGTCACAAGATTAACTTGGCCGCCCGAGCCACGCGTAAAATTGCTGATTACGGATTGCTTGGTATCGGGCTGCGCATTGGTGTTGTAAAGCCAGTTCTCGCCCGAGAAGGACGCGGATTGCGTGACTGACTGCAGTTGGTTCTTGAGCTGCTGAATGTCCGCATTGACCGCGGTCTTGTCGGTGCCCGGCTCCTTGGCCGAAACCAGTTTGGCCTGAATCTGGGTCACGAGATTGACGACCGAATCCATGGCGGTGGAGGCGGTATCGACCTTCGAGGAGCCAAGGCCAAGCGCGTCGGTGATGGTGGAAAGGTTGCTCTGGTCCGACTGCATCGTCTTCGACATCGACCAATAGGTCGGATTGTCACTCGCGTTCTCGACGCGATAGCCGGACGAAACCTGTTCCTGCACGACACCAAGATCTTTGTTGACGCCGCGCAATACGGTCAGCGCGGCCAAAGAGGCGGGGTTCGTCGTCACATTGGTCATCGGAAAATCCGTAATTCTATGGGGAAACGGCAGGCCGGACCGATCCGGCAGCAACGAACGGCTTCATGCCCGCCAGCGGGAGTGATCCCAACGCGGCCCGTCGCTGGATAAAGCCCTGACGGTTCCAACGAAACGGGTCGGACACCGGGGCTTTGTGCAGATACTGCAAATCAGTTACCCGGTAAGGTTAACAAAAGCTTATGCGCGGCGGCAAGAAGGAAATGCCGCCGCGCTTTCCTAGCGTAAGCTCCGGTCAAGGCTCACTTGAAGAGCGCCAGAACGTTCTGCGCGCTATTGTTGGCAATCTGCAGCGACTGGATCGCCAATTGCTGCTGTGTCTGTAGCGCCGAGAGCTTGCTCGATTCCTCTTCCATATTCGCATCGACAAGCTTGCCGACACCGGAGTCGATCGTATCGCTCAGCGTCGAAACGAAGCTGGTCTGCAGGTCGATGCGGGTCGACAGCGAACCCAGTTGCGAGGCGGTGCTCGTCATGGCGTTGAGAGCCGACTGCACTAGGTTCATCGACTGCCCGATGTCGCCGCTCGTCATATTGGTGATGTTAAGGCTGAAAACGGAATAGGCGCTGCCGTTGATGTCCTGCGTGGTGCCGAGGATACCGGAGCTGGTGTCGATCGTGCCGTCCGCATTGGCGCCGAACAAGACGTTGCCTTGCGATCCCGAATCGAACGTGTAGCTGGTACTGTTGACCGCGACCGTGCCGTCGTTGTTGCGGACGAAGGAGGAGACGACCGATGCGGAGACGCCATTGGCTCCGATCATCCAGTTCTGCCCGGAGAACGAAGCGGACTGTGCGATACTCTCAAGTTGCTGCTGAAGCTGTGTGATCTCTTCCTGTACATCCGACTTGTTGACGCTGTTTTCCGTCGCGGCAACAAGCTTGTCCTTGATCTGCTGGACGACACTGATTGAGTTGTCCATTGCCGTATAGGCGGTGTCGACCTTGGCGGCGCCGAGACCCAGCGCATCGGAAACGGCGGAAAGCGCGCTGTTGTCGGAACGCATGGTCGTTGCGATCGACCAATAGGCGGCATTGTCGGAGGCCTTGGCGACACGATAGCCCGAGGAGACCCGGTTTTGGGTATTTTCCAAATTATTATTGATCGAGCGCAGAGTCTGGAGGGCGGACATTGCCGCGTCATTGGTCAGAATACTGGTCATGGAAAAGTGCCCCTTGTGGCTGAAATTGGAAGGGACATTCCGGTCTTCGGCCGGGAACGGCAATCAGCGTCATGCCTGTTAACCGGCTCTTAGGAGAAGTTAACCAACCGTTGCGTTAGTCGCAGATGACAACACTAGCCTTAATAAAAAGTTAACGACGAAGCCGGAAAGTTAACAAAACCATACTTTTGGAGCGCGTTCGCGACCTACGCAGGGCTCAGAACTCCATTTGTACTCAACCGGAGGAGGCAGGCCTCCGTCTGCACCCCCCAATTTCCGGGGGCGATCGGCACATCAGGTCAGCTTCGCGCCATCTTGGGCAGCATAAGATTGTCACGATCCGACAACTGTCGGGCCAGAACGCGGCGTGGTTGCGAGTGGTAGATTTAGCCAATACGGGGTCGACATGTTAGGTTTACAGGACAGCGGATTGCCGTCAGATGCGCCCCGTCAACGGACAAGCCTTGATCCCGACGACTGGCAAACGTTGCGCAAGCAGGGTCACCAGATGCTGGACGACATGCTTGACCATCTGAAAACGCTTTCGGAAAAGCCCGTCTGGCAACCGGCGCCGTCGTCTGCGCGCGCATTGTTCGACGCGCCGCTGCCTGTTGAGGCGACCGATCTGGCGGAAGTCCATGCCATATTCCGTGACAACGTCCTTCCGTATGGTAGCGGCAATATTCACTCCGGATTTATGGGCTGGGTACAGGGCGGCGGAACGGCCACGGGGATGCTGGCGGAGATGCTGGCCGGCGGCCTCAATGCCAATCTCGGTGGACGCGACCACATGCCGATCGAGGTCGAACGCCAGATCATCCGGTGGACACAGCAAATATTCTCGTTTCCGGACACTGCCGGCGGCGTGTTCTTGACCGGCACCTCACAGGCCAATTTCGTTGCTGTCCTGCTCGCAAGGAGCAGGAAGCTCGGCGCGGGTGTTCGTGCACAGGGTCTATCCAGCGAGCCGCGGCTGGTGGCTTACGCATCGAGCGAAGTGCATGGTTGCGTGCCGCGCGCATTCGAGATGTCCGGTATCGGCAGCGATCAACTCAGGCGTATCCCGGCCAATGCCGCCGGGCAGATCGACATTGCGGCTCTCGAACGCGCCATCATACGCGACAAGAAGGAAGGGCATATGCCTTTTCTGATCATCGGAAGTGCGGGGACGGTGAATACCGGCGCGGTTGACGATCTCATCGCTTTGCGCGGCGTCGCCGACGCCCACGACCTTCATTTTCACGTCGACGGTGCGTTGGGAGCCCTGGGGATTCTGTCCGATGATCTGGCGCATCTGTTCACCGGCATCGAGTCCTCCGATTCGCTCGCATTCGATTTCCACAAATGGGGCCAGGTGCCCTATGACGCAGGCTTCCTCCTCGTTCGCGACAGCGCGTGGCAACGCCAGACGTTTGCCTCGGAGGCTGCATATCTCAGCCGCGCCGCCTCCGGCTTGGCCGGTGGCGACTGGTGGCCTTGCGACTACGGCCCGGACCTGTCACGCGGCTTTCGCGCACTCAAGACCTGGTTCACCCTTAAAACCTATGGCGTCAAAGCGTTGGGGGATTCCATGGCCGCCAACTGCGCGCTCGCCCGAGGCCTGGCACACAGGGTCGAGCAGGAACCCGCCTTGCGGCTCCTCGCGCCGGTTGCGCTCAACATCGTTTGTTTTGCCTATGTGGGCGCTGCCGATGATGCGCCGCCGGAGGTCAACACACGGATCGTCGAACGTCTCCATGCGGAAGGCTGCGTTGCTCCGTCCCTGACTCATCTGAACGGACAGCCGGCAATACGCGCCGCCATTGTAAACCACCGTACGCGGCAGGCGGATATCGACGCGCTAATTGACGGTGTCCTGAAACTCGGTTCTCGACAGGATTTGCTCCAATGCTGATGACATCCGGCCTCGTGGCCGATCGCGCCTTTGATGAAATCGGAGGCGCCAGCCGAATCCTGGGCATGCAAAGGATCGTGTCGCTCATCTATGCCGGCGCCGATGTGACGCCGCTTTGGAATGAGCTGATGCAGCGCATCGGAGCTGACAATGCGGATGCGGCGGCGCTTTTCGATCTGGCGACGATCCTGCAGACCCTTGGTCGCGCCGATGAGGCGCATCAAGTCCTCCGGGGCGCGGTGGAATTGAAACGCGACTTTTGCGTCGTCCATGGGAACGGACAGGGGCCTCGGTTGCTGGCCTTTGTGACGCAAGGCAATTTCATGGCGAACACGCCGCTGGATTTCCTGCTGGAGGGCAGCAATTGCGTTCTTTGGCTGCATTATGTGGATCCCGAAACGACCGGGCTCGCGGATTTGCCGGACCACGACGTCGCGTTCATGGCAATCGGCGAATCAACCGAGAATGTGCCGGTGCTCGGACGAATGCAGACGCTGCTGGCCGATTTCGACAGCCCGATCATGAACAACGATCCGGAACTGATCGGTCGGCTGACGCGCGACGGCGTCAGCGGCATGCTGGCCAATGAGCCCTCCATTCTGTCGCCGAGCACCTATCGCGTACCACGCGAAGACCTCGTCGCTGTCGGCGCGGGCATAAAGACCCTGGATGAATGCGCACCGGGCCTTTCATTTCCGCTTGTCGTTCGCCCGATCAGCACCCATGCCGGCAACGGGATGGAGCGCATCACCGACATCCTGGGATTGGCAGCGTGGCTTGCCACACAGCCTGCTCCCGAGCTCTATGTGGCACCCTTCATCGATTTCCGCGGGCCGGATGGCTTATACAACAAGCAACGCGTCGTATTTATCGAGGGGAAGGCGTTCGCCAGCCATATGGCGCTCTCCGAGCATTGGATCGTGCATTATCTCAGCGCCGGCATGGCGGAAAGCCCGGCGAAGCGCGCCGTCGAACAAGCTTGGATGGAGAATTTCGATACGGATTTCGCGATCCGCCACAAGGAGAGTTTCGCGGCTCTGTATCGTCACATCGGGCTTGATTATTTCGGCATCGATTGCGCGGAACTTCCCGACGGACGCCTGCTGGTTTTTGAACTCGATGTGGCAATGGTCGTCCACAACATGGATAGCGCCGTCATCTATCCCTACAAGCAAGTTGCCATGCGCAAGCTGTTTGACGCCTTCGTCAATGCCGTGCGGAACAAGAAGGCCGGCGCGGGGAACGACGCCTCCTGAGCGAACCGGATGCTCGCGAAATGCATACGGCAGAGGCCCTGAAGAAACAAAACCGCGCCTTCTGGGAAGGCGCGGTGAATCTGCTGGTTCGGAACTTCGACCGGCGCGACGCGCCGGTTCTTCCTATTAACGGAACAGCGACAGGATGTTCTGCGTCGAGGAGTTGGCGATCGAGAGCGACTGGACGGCCAGCTGCTGCTGCGTCTGCAGAGCAGAGAGCTTGCTCGATTCCTGCTCCATGTTGGCATCGACGAGCTTGCCAACGCCCGATTCGATCGAGCCCGACAGCGACGAGGCGAAGGTCGTCTGCAGGTCGATACGGGTCGAAATCGAGCCGAGGCGCGAACCCATGCTGGTCATCGAGTTCAGAGCGGTCTGAACCATGTTGAGGGCGCTGGAGATCTGGCCGCCGGTCATGCCGGTGATGTCCAGGCTGAACACAGAGAAGGTGCCGGATACGGTGCCGAGAATACCCGAAGCGGTATCGATCGAGCCGTCTGCCTTCGTGCCGAA
Organism: Rhizobium jaguaris; assembly: GCF_003627755.1. Taxonomy (NCBI): domain Bacteria; kingdom Pseudomonadati; phylum Pseudomonadota; class Alphaproteobacteria; order Hyphomicrobiales; family Rhizobiaceae; genus Martinezella; species Martinezella jaguaris. Next base: position 856,008 of record NZ_CP032694.1, on the reverse strand, counting down.
CAGAACGTTGCCCGTCGCGCCGGCGTTGAATTCGTAGGACGTGGTGCTGACCGAAACGGTGCCGTTGGTGCCGCGGATGAAGGACGAAACGACAGATGCCGAGCCGCCGCTTGCAGCCATGACCCAGTTTTCGCCGTTGAACGAAGCAGACTGAGCGACGCTCTGGAGCTGCTGCTGCAACTGGCCGATTTCTTCCTGGACCTGACCCTTGTCAACCGAGCCTTCCATGGCGGTGACAAGCTTGGACTTGATCGAGCTGACGATGTCGAGCGCGCTGGTGACTGCGGTGGTCGCCGTGTCGACCTTGGCAGCACCGAGGCCGAGGGCGTCGGAAACGGCGCCGATGGCGCTGGTGTCGGACTTCATCGTGGTGGCGATCGACCAATAGGCGGCGTTATCGGAAGCCTTGGAGATGCGCAGACCGGACGAAACGGCGTTCTGCGTGCTCTGCAGGTTGGTGCTGATGCCGCGCAGCGTCTGCAGGGCGGCCATTGCGGCGTTGTTGGTAAGAATGCTCGTCATAATATTTTGCCCCTTTGGCAGCGGTTGGTTAAGGGACATTCCGGACCTAAAAACCGGTAACGGCACTCAGCATCATGCCTGTTAACCCAATCTGTTAAGGTTAACTCGCCGTTTCAATGGTCTTAGAAAACAGCAATATAGTTAAGAAAACCTGAACCAGCCCCGGCAGAAAAGCATAAAAAAACCGCGCCTTAGAGAGGCGCGGTTAACTTGCTGTTTAGAAATTTCGGCTGGCGTCGCGCGCCAGTCCTTCTTCTTAACGGAACAGCGACAGGATCGACTGCGTGGAGGAGTTGGCAATCGAGAGCGACTGGATTGCCAGCTGCTGCTGCGTCTGCAGAGCAGAGAGCTTGCTCGATTCCTGCTCCATGTTGGCATCGACGAGCTTGCCGACGCCCGATTCGATCGAGCCCGACAGCGACGAGGCGAAGGTCGTCTGCAGGTCGATACGGCTGGAGATCGAGCCGAGCTTCGAACCCATGCTGGTCATGGAGTTCAGAGCGGTCTGAACCATATTCAGGGCGCTGGAGATTTCGCCGCCGGTCATGCCGGTGATGTCGAGGCTGAAGACAGAGAACTGCTTGCCGCCGATGGTCGACTGAGAACCGAGAATACCTGAGCTCGTTTGGATGTTGCCGCTTGCATCGGCGCCAAACAGAACGTTGCCCGTTGCGCCGGTGTTGAATTCGTAAGACGTGGTGCTGACCGAAACGGTGCCGTTGGTGCCGCGGATGAAGGACGAAACAACCGATGCGGAGCCGCCGTTGGCCGCCATGACCCAGTTTTCGCCGTTGAACGAAGCAGACTGAGCGACGCTCTGCAGCTGCTGCTGCAACTGGCCGATTTCTTCCTGGACCTGACCCTTGTCAACCGAGCCTTCCATGGCGGTGACAAGCTTGGACTTGATCGAGCTGACGACGTCGAGCGCGCTGGTGACTGCGGTGGTCGCCGTGTCGACCTTGGCAGCACCGAGGCCGAGGGCGTCGGAAACGGCGCCGATGGCGCTGGTGTCGGACTTCATCGTGGTGGCGATCGACCAATAGGCGGCGTTATCGGAAGCCTTGGAGATGCGCAGGCCGGACGAGACGGCGCTCTGCGTGCTCTGCAGGTTGCTTTGGATGCCCTGCAGCGTCTGCAGAGCGGCCATAGCGGAATTGTTGGTTACAATGCTGGTCATGAGTGTGTCCCCTGGAAACTGAATACGAAAAGGAGGACATACCGGACTTCGAATACCGGCGATGACGGAGCGGCTTCATGCTCCTCGGCCCCATTTCCTAGCGGACCAAACCCGTCATGTCGCAGGTAAACTCGCACGCATTACTTGCGAATTTCTTAAACACGGACCCCGTAAAAACGGCCAGCTGCAACGTAGCTAACGAGGCGTAAAGGTATGGTGTCACAGATGCTTCGGTTTCAGGCAAGCTACGTGGGCGATGATCCCACGAATCCATGATGACGGTCCTCGGCCTTCGCCGGGGCTGTTCAACATTCGCTCGGAGTCCTCGCTCGTGAATACGAAAAACGCCTTTGCGACAGCGTCCAGCCTCTATCAAAAGGGGCAATATACGCGCGCGCTCGAAACACTGAACGAGTTGCTCAATGTCGATACATCACCGAGGACCTATGCCCTGCTGGCAAAGACGCTGCTTAAGCTCGGCTTCAAATCGGACGCGGCCAGATCGTACGAACTGGCAGGCAGGCAAAAGCCCTACCGCGAAGACTATTTGCGGGAAGCCTTGCTGCTGCATTTCGCCGGCGGCGATGAAGACGCAACGCTTTCGATCGGAAGCCTGATCCTGCCTCAAGCGTTCAAGGACCCCGAGCTCGCCTATGCCCTTTCCAGCATCTTTCTGAGCCGTCAGCAAAAGGATTTGCTGGCCGGCTTCAAGACCGTCCTGGTCGAGGGACCGGAACTCAAGCATCGGATGATGGCTGCAAAGCTGTTGACCGATGACCTCTATGACGAGGGCAACCGGCACATTGTCGCCACGCTGTTCAAGAAGCATCCCGACAACATCATCTTTCGCACGCTTTATTTAATCTTTGCCCGCGAATTGTCCGATCTCGCAACGGTCGACAAACATATGGCGCCGGTTCTCGCCTCGCTCGCCAAGGGAAGCCTTGATTATGTCAGACCGGACAATCCCTTCTTCCATCTGCACTGGTGCGGCGACGAAGCGATCAACAAGTTTGCGGTACACGACACGGCGCCTCTGCCTGTTGGACACGCAGAGGCGCGCCGCAAGGCGCCGCATAGATGGGGCGACAAGATTCGCATCGGCTATCTCTCATCGGACTTCTGGCCAGGCCACGCGACAATGAAGCTCTTACAGCGGACACTGGAACTGCACGACAGGGACCGGTTCGAGATTACCCTCTTCGACCATTCGCCCTTGTCGTCGCAGCATGCGGAAGACTTCGACTATTCGAAATGGGGCACCATGGTCGATATCCGCAGCCTCTCCAATCAGGCCGCGGCGGAGGCAATTCGCGCCCGTGGGATCGACATTCTGGTCGATATCAAAGGGCATACCAAGGATAGCCGCGTCCGCATCCTCAACCATATGGCCGCACCGATCCAGACGGCATGGCTCGGCTTTCCCGGCTCGGCGGTCAACATCGACCTCGACTACATCATCGGCGATCCCTACGTCTTGCCGGACCATTCCAAACCGCATTTCCATGAGAAATTCTGCCGCCTGCCCGAGTGCTATCAGCCGAACGATCCGCTGTATCGCCCGAAGCCGCGGCCGACGACCCGCGCACAGCACGAGCTGCCGGAAGATGCCTTCGTGTTCGCCTCGTTCAACGGCAACCGCAAGATCACCTCACACATGATCGATGTCTGGTGCAACATCCTAAAGCGCACCAAGAACAGCGTGCTCTGGCTGCTCTGCAACGGCCCTCGTGCCGAGGCCAATCTCTGGGCACGTCTGGAGGCGCGAGGCGTCAACCGCAAGCGCGTCATCTTCACCACCCGTATCCACTATGAGGATCACATCGACCGCCAGCAGCTTGCCGACCTCGGTCTCGATACCTTCCCGGTAAACGGCCATACGACGACCTCGGAACAGCTCTGGGGCGGTTTGCCGGTGTTGACGATGAAGGGCACGAACTTCGCCTCGCGCGTCAGCGAAAGCCTGCTCACCGCCATCGGCGTGCCGGACTTGGTCGCCGCCGACGTCCAGGCCTATGAAGATATGGCCGTCGAACTTGCAAGCCAGCCGGGGCGTATTGCCGCGCTCAAGGAAACATTGACCGCCAATCGCTACATAATGCCGCTCTTCGACGCCGAGCGCTTCACCAATCACCTGGAGACGGCCTACGAAATGATGGCCGGACGCGCCAGACAAGGCCTCGGTCCGGATCATATGGATGTGCCGGCGCTGCCGGTGCGCACCGAGCCGTTCCTGGTCGAAAGTCAGAATGCGGCGGCGATCGCCGCGGAATAACGGTCTCCAGTCATCGGGAATTTCGTTCCCGATGACTGTTAGGCCGGCGCCTAGCGTTTCACGGAATCGCTTTCCCGTTCTATTCCTTTGTTTTTACGCATCTCGGACGGAAAACCGCTTGTCTTATGACTTTGTCTTGTTTTGAGGCGACAATGGATTGCCGCCTGTGGGCCTGAACACCCACAGACGGCGGGAGGGGTGGGATCGAGAAACCGCTGGTTTGACAGAACCGTTGCGCAGTAGGATCGCCCCTTTCTTTTCCATGAGGCCTGAACGGATAGCCGGGCTTTGACGGCCCGCATGACAAGCATGGGACACGGAAAAGATGGCTCATACGATAGCACGAACCCTCGGTATCGACATCTCGAAAGATCGCCTCGATGTCCATCTCCTGCCGGACGGCATCGACAAGCAGTTCCCCAACGACGCCAAAGGGCTGCGGGCATTGATCCGCTGGCTGTTGCCTTACGCGCCCGAGCGCATTGTCTTCGAGGCGACCGGCGCCTACCATCGGCGCCTCGAACGCATGCTGGCAACGGCGGACCTGCCCGGCGTCAAGGTGAACCCGCAGCGCCTACGCGCCTTCGCCAAAGCCTGTGGCCGGCTGGCCAAGACGGACCGCATCGACGCGCGCGTCATGGCCCGGTTCGGCACATTGATGGCCCCGGACATCCGGCCAATGCGCAGCCAAGTGCTTGATCTTCTCGCCGAACTGCTCGCCGCTCGCCGCGCGCTCGTTAAGGACCGGAACGCTCTCCTGCATCGGCAGAAGAATGTGACCATCCCCCTGCTGCAGCGCCAGGCCGAGCAACGGCTGCGGCAGGTCGACGCCCAAATCGAGGCTGTCGATGCCGAAAGCCGTCGATTGATTGCCGCCGAGCCGCAATTGCAGCGCCGTCTCGACATCCTCACCAGCATTCCCGGTATCGGGGCAACCTGCGCCCTGGCGCTGATTGCCGACATGCCGGAACTTGGAACACTGGCCAACAAACAGGCCGCCAGCCTGGCCGGTCTCGCGCCGGTCGTGCGACAGTCCGGCCAATGGAAAGGCAAAAGCTTCATTCAAGGCGGCAGGACCCAGCTTCGCCGCGCCCTCTATATGCCGGCCCTCGTCGCCATTCGCTTCAATCCACCCCTCAAGAGCAAATACCAGCAACTCACCGCCGGCGGAAAAGCCGCCAAGGCCGCCATTACCGCCATCATGCGAAAGCTCGTCATTCTCGCAAACGCACTCATCCGAGAGGATCGATTTTGGACACCTGAACACGCTTGACTAAGACGGATACTTCGCACTTTTCCTGAAATTGCCCTGGCGATCAGTGGAACGAGCGCACGAGGCTGCCGACCAGCAGGTTCCAGCCGTCGATCAGCACAAAGAACAGGATCTTGAAGGGCAGCGAGATCGACGTCGGCGGCAGCATCATCATGCCCATCGCCATGACGATGGTGGAAACGATCAGGTCGATGACCAAAAACGGCAGAACGACCAGAAAGCCGATTTCAAAACCACGGCGGATTTCCGAGATCATGAAGGCCGGGATCAGCACGCGATAATCGATCTTGTTGTCGACCACCACCGTCTGCCCGCGCTCCTGCGCCAGATCGACAAAGAGCTTGATGTCCTTGTCGCGTGTGTTGTTGGACATGAAGGTGCGGAAAGGCTCCGCAATGCGCTGAACCGCATCGGCTTCCGAAATCTGGTTGGCAAGCAGCGGCTGCGCGCCATCCTTCCAAGCCTGATCGAAGGTAGGCGACATGACGTAGAAGGTCATGAACAAGGCGAGGCTCAACAGGATCATGTTCGACGGCGTGGTCGCCAGGCCCATGCCCGAACGCAGGATCGAGAACGCGATGATGAATCGCGGAAAGCTCGTCACCATGATCAGGATGCCAGGCGCGATCGACAAGATCGTCAGCAGCCCGAAGGTGCGAATGATCCAAGCCGCGACAGACCCGTTCACCGGGACATTCAGGAGATCTGTCGGGAGCTGTTGCGGCAATTGCTGCGCCATCGCCAGCTCAGGCGAAAACGCAGCAAACACTAATATAAGTAAAGCAAGTAATAATCGAATCATTCGATCACGAAAGTTCTGAACATAACTTTCGATACCCGTCCTTCTGAGCGGAGGTCAACACGTTCCTGAATGTCATCCCGAAGATATTGAAAGCCGCGCGGACCTTCGATCTGCTGCAGCGAGACGGTGCGGACATAGGCGAGAATATCCTGATGGATGGCCTCCGCGAGCTGCTGGTCCGGCGGGCCTTTGAACATCAGCGCGATTTCCAGCCTGATCCAGTTTTGCGAAGGATAGGCAAGATTAGTGGTGATTGGATCGAGCTGAACGATGCCGTTCGCCTCCGCGGCTGCCGTGGCCTGTTTTTGACCGGTTGGGGCCTGCGGAGCCGTCTGTACCGCGGCGGCAGCCGTCTTGATCTTCGGCGCGACCATGGTGCCTAGGAACCAGCCGCCACCGCCGCCAAGGATCGTCAAGATGACTAGCCCGAGGATCATCATGACCAATGGCGATCCCTTGCCTTTTGCCGGTGCGTCTGCGGCTGCTGCCATGTCTCTATCCGTCCGTTAACGAAATGCCACGTACTGTCCGGCTGTCAGAGCGGCGACAGCAGGTCGACCGCCTGCTGACCGCGCGGCGGCTGCTGTACTTCCGTCAGACGGCCGCGGCCGCCATAGGAGATGCGCGCTTCGGCGATCTTGTCGTAGGAGATCGTATTGTCCGAGGTGACGTCCTGCGGCCGGACGATGCCGGCGACGTTCAGGATACGAATCTCCTGGTTCATCCGCACTTCCTGCGAACCGCTGATCATCAGGTTGCCGTTTTCTAGAACACCGGTGACGACCGCGGCAACGAGCAGCGTGATCTGCTCGGAACGCTGCATCTTGCCCTTGCCGTCGGTGCTGGTGTCGGAGCCCGAGGTCGCGTTGGCATTGGTGCTCGGCTGCCAACCAAAGATCTTGGCGGTAATGTTCCAGTTCATGTCGCTCTTGTTCGTGCGACTGCGATTGGTCTCGTTATCCCAATTCGCCTTGTCGTTGATCGAGATATTGACGGTCAGGATATCGCCGACATTGAGGGCGCGCGCATCCTTGAAAAGGGCCGCCTGCGAATCGTTCCAGAGCGAGTAACCCTGCGCAACCTGGTGCGGACGTTTCGGATATTGCAGCATCTGTGGCGTCTGCGCATATTGCAGGCCGCTGCCGATCGGGCTCATGGCAGGCGCTCTGCCGATTTCGTTAAGAGCCTGCGACTGACAGCCGGCCAGGAAAACGACGACTGCGCACGTGGCCGTAAGACGCATGTTCATGAGGGGTCCTTCGACTTCGATGTATTCGGATCGGACGCGCTGGAGATGATGTTGGTGACAACAGCCGCCTTCTGCGCATCCATCTCCGCCAGAATAAGACTCGACTGGCGCGGCGAGAGTTTCATGATGATCGCGGCGGCCACTGTGACTTTCACCTGGTCAAGGCTCGCCGCCGCCGCATCGGGCTTCATGTTTTTGTAGATGTCGACCAGGCCGGAATCGGCGGTCTTCAAGAAGTCGTCGCGCCGCTTCAGCCAGTCTTCGTATTCCGCCTTGCGCTTGTCCATCGTGGCGATGCGCTGGTCAACGTCGGCCTGCAGTTTCTCAAGCTCCTGCTTCTGCAGCAGATAGCGCTGGTCGCGGGCCGGATCGGCGATGTTGGTGCAGAACTGTTTGATCTCGTCCTGGCTGGACGCCGGATCGGCGACCGGCTTCGGCGCTTCCTGCGCCGCCGCGGCATAGGCCGACAGCAGCAATGCGATCATGGCGGGAACTGCCGCAACACGGCAGGACGTCAGCATTTTTTTGGCGATAACGATCGATGTCATTGCAGAACGAGCTCCGCTTGCAGCGCGCCGGCCGATTTGATGCCTTGCAGGATTGCGATGATGCCGTCGGGTTTGACGCCGATATTGTTCAGCCCGGAGACCAGCGTTTTCAGGTCAGGACCTTCGAGCACGGCGACTCGGCCACCGCTCTTGGTTGCCGTAATATCCGTCTGGTCCTGAATGGCGGTCTGCCCGTTCGAGAAAGGTTCCGGCTGGATCACCTGTGGGTTCTCGCTGACCTGCACCGTGAGAGTTCCGTAGCTGACGGCGACCGGCGAGACACGGACGTCGGCGCCAATGACGATCGTTCCGGTGCGTTCGTTGATGACGACCTTCGCCGGCGTATCGGTCTGAACGTCGAGATTTTCGATATCCGCCATCAGCCGTGTCAGGTCCGCCATCTTCGGCTTTTCGATCGCAACCTCCTGCGAATCCTTGGCTTCGGCGATCGGAGCGCCGAAATGCGAGGTCGCCCAGGCATTGACGGTATCGGCGATGCGGATCGAGGTGGAAAAGTCCGGATTGCGCAACTGCAGGACAAGATTGACGGAATCCTTGAAACGCGAGGGCAGCTCACGCTCGATGATGGCGCCGCCCGGCACGCGGCCGGCGGTGGTGGTACCTTCGGTAACGCTGGCGGCCGCCCCTTGCGCCTGGAAACCGGAAACGATGACCGATCCCTGCGCCACGGCATAGATCTGCCCGTCGGCGCCACTGAGCGAGGTCATGATCAGCGTGCCGCCACGCAACGATGTCGCGTCGCCAAGCGAACTAACCGTGACGTCGATGCGGCTGCCCGGGCTTGCGAAGGGCGGCAGGTTGGTTGTCACCATGACGGCGGCGGTGTTCTTGGCGGCGGACTGGCCGCCCTGCGTCGAAATGCCGAGATTCTGCAGCATCGCGCGCATGGACTGTTCGGTAAATGGCGAGGAACGCAGACCATCGCCGGTCCCCTGAAGGCCGACGATCAAGCCGTAACCGATCAACTGGTTGTCGCGGCCGGCCTGCAATGAGGCGATGTCCTTGATGCGCGATTGCATCGCCAGCGCTGGATTGCCGACGGCCAGGCTGGGCAATGCCAGCAAGACCGCGAGAAAATGACGAAGTCTTCTCATTTTGCAACCACGCGGATGGTGCCGTTTTCGAGAACAGTGCCGTTGACGATGATGCCGGAGTCCAGATTGCGGGCGCGCACGCTGTCGCCGACTGCGCCATCATCCAGCGGCGTCCCGGCCGCGGTAATCGTCATGCTGCCCATGTTCATGACCAGGCGGACATTGGAGCCGCGCGTCACCGCATAGGGTTCGCGCAGGGCAGAAACCGAGATCGTTCGGCCAGGCAGAAGCGTTCGTTTGGAGACCAACCCTGTGACCTCGTGAAGCCGCTTGGCATAATCGCCGGTCAGATTGGGGTTGGTGACTTCAACCTCCTCGAGTTGTCCGCTGCTGATGATATCGCCCGGATAGATCGTCTCGGTCGGCACGACGGCCGTGCCCAGGCTGGTCGCGTCGGCACCCGTTGCACCGGCGGGAACGGCCGACACGAACATGACGGAGAGGCTCGCTGCGGCGAGCCAGGCCATTGCTAAGCTTTTCATCCGGCGAAACCTCATGTTCGGCCCGTCCTCTCGTTACTTCAGATCTTTACTGACGATCTGCGCCATGTCGTCGGCGGTGGTGATGACCTTGGAATTCATCTCATAGGCACGCTGCGCGCTGATCAGGTCGGTGATTTCCTTGACCGGATCGACGTTCGACGATTCCAGATAGCCTTGCTTCATGTAGGCGTAGCCGTTCGTATTGGGATCGGAGACGACGGGATCGCCGGAGGCCGGCGTCTGGGTGAAGAGGTTGCTTCCCATCGGTTGCAAACCGGCTTCGTTGACGAAGTTGGCGATCTGCAACTGACCGAGAACGGTCGGGGTGGTCGCTGTGCCGATCGTTGCCGAAACCTGACCGGATTCGTTGATGACGATGTTGCTGGCGTTGCTCGGGATCGTGATCCCCGGCTGCAACACATTGCCGTCAGCCGTGACCACCTGGCCGGTATCGCTTCTGTTGAACGAGCCGGCGCGGGTATAGGCCGTCGTGCCGTCCGGCATCTGGATCTGGAACCAGCCCCGGCCGACCAGCGCGACGTCGAGATCGTTCTGCGTCTGCGACAGCTCGCCCTGGATCTGGATGTTGCGCACCGCCGTCGTCTGCACGCCGAGACCGATATTGGCACCTTCCGGCACCACGGCCTGGTTCGGACGGTTGGCGATGCCCTTGGCGCGTTCGGTCTGGTACAGAAGGTCCGAGAATTCGGCGCGGGAACGCTTGTAGCCCGTGGTATTGATGTTCGCGATGTTGTTCGCGATCACTTCGAGATTGGTCTGCTGGGCGTCCATGCCTGTCGCGGCAATAGCGAGCGCTCTCATGCCTTCGTCCTTCGAGCTAGGGCATGATCCCGAAAGCCGCCAAGCAGCTTTTCAATAAGATCATGCCAAATCAAATAATGGGAGCGGGAGCCAGGCCGTCCGCTCTATCCCTTTGTTTTTACGCAATTCCGGACGGAAAACCGCTTCGCACTTTTCCTGGAATTGCTCTAAATCTGCATTTTCGTAATATCGAGGAAGGCGCTGACCACCTTGTCGCGCAGCGCGATCGCGGTCTGCAGCGTCTGATCCGCCTGCATGACCTTGTCGACCACTTCGCGGGTGTTCATCGTGCCCTTGATGCCGGCGAAGGAGGCGTTTTCGGCTTCCTTCAACGTGTTGATGGTGTCTTTCGCCACGTTTGACATGACCGAGGCGAAGCTGGCTCCCGTCGCGTTCCCGAGCGTCGTTCCCGGCGTCGGCGCCAGTGCGTTGGTCGAAGAAGAGCTCTGGTCCGTGGCGATGCTGCCGAGACCGCGGACCGCCGAGAGAGAGGCGACATTCTTGATAGCGTCAATCATTGTGCATTCTTCAAGAGATCAATGGTGGAGTTGATGAGATCGCGCGACTGCTTGATCGTTTGCAGATTGGCCTCATAGGAACGATTGGCTTCGCGCATATCGGCCATTTCGACGAGAATGTTGACGTTGGGCATCTTGACGTAGCCCTTCGTGTCCGCCGCCGGATTGTCTGGGTCGTATTCCTCGATGAACTTGCCGGTGTCTTCGCCCATCTTCTTCACCCCGACGGTAGTCAAACCATTGGCGCGATCGACCTCGGCACCGAAGGTCACCGTCTTGCGGCGATAGGGATCGGAGCCAGCGGTATCGCCGGTCGAACGGGCATTGGCGATATTTTCGGAAACAACACGCAGGCGGGTCGATTGAGCCTCCAGGCCGGAGCCCGCAATCTTCAATGCGGCTGATAAAGGATCCATAACATCTTCACTTCATCTATTGTTTTACGGTCATCAACATCATGCGATGAAAGGAGCTGACCAGCGCGGTGTTCAAACCGTACTGGCGTTGGATGTCGCCGGATTTGGCGAGCTCGTCTTCCAGGCCGACGGTGTTACCCGACTCCTGAACGCCGATTTCCTGGTTGAGCGAGGCCTCTTCGACATTGACGTCGCCGCTCTCACTGAATTCATTGCCCGAAAAATGCGCCGGGTTGGTCTTCGCCATGCCGACATTCTGGTTATCGAGAACGGCTTGGAACGGCGTAACGTCCTTGGCGTGGTACTTTGGGGTATTCGCATTGGCGATGTTGCCGGCAACGACCTCCTGGCGAACCTGGAGCCACTCGGCTTGCCGCGAGGCCAGGTCAAAGAGCTGAATGGGTTGCATAGGCTTCTCTCCGTTCTTACAGCAGGGACCCTAGAGGGATAATCTTGCGTGGGACTTGCGGGGAATGCGTTCTTGCTAAAGTCTTTAAAAAGCTTGGCACGCAGGCGATTGCGAGCTCTCAGTCATGGCCGTAGACATCGCCGGTCGACGTGACGATGACCCACTTTCCGTCGCGCTGCTCGATCGTCGCCAAACGGCTGTTATCGGGCAGGATCGAGCCGACGCGCACGACGTACATGCCGGTGTCATCCTCGATCAGCGCCCGGCCGTTTGCGACGTGCAGCAGGTGGAACGGAGATTTGCCGGGGAACGGCTGATCCTCTGCCGGCGGGCCCTTGTCGTCCTCAGCCCCGAGACTGCTGGTCGTTGCCGTCGTCAGCGGATCGGGGATGATGTCCTTCGGCGTATTCGGATTCTTGTTGGACATCGCAAGCGGTGAGACGTTGACGATCTCGCGTCCAGGCCAGTTCGGCAGATCACGGGTACGATCGCCCTCGGCAACATGAACGCCGAATTTGTCGGGGTTCAAAAACACATACCAGGGGAAGAAGGCCGAGATACCGGCGAGCACCAGGCCGGTGCCCGCCAGGACCTTGTCGGTTAAGGTCCGCCTTCTCGCCGGCTTCAGCGGAGCGACCGGTTCGTCTGCATCGGATTCTCTCACGTTAGCCTCTCTGAGTACGGTTCCGAAATCATCAAGCGGTTTCGGACAGGATCATGTGAAATCAAATAACTGGAGCGAATGGCGTTTCGCCGAAACCTCATCTCGCTCTCGGTTGGGCGGTCGCGACCTGACCGTTTTTCAAAGCGGTCGCGAGATCGGTGAAGGCATCGGCCGAAGGCCGTTCGCCGGGGGTCTGTTTCAGTATCTCGTAGATGATCGGCACCTGGCGGACGGCCATGTCGAGATCCGCGTCGCTTCCCTGGCGGTATCCGCCGATCAGGCGCAGATCTCGGGTTTCCTCAAAACGGTGCACAAGTGCCTTCAGGCGCGAAACCAGCTTTTCCTGATCCGGCGTCCAGGCTTTACGCGCCAGACGCGACACGGATGCCAACGGATCGATTGGCGGATAACGCCCCTCCTCCGCCAGGCTGCGTTGCAGGACGATGTGGCCGTCGAGAATACCGCGGGTGGAATCGGCAATCGGGTCGTTGTGATTGTCGCCGTCGACGAGGATGGAGATGATCGCGGTGATCGTGCCTGTGCCTTCCGGCCCCGGGCCGGCGCGCTCCAGAAGGCGCGGCAGTTCGGTGAAGACGGAGGCCGGATAACCGCGTGCGATCGGCGGTTCGCCGGACGCGGTCGCGACCTCGCGGATGGCATGGGCGAAGCGCGTGACGCTGTCGACGATCAACAGCACATTATCGCCCTGATCGCGGAAATGCTCGGCGATGGTGATGGCCGACAATGGCGCCATCTTGCGCAGCATCGGGCTCTCGTCGCTGGTCGCGACGACGGCGACCGACTTCTGCATGTGAGAACCGAGCGTGTCCTCGATGAATTCGCGGACTTCGCGGCCACGCTCGCCGACCAGCGCGATCACCACCTTGTCGAAAGCATTGGCCCTGGCCAGCATCGACAGCAATGTGGACTTGCCGACGCCGGAACCGGCGAAGATGCCGAGACGCTGGCCAAGGCAGAGCGGCGAGAAGATGTCGATGGCGCGTACACCGGTCTTGAAACCCGTGTCGACACGTTTGCGCGTCATGGAGGGCGGCGCAGTATTGGAGATCGAACGCGAATCCGTGCCCGCCGTCAGCGGTCCGAGACCATCGATCGGCTCACCCAGCGAGTTGATGGTGCGCCCGCACCAGCTATCCGACGGCGCGATGCGGAAGGCACCCTTGCGGATGACGACGTCGTGGATGCCGATCGGCTCACCCGGCTCGATCGGGCAGACATAGGTCAGCTCCGGCTCGACGCGGACGACTTCACCGAGATGGATACCGGTCGCTGAACGATGGGCGACGAACTCGCCGAGGCGCACACGCCTGGAAAGACCGGCGACCGTGTAGTGCCCGGCGGCGATGGTGCGCACATGGCCACCGTCGGCGACCGTGTTTTCAGCCATCATATATTGCCCGGCCAACGCGCCCAAATGTGAAAGCTTCGGCGACATCGCGCCTTCCGGCATTCCATCCTCGAACATGATCCGCCCCTCTTACTGGCTGCCGCCGAGGGTCTTGATCGCATCCGTAAGCGTGCCTTCACTGTTGTTCGTGAGTGTCGAGATATTGTCGAAGGCACGGCTGACTTCGATCAGCTGGGTCATTTCCCGCATGCCGTTGACATTGGAGTTTTCGAGATAGCCCTGGGCGACACCAATATTGGAACGGTCGACGACGGACTGCGGCGGGTCTGTGGGCAATACGCCACTGTTGTCATAGCGTAGGAAGCCCTTGCTGATATCGGCGCTGTAAAGGCCGATCTTGCCGACTTGCTTGCCGTTTTGCGCGACCGTGCCGTCCAAGGACACGCTCGGCGCGCCGCCGCCGGGGTCGAGCTGGATCGGTGCACCGCCGGGATCGAGCACCGGATAGCCTCGGGTGGAGACCAGGGCACCGCTATCGGTCATGGTAAAACGGCCGTCGCGCGTCAGGACTAGGCCGGCCGGCGTATTGAGACCGAACCAGGCATCGCCCTTGACGGCGAAATCGAAGAGATTGCCGGTGTTTTGCAGTTCGCCGTTGTCGGTGGAGAGATAGTCATTGCCTTGCGAGACGAAGGCGACCTTGGCGTTGAGCTTGTTTTCGGTATTGCTGAGGACTTGGTTGAACTTGACCTCGGTGCCGCGAAAACCCGTGGTGTTCACGTTGGCCATGTTGTCGGCGATCGTCGTCAGACGCCGCTCAAGCGCCATCTGCGATGACAGCGCCACATAAATACCAGACTGCATTTTCAACGCCCTCCGGACATTGGAGAATAACGGGAAAGGAGACGCCAGATATTGCGGCGCTCCAACATTTCGTTAGCCGGGCGTGGATGCCCTTACCCGATACTCTGCCTGCATTGGCTTGTGCGAAGCTGACACGGCGAAAAGCTTGTTGCGGTGCACGCCGAACAGCCTCACGCAAGGCAAGTCCCCTACTTCATCTGAGGAAGCAACGTTCAGGTGTGGACTGGCGATGAATATTATTATCGGATTTGTAGTGACCTGCGGCTGCATCATAGGCAGCTTCATGGCGATGGGCGGGCATGTGGACGCGCTGTTCCAGCCCTTCGAGTTTGTCATCATCGCGGGCGCCGGCATCGGCGGCTTCATCATGGCCAATCCGATGAAGGTCGTGAAGGATTCCGGCAAGGCGCTGGGCGAAGCCTTCAAGCATTCGGTTCCGAAGGAACGCAACTACCTCGACACACTCGGCGTGCTTTATGCGCTGATGCGGGACCTGCGCACCAAGTCACGCAACGAGATCGAAGCCCACATCGACAACCCGGACGAGTCCGTGATCTTCCAGGCCGCCCCGACGGTGCTGAAGAACAAGGAACTGACGGCCTTCATCTGCGACTATGTCCGCCTCATCATCATCGGCAACGCCCGTTCGCATGAGATCGAGGCGCTGATGGACGAGGAAATCAACACCATCCTGCATGACAAGATGAAGCCCTATCACGCCATCACGATTATGGGCGATTCCTTCCCGGCCATCGGTATCGTCGCTGCGGTTCTCGGCGTCATCAAGGCCATGAGCCACATCAACGATTCGCCCGAAGTGCTCGGCCACCTCATCGGCTCGGCACTTGTCGGCACCTTCCTCGGCATTCTCCTTTCCTACTCCGTCTGCGCGCCGCTGGTGTCGCAGATCAAGGTGGTGCGCAGCAAGCAGCATCGCCTCTACGTGATCGTGAAGCAGACGCTGCTCGCCTACATGAACGGCTCCGTACCGCAAGTGGCGCTCGAATACGGCCGCAAGACCATCTCCTCCTACGAACGGCCGTCGATCGACGCGGTCGAGCAGGAAATGATGAACCCCGGCGGTGAGAGCAAGGCGGCCTGACGATCATGAGCCAGCAATCACAAGCCGAGGTACAAACGATGGACCGCGCCCTCTTCGCCAAGCTGACCGGCTGCCTCGGCGACCAGGCAACCGTCGGAAAGCTCTCAGCCGCCTTCGGCCAGGTTTATAGCGAATTCCTCCCCGACATCATCAAGAGCGAAACCGGCCTCGACGTGTCCGTCGCCTATACCGGCTGCCAGTCGGGGCTGATGGATGATCTCATCACCGGCCTCGGCAGCAACTGCGCCCTTGTGAACGGTTCGCTGCGCAACTGGTCGCCGAAGTTCGTTCTCGGCTGCGGCTCGGGCTTCGTCATGGCGCTGATGGAGCACATGCTGGGTGCGCTGCCAGAAACCATCGAGGCGCCCGTTCCGCGACCGCTTTCGGTCATCGAGCTCGATCTCGCCGTCATGGTGTTCGACAAGATCGCCAACGTACTGCGCTCGGCCGTCAACGCGTCCGGCGGCTTCGAGCCCTACCTGGAGCCTCCACACAATATCGAAAACCGTCCGAAGCCGGTTGCCAGCCAGGCCGACGAATTTGCCGCCGCCGTCACGATGACGATATCGCTTGGCAAGACCGTCTCGGAAATCATCGTCATCATACCGCAACAGGTGCTGTTGCGGACCGTGATCAGCGCACCGCGAGCGAAGAATCCGTCAGCGGCATCTGAAGCATGGACTGAACAGCTCAGCGAGCAGGTGCGCCGCTCGCAGGTGACGCTCGAGGCCCGCATCCGGCTGCAATCCCTAACGCTGAACACGATCTCGAGGCTCGCGATCGGCGACGTCATTCCCTTCATGGACACCGGCGATGTCCGCGTCGAGGTCAGTGCCAACAGCAAGGACCTCTACATCTGCGAATTCGGCCGTTCGGGCGAAAATTACACGGTGCGCGTTAAGGACAATGTGAACTCCGACGACGAGCTTCTTCGACACCTGATGAATTGACCGGCTGGCGGGTGCGTCAGCGCACCCACGGCAGCTTGAGGCAAGTTTCAACTGGAATAGTGATTTCATGGCTAGGAAGACGACACAGAAAAGCAGCGAGGATTCGCTGGAAGTTGAAAACAGCGACGCCGCATTGGACGAGGCCATCGACGGCCTGCGCGGCGTGCTGAAGAAAGACAGTGACGGGGGCATGCCGGACTTCGGTGCCGATGCCTTCGGTGCCGAGCCAGGCACGGATCTTTCGGCCTTCGGTGGCGGTTTCGGGGACGACAACGCAGGCTCTGCCTTCGGCGGCGGCGATTTCGGCGGTTCCTCCTTTGCCGAACCGTCTGCTCCGGGCAGCGCATTGACCGCCAATCTCGACCTGATCATGGACATCCCGATCGATGTTCAGATCGTGCTTGGCAGCAGCCGCATGCAGGTCTCCGGCCTGATGAACCTGACCGAAGGTGCAATCATCGCCCTCGACAAAAAGATCGGCGAGCCCGTGGAAATCACCGTCAACGGCCGCAGGATCGGCCGGGGCGAAATTACCGTGCTGGAGCATGACGACACCCGGTTCGGTATCAAGCTCATCGAAGTATCGAGCGCGAAGAAAGCCTGAACCCCGTTCAGAATAAGCCCAATCCCTGTTTGGGACGGAGAAGAAGACCATGATGGACTTTGAGGATTTCGGCAGCAGCGCCCTTGCCGAGCAACCGTTGTCTCAGGCTGAAAAGGCCGCAGCCGTTCTTCTTGCCATGGGAAAACAGGTGGCGGGACGGCTGCTGAAGTATTTCACGCAGCATGAACTGCAGCTCATCATCGCCTCCGCGCAATCGCTGAGACTCATTCCGCCGGACGAACTGGCGCAGCTCGTGGCGGAATTCGAGGATCTCTTTACCGAAGGCGCCGGTCTGATGGACAACGCCAAGGCAATCGAGAGCATCCTCGAGGAGGGCCTGACACCCGATGAGGTCGACAGCCTTCTCGGCCGGCGCACGGCCTTCCAGGCCTACGAAACCTCGATCTGGGATCGCCTCGGCGAGGCGGACCCGGCTTTCGTGGCCAAATTCTTCCTGCGCGAACATCCGCAAACCATCGCCTATGTGCTGTCGATGATGCCATCCTCCTTCGGCGCCAAGGTTCTGCTGCAGTTGCCGGAAGCGCAGCGGGCCGACATCATGAACCGCACGGTCAATCTCAAGGACGTCAGCCCGAAAGCGGCACAGATCATCGAAAACCGCGTACTGGCGCTGATGGCTGAAATCGAAGCGGAACGTAACGCTTCCGGCTCGACCAAGGTGGCGGAGCTGATGAACGAGCTGGACAAGCCGCAGGTCGACACCTTGCTCACATCGCTGGAAACGCTCAACAAGGAATCGGTCGACAAGGTGCGCCCGAAGATCTTCCTCTTCGACGACCTCACGCTCATGCCGCAGCCGAGCCGTGTCCTGCTGCTCAACGACATCGCCGCCGACATCCTCACCATGGCGCTGCGCGGCTCGTCGGCCGAGATCCGCGAGATCGTGCTCAGTTCCATCAGCCCGCGCCAGCGCCGCATGATCGAATCCGACCTGCAGATGGGCAATACCGGCATCAACCCGCGCGAAATCGCCATCGCGCGGCGCGCCATCGCACAGGAAGCCATCCGGCTTTCCAATTCCGGTCAAATCGAACTCAAGGCAAAAGACAAGACACCTGTGGAGGAAGCCGCGTGACATCAGCGCGACTCAGCTAAACCGTCTTAGACTGCTCCAAACAGGCCGTGCATGATGCGCGGCCTCTTTCCGTTTCATGAAGGACGGCTGCTTTGGCTGACGAAGACAAGGACAGTAAAACAGAAAAACCGACGGAGAAAAAACTCCGCGACACGTTGGAGAAGGGCAATGTGCCTCACTCCAGGGAAGCGACGCTCTTCGCGTCGATGCTCGCGACGGTCATTTACGTCACGTTTTTCCTGCCGGCACGCGTAGGGCGCATGGGCGAGGTGCTGCGCGACCTCTTCGAAAAGCCTGATCAGTGGCAGCTTGAAACGGGGTCGGACGTCATTTCCCTGTTCGTTCGCATCGGCTGGGAGGTTGGCAATCTGCTTTTGCCCGCCGTCGCACTGTTCTTCGTCTTCGGCATTGGCTCCTCGCTGTTCCAGAACCTGCCAACACCCGTTCTCGACCGCATCCAGCCGCAGTTTTCCCGCATATCGCCGGTGTCGGGTTGGAAACGCCTCTTCAGCACCTCAGGGCTCGTCGAATTCGGCAAGTCGCTTGCCAAGATCGTGGTGGTCGGCATCATCATGTTCTTTGTGCTGCGCGGCCAATTCTTCCATGCGATCGATTCGCTGGTTTCCGATCCGCAGACGATCTTCGTGCGGCTATCGACCATCGTCCAGAGAATCCTGACCATCGTGCTGCTGGCAACCGCCATCGTCGGCATCGCCGACGTGCTGTGGACTCGGTATCACTGGGTCGACCAATTGAAAATGACCAAGCAGGAGGTCAAGGACGAGTTCAAGCAGGCTCAGGGCGACCCGATTGTCAAATCACGCCAGCGCTCGATCGCCCGCGACCGCGCGCGCCGGCGCATGATGAAGCAGGTGCCGCGCGCCACACTGGTCATCGCCAATCCGACCCATTTCGCCGTGGCATTGCGTTATGTCAGGGAGGAAAACGACGCGCCCGTCGTCGTTGCCAAGGGGCAAGACCTCATTGCGCTCAAAATCAGGGAGATCGCCGAGGCAAACGGCATCCCTGTCTTCGAAGATCCGCCCCTCGCACGCTCCATGTTTGCGCAAGTCTCGGTTGATAGTGTCATCCCGTCAGTATTTTACAAGGCCGTCGCAGAACTGATCCATCGAATCTACGCCGCGCAGTCGAATAGAAAACGGGTACGATAAATCGAATGAAAAAATGCCCCTACTCTGCCCAACGTGAACAAATTCTCGCCGAAGCCATCAGCCCGGTCGCCAGTGAATTGCGGCTCCTCGATGCGGCCGATCTGATTTCGCTGCTGCGCTTCGAACGTTATGGCAATCTTGCCGACCTGGTGGCTTCGGCAGCCGAGCTTTACTTCCTTCCGGGCACCGTCAATTTCGGGCTTGGTGGCGACTACAAGCTCGAATGGGGCGGACCGGCTGAAGTCAGCATCGACCTCGAAATCAAGCCGCGCGGCGTGACTGTCTACGCCAAGCTTGCGCTTGCCGAACATCATGCCGGTATCGAAATCAACCATATCGCCTTCGACAAGGCCTCGGGCGATCCGGACGAAAACACCGCGCTTCTCGCCCGCAGCCTGCGGGATGCCCGCTATGCGATCAGCGGAACGACGCGCGCAGCCTGAAGAAGGCTCAATCCATCCCAATTTTCATGATGAAAATCCGCCGAGGATGCTCGGCGCTAAACCATATCGCGCAAAAGTGCCCGGTAACTTTGCGATGACGATATGCCCAAAATCAAGGACCTAAAGCGCAAGGAGCGAATCTCAGAGATCGCGGTGCGCTTTAGCTGATGTAACCGAAGCGGATCGCTTTTGCGATCGCCTGGATGCGATTGACGCTGTCGAGTTTGATCGTGGCCGAGCCAAGATAGGCGTTGACGGTATGTACCGACAGCCCGAGCTTTTCGGCGATTTCCTCGCTGATCCGGCCATCGCCGGCAAGCTGCAGGCAGGCGATCTCACGTTCGCTCAGAGCCTCGGCTGCCGGCGATCGGCGTTCGTCGAGCGACAGCAGGTCCATCATGATCTGGCAACTACGGCCATGCAGCTCGACGATCATGTCACTCGCCAGATCCATGAATTTCGCCGCGAAGACGACATAGCCGTTGCCGACCGATCCGAGGCGCACCGGAAAGGCGACGCCGGCAAAGGGCAGGAGATGCGGTTTCAGGCGCTGGGTGAAAGAGGCAAAATCCGGTGTCTCGGCCGTGCTGTCGCTGTCACGGCCGTTCCACATCAACGGCAGCAGCGATTTTTCGATATGCTCGATCATCGCCTCGCCATAGGCTTCGACGAAGGCCTTGTTGAGGCCCGGATTGGTTGAGCCCCAGTTTTCCAGCTCGCAGACAAGGCGCTGCTTGCTCGGCAGGCCAGAGCCGGAGACGCGATAAACCGCGAAATTCTGCGCGTCGATCAGCTTCTGCATCGACACCAGCTTCGGGAAGAGATCGGAGCGACTGGACACCCGATGCGAACGGCCGAGCCTTGTTTCACTCGGCACGTCCGTCGTTCTAACCGGCTGATATCGCATTCATTGGGCCTTCAAACGAGATTGTTTCTGACAGCAAAGGCGATCGCTTCCGATCGCGTCTTCGTCGCGGTCTTCCGCATGACGCTGGTGATATAGTTGTTGATGGTATTGCGCGAGATGCCGAGAATCATGGCAATTTCATCGCTTGTCTTGCCTTCTGCGATCCAGAACAGGCATTCCAGCTCGCGTTCGGTGAGATCGAAATCACGCTCGGACTTGCCTTCCACGCAGCGCGTGAAGCTTGCGAAGTAACCCGACAGCAGTCCCACGTCGCGCAAGCGCTCTGGCGACAACAACAGACCATCGCGGGCAAGCAGCATCAGCGAGAATCGCGTGCGCCCGACATTGAAGGTCAATGAACAATATTGGCGGCTGACACCTTCCGGTAGTTCGACATCATCGGGCAGGAGCGCAAAATTCGGCTGAAACAGCGACATGCATTTTTCCAGCTCGCCGGTGCGGCCGTAGCCGCTTGTGAGTTCGGAAGCAAGACGCCGGACAAGATCGAAAGGCCAGTCGGAGGACACAACGAAATCGAGCCCGCTTTCCTGGATCAGGTCGCAGCGGGCCAGAAGGTAATGGGAAGCGCCGACATAGCCTGTCAACACGCGCAGGCCGGACTGAAGATAGGCGGGGCCGGCAATGGCGCTCAACTGCTGAATGAGCTGATCGCGTGACATGGCATTGACGGATGCGGCCAAACGCGCGTCCTTGTCGCTCTTGCTCCCTTGCAATATCTGCATGTCCATTTTCTGCATTTCCCGCCGCTGTTAGACGATCATACGCCAACGAGAGCATTGCTCGGTCTGGACCCAGCGCATAACCCCGAAAACCGATATCGGTCTTCAGACAGGTGTCTGCGCCAACTCAACTTGTTACTACGCCTTATACGCATCCAAACGGATGCAGTGGCGTGGTGCTAATATATAAGTTCCGTTTCGGCAATCGCATTGGCGCGAATCACCGCAACCGCAATCAACTAACCATAGACCGATATTTCCGTGTACCGGCATCTCCAAATTCTTTGAATTTACCAAACACGGATTTCATGATCTGATTCGCGCCGCTTCGACGCTACTCCGAATAGGTGTGATGATTGTAAGTCGATTCTTTCTACCCAGCAACGAAATTTCCGACCAGACCAGATGTCGTCAACGCTTCTGACCGTTTCGTTTCGTTACGCTGACTTGCAGTAAATATCTTCCGAAACCCAAGGTTGGCGCAGGTCGGCTGCGCGCCTTCCGATGACACGAAAAGACCGGGAACATCTCCCGGTCTTGTTATCAGGCGGCGCTGTCGACGGCCCATTTTCTGAGAATCTTTGCGGCCCGTTCTTCGCTGATTTCCACCATGCGCGAGAGACGACGTTCCGGCCCTTCCTTGACACGGCGATTGAAGGTGCCGCCGTCTTCGCCCATGGTCAGCAGGTCGTCGGTGCTGTCGAAGCCGAAGTCCGAGCCGAAGCCGTCCATAAGTGCCGCCCCCGGTCCGCCGACAGCAGGCGCGAAATCCGGCAATTCCAGGCCTGCCGCCTCGGACAGCGCCGCGCCACCGGCTGCGCCACCACCGAGCGAGCGGATCAGCGGACGGAAGCCCATCCAGACGATGAGGAAGGCAACCGCGACGAAGGCTGCCGAATTGATGATGCCGGCCATGTTGCGGCTCAGCATGTCCATGATGCTGAAGCCCGAGGAGCTGTCGTCGAGCAGCTGATTGTCGAGGAAATCCATCGCGGTGACAGTCACCACATCGCCACGGCCGGAGTCGACACCGGCAGCGGTCGTGACAATCTTCTGCATCTCGGCGATATAGGCGTCGATCTTTGCCTGATCGGCCGGCTGGCCGACCATCTGAGCAATGCGGCCCTTGTTGACCACCACGGCCACCGAAAGCTTCTCGACCCTGTAGCTGTTGCGGGTCGTGGCCGTCGTCTTGCTGTTGATTTCGTAGTTGGTCTGCTCTTCGCGCTTGTCGGACTGGTCGTTCGATGTCGGCCCGTTGCCGCCGGCCTGCGGGGCCGCCTGCGGAATGTTCTGTTCGACGGTCGCCGCCGTATCCGACTGGCGCTGCTGCGATTTCTGCGCTTCCTTGGTGGTGCGCACCGAACGTTCGACCTTCGAATCCGGGTCGTAGGTGGTTTCCTGCACCTGCTGGCTGTCGGTGTTGAGCTGTGCCGTCACGCTGGAGCGGAAATTGTCCATGCCGAGGAACGGTGCAAGCGCCTTGTCGATATTCGATTCGACCTCATCCTGAACGTTCTGCACGATACCGAGATTGCGGTTCAGCGCGCCGTTGCTCGGATCGTCACCCGAGGCGAGCAATTGTCCGGTGGAATCAAGAATCGTAACGTCCTCGACCTCCAGGCCGGGAACGGCGGAGGCCACGAGGTGGCGGATGGCCTGAGCTGATTTGCGCGCCGCCTCCGCATTCGCTCGGATCATGACCGAGGCTGTCGGCTTTTGATCCGCTTTTCGGAAATTGCCGACATCCTGCATGACGATGTGGACGCGTGCCGCGCTGATGCCGGTGATCGACGTGATCGTCCGGGCGATTTCACCTTCCAGCGCGCGGACGCGGGTCACTTCCTGCATGAAAGACGTCAGGCCGAGCGACCCGACATTGTCGAAGAGTTCATAGCCGGCATTGGTGCTGTTCGGCAAGCCACGCTCGGCGAGAAGCAGGCGCGCCTTGCCGGTCATGCCGGCCGGCACGGTCAGACTGGTGCCGTCCGAGCCCACCTGGAAATTGATGTTGGCTTCGGCAAGCGCAATGCTGATCTGGTTCAGATCGGTTGCATCCAGGCCGACATAAAGCGTCTCCTGGGCAGGCTTGTTGACGTAAAGGGCTGCAAACAGGATGAGCGCCATGGAGACGACGCCGACGCCGGCCATAATCAGCAGGCGCGTCCTCCCCAGGTTCTGCAGATTCCTGAACAAGGGAACTAATTGATTTAACAGATTCATTCTGTTCTCGCACGATTCGTCAAAGACCTGATGGCTTTGTGCCCTGCAGCGAAGATAGAAATCGAAACTTGTGCGAGCGTTTCGTCTGGGCAGGAAAATTAAAAAGTCGGAAAATTTAGCCGAGATAATATAGGAAAAACAATATTAAGCGCCGGCGCTTCCTATCAGAAGAAATCAAAATCGCCGGCGGCCTTTGCCAGAGGCTGAGAGTGTCCGTGGCGACCACTGCCGCCAAGCGCCTTCTGCATTTCCGACAGCTTGACCAGGCTCAGCGCTGTTGCAACATCGACCATCCAGCCATCCGGCATACCGCCGGTGATGGTATCGATGAATTCGGCGATGCCGCGGGTCTTCTGCACGGCCAGATCGATGCCCTGCATGACCTTCATCGAGTCGGGCGATTCCAGCACGTTGACTCCGCCGAGATCGAGCAGTTGCGGCTCGATGCGCTCGATCAGGTAAGCGACATCGTGCAATTCCGAGACGATACGCATGAGGATGGCGGGTAGCGCCTCCTGCATGTCGGACGGTTCGGCGCGCGGGATGGTGGTCATCAGGTAGTCCTCGTTGATCAGAAAAATTCGATCGTATTGTCGACCGGCTTCGGGGCGGCAACGGGGCGCTGTTCCAGAGCCACGGTCTTCTGCGTTTCGGCGCCGGTCAGCGGATATTGCCGGGCACGGCCGGAGATCGGCCAATATTCGATCTTACGTCCATGCTCGCCGCCGGTGCTGGAGCCGACAACCGGAATACCTTCATCCCTCAGGAATTGCATGGCGAAGGCAGCGTTCTGCTCGCCGACATTGGAGAAGGTGGCGATCGTCTTTGCACCGCCAAAAACCTTGGCCTCCAGCCGATCACGACGCGCGCCCTGCTTCAAGAGACCGTTGATGAGAAGTTCCATCAGATGCACGCCATAGCGTGTCGCGTCACCGCCGCTCATCGGCGAAGCAGCCGTTCCCGGCAGGAGAAAGTGATTCATGCCGCCGACGCCAGCGATCGGATCGCGCAGGCATGCTGCCACGCACGAGCCGAGAATAGTCGACAGCACCACCTCCGGGTCGCTGATGACCTTGTACTCACCCTGAATGATGTGCACGCGACGGGCAGCACCCTCGACGATCATTTCAATGCTCCGAACACGGCCTCGATCGCCGCTTTCATCTTCTCAATGGTGAAGGGCTTGGCGAGAACGTTGTTGGCGCCGAGCTGGGCAGCCTTCGTCACCAGCGCGCGGTCGCCCTGCGCCGTCAGAATGATAAAGGCAGCTTTCTTCGTCGTCGGATTGGTACGCACGGCCTGCAGCAGGCCGAGACCATCCATCTTCGGCATGTTGAAGTCGGAGATCACCAGATGATGCGGCTGCTGCTCCATGATCTTCATGCCCTGCTCACCATCACCGGCAGAAGTAATCTGCTTGAAGCCCAGTTGCGTCAGCGCGTCGCTCAACAAGAGACGGCTGGTGACCTGGTCGTCGACGATCAGAACTTTGATTTTCTCCGCTAGAGACATTATTCGCTCCCTTCCTTGCGGGCGGCTGTTACTTTCAATATTTCCTCGCCAATGGCGTTCAGCGGAAACTGCTGTTCGACTGCACCGAGTTCGAATGCGACCCTCGGCATTCCGTAGACCACGCAGGTCTTTTCGTTCTGGCCGATGGTCCGGGCGCCGGCATGGCGCATCTTCAGAAGGCCGGCGGCGCCGTCGCGCCCCATGCCGGTCAGGATCACGCCGACAGCGTTGCGGCCGGCGAGCTCGGCGACCGAATCGAAGAGCACGTCAACCGAAGGGCGATGACCGTTGACCGGCCCACGCTCGATCAGACGGCAGTGCGGCGCCGACACGTTGGCGATCTGCAAATGCCGTTCACCGCCAGGTGCCAGATAGATCTTGCCGATCTCCAGCCGCGCACCATCTGTCGCTTCCTGCACGACCGGCGCGCAGAGACGATTGAGCCGTTCTGCAAAACTGCGGGTGAAGCTCGGCGGCATATGCTGGGTGATGACCGTCGGCGGGCAATTGGCCGGAAATTTCTGCAGAACCGCGATCAATGCTTCGACGCCGCCGGTGGACGAACCGATCGCGACGATCTTGCGGCCGACACGGAAATCCGCGACGGCAGGCGGCGGAGCATGATTGGCGGCTGGCTTGATATATTGCCGCTGCGAACGAGCCGCTGCCTTCACCTTTTCCGCCAGATCGCCGAAGGGGCGCGGCTCGCCGGGAGCCGGTTTGCCGACGCAATCGAACGCCCCGATTTCGAGGGCCGCCAGTGTCGCCTCGGCGCCGCGATGTGTCATGGTCGAGACCATGATGACCGGCATGGGCCTAAGGGTCATGATCTTCTCGAGAAAATCGAGACCGTTCATGTTCGGCATCTCGATATCGAGCGTCACGACATCGGGATTGAGCGCCTTGATCGCAGCGCGCGCTTCCATTGCATCGCCGGCCTGGCCGATGACGTCGACCTCCGGATCGGAGCGCAGGACGGCGGTGATCAAGCCGCGCATGGTCGCAGAGTCGTCGACAACAAGAACGCGGGCGGGGGCGGTCATGCTTTCCTCCCGATTGAATTCGCAATGCGACGATAGGTGGTGATGCCGATATTGTCGAAGAGGTGCTTGGCCTCGCCGGAGACGCGCTCGGAATGGCCGATATAAAGATGGCCGTTTTCCGGCAGCAGACCGGCAAAGCGCGACCAGATCTTCGTCTGCGTCGGCTCGTCGAAATAGATGACGACATTGCGACAGAAGATGACGTCGAAGGTGCCCTTGAACGGCCATTGCGCCATCAGGTTCAGCTCATTGAAGGTGATCAACCGCTTGACGCGATCATCAATCTGGAATTTGCGGCGCCCCTGGATTTCGACCTCCTGAAACCATTGCTTGCGCATGGCAGGCGAAACCGTTTCGAGCGAAGTCTCGTCATAGGCGCCCGTACGCGCAAGGCCCAGGATCTTCGGGTCGATATCGGTCGCCAGGATCTTGAAATCGAAATCCGCAGCATTCGGCAGCAGCGACAAAACTGTGAGCGCTATGGAATAGGGCTCCTGCCCATCGGAACAGGCCGCCGACCAGATGCGGACGCGGCCACCGCCTTTGGCGCGCGCCAGGAGGCCGGGCAAAACCTCGTCGCGCAGATGATCGAAATGGTGATTCTCGCGGAAGAAGCGGGTGAAATTCGTCGTCAGATGCGACAGCATCTCGCGCCGCGCCGCCGCGCCCGCCGGCGAGGAGACCAGCGCGCAATAGTCGCGAAAGCCGGGCAAGCCCAGCGCGCGAATATGCTTCGACAGCCGCGAATAAACCAGCGAAGCCTTGGTCTCGTTGAGAGAAATGCCGGCGTCCGAATAGATCATAGCAGCAATTTCGGAGAGATCGCGCCGCGTCAGCGGATATTCGCCGCTGGCCAGAACCTCGTCCGGGGATGCCTTGAGATCTGTTGCTCCCATCATACTCATGCAGCTTCGCTTTCGCTGTCCGGGAACAGGGTTTCGAGTTCGATAAGGCAGATCATGCGGCGGTCGATCGCCAGGATGCCACGAGCAAACTGCCGCTCGTAGTCGGAAGAGACTTCCGGTGTCGGCTGGATGTTGTCGTCGGTGACCGTCAGGATATCGGACACGGCGTCGACCAGCAGGCCGACGACCTTGCGCTTGACCTGGGCCACGATGATCACATGGCGCGGGCTCGGCTCGGCGCGTTTCATGCCGAGGCGGGCCGACAGATCGACGATCGGTAAGACGGCGCCGCGCAGGTTAATGACGCCAAGGACATGGGCCGGCGCATGTGGCATGGCTGTCGCCGGCGTCCAACCGCGGATTTCGCGGACCGACATGATGTCGACGCAGAACTCCTGATCGCCGATGCGGAAGGCGATCAGCTCATGGGCACCCTGGGTCATGTTCTTGACGGCGTAGGACATAGGCTTAACCCGCTGCAGCGTACGACATCTCAGCCTTCAACGACTGCCCGCGGGAGGCGCCGACCACGGCATCAACGTCGAGGATGAGAGCGACGCGCCCATCACCAAGAATGGTCGCAGCGGCAATGCCGGGGACATGCGTGTAGTTCGCTTCAAGGCTCTTGATCACGACTTGGCGCTGGCCCTGGATGGCATCGACCATCAGAGCGCGCTGTCCGCCGCCTTCCGATTCCACCAGCAGCGCGACACCATCGACCGGATTGGCCTGCGTGGCGCGGAAGTTCAGGATGCGGCCGACATCGACCAGCGGGCAGAAGCTGTTGCGGATCGAGATCAGGCGATGGTTGGCGCCGAAGGAATGGATCGCGGCGGCTTCCGGCTGCAGGGTCTCGACGATCGCGGTCAACGGCACCACCAGCGTCTGGCCGGCAACCGTCACCACCATGCCGTCGAGAACGGCGAGCGTCAGCGGCAGGCTCATGGTGAAGACCGAGCCCTGTCCCGGCTTGGAGCTGATGTTGATACGGCCGCCGAGCGCCTGGATCGAGCGCTTGACCACGTCCATGCCGACGCCACGGCCGGAAATGTCGGAGATCTTGTCGGCGGTCGAAAAGCCCGGCAGGAAGATCAGGTTGTCGATCTCCTCGTCCGAGAGGTTGGCATCGGCAGGAATGAGATCGTTGTCGATCGCCTTCTGCCGCACCTTTTCGCGATTGATGCCGGCGCCGTCGTCTGCGAGTTCGATCAGGATGCGGCCGGACCGGTGTTTTGCTGTCAGGCGAACCGTGCCTTCCGGGTTCTTACCAAGCGCCGTGCGCTTTTCCGGTGTCTCGACGCCGTGATCGACGGCGTTGCGGATCATGTGGGTCAGCGGTTCCGCCAGCTTGTCGATGACTGTCTTGTCGACTTCGGTGTTTTCACCCTCGGTGACCAGGCGGATCGATTTGCCGGTCATGTCGGCAATTTCACGGACGATGCGCGACATGCGCTGGAAGACCGGCTTCACCGGCTGCGCGCGGATCGCCATGACGCTGTCCTGGATCTCGCGGGTGAGCTGCTGCAGCTCCTCGAGACCCATATTGATCGAGGATGCGCCATTATTGTCATTTTCGATGACGCTCTGCGAGAGCATCGCTTGGTTGATGACCAGCTCGCCGACGAGGTTGATCAGCCGGTCGACACGGTCGAGATCGACACGGATGGTCTGGCCGGCGCCAGCAGCGGCATTGTTCTGCGCGGCGGCATTGGCATTGGCTGCGGCTGCTGCGGCTTCCTTCTTTTCGACGCGGGCGGCAGCGGCGGCAAGCTGCGTGACGTTGCTTGCGGTTTCAGCTGCTGTAACAGCGGCGGCGGCATCGTTCTTCGACTTCGGCGCCTCCTCGGCGGCTTCCACAGCCTGCTCGATACCATCGCCGTCGAGAACGGAGAGGTCGAAGGGCACGGGGATCATCGGCAACTCTTCATCGGTGCCTGCGGATGAAGCGGCGTCTTCGACCGGGCGGATATCGAGCTCGCAGTCCCATTCGGCGAATTCGAAGACGGTACGGATGGCGTCTTCGCCCTTGTCCGTCTTGATCGAGATCGTCCACTTGAAATAGGCGCCTTCGGGGTCGAGCTGTTCCAGGTCTGGAAGAGCGTCCATGTTGCAATGAATGCTCATCTCACCGACGCGCGAGAGATCGCGTAACAGCAGCGTGGCATCATTACCCTTGGCGTAGAGATCGGAGCGCGGTTTGAAGCTGACTTCATATTCCGGCATGGCCACAGGCGCTTCGTCGCCACCGAAATCATCGTCGAAGCTGAAGGGGATCGGTTGAAAGCCGCTATCATCCGTGGGAGCGGGAGCGGACGCGGCTTTGACAGGGGCCGGCGCCGGTGCCGCGGCCTTCACCGGCTTCGGTGCGGCTTCGCTGGCTGCGGATGCCGACGGCAATTCGCCGTGGGCCAGCGCTTCCAGTTCCTTGACCAGGCCCCTGCTGCGGGCCTGATCGACGCTGCCGCCGTCACGGGCGGCATTGGTCAGGTCCGCCAGAACGTCGGCGGCCTTGAGCATGACCTTCAGGACCTCCTGGGTCGGCTCCAGCTTGTTGGATCGAACACAATCGAGCGTGGTTTCGAAGACATGGGCAAAGGAGACAAGGTCGTCCAGACCGAAGGCCCCTGCCCCGCCCTTGATGGAATGAACGGCACGGAAGACGGCATTGACGGTTTCCGGATCGCGGTCGCCATCATTCATTTTCAGGAGACCGGATTCCAGTTCGGCGAGCTGCTCCTCGCACTCCTGGAAGAAAATCTCTTTGATTTCGTTCATATCCATAGGAACAGATCCTGTTTAAGCGGTTACACGCTCGATGGCATCGATCAGCTTGGCGGGATCGAAGGGCTTCACGATCCAGCCCGTCGCGCCGGCCTGGCGGGCACGGTTCTTCTTTTCGGCGTCGCTTTCGGTCGTCAGCACCAAGATCGGGATGGCCCGGTACTTGTCGTTGCGGCGCACGCCTTCGATAAAGCCGAAGCCGTCAAGGCGCGGCATATTGATGTCGGTGACGATGACGTCGGGATTAGCTTCTTCCAAAACCTCGAGGCCCTCGACGCCGTCTTCGGCCTGAATGGTCTCGAAGCCGGCATTGTTGAGGGTGACGAGAAGCATGTTTCGAATGGTCCGTGAATCATCCACGGTCAGCACTTTTTTCTTCATTGCCGGATCTCCTTGGCAAGCAGATGATTGATGTCGACTCCGATCAACTGCATCGTTTTTTGAAATGCGTCCGACACCTTGGAAAAGGTGAACGACAGCTTGTCTTCATTCCAAGTCTTGGCGGCGGCCATGATGACCTGAACGCACAAGGCCCCGATCCTCTCGACGCCTGATGCATCGATCACGACATTGCTGCCGCGCAGCCCCATCAACTTGCCGCGAAGCGTTGAGGCCTCGTTGAGGTCCAACACCGCGGCCAGACTGATTGTCTTTTCGCCTTTCCTGCTCGGCATCGCTTTATTCCTTGTTGCCTGAAATCGGGCTCCACGGCCCGCATGCGCATAAAACAGAGATGTCAGTAAACATTCCGCTCTCCTCCAAGCCCGGCCCTGCGAAGCGGAAAATCGAATTCGGCCACATCGCCCTCGTCACGCCGGGCGATCGGCAAGCGTTGCGCTGCAGTCACCGGGCGTGGCACAGCATGCCGGCGCTCGCGCTCAAGGCGGAATTCACGGATCGTCCGCCCGAGTTCGAGGATGACGGTGTGAAGATGATCGGCGCCTTCGTCCGAGCGACGGGCGAGGTTTTCGGTGGCAGCGGCGCGTTCACCGAAGCTGCCGATGTCCGTCGTCACTGTGCGTAAGCCGGCGGCCTGTTCGTCGGTGGCGGCGGCAATGCCGGAAATGGCATCGTTGATGTCGGTCACCTGGCGGACGATGCTGCCGATCGCTTCCTGCGTACGGCCGACCATTTGCACGCCGGCATCGACCTGCGCCTTGGTGCCCGTCACCAGCACCTTGATCTCGCGGGCGGCATCGGCGGAGCGCTGGGCCAGCGCGCGAACTTCCTGGGCGACCACGGCAAAGCCACGGCCGCTGTCGCCGGCGCGGGCGGCTTCGATACCGGCGTTGAGCGCCAGCAGATTGGTCTGAAAGGCAATCTCGTCGATGACACCGATGATTTGGCCGATCTTTTCCGCCGAGTTTTCGATATCGGCCATGGCGGAAATGGCCTGGCCGACGACGCGGCCGCTGTCTTCGGCTGCAACGCGGGTGGAGGCGGCAGCACGCTCGGCCGTCCGGGTGCTCGCCGCATTGCTGCGAACCTGATCGGCGAGTTCGGCAAGCTGCTTTGCCGACGCGGCAAGCCCCTGAGATTGCTCCGTGGAATTCTGGGAGAGGAAGCGGGAATCGCGGGCGATGGAGTCGGTTGCGGCTTCGGCCGCCCGCACGCTGGCCGACAGTGCGGCAAATTGATGCTGCATGTCGTCCAGAGCGGCATTCATCGTCTGCGCCAGTTCGGCATAGGCCTCCGGGCCCTCGTCCGGCAAACGGACGGTCAGATCGCGTTCTGCGAGGCTGCGGATGACATCGGCAAAAACACCGGCCGCCTCGGCGTGATCCGCACTGCGCTGTTCGGCGAGTACTCGCTGGTGGTTGAGGCGCAGTTCGTTGAAACGCAACGATACGGCGATTTCGACGTCAACCATGACGAGGCGAACCGCAGCGGCGATCAGCTCGCTCAGTTCACGGGCACGACGTTTGGCGCCGGGTAGGATGGCGCGGCCACCCATCTCCTCGACGATACCGGCGAGAAGATGCTCCAGAACCACGCCATGGCCGGCAACGTGCCAGCGCGGGTCGAGCCCCATCTTGCTTTCGGTATCGGAGAGAACCTTGACACGCTCGGCGTACAGACTGTCGAAACGAGCGTCTGTCAGCACGTCCCAATGCGAGGATTGCAAGTCCTGCAGGCGTTCGAGCTGGCTTTCGCTGGTAAAATTGCGGGCGGCGTCGGGAAAGGTCTGGAGACGGTGGAAGAGATCGCGCAGGCCAGCTTTCAGATGCGCTTCGAGCATCGGCCGGTTGCGGCGCACGATTTCGCATTGCTCGGCATCGAGACCAGCAAAACGCAAGCGATCGCGAAGGCTGCCCGCCTGCGCCCGTCCTGCCTGATCTGACGGCGAATCCTGCGCCAAAATCGTCCCCACCGAACTGCCGGACGTAGACGACGCCGGCGAAACCACTGATGATCCGGTTGAGACGCGACGAAGAGACGAGGAAAGGCGCATGCCGTCGCCGGTCCATCGACCGGGACGCTGAAGCTCGCTCGCTCATCAAAGTCTGTTTCGGACCGTTTGATGACATGGATACCGGATCTGACCCGGTACGACGGGGCGGCTTCATGCCTGGTGAGAACGAGTGACAGTTTTCCCATTCCGACGTGCAGCTTCAATGTTTATGGTTAATTCCTTGCTTGAAGGTTAATACGCCATGCCAGCTATTCTGTTTTAGTTTGAACTACTTTTGGTTCGATTTCGGTCGGCGGTGATTTTGAATAAAAAACAAAGTAGCCGCAAGTCACAGGCAAGCTTCATATTCTAATCCGGCAAGTAGAGACACCTTCGATGTCGACACGGAGAGAGCAATGATTGTTCTTGATTTGACTGCTTCGCTGATGGCCGGCATGACGCTTGCTGCCTTCGTGTTTTTGGGCCTCATCGAGGAGGCCCGCGGCAAAGCCGCCCCGCGCGTGCTCTGAGTATCTTCTCAGACGCCTACAGGCGCACAAATCCCTCATAAAGATAGCTCAAGCGCGCGGCATCGGGCTGCGCTTACCGTCTTTCTCTTTCCGCGAGAGCTAGCGTCGGGCTCAATAGTTCCGTATGAAGCCTCACCACCCGGCACCGAGATCGACCTTATTGATGTCCGATACGACCCATTCAGAAACAAGCCAGCGGGCACTTTCGCTGCGGCTTGCTCTTGCAATCATCTTCGGCATCACGCTTTGGCGCGTTGTGATGCTGTACTTCAATAGGACGGATCTATTCGTCGACGAGGCGCAATATTGGTTCTGGGGTCAGAACCTCGACTTCGGCTATTATTCCAAACCGCCGGTCATCGCCTGGGTGGTCCGCTTCTTCAACACGATTTCCGGTTCGGACGCGACCTTCTGGATCCGCGTTTCCGCGCCGCTCTTCCATCTTGCCACCGCGCTGATGCTGATGCGTACGACGCGACGACTGATTACGGGTGACGTCGGGCGTGAGATCGAGCCCTGGGTCGGCGTCATCTTCGTCACCCTGCCGGCCGCCTCGCTTTCGGCCGTACTGGTGTCGACCGACACGATCCAGATCCTGTTCGTCACCATTGCGATCTGGGCTTTTCTCGGCCTGACCAAACGTTCCTCTGTTATTGAAGCGCTGATCCTCGGCGTCAGCCTCGGCATCGCCTTCCTGACGAAATATTCCGTATTGTTCCTGCTGCCAGGTGTCGGCGTCGCCATGCTGACATTGCGTTCAGCGCGCATTGCCTGGCGCGACGTGATCATCGCCGCCATCGCCGGCGCCGTCGTCGTCGCCCCGAATCTCTGGTGGAATTTGGCCCATGATGCGGCAACGGTGCGCCATACCGAAAGCATTGCCCATTGGAACGGCGAGGGAAACGGCGCCGGGCTGGTGAAGCATCTGCTCGGTGCGCTAGGTTTTGTCGGGGCGCAATTCGGCGTCGTCGGGCCTATCATTTTCTATGCCATGCTCTGGGCGGCCTGGCGGATGGTTCGCGGGCAAAGCGACGACAGAGAAAAGCTGCTCGTCTGGCTGTCGATCCCGGTCGTGGCGCTGATCACGCTGCAGGCGCTGTTTGCCAAGGCCTATGCCAACTGGGCGGTCACCGCTTATGCCGCCGGCACGATCCTCGCTGTCTGGCTGCTCTACCGCCTGACGAAAAAGGGCTTGGTCATCTCGCTGATCATCGGCTCGGTCGTTGCCTTCCTCTTGCCGGTTTTGACCGTGTTTGCCTATGACATCAAGCTGCCGAATGGCAATCTGGTCATGCAGCGCTATGTCGGCCGCAGCGCAATCAGCCTGGAGATCGCCAGTATCGCTACCCAGGCGAACACGGCGGATATCGTCGCCGATAACCGCGATATTCTCGCCGATCTGTTCTACACGCTGAAGGGCAAGCCCTACCGTATCTATGCACGCAACTTCGGCGGCTTTCCCAAGAGCTACTACGAGCAGAATTTTTCGCTGCCGTCGAACGCCACCGGCCAGGTACTTTATGTCGACGACGAACCGTTCGATTGCACGGCGGGCCGGTCGGAGCTCATCAAGAGCTGGTCGCCGGATTTCGGCAACATGAAAGGCAGGACGCTCTACGCCTACCGTCTTTCGGCAAGCTGCATAGCCCCCAAACCTCAATCGTGATATGAAGCTGGGCGCAGGTAGACACCCCAACCAAGCTCAGGCATTTCCGCGAAGATGACGCCACCCTCTTCGAAAGCCAGGCGCAATTGCGCCTCGGTCGCCCGATGAATGTCATGATGCCCGCCCTCATAGTCGCGGATCGTGCTTCGTGACACGCCGGCTCTTTCGGCTATGTCCGACTGCGTCCAGTCGAGCAACCCGCGCGCCGCCCGGCAGAGCGCAGGCGTGAGAATCATTGGGTTGACGCCTTGATTCACGATTAAAAACCACCCATATTGGTCAACATACGCCAAATATGTCATAAACTGCACGGGATTTCCAGTATCGAGGAGACTGCAATGCCACACGACACGCCTTTGATTTCAACGATCGTCATGGGCCTCGTACTGGCATTCATCTTCGGCGCCATCGCCAATCGGTTCAAGATGCCGCCGCTCGTCGGTTATCTTCTTGCAGGTGTGCTCGCCGGCCCGCACACACCCGGCTTCGTCGCCGACCAGAGCCTGGCGCCGGAACTCGCCGAAATCGGCGTCATCCTGTTGATGTTCGGCGTAGGTCTGCATTTCTCACTGAAGGATCTTTTGTCGGTACGCGGCATAGCGGTCCCCGGTGCGATCGTTCAGATCGGCTTCGCAACCCTGCTCGGTTGGGGGCTCGGCGCAGCGATGGGCTGGCCGCTCGGCGGCAACCTGGTCTTTGGCCTCGCGCTCTCCGTCGCCTCGACGGTCGTCCTCTTGAAAGCCTTGCAGGAGCGTCGGCTCATCGAGAGCGATCGCGGCAAGATCGCGGTCGGCTGGCTCATCGTCGAAGACTTGGCCATGGTACTGGTTCTCGTTCTCATTCCCGCCGCCGCCAGCATTTCCGGTCATGGCACGCCCGAGCCATTATCGGCCGGCCTCAACCGGATGTTGGGCCTCGATCTCGGCATCACCGGCATCGTCGCCATGACGCTTCTCAAGGTCGCGGCTTTCGTCGGACTGATGCTGGTCTTCGGCCGGCGGATTATTCCCTGGATCCTGCACCTCATCGCCCATACCGGCTCGCGTGAACTTTTCCGCCTCGGCGTCCTCGCCATTGCGCTCGGCGTTGCTTTCGGGGCTGCAAAACTCTTCGGCGTGTCGCTGGCGCTCGGCGCCTTCTTCGCCGGCATGATCCTGTCGGAAAGCGAGCTCAGCCACCGGGCCGCGCAGGAAAGCCTGCCATTGCGCGATGCCTTCGCCGTGCTGTTCTTCGTCTCGGTCGGCATGCTGTTCGATCCGAACATACTGATCGATAATCCGCTGCCGTTGCTGGCGACTGTGTTCATCATCGTCGTCGGCAAATCGGTCGCCGCGTTTTTCATCGTGCTCGCCTTCGGCAAGCCGGTGAGCACGGCACTGACTATTTCCGCCAGCCTGGCACAGATCGGCGAATTCTCCTTCATCCTCGCCGCACTCGGCGTCGAGCTCGGCCTGTTGCCGGCCGAAGGCCGCGACCTGATCCTCGGCGGCGCGATCATCTCGATTATCCTCAACCCGGTTGTCTTCATTGCTTGTGACTGGCTGCAAAAGATGCTGGAAACCAAGCGGCAGAGCGAGGCACCGGAAAGTAAAGAACCTGCTGTGCAAGCGGAGCGGACGGCGACGGGCGAAGCCTCGCCTGCGCTTGCCGATCCACTGGCAGAGACCGTTGGCGATGAGGAGATGCGGCCGACCACACTTGCCGGCCATGTCGTGCTGATCGGCTACGGTCGTGTCGGCAGCATTGTCGGCGAAAATCTCAAATCCTCCGGTACGCCTTTCGTGGTCATCGAGGATTCCGAGAAGCGCATCGGCGAGCTCAAGCAGCAGGGAATCGAGGCGATCTACGGCAATGCGGCCTCCGCGGCGGTTCTGGCATATGCCAATATCGCTGGGGCGCGCAGCCTGATCATCGCCATTCCGAACACCTTCGAGGCGTGCAGTGCGGCCGAACAGGCGCGCGCCACCAATCCGTCGATCCTGATCGTCGCCCGCGCCCATTCCGACGCCGAAATCGACGTGCTCAAACAATATGGCGCCGATACGGTCATCATGGGAGAGCGGGAAATTGCGCTTGGCATGGTTGACCAGCTGGCGCAAGTGCATCATGACAGGCCGCACTATGAAGACGCGAAGCGTCCTGATATCATGACAGAACCGTCGGAAACCGCTCCGGCAAAGGAATGAAGGCCTTTTATACAGTTGGACCCGTTCGAATTCGGCGCCGCCGACAGCGAAGAGAACGATAGCAGGACGACGCACCGCGCCGGAGCGCGCGTGATCGCCTCGCTGTTCGTCGCTTTCTTCGCCTATCTCGGACTGGCCCTTGGCGGGGGCATCAATCTCACTGCGCGGGCGGACGCCGAGGCCTTTTCCTCCGGCAAGGACAGCCAACCGCTCTATCTCGCCTTGCGCGATCCGGTACGCGGCATTGTCGTGGCCGACCGCACGGTGACACCGAAAGCCACCTGGCACGACATCGGCCCGGCAACGCTTGCGACCCTTCCGTCGCTCGGATTTCTGAGCAATCCGTGGCAGCCGCGCCATCGCGGCGAAGCCATACAGCACGAATCCCTTGCTTTTCGCGCCTATCGCGCGCGTGCCCCGCCGGCTGCTTTCATCTGACCGGTTCGCGCGCTTAACGGCGCATCTCCGACATGACTCCACGTCCGCCAGCGGCAGGCTCCGCTGGCATTAGCGTATTTCCAAGGATAATACCCATGCGCACCTCACCATGGCTGGTGATCCTCTATACCGTGATCATCGTGCTTGGCCTTTTCATTGCCCTGCCGAACGCGCTTCCGCCGTCGGTTCTCAGTAAGGTCCCGTCCTGGCTGCCGCATAGCCAGGTTTCCCTCGGCCTCGACCTTCGCGGCGGCTCCTACCTCGTCCTCGAAGTCGACGAGAAGGACCTGACCAACGGCCGGCTGCAATCGCTGCTGCAAGATTCGCGCCGTGTCTTGCGCGACAAGAACATCCAGACCCGTTCGATCGTCCGCAATGGCGACCAGATCATCGTCACGTTGACCGATCCGTCGCAGAGCAACGATGCGGTGACGCAGTTGCGGACCCTCGCAAACACGATCTCGTCCGGCCTCTCCGCCGGCCAGTCCGACCTGACGATTACGCCGAATGGCAGCGCGATTGCCATGTCCTTCTCGCCGGCCGGCATTGCCAGCAACGTCGATTCCGCCGTCCAGCAGAGCTTGGAAGTCATTCGCAAGCGCGTCGACCAGGTAGGCGTCGCCGAACCGACCATCCAGCGCGTCGGCCCCAACCGCGTCCTCGTGCAGCTTCCGGGCGCACAGGACCCGTCTCGCCTGCGCGAACTGCTCGGCTCGACCGCGAAGATGTCCTTCCATCTGCTCGCCGACAATGTCGACCCGAACAATCCCGGCCCCGGCGTCACCATTCTGAAGGACGACGAAGGCCGCAGCTATCCGGTTCTCGACCGCATCGAGCTCGCCGGCGACCGCCTTACCGACGCCCGCGTCAGCTTCGATCCGAACACGCATGAGCCGCTCGTCACCTTCCGCTTCGACAGTGCCGGCGCCAACCGCTTCGCTGAAATCACCCGTGAAAATGTCGGCAAGCCCTTCGCCATCGTTCTCGACAACAAGGTACTGAGCGCACCGAACATTCGCGAGCCGATCACCGGCGGTTCGGGCCAGATCTCAGGCAATTTCACCGCCGATAGCGCAACGACGCTCGCAGCCCTGCTGCGCGCCGGCGCTCTGCCAGCCAAGCTCACCGTCATCGAAGAGCGCACGGTCGGCGCCGACCTCGGCAGCGACGCGATCCAGAAGGGTATCTATAGCGGCCTGATCGGCTTCGTCTTGGTTGCCGCCTTCATCTTCGTGCTCTACGGCACCTGGGGGATTCTCGCGAATGTTGCACTGCTCATCCACACGATCCTGACCTTCTCGGCCCTGACGCTTGTCGGCGCCACGCTGACGCTGCCGGGCATCGCCGGCGTCGTCCTTGGTATCGGCCTTGCGGTTGATGCCAACGTTCTCATCAACGAGCGCATCCGCGAAGAAACCCGCAAGGGCCGCGGCGCCTTCGCGGCCATCGATAACGGCTTCAAGAAGGCTTATTCGACGATTATCGACGGCAACATGACGGCCCTGATCGCCGCCGCCATCCTGTTCTACTTCGGCTCCGGCCCGGTTCGCGGCTTTGCCGTGACTATGGGTCTCGGCCTCATTATCTCGATGTTCACCTCCGTCGCCTTCGTACGCGTCGTGATGATCGCCATCACCCGTCGCCGCAAGCTGAAGGTGCTCAACATCAGGCCGCTGATCCCCTTCAGCCCTTATGACAAGCACATCCAGTTCATGAAGGCCCGCTTCTTTGGCGTCACCGTCTCGGCGATCCTATCGATCGCCTCGGTGGTCCTGTTCATCCATCCGGGCCTCAACTACGGCGTCGATTTCCGAGGCGGCATCCAGATGTCGGTCAGAACCAAGGACGCGGCCGATTTATCTACGTTCCGCGCGGGCCTGAACACGCTCGGCCTCGGCGAAATCGCACTGCAGTCCTTCGGCGACAACAGCAGCCTCCTTGTCCGCGCACAGCGCCAGGACGGCGGCGAAGAGGCGCAGACAGCCGCGGTCACCAAGCTCAAGGCAGAAATCATCAAGATCGACCCAACCGCGACCATCGAAGGCACGGATGTCATCGGTCCGAAGGTTTCGGGCGAGCTTGCCTGGGCCGGCATCCTGTCGGTCGTGATCGCCAGCCTGGCGATGCTGTTCTACATCTGGTTTCGTTTCGAATGGCCATTCGCGGTCGGCGCCATCGTCACTCTGGTACTCGACGTCACCAAGGCGATCGGCTTCTTCGCGATCACCGGCCTCGATTTCAACCTGACGGCCATCGCCGCTATCCTGACGCTGGTCGGTTACTCGGTGAACGACAAGGTCGTGGTCTATGACCGTATGCGTGAAAACATGCGGCTCTACAAGTCGATGCCGCTGCGCGACATCATCGACAAGTCGATCAACGAGACCCTGGCGCGAAGCCTCTATACCAACGCCACCGCCTTCCTGGCGCTGGTGCCGATGGCGATCTGGGGCGGCAGCGCTGTCTCCAGCTTCGCGATCCCGATGGTGTTCGGCATACTTGTCGCTGGCGCCTCGTCGGTCTTCATCGCCGCTCCGATCTTGCTGTTCCTCGGCGATTGGCGCCGCCGCCATGCCAAGGCGGTCGCCAACGACGCCAAGCCGGACGACAAGTCCGGCAAGGACAACAAGCAGATCCCTGCAGCCGAATAAGCGCGAACGGATATGAACGAGGACATGCCCGGCTTCCGGGCATGTCCATCTGCCTCCGGATCAGATGGACGGCATGTGCAACGGCAGCCCTGGGCGCGGCGCCGTTATTCTCTCCAAAGCACCATTTTCCTGCTCGGTGATAAGCGCATATTTGCCATCAAGGGTGAAAGCGATATTGCCCGGTCGCGCGCCATTGGTGCGGATACGGCCGGCAATCTTTCCGGTGGGATCGATCATGCAGATCTCGCCTTGCCCGTAAATCGTGCAATAAAGCATACCGCTGCGATCAAAGGCCATACCGGCCGGCCCGCACAGCGCCTTCACAGCCGGCGTCGGCATGACCTGCGCAAACAGTTCCTGCCGGCCGCCGACGACCTGGCGATAGATTTTCCCGGTCAATGTCTCGCTGTAGTAAAGCAGTCCGTCCGGCCCGAACGCTATGCCGTTGGCATAGAGCAAGCCGGTCGCCAGCACGCGCTGCACCCGACCCTCTGCAGGGTCGATCTGATAGACGCGGCCGTTATAGGGCGCCTGGAAGAAATCGGGATTGATGTCGGAGCCTTCGAGCAGGTCGGAGACACGGACGCCGGAATCGGTCATATAGAGCAGGCCGGCGGGACCGAAGGCCAGGTCGTTCGGGTAGAGAAACGGGCCGTCTTTACCGCCTTCGATCACTTGCAAGGTGCGGCCTTCGGCAGAGAGCCGGACAAGGGAGTTTTCCGGGCCACCCGCCACCCAGAAACAATTGTCGCCGTCGACCGCAAGTCCGGTCGGTCGGCCGCCGATCCGGCAGATTTCACGTCGGATACCTCCGGCGATCATCGTCAGGCAACGACGACTGTCGTCTGTCTCCACAAGCGCGATACGCCCATCCGTCAGGGCTACCGGCGCCTCAGGTTGGCGCAATCCGGTGGCGATCGTCTCATTCATGTTCGGGAACCCTACCCAGCGCACCGAAACCCCAAAATCATCTGTCACAATTCGGTAAATAAGTACCCCAAAGGCTTTTTTCGAGCCGGCTCTCATTAAATCTGAACCAAATTCATGACGGGAGGGTCACATCTCTGTGCAGATCCTGTTGATCTTGACAGTTTCGGCCAATTCGGAACATTCATCGAACATTCGGATATTATTGCGAACATGATTCGTCACCGATTCCAAGTTCGCCGCCTGCCGTCCGAAGCCTTCAGGAGAGACCATGACCGCTGCCTATCTGGAAAAGCTGAACCCGGAGCAGCGGCTGGCGGTGGAGCACGGCACGACGGTCGAAGGCAGCCATATCGCCGGGCCGCTGCTGGTGATCGCCGGCGCCGGCTCCGGCAAGACCAACACGCTGGCCCATCGCGTTGCGCACCTGATCGTCAAAGGCGCCGATCCCCGCCGCATCCTTTTGATGACTTTTTCCCGCCGCGCCGCAGCCGAGATGGGCCGGCGCGTCGAGCGCATCTGCCGCGAGGTACTTGGCGCCAATGCCGGCATTATGGCCGACGCGCTTGCCTGGAGCGGCACATTCCACGGCATCGGTGCGCGGCTCTTGCGCGATTACGCCGAACAGATCGGCCTCGACCCGGCCTTCACGATCCATGACCGCGAAGA
Source organism: Rhizobium jaguaris (assembly GCF_003627755.1). Taxonomy (NCBI): domain Bacteria; kingdom Pseudomonadati; phylum Pseudomonadota; class Alphaproteobacteria; order Hyphomicrobiales; family Rhizobiaceae; genus Martinezella; species Martinezella jaguaris. Next base: position 814,566 of record NZ_CP032694.1, on the reverse strand, counting down.
CAGCGCCGACCTGATGAACCTCATTCGTCACGAGCTTGGTTTCTCCAAGCTGGAAAGCCGCTTTCCGACCAAGGCGACTTGCCTTGCCATCTATTCCCGCACCGTCAATTCGGAAACGCCGCTCGAAGAGATATTGCGCGATTTCTTCCCTTGGTGCGCTGCCTGGGACAAGCAGTTGCGCGACCTCTTCGCGGCCTATGTCGAGGCCAAGCAGGTGCAGAATGTGCTCGATTACGACGATCTGCTGCTCTATTGGGCGCATATGCTGCACGAGCCGCTGATCGCCGAAGATATTGGCGGCCGCTTCGATCATGTGCTGGTCGACGAATATCAGGATACCAACCGGCTGCAGTCGTCGATCCTGCTGGCGCTGAAACCCAACGGCCACGGACTGACTGTCGTCGGCGACGATGCGCAGTCGATCTACTCATTCCGCGCGGCTACGGTGCGCAACATCCTCGACTTCCCGACCTCCTTTACTCCCGCCGCCAACATCGTCACGCTCGACCGCAATTACCGTTCGACGCAGCCGATTCTGGCGGCCGCCAATGCGGTGATCGATCTTGCCTCCGAACGATTCACGAAGAACTTGCGCACGGAGCGGCAAAGCGCTCAACGGCCACGGCTGGTGACGGTGCGCGACGAAAGCGATCAAGCGCGCTATGTTGCCGACCAGGTGCTGGAAAATCGCGAGAGCGGCGCGAAGCTCAAGCAGCAGGCCGTGCTTTTCCGGACCTCGCACCATAGCGGGCCGCTGGAGGTGGAGCTTACCCGCCGCAACATCCCCTTCGTCAAATTCGGCGGGCTGAAGTTTCTCGACAGTGCCCATGTCAAGGACATGCTGGCTGCCCTTCGCTTTGCCCAGAACCCGCTCGACCGCGTTGCCGGCTTCCGGTTGATGCAGCTCCTGCCGGGCGTCGGCCCCTCGACCGCGCAGCGCGTGCTCGACCATATCGGCGAACAGGCCAGTCCGATGACGGCGCTTGCCGACTTTCCGGCGCCTCCCCGCTCTGGGGAAGACTGGACCAGTTTCGTAGCGACCATGCAGGAACTGAAGAGCGGCAAGGCCGGGTGGCCAGCGGAAATCGGCCTGGTGCGGCAGTGGTATGAACCGCATCTGGAGCGGGCACATGAGGATGCGGCAACGCGTCAGGCGGACTTGCTCCAGCTCGAACAAATCGCTGGCGGCTACGGCTCGCGCGAGCGCTTCCTCACCGAATTGACGCTCGATCCGCCCGATGCCACCAGTGACCAGGCCGGCGTGCCGCTGCTCGACGAGGATTATCTCATCCTTTCGACCATCCATTCCGCCAAAGGCCAGGAATGGACGAAAGTCTTCGTCCTCAATGCCGTGGATGGCTGCATTCCGGCCGATCTCGCCGTCGGATCATCCTCCGAGATCGAAGAGGAACGGCGGCTGCTCTATGTCGCCATGACTCGTGCCAAGGACGGCCTCGACCTCGTCATCCCGCAGCGCTTCTTCACGCATGGCCAGCATGCCCAAGGCGATCGGCATGTCTTCGCTTCGCGCACGCGCTTCATTCCGGTGACCTTGCTGCAATTCTTCGAGGTCTGCGGCTGGCCGCAGGCACGGGCGGAAAGCGCTGCGGCGGTTCAGGCACGGCAGGTGCGCGTCGATGTTGGGGCGCGCATGCGCGGCATGTGGCGATGAGTTGAGGCTTATTCGCAGAGGATGTCGCTTGTGGCAAGCCCTTCACCCTAACCCTCTCCCCCCTTGAGTGAAGGGCAATTGCATATGGGGCATGCCAGCGCCGTAAGCTCCTTCTCCCCTTGGGGAGAAGGTGGCCCGAAGGGTCGGATGAGGGGGTCTTTTTCCATAAAGAGTGACCTTTCGCTTGCGCTCAAGGTGCTCGTCGTTCCACTCCTCGCCCCCCTCATCCGCCTGTCGGCACCTTCTCCCCGAGGGGAGAAGGGGTTGCGTGGTAACGACTTCATCTCATGCGCGATTCCCCCTGCGCTCGCGGGGAGAGGGGCAGCCTTGCACCCGACCAACGATCCAGCAATCCTCAGTCCGCCTCCCGGAACATCTCAATAATCGCCGAGAAATCACGGGCGCCATTGCCCTGTTTGTCGAACAGCGCAAACAGTTGCGCCGCTTCGGCACCCAGCGGCGTCGACGCGCCGCTCGACAGCGCCGCCTCCTGCGCAAGCCGCAGATCCTTCAGCATCAGTGCCGCCATGAAGCCCGGCTTGTAGTCGTTGTTGGCGGGCGAGGTCGGCACAGGGCCGGGCACGGGGCAATAGGTATTGATTGACCAGCACTGGCCGGACGACGTCGAAGCGACGTCGAACAGGGCCTGGTGTGACAGGCCGAGCTTTTCGCCGAGCACGAAGGCCTCGCAGACGCCGATCATGGAAACACCGAGGATCATGTTGTTGCAGATCTTCGCCGCCTGGCCGGCGCCCGCATCGCCGCAATGGACGATCTTCTTGCCCATGACTTCGAGCAGCGGTCTGGCGCCTGCAAAACTTTCCTGCGAACCGCCGGCCATGAAGGTGAGCGTTCCGGCCGCGGCACCCCCAGTGCCGCCGGAGACCGGTGCGTCGAGGGACAGGCAACCGGCATCACCTGCCATGGCGTGGGCTTTGCGGGCGCTGTCGACATCGATGGTCGAGCTGTCGATCAGCAAGGTACCCTTCGGCACCGAGCGCAGGATATCGGTCCAGACCGTCAGCACATGCCGCCCCATCGGCAACATGGTGATGACGGCTTCGGCATCGGCCAAGGCCTCGGTCAGCACGTTTGCGGCCTTGACGCCCGTCGCCTCCGCAGCCTTCAGCACATCATGCGCGAGATCGAAGCCGACAACGGCATGGCCGGCCTTGACCAGATTGGCGGCCATGGGACCGCCCATATTGCCGAGCCCGATGAATGCGATCCGTGTCATGATGCTCTCCTTCCAGTATCTTCACATCGCGAAAAGCGGCGGTCGCGCCGGCACGAAGAAGCGGTCGATGGCGGCATCGCCGACCTCGGCAAGGCTTGCCGGGGACCATTTCGGATTGCGATCCTTGTCGATGACCGCGGCGCGCACGCCTTCGTAAAAGTCGGGATTATACAATATCCCAAGGCAGGCGCCGAGTTCGCGGTTCAGGCATTCGCCAAGGCTTGCGCTCTTGCGGCCGGCCCGCAGCAGCTTCAGGGTCAATTTCAGGCTGGTGGGAGAGCGCGTGGCGATCGTCCGCGACGTTTCGGCGGCGAAATCGCCTGTCTCTCGTGTCAGCGCCTCCTGAATGTCCTCAACGGTATCATATGCCAGCGCCCGATCGATCATATCGCTGATAGCGGCGAGCCGGCTTTCGCCCGCGGGGGCTGCCATGCCTGAAATCACCCTGTGCACATTGGCCGACGACGCAGCGACGGGCAACACGCTGATCGCCTCGATCAACGTCGTTAGATCGGAAGACGCGACACAATGATCGGCGAGCCGCGCGTGGATCGCGTCGGCGGCGTTGATGGTGTGGCCTGTCAGGCCCATCCATGTGCCGGCTTCGCCGGGCGCACGCGGTAAAAGCCAGGTGGCGCCGACATCGGGAAAATAACCGATGCCGGTTTCCGGCATGGCGAGGCGGGTGCGCTCCGTAACGACACGATGACTGCCATGGGAGGATAGTCCGACGCCACCGCCCATGGTGATGCCGTCCATCAGCGCCACGTAAGGTTTGGGATAATTCGCGATGGCATGGTTGAGGCGAAATTCCTCGCGCCAGAAGGTCTCGGCTTCCGCTGAACCTCGTTTGCCGCTCTCATGCAACAGGCGAATATCGCCGCCGGCGCAGAAGGCGCGCTCGCCCTCTCCTGCGACGATGACGCTGGCGACGGAAGGATCGGCGGCGAATTCACCAAGAGCCGATGCAATCGCCCGGATCATCGGTGATGTCAGGCTGTTCAGCGCCTGCGGCCGGTTGAGACGGATGAGACCCGCCGATCCCTGACGCTCGATGATGACCTCGTCTATGCCATGCATTCGAAACTCCCTGTTCTGCCTCCACTCATCAATAGGCGCTCAGCGGTTGTCGGCAAGGATCATCTCAGCGGCTTTCTCGGCGATCATGATGGTCGGCGAGTTGGTGTTCCCTGATGTAATCGACGGCATGACCGAGGCGTCGGCGATCCGGAGCCGCGCCAGCGCGCGAAACCGCAAACGCGGATCGACCACGCTTTGTGGATCGCCACCCATGCGGCAGGTGCCGACCGGGTGGAAGATCGTCGTGCCAATATCGCCCGCCGCGCGCTCGAGCTCGGCGTCCGTCTGATAGGACGGACCGGGCTTGAACTCCTCCGGCAGAAATTTGGCGAAAGACGGCTGCGCCACGATCCGCCGCGTCAGGCGGATGGAGCGTACTGCGATTTCGCGGTCGCGCAATGCCGAGAGATAGTTTGGGCTGATCTTTGGCTGGGCTGTGAATTCGGGACTCTCGATGTGTACGGCGCCGCGACTCTCCGGTCTCAGATTGCAGACGCTGGCGGTAATCGCCGGAAAAGGATGGACGGGATCGCCGAACTTATCGAGCGACACCGGCTGCACGTGATATTGCAGGTCCGGCGTTTCCTTGTCCGGGCCGGAGCGGGTGAAGATGCCGAGCTGGCTCGGCGCCATCGCCATAGGCCCGGAGCGGCGCACAAGATATTCCAGCCCGATCGCCGCCTTGCCGAGCAGTTTGGTCGCCTTCTCGTTCAAGGTCGGCACGCCGGTAACCTTGTAGGCCATGCGCAGTTGCAGGTGATCCTGCAGGTTCTCGCCGACCGCCTTGATTTCGCGCACCACCCCTATGCCGGCCTGGCTCAATATCTCGCCGCGGCCGATGCCGGAGAGTTCCAGTATCTGCGGCGAACCGATGGAGCCGGCAGACAGGACCGTTTCCTTGTCGGCATAAGCGCGCTTCGTCATGCCGTTATGCTGAAACTCGACACCGGTGACGGCATCCTCCTCGACGAGCAGGCGGCGGACCTGCGCCTTGGTGAGGACGGTGAGATTGCCCTGTTTCAGAGCCGGCTGCAGAAAGGCCTTCGCGGTATTCCAGCGGACACCGGAGCGCTGGTTGACATCAAAATAGCCGGAACCCTCGTTATTGCCGCGATTGAAATCCGCCGTTTCGGGGATTCCGGCTTCGCGTGCAGCCGCCTGGAAGGCATCGAGCACAGCCCAGCGCACGCGGGCCTTCTCGACCCGCCACTCGCCACCGGCGCCATGCATCTCGTCCTTGCCCCTGTAATGGTCCTCGGACTTCACGAAATAGGGCAGTACATCGTCCCAACCCCAGCCGGCGCAGCCGAGCTGCCGCCAGAGATCATAGTCGCGTGCCTGGCCGCGCATATAGATCATACCGTTGATCGAGGAGCTGCCGCCGAGCACCTTGCCGCGCGGATAGTTTAGCGAGCGGCCGTTCAGCCCTGCTTCCGGCGCGGTGGTGAAGCACCAGTCGGTGCGGGGATTGTTGATGCAATAGAGATAGCCGACCGGGATATGGATCCAGTGGTAATTGTCGCTGCCCCCCGCCTCCAGCAACAATACCCTGTTGTTGCGATCCGCCGACAGCCGGTTGGCAAGCACGCAGCCGGCACTGCCGGCGCCGATGATAATGTAGTCGAATCGATCCATTCCAGAGACTCTGTCGTCCCCTCTCCCCGCATGCGAGGAGAGGGCTAGGGTGAGGGGCGGGAGGGTCCGGCAAATTCCGTATTCGCCAGCAGTCTGTGCAGGCCCCTCGTCCGCCCTTCGGGCACCTTCTCCCCGCGAGCGGGGAGAAGGAAAGGTGGATAGTCAGCGGCGATACTCAAATCCCAGTTTCCGCCCCAGCCGCGACGCGTAGAACTCGCCGATGATGCCGCGGCGGAAGAGCAGGACGCAGACCATGAAGACGATGCCGGTGATGACGGTGACCGGGAATTCCGAGGTCGCGAGATAGTTTTCCAGCGTTGCCACGAAGCCGGCGCCGAAAAGCGGGCCGATCAAGGTGCCGATGCCGCCGAGCAAGGTCATCAGGATCACCTCGCCGGACATCTGCCAGGCGACGTCTGTCAAGGTGGCGAACTGGAAGACCAGCGCCTTCACCGCGCCGGCAAGCCCGGCAAGAGCCGCCGACATGACGAAGGCGCCGAGCTTGTAATGGGCTACGGAATAGCCGAGCGAAATCGCCCGTTGCTCGTTTTCCCGGATCGATTTGAGGATCATGCCGAAGGGCGAATTGATGAAGCGCCAGATGATCAGCACGCCGATGATGAACACCGCCAGCACAAAATAATACATGTTGAAGGGGTTGTTGAGATCGATTACGCCGAAGAGATGGCCACGCGGCACCGACTGGATGCCATCTTCGCCCTGGGTGAACTTCGCCTGCAGGCAGAAGAAGTAGAACATGTAGGACAGCGCCAGCGTGATCATGGCGAAATATATGCCCTGCCGGCGGATGGCGACGAAGCCCATGATCAGACCCAGCAGCACAGCGCCGGCGACGCCGATCACGATGCCGAGCTCAGGCGGAACGCCCCACTCCTTCACCGTATAGGCTGTGAAATAGGCCGCACCGCCGAAGAAGGTGGCGTGGCCGAAGGACAGAAGGCCGGTATAGCCGAGCAGCAGGTTGAAGGCGCAGGCAAAGAGCGCGAAGCAGAGCACCTTCATGACGAAGATCGGATAAATGAAAAACGGCGCCCAGATCAGCAGAACCAGGCCGACGATCAGAAAGCCCTTCTGGACTGATGACGGGCGGCGGCTTTCGGATTTCAACGTATCGGTCATATCAACCATGTCACGCATCCCGGCCAAAAAGGCCCGCGGGCCTGAGGAGCAGCACGATCGCCATGATCACGAAGATGACGATATTGGATGCTTCCGGATAAAAGACCTTCGTCAGTCCTTCCGCCACGCCGAGCACATAGCCGGTGACGATGGCGCCCATGATCGAGCCCATGCCGCCGACGACAACGACGGCAAAGACGATGATGATCATGTTCGATCCCATGAGCGGCGAGACCTGATAGATCGGTGCGGCCAGCACGCCGGCAAGGGCGGCGAGCGCGACGCCGAAGGCATAGGTCAGCGTCAGAAGTACCGGCACGTTGACGCCGAAGACCTGTACGAGCACTGAATTTTCCGTCGCTGCACGCAGATAGGCGCCAAGCTTGGTCTTCTCGATTAGCAGCCAGGTGCCAAGGCAGACAACGAGCGACACCGCGATCACCCAGCCGCGATAGATCGGCAGGAACATGAAACCGAGATTGACGGCGCCCACCAACGCGGTCGGCACGGCGTAGGGCTGGCCCGAAGAACCGTAGAAATAGCGGAACGTGCCTTCGATGGTCAGAGCCATGCCGAAGGTAAAAAGCAGCCCGTAGAGCGGATCGACCTTGTAAAGCCGGCGCAAGCACAAGCGCTCGACGACAGCGCCGAACAGGCCGACAATCAATGGCGCCAGCACCAATGACGGCCAATAGCCGATGCCGGCATAGGCGAGCAGAAGATAGGCGGTGAAAGCGCCGAGCATGTAGAGAGCGCCGTGGGCGAAATTAATCACCCGCAGCATGCCGAATATGATCGCGAGCCCGAGGCTCAAGAGCGCATAGAAGGAGCCGTTGATCAGTCCGATCAGCAATTGTCCGAGGAGCGCTTGCAGCGGGATGCCGAATATCATGGTCATGGCGTCAGACCCCCAGAACCTTGTGCAGCATGTCCATCCGCTCCGGCAATTCGCCGACCGGAAACTCGGCGATCATCTGGCCATGATCCATCAGATAGAAACGATCGGCAATGCGGCTCGCAAACCGGAAATTCTGCTCGACCAGCAGAATGGTCATGCCGCGCTCCTTCAGCTTCTTCAGCACCTCGCCGATGCGCTGAACGATCACTGGCGCCAGCCCCTCCGTGGGTTCGTCGAGCAGCAGCATGCGCACACCGGTGCGCAGGATGCGGGCCATGGCGAGCATCTGCTGTTCACCGCCCGAGAGTTTCGTGCCGGCGCTGTTTCGGCGCTCGTGCAGATTGGGAAACAGCTCGAAAATCTCATCGACCGTCATCCCACCCGGCGCAACCACCGGCGGCAGCATCAGATTTTCATGAACGCTGAGCGTCGAGAAGATGCCGCGCTCCTCCGGCACGAAGCCGATGCCTCTATGCGCCGTCTTGTGCAGCGGCACGTGCATCATGTCGGCACCGGCAAAGGCGATCTTGCCCCTGCGCGCCCGAACGATGCCGACGATGGTGCGCAGCGTCGTCGTCTTACCGACGCCGTTGCGGCCGAGAATGGTGATGGTCTCACCCTCGCCAACTTTCATGTCGACGCCGTGCAATATGTGGCTTTCGCCATACCAGGCATTGAGACCCTGAACCTCAAGCAGCGCCGCCATCCTACGCCTCCTCCGTGCCCATATAGGCCTCGCGGACGCGCGGGTCCTGGCTGACCGTGGCGTAGTCGCCTTCGGCGAGGATTTCGCCGCGCTGGAGCACAGTGACATGGTGGCAGATATCCGCGACGACGGAGAGATTGTGCTCCACCATCAGCACAGCCCGATCACGTGCTACATCGCGGATGATGGCAGAGACGGTGTTGACATCCTCCAGCCCCATGCCGGCCATCGGTTCGTCGAGCAGCAGCACCTTCGGATCAAGCGCCAAGGTTGTCGCGATCTCCAATACGCGCTTGCGGCCATAGGACAGATCGGCGGCGATGGCATCGCGTTCCTTCGTCAGACCGACGGCCGCAAGCAGTTGCTCGGCGCGATGGTTGAGCCCGTCCAATGCCGATAACGGTCGCCAGAATTGATGCGCCAGATTGTTCGGCCGCTGCAGCGCGACGCGGACATTGTCGAGCACGGAGAGATGCGGAAAGACGGCCGAAATCTGGAAGGAGCGCACCAGCCCCATGCGCGCGACCCTGTCCGGCTTCGTCTTGGTAATGTCGGTGCCGAGCAAGGTGATCGTCCCATGCGTCGGCTGCAGGAATTTTGTCAGCAGGTTGAACACAGTCGTCTTGCCGGCGCCGTTCGGGCCAATCAGCGCGTGCACGCGGGCATGACGCACGTCGAGATCGACATTCTTGACGGCCGTGAAGCCGCCAAAATCGCGGCGGAGGCCGCGGGCGGATAAAACCACCCGTGGCTCTTCCTGTTGCTCTGTCGCAGAGATCGCCATCGGCTGATCGCAACCTTACTGTTTGACGAGATCGCAGCCACTCTTGGCCGGATCGATATAGGCTTCCTTGCCGGGAATCGTTGCCAGCACGTTGAAGTAATCCCACGGTTCCTTGCTTTCCTCAGGCTTCTTGACCTGGAGCAGGTACATGTCGTGGAACATGCGGCCGTTGGGGCCGACCGTGCCGCCACGGGCGAAAACGTCGTCGACCGGCATTTCGTGCAGTTCCTTCGCGACCGCTTCGGTATCGTCGGTGCCGGCCTTCTGCACGGCCTTCAGATATTGCAGGACGGCGGAATAGGTGCCGGCGTGGATCATGTTCGGCATCCTGCCAGTGCGAGCGAAGAAGCGCTTGCCGAATTCGCGGCTCTTGTCATCGAGATTCCAGTAATAGCCTTCGGTCAACGTCAAGCCTTGAGCCGCCTGCAGGCCGAGGCCATGAACTTCGGCGAGCGTAAAGAGCAGCGCCGCCAGATGCTGGCCCCCTGGGTGATGCCGAATTCCGACGCCTGCTTGATGGCATTCGAGGTATCGAGACCGGCATTGGCAAGGCCATGACCTTGGCACCCGAGGATTGAGCCTGCAGCAGGAAGGACGAGAAGTCATTCGTCGACAGCGGATGACGGACGGAACCGAGAACCTTGCCGCCACTCGACTTGACGAAATCGCTGGTCTGCTGCTCCAGCGAATAACCGAAGGCGTAGTCAGCGGTCAGGAAGAACCAGGTATCGCCGCCTTGCTTGACCAGCGCGCCGCCCGTGCCGACGGCCAGGGCATGTGTGTCATAGGCCCAATGGAAACCATAGGGCGAGCATTGTTTGCCGGTAAGATCGGTCGTGGCTGCGCCGGTGACGATATCGATCTTCTTCTTTTCCTTGGCGATCGCCTGTACCGCCAGCGCCACCGACGAGGTCGTCAGCTCCATGATGGCGTCGACCTTGTCCTGATCATACCATTGGCGGGCGATGTTCGAGGCGATATCGGGTTTGTTCTGGTGGTCGGCATCGACGATCTCGATCGGGACGCCCAACACTTTGCCGCCAAAATCCTCGACGGCCATCTTGGCTGCCTCCACCGAAGACTTGCCGCCGAAGTCGGCATAGACGCCCGACTGGTCGTTCAAAATGCCGATCTTCACCACATTGTCGGACGCGCCAGCGGCGAATGCTGCGGTGCTGGTTGCAAGCAGAAGTGCCAGGGACGCAATAAGACTCTTTCGCATATCCTCTCCTCCCAGAGATTTGGCAAAAATGAATCTGTTCAAAATTGGCCAGCCGTTCTCCTCAAAACGACTTTCCTGTCCTTCAAGATCATTGAAATCGTCCGTTGACGCAAGTGAAGTTTACAACTAATTCCAAACAGTGTCTGTTCATTTTTGAACAGAAAGGGAGGCATGAGAGCGCACCGCATTTCACCTGGGACGATCTGCAGTTTTTTCTGGCCGTGGCCGGACCGGACAACTTTCGACCGCCGCCCGGCAATTGCGGACCAGCCACGCCACCGTCTCGCGCCGTATCGACCGGCTGGAATTTTCGCTTCAGGTCAAGCTCTTCGAGCGCAATCCGCGCGGCTACATGCTGACGGGCATGGGCCAGCGCTTCGTCGATACGGCCGAGCGCATGGAGCAGGAAACCGAGCGGCTTAGGTCGGACCTGACGGTTGGCTCAGCCGCGCAGCGCGGCGTGGTGCGCATCAGCGCGCCGGAAGGTTTCTCCAATTTCTTCTTCACCACCATGCTTTCGGAGTTCACCGCGCGGTATCCGAACATTTCGCTGGAGTTGGTGACGATCCAGCAGATCATGTCGCTGTCGCGCAAGGAAGCCGATATTGTCGTCGTGCTCGATCCGCCGAAGGCCGGCCCTTATTTCACCGAGAAACTGACTGATTACCATCTGCAGGTCTATGGGTCGCGGGATTACCTCGCTACTCACCCGCCGGTCGAGAGCCGCGACGATCTGCCGGAGCATGCCTTCATCGGCTACATCGAGGACATGATCTTTGCGCCCGGTCTCGATTATCTCGGCGACATCCATCCGCGCATCAAGCCGCAATTTCAGAGTTCCAGCATCTTTGCACAGTTGACGGCGACGAAGAACGGGCTTGGGCTCTGCGTGCTGCCCTTCTTCATCGCCAGCCGGCATCCGGATCTGCAGATGGTGCTACCCGACGAAGTCGACCTGAAGCGCCACTACTGGATCACCTGCCATCGCGACCTCCGGCAATCGCCGCGCGTGCGCACCGTCATCGATTTTCTGGTTGATGCGGTACGCCGCAACGCGCCGGCCTTTCTTGGGCGCGCGCCAGCCTAAAGCATCTAGGCGTTGGCCATGCGCCGTGCTTCGACGCCAGACTCGCTCGCCTCGGCAAAGGCGAGCGCGTCGTGCAGGCGCAGCGGCCTGGAGAAATGATAGCCCTGCGCCAATCGCACCCCGAAAGCATGCAGCGCCTCGGCAATGGCGGCGCTCTCGACGCCTTCGGCGACCGAAGCAATTCCGAGATTGCGGCAGAGGTTGGCAACCGAGCGGGTGATATTCATGCAGCGAACATCGCGATCGAACTGCATGACAAAACTCTTGTCGATCTTGATCTTGTCGAATTCCAGCCGGTGGACATGGCTGAGGCTGGAGAAGCCGGTGCCGAAATCGTCGAGCGCAATGGTAATGCCGGCGGCGCGCAACAGGCCGATGACCTCATAGGCGGTGTCGAAATCCGACAACAATGCCGTTTCCGTGATCTCGAATTCGATGCGGCGTGGATCGATCTTTGCGGCATGGATCATGGCCAGCAGGGCCATCGAAGTCTCATGGTCGCAGATATCGCGTGCCGACAGGTTGAAAGACATGCGCAACGGCAACGGCATGATCGATAACGCCTGCAACGCCTCGGCGAAAAGGATGCGGGTCATCTTGCCGATCACCGCCGTGCGCTCGGCGGCGGGCACGAAGGCATCGGGGCTGACGCGGCCGAGACGGGCGCTGTTCCAGCGCGCCAAGGCTTCGAAGGCGACGACATGGCCATCATCGAGATCGACAATCGGCTGATATTCCAGCGACAATTCCCGGGCGAAATTGTCACTCTGCAATTCCAGCTCGATCAGGTGCCGTTGCTGGAGGATCTCTTCGAGATCATGGGAGAAGAACTCGACGCTGCCGCTGCGCCGGCTCTTGACCTGATAAAGGGCGAAATCCGCCTTTTCATACAGCTGTTCGGCCGTATGGCCGCCGCCCTCCGGAACGACGATGCCACAGGAGCCGGAAATACGGATGGAGCCACCGGGCACATCATAGGGTTCGCGCAGCGCCGCGCAGAAAGCCTGCGCCATGTCGGAGACACAATTGCGGCTGAGATCGCGTGGAAAAATCACGCCGAATTCGTCGCCGCCAAGGCGCGCAATGGTGCCTTTGCCGCCCATCAGGGCCACAAAACGTTCGGCAGTCTGCTTCAACACAAGATCACCCGCAGCGTGACCAAAGACGTCGTTAACCGGCTTGAAGCCATCGAGATCGACCAGACCGATGATCGGCGGTTCCTCCGGCCGTTGCTGCAACAGATCCTGCAATTCGCGAAAGAAACTGCGACGGTTAGCAAGGCCTGTGAGCTGATCCTGCAGCGCGTTGCGGCTGTTAATGAGGTTCAGCCGTTCGGCTTCCGTCTGCTTGTCGACAAGTTCCTCGGTCAGCCGCACCAGCCCGGCAAAGTTCCGGAAATAGCTGTTGATGACGCGAATGAAGGGAAAGGTCAGGAAAATGACGCTGGTCGCCGTCGCCACGAACACGGAATTGCCGGAGACCATGAAGGTGACGACCATGAAGGAAAAGGTGATCGCTGTCGTCAGCAATGCCGCGGCCGGCAGATGCATCAGGCAGAAGACGCAGGAGATGCCGGTCACGACAAGGAAATAGGCGATCTGACCCTGCTGATAAGCATTGCCATATTGATAAAGTGCGACAGCCCAGGCGCCGAAAGCAAAGGTCAGCACGCCGGCGAGGATGATCGTTCGATGCATCACCCTATAGGCCCGATCAGCACTTATGGAGTCCTGGCCGTGTATCTGCCACCAGACGATGCGGAAAATACAAAGGATGCTCAGGCCGACCGGCACATAAAGCGCCAGCACATCGGCGCCGTGCGGATATGCGTGATCGCCACAGCCAGGGCGTTGATGATCAAAAGAATATAAAGAACGGGTATCTGCGACGACAGCGCTTTGTATTGCGCCACCAAAAATGTGGGATTCTCTTTCTGCAGGCGCAAGCCTGAAAGCAAATTCCTCATGGCTTTCTTCCCCCGAGCATATAAAACCATAAAAAACTTGATTTTCAGTTATTTTTGTTGGGAAATATTACTAATGAGTTCCGTATAGTTTTGAATTTTCATTAAAATATAGAGATATTCCGATGTAATTCCGACGCTGACATCTCAGATGCTTGGTGCTGCGAACACCTTATGCAAGCCACTTGCATCGAAACCGGACCTCTGCGCGAGCTGGATTTCCCACTCCAGCGACGAGCGCACGATCGTCTCCATGCAGTTGTATTTCGGCGCCCATCCCAACTCGCGATGAGCAAGGCTGGCGTCGGCGACGACGCTGGCGGCGTCGCCGGGTCGTCGCGGAGCCATGTGAATCCGGAAAGCGCGACCATAGACCCGCGTGACCATGTTTAGGACATCGAGCACCGAATAGCCCGTGCCATAACCGCAATTGGCGACAAGCGGCCTGCCGCCGCTTCTCAGATGCTGTAGCGCCATCAGATGCGCCTCGACGAGATCGGAGACATGGATGTAGTCGCGCACGCCGGTACCGTCATGTGTCGGATAGTCGGTGCCGTAGATATCCACCTGGCGACGCCGGCCGAGGGCCGCTTCGCAGGCAACCTTGATAAGATGGGTGGCACCGTCGGTCGATTGGCCGGCCCGCCCCTTCGGATCGGCGCCGGCGACGTTGAAATAGCGCAGGGCCACATAGCTGAAATCATAAGCGGCGGCGGCATCGCGCAGCATCAATTCCGACATCAGCTTGGATTGCCCATAGGGTGTTTCCGGCCGCAGCGGCGCGCTTTCCCGCACCGGTTCACTGGAGGGCTGCGGGCCGTAGACGGCGGCGGTGGAGGAAAAGACGAAGTGGCGAATGCCGGCCTTGATCGCAGCGCTCGTCAGGACGCGGGTTTTACCGGTGTTGTTGTCATAATAAGCGAGCGGATCCTCGATCGACATCGGCACGACGGCGGAACCGGCGAAATGAATGATGGCGTCGATATCGTTTTCCGCGAAGATCTTCTGCAGCAATACTTCATCGGCGACATCACCGAGATAGAAGCGTGCCGCCGGCGCGACCGCCCAGCGAAAGCCGGTGGAGAGACGGTCGATGACGACCACATCCTCGCCGGCGTCCAGCAATTTCCAGACCATATGACTGCCGATATACCCGGCACCGCCCGTTACCAACACTGTCATTCTTCACACCCCTGCAAAGTCGTACAGGGAACATATGAGGCTCGCTTTCTTACCCATTTGATTACAACCGGGGGTCGGGCGGGCTGCCGGGAAAGGAAGATTGTTCCTATGGTTAGGCGGGGTTTTCGAGGATCGGTTGGATTTTATCGATCCCGGCCAGACAGACGAAAAACCCGGCGCAACCGCCGGGTTCCGTCAATATGTCGGCAAGGAAGCCCTGACCGTTACAAACTCAAGATGTACCGGCTTAGCCGTTCCGCAGCATCCGCCACCTGCGCAGGATCGCGCAGGAAACAGGCGCGCATGAAGAGTTCACCGCCCTTGCCGAAGGCCGTTCCAGGCGCCAGGCCGACGCTGGTCTTGTCGACAATATCGAGGGCGGCCTTGCGGCTGTCGGTGACGCCGTCAATCTTCAGGAACGAATAGAGCGCGCCATCCGGCTTCAGCGTGTGGACGCGGTTGGTAGCGATCAGCGCGTCGCAGAGGATGTCACGTGAACGGGCAGCCTTGGCGATGTTGGAGCGGACGAATTCATCACCTTCGTTCAATGCGGCGACTGCGCCCTTCTGCATGAACTGCGCTACACCGGAGGTGGAGTATTGCACCAGGTTCTCGATGACCTGGCCAAGCTCGGCGGGCGCCACGATCCAGCCGACGCGCCAGCCAGTCATCGACCAGTTCTTCGAGAAGGAATTGACGAACAGGATCTTGTCGTCGGCCTCCTTGACGTCCAGAAAGCTCGGCGCGCGACCGCCAGCATAATAGTACAGCGCATAGATTTCGTCGGCCATGATCCAAAGATCATGCTTGCGCGCCAACGCGAGAATATCCCGGAGGTCCTGGTGGGTCGCCGTCCAGCCCGTCGGGTTGGATGGGGTATTGATGAAGAGACCCTTCGTCTTCGGCGTGATCGCCGCCTCCAGGCGCCCGAGATCGAGCGACCATTTGCCATGCTCGAATTGCAACGGCACAGGGACGGAGCGGGCGCCTGCAATCTCAAGAGCCGCAGCGATATTCGGCCAAGCCGGAGAGAGATAGACCATCTCATCACCGGGTGAGGTGATCGCCTGCACGGAAAGCTGGATCGCCTGCATGCCGGAGCCGACGACATAAAAATGCTCCATCGGCAAGGAGGTGCCGAAGTGCCGGCCATAATAATCGGCAAGTGCTTGGCGCAACTCCGGAATGCCGCGCTGCCAGGTATAGAAAGTTTCGCCGGCGTTGAGCGAGGCCATGGCGGCGCGATTGATAAAATCCGGCGTCGGCAGATCGCCCTCGCCGACCCACAGCGGCAGCAGGCCCTCGCGGCCACGGGCATAATTCACGACTTCCACGATCCCGCTTTCGGGCGCGGCAAGCGCACGCGGGCTAAGGCTGTTCAATATCGACATGAAAGGTCTCCGGTTTTCTGCTTCATAAAGCAGAACACTGGCCAAATCCTATGACTTTGCCTTAGCGACCAATCGATTTTCGTGATGAATGGGGCCTCGGCCGTTGATCAGCCGAGGCTTGAAATCAGGAATTGCGAAAAGGTGCTTCAGGCCGCGGGGCGCCTGGCTAGGAGATCGCGGATTTCGGTGAGCAACTGGACATCGGCCGGCGGCGGTGCGGCTTCGGCGGCCTTTTCTTCCTTACGCGCGACCTGCTTTTGCAACGCGTTCACGCCCTTGACCATCAGGAATATGATCCAGGCAAGGATGAGGAAATTGATGAGGACGGTGATGAAATTGCCATAGGCGAAAACCGCGCCCTGCGCACGGGCGCCGGCCAGCGTCGGCGCGTTGACAGCAGACGACAGGGGCAGGAAATGATTCGAAAAGTCAAAACCACCGAAAATCGCACCGACGATCGGCATGATGATATCTTCAACCAGCGACTTGACGATACCGCCGAACGCGCCGCCGATGATCACGCCGACCGCGAGATCCATGACATTGCCACGAGCAATGAAAGCCTTGAATTCATTAAGCATTGACCAGTCCCCTTCGCGTTGCCGTTGAATTCACTAGGGATGATTAGCACCATCTTTTTCCTTATTTTTCAACAGCAAATTGGCCTAAAGCCCCGCTCAGGCGCTCATATCCGGGGAATTGCCTTTCTGGCATCTTTTAAGTGCGCATACTGAAACTAATCGGCACTCTCCGGCATCACGCGAGAGATCAGGCCGCGAACATAGTCGCTGCTAGGCACCTGGTCGAAGAGGATGCGGTACATGATCGGCGAAACAACGTAGTCCATCAGTTCGGTGAGCGTTGGGAATGCCTCGCCCCGCTCTTCCGCCCGGGCGACGATGACGCGCAATTGTTGCTGCGTATAGATGCAGCATTTCTCCGCATTTGCGGAGTCGGATACTGCCAGAACATCGCGGATCATTTGCCGGCCGGCGCCGGAGGACATTTCGTCGGCATATTGCTCGGCCCAGGCCTGCAGGTCGGTCCTGGCGCTACCGGTTTTGGGCGGCTCCGTTTCCGGCTGTAGGCGCGACGCCGCCACGTCGGCCAAAAGCTCCTGCAGGTCACCCCAGCGGCGATAGATCGTCGATGGCGTCACATTGGCGCGCTGCGCGATGAGCGGGATGGTCACATCAGCGCGGTTCATCCTGGCCAACATGTCACGAACCGCCTGATGCACGGCAGCCTGAACCCTGGCGCTACGCCCACCAGGGCGAGGATTTTCCTTTGAAACCATAATCCTATGCCAATCTTTCCCTTTGTTGTCGTTATCGTATCAAACACGGCGGCGTCTCATTAACGCAAATTATTTGCTTTTAGCCGCACAGCGCATTACATGTGCTTAACGCAATATTTTAGCTTTAAGCCAGGATGTAGTCGATGACCACGATCGAATCCACCGCCAATTCGCCGCAGCCGCCTGGCCGCCGGCTGGCGCCGCTCTTTCACGCCGTCACCAGCGCCACTTTCTTTGCTGCCTCTTCCGCGCCGACGCCGCTCTACCGAATCTACCAGCAGGTCTTCGCCTTCTCGCCGGTGCTGATCACGCTGATCTTCGCCGTCTATGCCTTCGCTCTCCTCATCTCGCTCCTGATCGTCGGTTCGATCTCCGATCACCTCGGACGCCGGCCGGTGATCTTTACTTCGCTCCTCCTCAATATGGTGGCGATGGCGCTGTTTTTAACGGCCGACGGCCCGAATTGGCTAATTGCCGCACGTATCGTGCAAGGCTTCGCCACGGGCGCCGCTGCAGCCTCGATCGGTGCCGCGCTCGTCGATCTCGATCCTGCCAAGGGGTCGGTGACCAACAGTATCGCGCCGCTTATCGGCATGGCGGTTGGCGCGCTTGGCACCAGCGCTCTGGTGCAATTTGCGCCGGCGCCGACATTTCTCGTCTACGCGGTCGTGCTTATCCTTCTCGTCGTACAGGCCACCGTGATTTGGGCGACGCCCGAAACGACCCGTCGCAGGGCTGGCCTCATCGCCTCGCTGAAGCCAGAGGTGGCTATTCCGCCGCAGGTCCGCCGGACGCTGCTGGCGCTGACGCCGATCAATGTCGCGGTCTGGGCGCTCGGCGGCTTCTATCTTTCGCTGGTTCCGTCCTTGATCAGCGCCACGACGGGCAGCACTGCGCCCCTCGTTGGCGGCTCGGTCGTTGCCGCGCTGACGATCAGCGGCGCTGCATCGGTGTTTTTGCTGCGCAAAAAACCTGCGGTAATCACGCTGACCTTCGGCATATCGACCATGACGCTGGGCATTCTCGCCGTGGTCGCCGGCGTGCATTTAGCCGAGGTGCCGATCCTTATCGCCGGCACGCTGATCGCGGGTGCCGGCTTCGGCGCCAATTTCCTGGGCGCCGTGCACAGCATCATGCCATTGGCCAAGCCCGACGAACGCGCCGGTCTGCTCTCGGCCTTTTACATCCAAAGCTATCTCGCCTTCAGCTTGCCCGCCATTTTGGCTGGCTTCCTGTCGAAAGCGATCGGGTTCACGGCAACGACTGACATCTATGCGGCCGCGATTCTAGTCTTAGTCGGCAGCGGCGTGATGGCGTTGAGGGCAGGACGGGAAAAAGTCGCAGTGTCGGCGGGAGCCTACAATTGTGGCCTCAGCCCCAATTCCGCTAAACCGCTGCCGTCCATGGCGAAGGGGACCGATGTGTGATCGTGGGCAATCTTCCAGACACCGGCTTCCTTTCTGAGGCCAACCGTCTGGCGGAACCAGAGGTCGACCTTGTTGCCGTCAGTTTTGGTGCCCACCATATGCGTCAGGCCACTCCAGAAGGCGACTTCCCCGCCGATCGTCAGCTTCTGGTCTTCGACATCGCCTTCGATCGGCCCCTGCCAGGTATCGAACCAGCCCTGCAGGCCGGGCTGATCCTTGCCTTTATATTGCAGCGGCGGCGCCAGGGTGAATTCCACGATATCGTCGGTCATGTGCGACAACACGCCGGCGGCGTTCTTTTCTCCGATCGCCGTCGCCCAAGCCACAAGCATGGCAAAGATGGCGTCAGCTTCTTCTCGGTTTCCGATAATTTCGGCCATCGTTCGTCTCCTCTATTTGATGGAACTGAGCAGAGGACGAATGAAAAGGGCCGCCCCCGACAGGAGCGGCCCATTATTTCGCAGAGTTGTCCGGTGTGCTCTCGCGTAGAGAAGGCTGGTTATGCCGCCGTCTTCACGCCATACGGGTCAAACCGCCCATAAAACGTCTCGCCCTTCGCTGCCATGTCCTTCAGCAAAGCTGTCGGATTGAAATGCGGACCGTAAGCTCTGGCCAACGTTTCGCAGAGATTCACGAAGGATTTGACGCCCATGCCGTCGATGTAGGAGAGCGCGCCGCCCGTGTAGGGGGCGAAGCCGAAACCGAGGATGGAGCCGACATCGGCTTCGCGCGGATCGGTGACGATGCCCTCTTCCATGGTGCGGGCGGCTTCCAGCGCGATGGTGACGAGGAAGCGCTGCTTCAGGATGTTGACGTCGATCTCACCGGCCTTCTTCTGCGGATACAGATCCTTCAAGCCCGGCCAAAGCGACTTCTTGGCCGGTTTCGGCGGATAGTCGTAAAAGCCCTTGGAGTTCTTGCGGCCGAAGCGGCCTTCGCCTTCGACGAGACGTGTGATCAGTTCCATATGTCTGCCATCAACAGCCTTGTCGCCGAGATCGGCGACGGCAGCCTTAAGGATCTTCAACGACAGGTCGATGGCGACTTCGTCGTTCAGCGCCAACGGCCCGACCGGCATGCCGGCCATCTTCGCGGCGTTCTCGATCATCGCGGCTGGCACACCCTCGATCAGCATGTCATAGGCCTCCGACATATAGCGGAGCACGCAGCGATTGACGAAGAAACCGCGGGTGTCGTTGACGACGATCGGCGTCTTCTTGATGGCAGCGATGTAATCGAGCGCGACAGCAAGGGCGCGGTCGCCCGTTTCCTTGCCGAGAATGACTTCAGTCAGCATCATCTTCTCGACCGGCGAGAAGAAATGGATGCCGATGAAATCGGCCCGGCGCTTGGAATGCTTCGCAAGGCCAGATATCGGCAGGGTCGACGTGTTGGAGGCAAAGACGGCGCCCGCGGGCAGCACGGCTTCAACGGCCTCGATGACGGCCTTCTTGACATCGCGATCTTCGAACACGGCCTCGATGACGAGATCGGCATCCTTCAGATCGGCGTAATCGGCCGAAGGCGTGATGCGGGAAAGCAGTGCCGCACCTTCCTCCTGTGTAAACCGCCCCTTACCGATGGAATCCTTAACCAGACCTTCCGAAACCGTCTTGCCCTTGGTCGCGGCTTCGATGTCGCGATCGATGAGCGTGACGGGGATGCCTGCAGCTGCGGTGACATAGGCGATAGAGGCGCCCATGAAGCCGGCGCCGACGACACCGACTTTCTTCAGCTCGGTCTTCGGCTGTCCGGCCGGGCGACGAGCACCCTTGCCGAGCTCCTGCATGGAGACGAACAGTGAGCGGATCATCGAATAGGCTTCGGTCGTTTGCAACACCTGCGTGAAATAGCGCTGCTCGATTTTGAGGCCGGTGTCGAAAGGTACCTGCAGGCCTTCATAAACACATTTGAGGATGGCGAGTGCTGCCGGATAATTGCCCGAGGTCTCGCGGCGAAGGATAGCCGGTGCTGCCGGCCAGAGCTGCGCGGCAGCCGGCATCCAGATGCCGCCGCCGGGCACCTTGAAGCCCCTTTCGTCCCAAGGTGCGACGGGCTTCAATCCATCCTCGATCATTTGCTTGGCGGCCGGGATCAACTGATCCGGCTCGACGACCTGATGCACCAGGTTCATTGCCTTGGCGCGCGCAGCCGTCAGCGACTGGCCTGTCGTCATCATCTGCAGGGCCGATTGCGCATCGGTCAGCCGCGATACGCGCTGCGTACCGCCGGCGCCGGGGAAGATGCCGACCTTGACCTCGGGCAAGGCGATCTTGACGCTTTTCGCGCCCGAGGCGACACGGCCGTGGCAAGCGAGCGACATCTCAAACGCGCCGCCCATGCAGGTGCCGTTGATGGCGGAGACCCAGGGCTTGCCGCAGGTCTCGAGCTTGCGGAACAGGCCGGTCATGCGGCCGACGAGATCGAAGAGCTTTTGCGCGGCCGTCGCCGGGTCCTTCGCCTTCTCATCCTGATAGAAGGAGAACATCGATTTGATCATCGACAGATCGGCGCCGCCGGAGAAGGAGGATTTGCCCGAGGTGATGACCACGCCTTTAATTGCCTTGTCGGCAACGGTTGCGTCGATGATGGCGTTCAGCTCGTCCATCACCTCGACGGTGAAGACGTTCATCGATTTGCCGGGCATGTCCCAGGTGACGAGTGCGATGCCGTCCGCGTCGGTCTCGATGGTGAAATTGGTGTAAGCCATTGGTTTCCCCTCCCCTCAGACGCGTTCGACGATCGTGGCCGTGCCCATGCCGGCGCCGATGCAGAGTGTTACCAGCGCCGTGTTGAGATCGCGACGCTCCAGTTCGTCCAGCACCGTGCCGAGGATCATCGCGCCGGTGGCGCCGAGCGGATGGCCCATGGCAATGGCACCGCCGTTAACGTTGATCTTGTCGTGCGCAATATCGAAAGCCTGCATGTAGCGCAGCACGACGGCGGCAAAGGCCTCGTTGAGCTCAAATAGATCGATGTCGGCCAGCGTCATGCCGGTGCGCTTCAACAGCTTTTCGGTAACGTCGACCGGGCCGGTCAGCATGAGGGCCGGATCGGAACCGATATTGGCGAAAGCCTTGATGCGGCCGCGCGGCTTCAGCCCCATGCTCTCACCGCCGGCTTTCGAGCCGAGCAGCACGGCGGCGGCGCCATCGACGATCCCCGAGGAATTGCCGGCATGGTGCACATAGTTGATGCGCTCGACTTCCGGATGCGCCTGAATGCCGACGGCCTCGAAGCCGCCCATCTCTCCCGGCATCTGGAAGGACGGATTGAGCGAGGCCAGCGTCTGCATATCGGTGCTGGGGCGCATATGCTCATCCTTGGCAAGGATCGTCAGGCCGTTCACATCCTTCACCGGAATGACGGACTTACTGAAATAGCCCTTGTCCCAGGCGTTGGCTGCCCGCTTCTGGCTCTCGACAGCATAGACGTCGACATCGACACGGGAGAAGCCGTATTTGGTGGCAATCAGATCGGCCGAGACGCCCTGTGGCATGAAATAGGCCGGGAAGTTCACCGAAGGGTCCATGAACCAGGCGCCGCCGGACATGCCGAGGCCGACGCGCGACATGCTTTCGACGCCGCCAGCGATGACGATATCGTCGGCGCCCTGTGCGATCTTGGCCGCGCCGAAATTCACCGCATCGAGGCCGGAGGCGCAGAAGCGGGAGATCTGCATGCCGGGCGCTGTGGTCGAATAACCCGCTTCGAAGGCTGCGGCCTTCGGGATGACCGCGCCGGCATCCATCACCGGATCGACACAGCCCATGATGATGTCGTCGACCGTCTTCGTATCGAGGCCGTTGCGGTCGCGGATTGCCTCCAGCGTCTTGGCAGCGAGGCGGACGGACGGCACCTCATGCAGCGCGCCGTCCTTCTTGCCACGCCCGCGCGGCGTGCGCACATGGTCGTAAATGAAAACCTCGGTCATGTCTCATCTCCCTGCGGCGGCAAGCCGCCCTGATCAAAAGGCTTCCGCCGCCAATTCCATCATCGTATCCGCGCCAGTTTCGATGCGGGCCTTGCGCAGCGCCGTTTCCGGCATGATGCGCTCCATATAGAACCGTGCCGTGACGAGCTTGTTCTTCAGATAATCCTCGCGCGCGCTGTCGCCGCTGGCGAGAGCTGCCTGCGCCGCCTTCGCCATCTTCGCCCACATATACCCGAGAACGACGAGGCCGAAGAGGTGCATGTAGTCCGTCGAGCCGGCGCCGGCATTGTCGGGCTTGGCCATGGCGTTCTGCATAAACCACATGGTCGCGGCCTGCACATCGTTCAAGCCCTTCTTCAAATGCTTGGTGAAGAAGGCCATTTGCTCATCGTTGCGATGTTTCTCACAAAAGTCGCCGATTTCCTTGAACAAGGCCATGACGGCGCGACCGCCGTTCTGCGCCAGCTTGCGGCCAACGAGATCGAGCGCCTGGATACCGTTGGCGCCTTCGTAGATCATGGTGATGCGCGCATCGCGGACATACTGGCTCATGCCGTGTTCTTCGATATAGCCGTGACCGCCGAAGACCTGCTGCGCCATGACCGCATGCTCGAAGCCCTTGTCGCTCATAACGCCCTTGAGGATCGGCGTCACCAGACCGAGGATGTCGTCCGCCGTCTGCCGTTCCTTCTCGTCGGCCGAGCGATGGGCGACATCGGACTGCAGCGCCGTCCAGAGCAGGAAGGCACGGCCGGCCTCGTTGAAGGCGCGGATGGTCATCAGCGAGCGGCGGATATCGGGATGAACGATAATGGGATCGGCTTGCCTGTCCGGCGCCTTCGGGCCGGAAAGCGAGCGACCCTGGATGCGTTCGCGGGCATAGGCGACGGCATTCTGATAGGCGATCTCGGCGATGGCCAGACCCTGCAGACCGACCGCCAGACGCGCCTCGTTCATCATCACGAACATGGCGGCGAGGCCCTTGTTCTCGGCAGCGATGAGGAAGCCCGTGGCCTCGTCGTAGTTCATGACGCAGGTGGCACTGCCGTGGATGCCCATCTTGTGTTCGATCGCGCCGCAGGAAACGGCGTTGCGCGAACCGAGGGAACCATCGTCCTTGACGAGGAACTTGGGCACGATGAACAGCGAGAGGCCCTTGGTACCATCAGGTGCACCTTCGACGCGGGCAAGGACGAGATGGACGATATTGTCCGCCATGTCGTGTTCGCCGGCGGAGATAAATATTTTTTGGCCGGAAATCCTGTAGCTGCCATCGGCCTGTGGAACGGCCTTGGTGCGCAACAGGCCGAGATCGGTGCCGCAATGCGGTTCGGTGAGGTTCATGGTGCCGGACCATGTGCCATCGACCATCTTCGGCAGATAGGTCCGCTTCTGCGCTTCAGAGCCATGGACGAAGATCGCGGCGATGGCGCCTTGCGTCAGGCCGGGATACATCATTAACGACATATTGGCGGCGGAGGTATATTCGCCGACGGCGCAATGCAGCGTATAAGGCAGCCCCTGCCCGCCGAATTCCTCCGGCACCGCCAGGCCCAGCCAACCGCCTTCGCGATAGGCCCGATAGCCGTCCTTGAAACCCTTCGGCGTCGTGACGGTGCCGTCGTCGTGACGCAGGCAGCCTTCCTGATCGCCTGAATGATTGAGCGGAAAAAGCACCTCTTCCGCCAACTTGGCCGCCTCGCCAAGGATCGCTTCGATCATATCAGGGCTCGCCTCGGCGAAACCCGGCAGATTGCTGTAGCGTTCCAGCCCGAGCACATCGTTCAGGACGAAAAGCGTATCGTTCACCGGGGCCTTGTAGACTGGCATCTCTCGAATTCCTCCAATTCGCTGCCGGACTCGCATTCCGGCCTTTGATCCAGTCTTACAAAATATTGACGTTTGCGTAAACGTCAAATTTGCGTGACGAAACGGATTTTTAGGTAGAGCGACCGACCTTGCGAGCAATGGAAATGATAATGGCTGGCGGCGGAGATCCGCAGCCCTATGGCTGCTGGCCTGCCGAAAGATGACTGTCGGTCTTACGGACACCCGCCGTTAACCGGCCGCGCCGCTTCCGCGCTCGCCGATTACCCAGGCAGAGTTTGCCCGACAGCCTGACGGCTGAACATGGCATTGAGCGTTGCGCGCAGGGGCCGCTCGATGAGGTAATAACTTGCTATGCCACAGGTGATCCCCAGTATGAGCAGGAAAACGGGCGGCACGACACCCAAGCCCATCAGCTTATAAAAAGGTTCCTGCCACAAATAGATCGAGAAGGAGCACAGCCCGAAAAAGCGGAGTGCATTGCCTTCGAAATTCCTGCGGAACCATGGTGCGGAATATTCGATTCCGATGACCGCTACCGCGAGAAGGATCGTCTTGGCGCCGAAAAAGGCTGCAGCGTCGAGGCCGAACATCCGCGCCAAGACCGCGCTCGCCAAGGCGCATGGCGCGATCCATGTCCAACTATCCCGATGCCGCCACGGCCTGAGAACAATGAAGAGAGCTGCGGAGATGAATATCCCGGCCATGGCGACATCGGTGCGCCACATCACCTGACTGGGGACTCCCTCCGACATATCGAGCCGAACCACACCGTTGATCAAGGCCAACAATCCCGCCGCAAGAATGAGGCCCGAGGTGATGAATTTGCTTCGCGAACGGGTGGCGAAGGCGATGAGAGCCAGGAGAATATAACTGTGCTCCTCGACACAGAGAGACCAGATATGATCAAGCAGGGAAAAAGGGAGACCATAGACGAAGGCATAGTTCAAAGTGAACGTCAGCGCAAAAGCAGCGACCTTTAAGCCATATTCACCAACCGTGCCATGAAACGCCAGACCAGTGATCAATACGAAGACAAACAACGTCGGATAAACGCGCGCAAACCGTCTGGCAAAGAACATCGGGAGCGGCATCTGCTTGACGAACAAAATCTCCGCCATCAAGCGCCCTGACAGAACGAAGAACAGATCGACGCCGAAAGAGCTGAAGCCCGGCAGATATCGGTCGGCGCCAAAATGGCCCATCAGCACCACGATGACCGCTAGCCCACGCCATCCATCAAGCGCCAGAACGTGATGCGTCCGATCCGATTCACGGGCGATGGATGGCGGCACGAACTCAACTCCCGACCATATTCAGGTCACTTCAGGATTTCACAACTCAGTTGAGAAAAACATAACGCCCCTCAATTTAAGCGGTTTGCAATTCTATCCACCAAATCCTGGCAAAACAGGGAGGAATGGCCAGTGTTCAATGCGCTCCCGTCGACGGCGCTGCGTCGGTCAGATCAATAAGAATATGAACATATTCAATAGCAAGACCAAAATAAAAGGTTAAGATTTCCGCAAAACTTAACGGGTTGTTTACCACGTTTCGTGAATTGTGCGGGATGAGCAGCGATGCTTCGCGTTTCTTTCATTTCTTAGCTTTGATGGAGCGCAGTTTCGCGGTTCAGCCTGAGGAAAGCCTAATAATCTATCCCTTTCCGAACGGTGGGATGCGGTCTGCGCGCGAATGCCGCGAAGCCGCCTTCCCACAGCAAGGTGGCTTTGAGTGGCCCATATGTCGAAGCGAGCAAAAAGATGAGCGGATCGCGATCAAATCCTACCGGCACGGGCGACTGGACGTCGCTGGATGCGTTGAGCCGCACTATCGAAGGGTTGGAGGCACGCATCGAAGGCCTGATGGGCACGGCTGCTGCCCGGGAAACGCACCAGCGTGTGGCAAACGGCTATGCCGCGGTGCCAGAACGTGCACCGGTCCCAGAACGCGCTCCACTTCCGGAACGCACTCCACTTCCGGAACGCACTCCACTTTCGGAACGCACAGGGCGCACCGAGCGCGAAGCCTATGCCGTACGCCCTTATGAACGTCCGCTGCGGACCGAACGTGCGGAAACCGATCTGCGTCCTGACCCGCTCGCCGAAATCCGCCAGCGCCAACGCGTACTCGAGGCGAGCCGCGAGCGCCTGCACGCTCGCCGGGAGGAAACCCCACGTGCCGAGCAGCCGCCACTTGGCAGGCGCATTGGCGAAAATCCGGCTTCACGGCAACCACTGCCTTCCGCACTGCGTCCAGCCGCTGAAAGTTCCGTCGATATCGCTCAGGCTCTGGTCAACCTGCGGCACGACCTGAAGCGCGACATCGCCGAGAGCGTTACCCGCGAAGTCAATGCATTGCGGGCCGAGATTCGCGACATCCGCAGCAACGCCGAGGACAAGCATTTCGCCGCCGATGTGCGCGAAGACATGGCGCGGCTCGCCGACAGCATCAGCCAGCTCGCCGGTCATCCCGGCCAGCCGGAAACGGCCGGCTTGAAGGCCGAGTTCGAAGAACTGCGCTCGTTGATGGATGGGCTCGCCCGCGAGGATTCGCTGCACCATGTCGAACGTCAGGTCCAGGCGATCGACACGGCTGGTCTCCAGGATGAGCTGGTGTCGCTTGCCTATCGCCTCGACGATATCAAGCAGCATCTGGGCAGCATGAGCGACAGCCCCACCGTGCATGCGCTGGAAAACAAGCTGCTGTCGATCGCCAGCGCCATGGAAAGCCTCGGCGGCATGATTCAGCCGCAGGATCAGGCCATGCAGCGGCTCGAAGGCCGCATCAGCGGCCTTGCCGACCAGATCGACATGATGAGCCGCGACGCGGCCCGGCGCCAGCCGGCAGACGATCTTTCCGGACGCCTTGAAGCGCTGACTATGCGCATCGACGAACTAGGCAATGCCAAGGCCGCCGCCCGTCTGGAAGAGCGCCTTGATCAGCTTTCCTATCTGATGGAACGCTCGCAGAAGGCCGCACCGCAGCCGGAACTTGTCAGTCACCTCGCCGATATTTCCCGCAAGATCGATGCGCTCGAACACGGCTCGGTCGACCAGGTGCTCACCGAACGGCTGGACTATCTGGCGCGGCGCATCGACGAGATGGATTTCCATCCGCCGCATCCGGTCGCAAACATCGATGATGGTGCGGTCCGCCGGCTGGAGGGCCGACTTTCCGATATCGCCGCGCGGCTGGAGGCGAGCACTGCCGCACCGCCGTCCGACACGCAGGCGCTGCGCCATCTCGAAGAACAGATCGCTCATCTCTCGACACTGCTGATGAGCGAGCCGCGGGCGGCCGCCGACCACATTCCCGCCGATCTCGACCGTCGCATGAGCGCGATCGAAGATTACATGGCGACCAATGACGAGTATATCATCGAAGCGGCCCGGCACGCGGCGGAAGCCGTCGTCGAAGCCTACTCGCGCGAAGGCGTGCTTGGTCATGGTGTGCCTGCCGCCGATATGTCGGCAATGACCGCCCTTGCCGAAGATCTTCGCCACCTCGAAGACCTCAGCCGCAGCAGCGACGAGCGAACCCACCGCACGTTCGAGGCCTTGCACGACACGCTGCTGCAGATCGCCGACCGGCTGGACCATATGGAACATCGCCAAACGGCGCCCACCATGCCTGCCGCCAAGTTCGAGAGCGATGTTTTCGCTCCTGCCGACACGTCGCCGGTGAAACCGCCTTTGGCCGCGCCGCACAAGGCCGGGCCGATCATTCGCACCGTCGCGCCCGCCGAATCCGCGGCATCGCCGGAAGCCGCCGTCGCGCAGGCGGTCGATGCCGTCACCAAGGCGGAGATCAAGGCCGCAGCGAAGAAGGATGGGGCGAAGACCAGCCTGCTCGCCAGCCTCGGCAGACGTTTCTTCATGCCCGAGAAGGCCGAACCGATTTTCCTGCCCGATCGGCCTGTCATCGAGCAGGCGCCGTCGATCGATCCAGTCGACTTGATGCCTGCCGAGGAGGCGAATGAGCTGCTCGAGCCGGGTTCCGGGGCACCGGATATCAAGAAGATCCTGGAGCGTGTGCGCGCTAGCCAGAATGCCGCGCGCAACGGCACGGTCAAACAGCCGAACGAAAACGAGCGCGCCGACTATATCGCGGCCGCGCGGCGAGCCGCACAGGCGGCCGCGATGGAAGTGGACCAGACGCAGCGCTCGACTCCTGCGGCCAAGAACGGTGAGAAAAAACGCGGCGCATTCTTGCGCTTCCGCCGGCCGATTCTGCTCGCTGTCGGCGCAGCTCTGCTCGCAATCATGGCCTTTCCCCTGGTCAATACGCTGACACGGGGCCAGAAGGCGCCACCGCCGGCCGAAATCTCAGTGCTGAGCTCGGCCGCCGACAGTGCCGCGACAAGCGGCACCGCCGCCAATGCAGCCCAGACGCCGGCACCGAAGGTTCAGGCGGCAACGAATGCGCCAGCCAGCCAGGCAGCGACGACAGAAGCCTCGATCGCCGATACGGGGGAAGCTGCGCAACCCTCTCCCGCGCCCGCCAATCCGGCTGTCGCGCCGACGAACGATCATCTGACGACCGCGGCACCCCTTGACGGCAATCAGGCCAGCGAAACGCTGACGCCAACCGGCAGCGCCGCGCCCGTTCAGCAAACGGCCGCCTTCGTACCCGCCAATACCACGACAACTGCGGCACCCGCTGCCACGCCGGCATCGGCGCCGGCCGTCGCGTTCACCGTGCCGGACGGCATTCAGCCGCCGACGCTCGTTGCCGCCGCCAAGTCCGGCGACCCCGTCGCTCTGTTCGAAATCGGTGCGCGCTACACGGACGGCCGCGGCGTCACCGCCGACCTCAAGCAGGCAGCAAGCTGGTATCAGCTTTCCGCCGACAAGGGGTTCGCACCGGCTCAGTACCGGCTCGCCAGCATGTACGAGAAGGGCAATGGCCTCGACCGCGATCTCGCCAAGGCCAAAGAATATTACGAGCAGTCCGCCAATCAGGGCAACGCCAGCGCCATGCACAACCTCGCTGTTCTCTACGCTTCCGGTGCGGCCGGTTCGCAGGACTATCCGACGGCGGCGAACTGGTTCATCAAGGCGGCCAATCTCGGCGTGTCCGACAGCCAGTTCAACCTCGCCATCCTTTATGCGCGCGGCAACGGCGTGAAGCAGGACCTGCAGGAGTCCTACAAATGGTTCGCGATCGCCGCCAAGGGCGGCGACAAGGACGCCGCGCAGAAGCGCGACGAAGTAGCGAACGCCATGAAGCAAGATGAGCTCGAGAGTGCCCGCGCCAAGGTCGATCTCTGGAAGGTACAGCCGCTGGACGCCAAGGCGAACGGCACCACCATCCCCGAGGAATGGACGACTGGCAAAGGCGTCAATACCGCTTCGATCGACATGAAGAAAGCGATCCGCAACATCCAGGCGATCCTCAACAACAACGGCTTCGACGCCGGTACGCCGGATGGCAATATGGGCGAGAAGACCGTCGCTGCGCTGAAGAGCTTCCAGAAATCGGTTGGCCTGCCGCAGGACGGCCGGGTGACCGATCGGGTCGTCAAGGAACTTCTTGCCCGCAACAAATAAGCCGAGGTTTCATTTCCGATCGGGATGAGGCCCTCGAACCGGCTGCCGATGCGATGCGCGATCTCGAACCGCGTCTCGCGGCCGAAGGCCCGTTTTCTTTTTATGCCTTCCCTCGGCTGCCGCCGATGGCATGATCAAGCCGTTGGCATGTTTGATCGCCTCCACTAACGGCAAGCTCCGGCCTCGCTCCAGCTTTGCTATGCGACAAAAATCGTCACACAATCGCGGAAAATACCGCGTTAGATTGGAATGAAGACGCCGATAGCTGAAAGGCGCCATGCTTTTTCCTAAGGCTCTGGCAATCATTTCAGATTAGAATCGTCTGTTTAAAGGGGAAATTGTTCACGGGTATCCGGTCGTTTGCGTTCGGATACCCGCAACTGGGATCATACCGTGACGATCTATCTGCCGATCGCAGAACTGTCGGTGAATATCTTCATTATTCTCGGCATGGGCGCAGCCGTCGGGTTTCTCTCCGGCATGTTCGGCGTCGGCGGCGGCTTTCTGATCACGCCCCTCCTGATCTTCTACAATATCCCGCCTGTCGTCGCTGTTGCCACCGGCGCCAATCAGGTTGTTGCCTCGTCGATCTCGGGCGCCATTACGCATTTCCGTCGCGGCACGCTGGATATGAAGCTCGGAGCGGTGCTGACGATCGGCGGCCTTATCGGTGCCACCATCGGTATCTGGATCTTCTCGCTGCTCAGGCGCATCGGTCAGCTCGATCTCTTCATCTCACTGCTCTACGTCATCTTTCTCGGCACGATCGGCGGGTTGATGCTATGGGAGAGCCTGAGTGCGATGCGCCGCGCCGCCCGCAATGAGCCAGCCGCGCCGCGCAAGCCAGGCCATCACAGTTGGGTGCACCGGCTGCCGCTGAAGATGCGCTTCAAGAAATCGAAGATCTATCTGAGCGTCATTCCTGTGTTCGGCCTCGGCTTCGGCATCGGCATCCTGACATCGGTCATGGGTGTCGGCGGCGGCTTTATCATGGTGCCGGCTATGATCTATCTCCTTCGCATCCCGACCAATGTCGTTGTCGGCACTTCGCTGTTCCAGATCATCTTCGTCACCGCCTACACAACGGTCATCCAGGCGGCAACCAACTATTCCGTCGATATCGTGCTGGCGTTTTTGCTGATGGTGGCGGGCGTCATCGGCGCGCAATATGGCGTTCGGGTCGGCCAGAAGCTGCGCGGCGAACAACTTCGCGCCCTGCTTGGCCTCCTGGTGCTTGCCGTCGGCCTGCGCCTCGCGGTCGCACTGGTGGTCACGCCGGCTGACATCTATTCCATCGTGCTCGAAGGAGCGGGCCGATGAGACATGTGAGCCTGCTTCTCACGGCCAGTCTTCTGCTTGCTCCATTGAGCGCCGAGGCGCAGGTGCTGTTGGATCAGCCGACCACGTCCACAACGGCGCGCGAGACGATGGAGATCGGCACCTCGACCAGCGAGATCGCCATCACCTCCGATTTCGCCGGCGCCGACCTGACGATCTTCGGCGCACTTTCCAATACCGACCAACTGCTTCTGGCGATCGGCCAGTACGACGTCGTTGTCGTGCTGGAGGGACCGCGCCAAAATGCCACCGTGCGCAAAAAGGAACGTGTCTTCGGCATCTGGGTCAACACCCGCTCGATGACCTTCGAGCATGTGCCGCAGGCCTATTCGCTGTCGAGCACACGTGCCGTCGACTACATTACCGCACCGCTCGAGCTGAACGACCGCGGCATCGGCATGGACCATATTCAGTTGACGCCGGTCGGTTTCGTCGGCAGCGGCGCCGATGTGCCGGAATTCCGAGAGGCCTTCCGGCGGCTGCAGAGGGTCCGCGGCCTCTACGAAAGCGATCCGGCCGGCGTGCGCTTCGTCAGTTCCAGCCTGTTCCGGGCGACACTCAGGCTTCCGGCCGACGTGCCGAACGGCGTGCATACAGTGCGCGCCTACCTTTTCAAGAGCGGCAAATTCGTCACCGAAAGATCCCTGCCGCTGCGCGTCATCAAAACTGGCATCGAACAAACCATCACTGATGCCGCGCATGAGCGGCCGATTACTTACGGCGCGTTTTCGGTGCTTCTGGCGCTGATTACGGGATGGACGGCAAGCTTCGTGTTCCGGAAGAGCTGATTAGGCGCTCCTCTTCCGCTCCACCACATCCAGATAGGCTTGGGTCAGCCGACCGAGCACCGAGGGCGTATCCGGCGGCAACTGCTTGCCCAGATGCTTCGCCCTCAGCTCGTCCATGAAATCCTCCCAGAGCTTCGGCCCGCCGTCTTCCAGTAATTCTGCGCGGATCGAAAGTTCTTCCGAGACCGGCAGATGCTTGCGGCCCCAAGCGCCCATGTGGGCAAAGAGCGGCACGAGGTCGATCGCCATTTCGGTGAGGCTGTAGACGGCTTTCTGCTTGTGGGTCGGATCGTCGTCGCGGGTCAAAAGCCCACGCTCGACCAACCGCTTCAGCCGGTCGGCAAGAATATTGGAGGCAATACCCTCCTCCGAGTTCTGCAAGAGCTCGCGAAAATGCCGGCGATTACCGAACATGATGTCCCTGATGATGATCAGGCTCCAGCGGTCACCCAGGATTTCCAGGGTGAGATTGATCGGGCAGCCGGAGCGATTAAGCGCGTCCATAAGGATCTCCAAAAACCGCTTGCATTTTGCCACCAGTCTCGCTAGTTTTCAACTGCTTGCTTTTAGCAACTAGTTTTGATTATGATACGGTTGTCGCTAAGGAGGAGACCGATGAGAAAGCTTGTTGTCTGGAATCTCATGACGCTCGATGGCTATTTCGAGGGAACGAAACCCTGGGACCTGGACTTCCACATGCTCGCCTGGGGCGACGAGCTGGAGCGTTATGCGACCGAACTCGGCCAGGAGGGCGATCTGCTGATCTTCGGCCGCAAGACCTATGAAGGCATGGCCGCCTACTGGCCGACCGCGACGGAAGCGCCCGAGATCGCCGCCTATATGAACGGCATCGCCAAGGTCGCCGCCTCACGGACGATGGACAAGGCGGAGTGGAACAATACACGCATCGTTCGCGACATCGTCGCCGAGGCTGAGAAACTGAAGGAAGAGCCGGGCAAGACCATTTTCGTCTTCGGTAGCGCCGAGGTGGCGGATACGCTGCTGAAAGCGGGATTGGTGGATGAAATCCGCATCTGCCTCGTCCCGGTTGTCCTCGGCTGCGGCAACCCGCATTTCAAGCCGGCGGCGGAACAGATTCCGATGAAGCTGCTCGAATCCACGCCTCTGAAGACCGGCGCGGTAATTCTGCGCTACGAGCCCGCAAAGGCCGCTTAGGCCGAGAGATTGCCGAAGCGCACCGAATAGATGCGGTCACGCCCGAGCACATGGGCGATGAGACTTTCGTGGTCGAACAATCCGGCCATGGCCTTGTGTCGCAGGTCGAGCCCGCCGGTCATGATACCGAAAGCGGGCATCAGCAGTCGAGCGCCGTCGGTGGCGAAGCACGGGCGGCGAACGGACTTATCGCGACGGCGGACAGTGGCGGAGGGATGCAGGTGGCCGGCGACCTCGCCGGCCTGCCTGCCGCCCTTCGGTTCGTGGCGGAAGGTCAATCCACCATAATGCATCTCATCGACGGAGCGACCGGGCAGATCGACCGTGCCATCCGGATCGTGATTGCCGTTGATCCATATCCATTCGCGGCCGCGCGCCATGTTGACGATCAGGCCGCGGAATTCCTCCGGCAGGTATTCCGAGCCAACACGGTCGTGGAAATTGTCGCCAAGCGAGACCACAAGTTTCGGATCGTAGCGGGAAATGACCGCGGCAAGCACAGTCAGCGTCGCCAGCGTATCGTAAGGCGGCAGTAGCATGCCGCGGCGTGCGAAGGCTGCGCCCTTTTCCAGATGCAGATCCGAAACGACGAGAATCCTGGCGTCCGGCAGATAAAGCGCGCCCAGCGGATCGCAGACGGCGGCAATGCCGTGAACGGCGGTCTCGACGCCCGATGCGGGCGTCAAACCGTTCCTGAATTGGCCGTTCATCTCTCGCGCAAGCGCCAGGCGGTTCATCAAGCTCGTCTGCCTTCATTGTTTGGCATGATCTTACATGCCTTATTCCATGGCCTCGCGGATCAGATCGTCAGCTGCTTCCGCCAGCACCACGTCATGAGCCTCGCCCGGCACCGGCACCTTGCCGATTTCCAGCATCACCGGCACGGCGAGCGGCGAGATGTGATCCAGCGCCCGGTGGGTAATATGACCCTTGATTCGCTTCAGCATATCTCCAAGACGGCCAATGTCCAAAAGCCCCGTTGCCGCATCCTGCCGGGTCGCCTGCATCAGGATATGGTCAGGCTCGTGGCTGCGCAGGACGTCATAGATCAGATCGGCCGACACCGTCACCTGCCGGCCGGTCTTTTCCTTGCCGGGATGGCGGCGCTCGATCAACCCGGCGATGACGGCGCAATTGCGGAATGTGCGTTTCAAGAGGAAGGATTCATCGAGCCACGCTTCGAGATCGTCGCCGAGCATGTCCTCGTCGAAGAGATCTGCAAGGCTGAGACGGCCGTTGGCGATCATCAGCCCCATATCTTCCAATCCCCATATGCCAAGCGAATAATCGGTCGCGACGAAGCCCATGGGCTTGGCTCCCGCGCGCTCCAGCCGCCGCGTCAGCAACATGCCGAGCGTCTGGTGCGCCAGCCGCCCTTCGAAGGGATAGGCCACCATGTAGGCGCGGTTGCCGCGCGGAAAGGTTTCGATCAGAAACTCGTCGCGCTTCGGAAGCAGCGACCTGTCCTTCTGCAGCTCGAGCCAGTCGCGCACCTGATCCGGCAAACGATGCCGGCGATCGGGATCGGCGATCATCGTGCGCACCTGGTCGGCGAGATAGGTGGATAGCGGAAATTTGCCGCCGGCATAAGAGGGAATTTTCGGATCCATGGAAAAGGCCTGCGAAGCCAGGCATTCATTCTCGCGGACGCCTTCGAAACGCAGAACCTTGCCGGAGAAGAGAAACGTATCCCCGGGGGAAAGCTGTTCGAGAAAATACTCCTCGACCTTGCCGAGGGGCGCGCCGCCGCGGCCGAGCGACCCCAGCGCATTGCGCTTCACCAGCCGGATGTTCAGCATTGCCTCTTCTACGATGGTGCCGAGATTCAGGCGATATTGCTGCGCCACCTGCGGATTGGAAACACGCCAGCGACCCTCCGGTGTCTTGCGAATGCGGGCATAACGCTCATAGGTGCGCAGGGCATAGCCGCCGGTGGCGACGAAATCGACGATGCGCTCGAACGTCTCCCAGGGCAGATCCGCATAGGGCGAAGCACTCCGGACCTCGTCGTAAAGCTCCAGCATGTCGAAAGGTTCGGCACAGGCCATGCCGAGGATATGTTGGGCAAGGACATCGAGCGCGCCGGCGCCGACCGGCGGCGTATCCTGCGCGCCAACATAGTTGGCGTCGAGTGCCGCCTGGCATTCCATCACTTCGAAACGGTTGGCCGGCACGAGGATCGCCTTTGACGGCTCGTCCATGCGGTGATTGGCACGGCCGATGCGCTGGGCAAGGCGCGATGCGCCTTTCGGTGCGCCGACATGGATGACCAGATCGACATCGCCCCAGTCTATGCCGAGATCGAGCGTCGAGGTGGCGACGACCGCGCGGAGCCTGTTGGCCGCCATGGCGGCTTCGACCCTGCGGCGCTGGCCGACATCGAGCGAGCCGTGATGGAGCGCGATCGGCAGATTGTCTTCGTTGGCCGACCACAGCTCCTGAAACAGCATTTCTGCCTGCGAGCGGGTGTTGACGAAGAGAAGCGTCGTCCGATGCTCCTTCAGCTCGCGATAGATGTCCGGGATGGCATATTTGGCGGAGTGGCCGGACCAGGGGATGTGTTCCTCGGTCCTGAGGATCGAAATATCGGGCTTGGCGCCGCCGTCGACCATCACCAGACCGGCATGCCGCTCCGCCCCCTCCTCCTGTCCCACCAGCCATTTCTGCAGGTCCATCGGCTCGGCAACCGTCGCCGACAGGCCGATGGTTTGCAGATTGGGCGCAAGCTTGCGAAGACGCGCAAGGCCGAGCGAAAGCATATGGCCGCGCTTCGACGTCACAAGGGAATGCAGCTCGTCGAGGACGATGTATTTCAAGTCCTTGAAGAAACGCTCCGCCTCGCGATTGGCGAGCAGCAGCGCCACCTGTTCCGGCGTCGTCAGCAGGATGTCCGGCGGGTTGAGTTTTTGGCGCTGCCGCTTACCGCTTGGTGTGTCGCCTGTGCGGTTTTCGACAGAGACCGGTAGTCCCATTTCCGTAACCGGCTTCGTCAGATTGCGCTCGATATCGACAGCCAGCGCCTTTAGCGGCGAGATGTAAAGCGTGTGGATGCCGGTGAAGGCCGAGCCCGGCGGGATTTTACCGCGGCGGGTCAGATCGGTGAGCGAGGGCAGGAAGCCAGCCAAGGTCTTGCCTGCCCCGGTCGGCGCGATCAGCAACGTGTTCTCGCCAGCCTCGGCGCGGGCCAATAATTCGAGCTGATGGGCACGCGGCTGCCACCCCTTTTCCGCGAACCAGCGGACGAAAGGGGCAGGCAAGGCGATGCGGCGCTCTGAATCGATCTTGTCCACGGGGCAAATGTAGTCGAAATGCGGAGGATAGGAAGCGGGACTTGGTTGGCTCGGACCGAGCTCAATCCCACAACTCGCAACGATCGTGCAGTCTACCGTCTAGGCCCAAGCGGTGTTCGTGGCCGTTTAAGGAAGTGTGTTTACTACGGGATAGAAGCACTCCGAAATTCGTATGCTTATATTTATCCGTGGGCGCTCTTTCAGCCGGAATTTACTTCGGCCCTTCAAGTAGGCGAAACCAATCTTTCACGGTTAATTTGAGCCGATCAACTTCATCCTCAGCCAGAAGACCGCAATGAGCGATCGGACCGCGCAGATTGTTGAGCGAGTACATAACGCGACCTAGGGCCTTTTGATTGCTGAGGATTCCCCCGAAGAGATCCCAGTTGTTGCGAATGATGTCTCCCAGTTGGCCAAAGGAGATATAGTCCAACTCGTTATCTGAGCGGCTTGTGAAACCAGCATCCTTCTCTCGCTGCTGGTTAGCCTTGCATTCCTCTTTTGCGCTGTTCGGCGAGTGTTTGTCCCACCAGTCCGCGCCGTGGGCTTCTATCAGCGTATCGTCGATCAGTTTTCGTATATCATTCTCGAGCATGTAGAAGAGTTTATAATATTCAGCCATTCGATTGGCATTCGTCCGAACCTCTTGAGAAAACTGTTCAAGAGACGAGTTAATCCCTGGCTGATCAAGCACCACGCCTATGTCGTCGACCGCTGCTCCGGGGCTAACGTCATCCACGGCAATCTTCAAGGATGCGCATTTTAACACAAATAACTCGACCTGTTCCTCAGCGTTCATCGCATCAAGTTCTCCCTTATGCTCCGAAAAATGGCGTTGAGCACTTTTAAGTCAGAGGTTTCAGGAAGTACGATATTGATGTTGTATGCGAGGCGGATATCTCCGTTGGAACTCGGCGCGACACCTACTCCCGTGCTCGCATTCTCCACTTCTTCAACTCCAGTGATGGGCACTGCATCATCTCTTTCCAAGCCGGGAACCACGAAAGACCTTATGGCCTTGAACGTTGCTATTATCGCCTTCAGGATGTGATCCGATGGGCCGAGGCCGGTTACTTCCACCACGATATCGCGCAACTTGGCGTCATCAACCGTATGAGCCCATTCGCTGCGTTTGAATATTTCCTGAAATGCTGCACGAAGGCCTTGTGTGGCCGCCGAACTTCTGCCCCCATCTGTTCGAAATTTTGCATACAGTTCGGTTGGCACCCCATCACTTGTCAAAAAACCCATTTTTTTTGAGTATAGGGATACAGGCCCTAGCACCTCCACCGCTGAGTTTGAGCACGTTCTCTAGAAAATCAGCATTGAATTTGTCCGGTCGTGACGCGGGTATAATACCATCTAGCGCCTTCTTTAGAGTTCCGCTTGCCGTTAAATAGGGTAAGTTACCTGGAATCTTACGCTGCGCAGCACTCGTCGAGCTTTGCGAATTGTTGTTAGTTTCTACTTCTGCATTGACTTCAACTGCTTTGGGTTTTGGTGCCATGTTCTGTTTCTCCTAACAGGAACATGCTCTCGCTGCCGATTTTTTGCAAGGTATGGTTGATCGCCTACAATAGTTACTGCCCGCACAGCACTGGGATCGTCCGCGTCTGATCTTGTCCGTTGCTGTCGGCTTGCTTCACGCTCAAGTCTGCGTGTACCTCCAAAGCAATCTTTTGGTGCGCGATAAAGTGATTAAACCGTAGGTCACGAGTTGATCCGCCGCAGACACACGATACCCCTCCTTGACACCTCCCATAATCACGGATAAAAAATATCCACGATAGAAAGAGGACGAACGATGAAACTCGGCGAAGGCGTTGAGCAGGCCATTCACAGCGTCGCGATGCTGGCGGGCCTATCGGAAGGCGGTGTGCTTTCGGCGGCTGCGATTGCCGAGTTTCACGGGGTGTCGGTGAGCTATCTGCTGAAACATCTGCAGGCGCTTTCCGGCGCCGGAATTCTCGACACGGTGCCCGGCCCGAAGGGCGGCTATCGGCTGGCGCGACTGCCGAAAGACATCACGCTGCTCGATATCGTGCTTGGCGTCGAGGGGCCGGCGCCCGCCTTTCGCTGCGCCGAAATCCGCCAGCGCGGGCCGAACCCACTGCCCGGAAAATATTTCGTAAAGCCGTGCGGTATCAGCGCGGCGATGCTGGCGGCCGAGCGGGTGTACCGTGCCGAGCTCGCCAAGACCACCATTGCCGATGTCCTCGCCGATCTCGCGGCGAGTGACGACGGCGCCGTCGCGGCAAGAGGCTGCGCCTTCCTTGCCGTGAACGAGCGCAGAACGAACCGATAAACCCAAAACCACAAGGAGAGACCCATGCATCCCCGTTTGAATTTCGCCAAGGCTTCGCCCGAATCCTACAAGGCCGTTGCAGCACTCGAGCAGTTCGTACAGAGCTCGGGCCTGGAACGCCGCTTCATTCACCTCATCAAGCTGCGCGCTTCGCAGATCAACGGCTGCGCCTATTGCGTCGACATGCACGTCAAGGAAGCCCGGCACGATGGGCTCAGCGAGCAGTGGATCAACCTGATGTGCGTATGGTGGGAATCGCCGGTTTACGATGAGCGCGAACGCGCCCTGCTCGGCTGGGTCGATTCGGTGACGAAGATTGCCGAAACAGGTATTCCGGATACTGCCTTCGATACGTTGAAGCCGCACTTCAGCGAAGAGGAGATCGTCAAGATCACCGTCGCAATCGGCGTGATCAACATCTGGAATCGCCTGGCTGTTGGCTTCCGGTCGCAGCATCCGGTCGACGCGGCCAGCAAGGCTGCTTGAGGACGACCTCGTAAAACGAGAAAGCGCGGGACTGGAATCCCGCGCTTTTTATTTTGTCTTTATCCCGGCGTGCCGGGAGAAATAACAATCACGCAGCAGCCGAAGCAGCCGAGGTCGGAACTTCCGAGATGGTCTTCAGAACCTGGGAAGCGATCTGGTAGGGGTCGCCTTGCGAGTTCGGACGACGATCTTCGAGGTAGCCGCGGTAGTCGTTCTTGACGAAGGAATGCGGAACGCGGATCGATGCGCCACGGTCGGCAACGCCATAGCTGAACTTGTTCCACGGAGCCGTTTCATGCTTACCGGTCAGGCGCATGTGGTTGTCCGGGCCGTAGACGGCGATGTGGTCCTGCAGGTTCTTGTCGAACTGAGCCATGAGCGCTTCGAAATAGGCCTTGCCGCCGACTTCGCGCATGAACTTGGTCGAGAAGTTGCAGTGCATGCCCGAGCCGTTCCAGTCGGTGTCGCCGAGCGGCTTGCAATGGAACTCGATGTCGATGCCGTACTTTTCGCAAAGACGCAGCAGCAGATAGCGAGCGATCCAGATCTGGTCGGCAGCCTTCTTCGAGCCTTTGCCGAAAATCTGGAATTCCCACTGGCCCTTGGCCACTTCGGCGTTGATGCCTTCGTGGTTGATGCCGGCTTCGAGGCAAAGATCGAGATGCTCTTCGACGATCTCGCGGGCGACGTCGCCGACGTTCTTGTAGCCGACGCCGGTGTAGTACGGTCCCTGCGGAGCCGGGTAGCCGGATTCCGGGAAGCCGAGCGGGCGGCCGTCCTTGTAGAAGAAGTATTCCTGCTCGAAGCCGAACCATGCGTCCTCGTCATCGAGGATGGTCGCGCGGCTGTTGGAAGCGTGCGGGGTGACGCCATCGGGCATCATGACTTCGCACATGACGAGAGCGCCGTTGGTGCGAGCCGGGTCCGGGTAAACGGCAACAGGCTTCAGCACGCAATCCGAGCTACGGCCTTCGGCCTGCATCGTCGACGAGCCATCGAAGCCCCAGAGCGGGAGCTCTTCAAGCTTCGGAAAATCAGCAAATTCCTTGATCTGCGTCTTGCCGCGCAGGTTCGGTACAGGGGTGTACCCGTCGAGCCAAATATACTCGAGCTTATATTTTGTCATTACGCACCTCATAAGGGTTAACTACCCGAAGCGGAGAGAATTCGAAGGCGCCCGCCCGGAAATCTTCACCACCCACGGCCGCCATGTGACATGCATTTGACATGCCAAATTGCGTGAGATGCGTTGCCGCTCGAAGAAAAATGCACAAATCGGAGTCAATTTTGGCTGATTTTGACTCGCTCGATGTCCGATTCTCTCAAAATCGTGAGCAACTTGGCCGAAAGGTGCTGCCAACTTGTCGCAGTGCGGCAGATTCGAAGCAACGCAGCAATCGCACTCTCGAAAACCACATTCCCAGCAGTAAAACTTTAAAATTGCCTATAATTTCAACCTTTTGCATTTTTTTTGAGCAGCTATCTCAAAAATGGAGAGGGACTCTGCTATATATAAGCAGTCTCTTGAAGCGCGCCCGCTTGAACACCAAAAAGGGAGAGACATCACAATGGCGATCAGTTCCCATCGCGAAACGGCAAAGATCTATCAGTTTCCCATCACAGCTCGCCCAATCCCTGCCGGCCGACGCGAGAAAGTAAACCTAACTCCCGACATAGGCCCAAGCATCTGCACGGCCGCCTTCGATAGCTGGTATCACGAAGCAGCGATCGCGGAGTCCGACCAGACCCGCAAGCAGTAAGGCTTCCGTTCAGCTCAGAGCGCGATGTAGCGATCCGACCGATGGTTGATCGCGACGAAGAGATTGAGCGCGATTGCGCCCAACACGGAGCAGATGACCACGGAGGGCGTGGTCACCGTAAAGGCGACAGCGAGCACGCACATGTCGACCCCCAGCTGGACAAGCCCGGCACGTATCCCGAAACGTTCCTGCAGATAGATGCCCAAGATACCGACGCCGCCGAGGCTGGCGCGGTGACGATAGAGCGCGAGCAGCCCGAAGCCGAGCAGGATGCCGCCGAGCAGCGCCGACCACAGAGCATTGATGTGAGCTACATCGAACAAGAGCGGTTGCAAATTGGTGAACAGCGAGGTCAGCGCGATGGCGATGAAGGTCTTGATGGTGAAGACCGGGCCCAATTGTTTCAGCGACAGATAGAAGAACGGCAGATTGACCACGAAGAAGGCCAGACCGAAATTCACGCCGATCGCATAATGCAGCAGGAAAGCGATGCCGGCGGTGCTGCCTGTCAGAAGACCCGCGATTGAAAGGCAGAACAGCCCGAGCGACGAAATCAGGCTGCCGGACAATATGCCCTGAATGTCCTCGGCCCATGAATGCCGGGTCGCGGATGTATTCCAGACGCCAAAAGCGCTCTTCACGTTCGCCATGTGCTTTCCCTGTGTTGCAAGGGCTTTCTGCTAAAAGCTCAGGCGACAATCAAGCGAAATACGTAAGCAATGCTGACCTATTTTGAATTCGCAAGATTCGAATAATCAGGCCGATTTGCGGGTAATGAACAGAATGCCATGGACCGGTTTTCCGGCATCCATGCGAATGACGCTACGGGCCAGGTCCTGCACGACAAAGTCGTGACCAGCCAATATCTCCCTCACATAGGCCTCCGAATGAGCAAAGCGCAGGGAATCGCGCAGCACATAACCCGCCGGCTGCTGCGCATCCTCCACCGAAAAAGCAAAGACGGCGTCATCGACCGCCAGCTTGCGGACGATCGCCATCACGCCATGCAGATTACCCAGATACATAAGCACGTCGGCGGCAGTGATCAGATCCGCGCGGCCCGGGGTGAGCCCGGCATCGAAAACGCCTGATAGATCCGGTTCCAGCGACAAATCGGCCTGGCCGAGGTGGTCGTAGACATCCTTTTCGGCCGCCTTCGCGAGCATGCCTTTCGACAGATCAAATCCTTCCAGCCGATCGACCCGCGTGCGGACTTCCGGACCGAACAGACCGGTACCGCAGCCGAGATCGACGGCAAGACGGAAATGCACGGGCATGCCGGTCGTAGCGGCGATCAGAGCTGCGAGCTTTTGCGGCACGGTGTAGCCGAGCTTTTCGATCAGCGATGTCTCGAACCGGTCGGCATAGTCATCGAACAGCCGCTCGACATAGCGGCTCGGTGGCTGATCCGGCATATCGATCGCCCCCAGAACCGTAAGCTTCAACCGGGCGCCGAAGACATCGCCGGCGTCGAGGGCCAGGACCTGGTTCAGCGCCTCGACGGCACCTTGCGTATTCCCCGCCTTTTCGCGATAGGTTGCGAGAGTATACCAGCCGGCCGCCCAGCCCGGCGTCAGCTCCAGCGCCTGCTCCATCAATTCGGCAGCGCTAGCCGGCTCGCCGCTTTCGGCAAGCATCTTCGCATAGTCGGCGCGGCGGTCGGCAATGACGTCGCCGGAGGAAAGCTGGCTCGGCAGCATGATTTCGGTCCTGTTTGGCACCCGCCTTTGGACGCGGCCACAAAAAAACTCAAGTCCTATTTCAGGCAGACATTTGTTTCAGGTAAGCATGTGTTTCAGGTAGTACGGGGCAAAAGCGCTTGCGAGTCGCGGGGCGCAGCCTTATCTCAAAACCGCTCGATAGGCATCATGGAGACAGCCGCATGTCCGATCAGGTGAACAGGTTCCTGGGCGACTCGCCCGGTCGCACACTCGTGAAGCTCATCATCGTGTCGCTGATCGTCGGTTTCGTGATGAAATTCTTCGGCTGGCGTCCGATGGATTTTTTATATGGCTTTCGCCGCTTCGTTCTTGATCTCTGGCACAGCGGTTTTGCCGCGCTCGGCGAGTTCGGCGATTATCTGATGCTCGGCGCCACGATCGTCATTCCGCTCTTCATTATCCTCCGCCTCTTCAACCACAGCCGCTAAATATGATCCCTAAAGTTTCGCTTTCCACGCGGCGCCACGCACTGCGTCTCACCGGCCTTGCGCTTGCTGCCATCGTCGCGAGTTGCGCCACGCCACCCACCCA
Organism: Rhizobium jaguaris; assembly: GCF_003627755.1. Lineage (NCBI taxonomy): Bacteria > Pseudomonadati > Pseudomonadota > Alphaproteobacteria > Hyphomicrobiales > Rhizobiaceae > Martinezella > Martinezella jaguaris. The sequence continues at coordinate 771,137 of NZ_CP032694.1, read as the reverse complement.
TGTCTCCAACACGCCCGCCAACGACGAGACCGCTTCCGCCCTGCCGCTCGTCAACTCGTTGCGTGCCAAGAACGGGCTGCCGCCGCTCAAGGTCGATTCGGCTGCCAGCAACGCAGCAATCTACCAGGCCAAGCGCATGGCCGATGCCGGCAAGATGGAACACCTGATCGGTATCGGCGACAACTTCGGCAAGCGCGTCAAGGCAAGCGGTGTCAAGCTGCCGGCCGCCGAAAACATTGCGGAAGGTCAGCGCGACGTGAATGCCGCTGTGACGGCCTGGATCAATTCGCCGAAGCATTTGCACAACATGCTCGGCAATTATAACGGCCTCGGCGTCGCTCTCGCCTATAACCCCTCTTCCAGCGACAAGCCCTATTGGTCCATGGTGCTCTCTTCGAATTGAGGAGAGGCTGACCGGACATGGATCATCAAGAGCATAGCGGAAGGGTTCTGCCGTTCGAGGTGACGCACCGGCTTGTGCTGTCTATCGCCATTCCGATGACGCTCGGCTTCATGACGACGCCATTGCTCGGCCTTGCCGATACTGCCGTCGTCGGGCGCCTCGGCCAACCCGATGCGCTGGCGGGGCTGGCGATCGGTGCAGTGCTCTTCGATCTCATTTTCGCGAGCTTCAACTTCCTGCGCTCATCGACGACCGGCTTGACGGCGCAAGCCTACGGCCGCCGCGACCGGCATGAGCAGCAAGCGGTTTTTTGGCGGGCGCTCCTTTCCGCGCTCGGATGTGGCCTGCTGCTTCTCCTGTTGTCGCCCCTATTGCTCTGGCTCGGCATCAAGCTCATGGGGCCTGAGGGCGGCATTGCCGATGCAACGCGCACCTATTTCTCGATCCGCATGCTCTCCGGCCCTGCTGCGCTTGCCAACTACGCCATTCTCGGTTTCGTGCTCGGGCGCGGTCAGGGCCGCATCGGGCTTCTGCTGCAGACATTGATCAACGGCGTCAACATCGTCCTCGCAATCCTGCTCGGCCTGGGGCTCGGCTGGGGCGTCGCCGGTGTCGCCTGGGGCACATTGATCGGTGAGGCGGTGGGCGCACTCACGGGTCTTGCGATCGTGCTGCGCAGCTTTTCGGGCGAACCGCGGCCCGCCCGCGCCGAGCTGCTCTCGCGCGCCAAGCTCACGCAACTCTTCGCGCTCAACCGCGATATCCTAATCCGCACCTTCGTGCTGATCGGCGCTTTCACGCTGATGACACGCATCGGCAACACGTTAGGCGCGGTAACGCTCGCTGCCAACGCCGTGTTGATGAACTTCTTTCTGCTTTCCGGCTATTACCTCGACGGGCTGGCGAATGCCGCCGAGCAGATCACCGGCCGCTCGATCGGAGCCAATTACCGCCCGGCCTTCGAGCGCGGGGTGAAGCTGACCGGGCTTTGGTCCTTCGGGCTGGCGCTTGCCGCTGCCGCGTTCTTCTTCACCATCGGCCCGGCGCTGATCCGCCTGCTGACGACCTCGGAAGAGGTGCGCGCCGCCGCCCAAAGCTACCTGCCCTGGGCCGCCATCACCGGGCTGACCGGCGCGCTCGCCTTCCTGATGGACGGCGTCTTCATCGGCGCCACGTGGTCGCGCGACATGCGCAATCGCATGCTGATGTCGTTTGCCGGCTACCTTTTAGCACTTGCGGTCTTTGTGCCTACCCTCGGCAATCACGGCCTATGGTTGGCCATGAACGCCTTCCTGCTGTTCCGCGGCATTTTCCTCGTCATGGGGCTGAAAAAGCGGGCCGATCAGACGTTTCGGCTGGCCCAATGATCGAGCCTGCTGTCCCGCAGCTCGCGGATCGAGCCGACACGCTCGCGGTCGAGCAGCTTCGACAGGCCGGTAACGATGCGGCCCGGCAGACCGGGGCCTTCGTAGACCATGCATGAATAGAGCTGCACCAGATCGGCGCCGGCCTTGATCTTTTCCAGCGTCGTTTCGGCCGATGAAACGCCGCCGACGCCGATGATCGGCAAAGCGGCGCCGACGCGTCGGCGCATCTTTGCGAGTACCACCGTCGATTTTTCGAAGAGCGGTTTTCCCGAGAGGCCGCCGGCTTCCTGTGCCTGAACCTGATCCCTCAAGCCGTCGCGCGAAAGCGTGGTGTTCGAGACGATCAATCCGTCCAGCGCGTGCGCCAAAACTTCGGCGGCAATGTCGTCCATGCCCTCCTCGGTCAGATCCGGCGCGATCTTCAGGAAGACCGGAATTCTTCTGCCCGTCTTCGCCGCCTCTTCGTCGCGGGCGGCAAGGACTGCCAACAACAGCGCTGAAAGGCTTTCGCGCGCCTGCAGGTCGCGCAGGCCCGGCGTGTTAGGTGAAGAGATATTGGCGGTAAAATAGCGCGCGACGGAATAGAAACGGCGGATGCCGGCGACGTAATCGGCGATGCGGTCGGCACTATCCTTATTGGCGCCAATGTTCACGCCGATGATGCCCTTGCCGCGGATCGGCTGAAGACGCCGGAAAGCCGCCTCATGGCCTTCGTTGTTGAAGCCGAGGCGATTGATGACGCCCTCGTCCTCGACCAGACGGAAGATGCGCGGGCGCGGATTGCCGGGTTGCGGCTTTGGGGTCACCGTGCCGATCTCGGTAAAGCCGAAGCCGAGCTTCAACAGCGCTTCCGGCACCTCGGCGTTCTTGTCATAGCCTGCAGCCATGCCGAGCGGATTGGCGAAATCCAGCCCGGCCACGGTCTGACGGAGACGCGGATCGGCGTCGGTCCGGCATGCCGGAACGAGACCGGATTTCAGCGCCGCTATCGACATGCCATGCGCTGTCTCGGGATCGAACATGAAAAGGCCGCGCCGGCCAAGATCGCGAAGGGCGCCGATCACTCCGGCATCTCCGGAAACACATGCGCACCGTCGGGACCGAGCGGCAGCGGCTTTTCCCAAAGCACCGCCGAAAGCGGCAGCGGCGCATAGAGATGGGGGAAGAGATCGCCGCCGCGAGAGCGCTCGAAGACCAGCTTGTCACCGAGCGCGTCGCCGTCGATCGCCACCAGCAGGAGGCCGGTCTGGTCGGCGAAATGCCGCGCCGCCGTTTCCCTGGCTTGCCTTGCCGTCGAGAAATGGATGAAACCATCGGTCAGATCGATCGCTGCGCCATCAAAAACCCCGGTTTGTCTGGCTTGCTGCCACAGCGTATCCGGCACGATCTTGTAAACCACTGGCATCGCGGTCATCATTCCTGTGTAACGTTTATCCCTCATAGGGCTTTGCACGAAAACCGCTGCAGATGTCCACGGCCAACGCATATTATTTGGGATCAAAACGCAGAAAATCCGGAGGATGACATGACGAAGGAAATGGTATCAGGCCTTGCGGCCTTCATCCTGCCCGCCGCTCTTCTTCTCGCCACGCCGGGCCACGCAGCGGAGCCGGACTCAGCGCGCTTCCAGCTCGAGCGTAGCGGCGATCATTTCATCCGCCTGGACAAGCAGACAGGCGCCATGTCGATCTGCCAGGATCAGAACGGCAATCTGGTCTGCCGCATGGCCGCCGACGAGCGCGCGGCCTATGAAGACGAACTTGATCGTCTCTCCGAGCGCGTCTCGAAGCTGGAGAAGGCTGCGGCCTCGAACGGCGGATCGAGCTTGCCGAGCGATGCCGATATCGACCGCACCCTCAGCATCATGCAGAAATTCATGCGAGGCTTCATGGGCATGGCGAAGGAATTCCAGAACGAGGCGCCCGACAACAAGGCACAGCCGCAGAAAACCTGAACGGCTGGAATCAGGAATGAAAGCAAGGGGATAAAGGACCTTATTCCTACACCGCCCTTTACTCGCGATAGAGCCTCGGTTAACGTTTCTTTAAGGTCAAATGCTGGATATTCCAGCTCCCGAGTGCTGAACGGCGATGCTGTCACATGAGCAGATATGGAGCGCAATCGACAGGCTTGCCGAACGGCATGCCCTGACAGCGTCCGGTCTTGCCCGTCGCGCCGGCCTCGATCCCACCTCATTCAATAAGTCGAAGCGGCTGAGCCAGGACGGGCGCCTGCGCTGGCCGTCGACGGAATCGATCGCCAAGGTGCTTGACGCGACCGGGGCCAGCATGGAGCAGTTTCTAAGCTTCATGCGCTCGGTGGATGGACCCGGCGGCACGTCCGATCGCGCTTTGCCCCCGCCGGCAAGCCCTATCCCGCTGCTCGGCTTCGCGCAGGCCGGTGCCGGAGGCTTTTTCGACGACGGCGGCTTTCCGGTCGGCCAGGGCTGGGACATGGTGGAATTTCCGGCGACACCTGGGCAAAGGGGCGGTGTCTACGCGCTCGAGGTGCAGGGCGAAAGCATGTTGCCACTCTATCGTGACGGCGACGTGCTGATCGTCGAGCCGGGCGCACAGATCAGACGCAATGATCGGGTTGTGGTCAAGACCCGCGAGGGTGAAGTCATGGCCAAGGTGCTATTGCGACAGAGCGCTCGGTCGATCGAACTGCTGTCGCTCAACCCGGAACATCCGAATCGTAGCTTCGACCTTGCGGATGTAGAGTGGATTGCGCGCATCATTTGGGCCAGCCAATAGGAAAGTTTTCTCGTTATGCGTCGTGATATTTGGCTGGCAAGTTTGGTGGGTGTGATCATCGGTTCATGGCTGACACTGATTGCCGTGCAAGTCGAGGAGCATGGTTTCGGGCCGAACAAAGCCGAGACCAGAATCGAAACGGAGAGCCATACAGCGGTGACCGCACCGACGCCGACGGAAACAGCCAAGGCCGACACCATTCCGACAACGACCGCTCCGAGCCAGACGCCTGCCGATACAGCCAAGCAGGAGGCAACGCCCGCGGGCGAGACAAAGCCGGACGACAAAATCTCGGTGCCGCCTGCCGCCATTGCCGAGCAAACGCCACCGGCCGCACCAAGCATCACAGCTCCGGGGACGATCGACGACGGCAACCAATCGCCGCCGACGACGTCAGCTGCAACAGTATCCGCCTCGCCCCCCACCGTAGCCCCGACATCGACACCGGAAGACACGGCGAAAGCTCTTCTCGCCACCAGCGCGGATCAAATCGACAAGGGCAACGCTGACGTTGCCGCGCAGCCGCCAAAGCAAACTGACAGCAAGGCATCGACGGAATTGGAGCAGCGGAAGACAACCCCAGCGGATCAGAGCGAAGCGCAATCGGCGCAGGCGACTCCGCGAAAGACGAATACGACGCCGGAGTCGGAAAAAGCAGAGCCGGATTCTTCGAACCAAACCAATGCGGGCCGAGGGCCGGCCGATCAGGTGGACAGAGAGCAGGCGGCCGCGGCCCACCGAACCGTACCCAACGAACCGCCATCGCAGAAAGCTTCGGCCGGCAGCGATGAAAAGCCAAGCGAGCAGGTAAAGCCGGTGGAGCTGGTGCGGCCATTTTCTGACCGCGCCGGCATACTGACCATCGCCGGCAAGAACGTGCAGCTCCCCGGCATCATTCCGACCGATGTCGACCGGATGTGCACCGGGCCGAATGGCAAGAGCTGGCCCTGCGGAGCCGCGGCGCGTACCGCTTTCCGCATGTATCTCCGCGGCCGCACCATCGACTGCGACCTGCCGAGCCCGACCTGGCAAGGTACGGTGACCGGCGCCTGCCGCTATGTTCGCGTCGATCTCAGCGAATGGCTGGTGCGTTTCGGCTGGGCCGAACCCGAAGCAGGATCGCCGTTGGTCGCCCTTGCGGAGCAGGCAAAGCAGCAGAAACGCGGCATCTATGGCGACGATCCGCGAGCGGGCGGAAAATCAACGCTCGGGCCTCCCCCAGCCAAGGAAAATCCGCTCAATCCGATCTGACGCCACGCTTCCGACACGCGCTCTTGTCATGAGAGGCGCGACTTTCTAGTCTGCTGCCAAACTGAAGGATTTTGCACTGCCATGAACAAGCCGCTTTCCGCTCATGAAGCCCTGATCTACGTCATGGTGATCGCATCTGCCGTCGATCGGACAATGAACGACAAGGAATTGGGACGGATTGGCGAGCTGATCCACGCACTGCCGGTTTTCGATGGTTTCGATGACGAGAGGCTGATCTCCGTTTCGCGCGATTGCGCCAAGCTTCTCGCCGGCAGCGAAGGGCTCGATATCGTGCTGGAAACAGTGCGCGACACCTTGCCCGCGCGGCTCTATGACACCGCCTATGCGCTTGCCGTCGAGGTTGCCTCAGCCGATTTCTCGGTCAAGGCCGAGGAACTGCGCTTGCTCAGCCTGCTGCGCGATCGTCTTGGTCTCGACAAGCTCACCTGCGCCGCGATCGAGCGCAGCGCCATTGCCCGCTACCGCAAGGGCTGAGAACTTCATTAGAGCGGTTCAGCGTTTCACGGAATCGCTTTCCCGTTCTATTCCTTTGTTTTTACGCGATTCCGGACGGAAAACTGCGTCGCACTTTTCCTGGAATTGCTTCAGTAAAGTCCGTAAGGGAAATACCGCAGATAGATTTCCTGGAGCCGGCCGTCACGTGACAGTGTCGCCAGCGCGTGATTGATGGCGGCCGTCAGATCGGCGTCCTGCTGGCGCAACATGATGGTCATCCCCTCGCCGAGGAATTGCTGCGAAAGATAAGGTCCATCAAGCAGCGCACAGCATTTTTCGGCTGAGGGCGAGGACACCCAGAAGGACAGTTGCAGCCCATCGGCAAAAGCGGCGTCGACCTTCCCATCCTTGACTGCCGCCAAAAGCGCGTCCTTATCGTCGAAGGGAACCTGCTTAATCACAGGGAAAAAGGCGGTAAGCATCGCCTCATGTGCCGTTCCCTTGACCACACCCACCGAGTGGCCGGCGAGTGCGGCCGCCGTCGTGCCTCCGATCGACGCCTTGAGATTGCGGACAAATCGAGCGGGCAACATCAGGAAGGGGCGTGAGAAGGCAAAGTTCTTGCGCAGCTCGGGCGTCACTGCAACGCCGGCTATCACCGCATCACCCTGCGAATTGGCAAGCGCGCCCTGCAGTTCATCGAATGGCAGCGCCTGGATCTGACATTTGTCCAATATACCAAGCTCGCCGCAGATCTCGCGGGCAAGATCGACATGGAAGCCGGCGAGCTTTCCGTTCTGATCGGCGAAATTGAAGGGCGGGAAATCGACGGACGTCAGGAAGCGCAGCCTGACCAGCGAGGAAAGATCCGGCTTCGGCAATCGCTCGCGTGAATCGAACAGGATCGGCAGGCCGGGCGGCGGCTCTTGCGCGGGAAGAGGCATGGCTAAAGACAGGGCGATCAGCACCGCGCCTGCCGTAAGCCTTGCCACCGATCCCAAAAACGAAAGGCAAACAGGCATGATGACGATCCAGCCTCCAGTCGAATGTGCAGATCTCTGATGTCGAAACCGGTGTAGCAGAGTCGGGTCGAGGGGAGAATATCACGCCCTGACTGACAGCCGCGCGGCTTCCTCAAGCTGAGCTGCAACCATGATCGTACCAGGCGGTTGCAGCGCACCAAAAAAGCATGAATGCGCAGTATAATTCGGCCCGAAAGCTGTCGGCGTTAGCGGTCGATTAAGCTCTATCGATTCTATTTGTGGCATCGACGACGTCGGCTCCGGAAGCTGATCGCATGACGCAAGTCGTCCGAACCTTCTTCGCAAGGTATCCCACAAGAATTCGGCTTCACCTGCGTGCATCGGGCAGCAAGCGTTAAGTCCGCCGCCTCTCCCAGGCGAGCGGGCCATTGTGCGCTACCGTCCGATGCGGCGCGATATCCCTCGGGCGGATCGTCATGTTCAGGAACCTGAAAATCAAAACCAAAATGTTCGCCGTGATCCTGTTTCTCGGGATCATCTCCTTCGCCGGGCTGCTTTACATCGTCAACGAATTCCGCAAGGCGGACCAGGCCTACAGCGCCTTCCTCGACAATGAGGCTGTCGCCGCGTACATGGGCACCCGCTCAAGCACATCCATTCTGAATTCGGTGCTGCAGGCGAGCCTGATGCTGAATTTCGATCCCGACAGCGCGGCCTTCAAGGCGATTGCCGGCGACAAAAGCCGCTTTAGCGAGGCCAAGAACCGATTGAAGCAGGCCGAAAGTCTGGTTCCTTCGCAAAAGGCGCAAATGGATGAGATCCTCGCCGGCATGGACGAGCTGGAAGCGCTGACGAACAAGGTGATCGACCTGCGTAAGAGCGGCGACGTGGGAGGCGCAGAAGCAGGCATGGCCGACGTGAGCGACAAGTTGAGCGCGCTCGTTGGCAAGATGCAAGAGAACAACAATGGGTTGACCGACCGGTTGAATAAGGGCGCCGATGCCCTGTCTGCCCACATCAATACCGCGATCGACTACTCGCTTGTCATTCTCGGCACTCTGACGCTTCTCGCCATGGCCCTTGGCGTCTATGTCGCGCAGACGGGCATCGCCACGCCCTTGACGCGGCTGCATCGCCGCATGGTGACGCTCGCCGGCGGTGATACGACGAGCGAGATCGACGGTCTTGACCGTCGTGACGAGATCGGCCAGATGGCTTCGGCAGTTTCGGTTTTCCGCGACAACGCCATCGAACGTACCCGCCTGGAAGCGCAAGCCGAAGCCGATCGCAATCTCAGCGACAACGAGCGCGCCGAACACGAGGCGCAGCGGGCGGCCGAAGCTGCGCATCTGCAACAGGCAGTGCAGGCGCTTGGCGATGGCCTGAAGCGCCTCGCGGAGGGTGATCTCGTCACCCGCATCAATACGCAGTTCGTTGCCCATCTCGACCAGTTGCGGCAGGATTTCAACAATTCGCTCAGCAAGCTGAACGAAGCCATGCAGGCAGTCGGCGCCAATGCGCGCGCCATCAATGCCGGCGCCAATGAAATCCGCGGCTCCGCCGACGAACTTTCCAAGCGCACCGAACAGCAGGCCGCATCCGTTGAAGAGACCGCCGCCGCCCTTGAGCAGATCACCACGACGGTCAAGGACGCCGCCAAGCGGGCGGAAGAAGCCAGCCAGCTCGTCGCCCACACGCGTGCCGGCGCCGAACGGTCGGGCGAGATCGTCCGCAATGCCGTCAGCGCCATGCAGCAGATCGAGAAATCCTCGTCCGAGATCGGCAATATCATCGGCGTGATCGACGACATCGCGTTCCAGACCAACCTTCTCGCCTTGAATGCAGGTGTCGAAGCAGCGCGCGCCGGCGAAGCCGGCAAGGGCTTTGCGGTCGTCGCACAAGAAGTGCGCGAACTGGCACAGCGCTCGGCCAACGCCGCCAAGGAGATCAAATCGCTGATCACGGCATCCGGCACGCATGTGCAGACCGGCGTCAACCTGGTCGGGGAGACCGGCAAGGCGCTCGACGCCATCGTCTCCGAAGTTCAGGAGATCAACCGGCATGTGCACGCGATCGCCGAAGCGTCGCGCGAACAATCGGCCGGCCTGCAGGAGATCAACACCGCGGTGAACGCAATGGATCATGGCACGCAGCAGAATGCCGCCATGGTCGAGGAAAGCACCGCCGCCAGCCATAGCCTGGCAACGGAGGCCGCCTCGCTGACCGCCCTGCTCGGCCAGTTCCGCATGACCGGAACCGAGGGCGGCAATGTTTCGGCAGCTTCATCGAACTACGCGCCGCGCGCCTCCGCTCGCCCCGCGCCGCGGCCCACCGCAGCACCGGTGCGCGCTGTCGAAGGGGCGAAGGCACGCCCTGCTCCCTCACCGGCCCGCGCGCTCGGCCAAAAGCTGATGAGCGCTTTCGGCGGCGGCAGCCAGGCAGCCGCTGCTCCGGCAAAGGATGCGGACTGGACGGAGTTCTGAGCCGCGCCACTGCTTGATGCAATAGCTCTACAAAAAACAGGCGGGATGCCTTCAGCGCATCCCGCCTGTTCGTTTGAGGGTTTTGATTTTGCGCATCTCGTTATCGCAAAACCGCCGCGCACTTTTGCGCGACATGATTTATCGATCCGCGTTCCTCTTGGAGACAGGCAGCGGTTTGACATTTGCGTGCCTGACGCTGCTCGCTTCGCCCCGTCGCTTGATCAGCCGTGCAGGAGCACCAGCATAGACGCCGTAGGGTTCAGTCTTGCCCTTGAGGACAGCGTTCGCGCCGATCACGCATCCTTTCGAAATATGAGAGCCGCCCAGGATTTTCGCCCCGGCGCCGATCCAGACATCGTCCTCTATGACAATCGGCTTTTTGGTGACGCCCTGCATGCGGATGGTCTGGGTGGGATCGTCGAAATTGTGATCGAACGATATCACCATGGCATGGGCGGCGATCCGCACGTCGTTGCCGATGGTGATGCCGCCGCGTCCGAGCAGAATGGCATAGTCATTAAGTGAGACACTCCGGCCCATATCAATGCTGCCGCGTTGGGCATCGATGACGATCCCCCTTCGGAGAAAGGCCTTCTCTCCGATCCTGACGCTGCCATCCTTCCAGATGATCGTTGCGCTGGGCGGCACCTTCGTGCGGCGGGAAATCTTCAACACGCCGCGCGTGAAGATCGCCCTCAATCTGTAAAGCCACGCAACGTTCAGCATCAGCATTTATTCCAAGTTAAAGGATGATCCACTGGCACGAATGTCTGGCAGCAACCTGAAGGAAGAAAGGTATTATTGCGGAATTCTGTAGCAAGCCGGCTACTCGGGCAAACCCAACATGCGCGCGCCGTCCGCAAACCTGTCGGCGATTGCCGGCACCATCCCCACATCGAAGAACACGCGAAGCCGAAATCCCGGTTCCAGTTCGAGCAATCGCTGCACGACCGGCCGCGCTTCCTCCTGGCGGCCAGCGAGCGCCAACGAAGCGGCCTGAAAGAAATAAAGCGTACTGAACAGCGGATTTGCCTGAGCGGCCCTTGCGCAATGCGATACCGCCTCGTCGTATCGCTTCTGCTGGACGGCCGCTGCTCCCAGCGCCAAATGTGCTGCAAAAGCCATGGGGTCGAATGGGCTGAGCCTTAGCGCGCGCTCGGCATTGGAGGTCGCCTTGGCGTCTTGGCCGGCGAAGGCGTAGATGAGGGAACCGAAGTAGAGTGCAGTAGCGCAGGAGGAATTCAGCGACAGGGCGCGCTCGACGGCAATTAACGCCGCTTCCTGCTCCTTGCCCAGCATAAAGATCGTAAAGGCGGCGATGGCCAATGCCGACGCGTCGTCGGTGCCGCTCGCAATCACGGAGCGCGCGTGCCCAATCCCCGCGACCCTGTCGGCCTCGTTGAAGCCGCCCCGTACGAAGAAAATCTCGTGGCACCAGGCAAGGCGTGCATGGGCGGCAGCGTAGTTTGGGTCCAGGCTCAGTGCATCCTGCAAAAACCTGGCAGCGATCTTGGCGTCGGCAGGCATCACGGTCGCCATGTGGGGGACTGCGCGCAGATAGAGGTCATAGGCGTCGAGGTTTTCGGGGCGCTTTTGCCGCGCACGTTCGATCTCCGATCGCTGCAGGCTCGGCTCGACGACGCCCACCACCTTTTCAGTGATCTGGTCCTGCAGGTCGAAGATATCCTCCAGCGCGCCGTCATATCGGTCGGCCCACAGATGCGTTCCAGTCTCGGCTTCGACAAGCTGGGCGGTAATGCGCAATCGGTTGCCCGCCTTGCGCACGCCTCCCTCCAAGACATAGCGCACGCCGAGCTCACGTCCGACCTGCCGGACATCCACGGCCTTTCCCTTGTAGACGAAGCTCGAGTTTCGCGCGATCACGAACAGCCATTTGATCCGCGACAACCCGGTGATGATGTCTTCCACCATACCGTCGGCAAAATACTCCTGCTCCGGGTCACCACTCATGTTCTGGAACGGCAGGACCGCGATCGAGGGTTTGTCGGGCAACGCGAGCCACGGTGAAGTCTTTTCCGGTCCTGTGCTGCCCGCGGGAGTTGCGGGCTTTGCCTGGGCGGAAATACCGACCAGCAGCGAATAGACGTGGACTGGCTCGATGATGTTCTTGAGCTGTACGTCGCCACGATCGTTGATTGCGAGATCAAGCCTTGCCTTGACCTGCCAGTACGCCTGTTCGGAGAGGCAGATGCCGCCGGGATCACAAATTGTTTGCAGGCGGGCAGCAATATTGACGCCATCACCCATAAGATCGCCGTCGCTTTCTTCGACGACGTCGCCCAGATGAATGCCGACGCGGAACTCAATCCGCCGCTCGGCAGGCAGGCCGGCATTGCGCTCGATCATGCTGTTCTGCACCTCGATGGCGCAACGCACCGCATCGACAACGCTGCGAAACTCTACAAGACTGCCGTCCCCGGTCCGCTTGACCACGCGGCCGTGATACACGGCGATCGTGGGGTCGATGAGATCGCTGCGCAGCGCGCGCAGCCGCGCCAGAATGCGCTCCTCGTCCGCGCCGGCGAGCCGGCTGTAACCGACCACATCCGAGACTAGGATCGCTGCGATCTTTCGGACCTCGCTCATGGGCGCATCCCCCCACTCTAGTGTACCACCACAACCCGGAGGGAGCCACTCCGACTAGAGCGGCGCAGCGTTTCACGGAATCGCTTTGCCGCTCTATCCCCTTGTTTTTACGCAATTCCAGACGGAAAACCGCTTCGCACTTTTCCTGGAATGGCTCTAGCGGACAGGCTCATCGCGTCATCCGTTACGAACATTCGGGCCACAGGACATTTATTTCCTTGCGGCAAGCCCAGTCAGAAGTGCTGCAGCTCCGAAAACTGCGCTGGCGGCGCAGACGGCGGTCCAGCCGCCCCAGCTCCAGGCCGTCCCCGCCAGGGCCGAGCCGACAGCGCCACCGAGAAAGAAGATGCCGACGAACAGCCCGTTGATGCGGCCGCGCGCTTCCGGCCGCAGCAGATTGATTGCCCTGCGGCCCAATGTCTGATCGCCGGTAACGCCGACATCGAGCATCACGGCGCCCGCGCCCAGCAGAACCAGGGAAATCACGGAATGGCCGGTCTCCGCTTCGCCAGCCCATGCGGACAGCGCCATGGCACCGAGCAGGATCACATGCGAGACGGTTGTCGCCACCCGCGTCCAGCCCCGATCGCCCATCCGCCCGAAGGGAGAGGTCGCCGCCGCGCCGCCTGCTCCGACAAGGGCGAACATTGCGATGTTGGCTTGGCCGAGGGAGAAAGGCGGCTGCGCCAGCCGCAGCGCGACCGCAGTCCAGAAAAGGCTGAAACTCGCCATCACCAGCGCGGCCGAGAAGGCCCGTATCCGCAACACCGGCTCATCGCGCAGGAGCTGCCAAAGCGAGGCGATCAAGCTGACGTAGCTGGAGCTTACCAATGGCCGGCGTTCCGGCAATCGCAGCGCAAGAACGGCAGTCAACAGGGCGAGCGCCGCGGCGCTGACCGCATAGAAGCTCCGCCAGCCCCAGATGTCGGCGACCAGACTGGCCAGAGGCCGTGACAGTAAAATGCCGACCATCAGACCACTCATGACATTGCCGATCACTCGGCCCCGATGCTCCGGCGGCGTCATAGCCGCAGCAATCGGCACCAGGATCTGAATGGCCGAACAGGCCGCGCCAAGCAAGAAGAGAAAGACGAGCAGGCTCCAGCCGGTCGGCGCGAAGGCGGCGGCAACCGCCATGACCAGCGCGGAGATCAGCATGCGCAAGACCAGGCGTCGGTTCTCGACGAGATCGGCGAGCGGCACGAGGAAGAACAGGCCGGCGGCATAGCCCAGCAATGACGCCATGGCGACAAGACCGGCGCCGTTCTCCGAAAAACCAAGCGACGGGCCAATGACACCGACAAGGGTCTGCGGTGCGAAGAGATTGAGAATGATAACGCCGGTGGCGATGGCGAAAAGCAATGTGGAGGGACCGGCAGCGGTTTCCGATGCTTCCTCCTCAAGTTCATTCGCGATGCGTTCGGGGATGGATGACATGAGCTCTCCAATAATTTTTGATAATATCGATGGCCATGTTTATCGTTTTCTTGCATAATGCGGCAAATGAAATGGACTAATAATGATTATGCGGACCTCTCATGAACATCCATGATCTCGAAGCATTCGTCGCCGTGGTGGAAACGGGATCGATCGTCGCAGCCTCGGCGCGGATCAACCTGACCCAGCCCGGCATTACCCGTCGTGTACAGAATCTTGAGGACAGTCTCGGCATTGCCCTTCTCGACCGGCAATCCAAACCGCTCAAGCCGACGGCAGCCGGACGAGAGGCCTATGAGCACGGTCGCCGCGTGCTCCGCTCGCTGGACGATCTGAAGGCCGGCGTCTCACCGGGCGGGACGATCGGCGGCGAGTTCCGTCTTGGCATCATGCCCTATCTTTCCGAGGCGGCCCTTTCGCTGCCGCTCGACCGGCTGCGCAGCCAATTCCCGCAATTGACGCTGCGCATCGTCTCAGGCTGGTCACCGCAACTGGTCGATCAGGTCGCGCATAGCCAGCTTGATGCGGCGGCAGTCTGCCTGCCGGAGGGCATCCGCCCGCCCGAGGATGTCGTCGCAGACAATCTGGGAACACATGGCGTGCTGCTGGTGGCCTCTCCGCCGCTTGACGTTCCCAAGACACCGAAGCTCAATGAGCTTTCAACGTTTCCCTGGATCATGAACCAGACCGGCTGCGGCTTCCGCGCCTTCATCCATCACCGTTTCGAAATCGAACGCCTGCCGTTCAATGTCGGCGTCGAAGCCATGAGCGCCGATCTCAGAATGTCGCTCGTCGCCCGCGGCCTCGGCATCGGCATCGTCACACCGGCCGCACTTGCCGGCAGCCGCTGGCGCGATGCAGTCGAAATCATCGACACGCCGGATTTCCGCCCGAAAGTCATCTCCTGGGTCCTGCACCGCCCGCCCGCCGGCCGCCTGGCCCGCCCCATTGCAGCCTTCAGCGAAGGGCTGGCTGAAACGCTGAAGGCGGAGATGCCGTTTTTGACGACGTAGCGGATGTGCTATCTCGAAGCCTATACGGCGAACCCACAGATGACAGTTCTCGCTTCAGAATTTAAGAGTACTCGTTTGCTAATTATTTTGCTTAGTGCGGAGTTGGTGGGGCAGCAGATCGGATGGTCAATTGGTTCAATTCGTTGGATGTACCAGTCAAAGCTGCGCTGATTGCGGCATTTGCAACGATATTCGGCACGATATTAAAAGATTTTCTTATAAAAAGGTTAGAAGACCGGCGAGCCGATCGTCGTCAAGCTTTGGATATTTATAGAAATTACGCTGATCCTCTAGCCTATGCCGCTACCAACTTATTTTGGAGAGTGCATGAGATACTGACAAAGGACGGCAGAGGCACTTTCCTTAAATCTAGACTAAATGTTCGCCTGGGACCGGGTGACCCGTCTCACAATATGCAGGTATCGAGGGTTGCGAGAGCGATGCCCTCGTAGAGCCTCATGCATAGGAGACGGGCCATGGACGAGACTATCACATATGTCGGATTGGATGTTCACAAAGAGACGATCGCGGTGGCGCTCGCTGACGGCGGTGGGCGCGGTGACGCGCGCGCGTTTGGCCAGATCGTCAATACGCCAACGGCCTTGACCCGCATGCTGGCCAAGCTTTCGCAGCCGGGTCGGACATTGAAGTTTTGCTACGAAGCGGGACCTTGCGGCTACGGCATTCAGCGGCAACTGTCTGCCGCAGGTCATGATTGCGTGGTCGTCGCCCCTTCTTTGATCCCGCACAAACCAGGCGATCGCATCAAGACAGACCGTCGGGATGCCAACAATCTGGCAAGACTTCATCGCGCTGGAGAACTGAGCGCTGTTTGGATACCAGATACAGCCCATGAGGCGATGCGTGATCTGGTTCGGGCACGGCTTGCCGCTGTGCGCAGCTTGCGGCAAGCGCGCCAGCAGCTCAGCGGATTTCTGCTTCGTCATGGCTTTCACTACAGCCGGCCGGCCTGGACGCAGATGCACCGCCGTTGGTTGGCCGGTCTTTGCTTTGAACAGCCAATCCACCAAATCGTTCTCCAGGATCACATCGCCACAATCGAGGCGGCAACTGAGCGGCGGGATCGGCTGACGAAGCAGATCGAGACCATGTTGAGTGACTGGTCATTGGCTCCGGTGGTCGTCGCGCTGCAATCACTGCGCGGCATGGCTCTGGTGACGGCCGCTACGATGATTGCCGAATTGGGCGATCTCAGCCGCTTCACAAACCCGCGCCAATTAATGGCCTATCTCGGGCTGGTACCATCGGAGCATTCAAGCGGTGGAACTCGGCGGCAGGGCGGCATTACAAAAGCAGGCAATACAACGGCGCGTCGAATGCTGATTGAAGCCGCTTGGAGTTATCGGTTTCCCGCAAAGATCAGCCGTGATCAGTTGATCCGCCAGGAGCAGCTCCCAAAAGCGATCCGCGACACGGCATGGAAGGCGCAGGAGCGGCTGTGCGGCCGCTATCGCAAGCTCACGAAGGCCGGAAAGCCGGCAACGACCGTAACCACGGCGATCGCTCGCGAATTATCCGGATTCGTCTGGGCGATTGCATGCCAGGTCTCACCGCGTTGAGTATAGCTCAATCCTGAACTCAACAAGGAGGACAGAAGAGTCAAAAAGCCATATGCGCCTGGGCAAGGCTGGGGGCACGGTCACGGCAGGAGAACCCTCGATTCCACTATCAGCCGGTTACATTCCGACGCTGCGAACTAGACAGAGGAAGCTCCGCGACGCATCAGGTCCGGCGGTAACCAACCCGCGCATCAGAGCATGATCAACCGTCGTTATATGACCGTGCTTCCTGCTTTCCCCAGGATGCATCCACACCAAACGAAACGCCCTGACGACAGGGCGACGATTTTTCTATTCCTGCATCTTGTAAGGGCGAACATGAGAGTGGAGCAAATACCCAGTTCGAACGCTACAAATATGACAGCACCTTGTATCGATTTGCCGTTTTGATTGGTTGGCTAAGAGCTTACAGGCGTGAATTGACCTTTTTTTCATTGGGTAATCCAAAGAAATTGGCCTTGTTAAACAAGGCCATGGCAGAATTTGAGAAGGCGCTCGCCGATGGGACGCATGTGGAGATGCAGCGTGTCAGAAGTATCGCCGAACTCTGGCGCATTTCTGTCCCTTCGGATGCACTTTCTCACATTGCTGTCGCCGTGGAACAAACATTAAAATCCAGACTGCAATTAGAGAGCGTCGATTTGGCTACCTCTCTAGCGGCCGAAAGTCAGAAGACGCTTTGCAGGAGCGTTGCTAATGTTATTACCGAACGGATGCAGATTGATCCGCTTTCGGACACTATCATCGATGAGACGGTTGCACGGGCAATTCGCTCTCTTTCCATTCGAGAGACTTGGCTATATCGCGATTTCCAGTCTGCCATTGGCGATATGATGATCAAGGAGGTCAAAGACGGGACGCGGCGATATGAGGTTATCGGTTTCCGAGATTTTGAAGCATTGCTATTGTCCGGTGACGAAGGCGACAAGCGGTGGATCGACAGGCTGCGAAGAGTTTTGGATGGTTTAGACATATCTGGCGCAGATAAATATGATGCCCGGGTAAGCATGCTTGAAGAGACATTTCTTGCAACTATAGAGATGCTAGAGGCTCTTGCGAAAATCGACCCGATAAGGGGTTCAGTTTCTACGCCAACACTTAAAGAGGGCAGGAAACTAACACGCGACAGGTATTGGAAAAAGGGCCGGTAGTCGCTCTTTCAGGTTGCTCAACGGCTGGCTGCTTATCAAGCACACTCACAATAAGCGGAAGTGAAACACTGCTGGCGCAGCGAGCAATGAGGCCAAAGAGCGAACAGAGTTTGCAAAACCGTCTGACAACTAGGCAGAAAACACAAGCTAACGCTTTGATTTAGTTTGGAGCGGGTGAAGGGAATCGAACCCTCGTATTCAGCTTGGGAAGCTGCTGCTCTACCATTGAGCTACACCCGCCTGACATTCAGAGATGTCCAACAGTTGGCGGCCTCTGTCAAGGCCGCTAAATGAACGATCACAGCCGGAAATGCTTCGACAGCTTCAGGCCCTGTGCCTGGTAGTTCGAGCCGAGGCCGGAGCCGTAGAGGCTGGAGGGCTGTTCCAGCATGTGCTCGTAGACCAGGCGGCCGACGATCTGGCCGTCTTCGAGGATGAAGGGAACTTCGTGGCTGCGCACTTCCAGCACGGCGCGGCTGCCGCGACCGCCGGCGGGCGCGTGGCCGAAGCCGGGGTCGAAGAAGCCGGCGTAATGGACGCGGAATTCGCCCACTAGAGGATCGAAGGGCGTCATCTCGGCAGCATAATGCGGCGGCACGTGGACCGCTTCGCGCGAGACGAGGATGTAGAACTCATCCGGATCGAGGATCAGTTCGGTGCGGCCGCGACTATAAAGCGGCTCCCAGAAATCGAAGATATCGTGTTGCGCCTTCTTGTCGACATCGACGACCGCTGTGTGATGCTTGCCGCGATAACCGATCAGGCCTTCCTTGTCGCCGGCAAGATCGATCGAGAGCGCTATGCCGCCGCCGGTGACGTTCGGCTGTTTGCTGGCGACCAGCGTCTCGCTGGCGTGCAGCGCCATCAGCTCCGGTTCGCTCAGCAGCGCCTGGCCGACGCGGAAGCGGATCTGCGACAGGCGTGAGCCGCGGCGCACGACGATCGGGAAGGTGCGCGGGCTGATCTCAAGGTAAAGAGGGCCGGAATAGCCGGCAGGGATCTTGTCGAACTCCTGCGCCCGATCGGTGATCACGCGGGTGAAGATATCCAGGCGGCCGGTCGAGCTTTTCGGGTTGGCGGAGGCCGACATGCCTTCAGGAAGGTCCAGGCGCTCCATCAGCGGCACGATATAGACACAGCCGGTTTCCAGCACCGCGCCTTCCGAGAGGTCGACGACGTGCAGCTTCAGTCGGTCGAGCTTGTCGGCCACGAGATGCGAAGGACCAGGCATGAAACTGGCACGGACACGGAAGGCATGCGCACTAAGCCTCAGGTCAAGGCTCGCCGGCTGGATCTGATCGACATCCAGTTCTTTTTCGCTCGTCAGCCGTCCCGCTTCGAAAAGCGCTGCAATGGCGCGATCGGCCAAAATTCCAGTATTGCGAGCCATCATGCCTCTTTTCCAGCGCTTCACCCGGACAATCGAGAATGGACTTGCCGGGTTATGCGCCGTTCAAAACGGTACTGCGACCTCAGAGCATCCTGACGAATGGGCGGGCAGTAATTGTCGCAGACAAAACCAAACTCGGGGAATTGACGCAAGCGGTCAACGGCAGTATTCCAACTTATCCCGTGGTGATTTGGCCGGTCGGCTTGCAGCCACGTTAAACAAGTGGCTAAAAGGACCGGGGTTAAACCGGTCTGCTTTCGCGGCCGGTTTTTTTTGTTTTGAAAGTGGTGATGGCATGAGCAAGACTTGGCGCCCCGCAACCCAGCTCGTACACGGCGGAACGCTCCGCTCGCAATTCGGCGAGACCTCCGAAGCGATCTATCTCACCCAGGGTTTCGTCTACGAAACCTCGGAAGCGGCCGAAGCCCGCTTCAAGGGTGAGACGGAGGGCTTCATCTACGCCCGCTACGGCAGCCCGACGAACGATATGTTCGAAAAGCGCATGTGTGCGCTGGAAGGCGCGGAAGATGCGCGCGCCACCGCGTCCGGCATGGCCGCCGTTTCCGCCGCCATCCTCTGCCAGTTGAAGGCCGGCGATCATATCGTTGCTGCGCGCGCGCTCTTCGGCTCCTGCCGCTGGGTCGTCGAGACCCTCGCGCCGAAATACGGTATCGAATGCACTCTCGTCGACGGGCGTTTCGTGGAGAACTGGGAAAAGGCGATCCGCCCGAACACCAAGGTCTTCTTCCTGGAAAGCCCGACCAATCCGACGCTGGAAGTGGTCGACATTGCCGCCGTCGCCAAGCTCGCCAATCAGATCGGCGCCAAGGTCGTGGTCGACAACGTCTTCGCCACCCCGCTCTTCCAGAAGCCGCTGGAACTCGGCGCGCATATCGTCGTCTATTCCGCCACCAAGCACATCGACGGTCAGGGCCGCTCGCTCGGCGGCGTCATCCTTTCCGACAAGCAATGGATCGACGAAAACCTGCAGGACTACTTCCGTCACACCGGTCCGGCCATGTCGCCGTTTACCGCCTGGACGCTGCTGAAGGGCATCGAGACGCTGCCGCTGCGCGTCGCACAGCAGACGGCGAATGCTGCGAAAGTGGCTGACTTCCTGGCAGAGCAGACCAACAAGGTTGCCCGCGTGATCTATCCCGGCCGCAAGGACCATCCGCAGGCCGATATCATCGCCAAGCAGATGAGCGGTGGCTCCACCCTCGTCGCCTTCGAGCTGAAGGGCGGCAAGGAAGCGGCGTTCAAACTGCAGAACGCGCTGAAGATCGTGAAGATCTCCAACAATCTCGGCGACTCCAAGAGCCTGATTACCCATCCGGCCACGACCACGCACAAGAACCTCACCGACGAGGCTCGCGCCGAACTTGGCATTTCGCCCGGAACGGTGCGCTTTTCCGCCGGCATCGAGGACAGTGAAGATCTGGTCGAGGACTTCGCCCGCGCGCTGGCGTAGGTTTCTGCCTGACCTCTACTCAAGCCCGTCCAAATATCGTTCGGACGGGCTTACGCATCTTGAAAGCAGGCCGCGCGCCTATACTTTCGGCCGCGGCCGATTAAGCTTTAGAACTAGGACTAAGGTCTTAAAATCCGAATGGTTTAATCGGTTAAAGAAGTTTTCACCAATCCGTTCCTTGACGGAACAGGTCGCTTTATAGGATACCGCTAAGTATCCCGCTTTCCGTGGGATCATAGAAAGCGGATAAGATGCCCTAGACTTAAAATGCTGGAGCGTCCTTTGCGTATTCGTTTGAACGCGCGACGTTTCGGAGAAGTGACCAAGGTATCAGGCATGTATCGCGCTCTAACACGCGACATCGAAGTTGTCGTCGAACCCTTTTATCTGGAGGAGCAATCCGATCCGGAGGACGATCGTTACGTCTGGGGTTACCGCATCGTCATTTCCAACCACTCCACCATTTCGGTCCGGCTGGTGACGCGCTATTGGCACATCACCGATCAGAACGGCCTGGTGGACGAGGTGACCGGCCCTGGCGTCGTCGGCGAGCAGCCGAGGCTGCGGCCGGGCGATACCTATGAATATTCCTCAGGCTGCCCGCTCGACACGCCATCGGGCATGATGTTCGGCCATTACCAGATGGAGACGGATGACGGGGAGCTCTTTCACGTCAAGATTCCCGCCTTTTCGCTGGACACGCCCAATCTGCTGCGGACGCTGAACTGACCGAGCCTAAAGCTCGTCGCGATCTTTCAGATTCGCTCCCACGCTTTAGCTCCTTGTTTTTGCATGTCGTTTTCGCAAAACCGCTGCACACTTTTGCGCGACATGCATTAGAGCGGTTCAGGCAGCGTCAGTTACCTCAGATACCTCGAAGCGATAGGTCGTCGAGCAGAATTCGCAGGTGACGGCAATTTCGCCGTTCTCGTGGCTCGCCTCGATCTCCTCGGCAGAAAACCCCTGCAATACGCTCTTCAGTTTGTCGCGCGAACAGGTGCAGCGGTCGAAGACCGCCTTCGGCTCGTAAACGCGCACACCGCGCTCATGGAAGAGGCGGTACAGCAAACGCTCGGTGCCGACCTGCGGGTCGGTCAGTTCGTCAGCGTCGATCGTCTCGACCAAGGTGCGCGCTTCCGCCCAGGCGTCGTCCTCGACGTGCTCCCGCAGGCTGGTGTCGCCGTCGCCACCGTGGAGGTCCGGCTGGCGCATGCGCTCCGGGGCTTCCGGCAGGAACTGCGCGACGAGGCCGCCCGCCCGCCAACGATGGCGCGGCTTGCCGGCCTCGTCGCGGTCGAACAATTCGGCGGCACCCAGACGAACACGCGTCGGGATCTGCTCCGACTGGCGGAAATAGGTGCCGGCGATCTCCTCAAGCGAAGCGCCGTCCAGCGCCACTATCCCCTGATAGGGCTGGCTGAAGCGACCCTGATCGATGGTGAAGGCGAGGACGCCCTTGCCGAGAAGCTGTTCCGGCTCGGTCTTGCCGGCGGCCACGGCCTCGGCCAGCGCCTCGTCATCGAAGCGGGCATAGGCGCGGACGTTCTCCGGCGTCGAGAAATCGGCGACCAGGAGATCGACCGGCCCGTCGCTCTTCGTCTGCACCGTGAACTTGCCCTCGAACTTCAACGAGGTGCCGAGCAATACAGTCAGCGCCACGGCCTCGGCCAGCAGCCGGGCAACGGGGGCAGGATAATTATGCCGGGCGAGAATTGCGTCCAGTAGCGGCCCGAGCTGTACGGCACGGCCGCGGACATCAAGACCCTCTACCTGGAAGGGAACGACATGATCGTCGCCGGCAAAATCGAATTGACCCAGCGAGGCTGCACTTTCCGCCATTGCTCTACTCCTACTGCGCCCGCGACGTCTACGCGGTTCTATGTCCTCAGATCGCGCCCAGGCACCAAGCAAGAATCGATTTTTGCGCATGAAGGCGGTTTTCCGCCTCATCGAAAACAACGGATTGCGGACCGTCGATCACCTCGTCCGTCACTTCCTCCCCGCGATGAGCGGGCAGGCAATGCATGAACAACGCGTCCTTGCCGGCCTGTGCCATCAAAGCCGCGTTGACCTGATAGGGCTGGAAGACGTTGTGACCGCGGGCCCGGTGCTCCTGATTCATGGAAACCCAGGTATCGGTTACCACGCAATCGGCGCCGGCGACCGCACGGTCGGCATCATGCGAGAGCATGATTTCGGCGCCCTCGTTGCGGGCCCAGTTCAGATAGTGATCCTTCGGCTCGGAACCAAGGGGTACGGCCATGTTCATGCGATAGCCGAAACGAGCAGCCCCTTCGACCAGCGAATGAAGCACGTTGTTGCCGTCGCCGCTCCAGGCGATGGTCTTGCCCTTGATCGGGCCGCGATGCTCCTCGAAGGTCATGATATCGGCCATGATCTGGCAGGGATGCGTATCGTCGGTCAGCGCGTTGATAACCGGCACGGTCGCGTGTTCAGCGAGTTCCAGCATACGCGAATGGTCGGTCGTGCGGATCATGATCGCATCGACGTAGCGCGACAGCACCTTGGCCGTATCGCCGATCGTCTCAGCACGGCCGAGCTGCATTTCCGTGCCCGACAGGAACAGCGTCTCGCCACCGAGCTGGCGCATACCGACGTCAAAGGAGACGCGTGTGCGGGTGGACGGCTTCTCGAAGATCATCGCCAGCATCTTGCCGGCCAGAGGCTTGTCGACGGCGCCCGCCTTCAGCGCCTGCTTTCGCACGATGGCATCGTCGATGATGCTGCGCAGATCGGTCGCCGCGACGGCGGAGAGATCGAGAAAGTGTTTCGGTGAAGCCATGTCCTACCTGTACTCCCAAAAAAGATAACGCCCGCTGTTGGGGCAAAAACGCCCCGATCAGCAGGCGTTGAACTCAAGCCGACTTCTTGACGCGGGCGGCGCGCAGCGATTCTGCAGCACGTTCGATACGAGCAATGCCTTCGCGCGCTTCCTCGGCCGTCACCACCAGCGGCGGCAGCAGGCGGATGACGTTGTCGCCGGCCGGCACGCCCAGCAGATGCTCGGCGCGGATCGCCTGCAACAGCTCTGCCTGCGGAATGGCAGCCTTAATGCCGAGCAACAGCCCCTCGCCGCGGATATCCTCGATGATATCCGGAAAACGATCCTTGAGCGAGGCGAGGCCCTGGCGGAAGACCAATGCGACGTCGCGCACATGCTGCAGGAAGCCATCGGCCAGCACGACATCCAGCACGGCATTGCCGACGGCCATGGCGAGCGGGTTGCCGCCATAGGTCGAGCCATGCGTGCCGGCTTTCATGCCTGATGCGGCCTCAGCAGTCGCAAGGCAGGCGCCGAGCGGAAAGCCGCCGCCGATACCCTTGGCAACGGCCATGATATCAGGGGTAATGCCCGCCCATTCGTGGGCGAAAAGCTTGCCGGTGCGGCCGACGCCGGTCTGAACTTCGTCGAGGACCAGAAGCAGACCATGCTCGTCGCAGATCTGACGCAGCCCGCGCAAGAACTCATTCGTCGCCGGGCGGATACCACCCTCGCCCTGAACAGGTTCGATCAGAATGGCGGCCGTCTCATTGGTAACGGCGGCACGCACCGCGTCGAGATCGCCGAAGGGTACCTGGTCGAATCCAGGCGCCTTCGGGCCGAAACCTTCGAGATATTTCTCCTGACCGCCGGCGGCGATCGTCGCGATCGTGCGGCCGTGGAAAGCGCCTTCGAAGGTGATGATATGGTATCTCTCGGGATGACCCTTGGCGAACTGGTAGCGCCGTGCCGTCTTGATGGCGCATTCCAGCGCCTCGGCGCCCGAATTGGTGAAGAACACCTTGTCGGCGAAGGTGGCTTCCGTCAGGCGCTTCGACAGCTTCTCCTGGCCCGGCACCTCATAGAGGTTGGACAGGTGCCAGACCTTGTCGGCCTGCGACTTCAGCTCTGCAACCAGATGGGGATGCGCATGGCCGAGCGCATTCACCGCGACGCCGGCGGCGAAATCGAGATAGCGTTCGCCGGTTTCTGTGATCAGCCATACGCCTTCGCCTCGCTCGAACCGCAGCGGAGCACGCACATAGGTGTCATAAAGCGGCGCGGTTTCAGCCATGGCCCATATCTCCTCGATCACAACCTTTAGGGCCAATCGTTTCCTTCGAGTGAAACGGGCCCAGAAAAATCAAAATGCCGCCTTGCGGCGGCCTGAGGCACTATTGATGTTTTGCACCGCGATGTCAACAAAACTGGCGATTTAGCAGGTGCGGCAGAGCGCCTCTGGAGGGACGGCTCGTCTTTGACAACTTATATTGCATAAATGCCACTCACCTATAGCAAGTTGGGGAAAACCTCGAAATCGATTCTCCAAGATTCCCGCGACTCTTGTCACGGAGTCAGCCTCACACTAGGTTAAAAACCAATTACTAGACTGCATGCGGCGGAACTAGTCACCACAATTTTAAAGCGTTTCACGCCTCGACCCAATGCGAGGCAATGGTGAGGGATTCTGCCATCAGAAACGCGACAGCGGAGACAGGGCATGAATTGGACAGACGAACGCGTCGAGAAGCTGAAGAAGCTGTGGTCCGAAGGTTTGAGCGCCAGCCAGATCGCGGCACAGCTCGGTGGTGTCAGTCGTAATGCCGTCATCGGCAAAGTGCATCGCTTGAGCCTGCCGGGCCGGGCCAAGGCCGGCGGAGCGGCAACGACGGCTCGAGCGCCAAAACGCAATACCTCGGCACCACGCGCGCCGAATTACGCCTCGCGCGTTGCAACCCGCACGGTTACCCGCCAGCAGGGTGCGACAATGCTCAAGGAAGAGGTCGAGATCGATACCGTCCACGAGATCGAATATCGTCCGGCCGCCAATGTGGTGGTTCCGATCTCGCGCCGTCTCGGCCTGACGGAACTCACCGAACGCACCTGCAAGTGGCCAGTCGGCGACCCGCTGAAGGACGATTTTCACTTCTGCGGCAACGACAGCCCGGACTCTTCGCCCTACTGCACCTACCATCAGCGCCTGGCTTATCAGCCGGTCCATGATCGGCGCCGAGCGGCACACTGAACCACATCAGCCAAATGAAAGAAACGGGCCGAAAGGCCCGTTTTCTGTTTCCGCCGCTCTGCAAAAAACCAGTCGGATGATCCGATCAGGCCTCCATGGAATAACCCGCGCCGCGAACGGTGCGAATGACGTCCTGCATATTGGAGAAATTCAGGGCCTTGCGCAGGCGACCGACATGCACATCGACAGTGCGTTCGTCGACATAGATATCGTGTCCCCATACACCGTCGAGCAACTGCGAACGCGAGAATACGCGGCCCGGCGAGGACATCAGGAATTCCAGCAGGCGGAATTCCGTCGGCCCCAACCGCACTTCGCGGCTCTTGCGGTGAACGCGATGGGTCTCGCGGTCCAGCTCGATATCGCCACAGCGCAACACCGTGGAGAGAACCTCCGGGCGGGCTCTGCGCAGCATCGCCTTGACGCGAGCCATCAGCTCCGGCGTCGAGAACGGCTTGACGACATAGTCGTCCGCGCCGGTGGAAAGGCCGCGCACGCGCTCGCTTTCCTCGCCGCGGGCCGTGAGCATGATGATCGGCAGGCGCTCCGTCTCCGGCCGCATGCGCAGCCGGCGGCAGAGTTCGATGCCGGACACGCCGGGGAGCATCCAGTCGAGGATCAGAAGATCGGGGATGCGCTCCTGGAGGCGCAGCTCGGCTTCATCGCCTCTCAGGATAGTGTCGACCTCGAAGCCTTCGGCCTCGAGGTTATAGCGCAGCAGAACGCTTAGCGCTTCCTCGTCTTCTACAACAGCTACTCTCGGAACCATGCGCCTCTGGTCTCCCTCTCTTGGCTTCTACGTTATTCCGTCACTGCACCGACGGTATTGGCAGTATCGTCTTTCGGGCGCTCGCCTTCGGGCTGAGCACCGGTCGCCATGTAATAGATCGTCTCGGCGATGTTGGTGGCATGGTCGCCGATGCGCTCGATGTTCTTGGCGCAGAAGAGAAGATGCGTGCAGGTGGTGATGTTGCGCGGATCTTCCATCATGTAGGTCAGCATCTCGCGGAAGAGCGAGGTGTACATGGCGTCGATTTCCTCGTCGCGTTCGCGGATCGATACGGCCTTGTCAGGCGAACGGGTCGTATAGACATCGAGTACTTCCTTGAGCTGGACGAGCGCCAGTTCGGAGAGATGTTCGATGCCGCGGGCGAGACGACGCGGAACGCCGGTGCCCTGCACGGCGATGACGCGCTTGGCGGTGTTCTTGCCGAGATCGCCGACGCGCTCCAGGTCGGAGGCGATGCGGATGGAACCCATGATTTCACGCAGGTCGGCAGCCATCGGCTGGCGGCGAGCGATGGTGACGATCGCCTTGTCGCCGACCTCACGCTCGGCGTGGTCCAGAATGACGTCATCGGAGATGACCTTCTGCGCAAGGCTGGCATCGCCGTTTACCAGTGCGCGGACGCTGTCGCTGACCATCTGCTCCGCCAGGCCGCCCATTTCGGAAATGCGGCGTGTCAGGAATTTTAGGTCTTCGTCATAGGCAGAGAGAATGTGTGTAGAGACCATTTTGCTATCCTCAAGGTGAACGATGTGAAGGGAACCGCGCGGGGAGCATCATCAGCCAAAGCGGCCCATGATGTAATCCTGCGTGCGGAAATCATCGGGATTGGTGAACATCTTATCGGTGTCGTTCTCCTCGACCAGATGGCCGAGGTGAAACATCGCGGTGCGTTGTGAAACGCGGGCTGCTTGCTGCATGGAATGCGTCACGATGACGATCGTGAAGTTTTCCCGCAGCTCATGTATGAGTTCCTCGACTTTGGCGGTGGCGATCGGATCGAGTGCCGAGCACGGCTCATCCATGAGGATGACCTCCGGACTGACGGCGACGGCGCGGGCAATGCAGAGACGCTGCTGCTGGCCGCCGGACAGGCTGGTGCCGGCATCATACAGCCGATCCTTCACTTCTCCCCAAAGGCCAGCCTTCTGCAGGCTGGTTTCGACGATGTGATCCAGATCGGCTTTGGAACGGTGAAGCCCGTGGATACGGGGCCCATAGGCTACATTCTCGTAGATCGACTTCGGGAACGGATTTGGCTTTTGGAACACCATGCCGACACGGGCGCGCAGCTCTACAACATCGATGGCGCTGTCATAGACATCCTGATCATCGAGCGTGATCTTGCCGGTGATGCGGCAGGTGTCGATCGTATCGTTCATGCGATTGAGGCAACGCAGGAAGGTGGATTTGCCGCAGCCGGAAGGACCGATCAGCGCCGTGACCGTATTGACGCGGATGTTCAGGTTCACGTCGAACAGGGCGCGCTTGTCGCCATAATAGACCGAGACGTCCTGGCCGATCATCTTATAGGGGATCGTCATCATCTTCTTAGCCAGTACTTTTTCGCTCACGGCTTCCGTCATCATGTTCATTCCATCGCCTCCTGTCACCAGCGCCGCTCAAAACGACGGCGCAGCAGGATAGCCCCGATATTCATCGCAACGAGGAAGAAGAGCAGGACGATAATGGCCCCGGAGGTTCTTTCGACAAAGGCGCGCTCGGCTTCGCTCGCCCACATGTAGATCTGCACCGGCAGCGCCGTCGAGGGATCGAGCGGCCCTGCCGGATAATTGGCGACGAAGGCGACCATGCCGATCAAGAGCAACGGCGCGGTTTCGCCAAGCGCATGCGCCAGCCCGAGGATCGTGCCCGTCAGAATGCCGGGCATGGCGAGCGGCAGGACATGGTGGAACACCACCTGCATGCGCGAAGCACCAAGGCCGAGGGCCGCGCTGCGGATCGACGGCGGCACGGCCCTCAGCGCCGAGCGCGTGGCGATAATGATCATCGGCAGCGTCATCAGGCTGAGCACCAGCCCGCCGACCAGCGAGGCAGAACGGGGCAGGCCCATGAAATTAATGAAGACCGAAAGGCCGAGCAGGCCGTAGACGATCGACGGCACCGCCGCGAGATTGTTGATATTGACCTCGATCAGATCGGTCAGCCGGTTCTTCGGCGCGAATTCCTCCAGGTAGATCGAGGCGGCAACGCCAACCGGCAATGCCAAGACCAGCACGGTGAGCATCAGATAGAGGGAACCGATCAGCGCGACACCGAGGCCCGCAGCCTCCGGGCGGCTCGAATTGCCGGACAAGAACAGGCCGGTGTTGAATGCCTTGTACAACGCACCGCCGGCGGCGAGTTGCCTCATCCATGCGAGCTGCTGGTCGGAGACCTTGCGGTCCTTTTCGGCCGCCGTCAGGTCGATCTGTCCCTTGTTGGCGGAGTCGATATTGGCGCTGGCGAGGAAAGTGACCTCTACCGTCTTCCCGATGATCGAGGGATCGGCCAGGACCTTGTCGCGCAATGCAATCCGTGCGCCGTCCGATACCATTTCCGTCGCTTCGCGGACGAGCACCCGGTTGGAAGGATCGATGCCCAGAGCCTTCACCAGAGCGTCACGGATGAGAACCGGATAATTGGCTGATATCAGCACCTTCGGATCGCCGCCGCGCTTGCCGGCGGGATCGATCACCTTCTCGGTGAACTCTATCGGCAAGATGATCGAGGTCTGCACGAAGGCCGTGTAGCCGTGGCGTACCACTGTGGAGACCAGGATGATGAGGAAGACAAGGCCGAAGGTAACGGCGGCAAGACCATAGGCGCGGAATCGGCGTTCAGCGGCGTAGCGACGCTTGATGCCGATATCACGCCGCAGCGGCGCGCCGGGCGTCATCCCACGCGGAATCGGCGATGGGGCGGAAGTTACGACATCGCTCATTCGTATTGCTCCCTATATCGGCGGACGATGTAGAGCGCATAAACGTTCAGGCAAAGGGTCAGGCCGAAGAGCGTGATGCCGAGCGCGAAGGCCACCAGTGTCTGCGGCGAGGTAAATTCGAGGTCGCCGGTCAACTGGTTGACGATCTTTACGGTGACCGTCGTCATCGGCTCGAAAGGATCGAGCTGCATGCGGGCAGCAACGCCGGCCGCTAGTACGACGATCATCGTCTCGCCGACCGCCCGCGACGCCGTCATCAGCAGCGCACCGACGATGCCCGGCAATGCAGCCGGCAGAAGGACGCGCTTGACCGTTTCCGACCGCGTGGCACCGAGGCCAAGCGAACCGTCGCGCAGCGAACGCGGCACGGCCATGATAATGTCGTCCGAGAGCGACGAGACATAGGGAATGAGCATGACGCCCATGACGAAGCCGGCGGTCAGGACGCTCTGCGCCTCGATGAAGCTCGCATAATTGCCCGTGAGCAGGCCGTTGATATCGGCGGAAATATCGCGCAGGAACGGGCCGACCGTCACCAGGGCAAAAAAGCCGTAGACGATGGTCGGAATGCCGGCCAGCACTTCGAGCATCGGTTTAGCGACGGAACGCACGCGCGCCGAGGCATATTCGGCCATGTAGATGGCGGCAAACAGCCCCACCGGGACTGCTACCAACATGGCGACGAGGCCGATATAGAGCGTGCCGGCCAGTAACGGGATGAGCCCGAACGTGCCCGACGTTTGCGAACCGGCGCCGGCAAAACGCGGATCCCAAACGGTGCCGAAGAAGAATTCGGCGGCTGGAACCATGTTGAAGAAGCGAGCCGCCTCCGACAGCATCGAAGCGACAATGCCGACCGTCGTCAGCACGGCGATGGAGGAAGCGACGATCAGGCCGCCGAGAATGACCTGCTCCACTCGGTTGCGGGCACGAAAGCGCAGCGCGATGGCCCGCAGTCCATGAATGGCTGAGAGCACCGAAAGAATGATGGCCGCCACCGACATGACGACGCGGCTCACATATCGCATGTTGTTGTATTTGTTGGCGGCCTCGATCATATAGCCGGTTGGCCGGACCGCGAGCGGGACACCCTTCTGCGCCAGGAGCAATTGAAGATCGGCCGAGCCGCTGGCCACGGTGGCAAGTTCCTGGTCATCAAGCAGGCGCATGCCGTGGGCGATGCTGCGCACCATGCCGTAGCTGAGGTTGAGCTCGGCTTGCGGCAGGGATTTCACCTCCTCCGGAAAGGATTTGATCACGAAACCGTCGATCACCTCCGGGCTGATCGCCAGCCAGACGCAGATCAGCGCCAGCGCCGGCAACACAGCCCAGATGGCGGCATAGGCGCCGTGGTAGCCAAGCCGCGAGTGCATGGCCGAGGACCTGCCGCCGGAAAGCGCAGCCGCTCTCGTCCGCCCCAGCACGAAGGCGGAGGCGCCGATGATCGACAGGCACAACAGCAGCAACGACAAACTCATTCCCATTCCCCGGCAAACGCCGGCGCGGGCAACCCCGCCGGCGGTAGTCCTTATGCACTCACATGATCTTCCCGTCCGCGAATTCCTTGCGGATCTGGTCGCGTTCGGCATCCGGCGCCGGCACCAGGCCATATTCTGCCAGAGGGCTGTCCGGTCCGATCATCTGATCGCTCGTGAAGAAGTCGATATATTCCTTCAGTCCCGGAATGACGCCGAGATGCGCCTTCTTGACGTAGAAGAACAGCGGCCGCGACACCGGATAGGTGCCATCGGCGATGGTCTGGCCCGACGGCACGATGCCGCTTACGGTCGCCACCTTCAGCTTGTCGGCATTGTTCTGATAGAAGTAGAGGCCGAAAACGCCGATACCATGCTTGTTGGCATCTATGCGGGCCAGTGTCTCGGGATAGTCGCCGTCGATATCGACCGCCGCACCGTCCTTGCGCACTGCAATGCACTTCGCGGTCTGCTGATCGGGATCGGAAACGGTCGCCTTGATGACGTCGAGCGCGCCGGAATCCTTGCAGCCCGCGGCGAGCACCTTCTCTTCGAAGACCTCGCGCGTGCCATGCTTCTCGCCCGGAATGTAGGCTGCGATCTCGAAGTTCGGC
The DNA here is from genome assembly GCF_003627755.1 of Rhizobium jaguaris. Taxonomy (NCBI): domain Bacteria; kingdom Pseudomonadati; phylum Pseudomonadota; class Alphaproteobacteria; order Hyphomicrobiales; family Rhizobiaceae; genus Martinezella; species Martinezella jaguaris. Next base: position 739,942 of record NZ_CP032694.1, on the reverse strand, counting down.
AGGGCCGGATTGATCTCGGACCATTTCTTATAAGGGTTGGCAACCAGCTTGCCATTCACCACGACTTCGGCTGCGAGCGCCTTATAGAGATCGGCGGGCACGAATTTGATGTCGAGATTGCTCTTGTCGAAGGCAAAGACGATGCCGTCGTAACCGATCTTGATCTGCTGGATATCGGCGACGCCGGCTGCCTTGCAGGCTGCGACTTCACTATCCTTGATCGGGCGCGAAGAATTCGCGATATCGATGGAATCGGGGCCGACGCCCTTGCAGAATTCCTTCAGGCCGGCACCGGAACCGCCGGATTCGACGACCGGCGTTTTGAAGCTTGTGAAGGTTTCACCGAAAGTCTCGGCAACGATCTTGGCATAGGGGAATACGGTGGAAGAACCGGAAATCTGAATCTGATCGCGGGCCACGGCGACGCCAGAAAAAGCGGCGGACGCGACCAACGCAATGATAGACAGTTTCAACGTGTTCATGGTGAACCCTCCCTGACGGGCTTTGAAGAGCGTGGCGGCGAACGGAGCGTCCGCCTTTCAACAACTCTTTTTTAGCGGTCAAAGCACCGCCCTTTTATGTCAGGCGAGTGAAACAATTATGACAGTTCAACTGATTGAAATCTATGAATTAAATCACGCACAAAATCGACGATTCACAGAGCCGTTCAGAACCGCACGGTAAAGTCCGTTCCTTTTCCGACTTCCGACTTGACGATCAGCCTTGCGCGGTGGCGGGTGAGAATGTGCTTGACGATAGCGAGCCCCAATCCGGTGCCTTTTTTCGAGCGGCTGTCCTCGACATTGACGCGATAAAAGCGCTCGGTAAGGCGCGGCACATGTTCCGCCGGAATACCCGGTCCCCTGTCGGAGACGATGACCTCGACTGCCTGACCCGGCTCGTTCAGGAGCGAAACCTCGACGACCTTGCCTTCCTGACCGTATTTGCAAGCATTTTCGATGAGGTTTTCGAAGACCTGCACCAGTTCGTCGCGATCACCCAGCACCTCCACCTTTCCGGGAGGCAAATGCAGATTGATGGTCACGTCGAGATCGCCGGCGAGCGGAAGAAGTGCATCGCGGACGTGCCCGAGCAACGGCACGAGATCGACCTTCTGATCCGGCGCGATGTGCGACTTCAACTCCAGCCGCGACAGCGACAGCAGATCGTCGACCAGTCGGCTCATGCGCGTCGTCTGGTCGAACATGATGCCGAGAAAGCGCTGCTGAGCCTTCGGATCTGCCTTGGCCGGCCCCTGGATGGTTTCGATGAAACCGCGCAGCGAGGCGAGCGGCGTGCGCAGCTCGTGACTGGCATTGGCAACGAAGTCGGACCGCATACGATCGATATGGCGGAGTTCGGAGATATCGCGGAAGGAGAGCACGAAGAAGGTCCCGGGCTCGACGTCTGATTCAGGCAGATCAATCGGGGCGATGCGGACGATATAGACGCGCTCGGACGGCAGGCGCTCGGAATGTTCGATCTGGTTCGGCGTGTTGGTGGTGACCGTCTCGCGCACCATGTCGAGCACGCCGGGGGAGCGCAGCTTGGCGGAGATATGGGCACCGGGCGGAAAAGCGCCGAACGCCTTGTCGGCGGCGGCATTCTGCATCAGGACGGACGCCTCGCGATCGATGATCAGTACCGGCACGTCAAGCGCTGCCAGGCCCGAGAAGGCCGTGCGAAGAACGATCTCCGGATCGGCCGGCACAGGATCGGCGGGCGGCGGCAGGGCTGCCTTTTCGACCAGCGGCCGGCGGATCAGCGCCACGATCATCACGACGACCCAGATCCAGAAGACGACGCCGGTGTTGATGCCCTCGACGAGCGCCAGAATGGCGATCAGCGTCGCCAGAATCAGGATGGCGGTCTCCTGCCACAGCCGTGCAGCCAGCTTCCTGAGGAATGACCATTCGTCTTCCACGTGCACCCGTCCCTTCGCCTGCCATTGCGGAATCCAAGACTCCGCGTCTTAGCGGGGATTCATGACAGAAGTTTTCGGCTCTATCCACAGAAGCCGGCGGCTTACAACAATAAATGTAGCCGGCAAAAGACACGGCCGGCAAAGAGCTTGAAAGTACTGGATAAATATCTCAACTTGCTTCAAAGTTTTTTTGCCACACCCGGCGGATATCATTAGCACGACGTAAATTGCAGAGGGACAAAATACATGGGAGAGGACGTGGAAAGCCGCGCGGTGGAGTTGCATATCGATGGCAAGACCCGCATGTTCGATGTCGATAACCCCGTCTTGCCGGACTGGGTCGACGACCAGGCGCTCGCCTCCGGTGGCTATCCCTATAAGAAGAAGCTGAAAGAAGAAGAGTATCTGGAGGAACTGGAAAAGCTACAGATCGAACTCATCAAAGTTCAGTTCTGGCTGCAGGCGACCGGCAAGCGGGTGATTGCGCTCTTCGAGGGGCGGGACGCCGCCGGCAAGGGCGGTTCGATCGCTGCAACCTCGGCACATATGAACCCACGCCTTGCGCGCGCCGTGGCATTGACCAAGCCGACCGATCGCGAAGCGGGGCAATGGTATTTCCAGCGCTATGTCGCCCAGTTCCCGACGGCGGGCGAATTCGTGCTGTTCGACCGCTCCTGGTACAACCGCGCCGGTGTCGAGCCGGTCATGGGCTTCTGCACGCCGGAGCAATACGAGCAATTCCTGAAACAGACTCCGCATCTGGAAAAGCTCATCGTCCAGGACGGCATTTTCTTCTTCAAATTCTATCTCGATATTGGCCGGGAAATGCAGCTCAAGCGCTTTCACGACAGGCGCCACGATCCGCGCGCCGTCTGGAAGCTTTCCTCGATGGACATCGCGGCGCTGAGCAAGTGGAAAGACTACAGCGAGAAGCGCGACCGCATGCTGAAGGAGACGCATACGGACTACGCGCCATGGACTGTGCTCCATGCCAACGACAAACGCCGCGCGCGCCTCAACCTCATCCGTCACATTCTGCTGACGCTCGACTATGACCGCAAGGACCAGAAGGCGATCGGCGAGATCGACGACAAGATCCTTGGCAGGGGACCACATGTCCTCAAATGAGAGGTGGCTTCAAATGAGAGGTGGGCGGCCCGGCCTCATTGCCCGGGCAGGACGCGGATGGCATAGATGTTGATGCCTCGCGCCTTGCCGTCGACATCGCTGTTGATGATCAAATGGCCGGGCGCGTTTGGCGCCAGCGAACGGTCGAAATGGACCTCGAACAGGGCGTCGCTCTTCTGGCGAGTAACGTTGAAACGATGACGGCCGCAACTGCCCAGCGAGCCGAAATCGCATTCCACGGTGATCTGCGTCGGCGTGTCGGAGGTAGACTGCAGCGTGAGCGCGACGGCTGACGATTTGCCAGCCAATTGCTGCAGCACGCTGACCGGCACTTCGACCGACGCGTTGCCGTCCGGGGCGTTGGTCTGAGAGGTCAGCCGCACCGCCGGACCTTCGTTTTCCGAGACGTTCTCGGCCTTGGCCTGCGCGCCGCTTACGACTTTGGCCAAGTCGGTCGGCTTGAAAATCTCGATCCACTCCGCCGAGAAACTGTTCTGCGGATCGATCGTCGCCAGCCCCGGATTGGCGGGGCCGCTGTTGTCATCGTCATTGGACGCGTCGCCGTCACTGTTGTTGCCCTTGAAATCCTGGGAATCAACATGCGCCGGCGGATTGGGGACGCTGGTGTCGCGCTGCGCCGCCGTCATGAACACGCCCGAGGTCTTGATCCACCAGGCGCCGACGCCGAGGAAGGCGAGGAGGATGCAGAAGACCAGCAGGCGCGAGAAGAACTTGCGCGGCTTGCGGCGAACCGCGGCGCGTTCCGGTTTGAAATTCATCGACCGCGTTGCGGTGGGCGCGGGTGCCTGCCGCTGATCGCTGTCGGCACCGAGATGATCGGCCGGGCCGGCGCGCATGTCGCCAAACTCGCTTTCCGGCGCAGGGGATTCGACGGGAGCGGAGGCTTGAGCGGCAGTGGGGCGGTCGCGCGTCTCGCCGCGCACGCTCATGACAGGCTCCTGCTCCTGTCGCTGCTGCACCGGCTGCGATGCTTGCTGCGGCGGCGCCGAAGGAACTTGGGGCGCCTCCACCTCGGGCGTCACCGGCGTTTCCGGCGGGCGGGCGCGCTCCTCGCCCTCGATCGCCCGGATGGTCGCCTCCAGGCGCTGGCGCTGAGCCGAAATGATGCCGGTGTCGGTAATGTCCTGCTTGCGAAGCCCCGATTCGAGCGCCTGTCGCGCCGACTGGTAGATGCGGGCCCGAATTTCCGGATTGGCGCGATCGGATCGCTCCAGGGCGTTTCTGATAGCCGTTTCTAGTCCGCTCACGTCAGGTCCTTTACTCTTACTCGCAATACGCCCGCATACTCTATCGGCAAAACGACCACTTCTTTACCATTCGCTAACCGAATTCGGTAACGCCCCGCCCGACAATGTGCAAGTCTCTCCCATGACCCATGGACACTCCGGCGGGGATAAATGGCAAAGACGACACAAATGGGGTGGCAGTAGGCAGCAGGCAAAAGCGTTTGTCGCGGATATCGTTAACAATCCCTATTGCCTGCTGCCTATTGCCTCGGCTGCCATCTTCCGCTCCCGACGAGCATCTGTTATGCCTTTGACGTTTTCGTAAACGTCAAATACGGATGATGTTCATGGCCCTCCCCCCCGTCCTGACCGAGCGCCTGCGGCTGCCAGTCGTGGCCTCGCCCCTTTTCATCATCACGCATCCGGCCTTGACGCTGGCGCAGTGCAAGGCCGGCGTCGTCGGCTCGTTTCCGGCGCTGAACGCCCGGCCGGAAAGCCAATTGGATGAATGGCTGGCAATGATCACCGAGGATCTCGCTGCGCACGACGCCGCGCATCCCGAACGGCCTTCCGCTCCGTTCGCGGTCAATCAGATTGTCCATGCGTCGAACAAGCGGCTGGAACATGATCTGATGCTCTGCGTGAAATACAAGGTGCCGATCGTCATCTCCTCGCTCGGTGCCGTGCCGGAGGTCAATGCGGCCGTGCATTCCTACGGCGGCCTCGTGCTGCATGACATCATCAACAATCGTCATGCCAATTCGGCGATCCGCAAGGGTGCGGACGGGCTGATTGCGGTGGCGGCGGGCGCCGGCGGTCATGCCGGCCAACTCTCGCCCTTTGCGCTGGTCCAGGAAATCCGCGAATGGTTCGACGGGCCTTTGCTGCTTGCCGGCGCCATTGCCAATGGCGGCGCGATCCTGGCCACGCAAGCGATGGGCGCGGATATGGCCTATATCGGCTCGCCATTCATCGCCACCGAAGAGGCGCGCGCGGCGGAAGCCTACAAGCAAGCGATCGTCGACGGAGCGGCGGCCGATATCGTCTATTCCAACTTCTTCACCGGCGTGCACGGCAACTATCTGAAACCTTCGATCCGCGCCGCCGGCATGGACCCGGACAACTTGCCCGAAGCCGATCCTTCGAAAATGGATTTCGAAGCGGCGACGACCGGCGCCAAGGCCTGGAAGGATATTTGGGGCTCCGGCCAGGGGATCGGCGCCGTCAAAGCCATCGAACCGGTGGCCGCGCTCGTCGACCGGCTGGAGGTGGAATACCGCCAGGCACGTGCCCGGCTGGAGCTCTGAGAAAGCCCACGCGCACGACTACTTTTTTCACAAGCCTCTCGCTTTTTTGCCATTCGGCGATTTGGACGCTTGAAATCTCACCGCTTTGACTGTATCAGCGCCATGCAAATCGCGGGGCCATACCAAACGGCCCGGAATGCCGCTTTAGCTCAGTCGGTAGAGCACATCATTCGTAATGATGGGGTCACGTGTTCGAGTCACGTAAGCGGCACCATTTCCTTTAAGATCAAAGACTTGACTACCGACGTCCACAGGTGGGACATCCCGGTGAGACATTTCTTTGTACATCCCCTCTTATCTTCTCAAGTCTCGGCATGGCGTCTTCTACTTCCGCTGGCCAATGCCGAAGCAGTTACACCCACGCCAAAAAGCCGAGACGATCAAGATTTCGCTACAGACACGCGACCCACGAAAAGCATTGCGCTTGTCGCGATCCTTGATCCAGATAGGCGAACAGTTGAATGAGCAGGGAATTGCATACGGAATGCGATACGATGAATTGCACGGCTTGCTGAAACAGCATTTCCGCGAACTTCTCGACACGGTTAAGGACGAGATAGATAGCCAAGGCCGTCTCACCGAAAAGACCCGACGGGATTACGAGCTTCGGCTTGAGGCAACCCAGCAAGAAATTGAAACAGATAGCCCGCTCTCATTCGGCACAAGCTACCAAGACCTGCTTGCAAAATTCATGACGCAGTACCGCGTGCCATTCTCTGATGCGGACAAACAATACGGCTGGCTGAAAAAGGATTTCAAACTGGCCGTCCGTAGCTTTCTGAAAGCGGTCCTAGACCATGACGCTTCCTACGAACAGTTCGACCTAAGCACTCTGGCTTCTCCTACGACACCTGCCGCGAGTGCAATCCCCACACCGTCGCCTGCGCCTTTAGTACAGCCCAAGGTACTGAGTATCACCATTGAGGAATTAGCCAAACGTTTCATCATGGAACGGAAACTAGGGGAAAACTGGGTTAAGACTACGGTTATGGGCAAAGAGGAATATCTAGGACTGCTTACGGAATTGTTCGGCAGAAACCGGGATATTGCTTCGCTGACCCCGCAGGACGTGACAACCGTTAAAGACACCTTGGTTGCGCTGCCCAAGCACCGACATAAAAAACAGGAGACCAGGGGCAAGTCTCTAGCCGAAGTGCTGAAGATGGCTAACTTACCCCGCCTGTCTGTTCCCTCAATCAACAAGTATTTACAGACCTATAACGATTTCTTCGGATACGCCCAGCATCACGGGTACGTAGAGCGGAACCTGTTTGCAGGCGTTCAGATCAAACGGAACCGGCAGCGCGCGGAGAAAAAACGTTTACCCTTCACATCAGATCAAATACGCACCATTCTGAACGCCGTCGTGGACAGCGGCCTGATATATGCACGCAAACCATACCAAAAATGGGGACCGCTTATCGGCATCTATACGGGTGCACGGCTCAATGAGATTGCACAGCTTGATCTTGCAGACATTCGGCAACAGGACGGTATCTGGTTTTTTGACATCAACAACGAGGACGACAAAAAGGTAAAGACAGAGGCTTCAAAGCGCAGGGTTCCAATACATCGCGAACTCATCAGGCTTGGTCTATTGGATCATGTCGAGGCGTTGCGCAGGCAGGGAAAACAGAAATTATTTCAGGAGCTACCGAACTCTGTCGAGCACGGCCGAGGCCGTAACCTTGGACGCTGGTTTAACGAAAGTTTGCTACCGAAGCTCAATCTGAAATCCGAGTTCCTCGTGTTCCACAGTCTGCGCCATACCGTTATTACGCAGCTTGGCAACGCAAAGCCCAACGATCCACTTGTCAGCGCCATCGTAGGCCACATCCCCCAAGGCGTTACCTACCAAAACTACTTCGGGGGCTACACCCTACAGGTGCTTGACGACGCAATACAGACGCTCGACTTCACTCTGAAACCTGCTGCAACCGGTCAAGCAGGGCATGAACATCAAGTTCAATGATATTCGCTATCGTTATCAGTTCTAGCAAATCGACCCGGCGTTCACCGCTTTCGATATTAGCGATGAACGGTTGATGGCGTCCCAGCAACTTGGCGACCTGTGCTTGAGACAAGCCTTTAGCACGGCGTTGTTCTGCAATCGCCGCTACCAGTACTTCATGCCTCTTTGAGTGCAGCGTTTTCGCCATGCTCGGTTGACTGCCCTTCAACCGTGCGGTAATCCGAATTTCGGATTATCCAAAAATCGGATATTCCACATTGATCGTGGGGGGGGGCATCATGGGGCTGATTGTATTGGGATTGCTGGCGTTTGCCGGATACACCTTTTTCCGCTTCACAGTACGTGCGGGCAACGAGGGCGTTCGGGCCTACGTCTACTTGGAAGCGCTGAACAAGGGGCTGTCCGCGTACGAGGCCAATGCTGTAACGACTGCCATGCTGAGCGACAGCGGCTCTGATATATCGAGCGGTACAATCGACATCGCGCGCCGCGAGTATCGACAGGTGCACGATGGCAAACAGCTGGCCGTCATCGGCTTTGCTTACAGGAACGGTATGCGCTCCGACATGCCATTCTGGTATACGGCCTTGGCCCGCACAGCGCCGCCCACTGCCCAAGTCGAAGCCTGCTATGGGCAAATACGAAATGCTGCGCAGACGGTCGACAAAGACCCGAAGGCCGATGCAGAGATGCTGACCTTGCCCCGTTGAAATAATCCATTTTGAAGTAAGCTCTGGCCCATTGAGAGGACCAGGGAATGAAACGCAACCGTTTTACTGACGAACAGATTATCGGCATTCTGAAGGAGCACGAGGCGGGCACGCCAGTATCGGAGCTTTGCCGCAAGCACGGCGTCAGCGATGCCAGCATCTATAAATGGAAGGCCAGATTCGGCGGGATGGAGGTGTCTGAGGCCAAGCGGCTGAAGACGCTGGAGGACGAGAACACGAAGCTGAAGCGGCTTCTGGCGGACGCGATGCTCGACAATGCCGCGTTGAAAGACCTTTTGGGAAAGAAGTGGTGACGCCCGCAGCAAAGCGGAACGCTGTCGCGCATCTGATGGATCACCATCGGATGAGTGAACGGCGGGCGTGTAAAGCCATCGGCGTTTGCCGGATGACAGTTCGTTACGAAAGCAGCCGCATCGACGACCAGGGCCTTCGCGAGCGGATGAAGGCGTTGGCGCATGAACGCCGCCGCTTCGGCTATCGACGCATTCATGTGCTGCTCAGACGCGAGGGGCACCTTGTGAACCACAAGAAGCTCTTCCGGCTCTATCGGGAGGAGAAGTTGACCGTGCGCAAGCGTGGTGGCCGCAAGCGAGCGATCGGCACACGAGCACCGATGCTGATACCAGTAACCGCCAATGAACGTTGGTCGCTGGACTTCGTGTCGGATCAACTCACCGATGGTCGCAGGTTCCGGGTTCTGACGGTCGTCGATGATTGCACCAGAGAATGCCTGGGTCTCATCGCCGATACATCGCTTTCCGGCCTGCGTGTTGCTCGTGAGCTGGACCGGATCATCGAGGGGCGTGGCAAGCCGAAGATGATCGTCAGTGATAACGGCAGCGAGTTCACAAGCAATGCGATCCTGCAATGGACGGACAAGACGAAGATAGATTGGCACTATATCGCGCCAGGCAAGCCGATCCAGAACGCCTTCATCGAAAGCTTCAATGGACGGCTGCGAGACGAGTTCCTGAACGAAACACTGTTCTCGTCACTGACCCATGCTCGTTCAGCGCTTTCAAACTGGCGCAGCGATTATAACGATAACCGCCCGCACTCTGGACTCGGCTGGAGGACACCTGCCGAGTTCGCTCAGACCATCAACCCGCGACGTGATGCGGTGCTGCGCAGCCGAAATGGCTCCGCACCGCAACCCGCCGCTACCGCCCCGAATACAGCAACCCAAAACCACTGGAGCGAACTCAAAACTGGATAAAACTTGGGGGCAAGGTCAATGCGCAAGGACGACCGGTACGACGCCTTCTACGAGACTTATGCAAATGAGGTCCATCGGATTTCCGGCAAATCTGCCGATGATCCCCGCATTACGGACCTAATGGAACAAGAGCCGCTACGTCGCGCCTACCGAGATGGCGTTGATCCGCTGGCACTAGCAGCTCACTTTTGCCACGAGCACGGCCATACCGAACGCTTCCCAACGTACGAAAGCTATTTCACCGCCTTTGCGAACGAGCTTAAGCGCTTTGCCGCCGATACGGCACAATTGAGCGGCTGGCTCGCAAAAGCCGATCCAGCCCGGATCAACAGCAGCTTCGAATGCGGCGTTCATCCCCGCCTTGCCGCAGACGGCTACTACCGTTTTGTCAGCCAGCGATAAGAGGCATGGGAACGGGCGTCATTTTCGGCGTGGCCGGTGTTACGACTTGCTTTTGCATAATCGTCAGCGCCGCATTGCCAACCAGACTTCTACAGCCCACCGACACAGCGCCGCCTCTATATGACCGGTGCGGAAGCGGAAAACGACAGAACTGCATCGTGGACGGTGACACGCTATGGAGCGACAGTGTGAAGGTCCGTGTTGCCGATATCGATACGCCGGAAATCAGCCAACCTCACTGCGCCGCCGAAAAGGCGCTCGGCGAGCAGGCCACGGTACGGCTTATGGAACTTGTCAATGCCGGTCCGTTTCAGATGCGGGCATGGTCCGGACGTGACGAAGACAAGTACGGTCGCAAGCTCCGGGTGCTTGTACGGGATGGCCGATCGCTTGGCGACATTCTGGTGTCGGAAGGCTTGGCGCGGATATGGACAGGGCGAAGGCAACCGTGGTGCTAATCGGACCGGCCTACCGCGACGTGGCGCGCAATGCACTACGGATCGCAATTACGGAGCGCGTGCATAATCGGGATGCAGATAGGCAAACGATATCAAACGATTGGATCTGGTTCGGATGATTTCCGAAACTCACGCAGAGCCTCGCTGAGGGGCGTTTGGGTCCAAGGTAGGCCAAGTATCGTCTTGAGCGCGAAACACGCTCCTAGGGTTATCCCTGGCCGAAAGAGAGCATGTTGAGAGATTACCCACGCAACGGAGCCGTACTTTGCAGAATATCTTAAATCGGAAATGACATAACCAAGCAATCCTGTGGACAACGATGGCTTTTCTGTAATTGATTATTGTATAACAACCGTATCGATAAACAATAATCTAACTTTGCACATGAAAAACGCTACAGATCATCACGACAATTGCTTGCTGTTATGGTCTATATCTGTATGTGCTCTTTAGGGAGAAAGCGTTCCCGTGTCCGTACTGACCGGATTGCAAACTCGTACAAAAGTGTATGCCAACCTGTAGGTGGTTGCCCACCTAGTCCTGCATGCCTGTCCAACCTATCCGACTGCTCGTACTTTAGATATCTGATCTGTTTGCTATCCAGTGCTGATCCTGCAGCCACTTGTCATGGCCTTATATCTGTATCTGTTAGCTATCTAGCCGTAGCGGAGCCTCAAGCATAGCGCGGGCGTCTGCATAGCAATCTGGTAGCTATCCTATATAAATATCTAGTTATATATGTATTATCTGTTAGCTGTCTATGTTCTGTATGGTTATTTCTATAGTATATCTATCTAGTATCTTACCGGTATCTGATCTGTATAGTTATCTATTATCTATTTGTAGTATCTGGATATGTATCTATTCATTTACTGATAGACCGGAAGGCATAACGCTTGATATATCCTAATAGGGTCCGGCAGATAATACACAATGATATCAGGTAGTTATCAGATAACACAGAGAAGTACAGAACAAATGCACATACAGGCTATTGCCTTGCGGTACGGATAAATGCAACCAGTTCGTGCGGAAACAGCAATAGGCTGACCTACCTCCGGTATCGCACTAAACTAGATTGGCTTTTATCCATTCAGCAATTCAAAGTCCCCACTTGGCCAAGGCGGTCTCAGCCCCGGCCTGATCGCCTTTGATCCTTAGTACGGTCTGTCTGGTCAATCCGGTTGCCTTGGCAATCTCGGAAGCACCATTGCCGATTGCTAGCATATCAAGCACCTGCTGGAACTTCTCCCGGCTGTAGCTCGGCTTCTTGCCCCGGTAGCGTTCGATATCGCCCTTCCTTGCCTCTATTCCGGCCCGCTGAGCCGCTTTCGTCGCTTCGGCCTGCGCCTGCGCTGTCGCGGCCATGAACGCTATCAGCGCGTCCCTGACGGCCTGCTGTATCGGGTCCGCTGTCGCCCGTCGAAGGTCATCCCGTTGATGACGGTTTTGACGATCACACCTTGTCGCATGAAGTGCCGAATGGCGTCGGTTACGTCCTCGTAGTTTCGCCCCAGCCTATCGACCCAGCGAACAACCAGCACGTCACCCCGGCGCAACCTGTCGTACAGACGCTTGCCCTCCGGCCGGTCTTCAAGTCTGGTGCTGACGCCTGATACACCGTGGTCTGCAATCACCTCGTCAATGATGAAGCCTGCTTGCTCCGCTTGTGTCCGTTGGTGGTCTAGCGTCTGGTCTATGGTTGACACGCGGGCGTACAGTACGATCTTGGACATGGCCTATCCCTCTATCCGTTAGGGTTATGTCCGTTAAAATGCATGTACGTTGATCGAAGTCAACCCTTACGTACATATTTCTATGCGCCACTCCAGATGTACGTTACGGTATACCCCTGCGGACACGGCTCCCGTACCCCGCCCTTATGCCCTTTCTGCCATGATGACGGCTCGTAGTGAAAAAGTCGTACGCATTGCCGAGAGAGAGCAGAGAACTAGGCGCTTCCAACCCTCAGCACCCGATGGGGGGCATCGCTGCACGAAGGAGCTAAGATACCCCCTCGCAAAAATCTTCCAGTTCGCTGCGGCGATCAGGAGACCCTCGAAGTAGTTGCCTGCCTTATGCCCGAACCAGTAGCACCTCATGGGGGGAAGGCCGTACAGAGTTGACTTAAATACCCCTCTCGTAATTTTATACATTTTCACGAGCTGGACGCAGGCACTTTCCTGCTTCGATATTCTAACCGAGGAACAGCGTAAGAAACTGCTTCAGAGGTTCGAGCACGCCATGTTGTCGGTCAAATACGCCAATACTGAAGGCCTGCCCCGGCCCTCTCGTTTCCACATTCGTGCAAGCAAGATAAATTGCACATTGCCGTTTATAAGGGCGGTCCAAAGGGCCGTAGGTAGCATCCATTTGAGCATAGAATTGAGTGACTGATTGCGCTTTGGCAACATCGGCAACGGTAGCCAAGCAAAGACGTTCCAAGTCGCCGCTTTGGTCGGAGGACGGAACGACAAACAATCCCACTTCAATGTTCTGGCCACCTTCGAAAGTGCCCGGAGCTGGTTGCGGCCAACCGACTGATTGAAACGCACGATGCATCATGCCGGTGGCGTCCGTTGGATTAACGTCCGCGTCTCGTATCGCTGCAATCTTTACAATCCGTCCCTCCTGATAGGGCCGCGACTTGACAAGCGATTGGAGGCTCTTTTCTATCGCATCCACTCCCCCGATGTGTTCTATCGCAACTTGCGTTGGATCGTAACCGCCCGATTGTGACCGTGGGGAATATGTCTTGACACGCTCGACGACCTTTTCGTCGAGGACGAAGCAATCGAGGAACTCTTGCCATGTTTCCGCAGACCTACGCGCGTCGCTAAGCATCTGCCTGAGTTCGTCAACGCCATCGTCTGTCAAAGCTGACGTACTCTCGTCGTCTCCAGTCACGACGCTGATGATATTGCCATAGGTCAGGTTGTCATCATTGCTGATGATCTCCCGGAGAAGGTCGACATCCTCATTGAGGATTTCGGCGACATAGTCGATGGTGAAGACGAAGCGGACCGTTGCCATCAGGCGGCCTCGGCGCAGATGACTGCCACCGTCGGCACCCAGTTCCATGGGAGCAGTTCGGCGAGGCGATTGATCTTGTGATCCTGAATGCGGTCGAGCACGTCAGCCAGATAGGCCTGAGGATCAAGGCCATTCATCTTGGCGGTCTCGATAATTGTCATGGCCCGCGCCAGGGTTTCTGCTCCAGTGTCAGCGCCCGCGAAGAGCCAGTTTCGTCTTCCAACGCCGATCGGACGCAACGCCCGTTCTGCGGCATTGTTATCGATTGCGACACGGCCGTCTTCCAGGAACAGGCAGAATGAGGACCACCTGCTCAGGCCATACCTGAAAGCGCCAGCCAGATCGCTCTTGCCGGGGATACGGGTCAGTTGCGCTTCGGCCCAGACGCGCAAGGCTTCGACCTTTGCCTTGCTGTGCTTCTGGCGCGCGGCGAGACGGATATCGGCAGACTTGCCTGCAACCTCGCGCTCGATGTCGTAAAGCGCGCCGATACGGTCGAGCGCCTCGCGGGCGATCTCGGATTTGTTCGAGGTCCAGATATCATGGAAGTCGCGCCGCCAATGCGCCCAACATGAAGCTTCCTGGAAGCGGCGTGTCCCGTCCGGTCCGGCCTCATACAACTTCGCGTAGCCTTTGTAGCCGTCGGCCTGAAGGATGCCGCTCGCCTGCTTGAGGTGACGGTGAACGTGCTCTTCCTTCCAGTCGGGAGCAAAATAATAGACCGCACCGGGCGGAGCTATGCCCGCCCATGGGCGTTGGTCCCGGACATAGGTCCAGAGCCGGCCCTTCTTCACCCCTTTCCCCAGCCCCTTGTCGCGCAGAGAACGATCCAGAACCCGGATCGGCGTGTCGTCGGCGTGGAGAAGGTCGCTGCTCATGATCGCCGCCTCGATCAACTCGATCAGCGGCAGGAGCACCCGCATGGCGCGGCCGCACCAATCGACCAGCGTGCTGTCGGGGATATCAACGCCCATGCGGGCGAAGATTTCGTTCAGGCGATAGAGCGGCAGGTGGTCGTCAAACTTCGAGACCAGGATGTAGGCGAGCAGTCCAGCGCCCGCCATGCTGCCCGGTATCGGACGGCTGGGCGCGGGCAACTGCACCATCTTCTCGCAGCAGCGGCAGGACTTCTTCAGCCGAGCAATCTCGATGACCTTCATCTGTGCGGCGATCATGTCGAGGATTTCGCTGACGTCTTCACCGACAAGCCGCAGTTCGCCACCGCAATCGGGGCAGTGCGTGCCAGGATCGAGTTCCCTGCGCTCGCGAGCGGCCTTGTCCGACACGCGCGGACGGCGGCGCATGGTCTTTTCCGGCATGCTTGCCTCAGACTCCGCACGCACGGTTTCCTCGACGTCGGCGAGCGGCTCGCTGCTGCTTTCCGAGGCGGCAATCATCAGGTCCTCCAGCGCCAGTTCCAACTGCTGGATTTCCCGCTCGATTTTTTCCGACGATTTGCCGAAGCCATGTTTCTTCAGCCTGGCGATGCGCAGCCGCAGCGATTGGATCAACTGGTCATGCGCCTGCAGGGTCGCCGACATCTTCGCGTTTTTCGCCTCAAGCGCAGCGATCATTGCCTTCAGGAAGGCCGGATCATCGGGAAGATTTTGGCTCGCGCTCGACATGAACCTGACTACCACAGGTCAGAGCCAACATCCATAAAAACACGCAGATTCAGTGGGATAATTCAACTAACGCGGGCCGGAGGAGAGCCCCAGTCCGGCCGCCGCCAATCAATCCCTTCCCAGAGCATCGCCAGTTGAGCAGACGTCAACCGGGCTGCCCCATCTACTGCCGACGGCCATGGAAACCGCCCTTTCTGCAGGATTTTATAATAAAGGCAGAACCCCTGACCGTCAAAATACAAAAGCTTCAAACGGTCGCCCCGCCTCCCGCGAAACGCGAAGACCGCACCTCCCGTCGGCTTCTGGCGCAGCACATCCTGGGCAAGAGCAGCCAGCCCCTCGATCCCCTTGCGCATGTCCGTGACACCGCAGGCAAGGTAAACCCGAACACCTGTCCCAGGCCCGATCATACCGCCTCGATTGCCCGGATCAGGCGCTTCAGAGCAACCACGTCAACATCGCCGCTGAAGCGAAGGTTTCGTCCGCAGCGCAATTGCAACTCCATCATCGCAGGCAAAACCTGCATGCCATCGACAGTCCGAGCCTCTTCGTTGTCTCCAGGGGGCGGCATGTCCAGCGGCAGAAACACTGGGGTCGGAGGTGGCAACAGCAGGCCCTTCTTCCGCAACTCACGCCGCCAGGTATAAATCTGCTGCCGCG
This sequence comes from Rhizobium jaguaris, assembly GCF_003627755.1. Taxonomy (NCBI): domain Bacteria; kingdom Pseudomonadati; phylum Pseudomonadota; class Alphaproteobacteria; order Hyphomicrobiales; family Rhizobiaceae; genus Martinezella; species Martinezella jaguaris. The sequence goes on along the minus strand of NZ_CP032694.1, from coordinate 724,239 downwards.
TGACCGAATACCGGCGCGCTACCTCAGTCACCGACGCGCCATCGAACCCCACCGACAGCACGATCTCCAGTTTGCTCTCATCACTCCAACGTCGGCGACGTTCATCGCCGAGAATTTCCACGCGCATCGCAGGCCTCGCCTAAAACACGTCGCTAACGACGTCGTTATAGACGGGTCATAAATAAGCGCGGCTATTTCCAACAGGCGGCCACAATCGGGCGGTTACGTTGGATCGGCATTAAGATCACGTAGCAACGCGTCAAAAAAGCGAGCATCATCGATCCCCTCAACGATTAGCAAGCACGGCTTGTCTTGGGGGCGCTTGGCTGTGTCAAAATACACACCTTGTTCTGCCATCAACGCACTTCCCAATTGTCGGAAAGAGCGTCTTCGAGTTCAGACTGCAAGTAAGTTGTTGCTTTCGTTTTATCGTCTACTTTGTCAATTCGTAAATATATTAGTCGTTCTTGAAGTGCAGAAATCACCGAAGCGTCGGATATAGCTTTTATAGCTTCACGTGAATGGGTTGCAGCAAATACCTGCACATTCATTTCTTTCGCCAGCTTAATTAATTCAGCCCATATTTGCTTCAATTTCGAGTAATGTATTGCTCCATCAAATTCATCCAAAAACACAACACCATCTTGGCAATCAATAATTGCTAACCCAGCACTAAGTATTGCACTAAGGCCGTCGCCAAGCATGGAAATGGGAAGAAGCATATCATCATTATTATTAAAAGAAGCGAATAACGACGGCTGCCCACTGATTTGAAGCAAAGTAATTTCAGTAACATCCGGCGCTACAACTTGTACGAGTTGAAGGACACGTTTTTTTACGATTGGCGACTGCCGTTGAATAACGCTGCGCAAGCTCAGTGGGATGATCAATCGTTCGGCGCGACAGCATCACGGCTCTCCCCATGGATATCGGCTGAGATTGAGGCTCAGGCCACGCCTGCATCTCTTGAGCGCTTAGTCCCTTCAAATGCACTATGGATCGGGTTTGGCCATCAAGCGTGCACGTCATCGTAACACCCACGCCAGCGAGCGTAGTTGGGCTTTGAGGGAACATATTGCCTAACACTGGAAAAAGCGGCTGTGGCTCGACCTTAAACGACAGCACGCATTTTCCTATCGAAGTAATAGCGCTTACTGACGCGACCTCACCGACGTTACCGTGCGTCCATATCATGCGCGTCCCCTCGTCAATCGAAACGGGCAAGTTCCGCCACATAAAGGGCCGAAGCAGAACGGTCGGATTATTTTGATCCACCAACATGAATAGTGCTTCTAATAACGTTGATTTACCAACGCCATTGAAACCGCCAATCACATTTACATCGCGAAATTCGGGGATTTCTAGACTTGCTAGCCCACGATAGTTTGTAACGTGTACGCCTTGAAAAAATGGCATGTAATCCTCTTTCCGCCGCTCAGCAGAATTATGCACAGCCGCGCTTCAATAGCCAACGCGTAAATTTGCCGTATAGAGGCTTTTCCGGCTTTGCCAACCGCAGCATGTCGTAGTGCTTACTACCGACAGGGCCTCGGATGACTGGTGCATATGGCTGGGCGTTCATACGCTCAGTCGAGCAAACTCTGCTACGATCTGACGATCACGGCTGCGTCAGTCGTAGTGGTTGTACAACCTCGCTCGTTGAGTACGGTCTGACAACATCGCTCGCGTGTTACTCTGTGCTTAATGCTCGGATATCCGTCGGCTTGCGCCTTGCGCCCTTGCGAAAGAATTGAAATCCGTCGCGCGAGCAACCACACGGTCTTTTGTAGCGCCATCTCGATTGGCTCTTCGGCCTTTCGATCGGGTGAAACTGTTTCACGCCCATTGGCACTGCCAAAAAGCCATAAGGTGCTTAGACATCCGCCCCACTAAACCGGAATTCCTCTACGGTCTTTGTTTTTCATCCACGAAGATATGTCCCCGATAAAATCCCAAACGTCGCCGGCTGTGGGCTTTACGTATCCTTCAGAGTTTGGATCGCTGCCCATTTTCTCAAATATATTGCGAAGCCATTTCTGCTTTGAACGCTCAACGTCCAGATCGGTCAACCAGTTCTCAACCTCGCCACGCGCGACAACGAAAAGGCCATAGCGCGCCAGATCAGCCAATAGGTTTTGCGCCATTTCTAGGTCGCCGTTTGTAAGCAAGATAATACCGCCCTCCTTTTTGTAGTCTTTCTGCGTGTCCTGAAGAGCCTTCAGAGTTGCGGTACGTCTATTTGCATATGCGTTAAGTTCACCGACCGGCATGCCGATAGCATTGAGGTGCTTCGTCCATTCAGAGCCTCCGTCCTTCAACACGTCTATATCCACGACACCGGCAGTCGGAATACCAAGCTTCCTTAATGGAGCGACAATTCTAGGTATGGTCTGTTTGTTGTCTGCGTTTAGGAACAAGGTACGTGGCGCTCCGCGTGCATCACCTTGCGCGAGTAATCGTTCATTTATCTCTTGATAGAAGGCCCGGTCAGCATTTGCCTCACCCACCAGAACGCAATCGAAGAACAGACCTTCCAACACGCCTACCGACCTTAGCAACGGGTCTTGCATTAAAGTTTTTAAATCCGCGCTCGGCAACAACCGTGCGGTCCCAGCACCGTTTTGATATGTGAGACGGATGATATTCACTTCCGCGCCAGAAGAAATTGCCCCCATCAGAAACTGTGCACTGTGAGTGGAGGCGTATATGTGTTTCCGCTCATCAACGGCACCTTTTGCAAGTTCCTTTCCAAGGGTGAACGCTAAGCTTGGATGAAGGAAGGCCTCAGGCTCATCGACAGTGATGACCTTCGGCTGGCCTACGTGAAGCTGCAATAAGATGCCCGCAAACGCCTTTACGCCGTCACTAACATTTTCAATGCCCTTCGCGGCCTGCATGTAAGCAAGAGTGACCTCCTCAAGAGAACGCTCATTTGGCGGGGGAGACGACCCGAACCGAACATTGAGTTGATCGCCCACCGACGCGTCCAACACAAATTGCAGACCCGTCGCATCGTAGACCAGTTTGCGCAATGCAGAGCGTCTTTCATCGTCGACGAGCAATCTTGCAAATGCGGTTTCCGGATTTTTTAGATCGCCGCGAGCTTGGGGGTTAACCAATTGAATTCTGGACGGACCATCTAACGCTAGTAGAAACGCATTAGCATAGGTTGCGAACATCTGCCGCAGTCCCATCTGTGGGTTGTTTGGTGCCCGTAGCGCGTTAATGAACTGTGGCTTGTGGATCTGCATGCGACCTTGAGGGACCTTGATCCACTGGTGGTCAGGAAAAACGGTTTCACCAAATGTCGGCTCAACTCTCATTTGTTGAAGTTCGTACAATGCCTGCTCTTCCGTAAATGGCAAGAACTCAACATCTTCAACCACAAGTCCGCCTACGTTTTGTCCGCTGGCGAAAAAATTCCTTATTTCGCGCAGTGATTGGCTTTTTCCGGAGTTATTCGGCCCCACGAAAATAGTCACGGAAGGGGGCGTAGCAATCTCGAGGGCGGGCTGATTTGCGGCAGAACCAAATTTAAATTTTATTGAAGAGAGCATTAGAGGTCGACCTTTTTTGCATCTTAAATTTGTACAATGCTCATTGCGTTGTGGAGTTGCCCCCAAAAGACCGGACATGCTCAGGTTTGAGATTGCGAGTTGATGAACTCGCGCGGCGATTGATATCCTAAAGCACTGTGCGGGTGAAGATTGTTGTAATGCTCGAACCAGAACGGCAGTTGAGCGATGACGGTTTCAGCATCCGGGGTTGGATTGACCGAGACGTAGTCGCGCTTGAAGGTTTTGACGAACGCCTCGGCCATGCCGTTCGATTGCGGGCTTCGCACCGGTGTCGTGCAAGGTTCCATGCCGATCTCGCGGAGCAAGGATGCCGTGTCCCTAGCGATGAAGCAGGAGCCGTTGTCGGTGAGCCATTCGATGGGCTCGGATAGCATGTTGATGCGGCCGAAGCGGTTCTCGACAGCGGTGATCACGAGGTCCTGCACGTCTTCGCTCTTGATGCCTTCGGTGGTGGCGACATGGGCAATTGCCTCGCGGTCGCAGCAGTCGAGGGCGAAGGCGACGCGGACCTTCTCTTTGTTGTCGCAGCCGATCTCGAAGCCGTCGGAGCACCATCTGATGTTTGAACGCTCGACGGCGACCCGGCCGTCATGAAGGCGATCATCGACCGCTCCGGTATGACGCACCAGTAGCAGATTGTGCAGCTTCATCACCCGGTAGACGCGCTTGGCATTCGGCCATGAACGCCCCAGTTTCCGGGCATTCCGACGCAGGATGGCATGGACACGCCGATAGCCGTAGGTAGGCGTATCGGCGATGACGGCCTTGATGTCCTCCACCAGCTCGCGATCAGGTAGTGGCGGGCGTCCTCTGGCTTTGGAAGGGGAGCCTGCGGCACGCGCGGCGATATTCGAGCGGGCGACACCTAGAGTTTCGCAGACGGTCTTCATTCCAAAATCCCCCTCGGAAGAGAGAGCGAGCGCAACAGATGTTTTTTTGGGCCACCGGCGATTTCGAGGGCTTCCTTCAGGATTTCGCTCTCCATCGTCTTCTTGCCCAACAGGCGTTGCAACTCCTTCACCTGGGCCTGAAGCGCTCGGTATTCGGAAGCCGGAACGACTTCCTCTTCGGCGGCCGTCGCCGTCAGTGCCCCTTGGGACGCCAGCTTGCGCCAGGCGAACAACTGGTTCGGCTGGATGCCATGCCGACGCGCGACGATGCTCACCGTCGCGTCCGCCTCATAGGTCTCGTGGATGATTGCCAGCTTCTCTGCCGTGCTCCAGCGCCGCCGACGTTCCGGCCCGGCGAGGACTTCCATCTTAAAATTGCTGCTAGTCATATTACCAACATTACTCCTACCCACTTAGCTAAGTGGTGGAGCATGTCCGGGCCTTTCGGGGGCTAATTCACGTTGCAATTCAAATTTTCAGTATCTAGGGTCAAATTCGCACTTTATTTCTATCTGAGCGCCGCAACAACGCCGCCTTGCAGCTAGCATTTAGAGGTGCGTTTGCTGGTATGTTGCTCCACGCCTATTACTCGTATAGGAAACTGGAACGCGAAAGTGAGACATCGTGGCTCACTACCCTCCTGTAGGGGTCGTTTGTATTCAACGCCTTAGATTTCAGGAAATGCCTCACGTAAGCGGCACCATTTTTCTCCCATAAAAATAAGATAGTTATACCGTTAGAAGTTCTTGAGCTTTTTTATGCTAATGCCTCGCGTCGCGACCGATGCGATCGAGCATAGGCAAGCTTCTCTGACTTCGCACCACTCGCTGACACCTTGAATGCTATCGCGGAGAATATCATGACCCCAGAACGCTTTTCTGAATGCCTTTTGCATATCCGTTGGACGCCGATCAATTTGGCAAGCGCCCTGCAATGCGATTTGTCGTGGGTGGAGGCGATGGAAGCGGGGAATGCCGAAGTGCCGGATGGACTGGCAGCATGGCTGGAAACTCTCGCGCAATGCCATGAAGCGGCTGGCGTTCCAACGACATATCGTGGGCGTGGGCACGATTGACCGGGCGTGGTCTTGGTATGAGGTGTGCACGGTTTGGATGATAGGAAAGCCAAAAATAGTAGTTGACTTATAATAAGTTCAACTTAGTGATTTATGATCTGGTTGGATTTGACCCCTGATCGGATCGTACAGCAGCTCGACCGTCTGACCGGTCGGGCTGCTGTTTTCGAAACCGGGAAATGCGGTTCAAGCGGCAAGGGACTTGGCGATGATTGCTATGCCCTGATGAACAGGGCTCCCACCAAGCCAAAAACCACGATCGACTGCAATATGAACATTGGCCATTCAGCTGACATCGGCATCCTCCCGTCTTTTTTATGAATATAAGGAAGCACTAGTATTTGGCGATTGTCATGTAATCACTTTGATTGCGCCCCGGCTGCACCGAGGTGAAGTCAAGCGTTCGATCGCCGTCTATTTGTGATATTCGTCGCAACCGCGCGCAATCTGCGCAATCCGACCCCTTGCCTCAGCATCATCCCATCCATTCAAAGGAAACATCATGATCCACGTTCTCGCTATCCTTACCGCGCTGCCGGGCAAGCGTGCCGCCGTGCTCGAAGCCTTTCAGGCGAATGTCCCGGCTGTGCACGCCGAAGACGGCTGCATCGAATATACCGCCGTGGTGGATGTCGAGGGCGCCAATCCCGCGTTCGGTCCCGATACATTCGTGGTGGTCGAAAAATGGGAAAGCATGGCCGCGCTCAAGGCACATGCCGCCTCGGCGCATATGGCGGCCTGTGGGGAGAAGGTGAAGGACCTGATGGCGGCGCATGCCGTGCATGTGCTGAACCCGGCCTGATCTCACCTCGCGGAAGCCGAACAACTATGCCCACGGCGCCTTCTGGCGCCGTTCTTCATCTTATCCTGCCTGCCGGCGCGGGCTGACCACCCGCTCAGTACCACGGGCTGTAATAGCGGTCGCTCCAATAAGGGCGATGCCAATAACGGTAGTGCCCATACCCATAATACGACCCATAATACGGGCTGCCCCAATAGCGGTCACGATAATAATCGCGATAGTAGTAGTGACGATAGCCGTAGCTTGGCCCGACATAGACGCCGAAGCCAGGCGAGATCACCACGCTGGGGCCGCCGTAGTGGTGGTGCCAATGGTGATAGTGATAGTAATGGTAAGCCTCAGCATTGGTCACTGGCAAAGCGAGGATACCCAGCGCCACTAACGCTGTTGAGATGATCCTCATTTCTCTTCTCCTTGAACGCACCCGCAAGACCGGCGACACCTGCGCCGGCCCGGGTGGCACTGTCCCCGCACAAACAGGGACATTAAGATAACGCTCAAGGGGAAGGCATGGTTCCGGATGGCTGGACGCTATCGACTTTCGGCCTGCCCACCAGCTCCCGCACCGCCTCCTGGATCAGCCGGCAGGCGTCGATCGAAGCTCGACGGCCGTTGTGGGCGAGGTGATAGGACAGCGGCAGCACGTGGTCCGGGTTGACGATCCGGACCTTGTCGGCGATCGGTGCGGCACTGACGCGGCCGAGAAATGAAACATAGCCGTGATTGGCGACAAGATCGACGATGACGGGCAGCGAGTCGGCCGAGGTGATGTCGCGGCCGCGAAACCGGCGGCGGTCGCCGCTGTCAAAACCGAAAGCCATGGCGGCATTGCCGATGCCGGTGCGCGGGCTCGGCACGCAGAGCGGATGGTTTTCGACCAATGCCGTCAGGGTCTGCTCCGTGCTGTCAGGCGGTGCGATCGCCACCATGTCGGTCGCCACCAGTTCCATATGCTCGAAAGCGTCGAGGCCGAAGACGGAATCGACAATGGCGACATCGATGCGGCCGGACCTCAGCGCCTCACGCAGATCGTCGGCGGTCATCAGCATCAGGGACAGCGTGTTGCGGTTGCCGCTGATGTTCCAGCGCGCCACGAGGCTGGCAAGCGAGCGGGCTACCCAGCTCTCCGATCCCGTCGGGATGATCGACCCGATGCGCACGGCGCGCGCCGTCCGCTGAAATCGCTCGTCCGCCGCCGCCTTCATCTCATCCCATGCCTGGGCGATACTGGCGAGGATCGCATAGACGTCGCGGCCTGCATCAGTCAGCACAGAGCCCTGCGCCTGACGTTCAAACAGGCGGCAGCCGAACAATTCTTCCAGATTGGCAATTTGCAGCGAAAGTTGCGGCTGACCAAGACGCAGACGGCGGGCCGCGCGATTGATGCTGCCCTGATCGGCGACCTCAAGGAAACGCTCGATGGTGGCGATCTTCAACGGAAGGCGAGCCGCCCATTGCGCATAGTTCTCCGGCGCGGGCGGCTCCTTCGTCAATGCCGAGAGCTGCCGCATGGCCGACAGGATCGGCTGCAGGCTCTTCTGTACCTTAGAACTGGCGAGCAGGGTGGCAAGTTCTCCGGATGCTCGTTCGACGAGCTTCATTGCCAGTTCGGTCTCCAGCCGCCGCAGCGCGCTCGACACGGTCGAGGCCGAGAAAGACAGCCTGCGCGCGGTCTCCCTGACGGAGCCAATCGAAAAAACCGTATCGGCGATGAACAATGCCCCGAGATACAAACCGAGTCGTCCTTTCAAGCCTGCCGCACGCCTCTCTCTTGCATGCCGCCAATTCAGACACCGCGACGATATGACGTGTTCTCAAAAAAAGATATCCCAAACCCGAAAAGCTATGACTATCGTTTGATCGCCACCTAAATGATCCTGCCGTCAGCAAGAGATCGGAACGGCGGCGAAACGGGTCAGGGGAACAAAAACAAACGCACTTGCCCCCGAAAAAAGAAATCTAATTTCGCGCTTATGCCGGGCACTCTCGTCATAATTGCGCGGCGACTGCAGGCGAGACTGGCGTGTCATCGATTTTTCGGCGGCGAGCACTATCTCCCAGACGCAGACAGGACTTCGCATGCGGGTTCTTCGGCCCGCAGTCATATGTGGCGTGTCCGGGGACCGGATTTGAACCGAACGGATACGCCAGACAAACGGTTCAACGGGGTACAAAGGGAAACATCATGTTCAAGAAGCTCGCACTCGCCGCCGCGCTCACGGCTTTCGTCGCCAGTGGCGCCAGCGCCGCCGACGTCGTGGTCTCGTCGAAGATCGATACGGAAGGCACGCTGCTCGGCAATATCATCCTCGCCGCGCTCAATGCCAACGGCATCAAGGCGCAGGACCGCATCGCGCTGGGCACGACGCCCGTTCTGCGCAAGGCGATCACGGCAGGTGAAATCGACATCTATGCCGAATATACCGGCAATGCCGGCTTCTTCTTCAACAAGGCCGACGATCCGGCTTGGAAGAACCTGCAGCAAGGCTATGACCAGGCGAAGAAGCTCGACTACGACGCCAACAAGATCGTCTGGCTGACGCCCTCGCCTGCCAACAACACCTGGGCGATTGCCGTTCGCAACGACGTTGCCGGTCCGGCGAAACTGAAGACCATGTCCGATTTCGGCAAATGGGTTGCCGGCGGCGGCCCCGTGAAGCTTGCGGCGTCTTCCGAGTTCGTCAACTCGCCGGCGGCTCTGCCGGCTTTCCAGACGACCTATAGCTTCCAGATCAAGCCCGACCAGGAAGTCGTGCTCTCCGGCGGCGACACCGCGGCAACGATCAAGGCTGCGGCCGACCAGACCAACGGCGTCAACACCGCCATGGTCTACGGCACGGACGGCGCCATCGAGGCGGCTGAACTGACGGTTCTCGAAGACGACAAGAGCGTGCAGCCAGTCTATGCGCCAACGCCGATCATCCGCGAAGCCGTGCTGAAGGCCAACCCGAAGATCGAAGTGGTTCTGACCCCGATCTTCAAGGGCCTGACCGCCGACGTGCTGCGCAAGCTAAACGGCCGCATCCAGGTCGATGGCGAGCCGGCTAAGTCCGTTGCCGAATCCTACCTCAAGGAAAACGGCTTCCTAAAGTAAGACTTTACCAACTCCCCTCGCGGCTCCACTTTGATAAGGTGGAGCCGCAGCCATATTTGATGAGGCTTGATCCTATCCAAAAACCGCTTCGTATTTTTTGGGATCATGCGCTGACGGAGCTTGCTTGATGGAAGATGCACTTGCGGTCCGCAGGGTGGACCGTCTTGGAATGGTGCTGGTGGCCGGTGGCCTCCTGGCGGCGGCGTCGATGCCGTTCATCATCGTCAAGGCAAACCGCATTGCCGCCGGCAAGCCGCAATTGCTGACACAGCTCCTTGCCCAGCCGGTCGCACTGGCGCTGCTTATTCTTCTCGTTGCTACCGCGCTTGCCGCTCTTTTCCTGCGCAACCAGCTCGTCCGCCTCGGCATCGCCACGCTCGCCATCGCCCTTCTGATCATCACGCTCGGCCTCGTCTCGACCGCGGCCACTCCGGCCGGCAGCACCGTAGCGCGCATCACGCCGGGCGGCTCCTTTTGGGTACTGCTCGCCGTCATCGGCCTGGTGATCTCGGATGCGCTGGTGAAGCTGCAACTGACGCCATGGCTTCGGGTCGCCTCGCTCGCGCTCTATGCCGCGATACTCGGCGTCATCCTCAAATCCGGTCTGCTCGACAATCTGTCGATCATGAAGGAATACGCCAACAATGCCGACAAATTCTGGAACGAGGCGCTTGGCCATGTGTTCCTGTCGCTCGGCTCGGTCGCCATCGCCATCGTGCTCGCCTTGCCACTCGGCATCTTCTGCTATTGGCAGCCGAGACTTCGCGCCGTCGTGCTGCGCGGCCTGAGCCTGGTGCAGACCATTCCGAGCCTGGCTCTGTTCGGCATTTTGATGCTGCCGCTCGGCTATATTGCCACTCATGTCCCCTTCGCCGCCGCGATCGGCATCCAGGGCATCGGCACCGCGCCGGCCCTGGTGGCGCTGGTGATCTATTCGCTGCTGCCGATCGTCGCCAATACCGTCGTCGGGCTTGCCGGCGTCGATCCCTCCGTACGCGATGCCGCCGCCGGCATGGGGCTGACGCGCCGGCAGATCCTCACCGGCATCGACCTGCCACTCGCCTTCCCGGTCATCCTGACCGGCATCCGCATCGTGCTGGTGCAGGCGATCGGCCTCGTGACCGTGGCGGCGCTGATCGGCGGCGGCGGTTTCGGCCTCTTCATCTTTCAGGGCATCGGCCAGACGGCTAATGACCTGGTGCTGCTCGGCGCCGTGCCGACGGTCTTTCTTGCCTTCTCATCGGCCGTCATCCTCGATGCGGTCATCGACAGCATCCGAGGACAAAGCGCATGACCACCATGATCGAGCTGAAAGGCGTGACCAAGCGCTACGGCAATGCCGCCGTGGTCGACAATGTCAGCATGAGCATGGAAAAGGGCACGATCACCGTCATCGTCGGCACCTCCGGCTCCGGCAAGTCGACGCTGGTGCGCATGATCAACCGGCTGGTGCCGAACTCGGCCGGCCAGATTTCAGTCGGCGGCAAGGATGTCATGAGCGTGCCGGCCACCGAGCTTCGCCGCCGCATCGGCTATGCCATTCAAGGCCATGGCCTGTTTCCGCACCGGACCGTGGCGCAGAACATCGCGACCGTGCCGCAACTGCTCGGCTGGGACAAGGCGCGCATTGACCGGCGCGTTGAGGAATTGCTCAATCTCTTCCATCTCGATCCCGGCACTTTCGCAGCGAAATATCCGAGCCAGCTCTCCGGCGGCCAGCAACAGCGTGTCGGCGTCGCCCGTGCGCTCGCGGCCGAGCCGGAAGTGCTGTTGATGGATGAGCCTTTCGGCGCGCTTGATCCCGTCATCCGCGGCAAGGCGCAGGACGATCTTCTGGCGATCCAGAAACAATTCGGCACGACCATCGTCCTCGTCACCCACGATATGGATGAAGCCTTCCATCTCGGCGACAAGATCGCCGTCATGAGCGAAGGCAAGCTGTTGCAATGCTCCGAACCTGGGAAGATCCTGACCGAGCCGGCCGATCCCTTCGTGCAGCAACTGACGGGCACTTCCGACCGGGCGCTAAAGCTGATGTCGCTGCTGCCGCTCAAGGAGAGCATGCAGCCGCTGCGACCGGGCCTCGGCTACAGCCTGCCGCAAACCCTCAATCTACGCGACGCGCTAGCTGAGATGATCTGGCAGGGTGCTGACGAGGCCGCTGTGGAAGACGACCGCAAAGTGCCGGTCGGCTCGATATCCATGCGGCATTTGATCGAGCTGGGCCGCAAAGCATGAAGTTTCTGACCGCCAACATCTTCCGGTTCCTGGCGCTGGCACTGCTTCTGGTGCTGCTGTTCCGGCCGGAATGGCTGATGCCGATCCTGGCGCCGCTCACCAAATTCGGCGCATCGCCGATCTATACACAGAACAGTTTGGTGGGTCTCGCGATCAGCCATATGGAGCTGATCCTCATCTCGATTGCCGCCAGCGGCATTCTCGCCGTGCTCGGCGGCATCTTCGTCACCCGCAAGAGCGGCGCCGATTTCCTGCCCCTGTCGCGGGCGATCGCCAATGCCGGCCAGACCTTTCCTCCGGTGGCGGTGCTCGCGCTCGCCATCTCCACCACCGGTTTCGGCGCGGTGCCGACGCTGATAGCACTTTTCCTCTACGCGCTTCTGCCGATCTTCGAAAATACCGTTGCCGGTCTGCAGCAGGTTCCGGCCTCCGTGCTCGACGCGGCTGACGGCATGGGCATGAATGGCTGGCAGCGGCTGTTTCAGGTCGAACTGCCGCTCGCTCTGCCGCTGATCATCGAAGGGTTGAAGATCGCCACCGTCATCAACATCGGCACGGCGACGATCGGCTCGACTGTCGCGGCGAAGGGGCTCGGCGAAGTCATCATCGCCGGCCTGATCAACGACAATACCGCTTTTATCCTGCAAGGCGGTTTGATCGTCGGCCTCATGGCGGTGCTGATCTATGACGGCATGGAACTGATCGAAACCGCCGTCACTCGCAAGATCGGCTTGCAGCCCCAGTGATTTCGCGGCCAGAGCATCCCGCCTTCAGGTACCACCTGCAAGCGGATAAGATACTCTAGATTCAAAAGACTAGAACAATCTTTGTGCGTTCAAATGAACCTACGGCGTTCTAGGGCGATATGGCTCTGACCGTTTGCGTGCGCGATCTTGTCCAAAAATCGCTTCGCAGTTTTTTCGGCTTCATGCTTTACATCGTAGCCCACATTTGGCGCCAGGGAGGTGCGTATGGCGAAAATGATCCATTCGATGATCCGAGTCCTCGATGAGGCGCGCTCGATCGATTTCTACAGCAAGGCTTTCGGGCTCTCGGTCGCCGACCGCGTCGGCTTCCCGACCTTTACGCTGATCTATCTCAGCAATGCCGAGACCGGTTTCGAACTGGAATTGACCGTCAATCAGGGTCGAATCGAACCCTATGCGCTCGGCGACGGCTATGGCCATCTCGCTGTTTCAGTCGACGAACTTCGGGACGAGCACGCGCGTTTCACCGAGCTCGGTCTGAACCCCGGCAAGATCATCGAGCTCAATCGCGATGGAAGACTTTTCGCCCTATTTTTCTTCGTCACCGATCCCGATGGCTACAAGATCGAAGTGGTACAAAGGAACGGGCGGTTTCAATAAAAGCCGCAGAACCAAAGCCCCGCGAAGGCGGGGCAGTCCGGCATGACTATTTGTGTGCCTACATCCAGTAGGGCGGCACGCCGAAATAGTCGTGGCTCTTATGGCCATGATCCTTATGGACGAGGGTATCGTCCTTGCTGGCGAAACGACAAGCCTTTTCGACGTCGTTTTTGGTCATATTGATACGGTAGCCGTCAATGCGGGCGTCATAGCGCAGCTTTTCCCACGGCAGCCGGTAGTGATCCTGGCCGATGCCGAAAAAGCCGCCGAAGCTCAAGATGATGAAAGCGATACGTCCATCGCTTTTTTCCATCATCAGGCGCTCGATATGACCGATCTGTTTGCCGTCGGATCCAAAGACCTTCGACCCCTCGACCCGATCGCAAGCAACCAGCATCGACATGTCCTTGATATAAAGATCGCGGCTCATCGTATCGGCACTCTCTTTATGCATGTGCGCACCTCCTCTTGGATACGCTTCACATAAACTTTTGGAGCGTCCGATCCGCCTTAAGCGTTTACGGGGGGCAGCACGATGCTCCGGTGGGTTCTCGCCTCACGGCCCTATTAACGCGCTGTCTCGGCAAAAGTTCCAGCACTTTTTTCACACTTATTAAAAATTGGTTAACGCCCGGGGTTTATTGACGTTTACGTCAAAGTTAGTATAGCTTTTTGTTGCTGCTCTAAGTCTTTAGGTGAGGGTAAAGCGGCAGTGCTATCGAAAAGCTGGAGACTTTTCCGACAAGCAGTGCCACGCTACAAAGCCGCCGCTCGGCGAAGGCTGAGCGGGATGATGCGTCAAGGAGGAAGTACGCATGAATTCAGTTTCCGCTCCTTCGGATGGACCGGCGATCAATAAGATCTGGCTCGCGTCCTACCCGGACACCGTGCCGGCCGAGTTGCCGCCGTTGGAGCACGCATCGCTTGCCGAACTGCTGGAGGAAAGTTGCGCGCGCTATGCGGATCGGCTCGCTTTCACCAGCATGGGCAAATCGATCACCTATCGCGACCTCGACACGCAAACGCGCAAGATCGGTGCCTGGTTGCAGAGTCTCGGTCTGAAAAAGGGCGACCGCGTCGCCGTCATGATGCCGAATGTGCTGCAGAACCCGATCGCCGTTTACGGCATCCTTCGCGCCGGATTCGTCGTCGTCAACGTCAACCCGCTTTACACCCCCCGCGAACTTGAACACCAGTTGCGCGATTGCGGTGCCAAGGCGATCTTCGTGCTCGAAAACTTCGCGCACACGGTCGAGCAGGTGCTGGCGCATACCGATGTGCGCCACGTCATCGTCACCTCGCTCGGCGAGATGCTGGGGCTGAAGGGCCATATCGTCAATTTCATCGTCCGCAAAGTGAAGAAGCTGGTACCGGCCTGGTCCATTCCCGGTCATCGCAGGTTCATGGCCGTACTCGACGAAGGAGCAAGGCTGCCGCTGAAGCCTGCCGATCTTACCAGCAGCGACATCGCTTTCCTGCAATATACCGGCGGCACGACCGGCATTGCCAAGGGCGCAATCCTGACCCATGCCAACCTGCTTGCCAATCAATTGCAGTTGTTGCTGTGGTTATCAGCCGCTTACAGCAACAAGACGCGGCCCGAAACACTGACCTTTGTCTGCGCACTGCCGCTCTACCACATTTTCGCGCTGACGGTGAATTCGCTGATGGGCATGTCGCTCGGCGGACATAACGTGTTGATCGCCAATCCGCGCGACATTCCGGCCTTCGTCAAAGAGCTTGGCAAATACAAATTCGACCTGTTTCCCGGCCTCAACACGCTGTTCAACGCGCTGATGAACAACGTGGAATTCGCCAAGCTCGACCTGTCGGGGACCTGGACGCTGGCTGGTGGCATGGCCGTGCAGCGGCCGGTCGCCGAACGCTGGCAGAAGATGACAGGTTCTTGGATCACTGAGGGCTATGGCCTTTCGGAAACCTCGCCGGTCGCCAGCGCCAACCGCTTCGACAGTCCGGACTTCACCGGCACGATCGGTCTGCCGATCACGGGGACCGATTTCGACATTCGCGACGAGGATGGCAATTCGCTGCCGCTCGGCGAGGTCGGCGAAATCTGCATTCGCGGGCCGCAAGTCATGGCCGGCTATTGGAAGCAACCGGCAGAGACCGCCAAGGTGATGACTGCGGACGGCTTCTTCCGAAGCGGCGATATGGGATTCATGAACGAGCGCGGCTACACCAAGATCGTCGACCGCAAGAAGGACATGATCCTGGTCTCCGGCTTCAACGTCTATCCGAATGAGATCGAGGAAGTTGCCGCCACGCATCCGGGTATTCTCGAAGCTGCGGCAATCGGCGTACCGGACGTGCATTCCGGCGAGGCCGTCAAGCTTTTCATCGTCAAGAAAGACCAGGCGCTGACCGAGGCGGAGGTCAAGGCGCATTGCACCGCAAACCTCACCAATTACAAGCGGCCGCGCTTCATTGAATTCCGCACGGAACTGCCGAAATCGAATGTCGGCAAGATCCTGCGAAAGGAATTGCGTGGCTGACATAATTTTATGTCATTCGGTAAGCCGCTCGCCTTTAACCGCGAGCGGCTTTTTTCGCTTTTACCGGTGCGCGAACTTGATTTACCCCTTACAAAGCGAATAGTTTCCGCGACCAACTCAGAGTGCCCTGCCCTCGCCAGACGGCCAGTGGCGCGAACCGCAAGGAGCCCCCCATGAACGCCCTCGTCGAACAACTGAAGAGCACCGCAGCGGCCACCAAGGCCACCGATATCCGCGCCGCCTTCGCCGCCGACTCCAAACGTTTTTCCCGCTTCAGCGCTTCGCTCGACGATCTGCTGATGGACTATTCCAAGACCGCCGTGAACGACGAGATCTTCGCGCTTCTCGAGAAGCTCGCCACCGAAGGTGGCATCGCCGCCAAGCGCGACGAGATGTTCTCGGGCGTAGCCATCAACTTCACCGAAAACCGCGCCGTTCTGCACACAGCGCTGCGCAACCGTTCCAACACGCCCGTCCTCGTCGACGGCAAGGATGTGATGCCCGATGTCAACGGCGTGCTTGCGGCCATGGGCAAGTTTGCCGACGGCATTCGCTCAGGCGTGCTGAAAGGCGCGACCGGCAAGGCGATCACCGACGTCATCAATATCGGCATCGGCGGCTCCGACCTCGGCCCGGTCATGGCGACACTGGCGCTTGCCCCCTTCCATGACGGCCCGCGTGCGCATTTCGTCTCCAACATCGACGGCGCCCATATCGCCGATATCCTCAAGCTCGTCTCGCCGGAAACGACGCTGTTCATCGTCGCGTCCAAGACCTTCACCACCATCGAGACGATGACCAACGCCCAGACGGCGCGCAACTTCATCGCCAAGGCGCTCGGCGAAGCTGCCGTTCGGCATCATTTCGCCGCTGTCTCGACGGCACTCGACAAAGTCGCCGCCTTCGGCATCGACAGCGAGCGCGTCTTCGGCTTTTGGGACTGGGTCGGCGGCCGCTACTCGATCTGGTCGGCCATCGGCCTGCCGCTGATGATCGCCGTCGGTCCTGAGAATTTCGGCAAGTTCCTCGACGGCGCGCATGCGATGGACAATCATTTCCGCAAGGCGCCGTTCAAGGAAAACCTGCCGATGCTGCTCGGCCTCATCGGCTTCTATCATCGCAACGTGCTGGGTTACGCAACCCGCGCCATTCTGCCCTACGACCAGCGCCTGTCACGCTTCCCGGCCTATCTGCAGCAGCTCGACATGGAATCGAACGGCAAGGGCGTTACCATCGACGGCACGCCGGTCGAGGGTAATTCCGGCCCGGTCGCCTGGGGCGAGCCCGGCACCAACGGTCAGCATGCCTTCTACCAATTGATCCACCAGGGCACGAGCATCATCCCGGCCGAATTCATGATCGCCGCCAATGCCTTCGAGCCCGACCTACGTCATCAGCACCAGTTGCTGATGGCCAACTGCGTGGCGCAGTCGGAAGCCCTGATGAAGGGCCGCACCTTCGCAGAAGCCAAGGCTCAGCTCACTGCCAAGGGCATGGACGACAAGAAGGCCGATTTCATCGCACCGCATCGCGTCTTCACCGGCAACCGTCCGTCGATCACTTTCGTCTACGATAAGCTGACGCCCTTTGCGCTCGGCCGCCTGATCGCGCTTTACGAGCACCGCGTCTTCGTCGAGGGCGTACTGTTCCGCATCAATTCCTTCGACCAGTGGGGCGTCGAGCTCGGCAAGGAACTGGCAACCGGCCTGCTGCCGGTGATCGAAGGCAAGGAAAGTGCTGCCGGCCACGATTCCTCGACGCAGGGCCTGGTGGCTGCGCTGGCAAGTCGCGCGAAGTAAGTCTCTTCGACCAAAAATAAGATGGCCCCGTCTGTTGCATCAGGCGGGGCTTTTTGGTGATGGGACTTGGCGCGAAAGTGCGGCAAACCCGAGGGTTATCTCGCCCTTGGCGGGCGAGAAAGCAATTTCACTGGTTTAGGAATTGCGATACGGGAAGCTCTGCATATTCAAAAGCTTCTCGCAATTTCTAAGTCATTGAAATTGCGAGAGCGGGGGGGCCGTTTCTTGCGCTGATCCGCTGGAAATTGGTCACGCCCCTGCCTACCCCCGCCCTAGCAATTTCTAAGAATTAGACGAGGGACAAGCCCTCGCCTAACCCTAAGAAATTGCTTTCCCGCCCGCCAGGGGCGGGATAGGACCTCTTAAAGCCCGATCTCATGCGCCCAAGGCGGGTTGGCGCCTGCGCGGGAAACGGTCACGGCTGCAGCCTTCGCGCCGAGCGCCAGTGCATCCCGCAGCGCCTTTTCGTCGAGGCCGGCAACCTGCGCCTTGGTCAGCAGATCATTCATTTTCAGCGATGCCAGGATGCCGGCGTCAAACGTGTCACCTGCCCCCACGGTGTCGACGACGGTGACCCGTTCGCTCGGGACCGTGACCTTCAACGACTTCGTGTAACCGATCGCGCCTTGCGCACCCTTGGTAATGACGACCAGCTTGGCGCCCTGGTTCAGCCAGTGAGCGGCGAGTTCGTCATGGTTTCCGGCAATGCCGAACCATTCCAGATCCTCATCGGAGAATTTCAGGATGTCGGACATAGAGACCATCCGATTGAGGCGAGCCATATGAGCTGCCTTGTCCTTTATGAACCCGGGACGGATGTTCGGATCGAGCGAAATAACGCGGCTCTGGTGTTCGCGCTTCATCAGCGCTTCGTAGGTCGCGCCGCAGGGATCTGGAATCAGGCTGATCGCGCCGAAATGCAGCGCCTCGCAATCATCGCCAAGTGTGGGCAGATCGGCTTCAGTGATCATTCGGCCAGCCGTGCCTTCATCGTAGAAGGCATAGGTCGCCTGGCCATTGACGAGCTTGACGAAGGCAAGCGTCGACGGGCGAGGCGTAATGGCGCAATAGCTGAAATCGACCTTGGCGGCCGAAAGTGTCTCACGCAGGATATCGCCCATCATGTCGTCGGCAAGGCCGGTGAAGAAGCCCGTCGGCACGCCGAGACGGCCAAGTGCGATCGCGGTGTTGAAGATCGCGCCGCCGGCATAGGGCGCAAAGGCCCTTTCGCCCAGCGTCGTATCCCGCGGCAGCATGTCGATCAAAGCTTCGCCACAGCACAATATCATTCCGGCCTCCTGCAGAGCGTCTGTCGGTCTAGTTCCATAAATCGATTAGATATTTTTGCGGCAAAAGCAAAGCGTTACTTTGTTGCCAGTTCCGATACGCCGCCGTTCCGGCCGGACCAGGCGAGCGGAGCATTGAGGAATGCCTCGACTTCCCCGAGCGTCTTATCGTCGAACAGCTTCTGTGCCTTGGCGACAGCAAGCACGTCGCGCCAGGTGGCGATATGGTGCAGCCGAACCTTGCCGTTGGCAAACCGTTCTTCCGCTTCCGGGAAGATGTCGTAGTAAAACAGCGCGATGCCGTGCTCGACGATGCCGCCGGCGGCGCGAACGGCGTCGATGAAGGTGAACATGCTGCCGCCCGCCGTCGTCAGATCCTCGATGACCAGCACGCGGGCGCCATCTGGCATATGGCCCTCGATCTGCGCATTACGGCCATGGCCCTTCGGCTGCTTGCGGACGTAGATCATCGGCAAATCGAGACGCTCAGCGAGGAAAGCGGCGAAGGGAATGCCCGCCGTCTCGCCGCCGGCGATGCAATCGAACTGCTCGAAACCGGCGTCACGCATAACGATGCTGGCGGCGAAATCCATCACCGTCGAGCGGATGCGCGGGTAGGAAATCAGCTTGCGGCAATCGATATAGACCGGGCTCGCCATGCCGGAGGCGAATTTATAGGGCTTATCGGCGCTGAAATGCACCGCCTTGATCTCCCAAAGCATCTTCGCCACCAGTTCGGCCATGACGGCGCGATCGGAAAATGTCATTTGGGTGGTCATGCGGAGCCTCCTTCGCTCTTAGGACATTCCTGCGGCAATAGCAGCAAGTGGCCGGGGTTTCCAGCCGGACGAAGGGATTTGTATCGCCCGTTTTTCGGCGCTTCTATTTCATTCGTTGCGGCGTCGACAGCCTCTCTGCAACAGCGCCGATATCGGCGGGCAGCATTGCCTTGAAAAGGGCGATCGCCTTGTCGCCTTCCTCTTTCTCGATCGAAATCGCATAGCGGACGGCAGCGGCGACCAATTGCATGGTCAATCGTGCGATCCGCGCCAGTTCTTCGCAATCGCGCTCCGGCCACAGACGGCGCAGCACTGCGAGAAAAGCCTGGGAGTGCCATTCCATATCTTCGTCGTCGATCTCCTGGAGAAGCTTGTCCGCCTGCGTCGCATGCCAGATATCGCGCATGACGGGCTCGTCGAGAAACATCGCATAATAGCCATCGACAATGCGACCAACGGCAGCCTGGAGCTCATCGGCACTCGCTATCGCCGCCAGCTCGTCTCCGACACATTGCCGCCCTTGTTCGTTGAAGCGTTCGGCCAGGACGCGGATGATCGCCGTCTTGTCGGGGAAGTATTGGTAGAGCGAACCGAAGGATACGCCGGCCTTTTCGACGATCTCGCCCATTCGCAATGCGTCGCTGCCATTCTTTTCGATCAGCTCCATCGCAACGGATAATATCCGCTCGACGCGCTCGCGGCCGCGCTGCTGGCTCGGGATTCGGCGCGGTGTCCCCGCCTCGTCCTTGCTGCGCCTGCGTTTCACAAACGGTTCCTGCACCATGCCACCACTCGTCCATCATTCTTGACAGACGATATAAGAGAGTTTATCACATTTCGCAAATGAGAGAATTTATCACATTTCAGATGAGAGGAGCCTGACATGCGTATTTCAACAGTCGCCATCATCGGCGGATTGGGAAAAACCGGCAACCGTGTCGCCAAGCGTCTGAAAGATCGCGGCATCGATGGCCGCGCAGCTTCGCGCTCAACCACACCCAGCTTCGATTGGCAGGACAGCAGTACGTGGCACGCAGCGTTGACCGGCGTTTCCGCCGCTTATGTCACCTTCCAGCCGGATCTTTCCGTCGCCTGGGCAGCCGAAGCCATATCGGCCTTCGCGGAGACGGCAGCTAACGCGGGTGTCGGGCACATCGTGCTGCTCTCCGGCCGTGGCGAGGATGGGGCCGTCCTCAGCGAGAACGGGCTGAAGGCGGTGGGTGTGGATTACACCGTGCTCCGCGCCAGTTGGTTCAACCAGAATTTCAGCGAAGGCGCCTTTCTGGACGGGCTTCGCCAAGGAAAGCTGGCGTTGCTGGTCGGCGACGTGCCTGAGCCCTTCGTCGATGCCGACGATCTTGCCGACGTGGCGGTCGAGATTCTGACCAACCCTCACCATCGCAATCAAACCTATGAGCTGACGGGACCCCGTTCCCTGACGTTTCGCGATGCCGTTTCCGAGATCGCGGCGGCTTCCGGCCGGGCCATTGAGTATGAGACGGTCCCGGTAGATGCCTTCATCGCCGAGATGACGGCAGCGGGTCTGCCGCCAGAGACGACCGATCTTTTGCATGAGCTTTTTACGCAGGTTCTGGATGGCCGCAATTCAGACGTCATGGATGGCGTTCGACAGGTCCTCGGGAGGCCGCCTCGGGATTTTTCCGACTATGTACGTGAAACCGCCGCAACCGGCATCTGGAGTGTGCAGCCATGACCTACCCGATCACAAATATCGCCCTCATCGCCGCCGCACTCGGCAGCGGTCTCATCGCCGGCATCTTTTTCGCCTTCTCAACGTTCATCATGCAGGCCTTCGCCAGGCTTCCCGCCGATCAGGGCATCGCTGCCATGCAGTCGATCAACACGACGATCCTGCGCTCGCCGTTCATGGTGGTGTTTCTTCTGACTGTCGCGCTGTCGGTGTTCATTGCGGTGATGGCGATCGTGTATTGGCGGGGCGGCGTCAGTATCCTGATGATTGCCGGGGCGGTGCTCTATATCGTCACCACCTTCCTGTCGACGATCGTCTTCAATGTTCCTTTGAACGATGCCCTGGATAAGATCGATGGCCGCACTGCGGAGGCAGCCCAGTTATGGACCACCTATCTCAGCGAGTGGACAAGATGGAACCATGTGCGCACGGCGGCGTCCCTGCTGGCCGCCTGCGCTTTCGTCCGAGCTCTCTTTTAGCTAATCATCAAGATGCCGTGCGGGAGACGTCCGGCGGGACGGCATGCAGATGGACGGCAATTTCGACACGGTTTCGGCCGTTGCGCTTGGCCACATAAAGCGCCTTGTCGGCAGTGCTGAGGACGGCATCGAAACCGATGCCCTCGGCGGTGCCGAGCGCGATGCCGGCGCTGACCGTGCAGGTGAAAGACTTACCTTCCACGGCGACCTCGCGGGCAGCAAAAGCGGTGCGCACCCGCTCGGCGATCTGCTCTGCCCGGCCCGGCAGAGCGTTATCGAGTACAAGCGCGAATTCCTCGCCGCCAAGACGGGCCACGGTGTCGGAGGCCCGCAGACCGCTCGACAATTCCTGGGCAAAAAGCTTCAGCACGACGTCGCCGGCGGCATGGCCATGTTGGTCGTTGACGGACTTGAAGCGGTCGACGTCGAAGACGACCACTGCCATCGACGGGCCGAAAGGGCGTTGGCCATAGAGATCGAAGAGCGCGCGGCGGTTGAGCAATCCGGTCAGCTGATCGGTGATCGCCTCAAGGCGGTGATGCGCCGCCTGACGCCAGTGATGCAGCGCAAGCGACAAGGCACCGATGCCGGTCATGCCGGCAATGCAGATGGCAAGACTGAAATCCTCGGCCCAATTATCCGGCGCATGGCCGAGCACGAGGCTGCCGTTCCAGATCAGGACTCCCGCACACAGCACAAATGAGATGGCGGTCAACGTATAAAGCGCGGTAATCCCGTAGAGCGGCGTGGGTGCCTCCTGGCGGCTCAGCCAATATTCGCGCGCCGTCAGCAGTAGCAGCACCGCGACGACCGAGTTGTCGCCGATGAAAGCGAGGCCATCATAACCGGCAAGCATGGCCGGCACAGAGGCCGCAATGCCGGTCAGGCTTCCCAGCACAACGCGCGTCTTGGAAAACCGGCGCATGCGGAATTGGTATCCCGCCGCCCAAATAGTCGAAAAGCCGATAAAAAACAGAACGAAGGTCAGGATGGCGAGTGTCAGCCGCGGCTTGTCGACATAGGCGCCATAGCTGAAAATGCCTGCAACGATCGGTACAAGGCCAGCGGAACAGGTCAGCAGGAACGTCTCCGGCCGGCGGGAAAACCAGCTTCCACCCAGCGTCACCGCGAGACAGGATGCAGAAACGCCCAGGGCCAGCAGAAGAGAATTATAGTCAAGCTCCATGCTCTTCCTTCGACGGCTTCATTCCGCACCGTTGGGGATTAGCATTACGCTATCCTTCAAGGGGTATCAAATTGGTTACGGGGTCCGGTAAAGATCATGTATTTCAACGAAATATGCCCCGACAGTACTCCCAGAATTTTCAGATAAAAATACTATTTATTGGTGTACTAAATCGCTCTACTCAGCTCTCGACATCCCAATGCAAGGGGAACATCGGGTCGAATACAGTAACGGGGCCTGCCCGGGTTTCGATCTTGTCGGGAAAGGCCACCGATTCTGCGCGGCGAACCAGTGTAATCCGGTCCTCATTCACCGGCAGCGCATACCAGGCCGGGCCGTTGAGCGAGGCGAAGGCCTCGAGTTTGTCGAGCGCGCCTTCCTGTTCGAAGACGTGCGCCAGACAGCTCATCGTGTTGATCGATGTGTAGATGCCGGCGCAGCCGCAGGCGCATTCCTTCAGCGGATCGACATGCGGCGCGGAATCGGTACCGAGGAAAAACCGGGCGTCGCCGCTCGCGGCAGCTGCGCGCAGCGCCAGGCGGTGGCTTTCGCGCTTGGCGACCGGCAGGCAATAATAATGAGGCCGAATACCGCCGACAAGGATGGCATTGCGATTGATGATCAGATGGTGCGTGGTGATTGAGCCAGCGAGATTGGCCTTTGCCGACTTGATGTAGTCGATGCCGTCGGATGTCGTCACATGCTCCATCGTGACTTTCAGTTCGGGCAGGCGCCGACGCAGCGGATCGAGCACGGTTTCAATGAAAACGGCCTCGCGGTCGAAAATGTCCACATCCGGCGTCGTCACCTCGCCATGCACGCAGAGCGGCAGCCCGATCTTGGCCATGCGCTCCAGCACCGGCATCGCCTTCTCCATGTGCCGCACGCCGCCGTGGGAATTGGTCGTCGCACCGGCGGGATAGAGTTTAACGGCGGTGATAAGACCGCTTCTCTTGCCCTCCTCGACATCGTCGGGATCGGTGTGCTCGGTGAGATAAAGCGTCATCAGCGGTTGGAAACGGTGGCCCGCCGGCAATGCCTTCAGGATGCGTTCGCGATAGGCGGTCGCATCCGCAGTGGTGACGACGGGCGGCACCAGATTCGGCATGATGATGGCGCGGGCGAAATGCCTGGCGGTATCACCGATCACACCTTCCAGCATGGCGCCGTCGCGCAGATGCAGATGCCAATCATCGGGGCGGCGGATGGTGAGCTTTTGCATGGCAGCGACCTCTGGACTCGTCTGGTATCGTCGAGCCTCGATAGCACCATCCTATGCCGCAAAACAATCGAAGATGGGGCGGAAATGCCAGCTCGATATCAGTCCTGGACGATATCGATGGTGGTATCGGCCCTGCGGCGGTTTTCAAGGACGCGGCGACCGTTGGGCAAATCATTGCCGTAAACCTTGGCGCTCGCCGCTTCCTCGGTGAGATTATAGCCCCGCCAACGCTGCCACAGCCGCTCCTCCAGCACCTCAATCGGCGGCGCCAGCATGACCGTATAATCGAAAATGCCCTCGAGTTCCGCCCACTTGCCTTCGCTGAACAGCAGGTAGAGCCCCTCGACGATAATGAAGCGATGATCGGGCGACACAATGCGGGCCGACGCGATGGCGATCTCGCGCGAACGATCGAAGACCGGCACCAGCACCTCTTGATCGGCTGCATGCACTGCCTTGACGATATCGATAAATGCCCGAACGTCGAAACTTTCCGGCACGCCCTTGCGTGCCAGCAGTCCCTTTTCAATCAGCACGGCATTGTCCATATGGAAGCCGTCCATCGGCAGAACTTCGACGCTCTCGCCCTTGGCATGCAATACCTTGGCCAGATTGTCGGCCAAGGTCGATTTTCCGGCGCCGGGCGGGCCGGCGATCGCGACCAGGAATCGTTTGGCACTGCCGGCGCGCGCAATGATCTCGTCGGCAAGTGCCTCAGTCGCAGATGTCATGCAGCGACAGTCTCCGCCGGCGGTGCTTTGGCGCCGGTCATGAAGGCAACGGCATCGGACATGGAATATTCCTTGGGGTTGATCACGGTCAGACGACGCCCGAGGCGATGGATATGAATGCGGTCCGCCACCTCGAAGACATGCGGCATATTGTGCGAAATCAACACGATCGGCAAGCCGCGGGCACGCACGTCAAGGATAAGCTCCAGCACCTTGCGGCTTTCCTTGACGCCAAGGGCTGCCGTCGGCTCGTCCATGATGACCACCTTCGAGCCAAAGGCAGCAGCACGCGCCACCGCCACACCCTGGCGCTGGCCGCCAGAGAGCGTTTCCACCGCCTGGTTGATGTTCTGGATCGTCATCAGGCCAAGTTCGGTGAGCTTGTCACGAGCGCGCTTTTCCATCGCCGGCCGATCGAGCATGCGGAACCAGGAACCAAGGATGCCGGGTTTGCGGATCTCGCGGCCGAGGAACATATTGTCCGCGATCGAGAGCGCCGGCGACAGCGCCAGGTTCTGATACACCGTCTCGATACCAGCCTCGCGCGCTTCCATCGGCGACCTGAAGTGGACAGGTTTCCCGTCCAGCCTGATCTCGCCCTCGTCGGGCGTCGTCGCGCCGGAAATCGCCTTGATCAGCGAGGATTTGCCGGCGCCGTTATCACCGATGACGGCAAGGATTTCACCGGGGTAGAGGTCGAAATCGGCATTGTCCAGGGCGGTCACGCGTCCATAACGCTTGACGAGGCCGCGCGCCGTGAGAAGAGGTTCGCCAGTCGTGGTCATGCCGACACCTTTCTGATCCATTGATCGATCGCGACGGCGCCGATGATCAGGACGCCCGTCAAAAGAACCTTCCACTGCGGATCGGCTCCGAGCATGTTGAGGCCCATGGACACCACGCCGACGATCATCGCACCGAACAGCGTACCAAGGATCGAACCGCGGCCGCCGAAGAGCGAGATGCCGCCGATCACAGTCGCGGTAATCGCCTGAAGATTGAAATCAGTTACAGCCGAGGATGGCGAGATCGAGCCGTTGCGGCCGATCGAGACCCAGGCGGCAAACGCCGCGATCAATCCCGAAACGCCGTAGACGGCAAGCAGCACCTTCTTGGTCTGGATACCGGACAATTTTGCCGCTTCCGGATCATCGCCGACAGCATAGACATGCCGACCCCAGGCCGTGTGATTGA
This sequence comes from Rhizobium jaguaris, assembly GCF_003627755.1. Taxonomy (NCBI): domain Bacteria; kingdom Pseudomonadati; phylum Pseudomonadota; class Alphaproteobacteria; order Hyphomicrobiales; family Rhizobiaceae; genus Martinezella; species Martinezella jaguaris. The sequence continues at coordinate 698,295 of NZ_CP032694.1, read as the reverse complement.
GAACATACCATAGGCCTACCACCAGCAGCACCATGGCAATGACGCCGAGGGTCAGCACCGCGCCGCCAAGCCGGAAGCTGATCGCGAAGAAATGCAGGAGCGGCGCCTGTTCGTCGACATCCGTGTCGCGGATGGTCTCATTGGCGGAATAGATGAAATTCGTCGCCATGACGATGTTCCAAGTACCGAGCGTCACAATGAAGGGCGGCAGCTTCATATTGGCGACAAGGAAACCATTGAGCAGCCCGCAGACGCCGCCCGCGGCCATGCCGGCAAGAATAGCAATCGGCGTCGGCATGCCGTAGGTTATGGCGCAGTTGCCCATGATGACGGCGGAAATGACCATGATCACGCCGATCGAAAGATCGATGCCGGCGGTCAGAATGACCAGCGTCTGCGCCGCGCCGAGAATGCCGACGATGGCGATCTGCTGCAGGACGAGTGTCAGCGTGTAGGCGGAGAAGAAGCGCCCGCCGATGGCAATGCCGAAGATGATGATTGCCACCACCAATACGATCAACGGCACAGCGGCCGGTGTCGAATGCAAGAAATGCTGTGTGCGTTTGAGAAGAGTGACATCCTGGTGTTCAAACGAGGCGACGTTCTTGTCGCTGCCGTCGAGAACACGCTCGAATTCCTGTGCTCCGGTCATTGTTTTCCTCCGCAACCGCGCCGAACTACGCGGAAACCGCCGGGGTTGAAACCGGCCGGGGCTCAAACCCGGCCGGCCGTTGTATGGTGACGGCATGATCCCAGACCGAAGGACCGCATCAGCAAGAAGTATGACGCGGTTCTTCGGATAAGATCATGCCAAACCCTGGATGGGGCTTAGCCCCAGCACTTCGCCGTGCCTTCCTTGGTGTCGATCGACTTCAGGCCGGAAACCGGCTTGTCCGTCACCAGCGAGACACCGGTGTCGAAGAAGGACTTGCCTTCGGTCGGCTTCGGCTTTTCGCCGGTGTCGGCGAACTTCTTGATCGCTTCTACGCCGAGAGCGGCCATCATCAGCGGATATTGCTGCGAGGTTGCGCCAATGACACCATCCTTCACCGATTTAACGCCGGGGCAACCGCCGTCAACCGAAACGATCAGGACCTGCTTTTCCAGCCCGACAGCCTTCAGGGCCTGATAGGCACCGATAGCGGCCGGCTCGTTGATCGTGTGGATAACGTTGATGCTGGAGTCCTTCTGCAGAAGGTTTTCCATGGCCTTGCGGCCGCCTTCCTCGTTGCCGTTGGTAACGTCATGACCGACGATGCGCGGATCGGTTTCGTCGCCGATCTTGTTCGGATCCTTCGGATCGATGCCGAAGCCAATCATGAAGCCCTGGTCGCGCAATACGTCGACGGTCGGCTGCGACGGCGTCAGGTCGAGGAAGCCGACCTTGGCGTCCTTCACCTTGTCGCCAAGCGTCTTTCTGGCCCACTCCCCGATCAGCTTGCCGGCGAGCAGATTATCCGTTGCGAAGGTCGCGTCGGCGGCGTTAGCCGGATCCAGCGGCGTGTCGAGCGCGATGACCAGGAGGCCCGCGTCACGCGCCTTCTTGATCGTCGGAACGATGCCCTTCGTATCGGAGGCGGCGATCAGAATGCCCTTGGCGCCCTCGGCGATGCAGCTTTCAACGGCAGCGACCTGGCTTTCGCTGTCACCATCGATCTTGCCCGCATAGGCCTTCAGCGTCACGCCGAGTTCCTTGGCCTTGGCGGTAGCACCTTCCTTCATCTTGACGAAGAAGGGGTTCGTGTCCGTCTTGGTAATCAGGCAGGCGGAAACGTCGGCAGCCTTGGCCGGTGCGGCAAAGGCGACGCCGATCGCCAGAGCGGCGAGTGCTGCGGAAACAACAGATTTCTTCATTCAATCCTCCCAAAATTTGAATAGGCCGGAACTTCCCGGCTGCCCCGGACTCGCGCTGAGCCCGTATCTAGGACGCGTCATGTCTGCTTAGATTTTTTGCCGAATAGGCCGCCTCCAAGGCCATGCTCACGTCCTCCAACGCGCACATCTGAACCTAAAGATTTCGTCCTGTCAATAAATAAATCGGATTGAATTATTAATTGGATGTGGCATTTTGCTGGAAAATAGGGCATGGCCATGATGGAAGGAGCAGGCCAATGTCTCCCCTGCAAGACCCGGCAGATACGCCAACATCACCCTTGATTCTTGACCCCAGCGGCGGCGCGAATCAGGTTCGCGTCCGCGCGCACAACGAACGGCTGGTGCTGTCGCTCGTCCGCCGCCACGGCGCCCTGTCGAAGGCGGAAATCGCCCGGCGCAGCGGCTTGTCGGCGCAGACGGTCTCCGTCATCATGCGGGCGCTGGAGAAGGATGGGCTGCTGTCGCGCGGCGAGCCCGTGCGCGGGCGCGTGGGGCAGCCTTCCATTCCGATGCGACTCAATCCGGATGCGGTGCTCTCCTTCGGTGTCAAGATCGGCCGGCGAAGTGCTGATCTCGTGCTGATGGATTTCGTCGGGCGCATACGGATGCAGCTCCACCAAATCTACCCCTACCCGCTGCCGCAGGACATCATGTCCTTCGTCACATCAGGCATTCAGGAGCTTGAAGCACGCCTCAGCAGTGAAGAACGCCGCAAGCTTGCCGGCGTCGGCATCGCTGCCCCGTTCGAGCTCTGGAACTGGGCGGAGGAAGTCGGCGCGCCTGAGGGAGCGATGGAGGCCTGGCGCGGCTTCGACTTGCAGGCGGAAGTCGCTGCGCGCGTGCCCTATCTCGTCTATCTGCAGAACGACGCCACCAGCGCCTGCGGGGCCGAACTTGTCTTCGGCGTTGGCCCGCGCTATCCGGATTTCGTCTATCTTTTCATCGGTTCCTTCCTCGGCGGCGGTATCGTTCTGAATTCCTCGATCTTCGTCGGGCGGACCGGAACGGCAGGCGCGCTCGGCCCCCTGCCTGTGCGCGGACGCAACGGCGAAACCCGGCAGCTGCTCGATATCGCTTCGATCTACGTTCTTGAAAATTACTTGCGGCAGGCCGGCTTCGATCCTCGGCCGCTCTGGTATTCCGCTGACAATTGGATCGATTTCGGTGCGCCCCTCGAAACCTGGATCCAAGATACGGCCAAGGCGCTGGCGCAGGCAATCGTTGCCGCTGCCTCCATCATCGATTTCAGCGCCGCCATCATCGACGGCGGTTTTCCGGGCTGGGTGCGCGAACGGGTCGTACGCGCCACCATCAAAGCGGCCTCGGATCTCGACCTTCAGGGCGTCGTCATGCCCGAAATTATCGAAGGAGCGGTCGGGCCGCAGGCGCGTGCCATCGGCGGTGCCAGCCTGCCGATCTTCGCGCGCTACCTCATCGACCAGAACATCCTCTTCAAGGAGATAGAGCATGCTGAAGGGCATTGACCCGTTATTGAGCCCCGACCTGCTGGCGACGTTGCGCGCTATGGGCCACGGCGATGAAATCGCCCTCGTCGACGGCAATTATCCGGGTCTCGAACATGCCCGCCGTCTGATCCGCCTCGATGGCCACGGCGTCATCCGGGTGCTCGATGCCGTGCTCAGCGTTTTGCCGATCGACGATTTCGTACCGCAGGCGATTTTCCGCGCGACTGTCAAGCAGGACCGCGACGCTGTTGATCCGGTGCACGCCGAAATGATCGACGTTTGTGCCCGGCATGTTCCGGACATCAAGGTCGTGCCGCTGCTACCGGCGGAATTCTACGAGCGGGTAAAGCAGGCACATGCACTGGTGCAGACCAGCGAGCTGCGGCTTTATGGGAATATCATTCTACGCAAGGGCGTGATCTATCCGAAGGCATAGTGAGGGCGCATGCCAAAAAAGCCCCTCATCCGGCCTGTCGGCCACCTTCTCCCCGCTCGCGGGGAGAAGGGGATGGGCGTGCTCGCAGCCTACCTTCCAGCCAATTGCTTAGACGCCAACTGGCAGGTCGTCCCCTCTCCCCGTCAAGACGGGGAGAGGGCTAGAGCCTTTCAGGTTTTGACGGAAGCGTAGCCGGCATTGGCGAAGTAGTTGCTACATTCGTTGGGCTGGATTGTTGTAACGAGTTGTCCGATGTGACGCCACGTGTCATCGATGGTTCGCTTCTGAGCCAAGCGCATCCAGTGCTTGATTTTGGCGAAGGCCTGCTCAATCGGATTGAGGTCGGGTGAATAGGGCGGCAGGTACCAGAGCCGTGCACCGGCGTTGCGGATCATCTGACGGATGGCGACCGACTTGTGGGAACCGAGGTTATCCATCACGACGATGTCGCCGGGTTCGAGCACCGGTAGGAGTTGTTGCTCGACATAGGCACGGAAGCACTGACCGTTGATCGGTCCATCGAAGACACAAGGTGCGGCGAGCCGATCGCAGCGCAGCGCGCCGAGGAAAGTCAGGGTGCGCCAATGGCCGTGCGGGGCGAAGCTGCGCAGGCGTTTGCCCCTCGCCCCCCAGCCTCGAAGCGGCGCCATGTTGGTCTTGATCCAGGTTTCGTCGATGAAGACCAGCCGTCTTGGATCGAGACCGGCCTGCCAGGACCGCCAGCGCTGTCGTCGCCGCGCTATGTCGGCACGCGCCTGCTCAAGGGCGAACAGTGTTTTTTTTGAACCGCAGCCCTTCGCGCCGCAGGAACTGCCATACGGTATCGTGGGACACCTTCACCCCTCGTGCGGCCAACTCTTCCTTCAACCCGTGCAGTGACAGATGCGGCGTCTGGTTGATCCGCTCTGCGATAAACGCCCGGTACGGCTCCAGAACACGCTTGCGGTGACCACCCATCTTCCCGGGCGCGACGGATCCGCTCGAACGATAACGCTGAGACCACTTCACCGCTGAAGACACCGCAATACCGAACCGTGCCGCCACCGACCGGCAGCTCTCGCCGGCCTCGATCGCATCAACAACACGCTTACGAAGATCATTTGAAAGAGGTCGAGTCATCTGATGCTGGCCTCCACTCCAGCCAACATCTTGAATCACAAAACAAGCAAAAACGGAATCCCTTCCGATTCAGCTAAAAACGGAAACGCTCTAGGGTGAGGGGCCGCCGAGCTCTCGAAACGGCGCTATGGCAACGTTGCCGACTACCCTCAAATCTCCCCCGCCGACGGCCCCCAGACATCCGTCATGGCAAAGCCATTGGCCATCGGGTCGAAGGGATCAAGTGCCACCTGCGACAGACCGAAGGTGAAGCCGCGGCCGGTGATGGTGGGGATGATGGCCGGCTTGCCGGCAACTTCCGTCACCGCCTGCAAGCCGACCTCGAATTCCGAGCCGATGATCGAGCGGGATTTGAAGACATCGCCGACCTTGGCCTTGCCGCGGGCGTGCAGCGTCGCCAGATTGGCGGAGTTACCGGTGCCGCAGGGCGAGCGGTCGGCGCGGCCGGGCCACATGGTCGTGCAGGTGCGGATGGCGCCATCGGCATCGATGTCGCGGAACATCACATAAGCGACACCCGAGATTGCCGGGATCTCCGGGTGAACCACGGACATCGTCCGATTGATCGCATCCTTGAGAACCATGCCTGCCTGAACGAGAGCTGCCGCATTGGCCTTTTCGATCGTCAAACCGATCTGGCCGACATCGACGAGCGCATAGAAGATGCCGCCATAGCAGAGATCGAGCTTGATTTTGCCCCATTGCGGCGTGTCGAGCTCGACATCGAGCTCATGCACGAAGGACGGAACCATGGTGAGTCGGACCTTCTCGCAGCGGCCGTCGCGGCAGGTCGCAGTTGCCCGTACCAGACCGGCGGCAGTGTCGAGCGTGACGACCGTTTCCGGCTCCTTCATCTCGACGATGCCGGATTCGAGCAGCGCCGTCGTCACGCAGATGGAATTGGAGCCGGAGCTCGCGTGCGCCTGATCCGGCTGCAGGATGATGAAGCCGGCATCGGCTTCCGGATGTTTTGCTGGCAGCAGCAGGTTGACGGAGCCGATCGGCGCGCCCCGCGGCTCGAGCACCAGGAAGCGACGCAGCTCCTGGCCCTTCGGATCGGTGTTCAGCCAATGCAGCTGCTCGGCGATGCTATTGCCCGGGATCTTAGGCACGCCGCCGATCGCGACTTTGCCGATTTCGCCTTCGCAATGAACGTCCAGCAACTGGATCGTACGCTTCCATCTCATGTCGATAACTCCAATCAAACGTGACGGGTGATGCCGCCGTCGACGCGGATATTCTGGCCTGTGATATAGCCTGCGCCGTCGGAGAGCAGGAACGCCGCGGTCTTGGCGATCTCGCTCATCAGGCCGATGCGCTTCATTGGCACTTCTGTGGTTGCCGCCCGTTTTGCAAGAAGTTTCTGACCTTTTGTGCGTGTGATCGAGTGCGGTCTTCTGTCAGGCCTTTCGTTGCGACGCTTCCAAAGGCCGCCGGCCGGTATGGTGATCTGCGGAGCGGGTCCAAATCTTAATTCCGAGCTTGCATGCTCAAAGTGCCAAACTGGTTTTCCCGTCCCGATCGGTTCGATCATGCGCCCATTCTGGTCATTGCCTTCTCACACCCGTCTCCCTGCGTTACTCAGGCATGCTCTGCATGAAGTTCATACAGCCATGCCCGACGCCGGAACTCGATAATTTTCACCCTTCGCCAGCATGGCCCAGATCGCCCGCGCCATCTTGTTTGCGAGAGCGATCGCCACCAGCATGCGCGGCTTTCTTGCCAGCATCCGGGCCAGCCACGAACCGTCAGCAATCCGTTTACGACCCATCCATGTGATGCGCGACATCGCGCCAATGATCAGCAACCTGCGAATGTCGGCCTGCCCAGCTTTGGAAACGCGGCCAAGGCGCTCTTTCCCGCCGGAGGAAAACTGTTTTGGGACAAGACCAAGCCATGCCGCAAAATCACGGCCGCGACGGAAGCTTCTCATTGCCGGCGCGAAGGCTTCAACGGCCATTGCCGTCATCGGGCCGACGCCGGGCATGGTCTGAAGCCGCTGCGCGATATCCGTCTGCTTGGCGACCTCTCCAATTTTCTTTGTCTTATCATCGATCCTGGCGGTCTTCTCCGCAATCTGAGCCAAAAGATCGCGGCACTCTTCCTGGACGAGCTGAGGCAGATCATTGCCTATTTCATCGAGAATGGCCTCGATACGCTTGATATGACTGATCCCCAACGGAACGACATGACCGTATTCGTAGAGCACGGCGCGCAAAGCATTGACCAGTTCGGTGCGCTGATGGACGATGCGCTCGCGTGCGCGGAATAAGATCGCTCGTGCTTGCTGAGCTTCCGTCTTTGGTTCGACAAAGCGCATTTCGGGACGCTGCGCGGCAGTGACAATCGCCTCGGCATCTGCAGCATCATTCTTCTGCCTTTTGACAAAGGGCCGCACATATTGCGGGGCGATTAGCTTGACTGCATGTCCAAGCTTCACCAGCTCGCGCGCCCAGAAATGCGCGCTACCGCACGACTCCATAACCGCGACGCATGGCGGCTGCGCTTCCATAAACCTGAGAAATTGCACGCGGCCAATTTTCTTGCGGAACTTCACTTCCCCCATCATCGATGCCCCGTGAAGCTGAAATACATTTTTTGCCAGATCAATGCCAATCATAGTATCGTACATTCCGCCGTCCTCTCCGCTCGGTGGCCCTAACGAACCACCATCCTGGCACATTGCGATGCCGTTGGGGGAGGGCGGCAACCATCCCATCTTTATCGGCGGTTTCCGGCTTATGGTTCAAGCTGTCGATATAGCCGGGCAGGATGCAGTTCATGCGGATATTGTCGGCAGCATAACGATCCGAATAGAGCTTGGTGAAGGCGCCGGCGGCGGCGCGGTAGGTGCAGGAGACCGGGAAGACCAGCGACGGCTCGTAGGCGGCAAAAGTCGTGATGTTGACGAAGGCGCCCTTGCCCTGTTTCAGCATGACAGGCGTCACCAGCCTTGCCGTGCGCACCAGCGACAGGATCATCATGTCGGATCCGAGCGTCCAGCTCTCGTCGGAGATGTCGAGCAGATCGCCCTTTGGCGGATGGCCGGTATGGTTGACCACGGCGTCGATGCGACCGTAGCTCTTCATCGTAAGGTCGAAGATCGCCTGGATATCCTCCGCCTTTTCCGCGACACCGCGCGAAGCGACGCCACCGAGTTCGGAGGCCAGTTTCTCGCAGCTTTCCGAAGGCGACATCAGCGCCAGACGATAGCCGCTGGCGGAGAGTTCGCGCGCAATTGCTTCACCCATGCCGCGGCCGCCGCCGGTGATCAGCGCAACGGGCTTTTCGGTTTCGGACATCTGTTTCCTCCTAATAGCGATTGATGCGGAACGGGGTCATGTCGACCTCGGGCGTGACGCCGGTCATCATATCGGCCATCAACCTTGCTGTCGTCGCCGAAAAAGTCAGTCCCAGATGGCCGTGGCCGGTGGCGTACCAGACACCAGGTACGCGCGAGGAAGGCGAGATGATCGGGATCGTGTCGGGCAGCGCCGGGCGATGGCCCATCCAGTCCTTGGCGTCTTCCACCTGCAGACCCGGCAGCGCCCGCTGGGCATGACGGACGAGGATGCGGGGACGACGAAAATCCGGAGGCGCATCGAGGCCGGCCAATTCGACATTGCCGCCGACGCGAATGCCACCGGCCGTTGGGGTCACCATGAAGGCACGATGCGGCCAGATGATTGAATAACGCATGGCAATGCCGGGCTTCATGATTTGCGTATGATAGCCGCGCTCGGTCTCGAGCGGGATCGGTTCGCCAAGTGCAGAGGCGATGAAGCGTGTGCGGACGCCTGCGGCGAGCACGACATCGTTCGCCTCCAGCCGCCTTCCATCTTCGAAAAGGGCGGTCATGGCCCCATTTGCCTGACGTTCCACGGTCCGGACAGCGCCGGAGGCGAATGTGGTTCCGCGAACCTTTGCAGCCTCCACCAGCTTGAGGACGAGCTGATAGGGATTGCGAATCGACTTATTGTCGGGCAGCAGCACCGCCTTGGTAATTTTCGGCGACAGCGCCGGCTCGTAGTCGCGAATTTCCGTGCCGGAGAGAACCTTGTGCTCGAAACCGTAGCGCCGCATCAGCTCGATATGGCCGCGATCGCCGGTAAACTCCGACTCGGTCTCGTAGATGGCCAGGCAGCCTTCTTCCGTCATCAGATCCGGCGCGCCGATGGCTTCGAGCATCCTCCTGAAATCGCCGAGTGCATGACGGGACAGGCTCATACCGGCATCTTCGATCTCCCTCACGCGAGAGGGCCGACCGGCGGCGGCGAAGCGCAGGAACCAAGGCAGCATCTTCGGCGCATAGGAGGGCCTGAGCCAAACAGGGCCTTCGGGGTCCAGCAGCCAGCCAGGAACCTTGCGCCACGTGGACGGACGGGAATTGGCGACGAAATCGAGTGCGATGCTCGCCATGTTGCCGAAGGAAGCACCCTCCCCCGGCTCGCCTTTGTCCACCAGCGTCACCTGCCGTCCGCGCCGCTGCAATTCGAAGGCGATCGCCGCGCCAATAATGCCGGCACCGACAACGATGACCGTCCGCTTACTTTCGTTCATCCTCAAATCCACCTGCGGAATATCGCACGGCCGCGGACCGCTCCCAAGCGGCCCGGTCCGACATCCCGACTCTGTGATATATCAGATCGATTTGAGTGGCTACGATCTTTTTTGCGGCTTTCCCGTAACGACCTATTGGCTGATCGCTGCGCCGACGTTGCTGCCGGTCGTCTGGACGCTGTCGCCAACGGAACCGACGGTATTGCCGGCAGATGCGCCGAGACGGCGGATCTGCTCGCCGTAATTCTCGCGCGTGCGCGGATCGAAGATGGCGATCGGCGCACTGACGGCGACACTGGCCGCGCTGCCGACCGTCTGCGCCGCGCCGATGGCGACTGCGCCGACCGCTTCGCCGATGCCGACATCGGAATCGGTGATCGTCTGGCCCTCGATCAGGCGGTCGCCGATCAGCTTGACCACCTCCGGGCTCTCGGCGAATTTGCCGTGGTTCAGCCGGTCGCCTGTCTTGAGCTTGGTGAGATCGAGCACGGTAATGCCGTGCTTTTCAAGCTCGCTGCGATAGGGCTCGGCGGTCGGGTCGATCTGGCCGAGGCGGTCGACATTGCCGGAGATGCGGCGAGACAGCGACAGCGCCCGGTCGTCTCGCGAGACGAACAGGGTGAAATGAGGCGGGTCCTTGCCAAGCGCTGAAAATTGCTGACCAAAGACATCGACGTCGAGGTCAGGAGACGCGAGGATAACGTTCTTGATCTTCGGCGCGACGCGGCCGTCACGGATCGCCATCTGCCTCAGAGCTTCGACAGCGAGCCAGGTGCCCATGGAGTGAGCCATGACGGTGACATCGCCGACAGAGGGATTGGAAGCGGCGCGATGCAGCAGTTCTTCCAGCGCATCGCGGGAATAGTTGGCGCTCTCCTTGTCGTAGGCGTAGTCGAAAATGCTGGCGCGCGACGGCCAGGTGAAAACGACCGGCGCGACATCGGCATGGGAATCATGGACGATCTGCGCGAAGCGATAGACCGAATCCTCGTAGCGATTGTTGAAACCATGCACGAAAATTAGCACGCGTTTGCTCTTTGGCAGATGCGCGCGCAGCCAGGCATGATTATCGGCCACACTCATCATCGGCTGCACAGAAGTGGTGACGAAATTCTTCAAGGGATCGCCGGGCAGCCGGCTCGGCCACTGCACCTGACCGACCTTGCGATTGGCCTCCGGCGGGATCGAGACGCTGACGGCATCCACCTTCAGACCAGGACCGCGCTCTCCGGAAAACAAGATCGCCGGGTCCTTGTCCGGCAGACGGGTGGTGGCGACCAGTAGATCGACCTTGGAGGTACCCGGAACATTGTCGACAACCGGCTGCATGACACCGACTGGACGGCCGCCGCAAGCTGTCAAGGAGAGCGCCGCGACGATTGCGATAGCCCGGAAGAAAGTCTTCCGCCATTGGCCAGCATCTTCCATGCGCCGCATCGCGCCAACCCTCTTCATCGCAGCTTCAATATGGCGGTCACTCTAAGCATGGAAGGTCATGGCACAAGCTACGTTCACCATTTTCGCAACGTGATGTAGTGCTAATTCGTCACAGCGAGGCAAAGGCGCAACGGTGGGTTGGAAGAAAATAGCCTGGGAGAATTTGGAGAAACAGGGGAAATAAAAAGAGCCCGATGCGGGAGGAGGATGCATCGGGCTCTTGATCCTGATTGGCAACTGGGAGGAGGAGGAGTGTTGCCAATCTATGAAGGAGCGCTGGGAGGAGGAGATGCGCTGCCTTCGAGGGAGTAGATATAACCGCCGGGCAGGCATTAATAGACCGGCTTTCGCAATGCAGCAATGCATGGGACGCAAAGCTTCCGTCCTCATAGACCGCAAATGCCGCATATCACTTGCAGTTCGAGCATTTCGGCGCCTATTTTACAGCCGCAAAATACGAGCGCATGAAATTCACATAGTCGTGATCCGTCATTTCGTTGCGTGCCCTGATGAATCCGCGGGCATCATCGCCGATGAGATAGCGCAGGCGATCGCTCCCGTCCGTCACTGATTCGTAGATGACGTCGGCGACATCCGCGGACGTGATCGTGCGGGCCGCGGTCATATTGGCGAAGGCTTTCACCACATTGGCGATGAACGGCGCATAATCGCCAGGCACATCGGCAAGGGCATTGTCCTCCGCGGAACGCTCGCTGAACCTGGTTTCGCTGACACCACCATGGGGAATGACCAGCTTGACGCCGATATTGAGGTCCAGCAGCTCATAGGCCAGCGCTTCGGTAAATCCTTCCAGCGCAAATTTGCTGGCGCAATAAAGCGAGATCATCGGCAGGGTGAAGAGGCCAGCGCCTGAGCTGACATTGACGATAACGCCCGATCTGTTGGCGCGAAAATGCGGAAGAAGAGCGCGGGTAACGTCCATGACGCCGAAGACATTGACGTCGAACTGCTGCCTGATCTTTTCCGGCGGCACGGCTTCGAAGACGCCGTATTGGCCGTAGCCGGCATTATTGACCAGGGCGTCAATCCTGCCGAAGCGGTCGATGCCGGCGGCGACCGCGGCTGCTATGCTTTGCGGATCGGAGACGTCGAGCCGGGTGACCAGCACATTGTCGAGGGCTGTCAGCTCGGTCTCCTTGTCAGGCGAGCGCATGGTCGCGACGACGTTCCAGCCCTTGCCATGGAAGAGTTTGGCTGACGCCTTACCGATGCCGGAGGATGCGCCGGTGATGAGAACAGTCTTTGTCATGATCCTGATTCCTTAGTTGATGAGATGCTCAGAGCTTCGGCATTCGCTTTCGGACAAGAGATAATGCGTTGTGACTATGCGAATAATCGGCATATTGTGGCATGCCGTGATGAGAGAAATCGTACAATGAGAAAAATTGGGCAGAAGGCCGGCCTTGTGGAACTCAACGCCGTGGCTGCCGTTGCCGCAGCGCGGAATTTTCGCGTCGCTGCCCGCGAACTCGGCATGTCGGCCTCCGCACTCAGCCATGCGATCGCGACGCTCGAGATGCGGATGGGCGTGAAGCTCTTCAATCGCACCACTCGCAGTGTTTCGCTCACGGAGGCGGGCGAGGAGTTTCTGAGCCGGGTGGGGCCGGCGCTCAGGGAGATTTCGGATGCGATGGAGGCAGTCAATCAATTCCGCGCCACGCCGATCGGAACGCTGCGCATCAACACCGCCGAGGGCGCGGCGCGCGGACTGCTGATGCCCTTCCTATTGGAATTTCACCGGCGCTATCCCGACGTGCATGTCGACATCGTCACAGAGGGCAAGATGATCGATATCGTTGCCGATGGTTTCGATGCGGGCATCCGCATTGCCGAAACCGTGCCGCAGGACATGGTCGCCGTAATGCTGAAGGCCGAGGAGCGCCTGATCGTCACCGCCGCCCCTTCCTATATCGAGAGACGCGGGCGACCGGAGTCGCCGCAGGATCTGCTAGCGCATGATTGTGTCCGCCTGCGCCTGCCGAGCGGCACGGTCTATCGCTGGGAATTCGAACGCCACGGCCAGGAAATTCGTCTCGACGTTCAAGGGCCGATGACGCTGCAGAGCGCCGAGCTGATGCTGGAAGCCGTGCTCGGCGGCGCCGGTATCGGCTACATGACCGAACGCACCGCTGCACCCGGTCTCGCCGACGGCAGGCTCATCCACCTGCTGGAAGACTGGACTCCGCCCTTTCCGGGAATATGCCTGTACTACCCGAGACATCGCCATGTACCGGCAGGGCTGAAGGCATTTGTCGGCGTCATCAGGGAGATGACCAAAGCATAAGGGCGGCCGCTTTGTCATCGACCGCCCCTTCTGTCATTTGCCTATTCAAGGCAGAGATCAAGCAGACGCAAACGCCTTCTTGCCTTCGGCATCCAGCGCCGAAAACTCCTCATCGGACAGGGTGATGTTCACCGCGGCCGTATTCTCTTCGAGATGTTTGACCTTGCCGGTGCCGGGGATCGGCAGCATGACGGGGCTGCGCTTCAAGACCCAGGCGAGCGCGATCTGGCTCGGAGCAGCGCCATGCTTCTTCGCGATGATATCCAGCAGCGAGCCCTCCTTGGCGAGATCGCCGGCAGCCAGCGGGAACCAGGGGATGAAGCCGATATTGTGCTTTGCGCAATAATCGAGCACGTCTTCGCTGGTGCGGTCGACGAGATTGTAGCGGTTCTGCACCGTCGCCACCTTGAAATGCTTCGAAGCGGCTTCGATGTCGGACACCGACACTTCGCTGAGGCCCGCGTGGCGGATGATCTTGGCGTCGAGCAACGACTTGACGGCATCGAACTGTTCGGCTGCCGGAACCTTGGGGTCGATGCGGTGAAGCTGCCAGAGATCGATCTGCTCGACACCGAGATTGCGCAGACTCTTATGCGCCTGCTGGATCAGATATTCCGGACGGCCCAGAGGGATCCACACGTCGGGACCGGTGCGGGTCAGACCTCCCTTGGTGGCAATGACAAGTTTGTCACCATAGGGGTGCAGAGCCTCCTTGATCAGACGTTCGGAAACATCGGGACCGTAGGAATCGGCCGTATCGATGAAGTTGATACCAAGCCCCGGCAGGCGCTTGAGAGTACGGACGGATTCGGCGTGATCCGCAGGTTCGCCCCAGATGCCCGAGCCAGTGATGCGCATGGCGCCGAAACCGAGGCGGTTGACGGTGAGATCCCCGCCGATCTTGAATTGACCGGACTTGGCTGCGTTTAAATCTGACATGGTTTTCGTCCCTATAGTCTGGTTGACGTTAATCGAAATCCGTAGAAGCCGAGACTTGTTCCCAGGCGTCGAACTCGCTCTTCAGCAGGCCGAGCTTTTCGCGAACGAGACTGATGGCGTCGCGGCCTAACAGGAGATGGGTCGGCGGGTTTTCGGATGCAATGAGCTGCAGCATAACTTGTGCCGCTTTCTTCGGGTCGCCGGGCTGTTTGCCGCTGCGTTCGAGGCGGCGCTGGCGCAGCGGCTCGAAGACTTCGTCATAATCTGATATCGAGCGCTCGGCGCGCACCATCGAGCGGCCGGCCCAATCGGTGCGGAAGCCGCCAGGCTCGACGGCGGTCACATGGATGCCGAAGCTCTTGACCTCCTTGCCGAGGCTTTCGGAAATGCCCTCCAGCGCGAACTTGCTGCCGTGATAGAAGGAAATGCCGGGAAGCGTGATGATGCCTCCCATCGAGGTGATGTTGAGAATATGCCCGGCGCGGCGCTTGCGCATATAGGGCAGTACCGCCTGGATGAGGGCAACGGGGCCGAAGACGTTGGCCTCGAACTGGCGGCGCAGCTCGTCGATCGTCGATTCCTCGACCAGGCCCTCGTGACCATAGCCGGCATTGTTGACGAGCACGTCGATCGCGCCAATCTCCTTCTCCACCGCAGCGATGACGGGCGCGATGGCAGCGGTGTTCGTGACATCGAGCAGCTTGCCGAAGGCGAAGCCCGGCTTCAACGCTTCGAACTCGGCTCGGTCGGCTTCCTTGCGCAGCGTGCCGACAACCTTATGGCCGCCGGCAAGGGCGGCCTCGGCGAGCGCCCGTCCGAAGCCGGAGGAAACGCCGGTGATAAAAAGGGTCTTGGTATCGGACATGGCAATGTCTCCTTGTTGAATGAGATCAAGATAGGCCAGGCCGACATTTTCGATAATCTCATCAATCAGAGATGACCTTTTTAGAAAAACTGATTAATTTCGGGCGAAGTAGTGAATCGTTCGGAGAGCGCTCATGCGGCAGGACGTGTTGGACGGACTGGTGACCTTCGTCATCGTCGCGGAGGAAAAGAGTTTTTCAGCGGCCGCGGTGCGGCTCGGCGTGTCGCCCTCGGCGGTCAGCCAGTCGATCAGCAAGCTCGAAGGCCGGATGCGGCTTGCGCTCTTCAACCGCACCACGCGTAGCGTCAGCCTGACCGAGGCGGGCCTGCGTTATCTCGAACGCGTCGTACCTGCGGTGCACGATCTGACGGCCGCCGCCCAGGAGCTTGGCGAGTCGGTAGACAGACCGGCCGGGCTGCTGCGCATCAATGTGGCGCGCGCCGGCTATATGATCGCGCTTCAGCCGATTCTGCGCGATTTCCTCGACGCCTATCCGGAAATCGAACTGGAGGTGCGCATCGAGGGCTCGTTGGTCGATATCGTCGGCCAGGGGTTTGATGCCGGCATCCGCTTCGGGGATCTGGTGCAGCGCGACATGGTGGCGGTGAAGATCGGGCCGGCGATATCGGCCCATATCATCGCCGCGCCCAGCTATCTCGGGCGCTATGGCATGCCGAAACATCCGCACAATCTGCTCAACCACAATTGCATCGGCTTCCGCCATTCCTCCAGCGGGCAGGTCGAGCGCTGGGAATTCGAGAAGGATGGCGAGAAGATCGAACTTGCCGTGAACGGCCGGCTGATCCTCAACGATTCCGCGGCGCTGACGCAAGCTGCATTGGACGGCATCGGCATCGCCTATATGATCAACGGCTATATCGACCGCTTTCTTGACGACGGCCGGCTGGTGCGCATCCTCTCCGACTGGAGTCCGGCACTCGCCGGCCTGACGCTGTATTATGCCGATCGCCGCCGCGTGCCGGCGAAGCTCAGGGCGTTGATCGACTTCCTGCGCCATCGGCGGCAGGTCGAACCGCCACAAACGGCAGGTGCCTTGACCTGAAATCAGCAATTGGGGTTGCGTTGCCGCAGCTGCGTGCCGAGATCGGCAAGCGCAGTCCAGAGCTGTTCGAACACGCGACGGGCGAAATCCTGTAACGATAGCTCCTGCTGCCCTTCACTCCAGCGCTCGCCACCGATGCGCAGCGTGCTGACAACAATCGCCGACAGCAGGCGCAGGCGGAACCGCTCCTCTTCGCCGCCGCCGGAGCGGGCCAAGAGCGCATCCGTCAGCTTCCCTTCCAGCTTGGCATATTTCAACTGATCGCGGGCGCAAAGCGCCGGCGTATCGCGGATCAAGGCGGCTATGGCAAGACGCTGAGGATCCGCAGAGGCGGCGAGCAGTGCCGAGGTCAGAGCGCCCTCAATCACCTCGACGATAGACGCGTCCTTGGGCTGCACGGCGATGGCATCGGCCAGTTCGTCGGAAAAGCTGTCCTGCCAGGCGAAGACCACCTCTTCCTTGCTCGGAAAATAATCGAAGAAGCTGCGTTTGGAGACATCGGCGGCTTCTGTGATGTCCTCGATCGTCGTGCCGTCGAAGCCGCGTTCGAGGAACAGCGTCAGGGCGACCGCCTCGATGCGCTCGCGCGTCTGGCGGCGCTTACGCTCGCGCCGGCCTTCCTTCACTTCGCCGTCGATCTCTTTCACATCCGCCATGAACTGCCCCCGCTATGCACCCGCCTCCGGCCGCCCCACGTCGGCCGCGCCGGTTTCTGCAGTATGGGCTGCGATTCCGGCATCCTCTTCCGTGCTAGGATATTTGGAGCGGTCGATCGAGATCTCCAACGGTTTTCCACGCGAAATCCGGTAGACGCCGGCCGGCGGAAGGTTGCGTATTGTGCCACCGACACGCACCGCTTTCAGGCCGAGACGATCGAGGATTGACCGCGGCACCGGGCAGCGCGGGCCGTAGGTGAACTGATAGAAGGCGCCGCCGGACCTCATCGTTGCAAAGGCGCCGCCGACGATCGCGGTAATCGTGCCCGGAGACATGGAAAGCAACGGCAGGCCGCTGACGACGGCGCCGAAGGGTGCTTCGGCAAACAGGCCGCATTCGGCGAGTTGCGCCGCATCCATTTGCACCACGCGCGCCTCGGGAAAGCGGCCGCGCAGCTGAACGGCAAATTCCTCACCGAATTCGATCAGCGTCAAGTCGCTCTCGGGAATGCCGCGGGCGAGCAGCGCGCGTGTGAAGACGCCGGTGCCGGGGCCGAGCTCAAGGATCGGACCATCGAGCGGCTCGATCTCCTGCGTCATCAATCGAGCCAATCGCTCGCCGGACGGAGCAATCGCCGAGACACGCTTCGGATCGCGCACCCAGGAGCGGAAGAACTGAACGAAATCGGCACATGTCGTCTTAGCCGTCATCTCAGAATCCAATCTAAGCAAAGATATCGAATATGACGCGATCAGGTCCGAGCAGCGTGGCAATTCGAAGGCAGGGCGGGCAATTGCGGCGCCGATATTGCTGATTGTAAACCGCATTAGGTGACCGTATGCAATGCAATTATTTATATGTTGTATTTTTGCGTTAAGTGCAATAATTTACATGTATGAAATATCCAAGTTCCTCCCGGAGATCCTCATGCCAAACTGGACCGTAAAAGACATCCCCCCGCAGGCTGACCGCGTCGCCGTCGTTACCGGTGCCACCAGCGGCATCGGCTATGAAACCGCCAAAGCACTGGCAGGTGCCGGCGCCAAAGTGATCATAGCCTCGCGCAACGAACGCAAAGGCGCCAAAGTGCTGGCCGAGATTCGCGCCGCGACACCCGGCGCCGACGTCGTCTTCGAGCCGCTCGATCTCGCCAGCCTCGATTCCGTTGCCCGCGCCGCCAAGCGCATCACGGCTTCCGTGCCGCGGATCGACCTTCTCATCAACAATGCCGGCGTTATGGCCATTCCGGACAGGCATGAAACGGAAGATGGTTTCGAGATGCAGATGGGAGCCAATTATATCGGCCATTTTGCCTTGAACATGCGGCTGCTGCCGAAAGTCCTTGCCGCCACGAACCCACGTGTGGTTACCGTCAGCAGCCTGGCGCATCGCAGCGGCAAGATCAATTTCGACGATCTGCAATGGAAGAAAAGCTACAGTTCCTGGCGCGCCTATTGCCAGTCGAAGCTGGCGACGCTGATGTTCAGCCTCGAACTCGACCGGATCGCCCGCGCTCAGGAATGGAACCTGATGAGCACGGCCGCCCATCCAGGTTTCGCAGTTACCGGTCTGCAAAGCACTGGCCCGCGCATGGGCCGCGACAGGCCGGGCCTTCTTGAACGGTTCGGCAAGTTGATGGAACCGGTCCTGTCGCAATCCGCCGCAGCAGGTGCGTTGCCGACGCTTTTCGCCGCTACATCGCCCGGTGCAGAGGGCGGCGTCATGTACGGTCCCAATGGCTTTTATGAATTGAAGGGGCCGCCCGTCCGCGCCAAGATCGTGCCGTATGCGCAGGACAAGGCGATCTGGCGGCGTCTTTGGGAGGTATCGGAGCAACTGACCGGGCTGAGGATGCCAGCACCTGTTATAGCGTAACGGGCATCCCTCCCCGCCCGAGGGAGGAGATTTCTCCCATGCAAAAATCACCGCCCTGCGTGTTGCTCGCGTGGACCGCCGGTCGGATCGATGGACGAGACGGTAAGCGGGGCATTCCGGGCGGCGGCTGTTGCCGCCATCAAAAATCGCTTCACGTCAGGCTCCTCTCAGGTCTCACGCGATCCTTTCAAGGATTCGATCGCTTGCGCAACTCGCAACCATAAGATATGTAGATAGATAGGAAGCCTATCTATCTTTTTTGAACATGCGCGAAACCGGACATCTCCAAGAACTTGAAGAGGCAATGGCGCTCGCCGAAGCGTTGCGCCCCGCCCTGCATCGCCTCTATCGGCAACTGCGACGCGAGGTGGAAGACCCCGGTATCTCGCCGCTGCAGGCTCTTCTCCTCGTCGCCATCCTGCGGCAGCCGGGCATTGGCGTCGCGGAGCTGGCGCGGCTGGAGAAACTGCGCGGACCGACGATATCGGGACACATCAAGGCGATGGAGTGCGAAGGCCTCGTCACACGCTCCGCGCCCGATCCCGAAGACCGGCGACGCAACGGCCTGATCGCCACGGACAAGGGACGGGCTCTGATCAAAGGCATAAAACAGAGGCGGACCGACTGGCTCGCCTTCGAACTCGCCAAATTATCGCCTGAGGCGCGCGCCGCCATTCGCGCGGCCATCGGCCCGCTTGGGGACATCGGACAATGACCGTACAAATCCAAAAAGCCGCTCCGCAACCGGCGCCGACCGAAGGCGAGGCACCCGATCGCCGTGAAATTCGCGCCGTCATTCTCGGCCTGATGATCGTTCTTGGCCTCGGCGCCATCGACCAGAGCATCGTCGCAACCGCCCTGCCGCGCATCGTCAGCGATCTCGGCGGCGTCACGCATCTGTCCTGGGTAGTCAGCGCCTATGTGCTGGCCTCGACCAGCACGATGCCGCTTTATGGCAAGCTCAGTGACCAATATGGCCGCAAGCCCATGATCTACGCGGCGATCCTCATCTTCCTCCTCGGCTCGGTGTTGAGCGGCCTGGCGCAGACGCTGCTCCAACTCATCATCTTCCGCGCCATTCAGGGACTTGGCGCCGGCGGGCTGCTGCCACTGGCGCAGATCATCATCGGCGACCTCGTGCCGCCGGCCAAGCGCGGCCGCAATCAAGGTTCGATCGTCGCCGTCTTCGCCGTCTGCAGCGTCCTCGGCCCGATCGTTGGCGGCATCATCACCGATCTCCTCTCCTGGCATTGGATCTTCTACGTCAATTTGCCGATCGGCGCGGTGGCGCTCGTTATGATCGGCCGCGCCCTGAAGCGACCGCATCAGGCACGCAGCCGCCGCATCGATTATCTCGGCGCAGTGTTGCTGACCGCATGCACGACGGGCTTCCTGCTGGCACTCGCTCTCGGCGGCAATGAATGGGCGTGGAACTCACCGCAGATCATCGGTCTTGTGACCGCTGCTCTGATCCTCGGCATTCTCTTTGTCTTTCATGTCCGCCACGAGCCGGAGCCGGTATTGCCATCAGACCTTTTCCGCAACAAACTGTTCGTCATCGCCTGCATCGTGCTGGCCTTGACCACCATGGGCATGCTTGGGGCGACCTTGTTCTTCCCGCTGTTCTTCCAGATGGTGATGGGCGTCAGTCCCTCGCATTCCGGGCTCCTCACCGGGCCGCTGATGATCGGCGTGGTCATCTCCTCCATGGTCAACGGCCGCGTGCTGCTGCAACGCTTCGGTCGCTACAAGCCGGCCCAGCTTTTCGGCCTCAGCCTCGCCACGCTGGCCTTCGCAGTGCTCGCCTGGGCGGCCGCCACCAGCCAAGGCTTTGGCATTATCGAACCTTCGGTCTTCGCGCTTGGTCTCGGACTTGGCCTGGTGATGCCGAATATGACGATCGCCGTACAGAACGCCCTGCCCTATGCTCATCGCGGCGTCGGCACGGCAACGCTTGCCTTCTTCCGTTCGCTCGGTGGCCTTATCGGCGTTACCGGCTCCGGTGCGATCCTGGCGTATCGCGTGCGGCAAGCGACGGGCCCGTCCGGCAGCCTCGACATATCGTCGCTGACCGAAAGCGGTCTCAGGCAGCTCGCCGCCGCGTCGCCGGAAGCCCATGCCGCGGCAATAGCGCTTTATCGCCACGCCATCGCCATGACCTTTGCCACCGGAACCGCCATCGTGGGGCTGGGGTTGATCGCGCTGCTGTTTCTGCCGGAATTGCCTCTGAGGACGCATCATGGCGACGGTGCTCAGCCGCCACGCTAAAGCGCCCACACAAGCCCCGGGTAAGTCCTTCGTCCTACAATGACGACATCAGATGATGAGCGTCGTCCGAACAGGCGTGCGTTCACCGACCGTCAAGGATGGCTTCCGGCTCGATGGCCGCCGGCACCAGCCACATTGGGAAGGAACGACCTATGGTCTCCGCACTGACCACGACCCGATTGCTCGCATCGCAAATGGCGCTGCAGTTGCTGCAGACGCCGGATCCCTCGCAGAATTCGAGCAGCGACCCGCTGTTGGGCGACAGCAGCAGCAGCGATCTCTCCAATCTGCCATCGCAATCACAGGCGTCGCTCACGAGCATGCTCAACGGCCTGTCGTCCAATCAAATCGACGGTACGGCGGCGCAGACCGACCCGGATATGACCAGCAGCTCTTTCATGGATCTGCTGAAGCAGAATCTGCAGGACGCGGTCAAAAGCGAAGGCACGGGAGGCCAGGCACAGGCGATGCTCGATGCCCTCGACAAAGGCACGCTGACGGTTTCCGATCCGACGAAAGGCACTTCGATCAAGGCATGGGACGTCAATGCCACCAGCGAGCAGGGCACGACCAGCAAGACCGCCGACACCATCCCCACCCGTGATTGGAACGACTTCCTGAAAGCCCATCTCGAACGCGGTTCGGATGGAACCTTCGTCAAGAACCAGGACGGCAGCTTCGTCGACAAGACCACCGGCAATGAAGCCTATTTCGGCCAGGTCGGATCGCAGTACTACTACATCACCTGGCCGTCTGCGTCGGCCACCTCAGACACGAATGCATCGAGTTCCGATGCATCCGCGTCAGCCGATAAGGCGAGCGCCTAAGCCTCTCTAGAGCGGCTCCGCTTTCACAGAATCTGCCGCTCTATCCTTCTGTTTTCTGCAATTTTCGGACGGAAAACCGCTGCACACTTTTCCTGAAATTGCTCTAAGACAAGGTCGGGTCGAGCTTGTCGCGCAGCCAGTCCCCGACAATGCTGACGCCGTCGGTGGTCAGCATGATGACCACCGACGGCGTCAGCATGATCCAGGGCGCGCGCGTGATGTATTCGCGGCCATAGCCGACCATGTTGCCTAGACTGGTCATTGGCGGCTGCACGCCAAGGCCTAGGAAGGACAAGCTGCTTTCCATCAGGATGATCTCCGGGAAGGTTAGCGTCATCGAGACGATCAGCGTCGAGGCGATATTCGGCAGGATGTGGTTGAGATAGACCCGTGTCGGGCTGGCGCCGAGCTGGGTCACGGCCGCAGCATAGCCCTGTTTGCTGGCGGAAATCGCAAGACCACGAGCGATGCGGGTATACCGCTCCCAGCCGTAGAAGCCCATGAGGCAGATCAGAAGCGGTAGCGAGCTGCCGAAGAAGGCAAGCACGGCGAGCGACATGATCAGGAATGGCATGGCCGCCTGAAAGTCCGCCAGCATCAGGACGATGTGTTCGACGATCCCCCGGAAATAGGCGGCGAGAAAGCCGAGCAGCGTGCCGACGAAGGCGGAGATCAGCGTCGCGCCGAACGCGATGAGCAGAGAGATGCGAATACTGTCGATCAGGCGCGAGAGCACGTCGCGGCCAAGCTCGTCCGTGCCGAGGAAATGCGTGGGATTGCCGGGCAGCGCCAGGCGATTCTTAAGGTCGAATGCCGTGATGTTGAAGGGCCGGATCCAATCGGCGGTCAGGGCGATGAAGATCATCGCGGCGATCCAGGCGAGGCCTATGCCGACCAGAATGGGGATGCCCGGCTTCTTCCGCTTCTTGCGTTCGCCGGCGATACCCGAAATGGAGATGTTTGCCATCGCTCAGCCTTTCGCATTCATGTTCCGCAGGCGCGGATCGAGATAGCCGTAGAGAACGTCGACGGCGAAGTTGGACAGCACCATGCAGGCCGCCACCATCAGCAGTATGCATTGCACGACAGCGAGGTCGCGGTTGGAAACGGAGACCACCAGCAGGCGTCCGACGCCCGGCCAGGAGAACAATGATTCCACCACGACGGCGCCGGCGATCAGCGAACCGACCATGAAGCCGGCAATGGTGACGATCGGGATCGCCGCATTCGGCAGCGCGTGCCGCCAGACGACTTTCCGCCAGGGCATGCCTTTGGCGCTTGCGGTACGGATATAGGGCTGGCCGAGAATCTCGATCATGGCGCTGCGCGAGAAGCGGGCGAGGATGCCGATGCCGCCGACGCTCATGGTAATGACCGGCAGGATGGCATGCATCCACGTATCCTGGCCACCGGACGGCAGCCAATCGAGCGTGACGGCGAAGATCAGCACCAGCACAAGGCCGAGAACGAAGCTTGGCATGGTGAAGCCGACGACGGCGCCGGCCATGACCATACGATCGAGCAGGCTTTCGCGATGCAGCGCCGCATAGACCCCGGCGGAAATGCCGATGATGAGCTCAAGGATCAGCGCCGGGATCGTGAGCTCCAACGTCGCCGGAATGCGTTCGGTGACCAGCGTGATCGCCGACTGGCCGTCACGCATCGACACACCGAGATCGCCGCGGGCGATGGCGCCGAAATAGCGCAGATACTGATCCCAAAGCGGCTGATCGAGGCCCCAGGCGTGGCGGAAAGCATCGATCGCCTGCGGCGGCGCGTCCGGCCCCAGGATGATGACCGCCGGATCGCCCGACATGCGCAGCACGATGAAGGCGAAGGTCACCACCAGAATGATGGTCATCAGCGCCCGGAGAAGCTTGAAGAGAAAGAAGCGAAACATGGGATCACGGGCTCGCTGGCGTTTGCTCGGGCATCGTTTCCGCTACAGCCGTAACGGGCTGGCCGCCGTGAACGAGATGGCATGCAGCCGAGTGCCCTGCCGCTGCCGGCAGCAGCGCCGGGGTTTCCGTGCGGCAACGGGTGATGGCGACGGCGCAACGCGGATGGAAGGCGCAGCCGACGGGACGCGCGGCCGGATTCGGCGGCTCGCCCTGCAGCACGATGCGATCCTTCAGCGCCGTTCCCGGGACTGGCACGCTCGACACCAGCGCCTTGGTATAGGGATGCAGCGGGGCGCGGAAAATCTCTTTCGAAGAGGCCTCTTCGACAATGCGGCCGAGATACATCACCGCGACCCGGTCGGAGACGTTGCGCACCACTTTCAGATCATGGCTGATGAAGACCATGGTGATGCCGCGCGTCTCCTGCAGGTCGCGCAGCAGATTGACCACCTGAGCCTGAATGGAGACGTCGAGCGCCGAAACCGGCTCATCGCAGACCAGCAATTGCGGATCGCTGGCGATGGCGCGGGCGATGACGACACGCTGTCGTTGGCCGCCGGAAAGCTCGTGCGGGTAGCTGTTCTCCTGGTCGCGGCGCAGACCGACAGCCTGCAGCAGCGTAGTAACGCGTTCGCGACGCTCGGCTTGCGTACCGACATCGTGGATCGTCAGCGGCTCGCCGATCTGCGCACCAATCGCCAAGCGGCGGTCGAGGGCTGCGAGCGGGTCCTGGAAGACAAGCTGCATGCGCGCGCGGTATTTGCGCCATGCTGCCGTTTCCAAGGCCGGCATGGGTTCCCCGTCGAAGCGAACATGACCCGCCGACGGTGTTTCCAGCCCAAGCAGCAGCCGGCCCGTGGTGGATTTTCCTGAGCCGGATTCGCCGACGATGCCGAGCGTCGTCCCCTGCGTAACGGTGAGCGAGATGCCGTCGACAGCATGCACGGCTGTGGGCCGGCCCAGCAGTCCGCGGCGGGAAAAATAGGTTTTGGTGAGGTCGCTCGCCTCGATCATGGGATCCGTGTTCACGACACTGTCACTCCCTGCTTGGTCTGTACCGTGTGAGGGGCCGGCACGATTGTGCTGTCGCCAATCGGATGGAAGCAGGCGGCCGCGCGGTCGTCGCCGAGGCTCACCAGCTGCGGGAGGCTGTTGTGACAGAGCTCGGAGGTGTGGCCGCAGCGGGGCGCAAAGGCGCAGCCGCCGGGCAAGCGGCCGGGCTGCGGCACCGTACCGGGAATCGGCACCATACGCTCACGGCCGCCATCGAGGCGCGGAATGGCATCGAACAGGCCGCGCGTATAGGGGTGGCGCGGCTGGCGGAACAGAGTTTCCGTCGAACACTTTTCGACCACGCGGCCGGCATACATGACGCAGACGCGTTCGCAGACCTGCGAGACGGCACCGAGATCATGGCTGATGAAGACGATGGCCATGCCGGTCTCGGCGCGGATGGAGATCAGCAGGTCGAGGATCTGAGCCTGAATGGTGGCGTCGAGCGCGGTCGTCGGCTCGTCGGCGACCAGCAGATCGGGATTGCCCGATAGTGCCATGGCGATCATCAGGCGCTGGTTCTGGCCGCCGGAAAACTCATGCGGAAAATTGTCGAAACGTCTGACAGCATCCGGAATGCCTACCAACTCCATCAGCCGGATCGCTTCGAAGCTCGCCGCCTTGCCGGTAAGCCCGCGATGCAGCTCCACCGCTTCAGCGATCTGCCGGCCAGCGCGAATGACGGGGTTGAGCGAACTGGACGGGTCCTGAAAGATCATCGCAATGCGGCTGCCGCGTACGTTTTCGAGCGCGGTGCGCGACGCGCCGACCAGTTGCTGATCGCCGAGGCGGACGCTGCCGCCGACCGTCGCCTTGCCCGGCAGAAGGCCGAGCGCCGCCAGCCAGGTCACCGATTTGCCGCAACCGGATTCGCCGACGAGCCCGACAGCCTCGCCTTTTTCGATCGTCAGATCGATGCCGTGCAAGACCTGTGTGCCGCTGAATGCGACCGTCAGATTGGAAACTTCCACCAGGGGCATCATCGCCCTCCTTCGTCCGCGTGAACGAAAAAAGAGCCGGAGGCATGACCTCCGGCTCGTCGGTTTTTTAGGCCCAGTTGCCCTGACGGAAGTCCATCGCAAAGGCAGATGCTGCCTTCCACTTCAGCGACTTCGGCTTTGCCGTAAACACGGCGTTCTGGTGCAGGACCGTGTAAGCGGGGTCTTCGCGTTCGCAGATCTGCAGCATGCGGGCAAACGCATCGTGGCGCTTGGCGCGATCGGTGCTGGTTTCTAGGAAGGTCGAGAGCGTGTTCATCTCGGCGTTGGTCCACTCGCCGACCTGCTGCTGCTGGCCGTTCGGGCCATGGTTGGCAATGATGGAGGAGACCGGATCGTTGAAGCTAGCCGTGCTCGACCAGTCGCGCACGGCGCGCGTCGGGGTCTTTTCGAGGATCGCCTGCCAGTTTTCCTTCATGGCGATCTCAACGTTCAGGCCCACCTGGTTCCACATCTCCACCAGGATCTGCGCCGTCGGCGTCTGATTGGTGTAGTAGTTGTCGAGCAGGCGATAGGGAATGGCGTCGCCCTTGTAGTTGGCTTCCTTCAGAAGCTGGCGTGCCATGTCCGGGTTATATTCAGGAACCGCCCAGCCCTTGACGAACATGTCGCCATAGAAATCCCACTGCAGGCCGGCCGGAACGACCGTGCGGCCGGCCCAGAGTGAATCGACGATCGCCTGGCGGTCGATAGCGTGGGTGAAGGCGCGGCGCACCAGCGGATTGGCAAGCTGCGGATGGTTCTTGTCGAATACGGTCTCGCGATGGTTGGGGATCGTGCCACCCTGAACTTCGAAAGCGGCGTTTTTCTCGATGCCGGAGATCTGATCCGGGGGGATGTCGCAGGCAAACTGGTATTCACCCGACAGCAGGCCATTGACGCGCGAGGCAACTTCCGGAACTTCGACGAAGCGGATCTGCTTCAACGGCGGCCGGCCGCCCCAGTAATCATCATGGGCTTCGTAGACCAGATAGGTGTCCGGCTTGAAGTCGGCGACGCGATAGGGGCCGGTGGTGATCGGCGCGCGGGCCCAATCGAGGTAGCTCTTGGCGTCTTCCCAGCCACGGCGGCTGGCAATGGCGCTGGCAACGGTCGAGATGCGGCCTTCCATGGTGACATCGGGCGTGCCGTTGACGAAACGAACCGTGTATTTGTCGACGATCTCGATGCCCTGCAGTGCCGGCCAGTAGCGGCGCGCAGTCGCGGGCACTTCCGGCGGCAGGTCCTTGCCCTGGTTGCGGATCGGGTTGGTTTCGTTGATGTAGATCGTCTTGCCGGCGCTCGGCTGCGTCTCGGCGAACATGCGTTCCTTGCTGAAGGAGAAGGCGACATCTTCGGCGGTCAGCTCGGCACCGTTGTGGAACTTGACGCCCTGGCGCAGCTTGAGTTCGACGGTCTTGTCATCGATGCGGCGCCATTCTGTGGCGAGTTCCGGACGGGGGACCAGGCCGTTCAGCCAGTTGAGGCCGATCAGGCCTTCCCAGAGCGACGAGTTGAAGATGCGCTGGCCGACGTTAGACTGTTCGCGCAGCGGATCCAGCGTATTGGTGTTGGAAATTTTCTGCACGGCGATGGTGATCGACGGGCGGTTATCGGCCTGGGCGATCGAGAAGCGCGGCAGGATCAGCGAGCCAGCGGCGGCGGTCGCCATGCCGAGCGCGCTGCGACGGGTAATATTGACCATGAAAATACCTCCTTGAGTTCTAGTTCGACTATTGGGGGTTCGGCTATCGTTATCGGTCGCGTTCGGTCAGGCCGTTGGGACCGGAGCGATAATGGGTCAGCGTCCGGTCGGCATGTTTCAGCCGCCAGGATAGGGCTTTCTGCGCATAGTCGCGGACGAGCCTCGCATAAGCGGGATCGTCGGCGAGATTGACGAATTCGTTGGGATCGCGCTCGAGGTCGAAGAACAGCGGCGGCAGGGTGGCGAAATGGACGTATTTGTAGCGCTCGTCCTGAACGACGCAGAGGCTACTCTCGTTCTGATCCAGCCCCAGAACCGGCTGCGGCTCGGAATAGAACACGTCACGGAAGTCATATTCGTAATGCAGTTCAGTGCGCCAATTGCCCGGCCGCTTGCCGGCGAGGAAGGGCAGAAGCGTTTCGCCGTCGCAAGCACGCGGAATGTCGCCGCCGAGCCAGTCGAGAATGGTCGGCATGACGTCGATGCTTTCGGTAAAGGCGGTCTCGATCGCGCCGGGACGCGCGTTTGGGCCGGCATCCTTGATGACCAGCGGAATGCGGAAGCTTTCGTCGTTATAGCCGATCTTGCCGAGCAGATGGTGATCGCCGAGCTGCTCGCCGTGGTCGCTGGTGAAGATGATCAGCGTGTCGTCCCACTGGCCGGTTTGATCGAGATAGGCGAAGACTTGACCAAGACAATCGTCGATCTCGCTGATCAGGCCGCAATAGGTGGCACGCATCTGGCGGATGTCCGCCTCGTCCAGCGTCGCGCCCGAGCCTTCCGCTCCCTGGAAGAAGGAGCCGCGGCGGATGCTGTCGATATAGAATTTCATCAGGGGATGCTGGGCACTTTCCGCTTCCGGATTGGCTGCGCGCACCGGCGCCGGCATATCTTCCGGACGATACATCTCATGATAGGGCGCGGAGGCGACAAAAGGCGGATGCGGACGATAATAGCCGAGATGCAGGAAGAACGGCTTGCCGGCGCGGCCCTTCAGATAAGTCAGCGCCCGCTCGGTGAAATAAGTAGAATCGGAATATTCATGCGGAATACGCGAGGGACGGTCGGTCGCGCCCTTCACCGCGCCCTCACCTTCCGGCAGCCAAATGTCGGGCCTATTTTCCGGCAGATCGAAGCCCTGCTGCGCGACCCAGCCGAAATAGCCCTCCATGTTCGGCTCGAAGGCGCCCACCGAATGGAAGCCATCCATCATGTCGCCGAGTGCGAGAAAGCGCGGATCGTTGATGGAGGTCGTACGCGGGTCCGGCACCGTCGTGGTATAGCCCACCAGCGCCGGATCATAGCCGATGCTGCGCAGGGCCTTGGCAAGATTGAAATGCCTGCTGTCGAGCGGCACCGTGTTTTGCACGGCACGATGGTTCATCAGATAGAGGCCGGTCAACAGGCTGGCGCGGGCGGGCCCACAGGGAACGCAGGTCGTCACGTGATTGCGGAAGGTAACACCTTCGCGGCAAAGCCGATCCAGGTTCGGCGTCTTCAGAAACGCCTCATGCCCCTCGGCGCGCAGAAGATGCGGTATGAAATCGGCCCGCCACTGGTCGACGACGATGAGAAGTACATTCTTGCGGTTCATGAGCAGCCTCGCGTTTCAGGGAGGCTGTGTGCGGTGCGATCATTTCAGGCGCATGAACCTATTTTCAAACTTCCGTGACGGACCTGTATCGAAGAGGTATGGTCTATACCATAGGTTGCCGACGCAACTTCACGTATGTTGCACCACGGATCGGCGGATCATCATCCACACCATTCCGGCAGGGTATCGAGTAATGTCCTGAGCGCCGGCGACGGCACGATGGAGCGCGGATAAAGCGCCGTGAGGGCGGATTTCGGCAGATCGTGATCCGGCAGCACGCGCACGAGCCGCCCCGCCTCAGTATCCTCGACAACAAGGAAAAGCGGTAGCTGCGCGATGCCGAGCCCGCCCCGGGCCGCATCGCGCGTCACCATCATGCTGCCGGTGCTGATACGCCAGGACATGCGTATCGTTACGCCGCCGATAGTCCAGTGATCGCCAGTTTTCTGGGTCAGGACGGCCACATGCTGTTTCAGGTCACGCACTGTCTGCGGTTCACCACGCGCAGCCAGATAAGATGGAGCGGCAACGGGCACGATGGAGATATCCGCCAGCCGCCGCCCTATCAGATCGCTATCGGCCAACTCGCCGATGCGGATGGCAAGATCGAAACCCTCGGCAATCAGATTGACGCGCTCATCGCTGAAATGGAGATCGGCCTGGACCCGCGGATAACGCTCGAGGAATTCGATCAATTTCGGCGCGATAACCCCCTGGCCAAGAGCGACGGGCGCGCTGATCCGCAGCAGACCCGAAGGTTCACGGTTGGCAACCCTGATCTCGGACCGGGCCACTTCAGCGTCGCGCACGATCGGCTGTACGCGCTCGAAGAAGCGGCGGCCGGTATCGGTCAAGCTGAGAGCCCGGGTCGAGCGCGCCAGCAGCGGCGCGCCGATCGATGCCTCCAACAGTGCCAAACGGCGGCTGACAGTTGCCTTCGGCAGCCCAAGTGCTCGCCCCGCCGCACTCAATGAGCCCTCCTCGACGATGCGGACGAAAAGCGCCATGCCTACCAGATCAACATCTTCGCGCATTGTTCCATTCTTCGAACGCCAAAGTTTCAATTTGCAGCCTACTGTTCCGATTTCCGCCATGCAATATGCTGGCGTGATATGATGCAGCGGAAACGCGCGAGAAATGGAAAGAACAGGAATGGCGGAAGCTGTTTTGGTGACGGGCGGCAGTGGGTTCATCGGCGGCTGGTGCATCGTCGAGCTTTTACGGCGCGGCTATGATGTCCGAACCACGGTTCGCAGCCTGACGAAGGCGCCGGCCGTAGAGGCGGCTATCGCTTCCGCTGTTGGCATCTCCGAGCTTGGTGGCGAGCGCCTGACCTTCTTCGTCGCCGATCTGACCAAGGACGACGCCTGGGATACCGCCGTTACCGGATGCGACTATGTGCTCCATGTCGCTTCGCCGCTTGGCGCAGACGCGCCGAAAGATCCGAACACGCTGATCGTCCCCGCCCGCGACGGCACGTTGCGTGTCCTCAAAGCCGCGACGAAAGCCGGCGTGAAGCGCGTGGTCGTGACCTCCTCCGCCGCAGCCGCCGCTTCGCCGCCTTGGAGCACCGAGAGCCTCAACAACGAGGCCGTTTGGACCGACCCGACTGCCAAGGGCCTGAATGCCTATCGGCAATCGAAAACGCTGGCCGAACGTGCCGCCTGGCATTTCATGGCCCAGCACGCCGGCCCGACGACTTTGACGACGATCCTGCCGAGCGCGGTCTTCGGCCCCATCCTGACGGCGGAAGGCCTTGGGTCTGTGCAGGTGATCCAGCGGATGCTATCCGGCAAATTTCCCGGCAATCCGCGCATTGGCTTCAGCATCGTCGATGTGCGTGATGTCGCGGATATGCATATCCGCGCCATGACAGCCCCGGAAGCGGCCGGCGAGCGTTTTCTCGCCAGTGGCGATTTCCTGTGGGCCGCGGAAATCTCAGCATTGTTGCGAGCAAAGCTCGGTGATCGCGCCAAGAAGGTGCCGACGCGCTCCCTTCCCGATTTCGTTCTCCGCATCGCCTCGATCTTCGACCCGGCGGTGCGACTGGTGACCCCGAGCCTCGGGCGAAAACACCGCTTCACGACGGCGAAGGCTGAGCGCGTGTTGGGCTGGCATGGCCGGTCGGCAGCGGAGACCGTGATCGATTGCGCCGAGAGCCTGATTGCGGCGGGAGCCGTGTAGATCGGCGGAAAATCCTTGCTTCGACGACCTCTCTCGATTCATTTCTAGCTGACCTCCTTGCCCTCCCTCCTCAAGCCGTGCCTAACTGCCGGCTAACAAACGGCCTGCAGACGCGGAGACATGACATGGGTAGGTTGGACGGCAAGGTTGCGTTGATTTCCGGTGCGGCGCGGGGGATGGGTGCGGAAGAGGCCCGCCTCTTCGCGGCGGAGGGCGCCAAGGTCGTCTTGGCCGACATGATCCATGATCAGGGCCGCAAGCTCGCCGAAGAGATCGGCGGTCTTTATGTGCCGCTCAACGTGGCGAGCGAGGCGGATTGGAACGACGCCATCGCCGCCATCGAAAAGAATTTCGGGGCCATGCAGATCCTGGTGAACAACGCCGCCATCCTGCGGCGTGCACCGATCGAGGAATGCTCGCTCGGCATGTTCGAAGAGGTGATCGCGGTCAATCAGACCGGCGTGTTCCTCGGCATGAAAGCCGCCGTCAGACTGATGAAGAACACCGGCGGCAGCATCGTCAACATATCGTCCACGGCCGGCATCCGCGGCCCCGCCAACAATGTCGCCTATGTCGCCTCGAAATTCGCCGTACGCGGCATGACCAAGGTCGCCGCCAACGAATTCGCCAAATACGGCATCCGTGTCAATTCCGTTCATCCCGGCCTGATCGAAACGCCGATGATCGACCCGTTTCTGGACCAGGAGGCCATCGACGCCTTTGCGGCACGCCAACTGATCAATCGGCTCGGCACTGCGCGCGAGGTCGCAGAAATGGTCCTCTTTCTCGCCTCCGACGCGTCCGCCTACTCTACCGGCGCAGAGTTCATCTGCGACGGCGGCGTGACGACGGGAAACAGGCAGTAGAGATCGGTCGAGTTCCAGACTGACTACCGGGCTGTCAAACGCGTCGGCGACGGCGCACCACCGGACGGCAATGACATCGGAACGGAACGGCAGACCTCCTCGCCGCGCCAGCGAAACCGTCCCAGCGATCGTTCCAAAGCCCGCGTCGCCCTGCCAGCACAACCTACATCCGATTGAGAATGAGATGACCCAATCGTAGGATGTTCCTCCCCTTTTGGACGAGATGACAAAAACGTGAACGAAGATCACATTTTTGTGAAATTCCCGACGCTTCTGTCATTCCAAAAGGATTCCGAACATGCCCACAGCAGTCGTGACGAAAACAGCTCGCCAGAATACTCGTGGTATCGAGGTCGGACCGAATGCTTTCAGAAATGACTTCAATAAGAGGTCATTTCAATTCAGCCACAACTTGGTCGGACATCGACTGTTCTCGCTTCCGCGCCTTGCCGAACTTGCGAAATCGTTGCTTGCGGACACGAGCACGAGAAGCGTGCGCTGGCAGGCGGGTGGCGCACCGGTGGACGCCGGCTGGGCCGTGCCGCTGCACGATAAAGTGGAGAGCGTCAACGAAGCGATCTCGAATCTGGCGGAATCAGGGTCGTGGGTGCTGCTCTACAGCGTGCAGCGCGATCCCGAATATCGGGCATTGCTGGATCAGCTCATGACCGAAATCCTCGCCGACACCGGTTGCTCGCGGGACGAAGTCACCTGGGAAGACGCCTACATATTCCTGGCCTCGCCCGACGCCGTGACGCCCTATCACATTGACCATGAAGCAACATTTCTGTTCCAGATTCACGGCAACCGAACCGCCAATATCTGGGATGCAAACGATCGCTCCGTCCTGCCCGACAAGGAAATCGAAAAA
Source organism: Rhizobium jaguaris (assembly GCF_003627755.1). Lineage (NCBI taxonomy): Bacteria > Pseudomonadati > Pseudomonadota > Alphaproteobacteria > Hyphomicrobiales > Rhizobiaceae > Martinezella > Martinezella jaguaris. Next base: position 665,452 of record NZ_CP032694.1, on the reverse strand, counting down.
TATTACATCGGCGATCTTAACGCCGCCAAATATACCATCGAAAAACAAAGCAAGGCGACGGTCTATGCCTTGAACCAGGGGACCGGCGTCCACCATCCGTCGAAAGCACCGCATGCGTTCAAGAACGGCGACATCTATTCGATCGCTCTCGGCATTCATTTCTGCGTGCGCGATTGCGATCGGCAGGCGTCCGTCTACCAGATGAACTATCTCCTGCGGCGCTGCGGCCTGAAGCCGACATCACCCGGCAAATCCCAATGGCGCGACAAATTGAAGGCCTCGATCATCGCAATGTTTGCCGACAAGAAACCAAAAACCAAGCACGACATGTTGCGCTCCGGCTTCAAAAAGCTGACCGCGCCGTTGCGCCTGGTTTTAAAGTGACGGCGAAAAAGATCGGCAGTGGCGTCGGACAGTTGCAACGTCGGGAAATGACGCCTTTTCTGGCGAAGGCTGAGTTCATCCGCAATGACGGGTGGAAAATGTCCGGGTGTAGAAGCAGCACAATCTAATCGCAGCGTGTAATTTCACCGATTGGTGGTATCGATGAAGGTGGTGGATTGATTTTGCTAATATATTGGTTCAACCTTCGTAGCTGACGACGCACCAAGCGTGTCACACCCAGCGGAGGAATGACTATGAGGTTAGTTGCTATACTCGCTGCTACAGCGGTTGTCGCTCTCATCGGCACGAGTGCCATGGCCCAAACGACAACCCCATCGACAACCACAACTACGCCGATGACCACCACGACGAAACCCGCCGGAACCATGGCCAAGCCAAAGGCGGCGACGACTACGCAAAAGACTGCGCAAACGGACATTTCGAAGGCGTGCTCAGCGCAGGCCGACGCAAAGGGACTTCATGGCAAGGAACGCTCCAAGTTCCGCAGCCAATGCAAGAAAAGCGGCGGCAAGATGTAAGCAGGCCGAGCCTGGCCCTGCGGTTGTGTTGGCGGCAAACGCGTAAAATATATGGGGTGGAGTTGCCGCCATCGACTTCGTGAGCCCATGGCCAAGCGGACGCGATAGCCGCATCAATATTCGTATCTTCATTCTCCAGCGGCATTGCGAGGTGCCCTATGAACACGGATTCGGCTCGTTTTGTCGGCGACATTCCGCAGCACTATGACACCGGCATGGGGCCGATCATCTTTGCCGACTATGCGGCCGAAACCGCACGGCGCGCGGCTGCGCTCAGGCCCGGGTGGGTTCTTGAGATTGCCGCCGGCACGGGAATCGTCACGCGCCGTCTGCGCGATGCCTTACCCTCCGGCGTGTCCCTGACAGCCACCGATTTCAACGCACCGATGCTGGACATTGCACGCAAGAAATTCGGCCCTGCCGATCAGATCGACTTCCAAACGGCCGACGCGACGCAACTGCCCTTTGCGGCCGACAGCTTCGATGCGGTCGTATGCCAATTCGGCCTGATGTTTTTTCCGGACAAGGACAAAGCCCATCGCGAAGCGCATCGCGTCCTTGCCTCCGGCGGTACCTATTTGCTCAGCGTCTGGGATCGGATGGACTACAATCCATATTCCCTCATCGCCCACGAGGTCGTCGGGCGTCTTTTCCCCGCCGATCCGCCACAGTTCTACACCGTGCCGTTTTCCTGCGCGCCAATCGACCCGATCAAGGAATCGCTCATAGATGCCGGCTTCTCCGACATCACGATTTCAGTGCTAAGGGTGGAAAAGGAAATTCCCGATACCGCAGCCTTCGCCCGCGGCCTCGTCTACGGCAATCCTGCTGCCGAACAGATCCGCTCGCGACAGGGCGCCGAACCCGAACAGGTCTTTGAGGCGATCTTACAGGAGATTCACCGCGCATTCGGCGACAAGCCGGCACGCATGCCTCTTCAGGCAATCGTTTTTTCGGCGAGGAAATTGTGATTTGGTCCGTTCACAGGCAGGGACGCCAACCATACACGGCCGTCGGGCGGTTTGCTTCTCTGACCTGATCAATCCACGAAATACCGGTCAGCTTCACCGAAAGTGGTAGCGGCGTTGTCCGAGACCGCGATCATGAGAACTGGTATGATTGACGTCGCGGCTCGTATTCTCTCCCGTAAACCTTTGCCGGAGTTATCCAATGTCGCTTGTTTACAGACCTGCTCAGGCGGACGATTTGGCCTCGACCGATGCTCTGGTGGTTGCCAGCATCAATGATCTTTCCGTTCGGCATGGCTTCGGCCCGATGGCAACGGCAAGCCCTCCCAACTTTCAGCTGTTTTCGCTCAAGGACGACCCGGATGGCCTATGGGTCGCGGAGGACGGCGGAGAGATTCTTGGCTTTGCCTGGAGCTGGGTTTGCGGTGATGTCTGGTTTCTGGCCCAGTTGTTCGTCGATCCCGCCCGACAAGGTCAGGGCATCGGAAATGAACTATTAGGACGAACCATGGAGCATGCCCGGAAGTCCCGAGCGGCGCACAAAGCACTTATTACTTTCACCTTCAATCGTGTCTCGCAGGGCCTTTACATGCGGCATGGCCTCTTTCCCAAAATGCCGATTTACCTCTTCAACGCCACGCGCGAACGGGTGATGCAGGAGTTGCCGGCGCCGCCACTCCACGCGATCGCGATCGACGACAGCGCCGCGACCATGGAAAAACTTGTCGAGATCGATTCCCGCGCCATAGGCGCCTCGCGAGAGAAGCACCACCGGTATTTGCTCGAGGACCCGACGACCACAGGAGTGCTGCTCTGCGCCGGCAGCGACTGCGTCGGCTACAGCTATGTCGCCTCGAGTGGGCACATCGGCCCGCTCGCCGTCAAGCGGCCTGACCTTCTTCGCGATGCCTTTGCGACTGCGCTGAAGCTGGCGGCAGATCGCTCCGCCGAGACGGTATCGGCCTTCCTGCCAGGCACATGCGACAGCGCCTTAAGCCTTGCGATCCAGCAAGGCATGCGGATCACATTTCCAATGCTCTTGATGGCATCGCCCGGCTACGGCGATTGGACGCAGTATCTGCCGCGAAATCCGGGGTTTATGTGATCACGCCTGCAGTTCTCTCTTTTGCTGGGAAAATGGCGCATCCGAGGGGACCAAACAGGGAACCGCTATGTAATTGTTACACCTGTTGATTGTTGTGCCGTTGCATTCGACCCGCCGCCGCCTGTAATTTGCTAGTGACTGGAGGGGAGATCAGCTCGATCGCAGGCGCCACCACGTTGCTGAGGTGCCCTCAATTTTGATATGTTGACGGCCATGGATTACTCAGGGGGAAAATGATGGTCCAGTTCGATGACCTGCTCAAGTCGGCCTTGATGCTCAATGACGAGATCAAGGACGGCAATCTAGAACCCGCTCGAACACAGCTCGCCTCTGAGATTGGGCGTCTCAACCAGGAATTCGATCTTGACGCGCTGCTGCCCGGTGGAGGCGGAGAGTTAGGCATGGCCGCAAAGCGCCGGGATGTCAGTAAATTCTACGATCTATTCATCGAACGAGTTCGCGCGAACCTTTGCGCCAAGAATGGCGAGTTCACGAAGCTGATTCGCCAAGGCATACAGTCATCAGTCGGGGCGACATTGACGGCACTCGTTCTAGCCCTTCACCTACCTGGCGCAGTACTGACTCTCCTTGTCCCGATGGCGGTGCTCATCTGCCATTCTGGTCTCGAAGCCTTCTGCGCCTTGCCGACGGCAAAGATGTGAGTTCAAGGGCTGTAGAGATTCTGGTTGAGGAATGCACTTTCAATCCTCGCACCTTGGAAATCAAATTCCCGGAGCAGGCGCTCGCTGCGTGTGAGTTGCCAGCCCGATACTTCTTCGAAGTGCTCGAGGATGCTCCCCGCCTGAGCTCGCTCTCGTTCCTTGACGAGCGCTGGTACGATGATCCGACCTCAAGACATGCTTATGAACTGGCCGGACCGCACGGACGGGCCGAGATAAACGCTATCATATGCGGCGTGCTGCACGAGGTCAGCCACAGGGTCGATCTCCTAATCACTCCGTTTGGCGTGCAGTATCTGATAGGAGCAGTGGAAGAGTACCTATTGCTCCAGGAATTTGTGCCTCTGGCACTTGATCGCGAGCAAACCCTGGGCGCGCTCACCCTTCTAAAGAACGTCACGGACGGATTGCCGTCGGATGCGGCCAAAGAGCCGAGATTGGCGGGGTTGTGGCCAAGACTTCATGAGGTAGTTCGCCGGACGCTTGCTTGGGGAGACTTGGGCAATCGAAGGCCGCCAGAAAGCGAGATAACGCGTGGCTGGTTCGAAGAATCCGAGCATCTTGAGAGGTTAAAACTTAGCCAACAAGATCCCATCGAACTGATAACGGTCTGCGGGTCTGTCTGTACCTTCCGACCTAAAGGAACCAAAGGCTGGTACGTTCGCCCGATGACCATATTCGAAGCCAAGGCGCTTGCGAACACGCTGCTGCACGTGCTCAAGCTTAGCGGCGGGCAGGTGGACGAGGTGAGACTGTTCTTCAACGCCTGTTATGGCGACAGGCTAGAGGAGCTCGAACCAGACTACCTTTATATATTCGACGTAGTGGCGCGGATCTTAGGACCCTTGTCGTTCCAACATGCGTTGGCAACCGCAAAAAGCGATCAAATTGCAACGCTGCTGCGCATCGTGTCCGGTGTGTGCTGGTTCGCCCTGCATGCGCCTCCGGTGCTTGGGGACAGTAAATTGTCGAGTGCAGCGGCAAGCGTCACGATCCGATTGTTCGTGGCTTTGCAGGAACTTGCTTCGCAACTTCGGCAGCAACCTCAGCTCGGGGCCGTTTCCGCTCTGTGCAGTCAATTTGAGTTGACGAAATTGTTCCGAGGCGCGCAGCAAGCAACTATTGGGGATGCACTCACCGAGTCTATCCGAGCTCTCGATGTTCTCGGTCCCAAGGTTAAAGAAATATGGAATCCCGACGTGCGGTCGTGGTTCCAACATCTGATCGGCGTCATGCGACCCTATTTTGACCAGCGCGACCCTAGATACGACTCGCTGCTGGGTATGCCTGATGACGGCAATATTGTTCCTGGCGTGCGTCGGCAGCATGAATGGGAAGCTCTATACGACGACCATGTACCCCAGGGTGGTGCGGCGGAATGGCTGGCCCTAAGGCCTACCCTGCTCTTCAGCTACGAGGTGCCGGCGCTTGGAAACGAGTTCGTGAAAAGGCTTGATAATCATTTCGGAGCACGATTCGTTATGTGGCATTGTGACGCCTGCTCCTCACTACTCCATGGCCAGTGGGTGTCACGATTCTCCGAAAGGGCGCGCCTCGTTTGTCCAGGGACCGGACAGTCGATTGAAGTACCTTTCGAAGACATGAAATCGATCGACATCGATCCCTAACCCCACGGAAGGCGCTTTGTCCTAGCGCAAACCTATTCGGCAGCCGACCTCACTCGTAGAGACCGTAGTTCGCTTGGTTTGTTGTCTAGCGCTGAGAAATGGACGATTCGCGTGCGGCCCGCTCGGATTGCGATCTCGCGCCAGCTGGCCATGCCAATCTTTATTTTTGAGTGATGAAGAAATGGCGCACCCGAAGAGATTCGAACTCCTGACCCCCAGATTCGTAGTCTGGTGCTCTATCCAGCTGAGCTACGGGTGCGTGGCCGAAACGGAAGGAACCGTTGGCGTGGGCGGTTCTCTAAAGCGTCCTTTGGGGGAATGCAAGTGGATTTGTGAAAAAGATCACGATTTTTGCAAACGATATCGGGAAGAGGCTGAAAACACTCAGTTTTCGTGGAAGCTGCGACTGCGGTAATCGTCGAGCGAGACCGGACGGTCGGGAATTTCGATACGGAACTGAGTGCCGGCGGCGGGTTTTTCCACCAGCGCGATGGTGCCGCCATGGGCGAGCACCAGTTCGCGGGCGATCGCCAGGCCCAAGCCGGTGCCGCCGGAGCGGGCAGAGCCGCGAAAGGCCGTGAAGAGGTTTTCCCGGGCCTTCTGCGGCATGCCCGGGCCGGTGTCGTCGACGGTGATACTGACGACGCTGCCGATGCGGCGTGCCGAAACCGTGATGCGGCGGATGCTGTCGGGCGCGGTCTCGGCGAAGGCGACCAGCGCCTGATGAGCGTTACGGCAGAGATTGTGGATGATGCGGAACAGTTGTTCGCCGTCGGCATCGACTTCAAGGTCGGGGCTCATCTGTACGACGAATTCGATGCCGCTCTCGGGATCGATCGCCAGGATATCGCGCACCTCGTCCATGAGCTCGAGCAGATGCATTCGGCGGCGGCGCGGCGCGGATTCGGAGGTTTGGCCGAAGGACAGTACCTCAGTGGTATAGCCGACGGCCCGGTCGATGGTGCGCAGGAGCTTTGGCGCGAAACGCTTGACCATCGGGTCATCGACGTCGACCAGGCGATCGGACATGAGCTGCGCAGCTGACAGGATGTTGCGCATGTCGTGGTTGATCTTCGACACGGCGAGACCGAGAGCGGCGAGGTTCTTCTGCTGCTTCAGCGTCTTCTGCAATTGTGACTGCATGGAAGCGAGATGGTGACCGGCCACCGCAAGCTCGTCGCGCCCCTCGTCCGGCACCAGAACGCGGCTCGGGTCTTCCGGATCATCGGAATAGGCCTGCATGCTGTCGGTCAGCCGACGGATCGGGCGAATCATCATGCGATTGATGGCGAAGAAGATCAACGTCGCGGTGAAGAGCGAAATCAGGATCGAGACGAAAAAGACGCTGCCGGAATAAGCAAGCATCGCGTTGCGCAACCGGGTATCCTTTAGCACCACCTCGATGCCTGTGCTGTCATCGCCGCCGACCGGGCCGAAGACGCGGATGATGCGGTTGCCGCCGAACAGCAGCGTGTCCAGCGCATCGCGGATCGCTGTCGGCTGGGAAACATCGCTTAAATCATATTGTTCATCGACGGAGGCCGGCATCTCGGCGGTCGCCAGCAGCCGCGATGTGCCTTCCTTGCGCAGCACGATGGCGCGTGTACCCGTCGCCATCAACGTCTCCTTCTGAAGAGCGCGCGGCAGCTCGACCGGCTGCAGGCCGTCGATGACGATGGCCGCGGCGGCCGCCGTGTTCAGGCGGTCTTCCAACCAGCGCAGCCGCATATTGGCGACGGAAGGGACGAAGATCAGCACTTCGGCGAGCAGGATGAAAATGACGGTGAGCATCAGAAGCTTGCCGGAAAGGCCGCCGAAAATGCCGGTGGGCCGGTAGAAACGCAAGTGAGTCCGAGCCTCGGCCTTGCTGCCTTCGCCGACGTTCCTGTCTTGCTCACTATCCATTTCGGCTGTCCCGCTTTGTTGCAAAGCGATCTGATGACGACATATCGAACGTAGATAATAAGAGATTGTGACGGTTTTTCCAATCGCTTCTGTCACAAAGCGGCCGACAGCTCATGCCGAAGGCGGGAGAACTGCGTCAACGCCCCCTCCCGTCGCCGACTGGCCGGATCAGAATTCCTCCCAACTCTGCGCAGCCGTTGCCGCCGCACCGCCGCCTGCAAAGGCGCCGGCGACCTTGCCGATCATGCGGCGTGCCGGCGAAGCCACGGGACGATGGGTTTCAGCGCGAGCCGGCGCCGGGGCGGATGCCGCACCCGTGTCGACCCTGAAGCGGGCGACGAGACGGACGAGACCATCGGCTTCGGCCGAGAGGCGATGGGTGGCGGCCGAGGTCTCCTCGACCATGGCGGCGTTGCGCTGCGTCACCTCGTCCATCTGGTTGACGGCTTTGTTGACCTCGGTCAGGCCGGTCGACTGTTCACGGGCAGCCGTCGCGATCGAATGGATATGATCGTTGATCTTCAGCACGCGCGCCTCGATCGCCGCCAGCGCCTCGCCGGTTGCCTGCACCAGCTTGACGCCGACCTGAACCTGATCGCCGGATTTGCCGATCAGCGCCTTGATGTCCTTGGCGGCGGTCGCGGAACGCTGCGCCAGTTCACGCACTTCCTGGGCGACGACGGCAAAGCCCTTGCCCGCCTCGCCCGCACGGGCCGCCTCGACGCCGGCATTCAACGCCAGCAGGTTGGTCTGGAAAGCGATCTCGTCGATAACGCCGATGATCTGGCTGATCTCGCCCGAAGCCTGCTCGATGCGGCCCATGGCATCGACGGCATTGCGAACCACCGTGCCGGAGCGAGCAGCGTTTTCCTTGGCTTCCGTCACCATGACGCTCGCCTCCTGCGCCCGTTCGGTCGAGCTTTGCACGACGGCGGTGATCTGATCGAGCGCCGCCGAGGTCTCTTCCAGGGCGGCGGCCTGCTGCTCAGTGCGCTTCGACAGATCGTCGCTGGCGTGGCGCAGCTCGTAGGTGTTGGAGTTGATCGAACCGGTCGTCTCGCGCACTTCGCGCATGGTGCTCTTGAGCGTCGCAAGGGTCGCGTTGACGTTCTGCTGCAGTTCGGCGAAGGCGCCCTGGAACTCGCCGCGCATGGTTTGGGTCAGATCGCCGTCTGCGAGGCTTGCAATGACGCGACGGACCTCGCCGACGCCGGTATCGACGCTCACCAGGAGTTCGTTGATGTTGCCGGCGAAGCGATTGAGGTTGACGTCGCCGTAATCCTTGTCGATACGGCGGCTGAAATCGCCGGAAGCGGCTGCGGCAACCACCAGAGACATGCTGGATTGCAGGTCGTCGCTCTTGGCGCGCATCGCCGTTTCCTCGGCATTCATGCGGCGCACGGCATTGCCGTTCTGCTTGAAGACATCGACGGCGGCCGCCATCTCGCCAATTTCGTCGGCGCGCCCGGCAAAGGGAACATCGATATCGAAGTTTCCGTCAGCCACCTGTTTGATCGTCGCGGTCACCTCGCGGATCGGCCGGCTTAGATGGACGGTACCGATATACATGCCGAGGCCGGCGCCGGCGCCGATACCGACCATCATCATGCCGAGCACGGCCCACATGACCGTTTGGCGGAAAGCCGTGATATCGGCATCGACAGCCGCAAGCGCCGCCTTGTCGGCCTGAACGACGGCATCGATTTCGGCCTGGAAGGCCTTGCGGTTCGCGCGGTTGGCATCGTTGTTGCCTTGCTTGTTGGCGGCATCCGGACCGTCGGTCACACCGAGGCGGGCGGTCTCGGTCCGGAATGTGCGGAATTCTCGCGCGCGGTCCTGCAATTTGCCGAACTCGGCTTTCTGCGTTTCGGGAACCGATGGCGACCAGGCGGCAAGCACCTTGTCGATTTCGTCGAGGTCACTCATCAATCCATCGGCGAAGCTCTTGGCATCCTTGGCGGAACCGGACGCATAGATACCGCGCGATTCCATCACGACCGCGGTCACATAACGGTTCAGATGCTCGCCCATATAGGCACGGCTCGCCGCCAGCTCATAGGCCTGGAGCTGCCGGTCATACTGATTGACGGCATAAAGAGCGGTTGCGCCGATCAAAAGCGCTGCACCGGCCATCACCGCGACGAGCAGATTAATTTTACCACGAATCTTCAACGATGTGCCCCCTAGTAGCGGAAGACCCCTAAAAAGCCAGGGCTTCCCGGCATATCGTTAGATATCGACTAAAATCATTAATGTTAGCTTGCGATATTTCGAATATAAATTCGGAAACACTTTCGCTCATCTGGCGATCGCGAACAATAGTTTCGCCTAATATTATCTATTCCGAATATTTATAATTAGCCGAGCTGCCTGGGACATACATCGTGGTGACGCATCGGCAGAACAAAGCTCATTTTGGCAAGGGAAGCCGGGTTCCAGGAATCTTTACCGGCATAATTGACTTCCGGGGGCTTGATCCTTATAAGCCCGCGCACGTCCGGTCATGGAGCCTGCCTTTGCGGGCCAAGTCCGTTCGCCATAATCAACAGCGCTCCTTGCTTTTAAAGCAAAGCTCAAGAAGGGCCGCACTCCGCGGTGTTTAAATAAATGAAGCGTACCTATCAACCATCCAAGCTTGTCCGCAAGCGTCGTCACGGTTTCCGTGCGCGCATGTCCACCAAGGGCGGTCGCGCGGTTCTTGCCGCTCGCCGTAACCGCGGTCGCAAGCGTCTTTCGGCCTAAGGGCCGGAAATGCCCGGTAAGATGGCGGGCGAATTGACGAATGAACGACCCAAAAAGACTGTCGGGCGGCTGAAAAGCCGGCCGCAGTTTCTTGCAGTCCGCGAAGGCGAAAAGCGCAGGGGAAGTCTCTTCCTCATCGAAGTGCTGGACCGCAAGCTCTCCGACGCCGAACCCCGCGTTGGCTTTACCGTCACCAAAAAACACGGCAACGCGGTGGAACGAAACCGCATGCGGCGCAGGCTGAAAGAAGCCGTGCGACTTCATGCGGGATTTGCAATGCAGCCCGGACACGACTATGTGGTTGTCGCGCGGCGCGATGTGCTGACCGCACCTTTCGAAAAGCTGGCGAGCGAACTTGTCAGCCGCATCGAAACCAGGCCGAAACACCGGCGGCCGGAAACGGACCGCTCCAGGAAAGTATGATGGAAAACAACCGCAATTACTTCATAGCAATTGCCCTGTCTGTGCTGATTGTCCTCGCCTGGCAGTTTTTCTACATGAACCCGCGCCTCGATGCGCAGCGCCAGGCCGCAAAGCTGCAGCAGCAGACGCAGCGGGCTCAGACGACGCAGACCCCGGCCGCAGGCGCAGCCGTGAACGGCTCGGCGCCGGCGAACGGCCAGACCGCACCGACAGCCCTCACCAGCGACCAATCGGTTGCCAAGTCGTCGGCTTCGCGCGTCCTGATCGATACGCCCGCGCTTGCAGGCTCCATCAACCTGGAAGGCGCTCGCCTCGACGACCTTAGGCTCAAGGGTTTTCATGAGACGGTCGACAGAAGCAGCCCGATCATCACGCTGTTCAGCCCGGCCGACACCAAGGACGGCTATTTCACCGAACTCGGCTTTATCGGTAGCGACGCGACCGGCTCCGTTCCCGGCCCCTCTACGGCCTGGACGCACGCAAGCGGCGACAAGCTGACCGAGAAGACGCCGGTGACGCTCACCTACACCAACGAGAAGGGCGTCACCTTTACCCGTATCATTTCCGTCGACGATCGCTACATGTTCACGATCACCGACAAGATCGCCAATGCGGGTCAGGCGCCGGTATCCGTGTCGAACTACGGTCGCGTCACCCGCTTCAACAAGCCGCTGACGCCGAGCACCTACGTATTGCACGAGGGCTTCCTCGGCGTATTCGGTGCGCACAGCGGCATTTCGGAAAGCAAGTACGCCGCCGTCGAAAAGGAAAACGTTCGGAACGAGCAAGTGACCGGCGGCTGGCTCGGCATCACGGACAAATACTGGGCAGCGGCCATGGTGCCGCCACAGACGGTGCCGTTCGATTCCAACTTCTCGCATTTCACCGATGGCCAGCCGCGTTTCCAGGCTGACTTCAAGAACACACCCGTCACCATCGCGCCGGGTCAGTCCACCGAGATCAAGACCCTCGTCTTCGCCGGCGCCAAGGAAGTACCGGTCATCAATGCCTACGAGAAGAGCTATTCGATCCCGCTCTTCAACCGCCTGATCGATTGGGGCTGGTTCTGGTTCCTGACGCAGCCGATGTTCCAGCTGATGGACTTCTTCTTCCGCTACTTCGGCAATTTCGGCGTCGCCATCCTGTGCACGACCATCGTCGTCAAGGCGTTGTTCTTCCCGCTCGCCAGCCGGCAATATGCCTCGATGGCGAACATGAAGCGCATGCAGCCGAAGATGGAAGAGCTGAAGGCCAAGTTCGGCGACGATCGCATGGGCCTGCAACAGGCGACGATGCAGCTCTACAAGGAAGAGAAGATCAATCCGATTGCGGGTTGCTGGCCAGTACTCCTGCAGATCCCGATCTTCTTCTCGCTCTACAAGGTGATCTACATCACCATCGAGATGCGCCATGCGCCGTTCTTTGGCTGGATCCAGGACCTTTCCGCTCCCGATCCGACCTCGATCGTCAATCTCTTCGGCCTGTTGCCTTTTGCCGCTCCGGCAATGCTGCATCTCGGCGTCTGGCCGCTGATCATGGGCGTGACCATGTTCCTGCAAATGCGCATGAACCCGACGCCCCCGGACCCGACCCAGGCGATGATCTTCAACTGGATGCCGCTGGTATTCATGTTCATGCTCTCAAGCTTCCCGGCGGGTCTCGTCATCTACTGGGCCTGGAACAACACGCTGTCGGTCATCCAACAGTCGATCATCATGAAGCGCCATGGCGTGAAGGTGGAACTCTTCGACAATCTGAAGGGCCTCTTCAAACGAAAACCGGCGCCCTCGAAATGACGTTAAAAGCCCCGCTTCGGCGGGGCTTTTCTTTATTCGGTGGTAAATGCATCAGCTGAAATTCTGGCATCGAAGATGCGCGTAGGGCAACTATGCGCGAAAAGCGCTTAGTCTCAGCCGCGACGAAACCGTTGGATCTACATGAGCGGAGGCAGCTTTCCCGCGAGCACGTCGAGAGCAACGCGAATCTTCGGCGTCAGAATGCCCTCGTGCCACAGGGCGTAGTTGTTGTAGCCCAAACCGGGGCCGTCGAGATGGAGTTCCACAAGTTGCCCGCTGCTGATCCGACTATGGATAAGCCAACTCGGCAGCCAGGCCAGTCCAAGGCCGGCGGCTGCGGCGTCAGCGATGGCTTCCAGATCATCCATGATGATCCGGCCTGGTGGCTCGATGGTCGCAAGTGTCCCAGCGGTAGTCGTAAAAGTCCAGGGTTGGCGGCGCCCATGCCGGCCGAAGGCCAATGCGGTGTGGTTTGCAAGTTCGGCTGAGGCTGATGGGCTGCCGCACCGCGCCAGATAGCTCGGTGCACAACAGACCAGCATGGCGTGGATGGACAGGCGGCGGGTGGCCAGACCGGCACCACCTGGAACCTCGCTCCGGTGTTCGGAGAGGCTGCGTATAGCGAGATCATAGTCGCCCAGGTCGACCAAATCGTCAGTGAAGGCCAGTTCCAGTTTCAGATCAGGCAACCCTGCCGCCATTTCCAGCAGGAGGGGCGCAATGCAGTATCGACCAAGCAGTGTGGGCATGGTGACCCGAAGCCGGCCTCGCGGCGCGGACAGATGCTCGGCGGCAGTGGTCTCGGCGGCGACGACATCGGCGAGGATCGACCGGCATTGCTCGTAATAGGCCTTTCCCGCTTCGGTAAGATTCTGGCGGCGCGTTGTCCGGTTGATGAGACTCACCCCCATCCGCTCTTCAAGAAAGCGAATGTGCTTACCGACCATTGGCGCGGAAATGCCCAAAACATTCGCTGCCGCGGCAAAAGAGCCGGTTTCGACCACCTGCACGAAAGCGGCCATGCTGGCTAAACGGTCCAATTGAAAACCTATGGTTATTTCTCAATAAAGCCAACGACACTTTATCAGAATTTCTGCGCCTGCAATATAGCTTTCAAAATCAACAGTTAGGAATTTGCTATGTCACGCGTCGTGCGATTTCACCAGGTAGGTGGCCCTGATGTCCTGCGGATCGAAGATATTGAGCCAATGCCTCCCGCCACTGGAGAGGTGCGGATCACTGTCAAGGCCATCGGCATCAACCGCGCCGATATTCTGATGCGGTCGGGCACCTATATCCAAACGCCAACCCTGCCCTCCGGACTGGGGCTGGAAGCTGCTGGGGTGGTGGATGCCGTCGGTGCCGAAGTGGATGGCTTGTCACCCGGCGACGTCGTCAGCGTCATTCCGCCCATCTCCATGACACGCTGGCCGGCCTATGGTGAGGTGGCGGTATTTCCCGCACATCATATCGTCCGGCATCCGCCAGCTATCGATTTTGTGACGGCGGCGGCAAGCTGGATGCAGTATCTCACCGCTTATGGTGCCCTCATCGACATCGCGGGTATTGCGGCCGGCGAAAGAGTATTGATCACTGCCGCCTCCAGCAGCGCCGGCCTTGCCGCCATCCAGATCGCCAATGGAGTTGGGGCAATCCCGATCGCCGTCACGAGGGGATATAGCAAGAAGCAGGCGCTCCTCGATGCCGGTGCCCATGATGTCATCGTCGCCGATGATGATGATTTCGCGTCAAACCTGCTCGCCGCCAGCGGCAGGGATGGCTTCAGGATCGTCTTCGATCCCGTGGCGGGACCGGCGTTCATGGCAATCGCGGCTGCCATGGCCGATGGCGGCATGCTCATCGAGTATGGCGGCCTCAGCGCGCAGCCAACACCCTTTCCAGTCGGGTCGGTATTGGCAAAGACGCTCACCTTGCGCGGCTATCTCGTTCACGAGATCATCCGCGATCCTGCTCGCCTCGAGAGGGCCAAGACCTTCATTCTCGACGGCTTGTCCACGGGGAGCTTGAAACCGGTGATCGCGAAGGTGTTCTCTTTCGACCAGATCGCCCAAGCGCATGCCTTCCTCGAACGAAACGAACATTTGGGCAAAGTGGTCGTTACCGTGTGAGCATCCTCCAGCGAACCTCTTCCTCGCCTCTGCACCGGCGAGTGCGCATTCGGAAAGTCCGCTTTGCGCCGCGAGAGGCAAACAATACGCCACAATGCAGGTGACACAGCTTATGACCGCATTTTCCGCTGGAGCAACTGCAAGCACGGCACGTCGGCCTTCATGGCGACTTTGCTTCGAAACAGGTCATGCGCTGTTCCGACAAATAACTGAGCTTATGAATTGTAGTTACTGTAATTGTTTATATTAGAAGAGTATAATATTGACGTAAGTGCATCCGCCGTAGGGTCTCAATTTACTCACTGGGAGAAGTAGCATGACTAGATTCCTGACTGCAATCACACTTGCTCTGATCTTGTCAGCGGCGCCAGCTCTTTCCGCCGCCGGTTATTATGTCGTGCGAGCTCCGCACTCGAAGCGATGCCACGTTGTAAACACAGCACCCAATGGAAGAACCTTGCTTCTCGTGGGCAAGCCTCATAGCACGATGAGCGCTGCCAATCGTGCAATGCATACATCGGTCTCTTGCACCCAGACAAAAAAGGGTTCGAATTACTAATCCGCCTCAGCCCGGTGTGTCAGGCTCTTTTCCGCGCATAGAAGGAGAGACTTCGCACACTGGGCCCCTCATTTGTAGAGGCATCGGACCAGATGGTGATACAGTTGAAACTTCGGTCGTCTCCGCGACGAGTAGAGTACGGCTTCTGGTTGGCCGCCTTTCCGGCAATGTCGACAACGCTAAAGAAATTTTGTTCTCCAATGGAGTGGGCGTAACCGCCATCGGGGAAGCCGGAAGCTCGACAGCATGACGCCGCACGCGGATCAAAACTTGACTTTCGCGGGTAAAACCTCGAAGCCAGTCAGCCAATTGAACCATAAGACCGCGAGCAGCATGGCAGACCAGACGACAAAAGATGACAAGCCGCTTTTGGGCGCCCGTGGATCTTCATCCGCGGCGTGCCGTCGATGAAATTCCTGCCGCCGGAAGGGCCGCTGGAAGTGGCCTTCGCCGGACGTTCGAATGTCGGCAAATCGTCGCTGATCAATGCGCTGGTTGGCCAGAAGGGTTTGGCGCGCACCTCGAACACGCCGGGGCGTACGCAGGAACTCAACTACTTCGTTCCCGACGGCTTCTCGGGCGAGGGCGCGGACCTGCCGCCGATGGCTCTGGTGGACATGCCCGGCTACGGCTATGCCGAAGCGCCAAAGGAACAGGTGGATGCCTGGACGAAACTGGTTTTCGACTATCTGCGCGGACGGTCGACGCTGAAGCGCGTCTATGTGCTGATCGACAGCCGTCACGGCATCAAGAAAAACGACGACGAGGTTCTGTCGCTGCTCGACAAGGCTGCCGTTTCCTATCAGATCGTGCTGACCAAGACCGACAAGATCAAGGCGGCAGGTCTGCCGAAGCTGATAGCCGATACGGTCGAAAAAATCCGCAAGCGTCCCGCCGCCTATCCCGGCATTCTTGCCACCTCCTCGGAAAAGAGCGAGGGCCTCGACGAACTGCGTCAGGCGATTGGCCTGACCGTCGGCATCACCGTCTAGCGCAAACAAGCAAATGGCCGCCGCCCTCGGCACTCCGAGGATGGCGGCCATGCTGCCGATGCTCGTTACATTTTCGGCAATAGCACCTTGTCGACCACGTGGATCACGCCGTTCGACTGTTTTACGTCGGCAATGGTGATGTGGGCGGTGCCGCCGGCCTCGTCGGTCAGCGTCAGTTTTCCGCCCATTTCGGTGGCCTTGATCGTGCAGCCGCCGACCGTCTTCAGGTCATATTCGCCACCATTTCCCATCGACATTTTCTTGATGGAGGCGGCCATGTCATCGCCCGCGACGACGTGGCAGGTCAGGATCTTCGTCAGTGTCGCCTTGTTCTCCGGTTTCAGCAGCGTCTCGACCGTGCCAGGCGGCAGCTTATTGAAGGCTTCGTTGGTGGGCGCGAAGACGGTGAAGGGGCCCTTGCCCTCCAGCGTATCGACGAGGCCGGCTGCCTTGACGGCGGCGACCAGCGTCGTGTGGTCCTTCGAATTTACCGCATTTTCGATGATATTCTTATTGGCAAACATCGGCGCGCCGCCAACGGTCGGGTTCTTCGCATAGGCGACGCCGGTCGCGGCCGAAAGCGTTACGGCCACCGCAGCAATGCGGATCACAGTGTTGAGCATGGGCTTATCCTCTTCCTCTCTTGCCCCGATCAGGCGGGGTCAGAACAAGGTACGGAGCCCTGAGAAGAAGAGTTTCAGCCTCGGTTCTTTTTTCGTCGGAAAGATGTTTTCAGGGCTGATGGATCGTGCCGGACGCGATGACATCGCCGGTGGGCTTGCCGGTCGGCGAACCACCGAAGGGTTCGGCGCTGACGGCGATGATCGCACCTTCCGTCAGCTTGCTGTGAACCTCCGGCGGCAGGACGATCTCGCCCTCGCCGGTCTGCGGCAAGACGCCAAGCGCCTCGGCCGGTTCGCTGCCACGGATCAGCCAGAGTTCCAATGACTTTTCCTGGGGCTGACCGGCGGCGACCGGCGTCACCTTCAGTCGCCCGCTGGCGACGTCATAGTCAGCCAGCAAATTGATGGCGCTGTTTTGCCCGGCAAGAGAAGCGGTGAGCTGCTTGCCCGGCGACGGCCGCGAGGCATTGTTGGTGATGGTGAAGACCAGGACGCCGGCTACAAGAAACAATGAACCGAAGGCAACCGAACGCCAGAGCAGTAGCGAATTCCAGAGATTGGCGCCGAAAGCGGCGTCTCCGAAAATGCGCCTCTCGATCTTGGGGAAAACCGAGGCCGCCGGCGCGACCACATCGTAATCATCGTTGAATCCCGAAAGATTTTGCTCCCAACGGCTGACAATGGCGGCGAATTGTCGATCGCTGCGCATGCGCCGCTCTACCTTCTGCCGATCCTCCAATGACAACACGCCGAGCACATATTCACCAGCTAAGACTTCATCGCGGGAGCGGCCTCCCTTGCTTTGATCGGGCGTACTCATCGGTCCATGCACTCTCTCAGTCTAATCAGGCTTCGGCGCAGCCAGGTACGCATGGTATTCAAAGGCACCGCATATTGCTCGGCGAGTTCCTGGTAGCTTAGGCCCTCGACATAGGCGCTACGAACAGCCTGAGCTCGATCAGCTTCCAACTCTTCCATGCACCTGTCAATCCGCCTTCCCTCACCCTTCACCATTGCCTGCTCTTCGGGGCCGGGTTCGGTATCAGCAAGATCATAGGCCGTATCAATTTCATCGGCGATAGGTTTTCGAGCGCGAATAGCATCGATCGATTGATTGCGCGCAATTGTCGTCAACCACGGCATCGCCGGCCCCTCCGAAGCGATAAAACGCTCGGCCCTCTGCCAGATCTTCACGTAGACTTCCTGCAAAACTTCCTCGGCATCCGTCTTGTTGCCGAGGATACGCAGGCAGACGGCATAGAGTTTCGGACTGGTCTTTTTGTAGAGTGCTCCAAAGGCTTTCTGGTCGCGCATCGCGACCCGGCCGATGAGCGCCTCTATCTCCTCGCTCGCCATCCGATCCCCCGATCGCGGCTTTCCTATGGTTAATTTAAGGGAAAAGCGTCGGACGGCAAGTTCACTCAAAGGATGAAACATGGTGAGGGCGATGTGACGCAGGAAAAACTAATCCTGTCATCATTATTCCCTCCGTCAAAAACTTGCGATAAAAGGCCGCGAACAATTCTACGGGGTACCCCATGTCCGAATCCCAAAGCGAACTCCAAGCCAGCCTGCTGGCTCAGGCCCTGCCCTACATGCAGCGTTATGAAAACAAGACCATCGTAGTGAAATACGGTGGCCATGCGATGGGCAATGCCGAACTCGGCAAGGCGTTTGCGGCCGATATCGCGCTTTTGAAGCAGTCGGGCGTCAACCCGATCGTCGTTCATGGAGGCGGCCCGCAGATCGGCTCCATGCTGACGAAGATGGGCATCGAATCGAAATTCGAAGGCGGCCTGCGCGTGACCGACGCCAAGACGGTCGAGATCGTTGAAATGGTGCTAGCCGGCTCGATCAACAAGGAAATCGTCGCACTGATCAACCAGACCGGCGAATGGGCGATCGGCCTTTGTGGCAAGGACGGCAACATGGTCTTTGCGGAAAAGGCGCATAAGACCGTCAAGGACCCGGATTCCAACATCGAGCGCGTGCTCGATCTCGGTTTCGTCGGTGAAGTGGTGGAGGTCGACCGTACACTGCTCGATCTTCTTGCAAAGTCGGAAATGATCCCGGTCATCGCTCCGGTCGCTCCCGGCCGCGACGGCGCCACCTACAATATCAATGCCGACACTTTCGCCGGCGCTATCGCCGGCGCGCTCAGTGCCACCCGCCTGCTCTTCCTCACCGACGTTCCGGGCGTGCTCGACAAGCAGGGACAGTTGATCAAGGAACTCTCCGTTGCGCAGGCGCATGCGCTGATCGCGGACGGTACGATTTCCGGCGGCATGATCCCGAAAGTGGAGACCTGCATCGATGCCATCAGGGCCGGTGTCCAGGGTGTGGTCATCCTCAACGGCAAGACAGCCCATTCCGTGCTGCTCGAAATCTTCACCGAACACGGCGCCGGCACGCTGATCGTTCCCTGAGAAAAACGCACCCTCCCAAAGTCGGGAAAGGGCGCGGTTTTCTCATTCGTCGGCAATTGCGTTCAACCAAAATCGGTCGAGCGCGTGAGGTTTTCCCATGCGGTGATCTCCTCGCTGAGGGCAGCGATTTTTCCACGCACCAGGTTCAGGGCGTCCGTTCCAAGCAAGAGATGGACCGGCGGTTCGTCTGACGCCACCAGTGCCAATATAGCCGCCGCAGCCTTGCTAGGGTCGCCGGCCTGGTTGCCGCTCTTTTCTTCCCGCGCCTTGCGGATGGGGTCGAACAGCGCGTCATAATCGGCAATTCTGCGGCCGGTACGAACCATGGAGCGGCCAGCCCAATCGGTGCGGAACGAACCCGGCGCAACGGCTGTCACCTTGATGCCGAAATCCTTTACTTCCTTTGCCAATACCTCGCTGATGCCTTCGAGGGCAAATTTGCTGCCGCAGTAATAGGCAATGCCGGGCATGGTGATGAAACCGCCCATCGACGTGATGTTGATGACGTGGCCGGCGCGGCGACGGCGCATGAAGGGCAGCACTGCCTTGGTCATCGCCACGGCACCGAAGACGTTGACATCGAATTGTCGGCGCATCTCGTCGAGCGGCGACTCCTCCAGCGTGCCTTCGTGACCGTAGCCAGCATTGTTGATCAACACGTCGATTGGACCGAGGTCCGCCTCGACACCCGCGACGGCAGGCTCGATGGCGGCAAAATCGGTCACATCCAGAAGGATTGCCTTGGCGCGGCCCGGCGCCATGGCCTCGAACTGCTCTTGGCCGGAAGCATTGCGGACCGTGCCAGCGACGCGGTGGCCGGCCGCGAGGGCCGCCTCGGCGAAGGCGCGACCGAAGCCGGAACTGACGCCGGTGATCAGGAAAAGTTTGCTGTCTTTCGAATTCATGGGGAAGCTCCTTGCTGTCAGCGGGCTCGACGCTCGGTCAAGCGGCCGCGTGCCGCCAATGTGGATGCGGCAAGACCGACATTCCAATATATTGCGATGGCTTTGTTCATATCTTAAAGATATCTCGCGCCAATCAATCTCGGGGGAAGAATTGGAGCTGCGCCATATCAAATATTTCCTCGCTGTCGCGGAAGAACTGAATTTCACCCGAGCGGCCCGGCGCGTCGGCATCGGTCAGCCGCCGCTCAGCAATCAGATCCGCGACCTAGAGGAGGAGATCGGCGCTCCGTTGTTTCGCCGTCTGCCGCATGGCGCCGAATTGACGGAGGCGGGGCAGGTTTTCCTGCCGGAAGCGCGCGCGATCATAGCCAAGGCCGAGCATGCGAAAGCCCTGGCATTGCGGGCGGCGCGCGGAGAACTCGGGCGGTTACGGTTGGGCTTTACCGGCTCGGCCGCTTTCAGCCCGATCGTGCCGTCCGCGGTGCGCAGCTTCCGCCGCGCCTACCCGGAAATCGATCTGACGTTGCAGGAAGCCTATACGACCCTGCTGCTGGAGCGGCTTGATGCCGAGGAACTGGATGCGGTCTTCATCCGGCCGGGCCGGGCTGACCCGCCCGGTTTCCGAACGCATTCGCTGGGCGAAGAAGCCATGGTCATCGCGCTCCCATCCGGCCATCCTCTTGCCGATGCTGCCGCTTTACCCTTGTCTGCACTTTCGGCAGAACCTTTCGTGCTGTTTCCGCGCGAGGCCGGTCCCAGCCTGTTCGATGGAATCATCGCTGCCTGCCGGCATGCAGGTTTCGAGCCGATCCTTGGACAGATCGCTCCACAGATCACCTCGCTCGCCAATCTCGTCGCGGTCGAACTCGGCGTTTCGGTCGTGCCATCGGCGGTCGCGCAAATTCGGGTGCCGGGCGTCACCTACGTACCGATCAGCGGCGACGGCCCGGTGGCGCGGCTGGCACTCGCAACCCGCCGCACCGAGCGTTCCGCCGTCGTGCAGAACTTCGTCGCCCGCGTACTAGCGGACAGAAACAATCCCGGATGATCAGGCCTGTTGATAGAGCGCCTCGGCCTCGCTCTTCAGCATGCCCATCACCGTCCTGTAAGGCGCGGGGCCATAGCTGATGCGGCTGACGCCGAGTCTGGCCATCGTGACGTTATCGGGCGTTGCCGGGCGCACCATGATGTTGACCGGCAAGGGAGAGCGATCGCAGACAGCTTCGATCAGTTCCGCATCGACAAGGCCCGGTGCGAAAAAGCTGCTGGCGCCGGCTTCGGCAAAGGCATCGGCGCGGCGATAGGCCTCGTCCAGCAGGATCTGATGGTGGGCCGTATCGCTTTCCTGCAGGAAAAGATCGGTGCGGGCATTGATGAACAGTGGCATTTCCCGCCGCGTAGCCATCTCCCTGATGGCACGGATACGCGCCGCTTGCATCTCTATCGGGTGAACGCCGCGGCCGCCGACCACCTGATCCTCGAAATTGATGCCGATGGCGCCGTGATCCATGATCTTTTCCACGTTGGCGGCGACAGCATCCGGCTCTACCGCATAGCCGCCTTCGAAGTCGACGGAGACCGGCAGATGGCTCGTCACCGAAATTAGACGGGTGATAACCGCCAGCAACGACAGCGGTATGGCCTCGCCATCGCTGAAACCATTGGCCGCGGCCACCGACCAACTCCCGGTAGCCAACGCTTTGGCCCCGGCTTCCGTGACCACCTTGGCCGAGCCGGCGTCCCAGATGTTGAAGAGGATCAGCGGGTCGCCCTTCCGATGCAGCTTGGCGAACTCCTCTGCCTTTTCTACCTGACTCATCTTATCCCCCTCCGCAAACCCGACCTGGACCGTTCCGAAGAGGCTCGGGCGTCTCCTCAATCGGGCAAATAGCGCGCAACCTCAGAAATCAATCAGTAAAACCATAGCCTGCGTTGCAATTCGCGGCAATATCTGCGGCATTTCTCATACACGTGCTCCGCTAGCATATTTCCCTTTTCTTCGAGCGAGGCCGCATGTCATAAGGTCGCAATGACCCAGACAAAAACGCTGCCCCACCCTGCCGATTTTTCCGATATCCGCGACTGGGTGTTCGATCTCGACAATACGCTCTATCCGCATCACGTCGATCTCTTCTCGCAGATCGACAGGAACATGACGGCCTATGTTTCGGCGCTCCTGCAAATGGAACGGGACGAGGCGCGAAAGCTGCAGAAACAATATTATCTAGACCACGGCACAACATTGCAGGGGCTGATGATTCATCATCGCATCGACCCCAACGACTTCCTGGAGAAGGCGCATGCAATCGATTATTCGGCGCTGATACCACAGCCGAAACTCGCCGCTGCCATCAAGGCTCTGCCGGGACGCAAGTTCATCTTCACGAACGGCAGCGTCAAACATGCGCAGGCAGCCGCCGAGGCGCTCGGCATCCTCGATAACTTCGACGATATCTTCGACATAGTCGCGGCCGATTACGTGCCGAAGCCGGCCGGCAGCACCTATGACAAGTTCATGAGCCTCAACCGCGTGGATACGAAGCGGGCGGCGATGTTCGAGGATCTGCCGCGCAATCTCGCCGTGCCGAAAACACTCGGCATGAAGACCGTTCTGCTCGTGCCGCAGAATCTCGAAAGCACCGTCGTCGAATGGTGGGAAAAGGCGAGCGGTGAAGAAGATCATATCGACTATGTGACTGACGATCTCACTGCTTTTCTCGAAGCGCTGATTTAACGGCTTCTTAAGGTCGGGTTACCAAAGTTTCATCCGCCTTACCGATGTTTAATTGGTCGTTTTTTTCCTTCAGCCGTATCGTTTGATCATTCTTCAACACGAGTTTGATCATTCTTCAGCACGAAAGGAAAAAACGATGAACGGGAAAAAACTTCTTCTGGCGGGACTTTCCGCGACCCTTCTGGTCGGCGCTGCGGTTCAGGCAAGCTTTGCCGCCCCGCAGGGCAATGACGGCATGGGTGGCCCCGGCGGTCGTTGGCATCGCCCCGGCTTTTCGCCGGAAGTCGCCTATGTGCGCATGCTCAAGCAATTCGACACCAATGGCGACATGAAGATTTCCAAGGACGAGCTCAAGGCCGGCGTCGACAAAATCTTTGACCAGATCGACACCAACAAGGACGGCCAGATCACCCCGGCCGAAGTCAAGGCCTATCGCCAGGAGCGCATCAAGGAATGGCGCGCCGAACGCGCCAAGGCCAAGGGCGACAACGGCCAAACCGATCAGGCCCAGGCCGACGACAACAAGGGTGACCAGACTGACAAGGGCGAGCATCACGGCCACAACCCCCGCGACCGCTTTGTCCGCGAGGCTGCACTGGTCCGTGGCATGCTCATGTTCCATCGCATCGACACCGACGGCAATGGCCAGATCAGCAAGCAGGAAGCCGAGGACGCCGCCAACAAGTTCTTCGATCGCATGGACCGCAACCACGACGGCGTGATCTCGCTCGACGACATGCCGAACCGTCCGCTGCTCTAAATATTCGATCGCGGAGGACCTTGTCCGAAAACCGCTTCATATCTTGGGGGATCACGCCGCCCTAGACGATCCTCCCAAGACGAAAAGGCCCGCCTCACAGATGCGGGCCTTTTCACTTTTCAGTGTCCGTTGTCGTGTTCGTAGAAATCCGCGACGATCTTCCAGGCTTCGTCAGCGGTGTCGACGAAGCTGATCAGCTTTACGTCATCGGGCGCAATGGTGCCGAATTCGGCGAGCGCTTCGAAATTGATGATGTCGCGCCAGAATTTTTCGCCAAACAGGATCAGCGGCAGGCGTTCCATGCGGCCGGTCTGGATCAGAGTCAGGCATTCGAACAGCTCGTCGAGCGTGCCGAAACCACCCGGAAATACCGCGATTGCCTTGGCGCGCACCATGAAATGCATCTTGCGAACCGCGAAGTAATGGAAATTGAAGCTGAGCTCCGGTGTCACGTAGACATTCGGTGCCTGCTCGTGCGGCAATACGATGTTGAGGCCGATGGAGGGAGCGCCTTCTTCCGAAGCACCGCGATTGCCCGCCTCCATGACGCCGGGGCCACCGCCGGTGACCACGACATATTCATGGAAATCGAAGCCGGCGGAATAGCGCGCACAAAGCCGGGCGAATTTGCGAGCTTCCTCGTAATAGACGGACGCCGCCTCGAGATTGGCCCGCTGCACATCATTGCGCGCCGCCCATGCGCTGGCCCCGGGCGCTGGAATACGCGCACCGCCGAACATCACCACCGTGGATTTGATGCCGCGTTCCGCGAGAGACATCTCGGTCTTCAGCAGTTCGAGCTGCAGCCGGATCGGGCGCAATTCCTCGCGGCAGAGGAAATCCACATCGGTATAGGCGAGCCGATAGGAAGGCGACATCGATTGCGGCGTCTTCGGCACGGATTCGGCCCGCTTCTTGTCGGCCGAGCTCGTCTTCAGGGGATCCCATACCCCATCCTTGCGCCTCAGCCTGCCGTTCTTCGCCTTGCTCATCTACTGATGCCTTTCAAATCGATTATGACTGGCCGTTCCCGTCCGCTGACAGGAATGACCAAGCTTTTGCATATGCCCTACAACGCCCTGAATCCAAGCTCAATCGGCGCGGAAAAGACATTCCATTTTCAAACTCCATGCTATAGGACCAATCGACCGCTTCCGGACCGCTTTCCGGAAATCACGATAGGCACTGACGTTTTAAGGAATTCTCATGAGCGCTAACGATCTCGTCTCTCTCGAAAAGACCGTCGAGGCCGCCTTCGAAAATCGCGATAACGTGAACGCGTCGACGCGCGGCGAAATTCGCGACGCCGTCGAGACGGCCCTGAATCTGCTCGATGGCGGCAAGGTCCGTGTTGCCGAACGTGGCTCCGACGGCAATTGGACGGTCAATCAGTGGCTCAAGAAAGCGGTGCTGCTCTCCTTTCGTCTGAACGACATGCAGGTCGTCGATGGCGGCCCCGGCGGCTCGACCTGGTGGGACAAGGTGCCGTCGAAATTTGAAGGCTGGGGCGAGAACCGCTTCCGCGAAGCCGGTTTCCGCGCCGTCCCGAACGCCGTCGTCCGCCACTCGGCCTACATTGCTCCGAATGCCATCCTGATGCCCTCTTTCGTCAATCTCGGCGCCTATGTCGGCGAGGGCACCATGGTCGACACCTGGGCGACCGTCGGTTCCTGCGCACAGATCGGCAAGCATGTGCATCTCTCGGGCGGCGTCGGCATCGGCGGCGTGCTGGAGCCGATGCAGGCTGGTCCAACCATCATCGAGGATAATTGCTTCATCGGTGCGCGCTCGGAAGTGGTCGAAGGCTGCATCATTCGCGAAGGCTCCGTCCTCGGCATGGGCGTCTTCATAGGCAAGTCCACGAAGATCGTCGATCGCGCCACCGGCGAGATCACCTATGGCGAAGTGCCGCCCTACTCCGTCGTCGTCGCCGGCGCTCTGCCGAGCGGCAACACGATGGCGAATGGGCAGCCGGCCCCCAGCCTCTATTGCGCCGTGATCGTGAAGCGCGTCGACGAAAAGACTCGCTCGAAGACTGGCATCAACGAACTGCTGCGCGACTGATCGCAAATTTTTGGAAGCGCGGTCGCGATATCGCGCTTCCCTCATGCTTGCCGGGTGAGCATGCCTGTGCGATTGCTGGAATCGCCGCAAAGATTTTCGACTCATCGCCGATCCTTTGCCATCGCTTTGCCATTTCCCGCCGGATAAGTAGCCTCCGATGACCGTCACCGATCCTGTCGCCAATCTGCAAACCCTCATCCGCTGTGCCTCGGTTACGCCAGCCGAAGGCGGCGCGCTTGCTGCGCTCACCGATATGTTGCTGCCGCTCGGCTTCAAGGTGGAGCGCATGACAGCCACCGCGCCAGGCACGCCCGATATCGAGAACCTTTATGCTCGCCTCGGCACTGAGGGGCCGCATCTAATGTTTGCCGGGCACACGGATGTCGTTCCCGTCGGCGACGCGGCCTCGTGGAGCCATCCGCCCTTTGCCGCCGAGATCGCCGATGGGGAGCTCTTCGGCCGCGGCGCGGTCGACATGAAGGGTGGCATCGCTTGTTTTGCCGCTGCGGTCGCCCGCCATGTCGAGAAGCATGGCGCCCCTGCCGGCTCCATCTCCTTCCTGATCACCGGTGACGAGGAAGGTCCGGCCATCAACGGCACGGTCAAGCTGCTGCAATGGGCGGCTGAGCGGGGCGAGCAATGGGATGCCTCCGTCGTCGGCGAACCGACCAATCCGGACCAACTAGGCGACATGATCAAGATCGGCCGCCGCGGCTCGCTGTCCGGCTTCGTCACGGTTCATGGCGTGCAGGGCCATGCCGCCTATCCGCATCTGGCTGACAATCCGGTGCGCAGCATCGTCAAACTGACCGAAGCGCTGCTCCACCCGCCCTTCGACGCCGGCACTGACAATTTCCAGCCGTCGAATCTCGAAGTCACGACGATCGACGTCGGCAACACCGCCACAAATGTCATTCCGGCCAAGGCGGCGGCTGCCTTCAACATTCGTTTCAACGACACATGGACCGTCGAGACGCTTAAGGCAGAAATCCTTGCCCGCCTCGATGCCGCCGCGGCTGACCAAACGCTTCGACCCGGTCGTGATCCGGCTAAATATGACATTGTCTGGTCCGAACGTCCTAGCCAGGTCTTCCTGACACGCAACAATGCGCTGATCGCCTCCCTATCCTCGGCGATCGAAAACGTCACCGGCCGCATGCCGAAACTTTCGACCACCGGCGGCACCTCGGATGCACGCTACATCAAGGATTATTGCCCTGTCGTGGAGTTCGGCCTTGTCGGCCAGACCATGCACATGGTCGACGAGCGGGTGGCGCTATCGGATCTCGAAACCTTGACCGAGATCTACGAGACCTTCATCCAGCGCTGGTTTGCGAATGCCGACCTTTAGGGAAGTCCAATACTATCTGGCGGGCTTGTGGCTGTTGATCCGCATGGATGCGCGCGGCTTCCAATATCTCGACATATCAGATCGCGGCATGCTGCGATCCTTCTGGGCGATCCTCTGGAGCCTGCCCTCCATCGGTATTTCATGGCTCTGGTGGCAACAGGCCTATCTCACCGCCATGCCGCCCGAAACCTCGACGGGCATGGCCTTCTTCTTTCGCCTTGCACTGGTCGAGGCAGCAAGCTGGCTGATGCCGCTGATCCTCGCCGGCGTATTGCTGATGATCTTTCGCTTCGGCGACAAATTCGCGCCCATCGTCGTGGTCGTCAACTGGCTGGGCCTGCCGACCTCCTATCTCAACTCCCTGCTGATCGCGTTGCTCGCCTTTATCCCTGGCTCCGGCGGGCTGGCGGCCATCCTGTGGCTGGCGCTGATGATGGCGATCGTCTTTTCGCTGGCGCGCATCCTCAGGATGATCTGCGGCACGCATCCGCTCTTCGTTGGCGCGCTGACACTGATATTGTTGATCCCGACCATGCTGCTGACGGATTTCCTGCAGCGATTCCTTGGCGTCTATCCACCGGGTTGAGCTAACGGCTGACGACCTCGCCATCTTCCTTGGAAAAGGGACCGATATCCGAGTTTTGCAGAATATCGAGCACGAGTTCGGACGGGCGGCAGAGGCGCACCCCCTTCTCGGTGATCACGATCGGGCGATTAATTAGGACCGGATGTTCGATCATTCGATCAAGCAGGTGATCATCGGTAAGATCGGGATCGCCAAGACCGAGTTCGTCATAAGGCGTTCCCTTTTGCCGAAGAACGTCGCGAACTGCCAATCCCATAGCAGAGATAAGCTCCACCAACTGTTCACGACTGGGTGGCGTCTTCAGATATTCGATGACGACAGGTTCTTCCCCCGACTGTCGGATCATCGCCAGCGTGTTGCGTGACGTGCCGCAAGAAGGGTTATGATAAATCGTCACCGTCATCGGTATTCCCCCCCTCGCCGGCCGGCAAACCGGGGCCGTCGCGATAATCCACCTGCATGAAATAAAGTCCATCCGGCGGCGCGACCGGACCGCAAGCCTTACGGTCCCGCGCTTCCAATGCGGCACGCACGTCGTCCACGGTCCACTTGCCCTCGCCCGCAAGCTTCAGCGTCCCGGCAAAGGAGCGGATCTGGTTGTGCAGAAAGCTTTGCGCCGACGCGCGGATTTCGATGAGTTCGCCATTGCAGGTCACATCGAGCCGGTCGAGCGTGCGGACTGGACTGTTCGCCTGGCAATGCGCCGAACGGAAGGTGGTGAAATCATGCCGGCCGACCAGCGTCTGTGCCGCCGCATGCATGACCTCATGGTCCATATCCTTCGGCACCCACCAGGCCCGCCCGGCCTCCAGCGCCAGCGGCGCTCGGCGCGCTATAATCCGGTAGAGATAGTGCCGCCGGATCGCCGAGAAACGGGCGTCGAAGCTCTCATCGACCTGCTCGACATCGAGAATGGCGACCCGTTCGCCGGCCATCCTCAGATGGGCATTCAGGGCATTGCGCAGCGTATGCAGCTTCCATTCCTTGGAAAGATCGGCATGTGCGACCTGGCCCATGGCATGCACGCCGGAATCGGTGCGTCCCGCGCCGCGAATAGAGACCTTCTCGCCAGTCAGAGACAGGATGGCGCCTTCTATTGCGCCCTGTACGGAAGGACCGTTGTCCTGGCGCTGCCAGCCGACATAGGGGATGCCGTCATATTCGACGGTCATGCGGTAACGCGGCATCAGGCTGGTCCCGCCGCCAACATCGTGCCCGGCGCAATCGGCGTGCCGCGCAGGAAATCGGCAGCGGCCAGCGGCTTGCCGCCGGCCTTCTGAAGCTTTGTCAGCCGCACGGCACCGGTGCTGCAGGCAATAACCAGATCATCGGTCAGCACTTCACCGGCCGTGCCCTCGCCTTCGTGACGTTCAGAGCCGAGGACCTTGATGCGTTCCGGCCGGCCAGCAATCTCTGCCTCGAACCAGGCGCCGGGAAAAGGCGAGAGGCCGCGAATATGATTGTGAACATCGGCCGCCGGCTTGCTGAAATCGATGCGGGTCTCGCCCTTGTCGATCTTGGCGGCGTAAACCACGCCCTCGGCGGACTGCTCGGTCAACGGCAGTTCATCATGCTCCAGCTTGTTCATCGCCTCGACCATGGCCTTGGCGCCCACGAGCATCAGCTTGTCGTGAAGCTCGCCTGCGGTCATCGTGTCGCCGATCTCGACTTCCCGCGTCAGAGCGACCGGGCCGGTATCAAGACCCTTGTCCATCTTCATCACCATCATACCGGTCTTCTTGTCGCCGGCCATGATAGCCCGCTGGATGGGCGCAGCACCTCGCCAGCGCGGCAGCAGCGAGGCATGGCCGTTATAGCAGCCGAGCCGCGTGCCCCTGAGGATCGCCTCCGGCAGCAGCAATCCATAGGCAACAACTACGGCGACCTGGGCATCGAGCTCGCGAAAACGCTGGCGCTCTTCCGGATCTTTGAAATTGACCGGCGTGAACACCGGCAGTCCGAGCAGCTCCGCCGCCTGGTGCACCGGCGACTTCTGGAGATCCAGCCCACGGCGCCCGCCGGGCCGTGGCGGCTGTGAGTAAACGGCGCGAATCCGGTGCCCGGCATCAACCAGCGACCGCAAAGTCGGCACGGAAAATTCGGGCGTTCCCATAAAGATGATGCTGAGCGACATACGATCCGTCCGGCTAAGAGATATCTAGTTTGGCATGATCTCGTCCAAAAACCGCTTCGCACTTTTTGGGATCATGCGTTAGCCGCCTTCAAACGGGTTTACGAGCTTAAGATCAATCCCCTCGAAGTCTTTTGTATTCCGCGTCGCCAACGTCGCGCCATGTGCGAGGCAGATGGCAGCGATCATCGCGTCCTGGACGGAAATCTGGTGGCCAGTTCTTTCGCGCCGCGCCCGGATGCGGCCGGTTTCGATGGCCGATTGATGATCGAAACGCAGTATCCTGCCGCGGAAAGAGACGAGTTGTTCGTTAAACATTTCAAGGTAGCGGTACGATCCCGTCCGGAGAGAGAAACGTTCCACCCCGTAGGATTGCTCCATCACCACGATATCACAGAGATAGAGGTTCATGACGGGCTGTGTCAAAAACCATGCTTCGACCTTGTGGTCGGCAACAGGCTTCGTCAATTCCGAGAGAACATTCGTATCGAGCAGGATCACTCGAAATCCTCAACCGGTCGGCCAAAGTCTTTTTTCCGCTCCGCTTCGATCTCGTCCATGATGCGCCCATATTCTTCGGCAGCAGCACCATCCTCGTTATAGAAAATAGGACGCAAAACATCCCAGGCGGACAATCCGCTGCGGCCGGCGTTAGCATCCTCCGCCACCAACGCCACCCTCAAAAGCTCCTTTGCTTCGTCGGACAGACTGCGGCCAGTCTGTTTCGCTCGCTCAGCGATATCCTGTTTTAGGGCATCTGGAATATCGCGAATCAAAAGGTCGCTCATTCAGCACCTCCACTTGATATCACTGATATCATAGGCTGGCCGGGATGGTTTTTCAACCTTCCCGTCAGAGCGCCTTTGCCTTCGCCGCCTTGGTGAACTTCTTGATCACCATGTCGCGTTTCAGGCGCGAGATATGGTCGATGAACAGCACGCCGTTCAGGTGGTCGATCTCGTGTTGCAGGCAGGTGGCGAGCAGGCCGTCGGCCTCGACGATCTGTT
The DNA here is from genome assembly GCF_003627755.1 of Rhizobium jaguaris. Taxonomy (NCBI): domain Bacteria; kingdom Pseudomonadati; phylum Pseudomonadota; class Alphaproteobacteria; order Hyphomicrobiales; family Rhizobiaceae; genus Martinezella; species Martinezella jaguaris. The sequence continues at coordinate 635,015 of NZ_CP032694.1, read as the reverse complement.
CCTTGCCGTCGCGATCGAGATGCTTGACGGTGACGCGTGCCGGACGCTCGACTTCCGCATAATAGTCCGGAATGGAGAGGCAGCCTTCTTCATAAACCGAACGCTCGTCCGAGGAAGTGACGATTTCCGGATTGATGAAGACCAGCGGCTGCTTGTCCTCGCCTTCGCGCGACACGTCGATCACCAGCATGCGGCGGGCGACGCCGACCTGGATGGCGGCAAGACCGATCCCTGGCGCGTCATACATGGTTGCCAACATATCGTCGGCAAGGCGCTGAACTTCGGTATCGACGCGCTCGATAGGCGCGGAGGCCTGGCGGAGCAGCGGATCGGGCAAAATGATGAGTGGCTTGATCGTCATGAAGTTTCCCATAACGCATCTTGTTGTGCGATGGAATTATCTAGATGGCGGTTGAAGCGTGTTTTTTCAACGCTTGCGACTTTAGGTCGGCGATGCGCTTGTGGAATTTTGTTCACGTTTTGATCTAGATATTCTCGACGTTTTTGTTATGGTGCCGGAACGAGTTCCACGAGTATCCGATATCATGTCCTTTGCACTCTTCGGCCAAGAGATCCCCGCAGTCCCGGTTTTGACCGGTCTTGTCATGCTGTTGTTGATGGCCGTCATCGTCCTTGTCATCAATAACAGAGGGCGACGGTCGGAGGAGGATATGCTGCGGGCCGAGGACGCCGAGCAAAGCATGGCGGCGCTCCTCAGGGCGCAGGCGGAGATGCAAGGCCGGCTCGCCACCATGGCGGAAGTGTTCGGCTCGCGGCAGGCGGAGTTCAACCATGCCATCAACCAGCGGCTCGACGGCATGTCGCAGCGGGTGACGGCGACGATCGGCGAGCAGACGCGTTCAACCCACGAGAACCTGCGCCGCCTGCAGGAGCGGCTTGCCGTCATCGACGCCGCGCAGACCAATATTCAGTCGCTGGCGAAGGACGTCGTCGGTCTGCAGGCGATCCTCTCCAACAAGCAGACACGCGGTGCCTTCGGCCAAGCGCGCATGGAGACGATCATCGCTGATGGATTGCCGATGGGCGCCTATGCCTTCCAGACGACGCTGTCCAACGGTTCGCGGCCGGACTGCACCGTGCGTATGCCGAACGGCTCGCCGCCGCTGGTTATCGATGCCAAATTTCCGCTGGAAGCTTGGAACGCCATCCGCAAGGCTGCGGCAGCAAGCCCAGAGCAGGGCAAGCTCGCCGCGCAGCAATTCCGTCGCGACCTCGAAGTGCATATTCGTGATGTCGCCGAGAAATATCTCATCCAGGGAGAGACGCAGGACACAGCCTTCCTCTTCGTTCCCTCCGAATCGATCTTTGCCGAAATCCACGAAAATTTCGAAGCGATCGTGCAGAAGGCGCAGCGCTCGCGCATTGTCATTGTCTCGCCATCGCTGCTGATGCTGTCGATCCAGGTCATCCAGGCGGTGTTGAAGGACCAGCGCATGCGCGAGCAGGCGCATGTAATCCAAGGCGAAGTGGCGCATCTGATGGATGATCTTTCCCGCCTCGACGAGCGGGTTCGCAAGCTGCAGGGGCATTTCGCACTGGCGCAGAAGGACGTCGATATGATCGTCACCTCCGCCGACAAGCTGGCACGCCGCGGCGAAAGGATAGAAGCACTGGAGTTCGAGGCAGCCGGCGAGCCGGCGAAGGCGACCATCGAGGACAGGCCGAAACCGATCGACAATCGCACCGGCCAACTCAAGCTCAGGGTGGTTGACGAGGACTGACCGCTTCGGGCAGTGTCGCGCCAAATCAATGCATGATCTCCAAACCCGTAAAGTGGTTCGGGTGGGATCACGCGAGATCAACAAGAGTGGTTCAGCTTTTCACGGAATCTGAGCACCGCTCTATCTTTTTGTTTTTTTGCAATTCTGGACGGAAAACCGCTGCGCACTTTTCCTGGAATTGCTCTAGCAGGGCGGGACATCTCATGATTACCATTTTCGGCTCCATCAATATGGACCTCATCGCCACCACCGACCGTCTACCGAAGCCAGGTGAGACGGTGGCCGGCGACGGCTTTTCCACGGCCGCCGGCGGCAAGGGTGCCAACCAGGCATTGGCGGCGCGGCGTGCCGGCTCGACGGTGCGTCTGACTGGCGCCGTCGGCAGTGACGGTTTCGCCGAGCCTGCGCTTGCCCTGCTCGATGCCGCCGGTACCGATCTCTCGACCGTCAGCCATGTTTCCGAACCGACCGGTACGGCGCTGATCCTGGTCGGCGGCGACGGCGAGAACATGATCGCCGTCGTGCCCGGCGCCAACGGCACGATGACGGCCAAGGACGCGACGGCCGCCGTCGACGCACTGAGCCCAAACGATACGCTCGTGCTGCAGTTCGAAATTCCGGTTGCTGCCGTCGAAACAGCACTTGCGGCGGCAAAGGCCAAAGGTGTCCGCACTATCCTCAATCTCGCGCCGCTCATTCCCGAAGCTGCGCGGCTCGGACGTCTTGCGGATATCGTCATCGCCAACGAGACGGAATTCGAAAGGCTGGCAGGCCAGGAGAATATGTCGTCCAGCGATCGCGAGGCGGCACTCGTCCGCCTGCATGCCGAAACGGGACAGACGTTGATCGTCACGCTCGGCGGCGACGGTGTCGTCGCCATCCGCAATGGCGAATTGTCGCGCGCCAAGGGCCTTGTCATCGAACCGGTCGATACTGTCGGGGCCGGCGACACCTTCTGCGGCTATCTGGCCGCCAGCCTCGACCAGGGTCTCGATTTTCACGCAGCCCTGCGCCGCGCAGCCGTCGCCGGTTCGCTGGCTTGCCTGAAGCCAGGCGCACAGCCGTCTATCCCAATTGCCAGCGATGTCGCTGCGCATCTTTGAGACCTGCCATTCCTAGCCGCGGAAATTTAATTAAATTTTTGCGCTTCACGATCATTCTCCTCAGGCCTACCGTACGTCGCTGTCTCGCGGCGGCAGGCGCTTTCGCGGCGGCCCCATGACGGGGCCATCCTGTGCCGACCTTGCATCCGGATAATGTGCATCCGACGCATCGTTCTCTCGAGGAAATGATGTCCATCTTTCGTATGAAGTCGCTTGCGGCCAAGCTCATCGTGGTCACTGGGCTAGCGATCGCGCTCGTCCTGTTCGTCTCCAACTTCCTGCTGATTTCCCAGACCCGCGATCGCGTGCAGACGTTGACGATGGATCAGGCCAATAGCGAGGCCAAATCCATCTCCAACGAAATCGCCGCCAATATCGGCGAGCTCGCCAGCGCTGCCCGCTCCATGGCCGCCATCATCGGCCGCGGCCACGAGGGTCATACCTTCGATCGCAAGGGCATCATCAATATCCTCAAGGCCAATGTCGAGCAGAACGCTTTCGCTTTTGGCAGCTGGTTCTGCGAACAACTCGGTACCTTCGACGGCAAGACAACCGAACTTGCCAACAACAAAGACCAAGGCGTCAACGATAAAGGCGCGTTCACACCCTATTGGTCGAAGACGAAGGACGGCGGCATCCAATTCACCACCTTCGACAATGACTACACCGCCGCATGGTGGAAGCTTGCTGCCACCAGTGGCAAGGGCGCCATCACACCGCCATACATGGCTGAAGGCACCGATGTTCCGACAACCATGAGCTCGATCGCCTATCCGGTCATGTCCGGCGGCAAATTGATCGGTGTGTCCGGCGTCGACATCTCGCTGGCCTCGCTTTCCGTCAAGCTGCAGAATCTGCATCCCTTCGGCACCGGCCGTGTTCTCCTGGTTTCTCAGGATAACAAGTGGCTGGTGGCACCGAACAAGGACCTGCTGATGAAGGACTATAGCGGCGACGGCGCCGACGTCATCAAGGCAGCATTGACCTCATCGACGGCGGGTCTTGTGAAGAACGTTATCGATGGCAGCGAGGAACAATTCGACCGCGTGGTCTATCCCTTCGCCGTGCCGGGGCTGAACGCCACCTGGGTCGTGCTTGTCGACGTACCGCATAGTGCCATTGCAGCACCGGTGCGCGACCAGACCTACATGATGATCATCGGCGGCGTCCTCGTGCTCGCTGCGGTCATGCTGGCGCTCTATGCCGCGGTACGCACTTTCGTGCAGAAGCCGCTCGATGGATTGGTCGCTAGCGTCAACGGTCTCAGCGCCGGCAACTATGCCGAGCCGGTGAAAGGCCAGGCACGGGCCGACGAAATCGGCTCGGTCGCAAAAGCACTCGAAGGCTTCCGCTTTGCCCTTGCCGACACCAAGAGATTGGAAGCCGAAGCCTACGACCAGCGCCGTGCCGCCGAAGGCGAGCGCTCCCGCTCGGAAGCGGAACGCGGTGAAACCGTGGCGCTGCAGCGGCGCATCGTCACCATTCTCGGTCAGAGCTTGGCCGAGCTTTCAAAGGGCAATCTCGGATACCGCATCGCAGAGGAGTTCCCCGGCGAATACGCCCAGCTGAAGCAGGACTTCAATGCCGCGCTCGCCAGCCTGGAAGAGACGGTTCACACAATGAACCTCAGCGTCGGCAATATCGGCAGCGGCACCGGCGAGATCAGCAACAGTGCTTCCGACCTTGCCCGCCGCACAGAGCAGCAGGCGGCAAGCCTGGAGGAAACCGCCGCTGCGCTCAACCAGTTGACGGCCCAGGTCAATTCCAGCGCCGAAAATGCCCGCACGGCTGCCAGCAGCGTCAGCGCGGCCTCCGAGGATGCCGGACGTTCCGGCGAGATCGTGCAGAAGGCGATTGCCTCCATGCATGGCATCGAGCAGTCCTCGCAGGAGGTCTCGCGCATCATCGGCGTCATCGACGAGATCGCCTTCCAGACCAACCTTCTCGCTCTGAACGCCGGCGTCGAAGCTGCCCGCGCCGGCGAAGCCGGCAAGGGCTTTGCCGTCGTGGCACAGGAGGTGCGTGAATTGGCGCAGCGTTCAGCCAACGCCGCCAAAGAGATCAAGACCCTGATCAACACCTCGGCCGGCCAGGTCAAGGAAGGCGTCGATCTTGTCGGCCGCACCGGCAATGCGCTGCACAAGATCGCCGAGCAGGTGATGGAGATCAATGGCCTCATCCGCCAGATCTCGGCCTCGGCCAGCGAACAGGCGATCGGGCTGAAGGAAATCAACTCGGCCATGAACCAGATGGATCAGGTGACGCAGCAGAACGCCGCGATGGTGGAAGAAACCACCGCCGCCAGCGTAACGCTGAACGACGAGGCTCAGACGCTGAAGGCTCTTGTCGCTCGCTTCCGCACATCACATAGCAGCCAGGACAATGCCTCGGCACTGCGCGCCACCGCCCAGCAGATGCGCGCGCCGGCGCCTGCCCGCCGCGCCGCGCCAGCAGCCGCACCGGTTCGCAAACCACGGCCGCAGACGCAGGGCGCGAATGCGCTTGCGCAGGATGAATGGCAAGAATTCTGAGCCGGCAAATTACAAACAAGAAAGGCCGCCGGGGCGATCCGGCGGCCTTTTCATTTTTAGCCTGCGGCGCAAACGTCAGATGCGCGCAAAGCGCTCTGTCAGCAGCGCGAAGAAGCCGTCGGCGTCCACGAAGCGCATGACCTTGGCGTTGTGCTTGCGGTCGGTGACGTGCCACCAGTCGACGACGGTCATGCCGACGGTCAGCTCCGACGTGACCTCAATCTCGACATTGCAATCACGGCCTTTGAACAGGTCCGGCCTCAGCAGATAGGCAATGACGGTCGGGTCGTGCAGCGGGCCGCCATCGGAGCCGTATTTTTCGATGTCGAAGCGCTCGAAGAATTCCAGCATCTCGACCATGGCCCTGGCCGGGGCGGAACCGATTGCCGCGATTTGCGCCACGCGATCCTTGCGGGTCAGAAGCTGATGGGTCACGTCGAGCGGCATCATGACGATGGGCACACCGGAGCGGAAGACGATATCGGCAGCCTCGGGGTCGACATAAATGTTGAATTCGGCGGCCGGTGTGATGTTGCCGCCCTCGAAAAAGCCGCCGCCCATCATCACCAGCTCGCGGACGCGAGCTGCGATGTCGGGCGCCTTCCGGAAGGCGAGCGCGATATTGGTGAGCGGACCGAGCGTGCAGAGCGTGACCGTGCCCGCGGGCTCGTTACGCAGCGTCTCTATAATGAAATCGACGGCATGGGTGGGCTGAAGGTCCATGGTCGGTTCCGGCAGATCGGGGCCATCGAGGCCGGTCTTGCCGTGGACGTGTTCGGCGGTAACCAGCTTGCGCTTGAGCGGCGCGTCAGCACCGGCGAAGACCTTCACATCCCGACGATTGCAGAGCTCACAGACAATACGGGCATTGCGGCTTGTCAGCCGCAGCGGCACATTGCCGGCAACCGCAGTGATGCCGAGCACGTCGATCTCGTCGCGGCTCCCGAAGGCGAGCAAAATCGCGGCGGCGTCGTCCTGGCCGGGATCGGTATCGATGATAATTTTTCTGGGCTCTGTCATGTCAGTCGTTTCCTCCGGTGCACATCGGCAGGTCTTGATGCGAGCCCGGTTGAGCTTTGTCAAGCAGCCGCATGCCACGCCACAATTCACACTTTCGCACTACATCAATCTCGCAAATGCGAAAGCCCTGCCTCCTTGCACTACCCTGCCCCTGCTCCCATATTATAACGAGCCGGGTGCTGAAAGATCAGGTCCGGAAAGGTCGCTTGCTACCAAGGACTTGAGACAATGAGCCGGACGACTCCCTTTGCCAGCCCACTGCTTCTGGGCTTCGATACCATGGAAAAGACGCTGGAGCGGATTTCCAAGGCCAGTGACGGCTATCCCCCTTACAACATCGAACGCATGCGCGCCGACCGGGTGTCTGGCGAGCCTGAGCGCTTGCGTATTACGCTTGCGGTTGCCGGCTTCTCGGAAGACGAGCTCGATATCACCACGGAAGAAAACCAGCTTTTGATCCGCGGGCGACAGGTGGAGCATGAGGAACGCGATTATCTCTACCGCGGCATTGCGGCCCGCCAATTTCAGCGCGTCTTCGTTTTGGCCGACGGCATGCAGGTGCTTGGCGCCGTGCTGAAGAACGGCCTGCTGTCGGTCGATCTCATTCGGCCGGAGCCGGACCGCATGGTGAAGAAAATTAACATTTCGGTATCACAGTAAGACAACGGCTGATTGCCGCTGGTCTCTCCTGCTGGAGGTACGAATATGCTTTTGAGAGAAGCCACTGCCCGCCTGACCCAATCCGAACTCGCCAATATTGGTTCTGGCGAGGTTGCCTATGTGAGAAAGATGCATTCGGACGAAGTTTCCCGTTGCTTTCCCGAGGCCCCGGAAATCGATCCTAACGTCGACCTCTGGGCGCTCTTCGGCGCAGACGGCACCCCGATCCTTCTGACCGACAACCGGTCCAGCACCTTCTATAAGGCAGCCGAGGACGAGCTGAAGACGGTCAGCTTACATTGAGCCATCGAATTGGCATTCAGCGTCGCGCTTTTACGCCCGCTGAATTGTTGCTCTTGTCCTGAGTCGATAACGACAGGCGATCCTCGGCTGTCGCAGCTGGATCAAATCCGATTACCGGATGCGGAAAAGGTGCGAAATCGGCAATTGCTCGTACCGCGATCCCACCGCATCAACCGGCGTTGCAACCCGATCGCGGGCAGCGGACGACCGCTCAAATCCTCTTGAACGTCAGATAGGCCGAGGATCGCCCTTCACGCCGGGCCTTCGCCTCGTAACGTGTGCTCGGCCACCCCTCGTAAGGCGTCAGCCAGTCAGCCGCGTTTTCCGCCATCCATTCGAAGCTGCCATGGGCATGGCAATGCTGCAGCGTCCAGTTGACATAGGTATCGATATCGGACGCGAAGCAGAACAGGGCGTCCGGTTTCAGGACGCGATGGAAGCGGTCGAGGTTCACCTGTGAAACGAAACGGCGCTTCCAGTGCTTTTTCTTCGGCCATGGATCGGGATAGAGCAGATCGATCTGGTCTAGGCACGCGTCCGGCAGCCAATCCAGCAATTGCGTGGCATCGTCATTGTAGACGCGGATATTGCGCGCGCCAGTCTCGTCGACGCGGGCAAGCAGTTTCTGCATGGAGTTGACAAAGGGCTCGACGCCGATGAAGCCGGTCGCCGGATATTCCAGCGCCCGGTGGATCAGGTGCTCGCCGCCGCCGAAGCCTATTTCCAGACGCAGACGTTCGGTCGGCACCGGAAACAGCTCATTCAGCGGCCGCGGCGCCGGCGCGGAGAGGTCGACAAGGTATCGCGGCAGCAGCGCTTCCAGCCTTTCGGCCTGCTGGCCGCGCAAGGCCTTTCCCTTGCGCCGGCCGAAGAATGCTTCCGTCGCCCGCGACCGGCGCTCCGTATCGATCATGCAGCTTCCCGGGTCTTCACCGCTTCCTTGAGCGCCTTGACGAGGTCGGTGCGCTCCCAGGAGAACGAGCCGTCGCGGCCCGCCTTGCGGCCGAAATGGCCGTAAGCCGAAGTCTTCGCGTAGATCGGCTTGTTGAGGTCGAGATGGCGGCGGATGCCGGTCGGCGACAGGTCCATGTTCTTGCGGATCGCCGCTTCGACCTGGTCCTCGCTGACGCCTTTGCCGGTGCCGTGCAGGTCGACATAGATCGACAGTGGCTGGGCAACGCCGATGGCGTAGGAAAGCTGGATCGTGCAACGGTCGGCAAGAGCGGCGGCAACGACGTTCTTGGCGAGGTAGCGCGCAGCGTAGGCCGCGGAACGGTCCACCTTGGTCGTGTCCTTGCCGGAGAAGGCACCGCCGCCGTGCGGAGCAGCACCGCCGTAGGTGTCGACGATGATCTTGCGGCCGGTCAGGCCCGCATCACCATCCGGGCCGCCGATGACGAACTTGCCGGTGGGGTTGATGTACCAATTGCAATCAGCCGCGATCTTCAGCTCGCCGAGAGCTTCGCGGATATAGGGTTCGACGACGGCGCGGACCTTCTTCGAATCCCAGCTTTCATCAAGATGCTGGGTGGAAAGCACGATCGAGGTCACCTCGGCCGGCTTGCCGTCGACGTAGCGAACGGTCACCTGGCTCTTGGCGTCCGGGCCGAGCTTGGCGACTTCGCCGTCACCCTTCTTACGGGCGGTCGCGAGCAGCTGCAGGATCTTGTGCGAATAGTAGATCGGCGCCGGCATGAGGTCCGGCGTTTCACGGCAGGCGTAGCCGAACATGATGCCCTGGTCGCCGGCACCTTCGTCGCCCTGCTGGTCGGCAGCGTTGTCAACGCCCTGGGCGATGTCGGCGGATTGCGAATGCAGGAGAACGTCGATGCGCGCCTTCTTCCAGTGGAAACCGTCCTGCTCGTAGCCGATATCCTTGATAGCGCGGCGGGCCGCGGCCTTGAATTTCGAGGGATTGATGACGTCTTTGCCGTCCTTGTCCTTCTTCATCAGGCTCGGCGGCAAACGAACTTCGCCGGCGATGACGACGCGGTTGGTGGTGGCAAGGGTCTCGCAGGCAATGCGCACGCCCCAGGGGTTCACGCCGGTCTTTGCCGCTTCACGATAGACCAGATCGACGATTTCGTCGGAGATGCGGTCACAGACTTTATCCGGGTGACCTTCGGCAACAGACTCACTGGTGAACAGATAATTCGCGCGCATGTGGGATTCCCCTCAAAGAACAAATCTTCGCTTTTGATATTCGCGTCGAGCCGGAAAAACAAGTCGTAGAAGGACATAAATATATCTTTATATCTCATCAAAAGTGATAAAATTTTGCCATAAACATACAAAAGGCGGCCAAAATGACCGCCTTTCAACTTTGCCGCTGCAGCGCAGCTTCGAAACGCTTATTCCGCGTCGGCTTCGGCTGCGAGCGCCTTGACGAGTTCCACCACCTTGCGGCGGACCTTGCCGTCGGAAATCTTTACGAAAGCGCGGTTGAGCTGGAGGCCTTCGGAGGAAGAGAGAAAGTCGACCACGTAGTTGGAGCTGGAGGCCTCGGCCATACCGCCGGCAGTGGTTGCATGTTCACCCGGAGCATCCTCGAAGAAGAAGGAAACGGGAACGTTAAGAATGCTGGAAATATTCTGAAGACGGCTGGCGCCAACGCGGTTGGTACCCTTCTCATATTTTTGAATCTGCTGGAAAGTGATTCCAAGACTCTCGCCAAGTTTTTCCTGGCTCATGCCCAGCATGGTGCGGCGGAGGCGGATGCGGCTACCGACATGGATGTCGATAGGGTTTGGCTTTTTTTTGTTCTCAATCATCATATAGCCCTAACATAGGTTGAATTCAGGTCCTGCCATCCGGTGCCCTTAACCACCCCTATAACGCCACGTTGCAGCCGACGCCCACTCGGCCCGTATTTTACGTTCAAAAGGCGGACAGCAACCACTATGCAATTTTAGGGTTTTTTGGTCAATTCGCCCTTGAAATAAAACCCATGCGTGAAATCACAGCGATTATACCGACCGCCCCTACAATCAACCAGAAGTACGCTTTTCGTACGCTATCGTCGATTCGCGACACGGTTGCGCTACTCAAAGTGGCGTCTACGAATCCTTGCTGACTAAAATCAATTCCGGAAATCAAACGTCCGTGAGCGTCGACATAGGCGGACACTCCTGTATTGGCGCTGCGAATCAGCGGCAGCCCCTGTTCGACAGCCCTCACCCGTGCCTGCAGGAAATGCTGATACGGACCAGGTGTGTCGCCGAACCAGGCATCGTTCGTAACGTTCAGAATGGCGTCGGCCTGCCGGATCTCCGGTGTCATTTCGTTCGGAAAGATGATCTCGTAACAGATCAGCGGGTAGAGTTTGATGCCGCTTGGCAGCGTCAGCAACTGCCGGCTGGCGGCCGCTGAAAAGCCGCCTGGCAGCTCGATGACATTCTGAATTCCGAGATAGCCGAGGATGTTTTCGAAGGGCACATACTCGCCGAAAGGCACGAGATGGGTCTTGTCGGAGGCACCGATAATTTGGCCTCGTCCGTCGATGACATAGATCGAATTGTAATAGCGCGGCTCAAGACCGGGACCCATATCCTCGACGCGTACCGCACCAGTGATCAGGATCTGATCGTCGTCGAGCTGGTCGGCAATGCGGGTCAGCGCGTCCTGATTATCCGTCAAAATGAAGGGGATAGCGGTTTCCGGCCAGACGATGATGTCGGGCCGTTTGCCGCCATGTGCCGGCGGCTGGACCGAAAGCGAGAGATGCTTGTCGAAGATGGCGGCGCGATCGGCATCCGTATCCATCTTGGTTTCCTGATCGATCGCCGGCTGGACGATGCGCACCACCGGCGCCGGCTTGCCGCCGGCTGCTGGTTCCGGCAGGTTGAGCGCATAATAGCCATAACCGAAATGGGCGGCGGCGATGAGCACGGCGAGCCCGATCCCCGGTACCCGGCCTTGACGCGTTCCGAGCAGCGCTGGAGCGGCAAAGACAAAAACGGCAAGTGGGGTGACGCCGAGCACGCCGATCACATGCGCGGATTGCATCATCAACGGTATGGGCATGGCGCCATAGCCGATGGCATTCCAGGGAAAGCCGGTAAAAAGGAAGCTGCGCAGCCATTCCAGCAGCCCGAAACTGAAGGCGAGTGCGGCAATACGCCCCATGCCATCAGACCAGAGCAAGCGGGCTAGCGCTGCCGCCACACCGTAAAAGATTGCCAGAAAGGCCGGCAGACCGAGAATCGCCAACGGCAGCGCCCAGGCAAATTGATCGGCGTCGATCAGAAGCGCATGGCCAAGCCACCACAGACCGGCGACAAAATAACCGAATCCGAACAGCCAGCCGATGGCAAAAGCCGGCCAGAGGCGGCCCAGGAAGCCGCTATCGGGACCAGCAGCAGCGCCATCCAGCAACCAGACAAGCAGCGTGAAGGAGACGAACATCGCCGCGAAGAAGCCGAAGGGCGGCAGCGCGAGCACACCAATGGCTCCGGCGAGGATGGCTAGAAATGCGCGCTTGAAACCCCAGACGAGGATTACCCTGCCCGAAAGCCGTTCCATGCGCGCGCTCCGTCCAAACTGCGAATCAATTGGCCGCAGTCTTTCAAAAAAGCAGCGATTTGTCCTGTTGAAGCGCCATTCATTGGCTGGCGCTGTTCCGTTCAGCCGAAGGTTCGTCCGGAAGCGTATCCAGCGACGGCAGGTCGCGTTCGAGCGCGCCACCCTCGCCTTCCGCCTTGGCCGGGCGACGGCGCAAGGCGTGACGCTTGCGGGTGATACGAACCTTTTTTATGCGGCGCGGATCGGCATCGAGAATGTGAAATTCGAAGCCGGGCAGCGCCTGGACGAGCTCGCCTCGCACCGGGATGCGGCCGAGCGCGGAGAAGATCAGGCCGCCGAGCGTATCCACTTCGTCCACCTGCTCGCTGATGTCGAAATCTGGGCCGATGGCGGCCGCAATCTCTTCCAGCTCGACGCGGGCATCGGCGACGAAAACGTCTTCGGAGACGCGCTTGAACATCACTTCTTCGTCATCATGTTCGTCGTCAATGTCGCCGACGACCATTTCGACAATGTCCTCATGGGAAGCCAAGCCGTCGGTACCACCGTACTCGTCGATGACCAGGGCCATCTGCGTACGGTTGACCTGCATGCGGCGGAGCAGATCGGACGCCAGCATGGAGGGCGGTACGAACAGGATTTTCCGGATGATGCCGGCTTCGGCCAATGTCTTCTGCAGGTCGACCCGCGAAAGATCGAAATTCGGCTTGGCAGAGCGCGACGGCTTTTCAGCCGGGCCGGCAGCCGAGGCGGACGCCGCAGCGGTTGCTGCCGCCTTGCCATTGCTGCCACGGCGCTTGTTGCGCGCCTGCTTGGCGACATAGGAAAGGAGATCGCGGATATGTACCATGCCGCGCGGATCATCGAGCGTTTCGGCATAGACGGGCATGCGCGAGCGTCCGCTCTCCTCGAACAGGATCATCAGCTCGCCGATGGTGATATTCTGGTCGACCGCCTCGATGTCGGCGCGCGGCACCATCACGTCCTCGACGCGTACCTCGCGGAAGCGGAGGATATTGTGCAGCATCGCCCGCTCGTCCGGTGAGAAGGCATCGTCATCGGTAGCGCTGGTCATCAACGCGTCGGCGAGATCCTCGCGCAGGCGCGCCGATCCTTGAGCTGGGCGCAGAATACGCGCAGCACGGGCCCAGAAGGAAGAATGTGATCGTTTGCCGCTACTACTGCCTGCCTCATCGGAGGAGGCGGTTTCAGCGCCGTCTTTGGCCTCGGCGGCCGGTCTTGTCGTAAAGTCGCTCATTGTTCCTGATCAGACAGGGTTCAAGTCAAATGGGGTCCTGCCCCGCATAGGGATCAGATAGGCCAAGCTCCGCCAAAATGCGAGTCTCCAGCCCCTCCATTCTTTCGGCTTCGCTATTATTCATATGGTCGTAGCCGAAGAGATGCAAGAAACCATGCACCATCAAATGGGTCAGATGGTCATCAAAACTCTTTTCCAGCTCGACGGCTTCCCGCTCCACCGTCTCTTTGGCGATGATGATATCACCGAGCATCGGGCCGGGCTTGCCGCCGGGCACCAGCGGAAAAGCGGGGAAAGACAGGACGTTGGTCGCCTTGTCCTGTTCACGCCATTCCGCATTGATCTCACGGATCGAGGCATCGTCGGTGAAAACCAGCGACAATTCCGACGCCATTTTCGGAAAGGGCTGCTTCTCGTGTTTCTCGAGATAGGCCGCAGCCGCGCCCAGCACGCGCTCGGCCAGAGCCTGTAACTCTTCCTCGGAGGGCCAGTCGCCCTCCTCGACGCTGATCTGCATATCGAGTTCGGCCATCAGATCTGCGGATCGGCCTCGCCGCCCTCAACGGGGGCGGCGTAGTTCGAATCGTAAGCCCTGACGATGCGCGCCACCAGCGGATGGCGGACGACGTCCGTGTCCTTGAAGCGCACTATGGTAATCCCTTCAACACCGTTGAGGAGCTGAAGGGCTTCCACCAGCCCGGATTTGACGCCGCGCGGCAGGTCGATCTGGCTGGGGTCGCCGGTGATGATCATGCGCGAATTCTCGCCGAGACGCGTCAGGAACATCTTCATCTGCATCGAGGTGGTGTTCTGCGCCTCATCGAGGATGACGGCGGCATTGGCAAGCGTGCGGCCGCGCATGAAGGCAAGCGGAGCGATCTCGATGACGCCGGCGGTGATGGCGCGTTCGACCTTGTCGCCCGGCATCATGTCGTAGAGCGCGTCATAGAGCGGACGGAGATAGGGATCGACCTTCTCCTTCATATCGCCGGGAAGGAAGCCGAGACGCTCGCCGGCTTCGACAGCCGGGCGCGACAGGATGATCTTCTCGACCGCGCCGCGCTCCAGAAGCTGGGCGGCATGGGCGACGGCGAGATAGGTCTTGCCGGTACCGGCCGGGCCGACGCCGAAAACCATCTCGGAACGGTCCATCGCCCTGATATAGGCGTCCTGCGTCGGCGTGCGCGCAATGATCGTCTTCTTGCGCGTTGAAATCTGTGCCATCGTCAGCTTGGCTTTTTTCTCCATGGTCGGCAGGGTCAGTTGGTCATCGGCGGCAACCGCCATGCGGATCGCACCTTCCACGTCCGAGCGCTCCACATGCCCGCCTTTCTGCAGCTTATCATAGAGGTAGTCGAGAGTGCGGCGCGCCTGATTGGTGGCCAGCACATCGCCGGTGATGATGACGGAATTGCCGCGCGCGCGGGCGTCGATACCAAGACGCTCCTCAAGGAGCTTCAAATTCTGATCGAACTGTCCGAAAAGTTCGCTGGCGAACCGATTGTTCTCGAACGTCAGGATGAAGTGATTGGCGTCGCTCGCGGTGCGTGGCTGGCGCGATGAAGAAGAAACCAATTCCTGTCCGTTCAAGCGGTCCGGCTCCTTTGCCTCGTCCGGAACCTAAAGCAACTCAGCAAAAAGGCTGTTCGTGCTGGTTCCGATGATTCGTACGTTGATAATGTCACCGATTTGCGATGCTTTTGCATCAACATTCACAGATTGCAGCCAAGGGGACCGGCCGATCAACTGGCCCGGCATGCGGCCCGGCTTTTCCAGCAGTATGTCGACCACCTTGCCGACACAGGCATCAGCGAAAGCATGCTGCTGCTTCAAAAGCAGCGCCTGCAACCGTTCCAGCCGTTCCGCCTTTATTTCTTCCGGCACTTGGCCCTTCAATTCCGCACCCGGCGTTCCCGGACGCGTCGAATATTTGAACGAGAAGGCTTGCGCGTAGTTCACCTCCCCAACTAGGCGAAGTGTATCCGCAAAATCCTCCTCTGTCTCCCCCGGGAAACCCACAATGAAATCACCCGAAAGGGCGATATCTGGCCGTGCCATGCGGATTTTTTCGATCAGAGCAAGATATTCTGCAGCCGTATGCCGCCGATTCATCGCTTTGAG
The DNA here is from genome assembly GCF_003627755.1 of Rhizobium jaguaris. Taxonomy (NCBI): domain Bacteria; kingdom Pseudomonadati; phylum Pseudomonadota; class Alphaproteobacteria; order Hyphomicrobiales; family Rhizobiaceae; genus Martinezella; species Martinezella jaguaris. Next base: position 619,756 of record NZ_CP032694.1, on the reverse strand, counting down.
GATGCGATCGGAACCCGACTGGACCGGCAGATGCAGATAGGGCATCAGCGTGCGCAGGTCGCGATGGGCCGATATCAGCCGGTCGTCCATGTCGCGCGGATGGCTGGTGGTATAACGCAGCCGGGCAAGACCCGGAATTTCAGCCAGCCGGTAGAGAAGATCGCCGAGGCTCCAGGCTTCGCCGGTAGGTCCGGTTCCGTGCCAGGCGTTGACGTTCTGGCCGAGCAGCGTGATTTCGCGCACGCCGCCATCCACAAGTTTTTCAGCCTCTTCGACGATCTGGGCGACCGGACGGGAAACTTCGGAACCGCGCGTATAGGGTACGACGCAGAAGGTGCAAAACTTGTCGCAGCCTTCCTGCACTGTCAGGAAAGCCGTGACGCCACGGGCGCGGATCTTCGTCGTCTCGGCGATCGGCAGATGTTCGAACTTATCCTCGATCGCATATTCCGTATCGACGACGCGCTGGCCTTCCTTGGCCCGACGCAACGCGTCCGGCAGCCGATGATAGGTCTGTGGGCCGATGACCACGTCGACAGCGGGCGCACGACGGAGGATTTCCTCGCCCTCCGCCTGGGCGACGCAGCCGGTGACGCCGATCATCATGTCGCGGCCATCGGCAGCCTTGCGCTTCTTCATCTCACGCAGGCGCCCAAGCGCGGAATAGACCTTTTCGGCAGCCTTCTCGCGAATATGGCAGGTGTTCAGCAGGACGAGATCGGCTTCTTCCATGTCCTCGGTCGGCTCATAGCCATCGCGAGCGAGTGCATCGCTCATCCGTGTCGAGTCGTAGACATTCATCTGGCAGCCATAGGTCTTGATGAAGACCTTACGGCTGTTGGAGCCATCGCGCAGACCAAGCTCTAAAGTATCGGGCTGCGGGGCATCGAGAAGTGCACTGTCCTTGTTCATGGCCGCTATGTAGTGACTTTTGCTTCCGGAGAAAATGGAAAAGTTAATATTGCCGGAATATCAGGCGATCTCGCGGCCAAGCAACCGGCTCGCCAGCATGGTGCGGATGCGCCGCGCGACGGTGGCGCTGACCTCCTTGCGGTTGGTATCGGCACGATAATCCACCGCCTCGCCGAAACAGACGTCGACATCGATGGCCCCACAGCCGAAAATACCCTTGAGATGCGGCATCAGCTCTATGTCGCCTGGCCAGGCCGCCAAGGGGCGATAGTAGCGGCCCATGGCGATACCGTGGACGCGCGTATAGGCGACGGCAACCGGCTGCACGTGAACAACGGCATCCGGTGCTTTCGGCAAAGCGGCCGCCGCCGCGCCGAATAACGAGGATTTGACCTCCAGCAGCCGGTTGCCGTCCGATGTCGTGCCCTCCGGAAACAAGACCATGATCTCGCCGTCCGCCATGCGCTCGGCGATCTCGTTCACCTGATCGCCTGTCTTGCGCTTCTGCTCGCGCACGACGAACACGCTCTTTTGCCACTCAGCGAGAAGGCCGAAGATCGGCCAATCGCGCACTTCGGCTTTGGCAATGAAAGCAACGTCGGCGATGGAGGATAGCACGAGAATATCAAGCCAGGAGGCGTGGTTCACGGCCAGCATGAGTGGTCGGCGGTCTTCGACCTTTCCGACGACATTGATACGAATGCCGAGACAATAGCAGACGATGCGATGCCAATAACGCGGCAGATAGCGCCTGAGCTTCCAATCGAAGCGCAGGCAGACGATCTGCAGCGGCAGCAGGACGAGGCTGACAGCGCAGATCACGACGAGAGCACAGCCGACGCGCAGCCAGGTCACCAAATCATTCGCTCCCGCACGACCGCCGCCACCTCAGCGTTCGTCCTTCTTCAGCGGCTCGTCCTTCTTCAGCGGCCCATCCTTCTTCAGCGGAATGCCGTAAAGCTCCAGCCGATGGTCGACGAGCTTGAAACCGTGTTCGCGGGCGATGCGCTCCTGAAGCGCCTCGATCTCCGGCGAATGAAATTCGATCACTTCGCCGCTCTTCAGATCGATCAGGTGATCATGATGCTCTTCCGGTACGGTCTCGTAACGCGAACGGCCGTCACGGAAGTCATGGCGCTCGATGATGCCGGCATCCTCGAAAAGCTTCACAGTGCGGTAGACAGTCGAAATCGAGATCTTCGCATCGATCTTGACGGAGCGGCGGTGCAGTTCCTCGACATCCGGATGATCCTCGGAACTCTCGATGATGCGCGCAATGACTCTCCGCTGCTCCGTCATGCGCATACCGCGCTCGGCACAAAGCTCCTCAAGGGATTTTACGGGATCGTTCATTGAATACGGTCTTCGGTCTATTCATCTAGAGCATGTCGCGCAAAGGTGCGCAGCGGTTTTGGGATAACGACATGCGCGAAATCAAAGGTCTAAAGCGCAGAGAGCGAATCCCCGGAGATCGCGATGCGCTTTAGAACAACGGACTAGCGAAGAACGCGGCGCATGACAAGCGCCGTCGATTTCGCGCCGCTTTCATCGACATAATAAGCCTTACGCTCGCCGACCTTTTCAAAACCAAGCTTGCGGTAGAGACCGAGGGCCGGCTGATTGGTGCCGTCGACCTCCAGAAACATGGCTTCACCGCCGCGGTTGCGCGCCTCGCGCAACGCCGCCTGCATCAGCCGCCAGCCGAGACCGGCACGGCCAAGCTTGGCGTTGACCGCAACCGTCAGGATTTCCGCCTCGCCCGCGGCATGCCGTGCCAGTACGAAGCCGGGAAGCGGCTTTTTCAGGATAGCGTTGGTCTGGCGGGCAACAAAGCCGAAGGTGGTATCCTGTGACAGGAGATTTTGAAACTCCGTCTCGTCCCAAACTCGCGAAAACCGCTCGCCATGCAGAGTCGCCACTTCGGCGCAATCCCGCAACTGCATCGGGACAATTTCGTATTCGGCTTTCAGGGTGAGATAGGATTCAAGCATGGTCATACCCTGGCGACTGCGTACCCCGCCTGCGGTCTGGCGTCGGGTCCACGGAGATAGAGCGGCTTCGGCTTTTCGCTGACAGGCTTGACAGCGCCTAGCCGGGCGACGGTGGCAATCGGAAAGGCATCAGGCCGCGCTGCCGGCGGCAAGTCGCTGAGCCGGGCAACAGCCGAGCCGGTGACGACGCCGTCGAAAGCATCGGAGATCGCACGTGCTTCATCGATCGTCACGGCGCGCGCCTCGTCCAGCCGCTGGCCATCGGCATCGAACGACTGGAGATAGATCTCCTCGCGCTTGGCGTCGATGGCCGCCAGAACCGATTTACCCGGATTCGTCTCCCGTGCGGCGGCGGCCATGACCTCGAGGGTCGTGACGCCGACAGCAGGGATGTTCAGGGAAAGCGCGAAACCGCGGGCAGCGGCAACGCCGATGCGGATGCCGGTGAAAGAGCCGGGACCGACGGTGACGACCACGCGCTCCACGGCTGCGAGCGCTATATCGGCTTCAGCCAGCGCCCGGTCGACAACATCCATCAAATGTTCGGCATGTCCTCGCCCAATCGTTTCCGTGACCTCCCCAATCACAGAATCACTGCCACTATCATACACAGCGGCAGCGCAATCCACACCTGCCGTGTCGAGCGCCAGTACGATCATCACAACTTTTCCGAAAAGACAGCGCTTATAGCGCAGCGACGTGTCTTGGAGTCGTCACTACGCGTTCGCGTTTGGTCCTGCAAGATCTTATCCAAAAACCGCCATGCACTTTTTGGAATCATGCTTAGACGGCTTCGACTTCCTGCACTTCCGGGACGAAATGGCGCAGCAGATTCTGTATGCCATGCTTCAACGTCGCCGTCGACGACGGGCAACCGGAGCAGGATCCCTTCATATTGAGGTAGACCTTGCCGTCGCGAAATCCGCGGAAGGTGATGTCGCCGCCATCCTGGGCAACAGCGGGACGAACGCGGGTTTCGAGCAATTCCTTGATGGTCAGCACGATCGATTCATCTGCCGCATCGAAGAACTCACCGCCGGCATCCTGCACTTCGGAGAGGACCGAACTTTCGCCCATGACCGGTTTGCCGGACATGAAATGCTCCATGATCGAACCGAGGATGGCGGGCTTCAGGTGCTGCCATTCCTGACCTTCCTTGGAGACAGAGATGAAGTCGTAGCCGAAATAGACGCCGCTGACGCCGGGGATATCGAAGATGCGGGTCGCGAGCGGCGAGACTTCCGCTTCATCGGCGCTGCGGAATTCGGCCGTGCCGCTTTCCATGACAACCTTGCCCGGCAGGAACTTCAGGGTTGCGGGGTTCGGCGTCGCTTCGGTTTGAATGAACATCTTGATCTCCATGCGGCGGGCGGAGGCCTATGCCGCGTCTGTACTATCCGACTTTAGAATATTTCAAAAGAAAATAGGCTTTTTGGCTACGCTAATCAAGAGACTGAGTCTCAAGAAATAGCCCAAAAGAACTCAGCTGAGGGCGTCGATTTCCTCATTCGTCAGCGTATCCGGCAGCACCGTCACGGGGATCGGAAAGGCTGCGGCACGTCCAGCAATCGAAGATACCAGCGGTCCAGGTCCTTCCTTGGCCGAACCGGCGGCAAGAACGAGGAGCGCAATATCCCGGTCTTCCTCGATCACCGCGTTGATCTGCTCGGCGGCCGATCCTTCGCGAATGACGATCTCCGGGTCGATGCCGATATTCTCGCGCACGATCTGCGCTGCCTTGGCCGTTGCCGCCTCGGCCTCCTCGCGTGCCTCGGCCCGCATGATCTCCTCGACCCCCAGCCATTGCTGGAAATCGCCTTCGGGGATCACAAAAAGGAGCACAAGGCCGCCATTGGAGTTCTTGGCACGCCGACCGGCATAATGGACGGCACGCTGGCATTCAGGAGTGCCGTCGATGACCGCCATGAACTTGCGGCGATGACCTTCGAGCCGTGAGAGACGTTTTGATACCATGACCCAAGTCTGACACCTGACCGAGGCCTTTTGCAAGCCCCCGTTTCATACGGGGGCTGCTTTCACAAGATAGTCAATAGATAAAGCCGATAATGTCGCGGACCTGCTTCATCGTCACTTCGGCACGGGCACGGGCACGGGCGCTGCCGTCGCGTAGAACCGTGTCGATGTGGCCGGGATCAGCCATCAGGCGGCGCATTTCGCCGGTGATCGGCGAGAGCACATGCACGGCGAGATCGACCAGCGCCGGCTTGAAGACCGAGAACTGCTGTCCGCCGAATGCCGCGAGAACATCCGCCTTCGACTTGTCGGCAAGGGCGGCGTAGATACCGACGAGGTTGTCGGCTTCCGGGCGCCCCGCGAGGCCGGCGATCTCGCTCGGCAAGCCGTCCGGATCGGTCTTGGCCTTGCGGATTTTTTTGGAGATATTCTCTTCGTCGTCGAGCAGATTGATGCGCGACAGATCCGAAGCATCCGACTTCGACATCTTCTTGGTGCCATCGCGGAGCGACATGACGCGCGGCGCCGGACCATCGATCAGCGGCTCGACCATCGGGAAATAGGCATGCACCGGCTCGTCGCCGACGGTGATGTCGATGCCGTAGCCCGCACGACGAATGTGTTCCATGTAGTCCATGTTGAATTTCATGGCGATGTCGCGGGTCAGTTCCAGATGCTGCTTCTGGTCGTCGCCGACGGGCACGTGGGTGGCACGGTAGACGAGAATGTCGGCCGCCATCAGGCTCGGATAGGCGTAGAGGCCGAGGGAGGCCTGTTCGCGGTCCTTGCCGGCCTTGTCCTTGAACTGCGTCATGCGGTTCATCCAGCCGATGCGGGCGACGCAGTTGAAGATCCAGGCCAGTTCGGCATGCTGCGGCACGGCGGATTGGTTGAAGACGATATGCTTTTCCGGATCGATGCCGGCGGCGAGGAAGGCGGCGGTGATCGAACGGATCTGGCCCGGCATGTCCTCATGCACGAGCTGGGCGGTCAGTGCATGCATGTCGACGACGCAGTAGATGCAGTCGTTGTTTGCCTGCAGTGCCACGAACTTGCGGATCGCGCCGAGATAATTGCCGAGATGGAGATTGCCGGTCGGCTGGACGCCGGAGAATACGAGCGGCTTGAATTCGGTCATGTCTTCCTCAAAAGGCTTGTGGAGGGCCCGGGCGAGCTCGCGCTCGACCCCTGGTGTTCGGCGGGCTTATGCACGGCTGACAAGCGGGGATCAAGAGGCTATATCGCGGATTTGGCCTCGCATGATCTTATTTGAAAACCGCCATATAGTTTTCGGGATCGTACCTCACGCGGAATGCTGGATCAGATCCCAGGTGTTGCCGTAAGGGTCGGTGAAGACCGCCACCGTTCCGTAGACCTCATGGCGCGGTTCTTCCCGGAACTGCACGCCCCTAGCCGTCATTGCCGCGTGATCGCGGGCGAAATCGTCAGTCTTGAGGAAAAAGCCGACGCGGCCGCCGGTCTGGTTGCCGATGGCGGCACGCTGTTCATTGTCGGCGGCCTGTGCCAGAAGCAATGCCGCCCCCTCAGCACCCTTCGGCTTCACCATCACCCACCGCTTGCCCTCCGGCTGCACTTCGTCGGCCAAGCATTCGAAGCCGAGGCAATCGCAATAGAATGCCTTGGCGCGGTCGTAATCGTCGACGACGAGGGTTACGACGAACAGGGATTGGGACATGGGAACTCTCCGCCTTGGGCAAAAAATCGTCCCCTCGCCCCGCTTGCGGGGAGAGGGTTAGGGTGAGGGGCCAGGCACAAAAGTACGGCGTAGGCAGACTATCCTGGCCACCCGCAAAAATGGCGGCGCCTGCATACCGCACTTCTGCGGGGACATGGGTGAGAGCCCCTCATCCGACTTGGCCCAATCTCACTCCGTTCGATCGCTCCAAGCCACCTTCTCCCCGCTTCACGGGGCGAAGGAGTTGATCACTCCCCATTCACCACCTTCGCATCCGGCGAGGAAGGCGCCGGCTTGCGCTTCAAATTGCGGCGTACCATGCCCAAATCCACGCCGCCGATCAGCAAGGCGACGACGAAATACACCACCATCGCCATCAAGATGACTAAGCCCAGGACGCCGGTCTTGGTGAGCAGCGTCGAGCTGGATCCCAGAAGCGGCTCCCAGCGATGAGACAAATATACGATGACGCCGCCCATGACGGCGGAGGAGACGAGCAGCATGACGGTGCGGCGCGCCAGCGACCATTCCCAGGCGAGATGTCCGCGGCGATAGAGCGTGACGAAGAGCTGCACAGCGTTCAGCCATCCGGCAACCGCCTCGGCGAGCGCTATGCCGCGTTCGGCCAGCACCGGGAAAAGCAGGATGGACAGCGCCGAATTGACGAAGACGGCGACCGCCGTGTAGCGCATCGGCGATTTCGTATCTTCGCGGGCATAAAAGCCGGGCTGCAGCGCCTTGATCAGCACGAAAGCCGGCAGGCCCAGGCCGAAGATGGCGAGGATGGAGCCGACCAGCGTTGTATTGTTCGGGTTAAAGGCGCCGCGCTCGTAAAGCACGCGGATGATATCGTCGGAGAGAAGCCAGAGGGCGACAGCGGCCGGCAGGGTCAGGAACAGCACGAATTCGATCGAGCGGTTCTGGATATTGGCGGCTTCCTTGATATGGCCTGACTTCAGCGAACGGGCCAGTTCCGGCAGAAGCACGATTCCGACCGCGACGCCGACGACGCCGAGCGGCAGTTGGTAGATGCGGTCTGCATATTGCAGGGCGGCGATCGCGCCTTCCTTGCCCGAGGCGATCGCCTGGCCGATCACCAGATTGATCTGGGTGACGCCGCCGGTGATGGCCGCCGGGATGGCAAGAAGCAGGAGCCGCTTGACATTGGGCGTGAAGCGCGGAAAGCGCAGGCCGATACTGATGCCGGCATGGCGCACGCCGATATAGACGACGGCCAGCTGCAGCACGCCTGCCACCAGCACCGACCAGGACAGGTACCAGGCGGTGGTTAGCGGATCGGCGCCGAAATAGATCGCGTAGAACAGCGCGCTGATCATCACCAGGTTGAGGAAGATCGGAGCCACGGCGGCGGCGAAGAAATGATGCAGCGAATTCAGCATGCCGCTCATCATCGCCGTCAGCGACATCGACATGAGATAGGGGAACATCACGGCGGCCAACCGGACCGTCAGGTCGAATTTCTCGGCATCGTCGGTGAAACCAGGCGCGATGACCCAACGCACCAGGAGCGGCATGGCCAGTTCCATGACGATGGTGATCAGCAGCAGGACCGAGAAGAGAACGCCGAAGACCTCCTCGGAAAAACGCTTGGCGCCATCGATGCCGTTCGCCTCGATCTCCTTGGCAAAGAGCGGTACGAAGGCGGCGTTGAAGGCTCCCTCGGCAAAAAGGCGACGGAACAGGTTCGGAAAGCGGAAGGCGGCATAGAAAACGTCGGCCATCGGGCCGGTGCCGAGGGCGGCGGCCATCAGCGTTTCGCGGGCGAACCCGAAAACACGGCTGCCGAGCGTCGCCCCGCCGACGGTGATGAATTTCTTGACCAGACTCATGCGGCTGAACCGGCTTTCTTTTCAGTATTGGGCTTTTCAACGGCGAGCGACCGCGTGGCAGCGGGCGCGATGATGCCGGACGGCATGCGCTCGCGCACCTCGTCCTCTTCGCCGGCCATCACCGCCTTCAGGCGCGCGGTGATGTTGGCTCGCTTGTTTTCGTTCGAGATTTTCTGCCCGACGAGATCGGTCACATAGAAGGTGTCGATGACCTTTTCGCCGAACGTGGTGATGCGTGCCGACTGGATGTCGAGCGACAGATCCGAGAGGACCGCGGTGATCTCAGACAGAAGGCCGGGACGGTCGAGGCATTCAACCTCGATGACGGTGAACTTGTTCGACAGGCTGTTGGAGATCGTCACCGATGGCGGAATGACGAAGGCCTTGTTCTTGCGGCGGTTCTTGGTGCGGGTGGCGATGACTTCCGGCAGGCGCTTGCGGCCGGCAAGCACGTCCTCGATCATCTTGCCGATGGTGGCGGCGCGCCGCAGCTCGTCGGCGTCGTCGGCGAACTCGCGGCTGACATGAATGGTGTCGAGCGCACGGCCGTCCGACGTCGTGAAAATCTGCGCATCGGCGATATTGGCACCCGCGGCGGCGCAAGCGCCGGCAATGACCGTCAAAAGGCGCGGATGGTCAGGCGACAGCACGGTGATTTCCGTGATGGCGTGGAAACTGTCGGTCCGCACCATTGTCGCCAGGACCTGACCCGATTTGTCGGTCTGGCGAATGAATTGCGTATGGCGGATCTGATCTTCTAGCGGCACAGAGAGAAGGTAGGGCTGGTAGTGCAGCCTGACATAGGCCTTGCGCTCCTTCTGGCTCCAGTCCCCCAGTGCCTTTTCGAGCGCCTTGGCTGCTTCTTCCGCCCGCTCCTTGCGCGACACTTCGGAAAAACCGCCGGCAAGCAGCAATTCGGTCTCGTAGTAGAGCGTGCGCAGAAGCTGGCCCTTCCAGCCGTTCCACACACCGGGACCAACGGCGCGGATGTCGCAGACGGTCAGGATCAGCAGCATCTTCAACCGGTCGAGCGACTGCACCCGGTCCGCAAAATCGATGATGGTCTTGCGGTCGGTCAAGTCGCGGGTCTGAGCGACCATCGACATCGTCAGGTGCTCTTCGATCAGCCAGACGACCAGTTCGGTCTGCTTCGGCGACAAGCCGAAACGAGGGCCAAGCTTGCGGGCCACCTTGGCGCCGGCCTCCGAGTGATCTTCCTCCCGGCCCTTGGCGATGTCATGCAACAGCACGGCGACATAGAGCGCATCGCGGTCTTCGATGCCGGGCATCAGCTTGTTGACCAGCGGATGGATCTCCTCGGCCTTGCCCTTATCGATCTCCGAGAGCACGTCGACGGTGCGGATCAGGTGCTCGTCGACCGTATAGTGATGATACATGTTGAACTGCATCATCGAGACGATCTTGCCGAATTCCGGAATGAAGCGGCCGAGCACGCCGGCCTCGTTCATACGGCGCAGGATCAGTTCCGGATCGCGCTTAGAGGTGAGAATGGAGAGGAACAGGCGGTTCGCCTCTTCGTTCTCGCGCAGGTCGTTATCGATCAGCCCCAGCGAGCGGGTGACACGCTTCAGGGCGTCAGGATGAAATTCCAGCCCGTTGATGTCGGCGACGAAAAACAGCCTGATTAGGTTTACCGGATCGCGTTTGAAAACATCCGGATTGGCGAGTGCGATACGGCCGCGATCCTCGACGAACTCGAGCGTGCCGGGGATCTTGCGCGAGCGATGGGCGAAGCGGCTGATGACGCCGGTCAGACCCGGCGTCGCCTTGGCCTGCTGGTCCTCAAGCGCCGCACAGAGGATGCGCGTGAGATCCCCCACATCCTTGGCAACGAGGAAGTAGTGCTTCATGAAGCGTTCGACGGCGGAAAGGCCGGGGCGAGCATGATAGCCAAGCGCCTCGGCAATCTCACGCTGGATGTCGAAGGAGAGCCGCTCCTCCGCCTTGCCGGTCAGGAAGTGCATATGGCAGCGCACGGCCCAGAGGAAATCCTCGGCCTTCTGGAAGAGACGGTATTCCTGCTTCGAGAGCACGCCGAGCTTCACCAGCTCGGCCGCATCGCGGACGTGGTAATAATATTTCGAGATCCAGAACAGCGTATGCAGGTCGCGCAGACCGCCCTTGCCTTCCTTGACGTTAGGCTCGACCAGATAGCGCGTGTCGCCGGCCTTGCGATGGCGCTCGTCGCGCTCGGCGAGCTTGGCGGCGATGAATTCCGGGCCGGTATTGGTGACGATTTCCTTGTCGAAACGCGTTTCCAGCTCGCGCGCCAAGGGCTGGTTGCCGCAGATATAGCGCGTTTCGAGAATGGCGGTGCGCACCGTCATGTCGGACTTTGCCTGGCGCATGCACTCTTCGACGGTGCGCGTGGCATGGCCGACCTTGAAGCCCATGTCCCAGAGCATGTAGAGAATGAACTCCACCGCCTTGTGCGTCTCTTCCGCGGGCTTCGGCTTGAAGAGGAAGAGAAGGTCGATATCCGAGCCCGGCGCAAGCGTGTCACGGCCATAACCGCCAACGGCAGTTATGGCGAAGCTGTCTTTCTGCTTCGGATAGACGTGGCCGACGGTGAAGTCGTAGAGAACGGTGATTATCTGATCCTGCAGCCAGGAAATGCGGTAGGCGCAATCGAGCCCGCTTCCGTCCTCCGAAAGCAGGCGGCGCGCCTTTTCGCGGCCTTCCTGGCTTGCCTTCTTCAACAAGGCAAGGAGAGCGGAGCGCTGGTCTTTGTCGTCCCGATGGCGCTTGGCGAGGGTCTCGCATTCCGCCCTCAGCGCGGGGACATCGAGAATGACGGAAAAATCGATGTCATGCGTCACCATGCTCTGCCGACCGGGATCCTGTTCATTGACCGCGGCCCATTTGCGGCGCGCCTGTCTTTTCGTCTGCATGCGCTATAGCCTCTTTGCCCGGCGATTGACACAGGCATTCTACGCTCGAATCCTCACAATTTAGCCCGAGCCAAATTTCCCGAATCAACAGCTTCGGAAGTTCTATCGGGCCAAAGTTGACGAAGCGTGACGGCTGTTGATGCAGAAATCGGCAGTTTTAGGGCTGCGGCAGCTCAAGCGACCGTCTGAGTTCGTTTATGCTATATAATATGTTTCGCGATTGGGCGCCGATCTGCATCAACATTTCCCGTTCACATTCCCAATAGCCTGCCTTGGCGATGTTCGAGCTGATGTCGGAAATCCGGCTGCAGGAAAGAGCGATATTGAGGAGCCCGCGATCGGATTCGCAATCCGGCGGATCGCCCTCGCCGCAGATCTTGCCACGGGCCGCTATCGGAGAAAAACGCTCGGCCAGGATACGGACCTCGGCGAGAAGATGTTCGATATGCATCGGGTTATCCTTGGAAATCGCCTATTGTCAGCCGGTCTTGTTCAGGGTCTTTTTCAGTTCGTAAAGCGCTTCGAGCGCGGCACGCGGCGTCAGATCGTCAAGATCGAGCGCCTTCAGCGCCTCCTCGACCTTGGACGGCCCGCGCCGGCCGGCCACCTCCTCGCGGCGGACCGCGACCTGGAAGAGTGGCAGGTCGTCGATCAATTGACTCGCGGGGTTCTTGCGGTCGGCATCCTCCAGACGCGTCAGAACGTCGCGGGCGCGCGCCACCACCGAAGCCGGCAGGCCCGCGAGCCGCGCCACCTGGATACCATAGGAGCGGTCGGCGGCACCTGGCCCAACCTCGTGCAGGAATATCACGTCGCCATCCCACTCCTTGACGCGCATTGTGGCATTCGAGAGCCGACCGAGCTTCTCCGACAATACTGTCAGCTCGTGAAAATGGGTGGCGAAGAGACCTCGGCATCTATTGGCCTCGTGCAAATGCTCGACCGCCGCCCAAGCTATGGAGAGACCGTCGAAAGTCGCGGTACCACGGCCGATTTCATCGAGGATGACCAGCGACCGGTCGGTCGCCTGGTTGAGGATCGCCGCTGTCTCGACCATCTCGACCATGAAGGTGGACCGGCCACGCGCCAGATCGTCCGAAGCGCCGACGCGCGAGAACAGCCGATCGACAATGCCGATGTGGGCGGAGGCAGCGGGCACGAAGGAACCTGTTTGGGCAAGAATGGCGATCAGCGCGTTCTGGCGCAGGAAGGTCGATTTGCCGCCCATGTTCGGGCCGGTCAGCAGCCAGATCGCGCCGTCCTTGCCATCCGGCATCGGCGACAGGTCGCAATTGTTGGCGACGAAGGGGCCGCCCGCTTGCCGGCGCAATGCCTGCTCGACCACAGGATGGCGGCCGCCGCCGATCGCAAACATCCGGCTGTCGTCGACCACCGGCCTGCAATAGCCCTGTTCCTCGGCAAGCAGTGCCAGCCCAGCCCCGACATCGATCACCGACAGTGCCCGAGCGCCGGCCTTGACCGCCTCGGCCTCTGCGACAACGGCTGCGACCATGCGATCAAAAGCTTCCAGCTCGATCGCGAGCGCCTTGTCCGCGGCGTTGGCGATGCGGCTTTCAAGATCGGCTAGTTCGGTCGTCGTAAAGCGCATGGCGTTGGCCATGGTCTGGCGATGGATGAAACGTGCCTTGGCCTCGGCAGTATCCGTCATCGGACCGGCATTGCTGGCTGTGATCTCAATGAAATAGCCGAGCACGTTGTTGTGCTTGATCTTCAGCGATTTGATGCCGGTTTCCTCGGCATATTGCAGCTGCAATCCGGCAATGACGCGTCGCGACTGGTCGCGCAACGCGCGGACTTCGTCTAGCTCCGCATTCGCTCCCTCGCGCAGGAACCCGCCGTCGCGCTTGAGCAGCGGCAATTCGTCGGCGAGCATGCCGGCAAGCAGCGCTTCGAGGCCGTGGGGCAAGGCGCGGAGCCCGGCAAGCGCTGCTCCCAACTCCTCGGGCAGCAATGCGCTGCCCAGCAGATCGGCAACGCCGGCGGCCGCACCGAGCCCCTGGCGGATCGCCCAGAGATCGCGCGGGCCACCGCGGTCCAGCGCAAGGCGCGAGAGCGCGCGCGGCATGTCCGGCACATGTTTCAGCGCTGTCCTGAGATCGTTGCAAAGCGAAGGCTCTTCGGCGAGGAAGCCGATCGAATCCAGCCGTTCGTTGATGCGCGCCGGATCGGTCAGCGGCGACATCAGGCGCTCGGCAAGCAAACGTGCACCGCCGCCGGTCACCGTGCGGTCGATCGCCCTCAGCAAGGAACCATTGCGGTCGCCGGAAAGCGTTCGTACCAGTTCCAGATTGGCACGGGTGGCGGGATCGATGAACAGTGTCGATGCGCCGCTTTCGCGCTCCGGCAACCCGAGCGGCGGCCGCTCGGAGATCTGGGTCTTTTCGACATAGGCGATGGCGGCGGCAGCAGCGGCAAGTTCGGCGCGGGTAAAGGAGCCGAAACCGTCCAGCGTCGAGACGCCGAAATATCTGGTAATGCGGCCCTCGGCGCTGGCGCTATCGAAAAGTACGGCCGGCTGCGGCACTGCCGTGCGGCCGAGCACGTCGAAGACCGGCTTCAGCTCGGGATCGTGGAACATCGTATCCGGCAGGATCAGCTCGCGCGGATCGATGCGCAGGATATCGGCGAGCAGCCGGGACGCTTCCGTCTCCGCCAGTCGGAAAACGCCGGTCGAAATATCGATCCAGGCGAGCGCCAGTTGTGGCTCCGTGCCGCCGCGAATGCGGGCGAGCGCCATCAGATAGTTCGATTCCGAGGGCGACAGCAGCTTTTCCTCGGTGATCGTGCCCGGCGTCACCAGGCGCACGACATCGCGCCGGACCACTGACTTGCCGCCGCGCTTCTTCGCCTCCGCCGGATCCTCCACCTGCTCGCAGACAGCAACACGGAAACCCAGCGAAATCAGCTTCTGCAGATAGTCGTCGGCGGCATGCACCGGCACGCCGCACATCGGGATATCCTGGCCCATATGCTGGCCGCGCTTGGTGAGCGTAATGCCGAGTGCGCGCGACGCGTCGACGGCATCCTCGAAGAACAGCTCGTAGAAATCGCCCATGCGATAGAACAGCAGCGAACCGGGATTGTTCGCCTTGATCTCGATATATTGCTCCATCATCGGCGTGGCCGAGGCGCGGCTTTCTTCCGAGGCAAGCTCGGTAGCCGAGAAAGCATCGATGCTGGCAATTATTCGTTCGTTCACGGAGGTGCAGTTTTTCCCAAAAAATGAGGTGCCACCCTACCCGCGCGCAGCTATAGAAGACAACAGCTATCGGGCAAGAGGGACCGGTCGCCCACAGGAGGTTTGGAGGATACATGTCTGACACCAGCAGCACGCCGCGTCCGGGAACGGGGATCACCGATCAGGAAGCGCTCGACTTCCACAAGCTTGGCCGCCCCGGCAAGGTTGAAATCAATCCGACCAAACCGATGGCGACGCAGCGCGATCTCTCGCTTGCCTATTCGCCTGGTGTGGCTGTTCCCGTGAAGGCGATCGCCGCCGATCCGCAGACGGCTTACGACTATACGTCTCGCGGCAATATGGTGGCCGTCATCTCCAACGGCACAGCCATTCTCGGCCTCGGCAATCTCGGAGCGCTGGCCTCCAAGCCGGTCATGGAAGGCAAGGCCGTTCTCTTCAAGCGCTTTGCCGATGTCGATTCGATCGATCTCGAGATCGACACCGAAAATGTCGACGAGTTCATCAACTGCGTCCGCTACCTCGGCCCCTCCTTCGGCGGCATCAACCTCGAGGACATTAAGGCACCCGACTGTTTCATCATCGAACAGCGCCTGCGGGAGCTGATGGACATCCCCGTCTTCCACGACGACCAGCACGGCACCGCGATCATCGCCGCCGCCGGCCTGATCAACGCACTGGAATTGACCGGCCGCGACCTCAAGACCACCAAGCTCGTCTGCAACGGCGCGGGTGCCGCCGCGATTGCCTGCGTCGAACTGATCAAGGCGATGGGTTTCAATTCTGACAACATCGTGCTCTGCGACACGAAGGGCGTGATCTACCAGGGCCGCAGCGAAGGCATGAACCAGTGGAAGTCGGCGCATGCGGTGAAGACCGACAGCCGTACGCTGGCTGAAGCGATGAAGGGCGCCGACGTCGTTTTCGGCCTGTCGCAGAAGGGTGCCTTTTCCGCCGAGATGATCCGCTCCATGGCCGAAAGGCCGATCATCTTCGCCATGGCCAATCCCGATCCGGAAATCACACCGGAAGAAGTCGCCCGCATCCGCGACGACGCCATCATGGCGACCGGACGCTCGGACTATCCGAACCAGGTGAACAACGTCCTCGGCTTCCCCTATATCTTCCGCGGCGCGCTCGATGTACGGGCTTCGACGATCAACGATGAAATGAAGATTGCCGCCGTCAAGGCCCTGGCGAGCCTGGCACGCGAAGACGTGCCGGACGATGTGGTTGCCGCTTACCAGGGCGCGCGGCCGCGCTTCGGGGCGCAATACATCATTCCCGTGCCCTTCGATCCGCGCCTGATCTCGGCGATCCCGGTTGCCGTCGCGCAAGCCGCCATCGAAAGCGGCGTCGCCCGCCGCGCCATGCCCGATATGGCTGCCTATGCCCGCGAACTGTCGGCCCGGCGCGACCCGATCGCCTCGACACTGGCGCAACTCTACGAACGCGTACGCCGGCATCCAAAGCGCATTGTCTTTGCCGAAGCCGAAGAAGAGCAGGTCATGCGCGCTGCCTTGTCCTATGCCAACCAAGGGCTCGGCACCGCCATCCTGCTCGGCCGCGAGGATCTGCTCTATGCGACCGCCGAACGCGCCGGGATTGACCTTACCCGGCCAGGCCTCGAGATCGTCAACGCCCGCATTTCCAAGCGTGTAGAGGCGTATATCGACTATCTCTATGCGCGGCTGCAGCGCAAAGGCTACCTGCACCGCGATGTGACACGCCTGATCCACAACGACCGCAACCATTTCGCCGCCTGCATGGTGGCACTCGGCGACGCCGATGGCATGGTGACGGGGGTAACGCGCAACTATTCGACCGCGCTCGGCGACGTGCGCCGCTGCATCGACGCCAAGCCGGGACACCGGGTTATCGGCGCGTCGCTGGTGCTTGCCCGCGGCCGCACCGTCATCGTCGCCGATACCGCCGTGCATGACATGCCGACATCGGAGGAACTGGCAGATATCGCGGAGGAAGCCGCCGGCTTTGCGCGGCGCATGGGCTATGAACCACGTGTAGCCATGCTCGCCTATTCCACCTTCGGCCATCCCCCGGGCGAACGCTCCGAGCGAGTGCGCGAAGCGGTGAACATTCTCGACAAGCGCTATGTCAATTTCGAATTCGACGGCGAAATGGCCGCCGACGTGGCGCTGAATCGCAAGATCATCGAGACCCAGTATCCCTTCTCGCGTCTCTCCGGTCCTGCCAACGTGCTGGTTATGCCGGCCTTCCACTCGGCCTCGATCTCAACGAAGATGCTGCAGGAACTCGGCGGCTCCACCGTCATCGGCCCCCTGCTCGTCGGCCTCGACAAGCCAGTGCAGATCACCTCGATGGGCGCCAAGGATTCCGACATCGTCAACATGGCAGCCATCGCTGCCTATGGGGCGGGATAGTAACGACAATCTGGGTGGCTGGACCGGTGGCCGGAGAAAGGCGATGGCCGCCGGGCCAATTCGGTGTAAGATAGGTGGATGAGTGAAGCCCAGCCCCTGTTCGAAGTGCTGCGCCATTCAGCGCGGCCAGAAATTGTCGACGCCATCGAACGGCTGGTTCTTAACGCACCGGACCGCAAGCTCAATCGTGTGAACGCGCTTGCCTTCGCAGCCGAGCACGGCTTCGATGAAGAGCAGACCATCAACGCTTTCCTGCATGCATCTCGCCTGGGCCTCTTCGAGATATCCTGGAATGTTCTTTGCCCCGGTTGCGGCGGGGTGCTGGATGCCAATACCTCGCTGAAGACTGTTCAGAGCGAGACATATAGCTGCGCGCTTTGCGCCGCCGGTTATGAGCCGACCCTCGACGAGATGGTCGAGGTTACATTCACCGTCACCCCGCGTGTGCGTCACATCGAGGCTCACACTCCACACGAATTGTCGGCCTTCGAATATTTTCGCCAGATCTATTGGGGCTCGGGCGTCGATCTTCCCGATGATGGTTACGAGGAGACGGTCGACCAATTCATGCTGGAAGCGCTGGAACTGCCTGCCGGCGAAAAAGCTGTTGTGTCGCTTCAGTTGCCGGCGGAATACGTCATCATCTTCGAGCCGGTCACGCACGCGGCACAATTCCTGGACGTGAAAGGCGAACCCTCGAAGGAACGGCAGACCATTTCGCTCGTGTTCGATCGCGTGCACCGACATGGCGAAGCCATCACCTTGCGACCCGGCCCCCTACGCATTCTGATGGAAAATCATACGGAGGTCCGCACACTGCCGTCGATCTGCGTGGCCAACGACGTACTTCACGGCCTGCTGGGCAGGCGA
The DNA here is from genome assembly GCF_003627755.1 of Rhizobium jaguaris. Classification (NCBI taxonomy): domain Bacteria; kingdom Pseudomonadati; phylum Pseudomonadota; class Alphaproteobacteria; order Hyphomicrobiales; family Rhizobiaceae; genus Martinezella; species Martinezella jaguaris. The sequence continues at coordinate 601,932 of NZ_CP032694.1, read as the reverse complement.
CGCCCATTCCTGACCGCCAAGCGGTTGCTCTCCAACCAAACCTTCCGCGACATCCACCGCACGGACACGATCGACGTGGACCAGCGGCTGAAGATCACCAGCCTTACCTTTCTTTTCACCGATTTGCGCGGTTCGACGGCGCTGTACGAAAGGGTCGGCGACCTTGCCGCATTCGATCTGGTCAGGACCCATTTCAGCATCCTGCATGAGATCGTCGGCGCAGAGGCTGGAGCTGTCGTCAAAACCATCGGCGATGCAGTCATGGCCACTTTCCCGACCCCGGACCGGGCATTGGTCGCGGCAATGCGCATGCGCGAAGCAATGATCAACCTCAACGAGCAACGTGGCAGCGACGATCTACTTCTAAAAATCGGCATTCATGAGGGACCGTGCATCGCGGTCAGCTTGAATGAGCGGCAGGACTACTTCGGACAGACGGTCAACATCGCCTCTCGCGTGCAGCATCTCGCCAATTCGCGCGAGATATTCGCCACCGGTTCCGTACTCGACAACCCCGGTGCCGCCGAATTTCTGACGACGCGCGGCCTGAAGCCGCAATCTCATCACGTTTCGCTTCGCGGAATTAAGGATGAGATCGATATTTTTGCGATTCCCTGAGGAGGCCGTTGCCGGCCTAGTCCGGCTTGCGTGATCAGCTCGCGAACCGACCGGCGTCGGCGCCGTAATAGTTGACGTAGCGGTCCGAAATGCTGGCGATCGGCAGGACGATCAAGACGTCCGTCGTGTTGAAGGCATGATCGACGACGGCAGTGGAGCCGACCATCGCGCCGAGGCGAAGATAGCCCTTGATCAGCGGCGGCAGCGCCATCAGCGCCTTCTTGGAATTGACAGCTTCGACCGGCATCAGGTCCATGGTGCGGGCAAGCGATGGCAGCGCGCCAACAGCCCATTCGTCCTTGGCAATAACGTTATGGTAGAGGAAGGAGAGAGCCAGCGCATGCTGCTCCGGACGGATGCCGGGGAATGAGGCGCAGCCGAACATGGCGTTCATACCGTGTTTCAGCGAATAGGCCCAATTGCCCTGCCACAGCAGCTCGACCGTACGCTTCGTGCGGTATTCCGGCAGCACGCAGGAGCGGCCAAGTTCCATGAAGCGCTTGTCGGGGTGACGGGTAAGCAGAGCATCGATGTCGAATTCCGAGGAGGAATAGAACCGCCATTTGCCATCGCCACATCCTGACGCAGCAGGCGGTAGGTGCCGACGATCTGATCTTCCGAATCACCTTCCAGCGAGCGATCGAGCACCAAGAGATGATCGCAGATCGAATCCCAGCTATCGATATCGCGCTGGCGACGCATGGCTTCGGCCGGCAGTTGAGCATTCATCTCCTCGACAAAGACGCGATAGCGCACGGCTTGAGCCGCGTCGATCTCCCGCGCCGTGCGAGCAAGGCGTGTTTCTAGATTTCCGATGCGTCCGAACACATCGCTGGCAACCGGCGCAACCGTTGCCTTAGAGGACTGAACCATTTCGCCCTGAGCTTCGCGATTCAAAATTTCGATGGACATGGCGACTCCCCTCTACGGGTTGATATAGGCGCCATAAAGCAAATTCGTGCGACAGGAAAGTGACATGGTGCTTTGCGAAAAGCAAGAACCGTGCCTGTTTCAAACACCGAATTTGGATGAAGCCTTTATATCCCAGGCGATGCTCTTACAAGATGCGAAGCGGCTTTTGGCTCAGTTCGTCATCGAGCAAGCGGATGGCGCCGAATCACGATTCGAAGATATGTTTTCGATCTAGGTACGCCGGAGAGCCTGCCGCGACAGGCCTTGTACTTCGGCAATCAGGCGCCCGGGGTCGACCGGCTTGACGATGACGGCGTCGGCCCCGGCCAGCAGAGCCTGACGGCGGATAGCGTCGCGGCTGTCGGCCGTCAGCACGATCACTGGCAGCGGTGAAAGCCCGTACCGGCGCTCCAGCGCCCTCAGTTGTGCGAGCATCGCGGCACCCTCACCGCCGGGCATGGTGAGATCGGTGACGACGACGTCAGGGCGATTCTCGCTATTTTCGGCACGGGCGAGCAGGCCGCCGAAATCCTCGACGAGGCGAACCCTGTGGCCAGCTTTGGCGAGCATGGCGCGCACCAGCATGGCATTGACGGGATCATCTTCCCCGAGCAGAACGTTAAGGGCGATATCCGTCGCTTCCGGCGTCACAAGACCGAATCCGGATGGGCTGTCGTTTAGCACATCGCGCTTTTCCATGCCGCGCATGCGACCGCTCAGCACATCGATCAGCGATTGTTCGCGCAACGGACGGATCAACCAGGCATCGAAAAGATCGAGCGGATGCGTGTTGCGCTCCTCGGGATTGACCAGAAAAATCTTTCTGAAGCCGGAGGCGGCCAGTTCGGTTCCCTCCCGGAAATACCATGGCGCCATGCGATGATCGACGATGACATCCGTCAGAGGCCCGTCTTCACAACGGACGGCAGAGTGTGTCAGATTTTCCACATCGTCGGGACCGATCAGGCGGCAGCGGCCGCCGAGCGTGCGGATGGTCTCGGCAATTGCGGTGCTTGCCGCCCCCTCGGGTGCCAGCAGCAGGACGCCGGACGCTTCGAGCAGGTCGCCGCGCCTGCTGTGTTCGCTTTCTCCAGCGATGATGGAAATGGGAAAGCGGATGGTGAATTCGCTGCCCTTGCCGCGCTCGCTGGCGACGCTCAATGCGCCGCCGAACTCGCGCAGGATGCGGGCGGAGATCGCAAGCCCCAGGCCGGTGCCGGCGCTTCTGTCCAACACATTGCCGGCTTGTTCGAATTCGCCGAAGATATGCGCCTGCTCTTCCTCAGTCATTCCCGGGCCGCTGTCGCGGACCGATATCACCAGATTATCGCCATCGAGGCCAGCGCGGATCAGGACGCCGCCGCTCTGGGTAAATTTCACCGCATTGCCGATGACGTTGAACAACACCTGGCGGAGCCGGGCGGGATCGAATTCCATGGTTTCGGGAACGTCCGCCGCGACGGTCGCGGCAATTTCTATACCTTTTTCATGGGCGCGGTGGGCGAGCATTTCGACGACGCCTTCCAGCAGCGGCCGCAGGTGCTCTGCGCGCGGCCGTAGCTGGAAGCGGCCGACTTCGATCGTCGAAAAATCCAGCAGGTCTTCTACGAGTTGTACGAGGGCATTGCCGGACTGGCGGATGCCGGTCAGATAGTTGGCTTGCTCCCGCGTCAGCGGCGTCTGGGCAAGCAGGTGGTTCATACCGAGAATTCCCGACAGCGGCGTTCGAACCTCGTGGCTGACGGTGGCGAGCAGCCGCGATTTGGCGGCGCTGTTATATTCTGCCTTCAGCCGTGCTTCTTCGCGGAGACGCGCGGCCTGCCGCTCCTCAGTGACATCGCGGGCGACGCTCTGGATTCTCAACTGTCCAGTCGCGGGATCGCGGAACATGACATCGTGCCAGGCAAAGATGCGCGGGCCTTCCGGCGTGGAAATCTCGGCGTCTTGACGCTGCGAAGCTGTCGCGGTGCGGAAGGCAAGACCTGCCTCCTCCAGCGTCAAACCTTCTGGGTTCGATTTGCCGGTCAGTTTGCGGAAGGTGGCATTGGCATGGACGATGCGGCGTTCGATGTCGCGCGTCACGGTGATATCGCCAAGCGCATCGTGGATGGTGGCAAGCAAGCTCGTGCTTTCGTTGCTCTCCCAGAGACGATCATGCTCGTGTTCGCTAAGTGTGGGCGCATCCGTCAGAATCTTGCGGGCGGCATGCCGCCTGCGGAAGATGCCGGCAACGACGATCGTCAGTGCGATCAGGCCAAGCAGCGCGGCAAGTGCCAGCGGGCCACCCGCATAGCCGACCGACATGAGCGCCACGCCGCCGATCAAGCCGCCGCCGCTCAGCCAATGGCGTTGCAGCCATTGGGGAAACGCAGACTGTGGCGCATCCGGAATATTAGCCGGCGAAATCTCGATGGGATCGGCGGCGGCGAGAGGCGCGTCTTCGACCGGCCGTTCGCGCGGCTTAGTGTGGTCGTCGGCGATGGCGGCGACAAGCTTTTCCTGCAGGTTTGCCAGAGTGCTCATGTAGTCTTGCTAACATGCGCACTCTTCCCGATGCCTTCAGGGATTCGCTAGAATTTTACGCTTTCGCCTTTTTCGGCAGGAGCAGCTCGTCCAGAATGACGCAACCCGCCCCGACCGTGATGAAACTGTCGGCGAGATTGAAGACGGCGAACGACCACGTCTCCGTATGGAAAAGAATGTAATCAATCACATGGCCGTAGAGGAACCGGTCGACCAGGTTGCCGAGCGCGCCCGCGATGATCAAGGCAAAGCCCAGATGGGCGAGCCAGCGATGATTGGGCGTACGCCGCCAGAGCCAGAGCACGAAAACTACGATGACGAGCCGCATGCCGACGATGAACCAGCCGTCCATGCCCGACAGCATCGAAAAAGCGACGCCGAGATTATAGGTGCGATAGAGCGCCAGCATCGGAACGACCGGCACCATCTCCTGCAAAGGCAGCCAATTGTCGACCATGATCTTGACGGCCTGGTCAAGGATGACGGCGACCACAATGAAAATCAGGATCGGCAACGGCCGGGAAAACAGCGCGGGTTTTGCGGGCGTTTGTTCGTTCATCTCGCTGTCGGTCATCGCGTCTCGCTGAGGGTCAGAAGATGGCGGCGGGCTTCGAACAGCATCACGGCCGTCGCCACCGCCAGATTGAGGCTGTCGGCGCGGCCGGCCTGCGGGATGCGAGCAAGCGCATCGGCCTCCTTCGCCAAGGCATCCGGCAAACCGGATTGTTCGTTGCCCATCAGCAGTACGATGGGCCTTTTCTTGTAGTCGATCGTCCGGTAATCGACGGCGCCGGCCAGATGGGTGGCGACGACAGAGACTCCGGCCGTCCTCTTCCAGGCCAGAAATTCCTCCGGCGTCGCCTTGACGACGGGAACCGCGAAGACCGAGCCCATGGTTGCCCTGACGGTTTCCAGCGAAAACGGGTCCGTCGTCTCACCAACGAGGATGACGCCTGAGGCACCGGCTGCATCCGAGGTGCGGATGATCGTGCCGAGATTGCCGGGGTCACGTACGCGATCGAGCGCCACCCAGGTCTCGCCGGTCTTCGGCCTGACGTCCCGGAGCTGCCGCCAGCGCTGATCGAAAATGCCAACCACCATCTGGGGATTGTCGCGGCGGGTGATGGAGGCGATAACCTTTTCGCTGACTTCGAGCACAAGCCCGCCGGCAGCGACGGTTTTGGCAGCGACTTGCTCGACCAGAGGCTTGCCTTTCGCTGCCTTGGCGTAGACCAGCGTGCGAATGGTCCAGCCGAGCTCCAAGGCATCGATAACCAGCTTCAAGCCTTCCGCGAGGAAGTCGCCGCTTTCCTCGCGCGACTTCTTATTGGTCAGCGCCTTGATGTCCTTGATGATCGGATTGGCAAGGGAGGTGACCTCCTTGACATGTCCGACCTTGCGAGGGCCGTCATTGCGGAAATCGTGAATCATTTCGGCACCCAGCGGCTGAAGAGGGATGTGGAGAGCGCCCGGCCCGGCGTCTTGCCGTCAAGGCCCGCCTCGCGGATGACCAGTTCGCCGGATTCGACAGCACCATCGGCGCCGCGCATGGTTTCGCGCATCAGCTCATGGATCGAATAGAAGCTGGCGCGGATGGAATAGGCCGTCAGCACCAGACCAAGCGCCTTGGGCGACAGGATCTCGCGGCAGATGTCGAGCATCGACGGCAGGTGTTCGAAGAGATGCCAGACCTCGCCATTCGGGCCGCGGCCGAATTTCGGTGGGTCAGTCAGGATGATATCGTATTTGCTGCCGCGACGTTCCTCGCGCAGGATGAATTTCATGGCGTCTTCGCAGATCCAGCGGATCGGCAGCTTTTCCATGTGGCCGAGCGCCTGGTTTTCCCGCGCCCAGCCGATCGCTTTCTTCGAGGCGTCGACATGGGTGACTTCTGCGCCGGCAGCCGCAGCGACCAGCGAGGCGACGCCGGTATAGCCGAAGAGGTTCAGCACTTTCAGCGGCCGGTTTGCGATTTCGACCTGTTCTTTCATCCAGGCCCAGTGGACGATCTGCTCCGGGAACACGCCGACATGGCGGAAGGCGGTGAAGCGGCCCAGAAAATCGATGCCGAGCAATTGCAGCGGCCAGGTCTCGCCGAGCGCTTCGCGTGGAAACCGCCAGCGGCCCATGCCGTCTTCATCGGTATCGCCGGTGAAGATCGCATCCGCATTGTCCCAGATGCGGTTCGCAAGCGATGGTTGCCATAATGCCTGCGCCTCCGGTCGGACGATGCGATAGGGGCCATATTGTTCGAGCTTCAACCCGTTGCCGCTGTCGATCAGGTGGAAATCCCCAGCACCCAGCGATTCGAGGATGACAGGTACGCGCTCAGCCGGACGCTCGCCGTTTCGCACGATCAACGGGCGTTCGGGCGCTACCGAAACAGATGCCGCAATCCGCGGCTCCGCCGTCCGCTCGCCACGGTCACGCACAGCCGGCGCAGATCTCGCGCCGGCATCACGTGCGGGCTTTGCCGATGGCTTGCCGGTCTTTATCGGCCCGTCACGCCTGGCATCCCTTTGGGGCTTTGTGCCGGGGTTGCCTGCAGCTTTCTGGCCGGGCCGGCGTTCCTTCTGTTTCACCATGCTTGTCTCAAAATTGATATGTGCGTGCAAATAGCATCTGGCCGCCACTTGGCAAAGCGCTTTCCGATCTGCGATTATCCCCGGACAAAATGCCAGATCGGGAGGATTGCCATGGATATGACCGGTGAAGAACGGATTGCCGCGCCGCGGGACGTCGTATGGGCCGCGCTGAACGACCCCGATATCCTCAAGCAGTGCATTCCCGGCTGTCAGAGCCTGGAAAAGATTTCACCGACCGAGCTGACGGCAACGGTGAAATTGAAGATCGGCCCGGTCTCCGCTTCCTTCAACGGTGAAGTGACGCTGTCCAATATCAATGCGCCGGAGAGCTATACGATCTCCGGTGAAGGAAAGGGCGGCATTGCCGGCTTTGCCAAGGGCGGGGCCGATGTTACTCTGGAAGAAGAAGGCGGCGAGACGATCCTGCGCTATGAGGCCAAGGCCCAGGTCGGCGGCAAGATCGCCCAGCTCGGCTCGCGGCTGGTCGATTCCAGCGCCAAGAAACTGGCTCAGCAGTTCTTCGCGGATTTCACCGCGGCCCTGAATGGCCAGGCCACCGCTTGATAGCGATCGTCACCAGACGCCCATAGAGCGGGTTCAGCGTTTCAAGGAACCGCTTTCCCGCTCTATCCTTTTGTTTTTACGCGATTTCCGGACGGAAAACCGCTTCGCACTTTTCCTGGAATGGCTCTAGGCTGCTCATGACGTCAAAATCAGATCTCTGGACCATCCGGCCGGCATGCGAGCGGGATACGGACGTTCTCGCCGATATTTATCTCCGCGTACGCCGCATCACGTTTCTCTGGGTCGATCCACGCGAATTTCACAATACGGATTTCGTCATTCACACGCAGGGCGAACGCATCTTCGTCTGCGAGGACCGGAATGGGACCATCGCCGGCTTCATGGCGCTGTGGGAACCGGATGATTTCATCCATATGCTCTATATCGAGCCCGCATTTCAGGGCCTAGGCGCCGGCAAGGCGCTCCTCGCCGCGCTGCCAGAATGGCCGAAGCGGCGCTACCGGCTGAAATGCCTGGTGAAGAATACGCGCGCCATGGCCTTTTACCGCACCCTTGGTTTCGAAATCGTGGGCGACGGCTCATCGCCTGAGGGCGATTACAAGGACATGCGGCTCAGCGGCGAATAGAGCGTTCAATGAACGCTCGGCGCTTTGGTCACTTTGCCGGAAGCTGGCCGGCAATCTGTTCGGCGCGAGTGCGGTGCTTGTCGGCTTCCGCCTGCCAGCGTACGGCTTCGCGCGATTGGCTGCGGGCGAGTTTGCGGTGTTTGCCCTGATTGAACCAGGTGACCGCTGCGCCGACCATCATACCGATGATCAATGCGACAAACAGCAGCACGAAAAGCGGCGCGTTCAGCGACAGCACCTGATCGTCGGGTCTAAACGGATTGAGCGCCAGCGTCACGGACTGCCGGTTGGCGACGCAGAAGATGATGAGGATGATGCCGAGCGGCAGCAATATCAGCAGATTGATGATCTTCTTGGCCATGGCGAACGCTCCTTTGTCCAGGCGCATCCGTGCCATGCACTTCTATCGCCTATAGCCGCAGAATAAGAAAGACCGGGCCGAGTTCAAGTGCCACCTGGTCGCGGCACAATCATGTCCACCGGGGACATTGGCGAAGACTATCGGTCAAAACGACGATTAATTGTCGTCTTCTTCGTCACCGGCGCCGGGATTGAGGCGCTCGCGCAGCTCCTTGCCCGTCTTGAAGAAGGGAACCCATTTTTCTTCGACGAACACCGTATCGCCGGTGCGCGGGTTGCGACCAGAGCGCGAGGGCCTGTTTTTGACGGAAAAAGCGCCGAAACCGCGTAATTCCACTCGATTTCCGGCGGCAAGCGCATCGGTGATCTCGTCGAGGACAGCGTTGACGATATTTTCGACGTCCCGGTGGTAGAGATGTGGGTTACGTGCCGCAACAATCTGCACCAATTCCGACTTAATCACGGTTGCCCCCTTAAATCATTGATTTATCAATTGGCTGCACCCTGCCAAACAGAAAGCAGGCCGTCAAGAAACAACTTCTCGGTCATAAATTTCTGGAGATCCTCTCCCTTCATAAAATCATCATAACCGAAGAGATTTAGCAACCGGGAAGCGGCGCCAGACCAAGAGAAGAATGAGGTTTTGTCCTCGGCCTTCCAATCGACGATCGGCAGATCCTTTTTGACCTTGCGCGTGGCGAGATAGGTGCGAATTTCGTCCTCGCCACCGAGCGTGTCGATCAGCTTGTTCTGCAGTGCCTGCCGACCGGTGAAGATACTGCCGTCTGCGAGCTTCAGCACGTCCTCGCGCGGCAATTTGCGGCGGTCGGCGACAAGATCGACGAACCAGCCATAGCTGTCCATGACCATGTTGCGGATCATGTTCTTGGCCTCTTCGCTTGCCGGATGGAAAGGCGACGGCTCGGCCTTGAGCGGTGCCGACTTGATATCTTCCAACGACACGCCGAGCTTGTCGAACAGGTCCTTCGCCTGCGGATACTGAAAAATGACGCCGATCGATCCAGTGATCGACGTATCGCCGGCAACGATGTCGTCGCCCGCCGTGGCGATCATATAGCCAGCAGACGCCGCCACGGTGCGGATATCGGAGACGACCGGCTTCTTCGCGGCAACGGCGCGAATGGCCTTGAAGATGCGTTCGCCGCCATAGGTGGTGCCGCCGGTCGATGAAATCGACACGATCAGCGCCTTGACCTGATCGTTATCCTGGATCCTCTTCAGCCGCTCCAAAAGCTCCTTGTCGTCCAGGATAAGCCCGGTAACCTCGACGCGGGCGATCTGCGGTCCACGTACCAGGTCACCAGCGATGAAACGGTAAAGCGCGAAGCCAAGCGCCACCAAGAGAAGAACGGCGATGACGCGCCAGAAGCCAAGCTTGCGGCGCAATTGCCGTCGATCTGCGATTGCAGAACTGTCCATGACGCCCTATCTCTCCCCTGTCATAAATTGGATATACGACGAACCGGATATACAACACCTTGAAACGGGCATAATCCTTGGCAAAAATCCACTTCAATTTTTTGAGGATTATGTTGCAGGCCTTCCGCCCGGCGCTTCGTCAGATAGGGCGATTGCGGATCGGGCGAAACCGCCACCCATTATATTTTTGCTAAAATTGCTTGTCGGAGACAAAAATCCATATTGGCAAGCCAATGCAATAATGCGAAACGATCTGGCAGGCTTGTTGGCACAGTCTGTGCATGACTCGAACGTGTTTTTTCCGGGACAGAGAAGACGGACCTGTTGCATGCTCAATACCATCGAGACTTCCGGGCAACCGATCAGCGCCGAGCAGGGAAGAAACGCGTATAAGGACGCGATCTTTCATTCTGCGCGCGTGAGAAGACTGAGGATTTTGCTTCCGGTGGCCGCAGTGATCATCTCGCTGATCTTCATCGCGGTGTCGGTCGTGCGCGCATATCTGCCGGAGAACATTCAGATCGAAGGCGCGAAGATCGAGGACGGCAAGGTCGTGATGGAGCGTCCGGCCATCGCCGGCCGTAACAAGGACGGCATCAACTATTCCCTGCTCGCGGAAAAGGCGCTGCAGGACATCAAGAATCCCAATATGATCACGCTCAAAACCATCAAGGCCTCGATGCCGGTCAACAACCAGGTGATCGCGCATGTGACAGCCCAGAGCGCAGATTTCGACCGCCAGGCCGACACGCTGAAGCTCACCGCGCCCTTCACCATCCTGATGGACAACGGTTTGCGCGCCGAATTCGAGACAGCATTCCTCGATGTGAAGAAGGGCGACCTATCCAGCCAGGATCAGGTTGCAATATACCGAGGAGGCATGTCGGTTGTTGCACAGTCGCTCAAGATGACGGATAAGGGAAGCGTAATCGAATTCGACGGGCAGGTTCGGATGCATATCGAGCCAGCCCACTCCATAATTCAGCTAGCGAGCAACAGCCGGGCGGTTCATGACAAACGATTGGCGACATTCCCTTTTCAATTCCGGTCTGCGCAAGGCGGGCCTTTTCTGCGCGCTTAGCGCACTTGCAATTTTTGTGGCAACTGAAGCCGGCGCCCAGGCGACGACGAGCAATATGCCCGGCCTGAAGCTTTCCAAGGATCAGCCGATCCAGATCGAAAGCGACAAGCTGGAGATCCACGATGCGGAAAGCCAGGCGGTATTCACCGGCAACGTCAAGGTCGTCCAAGGCACCACGACGATGCAGGCAGGCAAGATGACAGTCTTCTACAAGAAGAAGCAGCCTGCCGATGCCAATGCCAAGCCGGCAACCGAAAATCCGGTCACAACCGCTGCCAAGCAGCAGAACCAGTCGCTGGTCTCCGGCGATGCCGACATCGATCACATTCTGGTCACCGACAAAGTCTACCTGGTCTCGGGCACGCAGACGGCAACGGCTGACGACGGCTCCTTCGACATGGCCAACCAGCTTGCCATACTCAAGGGCCAGAAGGTTGTACTGACCGACGGGCCGAACGTTTTCACGGGTTGTCAGCTCACCGTGCATATGGCCACGGGCGAAGCGCAATTGGATGCCTGCGGGGGCCGCGTCCAGATCCAGCTCGATCCGAAGTCGCAGCAAGTGCAGCAGCAACAGCAAAAAAAGAACTGATCCCGGTCTCCTCGTGACGATATCGACCACACCCCCCTGCCCGGCACGCCCGGATCGACCTCTGCGACTTCCGGCGCGCCGACCGCGGACAAAGCGCGCTATCAGGGCACCCTGATCGCGCGCGGCCTGACCAAGACCTACCGCACACGGCGCGTCGTCAACGGCGTGTCGCTTGTCGTGCGGCGCGGCGAGGCTGTTGGCCTGCTCGGGCCGAACGGCGCGGGCAAGACGACCTGCTTCTACATGATCACCGGGCTGGTACCGGTCGATGAAGGCACGATTGAGATCGACGGCAACAATGTCACGTCGATGCCGATGTACCGTCGCGCTCGCCTTGGGGTCGGCTATCTGCCGCAGGAAGCTTCGATCTTCCGTGGCCTTACGGTGGAGGAGAACATCCGCGCCGTGCTCGAAGTCCATGAAAAGGACAAGAACAAGCGAGAGCGGAAGATCGACGAGCTGCTGGAGGAATTCCACATCCGCAATCTGCGTACGGTGCCGGCGATCGCTCTTTCGGGCGGCGAGCGGCGACGTCTGGAAATCGCCCGCGCATTGGCCACTGATCCGACCTTCATGCTGCTCGACGAACCCTTTGCCGGCGTCGACCCGATCTCGGTCGCCGACATCCAGAACCTCGTGCATCACCTGACGGCGCGCGGCATCGGCGTGCTGATCACGGACCATAACGTCCGTGAGACGCTCGGTCTGATCGACCGCGCCTATATCATCCACGCCGGCGAAGTGCTGACCCATGGCAGGGCCAACGACATCGTCAGCAATCCGGAGGTGCGCAAGCTCTATCTCGGCGACAATTTCAGTCTTTGATGAGCTTAGGTTGAGCCGCGGCGTCTCCGTGCCTTACCAGAAGGCGCGACGCCTCGGAAATTCATCGTCCCGTCACAGTTCCGCTTGACCAAACCCAATAAAAAAGCAATTTTTGGGCCAGTTGGAATTTGCGGGTATTTCTTAATGGAAAACGCGGATTCCCGAAGAGATCAAGGGGAGTCTCGCGTCCGCCATGGCATTATCGGCCAATCTTTTCCTGCGCCAAAGCCAAAGCCTGGTGATGACACCGCAACTGATGCAATCCATCCAGTTGCTGCAAATGACGCATTTTGAACTGACCCAATTCATCGCTCAGGAAGTCGAAAAAAATCCGCTGCTCGAATTTACGTCAAATGACGAGGATATAGGCAGCAGCGGCGATCGCGAGGCGAAGGACGAAAGATTCGATGCTTCGGAGGAGAGCGGCGATGATGGTTTCGACCGCAACAGCGGCGAACTGACGAGCGATTGGTACGAGAGCGAGAATACTGGTCATGCCGACCGGCTGAACGACGAGCTCGATACCAACTTCAGCAATGTCTTTCCCGACGACGGCAACCCGCAGCGCGCGGATGCACCGGAACTGCTCAGCCAGTGGAAATCCATGCCGGGCGGCGAAGCCGGTGAAAGCTACGATCTCGATGATTTCGTCGCCGGCCAGATTTCGCTGCGCGACCACTTGAACGAACAGATTCCCTTTTCCCTGCCCAATATGGCCGATCGGCTGATTGCCCAGTATCTCGTCGACCAGCTCGACGATGCCGGCTATCTGCAGGCCGATTTGGGCGAAACCGCAGAGCGCCTCGGCGCCACCCCTGCGGATGTCGAGCGCGTGCTCGGCACACTTCAGTTGCTCGACCCTCCCGGCGTCTTTGCCCGTTCCCTCAGCGAGTGCCTGTCGATCCAGCTTCGGCAGAAGGATCGTTTCGATCCGGCCATGGAACGGCTGATCCAGAACCTCGAACTTCTCGCCCGGCGCGATTTCGCGACCTTGAAGCGGCTCTGCGGTGTCGATGAGGAAGATCTGCTCGACATGATGGCGGAGATCCGCCAGTTGAACCCGAAACCCGGCAGCGGCTTCGAGACCGGCATGTCCGAGGCCATCATGCCGGACATCGTCGTGCGCCCCTCCTCCGACGGAGGCTGGCTGGTGGAACTCAATCCCGATACGCTGCCACGCGTCCTGGTGAGCCAGTCCTATTTCGCCTCCGTCTCCAAGACCAGCCAGGATCATGCCTTCCTCTCGGAATGCCTGCAGAATGCCAATTGGTTGACGCGCAGCCTCGATCAGCGCGCCAAGACGATCATGAAGGTGGCGAGCGAGATCGTCCGGCAGCAGGACGCTTTCCTGATGTACGGCGTAGATCATCTGCGCCCGCTCAATCTGAAGACCGTGGCGGACGCCATCAAGATGCATGAGTCGACCGTCAGCCGCGTGACCTCGAACAAATACATGCTGACGCCGCGCGGCCTGTTCGAACTCAAATATTTCTTCACCGTCTCGATCGGCGCCGTCGAGGGTGGCGACAGCCATTCCGCCGAAGCGGTGCGTCATAAGATCCGCCTGCTGATCTCGCACGAGAGCCCGGACGCTGTCCTCTCCGACGACGATATCGTTGATACGCTAAAGAAGGGCGGCATCGAGCTTGCTCGCCGCACGGTTGCGAAATATCGCGAGGCGATGAACATCCCCTCCTCCGTACAGCGTCGCCGGGAGAAGCGCGCATTGGCAAAAGTCGCCAGCTTTTAGCAATTGCTCAGGCGCAACCGCAGACTGCGAATCCGCTAACGGATCCTTAAGATTCAGTTGACTTTCCGATGTGGCGGGGCTAGAAGCCCGCCGCAATCGTTGCAGGACATCACTGCCATGAACTTATCCCCATCATCCCCAAGGTGCCTGACAAAGGCAATTTGTCTTTGACCGCGTGAAGTGCTTGGATGAGCTTGAGGCTTGGCGTAAACTGATACGCGCAATAACCACGACAAGAAGGGAAACTCCATGAGTGTGCGTGTCTCCGGGAAACATATGGAAATTGGTGACTCCTTCCGCCAACGGATTGAAGACCAGATCGGAACGGCCGTTACGAAATACTTCGACGGGGGGTATTCAGGCCAGGTGACGGTACAGAAATCCAGTTCCCGCTTCGCGGCCGATTGCAAACTTCATCTCGACAGTGGCGTCGTTCTGCATGCCGCCGGAGAGGCGATGGATCCGCAATTGGCTTTTGATGCAGCGTCCGAACGGATCGAAAAGCGCCTGCGCCGCTATAAGCGTAAGCTGAAGGATCATCAGGCCGGCAACCACACAAACGGCCTCGCTGAGGTCGCCTATACCGTCATGGACGGCGTACCGGATGACGAGGATGAAGTCCCTGCCGATTTCGCGCCGGCGATCGTCGCTGAAAGCACGAAACAGCTGAAGACCATGTCGGTCGCGACCGCCGTGATGGCGCTCGACATGACCGACGAGCCGCTGCTGCTCTTCCGCAGCCCCGGCAAAGAACATTTGAACATCGTTTACCGTCGTCAGGACGGCAACATTGGCTGGATCGACGCAGCCAATATCAAAGGCTGAGAAAAGAAGATGAGCGGCGGCTCCACACAATCAGCCGGCCGCCGCTCCTCCGTTATCGGATCTCGGCGACACGAAGGATAAAGAGAATGGCATTGGCAGATTTGCTGCACCAAGATGCGATCATCCCCGCCTTGAGGGCAAATTCCAAAAAACAATTGCTTCAGGAGCTGGCAGCCAAGGCCTCCAAATTGACCGGACTGCCCGAGCGCGAGATTTTCGACGTCGTGTTGCAGCGCGAGCGCCTGGGCTCCACGGGCGTCGGCAACGGCATCGCCATTCCCCACGGCAAGCTCACCAGCATCAAATCCATCATCGGTATTTTCGCGCGTCTGGAAGTACCGGTTGATTTCGAGGCACTGGACGACCAACCCGTCGACCTCGTCTTCCTGCTACTCGCTCCCGAAGGCGCCGGCGCAGACCATCTAAAGGCGCTGTCGCGTATTGCCCGCGTGCTGCGTGACCAAGATCTCGTCGCCAAGCTGCGCGCCACGGAATCGGCCTCGGCAATCTATGCTTTCCTCAACGAAGAGCAGGCGTCCAACGCAGCCTAACGGATCGACCCGAACTCAAACGCGGACAAAGCAAGAGCCGGACGACCAGGGTCATCCGGCTCTGGCTTTTTATACACGGCTTGAGGCTCAGGCGTCTTTTTCGTCGAACGGGCTGTTGGCGCCCGGTTCGGAAATCTCGGCAACCTTCGGGCCGCCCTTGGCAACGCCGACCATCGCCGGACGCAGAACGCGCTCACCGATGACGAAGCCGGCCTGCACCACCTGCACGACCGTATTGTTCGGCACTTCGGTGTTCGGGACCTCGAACATTGCCTGATGGAAGTTGGGATCGAACTTCTGGCCGACAGGCTCGATCTGACGGACACCATGGCGCTCTAAGGCCGACAGCATGGAACGCTCGGTCATCTCCACGCCTTCGATTAGCGTCTTCAGGCCAGCATCGGCCTCGGCCCGGGCTTCCGCCGGGATGGCCTCCAGCGTGCGGCGCAGATTGTCCGACACGGCGAGCATGTCGCGGGCGAAGCTGGCGACGGAATAGGACTTGGCATCCTTGACGTCGCGCTCGGTACGACGGCGCAAGTTATCCATCTCGGCGGCAAGGCGCAGATAGCGGTCGCGAAGATCGCTATTTTCGGCCTTCAGCAGCTCGACCGGATCCGGCTGTGAGGGCTGGCCCGTTTCCACGGTTTCAGCATCCTCTTGCGCAAAGCCCGCGGGATTGTCAGTCGCCGTGGCGTCAGGTCCGGTTTTCGTTGTTTCGTCGGTCATGACGGTCTCCGAATTGCTTTGTCTTTTGAATGTGCCCGATATCGAGGTTTAGCCGGAAAAAATCAAGGCTTTGTCGCGAAGAACAGGTGATTCCCGGCAATCCCATCGCATTTGCACGAATACCAACCGGGTGAATGGGCCTCCCCCGTTGGGGCTTCTACCATCGAAGAGCCTTTCCCGGTATAGTCGGCGCCGTTTCAACACAGCGTGAGGTATGATCCATGTCCTATTCAGGCAAATGTTTCTGTGGCGCGGTGGAAATCGCGGTCGACGGCGAGCCGGCCGCGATGGGCTACTGCCATTGCGACTCCTGTCGGGAATGGTCCGCGGGGCCGGTCAACGCCTTCTCGCTCTGGCCGCCGGCCGCCGTTCACGTGACCAAGGGTGCCGATCACATCCGCGGCTATCAAAGAAGCGAAAAGAGCGTGCGCAAATGGTGCGAGATTTGCGGCGGCCATCTGCTGACCGAGCATCCTTTATGGGGCGTGACCGACGTTTACGCCGCCATCATTTCCACGCTCGACTTCCAGCCGATGCTTCATGTCAACTACGGGAACACCGTGCTGCACCTGAGGGACGGCCTGCCGAAGCAAAAAGACATGCCGGCGGAGATGGGCGGATCGGGAACCCTGCTTCCCGACTAAAACGATCTTTGTGCGTTCAAATTGGCGTCCGCTCTGCAGCCGCTTCTCGTCACATCCCCGGCCGCGACAGCCTGGAAATCAGTTGGGCGGTATAGTCCACCATCGGCACGATGCGTGCGTAATTCAGCCGCGTCGGGCCGATGACGCCGACGGCGCCGATGATCCGGTCATCGTCATCGCGATAAGGTGCAACGATCAGCGAGGAACCGGAGAGCGAAAAGAGCTTGTTTTCCGAGCCGATGAAGATGCGCACGCCCGGTCCGCTTTCGGCGAGGTTCAGGATCTCGATCAGACTGTCCTTCTTCTCCAGATCGTCGAACAACAGGCGAAGCCGGTCCAGATCCTCAGCTCCCCCCACTTCGGCCAGCAGATTGGCGCGGCCGCGCACGATAAGCTGCGTCGGCTTGCCGTCATCGCCATCGCCCGACCAGACGGCGATGCCGCGTTCGACGAGCACACGTGACAGCGTATCCAGTTCCTGGCGCACGTTCTCCTTCAGCGTCTGCAGCTGGCGGCGCAGCTCGGGCAGGGTCTGGCCTGTCATATGGGCGTTGAGGAAATTCGCCGCTTCCGTGAGCTGCGATGAGGTAACGCCGGCCGGCAATTCGATAATGCGGTTTTCCACCTGGTCGTGGTCGCCGACGAGCACGGCGAGCGCCTTGGTCGGCTCCAGCCGGATGAATTCGACGTGCTTCAGTATCGGATCGCTCTTGGAGGTGATCACCAGTCCGGCGCCGCGGGAAATGCCCGAAAGCATGCGGCTCGCCTCGGTCATGACCGATTCAATGGGCTGAGCGCGATTGCTGCCGCGCACCTGACGGTCGATGGTGGCGCGGTCTTCCGCCGAGAGATCGCCGACCTGCATGAAGGCATCCACGAAAAAGCGCAGGCCGACCTGCGTTGGCAGGCGGCCAGCACTGATATGCGGCGAATAAATCAGACCAAGCTCTTCCAGGTCGCTCATGACATTGCGCACGGAGGCTGGCGACAAGGACATGGGAAGCAGGCGCGAGAGATTGCGCGAGCCGAGCGGTTCGCCATTCTCAAGATAACTTTCGACGATACGGCGGAAGATTTCCTTCGAGCGTTCGTCCAGCGCGGCAATGGCATCCGAAACCGACGATGTCGTGAACCCCATTTCGCTGTCAAACCCGTTCTGTTGAGCCTTAGTCAAATATAATCATTCGGTTAGCAATGGCAAAAGGGAAAAATGTCAATGGTGCCAAAACGAGGCGCTTCATCCTGCTTTTCCTTTGCAAAAGCCGCCTATGGATCGTAGAAGCGGTCGATAAACGTTCAGGAGAGTGGAATGCGGCCTTCAGGCAGAAAAACCGACCAGATGCGCAAGGTGTCATTCGAGCGCAATTTTTCCAAGCATGCGGAAGGCTCGTGCCTGGTCAAGTTCGGCGACACGCATGTGCTCTGCACGGCAAGCCTGGAAGAAAAAACGCCACCATGGCTCCGCAATAGCGGCAAGGGCTGGATCACGGCCGAATACGGCATGCTGCCGCGCGCCACCGGCGAACGCATGAAGCGCGAAGCCGCCTCAGGCAAGCAGGGCGGCCGCACGCAGGAGATCCAGCGCCTCATCGGCCGGTCACTGCGCGCCGTCGTCGACCTGCAGGCGCTCGGCGAACGCCAGATCACGCTCGACTGCGACGTCATCCAGGCCGACGGCGGCACCCGCACGGCCTCGATCACCGGCGGCTGGATCGCGCTTTACGACTGCCTGAAGTGGATGGAAAACCGCAACATGATCAAGACGGACCGTGTCCTGAAGGATCATATCGCCGCGATTTCCTGCGGCATCTTCGCAGGCCAACCGGTGATCGACCTCGACTATCTCGAAGACTCGTCGGCCGAGACCGACGCCAACTTCGTCATGACCGGCGCCGGCGGCATCGTCGAAATCCAGGGCACTGCGGAAGGAACACCCTTCAGCGAAGAGGAATTTACCACCCTGATGCATCTCGCCAAGAACGGCATTGCCGAACTGGTGGAGCTGCAGAAGCAGGCGATTGCCTGAGGATATCAGCAAATGCGGAGTGTGCAGCTTGCCCCTCATCCGGCCTATCGGCCACCTTCTCCCCGTTTTCACGGGGAGAAGGGCAAGACGCGCCTGCCGTCGTCCCTCAGCTTCGTGGGAATCGGGAGGCGTCCATATATGAGGTCGCCCCCTCGCCCCGCGAGCGGGGAGAGGGCTAGGGCGAGGGGCCAACTCGATGAGCAATGCGACAATCGAAAGTATCCTTGAAACCGCACTCTATGCCAATGATTTGGATGCGGCCGAGGCCTTTTATGGCGGCGTTCTCGAGCTGGAGAAGATCACGCGCGCCGGTAACCGTCACGTCTTCTATCGCTGCGGACCGGGCGTGCTATTGATCTTCAACAGTAATGAGACGGTGAAGCCGCCGGAATCGAGTTCCTTGCCGGTGCCGCCGCATGGCACGAAAGGCCACGGTCACGTCTGCTTCCGGGTCAGTGGCAACGATATCGAAGCGATGGCCCAAAAGCTGAAGGCCGCCGGCGTCGCGATCGAGGCCGATTTTCATTGGCCGAACGGCGGCCGCTCGATCTATTTCCGCGATCCGGCCGGCAACAGCCTGGAATGCGCCGAACCCCGGATCTGGGGCCTATGACAGGAAAGCATATGCGCAAGCTCGATACCAAGACCATCGTCGTCGCCAGCCACAATGCCGGCAAGATCCGTGAAATCCAGGACCTGATCGGTCCATTCGGCTTTACCGCCAAGTCGGCCGCCGATCTCAATTTCATCGAACCGGACGAGACCGGCACCACCTTCGAGGAAAACGCGACGATCAAGGCCCTGGCCTCCGCTCTTGCTTCCGGCCTGCCGGCATTGTCCGACGACTCCGGCCTGGCGGTCGACGCACTTGGCGGCGATCCCGGCGTTTACACTGCCAACTGGGCAGAAACGCCTGATGGCACGCGCGATTTCGCCATGGCGATGCAGAAGGTCGAGACCGCCTTGGAAAAGGCCGGCGCCACGTCGCCGGAGAGCCGCACAGCGCGCTTTGTCAGCGTGCTTTGCCTTGCCTGGCCGGATGGACACACCGAGCTTTTCCGTGGCGAAGTCGAGGGCACCGTCGTCTGGCCGCCGCGCGGCACACAGGGCTTCGGCTACGATCCGGTGTTCCAACCTGAGGGTTACGACGTGACCTTTGGCGAGATGAGCGCCGAGCAGAAGCACGGCTGGAAGCCCGGTGAACCGCAGGCGCTGTCGCACCGGGCCCGTGCCTTCAAGATCTTTGTCGAAACCTGCCTGGAGGCGTAAGCTCAAGCCCGTGGATATCATGGATTCGCAAGAAATGACGCGTGAGGCGCAGTTGTTACCCGATACCGGTGAACCCGGTTTCGGCGTCTATGCGCATTGGCCCTTCTGTGCGGCCAAATGTCCCTATTGCGATTTCAACAGCCATGTCCGCCATCAGCCGGTCGACCAGGAGCGTTTCGCCGCCGCCTTCCTCAAGGAAATGGCGTCGATGCGGGCGATCAGCGGCCCGAAGACGGTGACCAGCATCTTCCTCGGCGGCGGCACGCCCTCGCTGATGAAGCCGGAGACGGTCGCTGCCCTTCTCGACGGCATTTCCAGGTATTGGCATGTGCCGGATGGTATCGAGATCACCATGGAGGCCAACCCCTCCAGCGTCGAAGCCGAGCGTTTCCGCGGTTATCGTGCGGCCGGCGTCAACCGCGTGTCGATGGGCGTGCAGGCGCTGAACGATCGCGACCTGAAATTCCTGGGCCGGCTCCACGACGTCGCCGATGCGTTGAAGGCGATCAAGCTGGCGCGCGAGATCTTCCCGCGCATGTCCTTCGACCTGATCTATGCTCGCCCGAACCAGACCGTCGAGGAATGGGAGCGTGAGTTGAAGGAGGCGATCTCCTATGCCGTCGATCACCTCTCGCTCTATCAACTCACGATCGAGGAAGGCACGCCCTTTTATGGGCTGCACAAGGCGGGCAAGCTGATCGTGCCGGATGGCGACCAGTCGGCGCTGCTCTATGAGGCGACGCAAGAGATCACCGAGCGCGAGGGCATGCCGGCCTACGAGGTTTCCAACCACGCACGCCCCGGCGCGGAGAGCCGCCACAATCTCACCTATTGGCGCTATGGCGACTATGCCGGCATTGGCCCCGGTGCCCACGGCCGGCTGACCCAAGGCCCGAAGAAACTGGCGACATCCACCGAGCGGAAGCCGGAAAGCTGGCTGGAGCTGGTCGAGCGCGACGGCCATGGCATGGTCGAGCAAGAGATGCTCGGCTTCGACGAGCAGGCCGACGAGCTGCTGCTGATGGGCCTGCGCCTGAAGGAAGGGATCGATCTCGTGCGTTGGCAACAGCTCTCCGGCAGGGAGCCGGATCCGAAGCGCGAGCAGCTTCTGCTGGAGCACGGTTTTATCGAGCGCCTCGGCAATTCCCGCCTGCGCTGCACGCCGGCGGGCATGCTGATCCTCGATTCGGTGGTTGCGGACCTAGCGTGCTAATCACCTCCCCCTCGAGGCAGGGCTATCGCATTTGAGCGAGGAGAGATTTGAGGAAGGAGTTGTTCCATCCCGCCTTTTTGACTTTGAGGCGGATGGAGTCCTTCGTTGGATCGGATCGCAGCAGGTTGAGGGCGAGACGGCGGAGGATGGCGAGGTTCTGCGCAGTGTGATCGTTTCGTGTGTGGATACGATCTTCGCCGAAGGCGACGTCGAGAATCCAATGCTGGCTGTTTTCGATGGACCAATGAGCCCGCACCACCCTGAGGACCTCGTCGGGATGAAGCAGGCACGATAGGGCGACATATCGCGTCTGGCGTTCTTCCTGCCCGTTGACGAGGCGGCGCGCATCAATCCTGGCCATGGCGACCAAGCCGTCGAAGCGATAGGTCTCGGCCCAATCCGGGACCGCCCGGACCCAGGCGCGACGCTCTTCCACCCGGCCGTGCGCGGCGGATGTGTGCGGGCTTGCGGCGGCAGCCGGCTCGACATTGGCGAACAAGGCTGCCGCGGCCCGATGAAGCGGACCGCGATTGCCTTTGATCATCAGGGCATAATCGCCACTGCGTGCCCGGATGGCTTGCGCCGTCCGGCGACTGCCATGCAAGGCGTCGGCGGTAACGATGCTGCCGGCCAGATCTAACAGGGCGATGATCTCACGCGCCGCCGTCACTTCACTGCGGCCGGCGGCCAGGCGTTGGCCCAGAACCAGCCGTTGCTCGGCACTCCAGACCGTCACCAAATGCAGCGGCGTCGTGCTGCCAGCAGCCTCGACCGCTCCGCGCAGCGATTTGCCGTCAATCGCCAGCACCGGCAGTCTTTCGTCCTGATCCCCTTGCGCATGGGCAAGCGCGGCGGCAAAGGCCGTCATGAAGCGACGAAACACCACCTCGAATGCCGCAGGCTCCAGCAGACGAAACGTCCGGCTAAATGTGTCGTGACTGGGAACGCCATGATCCAACTGCAGAAATTCGCTCAGCACATCCTGCTTGTCGCGGCCAAAGGCGGCAAAGTCCACGCAACTTTCCGCCCCGCACAACATGGCAGCAAAGGCTATCAGCAACACATCAGCCAAAGAATGCCGGGCATTCGCTGCCCGACCATCCGGCAATTCGCAAAACAGATCCTGCAAGCCTCGCATGCAATCTCTCCAGACCAACTTCTGGAGAACCTACAGAATCCAATTCCTCACCAAACGCCACAACTTCCTCATATGCGATTCCCCTGCCGAAGGGGCGAGGGTAAGCAATCGTCCATCGATCGCCACAAGGCCGACCGCGATCATCGCCATGCCGATAAAGTGCTTCGGCTGCAATTGTTCGCCGAGAATCGGCGCGCCGAGCAGGATGGCGCTGACGGGGATAAGGAAGGTGACCAGCATCAGGTTGGTGGCGCCCGCCGTTGCCAGGATACGGAAATACAGGACATAGGCGATTGCTGTCGAGAGGATCGCCAGACCAGCCAGTGCCATCCAGGTTTCGATCGAAGGCATGTCGAGCATCCAAGGATGGTCGACAAAAAGCGCGACCGGCAGCAGCAGGACAGTCGAGGCCGTGACCTGTCCGGCCGCGGGGATGATCGGAGCGAGACCCATGCGGCGGAAGCGGCGACCGAAAATGCCGGCGAGCGAATAGGAGAAGGCAGCACCGAGCACGGCAAGCTGCCCGAGCACATTCGAGCCGAGGCTGCTCAGGACCGACGGGCCGATCATCAGCGCGACGCCGGCAAAACCGACGACAACGCCTATCAGGCGATTGCCGGTCATTTTCTCATTCGTCGTCAGAAAATGCGCCACCACGACGGCGAAAAGCGGCGTCGTAGCGTTGAGAATGGAGGCCAGGCCGCTGGCGATGTGCGTCTGGCCCCAGACGATCAGCAGGAAGGGAATGGCATTGTTGAGGACACCCATGCCAAAGAAGGCAGCCCAAGCCTGCCGGTCGCGCGGCATGGCCTGCCCGGTCATCCGGACGATGACATGCAAGGCTATCGCCGCCAACGCGACACGTGCGGCGACGATGGTGAAGAGCGGCAGTTCGTGTACCAGGATGCCGTTGAACAGAAACGAGCCGCCCCACAGGATCGACAATCCGAACAGCATGACCCATTCCGCCGCGCCCATTGATTTCTGCGCCATGGCGATATCTCATGTTTTAGTTTGGCTCGATGACCGCGAGAATAGGTTTTCTTGCCAACCATCGAGATCGATGAGATAATCTCGCGATTATAAGGCTCTTGCAAACGAGTCTTTTTCGCTCAATTGTTTAGTTTAACTCAATCGTCATGGATCAATTGCCTTCCCTTTCGGCGCTGCGCGCCTTCGAAGCCTCGGCGCGTCATCTGAGCATGACGATCGCCGCCAGGGAGCTGCATGTGACCCCCGGTGCGGTCAGCCTGCAGGTGCGCGATCTCGAAACCGCGCTCGGTGTGCGGCTTTTCGACCGCCGCGCGCGCGGCCTGGCATTGACGGCTGATGGTGCGGATTATTTCGCGACGCTGCGCACAGCCTTCCGCCTGGTACGGGAGGCGACCGCGGCGCTGACGATGCGAACGCGGGACACGGTGCTGACCGTCACCTGCACCGCCGGCTTTGCCACGCACTGGCTGGTGCCGCGGCTGATGCGTTTCGAACAGGCGCATCCAGAGATCGATCTGCGGATCAGCGCCTCGCACCGGATGATGGATTTCCAGCGCGACGGCATCGACATCGCCATTCGCCATGGCCTCGGCGGCTACGAAGGGCTGGCAAGCGAGCGGCTGCTCGATGACGAATATGTGCCGGTCTGCACGCCCGAGGTTGCCGCCACCCTCGGCCCCTCACCCGCAGCCGACGCGTTAGCCGGCCTGACCCTGATCCATGATGTCTACCGGCGGGACTGGCAGCTCTGGCTGCAGGCAGCAGGCACAACCAAGGTGGACGCCATGCGGGGGCCGATCTTTACCGACGGCACCGGCGCCTACCATGCCATGAAGGCGGGGCTCGGCATTGCGCTGATGCGTCGCTCTTTCATTGAAAAGGAATTGGCTGACGGCACGATCGTCGCGCCCTTTCCGATTGGGCTTGCCAGCACGCTGGCCTACCATCTGGTCTATCCGCCGACCGCTCTGGAGCGGCCAGCCGTCGCCGCCTTTCGCGCCTGGCTGCTCTCCGAGGTCCCGCAGACGACACAGGCATAGAGGCGCACATCATCCGTGATGCGTGATACCGCCCTTGAACAGGCTGCCGGTCCGCGTCTCCAGGAATGTGTGGAGCGGGATATGCTCCTGGTGCAGGAAGCCGGTCGACGGCAGCCGCCCGGCGCGCACCAGCTCGATGACGGCCACGACGGAAGCCGACGTGGTCCAGGAGATGGCGGTGCGGCTCTCGCCGGCAATCTCGATCGGATAGTAGGCCCGCACGAATTCCCGCCGGCGTAGATTGCCGTTGATCATACCTTCAGCCGAGACATGGACATAGACGACATCGTCATCGACCGGCGGCTTCGCCTCGGTCAGGATCTCGCCTGCAAGCTGGCGGCGGTCGCGCATCAGCAACTCATGGAAGAAGAAATTCATCAGTTCCATGTGGCCGGGATACCGCATGGTTTTATAGTCGAGGTTTTCCACCCGGCCGAGCATGGTGCTGCACATGGTTCCGAGACCGCCGGAGGTGGTGAAGGCTTCGAGCTTGACGCCGTTCACATAGAGCGTCTCGTGCCATTCCATTGGCGAGACCAGCTTGCGCACACCGCCCTCGATGACTTCGCAGTCGTTCAGATATTCGTTGACCACGCCCTCCGGCGACCAGTTGAAGGCATAACCCAACAGTCCGGTCGGATTCTGCGGCAAAGCACCGACGCGCATCCGGATCGAGCGGCAGCGATCGAAGACGTCTGCAAGGCTTGCGCCGACAATGCCGACGAAACCGGGCGCCAGGCCGCATTGTGGCGCCATCAGACCGCGGGCGCTCCTTGCAAGTTCGATAATACCGTTCGTGGTCGGCACATCCTCGGTCAGGTCGAAGTAATGAATGCCGACGCCATGGGCCAGGCGTGCCAGTTCAGCGTTCAGGTGAAACGGCAGGCAGGAGAGCACGGCATCGACGCGGGAAAAGAGATTGCCGATCAATGCCGGATTGGAGACATCGCCTGCTTCGCAGGCGAAAGGCACGGTCTCCGCAGGCAAACGCGCATCGACGCCGGTGACGACAAAACCACTTTCATGCAGCAATGTGGCGGCAAGCCGCCCGACCTTGCCGAGGCCGAGAACGGCAATCCTGTCAAAACCCATAGGTATCCTCTCCCTTCGGTACTCCGGCCGGTATCCGATTCAGTATTTCAGACACCTATAGAATAAAAACCGCATAAATGAAAACGGCCGGCAATGAAGCCGGCCGTGGATAAAATGCTGATAGCGTCGCAGATTATTCGTTGATCAGACGCTTCAACAGCTCGATTTCATGCGACAGCTTGCTGTCACCGGCAATCAGCTCCTCGATCTTGCGCACCGCATGCAATACCGTCGTGTGATCGCGGCCACCGAAGCGACGACCGATCTCCGGGAAGGAGCGCGGCGTCAGCGTCTTCGACAGATACATGGCGATCTGGCGCGGCTTGACGATGACGCGGGTGCGGCGGTTGGAGACCAGCTCCTGACGCGAGACATTGTAATGGCGCGCCACGATACGCTGGATGTCCTCGATACGGACGCGGCGCGGTTCGCCTGAGCCGACGAGATGGGCAAGCAGTTCGTCGACGCGCTCAACCGTCAGGTTGGGCTCGAAAGAACGGCGGAAGATCAGTTGATTGAAAGCGCCCTCGAGCTCGCGGCCGCTTGCCGTTACATTGCGCGCGACATGCGAGAGAAGTTCGGTCGGAATATCCAGCGACGGATCATCCTGACGGGCAGCATCCAGCCGGCGCTTGAGGATTTCGAGACGCATCTCGTAATCCGGTGCTTCGACTTCGATGGCAACACCGCCTTGAAGACGCGAACGCACGCGCGGATCCAGCGATTCCAGCTCCCAAGGCGCGCGGTCGGCCGCAACGACGACCTGCTTGGCACTGTCGAGCAGCATGTTGAGCAGATGGCAGAACTCGTGCTGGATCATCTTGCCCTGCAGGAATTGCATGTCGTCGATGATCAGAAGATCGATGTTGCGCAGCGAGTCCTTCAGCGTCAACGCATCATTATCGCGAATTGCGGTGGCAAAGCGCCACATGAAATATTCCGCCGTCAGATAGACGACGCGCAGAGCGCGCGGGTTCTGCACGGCGGCATTGGCGATCGCCTGCAAGAGGTGCGTCTTGCCGAGTCCGACCGTTGCATGAACGAAGAGCGGATTGAACCGCACGGCGCCGGAGCCGGCTTCGGCAATGGTCTTTGCCGCGGCGAGGCCGACGCGGTTCGAGCTGCCTTCGACAAAGGTATCGAAGGTGAAGCGGGAATCGAGCGGCGAGCCGAACAGCGGCGTACCCGCGGTCGCCGGCCGCGCGGCGACTGCCGCACTGACCGCCTGGGCAACGACCTGACCGGCCGGCTGAGCCACAGGGCGGCGGATCGGCGCCACCGAAGCCGCGTCGGGAACAGCCACGTGTTCATCCGCGCAGGACTTCGCACCGGGCCGGGTCGCCGTGCGCACCAGAATTTCAACCTTCAGGATTTCAGCATCTTCTGCCTGGAACAGGCTGGTGATCAGATCGAGATAACGATTGTTGATCCAGGATTTCAGAAAGGTCGTCGGAACAGTCAGCCGTACGACGCTCTTCGATACCGAGTGCAGCTTAAGCCGTGCAAACCAGCTGGCATAAACATCCGGACCGACCTGGGCCTTCAAGCGTGCACTGACACGCTCGAACAACACGTTATGCTTCATGTCTCCCTTTTCCCCCGCCGCTTCAAGGCAAACCGTACTGAACGCCTGCTGTGCATTGTCCCCATTTTCAAATGCACCCGTCGTTCTCGTAATCATCTGCATAATGCCGCCTTCCACAGTCTCTTTTTATAGGACGGAAATTAGATAATACCGCCGCCCTTAGGTCTACGCCATGGCATAACGGTCGCGCTCGTTGCTGTGAGCTCGCCGCATGCCGGTTCATCAGCCTGGTCCAGCCAAACGGACCTTATGCGAAACACCTTGGCGAAAACTGCTCCTCGAGCGGTTTTCGCCTTGGTGCCTGCATCTGGAGCAGCCACTCGGTCCTCGTACTCCGAGCGACTGCGCCAAACGGCTGTCAATTTTTCTCCCCTCCCCGCAGCCACGCTTGGGACTTAGGCTGCAAAGAGCAGACAAGTTTCCTCGTTCCGCAGGCGTTACCGCTTGCGGCCTTAACTCGTCAACTGTTTGAAAAAACGGAACTGAACCGCTCCGTCACAAGGAACAAAAAACCACCCTCACTGCCTTTAGTGGCAGTGCTTGCCAAAGCCGTTTCAGATGATGTCCGCGCCCCTTGTTGGAAGCCATTTAGGCAGGATCGCAGGCGGAGATCAACGATGAATTTTACACAAAATTAAGAGGCGGTCCTTGACTCTGGAGGCCGTTTTTGAGTGTCACAACCCCGTCAAAAAAGAATCGCTTTTGAATCAAGGAGATTCGCGTTCAGCGCGATTCACACAGCTTTCAAAACAAAAAAAATAAAAAATCCCTTGACTCACCTACGAGCCTGCAGCACGTCACGCAGATCACCCAACATTATGGCATCCTGCCATAAGTATTTGTTTTTAAACAAATTTTTCTGTCACTTCAGTGACATGATCAGCCGGCTACATTTTAACGATACGGGTCGATTCTGACCGAATCCAAAAAGCCCGGCACAAGGGCCGGGCTCAAGTTTAACGATTAAATCGTTAAGGAAAAATTACGCGGTCGGAGCCGAAAGCGCCTTCACACGCTTGGCAAGACGCGAGACCTTGCGGGAAGCGGTGTTGGCATGCAGGACGCCCTTGGTGGCTGCGCGAGCCAGTTCCGGCTGCGCTACGAGGAAGGCTTCCTTCGCACGATCCGCATCACCCGATGCGATGGCTTCTTCGACCTGGCGGACGAAAGTGCGAACGCGCGAGCGACGAGCCTTGTTGACTTCGGTGCGGCGGGCGATCTTGCGGGTCGCTTTTTTCGCCGAGCTGGTATTGGCCATGTATGCCTCTCTTAGAATTCGAACATAACTCCGTCAGTGCAGCGCGGGCCCTGCGGCCTCTTCATCCAGCAATGCGGGAGCAATTGCGGAAAACCAGATCGGCTTTCCAAACTGTGGCGGGCATATAGCCGGAATGAGCGGCGGCGTCAACGCGGATTCTCACGGAACCCGCGCAATTCCGGAATCTCGTTTCACCTGTTCTTGAAGACGGGTTTGCGCTTTTCGATGAAGGCGGCCATGCCTTCCTTCTGATCCTCGGTGGCAAACAGGCTATGGAAAAGCCGGCGCTCGAAGCGCAGGCCCTCTTCCAGGGTCGTCTCCAGCGCCCGGTTGACCGCCTCCTTGGCCATCAATACCGAGGGGCGCGACAGCGAGGCGATCTTGGCGGCAGCGGCCAATGCCTCTTCGACCAGCTTGTCGGCCGGCACGATGCGCGATACCAGGCCGCAACGCTCCGCTTCGGCGGCATCCATCATCCGGCCCGTCAAGACCAAATCCATCGCCTTCGCTTTACCGACCGCGCGCGTCAGGCGTTGCGAGCCGCCCATGCCAGGGATGATGCCGAGCGTGATCTCGGGCTGGCCGAACTTTGCGGTATCGGCGGCAATGATGAAATCGCACATCATGGCAAGCTCGCAGCCGCCACCGAGCGCAAAGCCGCTGACGGCAGCAATAACGGGCTTGCGCGCCTTGGCGATCTCGTCCCAGCCGCTGATGAAATCGCTTTTGTACACATCCGCAAAATCGAGTGGCTGCATCTCCTTGATGTCGGCGCCGGCGGCAAAGGCCTTTTCCGAGCCCGTCAGCACGATCGCGCCGATCGTCTCGTCGACATGAAAAGAGCCGTAGGCCTGTTTCAATTCGGCGAGTACCGTCGAATTCAGCGCATTCAGCGCCTGAGGCCGGTTGAGCCTGATGAGACCGACGGCTTCATGCGTTTCGACGATCAAGGTTTCATAGGCCATGTGTCTCTCCCTTCACATTAGCTCTGGCAGGAGGCGCAATAGAAAGAAGAGCGCCCCGCCTGGACGATGCGGGCGACCGTACCGCCGCAGCCGGGCGTCCTGCAAGGCTCAGCCTCGCGATCGTAGACGGAAAATGAATGCTGGAAATAGCCGAGCGAACCATCCGTCTGGATATGGTCACGCAATGACGAACCACCGGCGGCGATTGCATCGGCGATGACCTCACGGATCGCGACGACCAGCAGCAGCAATTCCTCTTTCGGCTTGCCGGCTTCGGTCACCAATGTGCCGGCGGCGCGCAGCGGCGACAGATGCGAACGCCACAGTGCCTCGCACACATAAATATTGCCGAGGCCGGCAATATTCTTCTGGTCGAGCAGCGCGCTCTTCAGCGGCTGTGCCTTGCCCGAGAAGCGTTCGGCGAGATAGTCGGCGCTCAGTTCATTGCCGGTCGGCTCGGGACCAAGATCGCGGAAGGACGGATGGCTGGCGAGATCGGCACGCCGGGCGATGTCCATGAAACCGAAGCGGCGCGGATCATTGTAGATGACGCGCGCATCGCCGTTGGCGCCCTTCAAATGGAAGACGACATGATCATGCTTCTCGTCTTTGGAGCGTGGATAATGGAATTCACCCGGCGTATCGGCAGCCGTTTCATTCTCGATGCGGAACGAGCCGGACATGCCGAGATGCGATATGATCGTCATGCCATCATCGAGATCGATCAGAAGATATTTCGCGCGTCGCGACAGCGACGTGATGCCGCGGCCGGAAACCAGACGCGAAAACCCAAGCGGAAAGGGAAAGCGCAAGTCGTTGCGGCGCAACTCGAGTTCGGCAAGCAGCGCGCCTTCCATCGAGGGCGCAAGCCCGCGCCTGACGGTTTCGACCTCTGGTAATTCCGGCATTGCTATCCATCTTTATGTTTCAACCGCTTATGATCTGAGCTATAGCCCAAGGCGTTGCGGCTGGTGACCTGGCTCATGAGATAGCGTGGCAAGCGCTGTTTCGCTATGGTCCGCCGCTGATTTATGTAATGGAGTTGAGCTGATGGTAGAAAGCCGCACCTCCGCCCAAGGCGGCATGGAAACATCCTATGGCTTCCGCGAAGTGGCCGATGGCGAGAAGCAGGGCCTTGTCAACGAGGTGTTCCACAAGGTCGCCAAGCGCTACGACATCATGAACGACGTCATGTCCATGGGCCTGCACCGGGCCTGGAAGGATGCGATGATCGCTGCGCTCAATCCGCGCAAGGACCCTGCCTACAAAGTTCTCGACGTCGCCGGCGGTACGGGCGACATCGCCTTCCGCATCGTCGAAGCCTCGAACCGGCTGGCGCATGCGACCGTGCTTGACATCAACGGCTCGATGCTTACCGTCGGCGCCGAGCGCGCGGCGAAGAAGAAGCTCACCGACAATCTCACCTTCGTCGAGGCCAATGCCGAGGAACTGCCCTTCGAGCCCAATTCCTTCGACGCCTATACGATTGCCTTTGGCATCCGCAACGTGCCGCATATCGATGTGGCACTGAAGGAAGCCTATCGTGTGCTGAAGCGCGGTGGCCGGCTGCTGGTGCTGGAATTTTCCGAAGTCGACCTGCCGCTGCTCGACCGTGTCTATGATGCCTGGTCCTTCAACGCCATTCCACAGTTCGGCAAGGCGATCACCGGCGATGCCGAACCCTATCAGTACCTGGTGGAATCGATCCGCAAATTTCCGAACCAGCAGGATTTCGCGACTATGATCCGCGAAGCCGGCTTTTCGCGTGTGAGCTTTACCAATTATACCGGCGGTATCGCCGCTCTGCACTCCGGCTGGAAGCTCTGACGCATGATACCGAAAAATGTGAGGCGGTTTTCGGCTGGCATCAAGCGAGACCTTGAGACCCGATGAGTGCTTTCAACGCATATTTCGGCCTTATCAGGGTCGGCTGGGTGCTGGTGCGCGAAGGCGTGGTGATCGCGCTTCCGTCCGAAGGATTGCCGCCCTCCGTCAGCCTTGCCAAGTCCTTTGTCAGCATTTTTGCCCGCAAACGCGCCAAGACCCAGGCGCGCAGCGATCGTCTGGCCAAGGCCGTCGAGCGCCTCGGACCTTCCTATGTGAAGATCGGCCAGTTCCTGGCGACGCGACCGGATGTCGTCGGCGTCGACATGGCCAACGATCTGTCGCAGCTGCAGGACCGCATGGCTTTCTTTCCGCACGCGGCGGCAAAGGCTGCGATCGAGGGTTCGCTCGGTCGCCCGCTCGACGACCTCTATGTAAGTTTTGACGAACCTATCGCCGCCGCTTCGATTGCGCAGGTGCATCCTGCCGAAATAACAACCCCGGAAGGCCGCAAGCGCGTTGCCGTCAAGGTAATCCGGCCCGGCGTTCGCCAGCGTTTCGTCAACGATATCACGGCGATGTATCTTGTCGCCGGTCTGCAGGAACGCTTCATGCCGTCAAGCCGCCGCTTGAGGCCCGTCGAAGTGACGCGGACCCTGGAGCAGACGACCAAGGTCGAGATGGATCTGCGACTGGAGGCGGCAGCACTTTCCGAGATCGCCGAAAACACCGAGAAGGATCCCGGCTTCCGCGTCCCCAAAGTCGATTGGGAGCGCACCGGCCGCGACGTCATCACCATGGAATGGATCGACGGCGTCAAGATGTCCGATGTCGAGGGGCTGAAAGCGGCGGGCCACGACATCAACGTGCTCGCTGACACGCTGATCCAATCCTTCCTGCGGCATACGCTGCGCGACGGATTCTTCCATGCCGACATGCATCCCGGCAATCTCTTCGTCGACGCCGAAGGGCAGATCGTCGCCGTCGACATGGGCATCGTCGGACGGCTCGGCAAAAAGGAACGGCGCTTCCTTGCCGAAATTCTCTTCGGCTTCATCACCCGCGACTATGTCAGGGTTGCCGAGGTGCATTTCGAAGCGGGCTACGTACCGGCGCATCACAATACCGAGAGTTTCGCGCAGGCGATCCGCGCCATCGGCGAGCCAATTCACGGCCAGCCGGCCGAAACGATCTCCATGGGCAAGCTGCTGACGCTGCTCTTCGAAGTGACCGAACTTTTCGATATGGAGACGCGGCCGGAACTGGTCATGCTGCAGAAGACCATGGTGGTGGTCGAGGGCGTGTCGCGCATGCTCAATCCGCGCTTCAATATGTGGAAAGCTTCGGAACCCGTCGTCGGTGACTGGATACGCACCAATCTCGGGCCTAAGCGCATTGTAACCGACCTGCGGGACGGTTTGAAAGCGGCCGTGAAACTCGCCGAAGCTGCCCCCGAAATCGCTGCCAAGACCGAGAAGTTCCATCACGAACTCCTCGCCATGAGCGAAACCGGCCTGCGCTTCGACCCGCAGACGGCAGAAGCGATCGGCAAGGCGGAAGCCAAGCACAGCCGTTCGGGACGCCTGGCGCTCTGGATCATCGCGCTCACGCTGCTTTATATTGCATGGCATTTGAGCTGACCTATTTCTACGGCTATGCCGTTTAATGGAAATGTATATCTCCCCCTATCGGTTGTAGTGCGTCATTGAAGGCGCTGCGGCAGGTTTTGCATATGCGGCGCGGCAGGTGTTCGTCATTTGGGATATCCCAAAATCAATGATGCTCGCATAGCCTTGCAGGAAAGGAGAACAGCAATATGGAGCGTCAGAAAGCCAGCATCGAACTCACCGGACAGCCCTTGGGCTTCAGCGATCTGGTGCGGATCGGCGCTGGTGTCGTGATGCCCACGGCATCGGAAACTGGCCTGGCGCGTGTGCGCACGGCGCGCGAGGTTCTTGAAAGCACGATCCAGTCCGGCATGCCCGTCTATGGCTCGACCACCGGCGTCGGAGCTATGAAGGATGTGGAATGGTCGCCAGAAGACCTCGACACCTTCAATCTCGGTCTGGTGCGTGCACACCATTTCGGCACCGGCGCGCCTTTTTCCATGTCCATCGTACGCAACGCCATGGCGATCCGCGTCAATACGGCGCTGACCGGCCAGGTCGGCTGCTCGCCGGAGCTGATCGACGCCTATCTTCAGCTGCTGCATACGGATGTCATTCCCGTCGTCCGCCGCACCGGTTCGATCGGCTGCGCCGATATCGGCCTCATGGGCCAGATCGGTGCAGTGCTGACTGGGGTCGGCGAGGCCGTCTATCACGGCCGGCGCATGCAGGCGGCCGATGCGTTTGCAGCGGCCGGCATCAGTCCGGTGAGGATGCTGCCGCGCGACAGCCTGGCCTCGCTCAGCGTCAATGCCGTCAGTTTCGCGGCGGCAGCCGAGACGACCCGCAATGCCGCCTCTTCTATCCGGGTGCTGCTCGCGACCGGCATGATGGCGGCTGGCGCCCTCGGTTCCTCGCGTGATCCCTGGCATGCTGTGCGCCACGTTGGCACGGCGCGTGAAGCCCTGATTGGCGCTTGGCTCTGCAAGGCCTCGGAAGAATGGCAATGGCCCGTCGCGACGCATGTGCAGGACCCCCTGAGCCTACGCATGATCGGCCAGGTCTTCGGCGCGGTGATCGAGAATCTCCTGGCCGCCGGCCACAAGATCCTGGCGGCGACCGGTCGCTCAGACGACAATCCCGTCATCGTCGACGGTCGCGTCATGACGTCAGGTGGCTCTCTGCCGCTCGATGTGACGATCCTGCTCGAGGCTGCGGTCATCTGCATGGCCCATGCAGCGCGCAATGCCTTCAATCGCTGCGTCCTGCTCGGCAATGGCCAGCGGCGCGGCCTGCCGGTCAATCTGGTGCCCGAAGGCAAAATCGCCACCGGCTTCGGCCCGATCATCAAGCTTGCCGGCGAAATCTTCTCGCGGGTGCTGTCCATGTCCAATCCGGTATCGGCGCAGTCGCTGGTGGTGGCCGCCGGCCTGGAGGACGAAGCTGCTTTCCTGCCGCTGGTCATCGAACGTTTCGAGCGGCAGATGCGTGCTCTGAAACGCCTTGCAGCGCTGGAAGCTCTACTCTCGGCGCAGGCGATCGACATTCTCGGCGACAAGCCGGAAGGCGTGGCTCGCATGCTCTACGACGTCGTGCGCAAACATGCAGACTTCTATGTGGTCGACCGGCCGCTTTCGGCTGAGGTCGAGGCCATCGAAGAGGAACTGGGCTCCGAGGCTTTCGTGTCCGAGATGATCGCCCATGCGCCGATCCTCGCCTACGATGATTTCTTCGCCCTCGGCTCGCTGGAGCGGGTCGAAGAGCGGCTTTATCGCGACGCTGTCGCGATCTGAACAAACGGGTGAACGGAGACTGGATATGGCTGACTTCGATCTCGTTCTGCAGGGCACTGTGGTTCTGCCCGAACGTATCGTGGAGGAGGGTTATGTCGCCGTGCGTGACGGCAAGATCGTCCAGATCGGTGTCGGCACCCCACCCGCAGCGCGCGAACGGCATCTCCTCGGAAAAGCACTGATCCTGCCCGGCGCGATCGACGCACAGGTGCATTCCCTCTCCCAGAGGGATCAGGAGGACTTCATCTGGTCGACGCGCTCGGCAGCGGCGGGCGGCGTCACCACCATCGTCGACATGCCCTATGACGAGGGCAATCTCGTCTGTTCGGCGGCAGCCGTGAAGAAGAAGATCGACCATGCCTCGCCACAGGCGCGCGTCGACTTCGCGCTTTATGGCACGGTCGACCCGGAGGAAGGTCCCGCGCGTATCCGCGAAATGGTGGAGGCCGGCGTCGCCGCCTTCAAATTCTCGACTTTCGGCACGGACCCGAAGCGCTTCCCGCGCATCCCGCCCGCCCTGCTGGACGCCTGCTTCGCCGCGATCGCACCGACGGGACTGACGGCCGGCGTCCACAATGAGGATGACGAAGCGGTTCGGACCTATATGGATGAGGTCAAGGCCAGCGGCATCACCGATTACCGCGCGCACGGCCTGTCGCGGCCGCCGATCACCGAGCTGCTTGCCATGCACACGATCTTCGAGACCGGCGCGGATACCGGCTGTCCGGCGCATGTGGTGCATTGCTCGCTCGGCCGCGGCTACGATATTGCCCGCGCCTACCGTCGCGACGGCTTCGAGGCGACGGTGGAGTGCTGCATCCACTATCTGACGCTGGACGAGGAAAACGACGTGAAGCGCCTTGGCGGCAAGGCGAAGATCAATCCGCCGATCCGCCCGCGCGCCGAAGTGGAGACGCTGTGGCGCAAGGTGGCGGAAGGCAATGTCTGGCTGGTTTCGACCGATCATGTCAGTTGGTCTGAAAACCGCAAGACCAATCCGGACATGCTGGCGAATGCGTCGGGCGTGCCGGGGCTGGAAGTCATGGTGCCGCTCTTCGTCAAGGGCGCATTGGAACGAGGCGTGCCGCTCACCTGGGCGGCGAAGCTCATGGCGGAGAATCCTGCCAAGCATTTCCGCCTCGACCATATCAAGGGTGCGCTGACGCCGGGCAAGGACGCCGACATCGTCGTGCTGGAGCCACGCGAAACCGTCTATGACGCCGCTTCGAGCGGCAACAACGTCGTCGGCTGGAGCCCTTATAACGGCATCCGCCTGCCCTGGACGGTATCCGCCGCCTATCTGAGAGGCAAGCAGATTGCCGACGGAAACAAAGTGCTGGCCGAGGCGGGCAACGGTAGATTCGTCCGCCCGCTTCCTCGCCAGATCATTGCCGGAGAGGCCCTATAATGAACCAATCAAAACGCCATAATCTGCCCGTCAACGCCGATCGTATCGCCGAAGATATCGACGCGCTTGCCGGGATCACCGAGCCTGATCACCCCTGGACGCGACGCGCTTTCTCGCCCCTGTTTCTGGAAGGCCGCGCTTACATCGAGGCGCGCATGAAGGCGGCCGGGTTGGAAACCCGCATCGATGCCGGTGGCAACCTGATCGGCCGGCGCGCAGGCGCCAAGCCCGACCTCGGCACGATCCTTGTCGGCTCGCATTCCGACACCGTTCCCGATGGCGGCCGGTTCGACGGCATCGCCGGCACAATTGCGGCGCTCGAAGTCGCGCGTTCCTTGAAGGATCGCGGCAT
The DNA here is from genome assembly GCF_003627755.1 of Rhizobium jaguaris. Lineage (NCBI taxonomy): Bacteria > Pseudomonadati > Pseudomonadota > Alphaproteobacteria > Hyphomicrobiales > Rhizobiaceae > Martinezella > Martinezella jaguaris. Next base: position 565,783 of record NZ_CP032694.1, on the reverse strand, counting down.
CGAACTCGATCATGATCTGGAGATCGTCGATTTCCTGGCCGAGGAAGTCAGTATCTTCGGCGTATCCTGCATCGGCAGCCGCGGCATGACGGGGCAGATACCCGAGGCGTGGCTCAGCCGCACCAGTGGTGACCGCACGCTTTTCCAAGGCATTACCGAGGTCGGCGGCGACCCTTCGGTGCTGCTTGCCCAGAAGCGCCCGGATCTCGCAGGATTCCTGGAGCTGCACATCGAGCAGGGTCCAGTGCTCGAAGCGGAGCATAAGGATATTGGCATCGTCACCGCGATCGCCGGCATCACCCGCATCGAAATCACCGTCGAAGGCCGCGCCGACCATGCTGGCACGACGCCGATGGATCGGCGTGCGGATGCGCTGGTGGCCGCCTCGCAGCTCGTGCTCGACATCCGGAGCCGAGCGGCCGAGCAGGCAAAGACGCCGGGCCATTTCGCCGCCACCGTGGGCGAATTCCGCATCGAGCCGAATGCCGCCAATGTCGTACCGTCCAAAGTCGTGCTGCTGATCGACGGCCGCGCCGAAATCCGCAACGACATGGAAGAGTTCCTGGCCTGGATCGACGGTGCAGTGCAACAGATAGCCGAAGCTTACGGAGTGACCATCAAGTCGCCCGTGCGCGTCTCCGACAATTTTCCGACGCCGGGCGCTCCGATCCTGCTCGAGACGCTTGAACGCGCCTGCGATACAGTCGGCGCAAAGCATCGCCGCATGGCCTCCGGCGCCGGCCACGACACGGCCTGGATCGCCAAAGTCGCGCCTGCCGCCATGATCTTTGTACCCTGCAAAGAAGGCCGCAGCCATTGCGCCGAGGAATGGGCCGAGAATGACGACATCGCCATGGGCGCCGCAGTGCTCTTCGAAGCAGTGCGCGACATGGACAAGAACCTGAAACAGAACCGGGGGTAGCCAATGGGACGCGTACTCGTTGCCAAGGATGTGGAAGCGGCCGTCAAGGGCGGCTCGGTTTATGCGGCGGGCGGCGGCGGCTGGGCCGATCATGGGCGCATGCTCGGCTATGCTGCCGTCAATGTCGGCAAGCCGGAGCTGGTGTCGATCGACGAACTCAATGACAACGACTGGATCGCGACGGCAGCCGCCATCGGCGCGCCGGCGTCCACCACGCCCTGGGAGATGCAGGGCATCGATTACGTCAAGGCCGTGCAGCTGCTGCAAGACGAGCTCGGCGAAAAGCTCTCCGGCCTGATCATCGGCCAGAACGGCCGGTCCTCGACGCTGAACGGCTGGCTGCCGTCGGCCATTCTCGGAACAAAGGTCGTGGATGCCGTCGGCGACATCCGCGCGCACCCGACGGGCGATATGGGCTCGATCGGTATGGCCGGTTCGCCTGAGCAGATGATCCAGACCGCTGTCGGCGGCAACCGCGCCGAGAATCGCTATATCGAGCTGGTCGTGAAGGGCGCAACGGCGAAGATATCGCCGATCCTGCGCGCCGCCTCCGACCAATCCGGCGGCTTCATCGCCTCCTGCCGGAATCCGCTGCGCGCTTCCTATGTTCGCACGCATGCCGCCCTTGGCGGCATCTCCATGGCGCTGTCGCTCGGCGAAGCGATCATCGAGGCGGAAAAGAAGGGTGGCAGCGCCGTCATAGACGCCATCTGTAAGACCACCGGCGGCCATATCCTCGCCGAAGGCACCATCGGCAAAAAGGATGTGGTCTATACCAAGGAAGCCTTCGACATCGGCACGATCGCGGTGGGTTCTGGCGAGAAGGCCGTCACCATGCATGTGATGAACGAATATATGGCGATCGAGAATGCCAACGGTAAGCGCCTGGCAACATTCCCCTCGGTCATCACCACGCTGTCGCCGGAGGGCGAGCCCTTGAGCGTCGGTCAACTACATGAGGGCATGCACGTCTTCATCCTGCATGTGCCGATGGATATCATTCCGCTTTCGGCCAGCGTGCTGGATCCGACCGTCTATCCGTCTGTCGAAAAGGCGATGGGTATCGAGATCGCCAAATACGCGCTGGCCGGCAAGAAGGGCTGACAGCACCAGGAGAAGACAATGGCACGCGACGCAGGTCTTGAGGAATTGCTGAAAGAAGAAATCGGGCAACGGCCGGGCCTCAGCGAAAAAACGATGTTCGGGGGCTGGGCCGTTCTGCTCAACGGCAACCTGCTTTGCGGCGCCCGCGAAGATGGGATGCTGATCCGGCTCGGCAAAGGCAATGACGCCTGGGCGCTGGAGCAGCCTGATATCAAACCGATGCTGCATGGCAGCCGCGAGATGCAGGGATGGGTGCGCGCCGGGCCGGAGGCTTATGGCAATGACATGCTGCGCAAGCGGCTGCTTTTGGCCGCGCTGAATTTCGTCGAAGGCCTCCCGCCAAAATAGCCGGCCGCCGAAACAACGATCCACCAGGGAAGGGAATTCCATGCCGAAAGCCAATCCACGTCACCCGAAATTCCCCATTCCGGGCGGCCCGGAGCTGCGTGCCAAGGGTTGGCGGCAGGAGGCGCTGCTGCGCCTGCTGGAAAACGTACTGTCGGTCGGCGAGGACCCGGACAATCTCGTCGTCTACGCAGCCCTCGGCAAGGCGGCGCGCAACTGGGCTGCGCATAAAGGCATCGTCAAGGCGCTAACCGAAATGGAAGAGGATCAGACGCTGCTGATCCAATCCGGCAAGCCGATCGGACTGGTGCGCACGCATGCGAAAGCGCCGCTGGTGATCATGGCGAACTGCAACATCGTCGGGCAATGGGCGAAAGCAGAAGTCTTTTATGAGCTGCAGCGCAAGGGCTTGATCTGTTGGGGTGGGCTTACCGCCGGCGCATGGCAATATATTGGCAGCCAGGGCGTCATTCAGGGCACCTATGAAATCTTCATGCGCATCGCCGAGCGCCGATTCGGCGGCGATCTCCTCGGTCGTTTCGTGCTGACCGCCGGCCTCGGCGGCATGGGCGGCGCGCAGCCTCTGGCTGGCCGCATGGCGGGTGCCGCCATCCTCTGCGTCGATATCGATGCGGAGCGGGCGAAAAAGCGCCAGCAGATCGGCTATCTCCAAGAGATCGCGCCGGACATCGATTCAGCCCTTGCGATGATCGATGCCGCGGTGAAGGAAAAGAGCGCGCTTTCCGTCGGCCTCGTCGGCAATGCGGCGGAGATCTATCCCGAGATCGCCCGGCGCGGCATCGTGCCCGATATCGTCACCGACCAGACCTCGGCCCACGATCTCGTCTATGGCTATGTGCCGAAGGGCATGAACCTACAACAGGTCAAGGATTTGCGCGATGATGGCCAGGGTCAGCTAATGGCAGCAAGCCGCGCTTCGATCGTCGAGCATGTGAAGGCCATGCTCGACTTCCAGAAAAAGGGGTCCGAAGTTTTCGACAACGGCAACCTGATCCGCACCCAGGCGAAGGAGGGAGGCGTCGCCAACGCCTTCGACATCCCGATCTTCACCGAGGCCTATCTGCGGCCGCTGTTTGCCCGCGCCATCGGTCCGTTCCGCTGGATGGCTCTTTCCGGCGAGGAAAGCGATATCGCCCGCATTGACGATCTGCTGCTCGAGATGTTCCCCGACAACAAGATCATCACCAACTGGATACGCCTCGCCCGCGAGCATGTGCCCTTCGAAGGCCTGCCGGCACGCATCGCCTGGCTTGGCCATGGCGAGCGCACGGAACTGGCACGCAGGGTCAACGAGCTGGTCGCGAGCGGCGAACTCAATGGCCCGATCGCCTTCTCGCGTGATCACCTCGATGCCGGCGCCATGGCACATCCAAACATCATGACGGAACGCATGAAGGACGGCTCCGACGCGATTGCCGACTGGCCGCTGATCGATGCCATGATGCTCTGCTCGTCGATGGCTGATCTCGTCGTCGTCCATTCCGGCGGCGGCGGCTATGCGGGCTATATGACGAGCTGCGGCGTTACCGTGGTCGCCGACGGCACGCCCGCCGCCGACGAACGGCTCGATCATGCCCTGACCAACGACACGGCGCTTGGCGTCATGCGCTATGCCGATGCCGGCTATGAGGAAGCGCTGGACGAAGTTGCGAAGAAGGATGTGCCCTATATCCGTCTCGGATAAGCACGTCTGTTCTTGCCAGCTCTGAAAGACTATGGTCCGGGCAATTCGAAACGACCTGTTTTACACGCAATTCCGGGCGGAAAACCACTACGCACTTTTCCTGGAATTGCTCTGGAGAGTTGCCCGTGATCCCCTGGACCTTGCTCGACACTGCGAAAATCCCCGGCGGCGGCGAGTTGCGACTGAAGCAGCGCGGTCAGGAGTTTTCCATCATGCTCGGCACCAACGAGCTGATGAACAGCCGCCTCAGCGGCTCGGAACGCGCGCTTGCGACGCTCTCCTGCGAGAAGATCAAAGGTCAGAAGGCACCGCATATACTAATCGGCGGCCTCGGCATGGGCTTTACGTTGCGCGCGGCGCTCGGAGAACTCGGTGCGGATGCCAAGGTTACGGTTGCCGAACTGGTTCCGGCTGTCGTCGCCTGGGCACGCGGGCCGATGGCAACGGTCTTCGACGGCTGCCTCGACGACCCGCGCGTCGCCGTTCATGAAGGCGATGTGCGTCCGCTCATCCGCTCCACCAAGACGACCTATGACGCCATTCTGTTAGATGTCGACAATGGCCCCGATGGCATCACGTCCGAGGCCAATGACGGCCTCTATGACTATCAGGGCCTCAAGGCGGCGCGCGATGCATTGCGCCCGGGAGGCGTCCTCGCCGTCTGGTCTTCGGGACCTGACGATCGCTTCACAAGACGCCTGCGCGACAGCGGCTTTGCCGCCGAGGTGGTCAATACGCGCGCCAATGGCAAGAGCGGCGCGCGCCACGTCATCTGGCTGGCAACAAAGACAGGGCCGTGACGTCCTCGAATTGAAATCATCCTGCGGATGCTATATATCAATGTCATATCTCAAAGGAATTATGGCATGGACACCGCAAAAATCTTCTGGTCCGGCCGCTCGCAGGCCGTGCGTTTGCCAAAGGAATTCCGTCTCGACGGCGAAGAAGTGCGCATCCGACGGCAGGGAAAAGCAATCATTCTGGAGCCGATCGTCGAAGATTGGGATTGGCTGGAGACCGTCACAGGCCCCGTCGATCAGGACTTCGCAGAGGCCGCGACCGAACAGCCTGCAGAGCAGCAAAGCCCTGAGCTGGATATCTTCAAGTGAAATACCTGCTGGATAGTAATGCCGTCATCGCCCTGATGAAAGGTCATCCCGGTTTTGTGGCCGAGATCCGTAAACACAAGCCGCAGGATTTCGCTATTCCAGCCGTTGTCGCGCACGAATTGTTTTACCGCGTCTATAAAGGCCAGCGTGTTGCCGAGAACCTTGCACGTGTTGAGGCATTGCAATTCGAGACGCTGGATTTCGACAAGGCGGATGCCCGTATGGCTGGCGAAATTCGCGCCAACCTCGCTTCACTCGGCACACCGATCGGTGCCTATGACGTTTTGATCGCGGGTCAGGCCGTTGCCCGCGATCTGATGCTCATTACGCACAACGTTAGGGAATTTCAGCTTATTCACCAGTTGCGTTTCGAGGACTGGGAGTCCTTGCCGAGCAGTTAGAGATAACGCGTTTCCTCCGGCGCACGATCGAAACGATCATCACGGCCGTCGAAATAGCCGACCGGAAGGGCGGCGAGTTCCTCGTCGGTGGCATCGTCCAGACAGCTGATGCTGATCGCATAGAACTTGCCGCGCGCGGGATTTTCACCCCAATTGAAGGAGCTGATGCCGCAATTCTGGCAGAACAGATGATGCAGGACGCGCCGACCAAACTGGTATTCGCGGATGCTGTCCTCGCCCGAGATCAGGCGGAAATCCGCCGGCGTGGCGACCGCCAGCCAATTGCGTTTCTTCTTGCAAATCGAGCAGTTGCATTTGAAGGTGCCGCCCTGCAGGTCGAGATCGGCTTCGTAGCTGACTGCGCCGCAATGGCAGCTTCCATGATAGGTCTTCTTCATCACTCTCATCCTTCCCTTGAGGCTGCTTCCGCATAGGCGGCATATTTGTCGAGTGCTTGCTCCCAACCGCCGGTCTGCAACTTCAACTCGGTGTCGTCGGGGAGCTCGGCCTTGCGGAAGACGAGACGCGTCTTCTCGCCAAGCTCATGAAATTCCACAGTAACTTGCATCGGGTGGCCGGGCTTATTGTCCTGACCTTCCCAGGAGAAGGTAAAGACGAGACGTTCGGGCGGGACGATTTCCAGATAGCGCCCGTGGCTCCAATATTCCCTGCCATCCGGGTTGAGAATGCAGTGCCGCCAGGCACCGCCTTCGCGCAGATCGACGGAGACGGATGGTGCGGTCATGTTCTGCGGACCCCACCAACGCATCAGATGCTGCGGCTCAGTCCAGAGGCGAAACAGCAATGTGCGCGGCGCAGCAATGTCGCGTGTCAGCACAATTTCGCGCAATGGGCGCGGCCTCTCGATCTCACTTGCTGCGGTCATCAGCTCCTCCTTGTTGCAATGCTGCGGCGTATGCTTCCAGGCGATCGAGATTTTCGTTCCAGAACTGGCGATAGCTTTCCAGCCAGTCATCCACCTGCATGAGCGGTTTGGTTTCCAAGCGGCAGGGACGCCACTGCGCTTCCCTGCCCTTTGAGATCAGGCCGGCTTTCTCCAGCACCTTCAGATGCTTGGAAACGGCAACCAGCGAGATGTCGAAGGGTTCCGCCAGCTCGGAAACGGAAGCTTCGCCGGTTGCGAGTCGCGCCAGGATCGCCCGACGGGTCGGATCGGCAAGAGCGGACAGGGTCATGCTCAACGTGTCCATGCTGTTCTAAACCGTATTGTTAATTAACTTATCGGTTTAATAATGCTGACACCGATGCATGTCAAGTGGCCTAGGCTGGCCTACTTTGGGAGCAGAACGCCGACGATGCGGCGCCTGAAATCTCAGGAAATGGTATTGGAAACTTCGATCAGGTTATCGTCCGGATCGCGGAAATAGACTGAGAGAATTGCGCCAGCCGCGCCCGTGCGGCGAACAGGCCCCACTTCCACCGCAACGCCCTCTGCCTTCAGGTGAACAATCACATCGTCGATCGGTGTCTCGCTGATGAAGCAGAGATCGGTAGAGCCTGGCGTTGGGCGCTTGGCCTTCGGCTCGAATTCATGTCCCGCCTGATGCAGGTTGATCTTCTGATTGCCGAAGGTCAGCGCCTTGCGGCCTTCGGCAAAGGTCTCCACTCCCATGCCGAGAACACGGGCGTAGAATGCACAGCTTTCCTCGATGCTGGCGACCGTCAGCACCAGATGATCGAGATGGTCGATGCGGATCATCGTGAACCTCGAATCTCATTGCTCAGCGTCGCGCCAGCCTGGCCACACCGAACGCGGCCACGAGGCAGAAGGCCAGCATGGCGAGAATGAAGGTAACCACGGCTGACCAGCCGTCGGCAAGCCAGAAATAACCACCGACGGAGCCGGCAATGCTGGAGCCGAGGTAGTAGGCCAGAAGATAGAGCGACGAGGCATGGCCTTTGGCCCCCCGGGCGAGGCGCCCGACCAAGGCACTGGCGACGGAATGAGTAACGAAGAAGCCGATGGTCACCAAGACGATGCCGAGAATGACCAATGGCAGAGGTGCAGCGAGCGTAATCGCCGCACCGAGCGCGGCGACCAGCACGCCGGCGGGCAGCACGACGAAATGGCCGATACGGTCGCCGAGCAGGCCAGCGAGCCAGGAGGCGACGATGCCAAAGAGATAGGCGGTAAAGATCAGGCCGAGTTCGGTCTGGCTGAGATCATAGGGATCGGCAACCAGCCGGAAGCCGGCATAGTTATAGACCGTGACGAAGGAGCCCATGACCAGGAAACCGATGGCGAAAAGCAACGGCAGCGCCGGGTTGCGGAAGTGACCCGCCCAGGCCCTGACGTGAAAAGCGACGTCGAACCCCTTGCGTGGCGTGAAATTGCGCGACGGCGGTAGTAGAAGCAGGAAGCCGGTGGCGGCAATCAGCCCTAGGACGCCGACGGCAGCAAGCGCCGGACGCCAGCTAAAGAATTCCGCGATCGTGCCCGTCACGACACGACCGGCCATGCCGCCGAAGGCGTTGCCGGCAATGTAGAGGCCCATGGCGCCGCCAAGGCCACGCGGATCAATCTCTTCCGCAAGATAGGTCATGGCTACCGCCGGCACGCCGCCGAGCAGGAAGCCCTCGAGCGAACGGAAGACCAGCAGCATCTGCCAGTTCGGTGCAATGGCGCAGGCGAGCGTACAGAGAGCGGCACCCAGCAGCGAAAAGAACATCAGGCTGCGTCGACCGAGATTTTCGGAAACGGCAGCGGCGCAGAAGATCGCAAAGGCGAGGAAGCCGGTCGAAAGCGACAGAGACAGCGAGCTCGCAGCCGGCGTCACGCCAAAATCATCCGAAAAGATCGGCATCAGCGGCTGCACGCAATAAAGCAGGGAAAAAGTCGCAAAGCCGGAGAGGAACAGCGCAATGGTTGCTCGCCTGAACGCGGGCGTACCCCGCGTCAGAAATTGGCGAAGCTCAAGCTTTGGCTCGCTTTCGACAAGCTTCAATTCGGGGCGGGAGGAGGCTTCCGAGACGGTGAGCTCTTGCTTTTGCACGGCGCGGGACATGGGGACACACAACCTTTCTTGCCGTCAAATCTAGCCAGGCCCACCTCATTAGTCCAATATATGGAACAGGTGATCTCAATAGGTTTTGGAGATAACGATGGAGCTCCGTCATATCCGCTATTTTCTGGCATTGGCGGAAGCGGGAAACTTCACGCGTGCCGCTGCCAAGCTCGGCATCGGCCAGCCGCCGCTCAGCCAGCAGATCCGCGACCTCGAAAACGAAGTAGGCGCTATGCTGTTTCACCGTGTTCCGCATGGGGCGGAGCTGACGGCGGCAGGTCAGGCTTTTCTTGCGGAAGCCAAGGCCGCCGTGGATGCGGCGGAAAAAGCGAAGCTTGCCGCCCAGCGTGCCAATCGCGGCGAGATCGGCCGCCTGGCACTCGGCTTCACTGCATCCTCGGCCTTCAACACGATCGTCACCGCTACCATTCGCGAATTCCGCAATCGCTGGCCGGAGGTGCGGCTATCGCTGACCGAGATGAACACCAATGCGCTGATGGAACGGCTGATGCGTGGCGAGATCGACGCCGTCTTCATTCGCCCCGGCCTCGAAGACCCGCGCGACGTCCGGCTCAAGCGCTTCGCCGACGAGCCGATGCTGATCGCGCTGCCCGCCAATCATCCGCTTGCAACGAAGGATCGCGTGCCGGTTGCCGCCCTGGCGAACGAGCCCTTCATTCTCTTCCCGCGCATGGTGGGTTTAAGTCTCTATGACGATATCGTCGCCGCTTGCCGCGATGCCGGTTTCGAATTGGTGGTGACACAGGAAGCGCCGCAGATTCCTTCCGTCGTCAATCTCGTCGCCGCCAATCTCGGGGTCTCCATCGTTCCCGCCTCGATTGCCCAGATCAAGCTTGACGGCGTCGCCTATCGCCCGATCGACGGGCCGCCACTCGTGGCACGGCTTGGGCTCGCCATCCTCAAGGCGCAGCGCTCGCCGGTTGCCGCCAATCTGATGAGCCTGATCGCCTAGAGCGGCTCAGCGTTTCACGGAGACGCATTCCCGCTCTATCCCTTTGTTTTTACGCATTCCGGACGGAAAACCGCTTCGCACTTTTCCTGGAGTGCTCTAACTATCCAGCAGGGTCCCAATAGGGCGGATCGCCGAATGTCTTCTTCAGATGATCGGCGATGGCGCGCAGCTTTGCGGAGGGATTGCGCCCCTCGGGATGCGCCATGAAGATGAATTCGACTTCCGGCCTGTAACCGACATCGATTTCGACGAGCAGTCCTTGATTGATCGCCGGACCGACAATGAAGGCCGGCAGCAGCGCAATGCCCAATCCTGCAATCGCAGCATCGCGACACATATCGCCATTGTTGATGCCGAGCGCCAACTTGCCTCTGACGATGATGGCTCCGTCCGGCCCCTGGAACCGCCAATCGGCAACACCGCGGTTGGTGTAGAATATGCCTCGCTGATCCCCGAGGTCCGCCAGCGATGCCGGCATGCCGTTGCCCCTGAGATAGTCCGGCGATGCGACAAGAAGCCGGCGGCTGGGAGCGAGCTTCCAAGCAACGAGGCGCGAATCGGCAATCGGCCCATGGCGGACGATGGCGTCATAGCCGTCCGAGGAGGCGTCGACACGGCGGTCGTCGAGATCGAGCGTCAGCTCGATTTCGGGATGATCGGCCAAAAATGGATAGAGCGCCGGGCCGAGATGCATGCGGCCGAAGGTGACCGGGGCGGCGATGCGCAAGGAGCCCGTCAGCGTGCCCCGCCTTTCCGCCAAATCTGCCGCCGCCTCCCGCACCTCTTGTACGATCCGTGATGCACGCTCCAGGAAAGCGAGGCCATCTTCCGTCAAGGTCAGCTTACGCGTCGTACGATGCAGCAACGTGGCGCCGAGCGTTTTCTCCATCTCCGCCAACCGCTCGCTGACGACGGATTTCGACAGACGCAGGCGGCGGGCGGCTTCGCTAACCGACCCCGCTTCGGCAACGGCCACAAAAGCAGCGATTCCTTCAATCTTGAGCATCGTTCGGCAATCCCGAATTCGAGTTCCATGATTTAAAGACTAATCCGAACGATCGAAAAACACCATTCTCTGCGCATCGGACGGAACAACAGACACGTCCTCGCACAGGAGATGGAACAATGAATCGCTTGAATGGAAAAGTCGCAATCGTCACCGGCGCCAGTTCCGGCATCGGCCGCGCTACAGCCAAACTCTTCGCTGCCGAAGGCGCCAAGGTCATCGTCGGCGCACGCCGCGCGCCTGAATTGCAAAGCCTGGTCGCTGAAATCAAGGACGCAGGCGGCGAGGCCGCAGCGCTTGCCGGCGACGTGCGTTCGGAAGATTATCACAAGGCGTTGGTCGCCCTGGCTGTCGAGCGCTACGGCAAACTCGACATCGCCTTCAACAATGCCGGCATACTGGGCGAAGCCGGCCCCAGCACTGAGGTCTCGGAAGCAGGTTTTGCCGAAGCGCTGACGATCAATCTCACCGCTTCGTTCCTTGCCGCAAAGCACCAGATCGGCGAAATGGTCAAGCATGGCGGCGGTTCGGTGATCTTCACTTCGACCTTTGTAGGCTACAGCTTTGCCTTCCCCGGTGTTGCCGCCTATGCCGCCAGCAAGTCCGGCCTGATCGGCCTGACCCAGGCACTGGCAGCCGAATTCGGCCCGCAGAATGTGCGCGTCAATGCCGTGCTGCCGGGTGCTGTCGATACCGACATGTATCGCGAGATGAACGATACCCCCGACAAGCAGGGCTTTGTCACCAATCTGCATGCGCTGAAGCGTGTCGCCGGTCCTGACGAGGTTGCCCGCTCGGTTCTCTACCTCGCCTCCGACGATGCGAGCTTTGTCTCCGGCACTGCATCGCTGGTCGATGGCGGCGCTTCGATCACTCGCACGTAAGCAACCTGCGGCGCGATTATCCGCCTTCGCTTGACGATCCTTTCTAAAGGGACCGGATTATCGCGCCACCCTTTTCACTGCACACTCAGACTATAGAACGGCTACAACCAACCAACCGGATTCAGAGGAAATTCATCACATCACGCTTGCAGAACAAGACGGCTCTCATCACCGGCGGCACCAGCGGTATCGGTCTGGAAACCGCCCGCCAATTCATCGCCGAAGGCGCCCGCGTCGCCGTCACGGGCAGCAGCGCCGCCGGTATCGAAGCGGCGCGCGCCGCACTTGGAGACAAGGCGCTGGTCATCCAGGCCGATGCCGGCAACATCGACGGCCAGAAGGTGGTCGCGGATGCCGAGAAGAATGCTTTCGGCCATCTCGATATTCTTTTCGTCAATGCGGGCGTTGCCGAATTCGGCCCGCTCGAGCAATGGAGCGAAGCCGCTTTCGACAAGTCGGTCGCGATCAATGTCAAGGGTCCGTTCTTCCTGATCCAGGCGCTGCTGCCGATTCTCTCGAAACCTGCTTCGATCGTGCTGAACACTTCGATCAACGCCCATATCGGCATGCCGAACTCCAGCGTTTATTCGCTCACCAAGGGCGCCTTGCTGACACTCGCCAAGACATTGTCCGGCGAACTCATCGGCCGCGGCATTCGCGTCAACGCCGTCAGCCCCGGCCCAATCGCCACACCGCTCTACGGCAAGCTCGCCGATTCTGAAGCCGATGCTAAAGCGATGGCCGCCGGCATCCAGGCGCAGATCCCCGTCGGACGGTTCGGCGACCCGAGCGAAGTCGCCAAGACGATCGTCTTCCTCGCCTCTGATGAAGCCGCCTATATCGTCGGCAGCGAACTGGTCATCGACGGCGGCATGAGCAATCTCTGAGGTCCAAACCCAGAGTGACTGAAGAAAGGCCGCAGAGCCCTCCCCCTCCGCGGCCTTTCCGTATTCAAAAGACTTTGACTGAAATGTGCGGCCGCCTCATGATTGCTGACGGAAAATCATGGATGGGACGATGTTCGACGGACGATTGCTGAACGGTGTCAGCGTGTTGATGGCCGTTGTGGAAGGCGGCAGCTTCGTACGGGGCGCAGAGGTGCTCGGTCTCACGCCATCGGGAGTCAGCCGAGCGGTCTCGCGGTTGGAGGCCCGGATCGGCGTGCGCCTGCTGGACCGCACGACGCGGGCGTTGCGGCTGACCGATGACGGCGCGCGGTTTTACGAGCAGGTGGTGCCGCTTCTCAGCGGCATCGAGGAGGCCGCGACGACGGTAGCCGGCGTCGCCCAGTCCGTGCGCGGCCGCTTGCGCATCAATGTCGATCCCTATTTTTCCCGCCTTTTATTGGCGCCGCGCCTCGGCGCTTTCCTCGACCGCTATCCCGACCTGCAGATCGAGATCCTGACCCGCAACGAGATCGGGGACCTTGTGGCCGACGGCATAGATGTCGCCCTGCGCTTCGGCGAACCGCCGCAGACATCGCTGATTGCCCGGTTGCTTCTCGAAACCCGTGTGGTCACCGTCGCGGCTCCAGCCTATATCGAGCGTTATGGCCGGCCGAAAACGCCGGCCGATGTCGCGAACCATCTCTGCATCCACTATCAGGATCCGAGCACCGGGCGCGCATTCGAGTGGGAATTCCGGCACGGGCACAAAGTCATCCCGGTCGAAACGCGCGGCCGCATATTGGTCAATGATGCCGGAACGACGTTGGGAACCTGCCTTGCGGGTCTCGGTATCGCTCAGGTCTTCACGCTCGGCATTACGGACTTTCTGGACCGTGGAGAGCTTGTCGACCTTTTTCCGGACTGGAAGGACGAACTCTACCCGCTTTACGCCTTTTACCCGTCCCGCCACCATGTGCCGGCAAAGGTGCGCGCCTTCATCGACTTCTGCGTTGACATTCTCGGCTGACCACCGCTGCCGATTGCCTATTGTGTGCCAAAAGCTTAGGTTCTTGACCATAAAAACAAGCGACGGGTTCGGGCCATGGTTCTCGCGGGAAAACGCATCCTTCTCATCATTTCCGGCGGCATCGCGGCCTATAAGAGCCTCGACCTCATTCGGCGGCTGCGCGAGCGCGGCGCAAGCGTCCGTCCGATCATGACGTCGGGGGCACAGCAATTCATCACACCGCTTGCTGTCGGCGCCCTGGCCGCGGAGCATGTCTTCACCGACCTGTTTTCCCGACAGGACGAACAGGACGTCGGCCATATCAGACTGGCGCGCGATTGCGACCTTGTGCTGATCGCGCCAGCGACCGCCGATCTCCTGGCCAAGATGGCGAACGGTCTGGCGGACGACCTTGCATCGACCGTGCTGCTCGCGACCGACCGGCCCGTGCTCGCAGCGCCCACCATGAATCCGAAGATGTGGGCGCATCCGGCGACAAAGCGCAATATCGAGACGTTGAGGGGCGACGGCATCCGCTTCGTTGGCCCGATGTCAGGCGAAATGGCCGAGAGCAAGGAAGCTGGCACCGGCCGCATGGCCGAACCTCTGGAGATCGTCGCTGCCGTCGAGATGCGGCTGGACGACGGTGCAAGGCCGCTCGCCGGCAGAAAGGCCGTCGTCACCTCGGGTCCGACGCATGAGCCGATCGACCCGGTGCGCTATATCGCCAACCGTTCCTCCGGCCGCCAAGGCCATGCCATCGCTGCAGCACTCGCGGCCCTCGGCGCCGACGTCACGCTCGTATCCGGGCCTGTCTCCATTCCCGATCCTATGGGCGTGCATGTCGTTCATGTCGAGCGGGCGGAAGAGATGCGCGATGCCGTGCTTTGCGCGCTTCCTGCCGATATCGCCGTGATGGTCGCGGCTGTTGCTGATTGGCGCGTGGCCTCCGCCGCCGATCAGAAAATCAAGAAACATCCGGGCGAATCCATTCCGACGCTGGCGCTTACCGAAAATCCCGACATCCTGAAAACCGTCGGCCACCACACGCAGCGGCCGAAGCTCGTCATCGGTTTTGCCGCCGAAACGCAGGATGTGGAGGCGAATGCCCGGGCGAAACTGGATCGCAAGGGCGCGGACATGATCGTCGCCAATGATGTCTCGCCGGCAACCGGCATCATGGGCGGCATGCGCAACAGCGTGAAACTCATCCGCCATGACGGCGTGGAACAATGGCCGGATCTTGAGAAGGATGAAGTGGCGGCGCGTCTGGCGGCTTTGATCGCCGAACAATTCAAGCAGGAATAGCGGCAGATGTCTGCGGCTCGGCAGATGCGCGCTTTTCCGGCTGGAAGGGCGTGATGTGGACGCCCATATCGTCGATCAACACGCTGCTGCCGTCCGGAATTTCCGTCCAGGCATCGACATCGTCGTTCAGCGGCTCGGATACAAGGCAATAGCCGATGCCGACAGGCGAGGCATAAAGCGTAGGCGCCTTACGGTCTGTGGCGTAGCGCACCGCATACAGCGCCTTTCCATCGGAAAAAGCGGCCGTGAAGCGCACCAGCGCCGAACCGATCAGATGGGCGGATAGGCCCTCGACGAAGCTGATGGTCTCCGAGATCGCCGCAACCGGATTGGCCGCAAGACCGAACTGCAGTGCCAGCAGGAATAGAAGCTCGGAATCGGTCGTGCCGCCGCGGGCGTGAAACAACCGATCATCGAGCATGGATTCCATCGGGCGGCGCAAGCGGTCGAAATTGGAGATCTGGCCATTATGCTGGAAGGACCAGTTCTCATGCACAAAGGGATGGCAATTGTCGCGACGCGTGCCGCCGCCGGTCGCGGCGCGGACGTGGGCCAGAAAGAGCGGCGAGCGGATCTGCCGCGCGAGGCTCTTGAGATTGCAATCGGACCAGGCCGGGAGGATATCGCGATAGCGGCCCGGCTCCGGCCGGTCGCCATACCAGGCGATGCCGAATCCGTCGCCGTTGGTCGCGGTCTTAGCGCGCGTGGCACAGTGCGATTGTTCGATCAGGGAGTGGGCGGGTGAAGACACCAGCTCCTCCAGATAGAGGGGGTCTCCACGATAGGCTGCCCAGCGACACATGCGTCTTTCGCTCCAATTCCCGCTCGCTTCCTGTCCCGCGGGAGAATGTCAAAATCAAGGACGATTGTTCGTGCGGAATAGGTAATAAACTCTTAATTTGCCAGGGATTGAGCCGAGAAGGTGACAGATATTTGACACGCCGTCCGATCACATTTTGGCGTTGCAGCATTATTCTTCTGTGAACATGCCTGCTTTGAAGCGGCTATTGGGCCTCTCGCTGCATAACTCACGCAAAAGTTGAACGAACTTTTGCGTTTCAATACGACACGAAGAGTGAAGCATCCCTCATGTATAGGCTCTTGAATTCGACGAAATTTGAGTTACGTTAGGCATATCGTCAACGTAACGAAAGGAAGGTGATCCAATGTCTAGTGAGATTTCGGTCCGCGTAACAGGCATGGAAATGGTTGTGAGCGTTGCGAGGCAGCCCTCGCTCTGATCAAGCCTTCCGGAGGCGTCTTGCGCTTCAGGCCAGTTACGGGCCAAAACTCATGGAAGGGTCGCTTCGGGCGGCCCTTTTTTGCATCTATCGGTTGCTGATTTTGCGATAGTTCGGGTTGTTGTGCCCGGAATAAACTTTGTTGTGATCGTTTTTCTCTTGCCGAACGAAAAGCGTGCCATAGCTACCCCCCATGACTTACAAGGAACAGCCCGAACAGGGTGAAGCCGAACCAGCGCCGCCGAATGAGCCGGCGCTCACCGCACTCTCATTGTATCCTCAGGAATGGGCACTGTTCCTCGATATCGACGGGACGCTGCTCGATCTCGCCGAGACACCGGAGGCAATTGCGGTGCCTCCGTCCCTGCCCTTCGCGCTTCAGGCGCTCTCTCGCCAGCTCGGTGGCGCGCTGGCGCTGGTGACCGGCCGGGCGGTTGCCTTTGTCGACCCTCTGTTTGCTCCGTTCCACTTCCCGGTCGCCGGCCTGCACGGTGCCGAACGACGCGATGCGGCGGGGCGATTGCGGCGCGCGCTGATCCCGCCCGCCTTCCAGGAGATGAAGCGAGTGATCGCTGAGGAGGCCAAAGCCTGGCCCGGCGTTCTCGTCGAAGACAAGGGAGCCGCGGTCGCGGTTCACTACCGGCTGGCACCGGAGCGCGAAGCCGACGTTGCCGAAGCGATGCAGCGGTATCTGCAAGAGGCCGGTCCGGATTGGATCCTGCAGCATGGCAAGCTCGTGGTGGAAATCTGCCCGGCGCATGCCAGCAAGGGTCATGCCGTCGAAGCCTTTCTCAGCGAGGCGCCGTTCGCCGGACGTCGGCCGCTAGCGATCGGCGACGACGTCACCGACGAGACCATGTTCGCCGTCGCGAACCGCCTCGGCGGTCAATCCGTGCGCATCGGCACGCCCAGCGGCAAGACGCTGGCGCGTGCATCCATTCCCTCGCCCGCGCGTTTAAGAGAGATACTCGCAGCGCTCGCCAAATAATCATTTTTGGTCATTTCGGCCCACCGCCGCGGCCCTCTCGAAAGGAGCATTCCGTGAGTCGTCTCATCATTGTTTCCAACCGTGTTTCCGTCCCCGATAACCAAGGGGCGGCGGCGGCGGGCGGGCTTGCCGTGGCGTTGCAGGCTGCCCTTGCAGAGCGTGGCGGCGTCTGGATGGGCTGGTCCGGCAAATCGAGCGGTGACATCGAGCCCGAACCGCTGGTGTTGACCGAAGACGGCAACATCACCTACGCACTGACCGATCTCACCCAGACCGACGTCGAAGAATATTACCAGGGCTTCGCCAACCGCGTGCTTTGGCCGATCTGCCATTACCGGCTGGACCTAGCCGAGTATGGCCGCAAGGAGATGGCCAGCTATTTCCGCGTCAATCGCTTCTTCGCCCACCGGCTGGCGCCGCTGGTCGAGCCCGACGACATCATCTGGGTGCACGACTATCATCTCATTCCGCTGGCGGCGGAGCTCAGGCAAATGGGTCTGAAGAACCGCATCGGTTTCTTCCTGCATATTCCCTGGCCGCCGGCCGACGTCCTCTTCACCATGCCGGTGCATGAAGAGATCATGCGCGGCCTCTCTTCCTATGATCTGCTCGGTTTCCAGACCAAATACGATCTCGAAAATTTCGCGGGTTGCCTGAAGCGCGAGGGCATGGGCGTCGAGAACAGTCCCGGCCATTTCAGCGCGCACGGCCACAACTTCCGCGGCGGCGCCTACTCGATCGGCATCGAGACCGCGGCCTTTGCCGAGTTTGCCCGCAAGGCCGCGGCCCACAGCATGGTGCGCAAGGCGCGGCAGAGCGTCGAGGGCCGCGACCTGATCATCGGCGTCGACCGGCTCGATTATTCCAAGGGGATCACGCAACGCATCGATGCGTTCGAACGCTTCATCACCAACAATCCGGCCCATCAGCGCCGCGTCACCTATCTGCAGATCACGCCAAAATCGCGCTCGGAGGTGCCGGAATACGAGGCGATGCAACATGCCGTCGCCGAGCAGGCGGGCCGGGTCAACGGCGCGATCGGCACGGTCGATTGGGTGCCGATCCGCTATATCAACCGCTCGATAAGCCGCCCGGTGCTGGCTGGACTCTACCGGCTGGCGAAAGTCGGTCTGGTAACGCCGCTACGCGACGGCATGAACCTCGTCGCCAAGGAATACGTAGCGGCGCAGGACCCGGACGATCCCGGCGTGCTGGTGCTCTCGCGTTTCGCCGGTGCGGCACGGGAACTGAAAGGTGCGTTGCTGGTCAATCCCTACGACGTCGACGGCACGGCAAACGCGCTGGCGCGCGGGATCAATATGCCGCTGGAAGAACGGCGCGAGCGCTGGCGCGGCATGATGGACCATCTGCTGGAAAACGATGTTTCGCGCTGGTGCGAGAACTTCCTGACCGACTTGAGGGCGGAGTGACGAATACCGGCTACATCGCCGCCGCTTCTTTCACCAGCCATTCCGTCAGCCATTCGGCATGCACGCTCTGCGACTTCGGCGGCAGAAGCCAGTAACCGCGGTTCGGCGCACTCAGCACCGGGCCGGCGGTCACCAGCATGCGCCCGGCAAGCAGCGAATCCACCAGCCCCATCCAGCCGAGCGCCAGCCCCTGCTCCCCGATCGCCGCCTGAACGACCAGCGAATAGGTGTTGAACCGCAGATCGCCATGGCCGGCATAGGTGTCCCGGCTGATGCCAAACTCAGCGAAATAGCTCTTCCAATCGAACCAGGGGGACGGCGTTTCCGAATCCAGATGCACGAGCGTCGCCCGCGCAAAGCGGCTTGGATCGCTGAAAGGACCATATTTGTCGACGAAGCCTTGCGCGCAGATCGGTGCCACTTTCTCAGGCAATAGCAGCGCCGCTTCCGGCCCGAACTCCTCTCTGGCGCCGAAGACGACGGCGACATCACCGCGTTCCGAATGGCCGCGGTCCTGTCGCTGCGTGGCGACGATCTGGATATCCAATTCCGGATGAAGCAGGCGAAAGCGGTGCATGCGCGGGATCAGCCAGAGCGCCGAAAAGGCATAGTCGGTCCTGAGCCGCACCGCCGGACGTTCCGCCTCGGCACGGAAGCTGCGCACCAAGGAATCGACGCCGCCGACCGTCTTCTCCATGATCTCGAACAGCCGGCGGCCTTCCGGGGATAGCTCGACACCGCGATGCTGGCGGTAAAAAAGGGCGACGCCCACCTGCTCCTCGATCCGGCGGATCTGATAGCTGACCGCCGGCTGGGTCAGCCCGAGGCTCGCCGCCGCGGACGACAGGCTGCCCGAGCGGCCCACCTCGACAAATATTCGCAGCCATCCGAGGTCGACAGACCGCTCAGCCATAGAATTTCCTTTTGGCCTCCATTGAAAAAAGCCTGCTTCACAGGCTGAATGCTACTGATGTTCAATAAAAACAGCAAATATTAAGAGGGAACTGTCATTATGCGAATTTCTGTCATGGGCCGACTTGCCGTCGGCGCGCTCCTTTCCGCATTATCCTTCGCCGGCGCTGCAAAAGCGGATGGTGATTCCTGCCGCACCATTCATCTGTCCGATCCGGGCTGGACCGACATCACCTCGACCAATGGCGTGACGGGCGTGCTGCTCACCGCGCTCGGCTACGACCCTGACATCAAGACGCTCTCGGTGCCGATCGGCTATCAATCGATGAAAACAGGCGAAATCGACGTCTTCCTCGGCAACTGGATGCCGGCGCAGAAAGCCTTCGTCGACGACCTCAACAAGGCCAAAGCCATCGAAGTGCTGAACCGCAACCTTCAGGGCGCGAAATTCACCCTCGCCGTGCCGGCCTATGTTGCCGACAAGGGCGTCAAGGACTTCGCCGACCTGCAGAAGCATGCCGATGATTTCGATCACAAGATCTACGGCATCGAACCCGGCGCGCCGGCCAATGGCAATATCCAGAAGATGATCGATGCGAACGATTTCGGCCTGAAGGGATGGGAGCTGGTGGAATCGAGCGAGCAGGCGATGCTGTCACAGGTCGAGCGCGCCGGCAAAGGCAAGCAGGCGATCGTCTTCCTCGCCTGGGCGCCGCATCCGATGAACGAGCGCTTTCAGATTGCCTATCTCGCCGGCGGCGACGCCTATTTTGGCCCGGATTACGGCGGCGCGGAAGTCTACACGCTGGCGCGCACCGGCTGGTCGGCCGCCTGCCCGAACGCCGCGAAACTGTTTCACAACCTGACCTTCAACATCGGCATGGAGAACTCGCTGATGGGCTCGATTCTCGGCGGCGAGGATGCGAAGACGGCGGCCACTGCTTGGCTGAAGGCACATCCGGAAGCCTTGACACCCTGGCTCGCCGGCGTGACGACGATCGACGGCAAGCCGGGCATCGATGCCGTCAAGGCCGCGGTCGGTCTTTAATCCATCGAGGACATCCAACATGGCGCGCCCGAATATCCTTATTCTCATGGTCGATCAGTTGAACGGGACATTGTTTCCCGACGGCCCAGCCGATTTTCTGCACGCACCCGTGCTGAAGGCACTGGCGAAACGCTCCGTACGCTTCGCCAACAGCTATACGGCGAGCCCGCTCTGCGCACCGGCGCGGGCCTCCTTCATGTCCGGGCAGTTGCCGAGCCGCACCCGCGTCTATGACAATGCCGCGGAATTTGCCTCCGATATCCCAACCTTTGCGCATCATCTGCGGGCGGCAGGGTACCAGACGGCGCTCTCCGGCAAGATGCATTTCGTCGGGCCGGACCAGATGCATGGGTTCGAGGAGCGGCTGACCACCGATATCTACCCCGCCGATTTCGGCTGGACGCCGGACTATACAAAGCCGGGCGAGCGCATCGACTGGTGGTATCATAATCTCGGCTCGGTGACCGGCGCCGGTATCGCCGAGATCACCAACCAGATGGAGTATGACGACGAGGTCGCCTATCACGCGACCCGCAAGCTGCTCGACCTATCGCGGGGCCATGATGAACGGCCGTGGTGCCTGACCGTCAGCTTCACCCATCCGCACGACCCCTACGTCGCCCGCCGCCGCTTCTGGGATCTCTACGAGGATTGCCCGGCGCTCGACCCGGACGTCGCGGAAGTCCCCTTCGAAAGACAGGACCCGCATTCGCAGCGCCTAATGAAGGCGAGCGATCATGCCGCCTTCGACATCACGCCCGAACAGGTGCGCCGGGCGCGGCGTGGCTATTTCGCCAATATTTCCTATGTCGATGAAAAGATCGGCGAAATTCTCGATGCCCTGGAGCGTGGCCGCATGGCCGACAACACCATTGTGCTTTTCGTCTCCGACCATGGCGATATGCTTGGCGAACGTGGCCTGTGGTTCAAGATGAATTTCTTCGAAGGCTCGGCCCGCGTGCCGCTGATGATTGCTGCGCCCGGCTGGAATGCCCGACGCATCGATCAGCCGGTATCGACGCTGGACGTGACGCCGACGCTTGCCGGCCTTGCCGGGCTCGATATCGCCTCACTGAAACAATGGACCGATGGAGAGGACCTGGCTCCCCTCGTCCAGGGCACGGGGAGCCGCGGCCCGGTACCCATGGAATACGCCGCTGAAGGGTCGGAAGCGCCGCTCGTCGGCCTGTGCGACAGCCGCTACAAGCTGATGCTCTGCGACAAGGACCCGCCTCTCCTCTTCGATCTCGATGCCGATCCCAAGGAGCTTACCAATCTTGCCGACGACCCCGCATACGCGGAAATCCTGGCGCGGCTGACTGCGCAGGCGAGGCAGCGCTGGAATCTCGTGGCCTTCGACGCCGCCGTGCGCGAAAGCCAGGCGCGGCGATGGGTGGTCTATGCGGCGCTGCGCAACGGCGCCTATTATCCCTGGGATTACCAGCCGCTGCAGAAGGCATCCGAGCGCTATATGCGCAACCACATGGATCTGAACGTATTGGAGGAGAACCAGCGTTTTCCACGCGGCGAATAAGGTTTTTGTGGCGAGATTTTCCGACCGCGATATAGTCGCGCCGACATATCGGAGAAACATCCATGAAAATCAGCGCACGCAACCGTCTCAAGGGCAAAGTCGTCGAGGTCACCAAGGGTGCCACGACGGCGCATGTCCGCATCGATATCGGCAATGGCTCGATCGTCACTTCGTCGATCACTAACGAGGCGGTCGATGAACTCGGGTTGACGGTCGGCGCTGACGCCTATGCCGTCATCAAGGCGTCCGATGTCATGGTCGCTGTCGACTGACACCCAAAGTGAGCATGATCTTGTCCGAAAACCGCTTCACATTTTTCGCTGCGCGGTCCTTCGGTTCGGGATCATGCTTCACGCCTTCTGGCAGTAATGTGCCGTTCTGTCGTCGCCGGTCTGGAAATCGCCGGGCTGCGGCGGCGCGATCGGTTTGAAAAGACTGCGATCGGGCTTGAGGTCGAGGAGCGGAGTGCCGTCGAGGCAATCGAGACCCCGTACGAGCAGGACCGCGCCTTCGACTGCCTCCAGCGTCACGACAGACGTGCCGATCGGGTTTGGCCGCACCGGCGAGCGCAGCGAAAATGTGCCGTGCACCTTGCCGTTGCTTCCCGGGCTTTGCAAAACGAGATCTCGGCGCGAGCGGTCCAGCCAATAAAGGATCTCCAGCCGCTCAAAACTCTCTACGCCCTTGAGCGCCGGCACCCAGGGTTCGAAAATCTCGATGCGGCAAAGCGGCCCGTCATGGCGTCCCTGGCGCGGCGTCTCCATCCGGGAGGTCCACGGCGTGGAGATGCGGCCGATGAAGACAAGACCGGCATCGGCCGGCACCGGCGGTTCGATCGCCACTTCATTTTCTCGAATCTCGTTTTCGCGGACCATGATTTTTCCTTTCGAGCAAATGCGCAACGCGATCATTCGGCGCTTTTCAGAAGCGCCGCCACCTGATCATCCGTCAAATCCACCTGATAGAACAGCTTATAAAATCCTCTGGCATCGGCGGAGAGATCGTTCTTGAAAAGCTGCGGATAGAGCAACGTCTCCAGCCAACGTATGCCGATCAGCCTATTGACGCCGGGCGGTGAATCGAACCAGCCGAAGGGCAGCGACGGCGGCACGAACAGCTTGCCGTCCTTGACTGCCTTGACGCCGGCCCATTGCGGATCGCTTTTGACGGCGGCGGCGAATTTGCCGTCCTCGGCGAGAATCATATCCGGATTCCATGCCACGATCTGCTGTGGCGTCATTTGTGTCAGCCCGCCCTTGCCGGCGGCGGCCGCGACATTGACGGCACCGGCTGCATCGAGGATTTCAAGATTGATCGAACCCGCCAGCCCTGTCTCCAAACCGTTTGCGCCGCGGCCATAATAGACCCGTAGCCGCTGAGCATCGGGCAAGGTCGCCAGTTTGCCGTCGAGGTCCTTGATCGTGGCGTCGGCATAATCGGCCAGCATCTTGGCCCGACCAGTTACGCTGAGGATATCCCCAACTTCGCGCAGGGTATCGCCGGTGCGCGCAAAACTGCCGTCGATCAGCACATAGGGTATCTTGGTCTCGCCCTGCACCTTGTCGGCCAACGCACTATAGGTGGGATCGACCGTGCCGACATCGATAATGATATCTGGTTTCGCAGCCGCTATCGCCTGCATGCTGATCGTCCCGCCCTTGCCGGTGAGCCGGCCTATGGTCGGCAGGTTGCGGACCGAGGGCGCAAGATAGGCTTTTGCCGCGTCACTGGGCGCGCTTACCCAGCCGGCAAGCTTATCGGGCGCCAGCGTATAAACGAGAACGGCGGCGGGTGGGCCGGCAACCAGAACGCGGTTGATCGTATCGGGGATATCGACCTTGCGCCCGGCCGCATCAGTGATCAGCCGTGCTTCGACGGTCGTGGGCAGAAGGCTGATGAAAATGAACGCTAAGGCCGCTAGAAATTTCGCCATGACATATCGCCAGCCGTGATGAAGGGAACCGGGTGGCGGCACTATGGCATAGCGCTATATTCTATGGAATATCACGGATACACGATTTGATGATATCGAGAGCGCTAGAAATCTTCCATCGCCGCAGCGCAATTCGAGGCCTGTGCCCAGCGCTCCGACGACTGCTCGGCAAGTGCCGCCAACGTGACCTTTGCGAACTTTGCCAGCAGGATCGCTTCTCCCTCGCTCATCGCCTCGGCAAGGGAAGCGTTTACTGCCTGTTCGATGACGCAGTTCGGATTATCGCCCGCAAGACCAATCGAGAAGAGCTGCGGCGCGCCCAATGCTTTGTGGATGTCCAGCAGCGTTATCTTCCGTAGCGGGCGCGCCAATACCCAACCGCCGCCGTGCCCCTTTTCGGAGCGGACATAACCTTGATCCCGGAGCCCGGCCATGGTTCGGCGCACCACGACGGCATTCGTGCCCAGCATCGCCGCAATGGTTTCGGAGGTCGCAGCACCTTCGTGACGATCCATGTGGATCAGCACATGCAGCATGCGGGATAGGCGGGTGTCGTGTCTCATGCGCGGTTCCGATCGTCTCCGTGTCGCATCCAGATTTACCAAAAACCTGCTCACGCAACAATAGAAGTTGCGTAACTGTTGACGGCAGCACTCATGTAACATTAAAAGTATCGTGATATCGGATCCTGCCCTTGCCGGCGATACGGCGAACTGAGCATGAAAGGTGATTTCCATGTACTTCGATGTCATCATCATCGGCGGCAGCTATGCCGGCATGTCCGCGGGCCTGCAACTCGCTCGCGCCAGACGGAATATTTTGTTGGTCGATGCGGGCCAGCGGCGCAATCGGTTTGCCGCAAGCTCGCACGGCTTCCTCGGCCAGGATGGTCGCGATCCCGGTCTGATCGCCACCGAGGCGCGTGCGCAGCTGGAGCGCTATCCGACCGTCCATTGGTTGAACGCCAAGGCGCAAACCGCCAAGCGGATCGAAGGCGGATTTTCCGTCGCGGTCGGCGCCGGAGAGTTGTTGAAGAGCAAGCGCCTGATCCTGGCCATGGGTGTCATCGACCGACTGCCGGCCATTCCCGGACTGCAGGAGCGTTGGGGAAAATCGGTCTTCCACTGCCCCTATTGTCACGGCTACGAACTCGATCAAGGGCGCATCGGTGTGATCGCGTCCTCGGAGCTCTCCATGCATCACGCCCTGATGCTTCCCGACTGGGGCACAACAACGCTCTTCACGAACGGCGCCTTCGTCCCCGATGCCGATCAGTCATCCCAATTGCGCGCACGCGGCGTGACGGTCGAGACCGTGCCGGTTCGGGAGATCCGCGGCGAGTGCGCCGATGTGGTATTGGACGACGGCAGGGTCATCGCGATGGACGGCCTCTTCACCTTGACCCAGACCTCGGTGCCGGCACCATGGGCGGAGCAGCTCGGCTGCACATTCGAGGAAGGGCCGCTCGGTCGTTTCATCAGCACCGACGCCGTCAAACAAACGGCCGCCAAGGGTGTGTTCGCTTGCGGCGATGCGGCAAGAGCTGTCGGTTCCGTGGCACTCTCAGTGGGCGATGGAGCCCTTGCCGGCACGGCAGCGCACCGGTCCCTTATGTTCGACAATGATTGACCGTGTCCGACGTCTGAGCTGTCATCCGGAAAACCAGAGACAACGGAAGGCTGGGCACCATACTAAATATCACGCCGCCTTGACGGCGTGATATTCCTTGATGGCGACCATCTTGATAGCCGGATAACGTTCTGCCTCGTAGCGCAGCGAAAACCCGTCCTGGGCGAGGAAGACCGGATCGCCGTCGAGGTCACGGGCGATGTCGCCGCGGCGTGCGGTGACGAACTTGTCTAGGTCGATCGTCTGGTCGGCGGAGATCCAGCGGCAGACGGAGAAGCGCGACATTTCGAAGGAGACCGGCAGGCCATATTCGGCCATCAACCGCTCCTTCAACACGTCGAGCTGCAACGCACCGACAACGCCGACGATGGCCGGCGAGCCGTCTTCCGGCGAGAAGAGCTGCACGACGCCCTCCTCCGCCATCTGCTGCAGCGCTTCCTTCAGCTTCTTTGCCTTCATCGCGTCTTCGAGGCGGACGCGGCGCAGGATTTCCGGCGAGAAGTTCGGCACACCTTGGAAGACGAGAGACTCGCCTTCCGTCAGCGTATCGCCGATCCTGAGCGTGCCGTGATTGGGAATGCCAACGACATCGCCGGCATAGGCCGTGTCCGCGAGCTGGCGCTGCGAGGCGAAGAAGAATTGCGGCGCGGTCAGGCCAAGCTGCTTGCCGGTGCGCGATAGCCGCGCCTTCATGCCGCGCTCGAGCTTGCCGGAGCAGATGCGCGCGAAGGCGATGCGGTCGCGATGGTTCGGGTCCATGTTGGCCTGGATCTTGAAGACGAAGGCCGTCATCTTGTCGTCGGTCGCCTGCACGGTCCGGATATCGGCGACCTGATCGCGCGGCGGCGGCGCGAAGTCACCGAGCGCATTGATGAGATCGCGAACACCGAAATTGCGAAGAGCCGAGCCGAAGAAAACCGGCGTCATGTGGCCTTCGAGGAAGGATTCCCTGTCGAACGGACGGCAAGCTTCGATCGCCAGTTCCGTTTCGTCGACAAAGGCTTGCCGCTCGTTTTCTGGCAGCCGGTGGGCGACGGCCTGCGGGCCATTGACCAGGGTCGCCTCCACCTCGGTATCGGAGCCGCGGACCGTATTGGCGGCCAGATGATAGGAGCCGCAGAAAGTCTTGGAGCGGCCGACCGGCCAGGTGACCGGAGCCGTGTCCAGCGCCAGCTTCTCCTCGACCTCATCGAGAATCTCGAAGGGGTCGCGGCTTTCGCGGTCCATCTTGTTGATGAAGGTGATGATCGGAATGTCGCGCATGCGGCAGACCTCGAACAGCTTCAACGTCCGTGGCTCGATGCCCTTGGCGGCGTCGATGACCATAACGGCAGCGTCGACCGCCGTCAGCGTGCGATAGGTGTCGTCGGCGAAGTCCTCGTGACCAGGCGTATCGAGAATGTTGAAGACGTTGCCGTCATATTCGAAGGTCATGACCGAGGTCACGACCGAGATGCCGCGCTCGCGCTCGATCTTCATCCAGTCGGAGCGCGTCTGCATGCGATCTTTCTTCGCCTTGACCTCACCGGCAAGCTGAATAGCGCCGCCGAACAGCAGCAGCTTTTCGGTGAGCGTCGTCTTGCCCGCGTCCGGGTGGGCGATAATAGCAAATGTGCGGCGGCGGGAGACCGCCTCGGCGAGACTTTCGGCCATGCTTGTGAAATCCTGTGAATTGCGGCTGTATCTAGCGACTCAAAGCCCGGATTGCAATTGACCTCAGCGATTCCAGCACAAACTAATGCCGCATGACCATTCACACCGATACGCGCCCGACGCTGAACCTCATTCGCCTCGCCCACGGCCAAGGCCTCGATCTGCCCGCCTACGAGACCAAGGGCGCCGCCGGCATGGACCTGCGCGCGGCCGTCGAGGAAGGGGCGACGCTCGCGATCGCGCCCGGCAAACGGGCGCTGGTGCCGACCGGCTTCATCCTCGAGATTCCCGAGGGTTTCGAGGCCCAGATCCGCCCCCGGTCCGGCCTCGCCTTCAAGCACGGCATAACCTGCCTCAACACGCCCGGCACGATTGATAGCGACTATCGCGGCGAAGTGAAGGTGCTGCTGATCAATCTCGGCGACGAGCCGTTCGACATCACGCGCGGCATGCGCATCGCTCAGATGGTGATCGCGCCGGTTACGCAGGCACGTGTTGTGGAAATTGCTCAGGTTAGCGAAACGGCGCGCGGCGCCGGCGGCTTCGGTTCGACCGGCGTGTAATGTCGAACACGACTGATAGCGAAGGCCTGATCCTGCGCCAGGATTATTTTAACGATCCTTCGCCCTGGTCAGCCCTTGTAGACCTGCTTCAGGACACCTTTTCCATCGACATCAGCCTGCAGGACCAATTCTGCGGCCCCGACCCGACCAGCATGCCTTTTGGCTATTTCGATGAGACGGGCCGGTGCGTCGCAAATTTCAGCGCCTTTTCCATGCCGCTGATCATCAACGGCCGGGTGGTTAGAGCAGCGGGCTATCAGTCCGGCGCCGTGCGGCCTGAATGGCGTGGGCGAGGGCTTTATCGCGACCTCATGCAGCGTGCCTTTGCAAGGACGAAGGCCGAGGGTTTCGAGCTCGACATCCTGCTGACGGACAAGCCTGCTCTTTACGAGCGCTATGGCTTCCGGGCTTTCCAGCAACACGTCTTCGTTGGGCCGCCGCCGGAAACGGCTGGACCGCTTCCACCCGCAAGGCGCCTATCCTTGCAGGATCCCGGCGATATGCGCCTGTTGAAGACGCTGCTGCAAGATCGTGCTCCCGTTTCCGGACGCTTCGCCGTCGCCGGGCAAATGGAAATGTTTCATCTGAATGCTTGCTTCGATCCCGACATCCGCCTGAGTTTGGTCGCGGATACGACCGTTGTTGCCTGGAAGTTCGACGGTGGCACCCTTCGGCTTCTCGATGTGGCCGGTCCCGCCATTCCATCTTTGGCGGCGATCTCATCTGCGCTCGACCTTCGCGCCGAACGGATGGAGGTTTGCTTCCCGCCGGATCGGCTGGACTGGGACGGCACGCCCGCGCTCTATCAAGGCTACACCTGGCTGATGATGCGCGGCGACGCTGCCGACAACATCGATGGTCCGGTCATGTTATCGCCGATGGCGGAATTTTAACGGGAAAGGGGCGGCAGTCGCCGTTTGACCGGCGTCGCCTTGATCATCGACGTGTTCGTCTCAGCGCGCTCAGCGATCTTGTCCAGGATGCCATCAAGTTCACCCATCGAGCGCACCACCAGCCGGCCGATAAAACAATCGTCGCCGGTGACCTTGTCGCACTCGATGAATTCCGGTGTTTCCTGGATGATGCGCTCCACTACGTGCAATTGACCGGGCAGCGGCCGGACGCGGACAATCGCCTGCAGGGAATAACCGACCGCTTCCGGCGCGATATCCACGGTGAACGCCGCAATGACGCCACGCTCCTCTAGCCGGCGCAGCCGCTCGGCGGCGCTCGGCGACGACAGGCCGGCCACTTCGGCCAATTCCTTCAGCGAAATCCGCGCATTGCGCGCCAAGGCCTCGAGCATGCGCTGGTCGATTAGGTCGAGTTCCGCAGCGGCGTTAGGTACACTCATATTCTCGCCTCACATAATTAGGCAACATAGTCATAACCCCTTATCCAGATTATATCATCTGCTCGCTCGCCGCAATATTATCAGGCTCTGGAAAACGGAGAGCCCTGAAATGAATGAGATAAGACGCGGTTCAGCGGAAATGACAGCGGCGATGCTGATTTCGGGGACGATCGGCTGGTTCGTGCTGATGTCGGGCCAGGCTGTCACGAGCGTCGTCTTCTGGCGTTGCGTGTTTGGGGCGCTTACGCTTCTTGCCATCTGCGCGGCCATGGGGCTGTTGCGCCCCGGCATTCTCACCCTCCGGACCTTTGCGATCGCCGTCGCTGGCGGTGTCGCCATCGTCCTCAACTGGCTACTGCTTTTCGCCGCCTATTCGCATGCCTCCATCTCGATTGCGACGACGGTCTACAACACCCAGCCCTTCATGCTGCTCGGGCTCGGCGCGCTGTTTCTCGGCGAAAAGATCACGCTCACCAAACTTTTCTGGTTGGGCCTCGCCTTTGCCGGCATGGCCGTCATCGTTGAGGGCAAGCCCGCGGAGACAGCGGGTGTCGGCAGCTATGCCATCGGCATCCTGCTCTCGCTCGGCGCCGCCTTCTTCTATGCCCTCGCCGCTCTCGCGGCTAAATGGCTGAAGGGAACGCCGCCGCATTTGATTGCATTGATCCAGGTCTCGACCGGCATTCTGATGCTCCTGCCTTTCGCCGATTTTTCCGCCTTGCCGCAGGACGCAGGCGGATGGTCGATTTTGGCGACGATGGGCATTGTCCACACCGGCTTGATGTATGTGCTGCTCTATGGCGCCATCCAGAAGCTGCCGACGCATCTGACCGGGGCGCTGTCCTTCATCTATCCGATCGCCGCCATCGTGGTCGATCGCTTCGCGTTCGGCCATGTGCTCGGCATTGCGCAGATCATCGGTGCGGCGATCATCTTGGTTGCGGCGGCAGGCATGAACCTCGGCTGGACGATCGCCTTGCCGCGTCCTAGAAGCGATCGTCTTTCAAAGGAAGCCGCCGAATGATCACCTGCTATCTCCGCTATACGATCGATCCCTATAAACTCGCGGAATTCGAACATTACGCAAAGCTCTGGATTCCGCTTGTCAATCGGCTCGGCGGCACGCATCACGGCTATTTCCTGCCGCATGAGGGCGCCAACAACATCGCGCTAGCGCTTTTCAGCTTCCCAAGCCTCGCCGCCTATGAGGCTTACCGGCAGGCGATGGCCAAGGACGCTGAATGCCGCGCTGCGTTTGCCTATGCCGAGGAGACCCGTTGCATTGTCAGCTATGAGCGCAGCTTCATGCGACCGGTGTTCTGATCTCAAGCGGTTCAGCTTTTCACGGAAGCTCAGAACCGCTCTATCCTTTTGTCTTTCGCAGTTCCGGACGAAAAGCCGCTGAGCACTGTTCCTGGAATTGCTACCGCTGTGCCTCGAAGGCCATGCGCATTGCGAGCCCGGCCAATACGGTGCCCATCAGCCAGCGCTGCACCAGCATGAAGGACGGGCGGCTTGAAAAGAACAGCGCGACGGAGCCGGCCGTCAGCGCGAAGATCGCGTTGAAAGTCAGGCTGACGGCGATGTGGGTAAAGCCGAAAATGACGGATTGGCTGAAAACGCTGCCGGCCGCGGGATCGATGAACTGCGGCAGCAGCGAGAGGTAGAGGACCGCGACCTTAGGATTCAGCAGACTGGTGACCAGGCCCATGACGAAGAGTTTGCGAGGCCCGTCCTTTGGGAGATCGCGGACCTGGAAGGCCGAACGGCCGCCTGGCCTCAAAGCATTCCAGGCCAGCCAGGCGAGATAGGCCGCACCGGCAAGACGCAGCGCGTCATAGGCAAAGGGCACGGCGAACAGGAAGGCCGTGATGCCGAGTGCGGCTGAAAGCATGTAGAAGACAAAGCCGAGCACCACGCCGCCGAGCGAAATCAGCCCGGCCGCCGGCCCCTGCGAAATCGAACGCGACACCAGATAAATCATGTTCGGCCCGGGTGTCAGCACCATGCCGAGACAGATCAAGGCAAAGGTGATCATACTGGTGAGATGCGGCATGGAGTCTCCGGCGGGGAATGAAGTCAGAAGGAAATTTGGATTGTCGAGGCAAGCTTGATGTCATGCGGGCCGGCGTCGAAGCCGTCGAGCACCATGTTGTGATGAGCGATGATCGCGTCGAATGTCAGCTTGCCCATATCGGCAGTGGTATGACCATCCGAAAGCAGGGTCACATCGAAGCCAAGCGAGACCGCACGGCGTGCGGTGGTGTCGACGCAGAATTGCGTCATGCAGCCGCCGATAATGAGATGCGTGATCTCCCGTGCACGCAGGCGCGCCTCGAGATCGGTCTCGAAGAAGGAATCGCAACTGGTCTTGTGAACCACGACATCGCCGGCCTCCGGCGCGATTTCGCGGCGCAACTGCCAGCCTTCGCCGCGCTTTGCCAGGCGATGCGTCGCCTGGCCGTCATGCTGCACGATGAAGGAAGGAATGCCGGCGGCGCGGGCTTCGCGTTTCAGCGCCGCAAGCCTGGCCACGACGCCTTCAAGGGCAGCGTCGATCGCCGGCTGGCGCTCCGGCGAACCGAGGCCGGTCAAAATGGCATTCTGAAGGTCGATCAGGAGCAATGCGGACGACATGGGAGCCTTATGCAACACAGTTTCGACGGCCTGTTAACCCTTTGGTAGTATGTTCCTGTCGTTTGCGCAATCGCTTGAAAACACAGGAGTGGTACGATAGAGCAAGCATCTGTTGCTGGAGGAACGCACCATGACGCTTGCAGTCCTGCTCGCCTATAGCGGCGCTCTCTTCATCGCAGCGGCAATTCCGGGTCCGGGCATCACCGCGATCGTTGCCCGCGCGCTTGGTTCAGGCTTCCGCGAGACCTTTTTCATGGGCCTCGGCCTTGTACTCGGCGACACGATCTACCTGACGGCGGTCATTCTCGGCCTCGCCTTCGTAGCACAGACCTTCACCGAGGTCTTCATCGTCATCAAGATCGCCGGTGCGCTCTATCTTGCCTATATCGCCTGGAAGCTCTGGACCGCCGGGCTGCTCACCACCAATGTCGCGGCGAAGAAATCGACCAGCGTCGGCATGTCCTTCCTGTCCGGTCTGCTGGTAACGCTTGGCAACCCGAAGACCATGCTGTTCTACGTGGCTCTGGTTCCGACGCTGATCGATATCCGCAGCATCGGGCTTCGCGAATATGCCATGCTGCTCGCGGTGACCTTCCTGGTGCTTCTGGTGGTCCTGGTTCCCTATATGCTGCTCGCTTCCCGCGCCCGGACCTTCCTTAAGCGACCGAAAGCGCTGCAGATTTTGAACCGGACCGCCGCCAGCATTCTCGCCGGCACGGCCGCCTTCATCGCCACCCGCGCGGCCTGAAAAAAGCTTTCCCGGGAAAGTCTCGCGGGAGATTCTTTTCCCAAGGGATAGGATCGGCAGAGTGATCGCATCCTGGTTTCCGCTGACGTTTGACCCTATTGTGCCTCTACAATTCCAATAAAGGGAGAGCTACCCATGTCCGACACCCGCAAACCAGGTCGCGGCCGCGTCTATGCCTCGATCACCGACACCATCGGTGATACTCCGATCGTACGTCTCGACAAGCTGGCCAAGGAGAAGGGCGTCAAGGCCAACCTTTTGGCGAAGCTCGAGTTCTTCAACCCGATCGCCTCCGTCAAGGACCGCATCGGCGTCGCCATGATCGAGAGCCTGGAAGCCCAGGGCAAGATCACTCCCGGCAAGAGCGTGCTGATCGAGCCGACCTCCGGCAATACCGGCATCGCACTCGCCTTCGCCGCCGCCGCCAAGGGTTACAGGCTGATCCTGACCATGCCGGAAACCATGTCGATCGAGCGCCGCAAGATGCTGCTCCTGCTTGGCGCGGAACTGGTGCTGACCGAGGGTCCGAAGGGCATGAAGGGCGCAATCGCCAAGGCCGAGGAGCTGGCCTCGACACTGCCCGACGCCATCATCCCGCAGCAGTTCGAAAACCCGGCCAACCCGGAAATCCATAGAAAGACGACGGCAGAGGAAATCTGGAACGATACGGACGGCCAGGTCGATATCCTCGTATCCGGCATCGGCACCGGCGGCACGATCACCGGCGTTGGCCAGGTACTAAAGGCCCGCAACTCGAATATCAAGGTCATTGCCGTCGAGCCGGCGGATTCGGCAATTCTCTCGGGCGGCAATCCTGGCCCGCACAAGATCCAGGGCATCGGCGCCGGCTTCGCCCCGAAGATTCTCGACACGCATATCTATGACGAAGTCGTCACCGTCACCAATGACGAGGCTTTCCAGCACGCGCGTCTCGTCGCCAGGCTCGAAGGTGTGCCGGTTGGCATCTCTTCCGGTGCGGCCCTGGCGGCTGCGATCAAGGTCGGTCAGCGTCCAGAGAATGAAGGCAAGAATATCGTTGTGATCATCCCCTCCTTCGCCGAGCGCTATCTCTCGACGGCGCTGTTCGAAGGGCTGGGCGGCTGAGCTTAAGATCAGGCAACGACTACGGAAAAGGGGCACGGGCGCCCCTTTTCTTTTGCCAACCGAGCCTCACAGCTGGCGGTATCTTATGCCATGGCTTGCCAAGAACCCCTTGGGATCGAACTTGCTCCATACAGTACCCCAACTGAACTCGAGTGCACCTGTTGTTAGCTCCGTCTGAAACAACGCCGTCAAAATCCGCCGTACGAATGCAATCTCCTGATCGATGGCTTGCTGCGTTGGCCAGCCACCCTCCATTGGTGCACCCGGCAACGAAACGCCCCAATCTGAACTAATCAGCTTCCCATGATGAAAACAGAGAGAAAGGCCAGCCGGATGCTTTCCGAAGGCAAGGCCGCGAAGCTGTAGCCACTCGTAGCCATTCTTTAGATCGCGCGACCCACCAACCCATGGCGACACCAGCGCCTGGACGGTCGATTTCTCCTGAAATGCTTTCAGGCTAGACTAAATGTTCGCCTGGGACCGGGTGACCCGTCTCACAATATGCAGGTATCGAGGGTTGCGAGAGCGATGCCCTCGTAGAGCCTCATGCATAGGAGACGGGCCATGGACGAGACTATCACATATGTCGGATTGGATGTTCACAAAGAGACGATCGCGGTGGCGCTCGCTGACGGCGGTGGGCGCGGTGACGCGCGCGCGTTTGGCCAGATCGTCAATACGCCAACGGCCTTGACCCGCATGCTGGCCAAGCTTTCGCAGCCGGGTCGGACATTGAAGTTTTGCTACGAAGCGGGACCTTGCGGCTACGGCATTCAGCGGCAACTGTCTGCCGCAGGTCATGATTGCGTGGTCGTCGCCCCTTCTTTGATCCCGCACAAACCAGGCGATCGCATCAAGACAGACCGTCGGGATGCCAACAATCTGGCAAGACTTCATCGCGCTGGAGAACTGAGCGCTGTTTGGATACCAGATACAGCCCATGAGGCGATGCGTGATCTGGTTCGGGCACGGCTTGCCGCTGTGCGCAGCTTGCGGCAAGCGCGCCAGCAGCTCAGCGGATTTCTGCTTCGTCATGGCTTTCACTACAGCCGGCCGGCCTGGACGCAGATGCACCGCCGTTGGTTGGCCGGTCTTTGCTTTGAACAGCCAATCCACCAAATCGTTCTCCAGGATCACATCGCCACAATCGAGGCGGCAACTGAGCGGCGGGATCGGCTGACGAAGCAGATCGAGACCATGTTGAGTGACTGGTCATTGGCTCCGGTGGTCGTCGCGCTGCAATCACTGCGCGGCATGGCTCTGGTGACGGCCGCTACGATGATTGCCGAATTGGGCGATCTCAGCCGCTTCACAAACCCGCGCCAATTAATGGCCTATCTCGGGCTGGTACCATCGGAGCATTCAAGCGGTGGAACTCGGCGGCAGGGCGGCATTACAAAAGCAGGCAATACAACGGCGCGTCGAATGCTGATTGAAGCCGCTTGGAGTTATCGGTTTCCCGCAAAGATCAGCCGTGATCAGTTGATCCGCCAGGAGCAGCTCCCAAAAGCGATCCGCGACACGGCATGGAAGGCGCAGGAGCGGCTGTGCGGCCGCTATCGCAAGCTCACGAAGGCCGGAAAGCCGGCAACGACCGTAACCACGGCGATCGCTCGCGAATTATCCGGATTCGTCTGGGCGATTGCATGCCAGGTCTCACCGCGTTGAGTATAGCTCAATCCTGAACTCAACAAGGAGGACAGAAGAGTCAAAAAGCCATATGCGCCTGGGCAAGGCTGGGGGCACGGTCACGGCAGGAGAACCCTCGATTCCACTATCAGCCGGTTACATTCCGACGCTGCGAACTAGACAGAGGAAGCTCCGCGACGCATCAGGTCCGGCGGTAACCAACCCGCGCATCAGAGCATGATCAACCGTCGTTATATGACCGTGCTTCCTGCTTTCCCCAGGATGCATCCACACCAAACGAAACGCCCTGACGACAGGGCGACGATTTTTCTATTCCTGCATCTTGTAAGGGCGAACATGAGAGTGGTATCGCCGATGCAAATCGCGCCGGTGCCAGGATCAAAGGACAGGTCTGTATTCATGCGGCGGCGCTATTCGGTTCGAACGACAATTGAAGCTTTCCTAGCGCATTCGGTCGCCCGCACGCAAACTGCGTCTCGCTACTCGACACCATCAGCCCCAGCTTGGGTTCACGCCGCCGCAGTCAGCCGTTCGCCGGCAATGCGGTAGGAAATGGCCTCCGCCAGATGGATGCGCCCGACCGTTTGCTTGTCGTCGAGATCGGCGAGCGTGCGCGCCACTTTCAGGACGCGATGATAGCCGCGGGCGGAAAACTTCATCTTCTCCGCTGCATCGCGCAGCAATTGCAGGCCGGCCGCGTCCGGCTCGGCGATCGTTTCGATCATCGATGTCGAGCAGCGGGCGTTAGTGGAAATCCCCTTCATCCCGGCAGCCTCGAAGCGTTCGCGCTGCCGCTCTCGAGCGCGGGCGACACGAAGGGCGACATCGGCGCTCTTCTCGGCCGTCGTCGGACGGATCAGATCGGCCGCGGAGACGGCAGGCACGTCGAGGCGGATATCGATACGGTCCAGCAGCGGTCCGGAAATGCGGCCCTGATAATCCGTCATGCAACGCGGGCCGCGGGCGCAGGTGTGGCGCGGCTCGCCGGCCATGCCGCAACGGCAGGGATTCATCGCAGCGACGAGCTGGATGCTGGCCGGATAGGAAACGCGATGATTGGCCCTGGCGATGACGCATTCGCCCGACTCCAAGGGCTGGCGTAGCGCGTCCAGTGCCTGCGGCGAAAACTCCGGAAGCTCGTCCAGAAACAGAACGCCATGATGCGCCAGCGAAACCTCACCCGGTCTGGCGCGCAAGCCGCCGCCGACCAGCGCCGCCATGGTGGCGGAATGATGCGGCGTGCGATAGGGCCGGCGATCTGAGAGCTTTCCGCCCGAAAGCTGACCGGCAACGGAATGGATCATCGACACTTCCAGCAGCTCCGCCGTCGACAACGGCGGTAGAATGGACGGCAGGCGCGAAGCCAGCATCGACTTGCCGGACCCTGGCGGACCGACGAAAAGCAAATTATGCCCCCCAGCCGCCGCCACTTCCAGTGCCCGTTTGGCGCTCTCCTGCCCCTTGATGTCAGCGAGGTCGGGGAAATTGGCGGCATTGGCGCGGATCGCCGGTTCGGGCCGCGACAGCACCTGGGTGCCGCGGAAATGATTGGCGAGTGCGATCAGGCTGCGCGGGGCGAGAATATCGATCTCTGCGCCGGCCCAGGCGGCCTCGGGACCGCTTTCGGCCGGGCATATCAGGCCCTTGCCGATCGCATTGGCG
This sequence comes from Rhizobium jaguaris, assembly GCF_003627755.1. Classification (NCBI taxonomy): domain Bacteria; kingdom Pseudomonadati; phylum Pseudomonadota; class Alphaproteobacteria; order Hyphomicrobiales; family Rhizobiaceae; genus Martinezella; species Martinezella jaguaris. The sequence goes on along the minus strand of NZ_CP032694.1, from coordinate 529,021 downwards.
GCGATCGCGGCCGGCAGCGCACCGGCGACCGGCGCAATCGTGCCATCGAGGTTGAGCTCGCCGATGACGCTATAGGCCGCAAGCGCATCGGCCGGAATCGCGCCCAGCGCCGCCATCAGCCCGAGCGCGATCGCAAGATCGAAATGGCTGCCCTCCTTGGGCAGGTCCGCAGGTGCGAGATTGACCGTTACCTTCTTCGGCGGCAGCGACAGGCCGGAGGCATGAAGGGCTGCCTGCACCCGTTCGCGGCTTTCGGCCACCGCCTTGTCCGGCAGGCCGACAATATGCATCAGTACCTTGCCGGGGGAGATCATCACCTGAACCTCGACGGGAACGCCCTCAATGCCCTGAAACGCCACCGTGCTGACGCGCGCCACCATCCCCAGCCCTCTTTTAACCCGTTTACCGCTATCAATTTTCCACAACAGACTATGGGTTGCATGTTGGCAGAAATTAGGGGTAAGGAGATACGAATAAAAAAGCCAAGCTGGAAAGCTCCGTCGATCTCGAGATGTTCCCTGATGCGCGCGGCTGCAAGCGGATGGTCATCTCATGGCAGCCCGCCATCAACTCTATTCATGTTTGGTTGCTTCAGAGTTGGGTGAACACGCGCCTCGTGATCGCTAAATCAACTCTAGACTGTGGACCGTACTTCCGCTATAGTCGGCGATTATCCTCAGAAAGACCCTCAATTTTGAGTCATCGCTTGGGGTTGTCTATGAGGAAGTCAAGGCATGGGGGCCTCGATGGCTTGTATATCGCACGCTCCCAAAGCACTAACTCGTCACACTCGTCGATCTTGATCCTTCGTGGAGTTCTTTTTCCGTCAACGTTGCATTCGGCGACGCGAATGGCCGCGACGCCTATACATATCATTAGTGTAGCCAAAGGAGAGGAGACTACCAATGAATGCCGTCGACAAAGTAAATGCGATCCTGGATGACGCAATCCCTCATTTCCAAGATCAAATGGGGTCAATGAGCCAGGGTTGCGGATTCGGTAAGAACGGAGGCCCCCCATTGGACTGGCAATCGAGGCAGCAGCCCGGTAACGCGGCGATAAAAGCGTTCGACAACGCAAGAGTGGCCTTGGCACAAGGTCGGATACCGGATGCCAAACAACAGATCGATTCTGGTCTGAGTCAATGGGACACATTAATCAGCAGTTTGGCAGGAAGTTGTCCTATTGGCGCGCATGGGACGGATCCTGCGAGCTATGGCGCCTACCAGCGGTTTAGGGATGTGGTGAAGGCTCAGCTACAGGTGGCAGTACAATTTTTAGATTGATCAATTGCCCCCGCGACTGCCGCGTCGAACGACAGGCGCGGGGGGAAGATTCTGATGCGTCGCTGTGAGCTTCTGTGTTCTCCGCGCCTTGGTGCAATCGCTTGCGCTGGTTGAGCGTAGGATTTTGGTCTTCTGTTGTTCTCCAGCCGATGGCGCCTCGCTTCTCCTTATCCGAGGCCTTCGGACGGAACTCTGGCAGATTCCCCGCGGCAAGAGGGGTCGGAAGTGGAGAGGGCGCATTCCAACGGCGAATTACTGGTAGATTATCTATCCGTGCTCAATGAAGTGTTCCGGAGAGAGAAGGGCCTCAAAGATGAGGACTGAAATGATTGTCTTGGTTCGAAATCGAGGCCAATTCGCAGACTGATCAAACCACATCGTGGAGAGGAGCTCGCTATGGGAACTGAAATAACGCTTCAAAACGTTACAGTTGATGGAGATTGGATCGAAGGCGACATCCAGGTGGACGTGAACGAATTGGGATTGAGTTTGAGCAAGAGCCAGCATTTCAAGACAAAGAAAGATGTAGAACAGGATATCGATCTTGGAAGTGGGTTTGCTTTGCGTTGTATCGGAACACTTGAGCCGCCTAATTACGCTTGCGTATCTGGCCGGATTACCAAGGATTTCGTTAGTGTGGATTTGCCGAAGAAATGTGTTTCCGTGTGATTGGCGAAAGTGAAAGCTGGACACAACCTGCAAACGCGAAACCGCCCAGGATGCTTCCTTGGGCGAGCGAGGGTTTCGATCTAGGGGGGTGCCGCGACCTTCAAAGGCAGCCGCAGTGACGACTCGTGGCAGTCTCGCACATCAGAGCCCGCGGCTCTCTAGCCTTTCTCAGGCTTCTGAGCTGCTTTCAAAACTCTCGGATTCCTAGGTTCTGCTGCGCGAAGACGTTCAGCAGCCGTCTCCATTGCATCTTTGAACTTTCGACCAAATTCGACTTCAGCCTTTTGAGACCGCAAAAGGACATTCTCATAGATCCGGTCCTGATCTTCACGGCTAAATGACTTCTCCACAGATTCCATGGCCTCAATCTCTAAGTATCCCATACTAGCGTTAAGGCGTCCTGTATCTAATAGGTCAATCAACTTTTCTAGGTATAATCGATCGTCGTTTAATATTGATATTATCTCTGATATTTTTGCATCTAAATTGATAAGGGTACTATGGTACCGCCCAAAGCGCTCGAGTCTAGGGATATATCTTGATTTAGAAATTTCTGCTAATGCGATATTATCAAATTCCTTGGAGATATCTTTGGCTGTATTTAGTGCGTTGATTTGATCCTCCATCGCTCGCCGCAGTTCTGGAAGGTAGATTTTCAGAGCGTGAGCGCGACGAACAGCCCACCTTTTCTTTTGTGAATGAGGCCGCGAGATAAGCTCTATCATTGATAGGAGTGGACCGGGATGGTTGGAGATCGCGCTGATGCCATGCTTGAAGTCATGGATGAAGGCATGCATGAAGCCAGGCATGAGGGAAAGTATCGGCGGATCGAGATGATCACCGGTCGGCGGCAGCGGCGGAATTGGACTGACGAGGAGAAGGCGCGGATTCTCGCGGAGAGCGCAGAACCTGAAGTGAACATTTCGGCTGTTGCGAGGCGCTGGGGCGTCAATCGCGGCTTGCTGAATGTGTGGCGACGGGAAGCCGGACTAACCTCTCAACGGTCGGCAAAGACCAGTTTGCCACCTGCCGTGTTCGTGCCGGTGACAGTGGTTGGGGATGGCGCACGACACGAAGGCTCGCCATCGAATGCCCCGGAGGTTCTCGCTGGCCGAATTGAGATCGAGATTGCGGGCGCACGCATGACGGTCATCGGCTCGGTGGCGCCTGAACTGGCGCAGGCGATGGTAGCGGCGTTGCGAGGGCGCCGGTGATCGGAGTTTCGCCAAATGGCGCGAAGATCATGGTTGCGACGCAACCTGTCGACTTCCGGCGCGGGATGAATGGGCTTGTGGCCTTGGTGGCGTCAGCGCTTGCGGCCGATCCCTATTGTGGCGACGTGTTTGTATTCCGCGCCAAGCGCCTCGATCGCCTTCGCTGCATTTACTGGGACGGATCAGGCATGATCCTGGCAACAAAGTGGTTGGAAAGCGGAAAGTTCGTTTGGCCGCCGATCTGCGATGGCGCGATGCAGATGAGTGCCCAGGAGTTCTCGCTTTTGCTGGCCGGCATTGACTGGACGCGGGTCAAACGAAACGCGGTGAGAAGGCCCTCAAAAGCAGGCTGATCCTATTGGTTTTGCTTGAAGATTCAGGCTCATATGGTAGGGTCTGTCATGCCGCTTCGACCCGATCCCTTGCCCCAGGATGCTGCGCAATTGACCCGGATCATTCTCTCGCTCAACGAAGAGAATGCCGACCTCAAGGCGCGCGTGGCCTTCCTTGAGCGCCAACTCTTCGGGACGAAATCGGAGAAGATGACGGTGCTCGATCCGACGCAGGCAATGCTCGATCTTGGCGATCTAAGCGACATTCCCGTTGCTGCCAATGACGATGTCGCGCCAGTCGATGACGACAAAACGCAGGCACGGAGATCGCCAGCCCGCAATATCGGCCGCTTGCCCAAACACCTTCCGCGTTATGACGAGGTCATCGAGCCGGAGAGCAAGACTTGTCCCTGCTGTTCGTTCGAACTTCATTGCATCGGCGCTGATGTCAGCGAGGCGCTCGACATCGTGCCTGCGGTTGTCAGGGTGAAACGGACGATCCGGCCGCGCTATGCATGCCGGGCTTGCGAAAACGTTGTTGTGCAGGCGCCGGCACCAGCGCGCGTGATGGACGGTGGCATGGTGACCACGGCGTTTGCCGCGCATGTCGCTGTTTCGAAGTTTGCCTGGCATCTCCCGCTCAATCGCCAGGCCCAGATGCTGGCCTCCTGCGGCGTCATCATCGATCGCGGCACACTCGGTGCCTGGGTGACGCGGGTCGCCTGGTGGCTCGAACTTCTCTATGATGCACTCACCGCCTTCATCCGCTCGCAGCCAAGGGTGTTCTGTGACGAGACGCCACTTCCGCGCCTCGATCCGGGGCGCAAACGAACCAAGCTTTGCCAGTTATGGGCGCAAGCAGTTGACGACCGCCCCTGGAATGGTCCGGCGCCACCGGCGGTGGCCTATACTTTTGCCGAAAGCCGCAGCGCTCGCGAGGTTGAGGGGCAACTGTCGTCGTTTGCCGGCGTGCTTCAGGTTGATGGATACCAAGCCTATAAAACCATGGTCAAACGACGCGGCAAGAGCAACGTTGCCCCCATGCGGCTGGCCTTCTGCCTCGCCCATGCACGGCGAAAGTTCGTTGATGTCGTCAAACTGACCGGCTCTTCGGAGGCCTTGTCGATCCTTGCCAGGATTGCCGAAATCTATCGCATCGAAGCAAAACTACGAGGGGAAGATGAAGATACCCGGCTTAGCGGCAGGCGTCGTGAGGCAGCTCCCATCATGAGAGAACTGAAGGTCCATCTCACCGAACTGAGCGACGAGGTGTCGTCGAAATCGGCACTTGGCAAGGCAGTCACTTACATGCTCAACCACTGGAGCGGACTGACAGCCTTCCTGGAGGATGGCCGGATCGAGGTGGACTCCAATGTCGTCGAGCGTTCAATGAAATCCGTGGCCTTGACGAGAAAGAACTCATTATTCGTGGGCAACGAGCGGGGTGGCAAGACCTTCGCGGTCCTGGCATCGCTCGTGAACACGGCAAAGCTTAACGGCGTGGACCCCGACGTCTGGCTTGCCGATGTGCTGGAGCGCATCATCTCCGGCAAAGTGAAAGCCAACGAGATGGAGAGCCTTTTGCCTTGGGCCTGGAAGGCGGAGCGCGAAGCGATGACACAGCAGGAGCGACAAGCGGCATGACACAGAACAGCCAGGAGATGACGCCGCGACCGAAGCTCGATGACGAAGCGTTCGAAGCCTTTATCAGGAGACGTCGTCCGCCATCGCCTATCTGGTCAATGAGCAGTCTCGATGGTTATCTTACGGCCCTCATCATCGGCCCGAAGTTCATCGACCCACGGCAATGGATCCCGGAACTGACCGGCCCGGATGCCCTAAACCTGCCGATGGAAACAACCGAACATCGGGCCGTGCAGACGATCGTTGCAGAGTATAATCGGATATCTGCAAGCCTTTCCGAGAGACCGAAAGACCACCGGCCAAGGTTCACCCAGATCGATGATCAGACCCTTGATCCATTTGATTGGGACCTCTGCTTTTTGCTGGGAACAGGGTATGCGCCGAAGCTGTGGCGGCCTGTCCTTCGAGGTCATGCCGTCACTGGGGATATCATCGCGCCACTCCGCAAGCTCGGCGAGATAAAACGGAAAGCGACCCACCAGGATGCTGCTGCCGTCGCCGAAGCACTCGTCAATATCCGAACCTATTTTATGCCGAAGCGGGCAAAGCAGAAGTTCTGACCGAGAGCCAGAAACCTATTTTAGTCAATCACAAAAGCCGTGGGCCATTCATTGCGCTCACTTCAGAGCTATCGTTGAGTCCACGCCAATTCCCTTAGGCTTAGCCTCGAGGACCGCCGTCAAAGCCTGGGACTCCGCCAGTTCCGCTCGTATGGTGGTTGACTCTGACTGTACTTCGTCCAGCGACGCTCGCAGCGCTTGCTTTTGTATACGCAGTGCATGCGCATTCATCCAGCCAAAGATACCTACTATCCCTGCTATGATAAGAAGGATTTCAAGAACATGAGTAGTTGTCATGGCACTGCCTTGTGTTGAGATGATGTCGCCCGCCTCCCTGAAGGCACACCTCGAGCGGTGGGTTACGGAAAGACGAACCTTCCGGGGCGCGACATCGAGTCGCTCTGACGCTCTTCGCCGTTTAGAACCTTCTCGCGTCCTTCATTCAGCTGAAAATTTCAAGCGTCTGGCAAAAGGCCTAGTATGGAAGACTTTATTGGAAGCACAAATGGCGACGGCAGTACCGAGTGCTTAAACTCTTCCTAAACTGAACCAACGACGCCGATGCGCGATTTGTAGACAAGGCAAAAATTTTTGGCAAATTCGCTGCCAAAGCCTTACCTGCACAAGACTATGCTGGTTTTTGCACTGGGTCTGTATACACTTCTTGCACAACGAAGTAACCTGTAAGTCGATTAGACTCCTCGTTTGCCCCGGAGCTATTCCACCAGTGTCCGCAGACTAAAGTGGAGCTATTCTCTGCTGCGTGAGTCGTGACATCGGCTCTCGCTCTATTTGGGTCGCCAACTGAGCTACCGACCCAAGCTAACGTATTAGGCAGTAACCTCGAGTTTCCATCGGTAGGCTGTATGCAAAGTTTGCCCTGAACTAAGGAAGTCCCGTGCTGCCCGTCTCGTATGCTGTCAATCGCCTGTGAATTCCGCGCCAGAATCTTCACAATAAAATCTGGGAATGAAGGCAACGACACAATATCACTGGCCTGACCATCGATGTAAGCGCTGATATATAGTGGCACATATCCACCTTTATCTCGCTCAAGGACGAATATTGGGCTGTCCTGAGGCGGAATTAATTTAATTTTCTTTTCATTTTGACCGTCGATTGTTCCGCCTGTAACCGTAACCTTCATTTCGCTAGGTTTTACCCCACGATAATTGGGATTCCAAGTAATCTTAAACTGAAATACAGCGTCGGTTACAGCTGAATCTGGCAACAGGATACTTACAGGATCGTCCTTGTTTATACAGGCGATGTACGCTCGTACGCTATCTGGTGATAGTGTCGAACGCAGCAGGGATTCGCTCTGTTGTTGACTAAGTTGGTAATTTTGATGTTGACTAACAAACTCAGACATCGACTTCGCATCGGAGTAGTTAAGCCCTACACCCGCATACGAAATGCCCAGCGCGGATGACTTGTTTTGAGTAACGTCCCTCTCAAGACTGCTGATGTAAGACATCCATATTGAGAAATTTGCATTGTACGATTCGACATTTTGGCGAAGCACTGCGTCACAATTGGTCATTGCTTGCCCCCGAGGTGAAGATGTTAGGAGATAACGCCGGAATATTGATGACCGCATTGGAAGTAAATTTTGCGCGAATTGCGGCGATTGTCAAGTTTCTGGTCGGTTTCAGGGAGATCTATCCTAGAATTATTGCGATCAACTCCAATTAGGATGCCGCTTACTGTTTTCCTGGACTGGCTCTGTGTTATCCTGGTGGTTGTCGTTTGATACGATTTTTCGGGGTAGCACATGGGCGGATTTTGGCAGTGGTGGGATGCCTTAACGGCGAGCCAACAAGTCCCGATCATCAATACGCTATTGGATAAAGGTCTGCTTGCGCTCATTGTCGCCCTGGCCGGCTATATCTTTTCACGGTCATTGGAGCGTCACAAAGCATATCTTGTCCGCTACAATGAGTTCGAGAAGTTCAATATCCCCCGTGTCGCTTCCCTGATAGAAGATCTTGAAAATCTTCTTAAATTAGGTCGCAAAATCAGAAAAGATTTTGACGAAGAACTGGAGAAGATCTGGACGCCGTGGTTAGCCGGGTTGCTCGATATTCACATATCATTTGACGAAGCTAAATTTTGGTCTCCGCAAAACGCCACCCTTTCTACCACAATCAAAGGCGGCGACTCTCTAGGAGAGCTGCTAGCCAAGGTCTTGAATGACAAGACGCGCAAGCAGGCAATCGCAAATCTGCCCCCCGAATATAATGATGACTTCGTTAGGAACTTGGCGACGTTCTATTGGACGCCAGCCGACAGTCCGCTTCGCGATTCATTGAAAAAGTCGGTGCACCTCATGTTCTATCTACAGTTTTTCCCGAAAGTCACGCCCGAGCAGCGCACCAAATTTAAAACTGAAGCCGACAAGTTCCTTCAAAAAGCAGGTATCGTTCTCGCCGCAGATCGACAAAATATTATTCCGGCGATCATCCAGAGCCAAGAAGGAATGGTTGAAGCAATACAAGCCCACCCAAATCCGTATGATTCCGCGGACCTCTTTTACACGTCTTATTTCGCGATCGCCTCCCAATTGCTTAGGGCACTCCGACCGACCAGTTAGAATTCCAGCAGAATAAGTGCCGGCTAAGCGTGGGAGCGCGGATTAATACCTGGATTGTAACCAGGTTCATCTTCGCTGACCGCCCTGCGGCTCGAAATCACTCACATCAACCATCAGCCGTGTTTAATCGAACGCCTTCGCCTTTCGTGCCAGCAGCCAGAAATTCGACACCCGCCTTGCGAAGCGCAGTTTCAATCGCATTGAGCGTGCTTATTCGCGGGTCCACTTTTCCTGTCTCGATGCGCACCACCGCATTCAGTGACACGATAGCTTTGTCTGCCAGCTCCTGCTGGGACCAACCAAGGAGCGCTCTCGCGGCCCGTATTTGACGTGACGTAATCATACTGACCGTCTACGTCACATGATGCATTTTTCGCCATTAATAGGTTTATTTTTACCCGTATACGGTTATAAATATGCCTATACTGAATAGGGCCGCTCGACTTTTGAAGGTTACAATTTCCGCATGATGAAAAGAGCTATTTGCCTTGGCCTAGCGCTGACATTTTCCAGTTTGTGGACTTCGGTCGCTCAAGCCGACTATCTGAGTAATTTCGAAGCATGTAGGTCGGAGCGTGATCCAATGCGGCGCCTTACCTGCTTTGATTCTATTGAAGTGCCGCCAAGCAGCGCCCACGAGGCTGCTGCTAGCGCGGCTGAGCAGCCACTCAAGCCATCCCAACCGGTTACTTTCTCCTTGGGTAGGTTTGCGGTCGACAACGAAGGCTTCACAACCTTCGCTCGCGTTCGATTTACCCCGACATTTGCAAACTTTTCGAACAAGGAGGTTGTGGCGCTAACCTTCAATCTCCGAATAACCAACGCTTTCGGTCAGGACATCATAGTAGCGAAGAAAGACTTGGATATAATAATTCCGGCCGGAAAAATCATTCAAAGTCCAAAATACTATTTTTGGGAAAAGAACCCTGTAAATTCGAATGATTTCGATGCACTAATCGGCCCTGTATCGACCGGCAGAGCAATAGCGAACGTACAAATAGAGCGTGTCGCGTTTTCCGATGGAACAATTGAAAATTACTGAGGTATTGCGGTTGCGTTTCCGCCCGAAATACCAAGCGGCCGGCGCTTAATAACTTCCTCAAATGCCGATTCCGATGAAGCCGCCCCTTTGTTCCGAGATGATTGCGCCCCTTGATTCCGGGATGATCTCGCCCCCTGTTTAGTGGGGTCTGCAGGCGATGATTGTTGTCAGTCCATTTAGGCGGGGTGTCAAGCTTTTCGGGGCAGGTTTCGGCGTAGGCTATCGCCGCTCAATTCGATGCGATGGGCGTTGTGAACGAGGCGATCCAGGATGGCATCAGCATAAGTCGGGTTTCCTATGACGTCGTGCCATGCCGACACCGGAAGTTGGCTGGTAATGATGGTTGATCTGCGGCCGTAGCGATCTTCCAGGATTTCGAGGAGGTCGTGCCGGGCCTGTTCGTTGAGCGGTTCGAGACCCCAGTCGTCGAGGATCAGGACTTGAACATGGCCCAGGGTACGTTGCAGCCGAGCATACCTGCCGTCGCCGCGAGCAAGTGCGAGCTGAGCAAACAGTCGTGGGACACGCTGATAGAGAACGGAACGATCGTCACGGCAAGCCTTGTGGCCGAGAGCGCAGGCTAACCAGCTTTTTCCGACACCCGAGGGTCCGCAAATGGCCAGATTGTCATGAGCGTTGATCCAGTCGCCGCCGAGCAGCTTCATGAAGAGCGCGCGATCAAGGCCGCGCTCGCTGCGGTAGTCGACATCTTCCGGGGTGGCCTGGTGGCGAAGCTTGGCAAACCTGAGGCGTGCGGCAAGCTTACGATCGTAGCGGGAACTCCACTCCCGTTCGAGCAGCAGTCCTAGCCACTCGGCATGCGAGAGATGTTCGGCTTCGCCGTTGGTGACGAGCTCCCCGAAGGCCTTTGCCATGCCGGCCAGGCCCATGGAATTGAGTTTGTCGAGTGTTGGATGGGCAAGCATTCTTTGTTCTCCTTAGTGGTAATAGCGAGGTCCACGGATGTTTTCGTGTTGGATAGGCTCATGCGAAGGTGGTCCATTGGTGGAGGCGGCTCGATCGAGATGATTGTCGAGGATGGAGCGCACCGAACCGTAGGTCCGGGCCCCGATCTCAAGCGCACGGCTGCAAGCAGCGTTCACTCTGTCGCGGCCAAAGCTTTTGTTCAGGCGGATAATTCCCATGCAGGCTCGAAAGCCCTGCTCCGGGTGCGGCCTGTCGGCGAGGATCTTCTCACACAGCAATGCAACCTCCGGCCCGATGGAAGAGGCCTCGCGTTGAATGCGTTCGATCGTCCAGTCGGCAAAGCGGCGGTGGGCCGAGGGCATGTGATCGGGGATTGTGGTGTGCTTGCCGTTACCGCTGGAGCGGCGATGAGCGGCTATTCGCTCGCCTTTGTGGAATATCTCGATCGTATTGGCGGTGATGCGCGCCTCGACTTGCTCGCGAGCAAAGCGATAGGGAACGGAGTAATAATGCCGCTCGATCTCGACGTGGTAATCCAATCCAGCACGCCGGATACGCCATTCCGCAAAGACATAGCGTTCAACGGGCAATGGCCTTAAAGCGGGCCGGTCGAGCTCTTCGAACAATTGGCGGCGCGTGACGCCAACCCGGCGAAGGACACGCCTGTCGTTCAAATCATATAGCAAGTCGGCAATCGCCGCATTGACTTCGGCCAGACTGTAGAAGGTGCGATGGCGGAGGCGGCCCAGCAGCCAACGCTCGACGATACGAACCGCAGCCTCGACTTTCGCCTTGTCGCGGGGGCGTCTCGGCCTCGTCGGCAGGACGGCGCTGCCATAATGCGCTGCCATCGCGCAATACGTCCGGTTGACCTGGGGATCGAAGTGGCACGCCTTGATGATCGCCACCTTGGCATTGTCGGGAACCAGCAACGCCGGCGCACCGCCGAAGAACTCCAGCGCCTGAACATGGCATTCGACCCAGTCCGGAAGCGTCTCGGTCCAGCGCGCCTGCGCGAACGAAAGACTGGATGCCCCCAGGACAGCGACAAATAAATGGGCCTGCCGTGTTTTGCCCGACAGCCGATCAACGACAACAGTGACCGTGTCGCCGGTGACCTTGCCCCGTTGAAATAATCCATTTTGAAGTAAGCTCTGGCCCATTGAGAGGACCAGGGAATGAAACGCAACCGTTTTACTGACGAACAGATTATCGGCATTCTGAAGGAGCACGAGGCGGGCACGCCAGTATCGGAGCTTTGCCGCAAGCACGGCGTCAGCGATGCCAGCATCTATAAATGGAAGGCCAGATTCGGCGGGATGGAGGTGTCTGAGGCCAAGCGGCTGAAGACGCTGGAGGACGAGAACACGAAGCTGAAGCGGCTTCTGGCGGACGCGATGCTCGACAATGCCGCGTTGAAAGACCTTTTGGGAAAGAAGTGGTGACGCCCGCAGCAAAGCGGAACGCTGTCGCGCATCTGATGGATCACCATCGGATGAGTGAACGGCGGGCGTGTAAAGCCATCGGCGTTTGCCGGATGACAGTTCGTTACGAAAGCAGCCGCATCGACGACCAGGGCCTTCGCGAGCGGATGAAGGCGTTGGCGCATGAACGCCGCCGCTTCGGCTATCGACGCATTCATGTGCTGCTCAGACGCGAGGGGCACCTTGTGAACCACAAGAAGCTCTTCCGGCTCTATCGGGAGGAGAAGTTGACCGTGCGCAAGCGTGGTGGCCGCAAGCGAGCGATCGGCACACGAGCACCGATGCTGATACCAGTAACCGCCAATGAACGTTGGTCGCTGGACTTCGTGTCGGATCAACTCACCGATGGTCGCAGGTTCCGGGTTCTGACGGTCGTCGATGATTGCACCAGAGAATGCCTGGGTCTCATCGCCGATACATCGCTTTCCGGCCTGCGTGTTGCTCGTGAGCTGGACCGGATCATCGAGGGGCGTGGCAAGCCGAAGATGATCGTCAGTGATAACGGCAGCGAGTTCACAAGCAATGCGATCCTGCAATGGACGGACAAGACGAAGATAGATTGGCACTATATCGCGCCAGGCAAGCCGATCCAGAACGCCTTCATCGAAAGCTTCAATGGACGGCTGCGAGACGAGTTCCTGAACGAAACACTGTTCTCGTCACTGACCCATGCTCGTTCAGCGCTTTCAAACTGGCGCAGCGATTATAACGATAACCGCCCGCACTCTGGACTCGGCTGGAGGACACCTGCCGAGTTCGCTCAGACCATCAACCCGCGACGTGATGCGGTGCTGCGCAGCCGAAATGGCTCCGCACCGCAACCCGCCGCTACCGCCCCGAATACAGCAACCCAAAACCACTGGAGCGAACTCAAAACTGGATAAAACTTGGGGGCAAGGTCACCGGCGTAGTCGACGAACAATTTGTCGCCCGCCATATGATCCTGCCGCATCGTCACCGGCAGCTTCAACGCCCAGCCGCGATAGAGGTCACAATATCGGCTGTAGCGGTAACCATCGGGATAACGGCTTATGTATTCGTCCCAGAGAATTTGCAGCGTCACGTGCTTGCGCTTGAGCTCGCGATGGACTTGCACCCAGTCAGGCTCCGGTGCGCGACGATGACCCGTCTTCGTCCCAGCCGCACGGTAGAGCGCCGCCTCCAGGACGGCATCACTCACGTCATCATCCAACGGCCACGAAAGCCCCGCAGCCGCCGCCCGTCGCAGCGTCTCGCGCACCGTCGAGGCTGCTGCTCCGACCCGAACCGCAATCGATTTGTGGCCCAGCCCTTGCTCGGACCGATATCTCAGTATCTCGCGGACACGCCGCATCTCCAGTCTCTCCGCAGGCATCCCGTTCCTTCCTTGTCATCATTGACGGAAGGAACTTCACACCGGCAGAACACCCTTGCCACATCCCTCCGTAGGGGGCGGCATCATCTCGGAACAAGGGGGCGACTAATTCTCGGAATTGGGGGGCGACATCATTTCGGAATCAGGGGGCGGATTGCCTCGGAATTTGCACTCAAATACACCTTCGCCAAAAGTAAACGTTCTGCGCAGCACTGCACGCACAGGGGAGATATACATGGACCTAGAAGCAATTCGTAAATCGCTGAAAATCATTCCAGCTTCGGCGGGGGAAATACGAAAACGAGAAAAACGCGAACACGGTGCTACGCCCTACACAAATGCGGAAATGCAACGGAGACAGCGGGAGAGAGACGCTGCACGAAAGGCCGATAATGTCGCAATTCCGGATCTCGACAAGCCCAAAGGCGGTGTGAGGCTGACGTGCCACTGAACTTTCATCCAGCGGCGATTAGAGCCCCGGCGGTTTTGAATACGCCAAGTGGCGCGGTGTGAGCAACCGGCGGAAGCGCGAAGCTTTCATCTTGCGCAGCGTTGGAGCCGGTTGCGGCGATGGACCCGGCATAGCTTGCCGGGGTCTGATATCCGAGCGATGAGTGCGGCCGGAAATGATTATAATCGGCGGCCCATTCAGCGATGGCGCTTCGGGCATGATCGAGGCCGAAGAACAGGCTTTCGTTGAGCAGTTCGTCACGCATTCGCCCGTTGAAGCTCTCGACATAGCCGTTTTGCATGGGCTTTCCCGGCGCGATGTAATGCCACTCGACCTTGTGATCCTTCGACCAGGCAAGAATGGCATTCGAGGTGAGTTCGGTGCCGTTATCGGAGACAATCATTCCGGGCTTGCCACGTCGTTCGATCAGCGTCGTCAGCTCGCGTGCGACACGGCGGCCGGAGATTGAGGTGTCCGGAATTGCTGCCAGGCATTCACGCGTCACATCATCGACGATGTTGAGCACGCGAAACCTCCGTCCGCAGGCAAACTGGTCGTGGACGAAATCCAGCGACCAGCGGGCATTGGCCTTCGCTTCGACCAGGATCGGAGCACGCGTGCCGACGGCACGGCGTCGGGCCTTCCGCTTTCGTACTGAAAGCCCTTCCTCGCGATACAGCCGATAGATGCGATTGACGCCGGACGGCTCTCCCTCCCGCCGAAGCAGGACGAACAGTCGACGGTAGCCGAAACGCCGCCGCTCATTAGCCAACTCGCGCAGCTTCGCTCGCAACTCGGTCTCCGGCGGTCGGTTCGACTGGTAACGGATCGTCTTGCGATCGGCAGATATGATCTGGCAGGCCCGCCGTTCCGAAAGCCCCATGACGGTCTTCAGGTGCGTGACGGCTTCACGCTTGGCGGCAGGCCCTACCATTTTTTTTGGAGAAGCTCGCGGAGTGCGGCCGCATCAAGCATCTGTTCGGCGAGCAGCTTCTTCAGCCTGGCGTTCTCATCCTCAAGCGCCTTCAGCCGCTTCGCCTCGGAGACCTCCATGCCGCCATATTTGGCTTTCCAGTTGTAAAACGTTGCTTCTGAAATTCCGTGCTTGCGGCAAAGGTCGGCCGCCTTCGCGCCAGCTTCCTGCTCCTTCAACACCGCAATAATCTGCTCTTCCGTAAATCGCTGCTTCTTCATGCGTCCGTCCTTTAATGGGCCGGACTCTAATCCATTCTGGAGGAAATTCGCAGTGGCACGTCAGAATAATTCGATATTTTTGAAATATTTTGACCCCACGTAGGCTATCTCATTGCTGGGTTTTCCGTCTGATTTCACCAATTTGCCGGTAGCAATTACAACGCCCTCGACTATCAAATCGCAAATGGTCAAGAAAGCCAGACGTTGTTGGGCAAGGTGGCTGGAGTCCGAGTGGGTACGCCGATAGGATTGCTTCTGTCGCGGGGACAGTACAGTCCACCAAGCGGACTCTATCGGCTCGCCATTAAGCCAATCATCTTTGGCGCTCATTTTCTTGTCGACCACAGCCATGAAAATACGGAAGGCGATTCAAATTCTTCCGGAAACGGGCAACTCATATAAACCGCGAAAACGCCCCCAAGCAATGTCCCATATCGATGGGTTCAGTGCCAATGAGTTCGGCTTGAAAATGGTTAAAAAATACGTTGGGATGGGGAGAAAAATATATTATTTTCAAATGTTTATTTCAGGCCCGGGATTCAAAATACCCAGGCGTTGTGGTAGCTTATTGAAATGAGGAACCCGAAGAAAAACTTGCCAGAGCAGGTAGAGAAACAGCCCCCAGATGAATGGCAACCGCGTTCTGATGTATGGTTGAAGCAGGCTCAGAAATTGAAAAAATTTAGACCGTCAAGGCGTCGGACTGAGCAGCCACTTATTCTTTCCGGCCACGGCGTGTCTTTGCGCATCGAGCGCAACACCCTTTTAGTGAAAAACGGCTTCACCCATTATCCGCAGAAGCAGGAGATCATACGGTTTTTTCCGGGTGACTTATCGCTGCCGTCGCGGTTCATTTTTCTCGATTGTTCGGGCTCAATTTCCTTTCACGTGCTGTCGTGGTTGAAGGAGCAAAATATCGACCTTGTTCATCTAAATTGGCAAGGCGAGATTATTAGCTCGACGACAACTGCTGGCTATTCAGCAAAATTAGAAAATGTTCTTTGGCAGCGGGAAACCCATGATAGCCGGGAAAGACGGCTTCAATTCTGCATCGCGCTAATAGCCCGGAAATTGGAATATTCGTTGTTAACCCTGCAAAATATGAATTTCCAAAATGAAGCTTGGCAGGCTGCAAATGATTTTCTGGCGATTTGTCTAAATTCCCTTTCCCATGCGCCCCCGGCGTCGGTTCCCGGTTTGCGCATGTTAGAAGCAAATTGCGCCGCCGCCTATTTTAGAGCGTGGCGCGGCGTGACAACGGCTTGGAAGGGAAAAAGCCGGCAATTCATTCCGGATCATTGGAAGGCGTTCGAACAGCGAAATTCGCCTCTTGTGATCAACGGGAATCGGCGTGCTCATCACCCCATAAACGCGCTATTGAACTATGCATATCAGGTTGCAGAGAGCGAGTTGTTAATTCAGGCGATTTCAGAAGGATTTGATCCGACGATCGGCATTTTGCATGAGAGCCAGCCCAATCGAAATTCATTTTTGCTCGATTTGATCGAACTGGAACGGGCACAGATCGATTACCAAATCTTCCATTTTGTTCGCAGCAACGTGTTTTCAGGTGACGATTTTACCATCGGAAATGATGGGACTGTTCTGCTAAACCCGCAATTGGCTCGATATGTGGCGCTTGTTGTGTGCGGGATGCCGCGCGAGCCGATCGAAGAAAAGATCCATTTTTGATTGATGGTGATGGTCGGTCCGGAGGGAGCGCCCACCATCGCTTAAAAGCCTTAGAAACCTGGTCTTCAAGGATAGCTAGGGGACACGATGTCTCCCTTTTGTGCCTTTTCTTGCACAAGATGGCAGCGCATTCAAGAACGGCAAGCGGTCGCACGGGACGGTTGAAAGAGGCCAGCCCGCAATAACCTTGATGCGAATAGACGGCATGTTTGTTACCGTGCGGCCTATCGGAAGCGTTCCCTGAGATCGAAGGCGTATGTTATCGAGGGCTGTTCGACCTGGCAGTGAAACACTGCTGTCTCACTGACGGCAGATGCTGCAATATGTGGGCAGGTTCATCAAGGCTTACAGAATAGCGAACACTAAACTTTTCCTGAGGTGGCATGCGCAGGAGATCCCACAACGCCAGAGCTTCAGAAACCACTCGTTCCAGCAACTGAGGTAACATCATGTCTGTTGTGGGCTCTGCGTTGCACGGAATAGGCGAAGCTACTCTACGACCGCTTTCCATGGACCCGATCACTGGCGGGCAGCATCGTGTCGTTCAAGTCCGACGACATCCTGCATGCTTTGAGTAGAACGAGCTGGTTTTTACTCCCACATTACGCGAAATGCATGAACTTGCCATCAAAGTTGAGACAAGACAACCAACTCAACTCAGGATCGTTGTCTCACGATTATGGATTTCGACGCCCAGTCTTCTTTCGAGATTTGACCGATCCTCTTTCGAAGAGGGAGGTTTCATCAGTAAACCAGTCTGGCCAGCCGGCAGATACTAGCATTTTATACGCGTAGGAATCCTGTGCTTCACAAAGCTCCACGGCTCTACCGAGCGCTGCCTCGTTACCCATGTACATATCCCTAAATGCTAGAGCAAACTGGAGAGGATCGTGGCGGCATTCTCTGGAGACGCTGATAAGATCTTCCAGTCCGGTAGGGGCGTCAGTTGACGCAGCGCGATTTGCTCGGACCCATACATCCACCAATATTAACCAACAAGCCCAGTTAAAATCATCTTCTGTTGCAAGATTTGTAGACAAGCGCGCTGTAAGGGATCGCCACTCCTCGTAGTCGAAATACCGACCAATAGCCTGCGGAACCAGCGCACTTAGTGTCGCCCTCAGAGTTTCTTCCCAATGGCCTGGTGGTGTTAGGTTCATTTCTTTGACAAATGATGGGACAATATTTTCCCGCATCACGTCGGATGCCAAGATCATGCGTGTATAAATCCCAGCATCAAGGTTTACCGTCTTCAACGAGCGTCGTATCAACGCCATTTCGCGTGTTCGCCTGGGCTTGCCAGTTTGGGGCGTTCCGGGGAGCGCAGCTCTGCTTCCTGGCTTCCTGTAGAAAAAGCGCAATCGCTGTCGTACGGCTTCACTCAGGGTATTTTCGTCGCCGCGACGTTTCAATTGCGGAACGTGACTTAGCCAACGGTGGAAGAACTCTTCAATCAGTTGCCCTCGTTCGACGCGCTCTTCGTATCCATTTGTGGGGTTGATGCAATACGCTAGGGCCTCTCGAAGTGATGGGTGAAGGTTTGTCTCCCCAGCCAGTGCGACCAGATTCATTGTGTAGTCGCGATGTGGGCCTCGTCCAATGCTGCTTAGAAGGCTTAGACTACGGCTTAGTAGCCTTTCCGCTACCTCAGTGGGGTCGAGCAAGATTGATATTCCCAGGCCTATGGCCGACGCCGCGTTCGAGTCAGGATCTTGAAATGCATCAAGCGTCTGTTTGAGATACATCTCGCCCCAAATCGGGGAAGCAGGCTTAGTACCTTCTGGCCCAAATAGAAGGGGTTCGACGAATCTGTGGCTGCCATAATCTAGGGCGGCGCGAAGTTCTGTATCGAGAGGCCCAAGCTCTGCGCTCTGGTTAATCAAGGCTAGCGTTAGCTTGTCTATCGGTGAGGCGTCGTGGAATATTCGCTTGAAGACGGACTTGGCAGTTTCAAGGTTCGAATGCTCCTTGAGAGTCCAAGATCTAACCGCAGTATTTATCGTTCGAATATCATCAGGCGACTCCGTCTTCATAAGTATGTCAAATACTTGAAGACAAATCTGTTCAGCCTTTTCCTCTGCTGGTTCGATGCCATCCCGTAAAAGCCCAACCAGCAGCAGCGTGCAATCACGGGAAGGATTCTGGAGATTGGCTTCACATAGTTTCTCGACAAAGAACGCTTGGGCTGCGGCCGATTTAAGACTAGCGACCAGCAAGCGAACAACCTCTCGCCATCGAGGGTTCTCCAGATCACCGTTCAGCTCATTCCAAATAGAAAGTGCTCCGCCGACCTCGCCGTAGGTTGTGAGATATGTAGCTGAAAGGTATTCTTGAAATGTTAGATGGATAAAGCTGTAGAGGCCATCACCTGCTTCGATCATCAGCCCTGCTGATGATCTCACAAAAGTAAAAAACTCTTCCGCCTGATCTTCAGACGGTTCGTCTTTGTCGCGCTTCTTTTCTTTGCTTTCGATATGCTCCGTAAGGAACTTGACTATCTCGCTGTGCGGCGCAACCGCTCGACCTTTCGCCTGGAGGCTATTCCTATGCATCCAGTAGGCAATCGCCTCAACCCTTAACCGATTACGTTGTTCGATACGGCCTTTTATCGGCTCGTCATCCTGCTTTTTCGCTTTATTCCAAGTGTTGAGGAGAGTTTCTGTGCATTTTTGATATAGAACAACTCTTTGATCAGGTAGAACCGCGTCTATCCTGTGAACAAGAGTAACAATTGTTAGTAGTAGAGGGTTTTTAGAAAGATCTCTTATCGCGTCGTTGTCCGGATTGTTAATTACCTTGACAAGATCCGCGATATTTCTGCTGCGTTCTACTTCCTCTTTTATCCGCTCCCCGTACCAATCTGATACAAATTCTTCAATTTCGGTCAAGCGAAGTTTTGCAACCCGAAAGTGGCGATATGGTGCGTCGAAACGAACGTCTGCCTCGTAGCCGACAATACGCGAAGTCACTATTGCGGTATTTATAGGGTAGCTGGTGCAAAAGGAATCGATTCTTCGCCGCATTAACCCCTTGAACTGCGGGCCGGGAAGCTCATCGAGCCCGTCGAAGAAAATTATTGCCCGCCCACTTTCAATGTAAGCTTCGAAAAAATTCTTGTCCGCTGCACCTATATTGAAGTCCGCTTGAACGCTTTCGACGATATAATCTATGAGGGACAAGTTCTTCCGCGTCTTTATTTCGTCAGCATACCGTCTCAGGGTTACGACAATTGGAAGGCGATCGTCCGCTGCTCCTGCGCACCGTTTTTGAAGTGCGGGAGTGATGCCGACTAATGCGAGAAATGAAACAAGTGTGGATTTTCCGGAGCCGGGATCGCCAAGCACAATCGATTTCTTGCCAGGAGCAATCAATGAAACCGGCTCAATGCGGGGCGTGTCGTCATTTTCCTCAGGTGAAGCTTCAGTCACGAGGGATAAGGGTATGTAGATATTTTCCAACGGTACCCGACGAGAGGCTTCTTCTTTGTAGACGGACATCCCTACAAATTCGATGCGACCGAATCTACGTCGCATGTTCTCGTCATATTGTACTCTGACTTCCTGGATTGTCTTTCTTCTCGCATCTCCGAGAGGAACCAGAGATGGGTAATAGAAAAGGCAAAGATGCCTAGCCCTTAAAAACATTGCGATAATTTTTGTATGGCCAATATGCTCGATCTCAAATCGGGATCGATACTTTTCCCGCAGAGCTTCGAACCAAGCGATATCGCCGCCTTCTTTTCGCTTTCCAGAGTTCGTCAGGTCATCAGGTGTTACAAGAACATACGTCGAAATTTTACTCTCGGAATTCTCAGCTGCCTGCTCGATCGCGGCTGCTATAAGGCTTCTGTGCTGACTGCTCAGTGGAGACCTATAAAATTTGTACTGGTAGCCCGTTATTTTGTTGCCGCGACGGCCATAGCGATAACTATCTAGTCCGCGAAAGTCTCCAGCGGAATCGTCCAGTGGTTGAAACTTGTTTCCTTCACCTCGCCATTCGTTGAACAGAAGAAGATCAATAATTCGGCCGAATTCCTTTCCTCCTTCCGTTCCATCGGGAAGGATTTCACTAAGGGTCGGAAGGGCAGGGAGGCGGGGACCGGACGTCGGCATGATTTCTCTTACTTGCGGCATTCATTGTTGGGCAAGGCGAATACACACGCATTGGTTTGATTCGGCAAGCGGTTGCGATGTAGACTCTCTACTCGCTTGGGGGATTTCCACGATACTCGGATCGCGAAAACTGAATACTTTAACGAGGGCGTATCTAAGTCGCCTCGCGCAGGCGTTTCCCCCATGGATGTCGGCCTCCGTTCTTGCAACACATTATGCCCCGCAGCGTCTAAGCTCGTATGGCGCGGCTGTACGATCTGGCGGATGATGCAGAGACGGGGTACGGGCCAGTGTCCGCAAGGGTATACCGCAGCGGCGGCCGGCATGGGTACGCGTTTCGCTATCTGTAAGCCTCTATCGTCATCTTCGTACACCACATTCTGCCGCGTGTTCCTTTCGGACAGCGGCACGGTCAACGGAGCCGAGCCGTCGCTTCGTGCTACTGGTGACCGCAAGCCATCGTGTGTACGAAATGGCAGTCACCTCTTCGTACACCGCACTTTGCGGACACGGAGGCGTTGAATCACTTGGATGTTTGCCGATGGAGAATTGAGCCATTCTTCGCTCTTCTCAGCGATGCTCTTTTTAGTTGCGTGAGATCCAGCGTATGTGATCCCGCTCACGAGTGGCTTTTTTTATTTGTATCTCCTTACCCCGTTGGCAGAAATTACGGAATGAAACAAGAACAATAAAAGAACGAAGGAACGATTTTTACAGGCGGGCGCAACACCGCATTTCGGTCTCGTGCCGATCGTTATTTCGAACGACAGCTCTACCGGACAGTCGTCAGTGATCCTGACCTGCCGCCGGATGGACATTGCGATATGGCTCGCCCTGCGGCGATAGGCGAACCGGCGTTGTGCAGCTTACAAGGCACCCAACTTCAAGCGCGCTTCGCTTCGATCGCATCCCACAGCAAGCTGGCGATATCGGCACCGCCGAACCGCCTGACTTCGCGCAGGCCAGTCGGCGAGGTGACGTTGATCTCGGTCATGTAGTCGCCGATGACGTCGATGCCGACGAGCAGGAAGCCCCGCGCCTTCAGCGCCGGGCCGATGCGGTCGCAGATTTCTCTTTCGCGCGGCGTCAGTTCGGTCGCTTCCGCACGGCCGCCGACATGCATGTTCGAACGCGCATCGTGTTCGGCCGGCACACGGTTGATCGCGCCGACGGCTTCGCCGTCCACCAGAATGATGCGCTTATCGCCCTTGCGCACATCGGGGAGATATTGCTGGGCAATGAAGGGCTCGCGGAACATCTGGCCGAACATTTCGAGCAGCGAAGAGAGATTGCGGTCGTCGCGGGTCGAATGAAACACGCCGGCACCGCCATTGCCGTAAAGCGGCTTCAGGATGATGTCGCCCATCTCTTCGCGGAAACGGCGGATTTCGCCGCCATCGCGCGTGATCAGCGTCTTCGGCATGAGGTCGGCGAATTCGGTGACGAAGATCTTTTCCGGTGAATTGCGCACCCAGGCCGGGTCGTTGACGACCAGCGTCTTCGGATGAATGCGCTCGAGCAGGTGCGTCGAGGTGATATAGGCCATGTCGAAAGGCGGGTCCTGGCGGAGCAGCACCACGTCCATGGTCGAAAGATCGACACGTTCCGACTCGCCGAGCTCGAAGTGATCACCCTTGACGTCGCGCAGGATCATCGGCTCGACCGAAGCATAGATCTTGCCGTCGCGCATGCTCAGACGCTCGGGCGTGTAGTGGAAGAGCTTATAGCCGCGGTTCTGGGCCTCCAGGCTCATGGCGAAGGTCGAATCGCCTGCAATGTTGATGCTCTTCACGTGGTCCATCTGGACCGCAACGTTCTTGATACCAGCCATAGTCTGCCCTCGCTCGAATTCGCCGACAGATTTAGGTCGCCCGGCCTTCAAACGCAACGGCTATTCAAGCGCTTCAGGAAAGTGCGGGTTGGCGCAAATCAGGCAGCGATGCCCTGTGCGCCGCCCTGTCTTACGAAGTCACGCAGGCGATAGGCCATGGTCAGCGGCTTCGGGAACGGTTTGCGGCAGAAGGCAACCTTCCTCACATAGCAATCGATGCGCCATGTGGCCCATGTGCCACCGGCAAAATAGGCGACGTCACCGGCGCCGAGCACGCGTTCGATGCCGTCTTCCGTGGTAATATGCACTTCGCCTTCGAGGATCATGACGGTTTCATCCCAGCCGAAATGCCAGCGGAACTCGCCGGCCGTGCAATCCCACACCGCCGTCAGCGCCGCATCGTCCTGCCCGCGCGAATGCTCTGCCAGGCGGGCGGAAGGCGCCCCGGCAATGATCCAGGACGGTTCGATCGGCGATGGCTTCAATTCCATATCGCCGGCAGCGCCCGCCACGAAATTCCTTGCCGGCGGCGACGCCACAGCAACCGGTGCAACGCGCGCTGCGAAGCCCGCCACACTCGCAAACATCAACTTCCAGACCATAGCAATCCCCCGATGCCACCTGTGTTTGCATCTTGATGGCACGAAAGGGGTAACGGCAAGGTTCAGAAAATGCCGCGCATTTTAACGGTTGCAAGAATCAGGACGCAAAACCCTCGATGGTGCAGACGATCATGTCATGATCGGAGAGCGGTTTGCCTTCTTCGTTGAGCGAGGAGATCAGATGGCTTTCGCCGATCTTCAGGCCACGGCTCAAGAACCAGTCGAGCTTCATGGCCCGCTCGGGAAAACGTGTGATCAGGCTGGGGCGCGTGCTCATCTGACCGAGCGGGCCGCCGTGGCGCTCGAAGCCGCGGGCCGCCGCCATGGCGAAAAGCGTATCCGTCTCGAAATCGCCGCCGCTGTGATTGCCGGTGTTGAGATCGCCGCCGATCAGGATCGGCAGACCGGGCGCATAAGCTTCGACAGCGTCGATCAAGGCTGCTGTCTGACGTTCGCGGTAGATGCCGTTGGCGATACTTTCGAGATGCACGGAAACGGCGACGAAAGGCCCCTCTTCGGTTTCGACGATGACGCCGATGGCGCAGCGCTCGCCGACGCGCGGCTGCTCATTGCTGTCTTTGAACCAGACGGCCTCGCCCGGCAGGCGGAACAGGAAGACATCCTTCAGCGCGACCGAAGCCATCAGGGCGTTGCCATGAAAACCCTTCTCGTTGAAATCCTGCTTGCAGAAGGAACGCTCGATCTCGGAGCCCAGACTGAGCTCGAGGAATTCGACGCCGTAGGCATAGTTCATACCGAGTTCGCCCGCGACGATGGCGGTCGGGTCGTTTTGCCCGGTGCGCGCCATGCCCTCGTCCATCTCGGAAAGCAGGATCAGCGGGGCGCCAGTCGACTTCAGTTTGGCGGCGGATTCGACGGGGAAAAGGCAGCGCTCCAGGTTCCATGCAGCCACGGTGAAGGGGAAGGCGAGCAACTGAACCTCGCCGGTCGCGCCACCGATGCGCACCGTGTTCATGCAGGCAAGAGAAGCCAGCGTTGCGGCGTGAATGTCAGGGTTTTTTTCCAACGAAATGAAGCCCTTGCGTTCCTCATGCGAGGGAACGGCGAAGGCGGAGACGGTGCTGCGGATCATCGTGAAGCCTGTCGAGGTGGGATAAAGCGCGTGCCTGGAAGCGGCGTAAGCGCGGTTATCCGGCAATAGGCGCGTTTTATGACGTTGCCATGATGATCAGACTCAAAAAGCGTCCGGAAAATGCCGGGGCCAGCGGCCGGGCAGGATGGCGACGATATCGTAGCGTTGCGACAGACGGGCGAAATTCGGTTGCCTTGCAAGCCAGAGATCGCTGGCAGCACGAATGCGCTTTTGCGCGGAAAAGGAGACGGCATCGATCGCCTCCTGCTCGCCGCGCCTGGCTTTGACCTCGACGAAGACGGCGAGATCGCCTTTGCGGGCTATGATGTCGATTTCGCCGAGCTTTGTGCGGTGACGGATGGCGAGGATGCGGTAGCCCTTGAAGAACAAGAAAACCGCTGCAGCATATTCAGAGATGTGGCCGCGCCGCCAGGCCTTCTGCCGCTTCGACCTTTCGTTGGTCTCAGTCATGCCGCTCCTTCAGGTCGAGCAGGCGCTGATAGAGATCCTTGCGCGGCAGGCCGGTCAAGCGTGCCGCCTCCCCTGCGGCTTTGGCGGCTGGCATGGTCCGCACGAGCTCGCTAAGAATGGCCTCGACGTCAGCTTCCGCTGCGATAGTTTCCGCCGGCGGACCGACGAGCAGCACGATCTCGCCCTTCACATGCTCGACGGCCTCATAGAATACGGCGAGTTCGGTGAGCGTGCCGCGACGGAATTCCTCGAAGGTCTTGGTGAGTTCGCGGCAGACGGCCGCCTTGCGCTCGCCGCCAAGCACATCGGCGGCGGCGGCCAGCGTCGCGGCGATGCGATGGGGTGATTCAAAGAAAATCAAGGTCGCGGGAACGGCGGCAAGTTCAGCGAGCCGGTCACGGCGGCCCTTGTCCTTGGCAGGCAGGAAGCCGGCGAAGAAAAAGGCGTCGTTGGGCAGGCCAGAGCCGACCAGCGCGGCAAGCGGTGCGGACGCCCCCGGGATCGGCACGACACGGTAACCCGCCTCGATCGCCTGCTGCGCCAGGCGATAGCCAGGATCGGAGACCAGCGGCGTGCCGGCATCGGACACCAAGGCAACCGAGCGGCCGGCTTCCAGCGCCTGGAGCAGCCGCGGCCCTGCCTCGTCGGCATTGTGCTCATGATAGGCAAAGGGCCTGTTCTGGATGCCGTAACGGTCGAGCAGCACGCGGGTGACGCGCGTATCCTCGCAGGCGAGAACATCGGCGCCGGCCAGCGTCTCCAGCGCCCGCAGCGTGATATCACCAAGATTGCCGATCGGTGTCGCGACGAGATAAAGCGCCGGCTCAAGCGGCCGCGCGGGAACTGTGGTATTATGAAGGCGGAAGCTGCGCGCTCCGCCGCTTGTGTTTTCGTCGCTCATGCCGACCTTGAACTCGCCTCGGAATCATCGCCTTTATGGGCGAGGTATGACCTGACGGCAAGAGCGGTGCAAATCCTGTGAGCATTGTCGGGCAAATACCGAAATGACGTGCAGCAAACCCCGATGCCTCTTGCATTCGCATGCTGAGTTCTGTCATTTTGCCCGTCCAATCTCGGGCCTAGTCCGAAAAGCATCCTTCGGGCGCCTGTGGCCGCCCGGGCAGTAACGGTCGAAAGCGGTAGCATCATGCGTATTACAATTGAGCGGTCGAACCTCCTGAAATCGTTGAACCACGTGCATCGCGTGGTCGAGCGTCGCAACACGATCCCGATCCTGTCCAACGTATTGCTGAAAGCCGAGGGTGCCAGCCTCGACATGAAAGCGACCGACCTCGATCTCGAAATCACCGAGGCGACGCCCGCCAAGGTCGAGCAGACCGGCGCCACCACCGTGCCTGCGCATCTGCTCTACGACATCGTGCGCAAGCTTCCGGACGGTTCCGAAGTGCTTCTCGCCACCAATCCTGACGGCAGCTCGATGACGGTTGCCTCGGGCCGCTCGAAATTCTCGCTTCAATGCCTGCCGGAATCCGATTTTCCGGACCTCACCGCCGGCAGCTTCAGCCATTCCTTCAAACTGAAGGCAGCGGACCTGAAGATGCTGATTGACCGGACGCAGTTTGCGATTTCCACCGAAGAGACTCGTTATTATTTGAACGGCATCTTCTTCCACACGATTGAAAGCAAGGGCGAGCTGAAGTTGAGGGCCGTGGCCACAGACGGTCACCGTCTCGCCCGCGCCGACGTCGATGCCCCTTCGGGCTCCGAAGGCATGCCGGGCATCATCATCCCCCGCAAAACGGTCGGCGAATTGCAGAAGCTGGTCGACAGCCCCGATGTCATCGTCACTGTCGAAGTGTCTGATGCGAAGATCCGTCTGACGATCGGCTCCATTGTCATGACCTCGAAGCTGATCGACGGCACCTTCCCTGATTATCAGCGTGTCATCCCGACCAGCAACGACAAGGAAATGCGGGTCGATTGCCAGACCTTCGCCCAGGCTGTCGATCGCGTCTCGACCATTTCATCCGAACGCGGTCGCGCCGTGAAGCTGGCGCTCTCAGACGGCCAACTCCTGCTGACGGTCAACAATCCGGACTCCGGAAGTGCTACGGAAGAAGTTGCCGTCGGCTACGACATGGACGCGATGGAAATCGGCTTCAACGCCAAATATCTGCTCGACATCACCGCGCAACTGTCCGGCGATGCGGCGATCTTCCTACTTGCCGACGCCGGGTCGCCAACGCTGATCCGCGACACCGCCGGCGATGATGCCCTCTACGTCCTGATGCCGATGCGCGTCTAACGAAACCGAAGCGCCCTTCATGCGTTCTTATGAGCGAAAGAGGGCGCTTTTATTTTGGCCTGTGTGGATTGCGACATTTTCTCTTGTTATTGCGTCATGGCATTGCAAGATAAGATATAAGAGATATGTAAGTCGCTACTATACGAATCGGTGGGGGAGAGCATGGCGCTGCGTCTCAAGGAACGGTTAGGCAAGAAATTCGACGAAGAAATCCGTTTCTTCAAAGGCATGATGCAAGGCCCGAAAACGGTTGGTTCGATCGTTCCGACATCCTCGATCACCGCCCGCAAGATGGCAAGCGTCGTCAATACCCATTCCGGCCTGCCGGTGCTGGAGCTTGGCCCCGGAACCGGCGCGATCACCAAGGCGATTCTGGCGCGTGGCGTCGAACCGGAAAACCTCGTTGCCATCGAATATTCCACCGATTTCTACAATCACCTCCTCCGTCTCTATCCCGGCGTGCATTTCATCAATGGCGACGCCTTCGATCTCGATAAGACGCTTGGAGTATTGCGCGGCCAGACGTTCGATTCCGTCGTCTCCGGCATTCCGCTACTGAATTTCCCGATGAAGGCGCGCGTCGCTTTGCTTGAAAGCCTGCTGGACCGCATGCCGCGCGGCCGGCCCGTCGTGCAGATATCCTACGGCCCCGTGTCGCCGATCATCGCCCGGCCGGACCGCTATCATATTCAGCATTTCGACTTTATCGTCCGCAACATCCCACCGGCGCAACTCTGGATTTATCGCCGCGGCTGAGATAGAGACGGATCATGTTCGCTCTCTATATCACGCATCCGCAGGTGCGCATCGATCCCGCCATCCCGGTTCCGGATTGGGGGTTGTCTGATATCGGCGCCGCACGGGCGACGCTTGCGGCAGCCCGTCCTTGGGCGAACACGCTTGGCCTGATCGTTTCCAGCGGCGAGCGCAAGGCGATCGAGACCGCCGAGATCCTGGCGACGGCGAGCGGCGCGAAGGTCGAGATCATCGAAGCCATGCATGAGAACGACCGCAGCGCCACGGGATTTTTGGCTCCGCCCGAATTCGAGAAGGCGGCAGACTGGTTCTTTGCCCACCCGCATGAAAGCTTCAAAGGCTGGGAGCGCGCTATCGACGCGCAGGCGCGAATAGTCTCTCACGTCGAGGCCGTTCTTTCACGTCTTGGGGAGCAAGCGCCGGTCGCCTTTGTCGGCCATGGCGGTGTCGGGACACTGCTGAAATGCCACGTCGAGGGAAAGCCGATCGCGCGGCAGGGCGATCAGCCACCGGGTGGCGGCAATCTTTTCTGTTTCGATCTTGCGAAGCGCGCCGTCTCATGCGACTGGACGCCTATGGAAGATTGGCAGGGATGGACTTGAGATGACCGCACGCGACCGCTTGATCGTTGGACTGGATGTTCCAAACCTTCAGGAGGCCGAAAAGGTCGTCACGGCGCTCGGCGACGATATTCTCTACTACAAGATCGGCTATCAGCTCGCCTTTGCAGGCGGCCTGGAATTTGCTCGCGATCTGGCCACCGACGGCAAGAAGATCTTCCTCGACATGAAGCTGCTCGATATCGACAATACAGTCGCTTCCGGCGTCGAGAACATCGTCAAGATGGGCATGTCGATGCTGACGCTGCATGCCTATCCGAAGGCGATGCAGGCCGCCGTCGCAGCAGCCAAAGGTTCCGGTCTCTGCCTGCTCGGCGTCACCGTGCTGACGTCGATGGACGAGCAGGACCTGATCGCCGCCGGATACGAATATGACCCGCATACGCTGGTGCTGCGCCGCGCCGAACAGGCGCTCCTCGCGGGCATGGGCGGTATCGTATGCTCAGCCGAGGAATCCGCTGCCGTGCGCAAAATCATCGGCCCCGACATGGCACTGGTGACCCCCGGCATTCGCCCGGCCGGCGGCGACAAAGGTGACCAGAAGCGCGTGATGACGCCGACTGAGGCCGTCAAGGCCGGGTCGAGCCATCTCGTCGTCGCCCGGCCCATCGTCAAAGCGCCCGATCCGAAGGAAGCGGCCCGCGCTATCCTGGCGGAGATGGACGCCGCGCTCTAAATTCCTAAAAGAACGGAGACCGGACATGGCAAAGGGATACTGGATCGCACGCGTGGATGTTCGTGATCCCGAGCGTTACAAGGATTATGTTGCCGCCGCCAAGCCGGCATTCGAGAGATACGGCGCGATTTTCCTCGCCCGCGGCGGCGCTTTCACGCCGCTGGAAGGCCAGGCGCGCGGCCGCAACGTCGTCATCGAATTCCCGTCGCTGCAGCATGCCGTCGATTGCTATAATTCGCCAGAATACCAGATTGCTGCTAAAATCCGTCAGGAAGTGGCGGATGCCGAAATGGTCGTCGTAGAAGGCGCCTAAGGCTTTTAAAAAGCAGCCAGAACATGCGGCGCGATGGCACTTCACCTCGGCCTCCGGATCGGTTAAGACGAAACCAGATCAGCCCTATCTAAGCCTTTCGAGGAAACTGCCATGACCCTGTCCAACCTTCCGCCGCTCGTCACCGTGTTCGGGGGATCGGGCTTCATCGGGCGGCATGTCGTCCGCGTTCTCGCCAAGCGCGGCTACCGCATCCGTGTCGCCGTACGCCGTCCCGATCTCGCCGGTTTTCTGCAGCCGCAGGGGAATCTCGGCCAGATCTCGACCGTCCAGGCGAACCTGCGCTACCGCAACTCCATCGATCGCGCCGTCGAAGGTGCGCAGCATGTCGTCAATTGCGTCGGCATTCTCACCGAAAGCGGCCGTAATACATTCGATGCCGTGCAGGAATTCGGCGCCAAGGCCATCGCGGAAGCCGCACGCGGCGTTGGCGCTTCGCTGACGCATATTTCCGCCATCGGTGCCAACGCCAATTCGCCTTCAACCTACGCCCGCACCAAGGCCCGCGCCGAAGCCGCGATCCTGTCGATCAAGCCGGATGCCGTGATCCTGCGCCCGTCGATCGTCTTCGGTCCGGAAGACGGTTTCTTCAACAAGTTCGCCGATATGGCGCGCACTGCGCCTTTCCTGCCGCTGATCGGCGGCGGCCAGACAAAGTTCCAGCCGGTTTATGTCGAGGATGTCGCCGAGGCAGTCGCCCGAAGCGTCGACGGTAAGCTGAAGGCCGGCACGACCTACGAGCTCGGCGGTCCGGAGGTGCTTTCTTTCCGCCAATGTCTCGAAACGACGCTTTCCGTCATCAACCGGAAGAAGTCGCTGGTTTCGCTGCCGTTCGGCCTTGCTTCCTTCATCGGCGGCATCGCTTCGGCCATACCGCTCGTCACCCCGCCGATCACGCCTGACCAGGTTCGCCTGCTGAAGAGCGACAATGTCGTTTCCAAGGAAGCGGAGGCGGAAGGCCGCACGCTGAAGGGCATCGGCGTGTTGCCGACCCTGCTCATCTCGGTACTGCCGTCCTATCTGGTGCGCTATCGCCCGCAAGGCCAGTTCACGGGTTCCGGCAAGGCCGCCTGACACATCGCCGATTCGAAAATTGAAGCGCCGTCAGGTTCCGTCCAGGCGGCGTTTTCATTTCCTCAAGCCGCGCTTCCGGCTCTCCAAGCGGCTCCTTCCCACCTTGGTCCACAGCTTAGCGTTGCCGAAAAGACGCACTCTGAAAATAGTAGCATTAACGTCAAATTTAACATGAACATTTATTGCTATTAGTCACTTCACTGACTAACACAACCGCGCGTCGCCGGGTCCGGCACAGGGCCAATTTGTGGCGCGCTTCACTTCTGCGGAAAGGCATTTTTCGATGGGCAAGTCTATCGCGCTTTTGTTTGCGTGCGCGGCACTGGTGATACTCGCTGGCTCTTTCGTTGCCCGCGGCAGCATCGCCTCGGTCAAGGGCGAATGCACGCCGACGTATGGCGTCGACCCCTGCACCACAGGCTCCATCGAGCCTTCATCTTCAAACTGATAAAGCATGAAAAAGGCCGGTTTTCACCGGCCTTCGTTTTCCCCAAGATTGCGACTTTAGAGCATCCGCTTCAGCCGATCGTGTAAAGCCCGATCAGGCCGAGAACGCCGATGACGATGCGCCACCAGGCGAAGGGGGCGTAGCCACGACGCGAGACGAAGTCGAGCAGCGCCCGGACCACGAACAGCGCCGATATGAAAGCGGTGACGAAGCCGATAACGATCAGCAGGCCCTGGTCCATGTTGAGGTCATGACGGCTTTTCCACAAATCAAGCGCAAAGGCGCCAGCCATGGTCGGCATGGCAAGGAAGAAGGAAAATTCGGCCGCTGAACGCTTGTCGGCACCGAGAAGCAGGGCGCCGACGATGGTCGAGCCGGAACGCGACGTGCCGGGGATCATTGCCAGACACTGGAAGAAGCCGATCTTGATCGCCATTGGCCAGGAAAATTCGTAGGCACTGGTATATTTGGGCTTGAACGGGATTTTGTCGATGACGAGCAGGACGATGCCGCCGAGAATCAGCGAGATGCAGACAACCTTCGGCGAATCGAACAGCACCGTCTTGATGAAATCATGTGCGATCGCTCCGATGACGGCAGCCGGCAAGAAGCCGAAAAGGACTGCCAATACGAAGTGGCGGGCCTTGACGCTGACCGGCAGCGCCTTTGCGATTTGAACGAGGCGGTTGAAATAGACAAGCAAGATGGCGAGGATTGCGCCGAGCTGGATCAGAACGTCGAAAGTGGCAGCTTCATCAAAACCGAGGAAATGTCCGATCAATATCAAGTGACCCGTGGAGGATACGGGAATGAACTCCGTGAGGCCTTCCACGAGGCCTAAAAAGAGAGCGATAATAATTTGTTCAGCCATATTGTGTCCTTTGTCAGACGGCGGGGGTGGTCCGATTCGCTTGTATTAGCTAGGCCAAACTCCTATAGCTTCAACCGATGACGTATGACAGGGCCGCAAAAAGCTGGACCCGAGACTTCCATAAGCATCAATCGCAAAAGCCTGAGTATCAATGCCGACGCTGTATCATCATTCCATGTCATCTCCCTCACGGTTCGTCCGTCTGATCCTGACCGAATACGGTTATCAGACGGAGCTGATCGAGGAACAGACATGGGAAAAGCGACGTGACTTTTTGGCGCTCAATCCGGCCGGCACCCTGCCAGTCTACGTCGACGACAGCATGCGGG
This sequence comes from Rhizobium jaguaris, assembly GCF_003627755.1. Taxonomy (NCBI): domain Bacteria; kingdom Pseudomonadati; phylum Pseudomonadota; class Alphaproteobacteria; order Hyphomicrobiales; family Rhizobiaceae; genus Martinezella; species Martinezella jaguaris. Next base: position 497,099 of record NZ_CP032694.1, on the reverse strand, counting down.
CGCTCTGCGGCGCGACCGTCATTTCCGAATATCTGGACGAGACACATGGCGTCCTCAAGCGAGACCGCCGGCTTCTGGCCGAAGACCCCTTCCAGCGCGCCGAGATCCGCCGGCTGACGGAATGGTTCATGCAGAAGATGGAGCAGGACGTGACGCGGCCTTTGGTGCGCGAACGGGTGTATAAATTGCAAATGACGGCGGATCAGGGCGGCGGTGCCCCTGACTCCAAGGTGATGCGCATGGCCCGGGGCAATATCCGCCAGCACATGAAGTATCTCTCATGGCTCGCAGGCTCCCGCCAATGGCTCGCCGGCGACCGGCTGAGCTATGCGGATCTTGCTGCCGCCGCCTCGATTTCCGTTCTCGATTATCTCGGCGAGATCGACTGGATGGAATCGCCTGTTGCGAAGGAGTGGTATCAACGGCTGAAGTCACGCCCGTCTTTCCGGCCAATCCTGGCGGAACGCGTGCGCGGCATCACGCCTGTATCGCACTATGCCGATCTGGATTTCTGACGAGGGCTCGATATGCCCGAAAACCGTGCAGCAGAAAAAGAAGGCAAACGACGGCACACGCTGACCGCTTTTCTTCGCGACGAAGCGAGGGCGCAGGGTTTCGATCTCTGCCGGATCACACGGCCGGACGCTATTCCCGAAGCAGGGATCAGGCTCGATCAATTCCTTGAGCGAGGCTTCCACGGCACCATGGCGTGGATGGAAGAGACGCGCGAACGCCGGGGCAATCCACATGTGCTCTGGAACGATGTGCGTTCCATCGCCGTCTTCGGTCTCAACTACGGCCCCGAGGAAGACCCGCGCGGCATTCTGGAGAAGCCCGATAAAGGTGCCATTTCCGTTTATGCCCGAAATCGCGACTACCACGACGTCATCAAGGGCCGGCTGAAGGAGATCGCCACTCGCTTTGCCGCGCGGTCGCAGGAAGACGTCAAGGTCTTTGTCGACACGGCACCTGTCATGGAAAAGCCGCTGGCCGCCGCAGCGGGGCTGGGCTGGCAAGGCAAACACACAAATCTCGTCAGTCGCACGCATGGCTCCTGGCTGTTTCTCGGCTCGATGTTTACGACAGCCGATCTTGATCCGGATGAAGCCGAGATCGACCGCTGCGGGTCTTGCCGCGCCTGCCTCGACGCCTGCCCGACGGCCGCTTTCCCGGCGCCGTACCAACTCGATGCTCGCCGCTGCATCTCCTATCTCACCATCGAGCATAAGGGACCCATCGATCCGTGGCTCCGCCCGCTGATCGGCAATCGAATCTATGGCTGCGATGACTGTCTCGCCGCCTGCCCCTGGAACAAATTCGCCAGCGCTGCATCCGAGATGAAGTTGGCCGCCCGCAACGACCTCAAGGAGCCATCGATCAGCTTTCTGCTGACACTTGACGATGCCGCCTTTCGTACTTTCTTCAGCGGCTCGCCGGTCAAGCGCATCGGCCGCGATCGTTTCGTTCGCAATGTGCTGATCGCCGCCGGCAATTCTGGGGAGCGCGGGTTGATCGCGACATGCCGTACTCTGGCGGGCGATCCCTCGCCTGCGGTGCGTGGCATGGCCGTCTGGGCATTGTCGCGGTTGATGACGGCTGGCGAGTTCCGCAGTTTTGCTGCAGAAAGAGGTGACGAGCCGGACGCGGATGTCCGCGCGGAATGGACGATGGCAGGAGTTGCGTGATGCATGTGATGATTTTCGGCTGCGGCTATTCCGGAACGGCCATCGCCAAGGCTTTCGCCGGCCCCGGTATTCGGATCACCGGCACGACCCGTTCGGCAGACAAGACCGATCTCCTCGCCAAGGAGGGCATCGAGGCTTTCGTCTTCGACGGCGAGACGCTCTATCCGGCGCTCAGCGAGGCGATGACATCCGCAACGCATCTCATCCAGTCTATCGCGCCCGGCAAGGTAGGTGATCCACTGCTGCGGCTGGCACATCTGAATATCCGCGCATTCATGCCGAAGCTCGAATGGATTTGCTATCTTTCCACCGTCGGCGTTTACGGCGACCACAGAGGCGCATGGATCAACGAGGAAACACCCTTACATCCGGTCGCCGACCGTTCCGTCGAACGGGTCGAAGCGGAGGACGGCTGGCATCGCGTCGGTATCAGGCTTGGCATCCCGGTTTCCGTACTCAGACTTGCCGGCATCTACGGTCCCGGCCGCAATGCCTTCTGCAATCTGGAAAAGGGCACTGCGCGGCGGCTGATCAAGGCGAACCAGGTGTTCAACCGCATCCGCGTTGAAGATATCGGTGCCTGCGCCAAGTTCCTCTCCGATCGCCGCCTGGGTGGCATATATAATATCACCGACAACGAGCCCGCTCCGCCACAGGACGTCATCGTCGAAGCAGCCCGCTTGATGGGAGTCGAGCCGCCGCCGGAACAGCCCTTCGAAACGGCGGAGCTGACGCCCATGGCGCGTTCGTTCTATGGTGAGAACAAGCGTGTTTCGAACGCAAAACTGCGCGCGCTCGGCTTTCCATTCCGCTATCCGGAATACCGCATGTCCCTCGCCGAACTGTGGTCCTCGGGGCGCTGGCGGGGCTAAGCGAAAGCAAGAACGGCCCTAAGGAATCGCACGAAAATTCCTACTAACCCATTTTGGCTAGTTCAATTTTCTCCATATTTATGGTTAATGGTCTCTGAAATTGCACAAATGCGGCAGCAAATAAGGCGAAGTCGGAAAATTATTTTTTCAAATTTCGTGATCTATTGCGTTGCAATCAGAGTTTGGGAAAATTCGTTCGGTTTTTAGCTGATTTCATTGGGTTTTTTCCACCAAGCCTTAATTTTAGCTATTGGTAATATAATTCGCTTCAAATCACGAATGTTACAGGATGTAACACTCCGTGATAATACCAGGCACCTTTTTGCCATTTTTCGCCCGATTTAAGCCCCCCGCCGCTCACAAGGCGCAAGTTCAATTGTTTGAGGGAAAATCGGTTTGAAGAAAATCAATCGTTCTATTGCAATCATCGCAACTATATCCGCCGCTTTTGCTACCCTTTCCACGGATGCATTTGCAGCAACGGGATGCGGGGGTGCATCATGGTACGGGGGACATTCCAAGACTGCTTCCGGGGAACGTATGAGCTCGGGTACCTTTACTGCCGCCCACCGCTCACTTGCCTTCGGCACGCGTCTGAGGGTAACCAACAAACATAACGGCCGCAGCGTCGTCGTTCGCGTCAACGATCGCGGGCCCTTCATTCGAGGGCGCGTGCTGGATCTCTCTCGAGCTGCAGCACAGGATATCGGCATGGTTGCCTCCGGCACGGCGAACGTTTGTTACGAGGTCGTCGCCTCAAAGTGACCAACAGATTCGTCGGGAACGATCCCGGCGTTTTGGCGTGACGCTTGCTCTCTCCGTCAATCGCGGCTACCACGCGGTTGAGACGTCTCAATAATCTGCCGCCACGTGCTTATTTCGTGCGGATTGATGAGGTGTCAGTGACACTTTGGTGGGCGCATGTGCTTTTTCCGGCAATCCCATGTGATTTCGGAGCCGTGCGCAAGCAGGAGAATAGTGAATGCGTCTGGGCGGCCGGCTGCAGGGTGCGATCGAAGTTCTTGCCGATATCGAAGCGCGCAAGCGACCGGTGGCCGACGCCCTCAAGGATTGGGGACTGGCCCATCGCTTCGCCGGCTCCGGCGATCGCGCCGCAATAGGTAACATCGTCTATGACGCTCTGCGCATGCGACTGTCGCATGCCTGGCTGATGGGCGACGACAGCCCCTCCGCGCTTGCCCATGCCGTGCTCTTTCGCCAATGGGGCCTGAGCCCGGAGGCGCTGGCCGCCGAACTCGACGGCGACAAATTCGCGCCCGAGCCGCCAAGCGCCGAAGCGCTGGCAGCCTTTGCCTCCCGCAGGATCGAGGACGCGCCTCTCCATATCCAGGGCGATATTCCGGAATGGGTCGAGCATTCCTTCCAGCAGGCATTCGGCGACGGCTGGCTGGCCGAGGCGCGGGCATTGGCCGAACGGCCGACGCTCGATCTGCGCGCCAACGTGCTGAAAGCCAGCCGCGACAAGGCGGTGAAGGCGCTGGAACGCGCGGGAGCCCATGCCTCGAAGATTGCCCGTTACGGTATCCGCATCCCCGCCGGCGAAGGGGCATCGCGCCTGCCGAATGTCACCGCCGAACTTTCCTTCCAGAAGGGTTGGTTCGAAATACAGGACGAGGGGTCGCAGATCGTTGCCGATCTCGTTCTGCCCGAAGAGGGCGACCAGGTACTCGACTATTGCGCCGGCGGCGGCGGCAAGACGCTCGCCATGTCGGCGGCGATGCACAACAAGGGCCAAGTCCATGCCTATGATTCCGATCGCCGGCGGTTGGCGCCGATCATTGAGCGGTTGAAGCGCGCTGGCACCCGCAATGTTCAGGTTCACGACGAAAGGAGCGGTCTGCTCCCGCTGCGCGCCAAATTCGACAAGGTACTGGTGGACGCCCCCTGCACCGGCACGGGCACCTGGCGCCGCCGCCCCGATACAAAATGGCGACTGACACAGAAGAACCTCGACGAGCGCACCAGCCAGCAGCAAGAGGCGCTGGCGCAGGCTGGCGAATTCGTCCGCCCCGGTGGCATGCTGCTCTATGTCACCTGCTCGGTCCTGCCGAAAGAAAATGAAATGCAGGTCAACCGCTTCGCGGCCAACAATCCCGACTTCGAAGTGGTCGAGGCGCTGAGTTCCTGGGAGAATTTATTCGGCAGCGACGCGCCGAAGCCGCACTCTTCTGACGGCAAGACCATCACGCTGACGCCGGCTTCGACCGATACCGACGGCTTCTTCTTCTGCCGACTGCAGCGGAAGGGGTAGGAAGGCTCACTCCGCCCGCAGCGGATATTGCTGCTTCGGCGGAATGAGATGATGCAACACGGCGATGGCGATCAGCAGCAGGCCGCCGAAACCGACCACCATAAAGAGTGTTAAAGCCGACAGATGCGAGCCGAGGGCCACCAAGGGCACGGCGCCCGCGGGCGGATGCGTCACCCTCAGCATCAGCATGCCGGCGATGGCGAGGCCGACGGCGATGGCTGCCGCCCACCACAGCCCCGGAAGCAGCGCCATGGCGAGACTGCCGACCAGTGCTGCCAGCAGATAGCCGCCGAGCACATTGGCGGGCTGTGCCAGAGGGCTCTTGGGCTGGCCGAAAATCAGCACAGCCGTTGCGCCGAAGGGTGCTATCAGCAGCGGAATGCCGGTTGCGATCGTCAAAGCGCCGACGGCAACCAGGCCCGTAACGGCACCAGCTCCGGACTTCAGATGTCCGTGCCAATGGCTTTTCGGTTCATGGCGATGAATGAAATGCTTGAAATGGCGACGCATGGAAGTTCTTGAAGACTCAATTGAAATCAATGTGCCCGCTTTTTGGCCTGCATCTGCCGCTTTTTCAAGCAAATCCATTCCATTGCTGACGCCGGACCAGATAATTTCCTGCCTTAAAATCATTCCAAACTAGAGTGTTTGACACCAGTTTGTTTTTAATACATGACACAAATTACCAAGTTTCGGACGGCGCCCGCTGTCACAGGAGAGGATCATGAAACTGAAAGTCAATTTTGGCGCCGCCCTGGCGCTGGCCGTCGCCTCGACCGCCATGTCCACCCTTCCGGCGCTTGCAGCCGTGCCCGAGCCGGCCGCCATCATCAAGCACTACGCCGAAGTGGGCCATGCCAAGTATCAGGATGCGCTGACCACGGCGCAGGCACTGGACAAGGCGATCGACGCATTGCTTGCCGATCCCAGCGACAAGACGCTGAAGGCTGCCCAGGCCGCATGGATCAAGGCGCGTGTTCCCTATGCGCAGACGGAAGTCTATCGCTTCGGCAATCCGATTGTCGACGACTGGGAAGGCAGGGTGAATTCCTGGCCGCTGGACGAAGGCCTGATCGATTACGTGGACGCCTCCTACGGCACTGAGAGCGACGAGAATTCGCTTTATGTCGCGAATGTCATCGCCAACAAGACGATCAAGATCAACGGCAAGGATGTCGACGCTTCGCATCTGACCCCGGAATTCCTCTCCGGCACGCTGCACCAGGCCGGCGGCGTCGACGCCAATGTCGCGACCGGCTACCATGCCATCGAATTCTTGCTCTGGGGCCAGGACCTGCACGGCACCGGCCCGGGCGCCGGCGCACGTCCCGCCACAGATTACGACCTGAAGAACTGCACGCACGGCAATTGCGACCGCCGCGCCGAATATCTGAAATCGGCCTCGACCCTGCTCGTTGCCGACCTCAAGGACATGGCTGACAAGTGGGCGCCGGAAGGCGAAGCCACCAAGCATATCGAAGCCGATCCCAAAGCCGGCCTCGCCGCCATCCTGACCGGCATGGGCTCGCTCTCCTACGGCGAACTCGCCGGCGAGCGCATGAAGCTCGGCCTGCTGCTGCACGATCCGGAAGAAGAGCAGGATTGCTTCTCTGACAATACTTATAACGAGCACAATGGCGACGCCGTCGGCATCGCTGCGGCCTATACCGGCAGCTATACGCGCGCCGACGGCACGAAGATGAAGGGCCCGTCGCTGCACGATCTGGTCAAGGCCAAGGATCCGGCGCTCGACAAGGAAATGGAGGGCAAGCTCGATACCACGCTTGCAGCCATGAAGGCGCTGGTGCATCGCGGCGAGACCGTCGAGAAATACGATCAGATGATCGGCGAGGGCAACAAGGAAGGCAACGCCACCGTCCAGAAGGCAATCGACGGCCTGCTCGACCAGACGAAGAGCATCCAGCGCGTCATCGCGGCCCTTGATCTCGGCACAATCAAGCTTGAGGGCTCGGACAGCCTCGATAATCCTAACGCCGTCTTCAAGAAATAACAAAAGGAGGGCGGCGGCATCCGACGATACCGCCGCCCTGATCCAGATGATCAGCATTCCGGTTAGCCGCGCAATCTTGCCAGCCCTCGCAGGGGGCTTTGTGGTTTTTGCCGTAACGCTGGCGGCAGCCGATGCGCTGAATTTCCCGACCGTCCGCACCGATCTTTCCGCCGACACCCTGAAGAGAGTTCGGGACGTCACTCGTCCCACTGCGGATTTTTCCAAAGCCGAGCCTTACGAGGCAATGCAGGGCGGTGCTGCTACTTCGATCGATCCCATCACTCGCGACATCTTCTCCCAGCCCTCCGCCAATCTGAATCAAGAGCAAGGACAGGATTTTCATCTCGGCAACGCCCTTTTTCGCAAGCTTTGGGTCTCGGCGCCTTCATCCACACAGGCGTCCGATGGGCTCGGCCCGCTGTTCAACGCCCGCTCCTGCCAGAGCTGCCATATCCGCGACGGCCGCGGCCATCCGCCCGAGACTGCCGGAGCGGCAGCGACCTCGATGGTGTTGCGCTTGGCGCGGCCCCCCGTCACGCCGGAAGAGGAGCGGGCGGTCAGGGATTTTCACGCGTTGAATTTTCCGGACTCCACCTATGGCGTACAGTTGCAAGATCTCGCCGTGCCAGGCCTTGCTGCCGAAGGCAAGGTGACGGTCCGCTATAGCGAGGAAGCGGTGCCGCTTGCCGGCGAGACCGTGACGCTGCGCAAGCCGCACTATGGTGTGACCGATCTCGCCTACGGGCCGTTTGAGCAAACGACCACGCTTTCGCCGCGCATCGCGCCGCCAATGATCGGCCTCGGCCTGATCGAGGCCATTCCCGATGCCGATATCCTCGCTCATGCCGATCCCGATGATACGGACGCCGACGGTATTCGCGGCCGCGCCGCGATGGTCCGTGATCATCGCACCGGCCAGCTTGCGCTCGGTCGCTTCGGCTGGAAGGCGCAGAATGCCAGCGTGCGCGATCAGGTCGCCGACGCCTTCCTCAACGATATCGGCATCTCCACGCCCGACCAGCCGAACGCCTATGGCGACTGCACGGTCAAAGAGGCACGTTGCCTCGCCATGCCGACCGGCGTGCAGAAGCGTCTCGGCGACACGGAGGCACCGGGGCCGATCCTCGATCTCGTCACCTTCTATTCCGAGAACCTCGCCGTGCCCGCGCGCCGCAAGGCGAGCTTTCCCGATGTGGTGCACGGCAAGGAAATCTTCTATCAATCCGGCTGCGCTGCCTGTCATACGCCGAAATTCGTCACTCGCGACGATCTCAAGGGCAGCGACGGCAAGGCGACGGCGCAGGCTTTCCAACTTATTTGGCCCTATTCCGATTTCCTGCTGCATGACATGGGCGACGGGCTGTCGGATGGCCAACAGGTCGGTGTGGCATCCGGCCGCGATTGGCGCACGCCGCCGCTCTGGGGTATAGGCCTGACGCAAACGGTGAGCGGCCAGCAAGCCTACCTGCATGACGGCCGCGCCCGCACTCTCACCGAAGCCATCCTCTGGCACGGAGGAGAGGCGGAAAAGGCCCGCAATACATTCGCAAACCTGCCGCAGGGCGACAGGCAAGCCCTCATCAATTTTCTGGAGTCCCTCTGATGCGCCATTGGAAACCTTTCGCGGCCAGCCTTTTCCTCAGCCTCGCGGCATTGCCCGCCAGCGCCCAGGATGCAACGGCCAATGGCGCCGGGCTCAACGAGGCAGCCGTGCCGGCGGTGTTGCAGAAGGCTGTCGACGAGGTCATCCGCCCCGGTTATCGCGCCATGCATGAGAGTGCCTCAAAGCTGACCACGGCGATGAAAGCGCTCTGCGCCGATCCCTCCGCCGCAAGCCTCGCCAACGCGCAGTCCGCCTTCGGTGACACGGTCAAGAGCTGGTCGCGCATCGAGATCGTGCAGACTGGACCGATCATCGAAAAGAACCGCTTCGAACACATCCTGTTCTATCCCGACCGCAAGGGCGTCGGCCTTCGACAGGTGCAGGCGCTGATCGCCAAGGGCGACGAGCAGGACACCACGGTCGAGGCGGTCGCCGGCAAGAGCGTGGCCTCGATGAGCCTGACGGCGCTGGAATATGTGCTTTACGGCAACGGCTCCAGTGTTCTCAGCACCGAAAAGGAGGGATTCCGCTGCCGCTATGGCGCGGCTGTCGCCGGCAATATCGAAAACACGGCCAAGGACATCGCCGACGAATGGGACGATCCGAACGGTGTGCAGAAGTCCTGGAAGAACCCCGGCAAAACCAGCGACGACTTCATGGACAACAAGGAAGCGGTGACAGCGCTGCTCGGCGTTCTCGTGCATGGCGCGGGGAATGTCAGGGATCAGCGACTCGAGACCTTCTACAAGGGCGACGCTGCGGCGGCGCGGCCGAAAATGGCGATCTATTGGCGTTCCGGCGACACCTGGGCCTCGCTGTCCGGCAATATCGAGGGACTGAAAACGCTCTGGGAAAAAGCCGGCATGGCCGACCTTCTGCCGGCCGACAAGCGCAACTTTGCCGACAAGATCGACGGCCTGCTGAAGGAACTGACGCTGACTGCGCCGACGATCAATCCCGATATCGAAGCGGCGCTCGGCAATGATGCCGAGCGCGCCAAGATCGACAGACTGCTGAATGTCAGCCGCGACCTCACCACCGCATTCAGTGATAATTACGGCGGCGCGATCGGCCTTTCCGCCGGCTTCTCCTTCGCTGACGGAGATTGATGGCATGCGGAGCGGGCTGATCGATCGCAGGGCCTTCGTCAAGGCGGCGGGACTGACCTTTCTGGCCGCCTTGAAGCCGGGTGCGCTGATGGCGCTGGAGCGGGCCGATGCGGTCTACGCCTCCGGCATCCGCACACCTGACGGCTCCTTTGCGGTGGCGACCGTCACAGAGCGCGGAGAGATCCTCGATCAGATGGCACTGCCCGCCCGCGCCCACGGCATGGCCTTTTCGAAAGCGACCGACAAGACCGTCGCCTTCGCCCGCCGCCCCGGCACCTATGCGATGATCTTCGATCCCTGGAACAAGGCAGAGCCGATCGTCGTCACCTCGCGCGAGGGCCGGCATTTCTACGGCCATGGCACGTTTTCACCGGACGGAAAGCTGCTTTACGCCAGCGAGAACGACTTCGACAACAACAGGGGCATGATCGGCATCTACGACGCCCGCAATCACTTTGTGCGCATCGGCGAATACGAAACCTATGGCACCGGCCCGCATGACATGACCGTTTCCGACGACGGGAAGCTGCTGATCGTCGCCAATGGTGGCATCGAAACCCATCCGGATTTCGGCCGCACCAAGCTCAATCTCGACCATATGGAACCATCCCTGACCCTGATTGACGCGGCAAGTGGCAGGCTAGTCGAAAAGCACGCCTTGCCGCCGCAATACGCCCAAGTCTCCACGCGCCATGTCGATATCGATTCCCAAGGCCGTATCTGGTTCGCCTGCCAATATGAAGGTCATCGCAACGACCTGCCGCCGCTCGTCGGCCATTTCTCCAGGGGCGAGGACTTGACCTTCGTCCCCCTGCCCGACGATACCACGCGTGCCCTCGGAAATTACGTCGGCGCCATCGCCGTCAACCGCACCGACAACCTTGTCGGCGTGACATCACCGGTCGAAGGCACGTCGGTGACGCTGGATGCAAAGACCGGGGCCGTGCTGAAGGTCGAAAGCGTGCCGGATGCGGCGGGCATCGCGCCGGCGCGGCATGGCTTTGCCGTTTCCTCCTATGACGGCGATTTCCTCAGCGAGCACAGCGATGTCGCCTGGGATCAGCACATCGTTCGCGTCGCCCGCGGCTGATCCGGACGCGGGCTAAGCGAGCTTGTTGGCTTCAATGAAGCGCCGCAACGCCGTCGCGGCATTCAGCATATGCGCCCGCATGCGGCGCGACGCCATTTCCCCGTCACCCTCTGCGATTGCCTGCATGATGGCTTCATGCTCCGCCCGGGATCGATCCAGCCGCTGCTCCTGCTGTAATTGCGTGCGGCGGAAGGCCATCAGACGATTGCGTATCGCGATCGCCTGTTCGGCGAGAAAGCTGTTGTGGGTCGCGTGATAGATCGCCTCGTGGAACGCGCGATTGAACGCGTCATAGCCGTCGAAATCGCCCCTTTTCACGATAGCTTCGGATGCATCGTGCAACTCGATCAGGCGGCTACGCTCCACGGGCGTCATGCGATAGGTGGCGAGCCTCACACACATCGCTTCGATTTCGGCTGCCGTCTCGAACATGTCCATGATGCGCTCGGGCGTCATACGGGCGACGACGACCCCGCGCCGCGCCCGCACTTCGACCAGACCGTTCGCCGCCAGTTGCCTTAATGCCTCGCGAACCGGGGTTCGCGAGGCGCCGAAGCGATCGGCGAGCTGCTGCTCGTCCAGTGCGGCGCCCGCCTCCAGCTTACCGGTCGCGATCTCGTTCTCCAGCGCGTTGCGGATACGATCGAACAACAATTCGCGATCTTCAGCCGCGTCATCCAATTCACCTGTCATTCCTAGGCCTCCGATATCCATTCCGGCTTGTATGCAAAGATACCTCTTCGCATCATCTTTGCATACATATTTCCCATCACGGAACTGTTACGCATCCAGTTATTGACTAAAAGCGCCATTAAGAATACAAGAATATTCAACAAGCCTACTTTTGCATACAAAAAGCAGTTTCGATACCCAGCCGGAATGCAAGACGGAGCGCATTCGATCGGTGTATTGGGCAAATGCCGCTCCCAGAAATACCGAACCTTGAAGAAGCTCACCGCTCCGACATCCGGCGCGGACAGCCTCCTGCTGCCCATTTATCTCTCAACTCCATAAGGATCACGATGATGATGATGACCAGACGGAATTTCTCGACCGCGCTTATTGCCGGCGCCGCCGCCTCCCTGATTTCCACGCGCAGCATGGCCGCCAGCGAGCCGGCCTCCGGCGCGGCTGCCTCGGCGCCATTAAAAGCTCGCAACGTCGTCCTTGCACATGGGCTCTTCGCAGACGGCTCCTGCTGGACGGAGGTGATCGCACGGCTGCAGGCCAAGGGGCTGAAGTGCACGGCCGTGCAGAATCCGTTGACAACGCTTCCCGAAGCGGTCGCGTCGGCGCAGCGCGTTCTCGATCGCCAGGACGGCCCGACAGTCCTCGTCGGCCATTCCTTCTCCGGCATGATCGTGACGGAAGCCGGTGTGCATCCGAAGGTTTCTTCGCTGGTCTATGTCGCAGCCCGCGCACCGGATGCCGGCGAAGATTATACGGCGCTCGCTCAGACATATCCGACGCCTCCAGCATCGGCAGGCATCGTCTTCGACGGCGATGAAGGGCGCTTGACTGAAGAAGCTTTCCTACGGGATTTCGCCGGCGACCTGCCAAAGGCCAAGGCAGAGGTGCTTTATGCCGTGCAGGAACCCTTTCAAAAGGCATTGCTGAGCGGCAAGACCACCCAGGCCGCCTGGCGCAGCAAGCCGAGCTGGTATGCGGTCTCCACCGAAGACAGGACGATCAATCCGGACCTGGAACGCTTCATGGCCAAGCGCATGGGCGCCAAGACCATCGAGGTGAAGGCCAGCCATCTCTCATTGATCTCGCATCCCGATACGATCGCCCGTCTGATCCTGGAAGCCGCAGGGCATTGACCGGTTTTCCGGCCTAGCCCTTCCTGGCAAATTCTGCTTGTTCCGTGGTGATCGCAGCCGCTGCCGCCTTGGCGGAGTTCCTCAGCCAGTCGACCTCCCGCTTGCCGAGGTCCGCCAGAATTTCAGGAATGCGCAACGCGTCGTCGGCGTGGCAATTGGCGATCTCGAAGCCCATCAGATCGAGCATCGCCGGCGACAGCAGGATTTGCGCATCGCCCTCGACTTCGATCTTGCGGCTGTTCGGCGACAGACGGCGAACCAACAGGTTGCCGGTCAACTGGTAATGCGGATCGGGAGAGCGGGCACGGCCTGAGGCAATGACGACCGTGTGGATCGTCGTATCGGACGGATTGTGCCTCAGTGACCATGCGGACCGGAGGAGCGCCTTGACCTCGCGGATGACCGGCCCGCCACGCCACTCGACGTCGGTGACGAAGCGCGGCCGGCCCAAACTGCCGGTGCCGGCCGTTCGCGGCTTGGCGACGAAGTCAAGCCCCTGATCCGGCAGCGACCGCCGCAATGCGTCAAGATAGTGTGTGGGCACAGATTTGGCGGGGAGCGGCAGATCGCGGTACTTGTCCCAGAAGGCTTTGCGTTCGCCATTCGAGAGGAGCACGTCGTTGCGCAGCCATTTGTAATCACGCTCCAGAATGACCGGCGCGGGCGCTTTCAACCCGCGGCGATAGCCGGTGAGGATCGCCTCGGCGATGGCGCGCGGCGGCAGGGCGGCGGCGCCTCGCGCCAGTATCGCACTCGTCGCCAAGCGCACAAGGTCAAGCGCATAAGGCATGACGGCCGCATCGTCGAAATCGTTGGCGCCCCAGATCAACCGCCCCTCCTCGTCGCGCCAGGTTCCGAAATTCTCCAGATGCGTGTCGCCGATCGCCAGCACTTGCGGAGCACTCGCAAGATCGGGGCAGATGTCGAAAATCGTCTCGGCCCAGCGCCAATAGGTGGCCCGCAGGAAGACGAAGCCGCCGCTCTTCATCTTCTTGTACTTCTTGTCGAGATCGCTCTCCACAATATCGGCGCCGAGTTGCGCCCGCATCCAGATTTCATAGGCCTTGGTCGATTGCACAATCGCCGTCATCGATGCTACTCCGCGTACATGCACTGGTTTCGAATAGCATGAGCCCGTCATTGGGGAAATTCGATATCAGTTGTAAGAACAGCACCTCATTTCGCCGCTAATCCGGGCTTTGTAAACACCATGACGTCACAGCACTCCGACCCAACCCATCCCGTGCGCATGCAACTGGACGCCTATAACGCGCGGGATATCGATACCTTCATGCAATGGTGGTCGGATGATTGCGAGTATTATCAATTCCCCTCCACCTTGCTCGCAAAGGGTGTTTCGGAAATCCGGGAGCGCCATATCACACGCTTCCGCGAACCGGATCTCTTCGGTGAGCTGATCTCGAGAATGGCGGTTGGAAACATGGTCGTCGATCAGGAAGTGGTGACTCGCAACTTTCCCGAGGGGCGCGGTGAAGTGGATGTGATCTGCATCTATGAGATCGAGAATGGCAAGATTGCCAAAGCCTGGTTCAAGATGGGGTTACCGCGGCTGAATTCGCCTGCGGAAAAATAGCCATCGAACGCGGCTGCGGCGATGCCGATTTCCACTGGATCGCCCTTGTCCAAATAGCCTCTCCATGCCAATTTCGCACCCGCGAAAGGGAACAGGATGACAGTGGAAAACAGCGGCGACTTTCGGGCGCGTATTCGAACGAGTTTCGGGCGTCAGGCGGCGATGGCGACGATCGGCGCGGAGCTCACGCGCGTTGAGCATGGCATGGTCGAGATCGAGATGCCGTTCGACGTGAAGCTGACGCAGCAGCATGGTATCCTGCATGCCGGTATCATCGCGGCGGCGCTGGATTCGGCCTGCGGTTTTGCCGCCTATAGCGTCATCGATCCTTCGGCTTCGATCCTCACCATCGAATTCAAGGTCAATCTGATGTCGCCAGGACGGGGGGAGCGCTTTCTCTTTCGCGGTGAAATCACCAAACCCGGCACCACCATCATCGTCGCCGATGGACGGGCCTATGCCATCAGCGACGGACCTGCCAAGCTGATTGCCTCCATGACTGGGACGATGATGGTCATCAGAGGCCGAGAGGGAATTACCGGATGAAATTCGAACTGAAACGTGTGTCGGGAAAATCGATCCTGTTCGCCATGGCGGCGGAGGCGGAATACGGGCCCTTCTTGCGCTCCCGCATCGATCCGCTGATGACCGGCGTCGGCCCGGTCGAGGCGGCCATCGCCATGACGCGAGCGCTCGGTCAGCTCGAAGCGCAGAACGATCTGCCCGATATGGTGGTTTCGCTGGGGTCGGCCGGATCCTCCAAGCTGGAACAGACGGAGGTCTATCAGGTCACCTCGGTTTCCTATCGCGACATGGACGCCTCGCCGCTCGGCTTCGAAAAGGGCCGCACGCCCTTCCTCGACCTGCCCGCCACGATCGAACTGCCGCTGCGCATCCCCGGCATCGAGGAAGCCAGCCTTTCGACCGGCGGCAATGTCATCTCCGGCCCGGATGCCTATGGCCGGATCGCCGCCGAGATGGTGGACATGGAAACATTTTCCGTGCTGCGCGTCTGCCAGATCTACGACAGACCGCTGATTGGCTTACGCGGCATTTCGGACGGCGCAGTCGAGCTGCAGCATATTTCCGGATGGACGGAGTATCTGCACGTCATCGACCGCAAGCTCTCCTATGCCGTCGACGGGCTGTTTACGGCGCTGGAAGACGGCGTATTCTGGTTCTAACGGACAGGAAACCGCGAGAATTGAGGACAATCGGGACAATAAAATCGGCTCTGGCCCGATTTGCCCGATTGCCAGGGAAAGCGCTTTTCTTTAAAGGCTCGCCATGACCCAGACAGCACATCCCGATACCGTTCTCATCGTCGATTTTGGCAGCCAAGTGACGCAGCTCATCGCACGGCGCGTGCGCGAAGCGGGCGTCTACTGCGAGATCGCCCCCTTCCAATCCGCCGAAGCCGCTTTCAAGCGGCTGCAGCCGAGGGCGGTGATCCTGTCCGGCAGCCCGGCCTCGACCGTGGATGAAGGCTCGCCCAGAGCGCCGCAGATCATCTTCGACAGCGGCCTGCCGGTCTTCGGCATCTGCTACGGCCAGCAGACCATGTGCATGCAGCTCGGCGGCAAGGTGGAGAGCGGCCATCACCGCGAATTCGGCCGCGCCTTTCTCGACGTCAACACCGATTGCGCCTTGTTCGAAGGTCTCTGGTCTTCCGGCTCCCGCCATCAGGTTTGGATGAGCCATGGCGATCGGGTCACGGCGCTGCCGGAAGGCTTCGAGGTCGTCGCCACCTCTTCGAATGCGCCCTTTGCCTTCATTGCCGACGAGAAGCGCAAATATTACGGCGTGCAGTTCCATCCGGAAGTCGTGCATACGCCCGACGGCGCCAAGCTGATCAGCAACTTCATCCACAATATTGCGGGCCTCAAGGGCGACTGGTCGATGTCGGCCTATCGCGCCAAGGCGGTGCAGGCGATCCGCGAACAGGTCGGCGACAAGCGTGTTATCTGCGCACTGTCGGGCGGCGTCGATTCCTCCGTCGCGGCACTCCTGATCCGCGAGGCGGTCGGCGACCAGCTCACCTGCATCCTTGTCGACCACGGCCTGATGCGCAAGGACGAGGCCGCAAACGTCGTCGCGATGTTCCGCGAGCACTACAATTTGCACCTCTTGCACGTCGATGCCTCCGACCGTTTCATCGGCGAGCTGGAGGGCGTGAGCGACCCGGAGACCAAGCGTAAGATCATCGGCCGCCTCTTCATCGAGACCTTCGAAGAGGAAGCCAAGAAGCTTGGCGGCGCCGATTTCCTCGGCCAGGGCACGCTGTATCCCGATGTCATCGAGAGCGTTTCCTTCACCGGCGGCCCTTCGGTCACCATCAAGTCGCACCACAATGTCGGCGGCCTGCCGGAGCGCATGAAGATGCAGCTCGTGGAGCCGCTGCGCGAGCTCTTCAAGGACGAAGTGCGCGCGCTCGGCAAGGAGCTCGGCCTGCCCGACAGCTTCATCGGCCGCCACCCCTTCCCCGGCCCTGGCCTTGCAATCCGCTGCCCCGGCGGCATCACCCGCGAGAAGCTGGAGATCCTGCGCGAGGCTGATGCCATCTATCTCGACGAAATCCGCAAGGCCGGCCTCTACGACGCCATCTGGCAGGCTTTCGCCGTGCTGCTGCCGGTCCAGACCGTCGGCGTCATGGGCGACGGCCGCACCTACGAATTCGTCTGCGCACTGCGCGCCGTCACCTCCGTCGACGGCATGACCGCCGATTTCTACCACTACGACATGGAATTCCTCGGCCGCGCCGCGACCAGGATCATCAACGAAGTCCGCGGCATCAACCGCGTGGTCTACGACGTCACGTCGAAGCCGCCTGGTACGATCGAGTGGGAGTGAGGGGTGTGGGATACCGTAGAGGGCTCTGGAGGAGAATAGCCTAGAAAAAATAGGGGGCTATCCTGAAGCTCCTCCATTGAGGAGATGAAACGCGTATGTCTCCGCACACCACGCTTGTCGTCAAACAGCGACGCGAAGAACTCGACGGCGTAACGAAGTTTCTTGGCGTCCTTGCGAACTTGATGGCGGTGCTCATCGTCGACCTCCGCCAGGGCGTGACCATGCTTCGTCAAGGACTTCGAGGCCACTATCGCTACCACCACGACTTTCCTCCGTGCCGACTCCGTCATCCTCCTCCCAAGACGACCGACTCGGTCATGAGTTTTAAGTCGGACTCCGAGCTGTCTCCAATGACCCACGGGCAGGCATAATAGTCTTCGATGCGGTCGATAACACCGTCGGCAACATGGACACGAACCGGCCACGCGACCTGCCACTTGACGCCTCGCTGGAAGAGCACGAGCAGGACAGGCTCCCCGTCGATCGTCCCGAACTCCATGGTCCACGTTTCTGGATTTCGCTCGTATTCGAAGAAATAGGGAGAGCTTCTGAGCAGGCCGTCAAAGCAGTCGGCGACCCGCAACCGAGCATCGGCGCTGGTAAGGCCCCGCACGCCATCCCAGTCATGGCGGTTGAAGAGGTCAACATAGCGCTGCAAGAGTCGCGCGGTGTCGGGATCAAGCGGAGGACGGCTCGGTTCGCCGATAGGTCCAGCGGGCAAGTCGGCGAGCTTCGCCCGTCCACGGGAGAGCGCGGATTTAACGCCGCCAACCGTCGAGTCCACGAGTTCTGCGGTCTCTTCCAGAGAATAGTCGAATACATCCTTTAGGAGGACGCAGGCGCGCTCCTTGGGCGGCAGGCTGCCAACCAGCCGTTCGATGGCGCGACGTGCATCGGTCGTCGCCGGCTCCGCAGTGACGACGCCGATGTCGTCCGAATAGGCGCTCTCCGCGTGCTCGCGCGCTTCGCGGCGCCTCAGAAAATCTATGCAGCGATTGTGAGCGATGCGAAATAGCCAGGGTTTCAGCCTGCGGGCGTCATCGAGGGTCTCGATCTTCGTGTAGGCCTCGAATAGCACCTCCTGCATGAGATCCTCACCGTCGAGCCGTGAGCCGGTCATGCGGGCGCAGTAGCGATGCAGTTGGGCTCGGACGTCTGACACCGTCTGGAGGAAGGCTCGATACCGCGCGTCGAATAGGCCGGTCGGTCGCTCAGTCATGTTCTTCACCTGCCACATCTTGCATCATTAAGGACATGGGTGCCCGTCATGCGACTACCTGACTTTCACCGCGGGTTGACGCGGTTCCGGTCAGGCCGAGCTTCGGCCGGACCCACTGTGCAAACCGCTCGATCGCCTCATCGGCTTCAGGCGCACGACCAGCCATCATCTGGAACGAATGCAGCATCCCCGGAAACACGTCTAGGCGCACCTCGACGCCGGCGGCCTTCGCGCGGTCGGCGAGCACCCGGCTGTCGTCGAGCAGCGTTTCGTCTCCGCCCACTTGCAGATTGATCGGCGGCAGGCCCGTGAGATCGGCGAAGATCGGGCTCGCGAATGGATTTCGGGCATCGGCCTCTCCGAGAACCAGCGATGCCAGCATATCTACCGACGCCTTCTGGAAGAAGGCATCCTTCGCGCGGTTAGTTTCGTAGGAGGCCCCACTCGCCGACAGATCATGCCAGCCGGAAATACTGAGGAGCGCAGCTGGCAGCGGACGTCCCGCATCGCGGAGTTTGATCGCCGCCGCAACAATCAGGCCCGCGCCAGCAGAATCGCCTGCGCCAATTGTATGATCCGTCGCGATGCCCTGCTCAACCAGCCACTCGAACGCGTTCACGACCTGCTCGATCTGGCGAGGGAACTTGCTCTGAACCGCGTAGTCGTAAGTGGCGAGCAGAGCGTAACAGCCAATCGCCTTGGCAAGGTGTCCGACCATCTTGCGATGGGTCCAGATCGATCCGCCAACATAGCCACCGCCGTGCAGGTAAAGCATGACCCGATCTTTGGCCGCCAGTTTTGGCTGAACCCACAGCGCGGTCTTGTCGCCGAGGTTCGTCTCGACGTAATCGACGCCGCCCGGTTCTGTCGTCAAAACAGACCACTCGGAGGCGTCCTGCGGTGATTCCCGACCGCTGCGCCAAGCCTCCGCGAGCGTTTCGTAGTGTATCTTGTTTGCCAAGCTCTGCTTACTATTCATTGTCACGCTCCAATTCGTCAGGAGGGCGATGTTGCCCGTCAACAGCTAAGACGAACGATCGTGCCGAAAAGATACGTCGCCTATACTTCCGCCGGAACTGCCGCATTCTTACCTTTAAGTGCCAAACAACAGCTCAAGTAAGTTGGAGGGTTTGATGCGATTCCATGTTGACCTCACCCGTCATTGTCTCTCGTGATCAAGATGAATGCGAGGCCTCCGACAAGACCGGTGACGATGCCGATCGGCATGTCCTCGGAGGCCATGATTAGGCGTGCAATGACATCGGCCCAGATGAGCGCCAGGACACCGATCACAGCGCTGAGCTGACGGTACTTTTAGGCGCGTTCGCACTTTGAATGTCAGGCTTGGAATGACGTGCCGAGAGCCGATAGTAGTCGATAGATGGCTTGCGGAGGCTGGCCGAAATTCTTCAGCGAAATCACGACTGTAGATTTTTGACGGGTTCTGAGTCGGTAGTATTTGGATAGAAAAATATTATTTTCAACGAATTCAAATGCTTGATATGACTCTGAACAATCGAGTGGGAGTGAGGGGACACGCTCCGGAAGTGATGCTCCGAAGCATCCAGGTCTGATACTATTTCGCGGTCATGTCGCGGAGGCCATTGGCCGCCGTCTTCTGGAACAGGGCATTCACCTCTACCGGTGAGAGGTCTGTCTCCGCTGCCACCCACCAGGCCAGCACGGCGAGAAATGCGCCGGAAATGAATTGGACGGCGAATTCGACAGGCACCTCGGTTTCGCCGATCCGTTTGGCGATGAGTTCGCTCCGAACGGCTCGCCGGATTCGCTCGCGCAGCTCGTCGTGAATCGTGTCGTCACCACTCGCAAGCAGGACATGATGAAGAGACCGGAAAGCGATCGCATGCTCGAACATCGGCAGACTGAACGCGAAGAAGTGGCTCTTGTCCGCATGTACTGACGGGCTTCGATCGCGAGGAAAGCGCAGGTGCGCGTCAATGGTGGCGCTCCGCAATTCATCCTTGCCGGCATAGTGGGTGTAGAAGGTCGATCTGCCGATATTTGCCTTCTCGCAGATATCCTCGACCGTGATCGCCGCATATCCGCGCTCCGGGATCAGCGCGATCAGCGCATTCTGCAAGAGCGCCCGCGTCCGCATCACGCGACGGTCTATCGTGCTCATCTTGTCCGCTCGTTCGATTTTCATGGCCATAGCAGCCCAAAGTGCGCAGTTCCGGACACTCACCCATCCGATGTCTAGCAACATCGTTTCCAGACATCATGTCCAGTATGATACGCCAAGTCCAGAAGCTCGATGCTCGGGTACGCCCGGATCAACGAAGAGGTCGCCAATCATGCTCGGATTTAGTCGTCACGGCGTCATGGAGCCGCCATCCCGCAAAAGCACCGTTGCATTCGTGCTGCTCGCCAAGTTGTTCCTGATTGTCGGTGTCCTAATCCTGGTGCAACTCGGCGCTGGCTATCAAGGGGTTGGAATCGGGGTGGCCGTGTTCCACGGGATCGTTCTGGTGGCGATCGTGGCGTTCCTTTTCAAAGACCAGGCTCGTCACAGAAGCCTTGTTCGCGGCGGCATGCAGCGCGTGGGCGATCAGGCCGGCGGCATCGTTCTGCATGGGGCGGCGGGCTACGATTTGCTCGCCCGCGTTCTGACCTTCGGCCGCGAGAGCCGGTTCCGCGGGCTCATGCTTCGTCTCGCAGCGCTCGATCCGGGAGAGACTGTGCTCGATGTTGCTTGCGGGACCGGGACGCTTGCCATTGCCGCGAAGCGCCGGGTTGGCGCGAAGGGAAGTGTCACGGGCATCGACGCATCGGCCGAGATGATCGAGCGGGCACAGCGCAAGGCCGACAGGGCGGGCCTCGAGGTCACTTTCGTCAACGGAACCGCTCAGCAGCTTCCGTTCGGCGACGGGCAATTCGACATCGTGATGGGCACACTCATGTTGCACCACCTGCCCAAGCCCGTACGAGCCGCCTTCGCCTGCGAGGCGCGACGGGTGCTGAAACCCGGCGGCCGGCTCTTGCTGATCGACTTCGGAAAGCCGCTGCAATCCCGCTGGCCGCAGGCCCATCGGCACGGACATGTCGATATGCAAGCAGTTGGCAAGGTGTTGACGGAGAGCGGTTTCGAGATCAGCGACACCGGCGCGGTCGGAACAAAGAACCTGAACTTCATCCGTGCCAAACCGGAAAGGGCGCAGCCGCTGGTCTTGTCGGATGAAAAAGATGGTTGCGCGTGACGGTATTTTCCCGGCGGCGCAGATCGGGACCGATCGGGTGACCGGCGCACCTGAGACGTAGAGAATGCTTCCGACGCGGCCACTTTTCGCCGCGTCGCCTCCGCGCCGTCACCTCAGTCGACGGCATGATGGCCGATTTCTATCACGACGACATGGAATTCCTCGGCCGCGCCGCGACCAGGATCATCAACGAAGTCCGCGGCATCAACCGCGTGGTCTACGACGTCACGTCGAAGCCGCCCGGCACGATCGAGTGAGAGTGACGGGGGATACAAACGGCGGCAATAGCGGAGGTTCGGCGGTGGTTTTCGCCGTTGCTTAGTTGCCTCTCTCGTCTGTCTTTCACGCCCATTGGGCTTGCCTACTCCGTTTCTGTCTCGCAGAACCGATCTGCGCGCACTCTCAGGATGATGTAAAGCCGCTTCGATGGGTGGGAGTGCTCTGGCGTCGAATAGCGTGCAAAAAGGCGTGTCTGCTTTGCGCCCTCAATTCGGTCACCCGTCGACGGACATTGCGCTCAAAAGCCATCATCAACAGGATGCCATGCAGGCTTATCGGAAATCGCTTTAGGTAACGCAGAAAGACGACAACGGTTTGTATCAGCGGCGCCGCTGTCGTTACGGCCGCGGGCTGCATTCGGGTGGCCCACTAAGCCGCCAGGAGGCCTATTTCTTCCTCTTCTCCGCCGCCCCGACGAACGGTTTCTCGGCGGCCTGAGCCATCCACGAAAGCACCTGGTCTTCGTCGAGCTCGTCCATGGCGGTCAGCTCGACGCCGCGGGTGGCCTTGCCCATTCCGATCGGTGTCACCGGGGGTTCTGGTTGCAGTTCGTTACCTCGGATGAACATCAGCTTCAGGTGACCGACGAAGGCGCCGGAAGTGAAGCACCACCCATCGGGAACGCCATAGTAAGCCATTCCCCATTTCACCGCGCGTTTGAGGTCCGGCAGTGCCTTGGCGGCCAAGGCATCGACATATTTGGCGATGCTCTTCTGCGGTTCGGGAAGGCTCTCGATATAGGCAAATACCGGCTTGTCGCCTTCGGCCGCTTTCGCGGGACTCGCCTTGCCGGTCATCGCTACCAGAAGCTCGGCACTTTTTGCCCGCGGCGTTCTCGTGTCCTTTTTGACTGTCATGGCCCCAACGATCTAATTCGTGATGCGGCATCCGCAGTTCGGCTTGCCTCGACATAGGTGGCAGCCTAAGCGAGAGTTTACATTGTTGTCTAGTTGGCCTGTCGCCACAGGCAATTCGCCGTAGCGCTCGGACAGATATGATGGAGCTCGTTGGATAGAGAGGGCTGAAAGCCAAACAGATTTGCCCTTGGTCCTCGGTGCTTTTCGCCAGCAGGCTTGCCCCGCAGCGGTATGGTGTCAGGCAGGCAATGACGGTAGATTGCACGAGCAATCTGTTTGCCGAAGCGCACACGAACGATGAGATTTTTTTTCGTGTGCCGATAGTCTCCGAAACCTCGAAAAAATTTTCTGCCGAATTTCTCCAATGAAATCAGCACTTCAAAGTTCTAACGGGACGCCAAGCGGTGTTACGTGATACGTCTGGAAAATGTATGAGCAAAATTAGGTGCTTAGACGTCGTCCGCACAATCGAGTGGGAGTGAAGGGGCGTAGCATGGAGTAGTCGCGGGCGGCATAGGACGTCCGGGGATCCTAGCCATCGATAGCAGTCGATAGATACTGGCGCCCCGCCGCTCCGTCGTGCGTTTTCCCGCTCTTCGAACACTGTCCATACGCCTGCGTTACTGCTCTTTCTTGACCAAATCCTGGAAGATGAGCTGGCCCCAAGTGCGGCCGCGTGCGTGCACCAGCGCGCCACCCTCGTTGAGCCTTCCCAGATTGACGGGTGCGAATCCGAGTTGTTTGGCCAAGGTCGCCACAGGAGCGATCGCGTCCTCGTCGTCGCTCGCCAGAAAGACGACCCGGTGGCCGCCTTCGACGATCGGATCGGCGGCCAAGGTGGCCGCAATCAGGTGATTGAAACCTTTCACGAACTTGGCGCCGGTGAACGCCTTCGCGACGAAGGCGGAGGACAGGAGACCGTCCAGCTCCTCAACGGGAACCAACGCGTTCATCGCGTCGATGACCGTCTTGCCTTTCCAGCTCGGCAGGGCCTTCGCAACCCCGCGATGCTCCCCGAACGGGACCGCCAAGATGATTGTATCGGCCTCGAGTGCATCCCGCAGCGACTTGGCGACGACCGTGGGTCCAATCGCCCGAGCCTGCGGCGCCAACGCCTCGGGAGGCCGGCGGCCCGCGACGGCCACCTTGATGTTCCTGCGGGCGAAGGCCCAGGCGAGGGCCTGGCCTACCGCACCGAATCCTACAATCGCATAGCTCATGATACTTCTCCAATCCGTGTGGGTATTAATTCCCCGGCCTTCAACGGCGCTGGGTTACCCGTTTCGATGCATGGTGACCTTCGCGAGATCTTTGGGCCGCCACCCCAAGCGATACGCGTCATCGCTTCGAATTCCTGAATTGACGGGTAGACGTCCTGCCGCGAACGACTTCCGCGCGGCCGGACGGTCAGCCACTTCCCGCAATTAGGCGCGATTTCAGATGGCCGAGAAGCCGCCATCGACTGACAACTCAACCCCATTCACGAAGCTGGAATCGTCAGAAGCAAGAAATACCGCGGCCGCCGCAATTTCCTCAGGACGACCCATCTTTCCCCGCGGGATCAGGGATTCAAACATCCGCTTCGCCTCCTCGGTGAGAACTTGGTCCTGCATCGGTGTGGCGATCGGCCCCGGGCTCAGCACGTTCACCCGGATATTCCTGCCCTTCAGTTCGTTGAGCCAAGTGCGTGCGAATGACCGCAACGCCGCCTTGCTCGCCGAATAGACGCCGTAACCGGGAAAACCTTTCACCGAAGCAACGGACCCAGTCATGAAGATCGATCCGCCATCGTTGAACAGCGGCAACGCCTTCTGAACCGTAAACAGCGTGCCGCGCGTATTCAGGTTGAAGGCCGCATCGAAGTGCTGCTCGGTAATCTCGCCTAGTGGGACGGCTTCGCCCATGCCGGCGCTCGCGTACAGGACGTCGATCTTGCCCTTTTCCTGCTTGACTGCGTCGAACAGGCGGTCGAGGTCGTCGAGATTGGCCGCGTCGCCGCGCACGCCGGTCACGTTCCGGCCAATCAGCTTGACGGCCTCGTCCAGCGCCTCCTGTCTCCGGCCCGTGATGAAAACATAGGCGCCTTCTTCAACGAACCGCTTGGCGCTCGCCAGCGCCATTCCGCTCGATCCACCCGTGATGACCGCAACCTTACCTTCAAGCTTTCCCATGACTTCTCCTTCCAGGCTCCGCCTTTGGTCGTTCGGGGACGCCCCCGAGAACCTCAAGATAGGTCCGCCGGAGTCAGGCGTTGAGTGCGGAAGCGCGCACATCGGTGGTGCAAAATCGATCCGGCTGGACGATTGACGCCAGCCGCGACGATCGGTGTCCACCGTTCGGAATTGGGCCGCGCAGATCGACATAAGCTATGATGACCGCCCACACTGCTGTACGATGCTTTAGATACGGGCTTTGGAAGGCGCACCGCGTGGTGCCGGATTGCACCATGATCGACTGGGATGACATTCGCTACTTTCTTGCCGTGGCGCGCAGAGGCTCAGTGCGGGCTGCCGCCGAGGGCCTCGGGGTGTATCACTCGACCGTGCTGCGACGCATCGCACAGCTCGAGGAACGCCTCGGGGCACAGATGTTCGAAAAGCTGCCTTCGGGCTACCGCCTGACGGCTGCGGGCGAGGAGGTCCTCGAGCTCGCGAACCAGATGGAAGCGTCGTCGCACCAGCTGGAGACGCGCGTCTTCGGGCGCGACCAGAGCGTGCGCGGGCTTCTGCGGGTAACGCTGGCACCGACCCTCGCGACACACCTGCTCATGCGCGACTTTGCCGATTTCGCGCGTCTGCATCCGGACATCGAGATGGAAATCTTGTCGTCCGGCGAGCTGGCAAATCTGACCAACCGCGAGGCCGACGTGGCGATCCGCGTCGTCTACGACCGCAAAACCCTGCCGCTCAATCTTCACGGCCTGAAGGGGCCGGAGCTGTTCGGTGGCATCTACATATCCCGCGATCGACTCGCCGCGTGGCGTGCGGGCGCGCCTGATCCCATCCGGTGGACCGTCATAAGCATTCATGGAATCCCGGACTGGGTTCGCGAGGGTGAGGTTCGCGCCACCGGAGTTCCGTTCAGGACCACGGACGCCGAGGCGCAGATCGCCGCGGTACGGCACGGGCTCGGGATGACGACACTGCCGTGCTTCGTTGGAGATGCCGACCCCCTTCTGGTGAGGGTGCCAGGCACCGACCTGCACATGTACGGAACGCTCTGGCTTCTCACCCAGGGGGAGACACGCAAGACGAAGCGCGTGCGGCTCTTCACTGAGTTCGTATCCCGCAGGCTCGCCGCGTACGCTCCGCTTCTCGCGGGGCTGTCCATATCGCGCGACTGACGCCCGGCAGGTCGCTGGCGAGGCCGTCGAAAGAAAGAATTTTCAGCCCGAATTCAATCAAGATGGACGAAAGCGGCTCCTCTGACAAAGGGTTGAGCTACAGGCGAGAGCTGTATCTAACTCTGAAATTCCTTCAGGGCGGTACGACAAAGCCTAAGCACCAGCGTGCGGATGGCCGGTTCTTTGCGCTGGCGTGTTGATAGCATGCGAAAGAAGTCCGGCGAGGTCAGTGCGAAGAGCACATCCGTCGCGACTTCGGAATTGTCCTGTGCGATGTATCCGTCCTGCGCCAGTCGCTGCAATACAACCGAAAGCGCCTTGCGCCGCCTTTCATGGCGCGCCGCGAGCGCGGCGGCAAACTCCGTTTCCGTAAACGCTGTTTGATTCAAGCGATCCACCGCAGGATCGAACGCCCAGAAATCACAGAATATCTCGATCAGCCGATCAAGTGCCGATCTCGGATCGGGCAGCGCCATCGCCTCGGGAATGCGCGCGAGCCCTCCTTCGCGCGCGAGTTCGTCGAACACTGCCTCCAGCAAACCACCGCGTGAGCCGAACTGATTGTAAACGGTCAACCGGGTGACGCCTGCCGCCTTGGCCACGGCCTCCATGCTCATTGCGCTTGGGTTGGCAGTGCGGAGCAGCTTGATTGCTGCGGCCAGAACCTGAACGCGGTTCTCCCCGGCTGCCGCCTCGCGGATGGCGCTCCGATAGCGCCGCTTATCGCTTGACTTATTCATTTTACAGTGTGTAAATCCAATTGTGGGCTTACAATGTGTAAATCCAATTATGGAGAATGGAAGCCATTATTATGATTTTTATCGTGATCGTGCTCGCCGTCCATGTCCTCAGTTCGGTGTTCTGGGCAGGCTCGGCGTTCGTACTGGCGCGGCTCTCCGGGCTTGGAGGCGAGCGCTTGGTCTATCCGCAGGCGGGAGCCGCGGCCGTTGCAATGTTGACCGGTGGCTATCTCTGGGCTGCGTTGCATGACGCCGGAATCGGGCCTGCCGAACGGGTCTTGCTTGTTGGAATCGCTGCTGCTCTCATCGCTTTTGCTGTCCAGGCCTTTGGAGGATTCGCCGCGCTGGTTGGCTTGCGCCGAGGACAGTTGGGTGAGGAGCCGGCGCGCAAGCGCATCGCGATGGTGCAACGCGTGGCAGCCGGGTTCCTCGCGATCACCGTAATCTGCATGGCGGTTGCGCGTTATGTCTGAATTGAGCGGTCAGGTCGCCTTGGTCACCGGAAGCTCGCGCGGCATCGGTGCTGCCATCGCCAAACGGTTCGCCGCCGCAGGCGCCGCAGTGGCCGTTCATGGTCGCGACATGCCTGCGCTCTCTCATGTCGTGAACGCCATCCGGGACCAAGGAGGCCGCGCGGTTGCGATAACCGGTGAGCTGACCGACTTTGCGGCTGTCGAAGGCATCCGCGCTGCGGTGGAGCGAGAACTTGGTCCGGTCGATATACTCGTGGCCAATGCCGGCGGAAGTTACACCCCGCCCGCCGCACTGGAAGACATTCCTGAAGAAGGCTGGCATGCGTCAATCGAAGGCAATCTCACGACCACATTTCTCACGCTGAAGAGTTTCGTGCCCGGCATGAAAACGCGCCGTCGCGGCGCGATCATTACCATCTCCTCGGCCGCTGGCCGCCGCCCGCACCCACGATCGCCCATGCCTTACGCCGCGGCAAAAGCAGGCGTTGAGCTTATGACTCAGGCGCTTGCTTCACAGGTCGGGCCATTCGGCATACGCGCGAACTGCATTGCGCCTGAAACGATTCTCACGGACCGCAATCGCGAGCGCATACCTGGCGACCAGCAAATCACCATGGCCGAGCAACACCCGTTGCTCCGCTTAGGTAGCCCGGAAGACGTCGCAGAAGCCGCCCTTTACCTGTCCTCCTATCGCTCGTCATGGATAACTGGCGTTGTTTTGGATGTTGCTGGTGGCGCTGTGATGGTCTGACAAGCGAGGCGCTCATCGATTGGTGCCGGCACCCACGTCCCCACGCGCTGTGGGCGTAGGCTGACGGCCTTTCTGCTGGCAAACCGGGATCGGAGTCTGTCATCGATTCCGAATTTCGGTTGGCGTCTCGATGGACGCCCGGCATTTCAGAGGCCACCGAGCCGTTCAATTCGCGCCACGAACCCGCATGATATTTGGCAGGATCCGCCGCTTCAGCATGGGGACAGCGTTGACGACGCGCATGGCGCCTCGCATGAGGGCGAGCTGCAAGGCGCCGACGATCGGCCTGTGAATCAGGTCGGTCGAGCTCATCTGCTTCTTCGATTCGTTGACCGCCTCGGTACTGTAGCGAAGCATCTCGACTTCGTAATCGTGGATGGCCTGAACAAGCGGCCTTTGCGCTTGGTGGACCTCGACCAGCAATTGGCCGAGCAGCGCGGCGTCGCGGAGCGCTGTATTGGCCCCGGCGCCGCGCCCTGGGGTCATGGTATGGATCGCGTCGCCGAGCAGAGTGACGTTGGAGCTTTCCCATGGCGACAGCGGGACCGAGGTTCTCATGCCAAGGTGGTGAATTGCCGCGGGCTCAGTCAACCGAATGAGCGCACGCATATGCGGATGCCAGTCGCGCGTCAGCTCGAGCCCCAGATGCTGCAACTCATCGCCGTCCAAAGTGGTCGGGTCTTTCCGAAAATTCTGGCGGGCGCCCCACAAGGCCCAGCCAATGCTGTCGGCATCAAGCAATTCGACGAAGTTCGGCCAGCGCGCGGCGAAGTCCGGATTGGTCCGACTTTGCGGGAATTCCAGCGAATGGATGATCCCGCCGAAGCCCTTCGGCGCCATAATCATCGACATGCCGTAGAACATCTTTTCCGACAGCAGCGCCTTGCTTTCGGCGGTCATCGGAAGCTTGCCGCCGATAGAGACAATTCCCGTGTCTTCCAACCGAGCCTCAGGCAGGCGCTGCTTGCGCACGGCGGAGCCCGAGCCGTCAGCGCCGATCAGGACATCGCCACTTGCTGAGCTCCCATCCTCGAAGCGGGCCGTGACCGATCCGTCGGGGTTCTGCGTAAATCCCTCAAAGCGCTTGCCGAAGGAAACTTGGTCTTCGAGCCCCATCAACAGCACGCGCCGCAGCGTCTTGCGGATGACATTCTTCTCGCCGTCCATGGCTTCAGCCGCCACGCCGTCCAATTCGAGGCACAGGACTTCGGCAAAGCGTTCGGTCAGCATGCTGAAGTTGCGTGGCGCGCGGGCGCAGGTTGCCACGAACAGGTCGTAAATGTCGGGCGGAACGCAGGTTTTGAGCGCCCGGCTTCCCGCCGGACTGATGCCAACGCGGTAACCACCAGTATCGGCGTTCGGCACGAGGTCGCGCTCGAACACGGAGACGTCGATGCCCGCTTGCTTGAGCGCGTGAGCCAGGGCCAGTCCGCCAGTGCCGGCGCCGATGATCAGGACGTGCATAGGTCACTCCGAGCCGTTTGCGAGATCAGGGGAGAATTGCGCTGCGATCTGCCGCAACCAGGCCTCGCTCCAGGTGAGGTGTCCGGCGCGGAGGTCCCCGACGACGGCCTTTACCCAGGACAATTCGGTGGCCTGCATTGCGCGGGCGTACTCCGCCTCCAAGAGGAAGAGCCGCGGAAGGCCTCCAGCCTGCTTCAGGAGCTCGCCAGTACGATGAAGCTCGGCTTCGATGGCCTTTGCTCTCAGCTCGAGCTGGCGCAGCGCGTCTTCGGGCGAGAGCAGTGGAAGAAAAGATACAGCGGCCGGAAACTCGGGATATTCCATCCCCGGCTTAGAGAGGATCTCGCGCATCCACTCGACCACGATCGCGCGACCTCTCTCGGTGATCTCATAGACCGTGCGTTCCGGCCGCTTGTCGTCGCGGATGGTTTGCCGCGCGGAGATCAAGCCTTCCCGGTCGAGACGCTGGATCGTCTGATAGAGGCTCGCCCGTTGCGTGACATTGATCACCTCGTCCTTACCGCGCTCCTTGATGAGACGCTGCATGCGGTAGGGATGCATCGGCGCTTCATACAGCATGGCCAGGATAGCAAGGGCGATGGGCGAGCGTTTGGGAGACAACATAGTATGAATATTACTAGTCATTAAATAACTAGTCAATACAGTTTCTAACCGCCCACTCCTGCTCGTCGGATCCTCGCTTGCGACCTGGCGTCCCGCTTGGCCGCGTGGGCGAAACCGGGTAAACATTCATGGAAATCGGGCCAGCCCCCGCGGACCATTTGAGATCGCTAGGCGCGCGGTCCGCGCATCGAGAGACTATGCAGCCCTTCTGTCCGCGAGGCGCTCGGCGTGATCGTCGGCGAAAAGGCGGGCGCTTTCGGTGCAAGGGAGGTTTGCGAGGAAGAGCTGATGGGCCTGGGCGGAGCTGTTCTGCGGCGCATGTTCGGTCACCCGAGTGGCCTGCTCGGCTTGTTCGGCGGGCGGCTCATGGCGCGGACCAATCGCGGCTGCGCAGCCTGGGTCGCCGAGTGTCTCGCGCTCGCGCCACAGAAGCGCGTCCTCGAGATCGGCTTCGGGCCGGGTGAGGGCATCGCTGCGGTGCTTGCGGCCGCACCCACCGCTGAGATTGCAGGGGTCGATCCCTCGCCAGTGATGCTGGCAATGGCTCGGCGTCGCAACCATGCCGCCGTCGCCGCGGGCCGTGTCTCGCTCGTCGAGGGGTCGGCGGAGCGCCTGCCTTTTGACGACACAAGCTTCGAAGCGGCCTTCGCGATCAATTCGTTTCAACTGTGGCAGGATGCTCCGGCCGGCCTCCGCGAGATCCGACGTGTCCTGCGCACAGGCGGTCGGATCGCGCTCGGGTTTACTCCGCATTCGTTGCAGCAGAGGGAGGGCCTCGTTGAGAGCCTCACCGCAGCCGGTTTCGAGGATGCACGGCTCATCGATCGCGACCAGAACTTCGGCATGCTCGCGATAAGACCGTGAGGCCCCATCAGCCAGCCGCAAACTTGGTTCCTTAGGGTCAAGATCAAAACAGGACGGAGCAATCCCTGCGAGCAGGATGTCCCCGTCCCAGGGGAGCCGAACGAGCGACCATCAGGCCTTAACGGCGAACAGGTCGGCGAACCGCTTGAGGTACAGTGGCCAGCCCTGATCACCGGCAACACCATCACGCTCGCTTTCCCAACCTTGGCCATGGCGTTCCAGATGCCGGTGTTCCAGCTCGACACGGGTCCGGCTCGCCGTCTCGGCAATGAACCGCACTTCCCATTCACTCGTCTTAGCCGGATCGGTCTCTATTTGCCATTGCGGGTTGATGTTCCAGCTCAAAAGCACCCAGTTGGGCGGCTCGTAAGCCAGCACGCGAGCCCAGCGGCATTCGCTGCCGTCGGTGCCGCGGTCGTAGATGTGGCCGCCGACGCGCGTCTCGAACACCGTCTCTACGATCGGGACGGCAAGCAGATTGTGCTCGGGCGGCTTGAAGCTGCCGAAATCCTCGGTGAAGACCTTGAATGCGCGCTCGATCGGCGCCTCGACCACGACGGACTGCCTTACGGACGCGACTGGTATGGTGGTATTCATCGTCACTCCTCTGGTGGTTGCTCGACGGTCATCTTGTAGGCCGCCAGTGTGGTGCTCCAGAACCGGTCGAGCCAGGCGCGCATCTGGCCAAGCCCCGCCGGATCGATGTGATAGACGTTGCTGGCACCCTTCGGCTCGGCTCGAACTAGGCGCGATTCGCGCAGCACCTTGAGATGCTGGGAAACGGCCGACTGGGACACCGTCACCTCCCGCGTAATTTCAGCGACCGAGCGAGGACGGGCCGCGATCAGTTCAAAAATCACGCGGCGGGTCTGGTCGCCAAGGGCTGCTAGCTGGGCGTGTTCAACAGTCATGACTTATGATTAGTGTAAACTGATGAAATTGTCAGACGGCGGGCCACGCCGCTCCAGATCGTCACGGCTGTCCTCATTCGGGAGACGCCCGAAATCCTACGCAAGGCCAGTGCCATCTATCTCGACGAAATCCGCAAGGACGGCCTCTATGAGGCCATCTGGCAGGCCTTCGCCGTGCAGCGAGGGTACAAGCCTCCGATCGGCCTGAGGTGGACAACGGCCTGTCGCTTCCAGCTATCAGAATGGACAAGCCGCCGTCAGGGGGCACTATTTCAGCGGCAGAAACAACTCCGCCACCGCCTCATGCTCCGGCACCTCCGGGAAGAAGCTCAGCCGCTGGCAATAGATCGGGAAGTCACGTGCTTCCTCGCCGCTGGCGGGAAGCCAGTCGCGATATAGGTAGAGCGCGGCGGGCTCCAGATTGTCGGTGTTGCCAACGACGCGCAGCACCGCGCAGCGTCCGCCAGGGATCTCGCCGGCTTTGATCCGCTCGCCGTTCGCCTCGATCGGTTGGTCGGTCCCGACACAAAGGTCCACGCTATAATCGGCGGGCGACGCAGGACGCCGCTCGGAACGCCAGACATTGAAGGTCGGACTTGTCCTGGGGTGCAGGCCAGCGGCCTTACGCCACGCGATGAACCGCTGGATGGTGGCGCCGAGCGTCGCCGGGTCGCCCCGATGTTCCATGATCGCCACCGGCGTGGGAGGCACTTCGCGAATCGTCACATCGCCAGTCGTAAAAGTCTTCTGCATGAGCTTGCTCCTCGCGTTGTCGAGAGGCCCGAAGGCCGCAAGCCACGGCTCCCAGTCGGGAGACTTCCGGAACGACGATGGCGATTGCCCGAACCGTTGCCGAAAGGCACGGGCGAAGGCATCCGGTGCATCGTAGCCAGCATCAATCGCTATGTCCGTGACGCGTTCGTCGTCCCTGTAGGCCAGCCGGTATGAAGCGCGCTTCATGCGGGCAAGCTGGACATAGCGATGCACGGATAACCCGAAGGTCGCCGTAAACTGCCGGTGGAAATGAAACTTCGAGAAGGCCGCAATACCGCTCAGAACGTCAAGATCGAGATCGTCATCGAGGTGCTGATCGATATAGTGCAGCACCCGCTGCATCCGCTCATGATAGTTCCAAAGCGCTGACGTCATTCATCTTGGTCTCCGTGGCAGCTCAAATTAGATCCCCCAGGCCACGCAGCGCTCGACCGATCTTGCCGTTTGGCGTGGTTTTCTGACGGGTCCGAGGCCGATAGTATTCGAACGGAAGAATATTTTAGTGAAATTCAATTGGCGCGCTTCACACGACGCCCGGCATACCGGAATTCATGCATCCGGAAATCGCGCTAGTGCAGGCGGGAGCCGGCATGGATGGGGTCGGCTGGGGCTACGACGCGTTTACCGACACGCAGCTCGAGGCCGTGGTCGCCGCCTTCCCCGGGGGCTGATTTCAAGCATGGAATCATTGACGCCTTCTACCAGGGCATGAAGCATCGCCCCGCCAGCACATTCGGAACCTCTAATGACAATGTCTTGACGTTCAAGGAGCCACAGTTTCGACGGATCGATATGTGCGGCGTCATTCTCGCCTCAGGCTGGAGTGGCAGAGCGAGGACGGCCCGGCACAGTTACCCGAGCCTCAGTGGTTCTCCCGGAAGTGCCCAATCGCTAGATTCAGCGAATCGGGCCCATCCAAGAAATGCCGAACGGAGCGGTGCCCTTACCTCACGTTGACGCTCATGCCGCTGATATCGGCATTGACCTGAAGGCCAACCTGCCTGCCCGTGAGTTCGAGCTGGGCGCCCTTGTCATTGGTCATGACGATCATCTGGGCCCCTTTGCCGACCGCGCCGCCGCCGCCTGCTGCACCGTACACGCCTGTCACATCTTGGGCGCGGCGTATGTGGCGCACGGTACCATTGAAATAGGTCTTGGAGGCACCGAACGCGAGGCCACCCGAGATGCCGCCGATCGAGACGGGATATCGGTGACCATGGAAGGTCAGCGTGCCCTCGCCGCCGGAACCCCCGACGAAAAAGGCCGCCTTGTAGACGGCGAAGCTGATCCTACCGCTGTCGGCATGCACGACGCTGGCAAAACTAACTCCCGCGGCGGCGATGACGCCAACCGCGACTGACCGAAATCTGGATGAAATCTTCATGATGAGATACTCCTCAAGAGCGCCGCTTACCCAGTCGGCCGGGCACGACGTCAGCGTCGTATCAAACTTATAGCTCAACAGTCTCGCGCGTCATTAGTTCCAAGGGCACGCTGAATCGCGCTGACCGGCGGCACGTCCGCGAAAAGCCGGACTGCTGCGCGACTAGAAGAAGCCGGGTATGAGATGCCAGCGGACTTTCTCGCAATATTCGCTATAGCCGCATAGATTCTCGGCGAGGAATTTTTCTTCGTCGAACAGTCGCCAGACGAGACCAAGAATTGTGAGAA
The DNA here is from genome assembly GCF_003627755.1 of Rhizobium jaguaris. Lineage (NCBI taxonomy): Bacteria > Pseudomonadati > Pseudomonadota > Alphaproteobacteria > Hyphomicrobiales > Rhizobiaceae > Martinezella > Martinezella jaguaris. Next base: position 463,002 of record NZ_CP032694.1, on the reverse strand, counting down.
AGGCAGGGATGAGCCCCCAGTAAGAGCCGAGGGCCAAAGACGCGCCGATGAAATATGCCGCCGCGCTCGAATACATCGGGTTGCGTACGATCGCGTAGGGGCCGGTGGAGACTACCTTTTGGTCCTTGCCGATTTCGATTGTGGCGGAGCCGAAAGAGTTTCTTTGAAGACCCGGTTACTATCCACATGCTCAGCAGTATCAGAAGATTGCCCGCTATGGAGAGCCAAGGCGGCACGCTCGACCAGCCGAAACGATGGTCGAACCCCGGCACAACGAATGTTGCAATGCCCGGGAGACCGGCGACTAATACGATGATCTTCTGCGTGAGTCGCTGTTCTGCGCCCGGTCCTGCCTTGGTTCTGTTCTCGAGGAGTATCGGATCATTCACGATGTACAGCGTAAGTGGGACGCTCGATACGGCGCCGACTCCGAGATAAACCCATGCCTGCCAGTACTGAATTGTTCCCGCCGAGAGGAACAGCGCGAGCCCCATGAGGGCAAAGCTCACGATAAGCGAGAGCCACGCCTTTACCTTGGGATCCTTCATTTGATTTGAACTCCGACTTTCTCCGCTGAGTTCTGGATTGCCGACATTCCTATGCGGGTGAGCCGCATCACCAGATGAGCGGAATCAGACGCCAGCGCACGCGGCGCGCATAATCGTCATATCCCTCGAGACCCATGCGCAGCGTTTTTTCTTCGATGCCGATCCGGATGCCGAATAGGATGGCGAGGATAGGGACCGCCGCAAGTCCCCACCATGATCCGAGCACGAGCGATGTCCCAGCGATGTAGAAGAGCGCGCCGAAATACATCGGATGGCGGACGATGGCATAAGGGCCTGTTGTGATGACCGCCTGCCCACGATCCTTTTGTATTTTCACGACCGGCGCCGCGAAGCTGTTCGTGCGCATGACCCAGTAAATGAACAAAAACGCTGCCAGGAGGAGACCGCATCCTGCCCACTGCACGGAAGATGGCATCGCCGACCAGTGCCAGCGCGCCGCATCTGCCGCCATGAAAACCATTCCTCCAAATATGAGGAGCAGGATTGGGATGAGAATCAGCTTGTCAGCGAACGGCTGGTCCTTTTGTACAGGCGGCTTCAGTCGCTCTTTAAGCAGGCCGGGATCGACGCGCATCATGTGCAGCCCAAAAACGGCTGAGAGCACAACCATCATACCGAGATACAGCCACCCGCCGGTGTAGTCCGTCGTGCCTGCAGCAACAAAGATGATCGCACCCATGAAGCCGAACCAGACGATCGTCTGGACGAAGAGGTTTAGAACGAGACCCATTTTTCTTGCCTTTCCTGTCGAAGCTTGGCGTCTTCCGCACGGCGAGCGCGCTGCGGGAATTCGCTCGTCATCGCGGTTGCCGACCACGCTTCCAGCGGCGCATGGCAGCCTCCATGGCACCACGCATCACCCCATAGAAATCGGCCATTTCCTCGAGCCGCGCGCTTGCCGTCTCTGAGGCGGCGATTCTGGCTCCGGCATTCAACTGCCCGGCCAACGCGTCGAGCAGACGGTTCTGCTGCCGGATCATGGCTTCGTAGTCGTCGGCTACGGCATATAGCGCACGCTTCGTTCCAGCCTCGCTATGGCGATGCGCGAGGGTGTAGCTTTCCAACAGCCGAGCGGCAACGCTTGCGCTGCTCTTGCTGATCTCAAGGTCTTCGGTGATTTGATCGAGCGTGACGGGGCGAGGACAGAGAAGCAGATACCCGTAGAGCCGGGCGGCGACGGGCGGCACACCCCAAGGCGTAAGCAGCCTAGCCACATCCTCGATGAACCGCTGCTCGTCCTTGTTCGATTTATTGTGTATATTCGGCATATTCCGAATATAGAGAAAAATGTGGCTGACGGCAAGGACGATGGCCTGACCCGACCTTGATGCGATGGTGCCTTGGTACTTTCGCACACCTCGGGCGATGCATCGCCCTTCTTATTGGCAAAGGACGCGGCGACAGCCGTTTTGGAAAAAGCCGCGATGGCAGAGCGCATAGGTGCAATATCGAAGCACTAAGTCGTTCGATATTGGCCGAAGCTTTCCGTCCGCCGCCTTTGCAAAAAGCGGCGGACGGCGGGGTCTATTTCCAGCGCAATCGCCTGGTCATAGGCTTCGCGGGCGGCGGCCGTTTCCCCCATTCTCGTATGCAGTTCAGCTCGCGCCGCCCAATAGGGTTGATATTCGACAAGCCGGCTGCCGAGGGCCAGCACAGGCAGCGCCGCTAACCCCGCGGCAGGCCCGCGCGTCTGCGCTACGGCGATTGCCCGATTAATTGCCGCCACCGGCGAGCCGGTAATTGCGCAAAGGCCATCGTAGAGACGCTCGATCGCCACCCAATCCGTCGCGCCCGTACGGCGTCGCACGACATGAGCCGATTGGATGGCCGCTTCCAATTGATAGCGGTCGAAAGCATCAAACGCACTGGCGCGAACAAGCAGATCTTCAGCTTCGTCGATCAGCCCTTCGTCCCATAGAGCAGGATCTTGATCAGCCAGCGGCACGAATTCGCCGGCCGGACTGCGCCGGGCGCAACGCCGCGCATGCGAATAGAGCATCAGCGCAAGCAGGCCGAGCGCTTCAGGCTCCTTAGGCAAGAGCGTGACGATCAGCCGGCCGAGCCAAATCGCCTCCTCTGCGAGATTGCGCAGGCTCGCATCGGTGCCGGCTGGATCGCTCCAGCCTTCGGTATAGGCCGCGTAGACCGCCTCCAATACCGCCGTCAGGCGTGCGCGCATGTCTGCCCTATCGGGTACGCGCAAGGGAACCTTGGCATGCCTAATTTTGCGCTTGGCCCGCGCCAGCCGTTGGCCCATTGCCGCCGGCGAGACCAGGAAGGCGGAACCGATCGTCTGTGCGTCAAACCCAAGGATCGTCTGCAGGATCAGGGGAGCTCTGATTCCGGGCTCTATTATCGGATGCGCGCAAGCGAACATCAAAGCCAGACGTTCGTCCGGAATTTCCGGCACCAGGCTCGCGGTTGCCTCCAACTCCTCCGCCATGAGCTGAAGATGCCCGGAGGCGACAGCGCTTACCCGTCTGCGCCTTACGGCGTCGATCATCTTGCGTCGGGCAACGGCAAGCAGCCAAGCCTCGGGGCTCAACGGCGCGCCATTGACCGGCCAATCGGCCAAGGCAGAAGCAAAGGCCTCCGACAAGGCGTCTTCAGCTCCGGCCACATCGTGCGTGCGCGCCGCGAGAATAGCGACCAGCTTGCCATAGCTTCGGCGCGCCACCGCCTCGGCAGTTTTTATGGCAGACTGGTCATCTCCTTGCGACATGCAATTCAATAGACCATGAGAGGGCGAACCTCCACAGTGTCCTGTCGAGCGCCGGGACAACGCGCCGCCCAGGCGATGGCGCCATCGAGATCAGCCGCCTCGATAATATAATAGCCACCTAACTGCTCCCTGCTTTCGATATAGGGGCCGTTGAGAACGGTGGGCTTGCCATCCGGCGCGCGCACCACGGTTGCCAGGGAGGAATCCTGCAATCCGCTGCCCGCCACGAACGCGCCGGCCTTTTTCAAGATTTCCGTGTAGGCCGCGTAGGCAGCGAACGTCTCGGCTTTCTGCTCCTTGGTGGCATCCTTGTACTTGGCTTCGCTCCGATACACTAACAGCATATATTGCATGACGCGTTCCTTTCTCTCGATACGCGCAGCCTCATGGCCCGCTGCGACAAAGACGTTTGATCCGGCGAGATTTTGACAGGGTGCAGGAAGAAATATCGGGGCATCCTCACCAGCAATATCGTGGAGACTACTATGACGGGAGTGCTCGTGGAATTCCAATCATTGGAGCCGACTCTAAGCGCAAGGATGCGCCTTAGCCGTCGAAAAAATCGCAGGATGGTGTCGGTTTCCGAAAACCCCGTTCGTCGTTCCGATACCGGGCCAATGAGGCCGGCTGAAACAAGGAGACAGGCGATGCGTGTAATGGTGCTCGTGAAGGCTACCGAAGACAGCGAAAAGGGCTTTTTCCGGGACCCCGCGACAATCGAGATGATGGAGGCGATGGGCAGGTTCAATGACGAACTGCGGGATGCCGGTATCCTGCTCACGGGCGACGGCCTCAAGCCCTCTTCTGAGGGCAAACGTATTGCGTTCGATGGTGCCGGCCGTACGGTCATCGACGGACCTTTCGCCGCGACCCGCGAGCTCGTAGCGGGCTTCTGGCTCTGGGACGTCAAGGACGTGGACGAGGCAGTCGCCTGGGTGAAGCGCTGCCCCAATCCCATGCCGGGACCGAGCGAGATCGAAATCCGGCCGCTATACGAGGCTGGTGATCTGCAGTGAAAATCTGACGCCTGAAGGTGCGGAAATCCGTGACCGGACAGCGATGGATGGCGGAAACTACAGACATCCCATCAGGAGTGGTTTGCATCAGGGCGTTCGCGCAATCTCCGTTGCGTTGCTTTGATGCCCGGGACGCCATTGCTCCGGTATCGGACATGCTCGATGAACGCGCGGAGTTTGGGCAAGACCTGCCGTTTGCCCGGGTGGTACAGAAAAACCCCAGGCGTTGTGACGGCGAAGGAAGTTAGCAGCGCTTGCAACCGGCCATCGGCAACAGCCGCTTCGGCGAGTGGGCCGGGCACCTGTGCAAGTCCCGCGCCTTGGATGGCAGCCCCCAGGACCGTGGGGTAGTCATGCGCGATGAGCGGCCCTGAGACGATCGCTTCGACCGCCTTGCCGCCGTCGACGAAGGACCAAGGCGCGACCGACCCGTTCGAGCGGCGCATGCGCAGGCAGGCGTGGTCGCGCAGATCGTCGATGCGCTCCGGCCGCTTGCGCCGAGACAGGTAATCGGGGCTGCCGACGACGACGAAGGGGAACGGTGGCGTCAGCCGCACCGCGACCATGTCGGCGGCGATGAATTCGCCCATCCGGACACCGGCATCGAACCCCTCGGCCGCCAGGTCGACCAGCTTCTCGCTTACCGCGATCTCTACCTCGATTGCGGGATAGGCCTCGCAGAAGGAGGCGATCAGCGGCTCCAGCAGGATCGGCACGACCGAACGCGGCACGGCGAGGCGCAACAGTCCGGCCGGCCGCTCGCCGAGTTGACCGGCGACCTCGCTTGCGGCAACGAGCTCTTCGAAGGCCGGCTTTGCACGCGACAGGAATCGTTCGCCCGCTTCGGTCAGGCCGACACTGCGCGTTGTGCGCAGAAAAAGCGCCGCGCCGACGCGCGCCTCAAGTGCGCGCACTACTTGGCTGATCGCCGATGGAGTCACCCCCAGTTCCGCAGCCGCCCTGCGAAAACTGCGGTGCTCGGCGACGCTCAGGAACGCCTCCACACCGTCGAGCGCGCCTCGTCTGACTGTGAAATTCTGCTTCATGGCCCGTCAACATTATAGCGAATAGTCGCGCGGCGAAAGCAGTCGTACATCTGACTTGCAAGGCGGGCGCCACCCCGATGCCGCCTCGCCACAACAGTCAGAAGCTTTGGAGGAACCTTGAAATGACCGATACCCTTGATAGCGTTCGCGACCACTATCATGCGACCGGCTTGACCGAGCGGTTGAGGACAGCACTCGCGGCCCTCGGGCCGGAGAACCAGCGGCTCACGCCCCGGCAACTGGGTGCTCTCGACCAGTTTCACACGCGCGGCCTCACAGCAACCGCCGAGCTTGCCAAGTTGGCTGGAATCACCGCCGACATGTCGGTCCTGGATGTCGGCTCGGGCGTCGGCGGGCCGGCGCGCTTCCTGGCTGAAGCCTATGGCTGTCAAGTTGCGGGCGTCGACCTCAGCGAGCCGTTCGTCGATGCGGCGCGCTATCTGACCGAGCGGACGGGACAGAGCGCGCAGGCGTCGTTCCAGACCGGAAATGCGTTGGAGCTTCCATTTGACGATGACTGTTTCGACGTCGTGTTGCTGCAGCATGTGGCAATGAACATTTCCGACCGAGCGCGCCTCTACGGCGAGATCCGGCGCGTGCTGAAGTCAGGCGGCAGGTTTGCCACCTATGACGTCGTGTTGAACGGCGGCGAGCCGCACTATCCCGTCCCTTGGGCGCGAACGCCGGCAACGAGCTTCCTACTCACGGCCGCCGCGACGCGCGAGGCCATTGAGGCGGTCGGTTTTCGCAACGTCGCGTGGCAAGACGACACCGGGGCCGCCAAGGCCTGGATCGCCGAGCTGCGCGAGTCGGGGCCGCCACCCTCGCCAAATCTCGGTGTGGTGATAGGAGCGGACTTCGCGCAGCTTGTCGCCAACTTGGGACGAAATCTCATGGAAGGCCGGCTCGGCATCCTGACCGCAGTGTTCGAGGCCGTGTGAATTAGCGCGTCATAGGAGACCGCCATGTCGACTGCACTCATCTTTCAGCTGCATCTTGTTCTAGGCTACGTTCCGTGGCTGCTGTGCTTCGGAGCATATATCTGGCCCAGGCTCAAATCGATGGACCAAGTCGAAGCGCAACGTGCCATCGCCACGTTGCACAGTTTCCGCTTCTTCGGGCTCGTCTTCATTGTTCCCGGCGTCGTCGGCCCCAATCTGCCCGCCGCCTTCGCGACATTTGCCGCTTACGGCGATTTTGCAACCGGCTTGCTCGCCATCCTGGCACTTCTCAGCGTCAGGACACGCCCGCTTTTTTGGCTGTTCATCATCGGCTTCAATGTTGCGGGAACAGTCGACCTCATCGTCGACTATTATCACGGCAACCAGCTTGATCTTCCGGCGTTGGCCGGGCAGCTCGGCGCCACCTACGCGATCCCGATTATCTACGTGCCGCTGTTGATGATCACCCACATCGCCGCGTTCTATTTGCTGGTGCGTCCTCAGCCTGTGGCCGTGCGTTCCCTCACCAGTGATGCGGCCGCATCATAGATCTTGGCATCACTATCTGCCCGAATTCCTGATCGAGGATGCCATGGCAACCGGCACCCTCGTTCCCATCCTGCCTGATTGGAAGCCGTCACCCGTAGGGATGCCAAATTATCGCAGAGGAACAGGATTACGGGGCGCGCCTGGTCAAGACCATCGTCATTGCTGGCCTCACCATCTCGATACTGCATCATCAGAATCCGCACGCGGCTTGGCTTCCTACGTCTCTTCTCGCATCCATGGGGTAAAGGTGACCCCGACCAATAATCCTTCTGGCCCAATGAAGCGACTTACAGTCTGACCCCACGGTTCCTTCTTGTTCTTGACCAGCATTCGATAACCTCGTGATTCAAGCTCCGCCGTAGCCTTTTCGACATTGTCGACGTCAAACTCAATCCAGGCTTGCGGGACAGGAACATCGCTGGGCCAGGAGTCCTTCCCGTAACAGGACTGAGCGGCCTCAGAGAGCGGCCACAGGGCGAAAGTCTGCGCTCCCTTGAGCGCCTCGGTGTGGAGGTAACCACCTTTCTCCTCCTTGAAGGGAATACCGAATGTCTGGGCGTATAGCTGGCGGCTTGCCGCCGCCTCACGGACAATCGGGCCGAAGCCCGCGATGAACAAGACTCTGGTGTTTGTGATTTCTTCCATGGCGTCTCCTCCTTTGCCCAGGATGAACGCAAGCGATCGGGAGTTCGTTTCATAAATCGAGACGATGACCGCAAAAACGCCGGAAGTCAGACTCCTTGGCAATTTGGTCAAGGCGATGCGGCCGCGCCCGGTTCATGAAGTGGCGATTGTCTTTTGCGGGCGGGTTGGACGTGTCGTGCCTACCTAGGGCTTAGACAAATCGACCGATCAACAATTTGTACATTGCCTTCGAGGAACGGTAACCGTGCTGCCGCATTGACTCCGTTTGGGCGCACCAGACATCGCGAAACATCGAGTGCTTTGCACTTGGCAGGAGGAGTCATGCCGAAGAATGCGATAAACAAAGATGATCGTTCAAGACTAGCGAAGTCATTGACACTCGCCGGGATGAGCCTCGGCTATGCTGTCGTTCAGCTCGACGTGACCATCGTCAACACCGCCTTAAGCAGCATTGGCAGTGCGCTGGGCGGTGGCGTGCCCGAGCTCCAGTGGGTGGTCACCGCCTATACGATTACGTTCGCCGCGTTGATCCTGACGGCCGGCGCGCTGGGTGATCGCATCGGCGCGAAGAAGACCTTCATGGCCGGCTTCGCCATTTTCACGGCGGCGTCACTCGCTTGCGCGCTGGCGCCCTCGGCTGTGATTCTGATTGCGGCCAGGGTCTTGCAGGGCATGGGCGCGGCCATTCTTGTTCCTAGCTCACTCGCCCTTCTCAATCATGCCTATCCCGATGAAAAGGAACGTGGGCGTTAGGTTGGGATCTGGGCCGCCGGCGCGAGCCTCGCGCTTACGGCGGGTCCGTTCGCAGGCGGCGGCCTGATCGCAATCGTCGGCTGGAGGAGTATATTTCTGGTCAATCTGCCGATCGGGCTCGCAGGCCTTTGGCTGACATGGCGGTGGGCAGGCGAGACCAAGCCATCGCCGCGTCGTGAGCTCGACCTCGCCGGCCAGGCTATGGCAATCGGCGCGTTGGGCTGCCTCGCCGCAACAATCATCGAAGGTGGGATCTCAGGCTGGGGCAATTCCTGGGTTATCGCGGGATTTGTTGTTTCCGCGATCTTGGTTGCGCTGTTCCTGTTGCAGGAGCAACACGTCAGGCAGCCCATGCTGCCGCTTGCGCTGTTCAAACGTCGAATGTTCTCGCAGATGTCGTTTGTGGGCCTATTGGTGAACGTGCCGTTTTATGGTCTGATCTTCGTGCTCAGCCTTTACTTTCAGCAGGTCAACGACCTTTCACCTTTCGAGACGGGCATGGCCTTTCTTCCGATGATGGGGGCGGTCCTTCCCGCCAACCTCTTGGCGGCCCCGGCCGCCCATCGATTTGGAGCGCTTCCGGTTATCGCCGCCGGGGCATTGATCGCAGCCGCAGGCTGCTTCGCCCTCCTCGGCATCGGACATGGTACAAATTATTGGGCGATGCTCGTTCAGTTCCTCGCAATGGGCGCCGGATTGGGACTGTTGGTCCCGCCGCTCACATCGACGCTGCTAGGCAGCGTCGAGAAGGCGCGCTCGGGCGTGGCCGCCGGCGTTCTTAACTCCGCGCGACAGACCGGCAGCGTCCTTGGAGTGGCCTTGTTTGGATCGCTCGTCGGCCAGATGAACGCCTTTGTCACCGGTGCGCGGGAAGCGCTGGTCGTCTCCACAACGCTGCTGGTTGGCGCGGCGGTAGCGACGACGATCAACGGCTGGGGCACGACGAAATAAGTCACGAGGACAAATCCGCATCTGTCCTTCGCCTGTGGATTATCCTCGGCTTCAGCTCAGAAACCCAGCGTTTGCTGCACAGGCTTCAGCGGCGCGAGCTGCACGCCTTCCAGTTCCAGCATGCGAGCCTTGGCGCTCGAACCGCCGGGCGCCGAGAAGCCGCCTATCTTGCCGCCGGCGGCCAGGACGCGGTGGCAGGGGATGATCAGCGCCACGGGGTTCCTGGCCATGGCCTGGCCGACGTCGCGCGCGGCTTCCGGCCCGGCGCCGAGCTGTTTGGCGAGCGCGCCATAGGTGGTTGTGTGTCCCCATCCCACCTGCCGCGCGGCGGCATAGATCTGCTTGAAGAAATCGTCCTGCTCGCTAAGGTCCAGCTTGATGCTGGAGAAGTCGATCTCCTCGCCAGCGAAATAGCGCTTCACGGCAGCAACCGCTTCCACCACATCGGGCGTCGGTACGCCGGGCCTGGCATACGGCAGGCGGCGAAGCATGAGGCGCTCGGTCGCGTCGGCGCTTTTCGTCGGCAGTTGGAAGCGCGTTATGCCGATATCGTTCCACGCAATTCCGCAGAAACCGCCAGCGGTTTCGAAGATCAGATAATGTTGCGTTGTCTCGTTCATGGCAAAGTCTCCGTGTTTCCACTTGCCATGAAAATCGTGCGCCCGACGCTCGAATTCAACCCGATTCTTGCGCAGGGCGATTGTTCCCAACATTTTACCGGTTGAAGGAAGCGATGCCGAGGCTGCCGTGGCAACGTCGCCGCACCGCTTCCCACCTAGCTTGGGAGGTTATCAATATCCGCCGCCCATACCGCCGCCACCCATACTGCCGCCACCCGACGTACCACCGCCCGGGGAGGAATGCGACATACCGCCGCCGCCTCCGGTGGTGGAGCAAGCGGAAACACTGAGGCCGATGAGGGCAAAAAACACCGCGGAGAAGATGGCTTTTATCAACATGTGAGATCATTCCCTTGTTGAGAGCGGGCGTAAATGCCCTGACCTACAGTGAACAATCGAGTGGGCGGCTTTATTCGGCGCGGTGCATATCCCAAACCAGAAAAGTCGGCCGCGCGATGTTCGGCCAGGAAATATCGAGCACAATGTTCTCTTTTCGTTCTTGATCTGTGGCGGGAGTTGAGATTAGCTTGGCAGAAGGGAGCGAGGCACATTCCCTGGGCTGGGAGGTATCAAATGTCCGACGTTAGACAAACACAGCTTCCATTTGGGCTGACAGAACCGGAGACTCCGCCCCAACGGGGACAAGCAAGGCAGGGATCGGCGAATCTGTATTTCGCCCTATTGCCCGATGCAGCGGTCTGTGACGAAATCGATAAGCTTATGGTGGCGTTGAGCCAAAGCTATCGCTTTCTAGGCAGACCTAGACCATCCGCGCTTCGGCACGTCTCTCTCCATGGCTTCGGCAGATATCCGAAGCGACGAAATGACATCACCGCCATCGCGATAGCCGCGGCGAAAACCATCCGGCACTTCGAGTTCACGTTGGTTTTCGACCATGTTCTCAGTTTCCGCCAACCATCACATCCGCTGGTACTTTGTCCAACTGACGGCGTGAAGGCATTTAGGAGGCTTCAGCTTGAACTCGGGATCGCAATTTACGAGGCTGGCTTGCCCGTTGGTCTCGATCCGAGCTACCAGCCCCATATAACGCTTCAGTACGGCCGCACACCCATTCCAAGGATTGATTTGGAAAAACCAATCACGTGGACGGTGCGGGAATTCGTGTTGGTCCGGAGCTTACAAGGTCAGGGTAAGCACGAATACGAGGGCCCTTGGCCTCTACACTGAGACGGTGGGCGGTATAGCCACCGCCGCAGCCGCGTCGTCGACACTGAAGCTGCAGCGGCTGTCAAGGTTGGTCATTCCGGCCGCAGCCATGAGGTCACGGGCTCTATCATGGGCACGAGCGAATTGCACGCGGATGCCGGCGGTGCGCATGGCGGTATCGAATTCCATCAAAGCATCCAGTGCGGAGCTGTCGAGATCGAAACTTTCCTCCAGACTGAGCACCACGGCCTTCAGTCCCGCTTCTGCGCGGCTACGCCTTAGAATCTCGCCAAGAATCGTATCGGCATTACCGAAAAATAGCGGCTCGCCGGGGCGCCAGATGGCTATGCCGCGCGCTTCTGTCGCCTCCGGGTGGCGGCTGACGTCGACGAAATTATGGCTGTCTCCCAGCCGTCCGAGGCGTGCCACATAGGGAGAGGCCAATCGATGCATCATCGCAACCAGCGAGAACGCGATCGCCAGCAGCATGCCGTTGAGGACGCCGAAGATCAGGACGCCGGCTGCGGCGCCGAGCGCGACATAGAAATCGCGATGGAGCCGCCGCAGGCGAAGGATCGGGCCGGGGTCGAGTGCATGCATGAGGGCCGCGATCACCACCGCGGCCAGCACCGGTTCCGGCAGCCGTGCGACCAGCGGCCCGGCGCTGGCGATGAGGATAGCAAGGCCGATTGCGGCAATGGCAGCGGTTGCGCGCGTCTTCGCCCCCGCCGCTTCACTGGCGAAACCCGCCGAAAAGCCGGCGCCGACCGGCATGCCCTGGACGATCGCGCTGGCGATATTGGCAAAGCCCAGTGCTCCGAGTTCGCGATTGACCTCGAGGGCATCGCCATAGCGCAACGCCAAGGCCCGCATCGTGCCCCAGGATTCGGCGAAGAGAATGAGCACTAGGGGCACCGTAAACTGCGCCAGCCGCGAGTAGGCGAACCAGCCGGCATCGGGAAGCGAAGGCCATTGCGGCAGGATATCGATTGTTCCGACCAGTTTGACACCATGGCCGGCGAGATCGAAAGCAGAGGACGCAAGAATGCCGGCGGCGAGCACGATGAAAGCGCCGGGAACGCCCGGCAGCCGCTTCAGCAACTGCAGTGCCACCAGAGCCACAATGCCGACAGCGACGCTTGCGAGGTTCCATCGCGGGATCGCCGCGAACAGGGCGCCTGCATAGCTGAAGATATTCGAGCCTTGCACGGAGACGCCGACGAGAATCGGCAATTGATGCAGGATGATGGTAATCGCCAGTCCCAGTGCGAAGCCGCGCAGCACCGGGCGTGAGATGAAGCCTGTGATACCGCCGAGGCGCAGCGCAGCGGCGACGACGAAAAGGATGCCGGCAAGCGCAACAGCGACCGTCGCAAGGCCAGCCTTGACGGTGGCATCTCCCGGAACAACCGCCAGTGTCGCGGCAAGAATCGCGGCGGATGAGGAGGTCGGCGAGACGATGGCGAAGCGGCTGCGTCCGAAAATCGCGTAGACGAGACAGCCGGCGATACCGGCGAGAATGGCTCGATGCGGCGGCAGCCCGGCGATACCGGCATAAGCGACTGCTTCCGGCAGCATCAGGCCGGCAACCGATATGCCCGCGATCACATCGGCTTTGTTTACCACAGGCCAGTCACTCAACTTCATCATCGATCACCGACCACAGGAATCGTCAATCTGTCTAGGTCTAGAGATTCGCCAATACACTGCAACAGAAAAGTAAGCGGGGGCGAACTGCCGCCTACACAACCCCGTCCGCGTCTCGAAGCGGACAGCTTCTGCCGATCGTCTCACTGACAAAATCCATAACCGCCCGGATCGCCGGGGAGCGGCGAAGATCGGGATAGGTAACGAGCCAGAGGTCGCGCGTCGGTGACGGGATCTCCGTCGAAAGACGTGTGAGGCCGGCTTCGCCGTCGCCGAGGAAGGCAGGCAGCGCAACGACGCCGAGACCGGCGCGTGCGGCCCGCAGCTGGCCGAACACGTCGCCGGCCCGAAAGACGATAGGGCGGCCGGCAAGCAGGCTGCGCAGCCAGGTCTGCTGTGTCAGATGATCGAGCGCCGCATCATAGCCGATGAAGACCCAAGTCTGCTCGGGCGTTTTTGCAATCTCGGGGATGGCATAAAGCCCGAAACGCATGACGCCGATGCGCCGCACCAGGAGATCGCTCTCCTCCGGGCGCGACATGCGCACGGCGATATCGGCTTCGCCATGATCAAGGGCGGCGCGGCGGGTCACGCCGGCGATCGTCAGCGTGATATCGGGATGTTCGGCGCGGAAACCGACCGCCTTCGGGGCGATGAGGTGGGCGGCGATGGAAGGCGGCGCACTGATCCTGACGGCGGCGGAAAGTCCGGCAACGGCGCTTTTCGAATAACGTCTGATCGCTTCGACATTATCCTCCATACCTGCCACCAGTTCTGCGATCGCCCGACCGTCGGCCGTCAGCGGCGAGGTGCGCGGCCTGCGGTCGATCAGGCGGAGATCAAGCGCGCGTTCCAGCGCGGCGATCCGCCGGCCGACGGTAGCATGATCAACACCAAGCTCGCGCGCAGCGGCCGAGAGCGAGCCGGTGCGTGCAAGATACGTGAAGTGGAGAAGGTCCTGCCAATCAATCATCTGTGCATTATTGCACAGATACGGTGAGTTCATACCGAATTTATTCAGACGCGCCTTTGTGGTCAAAGATGCGTCTGAAAGGAGACCACTCAATGCCCCTCGCCATCGCCATAACCGGTTCCGGCAGCCCTGAAACAATGACGCTCGTCGAGCTCCCCATCGCCGAGCCGGGACCCGGCCAGGCCCGCATCCGCCAAAGCATTTCCGGTGTCAATTTCGTCGATATCTATGTCCGCACCGGGCTCTATCCCCTGCCACCCGGCCAGACGGTTCTCGGCTTCGAGGGTGCAGGCGTCGTGGAAGCGATCGGCTCCGGCGTCGAGAACCTCAAGGTCGGCGATCGCGTCGCCTATGTCAGCCATCCGCTCGGAAGTTATGCCGAAATGCGTACCCTGCCGGCTTCTCGCCTGGTACGGCTGCCCGACGATGTCAGCGAGCGGCTTGCCGGCAGCACCATGTTGCGCGGCCTCACCGCCCATATGCTGCTCCACAAGGTCCATCCGCTGCAACCAGGCGAATGGGTTCTGGTGCACGCGGCGGCCGGCGGTGTCGGGCAAATCGTGACACGCTGGGCCAAGCGGCTCGGCGCCAACGTCATCGCCACTGTCGGTTCGGGAGCCAAGGCGGAATTTGCCTATGAGGCCGGGGCCGATGCCGTTCTCCTGCATACATCCGAGGATTGGGTGGAAGAGACACGTCGCATCGCCGACCGCCGAGGCGTACATCTTGCCATCGACGGCATCGGCGGTACGATGCTATCGCAGACGCTCGCCACCGTCCGTCCTTTCGGCATGGTCGCCAGCCTCGGCGAAGCCGCCGGCCCCATTCCCCCTATCCAGATCGAAGAATTGAGCCCCCCCCGCGCCATCGGTCTCGCTCGCCCCAGCGTGCTCACCTACGCCAACGATCCCGATCTCTATCAGCTAGGTACCAAGGCCCTGATGGCAGAATTGCAGGCCGGCCTGATCAATCCGATCGGCGCGGAATACGCGCTGAAAGACGCGGCCAGGGCGCATGCCGACCTCGAGGCAGGACGAACGACGGCGAGCGTCGTGTTGACGATGTGAACCAAGAGCGAGGTGGTGCTATCGTCATCTCGCCTCCTCTCTCGCCGCAAAGATGTTCGGCGTCGGGCTGGCCGGACATCGTGCGATCCCCCCAGGGCACCAAACACAATCGCTTGAGCACGACATGATTTTTTGCTGCAGAGCAGCAATTTCGTTGACCTGGTCTCTCCTTGCCTGATACGAAACTGATCCGTGACGTCGCGCGGTCAATGGACCGTTGTCGCCACTCCTGTCCGGTACGAACCCCGATCCGCATGGCAAACAGCAAGGACACCGCGCGCGGTGCCCGCAGGCGATACCTCGTGAACACTGCCTCCCAGACCATTCAGTCCACTTCGACCCTATCCCTTCTTTCCATCGTTTCGCTGACCTTCTTCGGCTATGTCGCCATCGGGCTGCCGCTCGCCGTGCTGCCGACCTATGTCGATAGCGGGCTCGGCTTCGGCGTCGTCTGGGCCGGCATCACCATCAGCGCGCAATATGTGGCGACTATCATCAGCCGCGCGCAGGTCGGCCGGCTGTGCGACCGATACGGGCCGCGTCGTTCGGTTTTCCTCGGCTTCTTCGCCTACGGACTTTCCGGTGCTCTGACGCTGGCGTCAGCCTTGGTGAGTGGTGTTCCGGCATTCAGCCTGACGCTGCTGCTTGTTGGGCGGTTGGCGCTCGGCGTTGGTGAAAGCTTGGTCAGCACGGCGGCGATCACCTGGGCAATCGGGCTGATGGGATCACGCGAAACCGTGCGCATCATCTCATGGAACGGCATCGCCACCTATGGCGGCATCGCGCTTGCCGCACCCCTCGGTGCCTGGCTGGAGGGGCAATATGGTTTCTTCGCCATGGGCGCGGTGACGATTGGCCTGGCAATTGCCGGCCTGATGCTGGCACAGACGCGACCGCCTGTGGCCGGCGTCAAGGAGAAGGGCATCGGCACGGGCCAGGTCCTTAGCCGTATCGCGCCTTTCGGCGTGGCGCTGGCGCTTGCCTCCAGCGGTTTCGGTGTCGTCATGGCCTTCGTCGCCTTGTTTTTCCATAACCGTGGTTGGGACGGGGCTTCGCTGGCGCTGAGCGCCTTTGGCCTGGCCTTCATGGGCGTACGCCTCGGACTGGCGCAAGCCGTTGCCCGCTTTGGCGGCCTGCCGCTGGCGCGCGTGTCGCTGGTATTGGAGATCATCGGGCTGATGGCGCTGGCCCTTGCTCCCTCATCCACCGTCGCGATCATCGGGGCAGCACTCGCCGGAGCCGGCTTTGCTCCGATCTTTCCGGCGCTCGGAAATGAGGCAATAGCGCGTGTTCCATCGCAGAACCGCGGCGTGGCGCTCGGCCTCTACTCGGTTTTCCTGGATGTCGCGCTCGGAAGCACCGGCCCGATCGCCGGTCTGCTCGCCGATCACTTCGGCTATGCGGCGCCTTTCCTTCTCGGTGTCGGCGCCGTTTTGCTCAGCCTCGGGATGATCATGAGCCTGCGCAAGAGTACCAGCGTATAGAGCGGACGCAGCGACAAAGGCTCCCTAATCCGGAGCCTTTGATCTTGCCGCAAAAGGCGATCTCAGACCTTGCGGCCGGGACCGGCCAATCGTGTGGCCAGCGCGAGGGCGACCGCAATCGCTCCGGCGCCGAAGGCTGCCGGATAGCCGAAATGCCCGGCAATGGTGCCCGTCACCGGCCCGGCGGCGGCAAGACCGATATCGAAGAACATCACATAGGCGCCGAGTGCTGCGCCGCGATTGGCAGCCGGCACCCGCTTGACCGCCTCGATGCCGAAAGACGGGAATACGAGCGAATATCCAGCGCCGGTCAGCAACGCACCGGCCTGCGCGACGGCCGGCCCGGGTGCCAGCCAGAGCGCGCCAAGGCCCAGGAGCTCGACCAGCAGCGACCAGACGACGACATTGGCGCTGCCGAACTTGTCGGGAAAATGGCCGCAGAACAGGCGTGTAACGATGTAGCCGATGCCGAAAGCGGCTAGCCCGAGGCCCGTGCCGCTCCAGCCTTGCGCCTGAAAATCGAGCGCAATGAAAGCGGAAATGGCGCCGAAACCGATCGAGGCGAGCGCCAGACCGGCACCCTGACGCCAAATCAACCCGACAACGCGATAATATGGCAGGCGGGCACCGCCGACACCCCGCGCCGCCGGCAAAGCGGCCGCCACCAGAATGGCGACGAGCGGCGCGGCGATAACCGCAAGCGAAACGGCGGCAAGACCACCGGCGTTATAGAGAGCGAGGCCGGTGGCACCGCCGGCAGCGATAGCGCCATACATGCCAATGCCGGTCCAGACCATGGCCTTGCCGGTGTTGGAGGCGCCGACCCTGGCGATGCTCCACGCGAGAATGCCGGTGATGACCAAGCTTTCCCCCAGTCCGGCAACGAGGCGCCCGATGAGGATAAGCGTCAGGCTTCCGGCAGCCCATCCGATCCAGAGGCCGGCCAAATAGAACAGTCCGGAAGCTGCGCAGAAGAAAGCGCCCAATAGAACAGAGGTCCTGCCGCCATGACTATCGCAGAGATGTCCGGCGAAAGCGCGGGTCAGAAGCGTCGCCAGGGATTGCAGCGCGACGACGAGGCCGACCATGACCGTGCCGTAGCCAAGATGTTCATGCACATGGATCGGCAGGGCCGCAAGCGGCAGTCCGATTGCGCCGTAACCGAGAAAAATGATGAGGACGAAAGGCGAAAGATGAAGAGGCGCGCGACTTGGCGGACTGTCGGCCGTGATTGCTTCGGTAGACGACATGAGGATCTCCTTTTCTGATGGCGCGGATAATCCCCACAAACACTCATGCTTTCCAGTGCAATGATTGGAATGTATAAGTGCGTCTCATGCAATCCATGGATCTCAACCTTCTGACCGCCCTCGACGCCCTCCTGCAAGAGGGCAGCGTCGTCGCGGCCGCACGGCGGATGAACCTCAGTGCCCCTGCGATGAGCCGCACGCTGTCGCGCATCCGGCAATCGCTTGGTGATCCCGTCCTGGTACGGGCGGGGCGCAGTCTCGTGCCGACGCCGCGGGCGCTGGAACTTCAGGGCCGCGTGCGCTCGCTCCTCGAAGAAGCGCAATCGCTGATGCGGCCGGAAGCGTCCGCCGACATTTCCACGCTCGACCGCAGCTTTACGCTGCGCACGAGCGATTATGTCGCCGGCGTTTTCGGCGCTCGGCTGATTGCCGTAATGGCGAAAACGGCGCCGAACATCACCTTGCGTTTCGCCCATGAAGGCAAGGAGGACGTGAACGCGCTTCGCGAAGGCCATATCGATCTCGATATCGGCGCCGTGCGCGAAAGCGGCCCGGAGATCCGTGTCCAGTCGGTATTGCGCGACAGTTTCGTGGGCGTCGTCCGTAAGGGCCATCCGCTGCTCGAAGGCGAGATAAGCCCTGAGCGCTTCGCCGCCGAGCGCCATGTCAGCGCCTCGCGCCGCGGCCGCACACGTGGGCCGATCGACGATGCGCTGGAGCAACTTGGGCTCAGCCGCAGCGTCAATTTCGTCGTGCCCGGCTTCTATGCGGCCCTCTTCACCGCGGCCTCATCCGATATCGTCGCGACGATGCCATCCGGGTAGCGATCGGCGCGGAAACGCTTGGCATGAAGGTGCAACATTTCGCCTTGCCGCTGACGCTGCCGACCTGCGATGTCATGCAAGCCTGGCATCCGCGCTTCGACAACGATGCCGGCCACCGCTTTCTGCGGCAGACGGTGAAACAAGTTCTGATCCATCCACGCGCCGCTCAATAATCATTGCGTGAGGCAGCTGCGGCTTGGTATCTGACCGTTGCAAGCAGGAGGCAGGCGCATGGACATCACAGAAATCGTTATCGACGGCGACACACCCGGAATCGCATGGCGGCTGCCGGTGCTGCATTTTGCGGGCAGCAAGCCGGATGCTCCGAAGATCTATATCCAGGCGGCGCTGCATGCCGGTGAGCTGCCGGGCACGGCGCTTGCTCATTTCCTCTGCGAGCGGCTACGACAGGCGGAGAGCGAAGGCGCGATTCTGAGCGATATCGTCGTTGTGCCGCACGCCAATCCGATCGGTGCGGCGCAATCGCATTTCGGCGAGCTGCAAGGACGTTTCGATTTGGGCACGCGCACCAATTTCAACCGCGATTTTCCGCTGATATCGGCTCGCGACCGCCATCTGCTGATTGAGAACCTGGAGCGCTACTCGGCCGCCGACCGGTTGAAGCGGCAGCTCATTCACATGGCGCTTGGCGCCGATCTGGTCATCGACCTGCATTGCGATGACGAATCCCTGCAGTATGCCTATATCGACGATGCTTTCTGGCCCGAAGCCGCCGATTTGGCGGCGGCGCTGAACATGGACGCGGTGTTGCTGTCGGACGGCGAAAGCTCGGCCTTCGAGGAAGCCGTCAGCTTTGCCTGGAAATACGAGGTACCCGGCGAGAAGAAGGCAAGCCTGCCGGGAAAACTGTCTGTCACCGTGGAATTGCGCGGCACGCGTGACGTCTATCCGGAGCTGGCGAAGAAGGATGCTGAAGGACTGTGGCGTTTCCTCGCTGCCCGTGGCGCGGTGCGCGACGACAGCGTCACCCTGCCCGCCTTTACCGGGCCGGCGGTGCCGCTCGACAATGTCGAGATGATTCGCGCTCCGCAGGCCGGCACCGTACTCTTCCATCGCAATATCGGCGAACGTGTCGAAGAGGGAGATCTGCTGGCAACGATCATTACCGCGCCAGGCATGCCGAATGGAACAATCGATGTCCACGCACCGCAAGCCGGTCTTATCGTCACCCGCGTTTCCGACCGCCTCGTGCGCCGCCGCGGCGACCTGATGAAAATCGGCAGCGACAAACCGAGTGTGGCAGCCCGCAAGCCGGGAACGCTGGAAGACTGAGGCGGCTCAGCGGCGGTCTCGGCCATCGCTCCGCTCCGGACTTTCGCTCATCTTCGCTTGCGTGTTATGCGGTAGCGCACAGCAAGAGACGGATTCGGCATGACGATTACCATTTACGGCATCAAGAATTGCGACACGATGAAGAAGGCGCGGACCTGGCTGGATAGCCACGGCATCGCCTATGACTTCCACGATTACAAGGCCGCTGGCCTCGACCGCGAGCATCTGGAACGCTGGATCGCGCACGCCGGCTGGGAAACAGTACTCAACCGCGCCGGCACCACCTTCAAGGCCTTGCCCGAAGAAGACCGCGCCGGCCTCACCACGGACAAAGCCATCAGCCTGATGCTGGCCCAACCTTCAATGATCAAGCGCCCGGTGCTGGAAGCGGATGGCAAATTGCTGGTCGGCTTCAAACCGGAGATCTATGCGGGCGCGTTCGAGGTGGATGCATAGGGGCTGAGCCATGTCCAAAACCACCCGTGCCACGCAAGTGCTGACCCAGGCCAAGGTTGCCTTCACCGTCCACGCCTATGATTACGACCCGAATGCCGAGCGTGTTGGGATGCAGGCGGCGGAGGCGTTGGGCGAGGAGCCGCACCGGGTGTTGAAGACACTGATGGCGGAGGTGGACGGCAAGCCGGTCTGCGTGGTCGTGCCATCCGACCATGAAGTCAGCATGAAGAAGCTCGCCGGCGCTTTCGGCGGCAAGTCGGCGAATATGATGAAGCCTGCCGATGCGGAGCGGTTGACGGGCTATCATGTCGGTGGCATCAGCCCTTTCGGCCAAAAGAAGACGGTGCCGACGGCGATCGAGGCACAGGCGATGATCGAGACCCATGTCTACATCAACGGCGGTCAGCGCGGCCTGCAGGTACGCCTTAACCCGCAGGATGCGCTCATGGTTTTGAAAGCCAAAGCCGCGCCGCTGATTGCTTGATCACGCCTGAAAAACAAAACTGCCTTCATTTTCGCTGCAAACCGGTCTAAGTCTGGTGACCGTTCTTCCGATCCTCAATGCAGGTTTTGCCATGACGTTCGCCTCCCCCAACCACCATCCCGTCGATCCCGCCAAGCTGGAAAAGCTCGCCGAAGTGGCCGTGAAGGTCGGGCTGCAACTGCAGAAAGGCCAGGATCTGGTCATCACCGCGCCGGTCGTGGCCATGCCGCTGGTGCGGCTGATCACCCGCGAGGCCTATAAGTCGGGCGCCGGTCTCGTCACGGCTTTCTATTCCGACGAAGAAACCACGCTTGCCCGCTACGAATACGGCCATGACGAAAGCTTCGATCGCGCTTCGAGCTGGCTCTATGAGGGCATGGCCAAGGCCTATGCCAACAATGCCGCGCGGCTCGCCATCTCCGGCGACAACCCGATGCTGCTCTCGGGCCAGGACCCGGCCAAGGTGGCACGCGCCAACCGTGCCAATTCCGCCGCCTACAAGCCTGCGCTGGAAAAGATCTCTAATTTCGACATCAACTGGAACATCGTCTCCTATCCGAACCCTTCCTGGGCGAAGCTGGTCTTCCCGGACGATCCGGAAGCGATCGCCGTCGCCAAGCTCGCCAAGGCGATCTTCGCCGCCTCGCGCGTCGACGTGCCGGACCCGATCGGCGCCTGGACCGAGCACAATGCCAACCTGCACAAACGGTCTGCCTGGATGAACGGCCAGCGGTTCGCTGCCCTGCATTTCCGGGGTCCGGGCACCGATGTGAAGATCGGCCTTGCCGATGGTCATGAATGGCATGGCGGCGCCTCGGTTGCCAAGAACGGCATCACCTGCAATCCGAACATCCCGACCGAAGAGGTGTTCACCACGCCGCATGCGCTGCGCGTCGAAGGATACGTCTCCTCGACCAAGCCGCTGTCGCATCAGGGCACGTTGATCGACAATATCCAGGTTCGCTTCGAAGGCGGCCGCATCGTCGAGGCCAAGGCATCGCGCGGCGAGGAAGTGCTGAACAAGGTGCTGGATACCGATGAGGGCGCCCGCCGGCTCGGAGAGGTGGCATTGGTGCCGCACTCCTCACCGATTTCGGCCAGTGGTATTCTGTTCTACAACACGCTGTTCGACGAAAATGCCTCCTGCCACATCGCGCTTGGCCAGTGCTACTCCAAATGCTTCATCGACGGCGCGACGTTGAGCCAGGAACAGATCAAGGCCCAGGGCGGCAATTCCAGCTTGATTCACATCGACTGGATGATTGGCTCCGACAAGGTCGATATCGACGGCATCAAGCCGGATGGCGAGCGGATTCCGGTGATGCGTAAGGGCGAGTGGGCCTAGAGCAATTCCAGGAAAAGTGCGTAGTATCCGTCTTAGTCAAGCGTGTTCAGGTGTCCAAAATCGATCCTCTCGGATGAGTGCGTTTGCGAGAATGACGAGCTTTCGCATGATGGCGGTAATGGCGGCCTTGGCGGCTTTTCCGCCGGCGGTGAGTTGCTGGTATTTGCTCTTGAGGGGTGGATTGAAGCGAATGGCGACGAGGGCCGGCATATAGAGGGCGCGGCGAAGCTGGGTCCTGCCGCCTTGAATGAAGCTTTTGCCTTTCCATTGGCCGGACTGTCGCACGACCGGCGCGAGACCGGCCAGGCTGGCGGCCTGTTTGTTGGCCAGTGTTCCAAGTTCCGGCATGTCGGCAATCAGCGCCAGGGCGCAGGTTGCCCCGATACCGGAATGCTGGTGAGGATGTCGAGACGGCGCTGCAATTGCGGCTCGGCGGCAATCAATCGACGGCTTTCGGCATCGACAGCCTCGATTTGGGCGTCGACCTGCCGCAGCCGTTGCTCGGCCTGGCGCTGCAGCAGGGGGATGGTCACATTCTTCTGCCGATGCAGGAGAGCGTTCCGGTCCTTAACGAGCGCGCGGCGAGCGGCGAGCAGTTCGGCGAGAAGATCAAGCACTTGGCTGCGCATTGGCCGGATGTCCGGGGCCATCAATGTGCCGAACCGGGCCATGACGCGCGCGTCGATGCGGTCCGTCTTGGCCAGCCGGCCACAGGCTTTGGCGAAGGCGCGTAGGCGCTGCGGGTTCACCTTGACGCCGGGCAGGTCCGCCGTTGCCAGCATGCGTTCGAGGCGCCGATGGTAGGCGCCGGTCGCCTCGAAGACAATGCGCTCGGGCGCGTAAGGCAACAGCCAGCGGATCAATGCCCGCAGCCCTTTGGCGTCGTTGGGGAACTGCTTGTCGATGCCGTCCGGCAGGAGATGGACATCGAGGCGATCTTTCGAGATGTCGATACCGAGGGTTCGTGCTATCGTATGAGCCATCTTTTCCGTGTCCCATGCTTGTCATGCGGGCCGTCAAAGCCCGGCTATCCGTTCAGGCCTCATGGAAAAGAAAGGGGCGATCCTACTGCGCAACGGTTCTGTCAAACCAGCGGTTTCTCGATCCCACCCTCCCGCCGTCTGTGGGTGTTCAGGCCCACAGGCGGCAATCCATTGTCGCCTCAAAACAAGACAAAGTCATAAGACAAGCGGTTTTCCTGGAATTGCGTAAAAATAAAGGGTTAGAGCGGGAAAGCGATTCCGTGAAATGCTGAACCGCTCTAACCGTCAAATATCCAAATCCACCCATATGGCTGCGTGGTCCGATGCGCCCTGTCTCTCCGTCGTGAGCTCCGGATAGACGTCCCAGCGTTTCGGCCGCGACCCCGGCCAAAGGCCCCGGCGGAAAACACCACCACGCTGAACCTTCTCGAAGAGCGTCGGCGACAGGAAGAGACAATCGATCTTGTTGGTGGTGTTGCAGAGACCGTAAGTGCCGGGATAGCCCCCATCGTCGAAGTCCGGATGGGTAAAGGCGTCTTTCAAAGTGCTGGTGGTCAGCGGCTTCAGCGGCTGGCTGTCGGGAAAGTCGTTGAGGTCGCCGATCAAAGCAACGTAGTCGATACCCTCCGTCAGCAGGGCCTCGTAGATTTCCCGTGCCCGCTTCGCCTGAGCCTTGCGACGGGCATCGGAGGCCTGCACGCCGCCATAACCTTTGCTTTTGAAATGATTAACCAGAAGGACAAGCGTGGCACCAGCGGGCGTCCCTATGCGATATTCGGCGCAATCCCGCGAGAAGATCAACGAGCCATCTGGCATGCGGTCATCAACATGGCTGCGCATGAAGCCGATCGGGAAATCCTTGCGCGTCATAAGACCGACATCGATGCCGCGCTCGTCATTGCCGTCGATCACCATGACATGTGCGAAAGGATCGCCACCGGCCGACGGCACGATCAATGAATTGAAAGCGGATAGTGCCGGTCGACTTTCGACTTCGACAATACCCAGCACATCGGCATTGATATCGTTCATGACACGGGCCGTGTTGCGCATCGCCTCTTCATCCACCGGCTCTTCACGCAACTCCAGCGAGCCGACCCAATCGGCGCGGCCATTGGCGACGATGACGAGGCCGCCGGTCTTCGGCCGCGTCAACAGTGCGCCGCGATTGCGCCGGAGAAGGACGAAAGGACCGGTATCGCTCCTCTCCAATCCAAGCGCGATAATCAGCTCCGCCATCTTTCGCTTGTCGGCGTCACTGTAGTTCACCTGGCCAAGCAGGCCTTCGAGCGCCGCGAATTTTTCCAGGATCGGACGCCCTTCCTCCCAGCTATCGAGATTCATCGCCTTGGCGCGATCGAACAGGTTTTCGACATTGTAAGAGGCCAATCTCATCGTATGGTCCTCCTAAAAAAACTTGGCGTTAGAATAACATACCGTCGCTAATACCGCATATCAGCCGAATTGATTGCGGATTGTGTACCGTGGGGATTAGTTGGGTCAGAGCGGGAGGGCCGCGAGAGCGTACCTGACCCGAGCAAGATGGGCGAGACGCTTGGGCTCGCTGATCCGATCCATGTCGTGCAGGGTCAACATACGGAAATCGAGCCGCTTGGAGCAGAAGGCGGCAATGCCGCGTTTCAAGAGGCGGCGCACCGGATTGCCCATATAGAGATGCACCACCCACCAGGGCGAACCGGTCGTCGTCAGCGCCCAGAACAGCCGAATGTTGCTCAACTGCGGCACGATACGGCCACCGGCAGAATCGTGGCGGAAAGCGATACCGGGAGCAAAGGCGCGATCGAAAAACCCTTTGAGAATGGCCGGAAAATTGAACCACCATTGCGGAAAGACCAGCATCAGCCCATCAGCCGCCTGAAGCCGGGCGACGATATCTTCGACAGCGGAGGTGTCATAGGGCTGGTCGAAATAGCCGCGCCGCTCCGCTTCGGACAGGCGAGGGTCGAAATCCTCGCGATAGAGATCCAGCAGATCCACCTGATGTCCACCGGCGACAAGGGTCTCCTCAGCCGTTTTCGCCACCGCAGCGGCAAAGCTGTCCTCCAACGGATGGGCGAGCACGAGCAGGATTCGCATCAGAACAGGCTGCCCTGTTTCGGCGGATCGGCAGCATCAGTCGGTTTCGCCGCCCGCTTCTTCTGCTGCGGCTCAACCGCCGGCGGCGCGGCGGGCGATGGAGCGGCGGAACCGTCGCCCGTGACGGCACCAATGCGGCCGTCGGCGAATTCGATCGAGATCGCGGCACCTGTGGCAAGGGCTGCGGCCAGGGAAACCGGCCGGTCGGCCTCGTCACGCACGACGGCGTAACCGCGCTTCAGCACATTCTTGTAGGACAGAGACTGCAGAACCCGCTCCTGGGCCACCAACTCGCCGCGCGCCCGCACCAGTTGATGGCGTATCGCCGTATCGGCGTGGCGGGAAAGATTGCCGAGATGATCGCGGGCGCGACCGGTCTGCGCCGCCAATCGCAACGGCAGCGTGGCGAAAACGGCGTCGGCGCGGCCGATACGGGCGCGGGCACGATCGATCATCCGCTCTACTGTACGCTCGGCGCGGCTCATCCGCTCACTCAGCATCTGCCGCCGCTCGACGATACGGTTCGAAAGCACGTCGGGCCGCAGATGCGAGCCGATACGCTCAAAGGCACGGCGTTTGTTCAGCGTGTTCAGCTCCAACCCGCGGCCCAAACCGGCAGCAGCCTCATCGAAGCGGCGGCGCGGCAGGGCCAGAAGCTGGTCGAGCGATGGTAACGCCCGAAGCAGCGCACGCACCGCCTGCCGGCGCTGATCCATTTGCCTGCCGACACCGCCCTGCAGGCGGGCGGCAAGGCTTGCGAGCTGCGCCTCGAGTTCGGCCTTGACCGGTACGGCCATTTCCGCTGCTCCAGTCGGCGTCGGCGCCCGCACATCGGCGGCATAGTCTATCAGAGTCCAGTCGGTCTCATGGCCAACGGCAGAGATCAGTGGGATTTCGCTTGCCGCGGCGGCACGGACGACCACTTCGTCATTGAAGCTCCAGAGATCCTCCAGGCTGCCGCCGCCACGGGCGACGATCAGCACGTCGGGACGGGGAAGAGGACCTCCGGGCACAAACTCGTTGAAGCCGCGGATAGCGTTCGCCACATCGTCGCCCGAACCGTCCCCTTGCACCTTTACCGGCCAGACCACAACATGGACGGGGAAACGATCGGAGATGCGGTGCAGGATGTCGCGGATGACCGCGCCTGTCGGTGAGGTGACGACACCGATGACCTTGGGCATGAAGGGAAGCCGGCGTTTGCGGTCGGCATCGAATAGACCCTCGGCGCCGAGCTTGCGCTTACGCTCCTCCAAAAGGGCCATCAGCGCACCTGCGCCCGCGGGCTCCAGCGTTTCGATGACGATCTGGTATTTCGAGGAGCCCGGGAAGGTCGTCACCTTGCCGGTGGCGATCACCTCCATCCCCTCCTCGGGGCGGAATTTCAGTCTGGAAAATGTGCCTTTCCAGATCACCGCATCGATGCGGGCCCTGTCGTCCTTCAGCGAAAAATAGGCGTGGCCGGAAGAATGCGGCCCGCGATAACCGGAAATTTCGCCGCGCACGCGCACCTGATCGAAGGCGCTCTCGACGGTGTGCTTGATCGACCCGGATAATTCCGAGACGGAATATTCCGCGAGATTCGTGGGCGAATCATTCTCAAAGAAGCTGCTCATACGGTCTTTTTATCCGAAGTCGCCGCAAATGCGGAGCCGCATACCTCTTAAATCGGAATCGATTTAAGGAAAGGATTGTGTGCAGATCTAAAGTGCTGCGGCGTCCTTTGGGCGGCCGGCAGGACACACGGCACAACAGGCTTCACCATGCGTTAACCTTATGCACAAAGCCTTTCTTAGCCATCCCCATGCAATTCTGTGCAAACTTGTTTTTGGTAAAGAGGAGGTGGAGCGATGATATTCGTAACCGCCATGATCATCGGTATTGCGGCCGGCCTGCAGCGTTCGACCATCGGCTCGATCCTGGGCGCAGCTCTTGTGAGCATTGCTTTCATGGCGGCCGTTGCGGTCTCCGCAGTTCCGCCACCTCTGATGACATTGTTCATTGCGCTTGGTGGTTATAACCTTGGCTTCATCGGTTATCTCGTCACGCTCGACGCGCTGGAGCAGCGCCAAGCTTGATCCGCCCTCAATCCAGCGGCTTGAACCGGAAGAACTGCACGTCAGACTTCGCCGACGCCCGGATCGGCTCAAGATAGGCAGGCACATGACCCTGGCCGAGTTGAGCATAAAGGCCCTCGGGCTTCAGCTTTGAAACCTCCCTCACCTGCGGATCACTCGGACAAAAGGCTAGCAGCGTGACATGGGCGCCGCGCAGGAAGGCTTCCGCCTCCTTTGGCTCCGCAAGGCCGATATGCAGTTCGGTCAGCATGCCGCCCTGGTCACGATGATAGGGACCGGACAGCACCCGATGTGGCGTGAAGCGCAGGAGAGGCGACCCCATGTTGGACGCCGCTGAAACGACACCGGGATCGAGACCGGCGATCGGCGCCAGCACTTCTTTCGAGGCGCATTCACCCGTCCCGTCCGCGTCGGCAGCCGAGGCGGTGGAGAAACTGTTGTCGATCCCATTATAGGCGAGCGCACCGCCGACGGCCCATACGGCCGGCGCCGAGAGCAGCGTGGCAGCGACATAGAAGAAGGCCGCGCCCATGTCTTCGGTGTCGGCGGCAGAGATGCGGCGAAGTTCGGCAAGCAGCAGCGCGAGCGGCGGAATGGCGAGCAGATTGGAAAACTCAGCTCCACGCACCTGTACCAGCGCAATAACCCAATTGATAGCCACCAGGGCCAGAAGAACGGCATGCAACCGGGCGCGCTCGCCGCGCAACATGCGAAAGACACAGACGACGATCGCCAGGAAGCCGGTGGCATAGAAAGCGCCGAGCGTTTCCGGCTGATGGCGGGACAAAGCGAAGATCGACTGTGCCTCGGTGACGCTGTTCAGCCACAGCTTCACCAACATCGGATCGAGATCGGCGAGCGGGTCGCGCAGGCATTGCGGCGCAATCACCAGCGTCGTTGCCAAGACGGCGATGCCGTTGGCTGCCAACACCCCCAGACGCCACTGGCGCGACAAACGGCTGGCGAACAGCGCTGACAATAACAGGCCGGCGGAGCCGACGCTGGTGATGCTGTAGAAGCCCAGCGAGAGATTGTCACAAGTGACTGCGGAATAAAGGTGCGGCGGCACCAGCGCGAAGAACGCGGCGCTGACGGCAATCGTCAACGTCAGGGCGAAGGCGCGGGCGGCGGGCGCGAAAATCTCGCCGTCCCAGGCCCAGAGACCCGCAACGGCCATGCAGGCGACGGCGACGAACGGCGTCGTCTCGGCACCGATGCCGAGGGCGATCGCGAGAGCGAGGGCGGCGATGGCGAAATTACGCGGCCTGTAGGTTTCATCGGTCAGCATGGCGACGGTAAGCGCAACAAGACAGAGCTGCACATTGTCGTGATCGATGGAGCCGGGCGTGAAGCGGCGCGATGTCAGCATGAAGAGCGCCGTCAGACCAAGCGAGAAATGCATGCCTTCGACGCCGGCGATCCGGCGTCCGGCAAGGCCCATGAAGAACATCAGCGGCAGCACGAGCATAAGCGGCCAGACCGTAAGCGCCGCGGCTTCCGCGTTTTCCGGCGCAAGAAACAGCCGGAAGAAGGCAATGAGGCTGGCGATCGGTAAATCGATGAAGCGCGACCAATGCATCAATGTGCCGCCATCGAGGCCGAGGCGGTATTGCATCATGTCAAACCAGCCCTGGCCGCCGAGGAAATCACGCACCTCGACCAGACGCATGACGTCGTCATTGTCGGGACCGACATAGTCCGTGGCGTGACGATTGAAGATCAACAGGACGACGATGACAAGGACGCTGTAAATCAGCGAGACGAGCCCCAGCCGCGACCAACGCGAAGGCGCTCTTTCCGTCACTGTCAGCGCCGATCCGCGCGACATTTCCATCGCCTGCGCCATCTCGAAGAAACCCCGTGTTTGAAGGACATGTGAGGCGCCACGCTAACGGCTGCCGATCAAGAAAGGGTAAAGCGAAACTATGCCGCAGGCGATATCACGAGAATGTTCCCGCAGAGATCACAACCCGCCATTTTTCGCCCTCAGCCATAGGGTCTTATTAACGCGCGACAGGATAAGTTCTCCTCCGGATTGTCCGTTCGGCACCAAGTGGAAGTCATGCGTAAGAATTGGTCAGAGACCATGTGGAGTGAGAGCCTGAACATCGCCGTTCTCCTGCCCTGCTACAACGAGGCCGCAACGATCGGCGACGTCGTCCGCGGTTTTCGCAAGGCGTTGCCGAAGGCCGATATCTACGTCTACGACAATAATTCCACCGACGGCACGGCACTGCACGCCATGCTCGCGGGTGCGACCGTCGTGCGCGAGCGCCGGCAGGGCAAGGGGCATGTGGTGCGCCGCATGTTTGCCGATATCGACGCAGACATCTACGTCATGGCCGACGGTGACGGCACCTATGCGCCTGACGATGCGGAGGAACTGATCCGTACGCTTTTGACCGAAGGCTCCGACATGGTGGTGGGCACACGCCGCGGCGTGCATGACGACGCCGGCCGGCAGGGTCACGCCTTCGGCAACCGGATCTTCAACTGGCTTTACCGAGCGATCTTCGGCACCGACTTCACCGATATTTTCTCCGGTTATCGTGCCTTCTCCCGTCGCTTCGTCAAAAGCTTCCCGGCTGTCTCAGGCGGCTTCGAGATCGAGACGGAAATGTCCGTGCATGCCTCGCGGTTGAAGCTGCCCGTCAGCGAGTTGGAGCTCGACTACGGCCGGCGGCCGCAGGGTTCGCATTCTAAGCTTTCGACCTTCCGCGATGGTTGGAAGATCCTTTGGATGTTCGCGATGCTGATGAAGGAAACGCGCCCCTTCGCCTTCTTCGGCATTTTGGGTGCCATCTCCATGGAATTGAGCATCGGCTTCATGATCCCGGTCCTTGTCGAATTTTTTGAAACCGGCTTCGTCACGCGCATGCCCTCATGGGTGCTTTCCATGGCGCTGATGATGATTTCCTTCATGCTGTTCACGGCCGGCCTGATCCTTGATTCCGTTGCCCGAGCGCGTGCCGAACAGCTTCGAATTCACTATATGAGTTTGACAAAACCCATAACCCGCCGAAAACGAGCCGATCAGACGGTATCCATGGAACAGCTTGAAAAACCGGCAAGCCGGAAGAAGAGAACCAAGCTGCATGAAAAAGCTCTTCCGCTTCCTGATTGCCGGCGGCATCGGCTTCGTCGTCGACGCCGGCGTGCTGCATTTGCTGCTCTGGTTCACGCCCTTCGGCCCCTTCGTCGGCCGCGCCCTCTCAATACCGAGCGCGCTGCTCGCCACCTGGTTTCTCAACCGCAACTTCACCTTCGGCCGTTCCAACCGCTCGCTGGCGGCCGAAGGCTTCCGTTACGGTTCGGTCGGCCTGACCTCGGCCTTGCTGAACTATGCCCTGTTCAGTTCGCTGCTCGTCTCCGAGCCAACGCTTCAGCCGATCATTGCACTGATCCTGGCATCGGCGGCGGCGACTGCGTTCAGCTTCTTCGGCTATTCACGCTTCGTCTTCCGCCACCGGCAAAATCCCTGAGACCTTAACTCAGACCGGCTCCCAGCCATCCTTTTCGCTGGCGCGATAGATGGCATCGATGACCTTCTGATTGAGCTTCGAGCTTTCGAGCGTCACGACTTCCGCACCCCTGCCCAAGGCCGCCGAGGCAAAAGCTTCGGCCTCACGCTTGTACTGGCGACTGTCGGGGAAACGGAAGATCTGCGATTCCGAATGGTTGCGATTGGTCAGTTCCAGTTCCTCGGCGCCATAGCGGTCGGCATTGAAGGGAGATTTCACCTCGATGAAACCGTCGGTGCCGTGGAAGACCATGACCTGGCGGGCGGCCATCTGCGTCGAGATATAGAAGCTCATTTCGAAATCGCCGAAATCGGCTTTGACACTGGAATAGATGTCGGTGCCGAATTCCGGGTCGCGCTCGGTGACGGCCTGGATGCGCAGGGGTTCGCGACCGGTGACGAAACGGGTGCTGATCGTCGGATAAACGCCGATATCCGGCAGGCCGCCGCCGCCGAGTGCCGGGATATTGCGCATATTGCCGGC
This sequence comes from Rhizobium jaguaris, assembly GCF_003627755.1. NCBI lineage: Bacteria > Pseudomonadati > Pseudomonadota > Alphaproteobacteria > Hyphomicrobiales > Rhizobiaceae > Martinezella > Martinezella jaguaris. Next base: position 432,038 of record NZ_CP032694.1, on the reverse strand, counting down.
ATCGCGGTTGAAATAGGTGAAGGCGCCCTGGACATGGCGCAGACGACCGATGGCTCCGGCTGCCAGCAGCGAGCGGACTTTCTGCCAGACCGGCGTATAGGTAACCATATAGGCTTCCGTCACCAGCACCTTGTTGCGGTCGCGGGCAGCGATCAGGCTGTCGATCTCATCGGCCTTCAGCGCAATCGGCTTTTCGCAGAGCACATGCTTGCCGGCATCAGCCGCCTTGATTGTCCATTCGACATGCTGCGAGGTCGGCAGCGGAATATAGACGGCATCGATCGTGTCCGAAGCGAGCATTTCCTCATAGGTGCCGAAAGCATGCAGCACGGAGAAACGATCCGCCATTTCGCGAGCGCGCGCCAGGTCACGGCTGGCGACCGCCGTCACGACACAATTTTCCGCATCCTGAATAGCTGGTACGACCAGTTCGCGGCCGATCTTGGCGGTCGATAAAATTCCGAAACGCAACATGATTTTTCCTCCTGGAGCGTGATCCCCGAAGCAGATAACCGCAGGGCGGCAAGCGCGAAGCGGCTTTCGGATGGGATCCTTGTGAAATTGATGGGCAGAGCGAAACGATAGGTCATTTCGCCCGCGATGAAACCGGAGGCAACTCTATTCGGCCCTTACCCGAGGCGCAATGGCATGGAGCAACGCCAGACCGAAAACCCCATCTCGATGCCGGATGCCGTGATGGCCGGATTTGTCCTTATTTTGTCCAGCAGGTGGCTTTTGCGGCTGTGTATGCGGAGCTAGCTTCGGCTATCCTTCAAACACAGGAGATACGAAAATGTCCCATGCCGATACCGCCTTGCTCGTCATCGATGTTCAGGAGTCCTTTCGTCATCGCTCTTACTGGCAAAACGACGACCTGCCCGATTTCGTCGACCGGCTGCAGTCGCTGATCGACGGCGCCAAGGCCCGAGGCATTCCGGTGATCCAAGTATTCCATGTCGACGGCGACGAAGATTTCAGCCTGGCGAGCGGATATGTCCGTAAGCTGGAGGAGATCACGCTGGAGGCTGACGCCATATTCCATAAGTCGCGCCATTCCGCGCTGGTGGGCACCGGCCTCGATGTCTGGCTGGTGGAAAATGGCATCCGCAAACTGATCGTTTCCGGCATCCGCACCGAGCAATGCTGCGAGACGACAACGCGCCATGCCTCGGACCTCGGCTACGACGTCGATTACGTCACCGAAGCGACGCTGACCTTCCCGATGACGCATGCGTCCGGCACGGTTTTCAGCGCCGATGACATCAAGAAGCGCACCGAATTAGTACTGACCGGCCGTTTCGCCCGCATCGCCACCGTGGACGATGCGCTTGCGGCTGCGACGATCGGGAGCGCTGCATGAACCAAACCTGCAGACACCTCCGGGTCATTCCCGTCTATGTCCTCCTGCCGCCCTATACGCTGCTGATGGATGTCGCCGGGCCGGTGGAGGTTCTGCGTCGCGCCAATATCGAACAGGAGGATATCCTGTTCGATTACCGTTTCATTGCCGCCCGGTCGAGGCAAACGACCTCGATCGGCCTCACGCTTGGCGATCTAGGGCCGCTGCCGGATCACATTCCCGACGGCTCCTATGTCATGCTGTCCGGCAGCGTCACACCGCCTGATGATGCCGAAGATATCGAGCCCGAGCTCGCAACGCTTGCCTCCTGGCTGAAAAGTGCCATCCATCCGGCCACTACTCTCGTTACTATCTGCTCTGGCGCGGTGCTCGCAGCCCGTGCCGGCCTGATGGACGGCTATGCCTGCACCACGCATGCCGCCTGTCTCGACGAAGTCCAGCACCATGCCCCGACGGCACGGGTTCTTGACAACCGGCTCTACGTCGAAGACCGCGAGCGCTATTCCAGCGCCGGCATCTCCACCGGCACGGACCTGATGCTGCACATCGTCTCCAAGCTCACTTCGCCGATGACGGCGCTGACAATCGCCCGCCACATGGTCATCTATATGCGCCGCACCGGCGCCGATCCGCAGCTCTCGCCGTGGCTCAGCGGCCGCAACCATGTGCATCCCGCCATTCACCGCGTCCAGGATGCGATCATGGCCGACCCCGCCCATGGCTGGTCGCTCGCCGAGCTTGCCGGCATCGGCGCGATGAGCGCGCGGCATATTTCCCGACTGTTTCAGGAGCATGCCGGCCTTTCGGTCACTGCCTATGTCAATCTGATGCGGGTCACGCTCGCTCGCGATGTGCTCGCCAATTCGCGGCTGGACATGGAGCGCGTGGCGGAAAAATCCGGTTTCGCCTCGCCGCGGCATATGCGGCGTGTCTGGTCGAAATTTAATGAGCTGCCGCCCAGCCATTACCGGCGATCGGCGGCCGAATAAAAATAATCTTTAGTGGCATTTCCAATGGTAGGACGATAACTTGCGCCGATGTTCCCTTCCCCGCCGGCCCTTTCCCGCGCCGGCCATTTGCTCAAGCGATTTGGAGAGTCATTATGGAAATGCGTAGGCTTGGACGAACTGACCTTTTCACCACACCGATCGTCTTCGGCGGCAATGTCTTCGGCTGGACGGCCGATGAGAAGACCTCCTACGCTCTGCTCGATGCCTTCTTCGACGCCGGCTTCAACACGATCGACACTGCCGACGTCTATTCCAGCTGGGTCCCTGGCAACAAGGGCGGCGATTCCGAGGAAATCATTGGCAAGTGGCTGAAGCAGGGACGCGTTGCGCGCGACAAGGCCATCATCATTACCAAGGTCGGCTCGGACATGGGTCCCGGAAAGAAGGGCCTAAAGGCGGATTACATCCTGCAGGCGGTCGAGGATTCGCTGAAGCGGCTGCAGACCGACTATATCGACCTCTATCTTTCGCACTGGCCGGACCCGGAAACGCCGCATGAAGAGTCGCTCAGCGCCTATGCCAAGCTGAAGGAGCAGGGCAAGATCCGCCATGCCGGCTGCTCTAACCTCAATGCCAAGCAGTTGCAGGCCTCCTTCGATGCGGCCAGCAAGGCCGGCCTGCCGCGCTACGACGTGCTGCAGCCTGAATACAATCTCTATGCACGCGACAGCTTCGAAGGCCCGCTCGCAGATCTCTGCGTAAAAGAGGAGATCGGCGTCATCACCTATTTCAGCCTCGCGGCCGGCTTCCTCACCGGCAAATACCGCAGCAAGGCCGATACCGAAGGCCGGGCGCGCGAAAACCGCGTCACAGCCTACCTCAACGACAAGGGTTTCCGCATTCTCGCCGCACTCGACACCGTCGCGGCGGAAACCAGGTCGACACCGGCCGATGTCGCGCTCGCCTGGCTGCTGCGCAAAAGGGTGTCACCGCGCCGATCGCCAGCGCCACCAGCCTCAGCCAGCTCGACGCGCTGATCAATTCGGCGAAGCTCTCGCTTTCCGACGAAGCCATGAGCCTGCTCGACAAAGCCGGCGAATAAAGTAAGCAGGAACAAACCGATGACCGTGGTGATCCGTGATGCCAGACCTGAGGACGAAACCCGGTGGCGCGAGCTCTGGGCCGACTACCTCGCTTTCTACGGCGTCGGCATCGCGCCCGATATCACCGACAAGACATGGCGCCGGGTCTTCGATCCGGCGTCCGCCATCTTCATGCGCATTGCCGAAGTCGATGGCGAGGTCAAGGGTTTTACGCTCTGTCTGACACATGAGGGCACTTGGGTCCGTGCGCCGGATTGCTATCTGGAAGACCTGTTCGTCGCCGAAAGCGCGAGAGGCCGGGGGTTGGGCCGAGCGCTGCTGGACGATCTCGTTGCGCTCTGCAAAAAGAACGGCTGGGCGCGGCTCTATTGGCATACGGAAGAGAGCAACAGCACGGCCCGCAAACTCTATGACAGTTACGTCGAGAGCGACGGACACATCCGTTACCGCATCAATTTTTAAGGCATGATCCCAAAAAGTGCGAAGCGGTTTTGGATAAGACCATGCCCAGTCAAATAACCGGCTTCGGAAGCCCTTCGTAGAGGGCCGAATGATCGCCCTGCCAATTTGCCATGCCGCGCTTGGTCAGCATGCCGCGAGGCTGGGCAAAGCTCTGGATCGTCCTTTGCGGCCGCTCGTGCCACTGAATGTTGAAGGCCCATAATTTCGGGAAGAAGCAGAGCGATGCATAGGGCAGATGATCATGGATCCACCATGCAAGCTTCTGCCAATCGCCCTCTTCGCGGCAATTGTCGATCAGCCACGGCACGACGATACAGACTGCCGCGCCCATACAGCCATCGAGATCACGCATGTCCCAGATATGATGCGCAGCGGTATGGGCATTGGTCGAGCAGTTCAAGCCGTTCCTGTTGCCGAAGGCATTGACATCAGGCGCACGATAGCCGGAGCGGATATGCAGCCGGCCGAAGGTCGCCTCCAGCGGTTCCAGCAGTTCCTCGCAAAGCCGGCTGCCGGACTCGATCGCCAGATCAGGGTCCTCAGGGATATTGGGAATACGATAGAAATCGGCGATCTCCGAATGCAGGAAATCGCGGAAGAAGAAGTTCTTCGACAGCCTGACTCGGCCGAGCTCCTCCAGGCCCTTCATCGATCCCGGCTTTTTCATTGTCTTATACCCCTTCCCTTTGTTCATGCGGCTGGTGCGGACGTGTTATTTCACAGCACCGCTCCGAATTCCGTCAGCAGTGGAACAAATCGGTTTGCGCCGGCTTGTGTAGACGTCGCCACCGGCGGCATCTCAAAAAAATCTGGCCATAAAAATCTGGCTGGAAAACAAGGAGAGAGACAATGGGCAAGAAGACGCTGGAAGATCTTTTCTACGATACGCTGAAGGACATCTACTACGCCGAAAAGCAAATCATTCGGATGCTGCCAAAGATGGCGCGCGAGGCACAATCGCCGGACCTCAAGGCCGGCTTCGAAAAACACCTGCAGGAAACCGAGGGACATGTCGAACGGCTGCAACAGGTTTTCGAACTGATCGGTAAGCGCGCGCATGGCAAGACCTGCGAAGCCATCCAAGGGATGATTGCCGAAGGCCAGGAGATCATCGACGACTTCAAGGGAACGCCTGTTCTCGATGCAGGGCTGATTTCCGCCGTGCAGGCCGTCGAGCACTATGAGATCGCCCGCTACGGCTCGCTGCGCACCTGGGCAGAGACTCTCGGCCAAAAACAGGTCGTCCAGCTGCTCGACCAGACGCTGCAGGAAGCGGGAAAAACCGACAGGACACTCTCGAAGCTGGCGATGACCGCCGCCAACAGGAAAGCCGCGGCATGATTCTCTGACGGAAAGAGCAACGGGACGCCCCTGCTGCTCTTCCGCTACCCGTATATTTGAAGAAATCGATGAAAGCCCTGAGTGCCGGGCGCATCTGGCGACGGCTGGAATAATAGATGCAGAAGCCGGGATAGGGTGCACACCAGTCCTCCAGCACGCGGATGAGCTTGCCCTCAGCCAGTTCCTGTTGCACGCGAATGTCGAACAGATAGGCGAGGCCGGCGCCATTGACCGCCGCCAGAACCGCGAGCCGGTCCTCGATCACAATCAAGGGCCCGTCGACAGCTATAATCAGCTCACGACCGTCCTTCTCAAACTCCCAGCGATAGAGAGAGCCATCGGTAAATCGTCGCTTGATGCAGCGGTGATGGACGAGATCGCGTGGATGCAAGGGCTTCGGGTTCTTCTCGAAATAGGCTGGGGAGCCGGCGATGACGGTGCGGATATCCGGCGATATCTTCACCGCGATCATGTCCGCCTCAAGGCTCTCTTCCAGCCGGATACCGGCATCGAAACCCTCCCTGACAATATCGGTGAAACCGTCCTCATTGGCGATCTCCAGCGTGATATCGGGATAGGTATTCAGGAAATCGCCGAGGCGCGGGGCAAGCAGCAGATCAGTAGCAAAACGCGGCGCGGAAATGCGAAGGTTGCCGGCCGGACGCCCGCGGGCGGCGAGCGTATCCTCCAATGCGATGTCGATTTCCTCCAGTGCCGGTGCCAGGCGCTCCAGCAGCAGCTTGCCCTCCTCGGTCGGCGAGACGCTTCGGGTGGTGCGGGCAAGCAGGCGCACGCCCAGGCTTTCCTCGAGACTGGAGATCGCATGGCTGACTGCAGAAGGCGCGATCGACAATTCCTTGCCGGCGGCACGGAAGCTGCGATGGGCGGCAACGGCGGCGAGGACCGCCAACTGGGAGAGCTGAGTTCTGTTCATTGATCTAAATAATAGAACAGCCCATTTGGATTTGCATGCATTTTCATTCGTTATCGGCAGGCATAGTTTCTTGTCTGTCACGCAGCCGGCAAAGATGGCCGCCGCGGACCGGAATTAAGCTCAAGAGGACACGATTATGAAAACCCGCAAACTCGGCAAGGAACTCACCGTATCCGCCGTCGGCCTCGGCTGCATGGGCATGAGCTTCGCCTATGGCGCGACCAATGACGACGAGTCCATCAAGACGCTGCATCGGGCCGTCGATCTCGGCGTCACCTTTTTCGATACCGCCGAAACATACGGTCCCTTCACCAATGAGGTGCTGGTCGGCCGTGCGCTGAAGCCCGTCCGGGATCGCGTCGTGATCGCAACGAAATTCGGCTTCAAGCTCGATCTGGAAAAATCTGGTCCGGCGGCGATGGTCGGCGTCGACAGCCGGCCCGAGCATGTGAAAGAGGTGGCCGAAGCCTCGCTGAAGCGCCTCGATACCGATGTCATCGACCTCTTCTACCAACACCGCGTCGATCCGAACGTTCCGATCGAAGATACCGTCGGCGCAATGGCGGAGCTGGTGAAGGAGGGCAAGGTGCGTGCGCTCGGGCTTTCCGAAGCAAGTGCCTCCACCATCCGCCGCGCCCATGCCGTGCATCCGATTGCCGCCGTACAAAGCGAATACTCACTGTGGAGCCGCGATCCGGAGGAAGAGGTGCTGGCCGCCTGCCGTGAACTCGGCATCGGCTTCGTACCTTATAGCCCGCTCGGCCGCGGCTTCCTGACCGGTGCGATCCGCAATATGAGCGATCTCGCAGCCGACGATTTCCGCCGCAACGTGCCGCGTTTCCAGGGCGAGAACTTCGACGCCAACGCCGCCCTCGTCGCCAAGCTCGAAGCCTTCGCCAAGAACAATGGCGTCACTGCGGCGCAGTTGGCGCTCGCCTGGGTGCTGCACCAAGGCGATGACATCGTACCGATCCCCGGCGCCCGCAAGTTGCACCATCTGGAGCAGAATGCCGCCGCCGCCGACATCACGCTCTCGGCCGGCGAAGTTCAGGAACTGAGCGACATCATTCCGCTCGAACAAGTGGCGGGCAAACGCTACTCCGACTCGGGGCTGGCGATGACCAACCGGTAAGTCTATTCTTCGTTTCAGCATTACCCAAAATCGGCATCGGCCTCATCGCTGGTGCCGATTTTTTGTTTTTCAATAGCGCAGATCGAGATGGAAAGCGCGATGCACTTATTCGATAACGAGCTGGACGCGGTCGCCGGAGAAGCAGGAGATGCCGAAGGAAATCGGGCGTCCCTCGGTATCGACGTCGACCTTGTGGATTTCGATCACCGGCCGCGTCTTCGGCAATTTCAAGGTCTTGGCTTCGCGCACGCTTGGCAGGCGGGCAATGATGCGGGTGCTTTTGCGCTTGTAATCGTTGATCCCGAAGGAGCGGTAGGCGACGGTGCGCGACGGATTCAGCCGCAGCAATTCGTCAATGCCGCGGAAGCGTTCAGCGGGAAAATAGCTGCGTGCCATGCTGAGCGGCCGGCCGCTGACCTCACCCATAGAGTCGATCACCACCACTTCGGCGCCACGCGGCAATTCGAGATTGCGCAATGTGACGGCATCGGCCTCCTCGACCGTGCTTGCCAGGATCCGCCGCTGGCTTTCGAGGCTGGCGCGACTCATATTTTCGGTCCAACGCGTGCGCTCGCCGAGCGCATAGGGAATTGCGTCTTCTGCAACAAACAGGCCGCGTCCATGTTCAATGCGAATCAGGCCTTCCTTTTCCAGCTCGGCCAGCGCCCGGCGGACGGTGAAGCGGCTGACGTCGAAATGGCGGGCCATGTCGAGTTCGGTCATCAACTGCATGCCGGCAACAAGCTTGCCGTTGCGGATATCCTCACGAAGCGACAACGCGACACTACGCCACAGCCGGCCGCGCTCGTGACCCTCGCCACTACGGATGTCACCGGTTTCTGCCATTGAAGCCATGTTTCCGATCCTTTGCGCATGGCCGCCCGGCCAGGTTTCATCGGGAGACTTCGCCTCACCGAAATCATTTCTGCCATCGTCATAAGGGTGAAATAGACGGTCTGTAAAGGTCCGTACTGCGAAAATAAGGTACGGACCTTTGTTATATTGGGTTTGCGATTTCCCGTGTTTCTCCGCCGCCAAAGACATCGCGGTGGACGCGCGGTCATGACCGCAAACCGGCTTTCCTCGGGGGCGAGATGGTGCAAGACGATACACAAGACGTAGCGGCTGGCGACAATGCCGACCGGAAGCGCTGGATGGGCATCCTGGCCCGCGCCGGCCGCAGTGAACTGGAAGAGGCCTGGAGCGCTTTGCGTGAGCAGCCGGCCTATGAATGGCTGCGCCAGCCGGAGGTTGGCCTCGTGATGGTGCGGGCGCGAGCCGGCGGCACGGGCGACGCCTTCAACATGACCGAGATGAGCATGACGCGCTGCGCACTGCGGCTTGCCGACGGCACGACCGGTTATGCCTATGTCCAAGGCCGCGACACCAGGCAGGCGGAGCTTGCCGCTGTGTTCGATGCGCTGATGCAGAAGCCGGAGCATCGTTTCGCGATCGCCAGCACGGTCATCGAACGCCTCGAAGGCAAACAGGCCGAACGGCGGCAACAGAAGAGCCTGAAAGCCGCCTCCACCAAAGTCGAATTCTTCACCATGGTGCGCGCGGAGACGAAGAAATGAGCGTCGCTATCGATACGAGAAACCTTAAGCCGGGCTTTGCCGAGCCGATTTTCGATACCCAGGCGACCTTTCGCGGCATTCTCGACGCCACGGCCTATCCCGGTCGTGTCCAAGCGCTGGATCGGCTTGCCGACGTGCCCGACCTCCTGATGCCGGCGACGGCCGCGATCGTGCTGACCCTCCTCGATTTCGAGACGCCAGTCTGGCTCGACCTCGAAAACACCTCGGCCGCCGCAAACTATATCCGCTTCCATGCCGGTTCGCCGCTGGTCTCCGATACCGCCATCTGCCGCTTCGCCATCCTGACGACGGCGTCGGAGATGCCGCCGCTGTCGGCCTTTTCCTTCGGCGACGACAAATATCCCGACACATCCTGCACGCTCATCGTGCAGGCTCCGTCGCTGACCTCGGGAAAACCGATGCGCTGGACCGGCCCGGGCATACAGCATGCTACGACCTGCAGTATTGACGGGTTGCCGGACGGATTCTGGCAGGATTGGGACGACAATCACGGGCTCTATCCGATGGGCGTCGATGTGATTTTCGTGAGCGGCAGCGATATCATCGGCCTGCCGCGCGGCATCAGAGTGGAGGCATAATCCCATGTATGTTGCAGTCAAAGGCGGCGAACGCGCCATTTTGAATTCCCACAAGCTGATTGCCGAGGAGCGGCGCGGCGATACGTCGGAACCGGAGCTTTCGGTCGGCCAGATCGAAAGCCAGTTCGGCCTCGCCGTCGATCGGGTCATGACCGAAGGCTCGCTCTACGATCGCGAATTGGCAGCACTGGCGCTGAAGCAGGCGCAGGGCGACGTAGTGGAGGCCGTGTTCCTGCTGCGCGCCTATCGCACGACCTTGCCCCGCATCGGCGTCACCGAGCCGATCGACACGGCAGACATGGACATCGAGCGCCGTGTTTCGGCCGCCTTCAAGGACCTGCCGGGCGGCCAGGTGCTCGGCCCGACCTACGACTATACCCACCGCCTGCTGGACTTCGGTCTGATGGAGAGGGAAGGTTCGGCGCCTCAGGCGGAAATCGCCAATCAACCGCTCGATGGCTCCATGCCGCGCGTCACCGATATCGTGGGGCAGGAGGATTTCATGGAGCATGAGATCCCCGTCCGTGAAGGCGAGCCGGTCTACGACCTCACACGCCAGCCCATGGCCTTTCCGGCAAACCGCGATCAGCGGCTGCAGAACCTGGCGCGCGGCGACGAAGGGTTTCTCACCGCGCTCGCCTATTCGACGATGCGCGGTTACGGCGGCAGCCATCCCTATGTCGGCGAAATCCGCATGGGCGAAGTGCCAGTCGAATTCGTGCCGGAGGAACTGGGCTTCGCCATCGAGATCGGCGACATCGTCGTCACCGAATGCCAGATGATCAATCAGTTCGGCGGCTCGAAGACGGAAGCTGCCCGCTTCACGCGCGGTTACGGCCTGGCGCTGGGCAAGAGCGAACGCAAGGCCATGGCGATGTCGCTGGTCGACCGGGCGCTGCGCTGCCACGAACTCGGCGAGATGGCGCAGTTCCCCGCACAGGACGAGGAATTCGTCCTCTATCACACCGACAATGTCGAGGCGGCCGGCTTCGTGTCGCATCTGAAGCTTCCCCACTATGTCGATTTCCAAGGCGACCTCCAGCTGCTGCGCGGTCTGCGCGCGGAATTCGAGGCACGCCAAACCAAGGAGGCAGCCGAATGAGCGCGGCCCACGAAGACAAGAACCAGGAAAAACCGAAGGCCGGTGAAGCCTATAACTTCGCCTATCTCGACGAGCAGAAGAAGCGAATGATCCGCCGCGCGATCCTCAAGGCAGTCGCCGTACCCGGTTATCAGGTGCCGTTCGGCGGCCGCGAGATGCCGCTCGCCTATGGCTGGGGCACCGGAGGCATCCAGGTGACGGCAAGCGTCATCGGCCCGAAAGATGTCTTGAAAGTCATTGACCAGGGCGCCGACGATACGACGAACGCCGTTTCCATCCGCCGCTTCTTCACCCGCGTCGCCGGCGTGGAGACGACCGAGGCGACCTCCGAGGCTACCGTCATCCAGACCCGCCATCGCGTGCCGGAAACGCCGCTCGCAGAGGGGCAAATCCTCGTCTACCAGGTGCCGCAGCCGGAACCCCTGCGCGGCCTCGAACCGCGCGAAACCGAGACGCGGAAGATGCATGCCTATGCCGAATATGGGCTGATGCAGGTACGTCTCTACGAGGATATCGCCCGCTTCGGCCAGATCGTCACTGCGCACAGCTATCCGGTCATGGTCAATGGCCGGCACCTGATGTCGCCGACGCCGATCCCGAAATTCGACAATCCGAAGATGACGCACAATCCGGCTATCCAGCTTTTCGGCGCCGGCCGCGAAAAGCGCATCTATGCCGTGCCGCCCTACACGACGGTTCGCAGCCTCGATTTCGACGATCATCCTTTCAAGGTGCAGAGCTGGAAAAGCTGCTGCGCGCTTTGCGGCGCGACCGACAGCTATCTCGACGAAGTCGTCACCGACGACAAGGGCGGCCGCATGTTCGTCTGCTCCGATACCGACCATTGCGCCACCCGCCGCGCGGCCGGCCATGTCGGCCCGGAAGGCGGCAATCCGACGGCATTGGCGCTGACCTCGCTCAACGAAACCGAGAAGGAGCCGTCGTAATGGCTGCTGTTTCAACTCCACGCCGCGCGCCGCTGATGCGCGTCAACGGCATCTCCAAAACATTCGGCGATGTCGCCGCCTGTAAGGATATCTCCTTCACGCTTTATCCCGGCGAAGTCATCGGCATCGTCGGCGAGTCCGGCTCCGGCAAGTCGACGCTGCTGAACTGCCTCTCGGCCCGCATGAAGCCTGATGCCGGCAGCATCGAGTACGATACACGCCGGCATGGTCTGATCGACATCCTGTCGCTCTCCGAACCGGAGCGGCGGATGTTGATGCGCACCGATTGGGGCATCGTCCATCAGAACCCGCGCGACGGCCTCAGAATGAATGTCAGCGCCGGCGGCAATGTCGGCGAGCGGCCGATGGCGGTCGGCGAGCGTCACTATGGCGAGATCCGCGCCAATGCCGAGGATTGGCTCTCCAAAGTCGAGCTTGACATTGCCCGCACCGATAATAAGCCGACTACCTTTTCGGGCGGCATGCAGCAGCGCCTGCAGATCGCCCGCAATCTGGTGACCAAGCCACGCCTCGTCTTCATGGACGAGCCGACCGGCGGCCTCGACGTTTCGGTACAGGCTCGCCTGCTCGATTTGCTGCGCGGGCTGGTGCGCGAACTCGGCATCGCCGCCATTGTCGTCACGCACGATCTTGCGGTCGTCCGCTTGCTCGCCGACCGGCTGACGGTGATGTGGCGTGGCGATGTCGTGGAGCAGGGCCTGACCGATCAGGTGCTGGACGACCCGCACCATCCCTACACCCAGCTTCTGGTTTCCTCCGTGTTGCAGGTCTGAGCGATGAACGACGATAACAACTCCGCAAGCACGCCTATCAGCGTTCGCTCGCTGTCAAAAACCTTCACGCTTCACACGCAGGGCGGCACGCGCATCCCGGTCTTCGCCGATCTCGATCTCGATGTGCGGCGCGGCGAATGCGTTTGCCTGCACGGACCTTCGGGCGCCGGCAAGTCGACGCTGCTGCGTTCGCTTTATGCCAATTACAAGCCGCACAAGGGTTCGATCCTGGTCGAGCATGACGATACCGTAGTCGATCTCGCGACGGCAGAGCCTTGGGAAGTGGTGGAAGTCCGCCGCCGCACTATAGGCTATGTCAGCCAGTTCCTGCGCGTCATCCCGCGCGTGCCGACGCTGGACATCGTCGCCGAACCGGCTCTGATGCGCGGCATCTCCCGTGAAGATGCCGAAGCGAAAGCCAAGGCGTTGCTCACGCGGCTCCGCATCCCCGAACGGTTGTGGAGCCTGGCGCCGGCGACCTTTTCCGGCGGCGAGCAGCAGCGCGTCAACATTGCCCGCGGCTTCGCGGTCGATTACCCCATCCTGCTGCTGGACGAGCCGACGGCCTCGCTGGACGCTCAGAACCGCCACACTGTCATCGACATCATTCTCGAGGCGAAGGCACGCGGCTCGGCGATCGTCGGTATCTTCCACGATCAGGAAGTGCGCGACGCCGTTTCAGACCGTCTCTTCGAAGTTCTGGCTTATCAAGGGAGCGCAGCGTGATCGATTCACTCGTCCTGACCAACGCCAAGGTTATCCTCCCCGGGGAGGTCATCGAGGGCACCGTCCACATCGCCCGTGGCCGTATCGATGATGTCTCCACGGGGTCGAGTGCGGCCCCCAGCGCGATCGACTTCAACGGCGATTATCTGATGCCAGGCATTGTCGATCTCCACACCGACAGCCTGGAGAAGCACGTCATGCCGCGTCCCGGCGTGCGTTTCAACCCCGTGCTGGCAGCGATGGCGCATGACGCGCAGATCATTTCGTCCGGGATTACGACGGTGCTCGACGCCATCTGCATCGGCTCCAGCCTGCGTAATCCCGAGCGTAACGAAATCCTGATGCCCATGGTCGAGGGCATCCGCACCGCCCGCGCACGCGGCCTGCTGCGCGCCGACCACCAGCTGCACATGCGCTGCGAGATCACCGACGAGCGCGTGGTCGAGATGTTCGAACCTTTCGCCGCCGATCCGCTGACGCGCATGATGTCGGTGATGGATCATTCGCCGGGTCAACGCCAGTCGCCGGATCTGGAAAAATATAAGAAGAAGCAACTTTCCTACCGCGCTTTGGAAGCCGAAGAGCTCGATCGCGCAATCGCGGAGCTGATGGAAGCTTCACGCGCCATCGGTCCCGTCAATCGCGCAGCACTGGTCGAAATCGGCCGTGCCAAGGGCATCCCGCTTGCCAGTCACGACGACGAAACCACGGATCATATCACTCAGGCTTCTAGCGAAGGCGTGGTCATCTGCGAATTCCCGACGACCTTCGAAGCTGCGGAAGCCGCCCGCGAGCACGGCCTCGCAATCCTCATGGGCTCGCCGAACATCATTCGCGGCGGCTCGCACACCGGCAATGTCGGTGCCGCCGATCTCGCCCGGCGTGGGCTGCTCGACATCGTCTCGTCGGACTATGTGCCGATCAGCCTGCTGCAGAGCGCCTTCGCGTTGACGGCGGAGGATATCGGCTACGACCTGACGCATGCGATCCGCACTATCACGCTCAACCCGGCGACGGCCGTCGGTCTTACCGACCGCGGCAGCATTGCATCGGGCAAACGCGCCGATCTCGTCCGAGTCAGTCTGGTGGAAGGGTTGCCGGTGGTACGGTCTGTTTGGACGGAGGGGCGGCAGACCTATTGAGCCAAAGCATCGCTTTGCCGTTGAGCGCAGCCTGGATCATTGCATGCCGATTGGTGACGGACTCTCCCGAGCGAAATTTCAAGCTGTCATAAAAACGCTTGAGTTGCATCGATATCAAAGGGACAGTTTCTTCACCTTTCGGTAGCAACGAAATGCATTTTCCTGATGACGAATGGCAAGTCGATGGCAGCGGCTATGATGCCGAATTGCTGGAAGACGCTTTGCAGGCAGCCTCCGATTTTGGCGCAATCAGCGCTGCGATAGTTCACCGCGGAAAGGTGCTCGCCTGGGGCGGCGATCCAAAGCAGAAAGTGCTGATCAGATCGGTCCGGAAAAGTCTGCTGAGCGCCCTGATCGGCATTGAAGTGAAAGAAGGCCGCATCGATCTCGGCGCGACGCTGAAGGACCTCGACATCGACGACGTGGAACCGGCACTCACGGATGCTGAAAAGCAAGCCACCGTCCGCGATCTGATCATGGCGCGTTCTGGGATCTATCATCCCGCGCTGGCCGAAAGCGCGGAGATGAAGGCGGCGAGGCCGGCGCGGGGATCACACCCTGTCGGCACCTTCTGGTACTACAACAATTGGGATTTCAATGCGTTGGGCACGATCTACGAGAGAGCCAGCGGCCATTCCGTATTAGAGGGATTTCAACGATATATAGCCGGACCGATCGGCATGCGGGATTTCCGGCTTGATGATTGCGCGTTTCTTCGAGGCGAGGACTCCATCCATTCCGCCTACCACATCCACCTGACGCTCAGAGACATGGCGCGCTTCGGACATCTCTATCTCAATGAGGGCAATTGGAAGGGACACCAGATTGTTCCGCGCGAATGGGTTCTGGAAAGCGTCACCGCCCATTCTGTAATGCCTGCCATAGGCAGCTACGGTTACATGTGGTGGACGACGGGGCCGGATGGCAAGGCGCAGAGAGAAGGCAGTACCATTGCCGCCCAACTTCCGGCGTTCCGATATTTTGCCCATGGCCACCACGGACAAATGATTGCCGTCATGCCGGAGAAACAGCTTGTCTTGGCAACCCTTGCGACGAGCAAAACCAAGACTCAGGCCGACTGGGCAAGGCTTAGCGACTTCATGTTGTCGGCATCAAAGGCGATTTCCTGACGGGGCCGTTATGCCATGGCCGCCACGTCTCCCCGCATTACTTGCCGCCAATGATCTTCAGTCGAATTCGCCGTGAGATGGAATCGATGATGGCGACGGCAACCAGCATCATGATGATGATGAACAGCGCCTGATCCCAATTGTTGACCAGTATCTGCTGTGACAACTCCAGGCCGATGCCGCCGGCGCCGACGATGCCGAGGATGGTGGCGGCGCGGACGTTGGATTCGAAGAAATAGAGCGCGCTGGACAGGATGACGGGCAGCACCTGCGGCACGACGGCCAGGCGGATCGCCTGCAGCTGGTTGGCACCGGCGGCCTGCGTGCCCTCTATCGGCTTGCGGTCGACATTCTCGATCGCCTCGGCATAGATCTTGGTGAGGAATGCGACGTCGGAAAAGGCGATGGCGAGCACGCCGGCAAAGGGGCCCATGCCGACGGCGCTAACAAAGATCAGCGCCCAGATCAGGATATCAATGCCGCGCAGCACGTCGAGCACGCGGCGGAAGCCGAAATGCAGGAAGATGTTCGGCACGACGTTGCGCGCGCCGAGGAAGCCGAGCGGAAAGGCGACGATGGTCGACAGAAACGTGCCGAAGAAGGCCATGGCCAGCGTTTCGCCGAGCGCCTGCAGATAGGTGCCGAACACACCTCCGCTCGAGGGCGGCAGCATCAGCTTGATGAGAAAGCCGAGCCTTCCGGCACCGTTCCAGAATCGCATCGGTGTGGCGTCGATCCACCAGAGGCCGAACACGAAGATTGCCGCCAGCAGCAGCGCGATGCCGCGGCTGCGCCAACGCTCTGCGAAGGGTCTGGCGAAAAGCTCCGGATGTGCGTAGCGCCAAGCTGCAATTTCGCCCGTTTCAGGAAGAAGGGTAGAGCTGGTCATGAGGTATACCGCAGGGATTCCTTGCTGATCATGCGATGACGGATGGCTTCGCAGCTCAGGTCTGCGGCCATGACGACAATGATGATCAGCAGGACGATGGCGCTGATATCGGGATAGTCGAACTGGCGGATGGAAAGATAAAGCTCCTCACCGATGCCGCCGGCGCCGACGATGCCGAGCACCGAGGCGCTGCGGATATTGTATTCGAAGCGCAGCAGCGCATAGCTCATGAAATTCGGCATGACCTGCGGCAGCACGGCAAGCCGCATGATGACCGGCCAGTTGCCGCCCGCCGCCATGACACCTTCGATCGGCTTGGTGTCGACGCTTTCATTGATTTCGGAAAACAGCTTGCCGAGCGAACCGGTCGTGTGCACCGCGAGCGCCAGAACGCCGGCTAACGGTCCGATGCCGAAAGCGAAGACGAAGATCATTGCATAGACCGTGTCCGGCACGGTGCGGGCAAGCTCGAGAAAACGGCGCGACAGGAAATAGAGCGTATTGTTGCGCATAAGATTGCGCGAGGCGGAAAAGCAGAGAAGCAGCGCGGCAATACTGCCGGCCATGGTGCCGACGAAGCTCATCAGCGCTGTTTCGGCAAGCAGTTCCAGCCAACGCGGCAGGTTCCAATACCATTCGCCGAGATCATGGCCGAGCGTGGCATAATGCAGCTCTGGAAAGGTGGAGGATATGTAACGCCAGGCATCAGGCAGGCCGCTTGCGAGTTCACGGAAGCTGAAGCCGCTGAACATGGCGGAGAAGATCACCGCCGCGACGAGCAATACGCCATAGATCGCAGTCTGGAGCCACAGCTTGCGGCGCTCGACCGCAAAGGAGCGGTGGAACGCTTCGATCCTGGCGGTATGGCCGACGTCGATCATTGGAGACATGGACGTTTGCTCATGCGAAAAACTTTCTCTGCTATCTGCGGATGCGGCCGATCGGCGGCCACCTCTTGGTTCGAGGCCCTGCCATCTACGCTGTCGCTTCGATGACAGGGCACCTCACCATGAGGTGGATCAAACTCGCATCCGGACGCCCGAGGCCAACCCTCACCATCAGGTGAAACGAGTCTTCGGAACGGGCTCAGAAGACCAGCCCTCATGCTGAGGTGCGCAGGCCTGAAGGGCCGGAGCCTCGAAGCACGAGGGCTGGTGGCCGACGAGCCCCCCTCCTCCTCAATGCTTGCGGCGGTCGGCGTCGTTCGCCTGGGTGATGCCGATGATGTCGTCGTAATCGGAGTCCTTGACCGGCACGAGGTCCTTCGACGTTCCGTCCGTCTGCTTTTGGAAATCGGCTGGATCCTCCTTGGGATAGGACAGAATGGCATTTCGATAGGCGTCCTGCAGATCCTGCGGCAGGTCGGTGCGCATGACATAGGGACCGTTCGGGATCAGGTTCGAGGTCCAGATGACGCGGGTCGAGCCCTTCGGCACCATGCCCTTGCCCTCCATGCGCAATGCATTGCTCTTCTGCGGATTGGTCCAGTCGTCGGCCGCAGCATCGAAGGTGCCGTTGACGACGCCGACAACTCCGAGCTCGTGGCTACCCGAGAAAGGCGTCTTGGAGAAGAATTTCGAAGGATCGATGCCGTCCTTCTTCATGAAATAGAGCGGCACCGCATAGCCGGAGGTCGAGTTCGGATCGGCCCAAGCCAGCACCTTGCCTTTGAGATCGTCGATCTTCTGGTATGGGCTGTCGGTCTTGACGACGATGACCGAGTGATAGCCGGTCGAGCCGTAGTTGTCTTCGTTAGTGGCGACAGCCGTGATCTTATCGTCCATCACCTTGCGGCCGAGGGCGTAGTTGGCGGCACCGATGGTTGCGAACTGGATCTTGTTGGAGTGCAGCGCCTCGATGACGGCGGCGTAGTCGGTGCCCCAGAGAATGTGGACGGGAACGCCGAGCTTCTTGGTCATGTAGGCGGAGAATTTGTCGTAACGAGCGACAGCGTCGCGCTCATTCTCCGAGCTCGAAATGCCGAAATTCAATTCCTTGTACTGATCGCGCCAGTCGGCCTTGGCAGGGACAGCGGCAAGAAGCAGGCCGCCGACGATAAGGCCGGAAAGAGCGGTGCGGCGGGTGACATTGTTGGTCATCAGTCAATACTCCATGGGATGAAAGACGGCCAGCAGCGCCCGCCGAGTGGGAAAAGGGGAAGGTCAGGCCCAGACCGGATTGGTCTCGGAAGCGATTCCGGCACCAGCGCCGATAGCAGGGCGTCCGAACTGGCCGGCGGTCAGGCTTTCATCGATGGGAGCAGCGCCATCCTCGCCGTAGATCCGTTGCAGCACGTCGCTCGTCAGACCTTCGGGTCCGCCGTCGAAAACGATGCTGCCCTTGGCAAGGCCGATGATGCGGTCGCAATAGCTGCGCGCCGCATCGAGCGTATGCAGATTGCAGATGACGGTGATGCCGTCTTCTCGGTTGATCGCCTTCAGCGCCTCCATGACGAGGCGGGCATTATGCGGATCGAGCGACGCGATCGGCTCGTCGGCAAGAACGATGTCAGGCATTTGCACCAGCGCCCGCGCAATCGCCACGCGCTGCTGCTGGCCGCCGGAAAGCGTGTCGGCGCGCTGCAACGCCTGTGGCAACAGATTGAGGCGATCAAGCGCCTTCGCCGCCATGGTCCGCTCCGCCGCGGAGAACTGTTTGAAAAGGATCGGCAATGTGCCGTTGGTGGCGACCCGGCCAACCAGAACGTTGGTCAACACATCGAGCCGGTTCACCAGATTGAACTGCTGGAAGATCATCGCGCAACGGGCGCGCCAGAGGCGGAGCTCGCGTCCCTTGAGATCGCTGACAGTCTTGCCGTCGAACTCGATCGCGCCTTCGCTCGGATCGATCAGGCGGTTGATGATCCTGAGCAAAGTCGACTTGCCGGCTCCGGATCGCCCAATAACGCCGACGATTTGTCCTTTACCGATCTCAAGATCAATAGAATTGACCGCAGTCGACAAGCCAAACATCTTCGTTACAGCGCTGAGTTTCAGCATGCTGTCTCCAATTTTCCCGCACCATTCATCAAGAAGGTACGCTTAAAAGCGAACCTATTTTCTTGATGGTATGGATATATATTTTTGTAATTCTACCGATAGTGGCGCCGTAGTTCTCGAAATGAGAAAATTACACGTCGCTGAGAGCAATTATACTTTTCAACGTGACATTTGTATTACGAATCCCGCCCCAGAAGCGATATAATGGCACGGACCTTCGAAGATGTCTGTTTGATGTCAGGACGGTGACGGGCGCGAGCTGAGGCAGCCTCCGCTAAAATGCTTTGAAACCTACAAAAAGACGTCACGTCGCGGGCGGATCAAAGGGAGAAAAAGCGGCAGTCGGGGTGATAAAAGGCATGCGACCAGATAACGCAGCCTGGATGCCTCCGACATCGCCATCGAGCATACGGCTGAAAGCCGCGAAAGTGTGGGCGAAATCAGCGAGTTCTGATCCGGGACGTCCCGCTAACAGATCGGCATAGTCGTAATCCGTGCGACCACGTCTCGACGTTCGGTTGACAAATTAGCCCGAAGTTTGAAGAGTGCGGCCATCGAAACGGGCAGCGTTGGGGGGACTTATGTCTAAGCGCGCGTTCATCGGATTTTCAGCCTTTTTTCTCGCCACTTTCGCCGCCTTGACGCCTGCGGGCGCCGCCGATGCCAGGCGGCAGGTGGTCACCACGCAGGATGGCGATTACTTCGGCTTCGATCTGCGTACCGAGCAGAACGTTACGCTGGATCAATGCTCGACCTCCTGCATAGGCGACAAGTCCTGCAAGGCCTTCACCTATAATCCCAAGGTGAAATGGTGCTTCCTGAAGTCGGATTTCAACCAGCTCAACAGCTTCCCCGGAGCCGTCGCCGGCAAGATCGTCGAAACCGCTGCCGTCAGCGAGCCGGATATCGGCGCCGCACCGGCCCTCCCCTTCCTTTCCGACAATTTCGTACAGAGCGCACGCGATGCGAAGAGCAGGCTCACGCTCGCCAATGAGTTGAAGGGACAGGGCGTCGAAAGCCTGACGGCGCTCGGCCGCATCGAGCTGACCTCAGGCAATGTCAACAACGCGCTGAACGCCTTTCAGGGCGCGCTGTCGCTTGCGCCCGACAACGGCGATCTCTGGGTCGAGATGGCGCGTGCCGCCAACACGATAACGAACGACACGACCGTCGCCACGCAGGCGGCTTACGCCGCTCTCAACGGCTATCAGCTTTCCCGCACGACGCGGAGCCGCGCCGACGCGCTCGCCGTGCTCGCTACCGCGCTGCAAAACGCGCAGAACTATCGCCAGTCGCTCAGCGCCTATAAGGCGAGCCTTGCTCTGGTCGGCTCCCCGACGATCCAGGCCGCCTATGACGATCTGAGAGCCCGCCAGGGCTTCCGCGTCACCGGCAACACGCTCGACAACGACAACGCCTCGCCCCGCGCCTGTCTGCAATTCTCCGAAAAACTGGTGAAGAGCGGCGTCGACTACACGCCCTTCGTCACCGTCAATGGCGCCGCCCCGAAGGGCGTCGATGCCAAGGACAACCAGATCTGCGTCGAAGGCCTCGACTTCGGCCAGCACTACAAGATTTCGCTGCGGCGCGGCCTGCCCTCCTCCGTCGATGAGGATCTAGCCACCCAGGTGGACATCGAGGTCTACGTCAAGGACCGCACCGCCTCGATCCGCTTCACCGGCGACAATTTCGTGCTGCCGTCGACGGCGCGTCGCGGCATCCCTTTGGTTTCGGTCAACGCCACCACTGCAAACCTGAAGCTCTACCGCATCGGCGACCGCAACATAGCCCAACTGCTCAGCAATTCGCAGTTCCTGACGCAGATGGACAACTACAGCGCCGAGACCATACAGAATAGCAGCGGCGAGCTGGTCTGGCAGGGCTCGATCGATATCCAGCAGGACCTCAACAAGGATGTCGTCACCAGCTTCCCGGTCGACGAGGCGTTGCCGAAGCGCAAGCCCGGCGTCTACGTCCTGACCGCAGTCGCACCGAACGCCGGCCAGGAATGGGATCCGCAGGCAACGCAATGGTTCGTCGTCTCAGATATCGGTGTCACCACCTATGCCGGCACGGATGGGCTGAACGTCTTCACCCGCTCGCTCGGCAGTGCCAAGCCGATCGCAGGCGTCCAATTGCAACTACTCGCAAAAAACAATGAAATTCTCGGCACCGCGAAGACCGACGCGAATGGCCGCGCCACCTTCAGCGCCGGCCTGATGCGCGGCACCGCGGGCATGACCCCGGCTGTCATCACGGCGCAGAACGGCGACCAGGACTACGTCTTCCTCGACATGACCCGCGCCGGTTTCGATCTCTCCGACCGCGGCGTCACCGGCCGTACGGCGCCGGGCGCGATCGATCTGCTCACCTGGACCGAACGCGGCATCTACCGTGCCGGCGAGACGGTGCATGCCTCCGCTCTTGCCCGTGACGTCAGCTCCATGGCGGTCGAGAACCTGCCGCTCACCTTCGTCTTCCTGCGCCCCGACGGCGTCGAGGACCGCCGCATCGTCACCGACGGCGGCAAGCTCGGTGGCTACAATGTCGACCTGCCGCTCCAGCAGACCGCAATGCGCGGCACCTGGACGATGAACATCTATACCGACCCGAAGGGCGCCTCCATCGGCTCGCAGACTTTCCTCGTCGACGATTTTGTGCCGGATCGCATCGAATTCGACATGAAGAGCGACGCCAAAGCGATCGAAGTCGGCCAGCCGACGCCGGTCAACATCGAAGGGCGGTATCTCTACGGTGCGCCGGCCGCGGGCTTGAGCCTCGAAGGCGAAGTTACTCTGAAGCCGACGCGCGAAAGCGCCGATTATAAAGGCTATGAATTCGGCCTCGCCGACGAGGGCGCCGGGCAGGACAATAGCGATAACGACAGCGACAGCAGCAGCAGCGACAACAAGGCCGAGAGCTCGCAAGTGCCGCTGGAAGACCTGCAGGCGCTGGACGAGGGCGGCAAGACGACTTTCGACGTCACCATCAACGACACACCCTCGACCACGCAGCTCCTCAACGCCAACATCACTGTACGCATGCAGGAGGCCGGCGGCCGCGCCGTCGAGCGCTCGCTGACGCTGCCGGTCAAAACCGATGGACCGCGGATCGGCATCAAGCCGGAATTCGACGGCGATCTCGGCGAAAATTCGATCGGCAACTTCCATGTCATCGCCGTCGACCAGAACGGCCAGAAGCAGGCCATCCAGGGCCTGGCCTGGAAGCTGCTCGCTGTCGAGCGCGACTATCAATGGTACCGCGACGGCAATAGTTGGAAATACGAGCCCGTCATGTCGACCAAGCAGGTCGCCACCGGCACGGTCAACGCCACGACGGACGGTGCGGAAATCTCCGTACCGGTCACCTGGGGCCGCTACCGGCTGGAGGTGGAGACCGCCGATACGAATGGTCCGCAATCCAGTGTCGAATTCGACGCCGGCTGGTATGTCGCCTCCACCTCGACGCAAACGCCGGATGCGCTGGAGATTGCGCTCGACAAGGACAGCTACCATGTCGGCGATACGGCTAAGCTGAAAGTAACCTCGCGTTATGCCGGCCAGTTGATGGTGACGGCCGGCTCCGAAACGCTGATCTCGGTCACCAATGCCGATATCGGCGCCACCGGCGGTGAAGTCGACATTCCCGTCACCGCCGACTGGGGCGCAGGCACCTATGTGACCGCCACCCTCTTCCGCCCGGGCGACGCACAGGAAAGCCGCATGCCGATGCGCGCGATCGGTATCAAATGGGCGACCGTCGATCCCGGCGAACGCAAGCTGCAGGTCAAGCTCGATGCGCCACAGAAAACCTTGCCGCGCCAGCCGCTGAATATCGGCGTGCAGGTGGTGGGCGCAGGCGCCAACGAGGATGCATATGTCACGGTTGCCGCCGTCGATGTCGGCATTCTCAACCTGACGCGTTACCAACCGCCAGCCCCGGACAACTGGTATTACGGCCAGCGCCAGCTCGGCCTCGAAATCCGCGACCTCTACGGCCGCCTTATCGACGGTTCACTCGGCGCCACCGGGCGATTGCGCACCGGCGGCGACGGTGGACAAGTGGCGCTGCAGGCGAGCCCGCCGACCGAAAAGCTGATCGCCTTCTTCTCCGGCCCGATCAAGCTCGATGCCAAGGGCAAGGCCAATGTCAGCTTCGACATTCCGCAATTCAACGGCACGGCGCGCCTGATGGCGGTCGCCTGGTCAAAGGCAGGGATCGGCCATGCCACGCAGGATGTTATCATCCGCGACCCGGTCGTCGTCACCGCCAGCCTGCCGAAATTTCTCGCTCCGGGGGATAAAGCCAATCTCCGGCTCGATATCGCCAATACCGACGCGCCCGCCGGCGACTATAAGCTGGCAGTCACGGGCAACTCGGCCGTTACCGTCGATGCCAGCGCCGCACAGCAGACGATCAATCTGAAACAGGGCGGCAAATACGACATCACCCTGCCTCTGACCGGTGGGCAACCGGGCGCCGGCACGGTCGCGATCAAGCTGTCCGATGCTTCGGGAATGTCGCTCGACCAATCGGTCGATATACCAGTCCGACCCGCACAGTTGCCGGTGACCGAACGGCGGCTGATCACGCTCGCACCGGGCAAGAGCCTGACGGTCAATGCCGACCTGCTGGCCGACAGCGTGCTGCCGGGCGCTTCGGTCAGCGTCAATATCAGCCGCTCCGGCGCCTTCGACGTGCCCGCTTTGCTGATGAGCCTCAGCCGCTACCCCTATGGCTGCGCCGAGCAGACGGCGAGCAGCGCGCTGCCGCTGCTCTATTTCAGCGAGATGGCGATCAAGAACGGCTTGGCCGACGACACTGAAATCCATCAGCGCGTTCAGGACGCGATCTATCGCGAAATGTCCTACCAGTCGTCGACCGGCAGCTTCGGCCTCTGGGGTCCGGGCTCCGGCGATCTCTGGCTCGATGCCTATGTTACCGACTTCCTGACCCGTGCCCGCGAGCAGAAATACACGGTGCCGGATCAGGCCATGGTGCAGGCGCTGGAGAACCTCCAGAATTCGCTGAGCATCAACACCAACGTCAAGGACCAGGGCAACGAGATCGCCTATGCGCTCTACGTGCTCGCCCGCAACAAGAAGGCTTCGATCAGCGACCTGCGCTATTACGCCGATACCATGCTGAACGACTTCCCGACCCCGCTCTCCAAGGCGCATCTGGCGGCGGCTCTGGCGCTTTATGGCGATGCGCAGCGCTCGCGCAACATCTTCGTCGATGCGCTGCAGATGTCGCAACAGGCGGCGGTAACGAAGGTCAGCTTCGTCCGCTCCGACTACGGTTCGTCGCTGCGCGACGGTGCCGCCGTACTGGCGCTTGCCGCTGAGAGCCGTCCCGTGCCGCCGATCATTCAGGATCTGGCGTCGGTCGTCGCGAAGGAATGGCAGACCAAGACCTATACCAGTACCCAGGAACAGACCTGGATGCTGCTCGCCGCCCGCGCCTTGCAAAACGGCGATGACGGCTTAACGCTCGATGTCAACGGCGCTGCCCATAGCGGCGCTTACATGGCCCAAATGAGCGGCGATGCCTTGATGGGTCATCCGCTGACCGTCACCAACACCACCCGCCAGCCGCTGTCGGCTGCCGTGACCACGGTCGCGGCTCCGGTCACACCGCTGCCGGCCGGCGGCAACGGCTTCACCATCGAGCGCAAGTACTACACGCTCGACGGCGATGAGGCGAACATCACCCAGGCGCAGCAGAACGAACGCTATGTCGTCGTGCTGCATATCACGGAAACCAACGATTGGCCGTCGCGCGTTCTCGTCACCGACCTCTTGCCGGCCGGCTTCGAGATCGACAATCCGAGCATCGTCAACAGCGCGCAGCTTTCGAACTTCGACTGGCTGAGCGATGTACAGCCGGCCCATGTCGAGTTCCGCAACGACCGCTTTGTCGCCGCCTTCGACCAATCGTCGGACCGCGATCTCAGCTTCGCCTATGTCGTACGCGCTGTTACTCCCGGCACCTACGATCATCCGGCCGCGAGCGTCGAGGACATGTACCGTCCGCAATTCTCGGCCCGCACGGCGATGGGCCGCATGGAGGTGCTGGCAGCACAGCAGTAAGAGCAGGTCATGAAGACGCGATGGAAAATTGCGATCGGTGTCGGGGTGAGCGCCCTCTCGGTGGCGGCGCTGGTCTTTGGCCTCGAGGCCGCCGATCGCGCCTTTCCGCCGCCGCTCGACAAGGCCGGCATCGTTTCGGCTGAAGTGCTCGACGCCAATGGCGAGCTGCTCCGCGCCTTCGCCACGCCGGAGGGGCGCTGGCGGCTGAAGACCGATGTCGCCGATGTCGATCCGCAATTCCTGCGCATGCTGGTCGCCTATGAAGACCGGCGCTTCTACCACCATCATGGCGTCGACCCGATGGCGCTCGGCCGCGCCTTTCTGCAGCTCGTCAGCCATGGCCGCATCGTCTCGGGCGGCTCGACGCTGTCGATGCAAGTGGCGCGGCTGATAGAGCCGCGCAGCGAGCGGTCCGTGCCGGCGAAGCTGCTGCAGATCGTCCGCGCCATCCAGATCGAGCGGCGGCTCAGCAAGGAACAAATCCTGGACCTCTATCTGACGCATGCGCCCTATGGCGGCAATCTGGAGGGTGTGCGGGCCGCAAGCCTCGCCTATTTCGGCAAAGAGCCGCGGCATCTGACAGCCGCGCAGGCGGCCCTGCTTGTCGCCCTGCCGCAATTGCCGGAAAAGCGCCGCCCCGACCGTAATCTCGCAAGCGCCGAGGCAGCCCGCCGTCGCGTGCTTGACCGCGCTGCTGTTGCGGCTGCGATTGGGGAGGGCGAAGCAGAGCGGGCAGCCCTCGTTCCCGTGCCGGCCAAGCGGCGGCAATTGCCGGCCTATGCCGCGCATCTCGCAGAAGCCGCGCTGCGCAAGCAACCCGGCGTCATTCAGCATCACACAACGCTGCGCCGGGATATTCAGCAAGGCCTGGAAGCCGTCGCCGATGAGGCGGCGAAGCGACTCGGGCCGAAGGTCTCGGTCGCGATGGTGATGGCGGATGCGCATACCGGCGAAATCGTCGGCGAGGTCGGCTCGGCCAATTATTTCGATTCCAGTCGCTCCGGCTGGATCGACATGACCCGCGTCCTGCGCTCGCCGGGCTCGACGCTGAAACCCTTCATCTACGGCCTTGCCTTCGAAGAGGGATATGTCGCCCAGGAAACCATCATCGAAGACCGCCCTGCCGATTTCTACGGCTACCGCCCGCGGAATTTCGATATGACCTACCAGGGCGATGTCAGCGTGCGCGAGGCGCTGCAACTGTCGCTCAATGTGCCGGCAGTGCGCCTGCTCGATGCCGTCGGACCGACGCGACTCCTGGTGCGTTTCCGCCGTGCAGAGGTGAAACCGGTGTTACCGCCCAACGAAGCGCCGGGCCTTGCCATCGGCCTCGGCGGCGTCGGCATCACGCTCAAGGATCTGGTGCAGCTCTATGCGGGGCTTGCCAATCGCGGCAAACCGATGCAGATCGGCGACGGCATCCAGGATCAGCCCGGGCCGATCGAAAGCGAGCCGCTGATGGAGCCGGTGGCAGCCTGGAACATCACCGACATTCTCTCCGACATCATTGCGCCGGCCGGCAGCAAGCAGCTCGGCATCGCCTACAAGACCGGCACCAGTTACGGTAACCGCGACGCGTGGTCCGTCGGCTATGACGGCGCGCATGTGCTCGGCGTCTGGGTCGGCCGGCCGGACAATGGTGCTGTGCCGGGCCTGGCAGGTTATGTCTCAGCCGCCCCCATCCTGTTCGAGGGCTTCGCCAAGTCGGGCGTCGCCATAGCGCCGTTTCCGCCGGCGCCCATGGGCGCGGTGCGCATTTCCGCCACCGAACTGCCGATCAGCCAGCGGCGTTTTTCAGTCACGGCAGCCGGCCTGCTGTCGGCCTCGACCCGCGAGCCGGCGCCACAGATCGTCTATCCGCCAGAAGGCGCGCGCGTCGACCTTGGCGCGAGCAACAGCGCCAATCCGCCGATGCCGCTGGCGTTGAAGCTGCAGGGTGGCCGCGCACCGTTCCGCTGGCTCGCCAACGGCAAGCCGCTGCCCGACCTCTCCCGCCGCCGGACCAATCAATGGATTCCGGATGGCGCCGGCTATTCGACGCTAACGGTCATCGATGCCGCCGGCCGCGCCGCCAGCGTGCGGATTTTCGTGGAATAAGGCCCATCAAATCCTCGCGATCACGCCACTGTTTTTGCGGGTTGGAGTGTTTATACTATATTAACAAATACTCAAACGAGGAACGGCGAGATGTCAGAAGAGCAAGCAATCCGTGCGGTTGTTCACCTCTATGTCGATGGCATGGCATTCGCGAATGAGCCGGCGCTGCGCAAGGCGCTGCATCCAAGGGTAGCGATCATAGGCAATTATCAGGGCGCCGTGGAGTGGATGACGCGCGACGAATTCATCGGCGCGATCGTCGAGGAGGGCAGTGCACCGCCCGACACAGTGCCGCTGATGGAGATCGAGCTGATCGATATCGAGGGAGATGCCGCAAGCGTCAAAGTCGTCGACGAGTTCGCCGGTATGCGCTTTTCCGACTATCTGTCATTGCTGAAGATCGACGGACGATGGACCATCGTCAACAAGGTGTATCATTTGCATCGGTAGCTCTTTTACCTTCTCCCCGTTGGGGCAGGGCAATTGCATATGAGGCATGCCGGCGCCGTAAACTCCTTCTCCCCTCGGGGAGAAGGTGGCCCGAAGGGTCGGATGAGGGGGGCTTTCTTCACGTAAAGAGTGACCTTTCGCTTGCGCTCAAGGTGCTCGTCGTTCCACTCCTCGCCCCCCTCATCCGCCTGTCGGCACCTTCTCCCCGAGGGGAGAAGGACAATCTCATTACCCCCGCAAAACCCCACCCGTCGTTTTCGTCACATTGGCAACGATCTTCTGCGTCAGCGCCTCGAAATCCTCGTCGGTCAGCGTGCGCTCGGCCGGCTGGATCTGCACTTCGATGGCGATCGATTTCTTGCCGTCGCCGAGCGATGCGCCTTCGAAAATATCGAAGACATTGACGCCGGTGATCAGCTTGCGGTCGGCTCCGGTGGCGGCGCGGATGACGGCGCCGGCTTCCACCGACTTGTCGACCACGAAGGCGAAATCGCGCTTGACCGCCTGGAACGGCGAAAGCTCCAGTGCCGGCTTGGTGCGCGTCGTCTTCTTTTTCGGCTCCGGCATCGCGTCGACATAGACCTCGAAGCCGGCGAGCGCGCCGGTGACATCGAGGTCTTCCAGCGTCTTCGGATGGAATTCACCGAAATAGCCGAGCACGACTTTCGGGCCCATCTTGATCGTTCCCGAGCGGCCCGGATGATACCAGGCAGGACCGCCCTGTTCGATCTGGATATTGCCCATCGGCAGACCGCAGGCTTCGATCACCGCCAGCGCATCAGCCTTGGCGTCAAAGACATCGACGGACTTGCCTGCACCGGTCGCGGCATTCGACCACATGCGGCCGGCGCCCGAAAGCGCCGCCGTGCCGCGGCGGATGCCGCCGGCGACGCGGCGCTGGCCTTCGGGCCGATCGTTTTCATAGGTGCCGGAAACTTCGAAGATCGCGACATCGCCATAGCCCTTGTCGGCATTGCGCTGCGCGGCCGACAGCAGGCCCGGCAATAGAGAGGGGCGCATGTCGGACATGTCGGCGGCGATCGGATTGGCCAGCTTCAGCGCATTGGACCCGCCGCCGAAGAGCTTGGCCTGATCTTCCGAGATGAACGACCAGGTGACAGCCTCCAGCATGCCGCGGGAGGCAAGTGCGCGCTTGGCAGTGCGGGTGCGGATCTGCAGCGTCGTCAGGATCTTGCCGTTGACGGCGTTGTGGCTTGCGAGCGGCGCCGGCTTGATATTGTCGACGCCGTGGATGCGCATGATCTCTTCGACCAGATCGGCCTTGCCGTCGACATCCGGCCGCCACGGGGGCACGGCGACGGAGACGCGCTCGCCCGAACCGGAAACCGAAAAGCCGAGCTTCGTCAGGATCGACCTGCCCTCTTCCACGGAGACATCAAGACCAGTCAGACGCTTGACCTCGGAGAAGGGGAAATCGACGATCTTCGCGTCATAGCCCTTATAGCCTTCGACCTTGGCCTTGGCGGCCGTGCCGCCGCAGCAGGCGAGCACCAGCTCGGTCGTGCGCTCAAGGCCAGGAACCATATATTCCGGATCGACGCCGCGCTCGAAGCGGTAACGGGCATCGGTGATGATGCCGAGGCTGCGGCCGGTCTTTGCGATGTTCATCGGATCCCAAAGCGCCGATTCGATCAGCACGTCGACGGTGTTCTCATCGCAGCCCGAGTGTTCTCCGCCCATGACGCCGCCGATCGACTCGACGCCGTTGTCATCGGCGATGACGACGTTGTTCGGGCCAAGCTTGTATTCGCGCTGGTCGAGCGCCAGCACCGTCTCCCCATCCGCGGCACGGCGGACGACGAGATTGCCCTTGACCTTGGCGGCGTCGAAGACGTGCATCGGCCGGCCCTGGTCGAAGGTCATGTAGTTGGTGATGTCGACCAGCGCGTTGATCGGGCGAAGGCCGATTGCCAGCAGCCGCTGCTGCATCCATTTCGGGCTCGGGCCGTTCTTGACGCCGCGCACGAGGCGAAGCGCAAAGCCGGGGCAGAGGCTGGCATCGTCGAGTTCGATTTTCAAATCAACCGGCGTTTCACCGTCGACGGCAAAGGTCGGCGTCAGGCGAGGCTTCAGCGTGCCGAGGCCGGAAGCGGCGAGGTCACGCGCGATGCCATAGACACCGGTGCAGTCCGGGCGGTTCGGCGTCAAATTGATCTCGATCATCGGATCGTCGAGGCCGGCATAGGCGGCAAAGCTGGTGCCGACGGGCGCATCTTCCGGCAGATCGATGATGCCGTCATGGCTGTCGGAGATTTCCAGCTCTTTTTCCGAGCACATCATGCCGTGACTTTCGACGCCCCGAATATTGCCGACGGTGAGCGTCACGTCGATACCCGGCACATAGGTGCCGGGGGCGGCGAAGGCGCCGACGAGGCCGGCGCGGGCATTCGGCGCACCGCAGACGACCTGGATCGGTTTGCCGGAGCCATTGTCGACCATCAGCACCTTCAGCCGGTCGGCCTGCGGATGCTTTTCGGCCGACAGGACCTTGGCAATGACGAAGGGCTTGAACGCCGCCTTGTCGTCGACATCTTCGACCTCCAGCCCGATCATCGTCAGGCGGGCGCAGATCTCGTCGAGCGTGGCGTCCGTTTCCAGGTGCTCTTTCAGCCAGGAGAGTGTGAATTTCATGTGCTTTATCCCTTCCTTACGCGCTCAAACCGCCGAACAGCGTCGGCATGTCGAGCGGGCGGAAGCCGTAGTGGTTCATCCAGCGGACGTCGGCGTTGAAGAAATCGCGCAGGTCCGGCATGCCGTATTTCAGCATGGCGATGCGGTCGAGGCCCATGCCCCAGGCAAAGCCCTGATATTCGTCCGGATCGAGGCCGCCATAGCGCAGCACGTTCGGATGCACCATGCCGCAGCCGAGAATCTCCATCCAGTCGGTGCCTTCGCCAAACTTGACGATCGGGCCGGAGCGGTCGCACTGGATATCGACCTCGAACGAGGGTTCGGTGAAGGGGAAGAAGGACGGGCGGAAACGCATCGTCACATTGTCCACCTCGAAGAAGGTCTTGCAGAACTCTTCGAGTACCCAACGGATATTGGCGACATTCGCCGTCTTGTCGACCACCAGGCCCTCCACCTGATGGAACATCGGCGAGTGCGTGGCGTCACTGTCCTGACGGTAGGTCTTGCCGGGAATGATGATGCGGATCGGCGGCTTCCGCGCTTCCATCGTCCGGATCTGCACCGGCGAGGTGTGCGTGCGCAGCACCTTGCGCTCACCCTTTTCATCCGGCTGGAAGAAGAAGGTGTCGTGCATCTCGCGGGCCGGATGCCCTTCCGGGAAGTTCAGCGCCGTGAAATTGTAATAGTCGGTCTCGACGTCAGGACCCTCGGCGATCGAGAAGCCCATGTCGCCGAAGATCGCGGTGATCTCGTCGACGATCTGGCTGATCGGGTGGATGCGGCCGCGTTCGGCAGGCGAGGAGCGCACTGGCAGGCTGACGTCCACCGTCTCCGCCTTCAGCTTCGCCTCGATCGCAGCGTCCTTCAGCGCGCCTTTGCGCGCGTTGATCGCGTCGGCCACCGAATTCTTCAGCGCATTGATCGCAGCGCCCCGCGTCTGCCGCTCTTCCGGCGACATGCTGCCCAGCGTCTTCAACAGTTCCGAAACCGAGCCCTTCTTGCCCAGAGCAGCCACCCTGACGGCTTCGATCGTCTGCTCGTCCGTGGCAGCGGCCACGTCGGCCATGAGTTGGGTTTCAAGAGTATCGAGTTCCGTCATCTTGTCCTGCCTTGCGGAGGGCGGGCTCACCGCGCCGCTATTCCGCAGAATAATTGGTGAACACATACATCAGATAGCTGGAGGCAACGATGAAGCGCTGCAGATCACTACCGATGTGCACGCGGCCAATCAACCGGGCAAACGACAAAAACCCGCCAGAAAGCGGGTCATATGCCGAAGTTCGGCCACCGCCCAGGTTGCACACGCTTTGACCAAGCCACATTGGCTCGATTGCGCGTGCTGCAAAACACAAAACCCGCGCCGGTTTTGCCTGCGCGGGTTTGCAATGAATACACGAAATACGCGCGAGACGGCTTAGTTAACGGCCGCTTCGAACTCATTCTTCGTGCCGGCGTCCTTGAGATATTCTAGCGCCTTCTTGGAGGCGGCGACGAGCGCGCCGAAAGCTTCCGGCTCATGGATTGCCATGTCGGAGAGAACCTTGCGGTCGACTTCGATGCCAGCCTTGTTCAGACCGTCGATGAAGCGGCCGTAGGTCAGGCCGAATTCGCGGACGGCAGCGTTGATGCGCTGGATCCAGAGGGCGCGGAAATTGCGCTTGTTGATCTTGCGGTCGCGGTAAGCGTACTGCTTGGAGCGGTCGACGGCGGCCTTGGCGGTACGGATGGTGTTCTTGCGACGGCCGTAGAAACCCTTGGCTGCCTTCAGAACCTTCTTGTGCTTGGCATGGGCGGTAACGCCTCTTTTTACGCGTGCCATATCATGATCTCCTTAGTCTATAGCGTTACGAATAGTCTTAGAGACCGTTCGGCAAGTAGTTCTTGACAACCTTACGGCCATCCGGTTCGGCGAGAACCATGGTGCCGCGGGCGTCGCGAATGAACTTGTTGGTACGCTTGATCATGCCGTGGCGCTTGCCAGCAGCGGCGGCCTTGACCTTGCCGGACGCGGTGATCTTGAACCGCTTCTTGGCAGAGGACTTCGTCTTCATCTTGGGCATTTTGCTACTCCTTCGATGCTTCCTGGCGCGCTTTGCTAAAAAGCCCTTCCCACAGATCCGGCTAGGCCGGGCTGCAACAAGGTGCCGGAGCGTTTGTTGTTGAACGGCGGATACGGTGACGAACCGCCCCGCCAGCATTCTGAACTGCCACGGCATGCCCTGCCGGTCAGTTCGGACGCGCGCTTATAACCGCAGTTGCCCATAAGTGCAACGGGCATAAGGCGGGATTCTTTTGCAGATCGATGACAGGCATCAACCCGCGACATAAAAGGAAAAAGCCGCCCCATGGGACGGCTCCGGCCTCTTACTTTCGCTCACGCCTCACTTCGGCGCGAGCACCATCATCATCTGACGGCCTTCGAGCTTGGGCTCGGCTTCCACCTTGGCGATCTCAAGGGTATCTTCCTTGACCTGCTGGAGAAGCTTCATACCGAGTTCCTGGTGGGCCATTTCGCGGCCGCGGAACTTCAAGGTCACCTTCACCTTGTCGCCTTCTTCGAAGAAACGGCCGATCGCCTTCATCTTCACCTCATAGTCATGGGTGTCGATGTTGGGGCGCATCTTGATTTCTTTGACTTCGACGATCTTCTGCTTCTTGCGCGCCTCGGCGGCCTTCTTCTGGTTGGCATATTTCAGCTTGCCCAGATCGAGGATCTTGCACACAGGCGGTTCAGCGTTGGGGGAAATCTCCACCAGATCGAGACCGGCCTCCTCTGCCATTCTCAATGCCTGGTCGGTCGGAACAATGCCCATATTCTGGCCGTCAGCCGTGATGAGCTGAACTTTGGGAATGCGAATTTCCCTGTTGGAACGCGGCCCGTCCTTTACGGGCGCGTCGGCTTTAAAGGGTCTGCGAATGGTCGTACTCTCCACGAATTGTTTCGGATTGCTGCAGCCTCTCGCTCCCGTCGGCGCAACTGACGGAAATGTCGTAAAAGCTGTGGTGAAGTCAATAGCATGATGCCAGGAAAAAATCACCTCCCGTGTACCATTACTGTGCAGCGCAGCCGTAAGATGCGCAAAGGACACAATAACATCCTAAAAATGCGCATGAGCCTTTCCCAAAATCGCGAGGATTTTTTGGGGTCATGCGCGCGCGAATCTGTTTTATAGATCGGAAAATTTCAGGAGTTTCTTCATGTCCGATGTGGCTGACAGCCTTGAACCTTCCTTCCTTTCCATTGGCAACGGCGACGATCAACGGCAAATTGCCATGCAATTGCGCGCAGCCAGGAAGGGCGTAAAAGGGCCGACTTTCGTATGGCTCTCCGGCTATCGTTCCGACATGAGCGGCACCAAGGCACTGGAGCTCGACGCGCTGGCAGAGCGGCTGGGTCTTAGCTGCATCCGCTTCGACTATTCGGGCCATGGCCAATCCGGCGGCAGGTTCACCGACGGCACGATCTCGCGCTGGCTGGAGGAGGCGCTTGCCGTCATCGACCACGCCAAGCCGAAGCGTATCGTCCTCGTCGGGTCGTCCATGGGCGGCTGGATCGCACTGAGGCTTATCCAGGAGCTGCGCAAACGCAAGAAGACGCCCGCCATCCAGGGCCTGGTATTGATTGCGCCCGCCCCGGACTTCACCATCGACCTCATCGAGCCGAACCTTTCCGATGTTGAGCTGACATCGCTTGCCGAACGGGGTTATTTCGAGGAACCCTCGGACTATAGCCTGGAACCGAATATCTTCACCCGCGCCCTTATCGAGGACGGCCGCGCCAACCGCGTTTTGACCGGCATCATCGAAACCGGTTGCCCGGTCCATATCCTGCAGGGCATGCAGGACCAGGATGTGCCGTTTTCGCATTCGTTAAAATTGGTCGAACATTTGCCGGCCGATGATGTCGTGTTAACACTTGTGCGTGATGGCGACCACCGGCTGTCGAGGCCGCAGGATATCGAGCGCATGTTGAGCGCGGCAGAGACATTGGCGCTCCATAATCATCCGTAAAAACAGATAGATAGCTTATAGCAAAACCAGCGGACCGCCCCTCCGCCGGGTAGAATTTGCGTGCGCCTCCGTAATCATAAGAGGCAGACAATTGTGGCAACTATCTCTTTGATTGTGCTGAAATTAACCATAAAGGCTGGTTCCGCTGTTAACACTTAAGTAATGATTGACTTGGCGCACCCCCCTACATTAACAATTTGTTAACAAATGCAGGGACGATACAAGGATAGTGGGCGTGCGTATTAAGGGCGTATTCGTTGCCTTCGCAGCTATAGTTGCGATGTCGTCGTCGGCGATGCCGGCCCCCCAGAACACCGCATCGATGACCATCGGCGGCGTCACGTCGCAGCCCATCGGGCATTATGAATTTTGCGAGCGTCACGCCGACGAATGCGGCCCGACGCGCAATGCCGGTCCTGTCGATATGAACGCGGCTAGCTGGGTGCTGGTGAACGAGATCAACCTGCGCGTCAACAAGACCATCACGCCGGCCACCGACATGGAAGTCTACGGCCAGGAAGAATATTGGGAATACCCGAAGACGGCCGGCGATTGCGAGGATTTCGCGCTTCTGAAGCGCAGGCTTCTCATGCAGCAGGGCATTTCCGCTGCCAACCTGCTGATGACCGTCGTGCGCAAGCCCGATGGCGAGGGCCATGCCGTGCTGACACTGCGCACCAAGCAGGGCGACTTTATTCTCGACAATCTCGATGACGAGGTGAAGGCCTGGTACCAGACCCCCTATTCCTACCTGAAGCGTCAGGCCAGCTACAACGCCGGCCGCTGGGTCACCATCGAAAACGGCAACGACGTTCTGGTCGGCGCGGTCAAATAAGCGCAATAAGCACCGAACCTAAACAGAAGGCCGGCAAATTTGCCGGCCTTCTGTTTTCCGAAAATGATTAGAACAGTCCCTGCCCTTTGGGCATGGACGAAACGATATCGCCATTAGTTTTTCTTATGGCTTTACTGACCAGCCTTGACATGCTGCTCATGGGTGCCGCCGCGTGTGCCGCTCGATTGCTGTTCATGCGAGCCGGGGGACGAAGCGTTGTGGCTCTTTGCGTCCATGCTCCTGTGGCTCTGCTGGCCAGCCTTGACGTGCTGATCGTGGCTTCCACCTTGATTTGCCATTGGATTATCTCCTTGGGTTTTCAGACGAGGCCAAGAGCGGCCTCGTGGTGGTAACCGGTGGCTCTAGGGAGCGTTCCGAACTTTAACATTTCGTGATGGCGGGCTTATCTTCGTCCGGTCGGCCGACAAGACATCACCTATGCCGCACCGCCGGCCCTGCGCTTGGGCATCTTGAGCCTGTCGAAGGGGGCGTTCGATGCTCGAAACGAAACACTGGATCGTTTTGTCGGCGTCGCCGAACGCGTCTCACCCATTCCCGATCAATATGCCTGCGGCAAGCACCAGGGAACCGCCAAGGACGACCTGGAAAGCGGCACGGAGAAAAGGCGTCTCCATATATTTGTTCTGAATGAAGGCAATCGCCCAGAGTTCGAAGAAGACGACGATGGCGGCGGTGATGGTCGCCGTCCAGAAATCGGGAATGAGATAGGGAAGCGCATGACCAAGGCCGCCGAGCGCCGTCATGATGCCACAGGCAAGGCCGCGCTTGATCGGCGAACCGCGGCCGGAAATCTTGCCATCGTCATGGGCGGCTTCCGTAAAGCCCATGGAAATGCCGGCACCGACGGACGCCGATAGACCGACCAGGAAGGTCTGCCACGTCTGCTGCGTCGCGAAGGCCGCCGCAAAGATCGGCGCCAGCGTCGAGACGGAGCCGTCCATCAGACCGGCAAGGCCCGGCTGCACATAGGTCAGCACGAATTTGCGGCGGGCGCTCGCGTCTTCCTCTTCCTTGACCGATTGCGGCGTGTGCTTATCGCCGAGCATGCGGGCGATGTCTTCATGGCCTTGCTCGGCCAGCGCGAGATCGCCGAGAAGCTGGCGCGTCGAGGCGTCGGAAACCTGCTTGGCCGCCTCGACATAGAAATTATAAGCCTGCTGCTCCATGTCCTCCGCCTCATTGCGGATGGCCTCAAGCGACAGGTTCTTGCGCAGCCAATCCGGCTTGCGTTCATAGAAGCCGCTGACATGCTCGCGCCGGATCAGCGGAATGCGCTCACCGAAACGCTTGCGATGCATGTCGATCAGTGTTTTGCGATGGGTATCCTCGACTTCGGCCATATCCTCGAACACCTTGGCGGAGTCGGGGTAATTGGCTCTTAGAATATCGGCATAGGCGAGATAGATGCGTGCGTCGTCCTCTTCCGAGGCAATCGCGACGGCAAGAATTTCCTGTTCGGACAAAGAGGCAAAAGAACGTTTCGGCGAGCGGAAAAACCTCAGCAACATAAGAGTCTCCATTTTAGAATTATTCTAAAACTAAAGTGGGTAATCGCGCTGGTCAAGCTCTAGAGGCCGGATTATGTTCTGGGCCACATTCGAACGGCAGCGATCGCTCTGGCAACATGCGAGTGTCTCCAGCCTTCGGTTGAGCAATAATTACATGAAGTATTTGCCAATCGTCTCAGTAAAGCTTTCTAAACATATCAATTTTGTTCCCGGCCACACATATATGCGCTCCAGTGATTGCTCTTCATTCGCGCCCACGTAATTTTCTCGACGTAAGTAATTGATCTCTCATCATAAAAGCATGATTGAATGGCACGAGCCATTAGAGGGAAAACATGAATTACAAACTGATATCAGCCGAGAAGGCCACGCTTCCGGCCCCTTGCATCGCCGAACCGAACCATCCGGGCAACCATGAGGTAGATTACAACAAGCCCCACGCGCACCTTTTCAAGAGGATGCGGTCGTGAGCGTCCTTTCCTATGCCAGCGACGAGGATCATATCGTCAAGCGCATGGCCATCCGAAATATGGAGGGTGCACTTGGCCGCAACGCGGTGGAGGAAGTCTATGAACGTTGGCGCGTCGATGTCCACGGTTTTTCTCAACATCCATTCGGTCGCTTGCTGGAAATGTGTGGAATCGATTTCCGCATTAACGGCGAGTGGCCGCCGCATGAAATCCCGGAAGGCCCGATCGTCATGGTGGCAAACCACCCGTTCGGCGTGGCCGACGGCATGGCGCTCGGCGCCATTGCCGAACATTTCGGCCGGCCTTACCGGGTGATCGTCAACGAACGCATGATGAAGGTGCCGGAATTCCGGCCCTATATCTTGCCAATCTCCTTCGATGAGACGCCCGAGGCGATGGAGATCAATCTTTCCACCCGCAGCGAGGCGATCAAGCTGCTGCGCGATGGCGTCACCATCGGCATCTTTCCGTCCGGCGGCGTGGCGACCGCGCCGCGCGGCTTCGGTCCTGCCGAGGAGCTGCCGTGGAAGATGTTCTTTCCCAAACTCATCCAGATGGGCAGGGCTAGTGTTCTGCCGATTTTCATCGAGGGGCAGAACAGCCTACTTTTCCAGATGGTGAGCCGCGTGTCACCAACGGTGCGTATTGCGCTTCTGTTCAATGAATTCCACCGCCTATCGAAGCGATCAATTTCCGCGCGCGTGGGTCGCCTGATGCCCTACAGCGAACTTGCGGCCATCCGCGACTGCAAGGCGCTGATGGACCATATCCAGCAAAGGGTCATTGCCATGCAGCCCTATGACCGGCGGCGCCTGTCACCAGCAGCGATTAGGGTTAGGAAGCAGCATTGGCTCTGGCGCGAGCGCGTCACCCGAAAGCCCCCGGTCTGGTCCTATTGAGAAGCGGCACGATGTTTCACGGCAGCCGTTCAATTGGCGGCAATGGCGTCGACAGAAACAACCACGCTCTGAACCGGTCATTGTCGCCCAATCGTTCCAGCATCATGTCGAAGGGATGGGGGCGCTTGCACACCAAGCCAATCGCCCGCAGACTTTGACAGATTGCCGCAACCGCGGCACGGCACCTTGGTTACGCCATGAAAATACTTAGATACGGGCTCGACAAACGCCGTATTCGCGCAAAATGCTGTGCGGCGGCAGGAGCATCACATGAACACTGACATACAGGGCCGCGCCGTGCACCTGGCCGGCATTCGTGAGAAGGCCGGGGCCGAGATGGAGCGCATCGGCATCGATGCGGCTTTCATCGACCGGCTTGTCGATACTTTCTACGGCCGCATTCAGGCACATCCTCGGCTCGGCCCGGTTTTTGACGGGCGCCTTGCCGGACGCTGGCCGGATCATATGGAAAAGATGAAACGCTTCTGGTCATCGGTCGCGTTCAAGAACGGTGCTTATGGCGGCAAGCCGGTGCAGGCTCATCTCGGCGTCGAAGGCATGGCGCCCGACCTCTTTCCGGAGTGGCTGGCGCTGTTTTCCGAAACACTTGCCGACATAGCACCCTCGGACGAAGCCAAGGCCTGGTTTAAGGCAACAGCCGAGCGCATCGCCAAAAGCCTGACGCTGTCGCTCTTTTATAATCCGGCGCTCGAAGATCCCGCGAAGAAAAAGGTCTAAAGCATGCCGCGCAAGAACGTGGAATTCGGTAGCAGACGCCCCGACCTGGTACCGCGTTCACGGCAACTTTGCGCCAAAACCGGACAAGCGCGTATAGATCGTGGGTGTCACCTTGTTGACACTATCGCCTTCCACTGATGCGGCGCATATCTACAACGCGGCCATCGCGCTGCCGTACGGCAACCTCGAACCGGCTACCGCCCCTCCAGCCACGATAAACCAAGTAACGACCCCGGCAGTCGACCCGTCTGACGTCCCTAAAACCGCGGTTACGGAGCAGCCTTTCACCCTGACTACAGCTGATCCCTCTGCCTCTATTGAGATTGGTACCAACGCTGATGGAAACGTGGGTCTGCGCGCTTGCTACGGTCGGTACGGATATTGATGTGACGGACAGGCCGACAGCCAGCGCTAGTGACAGGAACAACGATGATCTAGGCAAGGCATCCTCCCTTGGATAGTGGGCTCGGAACACACAACGCTCGTTTTCCGAGGGAATTATACAACCGTGGGAGTATGAGCGATAGTGGGCGCGTAAGTATAAGCCGCAAAGAGCGAATCCAGGAGATGGCGATGTGCCTTACGCTCACCTTTTGGTAGCAAAAACGGTTGCCCCGATGCTGGCGGCGACGACAAGCGCAGTGCCGAACATCTGCGACGGCGTCATCGGTTGCGACAGGATGACGAAACCGGCAAAGGCACCGATCGCGGGCTCGAGGCTCATGAGGATGCCGAAGGATGAGGTGGGCATGCGCCGCAGCGCCACCATTTCCAGCACATAGGGAAGGAGCGGAACGAGCAGTGCCAAGCCGGCTATTTCCAGGAGGCCAAAGGCCGTCAGATGCGGCGCGGCGGAGGCAAAGCCGAAGGGTGTCGAAACGACCGCCGCAACCAGCAGCGACATGGAAAGCCCTTCGAGCCCCTTGAAGGCATTGCCGACCTTCTTCGTCAACAGAATATAGCAGGCCCAGCCCGCTCCCGCGCCGATGGCAAAGAGGATGCCCGGCCAGTTGCCCACCCACTCCTCGCCGTCATAGGCCAACAGCAGAACGCCGATAGCGGCAAAGACGGGCCACATAAGCTGGCGGCTGAGCCCGAAGCCGAGGGTCGCGACCAACAGAGGCCCGAGAAATTCAATGGCGACAGTAAGACCCAACGGAATGCGCGCAATCGCCGAAAAGAAGGACGTCGTCATCAGCGCCGATACGGTGCCGAGTGCCAGCACGCCGATCCATTGCGAGCGGCTGTAGCTCATGATTTTCGGCCGGACGATGATCGCCAATGCGGCGGACGCGAAGACGAGCCGCAGCCACGTCGCGCCGGCGGGTCCATAGGCGTTGATGATCGGGGACGACAAGGCCGAGCCGAATTGGATGCTGGACATGGACATCACGCACATGAGCACTCCGGCGGCAATGCCGCCAGAGGAAGGCGCAACATCCGGATGCGGCATCAGCGCCGCGCCGCCATCCGTGCCACTCTCGATAAGCGTCTGATCCATGACCTCTCCTATCACGCGGGGTTTTTAGAGGTCTGGACCTGTACTGGCAAATTCAAACTTTTCATCCTGCGATCAGGCGCTTTGATGCAAGTGCTTCTCAGGCTTCGAGGCCCTTCAGCACATTGGCGACGTTGAGGCCGATCTCCGGCACGCCATAACCGCCCTCCATGCAGGTCAGAACCGGCAGGCCGACGCCGGCGATAAGCTTGCCCATGCGGATGAAATCCTCCGAGGTCAGCTTGAAAAAGGAGATCGGATCGCGCTCGAACGTGTCGACGCCGAGCGAAAGCACGATCGCCTCCGCGCCGAAGCTCCTGATGCGGGCGAGAGCGTCGGCAAGTGCTGCCGACCATTGTTCCCAGGGCGTGCCGCGCAGCATCGGATAATTGCGGTTCGCACCTAGCCCTTCGCCTTCGCCCTCCTCGTCGGCATGACCGAGGAAATAGGGGAAAGCGTGGATGGGGTCGCCATGTAGCGAAGCGGTAAAGACATCGCCGCGCCGATAGAAGATGTCCTGCGTGCCGTTGCCATGATGGAAATCGACATCGAGAACGGCCACTTTCTTCGCGCCGTGGCCGCGCAGCCGCTGCGCCGCGACGGCTGCATTGTTAATGAAGCAATAGCCGCCGAAGAGATCGAAACCGGCGTGATGGCCGGGCGGGCGGCAGAGCGCAAAGGCAAAGCGATTGCCCGCATGGAGCCAATCGGCCCCGGTCAGAGCGCATCGCATCGATGCGACGGCCGCTTCGTAGGAGCCCTTGGTGATCGATGTATCGGCGGCATTGGCATAGTGGCCGATCATGCCGACGATGTTTTCCGGCACGCGCTGGCTGGTGCGCCGCACTGCAAATGAATTGGCGATCGCCTCGCCCTTGTAGCCGGCCGCAACCCAGCGCTCCCAGACCGTTGCGAGGAAATCGAGATAGGCTTGATCATGCACCTTACGCGCGGTTTCCAGCCCATGCACCTCCGGTGCAACCACATCGGCAAAACCTGCCTCCTTTACGGCAGCCAATATCCATTCGGCGCGAAACGGTGCTTCGAAGGGCGTCACAAGCTGACCGTCGTGCAGCTCTGTCTTCGCGTCCCTCAGCTTGTGGTCTTCCGAATAGATGACGCGCATATGGCTGCTCCCCGATCGATTTCTTCATTGCATTCAACGACGGCCGAGATTTGCATGGAACTGTCACCTGCGAAAGCAGGATTACCGTTTAGAGACGCTTGAATGTGAGACGCATCTCCATGATGCTCGCGAAAATTTTAGACAGCGGAGCCGGTCGAATCATGAAAGTGCTGATGGTGGATGTCGATGGCGTGCTCGTTCATGGACGCCCGCAGGATGGCCTGCCTCTCTTCACGTTTCTGGAGCGCGATCTCGGCCTGTCGCCTGAGCTTCTTCAGAAGGAATTCTTCAAACCTCATTGGAGCGAGATCATCGTCGGGCGCGAGCCGCTGATGCCACGACTGGAATCGGTCCTGTCCAGAATTGCGCCTGATATCAGCGCCGAAGCGCTCGCCGCTTATTGGTTCGAAAACGATTCCCGCCTCGATCATGCCTTTCTCGACGCGCTGGCGCATTATCGCGCCGATGGGATCCGTATCTTCCTGGCCACGAACCAGGAGCATATGCGGGCGAAATATCTGATGGAAGAACTTGGCCTCGCCACCCATGTCAACGGCATTTTCTATTCGGCCGCTCTCGGCCACCGCAAACCCGCCGAGGCGTTTTACGCGCTCGCTACCGACAAGGCCGAAGCGTCCGCAGGCGATATCGTCTTCATCGACGACGTAGAGGAGAATATCGAGAGCGCGCGGCGTTTCGGCTGGCAGGCGATCCATTGGACCGGCGAGATTGCGTTGCACGACGCGCTCGTTCCGTTCCTCGCGCGTAAATAGGCTATGCGCGATTTCATTAGTCGGCTACAATTCTCTTGTAGAACAAGGTCGTATCGCAAAGACCGCCTTCCGGCCACATGGCATAATCGGGGATGACGCCGACGCGCTGCCAGCCGAGA
The DNA here is from genome assembly GCF_003627755.1 of Rhizobium jaguaris. NCBI lineage: Bacteria > Pseudomonadati > Pseudomonadota > Alphaproteobacteria > Hyphomicrobiales > Rhizobiaceae > Martinezella > Martinezella jaguaris. The sequence continues at coordinate 389,562 of NZ_CP032694.1, read as the reverse complement.
CGGGGATAAATGGCTTCGGCTTCGCTGCCGGTCGCCGTGTCGAGCACCAGCAAGGTCTTGCCGCGCCTAGCGGCCTCAAGTTCCGCCGCCGCCATCAGCAGGCGGGCGAGTCCCTTTCCCGGGCGGACCGGTGCACCAGCAATTTCTTCAGATCGCCGCGATGCGGCTGGTTGGGCATCTGCGCTGCGCCCACCTGTACGGTGCCGGTGATTTTGCCCTCCATTTCGGCGACAAAGAGCAGCGTGGCGCCGTCCGCCACGGCTTCGGCGACGCCATGCCAATAGATTCCGGCATCAGCAGGCGTGTAGGGCTGCATGAAGCCGACCGAGGCGCCGCCATTGACGCAATCGGCAAGCACTTCGCAAAGATCCGGAATAGCGGCGCGAGCTTCGGGGGCGGAGAGAAGGCGGATAGTCGACATCATGATCCTCTGGATTGTTCAACGGCCGCCACGATCCAGCACAACGCAATAGCGTGCCGGCGCTTGGCCCGGATTGTGAAAGACATGGCCGTCGCCAACAGGCATGAAGAGACAGTCACCGGGCTTCAGGCGGTATAAGGTTTCGCCGACTGTCATTTCCAACTCGCCGTCGAAGAGCCAGACGTGCTGAGTCATACCACGGCTCGCAGCATGTGGCGGAAAGCTGACCCGTGCGCCGGCAGGAAACTCGACATCGACGATATCGACATCCGACGCCGTAGCCGGTGGAGAGACCGCGCGGCGCATGTAGCCGGTTTCGGGATCGCGCCAGACCAGCTGCTCCTGCCGGCGCGAAAGCGGTGAAGCCTCCTGCCCTTCCTCGGCGAAGAATTCCGACAGCGACAGACCGAGTGCTGCGCAGACCCGCGCCAGAAGCGAAGCCGTCGGGCTCGCTTCGGCGCGTTCGATGCGGGAGATCATGGCGCGGCTCACCCCGGACGCTGAAGCGAGATCATCCAGCGTGAGACCCTTTTCCAGCCGCAGCGTGCGGATGCGAATGCCGATCGCCTGTTCGAGTTCCAGTTCCATCTTTCGGCCCATGATTCTACTATAAGAGAAATACAAGATCCAATGATGGAATCAAGTCCTCGCGAACAGTCTTGCTTTCACCATAACGCGGTCGATATATGGCGGTGCATTCAAGAGCGGAGAGCGGCATGGACGGCATCACGCAGGGCACCGAGACGACGGAAAGCTTCACGGCTGCCGCCTGGGGCCAGATTAAACCGATTATGGCCGAGATCGAGCGATTGCCGCTGCTGGAACGACTTTCGGACGGCACGCTGCCGCCTGAGGTTTTCCGCCATTATATCCTGCAGGATGCGATCTATCTGAAGCACTATGCCCGCTGCCTCGCCATCGTCGCTGCAAAGGCGCCCGACAATGCGCAGGTGCTGCGTTTCCTCGGTTCGGCGCAGAAGGCGATCACAGTCGAGCAGGGCCTGCACGCTGGCTTCCTGACGCAGTTCGGCATTTCGAGCGCGGATGTGACGGCTGCCGAGCCTTCGCCGGCCTGCTTCGCCTATACAAATTTCCTTCTGGCGACCGCCTATCACAGCTCCTACGCCGTTGCGCTTTCGGCGATCCTGCCGTGCTTCTGGATCTACTGGCATGTCGGCGAAGGTATCAAAAGCAAGCCGGCGATCGAGGGCAATGTCTTCCAGGCCTGGATCAATACCTATGGCGATCCGCAATTCGCGGCCGGCGCCCGGGAAGTCATCGCTTTGACTGACATCGCAGCCCGGGCAGCCTCGGCGCCAGAGCGCCAGCTGATGGGGGACGCCTTTGCGCGTGCCGCCCAATATGAATGGATGTTCTGGGATTCAGCCTGGCGGCTGGAGAAGTGGCCGGTCTGACGCCCGCTTCCTGACTGCAAAATAGCGTAAACGGGGGGATAATTACCGCTTTGCGGCGCGGGGCGGCGCTGCTATATGCTCGCGCATGAGCACCAATTCCACTACTCCGCTTTCGCATATCCGCAATTTCTCGATCGTGGCGCATATCGACCACGGCAAATCGACGCTGGCCGATCGTCTGATTCAGACGACGGGCGGCCTTGCTGAACGCGAGATGTCCGAGCAGGTGCTCGACAATATGGAGATCGAGCGCGAGCGCGGCATCACCATCAAGGCCCAGACCGTGCGCCTGCACTACAAGGCGAACAACGGCGAGACCTATATCCTGAATCTGATTGACACGCCCGGCCACGTCGATTTCGCCTATGAAGTCTCGCGCTCGCTGTCGGCCTGTGAAGGCTCGCTGCTGGTGGTCGACGCATCGCAAGGTGTCGAGGCGCAGACGCTCGCCAACGTCTATCAGGCGATCGACAACAATCACGAGCTCGTCACCGTGCTCAACAAGATCGATCTGCCAGCGGCCGAACCGGACCGCATCAAGGAACAGATCGAGGAAGTGATCGGCATTGACGCCTCCGACGCTGTGCTGATTTCGGCCAAGACCGGCCTCGGTATTCCTGACGTCCTCGAAGCCATCGTCCACAAGCTGCCGGCACCGAAGAGCCCGGGCGGCGAGAAGGCACCGCTGAAGGCGCTGCTGGTCGATAGCTGGTACGACACCTATCTCGGCGTCATGGTTCTCGTGCGCATCATCGACGGCGTGCTGACCAAGGGCCAGACCATCCGCATGATGGGCACGGACGCGAAGTACCAGATCGAGCGCGTCGGCGTTCTGACGCCGAAGATGGTCGCCGTCGACAGCCTCGGCCCCGGCGAGATCGGCTTCATCACCGCCTCGATCAAGGAAGTGGCCGACACCCGCGTCGGCGATACCATCACCGAGGACAAGCGCCCGACCGCCGAGCCGCTGCCGGGCTTCAAGCCGGCGCAGCCGGTGGTGTTCTGCGGCCTCTTCCCGGTCGACGCCGCCAACTTCGAGGATCTGCGCTCGGCCATGGGCAAGCTGCGCCTCAACGACGCCAGCTTCTCCTTCGAAATGGAATCCTCGGCCGCTCTCGGCTTCGGTTTCCGCTGCGGCTTCCTCGGCCTCCTGCATCTGGAAATCATCCAGGAACGCCTGGAGCGTGAATTCAATCTCGACCTGATCGCGACGGCTCCCTCCGTCGTCTATCAGCTCACCATGACCGACGGCACCGAGATCGAGCTGCACAACCCGGCTGACATGCCCGACGTCGTCAAGATTTCCGAATTCCGTGAGCCATGGATCAAGGCGACGATCCTGACGCCGGACGATTATCTCGGCTCGATCCTGAAGCTCTGCCAGGATCGCCGCGGCATCCAGACCGAGCTGACCTATGTCGGCAACCGCGCCATGATCACCTACGACCTGCCGCTCAACGAAGTCGTCTTCGACTTCTACGACCGCCTGAAGTCGATCTCAAAGGGCTACGCCTCCTTCGACTACAGCCTGACCGACTATCGCGAAAGCGATCTCGTCAAGATGTCGATCCTCGTCAATGCCGAGCCGGTGGACGCGCTCTCCATGCTGGTGCACCGCTCTGCCGCCGAAAAGCGCGGCCGCGTCATGTGCGAAAAGCTGAAGGACCTGATCCCGCAGCACATGTTCCAGATCCCGATCCAGGCTGCGATCGGCGGGCGCATCATCGCCCGCGAGACGGTGAAGGCTCTGCGCAAGGACGTGACCGCCAAGTGCTACGGCGGCGACGCCACCCGCAAGCGCAAGCTGCTCGACAAGCAGAAGGAAGGCAAGAAGCGCATGCGGCAATTCGGCAAGGTCGAAATCCCGCAGGAAGCGTTTATTGCCGCCTTGAAGATGGGGGATGAGTGAGGCTCTTCACAATGGCGAAGCATGCGCATATTGTTTGCGCATAATGTGGAGAGAACACCATGGCTCAGACTGCGCGCAAAGCCGCCAATTTGTCGCTTGACGAAAGCCTAGTTTCGGAAGCCCGCGGCCTAAAAATCAATATCTCGCGTGCCGCCGAAGATGGCATCGCCCGTGCGATAAAAGCTGAGCGCGAGCGTCTATGGCTTTTGGAAAACGCCGAGGCGATTGAACAGGCGAATGCCTATGTTGAAAAACACGGCCTGCCGTTTGGAAAATATCGGCAGTTCTGATGGCACGGTTCCATGTTTACGGCCTCAAACAAAGCCAGACTCTTGCTCTTGATCTTCAGTCAAACCTACTGGAAAGATTGAACACTCGGATGATGGTACCACTTCTTCCGATGGATGATGTTTCCGCATCAATAACGCGACTAAACCCGCGATTCGCTATCAATGACCGACCCTACATCATGATGACCCAGTTGATAGGGGCAGTATCCCTAACCGAGATCGGAGACCTAATCATCGATCTCAGCCCGCACAGCGACCAGATAACTGCAGCGACGGACTTTCTTTTCCAAGGTTTTTAGTTCTGCTCCCCATATTCCTTGATCAGCCCCTCATACTCATTCATCGCCGGCAGCGCGGCATAGCTGTGTTTGGCCGGCGTCGTCACCCAAGGCAATTTCTCGTTAGTCCAGGTCTCGACGAAAGGCGTGAACCAGCGGGGGTCGTCCAGCATTGTCGGGCGCAGGTTGACGAACCAGTCGAATCCTTCCAGGCGCGTGAACATCCAAGTCATGCAGTATGGGCAGAAATAGTGCTTCAGGTTTTCGTCGTGCATCCCGCCGATGACGGGCTCTCCCTCGGTGACTTCGAAACCTTCACTCGGAATGGCGACGCTCAACGAATAGGCGCTGGATGACATGTGCTGGCAGCCGGTGCAGTGGCAGGCCATCGTCAATAGCGGCTTGGCGCTGACCTTGATTCGTATCTGCCCGCAACGGCATCCGCCTTCCCAGGGTAATTCTGGCTGGGTCATGATCTGGTCTCCTCCGGTTTCTGTGAAATCTAGCGGTCTCGACGCGGTTGTCAAAGCCATCGTCAACGTCGCTTGGCCGTCATAATCTGACATTGCCTGCAGCTTGTTTTCACGACACCATGGCAGCGTTCGGAGATGTCTCCATGTTGAAATCACGATCGATCGCCATCGCTTTCGCTCTCGCAGCTATCAACCAGGCAGCCGTCGCTCGCGCCGATGATCACAGCCGGCTTTACCAGGTGCAGGCAATCGTTACCGGCACCGGCGCGGTCAATCGCGAACTCGGCTTCAAGGATTGCCTCGGTCGTGTGCTTGTCAAGGTCAGCGGCGATCAGCGCGTGACGACGGAGAATGCTTTTCAAGCGATGCTGCCGAATGCCGGCTCCTTCGTCGCGACCTATAGCTATCGCGATCGCCTGGAAGGTATCCCGATCCATGACGAGCAAGGCACGCACGACCGGCCGCAGGACCTCACTTGCATCTACATGCCCGATACCATCGACGACTTGCTGCGCAAGCTCGGGCACAAGCCGTGGCTGTCACCGCGCCCGAAACTCGCGATTTTTCTGGTGGTACGCGATACCAGACGCAGTTTCGTGCTGACCCGCGACGGTGACGAAAGCCCTTATATGATCGACGCGTTCAAGGCGGCCGCCGGGCCGCTTGCCATGGCAATCATTGTGCCGGACAAGGCAGCGTTGACCAGCCGGGGCCTCACCACAACCGGTTTGGCGGGGACGGCACCGCAAGAACTCGATGCCATGGCCAAGACCATCGGCGGCGATGTCGCGTTGGCGGGTTCGCTCGTCTGGAGCGACAGGGATCTCGGCTGGGTCGCCGACTGGTCGATAACGGAAAATGGAAAAATGCATCGCTGGCAAATCCGCGGCGTGAGCTTCGACGACGCATTTCGCAATGCCATAGGCGGGGCAGCACAGATCGCTTCCGGCAATGGAGAGCCGCGATAGACAGGCAAAGCTTCGTAGCCGATTGAATTGCTCTGGAGCGGTTCAGCTTGTAACGGAATCTTAGAACCGCTCTATCTTTTTGTTTTTTCGCAATTCCAGACAGAAAACCGCTACGCACTTTTCCTGGAATTGCTCAGGACGCCGCCTGCAGCTTGGCGTCAGCGCCAATCGTCCTCACCCAGCCCCGCGCAATCGCCAGCCCTGCAATCTCTGCCGCGGGCGCATGCTGCGCGGCAATCTCGGCATAGCGCTGCAGCCAGCCGGGCTCGTTGCGTTCGATCGATGCCTTGAATTCCGTCCGCCAGCCTTCGACGACGGCGGCATTGGCCTCGAAATGGAACTGCGTGCCGTAGGCGGCGCGGCCGATGCGGAAGGCCTGGTTCCTGGTCACCGCGTTGGTCGCGAGGTGTACGGCGCCGGCTGGCAGCGAGAACGTGTCGGAGTGCCATTGGAAGATGGTGAAATCGCCGGCGAGATCAGACAGCAGGGGATCGGCCCGGCCTTCCTCGGTGACGCCAACCGTTTTCCAGCCGAATTCATGGGTTGCACCGATGAGGTTTTCGGCCTCATAGGCGCGCGCCAAGATCTGGCTGCCGAGGCAGATGCCGAGCACGGCCTTCTCGGCCTCTTCGAAGCGGCGCATCAGCTGCGCCAGTTCCGGCAGATAGGGATGGGTCTCGTCGTCAAGGGCATTCTGCTCGCCGCCGAGCACCACCAACGCGTCATGCGCCGCCACATCCTTCGGAAGCTCCTCGCCGTCCCACGCCCGGAACCACTCGATCTCCGCGCCTGCTTCCTCCAGCGCGATGCCAAGGGCGCCAAGCGGCGTGTTTCTCATATTTTCGACGACCGCGACCCGCATTCCTGTTGATTCCCGAAAATTTATCCGGGCAAAGATGAGCATGAGCGGATCGACGGCGCAAGAGCCCGGCTTGCAGCCCATTAATGTTGAGCCTAAAGGTCAGCAAACAACAAGGAACCTGACGATGACCGATAAGCCGCGGATCACCATTCTCTATTGCACGCAATGCAACTGGTTGCTGCGCGCCGGCTGGATGGCGCAGGAACTGCTGCAGACCTTCAGCGACAGCCTGGGCGAAGTGGCGCTGATCCCTGGCACCGGCGGTAACTTCGAAATCCGCGTCGACGGCGAGCTGCTGTGGGAGCGCAAGCGCGACGGCGGCTTCCCCGGCCCGAAGGAGCTGAAACAGCGGGTGCGCGATGTCATCGATCCCGACCGCGATCTCGGCCATACGGACCGCGGATCGCTAGAAAGCTAACAACAATGCTCTGCCGCGCACCTCGTTGGCGCGCCGGCCGATATTACACCGGCTGATATATCGAGAAGGCGGCCTGCCGGCGCGCCTTCGCTCTGTCACTTGTCTTTCCTGCCGAGGCTTACCGTGCTGGCAGCCTGCCTGACCTGAGAGCCCGGCTGCTGCTTTACAGCGACGATTTTATCCTTCTTGGGTTTTCGCGCCTCGCGGTGACTTCTGATTTGACCCTTTGCCATTTTGGGCTCCTTCCTTCGCCGCGACCATATGGAAGCGGCGACACTTTACGGACTGCCCAAGTCGGCAAAAAAGCAAGCGATTTATTTTAGCTTCCTCATATAGACACGAAGAATGGATGCGCTCCGCGCTGAAACCGGCGGCAGAAGCCTCCTGCTCAATTGTAAGGTGAGCGGCAAGTCTGGAATCCGTGGTGAAGTGTATTGTAGAGATTGGTGCCGGGATTATAGCTACGATAGCGTTCGGCGCACCACATCTGGTGGCGGGTGCGATTGTTGACCGGCGCCTGAAAGTCGGTTCTCGGCGGGACATCATTGGTGCGCGGCGGGATAACGACTCGGGGGTCGTCAAAGCGGTTCCTGCTATTGAGCGGCGTCACCGTGTTCGGAAGGGGATAGCCGGGCGGCCGATACCATTGCTGCGACCCGAAGCCGAAGCAGCCGCGACTGTCGCAAACAGTAGGCCCAATCCTGGGGGGAGGGAGGCCGATCTTCGGGCCATTCGAGGCCGCATTGGCGAAATCCGGTGAGGACAGCAAAACGAGGCTGATGGTGCAGCCGAACGCGATCTTGCCGAAAACAGTCATGACAGACTCCTGTTGCTGGTCGTCGCGACCAACATCTCTTCCCGCGGCTTGCTTTATATTTGGGCCTTCACCGAACACAAAACCAGATCTGCGACGGCAGATATCGGCCGCCATCGGTCGGTTGATCCTTTTCCCCGCTTGTTCCATAAGAGGCGCAGCCTTTCCGAGGAGATTGCACGTGAGCAGCTTGAAATTTGGAACCAGCGGCCTCCGCGGCCTATCCGTCGATCTCGTGGGACGGGCGTCTGCCCTCTATGCCACGGCCTTTGCGCGCCATCTGTTAAAAAGCGGCCATGCACAGCCCGGCGATCTCATCCTGGTCGGCCGCGATTTTCGCGAGTCCAGCCCGTCGATCTCGGCCACCTGCATCGGCGCGCTGAAGCGTGCCGGCCTCTCGCCGGTCGATTGCGGCGCGCTGCCGACCCCGGCACTGGCGCTTTACGGGCTGGAGCTCAAGGCTGCCTCGCTGATGATCACCGGCTCGCATATTCCGGCAGATCGCAACGGCATCAAATTCTACCGACCGGACGGCGAGATCGACAAGCAGGACGAATTGGCGATCAGCGCGGAAGCCTCCGCGATCGGCGACGCCAGCCTGGACGAGACGCCTGGCGCTGGCGAGGATCGAACGGCGGAGACCGAGGCGTTGTTCTTCGAGCGCAATACCGCGCTTCTGCCCGCCGACAGCCTCGCGGGCCTCACCATTGGTGTTTATCAGCACAGCACAGTGGCGCGTGATCTGCTCGGCCTGGTGCTGGCGCATTACGGCGCGCGCGTCGTGCCGCTCGGCCGCTCCGAAAGCTTCGTTCCCGTTGATACCGAAGCGGTCTCCGCCGAAACCATCCGCCTGCTGAAAAGCTGGGCGCTAGAGCACGGGCTGGATGCGATCGTCTCCGCCGACGGCGACGGCGACCGGCCGCTTGTCTCCGACGAAACCGGCGAGCCGTTGCGCGGCGACCTGCTCGGCCTCATCGCCGCGAATTTCCTCGGCGCGGAGGTCGTGGTGACGCCGGTCACCTCCAATTCCGGCATAGAGGCCGCTGGCTCCTATTCCGTCACCCGCACCCGTGTCGGCTCGCCCTATGTCATCGCCGGCATGGATGAGGCGCTGGCGACCGGCAAGGCCAATGTCATGGGATTCGAAGCCAATGGCGGCACGCTGACGGCGAGCCGCTTCATCATCGAAGGCGAGCAGGTACGCCCCCTGCCGACGCGCGATAGCTTCCTGCCGATCCTCGCGACGCTTTACGCCGCCGCGCGCGCAAAACAGCCGCTGTCCGCCGTCGCCGCCAACTACCGCCTGCCCTTTGCCGCCGCCGACCGGCTGGAGAATTTTCCGGTCGAGACCAGCGCGGCGCTGATGGCTTATCTGCGCGCCTCTGAAGCCAACCTCGCCGACTTCCTGGCGCCGGTCGCCGGCGTGGCATCAAAGAGCGACATCGATGGGCTGCGGGTGACGCTGAGCGATGGCCGAATCATCCATTTCCGCCCCTCCGGCAATGCGCCGGAGATGCGCTGTTACGTCGAAGCGGCCGATGAAAACGAAGCAAAGGCCTTGCTGGAACAGGGACTTGGCCTCATCCGCGCCTGGGCGGCCGCCCGGGGTTAACCCGGGCTTCAACCGCTTTTTTTCAGATTGCCCCGAAAAGTTCAAAAACCCTGTTGACACCGAAGAGCCACCCCCTTACATGCGTGTCCGTCGCCCAGATGGCGGAATTGGTAGACGCGCAGGTTTCAGGTACCTGTGCCGCGAGGCGTGGAGGTTCGAGTCCTCTTCTGGGCACCATTTCCTTTTGATCACTGCCAAGATCAAAGAGTTAAATATTCCGACAAGTTGTGCGTTTAGTGCCTTGTTGCAAAGGCTTACGGCAGCAATGCTCATGAGGCTTGTCCGCCCGATGGCTGATGGCTTCGAAGGGTTCGCTCTCCTCCCATTTTGCGATGCATATGCCAGCCGACTTGCGTGGCCGTAACCGGCCTTTCAATCCCTCGGCATCATTCCAATCATCAGCATGTTGCCCTGCCTATTGCCGCACACTTGGCAGACCAACTTGCTTGCCAATGAGCCTACCTTCTTGCCACCGCCAAAACGCCTGGCCATCTCGTAGCGGTCCACATGTGCGGTCCTGTGGCAAATCGGGCAAACGGCATTTAGCTCGTACCATTGCGGCAGACCTCCAAGCGTATGCTGGTAGTCATCATGCCCAATAGGCAGCAGTGTTATGCCTTTTCGGTGTCTCATTTCGTGCGTCGTGCCGTGGCTGATTGACTCTCACCGCAACAAGAACATAAAGGGAACACTAAGGAGTAACAAGCTAATGATTCGATTTGCACCGCAGGCAGCCCAAATCGCCACCCCGTTGAAAGCCATCAAGGAAAGTCCAGCGGTCGAACCCGCAAAGGTGACCGATGAACGCAATGAGCTCACTGCAAATGGAATGCTGCTTGCCGAGCTTCCAGAGGTTCCCGTTCGGTCTAAGACCACCAGCTCCGATCAGAGCACCAAGGCCCGTTCGCCCAGGAAGCCAAAGGCCAAGCCAGAAGCTGCTGCAGCCATGCAGCTCGATTTGAACACATAGGCTCTTCCTGCGTAAGAAGAACTCCGGAGATGTCCTTCTCAGCGCAGGCAATCAGGGTTCTGGACTTCCTGTCCTATAGAGCCGGACTCAATCGCACAATCGCCGCGAACCGCTCCCAATCCTTCCCTGCCTTCGGCGTCCAGGCGGCTTCGGCGATGGCCGGCAGTCTGGGGAAGACCAGGCGATTGAAATAGTCGCGGGAGAGGAAATTTTCCTGCCAGATGCAGGCTTGGACGCCCTTCATCCGATCCTTCAGTTCCTCGGGAAACTCACCTTCCGCCTCATAGGCATAGGTATGCGCCGGCGGCACGGTGCCGGCCCAGCTTGCGCCCGGTTCCTGCCAGGCTTCGGCCTGCACCATGTCGAGATAGTAGGCCTGTCCCGGGGTCATCACGACATCATAGCCCTCGCGCGCCAGCTCGATGCCGACTTCCGGCTTCTCCCAGGCCATCAGCAGCGTGCCTTCCGTGGAGACGCCGCCGCCGTGGGCTACCTCGTTCCAGCCGGCGAGCTTGCGGCCGCGGGCCGTCAGCATCGTCTTCACCCGCTTCAGGAAATAGGATTGCAGCGCGAAGGTGCCGGATATGCCCTCTCGCTCCATCAGCTTGCGGGCCTGCGGCGAGGCGAGCCAGGAACCGTTTGCGACCTCGTCGCCGCCGATATGGATATAATCGGAGGGGAACAGCTCGACCATTTCGTCGAATACTTTCCCGAGGAATTCATAGGTCGGCTCCACGGCCGGGTTGAGGGCATTGTTGGGATAGCCCTGGACGGAATGATAGCTCTCCGGCGCCTCCTGCCCGTCGGCCAGATCCGGCAGGGCGACCAACGCGGCAGTGCTGTGGCCGGGAATATCGATCTCCGGCACGACCTCGACGCCGAGCGCCAAGGCATGGGCGACAATCTCCCTGACATCTGCGTGCGAATAGAAGCCGTCCACTGGCTCGGCGCCGTTTCCGAGTTGTGGCAGCAGCGGCTCGTCCGGGCCGCGCAGCACGCCGGTCGAGGTGAGCTGCGGATAGGCCTTGATCTCCAGCCGCCAAGCCTCGTCATCGGTCAAATGCCAATGGAAGATGTTGAGCTTCAGCCAGGCGAGAATATCGATCAGCCGCTTCACATTCTCCTTGGGATGGAATTGCCGGGAGACGTCGAGATGGCAGCCGCGCCAGCCGTAGCGCGGCTGATCGGAGATCGTGCCGGCGACCGGAAACCGGAATTTGCCGGGTTCGCGCCGTGTGCCATCCAGAAGCTGGGCCAACGTCGTCAAGCCATAGAGGCGGCCGGCGTCGGCGGAATAGGCGAGCGCGATCTCGTCGGCCGAGAAAGTGAGCTCGTAGGCTTCCCTTGCGAGAGCCGGACGCTCGACGAAGCGCAGGCGCCTACCCTGCGGCGCGGCGATGAGGCTGAACGGTGCGTGGTTGGCCGGGAACAGGCGATGGAAGAGGGCCTGCGCCGTCGCGACGGCCTTCAGGCTGGAACCATCGGTTCCCTTGACGGGATAGAGTACGACCGGAAAGCCTTCGCCAGGCCAGGCATCGATCGTCGCCGGCCAGGGCTGAATGGCGAAGGGAAGATCGAGCTTGCCTTCCGGCAGCAGCACCGGCGGCGGCGCGCTGACGCGGCCTTCGAGCAGGAGATCCGAGACCGAGACGGACACATGGCTGCCGTCCGACAGCGTCAAATAGGCGGACTTGGCGCCATCAGTGCAATGTTTTGCCGTGCGGTTCAGGCCGCTGACGCTGAAAGTCCAGCTTTCGCCCGATACAAGCGACAAGCCAGCGGGCGGGGTGAATTCATGGAAATTGGCGTTGCGGCGAAGGAAGACGGCATTATCGCAAGCCTTGGGATCGATGACGCGTGTCAAAGAGGTATAGACGAGGCGGAAATCGGTGAGCGGCGCATCCGACAGATTGACCAGCGTAAACGTCAGGCGGCCGTTCGGTCCGCCATCGGGAGACCATGTGTTTTCGAGATGATAGGAAGCCGGCTGCATATCTATTCTCTCCTTAACGACACGCGTTCAATAATGATCGGACTGTGAAAATGTATGGGCGAGCTCGGCCTGCCCCGCCGTCAAGCCGCAATCGACCGGCAGGCAGATGCCGGTGATGGCAGCGGCCAACGGGCCAGCGAGGAAGGCGACGGCATTGGCGACATCGGCGGGATCGACGACACGCTGCAGCGGATACCAGCGGCGGGCCTCTTCAAAAACATTGGGATTGGCGTTAGCACGCGCCTCCCAGGCCTGCGTGCGCACTGTGCCCGGCGCGACCGCATTGGCGCGGATGCCGAACTTGCCGTATTCGACCGCGACCAACCGGGTAAAATGCAAAAGCCCGGCCTTGGCGGCGCTGTAGGCGGGATGGCCGAAGACGGCCATGCCGTTGACCGAGGCGATGTTGATCAGCGACCCTTTCGATGCCTTCAGCATGTCCTCGACAGCGCGGAAACAGAGGAAGGCGGCTTCGAGATTGAGGGCATTGTCGGCGCGCCAGATATCCGGCGTGGTGTCGTGCAGGCTGACGGCACGGGCAGCGCCCGCGTTGTTGACCAGGGTCTTGACTACACCCAGCCCCGCAGCAGCCTTTGCCATCTGCGCGGTGTCGATCTCGCTGGTTACATCGGTTTTCAGGGGAACGAAGCGTTCCGCCGGCCCCAGCTCTTCCGTAGCCTTTTGAACGGCTGACGCATCGATATCGATCAGCAGGATGACATCGTGATCATCCGCGAGACGCCGGGCAATGGCACGGCCGATATCGCCGGCAGCTCCGGTGACGATGGCGACGGATCGAGTCATGCTACTGCCCCCTGATGTGTTTCTGGTCTTTCGCAATTCCGGACGGAAAGCGGCTCACGCACTTTTCCTGGAATTGCTTTAGTCTCCGAGAAGCTGGCGGTCGTCGCCGTCGCGATGGGTCACGAGCTGCTGCTTGATGCGGCGCAGCGTCACCGTTGCTTGCGGCTGGATGCGGTAGGCAACGAGGCTCGCGAGAATGTCCACGACTGCGAGATAGGCGATGCGCGTCGATGTCGGGCGATAGATATTGTTGCCCTCCGGCAAATCGATCGGCACGGCGATGTCGGCAGCAAGCGCCACAGGACTGTGGCTCTGTGTCAGCGCGATGGTCGGCACCTTGGCCTCGCGGGCAAGCGTGAAGGCCCGCACCAGCTCGGTATTGCGGCCCGACAACGACGAGCCGATCAGCACATCAGCCGGCTTGGCGGCGGCGGCCATCATCAACTGCATGCTATGATCGGAACTGGCGGTGACGCGCAGGCCGAGGCGGAAAAGACGGTTCTGCAGCTCACTGGCGATCATGGAGGAATTGCCGCCAGAGCCGAAGGCGTAGATCATCTCGGCGTCGGCAAGCCTGTTCGACGCCTGCTCGATCGCCGGGATGTCCAGCCCGCGATGCAACAGGAACAGGGCATTCTGCGCCTTGGTGATGATGTCCTGCGCGACGTCAGCCGGCGCGATGCTCTTTGGCTCGGGCTTGAAGTAGCGCATGCCGACATAGGCGGTGCGGGCGAGCTGCACCTTGAAATCGGAAAAGCTCTCGCAGCCAAGGCGGCGGCAGAAGCGGGTCACTGTCGGCGGTGAAACATCCGCTTTGCCGGCGAGCTCGACAATGGAGGCGTTGACCGCGAATTCGAAGTCGTTGAGGACGATGTCGGCGATACGGTTTTCCGACTGCGACAACCGCCCCCTCTCCTCCTGCATGGTCGTGAAAATATCCACGGACTTTTCCTCTTGCCCCGTAGGTCTTACTGCCCCTACGCTTCCGGCGTCTTATACGCGATGCAATCGATCTCCACCTTGCAATCCACCATCATCGACGACTGCACGCAGGCGCGCGCCGGCGGATGCGCGCCGAAATAATCCTGGTAGATCTTGTTGAAGCTCCAGAAATCGCGGGGATCGTCGAGCCAGACGCCGACGCGAACGACATGCTCGACGTCGTAGCCGGCCTCGTGGAGAATGGCGATGAGATTACCGATTGCCTTATGGGTCTGGGCAACGATGCCGCCATCGATGATCTCGCCGTCTTCCATGGCGACTTGACCGGAAACATGGAGCCAGCCATTGGCTTCTACAGCGCGCGCAAAGGGCAGCGTCTTGCCACCCGCACCCGTCTGGCTAGTGCCATAACGCTTGATGGACATTTTCGAATCCTGCAAATTATTTTCTTGATGCGTTGACAAATGACCATAGAAAGCAGAATTTGGCCAGTGAAAATCGCAGTTTATGAAAAGAATTTCAATAATGGCTGGCACGATGCGCAATCCCTTTAAAAATCCCTTCCCTGCCGACGATGCTGCCCGGCGCGCGATCTGGGAGATGCTCGTGCCGCGCGACATCGACGCCTTTCTCGCCGCCGACTGGTCGCTGGTATCGGACGATTTCGTCGAAGACGGCTTCATCGGCATCGATGGCCGCCGCGAGGTCAGCCCCGACAAATGGCGCCTCGCCTTCCCCACCCTCAGCGCCTATCGCGATGAATGGTTGCGGCAAGCGCGCGACTTCTCCGGCCAATCCTTTGCAGAAGACCCGCGCACCGCAATCTTCACCACGACGACGCTGGAAGACATCGAGATCGAAGGTGAGATGGCGCTGGTGCGCAAGAAATTCGACGGCAGCTTGAAGAAGACGGACGGCAGCGTCGATGTGCTGAAATGGCAGACGCTTTATTATTGCCGCCTGCATGACGGCCGCTGGAAGATTTCCGGCTTTACCGGTTATCTGCCGAACCCAATGGAATAGAGGCGACGGCGTTGCGCATTTTCACCGCGGTGCTCGCGACCGAGACGAACACATTTTCTCCGATCTGCGTTGACCGACGCGCCTTCGAGGCTTCGCTCTATGCGCCGCCCGGTACGCACCCGGAGACGCCGACGCTCTGTTCGGCGCCGATCACGGTCGGCCGGCAGGTGGCCGCGGAAAAGGGTTGGGAACTGATCGAGGGCACTGCTGCCTGGGCCGACCCGGCCGGCCTGGTGAACCGCAGGACCTATGAAGATCTGCGTGACGAAATCCTCGGCCAGCTTCGCGCCACCTTGCCGGTCGACGCCGTCGTGCTCGGCTTGCATGGCGCGATGGTTGCTGACGGTTACGAGGATACCGAGGGCGATTTTCTCACCCAGGTCCGCCAGATCGTCGGACCGGATATCCTTGTTTGTGCCGAGCTCGATCCGCACAGCCATTTGACGAAAAAGCGCCTCTCGGCGGCGAATTTCTTCGTCTATTTCAAAGAGTTCCCGCATACGGACTTCGTCGACCGCGCCGAAGACCTCTGGCGCATCGCGGTCGATACGCTGGAGGGCCGCGCCAAACCCATCATGTCGGTCTTCGATTGCCGGATGATCGATGTCTTCCCGACCTCGCGCGAGCCGATGCGTTCGTTTGTCGACAAGATCATCGAGATCGAGAGAAACGACGCGGATATCCTATCCATCTCCGTCATCCATGGTTTCATGGCGGGCGACGTGCCCGAAATGGGAACGAAGCTGCTGGTCGTCACAGATAATAAGCCGGATAAGGGTTCTGCCCTCGCCCGCGACCTCGGTTTGGAGCTGTTTTCCAAACGTGGCACCTTTATCATGCCACAGATCGACGAAAAGCAGGCGGTGGCCGAGGCCCTAGCCGCCTGGTCGGGGGCAGCACGCTCGGCTCCGGTCGTCATCGCCGATGTCTGGGACAATCCAGGCGGCGGCACGGCGGGCGATGCGACCGTTATTCTCGAAGAGCTGTTGGCCCAAGGCGCGCGCGACACCGCGATCGGCACGATCTGGGACCCGATGGCGGTGCAGATCTGCATGGCGGCCGGCGAAGGCGCGGAAATTCCGTTGCGGTTCGGGGCGAAGTCGGCGCCGGGTACCGGCAATCCCGTCGATGGGATCGTCAAGGTCGTGCGCCTCGTGGCCAATGCCGAAATGCGCTTTGGCGAAAGTTTCGCTCCCTTCGGCGATGCAGCTCATATCGAACTCAACGGTATCGACATCATCCTCAATTCGACGCGCGCCCAAAGCTTCGATCCGAGTCTTTTCTCAGTGATGGGTATCGACCCCACGCGCAAGAAAATCCTGGTGATCAAGTCGACCAATCACTTCTACGCCTCCTTCTCCAAGATCGCCTCGGAAATCCTTTACTGTTCGGCTGGAACGCCCTATCCGAACAATCCGGCGCGCACGCCCTATCGCCGTGCGCCGAAGGACATCTGGCCGATGATTGCCGACCCGCACGCGGCAAAATAGGGAGTTGCCTGATATGGCACATGATATCGTCTCGGACATCAGCCCCAGCGCGGGCGACCGCATCGACGATCTCTCGACGCCGCGCCCGATCATCGACGAAGACCGCATGGCGGCGAATATCGCCCGCGTGCAATCCTATATGGACGCGCATGGGCTGAACTTTCGGCCGCATATCAAGACCCACAAGATTCCCGCACTCGCGAGCGCCCAGGTGGCGGCAGGCGCCAAGGGGATCAATTGCCAGAAGATCACCGAAGCCGAAGTATTTGCCGATGCCGGCTTCGAAGATATCCTCATCACCTTCAACATCATCGGCCCCGAGAAGCTCGTCCGCCTCGCTGCCCTGAACGATCGTATCGCCGGGCTGAAAGTGGTCGCCGACAGCATGGCTACAGCCGACGGCTTGTCAGCCCATTTCGCGAACCGGAAGCCGCTCACCGTGCTGGTCGAATGTGATACCGGCGGCGGACGCTGCGGCGTGCAGTCCCCGGAAGAAGCCGCGGCGCTGGCCAGACATATTGCCCACAAGCCGGGCCTGACTTTCGGTGGCCTGATGACCTATCCGAAGCCGAACAGCGCTGCGGCCATACAGGCCTTTCTGGCCGAGACCATCTCGCTTTTGCAGCGCGACGGCATCGAATGCCCCATCGTCAGCAGCGGCGGTACGCCAAGCCTTTATGACGCGCATCTGGTGACTGCGGCCACGGAACACCGTGCCGGCACCTACATCTACAACGATCGCTCCATGATGCGCGCCGGCCATTGCGGCGAAGGCGATTGCGCCATGCATATTCTCGCCACCGTCGTTTCGCGCCCGACGCCCGACCGCGCCGTCATCGACGCCGGTTCGAAGGCGCTGACCTCCGATCTCCTCGGCTTTTCGGACTACGGCGCGGTGGTCGGCTATCCAGAAGCGGTCATCACAAATCTCTCGGAAGAGCATGGGGTAATCGATCTTTCGAAATGCAGCGGGCCTCGCCCGGCGATCGGCGACAAGATCCGCATCATCCCCAATCACACCTGCGTGGTTTCGAATCTTTCGATCGCATGGTCTTTCACCGCGACGGCATCGTGACCCGCGTCGAGGATGTCGCGGCACGCGGGCTGGTCTGGTAGGTGATGATACCCCTTCTCCCCTCGGGGAGGAGGTGCCCCAAGGGCGGATGAGCGGGCGACGCTTTAGCGACGTGATCTTAGAGCGGTTCGTGGAACCGCATCCCCGCGGCATACCCCCCCTCGACCCAGGCTACGCGTGGTCTTCCTCCCACTTGGATGAAGGCGAGCTCAACCACTCCATATCGATATCCGTCAATTCCACCCTGCGCTCGAAAGCTATGCCGTTCTCATCGAAAAGATGGCAGTCGGCGATGCGAATGCCCGTGAGCAGAGGCCTGTCGGTGCGGATGGCGATACTTCCCGGCAGCGTGGCGCAAAAATTCTCGCCGCTATAACGCTCCTGCGCCGCATAAGCGACCGTCTGCGCGCCCAGCCGCTCGATTACGGTCGGCAAGACTGTCAGGGATATATCGCCGCCACCGAGCTGTACATGTTCCGGCCGTATGCCGAGCGTCAACGGCTTGCCGACGACACCCTCTCGCGGCCTCACCGGTAGCAGCACGGTCTGGCCCTTGTAATCCACCTCGACGCCCGCTTCGGTGACGCCCTTGCAAGTCACGGGCAGGAAATTCATCTTGGGATTGCCGATAAAGCTGGCGACGAATTTATTTGCCGGCTTATGATAAAGATCCAGCGGCTCGCCGGTCTGGGCGATCTCGCCGGCGTTGAGGACGACGATGCGGTCGGCCATGGTCATGGCTTCCACCTGATCGTGGGTCACATAAATCATCGTCGCCTGCAATTGTTGGTGCAGCTTGGCAAGCTCGATGCGCATATCGGCGCGCAGGGCCGCGTCGAGGTTCGACAGCGGCTCGTCGAACAGGAAGATCTTCGGCTCGCGGACGATCGCCCGGCCAATGGCGACGCGCTGGCGCTGGCCGCCCGACAGCATGCCGGGCTTTTGCTGTAGGCGTTGGTCAAGATGCAGGATGCTGGCCGCACGCTCCACCCTGGCCTTGAGCTTGTCTTCCGCCATCCTCTCGACCCGCAAGGGAAAGGCGATATTCTCGAACACCGTCATGTGCGGATAAAGGGCGTATGACTGGAACACCATGGCGATGCCGCGCTTGACCGGCGGCAGGTCGTTGACGCGCGCGCCATCGATAATGATGTCGCCGCTGGTGACGTCGTCGAGGCCGGCGATCATCCGCAGCAAGGTCGACTTGCCGCAACCGGAGGGACCGACGAAAACGACGAACTCGCCGTCCGTCACGTCAAGCTCGACGCCTTTGATGACCTCGAAGTGGCCGTAAAATTTCTTGACCTGCTTAAGGTGAAGCTGTCCCAAAAGTCTGTCTCCGCGCGGCGCCGCCATAAGGCGGGCGGGGCTCAAAAGGCCGCGCGCGTTGCGCGCGGCCCGGTGATTTGCAGGCCTATTTATATTGCTCGAGATCTGCGGCTGCCTTCTTCAAGGCATCCGCGGGCTGGGCCTTGCCGGTCACAACGGACTGGACCATCTCGATCATGACATTCTGAAAGCCCTTATAATCCTTGAACAGCGGCTCGGGGCCACCGTAGCTGATGCCGTCGATGAACGGCTTCCAGAAGGGATCCTTCTTCTCGAACTCATCGACCAACGGAGACGGACGCAGAGGCGTCAGGCCGGCGCCGCCCTGAAGTTCGTATTCGGCCTGCGGACCGGGAGAGGTGATGAACTTCGCGAATTCGATCGCCTTGTCCTCAACGCCAGTGCCTTTGAAAACAGCAAGACTATCGGTGATGAGCAGCGTGCCCTGGCCCTTGGCCGAAGGACCGAGCGGGAGCGGTGCGACGCCCCAGTTGATCTTCGTATTCTTCAGGCGATAAGCAGCACCCGAACCAGCTTGGAGCATGCCAATCTTGCCATCGAGGAAGATGGCGCGCATTTCATTCTGCTCGTAAGCCGTAGGCCCTTCGACGGAGTAAGGTGTGATATCCTTATAGGCCTGAAGGGCAGCCAGCACTTCCGGGCTATCGAGCACGATCTTGTCACCGTCGATCACCTTGCCGTTGTTCGTGTAAACCCAGTGCAGGAACTGGTGCATTGTGTTGTCGAACGTCTTGGCCGACAAGCCATAGCCGGCGATACCAGTCTTTTCCTTGATCGTCTTGGCGTCGGCGATTTCCTCGGCCCAGGTGGTCGGCGGCTTTTCCGGATCGAGACCCGCCTGCTTGAAGAGGTCCTTGTTCCAATAGAGTGCCTTGGTCGAGAAGGCGATCGGCACACCCCACTGCTGTCCATCGGAGGTTACGGTACTAACGATGCCCGGATAGTAGGTCTTCTTTTCCTCATCCGTCATCGGGATCGGAACGATGAGATCGTTTTCCGCGAACTGCTTCAGCGTACGCGAGCCGACATAGGCCATTGCGACCGGGGTACCGGCTGCAGCCAATGTCGTCGCCTTGTCCTGGCACTGCTCCCAGCCGACGACTTCCGGCTTCACTGCCCAGCCCGGATTCTTGTCTTCCCATTGCTTGATATATTTCACATGGATCGGATCGATACTGTCGCCGCAATAGATCCAGTTGATTTCCTTGTCGGCAGCTTGGGCACTCACGGCGCCAAGCGCGGTGGAGCCGAGCAAAGCAAGGGCAAGCAGCCCCGTTTTGAAATGAAATGTCACGTTTAAGCTCCCGTTCTCTGGTGGTTGATTGATTTTATTGCTTCACCGCGCCAGCGGTCAGACCGCTGACGAGATACCGTTGCAGGAAGAAGATCACGACCAGAGCCGGCGCGATGCCGACGAAGCTTGCCGCCATGAGTTCGTTCCAGACTACCTCTTGCCGTCCGAAATAAGCGAATAGCCCAACCGGCAGCGGCATGTATTCGGACTTGGAATTGAAGGTGAGCGCATAGATGAATTGCTGCGCGTAGGCGCCGATGAAAGTGGTGATGGCGACGACGGTGATGCCTGGCATGGCGATGGGCAGGATGACGCGACGCAACGTATAGAAATGGCTGGCGCCATCGACAAAGGCCGCCTCGTCGAGCTCCTTCGGAATGCGCATCATATAGGTGCGCAGCAACCAGATGGCGGAGGGAATGAGGAAGGCAACACCCGGTACGATCATCGCAAAATAAGTGTTGAGCACGCCCATCGTGCGCATCAGCCGGAAAAGCGGAATCAGCAGCACGGCACCGGAAAACATGTTGACCGCCAGGAAGGCGCCGAGCAGCACGCCGCTGCCCCTGAAATCGAAGCGGGCGAAGGCATAGGCCGCCGGCACGACGAGCACCAGCACAACGGCCGTCACGATGGTGGAAATGAAGAAGGAATTGAAGATATAGCGCCCGAAGCCCGGCACGCTGATCCACATGGTGCGGTAGGCTTCGAAGGAGCCGTTTTCCGGCCAGAAACGATAAGGCGACGAGAAAAGCAGTGAGAGCGGCTTCAGCGACACAAGGAAGCCCTCGACGAAGGGTGCCAATACGAAGGTCAGGAACAGCAGGATGCCGGCATAGATGCCGATCAGCTCATACCATTTATAGCGGTTGATCATCGCCGGATGGCTCATCGGTTATCCCCCGTGGCGAAACGACTGGTGGTGCGGAAGTAGGCAAGGCAGAACAGCGACAGGAAAATGCAGATCAGCACCGCGCGAGCTGCGCCCTCGCCATACTTGTACGACCCGATCGCCGTGCGATAGGTATCGATGATCATTGTCGTCGTCTCGCCGTCCGGGCCGCCGCGCGTTAGGATCCATATGATGTCGAAGGAATTAAAGGTGGCGATCAGCGACAGCATCGACATGGTGATCAGCGACGGCACCAGGAGCGGCAGCGTGATGCGGCGAAAGCGGTAGGCCCGTCCGGCACCATCTGTCCAGGCGGCCTCATACAGGTCCTGCG
Organism: Rhizobium jaguaris; assembly: GCF_003627755.1. Classification (NCBI taxonomy): domain Bacteria; kingdom Pseudomonadati; phylum Pseudomonadota; class Alphaproteobacteria; order Hyphomicrobiales; family Rhizobiaceae; genus Martinezella; species Martinezella jaguaris. The sequence goes on along the minus strand of NZ_CP032694.1, from coordinate 367,935 downwards.
GGATCGCCTGCATGGCGGCCAGCATGTAGAGCGTCACCAGCGGCACGCCGATCCAGACGTCGGTGATAATCGTCGCCCAGAAGGCCGTGCTGCCATAGGCTAAAAAAGCAACCGGGCCGCTGACGAGACCGAGATTCTGCAGGACGCCGGAAATCATGCCGAACTGGCCGTTATACATCCAGCCCCACATGAAGATGCCGATCGCCATGGGCACGATCCAGGGCGGCATGGTCAGGACGCGAAAAAGCGAGCGGCCGGGAACTGCCGAATTCAGCATCGTCGCACCGAAAGTGCCGATGATCATCTTGATCGACACCGAAAAGAACGTCCAGATAAAGGTCCGGACGATCACCGACGCGAAAGTGGCGTTAAATATCTTCCGATAGTTGTCGAAGCCGACCCAGTTCGTCAGTTTCTTCAGCGAGGCGTCGGTGAAGGACAGGATGACCGTGTCGACCAGCGGATAGGCGACGATGACGAGGACGTAGAGAAGGGCCGGAAGGAGCAGGATCCAGGCGAAGATGACTGTGCTGCGGTGAACACCCATCTTGCGCCTCCCTCTATGCGGCTCGCGATTGCAGCGCTTCGTCGAACCTGTCCCAGATCGGACGCAGGTCCACGACCGCCCTCTTCATTCGCGCCTCGTCCATCGAAAGCGCCAAAATGCCGGCTTCCAGCGCGTTCAAGGTCGAGACTGGCAATTCCTGACCTGATTTGACATGCGCTATGACATCGGCGGCCATTTGTTCGTCGGCGCCGTAATGTTGGGAAAGCGCAGTTCGCGTCGCGTATTTCTTCTCGATTACCTTATTGCCCGTCAGCATTTCATGGATATTGAGGTAGCCGCGAATAAAATCGCCCTCAGCCATGCCCCGCGAACCCATGATGGCGAAACGACGGAACTGGTCCGGAACGTTCAGATTGGTGTGAAAATTCATACCGACGCCATTGGCGTATTCGATGATTGCGACCTGATAATCGATGATGTCGCCATCACTGTCGAAGACCTTATCCGAGCCCATCCAACCGCTGGGCTTGCGATGGAACAGTTCAAGGTCGTTGATCCCTTCCCTTGCGGGATCGTTTGCCGGAATGAAGCTCTTTCGCCCGCCGAAGCTAGCGACCCGCTCAGGACGCGCTCCGACCACGCCATTGTAGAGATCGAGGTCATGGCAACATTTCTCCAGCATAAAACTGCCGGAATAATGCTCGTAACGGCGCCAATCACGCATGAAGAAGGCACCGTGGTAAGGCTCGATGTGCTCGGCGGCTTCAATCGAAACGATGTGCCCCAGCTTTCCCGCAGCCTGCGCGGCCAGGAGGTCGCGGTACATCGGCGAATAGCGCAGCACGAGGCCGACCATCAGCCGCTCCTGACCGAATTTCGCCATCAGATGCGCAAGCTCGATGCTTTGCTCGATGGTGGAGACGATCGGTTTCTCGCAGAAGATCTTGAGGCCGGCCTCAAGCCCGAGACGAATATGATCGAGATGCATGTGGTTGGGCGAGCCGATCATCAGCAGATCGAGCTTTTCGCTGGCGATCAGCTCCTGTGGGGAAGCATAGGCTTTACCGGCCGAAATGCCCTGTTCGATCAAGCCGGGCAGGCCCGCCGGTTCCGGATCGACATAGCCCGCAATCTCGAAGCTGTCATCGATCGCTTTGAAAACATAACCCAGGTACCCCAGACGGAATCCGAGGCCAATGATCCCCACTCGCATACCCGTATCGTTCCCACTACGTAATTTATTTTCGTCAGCTTGAGGCAAATTTTCGCATTCGTCAACGAGATTCGGGAAAATACTCGAAAGTATGAAATTATTTTCAGATCGACCTATGAGAATAAGCAATCACTCCCGGGTAGACCGTACCAGGCCCGCACTCTTGCCGTCCGATTTTCGCAGGGATCGCCGAGCTTATCTGTTCGGGCCGTTATATTGCCAATACTGATAGTTCGGCTTGCTGGTGCCTTCGGAGATGACGCCATTCTCTTCGCAGATATAGCCGAGGCGCGGCAAATTGCGGAAGAAGATGCCCTCGTGGAAGCCGCGTATCCGCACCGTGGTCGTGCGGCATTCAAATTTTTCGTCGGCAGCCATCTTCGGTTCGAACACCCCCGGAAGGTCCTTATAAGGATAGACCGGGCGCACATAGGGCTTGGGGAGCAGCGGATTGCCTGCGAAACTCTGTGCAGGCAAGACGCTTGCGAGAAGCAAAGCAGCAATGACGATTTTCGGTCTGGTCCACATGGATTCCTAGGATCCTTCCGGCATGCGGGCGCAGCAATGATGCGTCGCATATCCCAGATATAGTGACGCTCGTGCGGAGCGCCAACGGCGGGCGCCGGAAAAGCTCGGAAACGGGCGGGTCCGTAAACGCGCATCCGTTCACAGCAAATTACGCTCGCGAAAAGGCTTTTACTTGAGCCTACATTACAAGCGTGCAATCTGAGTTTGCGAAAAGTAAGAAGCTTGTTATATAGTAGACTAACTATCGCTCTAGTTTATCATTGTCGGGTTTTCTATTTTTGGGAGTAAAGGTGATTCTCGAGCGGGCTAATCGGATCGTCCAATGCGCGGAGATACCTAGCGCCGACATTCTGGCACAGCATGTCCGCATTTACGTCATCAATCTCGACCGCTCGCCCGAACGCTGGGAAAGATTGTGCGGGCAGGCTGCCCAATATGGGATGAGCATCACCCGAATTCCCGCCATCGACGGCAGCACGATTCTGGAATGCGACCGTGTCGATTTCCAGCAGCGGCAATTCGTCTATCATAATGGGCGCAAATTGCTGGCCGGCGAATATGGCTGCTATCGCAGCCATCTGCTTGCCCTGCAGCAATTCGTCGCAAGCGGCGACAAGATGGCGATCATCATGGAGGATGATGTCGAGCTTAACCATCGGCTGATTCCGCGCGCGCTCGCCGCCATGGATAGCGTCTGCGGCGCACGTCTGGTGAAGCTGGTCAATCATCGTCTGGTCGGTTTCAAACCGATATCCGAAACCGCTGAAAGCGACGTCGTCGGCCGCTGCATGCATGGGCCGCAGGGGTCGGCGGCGTGCTACATCGTCAACCGGAAGGCTGCGAAGAGGCTGCTGGTCTCACTGAAACCGATGCTTCTTCCTTACGATGTCGCGCTCGAGCGTGGCTGGTCGACAGGGGTCGAAACCTTCTCCACGCTCGAAAACCTGGCGGATTTCAGTCCATTCCGTGCCGATACGACGATCGGCAAGCGTGTACATTACCGCGCCGCGAAGCGCCATTTTCTGCTGCGGCTCACCGCACACTGGTTCCGCACCTGCGATCAGCTCCGTCGCTGGGCCTATACCGTGAAGGCGAAGCCCCAATTGGTCGTGAGCGCCGAACGCTAGGGCCCGAGCGACTCAGCTTTTCACGCAGTCGCCTAATCGCCCTGTCTCTTTGTTTTTTCGCAATTCCGACGGAAAACGGTTCGCACTTTTCCCGGAGCTAAAGCCCTGCGACGCTGCCGAAGTCCGGCTGACCGACGGTCAGATCTACCTCGCGCTCACGGAAAACGAGGTCCACCACCTCGCCACTGGGCGCGTAGCCGGACACAAGCTTCTGCAAGAGGGTTCTTGCCAGCGGTATGTCATTTTCATCGAGCGCCGCTTCGAGGGCTGCGAGCCTTTTGAGAGTTCCACCCAGGGCAGGAAATCCTCCTTGGCCCGCATGATGCGCGGATGGCTTGTTGCCTGCGGATTGTCGCCGATCAGCAACTCTTCATAGAGTTTTTCGCCCGGCCTCAGGCCGGTGATCTCTAGCTCAATGTCTCCCTCCGGCTCGTCCTCGTCCTTCACGGTCAGGCCGGACAATTCCACCATGCGACGGGCGAGATCGGCAATCCGCACCGGTTCACCCATGTCAAGCAGGAAGACATCGCCGCCGCCTGACATGGCGCCGGCCTGGATGACGAGCTGCGACGCCTCGGGGATCGTCATAAAATAACGGGTGATGTCCGGATGCGTGAGCGTGATCGGCCCACCGTCGCGGATTTGCTGGCGGAAGAGCGGCACGACCGAGCCCGATGAACCCAGCACGTTACCGAATCGCACCATGGCGAAATTCGTGCCGCCGGCACCGGGCTTGCGGTCTGCGTCCATGGCCTGCAGCACCATCTCCGCCAGCCGCTTGCTGGCACCCATGACATTGGTGGGACGCACGGCCTTGTCCGTGCTGATCAGCACGAAATCCTCGACGCCGCAGTCGCGCGCCACCTCAGCGGTGGTCAGCGTTCCCAGCACATTGTTGCGAATACCTTCGACGGGATTGTATTCGACGAGCGGCACATGCTTGTAAGCGGCCGCATGGTAGACGGTCTTCGGCCGCCATGCCTCCATGATCTGCCTGAGCCGCCGGCCGTCGCGGATAGACGCCAGGAATGGAATGATGCGGACATCACCCTCTCCGGCCGTCACCGCCGATTTTTCCAGCTCGCCGTGAATGGCATACAGGCCGAATTCATTCTGCTCCACCAGCAGCAGGCAGGACGGGCCGTTCTTCAGGATCTGGCGGCAGAGTTCGCTGCCGATCGAACCGCCGGCACCCGTCACCATCACGACCTTGCCGCGGATGTTCTTGTCGATGAGCCCGCGATCCGGCGCAATCACATTGCGACCGAGCAGGTCTTCGATATCGAGTTCGCGGAGATCGGAAACAGCGACGCGTCCCTGAGCGAGCGCCGTCAGGTCCGGCATGGTGCGCACGGTGACGCGGGCCTTGCGCATGTTTTCCAAGATCTCGTTGCGGCGCTGTCGCGTCGCATTCGGCAAGGCAAGCAGGACGCCCTTGATATCGCCCGAAACCGCGAGCGCCGCCAGATCGGTGGGATCGTAGATCGGCAGGCCGCCCATGATGGCGCCATGCAGATGATTGTCGTCGTCGAGGTAACCGACAACGTTGAGTTCGGCACTGTTGGCAAGCGCGCCGGCGAGCTGCCGACCGGAGGCGCCGGCACCATAGATGAGCACCTTGGCGAGCTTGTTGCGGTTCAACAGGCGCTGATAGGCATTACCTAGCCAGTAGCGCGTCCACATGCGCGACAGGCCGATGGCGATCAGCAGCAGCAGCGGCTGCAGGATACCGACCGTACGCGGGACGCCGGGTACGCTGATCGCGGTAAAAATGGTCATGAAGGCAAGCGCATAGATCGCGACCGCCTTGACGACGGTCATGAAGGCCGACATGCCGGCGTAGCGGAAAATCGCGCGGTAAAGACCAAGGACGATGAAGATCGGGATGGCGACGAGGAGCGAAACGATCGCCGGGAGCCACTCGACACCCTCCAGAATCACCCAATCGTCCAGGCGGAGACAATAGGCGAACCAGACGGTCAGCACGCACAGGCTGGAATCGACGATCAGCGCCAACGCGCGTTTGGTCGAACGCGGCAACGCCAGGAATGGCAGCACGAGCTTATCCGCCGGTACCATGGGTCAATTTCCCCTGGCGCCAGTCAACGGAACAGCATACCCCTTCTCTCGCATAAATTGTCCCACTACGTATTACACGACACAGCATGATTGTCTTTATGCATTCATTAGAAAAATGCAATCATTCTCTGCACCACTCACCTTTAAAACAGCCGACGCGCAATTGCATCCCCGATCTTGAAAGAGCCATCGACCACACGAAGGACGATGGAGATCACTTCCCGAGATAGCCGCGGACCACGGGATGCCGGAACAGGCCGGCGAGGATGGCAAAGACCGCGCCGAGGGCTATACCGAACACGGCGCCGGCGATCAATCCGGCCACCATCATCACCTTCCGGCTCGGCCCGTCCGCCGTTAACGGCGGTTCGGCCTCGGAGATGACACGGATATTGCTTTGCGACAAATCCTGCGCGTCGCTGGTCTGGCCGGAACGCTTCAGCAGTGTCTCGTAAACCTCTCGGGCGGCGGCGGCCTTGCGCTCCAGTTCATTGAGACCGACCAGCTTGCCTGATGTATTGACCTGCGATGCCTTCTGCACCGCCAGTTCCTTGGCAATATCCTGCTCAGCCTTCTGGGCCTGCTGGTAATCGGCACGAGCCGACGCCGTCTGCCGCTGCAGCGCGCTGCGAATTTCAGCGGCGAGGCTGTCGAGCGAGGATTTGGCAGCGAGCAAGCGCGGATGACGGGCGCCGAGTTGGCTTTGCAGGCTGCCGACGGCGGCGGCGAGCGTTGCATACTGCTGACGCAGACTGCTGAGCGATGCGGACGTTACCGTCGTCGTCGAAGAGCCGTTGGAAACGACGTCCTCGAAGCTCAGTTTGTCGGCGGCGTCGGCGCGCGCCCTTACCTCGATCGTCTTTTGCTGGGCGGTCACCAGCATGTCGTTCAGCGCGGTCAGGCGCTTATCGGAAATCAGATTGCCTTCGACGGCGACCATATCGTTGTCGGCGCGATAGGCCTCGACCGCCTTTTCAGCGGAGAGCACCTGCTGGCGCAAATCTTCCAGCCTGCCATCGAGCGCGGTATTGCTGGTCTGATAGCTGTTTGCGGCAGCCTTGTTCTCTTCCTCCATGAAGGAGGTGACAAGCTGGTTTGCGATCTTGGCCGACTTTTGCGGATCGCGCGTCGTCACTTTCACCGTCACGACATAGGTGCTTGCCTCGCGGGCGATCTGCACCGCCTTCGCCAGCGTTCCGGTCGCCACGTATTTTGCCGCGTCGCCGGTGGCGCCGCCGTTGAATTGCGGATCCTGATCGAGCTTCAACGCATCGACGACCCGTCCCAGCACCTTGCCCGAGGAAAGGATCTGCGTCTGGCTGTCGATCATCGTCAGGATCAGTTCCGGCGCAGTGGGAGCGGCCTGGGGCCATCGGAGCCCCCCACTTGGCGAGGATCGAAATAGAGGCTGGTCTCGGCCGAGAATTTCTGCGGCAGCAACGGAATGATAGCGGCGCCGAGGACTGCGCCGACTATAGCGAGCGCAAGGACTAGCAGCTTTTTCGCCCAGATCGACCGGACTGCGGACTTCAAGTCAAGAAGCGGCATATCGGTCGCCGGCATCGGCGCAGGCGAAACCGTTTGCGGCGCGACAGCGACAACCGGCTCGACGACGGAGGGTGTCGCAACAACGGCCAGCTCCGCGATCGGCTGCGGTGCGACTTCCGCTTTTGGCTCGATCTCGCGGTGTACTTCGCCACGGCTGTGGATTGCCTGCTCTAGCGAGTTGGCGGGTTCCTCGGCCGCAACGGGCTCAACCTCATGGACAAAGTCCCTCGGGCGCACCACCGGGCTGCGCAGGCGCAAGCCCTCACGCCGTCCTTCGGACGGCTCGGTGCTGCGCCAACCCGGAAGTTGGCTCGATCGCTTGCTTCGTTCCAATGAGCTCATGTCAGACTTTCATGGGGTCCGCCGGCAGGTCCTGCCAGCAGATGCCCGGAGTTTAGAAATGTTTGGCTAACGGAACATTAAGGACGTTCCCAGGAAGTCCCATGGCAAACGTCGGCGAAGGCCAGCCAAGATCATGTCTTCATTAATATTCAACGTGGAAGCCCCTACGAAACGGGCTCACTGACGAGAGGGAAGAACAGGAGCCTGCAATGACCGGACTCGTTAAGAGTTTGCTGTGCCGATCACTCACCGCAATGGTTCTGCTCGCCTCCACCGCGCAGGCCGATCGCGGCTTTGCGGCGCAGCTTTGCTATCGCGGTATCAATCTTTCCGGCGCCGAATATGGCGATCGCAGCGGCGTGCTCGGCACCAACTATACCTATCCGTCGGAAGACACGCTGCGCTATTTCGCCGACAAGGGCATGAATGTCGTCCGCCTGCCTTTCCGCTGGGAGCGGCTGCAGCCGGTGCTGGGTCAATCTCTCGATGGCGCGGAACTGCAGCGGCTCAAGGATGCCGTCGACCTCATTCAAAAGCACGGCATGGCGGTTATCCTCGATCCGCATAATTTCGGCTATTACGACAAGGGCCAGCTCACCCAGGCACCTGCGACCGATCTCGCCTTCGGCGACTTCTGGGCGCGCCTCGCCGTCGAATTCGCCAATCAGAAGGGCGTGTTCTTCGGCCTGATGAACGAGCCGCATGATATCAAGGCGCCTGATTGGCTGGAGGCCGCCAATACCGCCATCCGCAGCATTCGCACGGTCGGCGCCCGCAACCTCATCCTCGTGCCCGGCACGAATTGGACCGGCGCATCGAGCTGGGCTGCCGACAAGCTCGGTGGCGGCGCGAACGATACCGTCATGCTCGGCGTCAGGGACCCGCTCGATTTCTACGCATTCGAGTTTCACCAATATCTCGATGCCGACAGTTCCGGCACGCATCCCGTCTGTGACGGCAGCGACCAGGCCAAACAGGGACTGACCGACGTCACGGCCTGGCTGCGCAAGAACGGGAAGCGTGGTTTTCTCGGTGAATTCGGCGTGGCGGGAAACGAGCCTTGCCTCGACGGGCTGAAGCAGGTTTTCGGTGTCATGGCTGATAATAGCGACGTCTGGCTCGGATGGACCTATTGGGCCGCCGGCGACTGGTGGCCACCACAGGAGCCATTGAACGTGCAGCCGCATGGCGGCAAGGATCGGCCGCAGATGAAGGTGATCACTTCCGCTGTCGGCAAGAAGACGCCGTTTGTACCGGCCTGCGCCAGCGTCAAGCCAGCGAGCTGATGGGCCGAAACGAAGGGCTGATAGCGCTTTGTGGCGAATCACGGCGCTGCTATGGTTGCGCCGGCCGATGGATGCGGCAGCCCTGGACATTTAATGAAAAGCCTCACGGACAAACAGCGCATCGATTACCCGATCCTGGCGATCACGCTGTTTTCGGTGCTCTACAACTGCATCCTTGCCTTTATCAATCACAACATCACCCCGCTTTCCGTTTCGCATGTCGTGCTTTGCGAAGGCATGATGATGCTTTCCAGCGTCGCCTATTTGTTGAAAAGAGGCATCTATGAGGAAGATCTGCCGATCTTCCTCTATCTGATATTCACGCTGATCATCACGATCTACATCACCGTGCTGAACCATGTGCCCTTCATCGACCAGTTCCGCAACGTGCTGATCATCGTTGCCTTCGCTGGCATCGGCAGTTGGGCGAGCGAGCGGACGGTGAAACTGGCGTTCCGCATCGGCTGTTTCTTCGTGCTGCTGTTCCTGGTCTGCGAGATCGTCAGCACGCCCTTCTATGTCAGCCTGTTCCATCCCGGCCAATATTTCGAGAATACCCGCGGCATCAAGCAGGCGAGCTTCAACAATACCGGCCTGTTTGCCAATGCGCTCGGTTTCGAGGGGCGCTTTTCCTTCGGCCTCATCAACCACCGTTCTTCGTCGATCTTCCTGGAGCAGGTATCGCTCGCCAATTTCTGCGGCGTCATCGTCATCTATCTGCTCTCGTTCTGGCCGAAGCTCGGCAGGATCGAGAAGGCGCTGTTCGTCTCGACGGTGGTGCTGATCCTGCTCACCAACGATACGCGCACGATGCTGATCTTCTCCTTCGTCAGTATCGTCGGCTATTTCGCCTTCCCGAAGATCCCGAAGGCGTTTGATCTCATCTTGATGCCGCTGATCATCCTGATCGGCTTCTTCGTGCATTTCATGAAGCCCAATGAAGTGGGCGACAATTTCACCGGCCGTGTCGGCGTCACGATCAAGAAGATGTTGGATCTCGATTTTCAGGCGATCCTCGGCTTGGACATTACGCGGATCGGGGAATTCGCCGACAGCGGTTACGTCTACCTTATCTACGGGTCGACAATCTTTGGCCTGATCATGTTCTGGCTGTTCGTCTGCCTTTATCCTGCCGGCACAACGCCTGCACAAAGACGCTGCGCTCATTCACTCTCTCTTTTCATTTTTCTGAATATGATGATCGGCGGCACGGCGATTTTTTCCATCAAGATCGCCGGGCTGCTCTGGCTGCTGATCGGTTATATGCGCGTTTCTGAAAGGCCGCGCACCGCCCGGACACAGCCGGCAAATGTGGATGGCAGCAGAGTGCCAGGCTGACCTTGCCTTGCGTCGGCCGCGGCCGCATGAGGATCGAGATGCTTGTTCAGTTGCAGTATCTGCGCGCCATCGCCGCGCTGATGGTCGTCTATTTTCATTCGGTGCTGCAGGTGCCGAAGGTCAATTCCGGCTTCGACTGGCAATTCCATCTCTTCGGAGAGACCGGCGTCGATATCTTCTTCGTGCTTAGCGGCTTCGTCATGTGGCTGACCACGGCCGGACGTGAAGTGCGCCCGCTTGATTTCTATCGCCGCCGCATCCAGCGCATTGTGCCGCTTTATTGGCTGGCAACACTGTTTTCCGCGGCCGTCGCTCTCATTGCGCCATCGATCCTCAAATCGACTGTGTTCGACATTCCGCACGTTGTGGCTTCTCTGCTGTTCCTGCCCTGGCGCAATCCCGCCGATCCCGGCCTCATCGCTCCCGTCGTCGTGCCCGGCTGGACGCTGAATTACGAGATGTTCTTCTATTTCGTCTTCGGCCTGTTGCTGCTCGTGCGCGAAAAATGGCGTCTCTATGCCCTCTTCGGCACGATGACGGCGATCATCCTTACTTGCCGTCTCTTTCCGGTCGAAACGACGGCCACCACGGTTTATGGCGACCCGATCATCTATGAATTCCTGGCGGGCGTCGTGCTCGCCAAGCTTTACCTTGAAAAGGTGCTGCTGCCGCAGGCGGTCGCCTGGCCGGCCCTGGTGGTTGGATTCGCCTTCCTGCTGATCAATGAGACGCTCTGCGATTCCAGCATGCGCTCCTATATGTGGGGCATTCCGGCTGTCGTCATTCTCTATTCGGCAGTCTCGATCGATTTCACCAAGCTGCCGGTCATCGGCTGGCTGAGCTATCTCGGCGACGCCTCCTACAGCATCTACATCACCCATGCCTTTACGCTGGCATTTCTGCGCGTCGTCTGCGGCGTGCTTAAGATCGATATCATGGCGCATGGCCCGGTTTTCGTCAGTTTCTGCATCGTCGGCTCAGCGATCGGCGGCGCGATCGTCCATGAGCTGACGACACCCAGCCGCTGGGCGAAATGGAAAAAGAAGCAGGCGGCCGTCGCCTGAGCCGTTTCCCATCGATCTGCGGCGGCTTTCCTTCACGACGACGGGGATACGCGTCTGAAAGGCGCAATAGGAACGGAATTTTCCGCCACCTATCTTAAGCTCTGTCGCGAGGAATGGGCGGGGAGCTTTCCCATGCCTTTCGATTGCTATAAGCGAGCGGCGGCACGACGAGCCGCCTTACGAGGGAAGAGACATGAAGAGCTATGTTCTACGGGTATCCTGCAAATCGACCCGCGGGATCGTTGCGGCGATAGCGAATTATCTGGCCGATCAAGGCTGCAACATCGTCGACTCCAGCCAGTTCGACGATCTCGATACCGGCAAGTTCTTCATGCGGGTCTCCTTCATCTCCGAAGAAGGTGTGGCTCAGGACGCCTTGGTCGAAGGCTTCAAGCCGGTCGCCGCCAAATTCGAGATGGACGCCGAGATCTACGATGCCCATAAGCGCATGAAGGTGCTGCTGATGGTGTCGCGCTTCGGCCATTGCCTCAACGACCTGCTCTACCGCTGGAAGATCGGCGCGCTGCCGATCGACATCGTCGGCGTCGTCTCCAACCATTTCGATTATCAGAAGGTAGTCGTCAACCACGACATTCCCTTCCACCACATCAGGGTGACGAAGGACAACAAGCCGCAGGCCGAAGCCCAGCTCATGGAACTCGTCGAGCAGACCGGCACCGAGCTGATCGTGCTGGCCCGCTACATGCAGGTGCTGTCGGATGCGCTCTGCAAGAAGATGTCGGGCCGGATCATCAACATCCACCATTCCTTCCTGCCGAGCTTCAAGGGCGCCAACCCCTACAAGCAGGCCTATGAGCGCGGCGTCAAGCTGATCGGCGCGACGGCGCATTACGTCACCGGCGATCTGGATGAAGGTCCGATCATCGAGCAGGACACCGCGCGCATCACGCATGCGCAGTCGGCGGAAGACTACGTCTCGATCGGCCGCGATGTCGAAAGCCAGGTGCTAGCTCGCGCCATCCATGCCCATATCCACTACCGCACCTTTCTCAACGGCAACCGCACCATCGTCTTCCCGGCGAGCCCCGGAAGCTATGCTTCGGAGCGGATGGGGTGAGATACGGTCGGCGCAGCCGATGAAGCATCGAACGCTCTGAGACCCAGCGAAGCGCCGGCTAGCCCGGCATTCGCAAACCTGGGCTTCGGTCTGGACGACCCCCTTTCCTTTTTCAGCCGAATTGCGATTTAATGCGGCCGACATCGAGTCGCTTGGAGGTTGCGGAGGAGGAGAGATGCCAGCATATCTGTGTAGAGTCCTGCCGCTCTCGGCCTTGGCTATCCTTCTGGCCGCGCAGGGCTCGACCGCCGCTACATCGGAGGAAGATCCTTCCAAGATCGATCTTGCCAAGCTGATCGAATGCACGACATACGACGTGCCGAGCTATAACAGCTTTACCATGTGGCTGACGGGACCGGAAAGCGACGAGGCGATGAAGCTGTTCGGCATTACCGAGCAGCCGTCGAACAGTCTTCTGCTGCGGGAATTCAAGCTGGCGAAGCCGATCACCGTTTTCGGGCGGCAGACCGACAGGATCGCCCTCGCCTCCTCCGGTCCGCTGGCCCTGCTCGACGAGGCCGATCCGCATCCAATTGCCAAAGAGCTGGATGTCACCGCAGCGGTCGACAGGTTCGACAAATTCCTCGCCGAGAAAGAGATATTCTCCAAGAAGGAGCAAATGGAGAATTCCGACACGGTGCTGCATACGCGCATTGCCCTCGACGTCTCGACCGATATCTACCATCCCGGTAAAACGCTGGCCGGTTGCAGCTATTCGATCGAGGTTGAGTGAGATCCCCTTCAGGAAGAAAAAGCTGGGGCGACCTTTGTGTGTTCAAATGAACGCACCGCGCTCTATGCAGGCGCGATCGGGAGCCTATCTTCCGTCCTATCGTTCGATCACCCTATTCGTTTTCGGTGATTTTCTTTTGGACGGAATGGTTTAGTGTCGATGCAGATGAACCATCCGGGGATGCCATGACCGACGCCGCGCTCGTCAATCGCATGCAACTGTCAAGACCGGATACGACGCCGGAAGCGGCGGCGGAGATCTTGCAGACGCATTACGGTCTGGTCGGAACGCTCACCGAACTCGGCAGCCAGCAGGACCGCAACTACCGCATCGACACCGGTGACAACAGCTACGTTCTGAAGATCTGCCGGACGGAATACGACACGGTCGAGCTGGAGGCGCAGAACGCAGCCATCCGCCATCTGCATGCCAAACCGGATGCACCGCGCGTGCCCAATATCGTGCCTGCGCTGAATGGCCGGGAAATCCTCGTCGTCACCATTCGCGAACAAGACTATCTCGTCCGGCTGCTCAGCTATCTCCCCGGTCGATCGCTGACGCGGCGCAAGCATCTGCCGATCGCCTCGGTCTCGGCACTCGGCGCTCTCTCAGCCCGGCTCGCCCGCGGTCTCGCTGATTTCGACCATCCCGGCCTGCACCGGAGTCTGCAATGGGATCTGCGCCGCGCCGGGCCCGTCGCCGTGCAGCTCCTGCAGGCGATCACAGACCATGAGGCACGCGACCGCATCGCCAAGGCAATGGTTGCGGCCGTCAAGCGCATCCAGCCGCTTGCGAGCGGGCTTCGCGTGCAGCCTGTCCATCACGACGTCACCGACGACAATGTCGTCAGTGACCCGGATGCGCATGGGCAGCCGGTTCCCGATGGGGTGATCGATTTTGGGGACATCATCCAGGGTTGGCTGGTGGGCGACCTCGCCGTCACCTGCGCCTCGTTGCTCCACCACGCCGAAGGCGATCCCTTCTACATCATCCCTGCCATCAAGGCCTATCACGCGATCTACCCGCTTGAGGAAGCCGAGTTGAGGGCGCTCTGGCCACTGGTCGTCGCCCGCGCCGTGATTCTCGCCGCCAGCGGCGAGCAACAGCTCGCCATCGATCCCGACAACGACTATGTGCGCGGCAATCTTGAATTCGAGCGCAAGATTTTCGACGTCGCCACCGGCGCGCAGCCCGAAGTGATGGAAGCAGCGATCCTCCGGGCCGCCGGCATCGACATTGCCCCGATCGCCACCGATAACTGGTCGGCGCTGCTGCCGGACATTGCGCCGGACCGCATTGCCGCCGTCGATCTTTCCGCGACCAGCGCGCATTTTGTCGACGGCAACTGGCAGAAGCCGGACATGGACTGGCGGCTGCTCGCCAAGGCGGCCATCGCCTCCGGCACGGCTGCGACGCGCTACGGCGAGTTCCGTCTGTCGCATGCCGATCTCCTCTGCATGACGCCGCCGCAGAATTTCGCGCTGCACAACGATGTCTGCCTGCCGGCCGGCACCGTGGTCGCCGCCCCCTTCGCCGGACGCATCCAATGGCACGGCCAGCACCTCGTTCTGGTAGGCGAAGCGGTCAGCCTGCATCTTGACGGCGTCGAGTGCGCGCTGGAAGAAGGCGCCGCAATCGAGCAAGGTGCTGATATCGGCACGATCGGCAGCGAAGGCTCGGCGATCGGCGGGCTGCGTGTACAGCTCTGCCGGGTCCAGGGACTGGTGCCGCCGCTCTTTGCCGCGCCACATCAGGCCGATGGCTGGTCGGCGGTCTGCCCTTCGCCGGCGATCCTCCTGAGCCAGGCTTGCGAAGCGCCACGGTTGGACAGCGCCGCACTTCTGGCCCGGCGCGAGGCGCATTTCGCCAAGCCGCAAAAACATTATTACGACGCGCCGCCGCAGATCGAGCGTGGCTGGCATGAATTCCTGTTCGACATGCAAGGCCGCGCCTATCTTGATATGGTCAACAACGTGGCCATGGTCGGTCATGCGCATCCGCGGCTGGCGGCCGCCGTCGAGCGGCAATGGTCGCGGCTCAACACCAACTCCCGCTTCCATTATGCGGCCGTTGCCGAATTTTCCGAGCGAGTGGCGGCGCTGGCGCCGGAGGGTCTCGACAGCGTCTTCCTTGTCAACAGCGGTTCCGAGGCCAACGATCTCGCCATCCGGCTTGCTTGGGCCTATACGGGCAAGAAAAACGTGCTGTGCCTGCTGGAGGCCTATCACGGCTGGACGCTGGGGAGCGACGCCGTCTCCACCTCAATAGCCGACAATCCGCAGGCGTTGACGACACGGCCGGACTGGGTGCATCCGCTCGTTTCTCCCAATAGCTATCGCGGCCCCTTCCGTGGTCCGGATTCGGCGGCGGATTACATGGCCGGCGTTACGACCTTGCTGGAGACCATCGATGAGAAGGGCGAGGGTCTCGCCGGTTTCATTGCCGAAGCCGTCTACGGCAATGCCGGCGGCATCGCCCTGCCGCGCGGCTATCTTGCCGATGTCTATGCCGCCGTCCGGAAGCGGGGCGGTCTCTGCATCGCCGACGAGGTGCAGGTGGGTTACGGCCGGCTTGGCCACCATTTCTGGGGTTTCGAGCAACAGGACGTCGTGCCCGATATCATCACCATCGCCAAAGGCATGGGCAACGGCCACCCGCTCGGTGCGGTCATCACCAGACGGGAGATCGCCGAATCACTGGAAAAGAAGGCTATTTCTTCTCGTCGGCCGGCGGCAGTCCGGTGAGCTCGGTCGTCGGCCTTACCGTGCTCGACATCATGAAGGACGAGAGTCTGCAGGAGAATGCCCGAATCATCGGCGATCATCTGAAGGTGGGACTGATCGCGCTGATGGAGCATTTTCCGCTGATCGGCGCCGTGCACGGCATGGGCCTCTATCTCGGCGTCGAATTCGTCCGCGATCACGAGACTCTGACGCCGGCCACGGAAGAAACCGCGGCCATCTGCGAACGGCTACTCGAACTCGGCATCATCATGCAGCCGACCGGCGATCACCTCAATGTGTTGAAGATAAAGCCGCCGCTTTGTCTTTCGGCTGACAGCGCGGGTTTCTTCGTCAAAGCGCTTGAAAAAGCGTTGGAAGACGGCCTCTAAGCTTATTTTTCCCGGCCGTTCATCTTTGAGGAGATTTCGTGACGAACCGATTTTAATCCTCCTGAGGCATTGTCGAATCCAATGCCAGTTCCTATCTCTCTGTCGGTGATCGGCGATGCCGTTTCAGCATGGGAGGTTGCGCGAACGTTGATACAACCTTTCTCGCAATTAGCTGGATTCGGAATTTTATTTTCTCGATCGTCGATATTTTGACATCTTTCGGAATATGTTTCTGAGGATGGAATGGCTATTATCTACTAAGATTGTAGACAATAGCACGCTGGATCGCGGGCCCTATCATTGGAGCCCATGCAAGTACAACGCCAACTAAGGAAGTGACATGCTGAATATTAAAGTCATCGCTTCGATCCTTGGGCGGTCCGTGCTTGACCATGACCGCTCGGGCGCATTCTCCCGCCCGTGCTGTCGAATGTGACGTTCGTCCCCTTATCGGATTCAAACAGTCAATTCGCCATGTCTGCGCCGCTAGGGTGCAGAGGGAGTATTTTTTATGAAGAAGCAAGTCATCGAGTATGCTGGCGTGCCCGTCGGCATCGTTGTTCCGGATGAAGACCGGCTGAAGTTCATCGCCGTGAAGTACCACGTCCATGATCTGGACGAGCAGCGTTTCAGAAGCGCGGACGAGGTTAAGCTCGCCATTCGCGATCTCCTCAATCGCCCGCAGGCTAAGCCGATTCACGTTTAATGGGTCGGCTTGGCGGTTCTTTTGCATCACAACATCACCCAGCCCTCGCTTCGACCACCTCGGAGTGAGGGTTGATGTTATCATCAGGCCGCATATCAGTTCGGCCTTCTTCGAGTTCTCGTGTTTTTCAGGTCCCCATCCTGGGTGTATTGCGGGACGTGGCGGAGAAATGCCTCGAAGACGAGGGCGGCCTAGGCAATATCAATCGCCGAAACCCATCTTGTCTTTTCGCCCTCTTTGCGATCCTATCGCCATGACGACCTCGCGCTTCGAAAGGCGAAGGATTTTTCATTGGCTGATCTCCTCAATCTCCTGACCGATATCGAAGGCATCGCCGTCGGTCATTGCACCGATCTTGCACTGGGCTCCGGCGTCACCGCCATCATCTTCGATGAACCGGCAGTCGCCTCCTGCTCTGTGCTCGGCGGTGCGCCGGGCGGACGGGACACGGCACTGCTCGATCCGGCGATGACAGTCGGTGTGGTCGACGGGCTGGTGTTGTCGGGCGGCTCGGCCTTCGGCCTTGATGCGGCGGGCGGTGTGCAGGCGGGCTTGCGCGACATCGGGCGCGGCCTGCAGGTCGGCACTGTGCGCGTGCCGCTGGTGCCGCAGGCGATCCTCTTCGATCTCATCAATGGCGGGAACAAGGACTGGGGCCTGCATTCGCCCTATCGTGACATGGGTTATGAAGCCTTCAAGGCCGCAGGCAAAGGCGCCTTCCCGCTCGGCACGGTCGGCGCGGGCACGGGGGCGACGACGGCGACGGTCAAGGGCGGCCTCGGCTCAGCCAGCGCCGTCAGCAGCCAGGGATATAGGGTCGCAGCCATCGTCGCCGTCAATGCGCTGGGTTCGGCCACCATCGGCGAAGGGCCGCATTTCTGGGCCGCGCCCTTCGAAATCGGCGGCGAATTCGGCGGCCTCGGCATGCCCAAAACCATCGACACGCGCCTGCGGCTGAAGGGCTCGAATGTTACGGCAACAACGATCGGCGCCATCGTCACCGACGCTGCATTGACCAAGGCGGAAGCGCATCGGCTGTCGGTCTGCGGCCATGACGGCCTTGCCCGCGCGCTCCTGCCCACGCATCTGCCGCTTGACGGCGACACGGTTTTTGCCGCTTCGACCAGCAAGCGCGAAAGGGACGACCTGCAAAGCTTCATGGAACTCTGCCATCTCGCCACCATCGTCATGGCGCGCGCAATTGCCCGCGGCGTCTACGAGGCGAGGGCGCTGCCCGTGGAAGGCGCGCAGCCGGCCTGGCGAGACCGCTTTCCGGACCGGATGATCTAGCCGGGGATTTATCCATGCAGATCCGGGCACTGATCTATTTCGACGAACTGGTGCGCACCAACTCCATGCGCCAAGCGGCAGAAAATCTGAACGTCGCGCCGACGGCGATCAGCCGGCAGATCGAAAATCTGGAATATCATTTCGGCACGCCCTTGGTCGAGCGTAGCGCCCGCGGGGTCAAGCTGACGGCCGCCGGTGAGCTGTTGGCGGTGCGCGCCGGACGGACGCTGCGCGAACTCGACCATGTGCACCAGCTCATCGAAGACCTGAAAGGCCTGCAGCGCGGCCGTGTCAGCGTCTATGCCAATGGCGCCACCGTCGCCAATCTGCTGGCGCCGGCGCTCGCCGAATTCAGCCTGCGCTATCCGAAGCTGCGTTTCGAAGTGACCATTACGAGCGCCCGCAACGCCATCGAAGCGGTCAACAGCGCCGAAGCCGATATCGCCGTTACGCTGTTTGCCCCGCCGCTTTCTGGCACGAAGGTGCGGCTGCGCTCCGAAATCGTCTATGACGTGATCGCCGCAACAAGCCATCCGCTGGCGGCGCAAAGGGACGTCTCTCTCACAGAACTCGCGGCGCATTCACTCGCCCTGCCTGACCACTCCTTCGGTGCGCGGCAAGCCTTCGATGCCCTGTTCGAGCGCGAGGGGTTGGTGCTCGATCCGGTGTTCGAGACCAGCTCGCTGGAAATGCAGAAGGAATTGGTGCTGCGCGGCGCGGCCATCACCATGCTGCCGGCGCTGACCGTGCAGCGCGAAATCCAGACCGGCCAGCTCGTGGCCCTGCCGGTCGCTGACGGCAAAGGGATCAGGACGCCGATCGATCTCTGCGTAGCGCTGGACCGGCAACTTTCCTTCGCCGCCGGCAAGCTTCTCGATTTCATCGAACGCTTCATGCGCGAACAGGTCGCGGGCAAGGGAAGACGTGATTGACCGGAGACGAGGGATTTCAACAGAGCCAATTCAGTGTAGCGATATCAGCTACACGGAGCACACATTTTCGGAATTGTGTGTGCGCTTGCGAGATGACACTATTTTGAAAAATTGGCCGTACGCCGGAGGAAAACCGGTATCGCGCGCTGCAGCAAGGGAACTGAGATGATCAAGTTTTTGCGTCCAAGTGTGGGCGATTTTGCTCGCCGTCTTGCCTATGGCGCCGCGATGTCGGCCGGGCTGCTGATGCTGGGCCTGACGCCCGCCGAAGCCGCCAAGACGACGCTGAATATCGGCATGACCGTCGAGCCGACCGGCCTCGATCCGACGATCGCAGCTCCCGTCGCCATAGGCCAGGTGACCTGGCAAAACGTCTACGAAGGGCTGGTAGCCATCGACGAGAGTGGCAAGATCGTGCCGCAGCTCGCGAAAAGCTGGGATATTTCTCCCGATGGTCTCACCTACACATTCAAGCTGCAGACCGGCGTCAAATTCCATGACGGCGAGCCCTTCGATTCAACGGCGGCGAAATTCGCGCTCGACCGCGCCCGCGACAGCAAATCCGTCAATCCGCAGAAGCGCTTCTTCGCGACCATCACCTCGATCGACACTCCGGATCCCGAGACGCTGGTGCTGCATCTCTCTTCGCCGACCGGCAGCCTGCTCTATTGGCTCGGCTGGCCGTCTTCCGTCATGGTCGGTCCGAAGTCTGCCGCCAACGACAAGACGACGCCTGTCGGCACTGGCCCATTCAAATTCTCGGCCTGGGCCAAGGGCGATCACGTGGAGCTCGTCAAGAACCCGGATTACTGGAACAAATCCGTCGATGTGAAACTCGACAAGGTGACCTTCCGCTTCATCTCCGATCCGCAGGCGGAAGCGGCGGCCCTGAAGGCCGGCGATCTCGACGCATTTCCGGAATTCGCCGCACCCGAGCTGATGAGCTCTTTCGATGGCGACGCGCAGCTGATGACCAAGGTCGGCAATACCGAGCTCAAGGTCGTCGCCGGCATGAACAATACGCGCAAGCCTTTCGACGACAAGCGGGTGCGACAGGCCTTGATGATGGCGCTCGACCGCAAGACGATCATCGATGGCGCCTGGTCTGGTTTCGGCACGGCGATCGGCAGCCACTACACGCCGAACGATCCCGGATATCAGGATCTGACGGGAACGCTGCCCTACGATCCGGCCAAGGCCAAGGCGCTGCTCGCCGAAGCCGGCTATCCCAACGGCTTCACCTTTACCATCAAGACACCGCAGATGGCCTATGCTCCCAGAAGCGCCCAAGTGATGCAGGCGATGTTCGCCGATATCGGCGTTACCATGAACATCGAGCCGACGGAATTTCCGGCGAAATGGGTGCAGGACGTCTTCACCGGCCGCGACTACGACATGACCATCGTAGCCCATGCCGAGCCGCTGGACATCGACATCTATTCACGCGACCCCTACTATTTCAATTATAAGAACCCGACGTTCAACGAGCTGATGAAGAAGATCCAGCTAACCGCCGACCCGGCCGCACAGAACAAGCTCTATGGCGAGGCACAGGGGATCCTGGCCGAAGACGCGCCCTCGCTCTTCCTCTTCGTCATGCCGAAACTCGGGGTCTGGGACAAGAAGCTGAAAGGTCTCTGGGAGAACGAGCCGATCCCCTCGAATGTCTTGACCAACGTCTCCTGGGAAGACTGATCTCTTTCACTTCCACACACAGCTGGGCGGTTCGTCTCGCCCGCTGTGGAATGCTTCGATGCCGGACATGATCCGGTCATGGACACGTAATGATCGTACTCCTCACCCGTCGGATCGTGGGTCTTATCGTGACCTTGATCGCCGTTTCGTTGCTGGTCTTTGCGGTGATGGCCCTGCTACCGGGCGATCCCGCCGCCATCACGCTCGGCACCTCGGCCTCGCCGGAGACGCTCGCGGCGCTGCGGCACGATATGGGCCTCGACCAACCGTTGTTCATCCGCTACGGCCATTGGCTTGCCGGCGCACTGACCGGCAATCTCGGCAAATCCTATACCTACGGCGTACCGGTCGCCGGCCTCATCGTCGAGCGGCTAGCCGTAACGCTGCCACTCGCGGTTCTCGCCATCATCCTTTCCATCCTCATCGCCGTGCCGCTCGGCGTGGCTGCCGCTGCCAGGCGCGGCGGCATCTTCGACATCATCGCGACGCTGTTTTCGCAGATGAGCATCGCCGTGCCCGGCTTCTGGGTGGCACTGCTGTTGATCCTGCTGTTTTCCACCTCGCTCGGCTGGATGCCCGCCGGCGGATTTCCCGGTTGGGGCAACGGCCTGGGGCCGGCACTGAGGGCGCTGATCCTGCCGGCGGTAGCATTGGCCCTGCCGCAGGCCGGCGTGCTGACCAGGGTCACCCGCTCGGCCGTGCTCGAAACGCTGCATGAGGATTTTGCCCGCACGGCGCTCGCCAAAGGCCTGTCCGGCGGCGCCGTGCTCTGGGGTCACGTGGTACCCAACGCGCTTGTGCCGGTGTTGACCATTCTCGGCCTGCAATTCACCTTCCTTGTTGCCGGTGCCGTGCTGATCGAGAATGTCTTCAACCTGCCCGGCCTCGGACGGCTCGCCTACCAGGCGCTCAGCCAGCGCGACATCGTCGTCATGCAGGATGTCGTGCTGTTTTTTGCCGGCCTCGTCATCACCATGAATTTCCTGGTCGATCTCTCTTATCTGGTCATCGACCCCAGACTCCGCAGCGGAGGCACGCGATGATCACGGTCGAAACTGTCGCCCCCGCCCCGTCCCGCCGTTCCCGTTTCCGTGCATTGCGCCGCGCCAACCTGATCGTCGGCGCGACCATCATCCTCGCACTCGTCGGCGTGGCGGTTCTATCGCTCTTCTGGACGCCGGTGTCCCCGGCGAAGATGCAGATCATCCACAAGCTGCAGCCCCCCTTCGCCTTCGGCCTTCTCGGCACCGACCAGCTCGGCCATGACGTGCTGTCGATGCTGATGGTCGGCTGCTGGAATTCGCTGTCGATCTCGGTATCGGCGGTCGCAATCGGGGGTACGGTCGGCACCATAGTTGGCGTTGCCGCTGCCGCTCGCCGCGGGCTGTTCGAATCGCTCGTGATGCGCGCCTGTGACGTGATCTTCGCTCTGCCGCCGATCCTCTCGGCGATGATTCTCGGAGCCTTTCTCGGCACTGGACGTTTTACAGCCATCATCGCCATTGCCGTCTTCATGGTTCCCGTCTTTGCCCGCGTGGCGCTGGGGTCAGCGATGCAGGCATGGAGTAGGGATTACGTGATGGCGGCGCGGGCCATCGGCAATACGCGTCTTTCGATCACCATGCGGCACGTGCTACCGAATATCATCAGCGGGATCATCGTGCAGGCGACGATCCAGCTTGGGCTGGCGATCCTGACCGAGGCGGGCTTAAGCTTCCTCGGCCTCGGCGTGCCGCCGCCGGCGCCGACCTGGGGGCGGATGCTGGCAGATGCACAGACCTATCTCGGGCTCGCACCCTGGCTTGCCATCCTGCCGGGTCTGGCGATCGCGCTCTCCGTCCTCGGCTTCAACATGCTTGGCGACGGCCTGCGCGATCTTCTCGATCCACGCGAGGCGAACCGCTGATTTCAAAGCAGATATGAAGAGAATTGACCATGACCGAAGCGACCGATCTTTCCATCCGCGAACTCCTTCAGAAGTTTTCCGACAAGAGCCTTTCGCCGAGCGAATACTGGCTGGCGCTGGAAAAACATATCGAAGCCTGGGAACCGACGATCGCGGCACTCTATGCCTATGACCCAGAAGAGGCGCGCAAGCAGGCCGCAGCCTCCACCGAACGCTGGGCAAAGGGCACACCGCTTGGGCCGTTGGATGGCATTCCCGTAACGCTCAAGGAGCTGATCGCGACCAAAGGCCAGCCGGTGCCGCTCGGCACGGCCGCGGTCGAACTCGTTCCCGCCGCCGAGGATGCGCCGATTACCGCCCGGTTGCGCGAGGATGGCGCAGTGATTTTCGCCAAGACCACCTGCCCGGACTACGGCATGCTTTCCTCCGGCCTTTCGAGCTTCCATAAGCTCAGCCGCAATCCCTGGGACCCGACGCAGAATCCCGGCGGCTCCAGCGCCGGCGCTTCGGCGGCGGCGGCGGCCGGCTACGGGCCGCTGCACATTGGCACGGATATCGGCGGATCGGTACGCCTGCCTGCCGGTTGGACCGGCATTTTCGGCTTCAAACCGAGCCACGGCCGCATTCCCGTCGATCCTTATTATGTTGGCCGTTGCGCCGGGCCGATGACTCGCACCGTCGAAGACACCGCCTTTGCCATGGCCACTCTGTCGCGGCCTGACTGGCGCGACGGCACCAGCCTGCCGCCGAACGCGATCGATTGGATAGATCTCGATATCGATGTCCGTGGCATGAAGATCGGCCTGATGCTCGACGCCGGCTGCGGCCTGCCCGTCGATGCCGAGGTGCGCGATGCAGTGATATCTGCCGCCAAGCGCTTCGAAGAAGCCGGCGCTATCGTCATCAATGTCGCGCCGGTGCTGACGCGACAGATGCTGGATGGGCTGGATGTCTTCTGGCGGGCGCGCTTCTGGGGCGACATCATGGGCCTCAGCGAGGAGCGGCGCGAGATGATCCTGCCCTATATCTACACATGGGCGAAAGGTGGCGCCGATATCAGCGGTGTCGATGCGGTACGGGGCTTCAACCAGACCATCGAGATGCGCAGGAGCTGCGGCAAGCTGTTTACCGAGGTCGACGCTGTGATATCGCCAACCAACCCGATCGTCTCCTACCCGGCCGAATGGGCCTCGCCAACCAACGACCCGGCCCTGCCCTTCGAGCATATCGGCTTCACCGTTCCGTGGAACATGTCGGAGCAGCCGGCTTCGTCGATCAATTGCGGCTTCTCCCGCTCCGGCATGCCGATCGGTCTGCAAATTGTCGGTCCGCGTTTTGACGACATGCTGGTGCTTCGCCTCTCGAAGGCCTTCGAGAACTGGACCGGCGGTGTGACGAACTGGCCGAAGCGGCCGGGATGAACAGCACGCACAGATAGCCGGCTAATCCCGCGCCAATGGCAAGGAAAGACCGATCTTCACCCGATCCATGGTGACGAGCGATTTGAATTTCGTCACATTCGGATTGTCGTAGAAAAGACGTCGGGCAACCGCTTCATAAGCGGACATGCTGGCGACGACGATAATAAGCACGAAATCCGCCTCACCGGTGACCCCATAGCATTGCTGCACTTCCGGCGCTTCCAGGAAACTGCGCTTTATCGCGTTGATAAGCTCATAGCGCTCGTTTGCGATATGGATCTCGACGACGATGGTGATCGGCAAGCCCATCGCTGCCGGATCGACGACGGCGATATTCGCCTGAATGACGCCACTGGCCTGCATGCGCTTGATGCGCCGCTGCACAGCAGGCGCCGAAAGATTGACCAGTTCACCGATCTTGCGCTGCGGAACGGTATTGTCCTTCTGAAGAATCTCGAGAATCGCCAGGTCGAATTCATCGAGATCGGCAGGTTTGCGCATTTCAATACATCCTTACCGCAAAGAGGAAACAAAATTGCATGAAAACCTCCAAAAAGGAGCCAAACACTCCTCCCACCTGTACTAACTTTGCGTCGCAAATCACTTAAGTTGCAAAGGCACGAGAATGTCACAGCCGGACACCGATTACGATATGGTCGCCGCAGATCTTGGCGAGAGGACGAGTACAAACCGCCATGCTGCCGGTAAGACAGGCTCCGACGACTCGAAACAGTTTCTTTTCGGGGTTGTTGCCATGGTTCTTGCCGCGCTGGCGATGAGCATTTCGCCTAGCCTCGTGCGCCTGGCTGATGTCGGGCCATTCGCCAGCGCATTCTGGCGCGTCTTCCTGGCGCTGCCGATTCTTTGGATCTGGATGCGATATGCGGAAGCTGCGGACGTCGAGGCGCCTCGCGCCAGCTTTACGACACCAACCATTCTTGCCGGCATCGCCTTTACGGGTGACCTGTTCTTCTGGCATCTCGCGATCATGCGGACGACCATCGCCAACGCCACGTTCTTTGCGACCATGGCGCCACTCTGGGTCGTCATCTTCGGTTGGCTTATTCTGAGGCAGAGGGTCGACCGCGCCACGCTCATCGGGCTTCTGGTCTGCCTTGCCGGCGGCACCGCGTTGGTCGTCCAAAGCCTCGCATTCAACCCGAGCCGCGCCATTGGCGATGCACTTGCCATCATCACCGGCGCTTTCTTCGGCCTTTATTTCCTTGCGGTCGGCGCAGCGCGCCCCAAGACGAACGCCGCCCGCGTCACCTTCGAGCTCAGCAGCATAACCTCGGCGATCCTGTTCCTCATCGCCTTCTTCTTGGAGCCGCGGATATTGCCGCAGTCGATCTCGGGATGGTGCCTGCTTCTGGCGCTTGGCCTTATCAGCCATGCCGGCGGACAGGGGCTGCTCTCGGTGGCGCTTGGAAGGCTGCCGACCGTCTTTTCCTCGCTCGTCATTTTTCTGGAATCGATTGCAGCCGCGCTTTTCGCCTGGGTGTTGTTCGGCGAAAACGTCACGCTAATACAGGCCCTCGGCGGTATCGTCATCATCGCCGGGATCTGGATCGCGCGGCCGCGCACGTCGTAAGAATGCCCGCTTGAAGCGAGCTGAGGGCGCCGTCGCCTACAGGGTAGCGGCACCCTTTTCGTGTATGTCGGCATTGAGATCGTGCAATGCTTTTTCGATCACGCGCAGATCATCCTGAAGGCCGTCATCAGCGCTCATCGAGCTTTCGCTGCCGGCACGCTGGATACCTCGAGCTTCGTCACGCAGCTCACGGAGCCTGTCGATCTTACTGCTTTTGCGCATGTGGTTGTCGAGCAGAATATCCCGGACTGTCTTTTCCATTGCCGTGATGGGCATGCTTCTTCTCCTCTCGATAGGACATCTCGATCACGGAGATAACGAGCGAGCGAAAAGACGGTTCCGGAGCACAATCAGTCGATGAAACGGCGATAGCCTGTCGGCTGCTCGTAGAGATAGCCGATACGTTCGACGGCAGCGGCGAAATTCTCGCGGGCGACGGTCATGGTATGACCGTTGGCGTGAACGATCGTTTCCGGATCTTCCATGATCGCGACATGCCCCTTCCAGAAGATGAAATCGCCGCGCTTCAGTTCTTCGCGGACGATCGGCTGGCCGAGGCCGGCGGCTTGCATGTCGGTATCGCGTGGCGCGGCGCGGCCCGTCATCAGCAATGCGAGCTGCACGAGGCCGGAGCAATCGATGCCGAGGCCGGAACGGCCGCCCCAGAGATAGGGCGTTTCCAGGAACCGCAGGGCGACATCGACATAATCGCCGCCATCATTATGACCGATCGGCTGCACATGCTTGGCGAAGATGGCCGCGCCACCCTCCAGGACGACATAGTGGTTTCCCCGCACCTCGGCCGTACCGGTAACGCGCACGCGGCTGCCCATGGACAGCACATGGGCGTGGGGCTTGCGGAGTTCCGGCTCGGGATAAAGAAAAGTCCGCTGCGTTACGACGATATGGGTGGGTGCTGCCTGTTCTGTCAGGATCGCTTTTTCGGGAAGATAGCCGACATAACCGTCTGACAGCGCCTTCACCCAGCACCAACCATCCTTGCGCTCGAAGACTTCGACGTCCTCACCAAATAAAAGCTCGGTATCGATGCCGCGCGCCAGATCCGGGTGCGGACGAAGGGCGACGACGGGAGCGACGACTTGTGCCTTGGTGCCCTCGATAAAACGATCGGCCTCGACCTTGCCCTGGAGAGAGGCATCGGCGAGATCGGGCCGGAAGGCATTGAGGCGGCGGTCGAGCGTCATGAATATGCTCCTTAGACTGACAGTTTGCGGCCTTGCTCGATGATGAGATCACCGAGCTTCTCCAGATAGAGCGCGCCGGTGACGGTGCGCTTGATGATGACATTGCGACGATCGCGCTCATCACGCACGCGATCGACCAGCCCCATCTCACCCATCGTATCCAGGGCGCGGGTGATGACCGGCTTGGTAACGCCAAGCGTTGCGGCGAGCCCGCGCACTGTATGCGGCGGTGGCACGAGATAGATTTGCAGGAGGATCGCCATCTGCCGAAGCGTCAGATCGTGATCCTCGCGACGCACCTGCTCGAGCGCCACGCCATGCCAGAGGCCAAGAGCCTGCGAGGCAGAGAGTTCAAGCGGCAAAGGCAACCTCGGAGATCGTTACGCTGCCGTTTCAGTTTCGGCCAAGATCATGGCGGATTCAAGCCCAATCCTTCTCCCCGTAATGCGGGGAGAAGGTGGGACCGAGACATAGAGCGAAACGAAAGGTCGAGGGCTCGGATGAGGGGCTTTCTAGAAAGCAACAGCAAAACTGGAATCTCCGTCTTTTCGGACCCGTTATTAGTAATGGTCAGGCCAGTCCGCCGTTGTCGCACTCTTGTGCCTGGCCCCTCACCCTAACCCTCTCCCCGCGATGCGGGGAGAGGGGACTTTAAGCCCCTATCGCACACTCTGCCGGATATGGTGGTAGAGCGCCCGAATGGCCTGCGCCTCGCCGCCGCCCGGCGAGTGGGGACGCTCGTTCTGCGCCCAGCCGTAAATGTCGAAATGCACCCAGCTCGGCGTCTTCGTCACGAAGCGCTTCAGGAACAATGCGGCGGTAATCGAGCCGGCCATGCCGCCGGACGGTGCGTTGGTGATATCGGCGAATTTGGCGCGGATATCCTTGTCGTAACCCATGTAGAGCGGCATCTGCCACAGCGGGTCGTCCGTCTCCAGGCTGGCCTCGGTCAAATCGCGGGCAAGATCGTTATCGTCGGTGAAGAAGGGCGGCAGGTCGGGGCCGAGCGCGACACGGGCGGCGCCCGTCAGCGTCGCCATATCGATCATCAGATCAGGTGCTTCTTCGTCAGCATAGGAAAGCGCATCCGCGAGGATCAACCGTCCCTCGGCATCGGTATTGTCGATCTGCACGGTCAGGCCCTTGCGGCTCTTGTAGATGTCGCCGGGTCGGAAGGCGTTGGACGAGATCGAGTTTTCGACGACGGGAATGATGACGCGGAGGTCGACCTTGAGCTTGGCGTCCATGATCATCAGCGCCAGACCCATGACATTGGCGGCGCCGCCCATATCTTTCTTCATCAACAGCATCGAGGACGCCGGCTTGATGTCGAGGCCGCCGGTGTCGAAGCAGACGCCCTTGCCGACCAAGGTGATGCGGCGATGACCCTTTTTGCCCCAGCGCAGTTCCAGCAGGCGCGGCGCATCGGCGCTGGCGCGCCCGACCGTATGCACCAACGGGAAATTCTCCTTCAGGAGATCGTCGCCGATAATGACGGACATTTCCGCCTTGTAATGCTTGGCGAGCGCCCGGAAGGCTGCTTCGAGCTGTTCCGGCCCCATGTCGTTGGTTGGCGTATTGATAAGGTCGCGGGCGAGGAAGACGCCGGCGAGCTGGCGCTTGATATCAGCGGCATCGGCGTCGCGCGGGATCAGCAGCGTCGGGGGCGTTGCCTTTTCCGATTTGTAGCGCTCGAACCGGTAGCTGCCGAGGCCGAAGCCGAGCGAAAGCCGGTTTGCCGTCAGCGGCGCGGTCTCGATATGCCAATCGCCCGCCGGCAGGCCACGCGCCAGCTTGCCGGTCAGGAAAGGCTGTTCCGAAGGGTTGGAGCCAAGGCCGAACAACGCGCCGCCGAGATGGCCTTCCTCGGTCGGAATCAACAGCAGCGAGCCGCTTTCGGCCTTGTAACCAGCCTTGCGCGCCCAATCGAGCGCAATCGGATCGATGGTGCCGGTCTCGATATGCGCCGGGGTGACGGCAAAGATCGGCAACGTCGCGCCACCCTTCGAGTTGAAGGGGCTCGCGCGCTCGATGAATTGATAGGGGGCCATAACTGTCCTTTGGCAATGATTTCAGGGAATCGCGGGTTAACTCTCTGTTAGGGTTAACAGATTATTGCTGGAGCGAACATTGCGTCAAACCTTTCCCTGTTCCGATTCGAGGCCAGGCGCAGGACCTAAATATTCCGGAATAGGCGCTATGGCCACTTCGTCAACCATGTCTTCGCTCAAGACTTTTCTTTTCCATGGCGCTTCGGCGGCGCTTTTGGCGCTTGCGCTCGCCGGCTGCTCGACGACCGCAAAAGACAAGATGACCACCGGCTCGATCCCGACCGTGTCGAAGCCCGTCGATGAGATGAACAGCGCGGATCTCTCGCAGGCGACGCTTACTCTCGGCAAAGCCTACAACGCAAATCCAAAGGACCGCGATAGCGGCATCAACTACGCCAATGTGCTGCGGATGAGCGGCCGCAACGACCAGGCGCTCGCTGTCATGCAGCAAGTGGCGATCGCCCATCCCAACGATAATGGCGTGCTGGCTGCCTATGGCAAGGCGCAGGCGGCTGCCGGACAGCTCAACGAGGCGCTGGCGACCATCGACCGTGCACAGACGCCGGACCGCCCGGACTGGCGGCTGGTTTCGGCGGAAGGCGCGATCCTCGACCAGCTCGGTCGCTCCGCCGAGGCGCGCGGCAAATACCGCGATGCCCTCGTGCTGCAGCCGAACGAGCCGTCGATCCTCTCCAATCTCGGCATGTCCTATGTCCTGACGGGCGATCTCAAGACCGCTGAAACCTATCTTCGCTCCGCCGTCAGCCAGCCGGCGGCCGACAGCCGCGTGCGCCAGAATCTGGCTCTCGTGGTAGGGCTGCAGGGCCGCTTCCCCGAGGCCGAGCAGATCGCCCGCCAGGAACTGACGCCTCAGCAGGCGAACGCCAATGTCGCCTATCTGCGCTCCATGCTGGCACAGCAGAATTCCTGGCAGAAACTCGCCGCCGGCGATAGCGGCAAGAAAGCGGTCAACTAAACCTTCAGCGCCAGATATGCCTTGGCAGGCCCTCCGCCACCAGACGGACACCGAGGGCGCCCATGACGGTGCCCGCGATTCTGTCGATCCAGAGTTTGGCCCCGAGATAGAGCGCACGCGGACGGTTCGACGAAAAGGCGATCGTCACCACCGTGTACCAGCCCACCTCGACGGCGAAGACCGCCAGCGGCACAGCGAGCATCAGCCCGGGAGCGGGCTGCGCCGGCAGAAGCGCTGCAAAAATGCTGCCGTAGAAAATGGCCGTCTTCGGATTGCTGAGCTGCGTTCCCAGCGCAAACCAGAAATTGCGCCGAACACTCCCGCCGGTCGGCGTGACCGGGGCGTCAAGAGCGAGATCATGGGCAGCACTCCGCCAAATGCGGATGCCGATATAAATCAGATACAGGCCGCCGGCGACCTTCAGAGCAAGATATAGCCATTCGACCTGCATCAGCAGCGCATTCAAACCGAATAGGGTCAAAGTCGCAAAGGTCACGCTGCCGGCACCCATGCCGAAAGCGGCGGCGAGGCCGGCCCTGCGCGAACGAGAAACCGCGATGCGGGAAACGAGAACGAAACTCGGGCCGGGACTAATCGCCCCGATGAGAACGGCGGCAACGACGCTGAAAAAGATGGCTATGGACGACATGTAAATCCTCCCGATATGATTGAAAAGCGTCCAGGCGAGCGGCCGGCCCTTCGGCACAGAGACACGTCATATCGCCAGTGACACAGGACCGGAAATTACTCACGTCCCGCACCGGCGGCAAGTTTTCTATCTCAGAATTTATCCATCACCTGGATCGCTGCGGGGCCAAGGATAACGGCCATGAGAACGGGCAGAAAGAAGACGATCATCGGTACGGTCAGTTTCGGTGGCAGGGCGGCGGCCTTCTTTTCCGCCTCGTTCATGCGTTCGTCACGACCTTCCTGCGCCAAAACGCGCAGCGCCTGCGAGATCGGCGTGCCGTAGCGCTCCGCCTGGATCAGGGCCTGCGTCACCGATTTGACGATTTCGATCTGGGTTCGGCTGGCGAGATTGTCGAAGGCGGCGCGGCGATCCTGCAGGAAGGAGAGTTCCGCCGTGGTCAACACCATTTCTTCGGCGAGCGGCGGCGACTGCTCCGCCATCTCCTCAGAGACGCGGCGCATACCGGCCTCGATGGAAATGCCCGATTCCACGCAGATCAGCATCAGGTCGAGCGCATCCGGCCAGGCGCGCTTGATCGACTTCTGCCGCTTGGTCACGAGATTGGAAATATAGATATTCGGCGCGTAGAAGCCGAGATAGGCGGTGCCGATGACACCGAGAAGGCGGATCGCAAACGGCTTGGCGGCGAAATAACCAAATACGAAAACGAAAATGGCGGCGACGGTCAGAAACAAGAATGGCAGCAGAAAGCGCGCCACCAGGAACATGTTCAATGCGTTTTCCGAGCGCAGCCCGGCCGCCCGCAGCCGATTGACCGTATTGGCATCGACGAGAGCATTGCGGAGATTGAAGCGTTCGACGATCTGGCGGACATTGCGGTTGTTCTGGCTGCGCAATGACGCCTTGCCGGCGTCGGTGTTCAGCTTGGCGCGTTCCCGGGCGCGAATTAGTTCGCGCTCGGTGGAAACTGCTTTCATCCTCTTGTTGAGATCGCCGCGCTCCAGGAAGGGCACGGCGATCGTGTAGAAGGTGGCGAAGACGGCGATCGCCACGAAAACGGCAAGGATCATGCCGGGATCGGTCAATTTACTGGCGAAATCGGAGGACATGTCTCGGCGTCTCCTTCGGTCAAATCTCGAAATTGACCATGTTGCGCATGATGTAGATGCCGACGGACATCCAGATGCCGGCGGCGCCCAGGATCAGATGACCGCGCGGATCGACGAACAGAATCCTCATGTATTGCGGCGAGGTCAGGTAGACGAGTGTGGCGACGATGAAGGGCAACGCACCGATGATGACGGCGGAAGCCTTTGCTTCCATCGACAGTGCGGTCACCTTCGCTTTCATCTTTTTGCGCTCGCGCAGTACGCGCGCAAGGTTGCCGAGCGCTTCGGACAGATTGCCGCCCGCCTGCGCCTGGATAGCAATGACAATCGTAAAGAAGCTCACCTCCTGCAGAGGCATATGATTGTTCATGCGCATGCAGGCATCGGTCATGCTGAGGCCAACCTGCTGAGCTTCGACGACCCGGCGGAATTCCGATTTGACGGGTTCGCGCGCCTCGCTTGCCACAAGGCGCACGGCATCATTGAGCGGCAGGCCCGAACGGATCGAGCGGGTGATGAGGTCGAGCGCGTTGGGAAATTCGTCCAGGAATTTGTTCTGCCGCCGCTTGATGAGGAAGCCGACGACCCAGCGTGGTAAGCCGAAGGCTGCGGCGAAAGGCAGACCGACGATTACGGCGAGCGGAGCTTGGATCAGGAAGAGAATAACCATGACGAAAAGGCCGAACAGGACGCCGAAGAGATAGAAACGGGCGGGTGTCAGCGACAAGCCGGCATGCCCGAGCCGCATCTTCAGCGATTGTTTCTTCTTGGTGCTCTCCAACTGGCGCTTTTCCAGATCCTTCAGCGAATCCTGCACCGATTTGCGCCGTTTCGACATTTCCTGCACGCGATCGCGCGCGGCCTTGACCTTCGTACGGTCGGTCTCGGCCGATTTGATGCGGTTGACGCGGATGTCGGCTTTTTTCTGCGTCTCGATCCGGGAATAGAGGACGCCATAGCAAACCGCCGCCGCGGAGACGGCTGCGAGCACCACAATCAGAAGCACCACCGGATCGACACCGAACATCGGGAAAGTCCTATTTCGACTTGTTTTCCATTTCGTCGAGGGCAGCAGCCAGGCGCTTTTCCTCGTTGTAATAGCGGGCGCGGTCCCAGAAGTTCGGCTTGCCGATGCCGGTCGACATATGCCGTCCGATGATGCGGCCGTTCGCATCTTCGCCTTCGATCTCGTAGCGCATCAAGTCCTGGGTGATGATCACATCACCTTCCATGCCGATCACCTCGGTGATCTGGGTGATGCGGCGCGAACCGTCACGCAGGCGGGCGGCCTGGATGACGACGTCGACGGACGTGGAAATGATTTCGCGCACCGTCTTGGCCGGCAGGCTGAAACCGCCCATGGCGATCATCGATTCCATACGGCTCAGGCACTCGCGCGGCGTGTTGGCATGGATCGTGCCCATCGAACCGTCATGGCCGGTGTTCATCGCCTGCAACAGGTCGAAGACTTCCGGTCCGCGCACTTCGCCGACGATGATGCGTTCGGGGCGCATACGCAGGCAGTTCTTGACGAGATCACGCATGGTGATCTCACCCTCGCCTTCGATGTTCGGAGGACGGGTTTCGAGGCGGACGACGTGCGGCTGCTGCAATTGCAGTTCGGCCGTGTCCTCGCACGTGATGACACGCTCGTCGCGGTCGATATAGTTGGTGAGGCAATTCAGGAGCGTCGTCTTACCCGAGCCGGTACCGCCGGAAATGACGACATTGCAACGAACGCGGCCGATGATCTGCAGCAGCGTGGCACCTTCCGGCGTGATGGCGCCGAAGCGGACGAGCTGGTCGAGCGTCAGCTTGTCCTTCTTGAATTTGCGGATGGTCAGCGCCGGGCCGTCGATCGACAGTGGCGGTGCAATGACGTTGACGCGCGATCCGTCCGGCAGGCGAGCGTCGCAGATCGGGCTGGATTCGTCGACGCGACGGCCAACCTGGCTGACGATACGCTGGCAGATGGAAAGAAGCTGAGCATTGTCGCGGAAGCGGATTTCCGATTCCACCGTCTTGCCGCCGACTTCGATGAAGGTCTGGCCCGCGCCGTTGACCATGATGTCGGCGATGTCGTCACGGGCAAGCAGCGGCTCCAGAGGACCGTAGCCAAGGACGTCGTTGCAGATATCCTCGAGCAGTTCCTCCTGCTCGGAAATCGACATCGCGAAATTCTTGATGGTGATGATGTCGTTGACGATGTCGCGGATTTCCTCGCGCGCCGCCTCCGCATCGAGCTTGGAGAGCTGCGACAGATCGATCGTATCGATCAGCGCGGAAAAGACCTGCGACTTGGTGTCGTAATATTCCTCCGTGCGCGCCGGTCGGCGGCGTGTCGGCGTTTGCATCGGCGGCGGTGCCACCTGCTGGCGTTGTTGCGCCGGCTCGACCAGCACGGTCGATGCCGCAGGCGCAGCAGCGGAGGGCGCACGCGGCGGCGATGGCGGAGGCGCTATGCCGCCGCTCTTTGCAGGACCTTCATTTCCGCGTCTGCCAAACATGCCGTCGATCCAATTCTACGCTGGAGCATGATGTCAAAAGTGCAAACCGGCTTTCGAACACGATCATGCGAAATCAAACATTACTTCCGTTTCAGGAGGCCGAGCAGGCCGCCCTTCTTCGCCTTCTTCAGCGCAACGCGCCCGGTGACGATGTGCGATATCTGCGAGAAGGTCTCGGCGATCGGCGATTTCGGATCGGTCTCCGAAATCATGCGACCGCTGTTGGCGGCGTTGCCGAACAGGTTGATATCGAAAGGAATGATGGCAATCGGGTCGGTTTCCAGCGGCTCGCAGAACTCCGAGGGGCCGATTTCCGGGCGTTTGGGCATGCCGACCTGATTGAGGATGAGATGCGGCGCCTTGTCATTGGGGCGCAGCTTGCGCAGCGCATCCAGCATGTTCTTGGCGTTACGCAGATTGGCGAGGTCGGGTGCCGCGCAAATCACGACTTCATCGACGGCCGAAAGCACGGAGCGCGTCCATTCGGTCCACAGATGCGGGACGTCGAGCACACTTACAGGCGCGCTGCGCTGCAGAACGTCGAGCACCGGCTGGAACGCCTGGCCATCGAAATCATAGGCACGATCGAGCATGGAGGGGGCAGCGAGCAACGACAGGTGCTGCGAACACTTGGTCAAAAGGCGGTCGAGGAAGACTTCGTCGAGGCGTTCCGGCGCATAGACGGCCTCGGCGATGCCCTGGGCCGGGTCCTGGTCGAAATCGATGTTGGCGGTGCCATAAGGCAGGTCGAGATCGGCGAGAATGGTCTCTGTCGAGAACAGGTTGGAGATGCCGAAGGCGCAATTATGCGCGATGGTGGACGCCCCTACCCCACCCTTGGCGCCGATGAAGGCCACGCTGCGGCCCAGCGGCTCGGCATCGGGATCGACGAAGATCGCCACCATCGCCGCCATGACGTCGGTCATGGCAACCGGATGGACCATATATTCGGAAATGCCGTTGCGAATGAGTTCCCGATAAAGGCCGATGTCATTATAGTGGCCGATGATCACCACTTTGGTGCTGGGATCGCAGACGGCGGCGAGCGGAGCAAGCTCGGCCAGCAGATTGTGCGGATTGGCGCGGGTTTCCAGGATGATCAGATTCGGCGTCGGCGTCGAGGCGAACATGTTTGCCGCGGCCGCAGTGCTGCCGCTGGTGATTCTGAGGCTGACCTTGGACATGCGCCGATCATTGGCGCATCGGTCCATCACCTGCTGCAACTGCTCGCTTTCGCAGAAGGCATGCACCGAGATGCGCGGCAGCGGCCGCATGTTTTCGAGGTCGCCTGTGCGGGGCGCATCCTCGGCTTCCACCGCCGTCGGTTTGATATCGTAATCGATAGCGTTCATGACTTTATCCTCCGGTACCGAAGCCGCCGACTGTCGCAGTGCTGGTTGGGGTCGAACCGTTGCGATAATTGTCGATCACCTTGCTGCGCTGGTCGGCATCGATCGGCGTCACGGCGCGCGGCGCGATAAGATCGGTCGGATTGGCGACTTGTGCGGCAAGGTTGTTCTGAGTGGCGCAGCCGAAATTATAGTAATTCTGATTGTCGAAAAAGTTGTCGGCCAGATCGTCCGGCCATTGGCCGCAGGCATTGGTGGTGGCTGTCGTTGCCGCGAAGCGCAGGCGGATCGGCGCGGCATCGTAGGGGCCGCGGGCCGGATAATAATTGTCGACGATGCGCGCCGACGGAATGCCGTTTGCCACCAGCTCCTGGCGGATTTGCCGGCGCAAGGCAGATGCGGCCGGCGAGTTCGCCGATTCCCGAGGAATGAGAATTTCGACCGTGCCGGTTGCGTGCGCGCGATAATCCTGCACGAAACCGCGAACAGTATCGCGCGTGCCGGGGGTCAGGCGGCGATCGCCGGCGAAGACCGGAATGTCGACATGGTGTTCCTTCTCCGTCAACACGATCGGATGACGCTGACGATAATCATCGGAAATGGCACTGGTCGTCAGGCCATCCGGCGAACCGGCACAGCCGCCGACGGCGGCAGCCATCATGATCAGAGCCAGGGCAGCAAATCGCGGCCTGGTGAAACGGAGCGCATTGCGATCGAGGCTGGCCATTTTTTGGTCTCTCGTGGATCCGGTTGAAAAGGGGCGTGTCATGATCCGTTTGCCCTCACTTGTAGATAAAGCCGACTGTGCCGTGGAAATTGGCATCGGCGACCGGCGGCGCATCCCTGCGGCCGTAGATCTTGTTGACGCGATTCATGAAGAAGGCAGCGGCATCGTTCGTCGGCGAGAAATTATCGTCGGGACGAGCAAGCTGATCGCGAGCCACCGGCCGCACAAGATAAGGCGTCGCGATAATCACCAATTCCTTTTCATCGCGCTGAAAGCTCTTTTCCCGGAACAGCGCGCCAATGATCGGGATCTTCGAGGCGCCGGGTGTTCCGTTGGTATTCTGCTGAACGTTATCGCTCAGGAGCCCGGCGAGCGCGATCGAGCCGCCGGAAGGCAATTCGACGGAGGTGTCTGCAGCCCGCTGATTGTAGGTTGCCGTTCCGGCTGTGCCTACCGGTTCGGAAACCTGAGTCTGCACATGCAAGCTGATGCGTCCGGCCGAAAGAACGACGGGTGTGAAGGCGAGGCTGATGCCGTAAGTGAACGGGGTAATTGTTACCTTACCGTCTTGATCGATGGTGGAATAGAGCGTCTGGCCGCCCGAATTGAAGGTCGCGGCCTGGCCTGAAATGGCTGTCAACGTCGGTTCGGCAAGGGTGCGGACAGCGCCAGCTTGCTCCATGGCGTTCAGATAGCTGTTGATATCGTATTTGCCGAGCGCAGACTTGAACAAGGCGCTGATGCCGCCATTGCCGGTGGCCGCCGTTGCATCGCCGCTGACGTTACCGAGCTGTGCAACAGTGAGGCCGGAAGAATTACTGACGAGATGGTCGAAGCCGATCTGTTTCAGCACGCTGCGCTTGATCTCGGCGACCGTAACCTTCAGCGTCACCTGATCCTCACCTTCGATCTGCAGGAGATTGACGATCTGCGAGGTCTGGCGCGATTCGGCAAACAAAGCGACGGAATTGTC
The DNA here is from genome assembly GCF_003627755.1 of Rhizobium jaguaris. Lineage (NCBI taxonomy): Bacteria > Pseudomonadati > Pseudomonadota > Alphaproteobacteria > Hyphomicrobiales > Rhizobiaceae > Martinezella > Martinezella jaguaris. Next base: position 330,889 of record NZ_CP032694.1, on the reverse strand, counting down.
GCCACCGCTTGCACTGGCGGTTTCGGTGCGGGTGGTGGCTTCGCCGCCTTTCAGGAAAGCTTCGGCCAATTGTTCGGCGCGCGATGAATCCTGTGGCGTACGGACCGTACCCGTCATGACGATGTTGTCGGAGACGATCTCGACATTGATGTCGGAGTCCGGGATGAAACGTTTGAGATTGGTTTGCAGGCCGGCAATGTCGCGTTCGATTTGGAGGTCGAGGCTGACAATCTCCTTCCCGTCGGCGCCAAAGACGAAGATATTGGTTTGGCCGACCGTCTTGCCGAAGAGATAGATGCGGCGCGAGGTCCGCGTCACGGCATCGGCCATCTTCGGATCGGAAACGAGAATATCATGGGCGTCCGCCGGCAGGTCCACCACCAGCGCCTTGTTGAGGCCAAGCTTCAGCGTGCGTTTGGTGCCGAGGCCGGCAATGGTGACGATGCTGTCGGAACCGTCGGCCCTGGCTGTCGCGATACGCAGGAAAGCCGGCGCTTCGGCAAAAGGCAGGCCGGCGAAAGCGACAGAGAAGGAGAGAGCCGCAAGCGAGAGAAGGCCGATCGGTTTGTTGGTCTTGAACATGGTCCCGTCCCTTCTCATTGCGTCTTGGCTGCGGCTGCGGCTGCGCCGTTGGGGACGATCGCGCCTGATTTGATGACCTGGACGACGGCGACGCCATTGTCCCCAGACAGCAAATAATCGGCGGCGATCGTATCCGGCTGCTGCGCATCGGCGACCGAGCGGAGCGCCAGTGTCAATCGATCGGCCATCTGCTGAGCGACCGCCAGAACCTTGGTCTGGTCCGGCGTCAGCTCCAGCGTCGCGGTCGTGCCGACCACAGCCTTGGTGCCATCCTGCTTTTCCTCGATCTGCTGATCGACGGCGAGTACGCGGACATTGCTGAGCACGGTCTCGGTCACGAATTTCTGGGTATCACCCTTGCGCACCATGATCACGTCGACACGGTCATTGGGAAGGATGAAGCCGCCCGCACCGGTGGCGACGGAGATTTCGGTCGCGACTGCACGTTTGCCGGAAGGCAAGAGCGAGGAGAGAATGTGGCTGTTGGAATCAGCGACTTTCTCTTCGCGGATCGGTTCGCCTTCAAAGATCGGCAGGCGGACGACCGCACCGTTCAGGTCCTTCAGCGCATCGGGGCGATCGGCTTCGGTGATGAAACCCTTGACAAGGCCGCTCTGCGGCCAGGCCATCCAATGGACCGATTTGTCATTCAGGCGAGAGCCGACCGGAAGATTGGCGTCGGCGACCAGCACATTGACCGTCGCCTCCTTTTCCACCACCGCTGCGACTTGCGGCGCGACATTGCGCGAACCGGCCAGACGCATTGCCAGCAGTCCGGCAAGCCCTGCCGCGACAACTGCCACCGCGAGTATCATTATGCGAGCGGGTTTCATGATCATTCCTTGGGGAATACGACTCTTCGCCCCGCAGAATGCTCGGTAATTGGTGTAATTATGGTTAATGGTATATTACATTTACAATTATTTAAGTGCGACTATTAAAGAAGCATAATATATAACGTCAGCAATACATCATTATTACTTAGAATTATCTAATTTAGATAAGATGCGAAGTCACCGCAGTGACCAGCGGAGACGTGGGAAAAACCAGGAAGCCGCCGATGGCGATGGCAATGCCATACGGGATTTTCTTCGCAATCAGCAACGAGTTCGGCACCGGCAGGCCCATGGCCATGATGGTATTCGACTGCGAGCGTATCATCAGGATGACGATCGTCACCACGCCCCCGAGAAAGGCGACGTAGACCAGGAATGCCGCAAGCGACGGATCGAAGCCGAACCAGAGCGCGGATGCCGCCAGCAGCTTGGCATCGCCACCGCCCATGATGTTCACGGCGAAGAGCGCGAAGCAGACACAGAAAACGATAGCCGCGCCGGCAAAGTGCATGCCGATCTCCGGTAGCGTCAGGCCGAGGAGTGGCGCAAGCACAATGAAAGCACCGAGCAGGATGAGCGACACCCGGTTCGGGATCGTCATGGTCAAAAGATCGGAGACAGCCGCGACCGACAAGCAGAGGGGAAAGATCAGCAATGTCGCGGCTTCAAGCATTTGATATCCCCAACTCGAACTATAAAGGTCAAAAACCGCTCATAGTACTGAGCGGTTTCCGAACATCTTACATCACTATACTTCCGAAACGATTAATGCGCCGTGGAAGCGTTGGTCATATCGCTCGAAATACCATTGAAAACGGTGCTGAGCGTGTTGCCCAGTGTCGTTGCGCCGGCAATGATGGCGACCGAGATCAGCGCGGCGATCAGGCCGTATTCAATTGCCGTCGCACCGGATTCGTCTTTCAGAAAACGCGAAAAAAGCTTAGTCATAAGGTAACTCCGCTCACTTTCTTAACAGCACGTTCGTCAACAATGCCGTTTTCAATCCAAACATGCCGCTGAGGCGCCGCAACGATTAGTGTGCGATCGAAGCGGTGTTCATCTTGGTGGAAATGCCATTGAACGTGGTGCTGAGCGTGTTGCCCAGGGTCGTTGCACCAGCAATGATGGCTACGGAGATCAGCGCGGCGATCAGACCGTATTCGATTGCGGTCGCACCGGATTCGTCTTTCAGGAAACGCGAAAAAAGCTTGGTCATAGGTTAACTCCACTCACTTTGTTGACAGCACGTCCGCCAACTGTTTGCCGTTGATCGGATGAGTTGAACGGTAGCGGCTGGCCGTTTCCATCGCTTTAAGGAAGTGGGTTAACAGATCGGAAATTCTAAAACGCAAATAGACTAGTTAACGTCAATTCATGTCTTTCCGAGCAATTTTAAAGAAAATCTTCAGTTTCCGGGCAATGATTAGGACTTAATATATTAGGGTGATGCATGAAATGTCTCGGAATATTGCATACCCCGAATGGAAATCCCAATATGGACGATCAGGGCGGCTAACATGCATCACAATTGGACGAGTAGCCTTCTCTTAATTGTTCATTCACCATTCTTTCTCATTGTATTTGGCAATCGTTTCCGCCACCAGCTTCACGAGGCCAGACCATGCCAACCCGCGGCAGAACCGCATTCTTTGCCTGCGTCGCTGCGATAGTGGGCCTGATGCCGCAGCTTTCCCACGCGGCTGACGACGGCATGCTGCGCGTCTATATGGATCATGCGCGCGTGCTGAAGCTTGATCGTCCAGTCAGTAAAGTCATCGTTGGCAACTCACAGGTTGCCGACGCGACGGTCGCCGATCCCAGAACCATCGTGCTTACCGGCCGCAGCTTCGGCACGACGAACATTGTGCTGCTCGATTCCGACGGCAACGCGATCGTCGACGAGCGTGTCCTCGTATCGATCGACGAAGGCAATACGGTTCGGGTCTACCGTCAGACAAGCCGCTCGGTGCTGTCCTGCACACCCAATTGCGAACAGCATGCCCAACAGAACAATACCGCCGCCGCATCCGCAACCCCGTGACGGCGGCGTGTTCCTTTCTTCTTTATATTCAGAAATACTACATAAGATCAGTCTTTCTTAAATAAATCCAAGCATCCCTCAATATGAAGAGAGATGAGAAACGGATTATCAAGAAAGCAGCTCTAGTCTTATCCCCATTTAGATCGCCGCGGATTCCGGTATGACGCCAGACGACGATATTCTTGGGGACAAGACCCTTGCGCGGCGACGTGCGGGAGGACGCCTGCGTGAATTCGTGCGCTCTCGCGACGGTACGGCTGCCATCGAATTCGCCCTTCTGGCGATCCCCTATTTCCTGATCATCTTCGCAATCCTGGAAACCTTCGTCGCCTTCATCGCAGAACAGGTCGTTTCCAATGCCGTCGACACGCTGTCCCGTCAGATCAGAACCGGGCAGATTACTTACAATCACAATGCGACGACTGACGTGACACAGGATAAGTTCCGTCAGGCCTTCTGCAACGAAATCTCGGTGATCATAGCCTGCTCGGCAACCGAACTTGTTACAGCTACGGCGACCAATCTCTATCTCGACGTCGAAAGCTACGCCACCTTTGCGGCCATGCCGACCACCATCCCACGCGTGTCGTCCGATCCCTATTCCGACCTCAACACAACGGGCTTCAAATTCGCACCCGGCGGCGCCCAGTCGAACAACATGGTGCGCGCCTATTACCGCTGGCAGGTGATAACCGATCTGCTGCGGCCTTACCTCACCACTATACGCCCGTCTGACGGTTCCATGCCGACGACCTATCTCATCGTGGCGACGGCCGCCTTCCAAAACGAGAATTATCCGTGAGGAGGATGGCGATGGGTCGAAAGGAGCTGGCGGCCAGGCTTTGCGTCCCTCTTCGGCGCGTTGCCCGCGACGAGCGGGGCATCGGCGCGATCGAATTCGCCATTCTCTTTCCGGTGCTGTTGATGCTCTATCTCGGCGCCTTCGAACTCACCATAGGGCTCAGTGTCGAAAAGCGGGCGAGCCGGTCGGCCGGATCCATTGCCGACATCCTGACGCAGCAATCCAGCGTCAGCAAAACGCTGCTTGCCACTATGCCTTCGGTTGCGAGCGCTATTTTCGCGCCTTACGACACGACTGGCCTGACGCTTAAGATCAGCGGTATTCAGCTGGATGCCAGCAGCAACGCCACCGTTGCATGGTCCTGGGCACAGGATGGCAGCAAACCCTATTCGACCGGCAGCACCGTCACCGTTCCCAGCAATATCGCTCAGCCAAGCACATTTCTGGTGCGGACCGAGCTCGCCATTCCATATCAGCTCATCAGTTTCGGCTCGGACTTCCTGCCCGCCGGCAGCAGCCAGATCACCATCAGCCGCGAGTATTTTTATCGCCCGCGCACCAATACTTCGATCTCCTGCGCCGATTGTTGAGCGCAATTACTGCAAATCTGTGCGATATTCCCCATTTGAACAGGAAAATTGCCAAGTTGACGTCTCCGTTATATGGGTGACGTCCAATGCGCCTGACATCAGATGTCGCGCGTTGAGCAATCCTATCGGGTGAACCATGGCGCGCGCCTTTCTCTTCGTTCTTGATTCCTTCGGTGTTGGCGGCGGTCCTGATGCGGCGACCTATGGCGATGGGGGCGCCGATACGTTCGGCCATATCGCCGAGTTCTGCGCGGCGGGCGCTGCCGATCGCGCGGGCCTTCGTTCCGGTCCCTTGACGCTGCCGAACATGTCGGGTCTCGGGCTGCTGGAGATCGCCAAGGCGGCGACAGGCAGCTATCCGGCCGGCATGCCAAAGCCGGAAAAGCTCTATGGCCTCTATGGCTGCGCCAATGAAGTGTCGCGCGGCAAGGACACACCGTCGGGCCACTGGGAAATAGCCGGCACGCCAGTAATGTTCGACTGGGGTTACTTTTCCGCCGAGGGCGACGCATTTCCGCCGGACCTGGTGGAGGCCATCTGCAGAGCAGCCGATCTCCCCGGCATTCTCGGCAATTGCCATGCATCCGGCACCGAGATCATTGCCAAATATGGGGAGGAGCATATCAGCGGCGGCAAGCCGATCTGCTACACCTCGTCCGACTCCGTGTTCCAGATTGCTGCACATGAGCACTATTTCGGCCTCGAACGGCTGATTGCTCTCTGCCAGATCGTCCGCACTCTGCTCGATCCCTACAATATCGGCCGGGTCATCGCCCGCCCCTTCATCGGGGAGACACAGGCGACATTCGAGCGCACCGGCAACCGCCGCGACTTCTCCGTGTTGCCGCCCGAGCCGACCCTGCTCGACCGCCTGGTCAAGGCCGAACGCACCGTACATGCGGTCGGCAAGATCGGTGATATCTTTGCCCATCAGGGCATCTCCAGGGTCATCAAGGCCAATGGCAACATGAAGCTGATGGATGCGACGCTGAGGACGATGGATGAGGCAGCCGACGGCGATCTCGTCTTTACGAATTTTGTCGATTTCGACATGGTCTATGGCCATCGGCGCGACGTGGCCGGCTATGCGGCGGCGCTTGAAGCCTTTGACGCGCGGCTGCCGGACGTGCACCAGAAGCTGAAACCCGGCGACCTCGTCATCCTGACCGCCGATCACGGCTGCGACCCGACCTGGCGCGGTACCGACCATACGCGCGAGCGTGTGCCTGTCATCGCCTATGGGCCTGGCGTCCGCTCGCGCTCGATCGGTATCCGACAGACCTATGCCGATATCGGCGAAACCGTTGCTCGCCATTTGGGAATTGCGGCGGGGCCGCATGGAAGGAGTTTTCTTTGACATCGCATTTGAAGAAGGTCGAGCTGCACTGTCATCTCGAGGGTGCCGCTCCTCCGGCGCTGACGCTCGCTCAGGCGCGGAAATACAACGTCGACACCAGCGCCTTCATGCGTGACGGCATCTATCTCTGGAAGGATTTCGCCGAATTTCTTGTCTGTTACGACAAGGTTTCCGAGGTCTATCGCACCGAAGAAGACTACGCGCTGCTGACCGAAACCTATCTCGAAGAGCTTGCCGGCGTCGGCACGATCTATAGCGAGCTGATCGTCTCGCCCGACCATGGCGACCGCATCGGCCTCGGCGCCGACGCCTATATGGCCGGTATTTCGGCAGGCATTCGCGCAGCGCAGGAAAAGAGCGGCATCGTCGCCCGGCTGCTCGTCACCGGCGAACGTCATTTTGGACCGGAGCGCGTCATCAAGGCCGCCGAATATGCGGCCAAAAGCGATAATCCACTGATCACGGGCTTCAATATGGCGGGCGAGGAGCGCATGGGCCGCGTCGCCGATTACGCGCGTGCTTTCGACATTGCCCGCGATGCCGATCTCGGCCTCACGATCCATGCCGGCGAAGTCTGCGGCGCGTTCAGCGTCGCAGATGCGGTTGCGCTGGTGCGTCCGTCGCGCATCGGCCATGGTGTCCGCGCCATCGAAGACATCGACCTTGTCAAACGCCTCGCCGATCTCGGCACGGTGCTGGAAGTCTGCCCCGGCTCGAATGTCGCGCTGAATGTCTTCCCGGATTTCGCCGCGCATCCGCTGCGCCAGCTTCGCGATGCCGGCGTGCGCGTCACCATCAATTCCGACGATCCGCCCTTCTTCCACACCTCTCTGAAGCGCGAATACGATCTTGCCTCCACCGCCTTCGGCTTCAGCGACGATGAGATCGACGCCATGACCCGCACGGCGATTGAGGCGGCGTTCGTGGACGACGCAACACGTGCGACGCTGTTGGCGAGGCTGTAAAAGCAAGCCTGAGACCGCAGATTGGGGATGAGATCGCGCAAAGCGGCCTATTTTCTTGCACCAGAGACGATTTCCGTGAAAGAAACATCTCATATCGCGGAATTACTGGAAGGCTGAAACCATGGACGGCGTCACTGTCATCGATCACCCGCTTGTGCAACACAAGCTCACAATCATGCGCAAGAAAGAGACGTCGACAGGAAGCTTTCGCCGGCTTCTGCGCGAGATTTCGACGCTGCTCTGCTACGAGGTGACGCGCGACCTTGAACTGACGATCGAGACCATCGAGACGCCGCTGCAGCCGATGGACGCGCCGATCCTCGAGGGCAAGAAACTGGTCTTCGCCTCGATCCTGCGCGCCGGCAACGGTCTGCTGGAAGGCATGCTCGACCTCGTGCCCTCGGCCCGCGTTTCGCATATCGGCGTCTATCGCGATCACGAGACGCTGCAGCCGGTCGAATATTACTTCAAAGCGCCGGAGGATATTTCCGAGCGCCTGATCATTGTCGTCGACCCGATGCTCGCCACCGGCAATTCCTCGATTGCCGCGATCGACAAGCTGAAAGAACGCGGCGCCCACAATATCCGCTTCCTCTGCCTGCTCGCCGCCCCGGAAGGCCTTGCCAATTTCCGCCACGCCCATCCCGACGTGCCGGTCTTCACGGCAGCGATTGACAGCCATTTGAATGAAAAGGGCTATATCGTCCCGGGCCTCGGCGATGCCGGCGACCGCATGTACGGCACGAAGTAAATCCGGCCACCATACTTACTTTTTTTGCCTGGCAGCGCCCAACTGCCGGGCTTTTTATTGATCTGTTTAGCGGCCTGTCAGCGAAGCTGCTTTAAACATCAGGGATCAATTGGGCTCGGCATTGCGAAGCCCATAGGAAGGATCTCGCCGATGCTCGTTCGCGTTCTTGTTTTTGCCGGCCTCATCGCCGCGGCGGCCACACAGGTTCCCGCCTTGCTCGGTACGCAAACTGCAACCAGCGAAAACTCGACAGCCGTCGTCAAGGTCACGTCACCGCAACAGCCGATTGCAGCGCCAGCGGCTGCCTATGGAAGCGCCTTGTTGCCGGCCGGCGCGGGCGGCCACTACGAGGGCGATTTCAAGATCAACGGCCGGCCGGTGCATGGAATGGTCGATACCGGTGCGACCTATGTGGCAATCAACGAAAGCACGGCGCGCCGCCTCGGCATCAGCGGCAACGATCTCGATTATCGCTACACGACGCAGACGGCCAATGGCCCGTCGAAGGTCGCTCTCGTCAAACTCGACCGTCTCGAGATCGGCACGATCAAGGTCCGCGATATCGACGCCGTGGTTGCGAAAGACGATGCCTTGAGCACCACACTGATCGGCATGAGCTTTCTGAAAAAGCTCAATTCCTATGCTGCCGAAAACGGCTCATTGCGTCTGACGCAATAATTGCCCGTCAAATCCGAGAGACGATCACGGGCGGCAGAACGGGTTCGGTGTCACTAATTCCATAATTTGCGGCCAGATCGGCTGCGGCCCTTTCAGCGCTTGCCTCGTCGGCCGCATGAACGGTCGCGATACGGTCGCCTTTGCTAACCTTTGTTCCGAGCGGCAAGATATCACTGAAGCCGACGCGATGGTCGATCTTGTCCTGCGGATGACGGCGACCGCCGCCGAGATCGATGACGCTCATCCCGATGGCGCGCGTATCGCAGGCTGCCAGCCAGCCATCGGAAGATGCAAGCACCGGCTTCTGCACCGGCGCGCCGGTCAGATATCTGTCCGGCTGATCCAGCAGATCGGCGGGGCCGCCGAGGGCGTGAACCATGCGGCCGAACAGCTCCGCCGCCTTGCCGGAGGAGAGCGCTTCGCGCGCTTTCGCCTCAGCCTCGGCCAATGCGCTGACGATCCCCGCCTGCGTCAACATCTCGGCTGCGAAGGCCAACACGACCGTTTCGAGCCGGGTGCCGGCTTTGCTGCCCTTCAGAAAATCCAGGCAATTGTGGAGTTCGACGACATTGCCGGCTGCGTCGGCCAACGGCTGGTTCATGTCCGTAATCAAGGCCGCGGTCCTGACGCCCGCGCCATTCGCCACCTCGACCAGCGACCGGGCCAGCGTTTCGGCTTCTTCCAGCGAGGTCATGAAGGCACCGTTGCCGATCTTGACGTCGAGGACCAGCGTCTCAAGGCCGGCGGCCAGCTTCTTCGACAGGATCGAAGCCGTAATCAGCGGTACGGAATCGACCGTGGACGTGACATCGCGCACGGCATAGAGCTTCCCATCAGCCGGCGCCAAGGTCCCGGTCTGGCCAATGATAGCGCAGCCCACTTCTTCCACCACCTTGCGGAAGCGTGCCGTATCCGGGGTGATATCGTAGCCGGGGATCGATTCCAGCTTGTCCAGCGTACCGCCGGTGTGGCCAAGGCCACGGCCGGAAATCATCGGCACGGCAAGGCCGCAGGCAGCGGCGATCGGGGCCAGCATCAGCGAGACGTTGTCGCCGATGCCGCCGGTCGAATGCTTGTCGGCGATCGGCCTGCCGATTCCCGACCATGAGAGCATATCGCCGGAACGGGCCATGGCCAATGTCAAGGCCACGGTCTCCTCACGCGTCATGCCGCTGTACCAGACGGCCATGGCGAAGGCACCGATCTGGCTCTCAGCCAGCTCATTCCGCGCAAGGGCCGCGATAAAGGCGTCGATGTCGGCGGCGTGAAGCGCGCCGCCATCCCGCTTCCGCCGGATGATCTCCTGCGGGATCATCACTCAATATCCGGAGGCTGCCGCGGTGGACTTTCCACCGCCAAGCACGTTGAGAATGTCATCGAGCAGGCCTGACGCGCCGAAACGGAAGGTTGATGGCATGGCCCAATCCGGCGCCATGATGGTTTCGGCGAGACTCAGATAGAGAGCTGCGTCGGCGACGGATCCGATACCGCCGGCCGGCTTGAAACCAACCTTGCCACCGCTGTGGCGGATCGCCCGCAGCATGATGTCGGCCGCTTCAAGCGTTGCGTTGACGGCGACCTTTCCGGTCGAGGTCTTGATGAAATCGGAGCCAGCCTCGATCGCCAGTTCGGAGGCGCGCTGGATCAGCGCCACGTCCTTGAGCTCACCGGTTTCAAGGATAGTCTTCAGCAGCACCGGGCCTGTGCATTCGGCCCTGACGGCAGTGACCATATCGGTGACGGCCCGCTCGTTACCGGCGAGCAGCGCATGATAGGGGATGACGAGATCGATCTCGTCTGCACCATCGGCGATCGCCTCACGCGCCTCGGCGGCGACATCAGCCACTTCCATATCGCCGGCCGGGAAATTCACCACGGTCGCGATCCTCACCGCATGGTCGGTTCCGAGAATACCGCGCGCCTGGGCAACGAAACGCGGCCAGATGCAGATGGCGGCCGTGTTGCCATAGGGAGACTGGGCGCGAGCGCACAGCGTTTCGATCTGCGCCGGCGTGCAATCATCCTTAAGATTGGTGAGATCGAGAAGGGAGAGCGCAACGGCCGCCGTTTCTCTAAGGGAATGGCTCGTCATTGTTTGTTTCCTTCGTCCGCAATCATTTCTTTCAGGATGGCAGCAAGGCGAGCGCCGCCGACCGGGGCCATGTCCTTCGTCTCTTCATGCGAGAGCTCGCCGTCGGTCATGCCAGCCCCATAATTAGTAATGACGGAGGCTGCTGCAACCCTCAGCCCGAAAAGACGCGCGAGAATAACTTCCGGCACCGTCGACATGCCAACGGCGTCGGCGCCCAGGATGCGCGCCATGCGGATTTCCGCTGGGGTTTCGAAACTCGGGCCGGAGAACCACATATAGACGCCATGCGACAGCTTGATCTCTGCGGTTTCCGCCGCCTTACGCATGCGCATGATCAGGTCGGTATCATAGGCATTGGTCATGCCGACGAAACGCTTGTCGCTCTCCTCGCCGATCAACGGGTTCATGCCCGAATAATTGATGTGATCGGTGATCTGCATCACCGATCCAGGCGGCATTTCCTCGCGCAGCGATCCCGCGGAATTGGTGAGGATCAGCGTCTCGACCCCAAGGCCCTTCAGGGCCTCGATCGGCGCCCGCATGGCGTTGGCGTCGCCCTTTTCATAATAGTGTACGCGACCAGACAGCATGATGACCGGCACGTCGCCGAGATAACCGGCAACCAGCGTGCCGGCGTGGCCCGAGACGGCGCTGACGGGGAAGTCGGGGAGATCGGCATAGGGAATACGCACGGCATCCCTGACCTCATCGACCAGCGAACCAAGGCCTGAGCCCAGGACGATGCCGTAGCGCGGCTGGAGATCACCGAGCTTTTCGGCCAGGACGTCGACGGCGGCGGTCATCCCAGTATCTCGGTTTCGAAGCTGAAGGGCAGCATCTCGTCCATGGTCATGGTCTTCTTCACCCCGGTTTCGTCGCAGAGATAGATGCGCGTTTCCTTGCTGGCGAACTCTGCAATCTTCTGCCGGCAGCCGCCGCAGGGCGGACAGAGCGGCAGCTTTTCAGCGATGACTGCCATTTCGACGATCTTTTTGGCGCCGGCCATGATCATGTGGCTGATCGCTGTTGGCTCGGCGCACCAGCCCTGCGGGAAAGACAGGTTCTCGATATTGGCGCCGGTATAGATCCTGCCATCCTCCGCGCGGATGGCCGCGCCGACGGGGAATTTCGAATAGGGGGCGTGGGCAAAGGCCATCGCCCCGCGGGCGGCCTCGAACAGATCATGCGACATGGATCAGCGCTCCTTGGTGTAGGGCACGCCGCCCGCCTTTGGCGGTTTGGCGACGCCGATAAAGCCTGCAAGCAGGATGCAGGTCAGAATATAGGGCAGCGCCTGGAAAATCTGTACCGGCACTTCGCCGATGCCAGGCACTGCCTTGCCCTGCATGAAATTGGCGAAAGCATCGAGGAAGCCGAAGAGCAGGCAGGTGAACATGACAGGCACCGGCTTCCACTTGGCGAAGATCAGCGCCGCAAGCGCGATATAGCCCTTGCCCGCCGACATGTTGTTGATGAAGGAGGCCGACTGGGCGATGGCAAGATAGGTGCCGGAGAAGCCGCAGAGAATGCCCGCCACGATCAGCGACCGATACCGCAGCCACTCGACGGAGATGCCGGCCGTATCGACGGCGCCCGGGTTTTCGCCGACGGCGCGCAGGCGCAGGCCAAAACGGGTGCGATAGAGGATCCACCAGGAAATCGGCACCGTGAGAAAGGCGAGATAGGTCAGAATATTGTTGCCGGAGATGACATTGGCATAGAGCGGCCCGATGAAGGGCACGTTACGGATGGCGTCGGCGCCCGGCAAGGTGATCGAAGCGAAGCGTGCCTCGGCCGGCAGCGTCGGCGTGCGGCCGCCCTGGCCGAACCATGCCTGGCCGAGCACGATGGTCAGGCCGGCCGTCAGGAAGTTGATCGCAACGCCGGAGACGATCTGGTTGCCGCGATTGGTGATCGAGGTGAAGCCATGCAGCAGGCCGAACGCCACCGATGTGACGATACCGGCACCAAGCCCGGCCCAGGCCGAACCGGAGACGGAGGCGACACAGGCGGCGGCGAAGGCGGACGCCAGCATTTTGCCTTCGAGACCGATGTCGAAAATGCCAGCACGCTCGGAAAACAGGCCGGCGAGTGCGGTGAAGATCAGCGGAATCGACAGGCGGATGGTCGAGCCAAGTATGCTGATGAGAAGATCATAATATTCCATCGTCCGATCCTCACGTCCTGGCGAATTTTTGATAGACGCGCACCATTGCGGGCCGGAACATATATTCGAGAGCGCCGGCGAACAGGATGACCAGTCCCTGGATCACCACGATCATGTCACGCGTGATATTCGGCATGTCGAAGGAAAGCGCATCGCCACCCTGATAGAGAATACCGAACAGGATCGCCGCCAGAATGATGCCGACGGGATGGTTACGGCCCATCAGCGACACGGCGATGCCGACGAAACCGGCGCCGAGCACGAATTCGACCTGCAGGCGCGCCGATGAACCCATGACCGGATTGAGCGCCATCATGCCGGCGAGACCGCCGGAAATGAGCATGGCGATGATGACCGTGCGGGCATAGGGAATGCCGGCATAAACGGCGGCCGTCGGACTAAGACCGAGCGTGCGCATTTCATAGCCGAGCTTGGTGCGCCAGACGAGCACCCAGACGAGAAAACACATGACCAGCGCGATCAGGAAGGACACGTTAAGCGGCGCCGCGCCGATGGTCGAACCGAAGATGCCCATCAGCCAATCGAGCTTCGGCAACTGGCCGCCCTCGAGGAAAGTGCGGGTTTCCGGCGCCATCTTACCCGGCACGATCAGCACATGCACCAGGATGAAATTCATCATCGCGGAGGCAATGAAATTGAACATGATGGTGGTGATGACGACGTGGCTGCCGCGCTTTGCCTGCAACCACGCGGGAATGAGGGCCCAAAGTGCGCCGAAGATGGCCGAGCCGACGACGGCGAAGGGCATCGTCACATACCAGGGCACGTATCTGTCGAGCGTCAGCGCCGCAAGAGCACAGCCGAGACCGCCGACATAGGCCTGGCCTTCCGAGCCGATGTTGAACAGGCCGGCATGAATGGCGACGGCGACCGATAGGCCGGTGAAAATGAAGCTTGTGGCATAGTACAGCGTAAAGCCGATGCCTTCGCCACTGCCGAGTGCGCCCTGCAGGAGCAGGTTCAACGCATCGAGCGGACTCTCGCCGATGAACCAAACGACGAGACCGGAGATCAGAAAGGCGATGACAAGATTGAGAACGGGGATCAGACCATAAGTGATCCAATTGGGGAGCGAAACGGAAGCAGTGCTCATCAAGGCCTCATGCGGCAATGCCGGCCATCATCAGGCCGAGTGTCTGTTCACCGGCGTCAGCCGTTTTCTCGCCGACAATGTGGCCGGCGAACATGACGAGGATGCGGTCCGAAAGCGCGCGGATTTCATCCAGCTCCACGGACACCAGCAGGATCGCCTTGCCGGCGTCGCGCATCTCGATGATGCGGCGATGGATGAACTCGATGGCGCCGATGTCGACGCCGCGCGTCGGCTGGCCGATCAGCAGAGCCCTCGGATCGCGTTCAATCTCGCGGGCGACGACGATCTTCTGCTGGTTGCCGCCGGAGAAATTGGCGGTCTTCAGCCGGGCGTTCGGCGGGCGGATGTCGTATTTCTCGATCTTTTCGATCGCATCCTTGCGCATGGCGTCGAGATCGAGCATGCCGGCCCTGCCGTATTTCACATCACGGTGGTAGCCGAGCACAGAATTTTCATATTCCTCAAACTTGAGGACGAGGCCCATGTGATGGCGGTCTTCCGGAATATGGGCGAGGCCGAGGTCACGCAGGGCTGCCGGATCGGCGGTGCCGATCGGCTCGCCATGCAGACGGATTTCGCCGGAGGCCGGGTTGCGGATGCCGGCGATCGCCTCCAATAGTTCCGACTGACCATTACCCGCGACGCCTGCGATACCAACGATCTCGCCGGCGCGGACGTCGAAGGAAACATTGTCGACCATGGTGACGCCGCGGCTGTCCTTGACGGTCAGATTGCGTACGGAGAGAACGACCTCCCCGGGATGGGCAGAGCCTTTTTCGACGCGCAGCAGCACGCGGCGGCCGACCATGAGTTCGGCAAGCTCTTCGACAGTGGTTTCCGCCGTCTTGCGGGTGGCCACCATTTCACCGCGGCGCATGACCGACACCGTATCGGTGATCGCCATGATTTCACGCAGCTTATGGGTGATGAGGATGATGGTCTTGCCCTGGTCGCGCAACACGCGGAGAATCCGGAACAGATTGTCGGCTTCGGCTGGCGTCAAAACGCCGGTCGGCTCATCGAGGATGAGAATATCGGCGCCACGATACATGGCCTTCAGGATCTCGACACGCTGCTGCTGACCGACGGGAAGCTCCTCGATCAGGGCGTCCGGATCGACGTCCAGGCCGTAATCCTTCTCCAGCCGTCTGAGTTCGGCGCGAACAGCGGCTACGCCCTTCGCCAATATCGCGCCGCCCTCTGCGCCCAGCATCACGTTTTCCAGTACGGAAAAATTGTCAACCAGCATGAAGTGCTGGTGCACCATGCCGATGCCGGCGGCGATGGCCGTCTGACTGTCCCGGATGGCGATAGGATTGCCATTGATGCGGATTTCGCCGCTGTCGGCATGATAAAAACCGTAGATGATCGACATCAGAGTCGATTTTCCGGCACCGTTCTCACCGATGATTCCGTGGATCGAGCCCTTGGAAACGGTCAGGTTGATGTCTTTATTGGCGTGGACAGCACCGAACTTCTTGTCGATGCCCACGAGTTCGATGGCAGGCGCTTGGCTCACTACGCAGCTCCAGAAATCAGACTTCCGGATAAGAAAAGGGCGTATGACGTTTTCGATACGTCATACGCCCTTATTTCATATCAGCTCTTCGGGCAGGCGTTGTCGGTCGTGTAATCGTGGACCTTGATCGTGCCGCCAATGATGTCGGCGGTTGCCTTGTCGACGGCAGCCTTCATATCCGGCGTGACGAGCGGCTTGTTGTGTTCGTCCATGGCAACGCCGACGCCCTCTTCCTTGAGGCCGAGTTCCTGTGTGCCGGCGGTGAACTTGCCGTTCTTGGCGTCAGTGAAGGCGTTGTAAACGGCGAGATCGACGCGCTTGACGACGGAGGTCAGAACCGAACCCGGATGCAGGTAGTTCTGGTTGCTATCGACGCCGATCGACAGCTTCTTGTTATCTGCAGCCGTCTGCAGCACACCGAGGCCGGTGGCGCCGGCAGCCGCGTAAACAACGTCAGCGCCCTGGTCGATCTGGTTCTTGGTTAGCTCGCCGCCACGAACCGGGTCGTTCCAGGCAGCACCGGTCGTGCCGGTCATGTTCTGGAAAACTTCGATCTTCGGATTGGTGGCGCGGGCGCCCTGCTCATAACCACATTCGAACTTGCGGATCAGCGGAATGTCCATGCCGCCGACGAAACCGACCTTGCCGCTCTTGGAAGCCAGTGCAGCCATGACGCCGGCCAGGTAGGAGCCTTCGTTTTCCTTGAACTTGACTGAGCGGACGTTCGGCAGATCGAGGCTGTCGTCGATCAGGACGAACTGGGTCTTCGGATATTCGGCTGCAACCTTCTGAAGAGCAGACGTCCAGGCGAAGGAGACGGCGATGACCGGATTGAAGCCCTTGCTGGCGAAGTTGCGCAGCGCCTGTTCACCCTGGGTGTCACCCGTCGGCTCGAAGTCGCGATAGGCAACGCCGGTTTCCTTCTTGAACTTCTCGGCGCCGTTAAAGGCTGCTTCGTTGAAGGACTTGTCGAACTTGCCGCCGGTGCCATAAACGATCGCCGGCTTGATGTCGGCCGCAAGCGCCGTTGCCGACATGGCAGCCAAGGCGAAAAGGGTCAAAAGGGATTTTTTCATGAGGTGCAGCCCTGTTGTTGCTATCTTGTTGGGTCCTCCCGCAAGCCCGTTGACCGGACATGTCTGCGGAACCGCCGGCCTCCCCCGAGGCCAAGCTGCGTGCATCCTTGCATGGCTGCACGAAAAATTCACGAGAAATTTTTCAGTTGGTAAAGATTTGTGGGAATTGCCAAAAACCCGCCCAAAGGAGCTGATTTTTGAACATTTTAGCCCTTAGGCTGCGATTTTATTAGTCAACCAAGGGACGATAGCCGGTATCGCGGAGATCGGGCTGAGCTCGTGCCATGCTTGCAATCAGTTGCCTCGATAGTCTCGTGACCTATATCAAAGCGATTGTCCAAAACAGGCGTGATCGCCTGATTTTAGCTCGTTGGGCCGAGACACCGTCCTTCACGTCAAGACGTTTTCGTTATCGAAGCCAGAACCTCACGCAGACTGGTTCGGCCTTGTCTTATGTCTCCAACGCCCGGTTCCACATCGATCCGCCCGACATTATGGGCATCATACATCGCGGCAACCAGTTCAGCATAACTTGCGCTAAGCCCTCCTCGAACCAGCGCAGGGATCCAGTCCGGGCGAGACATCTCCCTCGCGGTAATTTTTCGCCCGACGAGTTCTCCAGCAGTCCGCGCGACGTCCTCGACGCTGTAGCGATCTGGCCCCTCCGCATGGATGATGCTGACAGGTGCGCGGGCACCGGACAACAGCAATTCGCCCGCAATGACGCCGACATCGGGAGCCGAAACTGTGGGAAATAGTTTGGTTACCGGATGATGCAGGCTTGGGAGCACGCCGGTCTCGACCGCGCGTCCGATCAGGCGGCTCCAATTCTCCATGTGCTCGGCGGAGCGCAGGAAGGTCAGAGCGGCGGGAAGCTTTTTCAGTTCGGACTCCAGATGATGGAAAGTCAGCGTGATGCCCGTGTCGGACGCCAGATGCGCGCCATAGTCGGAGATTGCCAGAACGGAGCTCGGTCGGTTCCGGTCGAGCGCATCGACGATTGTTCTTATGCTGTTTCTCATCTCGGCGGCCGCATCGTCCGCCCGAATGCTTGTAGGGCAGATGATCTGTACGGCGGTGGCGCCTCTCATGCTTTCACCGAGAGCCTCACCGTCGTGAATGTCCGCGACACGGACATCACAACCCATGGCGCTGAGATCATCAGCACTATTTGGGCCTCGAACGATGGCTCTTACCGGTGCGCCCTGGCGGCGGAGCTCGCCGATCGTTGCCCGTCCAATTTTTCCAGTCGCACCTAAAACAACGAACATCACTCGCATCCTCGAAGGTTTCATCGCGGACATAGAACATGCCGTTTTTAGACGTCCTGTCGCACAGGATCGGATGATGAAGAACAAAAACGGGCGATGAATGATCGGTTTTCCGCCTGTAGAGAGGCTATTGCCTTCATCCGGGCGATGCTGGCCGGTGTCACACCGAGAATGCGCTTCATCGCCTGCGCCATGTGGCTCTGATGAGCAAAACCGGAGGCCAGGGCAATCTGGCTGATCGGCAGCTCTCCCAAAACAAGCAGGCTTCTGGCCCGCTCCACCCTGCAGCGAATCACATATTGATGAACCGGCATGCCGAACGAGCGGCGAAACAGCACCTTAAGGTGCGATGCGCTGATGGACGCCACGCCAGCCAATTGTGCCAGCGATAAATCCTGATCGAGATGGGATTCGATGAACTCGATCAGCCTGCGTCTTTGGCTCGATGAAAGCTTTTGCCTGGCGGCAATGGTCGTCAGGTTGAAAGGCCCATTGATGAGCCGCACCGCCAGCGCCTTTCCAAGACTTTCGACGAACAGGCGATCGGAGGGTTCGTCCATGCTCATCTGCGTCTCCAGCGCCAATGCGATATGTTCGATGCCTGGATCGCGATGCTGAAATTTGGGAACGACTGCCACGCTGTCGGGATCGATCTCCATATCTTCCGCCGCGCTGCGCACGATCGCGGGGCTTATCCAGAGCCGCAGAATGGAGCAATCGGCATCGTCCTCCCACTCGCCATCCAATCCCGCCGGAACGATGTTGATATCGCCGTGCGACTGGACGCGACGATGCTGCCTGCCATCGCACCGGCATGAGGCATTGACCGGCGCCCCGATATGAATTCCAAGACGGTGAAACGGCGATGCGGGTATGTAGGTAAGGCCCGCAGCGATATTGCGGCGCTCCGCTTTTATGCCGAAGGTGCCAAGGCCGTCGTCTAGCAAGTTCCCGCTCCCGTCTCCGGTTGACTGAATTCTTACAGCGGCCGGGTGGTCTTAGACGCTGAAACGGCCTGCCACCGGCGGCTTCTTGTAGGCAATCATCCATAGAAGCAACGAGATCACCAGGAACACCGCGAAAGCGGGCTGGAACAGCAGCCACTGCACGGCCAGATTATAAAGCTGCGGATGGATGTAATAGGAAATCAGCGACTGGATGGTGGCAAGCGATGACGGGCTGACATCGTTCCATGCATCTCCCATCGGGGTCAGCACGACGGCGGAGGCGGCAACCGACTGGATGGAATCGATGGTGCCGGCGATCACCGCAACGACGAGCGCAACGAGGCTGGCAAAACGCAACAAGAAACGCATCGACCTCTCCGAATTCTCATTACCCGTCGGCCACACACGGCTGGCCAATCGCACTTTGCCCGTCTATCCCTTTAGATAGGTTGAGAGCCAGATAAGCGCAATGGAGGAAAGGCCTGGAGTTTTCTGTCCGGAAGTCAAAAATCTGTCAGATTCCGGTTGATCCTGAGAAATTCATCGGTATATATCGCGGCCGTTCCGACGATTTGCCTCCTGACCGGTTGCGAAACGCCAAAGGACAGGTGGCCGAGTGGTTTAAGGCGCACGCCTGGAACGCGTGTGTACGTGAAAGCGTACCGAGGGTTCGAATCCCTCCCTGTCCGCCATTTTGCATATGTCCATGCCGACTACACGCCATGGCGTAATACCAAGTCCCCTCCGATTGCGCACTTGCCTCCGCCGTGACCAGATACCGACTGACGCACGTCCAGCTTTGTCCCCGACGTTTTCCGGCTCTCTCCGAACCAAGCTTTCGCACTACGACTGGACTCGACCTATTTCTTGTTCGCGTTCGCTGTAAGGATCAGCGAACGGGCCGCTTCCCCGGCGGCTTCCATATATGCCGGGTCGCGATGCAGCAGAACGAGGGAGAATGAGCCATCCAGCAGGAGTACGATTTGTCGGGCGAGTTGCGGTGCTTCTGTCGTGATTCCTGCCGCCTCGAGGACGACCCGCAGCCAGTCCTCGACTTTCTTCTTGTGTTCGATTCCGACTTTCATTGCTGGATGGCCGGGCATGTTGGCGAGTTCCGCCGATGTGCGCAGAAAGCCGCAACCCTTCCATTTCGGATGACGGGCCGAACGGGCCAGGTTGTGAAAGATGCCTTGCACCTTGTCTGCCGGCTCGCCCTCAGCTTCCGCAAACCATCGTTTGAACAGGGCGAGATTGGGTTGGTCGCGCGCTTCGAGATAAGCCCCTATGAGGTCGTCCTTGCTCGAGAAATGATAGTAAAGGGTGCGCTTCGTGACCCCGGCTTTTTCGGCCACCGCATCGACGCTGACACTCCTGATCCCCTCGTTGTAAAACAGCTTGGCTGCCGCGGAGATAATGCGTTCACGCGTTGAAATCGTATGTGAGTCCATAGGGCTATGTATACCGACTAGTGAATATACACAAGCAGCAACTGACGACATACTCTTCGGGCGTGCAGCATGCCGGAAAGGGAATCGAATGATCGACACTGTTCTAATCGAGAGTCGCGATGGAATTGCCACCCTTACTCTCAACCGCCCCGAAAAACTCAACGCGCTCAATTACGCCCTGATAGATCGTCTCCTCGCGATCCTTGACGCTATAGAAATAGACAGCTCGGTCCGGGCGGTCATCCTTACCGGCGCGGGCGAGCGTGCGTTCTCGGCCGGCGGCGATATCCACGAATTCTCCGAAAGTGTGGCGCGCGGCGCCGACGTCGCAATGCACGATTTCGTCATGCGAGGGCAGCGGCTGACAGCGAGACTAGAAGCGTTCCGCAAGCCTATCATCGCAGCCGTCAACGGCCTTGCCTTAGGCGGGGGCTGCGAGATCACCGAGGCTGTCCCGCTCGCCATCGCCAGCGAGCGTGCCCTGTTTGCCAAACCTGAGATCAATCTAGGAATGCCACCGACCTTTGGCGGAACGCAGCGTTTGCCGAGGCTGGCCGGGCGCAAACGCGCGCTCGAACTGCTTTTGACGGGTGACACGTTCTTGCCGCAGCGCGCCCTCGAACTCGGCCTCGTCAACCAAGTGGTTGCGCAAGACGATCTGATTCCTGCGGCGCACGAACTTGCTCGGCGCATCCTGTCTCATTCCCCGCTGGCCGTTGCGAGCATTCTGACGGCGGTAACGCGAGGCATCAACCAAAGCATCGCGGAAGGGCTGCTGATCGAGGGCGAACAATTCGCCCGCATGGCACCGACCGCCGATCTGCGGGAAGGGCTTGATGCCTGGATTGCGCGTCGCAAGCCAAACTATCCGGGTTCATGGTCGTGCCCTGACTCCCATGCAATATCAAAAGCACCTCCGCCTTCACAAGGCGACGCCTTCATTTCAAGCAGCAGCAGCGGCGACACGCCGAGCTAGCCGGTGGCGGATTGACTGCGTTCGACCTCTTGTCGTTTCCGACTGCGTTGGGCGGTTCAGCGTTTCACGGAATTGCATTCGGCAAGCTTTGCCTGAAGCGTCGTCTTCCACAAACGCCCTCAACCGCTCCAGCCGCTCATCCCATTGCGTCGAAATCCAGTCGAGATAGTCACGCACGACTGAGAATTGCTGTGCTCGCAGTCGCCACTGTCGGTCCCGCCCTATTCGGTCGCTATCTACGAGGCCGACGTCTTCGAGCACATGCAAATGCTTGGTAACGCCCTGACGCGAAACACCGTCGGCACATTGCTTCAACTCAATGGTCGGAAGCGGCCCATCTTTGCATAGTCGTGCGACTATCGCCAATCGGACCGGATCACCCAAAGCAGAGAAGAGCGGTGCGGCACCCGACAATTTGTCGGCACTGTCGCCATGTTTCAGCATGGTGGCGCCTCAGGATTGTTCATCAAGAACAAGATACTTTTCAATCAGCTTGGTCTGATGTGCCCAGCCGGCGTCGTTGCCTTCCTTGGCCTTCGTGCGCCGATCAAGCGGAATCTGTTCAAAACCCGACTCTGTAATGGTGAGCAGGGTGCCGCCATCGACCTCCGAGCGACGACACTCGCAAATTGGATGACACCCAACGCCGGCGCTTCGATCGCTGCCAGTCAAATCGTTTGCGTTCACTGCGGAGACACAGTTGAATGATGTTTATATGTTTTCAATCAAAAGGAGTGCGCAATTTGAGATTCCTCCTGACGATCTTAACGCCAACACTGTTTGCTGCGTTAGCCATATTAGCCTTAGCCGATCATAACGGAGCATCGGCGGAAGACCTTCCGCAATATGATAGTTCCGCCTATTGCCAGGATTTGACGTCCAAGATGCTGGTCAAGTCGGAAGAGATTAGAGAAACCCTAGACTGTATGTATTGGGAGGGGGTTGCCAAGGCGCACCTTGAGCAACATTGGAGCCTTGTGTCACCCGTCGCTTTGAAGGAATGCATGAAAATACCGCGCCTCAGTGAAAAGCCGCTCTTACTACCAGCTTCAGGGGTGTATCGCCCAATTTATTGGTATGGAGTGCTTTAGAGGGCACATTAAATGCGGATAGGGTGATCAGAGGCCCTACCCCCCGGACCATCGATCCGGACGGGGAGTCGATGGTTCCTGATAGCCTTCGTCGTTTTCTGTGCCGAATTGGCGTTGCGGCTATTTCCTAGCGCGGTATCGACCAGCAACACCCCTAACCGCCTTCGTGTCCGAGGCTTCATACGATATAAGCGCGAGACCAACGGGGAGTGGGAGCCAATCAGCATGGAATTCCAAGACAACGATCTCGAAAAATTCGCAGCTGACGGAGCAGAGCCGCTGCCGGAGACAGATATCCAGGGTCATGTCGAACATGACGGCGCCCGTATCTGGTATGCCGCCTATGGCTCCGGCATGCCGGTGATCCTGCTGCATGGCGGCCTCGGCAACAGCGGCAATTGGGGGTATCAGGTACCGGCCTTGGTCGATGCCGGCTACCAGGCTGTCGTCGTCGACGGCCGTGGCCATGGGCGCAGCACGCGTGATTCGCGGCCTTACAAATATGAGCTGATGGCCTCAGACGTGTTGGCCGTGATGGACCGGCTGCGTATCGAAAAAGCTGTTGTCGTGGGGTGGAGTGACGGCGCGTGCACAGGTTTGATCCTGGCCAGAACCAATCCGGAGCGCATGACAGGCGTTTTCTACTTCGCCTGTAACATGGACCCCAGCGGCACGAAGGAATTCGTGCCCACGCCGATCATCGATCGCTGCTTTTCCCGGCATGTGAAAGATTACGCCGCATTATCGGCGACGCCGGATCAGTTCGATGCCTTCGTTCAGGCTGTTGGCCTCATGCAGCGGACGGAGCCGAACTATTCCGCCTCTGATCTCGCCGAGATCAAGGCGCCTGTCGCGATCGTGCACAGCGAGCATGACGAGTTCATCAAGCGCGATCATGCAGACCATCTCGCCCGCAGCATCCCCGGCGCGCACCTTATCCTGCTGCCTGGCGTCAGCCATTTCGCGCCGCTACAGCGACCGGCACAATTCAACGATGCTATGCTGATTTTCCTTCGCGAGATTGCGGCGTAGTGGACAGGGGAGCCACGGCATGCCCGACCTGCACTACGAAAAACCTGAGCTTTGTTGCTCCCGCACCCACAGCGCAGAAATCCTCATTGTCCAGATGTCGGTTGCGCGGGATTTAGTTGCGCGCTTCCGATTGTTGGAATAAATGATGGACATCATATTTTAAAACTCCCGAGACCGAACGGCCGCTGACCGGCCCTTCCGCCCCGGTGAGCTATATTCGCTCCAGGCAGGAGATTTTCATGACAGCTACTTTATTTTCGCCGCTGGCCGTCGGTCCTTACGAGCTGGCCCATCGCGTCGTCATGGCGCCATTGACGCGCATGCGGGCAAGCCAGCCAGGCAATGTGCCTTCCGCGATGAATGCCGATTATTATGCACAACGCGCGTCGCTGGGCGGGCTGATCATTTCCGAAGGCTCGCAGATCTCGCCGGGCGGACAGGGCATGCCGGCAACGCCGGGCATCCACACGCATGAGCAGATCGCCGGTTGGAAAGCGGTCACCGACGCGGTTCACGCCAAGCGCGGCCGGATCTTCCTCCAGCTCTGGCATGTCGGCCGCATTTCTCATTCCTCGCATCAGCCTGGCGGCGCCCCGCCCTGCGCCCCCTCGGCGATCGCAGCTGCTGGAAATGCCTTCACGGCATCCTTCGAGCGGGTACCCTTCGAGACGCCGCAGGCGATTGATACCGACCTGATGCCCCTGCTGATCGAAGTCTACGGCCAGGCTGCGGCAAACGCGAAGGACGCCGGATTCGACGGAGTCGAAATCCACGGCGCCAACGGCTATCTGATCGAACAATTCCTGCAGGCTCGTTCGAACCGGCGTACCGACCAATATGGCGGATCGATCGAGAACCGGACGCGCCTGTTGCTCGAAGTGGTCGAAGCGGTGTCTGCCGTCTGGGGTTCGAACCGCGTCGGCGTCCGCCTCTCTCCCTTCGGTATTGCCAACGACAGCGGCGAGGACGATCCGCTGCGCCTCTACGGCCATGTCATCCGCGAGCTCGACCGGCTGCACCTTGCCTATCTGCACCTGATCGAGCCGCGTGCCAGCGGCGCGGGCCAGGCGGAAGTCGATCACAAGAACGTTCCGTCGGCCGCCGAGCTCTTCCGCCCGGCCTGGTCCGGAACATTGATCGCCGCCGGCAATTTCAAGCCTGAAACCGCCGAGGCCACCCTTGCCGCCGGCCATGCCGATGCCATCGCCTTCGGCCGCCTGTTCATCGCCAACCCCGACCTGCCGGAGCGCATTCGCCGCGGTGCAAGCCTCAATCCCTATCATCGCCCGACCTTTTACGGCGGCGGCACAGAGGGCTATACGGATTACCCGACATTGGATGTCCGGGAGGCTGCGGAATGAGAATACCAAGCGCCATCATCGTCGGTGTGGGAGCCGAACAAGGTCTCGGCGCAGCCCTCTGCCGGCTGCTGGCCGACAAGGGCTACCACATCTTCATCGCCAGTCGGACATTGGAAAAGATCGCCAAGGTCGCCGACGCCATCAGCGCCTCCGGCGGGAGCGCCGAAGCAATTGAAACAGACGCGACCGACGAGGCCGCCGTGAAGCGGTTGTTCGACCACGCCTTTGCGCCACAGGATGAGATCGACCCGCCCGATTTCATCGTCTTCAATGCAGGCATCAACCGTCACATCGGCTTTCGTGGCATCACCGCCGCCGAATTCGAGGAATTCTGGCGCATCTGCTGCTTCGGCGGCTTTCTTGTCGGGCGAGAGGCGGCCAAGCATCTCGTGCCCCTCGGGCGTGGTACGGTGATCTTTACCGGCGCTTCGGCAAGCCTGCGCGGCAAGGCTGGATTTGCGCAGTTCGCCGCCGCCAAGGCGGGTTTGAGAATGATCAGCCAGAGCATGGCGCGGGAATTCGGGCCGCTCGGGCTGCACGTTGCCCACACCATCATCGATGGCGGCATCGACGGCGAAAGATTGCGGTCGAGGCGGCCGGACCTGGAGGCTGATGCACTGCTAAACATCGACGCCATCGCCGAGACCTACTGGCATATCCACCGCCAGCATCCCTCCGCCTGGACCCAGGAGATCGACCTGCGTCCCTACAAGGAAACCTTCTGAGGCTGGCGCCCAGAGCGGCTAAGCGCTTTGTGGAATAGCCCTAATAGTTGCGTGACAACGCCTTTGCAAGAATGAGAAACTTCGGTTCTAGGCACTCGGCACGACGGTCAAAGTCAACGTGGCTTTCCGTGTCGGGCGTTTCGCTTGGGATCGTGAAGGACCACGCGGACGGGCGATTCCGGCGACGACGGAAGAAGGCGGTAAGACGGCCGAGAATGCCATGGGCACCTTCGTCTTCCTTGCCTGCAGGCGAAGGTAGATTGGATTCACCTGGATGAGCGGAATCACCCCAGCGGTCTTCGTAGAGATCCTTGAATAGGTAGTTGGTCAGCATCGGTTCGCTCTCTTTTTGAATCGATTCAATTTCGGTTCATACTGCTTCATTGAATCGGTTCAATCGTACGCTTCAAAATTCTACTGTCAAGCGGAATTGAACCGATACAACTTCATGCTAGGATATGTCGGAAGCAAAAGGAGGATTCATTGGGCAAGGGCACCATCAGGCTCGCGGATGTCGCCAAGGCAGCGGGAGTGTCACAGGGGACCGCCTCCAATGTTTTCAGCCGGCCTGAAGTGGTGCGCGAGGAAGTGCGTGAGCATGTCCTCGAGACGGCCAAGCGGCTTGGCTATGCCGGGCCGAGCCTGACGGGGCGGCTGCTGCGGGCCGGAAAGGTCAATGCCATCGGCGTTGCCGCCGTAGAGCCGCTTGCCTATTTCTTCGACGATCCCTGGGCCAGGGCTCTCTTGGCGGCCGTTTCCCAGGTCTGCGATGCCAGCGGCACCGGCCTTGCACTGGTCTCGGCCAAAGACCGACACAAGCTTGATTGGAACATCAAGAGCGCGCTGGTGGACGGCTTCATTCTACTGTGCGTGGAAGGCGGCGAAAAGCTCGTGCAATTGACGCGTGAGCGGCAATTGCCCTTCATCGCCCTGGCCTTGAATGACGACGACCCGTCGATCTCCTCCATCAGCGTCGACAACCTGGGTGGCGCGGCTGTCGCGGCCCGCCATTTGGCGGAATTGGGCCACAGGCGCTTTGCCGTGCTCGCGACCGAACTCTCAGAAGACCATGTCGGGCCGGTCGGCATCGGCGGGATCGAGCGGGCGATCTATTCCACCTCGCGTGATCGTGCGCTCGGCTATTGGCAGGCGCTCGAAGCGTTCGGGATTTCACGCCAGGAGGTGCCGATCTATGAGACGATTAACGACAAGCCAAGCGTCGAAGCCGGTCTGGACTTCCTGTTTTCGGCGCCTGAGCGGCCGACGGCCATTCTCGCCATGTCGGACAATATCGCACTGCTGACGGTAAACTGGCTCCGGGCACGGGGGCTATCCGTTCCCGAAGATATCTCCGTCATTGGCTTCGATGGCGTACCGGAAGGCGGCATGGTGGAACCCGGCCTGACGACGATGGCCCAGCCCTTTGCGGAAATTGCACAACGCGCAGTGAGGGCGGTCCTGGACGATGCCATGCCCGCCGAGCGTGAGGTGATCGACGTCACCCTGGTGGTGCGCGGCAGCACCGCGGCACCAAGGCAATAACTTCGCAGAAGGAGCCGCTTGCTAACTCGCCTGTTGCTCGCCTTCGAGGCCCGCCACCCGCATCTCGATCACCTGGCGCGCGGCCGCGGCGGAAGCGTCCTTGTCGCTTGCGACCTGCACAGTCGGGAAGGCAAAATGGATGCCGTTTTCATCGAAAGCCTGCTTGACCATTGCCAAGGCGCTGCGCCGGATGACGGAGAGTTCCCCAGGCTTGGTGGTGATCGCCAGCCTGATTTCGATCGCAAAATCGCCGAACTGCTCGACACCCTTCATCTTCAGCGTCTGAATAATGTTGGGCGCCAATTCCGGATCGTCGAGCAGGCGCTGACCGATCTCCTTGATGATCCGCTTGGTCTTCACGAGGTCGGTGTCGTAGGTGACCTTCAAGATGATTTTGTCGATTGCCCAGTCGCGGTTCATGTTGTTGACCGCGCCGAGCGAGCCGAAGGGCACGGTTGCGAGCGGACCGCGCTGATGGCGCAACTTCACCGAGCGCAGGCTGAAGGATTCCACCACGCCCTTGTGATTGCCGCTTTCGATATATTCGCCGATGCGGAAAGCATCGTCCCAGAGATAGAAGATGCCGCTGATGACGTCCTTGACGATGGTCTGCGCGCCGAAACCGACGGCGACGCCGACCACGCCGGCGCCGGCGATCAGCGGTCCGATCTCGATGCCGAGGCCCGACAGCACCATCATGATGGCGATGATGCCGATGACGACGGCAAGGATATTGCGGAAGATCGGCAGCAAGGTGTGCAGCCGGGCACGCCGGGCCTTCAATTCCTCGCTGTCGCTGTCAAGCGGCACGGACGCCGACAGTTTGGCGTTGATATAGGTCTTCGAAAGATGCCACAGCAGATCGGCGGCCAGCAGAATGACGACACCGCCAAGAATGCCGCGGACGACGCGGTCAATCATGGATTCAGGCGGCCTCATCATCATTTCCGCCTCGACACCGAGCATCCGGCCGAGCCAGAGGGCGGCAAGCGCGATGATGATCGCGCGTACTCCGCGGTCCAGCAGCACCGTGGCGAGGTGGCCGGTGCCGAAAACACCGCCGGCCGCATCGCGCAGCGCCTCCACCGCCCGGGACGATACCGAGAGCGCACGCGGCAGCAGAATGACATAAATGCCGAGCCATAGCAGACCGTCAAAGCCAGTCACCCACAGACCCCAAAGTGCCGCGAAATAGATCGTCAACAGCCAGGAGACGACCTTTCTACTAGGCGCGCCGGGACGGATGGGACGTGCCCAGACAGCCTCCACGGCGATCAGGAACAGGCCGATGCCAAGCGTATAGCCGACGAGATCGCGGGCACCGCCGGAAAAGCCGAGCGGTACCATGGCTTGCGTCACCGCCCAGCCGCAGGCGAAGTAGATGACGAACAGTGTGCCGTGCCGATACCAATATTTCGCCACACGACGCCGCTCGGCGATGCGCGCAGCGCCACCGTCCTCATCGAGAATGTCGTTCGCCCGACGCATTGCGATCAGTTCCATCAGCAGTTTGCCGAGCGAGATCGCCAATCTAATGGAGACGAGCGCGATGACGCAGGCAATCGCAAAACTTTCGATGATCGGCGGCCAGTCGAAGACAAGAAGCGGAATCAGCGTTGCCACGCCGTGAACGATGGCGGGCACAACGCCGCCCATGAACTGGAACCGAGCAGCTTGAAGTTCCGTCTCGACGCCGGCCGCCCTCTCGGTATGCTGCATGTGCTTGATATTGATCAGGCGCGCGACCACCAGCTCAGCCACGAGGCCAAGGAAAAACAGCACCAGGATCTGGATACCGATGCGCAGCCGGCCCACCGCCTCTCCTTCGTTTTCAAGTCTCTGAGACGCTGTCATCACCTCCGAAGGTAATGTCATTGCGGCGCCAGACACGATCTCCAAGTGTCGTCGCGTGTGGCCAAGCGTGTCCGACAACTCCGACATCTGGCCGCCGTTCGTGCCGGGATTGCCGGCGGAAACGGGCGGAGCGCTCACCTGCGACGCAAGCCATTGCTTAACGTCGGGCTCGTTCATCAACTGAATGAGTTCACGGACCTTTTCCGGCGGTGGCGCGGCAGCGGCCGATGGCGGCGCCGCGCTTTGCGCGAGAGCCGCACCCGGTACGGCAAATGCAAAAAGACATAGAAGCAGCGCCCCGATCGACAGCCTGCAACCCCCAACAACACTCATGCGCACTGCCCTTCCCCAATCGATCGATCAGTCCGTTTTTCAGATTACCCGATCAGTCCGTTTTTGCAGATTATACGACAGTTTAGTGCGAACAAGCAGGGACTTACGCGAATGGCTCGCCAGCTGGTATCGGCATTGCGCGCGGGCCGGCGGCACGTTAGGCTTCGCAGACATAGCGTTTGGCGCTTGGGGACGTACGCGTGTTCAATTTCCTGAAAAAGCTCTTCGGCAGAGCCAAACGGCCGGATGCGCAGATTGAGCAGTTGGAACCTCCCGCGCCGCAGCCCGCCGATACGCCGGCGATCAAGAGCCTCGATCTCAATATCCCTGATGAAGCGCTGCAAAACGAGGCGCGCTTTGCAAGCTACCTGCAAGAGCGCCTGCCCTTTTTCGGCGAGGTGATCAAAGTCGACTATGACCCGGGCGCCGGCAGCCTGACGCTGCATAGCCGCAACGGCGACACGATGACGAAATTCCTGGGCAACGCACTGCTGGCGCTGCGCGAAAAGAAAGGACAGGCGCGTGCGCAGGCTCTGTTCAACTATCTTAACATAACCGAGGCCCTGGAAGGCGGCGGCGAGCTCGACAAGGTGCTGCCAGTGCTGAAATCGCGCAGCTTCGTCGACGTGGCGCGGCAGCAGATGGTACAGGCGGTTAGGGGCAAATCCGACCCGCCGCAATTCGTCTATCTCGACGAAGCCGAGGATCTGGTCAGGCTCTTTGTCGTCAATGGCGAGACCACGGTCAGCTATGTGATGACCAGCGCATTGGACGGCTGGGGCATCGACGTGGGCGAACTGGCAGAGACGGCACAGGCCAATCTCCATAAATTCCTGTCGAAGACCGGCGTGCAAATCGCCAAGCGCAGTCAGTTTCAATATATCGAGATTGACGGCCAGTTCGAATCCAGCGTCGCCTTCCTGCCGAATTTCTGGGCGCAGATACAGGATCAATCCGGCGGCGCAGCACCGATCGCGGCCTTCCTGTCACGCGACAAGGTATTTTTCACACACGAAAACGACGCCCAGGGCCTGCACCTCCTCGAACTAATCAGCGCCGATCTCAGCGACGTGCCCTATGTGATTTCGCCGGATCAGTATCGCTGGGAGAACGGCAAGTGGTCGCTGTTCAAGCGTGTGGCGCGAAGCGTGCAGTGATGCGCTGTTACTTGTAGCCGTCTTCGCGACCGTGGCGGATGGCCAAAATTACAACAGCATCTCCATCATAATGATACCGAACAACATACCCGTCGCGCCCGAAATCAATAATCCATTCCCGAAATTCAGCGCTCATATCCTCAATGAAGCGCCCGAGTTGCGGTTGATGACTCAAAATGCGAACACTGGAGCGAATTGTTCTGACAGCGCGCGTGGCTGCGTCTGGATTGGCGGGAGTAAGAAATCGATAAAGCCGTTGCACATCTCGAGTTGCACGCGGCGACCAGATCAGGCGTGGCATGCAGGCGGTTCTATGTCATGACCGTCTTCGAGCTGTTGAAGCCACTCTTCGACTTCCTCAGCAGTCAAATGCAACCCAGTTTTCTGATATTCTTCCCATGCGTGAAGTGTATCCTGCCGAAAGGATTCGCGCTTCTCTTCCCGCTCCACATATTGTTCGACAGCCTCCTTCAGCAGTAGATCCGGCCTGCGATGGCGGCTGGCGGCCAGCTTCTCAAGCCGTTCGTTCACGTCAGGATCAATTTCCACACTGGCCTTCAAAGCGCGTGACATCGAATTCTCCGGAGGTCGTCGATACCAACAATATAGTAACAGTCCCTTGCGTAAAGAACCATTGGCTGGCGCCGTTCAAAGGAAGGCCTACACCAATACCTCTTGATCGACGCGATCCTCGGCACCGAAGAATTTCAAATAGCGCTCGATCTCGGCCGGCTCGCCGGTTGCCTTCTGCGGATTGTCCGAAAGCTTGACGGCCGAGCGGCCATTGGCTTCGATCACCTTGCAGACGATCGAAATCGGGCTGAGGCCATGGATTTCGGTGGGCGCGCAGCCGGCGAAGTCGTTGGTGAGGTTGGTGCCCCAGCCG
This sequence comes from Rhizobium jaguaris, assembly GCF_003627755.1. Classification (NCBI taxonomy): domain Bacteria; kingdom Pseudomonadati; phylum Pseudomonadota; class Alphaproteobacteria; order Hyphomicrobiales; family Rhizobiaceae; genus Martinezella; species Martinezella jaguaris. The sequence continues at coordinate 299,696 of NZ_CP032694.1, read as the reverse complement.
AAGCTCATACGCACGCGACCGTCGAAGTGCTTGTAGGTGTCGATGATCGCATCGACATCAAGCCCGTCGGAGAAGATCAAAAGCTTCTGGCGCGGGTCGCGGCCCATCTTCTTCCACCATTCGATGATCTTTTCGCCGCCTTCGATCGGCGGCGCGCTGTCCGGTCGGAAGCCGGTCCAGTCGGCCACCCATTCCGGCGCATTGCGCAGGAAAGAGGCCGTGCCGAAGGCATCCGGCAGAACCACCAGCAGGTTGCCGCCATAAAGGCGGTTCCAGTCGCGCAACACCTTGTAGGGCGCCTTTCCAAGCTCATCGTCAGTCTTGGCCAAGGCGGCCGCCACCATCGGCAGCTCATGCGCGTTGGTACCGACAGCCTCGAGATCGGAATCCATGGCGAGAAGGACGTTGCTGGTGCCGGTGAAGGCATGGCTGACACCTTCCTTCAGCGCCTCCACGCACCAGCGCTGCCAGAGGAAACTATGGCGCCGGCGGGTGCCGAAATCGGAAATGCGCAGGTTCGGCAGCTCCCTCAGCCGCTCGACCTTTTCCCACATCTTCGCTTTGGCACGTGCATAGAGGACATCGAGGGTGAAAGGTCCGAGCGCTTTCAGCGCCGCGCGCGACCGGAGCTCGTTGATGATGGCGAGTGCCGGAATCTCCCACATGGTCGTTTCCTTCCACGACCCGTGGAAGTCAAGAATATACTGCCCGTCACGCTTCGAAAGCTCATACTCCGGAAGCTGGAAATTCGACAGCCAGGCTAGGAATTCCGGCTCGAAGATTTGGGCGCGACCGTAAAAGCTATTACCCGCCAGCCATATCATCTCCTTCTTGGCAAGCCTGATCGTGCGGGCGTGATCGAGCTGCTCGCGCAATTCCTTCTCGTCGATGACTTCGGCGAGCCGGACGCTCTTCGTGCGGTTGATCAGGGAGAAGGTGGCGTCGACATCCGGATAAAGCTTCCAGATCATCTGCAGCATCAGGAGCTTATAGAAATCGGTATCGATCAGGCTGCGAATGATCGGATCGAGCTTCCAGGTATGGTTATAGACACGGGTGGCGATATCCGTCTTCGTCATGTCGTTCCTGCCCGTCTCCCTGCGCCCCGGACGTCAAGCTTCACACCTCCAGCTCACTGCCGGCAGGTATAATGCTCTTCTTATCAAAAAATGTTGAGCGAAAGTCCAGTCACTGAAAGAAAATTGATGCTAATTCAAATCCGCCGTCCCGGATATCGGCAGCGAGTGCCCAAGTTTCGCTGGTGGCCGAATTCAGTATGACTGGGAATAGCCTTGGACCGGCGGGTTCGGTGCCGCGGTCTGATCCAGGGTCGCCGTCAAGGGCGCTGTGTGCGTGGCTATATAGCCGCTCCATATTTCGGCCAGCGCCCAGACGATCGCCGTCAGGGCAAGTGCGATAATGAGCACCGCCAATACCCGTCGTCCCATGCGCCCCTGTTTGGCTTCGGTCGCCGGCAATTCCTTTTCCTCATGCAGGCGCTGATCGGAATCCTCCCAATGCGTATGGGTTTCCAGCTTCCGTGGCATGATTGCCTCCTTCCAGTGCCTTGTGGCGGCGTTCTCTGGAAACGGAGGCGGCTGTGGAAAGGTTCCGAGAGCGCTCAATAGCCCCGGCTGCGATCCACCAGATATTGCAGCGGTTCGCCGCGTTCGAAACGGGCGATCTGCTCCTCGACATGGCGCATCAGCGAGATTTCCTCCGAAACCGCCGCATCGTGCGGAGTGATGACGACATTCTCCAGACCCCAGAGCGGGTCGTCCATAGGCAGCGGCTCGACATCGAAAACATCGAGCGACGCGCCGCCGAGCACGCCGGTTTCGATCGCCGAGACGATATCGCCCTGCAGCTGGCTCTTGCCGCGTCCGGCATTGATGAACACCGGCTTGCCCAAGGCGCCGTCGCGACGAAGCTTGGAAAAGAGCGAGCTATTGTAAAGCCCTGTCGTCTCCGGGGTCAACGGCAGCAGGCCGACGAGAATATCGGTTCGCGCAAGAAAGGCATCAAGCTCGCTGGCATCGAAGGTTTCCATGCCGTCGATTTGCTTTTTCTGTCGCGACCAGCCTATGACGTCGAAACCCATGACTTTGAGTTTGGTGGCGGCATCGAGGCCGAGAATGCCGAGGCCCATGACACCGACCGTGACTTCGCGCGCTTCCGGTGCCGGAAGATGACCCCAGACGCGCTTGCGCTGGTGCCTGAAGTGACCGAAGACGTCGCGCAGATGTACGAGGCATTGCAGCACGACCCATTCGGTCATGCGCACCGTCAGGCTGCGGTCAACGAAGCGGACAATGGGAATGTCGGGCAGACCAGCGATATTCAACATGGAATCGACGCCGGCACCGCCAGAAAAGATAACCTTGAGGTTCGGCGCCCGCTGAAAGAGATCGGCATCCGGCTTCCACAGAAGGGCATAGTCAACCTGGCTCAGATCCACTCCTTTGCTCCCAGGATCGGCGAGATTGATGCTGCCGCGGTCGGCAAAAGCGGTTTTAAGGACTTTGGCGATGGTCTCGGGTGTGAATTTGAGATCTACGAGAACGGGGCTTTTGGTCGGCATGGCGATTGTCTTTATTGCTGGACGGCGGCGGTGGGCACCGCCTCGATGTTGAAGGCGGCGGCGAGAAGCGCCTTGGTGTAATCCTCTTTCGGCGCGCGGAAAATATCGGCCGAAGCGCCCTGCTCCACGACCTTGCCGAAGCGCATGACGATCAGATCGTTGGCAAGGGCCTTCACCACTTTCAGGTCGTGACTGATGAAGAGGTAGGCAAGATCATGGCGCTGCTGCAGGTCGCGCAGGAGATCGACCACCTGGGCCTGCACGCTCATGTCGAGCGCCGAGGTTGGCTCGTCCAGCATGACGAAACGCGGCTTCAGCACCATGGCGCGAGCAATGGCGATGCGCTGGCGCTGGCCGCCGGAGAATTCATGCGGGAAACGCCAGCGCGTCAATGGATCGAGACCCACCTCCTCCAGCGCCCAGCAGACACGCTGATCGCGCTCTTCCGCCGACAGGGATTGCTCATGGACCTTGAGCCCCTCGGCAATGATTTCGCCGACCGACATACGCGGGCTCAGCGATCCATAGGGGTCCTGGAAAACGACCTGCAGCTGATTGCGCAGCGGCCGCATCTCCTTGAAGGAATAGTCGGCGATATCCTTGCCGACGAAGCTTATGCGGCCTTTGGAAGAAATCAGACGGGCAAGTGCCAGGCCGAGCGTCGTCTTGCCGGAGCCGGATTCACCGACGACGCCGAGCGTCTGGCCGGCCCTCAGCCTGAGGTCGATGCCGTCGACCGCCTTCACGTGGTCGACCACCTTGCGCATCAGCCCGGCCTTGATCGGGAACCAAACCTTGATGTCTGAGCCTTCCATGACCACGGGCTTGCTGATGTCGCCCACCGGCGGCTCGCCGCGCGGCTCGGCGGCAAGCAGATGCCGGGTATAGTCATGCCGAGGATTGGCGAAGACCTGTTCGACGGTGCCGGTTTCGACGATATGGCCTTTGGTCATGACACAGACGCGATCGGCGAATTTGCGGACGATGCCGAGATCGTGGGTGATGAACAGCATCGACATGCCATGCGTACCCTTGAGGTCGCGCAGCAGTTGGAGGATCTGCGCCTGTACTGTCACATCGAGCGCCGTTGTCGGCTCGTCGGCGATCAAAAGCTCCGGCCGGTTGGCCAGCGCCATGGCGATCATTACGCGCTGACGTTGGCCGCCGGACAGCTCGTGCGGATAGGCCTTCAGGCGCTTTTCCGGTTCGCGGATGCCGACCTGGTTCAGCAGGTCCAGCGTACGGCTACGGGCCGCCTGGCCGGCCACGCCCTGGTGCAGCGCGAGGATTTCGCCGATCTGCTTTTCGATTGTATGGAGCGGATTGAGCGACGTCATCGGCTCCTGAAAGATCATGGTGATGTCGTTGCCGCGGACGGCACGCAATTCATTATCGGACGCCTTCAGCAGGTTCTTGCCCTTGAACAGGATTTCACCTGAGGGGTGGCTGGCGGACGGATAGGGCAGCAGCTTCAGGATCGAGTTGGCCGACACCGATTTGCCCGATCCGGATTCGCCGACCAGCGCTAGCACCTCGCCCCTGGCGATATCGAACGAGATGCCATCGACCGCAATCGAGGTTTGGCCACCCTGGTGAAAGGCGACGGACAGATTGCTGACGGAAAGCAATGGGGTGTGGTCTCCGCTCATCGGAACGTCTTCCTCGGATCGAATGCGTCGCGCACGGCCTCACCGATGAAGATCAGAAGCGACAGCATGATCGACATGGTGAAGAAGGCGGAAAGGCCGAGCCAGGGGGCCTGCAGGTTGGATTTGCCCTGGGCGATCATCTCGCCGAGCGAGGGCGAGCCGGGAGGCATGCCGAAGCCTAAGAAATCCAGCGAGGTCAGGGTCGTGATCGAGCCGGAGAGAATGAAGGGCACGAAGGTCAGGGTCGCGACCATGGCATTCGGCAGCAGGTGGCGATACATGATGGTGAGGTTGTTGACGCCGAGCGCTCGGGCGGCACGCACATATTCGAAATTGCGCGCTCGCAGGAATTCGGCGCGCACGACGCCGACCAGGCCCACCCAGGAAAACAGAAGCAGGATGCCAAGAAGGATGAAGAAGCCGGGCGGCAGGACCGAGGCGATGATCAACAGGATATAGAGCACCGGCATCGAGGACCATATCTCGATGAAGCGCTGCAGGAGAAGGTCCGTCCAGCCGCCGAAATAACCCTGGATGGCGCCGGCCGCAACGCCGACGACCGCCGAGCAGATGGTTAGCGCCAGGCCGAACAGCACCGAGATTCGGAAGCCGTAGATCATGCGCGCCAGCACATCCCGCGCCTGGTCGTCCGTGCCGAGCCAGTTGAGATTGCTCAGGGTGCAATTCGGATCATCAACGCCCTTTTCATAGCCGGAGCAGCGCTGTTCCTTGCTCATCAGCCAGAAGGGCGCGGTCGGGGCCGATGTTCCCTTTGGAAGGTTCGAATTGGCGGTCTGGTAGGAATAGCGGATCGGTGGCCAGATCATCCAGCCATTTGCGTTGATCTCGTCCTTAATATCCCCAGCGCGATAATCCGTCTGCGCCAGGAAGCCGCCGAATTTTTCCTCGGGATAATTGATGAAGACCGGCAACAGGATCTCGCCCTTGTAGGAGATGAGAATCGGCCGGTCGTTCGCGATGAATTCCGCTCCGAGACTGAGAACGAACAGGATCAGGAACAGCCAGAGGGACCAATAACCGCGGCGGTTCGCCTTGAAATTCTGCCAGCGGCGAACGTTGGTCGGGGAAAAGAGGCCTCGGCGCGGCGGCTTTATCGTTGTCAAGGATGCGGACTTGGCTGCGGCGTCCATCAGACGTCCCTCCGCTCGAAATCGATGCGCGGGTCGATCCAGGTATAGATCAGGTCTGAGATCAGGCCGACGAACAGGCCGAGCAGTGAAAAGATATAGAGCGTCGCGAAAACGATCGGATAGTCGCGCTGGACGACGGAGAGGTAGCTGAGGCGGCCGAGACCATCGAGCGAGAAGATGTTCTCGATCAGCAGCGAACCAGTGAAGAAAGCGGAGATGAAGGCGCCGGGAAAACCGGCAATGACGATGAGCATGGCATTGCGGAAGACATGGCCGTAGAGCACCCGCCGCTCGCTCAACCCCTTGGCGCGGGCTGTGATGACATATTGCTTCTTGATTTCCTCGATGAAGGAATTCTTGGTGAGCAGCGTCGTGGTGGCGAAGGCGGCGAGCGACAAAGAGATCAGCGGCAGCACGAGGTGCCACAGATAATCGATGATCTTCTGCCACCAACTGAGATCGGCGAAATTGTCGGAGACAAGGCCGCGCAGCGGAAACCAATCGAAGAAAGAGCCGCCGGCGAAAAGCACGATCAGCATGATGCCGAAGAGGAAACTCGGAACGGCGTAGCCGATGATGATGACACCCGACGTCCAGACATCGAAGGTCGATCCATCCTGTATCGCCTTGCGAATGCCGAGCGGGATCGAGATGGCGTAGGAGAAGATCAGAATCCAGATGCCGAGCGAGATCGACACCGGCAGCTTCTGCCCGATGAGATCGATCACCGTCGTGTTGCGGAAGAAGCTTTCGCCGAAATTGAAGCGGATATAGTTCCACATCATCTGGCCGAAACGCTCGAGCGGCGGCTTGTCGAAGCCGAACTGCTTGTCGAGCTTAGCGATCAGCTCCGGATCGAGCCCCTGGGCGCCGCGGTATTTCGAGCTGCTATCGTCGGCTGCCTGTTGCTGGCCGAGCAGATCGGTGCCGCCGGAAAGGCGGCCAGTTGCGTTGTCGGCCTGGCCGGTCAACTGGGCGATGACCTGCTCGACGGGACCGCCGGGGGCAAATTGCACGATGGTAAAGGAGATCGCCATGATGCCGATAATGGTCGGGATCATCAGCAGCAGACGTCTGAGGATATAGGCGCCCATCAGCCCGTCACTCCCTCGTCGAGGAATATGCCTGCTCTCGCCTCAATCCATCCGTCGTTCAAGTCGTTTGTTCCCTTCCGCCGAATGGGGTCGGCGCAGTCATTTCAGGCTGAAATTGCCGAATCGGCGTCACGCATTTGGAGCCCAGCATGCCCGTCATTGCAAGAGCCGGTCATTTGCCGGCGTTCTTCGACCACCATGTCTCGGGAAAGCCCATCGAATATTCCGGCAGGTTGGCGGGATGTTCGAACTTGTCCCAATAGGCGACGTGGAAGCTGGTGGCATAGAATAACGGAACGACGTAGTGATGGGCGAGCAGAACGCGGTCGAGCGCCTTCGCCGAGGCATCCTTCTCGGCAACGTCCTTGGCAAGGATGACCTTGGTGATCAGCGCATCGATGCCGGGATCGGCTATGCCGGCATAGTTGCGCGAGCCTTGGCGATTGGCGGAAGACGACCCCCACATGTCGATCTGTTCGTTGCCCGGATTGAGTGTCTGTGCCCATACGCTCCAAATCATGTCATAGTCGAAGCTACGGACACGATTGATATATTGCGATGAATCGACCGTTCTCACCCGAGCGTCGATGCCAATCTTCTTCAGGTTCTGCACATAGGGCAGCACCCACTTTTCCACGAAGGGGCTGCCGAGAAGGATCTCGATGGAAAAGGGCTGTCCAGTCTTCGCGTTGACCATCTGGTTGCCCTTGATGACATAACCCGCATCCTTGAGAAGCGCGATCGCCTTGCGAAGATTGTCGCGAGATTTCTGCGGATCGCCTCCGACGGGATTGCTGTAGGGGGTCGTAAAGACCTCGGGCGGCACCTTATCCTTGATCTCGTTCAGAATATTCAGCTCTTCCCCTTGGGGCAGACCGGAGGACGCAAGCTTGGTGCCGAAAAAATAGCTGTCGTCACGCCGATACACACCATAGGCGACCGTGCGGTTGATCTCCTCGAAATCGAAGGCGTAGTTGAGCGCTTCGCGTACCCGCTGGTCCTTGAACTGATCGCGACGCATATTCGGAACCAGCGCCTGCATTACGCCGGTCGCGCGCAGCGGATTGGGCAAGTCTTCGCGCTTGATGCGGCCATCCTTGGCAGCGGGGAAATCGTAGCCCGTTACCCAACGGCTGGCCATGTTATCCTGCCAGAAATCGACATTGCCGCCGCGAAAGCCTTCGAACTCCACATCGTCGTCGCTGTAATAGGCGTAGGAGATCACACCGAAATTATTCTCTCCAACGTTGACGGGCAAGTTCTTGGCCCAATAGTCGTCGCGCAGCTCATAGCGGATGGTCGAGCCTGGGGAGACGGCCGCGATCTTGTAGGGGCCCGAGCCCATCACCGGCTCCAGTGTCGTGCGGGAAATATCACGCGGCTTTCCGTCCGGCCCGGTGCCTTCCCACCAATGTTTCGGCACAATGGGGAGAAGCTGCCCCAGGATGAACGGCAGTTCGCGGTTATTCTTTGCGTCGAACGTGAAGGTTACATCGCGGTCGCCGGTCTTTTCAGCCCGCAGCACGTGCGCGTAGTAGCTCGTCATGAACGGATTGAGTTCTTTGCCCTTCTCGAAGCTGAAGATCACATCTTCCGGGGTCACCGGCGTTCCATCGGCCCATTTCGCCTCCGCCCGCAACCGGAACGTCGCCTTCGATATGTCGTCCGGATAGGATACGCCTTCCGCCAGCAACCCATAGGACGAGGCGACCTCATCGTCAGCCGATTTCAGCAAAGTGTCGAAAACCAGTCCTATACCGGTGACGGGGTTGCCTTTCAGCAGAATGGGATTGAGCGTGTCGAACGTACCGTTGCTCGAAAGCTTCAATTCCCCGCCCTTCGGTGCGTCCGGATTGACATAGTCGAAATGCTTGAAGCCAGGCTGGTATTTCAAATCACCGAGAATGGCCGTGCCGATCCTAAACTGCGGCTCGTCGGCGTGGGACGGCGCCGGCAGAGCCAGCAGGCAGAAAAGAGAAACAACCAAGCCTGCTTTCAAACGCGACAATGCCATTCATGATCCTCTGATGATCTGGTTGGATTCAAGCATAGGCTAAATGAGGGCGAAAAACAGGACGGAATTGCTCATCTCTTCGCAAACCGGTCGATTTCCGCTCCCTGAAATCAGGCCTTTGCCGCCGCTTCTTCAAGACGCTTGCGCAGCATCAGGCGCAATTCGCGGACAAGGCGACGGTCTCCGGCCGCTTCCGGCTCGTTGGCGGCAACGACGGCGATGCGCAGCAGTTCGAGAACAATCGCCGACATCAAGACGACATCGTCCGTGATCGGCGGCTCGGCTCGCCGCAGGATGGCGGAGATCAGCTCCTTCAGCTCCGCCCGCGAACGCAGTTTGCGATCCTTCGGCACATCGCGGCGGGCGGCGAGCACCGGAAATTCCGGAAACTGCTCGATGAAAGCGCCGAGCCTGTCGAAGATTGCCTCGCCACTATCGGCAGCCGAAAGACCGCCGCTCTTTTCGGCGATATCCTGAAGCACCGCTTTCAGCCGCTCAAGCCGATCGATATGCAGCGCTTCGGCGAGCAGCGGCTTGGTCGGAAAAAATTGATAGAGCGAGCCGATCGACGAGCGCGCCTCGGCGGCGATCTCCGTCATCGTCGCAGCGTCATAGCCCTTCTGAACGAAGATTTTTGCGGCCGCTTCCAGAAGAACGGCAACGCGATCATGGCCGCGGCGGCGCTTTGGAATGCGCGTTTGCGGTTCCTCGCTTGATTTTTGCGAGGATTCCCTCATATTTGTCATTGTGAGGATACCCTCATATTTTCCCCCGGAGCCCCTGATGCCTCTTTACGATCCCCAAACCACCGCACTCATCTCCATCGATCTGCAGGGCCTGGTTCTCAGCCGCCCGCTCGCACCCCACTCTGCGCAGCAGATCGTCGAGAATACGGCCGCCATCGCCAGGAAACTGAAAGCCGACGGCGGAACTACAGTCTTTGTGACAGTTGGATTTTCCGCAGACTATGCCGACGCTGTCAACCAGCCTGTGGACGAAACCTTCAGCTTTCCAGAAGGAGGTTTGCCGCCGTCAGCTCTCGCAGCACCCGCCGAAATCGCGGCGCTGACGCCTGACGTCGCCATCGTCAAGCGCCAATGGAGCGCTTTTTACGGCACAGAACTCGACCTGCAACTGCGCCGCCGCGGCATCAAAACATTGATCCTCACGGGTGTCGCCACCAATTTCGGCGTCGAATCGACCGTTCGCGACGCCTACTCGGCCAATTATGCGGTGATCGTCGCCGAGGATGCGGTGACGACCTTTTCGCAGGAAATGCAGGATTTTGCCTGCACGAAGGTGTTGCCGCGGCTGTCGCGCATCCGCAAGACGGCGGGAATTCTGGCTAACTGATCATGCATTTAGCGGTCCGGGCAGGCAATGTGAGGCGGTTCATTAGCCTCGAGCGATAGAACACGGATTCACCAAAATCGCTTTTCAAGGTAGATTCACCCGCAAATCACTTCGGCCATCGCCGGCAGCCATTCAAGGAACCACATGATTCCGCTCCTGGTTCGGACCCTCGACACCCTCGGCAAATTTGCCCTCGCCGCCACGATCGGCGCGGGTCTTATCAGCGGCGACGCGGCAGCACAGCAGGCAGGTCCGACGCCCGGCAGCGCCAAAGCGATTTTCGGCGCCGTGACGCTGCCCACCCAGGGTCCTCCGCAATCGGTCGGGTATTACGCCAAGGGTTGCCTTTCCGGTGCCGTGGCGCTGCCGACCGATGGCCCGACCTGGCAAGCTATGCGCCTGTCGCGCAACCGTCGTTGGGGCCGACCGGAGATGATCGCGCTCCTCGAACGCCTATCGCGCGATGCTGCCAAATATGACGGCTGGCCTGGCATCCTGGTGGGTGACATCTCGCAGCCGCGCGGCGGACCGATGTTCAACGGTCATGCCTCGCATCAGGTCGGCCTCGACGCGGATGTCTGGCTGACGCCGATGCCGGCGCGGACGCTGACCGCGGCCGAGCGCGAAAGCCTGCCCTTCACCACTATGCTTGAAAAGAACAAGTTCCTGACGGTCGACGACAGGGTGTGGACGGCGTCGCGCGCCCGCCTGCTGATGCGCGCCGCCAGCTATCCCGAAGTCGAACGCATCTTCGTCAATCCGGCGATCAAGAAGAAAATGTGCGAGACATGGACCGGCGACCGCACCAATCTCGGCAAGCTGCGCCCGGAATATGGCCATGACTCGCATTTCCATATCCGCATCCGCTGCCCCGCGGGTTCGGTTGGCTGCAAGCCGCAGGCGCCGGTTGCCGCCGGCGACGGTTGCGACAAGCCACTCGCCTGGTGGTTTACGCCCGAGCCATGGGCCAAGCCGAAGCCCGGTGCAAAGCCGCCGGCAAAGCCGCGCGAAGTGATGGTTTCCGATCTGCCGAAGACCTGCCAGGCCGTGCTCAACGCACCCCCTGTCGCCTCGGCCGCTGCGGCCACCTTCGGCGCCAAGGCTGCCGCAGCTACGGCCGCGACCGGCGCGCTGCCGGTTTCCAGCGCCGGCGCGGGCAGCACTCCGCCCGGCAGCATCCCGCAACAGTGACGGCCACAGGGCCGGTTGCGACCGGCCCGACCCGTCTTTCAAAGGGGTGCCTCTTGGTATAGAAGGCGGATAAATCGATTAAAAGTCCTAAGCGGAGTGGGAGTTTCATGGCTGGCGGCAAATGCATCGCGCTGATCGCGCATGATCAGAAGAAGGATGCAATGGCGGAATTTGCACGCCGCAATCAGGATGTGCTTGCCGATTGGCACATCGTTGCCACGGGCACCACAGGCGGCCGTGTGCTCGATGTCTGCCCCGGCCTTAAGGTCACCCGCATGAAAAGCGGCCCGCTCGGCGGCGATCAGCAGATCGGCGCCATGATCGCTACTGGCGAGATCGATCTGCTCGTCTTCTTCATAGACCCGCTAACCCCTGTGCCGCATGATGTCGATGTGAAAGCATTGACGCGGCTGGCCGTTCTCTATGACATTCCGATGGCTCTCAATGAAGCCACCGCCGAACGACTGATCAAAACACTGAACCATTAATCCGCCTCACCGGCGGCTGACCACGGACCTGGCCATGCCCAAGCTCACTCACAGCGAAGCCCCCTTGCCCTTTCCTATCCTGATCGGCGATATCGGGGGAACCAACGCACGCTTTTCCATCCTCGTCGATGCCTATGCCGAGCCGAAGCATTTCCCGAATGTGCATACCGCCGATTTCGAGACGATCGACGCGGCGATCCAACAGGGCGTCCTCGACAAGACGGCGGTACAGCCGCGTTCGGCGATCCTTGCCATTGCCGGGCCGGTCCGAGGTGATGAAATTCCACTAACCAACTGCGACTGGGTGATCCGCCCGAAGACGATGATCGCCAATCTCGGTCTCGAGGATGTGCTGATCATCAATGATTTCGAAGCCCAGGCGCTGGCGATTGCCGGCGTGTCCGAGGAGCATCGCGAGACCATCGGCGAAACGTCGGAAGGCATGATCGCTTCACGCGCCGTACTCGGGCCGGGCACCGGCCTCGGCGTCGCCGGCCTCATCCATGCTCAGCACGCCTGGATCCCCGTGCCGGGCGAAGGCGGACATATCGATCTCGGACCGCGTAGCGAGCGCGATTTTCAGATTTGGCCGCACCTGGAGCCCATCGAGGGCCGTATCTCCGCCGAGCAGATCCTCTGCGGCCGCGGCCTGCAGAACCTCTATCACGCCATCTGCAAGGTCGACCGCATCGAGCCAGTGCTGGTGCAACCGGCTGACATCACGACCCATGCGCTCGCGGGTACCAATGCTCAGGCCGAAGAAACCGTGACGCTGTTCGTCACCTATCTCGGTCGTGTCGCCGGCGACATCGCGCTGATCTTCATGGCGCGCGGCGGCGTCTATCTTTCCGGCGGCATCTCGCAAAAGATCCTGCCGGCGCTGCAGAAGCCGGAATTCCGCGCCGCCTTCGAAGACAAGGCACCGCATAGCGCACTATTGAAATCGATCCCGACGCATGTGGTCACCCATCCGCTTGCAGCACTGGCCGGCCTCTCGGCCTACGCCCGCATGCCGGCTAATTTCGGCCTGGCGACGGACGGCCGCCGCTGGCGGCGTTGAACCAGATACAGCAAACACGTCGTCAGGCACGGCCGCGGGAGAACCGGATGGACTATCGCTTCGTTCCGCTGGCATTGCTGGCGGCCACGCTTTCAATCTCCACCGCCGATGCCAAGATCCTCTGCACGGTGGTGGCAAATGCTGCAGACGGTAAGGTATTGTTGCAGCAGGGCGATTGCGCAACCCGCGTCACGCCGGCGTCTACCTTCAAGATCGCGCTCAGCCTGATGGGCTTCGATGCCGGCTTCCTGAAGGACGAGCATACGCCGCTGCTGCCTTATCGCAAGGGTTACGTTGATTGGCGCGGTGCCGAATGGCGCCAGCCGACGGACCCAGCACTGTGGATCAAATATTCGGTGGTCTGGTTCTCGCAGCAGGTGACGCATACGCTCGGCACGGACCGGGTGCACGACTACGCGGTCAAGTTCCGGTACGGCAATGCCGACTTCTCAGGCGATGCTGGAAAGAATAATGGGCTCGACCGTGCCTGGATCGGCTCCTCCCTGAAGATTTCCCCACTCGAACAGACAGCCTTTCTCGGAAAGCTCGTCACCCGGCAGCTGCCGGTGAGTCCGCAGGCTTTCGACATGACGGAGCGGATCACTGAAGTTGCGACCCTGAGCAACGGCTGGGACATTCACGGCAAGACCGGCTCAGCGCGCCCCGGAGGAGCCGCCGATAAAGCCTATCCCTATGGATGGTTCGTCGGATGGGCTGCGAAGAGCGATCGCAGGCTTGTATTCGCGCGGCTCACCCAGGACGAAAAGAAGGAGCAAGGGGTAGCGGGCAAAAGGGCACGCGACGCCTTTTTGAAGGAGCTGCCTTCCCTTATAATACAATTGGCTCATTGACCTGCCCCTTAACCAGTGCGGCAAGCCATAACTAGCCAAAGCCGTCCTAACTCTTTATAGACCCGCGGGAGCACGTGCCATTTTGCGGCTCACTTGGATTGAGACAGGAAGCCGATTTTTGAAGTCGCCCGACACCAAAAAAACCGATATCGACAGTGAGACCATCGCCGCTCTGCTGAAGCGTATCATCGCTGAAAACGGCCGTGATCATATCTGGGGCTACTCGATCGCAATATTTTGCCTCGTTGTCGTCGCAGCGTCCACGGCGACGATGGCCGCGGTCATGAGGCCGATCGTAAACGGAGCTTTCTACGAGCGCCGCGCCGAGGTTATGTGGCTGATTTGCTTTGCGATACTAGCCGCCTTTGTGGCTCGTGGTTTTGCTGGTTATTTTCAATCGGTCATTCTGTCCAAGATTGGCAATGGCATCATTGCCCGTTATCAAAGACGACTCTATGCACATCTGATGACACTGTCGGTTGGCTTCTTCAGCGAAGCCCGTTCGGCTCAGATTGCGGCGCGAGTGAGCCAGAACGTTTCCGGTATCCGCGATGTGATGAACCTTATCATCACATCGACCGCGCGTGACCTTTTGTCATTTGTCTTTCTGCTGGCCAATATGGTCTATCAGGACCCGCTACTCAGCCTCCTATTCTTCATCATTGCGCCGCCTGTGTTTCTGGCCTTACGCCACATCTCAAGGCGCCTGCGCGCCGTTACGCGCGAGGCGGTCATTCTCAACAGCCGCGTACTCGGCGCGATGCAGGAGACTATTCAAGGGGTTTCCATCGTCAAAGCCTTCACGATGGAGCGCGAGCTCGAACGCAAAGTCGATAAGCTGATTACGGCGGCTGAAAACCGGCAAAACCGCATTGCCCGCATTTCCGAACGCAATGGCCCGCTGATCGAAACGGTCGCCGGTTTTGCCGTGGCCGGTGTGTTTGCCTATGCCGCCTATCGTTCGATCTATCAAAACGTTCCGCCGGGCGCGGTGTTTTCGTTCATAGTGTCGCTGCTGCTCGCTTATGATCCGGCCCGCCGTCTCGCCAAATTACAGGTGCAGCTAGAGCGCGCTGTCGTCAATGCGCGCATGATCTACGAACTGCTCGATATGGAGCCGCGTCAGCGCGACCTGGCGGACGCTAAGCCGCTCACCATCACCGAGGCCCGCATCGAATTTCGCGACGTTCACTTCGCCTATGGCGACGAGGCGGTTCTGTGCGACGTGAGTTTCATTGCCGAGGGCGGGGAGACGACGGCTTTGGTCGGCCCCTCCGGCGCAGGCAAATCCACCGTCATCAATCTCATTCCGCGCTTCTACGATCCCAAGGCCGGCAGTATCTTCATCGACGGGCAGGACATCGCCCATGTCACGAAGCAGTCGTTGCGCGAGCAGACCGCCTATGTTTCGCAGCAGCCCTATCTCTTCGAAGGCACGATCCGCGACAACATTCGTTACGGCCGCCCGGAGGCGACGAATGCCGAAGTGGAGGAGGCAGCCCGGCTCGCCTATGCCCACGATTTCATCCTGGCGCAGCCGCAGGGCTACGACACGCCGGTCGGCGAAAACGGCGTGACGCTTTCCGGCGGCCAGCGCCAGCGCCTGTCGATCGCGCGAGCACTGGTGCGCAATGCGCCGATCCTGCTTTTGGACGAAGCGACCTCGGCCCTCGATACCGAGTCGGAAGCAGCCGTGCAGAAGGCACTGGACGAAGCCATGAGCGGCCGTACCGTCGTCGTCATCGCCCATCGCCTATCAACCGTCGTGCGGGCGGAGAAGATCATTGTGATGCAGAACGGGCGTGTCGTCGAAGAGGGCAACCACGAGACGCTTGCGACGGCCGACAATGGCCTTTACGCTCGCCTCAACAACCTCCAGCGGCCGGCCGTTTCCAGCAATTCCCGAAAATAAGACGATTGAGAAGACATGAGCGATGATGCGATGAAGCTGGTGGTGGTTGGCGCAGCGGGCCGCATGGGCCAGGCCCTGATCCGCCTCATCCACACCACGGAGGGCGCCGCCCTGCATGCCGCCATCGCACGTCCCGGCTCCGCCTTCATCGGCAAGGATGCCGGCGAGATTGCCGGGCTGGGGCCGATCGGCGTTCCGGTCACCGACGATCCGCTTTCGGCCTTCCTGCACGCGGAAGGCGTGATCGACTTCACCACGCCGGCAACCAGCGTCACCTTCGCGGGCCTCGCCGCCCAGGCGCGCATCGTCCACATCATCGGTACGACCGGCTGCTCGGCGGAAGACGAAGCCAAGTTCAAGGCCGCCGCCCGCCACGCCCGCATCGTCAAGTCGGGCAATATGGGCCTCGGCATCAACTTGCTGAGCGTCCTTGTCGAGCAGGCCGCACGCGCGCTTCCGCCGGCCGATTGGGACATCGAAGTTCTCGAGATGCACCACAAGCACAAGGTGGACGCCCCATCGGGCACCGCGCTCCTGCTCGGCCAGGCGGCTGCGAAGGGCCGAGGCATCGATCTCAGCGACAATTCCGTCCGTGCGCGCGACGGTCATACCGGTCCGCGCCGGCGGGTACGATCGGCTTTGCGACATTGCGCGGTGGTGGCGTCATCGGCGACCACTCGGTCATCTTTGCAGGCGAAGGCGAGCGTCTGACTCTCTCCCACAGCGCGGCGATCGTTCGCTGTTTGCCCGCGGCGCGCTTCAGGCCGCCCTCTGGGCGCGCGACAAGAAACCCGGCCTTTATTCCATGCTCGACGTTCTCGGGCTTTCCACACGTTGATCCCATCCTGGAGCGGTTCAGCAGGGAACTGCTGGACCGCTCCAGCCTTTTGTTCTTACGCAATTCCGGACGGAAAACCGCTATGCACTTTTCCTGGAATTGCTCTATCAAGGAGGAATATTTATGAGCGGTACTCTCGTTCTCGTTCGCCACGGGCAGAGCGACTGGAATTTGAAGAATCTTTTTACCGGCTGGAAGGACCCTGACCTCACCGAGCTCGGCATCGAAGAAGCCAAGGCCGGCGGCAAGGCGCTCGCCGATTACGGCATCAAGTTCGATATCGCCTTCACCTCTGTGCTGGTCCGGGCACAGCATACTCTCGACATCATCCTCGACAGCGTCGGTCAGACCGGCCTGAAGACCATCAAGGATCAGGCGCTGAACGAGCGTGACTACGGCGATCTTTCCGGCCTGAACAAGGATGACGCCCGCGCCAAATGGGGCGAGGAACAGGTGCATATCTGGCGCCGCTCCTACGACGTTCCGCCGCCCGGCGGCGAAAGCCTGCGCGATACCGGCGCCCGCGTCTGGCCCTATTACCTGACCGAAATCCTGCCGCGCGTGCTCGCCGGCCAGAAGGTGCTGGTCGCCGCCCACGGCAACTCGCTGCGCTCGCTCGTCATGGTCCTCGACCGGCTTAGCAAGGAACAGATCCTGGCGCTCAACCTCGCGACGGGCGTGCCGATGGTCTACAAGCTCAACGCCGATTCCACCGTCGGCTCCAAGGAAGTACTCGGCGACATGTCGAACGCGCATTGAGCGGTATCTGAGAATCTTCGAGAAAGCCCCTCACCCCAGCCCTCTTCCCGTTTTGACGGGGAGAGGGGACGACCTTCGTACCTTCGTCTCGGCAAATTAATAGAGGGAAGGCTGTGGGGGCGCCCATCACCTTCTCCCCGTCAAAACGGGGAGAAGGTGGCCGCCCTTCGACAAGCTCAGGAGGCCGGAGAGGCCGAGCCCCACCCTCAATTCTCGATCGTAAAGCGCACCCTGTCGGCGGCGAAGCGCGAGATTGAATATTGCACCGGAACATTATCAAGATCGGTATTCAGCGCCTGCGTGATCAGGACGATGGCGCCTGGAGATAGCTGCAGGTCGGCCAGATCGCCTTCGTCCGCATGCGTCGCGGTGATCTCGGTGACGACGCGCACATAATCCGGCACGCCAAGCTCGCGAAATGCCTTGGTGATCGATCCGGTCGTTCGATAAACTTCGGCAATAGCGCCAAAGCGATCCGCCGGAAACCAGCTTGTGGCGCGCGAAACCGGACGGTGATCCGCCTGACCGAGCGTTTCCAGGCGGACCAGTCGCGTGCCGGTCTTGGTCCTGAGTTGTCGGGCCAATTCCGTACTCGCAGGCTCCTCGCTGGTGGCAAGCAGGACACTGCGGGTCTCGCGTACCTGATCGCCAATGCCCTGCGAAAATCGCGTCCGCTTCGAAATCGGGAAGCTCAGACGCTCCTTGCGCTCGATCAACGTTCCGCGCCCCTGCACGGCCCTGACGATCCCTTCCTGTGCCAGTGCCGCAAGCGCGCTTCGTATCGTATGCCTGTTGACCCCGAACTGCAGGGCCAGCACCGTTTCCGGCGGCACCATGCCTGTGTCGTCGAAATCGCCGTGATTGATCGAAGTGCGAATCCGGTCGGCGATCTGTCGCCAGAGCGCCACGCCCGTCTGCCTTTGTACTTTCTGCCCCGCCATATTGCCCGCTTGCTGTGTCACACGCTTGTCATGTCTCGCTAATAGATATAAATCTACCTTGTATGGTTGTCTATATCAATAGACATTTTGAGGATGACGCGATGAATTCAGCACAGAGGCAAGAGGCGGCGGCGCAAGAGCGTCGGGAACGCAAGCGCGCCGCCGATCTTTTGGCGCGGGCCGAACGCGACGAGCTAGACGCGGCCTGGGAAGTACTGCCCGACAAGCCGGCAGTTCAGCCGGTACGCGGGCCGGAAACCGGGCTCGTGATGGTGCGCGGGCGCATCGGTGGCGGCGGTTCGCCCTTCAATCTCGGCGAGGTTACGGTGACGCGCGCCACCGTCAAGCTTGCCTCCGGTGCGGTTGGCCATGCGCATGCGCTCGGCACCGATCGCGAAAAGGTACGCCTCGCGGCGATCTTCGATGCGCTCTGGCACCAACCCGCCACCAAAGAATTCGTCGAGAAAGCGATCCTGCTGCCGGTCACTGATCGGATTGCCGAATACGACCGCAAACGAGCTGAGGAAACGGCGGCCACCCGCGTCGATTTTTTCACCATGGTCCGCGGAGAAGATCAATGAGCCTTTCCATTAGCCCCACGATCCCCGGCAACGATGCGCTGACCGGCGGGTTCGCCGATCCGGTATTCGACGCGCAGAGTGTCTTCAAAATGATGATGGACGCGATGGCGCGGCCCGGAACCATCCAGACGGTCAACTCGGACATCGCCCCGCCTGCCCCACTCGACATCGCCGCCGGCGCGATCGGCCTCACGCTTTGCGATCATGATACGCCGGTCTGGCTGTCGGCCGGTCTCGGCAGATCGACCATGCCGGAATGGCTGAGTTTTCATACCGGCGCAGCCGTGACATCGGAAAAGATCGAAGCGCGCTTCGCCTTCATCGAAGCCGGCATAGCGCTCGCTTCGCTCAACCAGTTTGCCGTCGGCACGCAGGAATATCCCGACCGCTCGACGACATTGGTATTGGAAATCGCAGCCCTCGAAGGCGGCAAGGAACTGGCGCTCTCAGGCCCCGGCATTGCCGATATCCGCATGATCGCTCCGATCGGTCTGCCGGATACATTCTTGCGTATCTGGAACGACAACCGCGCTCTTTTCCCGCGCGGCGTCGATCTCATTCTGACGGCGGGACGGCAATTCCTTTGCCTGCCGCGCACCACCAAGATCATCGTGACGGAGATGTGACGCATGTATGTTGCCGTTAAAGGCGGCGAAGCCGCCATCGCCAATGCCCACAGGCTGCTCGCCGATCGTCGCCGCGGCGATCGTTCGCTGCCGGCGCTCGGCATCGACCAGATCGTCGCGCAGCTGGCGCTCGCCGTCGACCGCGTCATGGCCGAAGCCTCACTTTATGACCGCACGCTGGCCGCACTTGCCGTTCGCCAGGCGCGCGGCGACATGATCGAAGCGATATTCCTGCTGCGCGCCTACCGCACGACGCTGCCGCGCTTCGGCTATTCCCGGCCGCTGGATACGTCGGCGATGAAGATCGAACGCCGCATCTCCGCCACCTATAAGGACCTGCCGGCGGCCAGCTTCTCGGCCCCACTTTCGATTATACCCACCGTCTGCTCGATCCAGACTTGCTCACCGATACGCCGGTGGACGAGCCGATGCAGCGGCCGGCGGAAGAGGGCCGCATGATGCGCGTCTCCGAAATTCTGAGCCAGGAAGGGCTGATCGAAGGCGACGGCGAGATGCCGATCGACCACGAAACCGGCGACCTGACGCGCGAGCCGATGGAATTCCCGATGACCCGCGATCTGCGCCTGCAGGCGCTGGCTCGCGGCGACGAAGGTTTTCTGTTGGCGCTCGGCTATTCGACTCAGCGCGGCTATGGCCGCACGCATCCCTTCACCGGCGAAATCCGCATCGGCGAAGTGGAGGTGGAACTCGATGTGCCGGAACTCGGCTTTGCCGTCTCGCTCGGCTCGATTCAGGTGACCGAATGCCAGATGGTCAACCAGTTCAAGGGCTCGGCCAAGGCGCCGCCGCAGTTTACCCGCGGCTACGGCCTGGTTTTCGGCCAGAGCGAACGCAAGGCCATGGCGATGTCACTGGTCGACCGGGCGCTCCGGGCTGAGGAACTCGGCGAGGATATCGTCGCGCCCGCCCAGGACGAGGAATTCGTCATCTCCCATTCCGACAATGTGCAAGCGACCGGCTTCGTCGAACACCTGAAGCTACCGCACTATGTCGACTTCCAGGCGGAACTCGACCTGGTGCGCCGCATGCGCCGCGATTTCGAAAATGCACAGAACGCAGGCAAGGACCCGATGACGGAGGCTGCCGAATGACCGAACTCGCTACCTACAACTTCGCCTATCTCGACGAACAGACCAAGCGGATGATCCGACGCGCCATCCTGAAGGCGATCGCCATTCCCGGCTATCAGGTCCCCTTCGCCTCGCGCGAAATGCCTATGCCCTATGGCTGGGGCACCGGCGGCGTGCAGCTGACGGCCGCGATCATCGGACCTGATGATGTCCTGAAGGTCATCGATCAAGGCGCCGACGACACCACCAACGCCGTGTCCATCCGCGCCTTCTTCCAGAAAGTGGCCAGTGTCGCCGTTACCACCCGGACGGACGAAGCGACCATCATCCAGACGCGCCACCGCATTCCCGAAGCCAAGCTCGGCCCCAACCAGGTGCTGGTCTACCAGGTGCCGATCCCGGAACCCCTGCGCTTCCTGGAACCGCGCGAGACCGAGACCCGCAAAATGCATGCGCTCGAAGAATACGGCCTCATGCATGTGAAGCTCTACGAGGATATCGCCCGCAACGGCCGCATCGCCACCACCTACGCCTATCCGGTCAAGGTCTCCGGCCGCTATGTGATGGACCCGTCGCCTACGCCGAAATTCGACAATCCGAAAATGCACATGTCGGATGCGCTGCAGCTTTTCGGCGCCGGCCGCGAGAAGCGCATTTATGCCGTGCCGCCGCATACGGAAGTGGTCAGCCTCGATTTCGAGGACCATCCCTTCGAAGTGCAGCGTTTCGACAAGCCCTGTGCGCTTTGCGGCGCCGAGCAGGTCTATCTGGACGAAGTGATCCTCGACGACAAGGGTGGGCGGATGTTCGTCTGCTCCGACACCGATTTCTGCGAGGATCGCCGCGCTCATGGCCATGTGGGCACAATGCTGGCACCCAACCAGGAGGCCGCCGAATGAGCGACACGCCACTTCTCAAGGTCAAGGATATCTCGAAATTTTACGGCAGCCGCATTGGATGCCGCAACGTGACCTTCGACCTCTGGCCCGGCGAAGTGCTGGCTATCGTCGGCGAATCCGGTTCCGGCAAGACGACGCTGCTCAACTGCATCTCGACCCGGCTGCTGCCGACCACCGGCAGCGTCGAATACCACATGCGCGACGAGACCTATCGCGAGCTCTTCCGCATGAATGAGGCCGAGCGGCGCTTCCTGATGCGCACCGACTGGGGCTTCGTCCATCAGAACCCAGCCGACGGCCTGCGCATGACGGTCTCGGCCGGCGCCAACGTCGGCGAGCGGCTGATGGCGATCGGCAACCGGCATTACGGCAATATCCGCAATACAGCCATCGACTGGCTGGAACGCGTGGAAATCGACGCCGACCGTATCGACGATCAGCCGCGCGCCTTCTCAGGCGGCATGCGCCAGCGCCTGCAGATTGCCCGCAATCTGGTCACCGGCCCGCGGCTGGTGTTCATGGACGAGCCGACCGGCGGTCTCGACGTGTCGGTCCAGGCCCGCCTGCTTGATCTCGTACGCGGTCTCGTCAACGATCTCGGCCTGTCGGCGATCATCGTTACGCACGACCTCGCCGTCGCCCGTCTGCTGTCCCACCGCATGATGGTGATGAAGGACGGGGTGGTGATTGAGCACGGTCTCACCGACCGCGTGCTCGACGATCCTCGCGAGCCCTATACGCAACTGCTCGTCTCCTCGATCCTGCAGGTTTAAAGCCATGGCAACTCCCCTCGTCGTTTCCGAAGTCTTCAAAAGCTTCACCATGCACCTGCGCGACGGCATCCGCCTGCCGGTCGTCGCCGATGTCTCCTTCTCGGTCGCATCGGGCGAATGCGTCGTTCTCGGGGGCCCTTCCGGCATCGGCAAAAGCTCGCTTCTGAAGATGATCTACGGCAATTATGCCGTAGATAGCGGCCAGATCCTGGTGATGCACAAGGACAGGATCGTCGATCTCGCCGCCGCCGATCCGCGCACCGTACTGGAAGTTCGCCGCCATACCATGGGCTATGTCAGCCAGTTTCTGCGCACCGTGCCGCGCGTTGCGGCCATCGATGTCGTTGCCGAACCGCTCTTGGCGCGCGGCGAAAGCGCCGATACCGCCCGCGCAAAGGCGGCCGGCTTGCTGACGCAGCTCAACCTGCCGGAAGAACTTTGGCAATTGCCGCCCGCCACCTTCTCTGGCGGTGAGCAGCAGCGCGTCAATATCGCCCGCGGCTTCATCACCGATCACGCCATTTTGCTGCTCGACGAGCCGACCGCTTCTCTCGATGCCAAGAACCGCGCCGTCGTGGTCGACATGATCGAAGGGAAGAAAAAGGCTGGCGTCGCCCTGCTCGGCATCTTCCATGACGAGGAAGTGCGTGAGGCTGTCGGCAGCCGCATTCTCGATGTCTCGCAATTCTCACCCAGAAAGTCCGCCGCATGAGCCGTCAATTGGGCGAAACGCCCTTCATCAGCCCGACCGCGACCGTCAAGAGCTCGACGCTCGGCCGCTATACGGAAGTCTCCGACCGCTGCCGCATCGATGAAGCCGAGATCGGCGACTATTCCTATATCATGCAGGACGGCGCCGTCTGGTGCGCGACGATCGGCAAGTTCGTCAACATTGCCGCGGCCGTACGCATCAACGCCACCAACCATCCGACCTGGCGCGCGACGCTGCATCACTTCACCTATCGCGCCGCCGACTATTGGCCGGATGCCGATATGGAGGCGGATTTCTTCACTTGGCGGCGTGACCACCGTGTCACCATTGGCAACGACGTCTGGATCGGCCACGGCGCCACCATCCTGCCGGGCGTCACCGTCGGCAACGGCGCAGTCATTGGCGCCGGCGCGGTCGTCTCCAAGGATGTCGCCCCCTATACGATCGTCGGCGGCGTGCCGGCTAAGCTCATCCGCCAGCGCTTCACCGAAGCTGTCGGCGAGCGCATGGACAAGCTTGCCTGGTGGGATTGGGATCATGCCGCCCTGCGCACTGCGCTCGCCGATTTCCGCGCTCTTTCCGCGGAGGAATTTCTCATCCGCTACGGTGCCTGACGCCTCTGCGCGAACCAAGCGCAATCACCGCTCAAATCTGCCTTGAAGCCCGAAAATCCTCCACGATTTTCGGGCTTTTGCGTTGCCGTTACGACAAGCGCTAAACGCGGTGGATTGTAACAGCAGTTACATAAATCTGACATCGGAGCTTCATGAACGGGGACTAATGCGTTGCCTATGCTCAGCGCATGACCGCCTCGAAGGCCTCTTCGAAGCGAAGGATCATGCGCCTGTCCAAGTGGTTCCGCAGCGCCGATGTCAACGTTTGCAGCGGATCCAGCCAGCCGTGAAAGGGAAGGCCTCATGTTCGAGCTGAAGAATGTCTCGCGCCGTTTCGGAAACAAGCTCGCTGTCGATTCCGTGACGCTGGACATTCCGCAGGGACAGATGGTCGGCGTCATCGGCCGCTCGGGCGCCGGCAAGTCCACGCTGCTGCGCATGATCAACCGTCTCGCGGATCCGAGCTCAGGCTCGATCCATTTTGCCGGCACCGAAGTTTCCAAACTGCGCGGCCGGGCACTGCGCAATTGGCAGCGCGATTGCGCCATGATCTTTCAGCAGTTCAATCTGGTTCCGCGCCTCGACGTGCTCACCAACGTCATGCTCGGCCGCTTGAACCAACGCTCGACCACGCTGAGCCTGCTTTCCATCTTCAGCCGTGAGGAGCGCATCGAAGCCATCGCCGCGCTCGAACGCCTCGGCATCGAGCAGACCGCATTGCAGATGGCCGGCACGCTGTCGGGCGGCCAGCAGCAGCGCGTTGCCATCGCCCGGGCCCTGATGCAGCAGCCGAAGATGATGCTCGCCGACGAACCGATCGCCTCGCTCGATCCGCTGAACGCAAAGATCGTGATGGATGCGCTGCGCGACATCAATGAGCGCGAGGGCATCACCGTCATCACCAACCTGCACACGCTGGATACGGCGCGCAACTATTGCGAACGTATCATTGGCATGGCGGCCGGCCGCGTCGTCTTCGACGGCAAGCCGGCGGAACTGACGGCCGAGGCCGTCAAGGAAATCTACGGCACCGACAAGGACGGTGCCGGTGTCGACGAGACGATGACGTCGACCGCCATCAATCTTTCCGATCCGTCCGCGCAAGCCGCGGCAAACGCATCTGCCGGCCCGCAACCGCTGGCACTGGCCGGACTCTGAGGGAGTCCGGCCGCGATCGAAGGCCCGCGTCAAGGGCGTATTTCTTTTAGACCGAAGACATCCGGGGACACCGGTTAATCAGGAGACGAACCCATGTTGAAGAAGACCCTTCTTGCAGCCACGGCGCTTCTCGCGCTCGCTGGCGGCGCTGCCGCTCAGGACATCAAGGAATTCCGCGTTGGTATTCTCGGTGGCGAAAACGAAGCTGACCGCCTGCGCAACTACGCTTGCCTCGCCGACCACCTGAAGGAAACCTTCGGTTTCGAAAAGGTTTCGCTGTTCCCGGCTGCCGACTATGACGGCGTTATCCAGGGCCTCCTCGGCGGCACGCTCGACTTCGCCGAACTCGGCGCTTCCGGCTACGCAGGCACCGTCATCAAGGACCCGAAGGCCGTTACCCCGATCCTGACGACGCAGCAGACCGATGGTTCGACCGGCTACTACTCGATCGGCCTCGCTCTCAAGTCTTCCGGCATCAAGACGATTACCGACGCCAAGGGCAAGAAACTCGGCTACGCCGATCCGGACTCCACGTCTGGCTACCTCGTTCCGCTGACGCAGATTCCGAAGACCACCGGCATGCCGAACGACAAGTTCTTCGCTTCGACCCAGTTCAACGGCGGTCACGAGAACAACCTGCTTGCCGCCTATGACGGTAAGGTCGACGTTGCCGTTGACGACTCTTCGGGCCTCGGCGATTTCAAGGACGGCTTCACCTCCGGTACCTTCCGCAAGGAAGTCGATAAGGGCGCCGTTGACCCGAACAAGCTCGTCGAAGTATGGCGTTCGCCGCTGATCCCGAACGGCCCGCTCGTCGTTCGCAACGCTCTCGGCACCGAATGGCAGGCCAAGCTGACCGACTTCTTCCTGAAGCTCCCGACCACCGACGCCAAGTGCTTCTCGGCAATCGAAGGCGGCGACTTCAAGGGCTACGTCAAGGTTACCCCGGACTTCTACAACGCCGTTATCGACGTTCGTAGGGCTGCCATCGGCGGCTGATCCCTATCCAGACTGCAGGGCGGCCGGCGACGGCCGCCCTTTTGCTATCACAAGGGCAGGACATTCATGACGATTGCCGATACTCAGCCGCAGATGCAAAGCGCCCCTCAGAGCGCGAAGGATATCGGTGACGCCTGGAGCAGGATGGTGGCGCGCCGCCGCCTCTATACCGGCATCGGCCTGCTGATATTGATCATCGCCTTCGTCAGCTCCGTCCGCTTTGCCGACGAGAGCAATGCCGGCCATTTCTTCGACCGCCTGCCGCATCTTTTCGATTTCCTGAGCTGGCTCATCCCTAAGGATTGGGCCGACGTCTATCGCGCGCTCTTCGACCTGCCGAGCCCCAACGGCGCAAACGGCGTCGGCGGCGAGGAATTCAATTTTCCGAAAGGCCGCGTCTATGTCTGGGGCGATTTCTATATTCCCGAATATTTCGAGCTGATGATCATCACGATCAATGTGGCGCTGGTTTCCACCATCATTGGCTTCGTCGTCGCCCTGCCCCTCAGCTTCTTTGCCGCGCGCAACATGTCGCCGTCGCATCCGGTGCGTCTTGTGACGAAACGCTTCATGGAACTGTTGCGCGCCTTCCCGGAGATCGTCATTGCCGGCTTGTTTTCGGCGATTCTGTCGATCGGCCCGATCGCCGCCATTATCGCCGTCGGCCTGCACACGATCGGTGCGCTCGGCAAGCTCTTCTACGAAGTGGTCGAGAATATCGACATGAAACCCGACGAAGGCATGAAGGCAGTCGGCGCAAGCTGGACGGAGCGCGTTCGCTTCGCCGCTCTGCCGCAAGTGCTGCCGAACTTCATGTCCTATGCGTTGCTGCGCCTGGAAATCAATGTCCGCGCCTCGACCATCATCGGCGCTGTCGGCGGCGGCGGTATCGGTGAGGAGCTGAAGCTTTCGATCTCGCGCGGCTTCGGCGCCAAGACAGTGGCTCTCGTGCTGCTGCTTTTCGTGACGATCATCGCCGTCGACCAATTTTCCGCATGGCTCCGTCGCCGTCTCGTCGGCGAACATGCCTTCCTTCTGCAACATTGAGGTGGGCCATGTCCGTCATCGACGCCAGCCGCATGCAAGATATCGAAGCCCGCTACCCGGAAATCCTGCACCGATCATTCCGCCAACGTTTCGGCGCGCTGATGATCTTCATCGGCGTGATCGTCTACGGCGTCTACGCCGTCTGGTTCTTTGACCTGCCGAAGGTCATCGCGGAAGCCCATTGGGAGCGTGTAGGCATCTATTTGAGCCAGTGGATCAGCTACGACGTGCAGCCGGAATTCCGCATTTCCGGCGACAAGATCAGCATCAAATATCCGCGTTTTTCGCCGCTCGGCGACGATCCGCATCCGGATTGGGTGACGAACAATCCTGACGGCAGCCTGACCGTATCGGTCAGCGGCACCAGCCGCACCGTGACGATTACGAAGACACAGGCGATCCTGACGGCACATGGCGTCACCGTTCCGATCGATATCACGGGCGATTCGCCGAAGGTTCTCGGCTCGGAGCCAACACCGTCCTGGATTACGGTCTATGACGACAACATCCTCGCCAATATGGGCTTTGCCGGCGACGTCAGCATTTCCAGTGGCCGCGTGAAGATCCGCAAGCGCTTCCTCGGCTGGGCCAACTTCATCTTCGACACGCAATCGCCCTTCTTCGACAAGCCAGCGAGCGAAGTCGTCAGCCTGATCGTCGCCGGCCCGCGGCTTAAGCCGAACGAATCCAACCTGTCGCTCGCCTTCGACAATTTCTGGAACAACACGGCCTGGCAGCACGGCGATGTGCTGACCAAGCTGTTCCAAACCATCGTGATGGCTTTCCTCGGCACGCTGCTCGGTTCGCTCGCAGCCTTTCCGCTGGCCTTCATGGCGGCGCGCAACATCACACCGAACCGGCTGCTCAATCAGATATTGAAGCGCTTTTTCGACTTCCTGCGTTCGGTCGACATGCTGATCTGGGCGTTGTTCCTGACCCGCGCCTTCGGCCCCGGCCCGCTCGCCGGCAGCGGCGCGATCTTTCTCACGGAGACCGGCACGCTCGGCAAGCTCTACTCAGAAGGGCTGGAGAACATCGACAACAAGCCGCGCGAAGGCGTCAAGTCCACCGGCTCCTCGACGGTCCTCGTGCATCGCTACGGCATCATGCCGCAGATCGTTCCCGTCATCGTCAGCCAGACGCTTTACCAATGGGAATCGAACGTGCGCGGCGCCACTATCATCGGCGCGGTCGGCGCCGGCGGCATCGGCCTGAAACTTTGGGAAGCCATGCGTACCAACGCCAATTGGGAAAACGTCGCCTACATGGTGCTGCTGATCCTGATCGTCGTCTTCCTGTTCGACACCGCATCCAACGCACTGCGCTCGCGCTTGATGGGCACGCAGCACAGATAAAAAGACGGCGGAAAAGCATATCGCATCATCATTTTGTCACGGGAATCCGTTAGCGCAGGCCCGGGCAGGACAGGATCGGTTACGTCGGACTTAGCCGGATTCGATTCGACTCTGTCTCGCGACACTTGCGGCTTGCCGCCAAATCACCGAACAATGTTTGGCGCAGCCGATTTTTCCAAGGAATACAGCCTTGCGCTACGCTCTCTATTTTACACCGCCGAAAGCCGATCCTTTGACGGCGCTTGCCGCCCGCTGGCTCGGTCGCGACGCTTTTTCAGGTGAGATTTTTTCCGACAAGGCCATCGGCTTTGTGCCGGAGGACCATGCCGAGATCATTGCCGAGCCGAGCCGTTACGGATTTCACGCCACGCTGAAGGCGCCCTTCGAGCTCGCTACCTCGGTCACCGAGCGCGACCTTCTGGACGTGGCCGCCGATTTTGCCGCGCGCACGCCGGCCTTTGCGATTCCGGAACTCGTGCTTGGTCAGCTCGGCCATTTCTTCGCTCTCGTTCCGGCGAAGATCTATCAGCCGCTGCAGGACTTCGCTGCACAGGTGGTGAAGACCTTCGAGCCATTCCGCGCTGCCCTTTCCGATCATGATATTGCACGGCGCAAGCCGGAAGGATTGACCGAGCCGCAACGTGCAAACCTGTTGCGCTGGGGCTATCCTTATGTGCTGGACGAATTCCGCTTCCACATGACACTGACAGGCAGGGTCACGACAGAGCGACAAGCCGGCATCCATGACCTGCTGCGTGACCGTTTCTCGGCGCATATCGGCAAACCGCTCGCCATTTCGGGCCTTGCCATTTTCGTCGAGGAAGAGCGTGGTGCGCCCTTTACCGTCCGTTCCTGGCTGCCGCTCGCCGGCGCCCAAAGCTGAAAGACATGACATGACCAAAGAAACCGTCCTCTCCAACGCCCGCATCGTCCTCGAAGATAAGATTGTCGAAGGCTCCGTGCTGATCCGTGACGGTCGCATTGCCGGCATTTCCGAAGGCAAGTCCGCCATCGGCGAGGATTTCGAGGGCGACTATCTGATCCCCGGTCTGGTCGAGCTGCATACCGACCATCTGGAAGCGCATTATTCTCCGCGTCCGGGCGTCCGCTGGAACAAGACCGCTGCCATCCAGGCGCACGACGCCCAGATTGTCACCTCAGGCATCACCACCGTATTCGACTGCCTGCGCATGGGTTCGGACGAAGATGGCGGCTTCGAAAAGGGCGAGATGCGCGACATGGCCGACGCCATCCAGGCGGCTCAGCGTGAAGATCGCCTGCGCGCCGATCACTTGATCCATCTCCGCTGCGAAGTCTCCTCCGACAACGTTCTCGATCACTTCCAGGATTTTGAAAAGGATCCTTACGTCCGCCTGGTCTCGCTGATGGACCATGCGCCGGGCCAGCGCCAGTTCCAGACCATGGATCAATATATCTTTTATTATCAGAAGAAGCGCGGCTTGAGCGACGAGGCCTTCGCCCGTTTCGTCGCCAAGCGACAGGAAGAATCGGCCAAATACGCGACACCGCACCGCGACGCCATCTCGAAGGTCTGCGCCGAACGCGGCATTACCATCGCCAGCCATGACGACGCCACGCTCGCCCATGTCGACGAGGCTGTTGCCTATGGCGTTCGGCTGGCGGAATTCCCGACCAGCATCGACGCCGCCAAGGCTTCGCACGGCGCCGGCATGAGCGTGTTGATGGGCGCGCCGAACATCGTGCGCGGCAAGTCGCATTCCGGCAATATCGCTGCCCGCGATCTTGCCAACCTCGGCGTGCTCGATGTGCTGTCTTCGGACTATGTACCGCTCAGCCTGCTGCATGCGCCCTTCATCCTTGCCGACGAGGTCGAGGGCATTTCGCTGCCCCAAGCCATCGCCATGGTGACGGCAACGCCTGCGAAGACGGTCAGCTTGGACGACCGCGGCCGCATCGCCGAAGGTTTGCGCGCCGATCTCGTACGCGTTCGCCGCGATCACGGCGTGCCGGTGACGCGTTCAGTGTGGCGGGAAGGACGGCGTGTCGCATGACACTCGACACCAAAATCGAGCCGGCTAAGAATTTGGCGGTCGATACGGTCGGTACCATGGCCGTCGTGGTTGGCCCTAGCGGTGCCGGCAAGGATACGTTGATGAACCTTGCCGCCCGGCACTTCGCTGGCCGGCCGGATGTCCATTTCGTTCGCCGCGTCATCACGCGCGAGGGGGATGCCGGCAACGAGGATCACAAAGCCGTCTCGGACGCCGATTTCGACGCTATGCAGCATGCCGGCGCCTTTGTCGTCTCCTGGGAAGCACATGGGCTGAAATATGGCATCCCGGCCGATGTCGCTCGTGAGCTTGCACAGGGAAATCTGGTCATTGCCAATGGCTCGCGCTCGGCGTTACATCACTTCCAGACCGCATTTCCGCGGCTGAAAGTCATCAATATTACGGCGCGGCGCGAGGTACTTGCCGAGCGGCTGATGGCGCGCGGGCGCGAGAGCCGCGAAGACGTTTTGAAGCGGTTGGAACGAAGCTCGCTGACCGTTCAGGGCAACTACGACGTCGCCGATATCGACAATAGCGGCACGCTCGAAGAGGCCGAACGCGCTATCATTTCCGTGCTGGAAAAGCTGATCGGGAAGTGAGCGTTCGAAGCTGAAGAAGACGCGGCATGCGCGAAGACCTATCTCGCCCTTGGCGGGCGAGAAAGCAATTTCACTGGCTTAGGGATTGCGCAACAAGAGTAACCGCACATTCAAAAGCCTAGCGCAATTTCTAAGCCATTGAAATTGCAAGAGCGGGGGTCCGTGCCTCGTTCAAATTAATTCAGGGGTTCGATGCGCCCCTGCCTACCCCCGCCCTTGCAATTTCTAACACTTAGCCCTGCGGCTAAATGTAAGAAATTGCTTTCCCGCCCGCCCCTTCGACAAGCTCAGGAGGGCGGGATAGACCGTTTCCGACCCGCCGCCTAGTGCGCCTCATCCCAATTGTTGGCGGCGCGGGCATCCACCTTCAGCGGCACGGACATATCGACCGCCGGCATGGCGGCATTTTCCATCACCGAGACGATGATCGGCGTAGAGCGCTCTACATCGGCGTCTTCGACTTCGAAGATCAGTTCGTCATGCACCTGCAACAGCATGCGCACGCGATCGGCGAGGCCGGCGGCCGCAAGCGCCGGCTCCATTTTGATCATGGCGCGGCGGATGACGTCGGCCGCCGAACCCTGGATCGGCGCATTGATCGAGGCACGTTCATTGAAGGCGCGCACGGACGGATTGGAGGAGCGGATTTCCGGAAAATGGACTCGGCGGCCGAATATGGTTTCGACATAGCCCTTGTCGCGCGCTGCTGCCTTGGTGCTTTCCATATAGTCACGGATGCCGGGAAAACGCTCGAAATACCGCTTGATATAGTCGCCCGCCTCGGAGCGCTCGATCGAAAGCTGGTTGGCGAGGCCGAAGGCCGAAATGCCGTAGATGATGCCGAAATTGATTGCTTTGGCGCGGCGGCGAACTTCGCTCGGCATGCCCTCGATCGGCACGCTAAACATTTCCGAGGCCGTCATGGCGTGAATGTCGACGCCGTCGGCGAAGGCTTGCTCGAGCTGCGGGATATTGGCGACATGCGCCAGCACACGTAGTTCGATCTGGCTGTAGTCGGCCGAGATCAGCTTATGGCCCGGCGTCGAGATGAAAGCCGTCCGGATCTTGCGGCCTTCGGCCGTGCGAACCGGAATGTTCTGCAGGTTCGGCTCGGAGGAAGACAGGCGCCCAGTCGTGGTCGAGGCCAGCGAATAGGAGGTATGGACGCGTTTGGTCTCAGGGTGGACGTAGCCCGGCAACGCGTCGGTATAGGTGGATTTCAGCTTGGTGAGCTGGCGCCAGTCGACGATCTTGCGCGGCAGCTCGAAGCCGGCGGCCGCCAGGTCTTCCAACACTTGCGCCGAGGTCGACCATTGCCCGGTCTTGGTTTTGTTACCGCCGGCAAGGCCCATCTTACCAAAGAGAATATCGCCGAGCTGTTTCGGCGAACCGATGTTGAACCGCTCGCCGGCCAGCGTGTAAATTTCATCTTCCAGGGCGGCAGCGCCTTGCGCCAGCTCGCCGGAGAGGCGCGACAGGATCTGCCGGTCGATGGTGATGCCGCGTTCTTCCATATGAGCGAGAACCGGCACCAGCGGCCGTTCCAGGCGCTCATAGACGCTGGTGAGCTTTTCCGCCGCCAGGCGCGGCTTCAGCACCAGCCAGAGCCGCAGCGTCACATCCGCATCTTCGGCGGCATAGGCCGTGGCCCGGTCGATATCGACGAGATCGAAGGTGACATTTGATTTACCGCTGCCGGCGACATCCTTGTAAGCGATGGGCTTGTGGCCGAGCCAGCGCTCCGACAGGCTGTCCATGCCGTGCGTGCCGTTGGCGCCGCCATCCAGCACATAGGAAAGCAGCATCGTGTCGTCGAAGGCTTTGAGCTCGATGCCATAGCGCTTCATCAGCAGATAGTCGTACTTCAGGTTCTGCGCGATCTTGAGGATGGAGGTATCTTCCAGCAAGTCCTTCAGCCGCGGCAAGGCATCGCGCAGCGGGACCTGATTATCCGCCAGCCCGCCGCCGAGCAGATCGCCGACGCCGTTCTTGTGGCCGAGCGGTACATAGGCGGCGCGGATGATCGCACCCGAAGGATCGTTCCTGTTATCGGCAATCGCGAGCGAAAAGCCGACGATTTCGGCCTGCATCGCGTCGAGCGAGGTCGTCTCCGTATCGAAGGCGACAATGCCGGTTTCGCGGGCGTCCGCGATCCACTGGTCCAGAACGGCCAAATCGCGAATGGTGACATAGGTCGAGTGATCGATCGGTGCGGTGGCAAAGCTTGCGGCCCGTGCCTTGGCGAGTTCGGCTGGCTCGGCGGCACTTTCAGACGCCATGCGCGACTTGACGACGGGCGCCGGAACAGAGGCGCCTTCGGCCGTGACCACGCTGCCGGCAACGAGATCGACATTTTCACCGACATCGAGGTCAGGACCATGGGCGGTATCACTCCACTCGACCTTGACGTCAGATGGTTCGATCGCCGCCGCATCGCAATCGCAGGCATCGGCGACGCGACGCGTCAGCGAAGTGAACTCCATCGCCTTTAGGAAGCCGATTAGTTTCGGGCCGTTCTGTGGTTCGAGTACCAAGGCGTCGAGTGACAGCTCCAGTGGCACATCGGTCCTCAGCGTCACCAACTGTCGTGAAATGCGGGCCAGCTCGGCATTGGCGACGATGTTCTCGCGGCGCTTCTGCTGCTTGATCTCGCCGGCGCGGGCAAGCAGCGTGTCGAGATCGCCAAACTCTTCCAGCAACTGCGCCGCCGTCTTCGGGCCGATGCCGGGAATGCCGGGCACGTTGTCGATCGAATCGCCGGTCATGGCCTGCAGATCGATCATCTTTTCCGGTGGCACGCCCCACTTCTCGATGACATCGGGTATGCCGATCTGCTTGTCCTTCATGCTGTCATACATGTGGACCATGGAAGTGACGAGCTGCATCAGATCCTTGTCGGAAGAGATGATGGTGACGTCCGCGCCGTTCGCCTCGGCCTGGCGAGCGTAGGTGGCGATGATGTCGTCCGCCTCGAAGCCGTCGGTCTCGATGCAAGGCAGGTTAAAGGCGCGTGTCGCCTCGCGGATCAGCCCGAATTGCGGGATCAGCTCTTCCGGCGGTGCGCTCCGGTTGGCCTTATAGGCGCTGTAGATATCCTTGCGGAAAGTCTTCGAGGAATAGTCGAAGATGACGGCAAAATGCGTCGGCGTAACACCAACCGACGTATCGCGCGCCGAGGTCAACAACTTCCACAGCATGTTGCAGAAACCGGAGACGGCGCCGACCGGCAATCCATCCGATTTGCGCGTCAGCGGCGGCAGGGCATGAAAGGCCCGGAAAATGAAACCGGAGCCGTCGACGAGGAAGAGATGATCACCTTTTTTCATGGCAACATGGATAGCGTGGCACATCTCCAACGTCCATATAAAGTTCCATCAGGCGATGTGCGAAACGGCCAAAATCTCTCACTGAAACGTTACTAATTTTTAATCAATCTAATCTGCCGATTCCCTTGAAAAACCATATTCAGAGTATCATGTTTTACTCACCGGCGATTGATTACGCCGAGGGTCTGGCAACCGGCCTGTCCCCCGCCATGTCAGACTTGGACAAAGGCCTATCCCCCTCTCCGGGCCTTTGTCCCCCCTTCAAAGCCGTCATGGTCCCCCCTCCAGGCCATGGCGGCTTTTCTATTAGAATTCATTCACATAGCCAGCAAACCAACGCGCAAAATGTGACCAGAATTTAGCCGTCCTCAGACGTGCCCACCCAAGATTTGCTGATTGTGTTACTCCAAAATACGGGCATACTTGCAATCATGGGATTTAATCGGATGGACTCTGCTGCCTACCTTGCCAATCAAATGGCGAAGGGATTTGCCCGCTCGTTGCAACAACGGGCGGCAGGGCTCGGCTTTTCACCCGGCCAGTTCCCGATATTGCTCGAATTATGGTCCGAGGACGGGCTGACACAGAAGCAATTGCTGGAGCGCGTCGACATCGAGCAGGCGACGATGGCGAATACATTGTCGCGCATGGAGCGCGACGGGCTGGTGGAACGCAGACCGCATCCGTCCGACAGACGCGCGCAACTGATCTTCCTCACCGGCAGAGCCTCCGCCATGCAGACGGAAGCCGTCGAAGCGGCGATGGCTGCGGACCGGGATCTGTTCAGAGGCTTCCGCACCTTCGAGCGCGAGTTGCTGCTCGAATATGTCCGGCGCATCCTGGAAAACGCCAAGCAGCTTTAGCGCCGCACGTCGCAGGTTAGCGAGGCATTCGGAAATTTTCGATTTTCCTGCCTCGAAACCGGCTCGCCTTTGGTCTATCGTCCGGCCAATTTCCATGTAAGGAGTCGGATATGACCGATGTATCGCCCGTTCTCGACCGCGCCGATCAGAACCTTCCATCCAGCCTCGACAATCTCTTCGAACTGCTTCGAATCAAGTCCATCTCGACCGATCCGGCCTTCAAGGCGGAGTGCCGTAAGGCAGCGGAATGGCTGGTCGCCTATCTGAGCACCCTCGGCTTCACGGCCTCCGTGCGTGATACGCCGGGCCATCCTATGGTCGTCGCCCATCACGACGCGGCAAGTGCCGATGCGCCGCATGTGCTTTTCTATGGCCACTACGACGTGCAGCCGGTCGATCCGATCGAGCTTTGGGAGAGCGATCCCTTCGCGCCTGCCATCAAGGACATGGGCAACGGCCGCAAGATCCTGACCGGCCGCGGCACCTCCGATGACAAAGGGCAGTTGATGACCTTCGTCGAAGCCGTCCGCGCCTATAAGGAAATCAAGGGTGCGCTT
Source organism: Rhizobium jaguaris (assembly GCF_003627755.1). Lineage (NCBI taxonomy): Bacteria > Pseudomonadati > Pseudomonadota > Alphaproteobacteria > Hyphomicrobiales > Rhizobiaceae > Martinezella > Martinezella jaguaris. Next base: position 264,581 of record NZ_CP032694.1, on the reverse strand, counting down.
CCGGTCCGCATCACCACCCTGTTCGAAGGCGAAGAGGAATCCGGCTCACCGTCGCTGAAGCCTTTCCTCGAAGCCAATGCCGCCGAGCTGAAGGCGGACTTCGCGCTGGTCTGCGACACCGGCATGTGGGACGGCGATACGCCGGCGATCTCGGCCGGCTTGCGCGGCCTCGTCGGTGAAGAAGTCACGATCAATGCTGCCGACCGTGACCTGCATTCCGGCATGTTCGGCGGTGCCGCCGCCAATCCGATCCATATCCTCACCGACATTCTCGCTGGCCTGCATGACGAGACGGGCCGCATTACGCTCGACGGCTTCTATGACGGCGTCGAGGAGACGCCGAGCAACATCAAGGCTTCCTGGGAAACCCTCGGCATGACGACGGAGAAATTCCTCGGCGAAGTTGGCCTCTCCATTCCTTCGGGCGAAAAAGGCCGCTCCGTGATGGAACTGACCTGGGCACGGCCGACGGCTGAGGTCAACGGTATCTCTGGCGGTTATACCGGCGCGGGCTTCAAGACCGTGATCGCTGCCAAGGCGTCGGCGAAGGTATCGTTCCGTCTCGTCGGGCAGCAGAACCCAGCGGCAATCCGCGAGAGTTTCCGCGCCTATGTCCGCTGGAAGGTTCCTGCCGACTGCTCGGTGGAATTCCATGCGCATGGCGCCTCGCCCGCGATCCAATTGTCCTACGATTCGCCGGTGCTGACCAAGGCGAAAAACGCCCTTTCCAACGAGTGGCCGAAGCCGGCTATCGTTATCGGCATGGGCGGATCGATCCCGATCGTCGGCGACTTCCAGAAGATGCTCGGCATGGAATCCCTGCTCGTCGGTTTCGGCCTCGCCGACGACCGCATCCATTCGCCGAATGAGAAATACGAGCTGAGATCCTATCACAAGGGTATCCGCTCCTGGATTCGCATCCTGGACGCGCTTGTCGCCTAAGCTGTTGAATAAGGACGCGTGACCGAGATCGCGCGTCCTCTCCTTGTTTTCGTCTGCGCCGCCGTGTGCTACCATTCGCTGTGGCCGGCAATAAGATTGCACCCATATCAATTTCGATTCGACAAACGCCCGCAATTCTAGTAGGCGTTGATTAAACGATTAATCAATCTTTTTATCAATTGGTGTAACGACCAAGATGGCATCGACGCGCGCCGGACCAAATCTTAGCAGGATTGCCGCTTCGCTCGGCGTCTCCGTCGCCACGGTGTCCAATGCCCTTTCCGGCAAGGGACGCGTTTCAGCGGAGCTGGTGGAGCGCATCCGCGCCACGGCTGCCGCGCTCGGCTATGTACCGAGCCAGGCCGGCCGCGCGCTGAGGACCGGGCGGAGCGGCGTTCTCGGCCTCGTTCTGCCCGATATTTCCAACCCTCTCTTTCCTCAGATTGCCCAGGCGGTCGAATATTCCGCCTCCGTCGCCGGCTACGGCATACTGATCGCCGACTCGCGCGGTGATGTCGGCATGCAGACCGAGGCGATCAACCGGCTGGTGGAACGTGGCGTCGACGGCATGGTGATCGTGCCGCGGCGCGGCACGCGCGTCGCCGATGCCGGCTGTCCCGTGGCCGTCATCGATACGCCCTCGACGCCGGGCAACACGGTCTCGGCCGACCACTGGCAGGGCGGCCGCGAGATGGCCAGGCATCTCCGCGGGCTCGGACATCGCAAGATCCTGCTGATCGGCGCGAGCAGCACCTCCAATGTACAAAACGACCGCATCGGCGGCTTCAAATCCGCACTCGACGGGACCATAGAGACCGAGGTTCTCTGGATCGAAAAACTGGAAGAGCGGAACGGTCCCGGCTGTCTGTTGGGACTGGCGGATAAGGTGCAGCAGGGCTTTACCGCTTTCGCCGCCGTCTCCGACCTGCATGCATTGCGGGCGCTCACCGAATTGCAGCGGGCCGGCATCGCCGTGCCGGACAGTGCGACCGTCACCGGTTTCGACGATCACATCTGGTCGGCGGTCGTCACTCCCGCGCTCACCACAATGCGCATGGACATGGCGACGATTGCCGAGATCGCCATCGCGGCGCTGGTCAGTGCCATCGAGAATGGCGGGCCGACTGAAAGAGGGGGGCTGGGTGAAGCGGCTGGGGACGAGCCGCCGCCCGGCAGCCGGCTCGTCACCGCGGAGAGATCGCGCGTGCCGATGCAGCTTGTCGTCCGCCAATCCTCCGGCCCACCCAGGCCGGCAAGAACGAACCTCTCAGCGGAGAACTCCTGATATGAAACGACTGCTTCTGGCTTCGGCCACCTTGCTTGTGCTCTCGTCGCTTGGCGCGCAAGCAGAAGAACGGACACTGACCATCTCCGTCTATGCCTTCGCCCAGGACGATTACAAAAAGCTCGTCTACGATCCCTTCGAAGCCAAATGCGGCTGCAAGCTGGTGGTCGAAACCGGCAACAGTGTCGAGCGTCTGGCGAAGATGCAGGAAAACAAGGCCAACCCGGTCGTCGATATGGCCGTCATCTCCATGGCGGACGCGCTACAGGCTTCCCGCGCCGGCCTGATCGACAAGATCGACACCTCGAAGCTTAGCAACTTCAACAAGCTCTACGACCTCGCCAAAGACCCGAATGGCGACGGCATGAGCGTTGGCTACACCTTCTACGCCACCTCGATCGCCTATCGTCCGGACAAGATGAAGATCGATTCCTGGACCGATCTCCTGAAGCCGGAATATGTCGGCCACGTCGCGTGGCCGAATGTCACCACCAATCAGGGGCCGCCGGCGCTCTATATGCTGGGCCTCGCACTCGGCAAGAATACGCCCGACCTCGCTGCCCCGATCGCCGCCGTCGGCGAACATAAGAGCGATATCGTTACCTTCTACGAGAAATCCTCGCAGCTCGTGCAACTGATGCAGCAGGAAGAAATCTGGGCCGCCCCGATCGGCCGCTTCTCCTGGGCCGGCTTCACCAAGCTCGATGTGCCCGTCGCCTGGGCGGCACCGAAGGAAGGCCAGACCGGCGGCATGAATGTCATGGTCGTCACCAAGGGCTCGAAGAATCAGGATCTCGCCCTGCAGTTCATGGACTTCTGGCTCTCGACCGAGGCGCAGACGGCGCTCGCCATGAAGCTTGTCGACAGCCCCGCCAACAAGGAAGTGAAGCTTCCCGACGATGTAGCCAACAACCTAACTTACGGCGAAGACACGGCAAAAAGCCTGAAGCTCATTCCATCCGCCGTCGCCCTCGACCAGCGCAACGGCTGGGTCAAGGAATGGAATGACAAAGTCGGCCAATAAGGGTCGTATCAAAATGATATCCCGGTCATGGCATCGGGATATCGCACCGCCGTTTTTATCTGCATCCTCCTTATGAAGGTTAACCTCGATGTTCCAAAATAGGGCCGAAGCTCTGGCGCTCGCCCTGCCTGCGGCGGTCTTCGTCGCGGTGGTCTTTCTTGCGCCGGTGCTGATCCTGCTGTCGGAGGGCTTTCATATTGCCCCCGGCGGCTGGACGCTTTCGGCCTATGCTGGCTTCTTCTCGGAGGCGCTGAACCAGACGGTCTTCCTGCGTACGCTGAGACTCGGCGTCGAAGTCACCGCCGTTTCCGCCGTCATCGGTTATGTGGCGGCCTTCGCCATCGTCAACCTGCCGCCGAAGAGCAAGGGCCGGATGGTCGGCCTGGTGGTATTGCCGCTGATGATCTCGCCGGTAGCGCGCACCTATGCCTGGATCGTCATCCTCGGCCGCACCGGCATCGTCAACCGTGTCGTCCAGGGTCTCGGTTTGAGCAGCGAGCCGCTGCGCCTGCTGTTCAGCGAAACTGCCGTCTTCATCGGGCTCCTGCAGCTCTTCCTGCCGCTGATGATCCTGTCGCTGATCAGCGCGCTCGAGAACATGCCGAAGGATGCCATTCCGGCCGCACGGGTCCTTGGCGCCAACTGGTTCCAGGTATTCTGGAAAGTGGTGCTGCCGCTGACGCGCGAAGGCTTGGTGGTCGGCGGGACGCTGGTCTTCACCGGCTCGCTCACGGCCTATATCACGCCGGCCATTCTCGGCGGATCCAAGGTGCTGATGCTGGAAACGCTACTCTATCAGCGAATCTCGGTTTCCAACGACTATGTTTCCGCCAGCGTCATCGCCTTCATTCTCATCGTCATGAGTTTCGGCGCCAACCTGGTGCTGAAAAGGCTCGCCACCGCGAGGAGCCGGGCATGATGCGCCGCCTGTTCTCTCCGCTCGTGCTTTTCCTGCTGCTGGTCTTCCTGATCGGTCCCTTCATCATCATCGTCGCGGCCTCTCTATCAGGTGGCGAGACGCTGGCCTTTCCGCCGCAGGGCCTTTCGCTGCGCTGGGTGGCAAAGGTTTTCACCATCGACAGCTTCCGCGCCAGCTTCGCCATGTCGATGTTGCTGGCGATCGGCGGCACGCTCTTTGCGCTGATCCTTGGCATCCCGGCCGCCTACGCGCTGTCGCGCTACAAGCTGCCCGGTGGCGAGACAGTCCGCACCATGGTCTCCCTGCCGATCATCGTGCCGGGCATCATCGTCGGCCTGGCGATCCTGCGCTATCTCGTCGTCCCCTTCTCCTTCGACATCACGCTGGCGCTGTTCTTCGCCCATACAGCGCTGGTGCTTCCCTATGCCGTGCGCGTGGTCTCGGCCAGCCTCAACAATCTACGCTCCGATATGGAAGAGGCGGCGGTGCTCCTCGGTTCGTCGCGGCTCGGCGCCTTTTTCCGCGTGGTGCTGCCGAATATTCGCAGCGGTGTGCTCGCCGCCTTCATCCTCGGCTTCGTCACGAGCTTCAATCAGGTGCCGGTATCGCTGTTTCTCGCCAAGCCGGGCGTACAAACGCTGCCGATCGACATGCTCGGCTATATGGAAACGACCTACGATCCTTCCGTCGCCGCATTGTCGGCGCTGCTCGCCTTCCTCTCCATCGGCATCGTCTTCCTTGCCGAGCGCTTCCTAGGATTTTCCCGCTATGTCTGACCCCTCCTACCTCAAGCTAGATAGGCTGACGCTCGCCTATGGCGACACGGTCGCGGTCAAGGACCTCAACCTGTCGATCGGAAAAGGCGAACTCGTGGCCCTGCTCGGCCCCTCCGGCTGCGGCAAGACGACGACGATGCGGGCGATCGCCGGGCTGCTCACGCCAGCCTCCGGCAAAATCAACCTCGACGGCGCCGACATCACCCGCGTCTCCGCCAACAAGCGCGCGATCGGCCTGGTCTTCCAGTCCTACGCACTGTTTCCGCATCTAACCGTCTATGAAAATGTCGCCTTCGGCCTGCGTCTCAAGGGCATGCGCGGCAACGATCTGGACGCCCGCGTCGGTGCCGGCCTGAAATCCGTGGGGCTTGCCAACTTCTCCGGCCGCAAACCCGGCGAATTGTCCGGCGGCCAGCAGCAGCGCGTGGCGCTGGCGCGATCCATGGTGATGGAACCGAAGGTATTGCTGCTCGACGAGCCGCTGTCCAACCTGGACGCCCGCCTGCGCCTGGAAATGCGCACAGAACTGCAGAGGGTCCAGAAGGAAACCGGCGTGACGATGATCTTCGTCACCCATGACCAGGTGGAGGCTCTGGCGCTCGCCGACCGCATCATCGTCATGCTGAATGGCGGCATCGAGCAGATCGGTACGCCGGAAGATATCTACAACCGGCCAATTTCGGCCTTCGTTGCCGACTTTGTCGGCTTCGAGAATGTATTTGCGCTGGAGAACGGCAGGCTGAAGACGGCGAACGGCGCCGTCACGCTTTCTACCCCCGCGCCATCGTCTGCGGCGGGCCTGGCCTGGCGGCCGCGCGCTGTGACCCTGGGTTCAGGTCCTTTCCAGGGCACAGTGCGCGGCACGTCTTTCGCCGGCAACAGCCGCGAATATCTGCTCGACACGCCGCTCGGGCCAATCAAAGCCGAGGTGGACGCGGCTGCGGCCGTTCACGCTATGGGCAGCACGCTTGCCTTCGACCTGCCGGTCGCAGCCGCGGCATCGCTTGCAAAATACGGATAGGGCCATGGGGATCTGGATCGATACCGATATGGGGTTCGACGATATCGCCGCTATTCTGGTGGTGGCGCATTCGAGCTTGACGATCGACGGCGTTTCGCTGGTAAGCGGCAATACGCCGCTGACACAGGTGCGCGCCAATGCGGCCAGCGCCGCCGCCGCTTTCGACTGGGAATTTCCCATCCATACCGGCCGAGAATTGCCGGTGCTTTGCAAGCTGGAAACGGCGCAGCGCATTCTCGGACAAAGCGGGATACCGACCACGGGCAAGAGCCTGCCGCCGGCGGGTGAACTGCCGGCAAGCGACGCCTTCACCGCCCTGTGCGATTGGCTGCAGGACGGCATGGGACCGAAGCGCGTCCTCGCGCTCGGGCCGCTCACCAATATCGCCGCGCTGGCGCTGGCCCGGCCCGATCTTACCGCGCGCATCGACGAGCTCACCTGGATGGGCGGCGGCATAACGTCAGGCAATCATACCGCGTCGGCTGAATTCAACGCCTATGCCGATCCGGAAGCGCTTGCGATCGTGCTCGCCCACGGCCTGCCGCTGCGGATGATCGATCTCGACATCTGCCGAAAGGTGCTGGCGCGGCCTGACGATGTCGACCGTGTGCGCCAGGCCGCCGGTAAAAGCGCCGAATTGCTCGGTGATCTCCTGGGTGGCTACGTCAACATCGCCGTCAGCCGTGGCCGTCCCGCCATGGCGCTCTACGATCCGACCGCTGCCGCGATCTTCATCGCGCCAGAAATCGCGAGACTGCAGCACGCTCGGATCGATGTCGAGCTGCAGGGACAGCACACCCGCGGGCGCACCGTCGTCGAGACACGCGCCTCCCATGCTGAATTCAACGCGCATTTTGCCGCCGAGATCGACGCCGACATGGCGCGCGTCGTTATTCTCGGAGCGATGATCAACGAGGCACGCCGATGACCCGACATTCCCGAAGCGAGCCCGCCGATCTCAATTTGCCCGACCTGCGCGCACGCGCGGTCGCTGCTGCCCGCGGCGATGCGCCTTTCGACCTGCTGATTGTCGGTGGCCGTCTGGTCGACATGGTGACCGGCCAGATCCGCGCCGCTGACATCGGCATCGTCGGTGCGCTGATTGCGAGCGTCCATGCGCCAGGCAGCCGCGCGGATGCGATTGAAACGATCGACGCCGGAGGCGCCTTTCTCTCTCCCGGCCTGATCGATACGCATATGCACATCGAAAGCTCGATGGTGACGCCGGCGGCCTATACCGAAGCCGTATTGCCGCACGGGGTCACGACCGTCGTCTGGGATCCGCATGAATTCGGCAATGTGCACGGTCTTGACGGCCTGCGCTGGGCGATCGAGGCGACGCGATCGCTGCCGCTTCGCGTGATCCCGCTCGCGCCCTCCTGCGTGCCCTCGGCACCGGGCCTGGAGCTGGCGGGCGCCGATTTCGGTGCTTCCGCGATGACCGACATGCAGACCTGGCCCGAGATCGGCGGCGTTGCCGAGGTCATGACGATGCGCGGCGTCATCGACGGCGATCCGCGGGCGAGCGCGATCGTCAATGCCGGGCTCCAATCGGGCAAGCTCGTCTGCGGCCATGCCCGCGGGCTGGAAGGCGCCGATCTCAACGCTTTCATGGCTGCCGGCGTCTCCTCCGACCACGAACTCACCTCCGGCGCGGATCTCCTCTCCAAACTATCGGCAGGCATGACGATCGAGCTGCGTGGTTCGCATGACCATCTGCTCAAGCAATTCGTTGAGGTCATCAACAATCTCGGCTTCATGCCGCAGACGGTCACGCTCTGCACGGACGACGTCTTTCCCGACGAACTGCATTTCGACGGCGGCCTGGACGACGTTGTCCGCCGCCTGGTGCGCGACGGGCTGAAGGCCGAATGGGCCTTGAGGGCAGCGACGATGAATGCCGCCGCGCGGCTTGGCCGCCGCGATCTCGGCCTCATCGCCGCCGGCCGCCGCGCCGACATCGTGCTTTTCGAGGACCTCCACGCTTTCAAGGCGAAGCAGGTGATCGCCAGCGGCAAGATCGTTGCGGAGGCCGGCAAGATCATCGGCACGGTTGACCATCTCGACACCACGCCGCTCAAGAATTCGGTCAAACTTGCGCCTCTCAGCGAAGACGATTTCCGTGTGCCGGCCGTCGGCAGCCGCGTGCGCCTCGCAACGATCGACCAGCCGCGCTTCACGCAATGGGGCGAGATTGAAGCCGATGTGGTGGACGGATTTATCGTGCCGCCGGCCGGGACTACCATGATCGCCGTTGCTCATCGCCACGGCAAGGCGGATGGACGACCGCGCGTCGGCTTTCTGACCGGCTGGGGAGAATGGCGCGGGGCCTTCTGCACGACGGTCTCGCATGACAGCCACAATCTCACGGTTTTCGGCGGCAACATTAAAGACATGACGGTTGCAGCCAATGCCGTCATCGCCGCCGGCGGCGGCATGGCCGTTGCTTCGAACGGTCAAGTAGACATGCTGCTGCCCCTGCCCCTCTCCGGACTGGTGGCGACGGCACCGCTCGAAGAAACCGCCCAAGCCTTCCGCTCCATCCGCAAGGCGATGGAAAAAATCGTCGACTGGCGGCCGCCTTACCTCGTCTTCAAGGCCTGCTTCGGCGCGACGCTGGCGTGCAATATCGGGCCGCATCAGACGGATCGCGGGATTGCGGACGTAGTGACCGGACGCGTGTTGGAGACGCCGGTTATTGGAGAGATTTAAAAGGGCGCGGGCATCGGCTGCGAGTTCGGTGAGGGTGCGCACCCCCCTCTGTCACTGTCATGACATCTCCCCTGCGAGGGGGAGATTGGTAACTCGTTGCATGCTCTCGCCTCAAGCGAACATCGGACCTGCTGAAACTGCACTTTGTTGCTTTAAAGAGGACGAGCCGCAAACTCCCAACGATCTCCCCCTTGTGGGAGAGATGTCGCGAAAGCGACAGAGGGGTGCCGGGCGCCCGGCATACCCCCAGGCTTCTGATCAGCTCTCTTTCTTCAACTCCTGCTCGACCAGCGTCGTCCAGAAGGCCACGCCCGAGGCAATCGCCTCGTCATTGAAGTCATAGGCCGTGTTGTGGTGCAGCGCACCGTCGACGGCCGGGCCGTTGCCCAGCCAGACGTAGCAGCCGGGGGCGTTCTGGCCGAAGAAGGCGAAGTCGTCGCCGGCGGTGGAAGGCGGGAAGCGGGTGAGGACCTTTTCGCCGAAGACGCTCGCCGCCGCCTTCAGCGCCCGCGCGGTTGCGTCGGCATCGTTGACTACGGGCGGGATGCGGCGTTCGAACTGGTAATCGACGGCGATGCCGTACATCGCCGCTGTGCCCTGCGCCAGGCGGCCGATTTCCCGTTCAAGCTGATCGCGGACCTCCGGCGTGTAGGCACGCGCCGTGCCGCCGATATCGACCGAGTCGGGAATGACGTTTAGGGCCTTGGGATCGCCGGCCTGCAGCGAACAGGCGCTGACGACCGCCGGCTGCAGCGGATCGACGACGCGCCCGACGATGGTTTGCAGCGAAGAGAGGAATGTCGCCGCCGCTGTAATCGGATCCTTGCCGAGATGTGGCTTGGCGCCATGCGTGCCGGTGCCGCGGAAGGTGATGCGCCAGCTATCCGAGGAAGCAAGCTGCGGGCCCTCGACGACCGCCATCTCATCGACGGCAATGCCCGGCATATTATGCAGGCCGTAAACGGCATCGCATGGAAAGAGATCGAAGAGACCGTCCTCCACCATGCGCCGTGCGCCGCCACGGCCTTCCTCGGCCGGCTGGAAGATGAAATGCACCGTTCCTGAAAAGCCGCGCGTCGCGGCCAGATGTCGGGCGGCACCGAGAAGCATCGTCGTGTGGCCGTCATGGCCGCAGGCATGCATCTTGCCTGGAATGGTGGATTTGTAGGGCCGGTTGCCTTTCTCCGGCATGGCGAGCGCGTCCATGTCGGCGCGAAGGCCTATACGGCGGGTGCCGTTGCCGACCTGCAGCGTACCGACGACGCCGGTTTTGCCGAGGCCGCGATGCACGGTGATGCCAGCCTCCTCGAGCAATGTCGCGACGATACCGCTGGTGCGCTCTTCCTCGAACCCAAGTTCGGGATAAGCGTGCAGGTTACGGCGGAGGGACGTCAGGAACGGTAGATCCTGGGCAAACTGCTCGGGGAGAGACATGGGGATTCCTTCGGCATCGGACATGATCGCTGTCGGGCGATCATTCCTTTCTTTCGCAAAGGAACGGCGGTTTCAACTGGAAAGAGTTTATCTGCCTGCCGTATCGAAAACATGCGCCTTGCCGACTACGCTGACGTGGACGGTGCTGCCGACATCCGGCAGGCCGACGCTGGAACTTTTAATAGAGAGCGGCGCTGTGCCTGCGGCTTTGGCAAGGGTAAGCGTCACCGTGCAGATCGCGCCGCCGAATTCGACGTCGATGACATTGCCGGCGCAGATCGTGTCGGAAGCTGTACCATTGATCATGCTGAACCGCAGTTGCTCGGGGCGCAGCATGATTTCCGCCCGCCCCCGTCGGCCATTTGCATCTGTCGGGATGCGGCCGAGCGCACAATCGGCAAAACCGTCGCCCAGTTCGGCCGGCAGCAGGATGGCATCACCGAGGAAGGTGGCCGTCTCGCGGTCGCAAGGATTGAGATAGAGCGTTTGCGGCGTTCCGGCCTGCACCAATTTGCCGCCCCGCAATACCGCCACCTGATCGGCGAAGGACAGCGCTTCCGCCTGGTCATGCGTCACGAGGATCGTGGTGATGCCGGCATTGCGCAACACGCGGGCGACGGCCTTGCGCATGTTTTCGCGCAGGCCCGTATCAAGCGCGGAAAAGGGCTCGTCGAGCAGCATCAGTCCGGGCTTGCGGCCGAGCGCGCGGGCGAGCGCCACGCGCTGCTGCTGGCCGCCGGAGAGCTGGTGCGGGCGGCGATCGAGCATGCCGCGGTCGAGTTCCACCATGTCGATGAGCGCATTGATCTCCTTGGCGCGATCCGCTTGCCCCCGTTCCATGCCGAAGCCGATATTGTCTGCCACGCTCAAATGCGGAAACAACGCGCCGTCCTGCGAAACGATGCCAATGCCGCGGCGATGGGCAGGCACGACAGCCGGCCCGTCCGCCAGCGTCTCGCCTTCCAGCATCACCTGGCCGGCATCCGGGATATCGAAGCCGGCAATGATGCGCAGCAACGTCGTCTTGCCGGAGCCGGAGGGGCCGACGACGGCGGTGCGGCTGCCGGCCGCGACGGTAAGGTCGATGTTATCGAGCGCGAGCACCGGGCCATAGCGCTTGCTGATGTTCTTGATCGCCAGAAAAGTCATTGTCCGGCCGTCCGCTTGGATTGCACGTAGAGGAGAAGGGTGAGCGGCAGCGACAGCACTACCATCATGAAGGCGTAGGGAGCGGCGGAGACATAATCGATCTCGCTGGTCAGCGACCAGAACTTCGTCGCCAGCGTCACCGTGCCATTCGGAGACAACATCAGCGTCGCCGTCAACTCGTTCGTGATGCCGAGAGCGACAAGAGCGACGCTCGCCGCGAAACCGGGAGCGGCAAGGCGCATGGTGATCTGCCGCACGGCCTGGCCGGGCGTGCGGCCGAGCGCCATGGCGGCCCGCTCGAGCTCAACCGGAGCCTGGGCGATGCTCGCTCGCAGGCCGATCATGGCGCGCGGCAGGAATAGCAGCACATAGGCGAGCAACAGGGTCGCAAAGGTCTGATAGAGCGGCAGGATCAGCCGCACGGTGATGGAAACCAAGGCCAAGGCGACCACGACGCCCGGCAGCGAGCCGACATAATAATGGCAGGCTTCGAGGATGCGCTGCAGCCGACCCGGCGCGCGGACCGAGAGCCAGGCCATCGGAGCGGCGGCTATGGTGGCCAGCAGACCGCCGGCAATTGCCAGGCCGATGGTCTGCAGCAAAGCGGAGCCGACGGCATCCATCCGCCAAATGCCGATGCCACCGAGATAGAGCCAGCGCGCCAGCGTCACGAGCGGCACGCCGAGCGTGAGAACGGCCGTTGCCAGCGGAAGCGCTATGGCCGGGATGACGAACCAACCGAGACGCCGGCGGTCGGCCGGGCGGGCCGCACCGGAGCCGACGCGGGCATAACGCTCATTGCCGCGCACCAGTACCTCGATCCCAAGCAGCAGAAGGCAGCAGAAAACGAGGACGCCGCCGAGCATGTTGGCGGCCGGGCTGTTATAGGCGGACTGGAATTGATCGACGATCGCGGTCGAGAAGGTGTCGAAGCGGATCATCACGTACAGACCGTATTCCGCCAAAAGATGCAGGCCGATCAGCAGTGAGCCGCCGCAGATGGCGAGGCGAAGCTGCGGCAGGATCGCCCGGAAGAAGACGCGCCAGGGACCGAGGCCCAGCGAGGCGGCGGCATCCTCGATCGCCGGGTCGAGACGGCGCAGCGCCGCAGCCACCGGCAGATAGAGAAAAGGATAATAGGCAAGAACCGAAACAAGCACGCCGCTCCAGAGCCCGCGCATTCCGGGCACCAGGCTGACCCAGGCATAGCTGTGCACGAAAGCCGGCACGGCAAGCGGCGCGACCGCCAACCAGGACCACAGGCGGGCGCCGGGGATATTCGTGCGCTCGGTCAACCAGGCGAGCGTGACGGCAAGCAGGATGCAGAGCGGGATGGTGCAGACTTCGAGCAGGACGGTATTGGTCAGCAATTCGCCGACGCGGCCACGAAAGATGAGCGCGATGACGTCGTGCCAGCCGGTCTCGACGGTGACCCAGACAATGAAGCCGAGCGGCACCAGGCTCAGAAGAGCGACGGCGGATGCAAGAGCGACGACGGATGCGTGCGGAACACGGCCGCGTGGCGCAGCCGTCAGCGGGGCAATCGCGTGGCAGCGGCCTGACCGGCCGGCGCGGCATATATGTTCTTCTGCAGCAAATCTTAGCTGCCTTTCACGCCCTGATTAGGAAGGCAATCGCCACTTAAAGGCGGTCGCCGGGATCGAAATGGCCGAATTGCCATCCGCACGCCCCCTAGCAGGGCATGCGGATCGGATGCAAGGACTTAGATCAAACCAGCTTCCGTCATCAGATCGGTGACCTTTTTGCTGTTCAGCTTGGAAGGCTCGACCTTCGGTGCCTGCAGGTCGGCGAGCGGCACCAGCTTCGGATTCGACTGAGCGCCATTGCCGACGGCATATTCATAGGAATCGCCGTCGCGCAGAACGGCCTGGCCGCCCTTGCCGGTGACCCACTTCAAGAACGCCTGGGCTTCCTTCTGATGCTGGCTGGAAGCGAGAACGCCACCGCCGGAAATGCTGACGAAAGCACCCGGATCCTGGTTCTTGAAATAGTGCAGGGCGACGTTCTTGCTGTTTTCGCCCGTCTTCGCCTGGTCGCCGAACCAATAGTAGTGATAGATGACCGCGCCCTGGACTTCGCCGGAGTTGACGGCCTTCATGGCAACGCTGTTGCCCTTGTAGGGCGTGGTGTTTTCCTTCAGCGCCTTCAGCCAGGACTTGGTGACATCCTCGCCCTTCAGCTCGAGAAGCGCGCTGACGATCGCCTGGAAGTCGGCGCCGGCCGGCGATGCACCCCAGCGGCCCTTCCATGCGGGATCGGCGAGGTCGAGCAGCGACTTCGGCAGATCGCTCTCCTTAAGCTTGGTCTTGTCATAGGCGAAAACCGTGGAGCGGGCGGCAACGCCGACCCAGTTGCCATCGGCAGCCTTGAAGGTTTCAGGCACCTGCGCCAGCGTATCGGCATCGACTGGGGCGAAAAGCTTGTTGGTGTCGACCAGCGCCATGCCGGGAGAATTTTCCGTCAGGAACACATCGGCGGGGGATGCAGCACCTTCTTCGACGATCTGATTGGCAAACTGCATATCGCTGCCGTTGCGGATCGTCACCTTGATGCCGGTTTCCTTGGTGAAACCATCGGCCCAGGCCTGCGTCAGGGACTCGTGCTGTGCATTGTAGACGACGATACCTTCAGAACCGGCGGCATTGGCCGCGAACGGTGTAGCCGCGAGGCCTGCGGCAAGCGCCAGGGCGGCGCTGGTGAGATGGGTAAAGGAAAAAGTCATAGGCGTCCTCTCGCTTGAACCCCCCGTCTTTGGCGGTGGTGCGATAGCCTATATTTTTCTTGACTACCATTTTCAAGTTTCCGCATGCCTCTTTTTATCACAAAAGTTTGAAAATAGAGTCAAGATTTAGATGATTGCCGGTCACGGGCCAGATCCAGCCAGGCGCGGGCGGCGTGCGAGAGATAGCCGCCGCGCCGCCAGATCCAGGCCATGTCCCAATCCATCGAGGGCTCGATGACCAGGGCATGACCGACGCCGGCGCGGCTGCGCTGCTCTGCGATCATTCGAGGCAGGAAGCCCACGCCGAGGCCGGCGGCGACCAGTTCGATGATGAAATTGATCTGACTCGAGCGCGCAACGATATCAGGCTCGAAACCGGCGGCGTGGCAGGCACCCAGGATGACGCCGTTCAGTGCAAAGCCGCTTTCGAACAGGATGAACGGATTGTCCTTGAGCCCGGCGAGCGGCACCGTCTTTCGACCCCCGAGCGAGTGCCCTGCAGGCAGGAGCACGTGCATCGGCTCCCGGCGCACGCTCTGCCATTCGAACACCTCCGGTACAGGCAGCAGCGAGGCTCCAAGATCAACCTCTCCCGACAGTACCATCTCCTCCAGCCGCTTCGCCCCCTGCTCTACCAGCTTGATCTCGATACCGGGATAGCGGCTGCGAAAGACGGCGAAGAGCGGCGCAAACAGTACATCATTGCCGATCGGCGGCAGGCCGAGCCTGAGCATGCCGCGCGAAAGCCCTCGCATCTCGGCAAGCTCGGCGACGAGATCGTCGCGACCGGCCAGAATCGTGAGAGCACGGCGATAGACCACTTCGCCGGCATCGGTCAGCGTCGTGCGATGGCCGATACGGTTGAGCAGGGGCAGGCCAAGTTCGTCCTCCAACTGGCGGACGGCCTTGCTGACGGCGGATTGGGTCGTAAACACCACCTTGGCCGCTTCCGAAAAACCGCCCTGGCGCACAACTTCGACAAAAGCGCGCAATGTCCTAAGTTCCATGTCTATTCCATATCAGACTGGATTTTATGAAATCAATTCATTTTGTTCATAGGCGACAGGGATCTATATCTGCGCCAGCAATCTCCCCAGGTGTCCATCCATGCGTATCGACCTGCAAGACCGCCCCAAACTGAGCCGCCTCGCTCAGATCATCCTGCTGCTCGCCTTCTGGCAGGCCGGTGAGGGGATCGTGCGCGTCACCCATCTGCCTGTCCCAGGCCCGATCGTCGGCATGCTGCTGGTCCTCGGCCTGTTTGCCACCGGTAGGGTCGGCATCGGCAGCATGAGGCGCGGCGCAGAATGGTTTCTCGCCGAAATGCTGCTGTTCTTCGTTCCGGCGGTACTTGCCGTTCTCGATCACCGCGAGTTCATTGGCCTCGTCGGACTGAAGATCATCGCCGTGATCTTGGTCGGCACGATCATCGTCATGAGCGTCACGGCGCTGGCGATCGATATCGGATACCGGCTGATGATGCGCAGGGAAGGAGTTCGCCATGCTGACTGCTGAAGCCTTTGCACTGAACCTTTTCTGGCCGGTCGCGACGATCGTCCTCTATTACTTGTCGAAAGCGCTCTATCGCCGCTGGCGGGTGGTTTGGCTGTCGCCGCTATTTGCCGCGCCAGCCATCCTGATCGCGATCGCCGTCGTCCTGCAGGCGAGCTATCAAGACTATATGCGCGAGACACATTGGCTGCTGGCGCTGCTCGGCCCGGCAACCGTTGCCTTCGCCGTGCCCATCTACGAGCAGCGCGCGCTCATCAAGCGCTACTGGCCGATCCTGCTTGCCGGTGTCTCAGTCGGCAGTACGACCGCGATGGTGTCGGCCTGGGGGCTCGCCAGCCTCTTCGGCCTGGATGAAAGCCTGCGTCTCAGCCTGATGCCGCGTTCGATCAGCACACCTTTCGCCATAGTCGTCTCCGGCGATATCGGCGGCGTGCCTAACCTGACGGCAGTATTCGTGGTCATAACCGGTCTTTTCGGCGCGGCCGCCGGGCAGATATTGTTGCGTCTCCTGCCGCTGCAGTCCGGCCTGGCGCGCGGTGCGCTGTTCGGCATGGGCGCGCACGGCGTCGGCGTCGCTACGGCACGTGAGATCGGCCGTGAGGAGGGTTCGATTGCCGGGCTGGTCATGGTGTTGGTCGGCCTGACCAATGTGCTTGCCGCGCCTCTGATTGCCTGGGCGATGCACGCAGCCTGATCTAAAGAAAAAGCCGCGACGCTCTCGCACCGCGGCTTCTTGACGCTCCAAGGGTTCGATCAGTTGTCGCGCGTCTCCAGCGTCTTGCTGAAGAAGATCGCAACGAGCGTGCAGACGACACCGGAGAGCAGGTAGAGGCTGGTATAGACCAGGCCGAACTGGCTGGAGAGGGCCAGCGCGACGAAGGGCGCAAAGCCGGCGCCTATCAGCCAGGAGAGATCCGAGGTCAATGCCGAGCCGCTATAGCGATAGTTCAGGCTGAAGCGTGAGGCGCTGGCGCCGGCGGCCTGGCCGAAGGAGAGGCCAAGCAGCGTGAAGCCAAGAACCACGTAGATATGACGGCCGCTAACACCGCCGTCGAGCAGCCAGGGCGCGATGAAAGCGAAGATCGCGATCAATACGGCGCCGACGGCAAGCTGGTTGCGGCGGCCGATACGGTCCGCGAGCAGGCCGGAACAGACAATCGCGGCAATACCGCAGATCGCGCCGAGGAATTCCACCAACAGGAACGAACCGGGGGTTTGCGCGCTATAAAGCGTTACCCAGCCGAGCGGGAAGACCGTGACCAGATGGAAAGTCGCGAAGCTTGCCAGGGGCACGAAAGCGCCAATCAGCACATCGCGGCCGTGCACGCGCAGCAGCTCGGACATTCTGACCGGCTCCAGCTCATGGCGCTCCAGCAGCGCGCCGAATTCCGGCGTGGCAACCAGGCGAAGCCGGGCGAAGAGGGCCACGACGTTGACCATAAAGGCGCAGAAGAACGGATAACGCCAGCCGAACTCCAGGAAATCGACCGTCGAGAGATTTGCCACGAAATAGGCGAAAAGAGCGCTCGCCAGCATGAAGCCGATCGGCGCGCCAAGCTGCGGGATCATCGCGTACCAGCCGCGACGATTGGCCGGCGCGTTGAGCGCCAGCAGCGAGGCAAGACCGTCCCAGGCGCCGCCGAGCGCAAGGCCCTGACAGATGCGCAGGATGGCAAGCAGAATGATCGCATAGGTGCCGACGTCGTTGAATCCAGGCAGGAAGCTCATCGCCGCCGTGGACCCACCGAGCAGAATCATCGCGATCGTCAGCTTAACACCGCGGCCGTAGGTGCGGTCGATCGCCATGAAGACGAACGAGCCGATTGGGCGGGCGATGAAGGCAAGCGAAAAAACCAGGAAAGAAAGCAGCGTGCCAGGCAGTGGATCGACGAAGGGGAAGATCAACTTCGGGAAAACCAGGACCGATGCGATAGCGTAAACGAAGAAATCGAAAAACTCGGACGTGCGACCGATGATCACGCCGATGGCAATACTACCTGGGTCGACAGCAGCGCCAGCATGCATTTCGCGGGCGTCGCGTTCTAAACCTGCAGATGTTGGGTTTAATGATTCATGCGTGGCGCTGACCATATGCGGGAGCCTCCTTCTCCGGACGCAAACTCCTCCACGAATTCGCGTACAAATAAGATGTTTATCAAACTTGCGAACTTATCAAGTATCGCGCGGGGATTAATTCGCAAATCGGCGGTCGAGCGGGGCAAATTCGGCCTTTGCGGCGACGACGGCGATTTGACGTGCGGTCGCCGGTAGCCATATCCGCCGATCTCGCTATATTAGCCGCAACAAAAGCAACTGGCCGTTGGAAAACCTTCTGGATTTCTCAGGATTTTCCCGATAGGTGAAGTTGTGCGCGATACCGCATTGCACCCAAACTTGCTGCGGTGCGACGAAACACCTCATACCGTTCACGACCGCCGTCCTTTAGTCGCGGTACGGTCAATAACAAAAAGAGCTTTGAGACGTGCCAAGACTATCGAAGATTTTCAGCCGCTTATCTGTCCTCCCACTGATTTTGTCGCTTGCCGGCTGCAATATGGTGGTGATGGCTCCCTCCGGCGATATCGCCGTGCAGCAGCGCGACCTTATCGTCGTCTCGACGGTTCTGATGCTGATCATCATCATACCGGTGATCTTCCTGACGCTGTTCTTCGCGTGGAAATATCGCCAATCGAACACCGCTGCACCCTATGATCCGGAATGGCATCATTCCACCCGCCTGGAACTGGTGATCTGGTCGGCGCCGCTGGCAATCATCATCGCGCTCGGCGCGGTGACCTGGATCAGTACCCACCAACTCGACCCCTTTCGGCCTCTCGATCGCGTCCGCGAAGGGAAGCCCGTGACCACCGCAACGAGGGCGCTCAATGTCCAAGTCGTGGCGCTCGATTGGAAATGGCTGTTCTTCTATCCCGATCTCGGCATCGCCACGGTCAACGAACTTGCTGCTCCGGTGGATGCACCCATCAACTTCAGGATCACGTCCTCCTCAGTGATGAATTCCTTCTTCATTCCGGCACTTGCGGGGCAGATCTACGCCATGCCGGGCATGGAGACGCAGCTACACGCCGTCATCAACAAGGCCGGCGAATATCAGGGCCTATCGGCCAATTACAGCGGCGCAGGCTTCTCTAATATGCGCTTCATGTTTCATGGCCTGAGCCAGGCCGACTTCGACCAATGGGTTCAGAAGGTGAAGTCGACCGGCGGACCGCTCGGCCGCCAGGAATATCTGGCGCTCGCCAAGCCAAGCGAACGGGAACCCGTGCGCTTCTTCAATGCGGTCGATGGCAGCCTCTACAACGCCATTCTCAATATGTGCGCCGATCCAAGCAAAATGTGCGTGAGCCAGATGATGGACATCGACGCCAAGGGCGGTGCCGGCAAGGATAGCCAGGAAAATCGCGAACGCCTGATCTATGACAACCGTAATGCCGATGCCGGCGACGTCACGCCGGCGACGCACGACATGCAGTCCATGCCCGGCATGGACATGGGCAATGGCTCATCAGGCGGTTCAGCCGCCCCGGCTACCCAGCCGAGCAACTGAACCCCGCACACTGCTGCACCGCGCGCCCCACGGGGCGCGCGAGGGTCGCAGTGAAAGTTTGAAATGGCGCATGGGCCCCTCCTTAAATCCCTCCCGATTTGAGGGGTTATGCGCGGTAACAAGACATCTATAAGGACAGAGGCAATCCATGTTTTCCAACCCGGACCTCTATAAATTCATCTTCGGTCGGCTGACGCTCGATCAGATTCCCTATCAAGAGCCGATCCTCGTCGTGACCTTCCTCGGCGTCGCCATCGGCGGTATCGCCGTTCTCGGCCTGCTGACCTATTTCCGCCTCTGGGGCTTCCTCTGGAAGGAATGGTTCACCAGCATCGATCACAAGAAGATCGGCATCATGTACATCGTGCTGGCTTTGATCATGCTGCTGCGCGGCTTCTCCGACGCTCTGCTGATGCGTGCGCAGCAGGCGCTCGCCTTCAACGGCTCGGACGGCTTCCTGCCGCCGCATCACTACGACCAGATCTTCACCGCCCACGGCGTCATCATGATCTTCTTTGTGGCGATGCCCTTCGTCACGGGTCTGATGAACCTCGTCGTGCCGCTGCAGATCGGCGCCCGCGACGTCTCCTTCCCCTTCCTCAACAACTTCTCGTTCTGGATGACAACTGCCGGCGCGATCATCATCATGATCTCGCTCTTCATCGGAGAATTTGCCAAGACCGGCTGGCTCGCCTATCCGCCGCTTTCGGGCATCGCCTATAGTCCCGATGTCGGCGTCGATTATTACATCTGGGGCCTGCAGGTCGCTGGTATCGGAACGACGCTCTCGGGCATCAACCTGATCGCCACCATCGTCAAGATGCGCGCCCCCGGCATGACCTTCATGAAAATGCCGGTCTTCACCTGGACGTCGCTCTGCACCAACATCCTGATCGTCGCGAGCTTCCCGATCCTGACCGCCACGCTCGTGCTGCTCACCCTCGATCGCTACGTCGGCACGAATTTCTTCACCAACGACCTTGGCGGCAATCCGATGATGTATGTCAACCTCATCTGGATCTGGGGACACCCGGAAGTCTACATCCTGGTCCTGCCGGCCTTCGGCGTCTTCTCGGAAGTCGTCGCCACCTTCTGCGGCAAGCGCCTCTTCGGTTACGCCTCGATGGTCTACGCCACCTGCGTGATCATGATCCTCTCCTACCTCGTCTGGCTGCACCACTTCTTCACTATGGGCTCGGGCGCCAGCGTCAACTCCTTCTTCGGCATCACCACGATGATCATCTCGATCCCGACGGGCGCGAAGATGTTCAACTGGCTCTTCACCATGTATCGCGGCCGCATCCGCTACGAGGTGCCGATGCTCTGGACGGTGGGCTTCATGGTGACCTTCGTCATCGGCGGCATGACCGGTGTCATGCTCGCGGTTCCGCCAGCCGACTTCGTGCTGCACAATTCGCTGTTCCTGATCGCCCACTTCCATAACGTGATCATCGGCGGCGTGCTCTTCGGCATGTTTGCCGGCGTCAACTACTGGTTCCCGAAGGCCTTCGGCTTCAAGCTCGACCCCTTCTGGGGCAAGATGAGCTTCTGGTTCTGGCAGATCGGCTTCTGGTTCGCCTTCATGCCGCTCTATGTGCTCGGCCTGATGGGCGTTACCCGCCGCATGAGCCAGTTCGACGATCCGTCGTTGCAGATCTACTTCGTGATCGCAGCCTTCGGCGCCGTGCTGATCGCTATCGGCATTGCCAGCTTCCTCATCCAGCTCGCCGTCAGCTTCATGAAGCGCGAAGAGCTTCGCGACCACACCGGCGACCCGTGGAACGGCCGTACGCTGGAATGGTCCACCTCGTCGCCGCCGCCGGCCTACAACTTCGCCTTTACGCCGATCGTCTACGATCACGACGCCTGGTGGGACATGAAGAACCGTGGCTACAAGCGCCCGACCGAAGGTTTCATCCCGATCCATATGCCGAAGAATACCGGCACGGGCATCATCCTCGGCATTCTCTCCATCGGCTTCGCATTCGGAATGATCTGGTACATGTGGTGGCTTGCCGCCATTACCTTCGTCGCGATGATCGCCATTACGATCGGCCATACCTTCAACTATAAGCGCGATTTCTATATCCCCGCCGATGAGGTCGTGAAGACCGAAGGCGAGCGTACGAAGCTGCTCGCAGAGGTATAAGACTCATGACGACCCATACCGTACCAACTCCCCAGCATGGCGAACCCGTCGCCTTCTATATGAAGGAGGAGCATCATCCCGAAGGCAGCACGATGCTGGGCTTCTGGATCTATATCATGAGCGACTGCCTGATCTTCGCGGTCCTCTTCGCCACCTATGCCGTGCTCGGCCGCAACTATGCGGCCGGTCCGTCGCCGGCAGATCTGTTCGAACTGCCAGTCGTCGCCCTCAACACGACGATGCTGCTGCTCTCCTCCATCACCTACGGATTCGCCATGCTGACGATGGAGAAGAACAACAAGTCGGGGACGATGTTGTGGCTGGCCGTCACCGGCCTCTTCGGCGCCGCCTTCATCTATTTCGAACTCAACGAGTTCTATCACCTGATCCTGGAAGGCGCCGGCCCGCAGCGCAGCGCCTTCCTGTCGGCCTTCTTCACGCTGGTCGGCACCCACGGCACGCACGTCACCGTCGGTATCGTCTGGCTGATCACGCTGATGGTGCAGACAAGCCGGTACGGGCTGATCGCCGAAAACAAGCGCCGTCTGATGTGCCTGTCGATGTTCTGGCACTTCCTCGACGTCGTCTGGATCGGCGTGTTTTCCTTCGTCTACCTCATGGGAGTTCTCGGATGAGCTCGAACGTCAATCCTTCGCATCATTCCGCCGACGCCCACGGCCATGATCACCATGGCGGTCACGAGGCCGCACACGGCACCTTCAAGAGCTACATGACGGGGTTCGTCCTCTCGGTCATCCTAACCGCCATTCCCTTCTGGCTGGTCATGGCCAAGGTCTTCTCCGATCCGGCCGTCACCGTAGCGATCGTCTTGATCCTCGGCGCGATCCAGATCATCGTGCACATGATCTACTTCCTGCACCTCAACACCCGCTCGGAAGGCGGCTGGAACATGATGGCGCTGATGCTTACCATCGTGCTGGTGGTCATCGCCCTCTCCGGCTCGCTCTGGGTCATGCATCACCTCAATTCCAACATGATGCCCATGTCGCCCGCGATGATGCGCAACATGCCGTAACGACGAAGCGGCGGGTATCCCAATGGATGCCCGCCGCTCTTGCCGGCGTGAGTTTTCCGCCGGACTACTGTGCCGCGCCTGAAGACCGCTTCGCGCTTTTCGAAATCATGCGGCAGCGCCTCCGATGGAGCTTTGCGCCTTGACCGATACCCACACCGACATTCCTTCCGAAAAACCTCGCTCCACAGTCGCGCTTGCCATCTGGGTGATCCTGCTTCTGCTTTTGACCGCAGCGCTCATCGCGCTCGGCACCTGGCAGGTGAAGCGGCTGTCCTGGAAGCTGGATCTGATCGCCCGCGTCGATACCCGTGTGCACGCGCCTCCCGCAGCCGCTCCTGGACCGGCGGAATGGCCTTCGATCGACGCCGCCGGCTATGAGTACAAGCATGTGCAGGCGACCGGTACCTTCCTCAACGACAAGGAGGCGCAGGTTTATGCGTCAACCGAGCTCGGCCCCGGTTATTGGGTGCTGACGCCGCTGAGAGAAGCTGACGGGACGATCGTCATCATCAACCGCGGTTTCGTGCCGACCGATAAGCGCGATCCGGGCACTCGCCCAGCCGGTGAATTGACCACCGAGACGACGGTCACCGGCCTGCTGCGGATCAACGAACCGAAAGGCACGCTGCTGCGCTCCAACGTGCCTTCGCAGGAGCGCTGGTATTCCCGCGATGTTACGGCGATCGCCGAGACGCGCGGCCTCCAAAACGCAGCACCCTATTTCATCGATGCGGACGACACGAAAAATCCGGGCGATCTGCCCGTCGGCGGCCTGACGCAGATCGTCTTTCCAAACAATCATCTTGTCTATGCCATCACTTGGTACGGGCTTGCGGTGATGACTTTCAGCCTCGCTACTTACCTCGTCTATTTCGAACGGCGGCGCGCGAAGGCGAGCGGCTAGAGCGCCGCGCGTTCATTTAAACGCGCTAAGGTCGCTCTAGTTTTTTGAATCTGGAGCATCTTGTCCGCTTGCAGGTGATGCCACCTGAAAGCGGGATGCTCCAGTCGCTATCTCGCAGCATTCGGAAAACGAAGCTGCCAACGGCGGCCATCGCTGGTCATCTCCACGACGCCGAGCGGCTCGATGTCGATCGTCCAGAAAGCCGAAGACGGCGCTTGCAGCACATGGAGAATGGCGGCACGAATGACTGTCGCGTGCGTGACGACGACGGTATGGCCGCCATCGTCGATGTGGCCGTTCATCCAATCGCCGACCCGAGCAAAGACGGCGGACAAAGATTCGCCACCGTGCGGCGCCGCATTCAAGTTCAGCATCCAGAGCGAGAGCGCTTCCGGATCGGTCTCATGGAGTTCGGAGATCGACCTGCCTTGCCAGCGCCCGTAGTCGCATTCCCGTAGAGACGGTTGGGTCGTGGCGTCAAGTCCCATAGCCGCGGCTGTCTGGCGAGCACGTAGCGCCGGGCTCGTCCACGCCCGGTCGACCGTTCCGAGCCTAGAGGACGTCAATTGTATTCGCTCGGTCGCCTTTGCCTCCAGCGGCTCATCGTCGGGAAAGCGTCCTTCGCGGTTGGCTCGCGTCGGCCCGTGGCAAATCCAGCTCAGACGCCCTTTCATGCAGCTCGATAACTCCATTCCTTGTCGCGATTTCGCATCGCGATGGCGTTTGATTGACAACTATCTTTGCAGACAGATATAAACTTGCACATACGGGTGTGGAAGCCGGTGAAATCCCGGCACGGTCGCGCCACTGTAATCGACGGGCGGATACCGCCCCCAGAGAGTCAGACCCCTCCCGTAAAAAACCCTTCCGTAAATGGAACGCGCTTTTCTTAAGAGGGAATAAAATGTCTGACACCGCATTTGCACCGACCGCCATCCCGACTCCGATTCCGCTTGGCGAAATCTTGCCCTGGGCGATCTTCGCCGGCCTTCTCCTCATGCTGGCGATCTATTTTATCGGCGCCGAAGAAGGCGCGACAACGCTGCTCTCCGGCTCCTATGTGCACGAATTCGTGCATGACGGGCGTCATTTGCTCGGCTTCCCCTGCCACTAAGGGGTCTGGAACATGGTTGGGCGTCTTTTGCTCCGCGGCATGCTGGTCGGAGCGCTCGCTGGCATTCTGATTTTTGCCTTCGCCCATATTTTCGGCGAGCCGCTCGTCGATCGGGCGATTGCGTTTGAGGAACAGGTGGCCCAGGCGGCGGGCGAAATGCCGGAACCGGAGATCGTCAGCCGCGCCACGCAGGCAGGGCTCGGTCTCTTCACCGGCATCATGGTCTATGCAACGGCTATCGGCGGACTCTTCGCCCTGGTCTTCGCCTATGTCTACGGCCGGGTCAGTCCCTTTGGCGCGCGCGGGACTGCCGCGTTGTTGGCTATCGCCGCCTTCATCGCCATCTCGTCGGTTCCCGATATCAAATATCCAGCCAATCCGCCGGCAGTCGGCAATCCGGATACAATCGGCGCCAGAACCGAACTGTTCTTCGTGATGATCGTGGCCTCGATCGTCGCCATGGTTGCTGCAGTATCCCTCGCCCGCCGGCTGGCGATGCGCTACGGATCATGGAACGGCGCGATCTTCGCCGGCATCGCCTACATCCTGTTCATCGGCCTGGTTCAATACCTGCTGCCGGCAATCAACGAAGTGCCGGAGCAGTTTTCCGCTGTCGTGCTCTGGCGATTCCGGCTTACCTCGCTCGGCATGCATGCGATTTTGTGGGCAACGCTCGGCCTCGCCTTCGGCGCATGGGCCGAGCGCGACCTGCCGCAGGTTCGCTATGGCCGCACGACCATGCGCCGGGCCTGAAATGACGAGCCTAAAAGCCTCGCCGTGAAGATGCTGACATGGCTGACAACCGTAGTCGCCCTATAGTAGACGACACGGCTTCTGCCGACAAAGCCGGATGGTGCTGAACTGACGATGCCCGCCGCCACTAGAGCAACCCCGCTTGCAGGAGGAATCGCCAACAGGCGGATAAGATGCTCTAGATTCGCAACCTTTATGCGTTCAAATGAACGCACTGCGCTCCAGACGGCGGCGTGTCTGGCGTCACCAATCCCGCGGCCGGCCGCGCCAGCCACCGTCCCATCCGTCACGATAATAGCGCCGATGGCCATACCAGCCCCAGGCGGGCGGTGGCGGTGCTCTGTAGTAGCCCCAGCCGTAGCCGCGCGGCGGGCCCCAGCGGTTCGGTCGGCATGCGCCCCGAGGCGTCAAATGCCAGCCACGGCCGCAGGCGTAATCGACATTGACGACCGGCGTTTTGGCCACGGTCCCAACAGCGCCGATGGGCATTGCTTCTGCCGAAGATACAGCCAGGCTACCGAGCACGGCAGCGATGGCAATCACGGACAACCTCATGGTGATGGTCCTCTATTCATGTCCCTACAAGCAAATTTAAACCCTTGCCGGCTGAACGTCGGGTGAACCGAAAAAGGCGTTTTCGCGGCAAAATCAAGATGTTGAACGCCAAGTTGCGGTAATCATTCCGTGTGCTATCGTTTAACGCGAGACCTTTCTTCGATGCGGTCGATGCAACCAGCGACCGCATAAGTGTCTCTTTATGCGTCATGAGGGCTTCATCAAGCGCGCTTAAATGGGAAATGTTATTCGCTATAGGAGAGTTTGAGATGGTTGACGTCGTTTCAAGCAGTGCGGAAGGCGGCAACGCCAATCATCCTATTCACGGCGCAGCCGGTTCTACCAAATGGTTCCTGCCGATTTTCGGCATCGTTGTAATTGGCGGCCTTGTGTATGTCGGCTATGCCCTCAACAACGATCTTGCCAACGCTGCTGCGGTTCCGTGGATCCTGCTCGGATTGGCACTACTGATCGCGCTCGGCTTCGAATTCGTCAACGGCTTTCACGATACGGCCAATGCGGTCGCTACCGTTATCTACACCCGCTCGCTGCCGGCTGAGTTTGCCGTCATGTGGTCCGGCTGCTTCAATTTCCTCGGCGTGCTGACCTCCTCAGGTGCCGTCGCTTTCGGCATTCTGGCGCTGTTGCCTGTAGAGCTGATTCTGCAAGTCGGCTCCGGCTCCGGCCTTGCCATGGTCTTCGCCCTTCTGACCGCCGCCATCGTGTGGAACCTCGGCACCTGGTATCTCGGCCTGCCAGCCTCAAGCTCGCATACGCTTGTCGGCTCCATCATCGGCGTCGGTCTCGCCAATCAGTTCCTCGCGCCAGCGGGTTCCGCCACAAGCGGCGTCGACTGGTCGCAGGCAAGCAGCGTCGGCATGTCGCTGCTGCTGTCGCCGATCATCGGTTTCGCCCTGTCGGCCCTGCTGCTGCTGGTCGCCAAAGTTCTGATCCGCAACAAGGAGCTTTATGAAGCACCGAAGGGCAATGCGCCGCCGCCGTTGTGGATCCGCATTCTGCTGATCTTCACCTGCACTGGCGTCAGCTTCGCCCACGGTTCGAACGACGGCCAGAAGGGCATGGGTCTGATCATGCTCATCCTCATCGGCCTCGTACCGACTGCCTTTGCGCTGAACCGCACACCGGACGTCAACTATCTCGAGGCCTACAAGACGGCTTCGGCGCAGGTTGAGACGGTGCTCGGCAAGTATGTAAAACCCGGGGTTACCACACCGGCCGATCCGAAGGCCGTCGTCGGCAATGCCGTGAAGAGCAAGACCTGGACGGACGCGACCACGCCGGCACTGCAAGCCTATATCCACAGCACCAGCGCTGAGATCGCCGCCTATCCAAGCGTCGAAAAGCTGCCGAACGACCTGGTCGGCAACGTCCGCAACGACATCTATCTGATTGGTGAATCGCTGAAGCTGATCGACAAGCAGAAGCTGCTGCCGATGAACGGCGACGACCTGAAGGCCGTAACCAACTATCATGCGTCTGTGGATCACGCGACCAAGTTCATCCCGCTCTGGGTGAAGGTTGCGGTGGCGCTGGCACTCGGCCTCGGCACCATGGTCGGCTGGAAGCGCATCGTCGTCACTGTCGGTGAAAAGATCGGCAAAACGCACCTGACCTATGGCCAGGGTGCTGCCGCCGAAGTCGTTGCCATGCTGACAATCGGTGCGGCCGACAATCTCGGCCTGCCGGTTTCCACGACCCACGTCCTGTCCTCCGGTGTCGCAGGCACCATGGCCGCCAACGGCTCGGGATTGCAATGGTCGACTGTCCGCAACATGCTGATGGCCTGGGTCCTGACGCTACCCGCCTCGATCGCGCTTGCCTTCGTGCTGTTCATCCTGCTCCGTCAGGTCTTCTGATCGGCGGCACGCCTCGCGACGGCAAAATAACGTATAAAGGACGGCAGCGCCTCTCGCGGGGCGCCGCTGTTCTTGTCGATTCCCGCCAGAATCCTGGCGCTTCCCACTTTTCCTGAAATTGCTCTAGCGAAGGCTTTCCTTCTTATTGCCGTTGGCGCCTAGGCCGGAGAGCTTGGCAAGCTCCGAACGGCGGTTCGCATAATTCTGCGCAACCATCGGATAGTTGGGAGCAAGACCCCATTTCTCCCGGTATTCCTCGGGCGTCATGCCATAGTGAACGCGCAGGTGCCGTTTGAGCGTCTTGAAGCGTTTACCGTCCTCAAGACAAATGATGTAATCATTCGTCACCGATTTTTTCTGATCTACGGCCGGAATCGGTTTGGCTCGCTCCACCGAAAGCGCAGAGCTATCCAAAGCCTGCAGCGCCTCGTGCACATCCGAGATCAGCTTCGGAAGGCTACCGATAAGAATGGGGTTGTGGCTGACATAAGCTGAAACAATCCTCACACAGCCATCGAACAGAATATGCGCTTGAGGCGTAGACTGGTCTCTTCTCTTGCTGAAAGCGTCCATGATCGTTTCCCGAATCTCATTTGGGTCGGCATGTGCCGCCTCGCGCGATTGCGTCATGTGCAAACCCATTCGTGAATCTTGCATTGGTTCAAACTCCACAGGTTTTGAGTGCGGCTTTCTCGGCATCCTTTGATGAAGACGGCTGCTCATTGCCGGTCCTCTTTCATTGGCCCGGCGTGATCCGTCGCATCCGCAAAGTCCTTTGCAGGTTCTGCAAAGTAGGTGGCCAGCTTGGTGCATAGGGTGATGAGGGGAATGCCGAGCATGAAGGCGGCATAGGTCGGATTGCCGTCGCAATGACGGAGGGTTTGGAGAATGAGCTTGCGCTCGACATCCTCCATGGTCTGTCCGACGAGAACACCGACGGCTGTGTCCACCGTGCGCGGTGTCAGTTCGTCGTTGCCTGAGGAGACGTGCGCGACAATTTCATCGATCAGCCGCTCTTCGCTCGCCGTCGCCAGCACAATGCCGGTGGCACGGTCGAGTTCACAAAAGACATAAAGGCCGTTTTCGGCGTCTATCGTCACCCGTCCGGAAATATCTCCCGACGCGTTGTAAATGACGATACGGGGCTCGTCCGCGCTCACGAGAGCGATCGGCATTCCTTCGTTGATGCCCGGGGCGCTGGAGAACAGGGCATGCAACTCCTCGAACAGCATTCTAAGCCGTGCTTGCGCCTGCAGGTCCGGCGTGGTTGAGACGGCGGAGAAATCATAATCGCGGGCGAACGAGGGGTGTTTGATCATGCCACCACCTCCGAGATCGAGACGGGAAGACGAGCAAACGGGCCGCACACCGCGCCGATCAGTTTCAAGCTGCAAGTTCGTTTTGCCGAGCAATGTCGCGGGACAGAAAGCGGAATATTCATCCAACCTCCTGCAGGCCAACTTTGCCCTCTTTCTGCGGAGCCTGCGGAAGCACCACCGGCTTGGACAGCAGGAAGCCCTGCCCATGCGTCGCACCGCTCGAGCGCGCCGCCTCCAGCTGCGTTTCGGTTTCGATCCCCTCGACGACAACCAGGGGCGCGATGCAGGAGGCAAAACCGACCATGTGATACAGGCTGTCGCGGCCGTCGCGGCCCGGTCTGATATCGCGGACGAAAGACGCATCGATCTTGACGATGTCGGCCGAGACCTGCAGCAACTGCGCGGGAGTCGCAAAGTCCGTGCCGAAATCGTCGATCGCGACGCGGCAACCAAGTGCACGAATCATTTTCAACCGCTCGATAGCAGAGCCGATAAGCGGATAGGTCTCGGTAATTTCAACGATGAGCCGCGTAGCAAGCTCGGGCTGGCGGGTGAGCCGACCAAAAATATCGGCGAATCGATTCGGCGCGGATAAATTAGCCACGGAAAGATTGCAGCCAAGTATAAGTGTCTCATCCGCTGCCAAGGCAGACAATACCATGTTCAAGATACGAAGATCGAGATCGAACCGGCCGTCCAGCCGCCCCAGATGCGGCACGAAACTGCCCGCGGTGTGAACGACACCTTCGGCGTCCGTCACACGTGCCAGGCCCTCGGCGTAAAGAACGTCTCTGGTGTTTTCGATACTATGGATCCGCTGCGCGGCAAAGCTCAGGCCGCCTTTGGCGATTGCCTTTGAAATCAGAGCGTTAAGCCCTCTTCCAGTTCGATTTGTTCTACCGGCCATCAAGCCTCCAATGGCTGCAAGATCGGCAGCGAACGGAAAAGCCGAAAGAAAATCCGGCGTCTGAAAATGACGCAAACAGACTGGGAGCATGGGATTTCTGGTGCCTGAAACCCGCTTTAATCATCTCCCAGCCCCCTAACTCTAAGTAATTAGAGTTCCCCTTCACCAAGCAGAATATGTCGTCTCAAGGCGACAAATCATCCAGAATCAATATATTCCTAATATATAAACTAGCATCTCTTAACATTCAATTGATGCGCGTTTTTCTAGTTACTAATTCAATTAACGTCAAAGCAAGCCACGACAATCTTCCTTCGCAAACCACATGGCCGCTATATTTGTTGAGGGACAGGTCAGGCGCGCGGGTTCTCACCAGGCAGCGGCCACCAGCCCGTCTGCCTTGCCTCTTGCAGCGCAAGATCGAGCGGCGGGAGTTCCGCATGCCACAGTCGCTCCCATTCGAGGCTCATGACGCCGGCATAGCGATCGGCAGCCAGAGCCGCGATCAGCGTGGACATCGGAAATTCGCCGGCGGCGGGGAGTGTGTATGTGTATGGCAGCTTGCCGCTCGGCTTCGAGACACTGTCCTTCACATGAAGGTGCCGAGCGTTGCGACGCACTTGCTTCCAGGTCTCGCCGGGATCTTGACCGCCTTTGCGCCATGTATGATGGGTGTCCCAGAGTAGAGCGCAGTCCGGCGCCGCTTCCAGAAAGCGGTCGAGCGCGTCCGGATGCACCAGAAAGTCGTGCGTCTCCACCATAATATCAGACACAAAATCTTCGCGACGCGCCGTCTCGCGCCACCATTCCAGCGTCGACAGCGCCTCGGAAAGTTCGCCGGCATCGCCGGTGCTGCCGCCGTCGAAGATACGCAGCGATTTTATCCCTGCCGCCTCCGCCCAGGGGAGATAGCGCAGAAACTCTTCTTTTGCTTGCTGCGTGGCACCGACAAGGCGCATCGACGTGTTGAGTGCGCAAACTCCCACAGGGGATTGCGCAAGGGCGCGGACAAGACCCGCCGGGGTGCCGAACCGTTCGGTGAAATAGGCCGGTAGATCGATCATACCGCCGAGCGCGCGAATTTCGATCGCATCAATGCCGTGGTGCGCTGCCAGCGCCAGGGCCTCGTCCAATTCCAGTTCCGCGCATCCCAACGTCGAAAATGCCAGGGTCATTTGTGTGGCTTTGAGAGCACCGGCCGTCACCTTCGCCTCCTCCGCTTTTCGAATATCAATAGATGGCGTTCGCCGACGCGATACCCCTCGAAGACTCAAACCAAGCGCGCATTAGTAACTAAACGGATAATTACGAAGCATCGGGTGAGCGTCAAGAGCTTGGCGAGCAACATTCTTTTTCGCCAGAGCAATGCCAGGACCGCAGGTAGTGCGTCTGGCGCGATCGAGGTCTCCATTACGCTTGTCATGCTTCCCGCAAGGGAGCTCTGCCACCATTTCAAATGCGCTGATCCACGCCGACTGTGATTCTTATCGAGGGCTGGGAACATTCCCTGCATATGATGGTTTTCAGTCGGGGATCGGGGCGCGAGACTTGCTAAGAAAGCGCCGGCGTCCACTGTGGCGCGACATTCACCCAGACTGAGATTTCCGAAAAGCCATCCGTTGATGAGAGGGAGACCATGATGCCTACCGAGCAAGGACATGAGTGGATTAAAAAGCGTGCATATTCTCTTTGGGAAGAAGCAGGCCACCCCCACGGCCGCGATCAGGACCATTGGAATCAGGCTGTTGCCGAACGGGAAGATCTCGAGCGAACACAGGCGTCTGTAGACGGCAATGAAGTCCTGGTTAAATACAAGAAAAAGGCCGGCTCCGGCAAAGCAGACGGCAACGAAGTCCTGGTTAGATACAAGAAAAAGACGGGCCTCGACAAGAAAGTCAAAGCGTAGTCACGCTCCAAATCAAACTGCACGATTTCGTTCGGTCGGCGCTTTCAACGTTACCATTTTAACGCGCTGATCGTCGATCGCCGAATGATCGAATGCGTCTCTCCAGTCGCGACGCGAGGAAACCTTGCGGCGCCCAGGAGCCAAATCATACAAAGACTTGTGTTTTCTGAAGCCGCCGCGCTGCGCAGCGGCGATTTCCTTCCTTGCGCAGAGCAGCCAAGGACCGCCCAACCCAACCAGATCGGGCGAGGCGGATCAACTACAGGTTCAGGCAAGCCCGTTTGCGTACTCAACGTTTGCAAGATGGTGGACTTGGGTGACCGACGCTCCTTCGGAGCTTGGCCAGGCAAGTCATCACTGGCTGTTGGGACGTTGGACTTAACGTTTAGGATTTGCGGACATGACCTCGATCGTTTCTTCCTTGAATGCGAACCAGATCAGATATCTTTCGACGGCGACGGTCGCAGCCTGGTCAACCGACGATGTGGCTTCACTTACCACAGCTCAAATCAAAGCGCTTTCTTCGGCTCAGATCGCAGCTTTGGATACAGAGGATGTCAAAGTCCTCGACACTCAGCAGCTAAGCGCCATTTCACAAGGCGCCATAGTTGGTTTGACGCTGGATCAGTTGAGCATTCTCGATAAGTACGCCATCGAAGGTCTGAGTTCGAGCCAGGTTTCCGCACTCACCACGACACAGCTTCATGCTCTAACGACAGATCAGGCGGAGGCCCTGACCTCATCTCAGGTCAGCGCCCTCAAGGTGACGCAACTTGCAGCCCTGAGCGCCGAGGACATAGCGACGTTCTCGACTGCTGACATCGCGGCGATCGCCAGCAAAACCGTACCGGGCCTGAGCACGGAGGCGATTGCGGCACTTTCCGATGATCAGATCGCCGCATTGACGACGGCCCAGCTTAGCGCCCTCAAATCAACGCAACTCCAGGCCTTGAGCACCGATCAGATCGAGACTCTGTCGACCGATCAGATTGCTGCCCTGAACACCGGCGCCATCGCGGGCCTGACGACCGATCAGATCGCGGCCATGAGCCCCGATCAAGTCGAGGCCCTGTCGCCGGCACAGGTGAGGTCGCTGAGTTCGACGCAACTCGCGGCCCTGGGGGCGGATGACATAGCGACGTTCTCGACCGCGGATATCGCAGCAATCACCAACAAGGCCATGCCGGGTCTGAGCACGGATATTATCGCAGCCCTGTCCACCAATCAGATCGCTGCCCTGAGCACCAGCGCGATTGCAAGCCTGACGACCAATCAGATCTCGGCCTTGAGCGCCGCTCAGGTCGAAGCCCTGTCGCCGACGCAGGTCAAGGTGTTGAGCTCGACACAGCTCGCGGCCCTGAGCGCGGCGGACATAGCGACATTCTCCACCGCCGATATAGCGGCAATAGCGAACAGAGCCGTGCCGGGCCTGGGCACGGATATTATCGCAACGCTTTCCACCGATCAGATCGCTGCCCTGAGCAGCAGTGCGATTGCAAGCCTGACGACCGATCAGATCGCAGCCATGAGCCCTGATCAGGTCGAGGCGCTGTCGCCGACACAGGTCAAGGTGTTGAGCTCGATGCAACTCGCGGCCTTGAGCGCGGAGGATATAGCGACATTTTCCACCGCCGACATCGCGGCAATCGCGAACAGGGCCATCCCGGGCCTGAGCGCAGACATCGTCGCAGAGCTCTCCGTCGATCAGATCGCTGCATTGACGACGGTTCAGATCAGTGTCCTCAAAACGGCGCAACTCGCCGCCTTGACCACCGATCAGGTCGAAGCTCTGTCCTCGACGCAGGTAAAGTCGCTGAGCTCGACGCAACTTGCTGCTCTGAGTGCCGAAGACATCGCGACCTTCTCCACCGCCGATATCTCGGCGATCGCGGGCAATGCCATTCCAGGCTTGAGCGCGGACGTTATCGCAGGGCTCTCCGTCGATCAGATCGCTGCACTGACGACGATTCAGATCGTTGCGCTCAAGACGACGCAGATCGCGGCCTTGAGCACCAATCAGGTCGAAGCCCTTTCACCGGCACAGGTGGCGGCGTTGAGCTCCGCACAACTCGCGGCCCTGAGCACGCAGGACCTGGCGACCTTCTCCGCTGCCGATATGGCGGCAATCACAGGCAAAGCCATGCCGGGCCTGAGCACGGAAATCATCGCAGGGCTCTCCGCCGATCAGATCACAGCCTTGACGACGGCCCAGCTCGGCGCCCTCAAGGCATCGCAACTCCAGGTCTTGAGCACCGATCAGATCGAGGCCCTGTCGACCGCTCAGATTGCTAGTTTGGGCACAAGCGCGATTGCGGGTCTGACGACCGATCAGATCGCGGTCCTGAGCACAGATCAGGTCAAGGCTCTGTCGTCCGCACAAGTAAAGCTGCTGAGTTCGACGCAACTTGCGGCCCTGAGTGCGGAGGACATAGCGACGTTCTCGTCAGCCGATATCGCAGCGATCACCAGCAAAGCCATGCCGGGCTTGAGTACAGATGCGATCGCGGCGCTTTCGACCGGTCAGATTACCGCATTGACGACGGTTCAGATCGCTGCCCTCAAAACATCACAACTCCAGGCCCTGAGCATCGATCAGGTCAGGGCTCTGTCGTCCGCACAAGTGAGGTCATTGAGTTCGACGCAGCTCACGGCCCTCAGTGCGGAGGACGTAGCGACGTTCTCGACTGCCGATGTCGCGGCAATCACGAACAAAGCCATACCGGGCTTGGGCACGGACGCGATCGCGGCGCTGACCACAGGTCAGATCGCTGCCCTGAGCACCAGTGTGATTGCGAGCCTGACGACCGATCAAATTGCGGCCTTGAGCACCGCTCAGGTAGAAGCTATGTCCTCGACACAGGTGAAGTCGCTGAGCTCGGCGCAACTTGCGGCCCTGAGCGCGGAAGATATAGCCACCTTCTCCATCGCCGATATCACGGCGATCTCGGGCAAAGCCATGCCGGGCCTGAGCACGGACATCATCGCAGGGCTCTCCGCCGATCAGATCGCAGCACTGACGACAGTCCAGATCGCCGCTCTCAAAACGACACAGATTGCGGCCTTGAGCACCACTCAGGTCGAAGCTCTTTCCTCAGCGCAGGTGAAGTCGCTGAGTTCGTCGCAACTTGCGGCCTTGAGCGCGGAAGATATAGCGACCTTCTCGGCCGCCGATATTGCGGCGATCGCCGGCAGCGCCGTGTCGGGCTTGAGCACGGATGCAATGGCGGCGCTTTCCACCACTCAGATTGCCGCATTGACAACCGCTCAGATCGCAGCCCTCAAGACAACGCAACTTGCGGCTTTGAGCACGGACCAGATCGAGGTCCTATCGTCGTCGCAAGTAATGTCTCTGAGTTCGACGCAGCTTGCGGCCCTGAGCCCGGAGGATATAGCGACCTTCTCGACTGCGGATATCGCGGCGATCGGCAGTAAGGCTATACCGGGCTTGAGCACGGACACCGTCGCAGCACTTTCCTCCGATCAGATCGCCGCGTTGACGACGGCCCAGCTCAATGCGCTTAAGGCAACGCAACTTCAGGCGTTGGACGCCGATCAGATCGAGGCTTTGTCGACCGCCCAGATTGCTGCCCTAAGCGCCAGCGCGATTGCCGGTCTCACGGCCGATCAAATCGAAGCCTTGAGCACCGCTCAGGTCGAAGCCCTGTCGTCGACGCAGGTGAAGGCGCTGAGTTCGACGCAACTTGCGGCCCTCAGCCCGGAGGACATAGCTACGTTCTCGACCGCAGATATCGCAGCGATCACGAACGGAGCCATGCCCGGCCTGAGCGACGAAGCGATCGCGGCGCTTACCACCGGGCAGATTGCTGCCCTGAGCACCAGCGCGATCGCCGGCCTGACGTCCGATCAGATCGAGGCCTTGAGCCCTGATCAGGTCGAGGCTCTGTCGTCGACGCAGGTCAAAGTGTTGAGTTCGGCACAACTTGCAGCCCTGAGCGCGGAGGACATAGCGACCTTCTCGACCGCAGATATCGCGGCGATCACGAATAAAGCCATGCCGGGTCTGAGCACGGATATTATAGCAGCCCTAAACAAAGATCAGATCGCCGCCCTGAGCACCAGTGCTGTTGCGAGCCTGACGACCGATCAGATCGAAGCCTTGAACGGCAATCAGGTCGGCCTCCTGTCCGCCGCGCAGGTCAAGGCATTGAGTTCGGCACAAGTCGCTGCCTTGGGCGACGATGTTGCAGCCTTGTCTACCGATCAAATTGCCATGTTAAGCGCATCAGGCGTTACGGGCCTGACCGCCGATCAGATTGCCGACTTGAGTACCGGTCAGGTCGATGCCTTGACCACTACCCAGATCGGCGCGCTCAGCTCTAGTCAGGTTGCGGCCCTTAGCACGGGTGACATAGCATCGCTTTCTACAGCCCAGATTGCAGCATTGAGCACCTCCGGCGTCGCGGGACTTTCGACCCGCCAGATCGCCGCTCTGAGCATCGGTCAGATTTCGGCTCTATCGAGCAAGCAGATATCAACGCTGAGCTCGACGCAGGTTGCTGCCCTGAGCACAGGCGACATAGCGGCTCTTTCAACAAGCCAAATTGCCTCTCTGAGCACCTCCGGCATCGCGGGATTAAGCTCACAGCAGCTGGCGACCCTCAGCACCAGTCAGGCTGAAGCCTTGACCAGTGCACAGGTCGGCAATCTCGAATCCACACAGATCAAGGTGCTGGGGCCGGACGACATAGCAACCTTCACGACGAAGGATATTGCTGCGATCAGTTCGAGTGCGATCCAGGGATTGTCGACGGATACCATAGCCTCCCTCACGACAGCCCAGATCGCGGCGCTGAGTACGCAAGCCATCGGTGCGCTGAGCACTGCGCAGATCGCCGCCTTGAGCACCGCTCAGGTGGAGGCTCTGACCAATACCCAGGTCGGCGCACTCAGCTCGAAACAGATTGCCGCCCTCAGCACGGACGACATCGCAACGTTCTCGACCAAGGACATTGCGGCGATCAGTTCGAACGCCATCTCCGGGTTGTCGACGGACACGATCGCCTCGCTGTCGGCGGCTCAGATCGCCGCCCTGAGTACGGCAGACATTAGCGCGCTGAGCACCAAGCAGATCGCCGCGTTGAGCACCGCTCAGGTAGAAGCCTTGACCAGTGCGCAGGTCGGCACCCTCAGTTCCATACAGCTTTCAGTGCTGGAGCCGGACGAGATAGCGACCTTCACGACCAAGGACATTGCTGCGATCAGCTCAAGTGCGATCCAGGGATTGTCGACGGACACGGTCGCCTCCCTGACGACAGCTCAGATTGCCGCGCTGAGTACGGCAGGCATTGGTGGACTGAGCACCAAGCAGATCGCTGCCCTCAGCGCCGAACAGGTGGATGCCCTGACCAACGCCCAGGTCGGCGCCCTCACATCGAAACAGATTGCCGCCATGAGCACGGGCGACATCGCTTCGCTTTCGGCAAACCAGATAGCCTCTCTCGGCACGGCGGGGATATCGGGCCTGACCACCGATCAGATCGCAGCCCTCAACATCGATCAGGTCGAGGCCCTGACCAGTGCCCAGGTCGGCGCACTCAGCTCGAAACAGATTGCCGCGCTCAGCGCGGACGATCTGGATACCTTCACTCCCGCCGAGATGGCCGCAATCAGTTCGAGCGCGGTCCAGGGGTTGTCGACGGGGACGATCGGCTCGCTGACGGCGACCCAGATCGCAGCCCTGGGCACGGCGGCCATATCGGGGCTGACAACCGATCAGATCGCAGCCCTCGGCACCGATCAATTAGATGCCCTGACCAATGTCCAGGTCGGCGCCCTCAGCTCGAAACAGATCGCGGCCATGAGCACGGGCGACATCGCCTCGCTTTCGCCAGACCAGATAGCTTCTCTAGGTGCGGCAGGCATATCGGGCCTGACCACCGATCAGATCGCCGTCCTCAGCAAGGATCAGGTCGAAGCCTTGACCAGCGGCCAGGTCGGCGCGCTCAGCTCGAAACAGATTGCAGCGCTCAGTGCAGACGATCTGGATACCTTCACTCCGGCCGAGATGGCTGCAATCAGTTCGAGCGCGGTCCAGGGATTGTCAACGACGACGATCGCTTCGCTGACGGCCGCCCAGATCGCAGCTCTTGGCACCGCGGGCATATCGGGGCTAACAACCGATCAGATCGCAGCCCTCAGCACCGGACAGGTGGATGCCCTGACCAATGCCCAGGTCGGCGCCCTTAGCTCGAAGCAGATTGCGGCTCTGAGCACGAATGACATCGCGTCGCTTTCGGCTGAGCAGGTGGCGGCACTTGGCACGGCGGGCATATCGGGCCTGAGCACCGATCAGATTGCAGCGCTCAGCATCGATCAGGTCGAAGCCCTAACCAGCGCTCAGGTCGGCGCGTTCAGCTCGAAACAGATTGCGGCGCTCGGCACCGACGATCTGGATACCTTCACTCCCGGTGAGATAGCTGCAATCAGCTCGAATGCGATCTCGGGCTTGTCGACGGCGACCATCCATTCACTGACCGCGGCCCAGATCGCAGCCCTCGGCACGGCGGGCATATCGGGGCTGACAACCGATCAGATCGCTGCGCTCAGCATCGACCAGGTGGACGCCCTGACCAATGCCCAAGTCGGTGCTCTCACATCGAAACAGATTGCGGCCATGAGCGCAGGCGAAATCGCGTCGCTTTCGCCGGGGCAGATAGCCTCCCTCGGCACGGCGGGCATATCGGGCCTGACCACCGATCAAATCGCTGCGCTCAGCATCGATCAGGTCGAAGCCCTGACCAGTACCCAGATCGGCGCCCTCAGCTCGAAGCAGATTGCGGCTCTCGGCACGGACGATCTGGATACCTTCACCCCCAGCGAGATAGCCGCAATCAGCTCGAATGCGATCTCTGGCTTGTCGACGGCGACAATCGCTTCGCTGACGGCGGCCCAGATCGCAGCCTTGGGCACAGCGGCCATATCGGGCCTGACGACCAATCAGATCGCCGCGCTCAGCACCGATCAAGTCGATGCTCTGACCGACGTCCAGATCGGGGCTCTCACCTCGAGAGAAGTCGCAGCCCTGAGCACGGACGACATCGCCTCGCTTTCGCCGGGGCAGATAGCCTCCCTGGACCCGAAAGCCATTGCGGGTATCAGCAGCGCGCAGGCCCATGCCCTGAGCATCGAACAGGTCGAAGCACTCTCCACCAGCCAGATAGCCTCATTAAGTTCGGATGCGCTCAAGGGCTTGACCCCGGATATGCTGGAAACGTTCTCGCCGGGGGAACTCGCAATGATCGGCTCAGGCGCGATAAAGGGATTGTCCACGGACTTTATTGCAACGCTTTCCCCCGATGAGATTGCAGCCTTGGGTACAGCTGGCGTCGCCGGCTTGAGCAGTGATCAGGTCAGAGCCCTCAGCCAGGAGCAGATTGAAGCGCTCTCCACCAGTCAGATAGCGGCATTGAGTTCGGCCGGGCTTGCCGGGTTGACCACCGAAGACCTGGGGACCTTCTCGACCGAGGAACTTGCCGCGATCAGCCCGACGGCGATAAGGGGACTATCCACGACCGCCGTCGCGTCCCTATCCGCTAGCGACATTGCCGCTTTGACGACAAGCCAGGTGGCCTCGCTCAGCTACGCCCAGGTGGCGGCAATGAGTGCCGCGCAAATCGGAGCGCTGTCAACATCGCAGGTCGGCGCCCTCAGCGTCATGCAGGCTGCCGCGCTGAGCGCAGACGACCTCGCCGCGTTTTCCGCCGAGCAGATCATCAGTCTCAATACGAGTGCAATCTCGGGATTGAGCACCAGTGCGCTCGCCGGCTTGAGCGCATCGCAGGCTCAAGCCTTCACTCCAGGCCAGATCGCCGCCATGACTTCAGCGCAGGCTGACGCTTTGACGAAGGACGAGGCGGCAGGCAGCTCTGCCGGCAGTAGCGCGTCCTCGAGTTCTGCCGATGCGTCGTCGAGCGCCTCGGGGTCGACCAATGTTGCCGCAGACATTTTGTCTTACCTGTCGGTCTGACTTTTGGTGATCGGATCGCAAGATCCGATAGGAGGTCCCTCGGAGACTGCACCGAAGCAAAGAATTTCGCGCTTTTCCCAGTCGCTGGGACCACGCCAAACGCGGAGCTCAGGCGGTTTTTTCCGTCTGGGCTTGTGCTGCCAGCGTTGGCATCCCCTAGGCATGCGACGCGCAGAAATCCGCCCTCATCGCCCGGAAAGATCCAGTAAGAGCGATGGCCGCATGGTTAAGAATCTCCTCTTCCTCAGACTAAAGTCCCGCTCATAACAGGACCTATGTCCAAAGATGAAAATCTTTGGTCCTAACGCCATAGATTATACATTGCACTGCACCAGACTCCTCCCGGCGATGGAAGCGGCGGGGTATCCGACCGCTATTGCAACGCATGTAGAGAGGGTCGATGAATATGAATGGCGTCCTGAAATACGGCATCGTCGCCTTGGAGCTTGCTACGGTTTCCGCCGGCAGCGTCACCGAACTGGCTCCGAGGTAACCCGCCATGCAGCAAACAAAGCGAATCCTAGTTACAGGTGGTGCAGGTTTTCTCGGATCATTCCTTTGCGAACGACTTTTGCAGGAAAAACACGAGGTTATTTGTGTAGACAATTTTTTCACGGGACGCAGAAGCAACGTCGCGCATTTGCTTGACGACAGGTCTTTCGAAATCGTCCGCCACGATATTACATTTCCTCTATACGTAGAGGTCGACGAGATTTACAACCTCGCTTGTCCGGCAAGCCCGGTTCACTATCAATACGATCCGGTACAGACGACCAAGACCAGCGTCCACGGCGCGATCAACATGCTAGGGCTTGCCAAGCGGGTCGGCGCAAAGATCCTCCAGGCCTCTACCTCCGAAGTCTATGGCGATCCCGAGATCCATCCCCAACAGGAGGGTTATTGGGGCCGGGTGAATCCGATCGGACCGCGCTCCTGTTACGACGAGGGCAAGCGCTGCGCCGAGACACTGTTCTTCGACTATTGGCGCCAGCACCGGCTCCGGATCAAGGTGGCACGCATCTTCAACACATATGGTCCGAGGATGCGCCCCGACGACGGTCGCGTCATCTCCAACTTCATCGTACAGGCGCTGGAGAACAAGCCGATAACGGTCTATGGCAGCGGCGAGCAGACACGCTCGTTCTGCTATGTCG
Source organism: Rhizobium jaguaris (assembly GCF_003627755.1). NCBI lineage: Bacteria > Pseudomonadati > Pseudomonadota > Alphaproteobacteria > Hyphomicrobiales > Rhizobiaceae > Martinezella > Martinezella jaguaris. The sequence continues at coordinate 223,835 of NZ_CP032694.1, read as the reverse complement.
ACGACCTCATCGACGGCCTGGTTCGCCTGATGGGGACAGACGACGAGGTCACAGGCCCAATCAATCTTGGCAATCCGGTCGAGTTCACGATGCTGGAGCTCGCCAAGCTGGTCATAGAACTGACTGGGAGCCGATCGAAGATCAAATATCTGCCCCTCCCTACCGACGATCCCCGGCAACGACAGCCGGACATCGGGCTCGCCAAGAGTGAGCTCGGCTGGAAGCCAAAGGTCCAGTTGCGGGGCGGGCTTGCCAGAACGATCGCCTATTTCGATGACCTGCTTTCGTCGGACGGTTCGCACGCGGTCGCTGCCGAATGACGACCGTCCTTGTCACAGGCGGAGCCGGTTATATCGGATCGCATTGCTGCAAGGCTTTCGCCGAGGCAGGGTGGTCCGTCATCACCTACGACAATCTCTCCCGCGGCTGGCGCGACGCCGTCAAATGGGGCCCGCTGGTCGAGGGTGACATTGCCGACGCCGAGGCAGTCGCGGCAGCGCTGCGTCAGTACCGACCGGATGTGGTGGCGCATTTCGCCGCCTATGCCTATGTCGGCGAATCCGTCGAATATCCCGAACTCTACTACCGGAACAACACATTCGGGACATTGGTGCTCATCGAGGAAATGCTCAAGGCTGGAGTCAACAGGCTGATCTTTTCAAGTACCTGCGCTTCCTATGGCATTCCGGTGCGCAGCCCGATCGACGAGGCGCATCCGCAGTGGCCGATCAATCCCTATGGATGGTCGAAGTTCATGATCGAGCGGATGGTGGAGGATTTCTCGCGTGCTCGCGGCCTCAATTCTGTGATGCTGCGTTATTTCAATGCAGCCGGCTGCGACCCTGACGGCGAGATCGGCGAACGGCACGAGCCAGAGACGCATGTCGTTCCACTTGCCATAGAGGCGGCGATCAAACCGGGTCGGGTCTTTACCATCAATGGCACCGATTTCGACACTCGTGACGGCACCGCCGTCCGCGACTACATTCACGTCACTGATCTGGCGCGCGCCCATGTCCTTGGGGGTGAAAAGCTGTTGCGGGACCAGGGAGTGCATGTCTACAACCTCGGTACGGGCAACGGAACGACGGTAAAGGAATTGGTCGACGCCGTCGGCCGCGTTTCCGGACACAAACTTCCCGTTGCTTATGGTTCCCGCAGACCCGGCGATCCGCCGGCTCTCGTGGCCGCCGCCGGCAAGGCCGAGCGGGAGCTTGGATGGGTGCCCAGGCATTCCGACATCGATACGATCATAGGCACGGCGCTTGCTTGGTATCGCAGCCGGATGTGACCCCTACCTGAGTGTCTTTGTTAGAAAATCATCGAGAGCGACGCCGACCGCTTCGGTCGAGAACTTTTCCGTCACCCGCTTCCTGGCGGCCGCACCGAGCTGTGCGCAAAGGGTATTGTCGTCCTTCAATCTCGCCAAAGCTCGCGCAATTTCCTCCGGCCGCTCCTGCCCCACCATCAGGCCGCCGGAGGCCTCTCCATCGGCCAGAATGTCCGGCAAGCCCTGCGCGTCTGTGGCGATGACGGGAAGACCGCAGGCCATCGCCTCCAATGGCGCGACCGGCATGCCTTCGATGCGGGAGGCCGTGACGTAAGCATCCGCGGCCGAAAGCCAGCGCCGGATCAGCGGCCGGTCCGTCGTGTAACTGGAAAGCCAGCGCAAATTCGACAGGCCGCTTTCATGAACGAGCTTTGCGAACGCCTCACTGTCCTGGCCCGAGCCGATGATTATCAACTGTCTGGCTGGATCGCCGGCGAAGCTCGCCCAAGCCTTCAGGAGAGTATCGAGACCCTTGCGGCGGATATCGATGCGCCCATGATTGAGGACAATGAAGCAATCCCGCGGCAGGCCAAGGCTTGCTCGCGCCTCCATGCGATCCATCGCCCGCCATTCCCTGGTATCCAAGGGGTTCGGGATGTCAGCGATGTCGAGCGCGATGTGTGGATAGGCCTTGGCGAGACGGCCGCGTTCCACGGAAGAAGCCACGATGAGGCCGCGGCAGGCGCGCAGGGACAGCTGTCGCGCAACCGCCTCGATCCAGGAAAGCGTGCGATCTCCGCCCTGGAAGGTGGCATAGAGGGGAACGTTCAGGCTGCGCGCCAGCCATGCAAGCGCATCGAAGCGAATATATTCATATTCTTGGGCAAGCAGCACGTCGCATCGGGAGCGGGTGAGGATCTCGCGGAAGGCCGCAAGCGGTGTCGCGGCCCAGCGCCGCAGGCTGTGGGCGGCAGGAGAATGGCCTTGCCGGGACCGCCTTGCGGGCGCGACCCAAATCGGCGTGCCTGTACCCGAATGTTCGTAGCGCTCAATTCTGGTCACCCGCTCGGATGCGCAGACGATGATCGGCTTGTGGCCCACCGAGCTCAGCGCTGCGGCATAGCCGAACAGCCAGCCTCCCGTCATCCGCTCGACGAAATCCTGAAGCTCGAGCCCAATCGGCTCAAGAAATTCCTCGATCACGTCGCCCCACGGGAAGAGGGCGATCACCTGCGGCGTCCGATAGCCGGTCATTTGCGCCAGGCGAATGCCGTCTCGGTGCCGGGCGTGGAGGGCCGGTGCATCAGATAACCGACGACCGTCAAGGGCGCAGCCAGCGCATAAAGAACCTTGCGGCGGCGGCGTCCGAGGCGGGAAAACGAGACGTCATGGAAGAAAGCAGTGGCGACATTGATGAATGTGGCACGGCGTTCCGGCCGCCTGTCGAAAAGGGCTTCGAGTTCCGGGTCCCGGTACCCCCGTCTGACATGCCCCCATTCGCGCATCAACTCGCTCTCATGGGGGCAATGGCGTTTCATGACGCGGAAATAGGGATAGTGCCATTTGGCCTCGGGGGTGGAGATGAGGACATAACCGCCGGGCCGCACCACTCGTAACGCCTCCTGCGCGGCTCGGCGATCATCCTCGATGTGCTCTAGCACATCGAATAGAGTGACGATGTCAAAACTGTCGTCGTCGAACGGCAGAGAACAGGCATTGCCGCAAATAAAGGTCGATCGCGCCCAGGAGGGCTGATGCTCGGCCAGTTCCGGGTCGATGTCGAGCGTGACGATCTCCGCTTCCGGATAGAGGATGCTGGCGAGGCCGCTGCGACCGCCGCCGATTTCCAACACTCGTCCGGAGCCCCCGGTCTCGGTCGGGGCAACGCGGTGGATGGCGCGCATTTTCTCGCGATAGAACAGGCCGTCGGTCAGGCCATTCGGATAGGGATTCCCGGCCAGGAACCGGCCAAGCGGTGCCTTCTTGATCATTTCGCTATTCCCTTCGCATCGACAGCGGCAACGTGCGTCGCTATCCGCTGCTTTCTCCAGCCGAAGCGCAGAAGAAACGGCAGCCCTGCCAGCCATCCCTGCACTTCTGAGGCCAAAATTCCGAGCCTGCCCGGCGGACCCTCGAAAAGTGCTTTGACGAAGGTCTTCAGGAAGTAGACCGGCAGCTGCTTACCGATGCGCACGATGTTTCCGCGATCGCCGAAATTGTCGTACTGCGCCACAAGCGCCGCCACATGGCCTTTCATGTAGGCTCTTATCTGCCGCTTAAGCCCCGGCCAGTCGCTTCGATGGTGATGGAAGACGACGGCCCGCGGTTCGTAGAGGCACGCTCCGCCAGTCGCCAGAAGCCGGTACCAGAGTTCGGAATCTTCGGAGCATCCTGCAGCCCCTGCGCCGAGGCGCTCGTCGAACATGCCGACCCGTTCGAATACGGATCGTTGAAAGGCCATGTTGGCTCCGGCGCCGATCTTCCATACATGCGCCCCGCTCGGCTTTGTTTCTTCGAAGAACCGTCTGTCGAATATGAGTGGCACGAAGGTGGTACCGAAACCGCCCATGGTGAACTGAAAGCAGCGTTGCGCGGCCGTCTCGAGGCGTGCCGGGAGCACCAGGCCTGTTATCGCCTCAACGTCCCGGTCGGCAAAAGCGCGGGCGATTTCGGCCGTCCAACCGGGATGGACTTCGACGTCATCGTCGGTGAAGGCGATCATATTTAGCCGGCTTGCACGAATTCCGGCGTTTCTGGCACGGCTCAAGCCAGCCTGTGGCTCATGGATATAACGGACGCTTGAGAACTGCCCGCATACGCCCTTGGCATTGCCGTCGCGGGAATTGTCGACAACGATGACTTCCCCCGGAGCGCTGCGCTGTGCCGCCACGCTGTGAAGACAGTCGGCCAGCGCCGGACCCCGATCGCGGGTGCAGATCACCACAGACATGTCATGTGCGGACGCGGAAGACGTGGTTGCGAACTCTTCGAGGCTTTCGATCAGATTTTCCGCTTCGAGCGAGCCTTCAAGCGAGAGCGCGGGTTTGGGCCACCCTTCGTAAGTGGCTCGCAACGGTGCGCCAAGCCCGATGCTGCGCGCTTCCAGTTGCGCGGCTGCGTATTCGGCGGCCAATTGGCGCAATTGGGGGATTCCGTAGGGCAGCTCATCCTGCAAGGAGGCACGCGTTCCAAGCGGCAGATCCTTCCACCAGAAGACAGACAGCGCTGGCCCGCCGTGGGTGCCCGTATCGGCGGTGGCGAGATCGATATGCCGTACGTCGAAGCGCTCTGTCGTCATGGGTTGCGCTCCCGGATCGCCTGGATGCGAGCACGCGAGCGGTCATATTCACCCGCAAGACCGTAGATTCCACCCCATAGCTCAGCAATGCCGAAACGCAGCTCATGGCCGCGAAACCGGCTTGCAGCGCGAGCAAGCGCCTTCAACTGGTCGAAGAACCACCACCGGACCATGGCGCGATGGCGCGCGCGCATCTCATCATCGGTGCGATAACTTTTGACGAGAAAGGCCATCATGCCGAGGCCCCACGTCCAGTATTGTCGCCTGAGCTGCGGAATGGTTTCGCGATGCTCGTGATAGACGGCGTACTCCGGCTCGTAGATCATCGGGCGGCCTGAGCGCAGCACGCGGTAAAAAATATCGAGATCGCCGCCACCAGGCAGAGGCGCTCCCGTATCGAGCGCTTCATCGAAGCCGCCAAGCTTGATCAGCAGCGCGCGGTCGAAGGCCATATTGCAGCCCGCACCGAGAACACCGGACCCGACGGGGTGCAGTGGATTATCGAAACGGGCGTTGTGAAACTCCCTTCGGGCAAAGCCGCGGCCAAACCCCCCTCGCCTCTCGAAAAGGATCTGCGCCTCGGTGTCGAGGCGATACGGCAGCACCAGGCCTGTGAAACCGCCGACATTTGGATTTTCAAGGCAGGCCTTGGCAAGACCCGTTAGCCAATTGCGGTCCACCACCACGTCATCGTCCAGATAGGCGATGATATCACCCCTGGCCGCATGAAGGGCCGCGTTGCGGGCAAAATCCAGCCCCGCCTTCGTTTCGAAAACATAGCGGACGTCCCTGAAACCTGCGACGGCGTCGCGCGTGGCCGTATCCACCGAGGCATTGTCGACCACGAGGATTTCGACGAACTGGAAGGCGGATTCGGCCCGAACCCGATCAAGCGAGCCTAGCAGCCGGGAAAGACGCTGCGCGCGGTCCTTAGTGCAGATTGCGATGCTGAGGCTCGGCAGCGCCGCAGCCTCCCCCATCGGCTGCCGTTGTCTTAACTCCTCTTGCAGCTTTGCAACGAGGATGCGTCCGGCAAAACGCTCGTCGGCAAGAGTTTTCAGCCTCTCGATCGTCATCACCGATCCGTCTGATAGCTCGACCATTTCGAATCCGATCAGTCGGCCCTGCCACCGGGCGATGAGGCCGAGCCCGTTCTGCCCGGCGGAGAGTTCGATCGGCGCCAAGGGTTCCGTCAGCTCGATGTCAGCAAGTTTGTAGTTCATCCTCTAATTTCCACCCTGGCGGCGCGACCATTCTGAAACCCATGGAGCCTGGAAAAATGACCTTGCCGCTTGAAGAGCTCGTCCGGCGAGCCGGCCTCGATGACGCGCCCCTTCGCCATCACGATAATCTGGTCGGCGGCTTGAATGGTCGAAAGGCGGTGAGCGATCACGACAACGGTGCGGTTATGCGAATACTCATCGAGTGCGAGCTGGAATGCCTGTTCAGTCTCGGCGTCGAGCGCGTTTGTCGCCTCGTCCAGCAGCAGAATATCGGGGTTGCGAAGTATTGTTCGCGCGAGCGCGATGCGCTGCCTTTGGCCGCCCGAAAGACGCATCCCCTGGTCGCCTATCCGCGTCTCGTAGCCATCCGGAAGCAGTCGGATGAAATCGTCCGCCTTGGCGATCTCGGCAGCTTTGCGTATCTCCGCACTGCCGGCCTCGAGGTCGCCATAGGCGATATTGGCCGCGATCGTGTCGTTGAAGAGATGGACTTCCTGCGACATGAGCGACAGGCGCCTTCGCCAACTGCGGAGATCGAATTCGGAGAGGGGCGCGCCATCTGCGAGAACCTCGCCGGATGTTGGATCCATAAAACGAAAAAGCAGCGCCATTATAGTTGATTTGCCTGCCCCCGACTCTCCCACGATCGCCGTGGTCTTGCCTGCGGGAATGCTGAAGGAGACGTCCTGCAGGGCCAGCGCCTCGCCGGAGTCGTAGCGGAAGGAGACGTTCCTGAACTCGACGGCTTTCGTGAGCGCAACCGCCGCCAGAGACCCGTGAGTGAGAAAGGGCTTTTCCGTCCTGCGCAGAAAATCGTCGACGTCGTCGATGCTGCCGGCGAGACCATCCAGCGCGATCTTCGACTGCAGCAGTTCCCGGGTTGGACCTTGAAGACGGTAGAGCAGCGATAAAAACGCGGCCAATGCAGCAATGCCTATGTCTGCCGACTGGGCCAGGAGAACGAGGGCGCCGATCAGGACTGTGATCGAGATTTCCGAGACCGGCCCGGGGGTCGCCCATAGCATGTCGAGTTTCAAGAGACGTCGCCGCACAGTATCCGAAGTCTGCACAAAGCGACTGCGTTCATAGTCTTCCTGGGCGAAAGCCCGGATCAACTGGAGTGCGTTGATGCTCTCCCACATCCTGAGACCGAACTGCTTGTTTTCCTCGACGACGGCTTTACCGGTCTCGTCGGCGCGGCGCGTGGCCAAGCGAATGGCCATGGCGCCAAAAAGCAGAAACATCAGCGAGAAAAAGGTCAGCCGGATGGAAATCAGCAGCATCAGCAGGACAAAGACGACGAATGTGCAGAAGCAGATCATCAATCGGTAGGCGAGGCTCAGCCCCTGACTGACCTTCCAGGTGTTGTTGGCGATCGTCGTGATGATGTCCGAACGCTTGTTTTCGACCCTGTAGTCGATGCAGGAACTTATGGTCTGGTCGAAGACCCTGGCTCGCAATCGATGCGCGACCAGGCCGTCTATATACCGGGTCACCCAGGTATTGATGAGATGGACGGCATTCTTGAGGAGGATGCTGACGCACAGAACGCCGACCAGGAACGCTGTCAAATGGTGTTCTGGGATCGGTGCCAGAAGCCGGCCAAAAATCGCCTGCCATCTGCCAGGCTGCGGCGCCAAAGCGCCGAGGCTCTGAATGAGAGGAATGAAAAGGAAGAGCCCGACCCCCTCGAGGACCGCCGCGGCCAGCCCGAGCCCCACGATGGTCGGTCCAGCCCAGGCCGGTGCTGCTGCCAGGTGGAAAAGCCGTCGCAATCGCGAAAAAAGGGGCGCGATCAACATCACCAGGCCGTCTCCATGTAGAGAGGCCGGAAATTGGCGTTCTTGTTTCGCAACCGCTTCCAGCGAGCCTTGATCCAGTCAGGAACCAGCCTGGCTCGGCAATACATGTCCAGCATGTTCGGCAGGCTCGAAATCGCCAGGCGTGGCTCCAATGCCAAGAATCGTCTCAACAGATCACAGCCATCGAAAAATCGCCCGCCGACAAAACCTCTCACTGCGAGCCAGCGGATCATCTCGACCAGATGGGCGTCGAGGTCGGTACCATGGCGGGGATATTTTTCCCGAAATTCGTCGAGAACGATTTCACACGAACGAAGCATCTGCATGACATCGCTCGACATGTTCGTGTTTGTCATGCGGTAGCCCACAAGGTGTTGCGGTACGACGCGAAATTCGTAATGCTCCGCAATTCTGAGACAAATCAGCAGGTCTTCGCAGCCTTGGGCGTGACGCGCCCTCAAGGAGGGTTCGAACTGCCCGGCCTTTTCGAATGCGGAACGACGCATGAGCATCGAGCTGCCATTCCCCACGAAATTGTTTCTGCACATTTGTTGGAGCACATCTCCTTCAGCGGTCGGCCGGTTGTGCAGCGAGAAGACACGGCTATCCTCGTCGATAAGGGCGAACCAGCAATAGGCCAATCCCGCCGACGGGCCGCCCTTCTCGAGGGCTTCCCACTGAAGGGCGATCTTGGACGGAGCCCATAGATCGTCAGCATCGACAAAGGCCAGAAACTCCGCGTCGGTCGCAGCCGCACCGTTGTTGCGTGCCACGGCGACACCGCCGTTGGACTGCTGAAGGATCCGGATCCGGCGATCCTGTTTTCCATAATCCGCCACGATTGATGCCGAACTGTCCGACGAACCGTCATCGACAACGATGATGTCCAGCGCCTGATGGGTCTGCCGACAGATACTGGCCAAAGTCGCACCGATCGTGCGTTCGGCGTTGAACATTGGCACTATGACGCCAACGGTGGCACTTCGCTCACTCTCCACAGTCAATGCCGCCCTTAACGACGATGTCGGCCAACCCGGTGACGCCGCCACCGACGAAAACTGCAGCAGGCACCAGGGCGACGATGCCGTTTTTCAGGACGCCGTTCATGTTCATCGACCCTCTCCACATGCCTCGCAACAGCGGTCGGGTAGCCTCCGCTTTCATCGCCGGGAGAGTCTGGTGCGGCGGAAGGTATAATCTATGGCAGTAGGACCAAAGATTTTCGTTTTGGGACATAAGTCCTGCCATGAACAGGACTTTAGTCTGAGGAAGAACTTAGGTTCTTAACCGTGCGGTCACTGCTTTTGGTAGGCTTTCCCAGGCGATTAGGAAGAATTTCTGCACGTTGCACGCATATGGGAGTGCCGACCGATTTGAACGCCGGTAATGGTGCATCGCCGCTCTGATCCCGATCTTAGACGATGCTCCGTAAGTCAACGTGGACGCATGATCGGCCGACAGGATTCACGGATCATCAACCGGCCCTTCAGAACGATATGCCGCGGCTCGCGCCGCTTCTTGTCGGCAACCCGGCTGAGAATGAGTTCTGCAGCCTGCTCCCCGATCGCTTGGACCGGCTGGGCGATGGTCGTCAGATTGGGCTGGAACACGTCGGCCCAGGGGAAATCATCGAAACCTGCCACAGAAATATCGCCGGGGCAGTCCAGGCCGGCGTCACGGATGGCCTTCATGACACCGATGACCATCAGGTTGTTGGCGGCAAATATCGCCGACGGCCTGTCCGGACGTGTCAGCAACTGCATCGTCGCGGTATAGGCGTCTTTTGCCCGGAAGTTGCCGAGCCTGACGAACTCATCGCCGTATTCGATGCCGGCCTCCTGCAAGGCGGCGCGATAGCCGGCCAGGCGATCCCGCCCCGTCGATGTGGAGAGCGAACCGGAAATATAACCGATGTTCCTGTGTCCGAGGTCGATGATGTATTTCGTGGCCGACTTGACCGCATCCTCGTTATCCACCACGACCGCATCGGCATCGAGATCGTGGCATAAGCGGTCAATAAGGACCACCGGGGTATTTGTGCCGCGCAAATGACGCCGCAGACCGTCATCGTCACCGGCCGCCGCGATGATCAACCCGTCAACCATGCGATCCAGCAGCAGCGATATCTGCTCTTCCTGCAGGGATGCGCTTTCATCGGTGCAGCAGAGCATCACGGCATAGCCGGCACGGTGAAGCACGTCCTGGATGACCGCGACCACGTCGGTGAAGAACGGGTTGGTGATGTCGGCAACAACCAGCCCAACCGTCGTCGTCGTGCCCATCTTCAGGCTGCGGGCAACGGCATTACGCTTGTAGCCGATCTCCTGGATCGCCTGCTCGATCCGCTCGCGCAGTTTTTTGCTCACCGGCGCCGTTCCGTTGACTGCGGCGGAGACAGTTGCAACCGACACGCCCGCCGCCACGGCGACGTCAAGCATCGTCGGGACAGCCTTGCTCATTTTGCTCGGAGTACGATCCATGACTCGAAACGTTTCAAATATGTTACTGGCCCAATGTTAGGAAATAACCCGCCGTTTTGCAATCTGTCGCTGCCGTTGAAAGCGTGAAAGCTTGACAACAACGAAACGTTTAGATTAGCGTCAGAGGACGAGATGCAGACATGCTGGAGGGGAGGCCATGGTGTCATGCAAAGCGGACCTCGCGTCCCACAGGGACCCCATGTTTCTCAGGTAGACTTGCCACACGGTCCTGGCGGCCCCCTGCTGTCGGCGCTGCATGTGTCAAAGAGGTTCGGCGGGATCGCCGCGCTGACGGACGTGGCATTCGATCTTCATGCCGGCGAGATCCACGCGCTGATGGGAGAGAACGGCGCGGGCAAATCGACCCTGATGAAGATTTTCTCGGGCGTGCATACCGAATACGAGGGCGAAATCCGGCTCGATGGCCTGCCTGTGAAATTCGCCAGTGTACGGGATGCCGAAGACGCCGGAGTAGCGATCATACACCAGGAACTGAATCTCGTTCCGGAACTCAGCGTCGCCGAAAATATCTTCCTCGGTCGCGAGCCGCGTATCGCCGGCCTGTTCATCGACAAGCGCAAATGCGTGGTCGAGGCACGCACCCTGCTGAGGCGGCTCGGCATCGATCTTCCCCCCGAGGCGCGTGTCGGTTCGCTGAGGATCGGCGAGCAGCAGCTGGTCGAGATTGCAAAGGCACTTTCCCTCTCCGCCCGCGTGCTCATCATGGACGAGCCCACTTCGGCGCTATCGCCTGGAGAATGCGTGCGGCTCTTTGCCATCATGCGCCAGCTGGTGCGGCACGGCGTGGGCATCGTCTACATCTCGCACCGAATCGATGAAGTTATCCAGCTTAGCGACCGCGTGACGGTGTTTCGCGATGGCCGGCATGTGTGGACCAGAGCGATGTCGGAGACCGACGAAGATCGGATCATCGCTGCCATGGTCGGACGCGATCTTGGGCATGGCGAAAGCCAACGCAGCTCGACCGCGGAGGAAGTGCTGCTTTCCGTCCGCGGTCTGTCGCTCGCCGTAACGGACCGGCGCGGCAGGCGCAACGTGCTGAAGGAAGTCAGCTTCGACCTTGCGGCAGGCGAAATTCTCGGCATAGGTGGGCTGCTCGGCGCCGGCCGGACGGAAATTCTCCAAGCCATTTATGGCGCGGCTGCTGGCCAGGTTGGCGGCAATATCTTCATCGACGGCAAGCCGATGCGTCTCCGTTCTCCCGTGGAAGCGCGCCGCCGCGGCATTTCGCTCGTCACCGAAGATCGCAAGTCACAAGGCCTGCATCTGCGCGACACGATCACCGACAACATCGCCCTGCCCGTGGTCAACCAGCTGGCACGCTTCGGTATTCGCAGATTTGGCTCGGAAGAGAAGCTGGCGACTGATGCGGTCAAGTCACTGGGTATTCGGGCCGCGGGCATCGGTCAGGCCGCCGGCACGCTCTCTGGCGGCAACCAGCAGAAGGTGGTGATTGCAAAGTGCCTGGCCGCGAACCCGAGAATCCTGCTCCTCGACGAGCCGACTCGCGGAATCGACGTGGGGGCGAAGCGGGAAATCTACGAGCTGATCTTCAAACTCGCCGCCGATGGCATTGCGATCATCGTCGTCAGCTCGGAAATGCCGGAACTTCTGCATCTGGCCGACCGCATCCTGGTCATATCGGAGGGCCGTCAGACCGGCATTCTGGATCGCGCCGCCGCAACGGAAGAACGCATCATGCAGCTTGCCGCACCGCGGTCGGCACAGCGCGAAAAGGCAGTGCAATGAATCTCATTCTCAGGACCAAGCTCTATTGGGGACTGATCGCGATCTTCCTGATCGGGGTGCTCGGGTCGCCGACGACATCGTCCGGCAGGAATATCTTCTTGTCGGCCGGCAACCTTCTCGACGTGCTGCGTCAGGTTTCGACGACCGGACTGATCGCAACCGGCATGACCGCCGTCATCCTGACGGGCGGGATCGACCTGTCGGTCGGCTCGATGATGGCGATCTGCAGCGTGGTTTGCGCCATGCTGCTCACCGTTCCGGGCGACACGTCGGCGGTCTGGCTCGGCATACCCTCCGTCTGTCTCGCCGCGCTGGTGATCGGCGCGGCCTGTACGCGCTTCCTGTTTCTCAATATCGAAAAATCGCGGGCCGCCGGTGCCCGGGACGCGGTGCTCGACAGAATGAGGGGGGTCGGCATCCCGGCCGTGGTTGGCCTTCTGCTCTGCGCCTTGCTGCTCTTTTACCTACTGCCGCAGATCGACCACAAGTTCGGCGTGATCGGCGTCCTCCTGATCACGCCCGCCGTCGGCCTGTTGTTCGGGACGATCAACGGCGTTGTTATCGTCGCCGGCCGGCTGCAGCCCTTTATCGTTACGCTGGCGATGATGGTCACCGCGCTCGGGATCGCGCGGCTGACGGCGGGGCAGAACAACGCCGTTTTGCCGGTATATACCGGATCGAACGCGACGGCAGACTTTGAGAACCTGCGTTCACTGGTCTTCGGCATCGTGCCGATGCCTGGCATCTTCTTTCTGGCAGCGATCGTCCTCTATGCCGCCGTGCTCAGGTTGACGCCGTTCGGCCGGTATATCTACGCCATCGGCGGCAACGAGGAGGCGGCGCGCCTTTCGGGCATCGATAGCGGCAATATCAAGATCGTCGCCTACGCGCTTTCCGGCCTGCTTGCCGGCATCGCCGCCGTGCTCTACGTCGCGCAGTATCGCCAGGGCAAACCCGATGCCGGCGCCGGCCTCGAACTAGACGCCATCGCGGCAGTCGTGATCGGCGGCACCAGCCTGATGGGCGGCCGCGGCGGACTGGCCGGCACCTTCTGTGGTGTCCTCATTTTTGGCCTGCTCTCCAACATCCTGCAATTGCACAACATCGATTCCAATCTTCAGCTCGTGCTGAAGGGGTTGATCATCGTGGGTACCGTGCTTGTCCAGGAGCGCAACGCCAGTGATATTCTCTCGCGTTTCCAGCTCATGATGCCGAAGACGGCGAGAAATCCAACGTCCGCGGAGGAGCGGTCGTCAAAAGAGATCCTGTCTCTCAACAACATCGGAGGAAACGAGAATGAAACGTCGTGATATGCTCAAGTTTGCTGTCATAACCGCCGCACTCGCCACCACGTCTCTGATCACGGTCAATTCGGCCGTGGCTGCCGACAAGAAATGGCGCATCGGCTTCTCGCAGGCGACAACGATCGAGCCCTGGCGTGCGCAATTCAACAAGGACATCATCGCCGAGGCGGCCAAACATCCCGAAGTCGAATTGATCATCACCGATGGTGAGGACAAGACCGAGAAGCAGGTGGCTGATGTCGAAAACCTGATCCGCCAGGAAGTCGACGCACTGCTGGTATCGCCGAAAGAATCGGCTGGCCTTACCGGAGCGGTGCAGGAAGCCATCGATGCAAAAATTCCGGTCTTCGTACTCGACCGCAATGTCGACACCGATAAATACGTGCAGTTCGTCGGCGGCGACAACAAACTGATTGGCGAGGCCGCCGGCCAGTATGCCGTTGAGCTCCTGGGCGGCAAGGGAAAAGCCAAAGGAAACGTTGTCGAAATCTGGGGCGGCATGGGGACGCAGCCGGCCCATGACCGGCACGACGGCTTTCATGAATTCACGGACAAGGAGTCGGGGATAAAATATCTGCTGGATCAGCAGTCCGGCGATTGGAAGCAGGACCAGGCCTATAACATCATGGCGACCGCGTTGCGCAACAACGAGCACATCGATCTGGTCTACGGTCATAATGATCCGATGGCTTACGGCGCCTATCTCGCAGCCAAGGATGCCGGCCGTGAAAAGGAAATGAAATTCATCGGCATTGACGGCCTGCCGAACGAAGGCGTCCAGCTCGTCAACAAGGGTGAGCTGACGGCAACCTTCGTCTATGCAACGCCCGGCGCGGAGGGCCTGCGTCAGGCTATCAAGTATCTGAATGGCGAGAAGGTCGAAAAGACCGTCGTCCTGCCCACCATGAAGATTACGAAGGAAAATGCGCCCGACATCCTCAAGGCCAATGGACTGTAAGTAGGCCGAGACGACGATGCTCCCGGCACCTATGTCGGGAGCATAGACGTAGGAGCATGACCCTAGATCTACCGTGCGGCGATGATGGCGGCAACTGCTGTGGAGGAGCATTCCGGTTCGTGCGGGGCTCATGATGATCTCGCGGAGGAACTGGAAGATCTGAACTAGAGCGGTTCAGCGTTTCACGGAATCGCCTTCCCGCTCTATCCTTTTGTTTTTACGCAATTCCGGACGGAAAACCGCTTCGCACTTTTCCTGGAATTGCTCTAAAGCAGCCCTCTGCCGTTAAAAATAGTGAGCCGCGCAAAAGCCGCGAGCATGTAATCCACGTCGCCGATGAGCTACGATCGCCAGCGGCGATGCAGTCTTGGCGGCAGCGATAAGGTCTTGCGGATGGTGTGATGTGGGATACCGGAAAGCCCGCGCGCGATGTCGGACTTGATAAGAGATTTGGTTGCGGGGGCAGGATTTGCGGTTTTCTGTCCCGCTGCGTCGGCTTTGCCTCCTTGCAGGCCCCTGAGAAGGCGTTAAATCCTCGACCCGTTACCAAATACAAAAAGCCCGCTGTACGCGGGCATTTTGTATCTGGTTGCGGGGGCCTGACTGCACGGAGACTTGCAATCGGGTTCGGCCCTCGGCAGATTCTTTGTCAGCTCATAAGCAATCTGCGGATCGTCAAACGTGCGCGAGTGTCGACTACTTGGTATCCGCACCATTTTCACGAATGAAGGATCGAAAGCCTGTTTCACAAAGCTCCTGGGACGCCCTCAAGTGGACAAGAATGACCTCAGCCGAACGTCCGGAGACGCCAGCGCCTCCGCATTCACCTTTACCCTTGAGCCGATCATTTTTTCCGCTAGCCGAATATCCTTGGCCACGATGCTGCCGCGACCGATCCCGCTTGCGGAGATGAGCGTTCCTTCTGCATCCAGATAGAACAAGATGAAGCTATCATCGCCGAGGTCGCGCCGAACCGTCGATACTGCGCCATCGGACAAGCCTGAGACTTGCAGAGTAAGATCGTATTGATCCGACCAGAAATAGGGAACAGAATCCACCGCCTCGTTGCCCCCCAACATGTTTCGCGCAGCGAGATTTCCCTGATCCTGGGCATTTCTCCAAGCTTCCAGTCTGACCCGGCGGCCGCCGTAAACTGCAATCGGGAAAGAGCAACAGTCACCGGCGGCAAAGATGTTTGGAATACTTGTCCGCAGCGTCTCGTCTACCGCTATTCCATTGTCGACATCTATTCCTGCCGCTTCCGCTAACGATGTATTCGGTAGGGCGCCAATTCCCACCACCGCCGTGTCCGCTTCGATATTGTTCCCATCGGCCAGCATAATGCTGACTTTGTCATCGCTTTCCGTCATGGAGGTAATCCAGACCCCGCAGCGCAACTCAACGCCTTCTTCGGCGTGCCTGGTTGCGATAACATTGGCGATTGCCTCCGGTACGCCGCGCATCAGAACCCGTGGTTGGGCTTCGACAACAACCACATTTGTTCCCATCTTGCGTGCGGTCGCGGCAAGCTCCAATCCGATGAAACCGGCCCCGATGATTGCAAGGCTTTTTCCCGTCCCGAGACGCGACCGTATATCCACGGCGTCCTCGAACGTGCGCAGATATTTGATCCTGCCATGGGAGGGAGTGGTTTCGGGTAGACGGCGTGGCCGCGCGCCCGTCGCAAGCAGGAGTTTGTCGTAAGGAAGGCGTCCACCGTCGCTGAACGCAATGGACCTCTCAGCCGGGAGAATAGACACGACCTTGAC
Source organism: Rhizobium jaguaris (assembly GCF_003627755.1). NCBI lineage: Bacteria > Pseudomonadati > Pseudomonadota > Alphaproteobacteria > Hyphomicrobiales > Rhizobiaceae > Martinezella > Martinezella jaguaris. The sequence goes on along the minus strand of NZ_CP032694.1, from coordinate 207,961 downwards.
GCCAAGGCGAACTTCGATGCTCGCCTGACGATATTGTTCCATGGCCGCGATCGGTTTATGTCCTGGTTCATCGATAAGGGTCGACTTGGAAAGCGGCGGCCGTTCGTAAGGCAGATGTGTTTCGTCGCCAACGAGAGTGATCGGACCATCGTAATTGTTTTCCCTCAGGGCGAACGCCGTGCGCGCACCGCACTCCCCCGCCCCTAGGATCACCATTCCCGCGCCGGTCACTTTAAGCCACCTGCAGGAAAACGGCGCCGTCTTCGACTTTGACAGGATAGGTCTGGAGATTGACGCAGACCGGGGCGCCTTTGGCAGCTCCGGTCTTATAGTTGAACCGACCGTTATGCTTCGGACATTCGATGATGTCGTCCATCACCAAACCATCGGCGAGATGGATCTTCTCATGCGTGCAGAGGCCGTCCGTCGCGTGGAAGGTATCCTCCGGACTACGGTATATCGCATAGGTTTTTCCGCTGTGGTCGAATCTGATGACGTCTTCTTCGTTTATATTGTCCATTGCACAGACCTTGATCCAGTCACTCATGAAATCCTCCCGTGCTGCCTGCTGTTTGGGAAAGAGTAGCTGCATGCAATGCGTCAACAAAGACAGAAAACTGATGGTTTTCCATCAATTTCCACCATGCGAACGGGCCGAATTGACAGCGATGGAAGCCGGTCCCCGGTGATGGGAAACCATCATTTTGGCAGATTGCGGACCGGCTCTCCCAAGCAGAAAATATCCTGAAATCAAGGGTGACGGTGCTTTGTTGTCGGGTGGGTTGGCCCGTGGCACCAGTCGCATCAACGGATTTCGGGAGGTAGAAGTCGATGGATGATCTCAGGTATGGAAAACGGAACAAACGCGGCGATTGGGCACCGGACAGCGCACTCGAAGTGGCGCCCATTCTCGTCTTTCCCCCAAAGCCCATAAAGTTTTTGAAGTGGCTGCCGAGCTACTTCCTGCCCTGGAACGTGATGTTCATGCTTCTTGGAGCCGTCTACTGGTTCTTTTTGACGCCTTCCGTAGAGACGATGAAGACCCTGTCCGTTGGCTGGATCGCGTACCTATTGGTTCGCAACATGGCAGCGGTTCTCCTAATCTTCGGCGCGCTCGAACTTCGCCTCTATATTCGGCGGCGGCAGGGAACCTCCTTCAAATACAACGGCAAGTGGCCTTCGGACAATAAAAGTGACGTGTTCATGTTCAAAAGCCAGAACATCGACAACATGATCCGCACTTTCGGCACCGGCGTCCCGATCTGGACAGCATACGAGGTACTGGGCCTCTGGTGCTTTGCCAACGGATACGGACCTTGGACGACCTTCGCCCAGAACCCCGTTTGGCTGGCCGCCTTCGGCCTGATGATCCCGATCATCCACGAGGTTCACTTCTACTGCATTCATCGGCTCATCCATGTGCCGGTCCTCTATAAGTGGGTCCATTCGGTACACCATAACTCGGTCAACCCAAGCCCCTGGTCCAGCCTATCGATGCACCCGATCGAGCATCTGCTTTACTGGTCGGATTCGCTGATCCACCTCATTCTTCCCTCGCATCCCCTGCTTTTGCTCTATCATCTTCACATCACGGGAACCGGTGCCGTGATCGGTCACGTCGGCTTCGACAAGATCGAGCTGGGCAAGGAGAGCGGCATCGATACCCACGCCTATACCCACTACCTCCATCACAAGCATTTCGAAGTGAACTATGCGGAAGGCACCATCCCGCTCGACAAGTGGTTCGGCACCTGGCACGACGGCACCAAGGAAGGCCAGGAACTGATGGAGGCGCGCTACGCGGCAAAGGTTGCCCGCGTCAACGCCACTCCCCCGCAACCCGGTGAATAAGGCCGCAATTCAGATCTCAGGCAACCTCCCAAGAGCTTGAAGACCGCGCTCCCGTTACGATATCGTTGCGGGAGCGCGATCCGTTTTTGCTCGACGGAGGCTATCAATTGGTGCGTCATGAGCGGCTCTGCCCCGACAAAATTTTCCCGTTCCGGATTGGCTGACGTCGCGGCTTTGGCCGGAGTCGGCATTGCCACCGTCGACCGCGTGATGAATGAGCGCGGGAACGTCTCCGAGAAGACTACGTTACGGGTGTTGGAGGCGGCCAGGCAGTTGAATCTTCGTCGAACGTTGCCATCCGTGCGCCACAGGAACATCCAGGTCGAAGTGATCTTGAGAGGCCCGGTCGACGAATTCTTTCAGCGTCTCAACCGAGCGTTCGGAAAAATCGGCAGCGAGTTGGACAGGTCCATCATACTCCACCGGAGCACGATCGACGAAAGACGCCCGCTCAACCTTGCCCGCCATATCGCTGAGTCTGCCGCCGACGCATTCATCGTTTTCAGTGGTACAGCCCATCCGGCGCTTCTTGCCGCGATCGACGATAAGACGACGCGCGGCATTCCGGTCCTGACCATCAACAGCGATCTTCCCGAATCGTCACGCACCGCGCATATCGGCCCGGATCACTATCGGATGGGGCGAACGGCCGCCTTCTTTATGGCCAGGATGGCTCCTGCCGGCGGCTCGGTCCTTGTCATCGTGCATAGTGAAAATTACAGGGGACATAAGGATCGTGTGCAGGGATTCATCGAGGGTCTCTCCGAACGCAGCGAAAACCTGTCGGTCGTCGAGATTCTATCGGGGCAAGACCAGACTTCCCTGACGCAGCAGCTTGTCTACAAAGCCCTTGCGAAACATCAGGATGTCGTCGGAATCTACAGCGCCGGCGGAGGGCGCGCGGGGACCGGAGCCGCACTGCTGTCACTTGGTTTGGCGGGCAAGACCGTCTTCATTGCGCATGAACTGACCGACGAATCTTCCGAGATGTTGAAGAAGGGCATCATCACCCTCATCCTGGACCAAAATCCGGAAGCGCAGGCGCGTCAGGCGCTGGGCTATCTGTTGAGGCACTTCGAGTATACCTCCGATTTCACACTGTCGCCCATACCGTTCTCGGTCATCTCCATGGAAACAATCGAGAACTATCAATACGGGCTGCCAGTACCGACCTGACGGCCGATCAGATGCTGCAATTATATTTGGTGTAAATCTTGATCTCGGTTGGAGAGAGGGTTGGGAGTGGATTTCGATCCAAAGCCGCTTCGATGCAACGGACTGCCAATACCACTTCATGATGGACGTCGTGGCCGATGACGATGTCCATCAGGCCCGTTTCAAGCAAAGTCCGGGAGTTTGAATTCAGTTCATGGCCGATAAACACGGTCTTGCTGGCGAGACCGCTCTCCTCGATAGCCTGGCCAATACCGAAGTTGCCGCCCGCCACGTTATAGATGCCGAGAGGCGGACCATGACTTTCGATATACTGCATGAGATTCTTATGGGAGTAGGAACCGTCGTCATTCGAGTTCAGCCGGTCTTCGATGTCGAGATAGGAAAAGTCGGACCTCAGCACGCGCCTGAATCCGAGTTCGCGCTCTTCCTGAACCCTGTAGGGCGCACTGAAAACGATAAGAATTTTTCCCTCTCGCTGGCCGACAAGCCTTCCCATCAAGTGAGCGGCAGTCGCGCCCCCTATTGTCTGATCGTTGCCGACGTAGGCCAAGCGCCCACTATTCGGCAGATCGGTTGTCAGGCATACCAACGGTATCTTCTTGCTTACGTTCCTCAGCGCCCGATTTATCGTCAAATCCTCGCGCGCGACGACAACTAAACCATCGCAATCGCCGGCTGCCCTTTCAATCTTCTGCGCGAAGCTTACCGGATGGACCTCCGATGTATTCACCCCCTCGAACGTGCATTCGATTGTCGGGTTCTCATTTTGATATCGAACAGCCGCTAACTCGAGTGACCTATTGTAGCTTGTCCCGGAATCCGACAGGAAGTGAATCACCCTCTGCCTGGGCTGCGCATTCGTCGAGCTTGGAGTTGAAGTCAGCCGACTGACGGCGTCCATGACCTTAACCCTTGTCGCCTCCTTAACGCTGTTTCTACCATTCAGGACCCGGTCCACCGTAGCGGTACCCACACCGGCAAACTTCGCAATTTCCGCAATTGTCGGGCCTTTCCAAGATGTCTGATCGCTCATTGGGTGCCTCCTTGATCCCTATCTATGATGTGATTTAAATCACGTCAATCAAAACGAACACGAGATAATCAGAAATCGGAATGAATTGCTGCATATGCGAAGCATGTTGATTTTCTTTACATCAAAAACTACCGTTTTTCTAATTTACTTGATGCCTATTGAATGATTAATTGACCATCGTTCGATCAAAATAACTCTGGAGGAGTATCGGGTCGAACAGACCGGAGGAGAACCTCATGCTCAACAAGAACTGTCCAACCTGACACCTGCGGGCTGACTTGTCGTCTGCTCCATCACCGACTGGTGCTCCGCATCAGGCGACGGGATGGCGCGCCCGTGTTGAACATAGGCTATTCGCCGGAAGGCTGGTTCCGGAGGTACCGGATCCCGTTGAGCTTCGTCTAACCGAGGTGCAGCATCGCACTTCCATGGGAGGAAATCATGAGATTGAGAGCCGCGATTTTTGCGTTGGCAACGCTGGTCGCTTTATCGTTGTTGGGCAACAGCGCTTCTGCCGAAGAGAAGAAGTACACTTTTTATCATCTCCTCTGGGGCATGAATGATGCCAACGTCCAGTTCCACATCAAGGCTGGCGAAGAATATATGAAGTCGCATCCCGATGTGACCATCAAATATGTCGGACCGGAGAACTACGATCCGGCGGAACATGCGAAGTTCCTCGACACCATTCTAAGCTCCAAGCCTGACGGGATTGCTCTTCATATCTCGAGCGTCGACGCGCTGTTGCCCGGCCTGAAGAAGGCCAAGGAAATGGGTATTCCCGTCGTCAGCGTCACATCGCATCCCCCGAGCGAAGAGGACAACAAGAAGCTCGAAGGCTACTACCTGACCTGGGTCGGCGCGGACGAGCAGCTCATCGGCAAACGCATGGGCGAATGGGTCGTCAAGCATGCCAAACCCGTTCACGTCGTCTACCTTATGGGCCATCTTGGTCACGCCGGTCATGAAATGCGCGCCAAAGGCTTCATCGAGGCCATGCCGCAGGGCGTCAAAGGAGAGCGCGTGGCGATCGGCGACGAGCCGGAACACGCTAAAGACGTTATCCGCTCGTTCCTGACTGCCAACCCGGACGTCAACGTCATCATGGGCGGCGCTCCGTTCAACAAATGGGTCAGCGATGTCGTTGACGAACTTGGACGGAAAGACATGGTGCTTCTGACAAGCGATGACGCACCCTCCTCGCTCGAAGCTGTCGACAAGGGCGTCTATGCCGCGACGTTCTCGCAGGAATTTCCGATCCAGGCGCCGATGGCCTACGAGGTTCTGTACAACTATCAGAAGACCAAGATGTATCCGGTCGCTCCGATCGTCACGGGACCGATGATTGTCGACAAGGACAACGTCAAGCTCTTCAAGGACCTCGCGCTCAAGATTTTCGGCGAAGACAACTACTACAAGCTCTCGCCCTATTGAGATGCCCAACGTGATCGACATGGCCGCGTGGCGGCCATGTCGAGGAAGGCGCACAGGACCCGCGGTAGCCCTGTCCTTACCCTACGAACTCTCGCGAATGGAAAAGTCATGTCCATCCACAAGCTGATCATCGGCAGAGTAGAAACCAGCATCATTTTCGGAACCATACTCGTGGTGCTGTTCTTCGCCATCGGCACCAAAGGTATCTGGCTGTCCAATCTGCCGAATATTCTTGCCCTGACATCCTTGGTCGGGATTGCGGTCATCGGCCAGTCCCTGCTGATGACATCGGGCGAGGTCGATTTGTCGGTAGGATCGGTCTATGCGATCGCCAGCGTCGTCTTTCTGATGCTGATGGACACCGGACTCTGGATCGTTCCGGCGGCGCTTGGCGCACTGTTGTTTTCCGCCCTCGTCGGGCTTCTGAACGGCGTCTTGGCAACAAGATTCAAAGTGCCATCCATGATCGTCACGCTTGGCGCCATGTTCATCTGCCGGGGCCTCGTCTATATTCTCACCAGCGGCCTCAGCCTAAGCATCCCGCGGACCTATCGCGGCGATCTGCTGATCTGGCTTGTCGGGGGCAAGAGCTTCGGAATCAGCCATTCAGTCGTTCTGCTATTGATTTTGATGGCTGCGTTCGTCTTCGTCTTGGCGCGTACTCGGCTGGGCAGCCACGTTCTCGCCGTCGGCGGCGAACCGGAGAGCGCGCTTGCCAACGGCGTGTCGCCCGCGAAAGTGAAGATCATCGCCTTTATCATCTGTTCCGTCCTGGCTGGTTTGGCAGGCCTCGTAGCGACCTGCGCCTCGGGTTCCGTCTATTCGAGCTCGGGGAAACTGATGGAGCTGGACACGATCGCCGCCTGCGTGATCGGTGGATGCAGTCTGCGAGGCGGCGTCGGCTCGATTTGGGGACCGGTTCTTGGCGTCTTCGTCCTCTCGTCGCTGAAGGGAGGGCTGATGATGATGGGCGCTCCGCCCTACTGGTACATATCCCTGGTCGGCATGATCCTTATCGGTTTCCTGATCGCATCGAGAAGTCTTAGTCCGAGGCTGCAGTGATTTCGGGCTTTCCTAGATCAAACTACGAGGCGCGGATTGCGCGGCCAATGAATTCTCGGAGGTGACACAGATGAATAAGTTAGGGGCAAGTCCCGAATCTATCGCGGTTCTGAGTTTCGCGGCGCTGTTCGCACTGTTCGCCGCTCTGCTTGGTAATGTGTGGATGACCAACCTTCCCAGCATGCTGCGCGACGTATCCTGGTTGGGCATCGTCGTTATCGGCCAGGCGATTGTCATCATCAACGGCGAGTTCGACCTGTCGGTAGGATCGGTGTTCGCTTTCGTCGGTCTTGTCTTCGTTCTGTTGTTGAACCTCGGCTTCGGAGACGTTTCGGCCTTCGCGATCGCGATGGCCGTGGCTTTAAGCATTGGATTCGTCACAGGCGTCGTGACGTGGTTTTTCAAGCTGCCTTCGCTGCTCGTGACACTGGGCTTTCTCTTCGTCTACCGAGGATTCGTACAGTTCTTCACCTCCGGCTTTGCCGTTTCCATACCTGACGCGGTAAGAAGTGACGTTCTTGTGTCCTTCTTCGGCGGTGCGTCCTTCGGCATACAGAACTCCGTCTATATCTGTGCAGTCCTTATTGTGATCGCAACCTTCGTCCTCACCAGAACCAGGTTCGGAAGCCACGTTCACGCGGTCGGTGGCGACATCTGGTCGGCAATCGCCTGTGGCGTTCTGCCAGGCAGAGTCAAAATATGGACTTTCATGATCTCCGCGGCGTTAGCGGGTTTGGGCGGAATTGTCGCCGCCTGCGCCTTGTCGTCGGTATCTCCGACCACAGCGGACGGGATGGAATTCGAAGCCGTCGCCGCGGCAGTCATAGGCGGGTGTTCGCTTCGTGGCGGAATTGGCAGCGCGTGGGGTGCGGTACTGGGTGTCGCCACCCTCATGGCCTTGAAGGCCGGCCTTATTCTCATGGGCACAAACATCTTCATCTACCAACTTCTGCTCGGTGCAGTGCTGGTATCCCTGATCGCGATCAAGGGAATCTTCCCTACGTTCTTCGCGGTGCGTTGAGACCAGCACCTGCTTCCAAATACGAGAAAGGCAATCCGAGATGCTTCAATCCAATAGTTTCCGCGGGAAGATGAACCCGATCATCAAGGTCCAGAACCTTGTCAAAAAGTTCGACAAGTTCACCGCGCTCAAGGGCATCGACCTTGAGGTGTTTCCAGGCGAAGTGCATGCGCTTCTCGGAGACAACGGCGCCGGCAAGAGCACCTTGATCCGCCTGCTCTCCGGCTATCACATCCCGACTTCGGGCGAGATTATCGTCGATGGTACGCCCGTCCATTTCAAGAGCCCCCGCGACGCCTCCGCAGCAGGGATCGGCACAGTTTACCAGGACCTGGCACTTAACGCGCTGATGTCGGTGTCACGGAACTTCTTCATGGGAAGGGAACTGACCGTCGGGGCCCGATTCCTCGGTATTCTCGACATCAAGCAAATGGACGAGATCGCCGTGCAGGAGATGCGTAAGATCGGCATCAATGTCAGCGATCCACGCCAGGCAGTGGGAACCATGTCCGGCGGCCAGCGTCAAACGCTTGCCATTGCTCGCGCAATCTATTTCGGCGCCAAGGTGCTCATCCTTGATGAGCCGACCTCTGCTCTCGGACAGAAACAGCAGATGGAAGTCCTGAAGACAATCATGCGTGTCAGGGCGCGCGGGGACATTGCCGTCATCTTCATCACCCACAACGAAGTCCATTCGAAGCTCGTTGCCGATCGCTTTACCTTCCTCTCTCTCGGCAAGGTAATCGGCAGGGGCACGAAGGAGGATCTCGCTGGCGAGGATATCCGCCATCTGATGGCTGGCGGTGTCGAAATGGCAGACCTGGAAAAGGAAATCAGCTCCATCACGGCCAACGCATAGACTGGCAGTCAATGTGGCCACGCCGACAGCACAGAGATTGAAGCAACACCTGCGAAGCTGACGCCCGGCCTGAAATCCGCAGGGCCGCCAGACCCCGCTCGTTCTGGCCGGATGTCGTCGGAAATCGATCGGCACGGCGCTTAGCCGAGATTTCCATTGAGCCCGAAATCACAACGTCCTGCAGAAGGACAAGGAGTAAAGGAACCGTCTAATGTCCATCAGAATTGCGGTCATCGGCGCTGGGATCATGGGTGCCGACCATGCGCGGATCATCGCCGACGACCTGCCTGGAGCCAAGCTTCAGTTGGTCTGCGATGCATCCAGAGAGCGTGCGAAGGCGGTCGCTGATCTTTACGATGTCAAGGAGGTGCTCACCGATCCGGAAGCGGTGTTCATGCGCGGCGATGTCGATGCCGTCGTCATCGCCAGTCCCGACACGACGCACGCGCCGCTGTCTCTTGCTGCGATCCGAACCCAAAAGCCGGTTCTCTGCGAGAAGCCGCTCTCGCAATCCTCGGCCCAGTGCCTAGAAGTGATAGACGCCGAAATCGAATCCGGACGACAGTTCCTGCAGCTCGGCTTCATGCGCCGCTTCGACCAATCCTATCTCGAGATGAAGGAATCGCTGTCCGACGGTTCCATCGGGCGCGCCTTGATGATGCATAACTTCCACCGGAACGTGGAAACGCCGGCATCGGATTTCACAGCGGCCATGGCCATCACCAACTCCGCGCCGCATGAGTTCGATGTGACCCGGTTCGTGCTCGGCACGGAATATGCCGCAATTACCGCGTTTCAGGCACGACGAACCGATGGAGTCGTGGCGCCTGTGATGATGGTGCTCGAGACCATCGAGAGCCAGCTCGTGTCCATCGAGGTCAATAACAATGCGGCCTACGGCTATGATGTGAGAGCCGAATTGATCGGCGAAATAGGATCTGTGTCGCTCGCGGCTCCCATCCACTCCCGCCGGAACACCAGCCTGAGCCAAGTGACGCGGTACGACGCCGATTGGCGGCTGCGGTATTACGAGGCCTACAGGCGCCAGAACAAAGCCTTCCTGAAATTCGTCAACACGGGCGTATTTCCCGCTGGGGCATCGAATGCCTGGGACGGCTACTGCGCGGCAGTGATCGGCGAAGCCGGCGCCAAATCCCTGCGCGAAGGAAAGCGGGTCGAAATCAAACTGGCTGAGATGCCTGAGTTTTACGGAAAGAAGAAGGAGTTGGCAGCATGAAGCTCGGATTTGTCTCGGATTCGCTTGGCAATCTCAAGTTCGAGGAAGTCCTCGACACAGCAGTCAGGCTTGGTGTCGCGGGCGTCGAAGTAAACACCGGGAACTGGTCGTCCGCTCCCCATCTGGACCTCAAAGGACTGCTCGGCAGCGCTGAGCAGCGAAAGGATTTTGTTGAGGCTTTCACCACGCGCGGCCTTGAAGTCATCGCATTGAATGCGAACGGAAACCAACTCCATCCGACCGACGGCGCACGCCAGTCGCAGGTGCTCGAAGATACGATCAGGCTGGCAGGTCTGCTCGGCGTCAAAAAAGTATGCCTTATGTCCGGACTGCCGGCCGGATCAAACACTGACTCGACGCCTAACTGGATCGTGTCGTCCTGGCCACCGGAGACCCAGACGATCCTGTCCTATCAGTGGAACGACGTCGCCTTGCCGTACTGGCGCAACCTGGCGAACTTCGCTAGGGAACACGGCGTCGAGAAGTTTGCGGTCGAGCTTCACGGCAACCAGCTCGTCTACAATGTCCCTTCGCTGCTGAAGCTCCGCAAGGAGATCGGACCTATCGTCGGCGCGAACCTCGATCCGAGCCATCTCATATGGATGGGAGCCGATCCGCTTGCCGCCATCGACGCACTCGGCGACGCGATCCACCATGTCCATGCGAAGGATACCTATCTCAATACGCGGGTACAGGCGACGACAAGCCTTCTGGAGAATGGCTCGTTGATGGATATACCGGCGCGCTCATGGAGCTATATCACGCTCGGATACGGCCATGGGGAAAGCTGGTGGCGCGAATTCTGCTACCGCCTCCGGATGAATGGATACGACGGCTGGCTTTCGATCGAGCACGAAGACGTCATGCTGTCGAGCATGGAAGGCCTGGTTCGTTCGGTTGACCTCCTCCGCGGTGTCGCTCCGACCGAGGCAAGCGACTATGCCCCGCAACCCATCTGACAAGTTTCCAGAACGAGGCGCAAAGCTATGAAATATCGCACATTTGGAAAGACTGGCTGGCAGGTCAGCGAAATCGCGTTCGGCGGCTGGCAGCTCGGCGGACAGTGGGGAAACATCGACGATCGCGAGTCCATCGATACGCTCCTCTATGCCTTCGAGAAGGGCATCAACTTCGTCGACACCGCCGAGTCCTATGGAAATGGCCGGAGCGAGGAAGTCGTCGGCAGGGCTCTGAAGGAATGGCGTGGCGGCAAGATTTACGTTGCGACCAAGGCCGCACCGGTTCGCTGGCCGCCGCCCTCGGAAGATCGCGCCGATATGCGTGGGCGATATCCGGACTGGTATCTGCGAGAAAATGTCGAGAACTCGCTGAAGCGCCTCGGCGTCGAGAGGCTCGATCTCTTCCAGCTCCATTGCTGGCTCGCAAAAGGGACCTTTGATATCGATTGGCTTGGAACGCTGAACGACCTCCGGCTTGAGGGAAAGATTGACCGGATCGGGGTATCCATCCGCGACAACAGACCTGAAGACGGCGTAGGCCTCGCGAAACTCGGCCTCGTCGACTCGCATCAGGTCGTCTTCAATATGTTCGACCAGCGCCCGGCAGGAGATCTGTTCAAGGCAGGGGCGAAGACGAACACCGCGTTCATCGCGAGAGTGCCGCTTGACAGCGGCTCCCTGGTTGGAAATTGGACCGACGACACCAATAAGACGTGGGAGCCCGACTCCATCCCCGCCTGGCTTTTCCGTGGAGAGCGTTTTGCCGAAACGCTTCGGCGTGTCAGGGCTCTCAAGACGCTTTGCGAGCCCTATTACCCAACATTGGCGGAAGCCGCGATGCGGTATGTGCTTAGCGCACCGGAGCTGTCGACCCTGATCCCCGGCATGAAGAACAGAGCCGAGGTGGACATGAACATCGCCTATTCGGACGACGGCGCGTTTCCCGCAGATCTCCTGGCAGCCCTCCCGCAGCACATCTGGGCAAGGAATTTTTACCAATGATGCCGCGTCACTCTGCCCACCGCATCGAACTCTTGAGACCGCACCAACTGCGAGACATCATCGAGGTTGCACCGGTCGCCTACCTGCCACTCGGCACATATGAGTGGCATGGAGAGCATCTGCCGATCGGGCTCGACAGCCTGACCGCCCACGGGGTCTGCCTCGCCGCTGCTGCAAAGACCAACGGTGTCGTCCTGCCGCCGCTCTACTACGGAACCGGCGGCGGTCACGGTCACTACCCTTTCACGATCATGATGGCCAGCGACGCGCAAATATCGGCGCTGGTAGAACACTCGTTTGCGCGCCTTGAGGCTTTCGGATTCAGGCTTGTCGTGTTGTTTACCGGGCATTTCGCTCCGACACAGGTGGAGATGGTTCACCGGCTCGCCGAACAATGGAACTCCAAGCGTACGGCTTTGAAAGTGCTCGGAATTTCCATCAATGAGATCCCTTGCCTAGCCTTGCCTCCAGATCATGCCGCGCTGTTCGAGACGACATTGCTATACGAGCTATGGCCGGAGACCGTCGATATTTCGCGGCTGCCTGCACTTGAGGGCGCTCCGATGCCGGAAAGCGATAGCTTCAGCGAGGCGCGTCACGATCCTGACCATCCGCTGCATGGCATCATAGGGCCAGATCCGAGGACGTTCTCGCGTGAAAACGGGCCTTGGCTGCTTGAGGACGCCGTCAATTGGCTTGCAGCGCAGGTGTCGAACGCATCCGCGCATAGTGGTCGAATTTGAAGTCGCAGGGTGCAGAGAGGCTGCACCCTCCATCACACAGACCACAAAGTGATGGGCATGTGAACCTGGCGGCGCCCTGATACCGCTCAAACATGTGATCAACGGAGTTGTGAGGTACGCAGAGTGTCAGAACTTGCAACATTCATGCCTGATGCGCAGAACGAGCCTGCCACAAAACAGCGCCGGCAAACGACGCGTGCGAACCTGCCCCCGAGCGTCGAGGATATCAAGACTATGATCGTCAAACGACAGCTTCAGTTTCCTGAAAGATTGGAGTTGGTCATGCGCGTTCTTTTTCACAGACCCGACATCATCGCCTTTGGGACCGTGGCATCGGTCGCGTCTTTCTGCGACGTTTCGAACACGACGGTCGTGCGGCTGGCAAAATGTTGCGGATACAGAAGCTACACAGAAATGCGAAACGCATTTAGAGATCACATGAAACGGCAGATATCGAAGGCGGCTGGCGTTGAAAGATTTGGGCCGGACGTTGAGTATTGAAGTGCAACTGGCGGAACGCCATAAGGCGGGTAACCGGTGTTCTTCCCCCACGTGGTCCGCCGTCACCTGATCTGCGATGGGCTTTCCTTGGACGACAAAGGGAGTCCTGTGTCCTAACAGGGGCAGGAATTGGCCGCCAGCAATCTACGTCCAATTCCATTGTCACCGCCGCAATACGCAATGCTTAGTTCCGCGCCGTCATCCAAACGCCAACCAAAGTAACTGCCAGCCCAGCAAACATTGCAGCAGTCAGCGGCTCCGAGAATAGCATCCATGCCCAGAGCATCGTCACGGGCGGGCTGAGGTAGATGGCTGCGCTCACCTTGGCAACCGGGAACAATCGCAGACTGGTATAGTAGACTGCATATGCGAGGAACGTTGCGATCAGGACTAGCCAGGCAATCCCGATTGCAAAGTCTCGGGTCATTGGTGGAGCAAGGCTGCCCTGTGTCAACGCGCACAGGCCGAAGAGAACCGAACCCGTCAGGGTCTGAATACAAAGGCTCTGGTGGACCTGCATATGTTGCGTCTTGCGTCTCCTGTACAGGACGGAGGCGACGGCGAAGACCAGCATCGAACCTACCGTCAGACCGTATGCCCATACTGGGGCCGTACCGAAATTGAGACTGTCGAAGGACACGATCAAAACGCCTATGACGGCAATCACAGTACCTACCCACTGCCGGGAGGACAGCCGCTCCCCGAGAACAGGTTGTGAGAGCACGGCGATAGCCAGCGGGAGAAGGTCGGCGATGAGAGCGACCAGCCCCGTTGGCACTTTTTGCTCGATAGCCAAAGCGAAGCCTCCCAGATACAGAAACACGGCCATGACGCCGAACAGAGCCTGATCGCGGATCGCACGCATGGACATCCTTGGCCCGAGAGCCAATGCAAAGGGCAGAAGGATCAGTCCTGAAAGCAATGTCCGCCAGAAGAGCAGAAGCATGACGCTCGCCTCCTGGTTGGCATACCGGATGCCGACGAAGCCAGAACTCCATCCGATGATGAGAAGGGCGGCGAGCAACGGCCATAATAGAGGATGGCGGCTTGCGGTGGCGGAGGAAAGAGCAGTATCGGTCATGGGCCTCTGTCGCGCGTAAAGCGATCACCGGTAAGGGGAAAGCACGACCAGTGCACATGACAAATATCGATGGACGCATGACATCTTCTTAAACAGTGTCATGGTTGCTATAGCCTGTGGTAAGTTCGCTCCGATAAAGCTAAACGGATAGGACAATGAACGAGCTGAACGGTCGCCGACTCGAAATCGATGCTCTGCGGGCGCTTTCCGCAATCCGCCAACATGGGGGTATTACCAGAGCAGCGGCCGCGCTAGGTCTTTCGCAGTCCGCCGTCAGCCATAAGATCAAGCGCCTCGAAGTCAGCCTCGACTGCGAGCTACTCGGGCGGAAAACGGGCGCACCGATGTTCACGGCTGCTGGCGAAGACCTGCTGGACTACGCTGGACGCATCCTTGGACTGCACGACGAGGCGCTGTTAAGTCTGTCCAAAACTCCGCTCGCCGGAAGACTTCTACTCGGATTCACCGAAGACACTGCCTGTACCGACCTTGCTCGCACCCTTGGCCGCTTCAGGCGGCTTCACCCGAACGTCTCGGTCCGAACCAAGGTACGCATGAGCCTGGTCCTTCGCGCCATGCTGGAGCGCGGCGAACTGGATGCCGCCATTGTTCAGGTCTTCAACCATGAAGTACGCCCGACAGACGTCGTCCTCTACCGGGAAGGCCTTCACTGGGTGAAGCATCCCGAGCTGATGATCCGGCAGAATGAACCGATACCGTTTTTGTCGTTCGATGACGAATGTTTCTACCGACAGTGGGCGCTCGACGTAGGCCAGGACGATGCGGTTCTCGAAACCGTATTTGAGTGTTCAAGCGCCGCCGGTATTGTGTCTGCCGTCAACGCGACAATGGGTGTAGCGTTGCTCAGTGACCGCCATATCCATGGCGAGATGCAGATAGTGACCGACCGACTGCCTCTGCCACCATCCTTGGCGTACGTTGTGCGGCGGGCACGCAAGTCGAGAAATCCGGCTCTCGATAGCTTGGTACGAGAAATCGAAAGGGACATTGGTCGCCAAGGCGGTTTGGCCCTAACTGGCTGATGGTGGAAAGCCTAGTGATGGCGATAGGTCCCGGCAGGCCGCCAAACTGCCGTCCATCGACATTAGAATCCAGAGTTGCTGAGAAGGTGCCAGCGGCACACCGCTTACACCAATCGAGATCCCGGTCGAGGTGAAGTGCCTCCGTGGTACGGGCTGGGAACTGCCGAAATCTCGACAGTTCCGAGCTCTGCTATCCAATCGTCATCAGGCTCGCATTTCCCCCGGCCGCCGCGGTGTTGATCGAAGTCGAAACCTCCTCCACGAGCCAATTGAGACAATAAGCTTCCAGGTCGTTCTCGATCTCGGCCGTGGTTGCCGATTGGACGAACACGAGCGGACCGTCGAGCGCCGCAATCGCCTTGTTGACCTTGAGTGTACGCTCGGCGTCGCCTTCGACCAGGGCTGCCGCGAACGGGCCGTCCTTGTTCCAGTCCGACGTCCACGTGATGCGATGGGAAACACTCGCGGGTAGATCCTTCACCACCGAGCGAAGACCTGACGCCTCGTCGATGACAAGCTGGTTGCCAGTCGCGAGAGCAGCAGCGATCTGCCGATAGAGTCCACGCTCGCTCACTGGAGCGAGAAGGACGTGGCCACGCGGGTGAAGAGCGTAGACGTTGAGTTCACCGACCGGACCGACGAGTTCCTTTTCCAAGCCGACTGCCGACAGGCCGCCGAGCTCGCGGGCCGCTTCCGCATCGTCTCCTCTGCCCTTTCCGGACAGCCAGACGGCGAAGTTGGAAAGTGCCGGATCGATATGGACGGAGCTATGCTGCGGCGGGACCGGAGCCTTCTGGACGAGGCGGCCGATATAGAGCGGCCCACCCGCCTTCGGACCGGTTCCCGAAAGGCCACGACCGCCGAATGGCTGGACGCCGACGACTGCACCGATGATGTTCCGGTTCACATAGAGATTGCCCGCCTGCACCCGACTCGTCACGTGAGCGATCGTCTCGTCGAGACGCGTATGAAGACCGAATGTCAGACCGTAGCCGGAGGCATTGATGTCGTCGATCAGGCGGTCAAGGTCTTCGCGGCGATAGCGGATGACGTGAAGGACCGGACCGAAGATTTCCTTTTCCAGATCGGAAAGCTTCTTGAGCTCGATGATAGTCGGCGGGACAAAGGTGCCGAGATTTGCCGTCTGCGGCAGTGGCAACTGCTCCACCTTGCATCCGAGACTCTTCATCTTTTCGATGTGAGCGTCGATTTCCGCTTTCGCACTGTCCGTGATGACCGGGCCGACGTCGACGCTCAGGCGGTCCGTGCGGCCGATCGTGAGTTCCTGGAGGGCGCCCTTCAGCATCTTGAGAGTGCGATCGGCAACGTCCTGCTGCAGGCATAGCACGCGCAGTGCCGAGCAACGCTGGCCGGCACTGTCGAAGGCGGAGGTTATGACGTCGGCGACGACCTGCTCCGCCAAAGCGGATGAGTCGACGATCATGCCGTTCTGACCGCCGGTCTCGGCAATCAGCGGGATAGGCTTGCCCGACTTTGAAAGCCTGTTTGCAAGCTGGGCCTGGATCATCCGCGCGACGCCCGTCGAACCCGTGAACATGACGCCGGCCGTCTCCGGCGCGTCAATTAGCGCCGCGCCAAGGCGCCCGCTACCGGGCGTAAACTGAAGCGCGCCTCGCGGCACGCCAGCCTCGTGAAGGATTTTCACGCTCTCGAACGCGATAATCGGCGTGACACCCGCGGGCTTCGCCATGACCGAATTACCGGCGACGAGCGCAGCAGCCACCTGCCCCGTGAAGATCGCAAGCGGGAAGTTCCACGGGCTAATGCAGACGATCGGGCCAAGCGGCGCGTGGGACGGGCCGAGCGTGCGACGAGCCTGTTCGGCGTAGTAGCGTAGGAAATCGACCGCCTCGCGCACCTCCCCTATGGCGTTTGCAGCGGACTTGCCCGCCTCGCGCATGACGATCCCCATCAGAGGTTCGATGCGCGACTGCATGAGATCGGCGGCACGATCGAGGCATGCTGCCCTGTCTGCCGGCGAGACGTTGGCCCACTCCTGCTCACCCTTTTCTGCGAGTTGAGCAATCCTTGCGGCGGCTTCGATCTCGACTTCCGTCACCTGGCCGACAACATCATTGTGATCGGCGGGATTGAGGATCGGCCGGGTCGTCCCGTCAACCGAACCGTCGGCGAGAAGCGGCAAGGCATGCCAGGACGTCTTCGTCGTCTCGAACAGGTTTTGCCCAAGTCGAGCCAGTTCGCTTTCGTTCGAGAGGTCGATCCCGGAGGAGTTCTGCCGCTCGCCCCCATAAAGAGCTTTGGGCAAGGAGATCAGGTCGTGCGGCTTCCCGACGGGAGTCGTCGCCTCTACAACGTCTACCGGATCGGCGGTGAGTTTGTCGACCGAGACCTTGGGATCGGAAATGCGATTCACGAAAGAGGAGTTGGCGCCGTTTTCGAGGAGACGGCGGACGAGATAAGCAAGCAGGGTCTCATGGGTCCCTACCGGTGCATAGATGCGGCACGGGCGATCGAGCTTCTGCTTGCCGACCACCTCGTCGTATAGAGGTTCACCCATGCCATGAAGACACTGGAACTCGTATTTTCCGACCTGAAAGTCGGGACCTGCAAGATGATAGATGGTCGCGAGTGTCTGGGCGTTATGCGTAGCGAATTGCGGGAAGATGACGTCAGTTGCGGCCAGCAGCTTGCGGGCGCAGGCAACATAGGCGACATCCGTGTGAATCTTCCGGGTGTAAACCGGAAAGTCCGGCAGCCCGTCGAGCTGCGCGCGCTTTATCTCAGCATCCCAATAAGCGCCCTTGACGAGGCGGACCATCATTCGGCGACCGGAACGACGGGCAAGATCGATAATATGGTCGAGGACGAACGGGCAGCGCTTGCCGTAGGCCTGAACCACGAAACCCAGACCGCTCCAGCCCTTCAGCTCCTGATCGAGGCTGAGTTCCTCGAGAAGATCGAGTGATAGCTCGAGGCGGTCGGCCTCCTCGGCGTCGATATTCAGGCCGATATCGTATTTCCGGGCGAGCAGCGCGAGTTCTCGAACACGAGGGAGCAGCTCTTCCATGACACGCTTCGATTGCGCGCGGAGATAGCGGGGATGAAGGGCGGAAAGCTTGATCGAGATGCCCGGCCCCTCGTAGACGCCGCGGCCTTCGGATGCCTTGCCGATCGCGTGGATGGCGTTTTCATAGTCGCGATAGTAGCGCTCGGCGTCCTTTGCCGTCGTCGCAGCCTCACCGAGCATGTCGTAGGAATAACGGAAACCGCGGGCTTCGAGCGTGCGGGCTCGCTTCAGTGCCTCGTCGATCGTCTCGCCCGTGACGAACTGCTCGCCCATCATCCGCATTGCCATGTCGACGCCGCGACGGATGACGGGCTCGCCGCAGCGGGCGATCAGTCGTGTCAGCGCGGCTGCGAGGCTGCGATCGTTCACGGTGGAGGTCAGCTTGCCTGTAACGACCAATCCCCAGGTTGCGGCGTTGACGAACAAGGAGCGGCCGCCGCCGACATGGGACTTCCAGTCGCCCTCAGAGATCTTGTCGCGGATCAGAGCGTCGCGCGTAGCCGTATCCGGGATGCGCAGGAGAGCTTCGGCAAGGCACATGAGGGCAACGCCCTCCTGGCTGGACAGCGAGTATTCCTGCACCAAACCTTCGACGCCGGTTCCCTTGTGCTTGGCACGGAGTGCTTCGATCAACTTGTGCGCAGTGTTGCGGATCGTTGCCTTTAAGTCCGCGGGAACTCTGGCGGCTTCGACGAGCGGAGGCAAACATTCGGTCTCCGGGCGACGGTAGGCTGCGGTGATTGCTTTGCGCAGGTCCGACTGTTCGCGGATCGGAGGTGCAAACTGGGCAAAGGGCGGGGTGGAATTGGAAGCGGGTCCGTTATCGGCGACGACTTTGAGCATTGCAGGTCCTAATGACGAAAGGTTGTTGAGTTTGAAAGCGGTTGATAGCTCATCAGTCCGGGAGGCTTTCTGGCACAAGAAGCCGATCCGAGGCGTCCTTCCTCGCTTCAGTCGAGTTTTTGGCAGGCGCGACACTGTAGGCCGCTCGCACGGCGCCGAGCGCAACGGGACGATACTTCTCCGCAAGGTCGATCGGAAGGTGCTCTTTTCTAACTGTATCGTGTTTCATCATTCGCCTCGAACACATGTGTTTTTCAAACAAGGATCAAATTCCGATGGCCTTGTAGGCGTCGCCGATTCCCTTCAAGGCGATGTAATAGGCAGCAGTTCGGAAGTCCCTGATCTCCGGGAGTTCGCTTAGCACGCTGGCCATGCGATGATACGCGCCGCGCATGACGTCGTCCAATCCAGAACGAACGAGATCGATTTTCCTGACCGCCCTCCAGGAATTCCTCCCGCATGTCCTCGGGAAACTCTTTGCCGGTCATGGATTCGAGCGCGCTGGTAATCTGCGCGTTCCGGCGCTCGCGGCGCCGACGCTCCATTAGGCCGAACGGAATGTGCGTCAGGTTCTTCACCCATTCGAAATAGCTGACGATAACGCCACCGGCGTTGACGAAGAGGTCCGGAAGAATGATAACGCCATTCTTCAGGAGCACCTTCTCTGCCTGGAACGAGATGGGACCATTCGCCGCCTCAGCCACGAGCTTTGCGCGGATGCGATCGGCGTTCTCGAGCGTGATGGCGTTTTCCATCGCCGCCGGAATCAGGATGTCGCATTCGACTTCCAGGCCACGCTTCTTATCCGGTGAGCTTTCCGCACCGTCGAAGCTAAGGATACTGCCGGTCCGAAGGCGGTGCTGGTGGACGGCCTCGACGTCGATGCCGCCGGGATTGAAGATGCAGCCATCCCGCTCGACGATGCAGATTACTTTCGCCCGATCTTCTTCACTGAGGAACTTTGCGGCGTGGTAGCCGACATTGCCGAAGCCTTGAATGGCAACGGTCATAGTAGACAGATCGCGACGTCCGCCAATTCCCTCATGCGCGGCGTCACGGAGATAGCAATGGATCGCGTACTGCACGCCGCGACCGGTCGCCTCGGTACGGCCTGCAATGCCACCGCGCGAGAGAGGCTTGCCGGTAACACAGGCATTAGCGTTCACGATATCGGCCGGACCCGTGCGCTTGTATTCATCGGCCATCCAGGCCATCTCGCGCTCGCCCGTTCCCATGTCTGGTGCCGGCACGTTTCGGCCGGGAGAGATCAGGTTGCGTTTCGCAAGCTCCTGGGTGAAGCGGCGGGTGATACGCTCCAGCTCGTGCACCTCCCATTGCTTGGGGTCGATGCACAGGGCGCCCTTCGAACCGCCGAACGGCACGTCGACAAGCGCGCACTTCAAGCTCATGAGTGCTGCCAGCGCTTCGACTTCATTCGCGTTCGCGGAAGCGTCGTAACGAATGCCGCCCTTGGCAGGCTCGACATGCTCGCTATGGACCGAGCGCCAACCCGTGAAGCTGTACATGCGGCCGCGAAGACGCACGCCGAAGCGGACGGTGTAGGTGGAGTTGCATGCGCGGATGCGCTCGGCCAGGCCTTCAGACAGGTCGAGATGCGCGAACGCGCGATCGATGTAGCTCTCGACACTGTCCAGGAAGGTCCCTTCCCCGAGATCAGCTCCCGGTTCCTTCATCTTCAACGCATTGTCCATAGCCGGTCCTCCGAATAGCCGTGCTAAAGAAGTACCACAACGCCGATTGGCGATCTGACTTGATTTTGCCGATTTCCAGGCGCTATGAGCTTATATTGAGCGATCAGGAAGATGAAAATGGCTACGGAACCGGCATTTTATAGTGAACTTGACCATTTCGACCGAAAGATTGTCGAGGCGCTGTCCGAAGATGGACGCATGTCCATAACGGATCTTGCGGAGCGCGTCGGTCTTTCAAAGACCCCATGCCAGCTACGATTTAAGAGATTGGTTTCGGAAGGCTTCATCGAAGGCTTTAAGGCAGTCCTCAGTCCGTCGAAGATGCAGCTCGACCACATCGCATTCGTCGAGGTGAAACTGTCGAACACGACGGAGGAAGCGCTCAGGAGCTTCAACGACGCCGTCAAGAAGATCAAGGAAGTGGAGGAATGCCACATGATCGCAGGACGTTTCGATTACCTTCTGAAAGTCCGTACGCGTGACATCGGCAAGTATCGCCGGGTTCTGGGCGAGAAGGTCTCCACCTTACCGCATGTCGCGAACACCTCGACCAACGTCGCCATGGAGACTGTCAAGGAAGGCTGGAACCGCGTCTCTCCAATGATCTCCTAACAGTGCGGATCACTTGATAGTGCGGATCACTTGGGATGACGGGAGCCGGCGGTTCCAGCTCCGTGCGGAAGGTGCTTCAAGAGGGACTCGCAGGCCCGCATGATGTGGGAATAGACCAGCGCCGATGCACCCTCGACGTCCCGCTTACGGCAAAGCTCGAGGATCTGACGATGCTCGTCATCTGCGATCCGATGGCCGTGCGATAGCGTGAGCTGGATGCGCAGGTAGCGCTCGATGCGATCATTCACCGAGCGGATCATGTTCAGCATGTAGGGCCTTTGACCATCCTCGTAGAGCCGCGAATGGAAGCGCCAGTTCAGTTCCGCCCAGCGCCCAATATCCGCTTCCTCGGCAAAGGCGTCACAATAGGCCTGTGCCTCCGCGAAGGTTTCTTCGGTCATATGGGGAATAGAAAGCCGGATCGCGTTGGATTCCAAGATCGCCCGCACTTCGAAGATCTGCACAATTTCCGGTTCAGAAGTCGACGTTACCACCGCCCCGCGATTCTTGTGAAAGGCAACCAACCCTTCCGCCTCAAGGCGCTTCAAGGCCTCGCGGACAGGAATTTTCGAAACATTGAACATCCGGGCGACGTCGTCCTGCCGGATTGGCTCTCCCTCGTCCAGCGTCCCGTCGATGATGGAGTCCCGGATAAACTTGAGAATGACGTCCGATGCGGTCGGGGCGCTTCCCAAGTTGGTAGCCTGTTCTGAATTTAGCGGCATCCGCGGTCCATTTCCTTCGCTATTGGCCCTTGACGAATATCGTAGACGATCCTCGGCCTCAAGGGTTGGGAGACATTTGGAAAACTCCTCCCACAGCCTCCCCTGCAGCATCTCGCTTCTTCATTCTTTCATGACGCCGCGCAGCCCACTCAAGACGTTCGGGAAGCGGAGGCTTGACTCCAGCTTCGTAGATCGTATACGTTATTATCCGTTAGGAATATCGTATACGGTGTTGAAGCCGTCAACAATGGGAACACGAACGATGAAAATTTCCGGTTATCTTCTGAGTGCACTTTTGGCCGCGGGCGTCGCGCTGCCCGCCCATGCCGACAAGCTTGACGACATTGTTTCCTCGGGAAAGCTGCGTTGCGCGGTCGTCCTCGACTTCCCGCCCATGGGATCCCGCAATGCCAAGAACGAACCGGAGGGCTTCGACGTCGAATACTGCCGTGATCTCGCCAAAGCTTTGGGCGTCGAGCCTGAGTTCGTCGAGACGCCCTTCCCAGACCGCATTCCTGCTCTGATCTCCGACCGCGCCGACGTCGGCGTAGCCTCGACCTCCGATACGCTCGAACGCGCCAAGACGATCGGATTCACGGTTCCCTACTTCGTCTTCACGACGGTCGTCCTTGCCCGCGAAGACGCGAACATAGCCAAGCCGGAGGACATCAAGGGCCATGCCGTCGGCGGCCCTGCCGGCAGCTACGAAACCATAGGACTTGAGAACGCGGTCAAGGCGTTCAACGATCCCAAGGGCGAGTTCCGCGCCTTCCAGTCCCAGGCCGATGTCTTCCTGGCGTTGAGCCAGAAGCAGATCGACGCGACATGGACGACCTCGACCGTTGCTACGGAAATCATCAAGTCCGGGAAGTATCCCGGCCTGAAGATCGTTGGCAACGCCCCGATCGACCCCGATTACACATCGCTGATCGTTCTTCGCGACGAACAGGGCCTCATCAACTACCTCAACCTGTTCATCAACCGGCAAGTCCGCTCAGGCCGATACAAGGAACTCTACGAGAAGTACATCGGCACGCAGGCGGGGCCTACTCCGGCACTGACAGCAACGGGCGTGTACCGCTGATATCGCACGATGGGGGCTCGGAGCCCCCATCCCTCCTAACGCGAAGCTTCAACGGACACCGTCATGTGGAAATATACCTTCCAATGGCGGCAGGTGTGGCAGCACCTGCCGGACATGTTGTGGGGCGCTCTCGTCACGCTTGAGATTGCCGCTCTTGCCATGATCCTCGGCACGATCATCGGCGTTCTTTTGGCTCTTGCCAAACGGTCGAACAACGTCATTCTGGTCAGCATCTCGAACGTTTGGGTCGAGATCGCACGCAACGCGCCCGCGTTGTTCCAGATCTACATGGTCTACTTCGGCCTCGGATCATTCGGTCTCCGGATCGACTCCTTTCTTGCGCTCCTGATCGGCATTACGTTCAACAATGCGGGTTATCTCGCCGAAACGTTCCGCGGCGGCTTCAAGGCCGTTCCTGAAACGCAGATGCGCGCAGCGCGCTCGCTCGGAATGGGGCCTGGACAGGCGATGTGGCACGTCATGCTACCGCAAATGTTCCGTGTGGTTTTCTACGCCCTCACGAACCAGATGGTTTGGTCGATCTTGATGACCTCACTGGGCGTGGTCGTGGGGCTTACCACCGACCTGACGGGTGTGACCCAGCAGCTCAACGTACGGACCTTCCGTACTTTCGAATATTTCTTCGCTGCGGCGGTTCTGTACCTCCTGATTGCGAAGGTGTTCACCCTCTCGGCGCGACTGCTCGCCGCCCGATTGTTCCGTTACTGAGGAGGCGCACATGTTCAACACATCGATGACATGGGATGACTTTCTCCTCATGCTTCAAGGAGCGGGCATCACTCTTGCCATAACGTTCTGGGCCGTGCTCGGCGGTACGATCCTCGGAATCATGTTTGGTCTCATCCGTGAAAGTGGGCCGATGTGGGCGCGCACCATCATCGGAGGATGCCTCGACATCTTCCGTTCGATACCGTTGCTGATCCAACTGGTCCTGTTTAATTCTTTCAATTCGATCGCCAAGCTTGGGTTGCCGCCGTTTAAAGTGGCGTGCATGGCACTCGCGATCTATACGGCAGCGTACTGCACGGAAGTTGTCCGCAGCGGCATTCTCGCAGTGCCTGTGACAACGAGGCGTGCGGCCCGTTCGCTCGGCATGACCTGGCTGCAGGACCTTCGCTACATCGTTCTCCCCATGGCGACACGCGTCATGCTGCCGAGCTGGATCGGCCTTACGCTCGGCGTCATGAAGGATACCGCCCTCGTCCTGTGGATCGGTATCGCCGAACTCCTGCGCAACTCGCAGACAATCATCACCCGGCTTCAAGAGCCTCTCTTCATCCTGATGATCGCCGGTCTCATCTACTTTGCGATGAGCTTCCCGATCGCACGCATCGGCGCGCACCTTGAGAGAAAGTGGCAGAACCAATGATCGAGATCACCAACGTAAGAAAGTCCTTCGGCGACCTGGAAGTCCTCAAAGGCATCAATCTCAAGGTCAACAAGGGCGAAGAGGTCTCCATGATCGGAGGCTCCGGCTCCGGCAAGTCGACCATGCTGATGTGCGTCAACGGCCTTGAACACATACAGAGCGGCAGCATTCGGATCGACGGCATCGAGGTTCACGACAAGTCGACCGACCTCAACAAGCTGCGTCGCAAGATCGGCATCGTCTTCCAGCAATGGAACGCCTTCCCTCACCTCACCGTGCTCGAGAACGTCATGCTCGCTCCCCGGAAGGTCCTCGGCAAGAGCAAAAAGGAAGCCGAAGCCATAGCGGTCGAGCAACTCAAGCATGTCGGCCTCGGCGAGAAGCTGACCGTATTTCCGTCGCGTCTGTCCGGCGGCCAGCAACAGCGCATGGCAATTGCCAGAGCATTGGCGATGTCGCCGGAATATATGCTGTTCGACGAAGTGACGTCGGCGCTTGACCCGCAGTTGGTCGGCGAAGTGCTGGACACGATGCGCATGCTTTCGAAGGAAGGCATGACCATGATCGTCGTTACCCACGAAATGCGCTTCGCCCGTGAAGTCTCCGATCGTGTCGCCTTCTTCCGCGAAGGCCTCATTCACGAAATCGGTTCTCCGGAGCAAATCTTCGAACATCCGGAAAAGCGCGAGACTGCGGCCTTCCTGAAGTCTGCAAACTCCTAGTCTCGAACCATCTACCAAGAGGAATGCCATAATGCGTACATCCAAGGTCGTGCATGTCGTGAGCTGCCACGCCGAAGGCGAAGTCGGCGACGTTATCGTCGGCGGTGTAGCACCGCCCCCCGGCGCAACCGTCTGGGAACAGTCCCGCTGGATCGCCGAAGACGAAACCCTCCGCAACTTCGTCCTGAACGAACCCCGCGGCGGCGTCTTCAGACACGTAAATCTGCTCGTTCCGCCGAAGAACCCGAAGGCGCAGATGGGCTGGATCGTCATGGAGCCGGCCGACACCCCTCCGATGTCCGGCTCTAACTCCATGTGCGTGTCGACCGTCCTGCTCGATACCGGCATCATCCCGATGCAGGAGCCGATCACCCGCATGATCCTGGAGCCGCCGGGCGGCCTGATCGAAGTCGAGGCCGAGTGCGGAAACGGCAAGGCCGAGCGCATCCGCGTCAAGAACGTTCCTTCATTCGCCGACAAGCTTGACGCCAAGATCGAAGTCGAAGGCATCGGCACGGTTACCGTCGACACCGCTTACGGCGGCGACAGCTTCGTCATCGTCGATGCCGCATCGATCGGCCTGAGCCTGCAGCCAGACCAGGCGCGCGACATCGCCCGCATGGGCGTGAAGATCACTGAAGCCGCGAACGAGCAGCTCGGCTTCAAGCATCCTGCCAATGACTGGGGGCATATCTCCTTCTGCCAGATCACCGACCCGGTCACGGTGAAGGGCGGCGTCCTCTGGGGCAAAAACGCAGTCGCGATCCGTCCGGGCAAGATCGACCGCTCACCTTGCGGCACCGGTTGTTCGGCCCGCATGGCAGTCCTTCACGCCAAGGGCCAGATGAAGGTCGGCGACAAGTTCGTCGGCACCTCGTTGCTGGACACTGAATTCCATTGCAGCATCGACAGCGAAGTCGACATCAACGGCAAGGCCGCCATCAGCCCGATCATCTCCGGTCGCGCCTGGGTCATCGGAACGAAGCAGCTCATGGTCGATCCCGCTGATCCGTTCCAGGCGGGCTATCGCCTCTCCGACACCTGGCCGATGGACCTGTAAGGAGAAGAAGATGCCGCTGATCCGTGTCGAACTCTTTCCCGGCCGCAGCCCGGAGCTCAAGGCTGAAATCGCTCAGGCATTTACCGAGACGCTCGATAAGCTGGCCGGTATCAAGCCGGAAGCGACGACCGTCATGTTCGCCGAGGTCCAGCCTCACGACTGGGTGGTCGCCGGCAAGCCTTACGGCACCCCGGTGACCAAGGAATGATCGGATGACCAACAGCTCCGATCGGCAGACACGGATCAGCTATGACGACCTGACATCGCTGCTCGCAAGGATCTTCGTTCGCTTCGGTGTCTCCGAGGCGAATGCTGCGATCGTTGCTGCCAATTGCGCCGGATGCGAACGTGATGGAAGCCTGAGCCACGGCGTGTTTCGCATGCCCGGCTATGTGTCATCGCTAAGAAGTGGCTGGGTCGATGGAAAGGCGGTCGCTGCCGTTCTCGACGTCAGCACGGCCTTCATCCGCGTGGACGCCCGAAATGGCTTTGCACAGCCGGCGCTTTCGCTGGCGATGCCGCTCGCCGTCGAAAAGGCTTCGAAGTTTGGAGCCGCCGTATTGGCGATAAAGGAT
This sequence comes from Rhizobium jaguaris, assembly GCF_003627755.1. NCBI lineage: Bacteria > Pseudomonadati > Pseudomonadota > Alphaproteobacteria > Hyphomicrobiales > Rhizobiaceae > Martinezella > Martinezella jaguaris. Next base: position 181,187 of record NZ_CP032694.1, on the reverse strand, counting down.
TCCCATCACTTTAGTGCCCTATGGCCGGATCTCGAACCGCTCGCGCGAAACGGATTCGTGGCGCTCTCGATGGTCTCCGGTCTTGCCTGCGTCGCGCCTCCGGGAGGACGCAAAGCCGTCATGGGGACGAATCCCATCGCGTTTGCAACTCCCGTCGACGGAGCAAACCCGATGATCTTTGATTTTGCGACAAGCTCGATGTCGAACGGTGATCTTCGGATTGCCGCTCGGGAAGGACGTGGCGTACCCTTGGGCACTGGCGTCGATGCTGAGGGAGAGTTCACCGAAGACCCCAGTCGAATTCTTGACGGCGGCGCGCTTTTGCCGTTCGGCGGTCACAAGGGCTCCGCCTTGTCGTTGATGGTCGAAGTTCTCGCTTCGGCCCTGACCGGCGGTCAGTTTTCATCAGAGGTGGACTTCTCCGCTCACAGTGGCGCGGAGACGCCAAAGACAGGCCAGTTGGTCATCGTCATCGACCCGAGGCGTGGCGGCAACGAGGTTTTCGCAAGCCGCGTCGCTCAATTGATGGATGTCGTGCGCGCATCGGGGCAGACAAGGCTTCCTTCGGATCGGCGTTATCGCACCAGGGAGGCGGCCGAGCGGGACGGAATCCCGTTGAACGACGAAACCTATCAGAACCTGCTTTCAATGACGCGATAACGGAGGACGATATGGGAGCTTTTACAATTCTCGACGCGGCGGAGACCGGCAAAAAGCTACTGTTTCCGGAGCTTGTCGCCGCTTTGCGAACGGGATTCGCCGAAGGCTGCGAGCTTCCCGAGCGCCATCATCATACAATGGGGCGGCCCAACCAGGCCGACGCCACGCTGCTGTTGATGCCGGCATGGACCAAACCCACGGGCGGGCAGCAGTTCCTCGGGGTCAAGATCGTGACCGTCGTGCCAGGGAACGCTGCGCGCGGACTTCCCGGTCTTGTCTCGACCTACATGCTTTACGACGGCCTAACCGGCGAACAGCTCGCGCTGATGGATGGGAACACCATCACCGGTCGACGCACTGTAGCGACATCTGCGCTGGCCGCAAAATACCTTTCGCGCGAGGATTCGAAGAACCTTTTGGTCGTGGGAGCAGGTCGGGTCGGCAGCCTTATTGCCGAAGCTTACCGAGCGGTTCGCCCGATCGAGAGCGTCGAGGTGTGGGACGTGAACCCCGATGCCTCGAAACGTCTGGTGGAAGGCCTGACCTCGATTGGCATAAAAGCTTCGGTTGCTTTGGACCTTCGCCAATCCATCGAGGAAGCCGATATCGTCAGCACCGCCACTCTGGCGACAGAGCCCTTCATCAAGGGGGAATGGCTTGCGCCTGGCACCCATGTTGACCTCATCGGCGGTTTCACACCGAAGATGCGCGAGGCCGACGACGCGACGGTTGCGAAATCGATCATTTATGTCGACACGTCCGAAGCCCTCCACGAAGCTGGCGATCTCGTACAGCCGATCAAGGCAGGCGTCATCTCCAAGGATTCGGTGAAGGCGACCCTCGCGGACCTTTGCCGCGCAGACAGGTTCGCTCGCACGAGCGCAAACGAGATTACCTGCTTCAAGGCCGTCGGCTCCGGGCTTGCGGATCTTGTCGCAGCTAAAGTGGTGTACGGTCAGCTTTAAAGCGCTGCTCAACCTCTTCGGCGTGGCGCCATCTGTAAGTTCCCTCGGTCGTACTCAAAGCCCACTTCATTTACAATCGATCGCGCGACGTCTACTGAGACTTCTCGACGGCTCGTGCTGCCGCGATCTCAGGTTCCGGCGTTGCACGATTTCTCGACAATCCGTTTCTGCAAACGCTCGATGCAGGTCCGCTAGTGTGCGTCCTGGAGGGGAATGTGGAGACAAGTGCATCTGGTGTTCACCTACGCAGGTGTAGTGAGTTAAAGTGTTTGCTTTGTGAGGAAGGGAAGATTGGTTGCGGGGGCAGGATTTGAACCTGCGGCCTTCAGGTTATGAGCCTGACGAGCTACCGGGCTGCTCCACCCCGCGTTACCAGCGTAAACCGCTAAGCGGTTTATCGCGCCCGAGCAAACCGCGTTGCGGTTTGTCCGCCCTGAGCGAACCCAAAGGGTTCGTCGGAGCTTGAGCAAGCCGTTTGCGGTTTGCGTCATCCACGTAAACCCGGAGGGTTTATCGTGTGTTCCCTTGGCACCATATTTCGGAGCCGAGGTATAAGTGCTTTTCAGAAGCGACAAAGGCCGCTTGCTAGCGGCCTATTGTAACACGGCTAGGCCGTTTTAGTGACGAGAAGATTTTAGATGAGTTGCGTTTAGCAGACCTGGCAGTGACCTACTCTCCCGCGTCTTGAGACGAAGTACCATGGGCGCAGGGGCGTTTCACGGCCGTGTTCGGAAAGGGAACGGGTGCAGCCACCCCGCCATAACCACCAGGTCAGCGAAGCGCAACTTGTTAGTCCATGCGGTCCGCATGGACTAACAAGTTGCTCTTCTCTGGCGCAGATGCCTTTCCTTCTCGCTTGTCGCTCGAAGGGGACCTGCGCTGAGCATCCGGACACCTCGAAGTTGAGGCGACAGGGAGCACATCGTAGCCATGCTTTTGCATGGATGTTTGAGAAGCTGGATTTTGTTTATTGAACACGTCTTTGGACACTCATCTTTTGATGAGCACGAGCAATGGGAACGATCAAGCCAATCGAGCTATTAGTACCGGTAAGCTTCATGCGTTGCCGCACTTCCACACCCGGCCTATCAACGTGGTCGTCTACCACGGCTCTGATAGGGAACACTCGTTTTCAGGTGGGTTTCCCGCTTAGATGCCTTCAGCGGTTATCCCTTCCATATATAGCTACCCTGCTATGCCCTTGGCAGGACAACAGGTCCACCAGAGATATGTCCATCCCGGTCCTCTCGTACTAGGGACAGATCCTGTCAATATTCCTACACCCACGGCAGATAGGGACCGAACTGTCTCACGACGTTCTGAACCCAGCTCACGTACCGCTTTAATTGGCGAACAGCCAAACCCTTGGGACCTGCTCCAGCCCCAGGATGCGATGAGCCGACATCGAGGTGCCAAACAACCCCGTCGATATGGACTCTTGGGGTCATCAGCCTGTTATCCCCGGCGTACCTTTTATCCGTTGAGCGATGGCCCTTCCACGCGGGACCACCGGATCACTATGACCGACTTTCGTCTCTGCTCGACTTGTCAGTCTCGCAGTCAGGCGGGCTTATGCCATTGCACTCGACGACCGATTTCCGACCGGTCTGAGCCCACCATCGCGCGCCTCCGTTACTCTTTCGGAGGCGACCGCCCCAGTCAAACTACCCACCATACACTGTCCCGGATCCGGATAACGGACCGCGGTTAGACATCCATGACGATAAGGGTGGTATTTCAAGGATGGCTCCACAAGAACTGGCGTCCCTGCTTCAAAGCCTACCACCTATCCTACACATGCCGACACGAATGCCAGTGTAAAGCTATAGTAAAGGTGCACGGGGTCTTTCCGTCTGACCGCAGGAACCCCGCATCTTCACGGGGAATTCAATTTCACTGAGTCTATGTTGGAGACAGCGGGGAAGTCGTTACGCCATTCGTGCAGGTCGGAACTTACCCGACAAGGAATTTCGCTACCTTAGGACCGTTATAGTTACGGCCGCCGTTTACTGGGGCTTCGATTCAGAGCTTGCACCCCTCCTCTTAACCTTCCAGCACCGGG